>CP051229.1:0-3398407 GCA_017792365.1 Hyphomonas sp. | reverse complement strand
GGCTCTGCGGACCCGGCAGCGACCTACTCTCCCACGCCCATCGGCGCAAGGGGGCTTAACGACCGAGTTCGGAATGGGATCGGGTGGGGACCCCCTGCCATAGCCACCGGGTCGGCGGAAACCAGTCAGGGGTAATGCAACCAACATGTTCTTTATCGAGACTGTGCAGCAAGCAAATGCGCTTTCAACTACACATGAATTTCAACAATCAAGCCTATCGAGCAATTAGTACCGGTTAGCTCCACGCCTCGCAGCGCTTCCACACCCGGCCTATCGACGTGCTGGTCTTGCACGGCTCTCAGGGATACCTGGTTTTGAGGTTAGTTTCCCGCTTAGATGCTTTCAGCGGTTATCTAGTCCACACATAGCTACCCTGCAATGCGGCTGGCGCCACAACAGGTCCACCAGAGGTGTGTTCATCCCGGTCCTCTCGTACTAGGGACAAATCCTCTCAAGTATCCAACACCCACGGCAGATAGGGACCAAACTGTCTCGCGACGTTCTGAACCCAGCTCACGTACCACTTTAATCGGCGAACAGCCGAACCCTTGGGACCTGCTCCAGCCCCAGGATGTGATGAGCCGACATCGAGGTGCCAAACGATGCCGTCGATATGGACTCTTGGGCATCATCAGCCTGTTATCCCCGGAGTACCTTTTATCCGTTGAGCGATGGCCCTTCCACTCGGGACCACCGGATCACTATGACCGACTTTCGTCTCTGTTCGATCTGTCGATCTCACAGTCAGGCAGGCTTATGCCATTGCACTCAACGAGCGATGTCCGACCGCTCTGAGCCTACCATCGCGCGCCTCCGTTACTCTTTAGGAGGCGACCGCCCCAGTCAAACTACCCGCCACACAGGGTCCCGGCCCCATCCAGGGGCGCGGTTAGACATCAAAGAAATTAAGGGTGGTATTTCAAGGTTGGCTCCACTGCATCTGGCGACACAGCTTCAAAGCCTCCCACCTATCCTACACATAAGTTCTTTAATGCCACTGTGAAGCTGTAGTAAAGGTTCACGGGGTCTTTCCGTCTGACCGCGGGTACCCCGCATCTTCACGGGGAATTCAATTTCGCTGAGTCTATGTTGGAGACAGTGGGGAAGTCGTTACGCCATTCGTGCAGGTCGGAACTTACCCGACAAGGAATTTCGCTACCTTAGGACCGTTATAGTTACGGCCGCCGTTCACCGGGGCTTCAATTCAAGGCTCTCACCTCTCCTTTTAACCTTCCGGCACCGGGCAGGCGTCAGACCCTATACGTCGCCTTGCGGCTTCGCAGAGCCCTGTGTTTTTGATAAACAGTCGCAACCCCCAGTTTTGTGCCCCTCAGCACTGGTTGCCCAATGTGAGGCCTCCTTCTCCCGAAGTTACGGAGGTAATTTGCCGAGTTCCTTCAACATAGTTCTCTCAAGCGCCTTGGTATGCTCTACCTGACCACCTGTGTCGGTTTCGGGTACGGTCTTAATGGGAGGCTATTTCCAGGAACTTCCAGGCTGCAGACCCAATCCAATAAGGGGCTACAACTTTCGAAATCCGTCACTCATCCCTTGGCCCACGAATATTAACGTGGTTCCCATCGGCTACGCCTTTCGGCCTTACCTTAGGGGCCGGCTAACCCTGCGCAGATTAGCTTTACGCAGGAACCCTTGGTCTTTCGGCGACAGGGTCTCTCACCCTGTTTGTCGCTACTCATGTCAGCATTCTCACTTCCGATACCTCCAGCAACCCTCGCAGGTCACCTTCGCAGGCTTACGGAACGCTCCGCTACCACTCTTTCGAGTCCGCAATTTCGGCGAATAACTTTAGTCCCGATACATTTTCCGCGCAGAGGCGCTTGATCAGTGAGCTGTTACGCTTTCTTTAAAGGATGGCTGCTTCTAAGCCAACCTCCTGATTGTCTCAGCACCTCCACATCGTTTCGCACTTAGCTATTACTTGGGGGCCTTAATTGGCGGTCTGGGTTGTTTCCCTTTTCACGACGGACGTTAGCACCCGCCGTGTGTCTGCCACGCATAACTTCTGGGTATTCGGAGTTTGAGAAGGTTTGGTAATCCGGTGAGGACCCCTAGCCCATTCAGTGCTCTACCCCCCAGAGTCTAATCGTGACGCTCTACCTAAATAGATTTCGCGGAGAACCAGCTATCAGCAGATTTGATTGGCCTTTCACCCCTAGACACAGGTCATCCGAGAACTTTTCAACGTTCAACGGTTCGGCCCTCCAGTGCGTGTTACCGCACCTTCAGCCTGCCCATATCTAGATCATCTGCCTTCGGGTCTAATGCTACGTACTCGGTCGCCCTATTCAGACTCGCTTTCGCTGTGCCTACACCTAACGGCTTAAGCTTGCACGCAACACTAAGTCGCTGACCCATTATACAAAAGGTACGATGTCACTCCGAAGAGCTCCATCAGCTTGTAGGCATCCGGTTTCAGGATCTGTTTCACTCCCCTCATCGGGGTTCTTTTCATCATTCCCTCACGGTACTTGTTCACTATCGGTCGGTAAGGAGTACTTAGGCTTGGAGGGTGGTCCCCCCATGTTCAGACAGGATTTCACGTGTCCCGCCCTACTCTAAAAGGTCTTCATGTTACGGATACGGGGCTATCACCCACTATGGCGTACCTTCCCAGATACTTCTCCTTGTTTCAGACCAGGCCTGGTCCGCGTTCGCTCGCCACTACTAACGGAGTCTCAATTGATGTCCTTTCCTCCGGGTACTTAGATGTTTCAATTCCCCGGGTTCGCTTTTTAACCCTATGTATTCAGGTTAAAATACCTCACTATTGAAATGTTAGACACGTCGAGCGCCAAAGCGCTCGAATTATCCAACATCTCGGAGGTGGGTTTCCCCATTCAGAAATCACCGGATCAAAGGATGCTCTCGCCTCCCCGGTGCTTATCGCAGAGTGCCACGTCTTTCATCGCCTCTTACCGCCAAGACATCCCCCGGATGCCCTTTTGACGCTTGATCGTTATTTGAAATCCATGTGCAGTGGAAAACGCATTTGCGTCCCACACACCTGGATCTCGATCAGACATGTTGGTTTCTTGCAGACTGACCCTTTGATGCTGACCACGTTACCGCGGCCGCACTGTTCGGCTGAAGCTGGAATACCAAGAGCACGAGGCCCTGAGCGGCAAACCAGCCGGATCAATCTTTCCCTTACGATGACAAATATCCCGAAACCCAAGGGCTCCGGAAAACGGACTAAACTTCTTTCGTTCGTGTATGCGCCGGCAGGCGATGGTGGAGCCAGACGGAGTCGAACCGACGACCTCCTGAATGCAAATCAGGCGCTCTCCCAACTGAGCTATGGCCCCGTAGTCTGGCGTCCCGCCAGGTCGCATGCCCTGCCCTGCGTTGCCGCAGGCTTCGATGGTGGGCCGAGGAAGAGTTGAACTTCCGACCTCACGCTTATCAGGCGTGCGCTCTAACCACCTGAGCTACCGGCCCATGACCAGGTCAGGGCAAGGCCCGTCGCGGTCAAAGTCGAAGACAGGCGATAAAGCGCCCGCGGGGCTCGCTTAGTATTCAGGCCACCCAAAGGCAAGCCCGAACAACGAACGAAGGAAGAGAAACGGAGACGGCGCGACAGCCGCATAGTTTTTGTCCATCAATGTGGACTGTCTATAGAGCCACAGAGCCTCGCGTGAGCAAAGCAATCCGTGAGCATCCTTAGAAAGGAGGTGATCCAGCCGCAGGTTCCCCTACGGCTACCTTGTTACGACTTCATCCCAGTCACTGATCCTACCGTGGCCGCCTGCCTCCGAAGTTAGCACAGCGTCTTCGGGTAGAACCAATTCCCATGATGTGACGGGCGGTGTGTACAAGGCCCGGGAACGTATTCACCGTGGCATGCTGATCCACGATTACTAGCGATTCCACCTTCATGCCGTCGAGTTGCAGACGACAATCCGAACTGAGACAGTTTTTGGGGATTATCCCATTGTCACTGCCATTGTAGCACGTGTGTAGCCCTACCCGTAAGGGCCATGAGGACTTGACGTCATCCCCACCTTCCTCCGGCTTACCACCGGCAGTTTCCTTAGAGTGCCCACCCAAACGTGATGGCAACTAAGGATGAGGGTTGCGCTCGTTGCGGGACTTAACCCAACATCTCACGACACGAGCTGACGACAGCCATGCAGCACCTGTCACCGATCCAGCCTAACTGAAGGGATCCATCTCTGGAAACCGCGATCGGGATGTCAAGGGTAGGTAAGGTTCTGCGCGTTGCTTCGAATTAAACCACATGCTCCACCGCTTGTGCGGGCCCCCGTCAATTTCTTTGAGTTTTAACCTTGCGGCCGTACTCCCCAGGCGGAGAGCTTAATGCGTTAGCTGCGTCACCGACAGGCATGCCTGCCAACAACTAGCTCTCATCGTTTACGGTGTGGACTACCAGGGTATCTAATCCTGTTTGCTCCCCACACTTTCGCACCTCAGCGTCAGTACCAGTCCAGTTAGCCGCCTTCGCCACTGGTGTTCCACCGAATATCTACGAATTTCACCTCTACACTCGGTATTCCGCTAACCTCTCCTGGTCTCTAGACTTCCAGTTTCAAATGCAGTTCCGAGGTTGAGCCCCGGGATTTCACATCTGACTTAAAAGTCCGCCTACGTGCGCTTTACGCCCAGTAATTCCGAACAACGCTAGCCCCCTTCGTATTACCGCGGCTGCTGGCACGAAGTTAGCCGGGGCTTCTTTACCAGGTACTGTCATTATCATCCCTGGCGAAAGAATTTTACAACCCTAAGGCCTTCATCATTCACGCGGCATGGCTGCATCAGGCTTTCGCCCATTGTGCAAGATTCCCCACTGCTGCCTCCCGTAGGAGTCTGGGCCGTGTCTCAGTCCCAGTGTGGCTGATCATCCTCTCAGACCAGCTATAGATCGTCGCCTTGGTAGGCCGTTACCCTACCAACTAGCTAATCTAACGCGGGCCGATCTTTCACCGATAAATCTTTCCCCCGGAGGGCGTATACGGTATTACCACTCGTTTCCAAGAGCTATTCCGTAGTGAAAGGTACGTTCCCACGCGTTACTCACCCGTCTGCCACTCCCCCCGAAGGGGGCGTTCGACTTGCATGTGTTAAGCCTGCCGCCAGCGTTCGTTCTGAGCCAGAATCAAACTCTCAGGTTTGAGTTGATCCCGACGAAACCTCACGTGAATTCGTGAGGTCGCTGCAAAGCATCTACGTTCTTTTTGACGGGAAGCCCGTTCATAATTCTCCGACCGATCCGAAGATCAGCCGGCATCATTGAACTGGCTTTCCTGAAAAACGCAGACCGCCGAGTCGTCTTTGCATCCAGACCGTAATCTGAATGCGGCAAGCCCGGCCGCCGCCCGCGTTTCTCTTCCATTCACAATGTCAAACATCTGCAGGCAACAGCTCGTTGAGCTGCGGCCGCCGCCGCTTCCGATGGAGCCCCGTGGGGCCGTCTCGTCTGCGAAGAGGCGCGGATATATGCTGCGCCTTTCCGACCGTCAACCACCTTTTTTGACCAATTTCAGATCCACTGTGGATCGTTGAATTTGGCCGAAAGTATCTACAGCTTCAGGGCCCAATGGTCGAGCCCACCGAACCTCGACTGGCTGTCAGCAGGAACTTCCCTTATATCGCGAGGATTATCGGGGGGCAAGCGCCAGATATCATTTTTGTGAAAACGATACCCGGCAGCCTGCGCAAAAGCCCGTCAAACCTGGATATATGAGCGGATCGCGTCGACCTCGGCGTCCGCTTCAGCAATGCGCATCTTCACCAGATCGCCGATCGATACAACGCCCAGGAGCTCGTTCCCGTCGACCACAGGCAGGTGACGGATTCGGCGATCGGTCATTGCGTTCATCGCATGTTCGATCGTGTCGGTCGGACGCGCGGTCACAACCGCCCTCGACATGCATTCCGCTACTGACAGGCCAAGCGCGTCAGCGCCCTTACGCGCAAGCGCCCTCACCAGATCGCGCTCGGATATGACGCCGATCACGCTGCCGGCTTCACCGAGAATCACCATCGCGCCCACGCGTTTCTCGTCGAGCTTCAAGGCGGCTTCCTGCAAGGTTGCCGTTTCCGCGACCGAGATCACATCGTTGCCCTTCTGACGAAGGATATTCCCGAGGATCATCGCACACCTCCCTGATGTCTGTTCTTTTCGACCCAACTTGCCCCAGCCTGCGGCAGGGCGCCGCAGGACGCAAGTCAAATGTTGCTAGCGGCGCGCGATTAACCTCGATTTTTTGGGGGTTTTGACGCGGTCCGGCATGACGATTCGGCCGCCGGCTCAGCTCTAAACTGCGGCGAAAACTGGCATGGCGGTTGCAGCCTCCACCCTCAGAACAACCTGCAGGGGAGCCTGATGATGGGTTTCAGAAAACAGCCAAATCTCATGGCGTCGGGCGCGGCGGGCGTCTTTGCCGGCCTGATTCTGGCCGGCGGTCTGCTCTTCGCGCTATCGCTGCCGGCGCAGGCCGAGATCAGCCAAAACCGTTTTGCCGACCCGCCTCAACTGTCGGCGCCGTCGCTTCCGCAAGGACGGTAGTCCAGATTTTAGGGTCGCGCCGAACCGCGCGCGCCCCAACGAATGCGCATCGCAGCTGGTTAAGGCGCGCCCGAACCCGGTCCCCTCCCCCGCTGATGGCCACGAAGTTGCATTCACCGGGAGGAGGTTTCGGCAGTCGTTATGAACGGCGCGCCGGGCACGTATTCGAGGGCGTCTGGCAGGCAATTGCCTCGACACCCTCACCAGACTCCGGGGCGGCCCTCCGAACTCGCCCCGGCCCGCAAGTAGAGTACGCCCAGGCGGGGGGCGCGTAGAGTACGGGCGGCGGCGCCTTGCCCCGGCGCTGTCGCCCACTCGTTTTCAGCCAACTTTTTGGTCTGTCGCCGGCGATCGGCACGTGCGTGGCCCGCATGTTGCGATGCACTTCTCACGACCAACTGATTTAGCGCCCGAGACGATTGACGACGACATGAACGCTGCAAACGCCCACTCCTACACGCGAGCCCTGATCGACGCCTGGAAGCGCCTTGCGCCGGGCGGAGACATCGACGCCGGACCGCATGCTGCAGAATACCCGGGGCTGATCGACAATCTGTTCGTGCTGTCCTGCTCGGGCGACGCCGATCTTGAATTCCGCAACGCCGGGACCGGGATGGAGCGGCTGTTCGGACGTGACCTGATCGAACACGACTTCCTGTCGCTCTGGCGGAACGACAACCGGGTGGAAGTCATGGCTGCGGCGGCGGACGCTATTGATGCGCACGCGCCCGTCGTGCTGCGAACCTCCGCCACCACGATCGGCAACGAAACGGTGGAGCTTGAGTTCACGCTCGCGCCCATCGGCAATTCGACATCAAAACAGGCGCGCTTTCTCGGCCTCTGCCAGATCGTGACGCGGGCGCCGCGCGCGCTCAGCCTCCCCCACGGATCGCTCGAACTCCACTCAATCGAGCGCCACACGGAACCGAAACCACGCCCGCAATTGCGCTTGGTCGTCTCCAACCCATAGCGTTCGCCCGCAACCAATTGTGAAGGATTGCGGCGCAGGTTTGCGGCTCCCGTCAGTCTCGCTGGAAGGCGAACGATGAGCCTACAAGAGATCGCGCCTAAGCGCCCTATCCTCAGACGCAAACAGGTCGACCACGAACGTCGGCTGCATCGCCGCGTCGCATGCTCGATTGGCGCGCGCGGCCTCACAGGACAAGGCGTGGAGTTCGAGGCGCAGACGATCGACATATGCGCAGGCGGGATCCGCATGATCACCGACAAGGATCTGCAGGTCGGCGACACCCTGGTCCTCTACATCCGTGAAATCGGCCGCGTCGAAGGCGCAGTCATCCGGCGCCTCGAAGAAAACCACTTCGCCGTCGTGATCCAGGCGCCGCGCCGCAAACGGGAGAAGATCGCCGATCAGCTGACATGGCTCATCAACCGCGACCAACTTCAGCTTGAGGAAGAGCGCAGCGCCGAGCGCCGAGCGGGTTCCGGTCAGGTCATCGTCAGCTTCGGCACGAATATGAAGATCGCCTGCTCCGTCATCGACATGTCGCTATTCGGCGTCGCCCTGCGGACGAACGGCCCACGCCCACAGCTCGGCGTCGATGTGTCCGTCGGAGACCGCGCTGGCCGCTGCGTCCGATTTTTCGACGGCGGTTTCGCGGTCGATTTCCGCAAACATTCGACGCCGCCCTCGCCAAGCTAGACGCGCTCGGTTCAGCTCGAGATAATGCGCGGCAACGGTGAAAGACCGGGCGCGCGACTGATCGAAGGCGGCCCGAAAAACCCGTCCTGTCCACCGGTCTCACCACCGAGCTCCGCCAGCTGGGCCACGTTTCTACGCACGCGAAAGCCGTGCTGGCGACGCAGCTTTTTCATCGCCGACCTCAGCTCCCCGCGATGCAGGTTCAGCGTGGCGGCGAAGTCCCGCTCCGACAGCGGCAACTGAAATTGCTTGTCGTCGGCCAGACGCACCTGGCGCAGTCGCCACTTCAGTTCGCGCAGCAGATCCTCCAACCGCTCGGTAGGATTCATCGAGCCGAGCCGCACGACCTGGTTCATCAGGAATTCCTTCTCCTGAGCATCCGCGCGCTGGATCGCGGCAGCCTCCATCGGATATCGGTTCCAAGGCGCTCGACCTGCGCCAGCAACCCGCGCGCATCGATCGACTCGACCTGCGCCAATAGAAGCGCCGATGGATGTCACGGCGCGTCCGGGGATTTCTGCCATGCCCGTAAGGCCGATCGGGTCTCCGGGCGGCAGAAAGCCGATGATCTGTGACGCCCGCCAGACGGTCCAAGACAGCGCCCAACCCGACGAGATGAACATCGGATCCGGAGAGCGCTCGCGCTGACCAACAATCTCGCTTCCCGACTGGTGGATGCGCGGCTCGGACATCGCGAACGTGCGAACGCAGTCGACCTCGTCACGGTCCAGTTCGCACAGCCGCTCGATACGGTTCGAGATCGTCCGGCCGCGCGCCGCAGCTTCCAGATCGTAAGTTTCATCGCGCTGTCCAGCGAATACAGACGCGATGCTTGCCCGCGCGCTCTCGACCTTGTTGACGACACGCGTGCGCGCGCGCCGCTCAAATCGTTTCAGCCTCTGGAGGGTTTCGTTGGCGCGGGCGTTGATCGCCCTGGCGCTCGCGATCTCTACGCGCGAGGAGCGCGGCTTGTTCGCGTTGGCAGGCTTCAGCGCACTCAGGAGCGCGCCATTGTCGCGTACAGGTCGGAAGATGGACCGCAAGCCGTAGAGATCGACATCTGCGGCATTGGTGGCAGCCGCGTCGCTGTCGTCACTATTGGCGGACACCCGCCGTTCTTTCGCTTTCTCTGGACCACGGCCCTTGTTCTCGACGCCGGATGTTTGCTCCGACGCTTGGCCGTTGATGGCATTGCGGTCAGCCGCCGACTTTTCGTTCGGCTTGTCGGTTTCGTGCTGCGATGCGGCGCGACCGTTTGTTGTGCGCGCAAATGCATCCGGCTTGAGCGCTGGTCCCCCTCGCCCGCGCAGCGGCGCGGGTTGCGTTTGCAAGCTGTCCAGTCCTTTGGCGATGCGGTGAGTTGGGGGAGCCATCGGGTCGTGCGTCCTCGAACTTGTCACCTCTAAATGGATGGTGCGCCAAGTTGTTCCGCAGCCCCCCGCTTCCACCCTAGCTCCGAGGGCGGATGAACGAAAGCAGGCCGCGCAGCTAGCGCGACCTGCCAACAGTCAACTTGATACAGGTTGGACTTTAGTACTCGTTCTTCCAGACAGGCTGACGCTTCTCGGCGAAGGCCTTCGGGCCCTCCTTGTGGTCGGCGCTGGCGAGCAGGCGCTTGATGCCGTCGTACTCGGCTTCGAATGCGTCGCGGAAGTTGGCGGTATCCAGTCCCTTGATCGCCGCCTCCTTCGTCGCGCGGATCGCCATCGGCGAGCACTCGAGGATCTGCCCAGCCCATTTCAGCTGGCGCCTCGTCGGAGACGCCTTGCCGTTCCGGAACCACGTCGGTGACGAACCCGATGTCCTTGCCCTCAGGCGCGTAAACGTGGCGACCGGTCAGCATCATGCCCATCGCCTTTTTCATCGGCACCTGTCTTGGCAGACGATGCAATCCCGTCGCGAGCGCAGCAAAGCCGACGCGTGGCTCCGGCAGTGCGAAGCGTGCCCCTTCTGCCGCGATGATGATGTCCGTGGCCAGCGCGATCTCGAAGCCGCCGCCCATGGCGAAGCCGTTGACGGCGGCGATCACCGGTTTGAACAGGTCATATCGCGCTGTCAGTCCGCCAAAACCGCTCTTCGGCATGGGCGACTTCTGCCCCGAGGCCGCAAATTTCAGGTCGTTTCCGGCCGAAAACGCCTTGTCGCCCGCGCCGGTGACGATCGCGACCCACAACTCTGAATTCGCTGCGAATTCGTCAAAAGCCGCCGCCATCTCCTGGTTCGCCATCGGATGAAGACAATTCATCACGTCCGGGCGGTTGATGGTCACAATGAAGAGTCGACCGTCAGTCTCGGTCTTGATGAACTCGTAGTCACTCATGGGGCGCTCCTGTTTACGTTTCCCAAACCGGGCTTGTCATAGACCTAACCTTAATTTCACCTCGAACGGAACATTCTGTTTCGATGACAGACACGCTTGAATTGAAGGATCCGATCGACGCTCCATCCTCCGGGCCATCCGCCGGGGTCGAGGAGGAAGTCGATACGTCCCCCCCTCCGCCGTTCGAAGGCGTGAAGTGGCGCGTCCGGATCAATGACCAGGAGTACGGCCCTTACACCCGGTCCAGGCTGATTGAATTCCTCAAGGAGGGACGGGTCAGCGCGCACACGATGCTGTGCTGCGGTTCGGATACCGAGTTCACCCGCGCCGACGCGCACCCGCAGCTGCGCTGGGATTTCTCGACGCCACGCAAGCGCCGGTTCGGGGAACCCAAGCTCGAAGCCGGCGAGACGGAACCGCCGGTATGCAATTACTTCATCGCCGGGCGTCTGGTCTCCGACGCAGCAGGCTTCGAACGCATGCTCAAGTCATGCGGACGGTCCTCGAAGATCGCCGGAGACATGTGGGTGCTTCGTTCGCGGCTTACGGTCCATCAGATTCGGCACCGTCTGGCCTCGCTCCTCAAGGGCCACGACCAGTTCGTCGTCGTCAACGCCACGCGTGACCGGCTCGCCTGGTACAATATCGGCGTCGAAGCCGACATCGGCCTGCGCGATATCTGGGACGCTCCGGATATCTAGTCGACGCGCCGAAGCCCCGCCGCATACCGCTTC
The DNA here is from genome assembly GCA_017792365.1 of Hyphomonas sp. Lineage (GTDB taxonomy): Bacteria > Pseudomonadota > Alphaproteobacteria > Caulobacterales > Hyphomonadaceae > IH12. The sequence continues at coordinate 3,387,143 of CP051229.1, read as the reverse complement.
CAGTTCTCCACGTAATGGTGCGCCGACGCGGTGATCGCCGCTGCCTGATCGGCGCCGATCTCGCGCACGACCTTACCCGGAGCGCCCATCACCAGCGAGTTGTCGGGGATCTCCTTGCCTTCGGGAATCAGCGAGTGCGCGCCGATGATGCAGTTGCGTCCGATCTTCGCTTTGTTGAGGATCGTCGACCCGATGCCGATCAAAGTGTTGTCGCCGATCGTGCAGCCGTGCAGCATCACCATGTGACCGATCGTGACGTTCTTCCCGATCGTCAGCGGCACGCCGACATCGGTGTGCAGAACCGAACCGTCCTGCACGTTGGAGTTTTCGCCAATCACGATCGGATCGTTGTCACCGCGCACCGTCGCGCCGAACCAGACGCTCGCATTCTGCATCAGCCGCACGCGGCCCAGCACGATTGCATTGTCAGCGACCCAATAGTCGCCGTCGGCGCCCGGTTTTTCGCCATCGAGCTCAAAAAGCGCCATCGTCACATCTCCTTCGCAAGTGCGTCATTATCCGAACGTTAATTCCCAGCTAGTCTACTGACCACAGTCGATACAGGGATGCGATTCTCGCGCCCGTCATCGAGAGGATCACGGTTGCGGCAATCGCCCCTGATACCGATAGACCCAACGCCTGACTGGATCGGGCGAACGCCGCCCCCGCCAGCAAATCCGAATCAATACGCAAGTGTTGACCGCCGCAGCGCCCAATTGGCCTGCGGTTTTTTTGTGCCCTCAGCAACGGAGTGACGACATGGCTAAACGTTCCGCGGCCCGGAAACAACGAGTCGACCACGGCCTCCACGCGGACAACCGGCAGTCCGGCGTCCAACTGAGCGTCATCGAGGGCGGCTGGGACCCGATCGAGGACGACGCCAGACCGCCGAAACGGCGCAAGCGCCAGCAGGCGCAGCAGCGGCGCACGCAGGTGACGCCGCCAGCGCAGGGCACGCGCGACCAGGCCTACGTCAAGAACGTGAAGCCCAAGTCAGAAGGCCAGGCGAAACTTCTCGAAGCCATCGACAAGTCGAACCTGATCGCGGCGCTGGGTCCGGCCGGCACCGGCAAGACGTATCTCGCCATCGCCAAGGCCGTCGACTACCTGCGCGCGGGCAAGATCGCACGCATCGTGCTCTGCCGTCCGGCCGTCGACGCCGGCGAGAACATCGGGTTCCTGCCGGGCGACATGGAAGACAAGCTCGCCCCCTTCCTTCGCCCGCTCTACGACGCGCTGCAGGACCGCATGTCGCCAAAGCAGATCAAGCAGATGCTGGCGGATGGCCAGATCGAGATCGCCTCGGTCGGCTTCATGCGCGGGCGCACGCTCAACAACGCCTTCGTCGTGATCGATGAGGCGCAGAACTGCACCTACGTGCAGCTCAAGATGCTGCTGACGCGGCTTGGCTGGAACGCCAAGATGATCGTCACGGGCGACCCGGCTCAATCCGATCTGCTTCCGGAAATGTCCGGCCTCGCCCCGATCGCCGAGCGGCTGGAAAAGATGGAAGACGTATCGGTCGTTCGGCTCAAGCAGGCCGATGTCGTCCGCCACCCGCTGGTCGCCCAGATGCTCGACGTTCTCTAGCGGAGACGAAAGTACAGACTTCCCAACTCGGCCGGAAAGGGTTCAACTGACCTCCTGAACGGGAGGTTGTGATGAAAGCTGGCTGGTTCCTGTCCCTCGTTGCATTCGCGGGGCTGCACACGTCTGCTGCGGGCGGAGCATTGTTCCCCTCCGCGTTGGCGCAGGTCCCTCCGCCGCCGTCTGGCGAGACAATGTCGACCGGGGCGATCCTCGCTGACTCGCCCGATTCGGACTGGCGTCCGCTGGATCCACGCAACACCCTCTACATCGAATTCCCAGAGGGCCGCGTCATCATCGAAATGGCCGAGAGCTACGCGCCACGCCACGTCGCCAATGTCCGGTCGCTTTCCGGCGAAGGCTATTTCCTCGGCGGCGCCGTCACGCGCGTGCAGGACAATTTCGTCGCCCAGTGGGCGCAGGCGGCCTCCAGTCCGCGTCGCCCGATCCGCGGCGAAGAACGGCTGCCGGCAGAATTCACCCAGCCGCGATCCGATGCGCTCACATTCACCCCGCTACCGGACCCCGACACGTTTGCGCCTGAAGTCGGCTTTTCAGACGGCTTCGCAGCCGCTCGTGATGGAGACGAGACCTGGCTCACGCACTGCTATGGCGTGGTCGGGGTTGGCCGTGAAACCGATCGCGATTCCGGCGGTGGCACAGAGCTCTATGCCGTGATCGGCCATGCGCCGCGCCACCTCGATCGCAACCTCACCGTGCTCGGCCGCGTCGTTCAGGGCATCGAACTCCTGTCATCCCTCCCCCGCGGCACCGCCGACATGAGCTTCTACGCCACCCGCGACGAGTATGCCCGCTTCACCAACATGGCCCTGGCGGCCAACGTGCCAGAAGAAGAGCGCACCCCACTTGAAGTCTTGCGGACCGACAGCGCGACGTGGGACAAGCTGGTCAACCACCGCCGCTGGCGGAAGGACGATTTCTATACCGTTCCCGCAGGTCGTATCGGCGTCTGCAATCTGCAGGCTCCGGTGCGCCCCGCTCAGTAGTCACAAGGTCCATCCTGATGTCGAACGCCAGTCTTCTCAAAGGTTCGTCTGAACGCATGCTGGCGTGCCTCGCCAGTATCCTGCAGAAGGGCGCCGACCACGCCGCCAGCCTGGACGTGCCAGAAGCGGTGTTCCTCGACTTCCGTCTCTACCCGGACATGTTCCCGCTGTCGCGACAGGTCCAGATCGCCTGCGACCAACCCGCGCGCGGCGGCGCCCGACTGGCGGGCGTGCAACTGCCCAGCTTCCCCGACACCGAAACGACATTCGCCCAGCTGATCACGCGCTGCCAGGAGGCCAACAAGTTCGTGCAGGGCCTGTCGAGCGAAACGATCGACGAGCGCACCAATGCCGACATCACCTTCCCCGTCGGCGGCGGCGCCGAACTCACGATGAAGGCCGACGCCTTCCTGCGCGACTTCGTGCTGCCCAACCTTTATTTCCACGCCAGCACAGCCTACGCAATCTTGAGGCACAACGGCGTAGTGATCGGAAAACGGGATTTCCTGCGCCCCGCCTAGCTCCCCCGCGAGCGCATCAGCGCGTCGGCAGGCCTGTTCGACATCGTCTGCTTGACGGGCGGCGCGGCGCCAGTCACTGCCATGTGGACGCGACAAGGAGGCCGCAATGGGCAAACGCACAGCCATCGTCACCGGATCAACCAGCGGCATCGGCAAGGGGGTCGCTGAAGGGCTGGCGGCAGCCGGCTGCAACATCGTGCTGAACGGCTTTGGCGACGCGAAACAGATCGAGACGCAGCGCGCCCAACTCGAAAAGGCGCACGATGTCGGCGTCATCTACTCAGGGGCCGACCTCACAGATGTCGCCGCGATCGAGGGCTTGTTCGAGGAGACGGCCAAGGCGTTCGGCGGCGCTGACATCATCGTCAACAACGCAGGCGTGCAGCACGTCTCCCCGGTCGAGGACTTCCCCGTTGCGAAATGGGACCTGATCATCGCCCTCAACCTTTCAGCCGCTTTTCACACCATCCGCCTCGCCTTCCCTCAGATGAAGAAGAATGGCTGGGGCCGCGTCATCAATATCGCATCGGCCCACGCGCTTGTGGCCTCGCCCTTCAAGTCCGCCTATGTCGCCGCCAAACACGGCATTCTCGGACTGACGAAAACCACTGCGCTCGAAGGCGCGCAGCACGGGATTCGCGTGAATGCGATCTGCCCGGGATACGTCCACACCCCGCTGGTCGACGGACAGATCGACGACACCGCCAAGGCGCGCGGAATCTCCCGCGAGGAAGTCATCAACAACGTCCTGCTGGCCGCCCAGCCGACCAAGGAATTCGTCAAGGTGGAGGATATTGCCGGGCTGGTGACGTTCCTGATTTCCGATGCCGCCAACCAGGTGAATGGCGCTGCGCTGTCCATCGATGGCGGCTGGGTCGCGCAGTAGGCGCTGCAAGAAATCCGGAATTCCGCAGTTCCGGCGATAGACACGCCGCCGGCAATGCATAGGGTCGCCCCTGATTTGATCGATCAGGGACACAAGGACAGGGACGAATCGATATGCGCAAGGCAATCATCCTCATAACACTCGCAGCTGGTCTGGCTTCTGCGGCTTCGGCGCAGGAACTCAAGGTGAAGCCCGGAAACTGGGAAACCACGACCACCATGAACATGTCGATGAACATGAACGGGCAGGCGATGAACATCCCGCCGCGCACTGTTACGACTCCAGACGCAGTGGCGACGCCGGAAGACGCTGCCTCGCCGGACGAGCTCTACGCAGGCTGTTGCGAAGTCTCGAACGTGAAGAGCGGTGAGCGCAATTTCGTCGTTCGACATGGTCTGCATCGGCAACAAGGCGCCACCATGAACGGCTCGATGGCGTTCGAACTGACGCGTCTGGAGACCTGGCACCGGCACGATGGACCTTGAAGGCTCCATGCAGGGCGCCACGATGTCGATGACGGGCAATACCAGCGCCAAGTATCTCGGCGCCTGCTAGCGATCTGACTATCTGAGAATCCGAAAGCTCGCATTTGCGCGCGCGATCGTCCTGCCATCGGCGGTGACGATCGCGTCCGTGACGCCAGAACTCCGTCCGAGATGGACAACGCGAGGCTCGATCGCGACCCACTGCCCGATCTCGGCGATGCCGATGTAATCGATCGCCAGATGCGTCGTGACGATGCCCTTGGCTTTTCCGCGCTCAAGGTCCGGCTCGCCCGCCCGCTCGACGGCGAGGCCGAGCGTGAGGCCCATCGCATTGTCCGCCAGTGAGGCGATCACCCCGCCGTGCAACATGCCCCGTGCGTTGCAGTGCGATTCCGCCAGTCTGATCGCCAGCCGGTACGCCTCGTCATCCCGGTGGGCGTAGATCGGACGCCAGGGGTCGGTGACGGGGCTGCGCCGCTCGTGCAATTGGTAGCCTTCAGGAATATCGTTGCTCATCGTCCCCATCTCCACCTGCGCTGGTCGCCGGTGCCGAGGCAGCCAGCCCGCCGCCCGGCCCGATGTTTGCCGAGATCGGGCTGCGGCTCAATGCTTCGCGAATCCCCGGATGCCGCACACACTGCCCGCCTCTGGCGACTTTCTTGCTCCGCAGGCCGAAACCCCGGAGTGTTGGCGTCGTGGAACTGGCCGACAGCAGCGAAAAGCCCATGACTGACGCCCCCCGCGACGACCTGGTGCTGACGGTCTGCATCTGCACCTATCGTCGGCCACAGCTGCGCGAGACCCTCGCCTCGCTGGCGGCGCAGGCGCTGCCCCCAGGCGTCACCATGCGTGTCGTGGTCGCCGACAACGACGAACAGGACGTCCGTAGAGGCGAGATCGACCAATGGTTCAACGAACTAGGGCTCGACGGCCAATACGTGCATGCCCCAAAACGAAACATCTCGATCGCCCGCAATTCCTGCCTGGATAGCGCACAATCACGCTGGGTGGCCTTCATCGACGACGATGAAGTCGCGCCGCCGGACTGGCTGGAAAACCTCCTGAGCTCGCGCGACAACGTCGAATGCGTCTTCGGTGTATCGCGCGCGAACTATGACGGCTCTGGCGCGCCGGGTTGGATGGTCAGGGGTGATTTCCACTCCAACATCATCCGCCAACGCGATGGCGCCGCGAACGGCTATACCTGCAATGTCCTCTTCGATGCCGACTTCGTGCGTCGTCATGGTCTGCGGTTTCGCGAGGACCTCGGCCAGGTCGGCGGTGAAGACACGATGTTCTTCCGTGACATGGAAACAGCCGGCGCGCGGTTCGGCTACAATCCCGAGGCGGTGGTTCACGAAGACGTTCCACCCGGTCGCGCAAATCTGCGGTGGCTGGTCAATCGCCGCTCTGTTCGGGCAGAAACTACTGCGAGCTGCTGCTCGCCAAGGGAAGTCGCCCGTCGCCATCGTCGGTATGTCGACCGCCAAGGCCGCGCTGTTTTCCGTTATCGCGCTCTGCACCCTGCCCGTTCCCAGCCGCGCCGCCGGCAACTTTCTTCGCGGCGCGCTCCACTGGGGCGTGGCGCGCCGTGCGATGGGCCGGGACTTCCACCGGGAGTACGGCTGATCGTCAGCTGAACGGCACAACAGTGTTGTTGACGTCATGCCCGATATCGGCGCGTCCCAGATAGGGGATGCCCGACCGCTCGCACCAATAGCGAACCACCTGCTCGTCTGTACGATTGAAGTCGGGATCGTTCGCCGGAACATCGCTGAACCTGCCCAGCCGTATGCCGCTGCACCGCTTCACCCCGGCGCTCGAGGTCACATGGAAGAGCGCGCGGTCGATGCGATACATGTATTCGCCAACATCCTCGATCCATAGCTCGCGACCTGCAAAATCAGGCTCAAGACCCGTGCCCAGCAAGTTGCCAAGCACAGTCAGGTTGAGCGCGATCGCGGGCGCGGCGCACCCTTGCTCAGCCGCGTCCCCGCCTCTCAGCCACTCAAGCGCGCGCAGAAAAGCCGGCTCACCCCTCTCACGCGACAAGTCGATGGGCATGGGTCCGTGAGCGATCCGCCCAATCTCCGCGCGATCAAGGCCCGCCAGAAGGAACCCCATGTCCGAATACCCGAGCCAGCGCTTGTTGCGCGCCGCTCCGTCCATCCGCCCGATTGCAGTCTCGGCGATACGGCACGCGCCATAGCCGCCCCGGGCGAACCAGACCGCATCAAAGTCCGGCGCATTCGCGACCTCGACGAGCGCTGCGAGCCGCACATCATCGTCGCCGGCAAAGTGTCCGTCGGTCAGAAAACACTGTGGATGGAAATCCAGCTGCACTGCATCGCCGCAGGTGCGCGCGACAACAGCGCGCGCATCGTCAGCCAATGCGCAATCGATGGATCGCCCCGGCGCCACGATGGCGATGCGGCATGTCTTTTCGCTTGACCCACTCATCCCCGTATCCAGATTGGCGCGATGTCCGATTCCGCCGCCAATCCTGACACATCGCTGCCTGCGCGTCCTTATTTCTTCTGCGGCGTCGGCGGCAGCGGCATGCTGCCGCTTGCGCTGATCCTGCGCGGTCGCGGGTATCAGGTGGCGGGCTCCGACCGCTCGCTGGATGCAGGCCGTCTCGGCGCCAAGTTCGAGTACGTGAAGTCCCGCGGCGTGGACCTGTTTCCGCAGGACGGCTCCGGCCTCACCTCCTCAGACCAGATCCTCGTGGCGTCCGCCGCCATCGAGGACAGCGTGCCAGATGTCGCCAGGGCGAACGAACTTGGATGCGAGCGTCTCGGCCGGGCCGAGTTGCTGGCCCGGCTGGTCAATTCCGCAAGGCAGAGCGTCGCGGTCGGCGGCACGTCGGGAAAGTCGACGGTCACCGGCATGATCGGCTGGATCCTCTATGCGACCCGCCGCGACCCCACCGTCATGAACGGCGCCGTGATGAAGAACTTTGTCTCGGCCGACGCCATGTTCGCCTCCTCGCTGGTCGGCGAAGGCGACGCGTTCCTTTCGGAGGTGGACGAGAGCGATGGCACGATCGCGCTCTACAATCCGTCGGTCGCTGTCCTCAACAACATCGCGCTCGACCACAAATCGATGGATGAACTGCGCGACTTGTTCGGCGCCTTCATCTCCCGCGCTCAGTCGGCAGTCATCAACCTCGACAACGATGAAAGCCGAAGGTCTACGAGGCGCACAAGGGCGAGAATGTCTCGACCTTCTCGCTTGGAGGCATCCTGCCGCCGATTATCTTGCTACCGAGATCGTGTCGGCGCCTGACGGCATGTCCTGCGTCCTCGTCGAACGCAAGACGGGCGACAGGGCGAGGGTCTGCCTGCAGACGCCGGGCCGGCACAACCTCTCCAACGGGCTGGCAGCGATCGCCGCCGCCCGCGCCTGTGGCGTCTCGCTGAAGGATGCGACCAGCGCGCTCATGAATTTCCAGGGCGTCCGTCGCCGGCTGGAAGTCGTGGGCACGTTCCGCGACATGACCGTGATCGACGATTTCGGGCACAACCCCGACAAGATCGCCGCCACGCTCGAAACGCTGCACGCCTTCCCCGGCCGCCTCCTCGTGATGTGGCAGCCGCATGGCTACGGTCCGATCCGCCACATGAAGGACCAGCTCATCCAGTGCTTCATGGACAACCTGAAACCGGCGGACCATTTGCTCATGCCGGAGCCCGTCTACTATGGCGGCACAACCGATCGCTCGATCGGGTCGGCCGCAATCGCCGAGCCGGTCGCCGCGGCAGGACACAATGCGCGCGCCCTTCCCGATCGCGCCGCGTGCGGCGATGAACTGGTTCGGCTCGCGCAACCGGGCGACATCATCATAGTGATGGGCGCACGCGACGATACGCTGTCGGAATTCGCCGCTGACATTCTCAAGCGACTGAAGGAACGTTAGGCGTAGGCTCGCCGGATCGAGCGGCGACCGGCCTACTTCTTAGACAGCTTGCGTTCCAGCTGGTCCATCCGCTCGCGCAGCGCCTTCAGCTCTTCAGCTTCCGTCGGACCATCTCCGTCGGCTTTCGGTTGAGGCGCCCCCACCGAACCCGCCATCGGACCGCCCCAGAACGCCGCCAGCTGCTTTTGATACTCGCGCTGCATCTCGGACATCTGCCCCGGATCGAACATCCCCCATGGCGGGCTCAGCGTGCTCGACATCTGGCTGGCGAGCTGTTCCTGCTGCGTCCGCATGAACGCGACCGACTGCTCGAACAGGCTGGTCATCATCTCAGAAGCCTTCGACTGGTGCACCCGGATCATGTCCATCAGCACATCCACCGACAGGACGGCGCCATCCGCCTGCGTCTCCTGCTCCATGATGATCTGGAGGAGCACCTGACGGGTCACGTCCTCACCGCTCTCGGTGTCCTCGACGCGGATCACCGCACCCTTGCGCACCTCTTCGGCGATCTCCGGCAGGCGAATGTATTTGGACGTCGCGGTGTTGTAGAGCTTGCGGCTCGGATAGCGGCGCAATTCTATGACTGGCTTGTCTGACATGTTCATCGCCTGTTGCGCGGCCTGGCCCCGCCTTATCGTGACAGCCACGTCCTGACTTCACGATGAAATCGCTCGGGCTGGTCCAGCATTATGTAGTGCCGCGTCTCGTCCATACGCACCAGCCGGGCGTCCGGCAATGCCGCATAGGCCGACGCATATAGCTGATCGATCGCCATGCCCGAGACGGGCATGGAGCCATCATGAGCATAAAGGACATCCGTCGGCGCCGCGATCGAGCCGAGATCCGGACGAAGATCGGTTGTCATCACTTCGGCCATCACGTCGGCCGTCAGCGCCTGGTCGGAACTCAATCCCCATTCCACCACACGCTCAAGGTCAGCCTCGGATCGCACCAGCCGTCTTGCCGTGCGTTTCAGGTCCGCTTCCAACTCACCGGGCGATTTGTCGAGATACTGGCGCCGGGTCGCTTCCGCGAATGCCGCAAACGTCGCCTCCGTAGCAAAGGGATTGATCAGCACCGAAAAGAACGAGGGCACGTCGACGACCATGAGACGGTCGACGACATCGGCATGATCCCTGGCGAGGATCAGCGAAACAATGCCGCCCATCGAATGCCCGATAACCGCGACCGGCCCGCGGCCATGCTTGCGCAGGTAGGCGGCGAGTTCATCGGCCATCGACTTGAGGTATTGCCCATGCGGCCGGCCCGCAGGCGGCGACAGTCCGGCGAACCCCTTCATGTGGGGGCGGTGGACCGTGTAGCGGTTGCCGAGCTCGGCGCGGAGGTCGCCCCAGCACGCCGGCGACGCCGCAAGTCCGTGAAGCAGCAGGACATCGCGGCCGGCTCCGTCACTTACGATCCTGGCCAGGCGGCCGTCGACCGGACCGGGGTCCCGGCGGATCCATCGTGACAACGAGGCAAGCGACATCCAGTCCTCACACCCCCACTACGTTTGTGCAGTTGCAGCAAAAACTTAGGCGAAGGGAGCCGTCTACAGGCATCCCCCCTCGATTAGAAGCTCTGATTTCAGGGACAACCGCGTTTTGCCGCACCGCACCCTTAACGTGACGTTCTTGTGTGCTCGCTAGTGATTTGACCGCACGGCGTTGGTCGTTAATGTTTTTTCAGTCCCTCAGGTGCGCGACGAGATGAATGGAACCAACGGCCTAAGTTCTGCAGCCGCCTTCGAGCTCGCTCAGAATTTCCAGCGTATCAATTTCCTGCTGCAGCGGCTCTTTCTGGCTGTTTCCCGACGAGAAATCCGCAATCCGGGAGTCGAAGGTCCCGGCCAGCCATTTTTCTTGCGCGCGGCGATGGGTCAGGCGTCAGGCATGCTGTCGAACCCGATGCGGACGATGGCGACGCATTTTGCGTTCTGGACGAACACCACAGCTCTCTACGCCGAACTCACGCAGGCGATGCTCACCGGCGGCGCAAACCACATGCCCGCGGAAGACCAAGACGCAAGGTTCAAGGAGGAAGAATGGTCCTCGCATCCGTTCTTCTACTACCTGCGACGCCAGTACCAGATCATGAGCGCCTATCTCGAAAGCCTCGCCGACGCCTCTGATCTCGGCGATGACGAGCGTCACACCGAGCAGATCCACTTCTTCACGCGGCAACTCGTCGACCTGTTCGCGCCGAACAACTTTCTGGCCTCGAACCCCGTCGCGATCCGAAAGGCGATCGACACCAACGGCCGGTCGCTCGTCGAAGGCCTGCAGAACTTCGTCGAGGATCTGGAGCGCTCGCAGGGCGACCTTCTCGTCACCCTCTCCGATCCCAACGCGTTCGAGGTCGGCAAGTCGATTGCGGCCTCCAAGGGCTATGTCATCCACCAGACCGAGATGTTCCAGCTCATCCGTTATGAGCCGACGACAGAGAAGGTCTACGCCAAGCCGCTCCTGATCATCCCGCCCTGGATCAACAAGTTCTACATCCTCGACCTTCAGCCCCACTCCTCGCTGGTAAAGTGGCTGACCGACAAGGGTTCGCGGTCCACATCGTCAGCTGGCGCAACCCGACCGCCGAGCATGCGGACTGGGGCATGGACAGCTATGTCTTTGACGGCGTGCTCAAGGCCATCGAAGCGGTCTGCGAGCACAACGACAGCGAAGACTGCAACGTCACCGGCTATTGCATTGGCGGCACCGCCGTCTCGATGGCGCTGGCGTGGCTCGGCAAGCAGAAACAGCTCAAGCCGGTGCGCTCGGCGACCTTCTTCACCGCGCTCACGGATTTCGAGGACCCCGGCCCGATCAGCGCCTTCCTTGATGAGAGCTTCGTGCCGAGCATCATGGTCGAGGCCCGGCGCAAGGGGTATCTCGACAACAAGATCATGGCGCGGACCTTCAGCTTCCTGCGTCCGAAGGACCTCGTCTACGGTCCGGCCGTCCACGCCTACCTGCTGGGCGAGCCGCGTCCGAAATTCGACCTGCTTTTCTGGAACGAGGACTCGACCCGGCTGCCCGCGCGCATGGCGGGCGAATACCTGAACCGTCTCTATGGCGACAACGAACTCTCGGTCGGCCGGTACGAGCTCAACGGCGAACAGGTCGGCATGGCCGACATCAAGGTCCCCCACTATGTCGTCGCCTGCGAGAAGGATCACATCGCGCCGTGGGAGGCCTCGTTCAAGGGACTGGCCAAGGCCGGCGGCGACGGGCGCTTCATCCTCGCCCAGAGCGGCCATATCGCCGGGATCGTCAATCCGCCCGCCAAGAAGAAGTACGGCTACTGGACCAACCCCGAAATTCCGCACGATCTGGAAGCGTGGCGGGCCGGGTCAGAGGCACACGAAGGGTCATGGTGGGGCGACTGGGCGGCCTGGCTCGGCCGCAGGTCGGGCAAAAAAATTGACGCAAGTGCGTCATTTCCCGATTCGACACCGCGCCTGGAGCCCGCCCCGGGATCCTACGTCAAGAAATAACGCCGACGTGACCAGTTCAGTTCGTCGCGCAATTTCTATATAATTCAGATACTTACTGGAGTGCGCGCCCAGTGCGCTTCGCACCCGCAACAATTTTTTCGCACTCGCGGCAATTTTAATCTTGCGTTTGCCGCGGCGCGGCAATATACCTTCATCAGCGCCTCAAGGAGACCGCACCATGAATTCGATGACCGATATGTTTGACTTCAACAAGAACATGGAAGCTTTCCAGAAGTTCTACCCGGACTTCACGAACGCCGCCCCGTTCAAAGCCGCGACCGACATTGCCGCGAAATACCGCGCGGTCGCTGTTGAAGCCATGAACAAGAACGTTGAGCTGACGACCGCCTGGATGAAAGACGCTGCGAAAGACGCAGAAGTCCTTCTGAAAGTCGACGGCCAGCCGGACGCCTACGCGAAGAAAGCCAGCGAAGTCGCCACCACGGCGATGCAGGACCTGCCGTCCCGCATGTTCGCCTACGCTGAAGTCGCAAAGAAAGCGCAGACCGACCTTCTCGACACCGTCGTCTCCGTGACGCCGAAGACCGTCCAGGAAGTTACGGAACGCACGAAGTCGGCCACCAAGGCCGCCGCCAAGAAAGCCGCCTAAGCTATCCTCCTCCCAGCTTAGCGTCGCAGCTTCTTAGCGCATCGCCGGACCCTATTCCTCCTCCCCAGGGTCCGGCGAACGCGCGGGAAGTTTTTTGGCCTAGATTTGAAAAGGGACGCCTCATCAGGCGTCCCTTTTCTTTTGTCTCCGAAGCCCTACAGACGCCGCCCTCACGACCAGAACAAGCTACTCGTCGGCGACATAGTCCCCGCTCTTGCCGCCGCTCTTGGCCAGCAGTCTGACGCCCTCAATCGTCATCGTCCGGTCCACCGCCTTCAGCATGTCGTAGATCGTGAGGCAGGCCACCGAGACCGCCGTCAGCGCCTCCATCTCGACCCCGTCGGCCCGGTCGTGATCGCCTCGGCCTCAACCTCCAGACCGCCGCCATCCTCCGCCTCGAACACCCGCACGCTCACCTTCGAAAGCGACAGGGGGGTGACATCGGGATGAGGTCCGCCGTCCGCTTCGCCGCCATGACGCCGGCAATCTCGGCACAGGCCCGCACGTCGCCCTTGCCGCCCTGCGTCCTCGCCAGCTCCAGCGCGTTCTCGGACATCAACACCCTGCCGCCAGCCTTCGCCACCCGCCCGGTCGCCTCCTTGCCCGACACGTCCACCATGCGGGCCCGTCCGTCCTCGCCGATGTGAGTGAGTTTATCCGCCATCAGCCATCCTCGTTGCTTGCAGGGATAGTGCCCCTCGGACCCCTCGCGCGCCAGCTTGCAGCCGCGGCGGTCCTCCGCCACCTTTGGAAGAAATCCGGAGGAGTCTCAATGATCAAGATGGCGAGCGTGTCCGAAGCGCTTTCACTCCTCCGGGAGCATGGGGCCCGCGCGCAGCTGGATACCGAGGCTGTTCCGGTCGGCCTATCCGGCGGACGCGTGCTCGTCGAAGATGTCACGGCTCACGTGAACCAACCGCCTGCCGACATCTCCGCGATGGACGGATACGCCGTCCGCCTCGCCGACGCCGCCGTCGATAGCGCGTTGAAAGTCATCGGGGAATCGCGCGCCGGCACGCCGTTCTCCGGCGCGATTGGCGTTGGCGAATGCGTCCGCATCTTCACCGGCGCCCACGTGCCTCCCGGCGCAGACCACATCCTGATTCAGGAAGACGCCGAACGAGACAACGACGCCATTCGCGTCACCGAACAGCAGAAGCCGCCATCGTCAATCCGCCGTGCAGGTCTCGACTTCCAGTCTGGCGACGTGCTCGTACCTTCCGGAACGAGGATGGGACCGGGCGCCATCGCACTCGCTGCGGCGGGGAACGTGGCCGACGTGCGCGTCACCAAACGTCCGCGCGTCGGCGTGCTCGCGACCGGCGATGAACTGGCGCCTCCGGGGGCCGGCCTGGATGCGGGTCAGGTTGTGAATTCGATCCAGCCCGCCCTGCTTGAGTATCTACGCCTCTGGGGCGCCGAAGCGGTCGACCTCGGCGTCGCGACGGACGAGATCCAGTCGGTACGCGACCGGATCCGCCAATCGCTCGACCTCGTCGTTTCCATCGGCGGCGCATCAGTCGGCGACTACGACGTCGTCCGCGACGCGTTTGCAGAAGAAGGGTTCGAGCCGATCTTCGAGAAGGTCGCTGTAAAGCCCGGCAAGCCGACTTGGTTCAGCCGCCGGAACGGCGCGCTCGCGCTCGGCCTCCCGGGCAATCCGGCCGCCGCCCTCGTCACCGCCAACCTGTTCCTGAAGCCGCTGGTGGACAGCATGGTTCAAAAGGCATCGAAGGAATCATCAGTGAGCCGGGCAGTCAGCGAGGCCGCGATACCGGCAGGAGGGCAGCGCGAAGAATACCTCCGCGCCATGCTGGCGACCGGCCCGGATGGCCGCAGCACGGTCAGGCCGTGGACGAACCAGGACAGTTCGCTGCTCCATCCCTTCCTGTCGGCAAACGCCTTGATCCGCCGCGAAAAGTCTGCCCCAGCGGTCGCGCCGGGGGACCTCGTCCATGTCGTTGTGATCGAAACCGTCTAGCCTGGTGCGGGCGGCCGGACTCGAACCGGCACTTCCAAAAGGAAAACGGATTTTAAGTCCGTTGCGTCTACCAGTTTCGCCACGCCCGCGCACAGAAGCTGCTTGCCGCATTGGCTACTGGAGAACCGGTGAGGAATAAATCCCCTTTCCGTCATGCGGTTATGCGAGCCTGAGGGAACTGCTTTGAACTGACCGGCGTTCGACGTATCAGGATCCCATGAAGCGATCGTCAGCCATCACCGCGCCCCTAGTGGCTGCATTTGTCGCCGGGCTCGCCGCAGCGCCCGCGCAAGCGCAGGAGGCCGCGCCCTTCCAGCCAACCCCGCCCCCCATCGAATTCCTCGTCGAGATGGCGGAAATTCTGGGTCAGGCCCACGCCATCCGCACGGCCTGCAATGGCGAAGGCGACCAGACGTGGCGCGCCTACATGATGGAAATGATGAGCATCGAAGCTCCGAGCGGGAACCGCCGCTCCGAGCTGACCCGAGCCTTCAACCAGGGCTACCGTTCGCAGTCCCGGCGTGCGCGCTCGTGTACGGCGGACCTCGCCGAGACCGAAGCCCAGTTGGCAGAGCGAGGCAGGATGCTCGCCGACACGATCACGCGCATCTACCTCGAATAGGCGCCCTAGCCCGCGAGATTGACGGCGATCAGGTGCGGCCCATGCGCTGCAAACGCTGAGCGCAGCGCCTCGTCAAACCCTGCCAGATCCGAGACTGCAGATGCGGTGACGCCCATCGCGCTTGCCATACCTGCCCAGTCGATCTCCGGCCGTCCCAGATTGAGCAGGCCTTTTGCGGCGGCGCCGGGTTCGCCTGCTCCGGTGCGGCTGAGTTCGATATTCAGGATCCGGTAGGCGTGGTTGACGAAGACGATCGTCACGATGTCGAGATTCTCCCGCGCCATCGTCCACAGCGACTGGTTGGTGTACATGCCGGCGCCGTCACCGGTCAGGCAGATGACCTTCCGGTCGGGCGCCGCAATCGCTGCGCCGATCGCCGCCGGCATGCCCTGCCCGATCGCGCCCCCCATCAGCGACAGCCAGTCATGAGGCTCGGCGCCAGCCGTCTGCAGGAAGATCGGCAGGCTGGCGGTCACACCATCATCGCTGACAATCGCGTCCGCCGGCATGTGCGCTGCGAGAACAGCTCCGATGGTATTCGGCGACAGTTTCTGACCAGCTGCGTCGGCAGACTTCTCAACCGGTTGCGGTCCGGGCGCCGACTGGCCCGCGCCGATCGCGTCGGCGATCCGCCGCAACGCATCGCCGCTATCGATCTCCGGTCCGCCAACCTGGAGCGTCGCAACGCCCTCCGGCGTCAGCTCGCCGCGCGTGTCAGGATAGGCGAAGAACGCGACCGGCGGCTTCGTGCCGGCGACAACCAAGAGTTCGATACCGCTCAGCGCCTCGATCGCCGCCTCGGCGAAATACGGAAGCTTGGCGGGCGCGAACACGCCCGTACCCCGCCGCTGGCGCGGCACGAAGGTATCCGTGAAGACTTTCACCCCGGCAGCCGCAAGCCTTGCGCACGCCTTCAGGCCCTCGGCATTGAGCGCGCTGCCGCTCACCAGCACCGCCGCTTGCCCTGCTTCCGACAACGCCTTTGCGGCCTGCGAGATCGCAGCGTCCGGCGCTTTCACGGATCCCGGCGTTTCGATCGCGGCCGCGCGGCTTGCGCCTGCTGTCCAGGCGAGATCGGCCGGCATGATCAGCGTGACGGGTCCCGGCGCGGGTCCATAGCTCGCGCGGAAGGCGGCAACCGCCTTCTCGCCCGCTTCATCCAACGAGCCGACCGTATCCATCCAGATCGAGTTAGGTCCCGCCAGGCCCTTGATGTCGGAAGCCAGCGGCGCATCGAGATCGGCATGCGAGATCGCATGATCGCCAATCAGGTTGATCATAGGCGCGTATGCGCGGCGCGCGTTGTGGATGTTGGCGCCGCCATTGAGATAGCCCGGGCCGAGATGCAGCAGCGTCAGCGCCGGCTTGCCGCTAATCCGCGCGTAGCCATCCGCCGCGCCAGTTGCGACGCCCTCAAAGAGACAAAGCACAGGACGAATGCGCGGCTCGCTGTCGAGCGCCGTGACGAGGTGCATTTCGCTCGTGCCGGGATTGGCGAAGCAGACATCTACCCCGCAATCGGCAAGGCTCGATACGACGGCCTGTGCACCCGTGATCGCTTTCGAATCGCCCGCCGCCATGTCGCCCTCCGTCGTTGAGCGCGGCAGGCTATTCACGAAATCTGCGATGACAAGCTAATCTGCGGCCTTAGCCGGCTGCCGGGCCGGCACAACACCGCTCTCGTAAAGCGCATGGCCACACCGGCGGCAGTGGACCGCATCGCGCTCATGCGAAGCCAGTGCGCACTGCACGCATTTGCGCTCGACGCGTTCACCCATGGCGATGGCGCGGATCAGCTGCAGGAACAGGGTGACCCCTAGGACCATCGAAATGATCGCGAGCCATCGCCCGTCTTCGCCGACAAGCAGGATGTCGCCGTAACCCGTCGTCGTCAGCGTCGTCACCGTGAAGTACAGCGCATCCACATAGTCATGGATCTCGTCGTTCTTGCCGACCTGGTTGACGTAGATCAGCGCCGTCATGATGAAGACGAAGACCGCGAGGTTGACCACCTTCTCGATGATGCCCGCGTTCGAATCCAGCCATTTCGAAACCGTTCTCGTCCGGTCGAGGAACTGGAACGCCCGGACAATCCGGATGGCGCGCAGGATCCGCAGGAAGACGAGGTTCTCGACAAGCAGTTCGGCGATCAGCGTCGCAACGACGAGGATGTCCGCAAGGTTGTGCAGCTGCGTGAAGAACCGGACCTTCGAACGCGCAATGTACAATCGCGCGAGGAAGTCGAGCGTGATGAAGATCGCGATCAGGATGTCGATCCGCGTCCACGCGCCGGGCGTCAGCTCAACGCCGCCACGCCATGACAGAAGCGGGTGAGCGAGGAAGATCGCAATCGTGATGATGTCCAACGCAAGCAACGCCCACCGGAACAGGTAGGGCCAGCGGCCGTGGCCTGAATACAACCAGAACAGTGTCCGGTTGAGTCCGGTGCGGTGGTGGACCATCGCTAGCCGACCTTGCCCTTCAGCGTCTCGACGAACCTGACCGGCTCGCCGATGCCCGGCGCGGTAAGCGTATCGTCACACATGATCATCGTTCCGCGAACGAAGGACGCGACCGCCCAAGCCTTGGCTTCAAAACCGTCGAACGGCGTCCAGCCGCATTTCGAGGCTGACCAGGCGTGCTCGATCGTCCGCTTCGCTGACATGTCGACAACCGTAAAGTCTGCGTCATATCCGGACGCAATGCGTCCCTTGCCGGCAATCCCGAAGACGCGCTGCGGGCCGGCGCTAGTCAGCTCCACGAAGCGTGCCAGCGTCAGCTTGCCGTCCACGACGTGCGTTAACATTACCGGCACCAGCGTCTGGACGCCGGGCATGCCCGATGGCGATGCAGGATAGGGACGAGCCTTCTCCTCTTTGGTGTGCGGCGCGTGATCGGACCCCAGCACGTCCGGGATGCCGAGGCCGACCGCACGCCATAGCGCATCCTGATGATGCTCTTCGCGGATCGGCGGGTTCATCTGGGCATAGCCCTTGATGCGTTCGTACGCGTCCGGCGCCGTCAGGGTCAGGTGCTGAGGCGTGACTTCCACCGTCGCCACGTCCTTGGCGTCAGCGAGGAGGTCCATCTCCTCGGCCGTCGTCACGTGCAGCACGTGGATGCGCTTGCCGACCTTGCGGGCCAGCCGCAGCAGGCGCTTTGTCGACATGATGGCCGCTTCGGCGTCGCGAACGATGTTGTGGGATGTCCAGTCGCCCTGCACCGCGAGCGACTTGCGGTCGCGCAGCCGGTACTCGTCTTCGGAATGGAACGCCGCTCTGCGGTTGATCGCGTTGAGCACACGCTCAACACCTTCGTCATCCTCGACCAGCAGCGAGCCGGTCGATGCCCCCATGAACACCTTTACGCCGCAACAGCCGTCCATGCGCTCCATCTCTGGCAGCACTTCGGCGTTCTCGTTGGTGGCGCCGGCGTAGAAGGCGTGATCGACATGCGTCCGGCCCTTCGCCCGCGCCAGCTTGTCCAGCATCATCTCGGGCGTTGTCGTCGTCGGATCGGTATTCGGCATCTCGAAGATCGTCGTGACGCCGCCGAGCGCCGCTGCGCGCGTGCCGCTCTCGAGATCTTCCTTCCACTCAAGGCCCGGTTCGCGGAAATGCACCTGGGAGTCGATCACCCCGGGAAGCACGTGCAGCCCATTGGCGTCGAACACCTGTCCGGCCGATGCAGTCGCGAAATCGCCGATGTCGACGATCCGGCCGCCCTTCACCGCAACGTCCGCCGCCGCCTCGCCGCCGGGCGTGACGATCGTGCCGCCTTTCAGGATCAGATCGTATGTGCTGGCCATCACTTGTCTCCATGCTCAGGGCGCGATGTATGCACCCTGCGCATGCGTTTCTGCAAACTCGGCGGCGCTCGCCGCCCCATGGACGAAGGGCGGCCATAGGCCGCCCTTCCCATCACCCGCGCCCTTGCCGAGCGTCTCGTGCATGCGGACGCCCTCCCGGAACGACCGCGAAAAGCCGACCGGAAATTCAACCGTCGAAGTCATCTCCGTAGAAGTCACCCATCAAGAGGTCTTCGGTCGAATTGAAGACCTTCAATGCAAATGCGGATGTCGCTCCGATCACGACGGCCCAATGAAATACACTGGACTC
Organism: Hyphomonas sp.; assembly: GCA_017792365.1. Lineage (GTDB taxonomy): Bacteria > Pseudomonadota > Alphaproteobacteria > Caulobacterales > Hyphomonadaceae > IH12. The sequence goes on along the minus strand of CP051229.1, from coordinate 3,367,914 downwards.
GACAACGGTGATCGCGACCTCCCACATTGTTCACTCCCCTCTGGCTCTTGAAGGACCATACACGGCGCAATTTAAGAAACCGCTTCCCAATGCTTTCGGGATGGTAACCAGAGCGATTTTTCTGGGCTGAGTTCGAGGAACCTGCGGCCTTCTCACAGAGATGGTTGTAAGAGGCGCCAGCGCAGTCCAGAACGTTTGCTTCAGGAGAACCACACACGTGGCGCGAGCACGCAGCACACTTCGGAAACAGCCAGCCGAGCGCGCCCCCCGCGCGTGGCAACGCATGCTGTCAGGCCGGCGCCTCGACCTGCTCGACCCTTCGCCGCTAGACATCGAAATCGAGGACATTGCCCACGGCCTCGCCCGCGTCGCGCGCTGGAACGGACAGACCCGTGGCGATCATGCCTTCTCCGTCGCGCAGCACTCTTTAGTGGTCGAGCAATTCGTCGGCGAACTTCTGCCGTCGGCGCATCCAATCGATCGCATGTCCGCCCTCCTCCATGATGCGGCCGAGTACGTGATCGGCGACATGATATCGCCCTTCAAGAATGCGCTGGGCGGCGACTACCGCCAGGTCGAAACGCGCCTCGACGCCGCCATCCGCGTCCGCTTCGGGCTGCCGGCCCAGACGCCTGCGCGGCTGAAAGCCACCATCAAGTCGGCAGATCACTCTTCCGCATTCTATGAAGCCACCCGGCTTGCCGGCTTCGATGTCGATGAGGCGCTCGACCTGTTCGGCGCTCCCAACGGTCTCAGCGAGCCGGATGTCACGCCCTTGTCGCCGAAGGCGGCGCAGAAGGCGTTTCTCACCCGCTTCGAAAGCATCCTTAAGGCGATCGACGACGACGCTGGAGGAGCATAGCGATGGCGATCTGGATCTCCTCCCTCGCCGCCGCGCCAGCGCTGGTGCAGAAGCACAAGCCCGAGCGCATCGTCAGCCTGCTCAGCCCCTACGATTCCTTTCCGGTATTCGACGGCCATGCCGATGACCGCCATCTCCGCGTGGCGATTCACGACATCGCTGACGATGTGGGCGACTGGCAGGCGCCGGCCCACACCGACGCCGAAAGCGTCATCCGGTTTGTCGAGGGCTGGAGCAAGACAGCGCCGCTGCTGATCCATTGCTGGGCCGGCATCAGCCGCTCTACGGCCAGCGCGTTCATCACCGCCTGCATCCATAACCCGGGGAGCGACGAAGAAGAGATCGCCTGGGCGATCCGAAACGCTTCGCCAACCGCTTCTCCCAATCCACGGCTCGTCGCGCACGCCGACGCGATCCTTGGAAGAGGCGGTCGCATGACGAAGGCCGTCGAGGCGATCGGACGGCCGGGCTATGCCGGCGTCGATGCGACGCCCTTCATGATCCCGGCGGCCTTCAGCGCCACGGATGATGGCAAATGACCTCCCCGATCGTGATCGGGCTAAGCGCCGTGATCGTCGCCGCCGATGAGAGCTCCGCCTATGTCCTCGCCACGCGGCATGGCGGCGATGCGACCGGCCTCCCCCACGGCCTCTTCGATCCGGCCGGTCATCGAACCTTTGAACTCGGTCTGCGCGACTGGGTTCAGGCCCAGACCGGTTTCGAACCCGGCTATGTCGAACAGCTCTACACGTTCGGCGACCGTGGCCGCGAGCTGCCGCGCGCCGACCTCGCAGAAGCGCCCGCCGACGCCCGCCACATCTCGGTCGGCTATCTCGGTCTGGCGCCGGAGCGACCGGATACGACGGGCTTCGATGCGATCTGGCGGGACTGGTACGACTACTTTCCCTGGGAGGATCATCGCGGCGGCCGTCCGCAGATGATCGATACGACACTGGCGCCGCTACTTATGGACTGGGCCAATGCCGGCGGCGCTACCGCGCCAAGGCGCGTGAACCGGGCCAGCGCGGCCTTCGGGCTCAACGGGGCGCCCTGGCTCGAGGAGCGCACGCTCGAGCGTTACGAGCTCCTTTATGAATGCGGCGTCGCCCCCGAAGCGGCGCGCGACGAAACCGTCGAGGACGCGCCGCGCCTGCCCGCGTCAATTGTTGGCGCGCCGATGCTCTCGGACCACCGCCGCATCCTCGCGACCGCAATCGGCAGGCTGAGAGGCAAGATCAAGTACAGGCCCGTCGTGTTCGAGCTGGCGCCCGAGCGCTTCACGCTGTTCCAGTTGCAGCAGACCGTCGAATCGATTCTCGGCGGCCTCCTCCACAAGCAGAATTTCAGGCGCGCGCTGGACAAGTCCGGCCTCGTCGAGGCGACAGGCCAGTTCGAGACGTCGACCGGTGGACGACCAGCCGAATACTATCGCTATCGTCGGGGCGAACACGCCTTGGGCGGGGTGATAGGCGTCGCGACGCCGAGAAAATAGGGACGCCTATTCCCCGCAAAGGCGGCACCCCGACCCGCGCGTTCGCGTTTCTCTCGACAAACGAGCTGATCTGTGACATAACGGTTATGCTCAAAGTGAGCTTAAGGGTCTGGCAGAGGATTTTCGACCCCACTTTCCCGTAAAAACTGATCAGGTCTTGAACGGCCGTCTTTGCGGGACCAACTAATGCTCAGATTGAGCATATTGTCGCGGGCGACGCGGCATTCAACGCGGAGGGTTCAATGGCCCGTTTTATCGATTTCGGCGACGTTTGCGAGTTGCCGCCACGCCGTACGGAAAACGCGGCGGAAGCGCGCGGGCTCGTCTACGATCAGGCCGTGAAGGCGGCCGTCGACCACCTCTATGACGAGGTCGCCGACTTCGTGACGCCGATGGAGTGGCCCGCCATCGCGCCGCTCGTCCACGGGATCAACCAGCTCAAGAAACAGCGCAACGCCGTCGTGCTGGCGCACAATTACATGACGCCGGATGTCTTCTCGCTCGTCGGCGATTTCCGGGGCGACAGCCTGCAGCTGGCCCGCGAGGCGGCGCAGACCGACGCCGAGGTGATCGTCCAGGCCGGCGTCCACTTCATGGCCGAAACGTCAAAAATCCTGTCTCCAGACAAGACGGTGCTGATACCGGACACGCGCGCAGGCTGCTCGCTGGCGGCGTCCGTGACCGGCGCCGATGTCCGCCTGATCCGCCAGAAATACCCGGATTATCCGATCGTCACCTACGTGAACACGACCGCGGACGTGAAGGCCGAGTGCGATATCACCTGCACCTCTTCCAACGCGGTTCAGGTCGTCGAAACCGTCGCCCGCGACTGGGGCGTCGACACGGTCATCATGATCCCCGACGAGTTCCTCGCGAAGAACGTGGCGGCCAACACCGACATCAAGATCATCGCATGGCACGGCCGCTGCGAGGTTCACGAGAAGTTTTCGGCTGAAGACGTCCGCCAGATCCGTGAGGCGCATCCTGGCACGCTGGTGCTCGCGCACCCGGAATGTCCACCGGATGTCCTTGAAGAAGCCGATTTTGCCGGGTCAACTTCAGCCCTAGCGCATTATGTCAGTGAGCATGCACCCCAGAAGGTGGTTCTGCTGACAGAATGCTCGATGAGTGACAACGTTGCCGCCGAAAACCCCGGCGTGGAGTTCGTGAAACCATGCAATCTCTGCCCGCACATGAAACGGATCACGCTGGAGAACATCTACGACTGCCTGAAGACCATGCAGCACGAGGTGACCGTGGACGAGGACGTCCGGATCCGCGCCAAGGCGGCGATCGACGCGATGCTCGCGCTTCCCAAGATGGCGACGCCTCCGGGCTTCAAGGTTGGTCAGGGCGCGGTGCCATTAGAGGTTATCTAGTCTCGGCGCTCGCGGCCCTCGCCATGTTCATCGCCCCCTCCGCACTGGCGCAGGAATCGCTCTCGGACAATCTCGCCGGCGAGTGGAAGCTCGAGACTGGCAAGTTCAGCTCGAACTCCCTCATCCCGGATTGCCATATCGAAGGTGAGATCGAGATCGCCCGCACGGCGATACCGAACCTATACGTGCAACTTCGTGTCCGAACAGATCTGCAGGCAGTCTGAAGATGCTGAGCCGTACACCTACTACAAGGTCAGGCAGTCGTGCTCGGCCCAAAGGGTGTCGGACGGCGTTGCGATCCACTCCGAAGTCGAGGAAATCATCGAGTTTCACTCCGCCTTTGGCGCCGGCAGCTATCTTGCCGACAATTTCGTGCTGCGCGTCACCAAGAGCGGACTGGAAATGCTTGGCACGCAGTATGACGAGGTGCGGGAAGTCAAAGCGCGGTTCTGGCGCGACCTGGAACTGACCTCGTGATGTCTCTGGGCCTGCGATCCGCGCTTGTCGTGGCTGCGGCCGCGGGCCTGTCCTGCGCCGCCCAGGCCGACTCCCCGGCGGGCCGCTGGGCGTTCAAGACCGACACCGTAACCGAAAACTGCCTGCTCAAGGGCGAGATGCAGATCTGGCCTGAAGGCGCCGAAGACGAGTTCGCGTGCAGATTCATCGCCAATCAGGTTTGCGACTCAACGCCTCCGTTGGACATCAAGGTCGAGCAGAGCTGCACCGCGACGCTGACCGGTTCGCAGCTCAACATTGAAAGCGCCATCGTCCGCACGGTCAGCGTCAGTCCGGAGGACCAGCGCCCGCGCGTTGATGCGCTCTATGCGCCCGACCACTTCTTCGTCTCGATCAATGAAGCCGGCGACGAGATGACCGGCATGTTCCATTCGGTCAGCCGCGCCTTCGTCCGCTTCACGCGTCAGCTCGATCTGACTTCCTGAGGCACGGGCATGGCGGGCGGGCGAGACATTCTGATTGTTGGCGGCGGGCTCGCGGGATTGTTTCTCGCGCTGAAGCTGGCGCCGCGGCAATGTACCGTCCTGACACTCGCGCCGCTTGGACAGGCGGCGGCGTCTGCGTGGGCGCAAGGCGGCCTCGCCGCCGCTCTGGCTTCCGATGATAACCCTGACCTGCACGCAGCCGACACGATCGCGGCAGGCGCCGGTATCGTCGATCCGGTCGTCGCTCGTCTCATTGCGCATGAAGGTCCGGCCCGCGTCCGCGATCTGATCGAGGTTGGCGTGCCGTTTGACCGCACGCCTGACGGCGAGCTCGCCCTGTCGCTGGAAGCCGCGCACTCGCGCGCCCGTGTCGCCCGTGTGGCGGGCGATCTCGCCGGCATGGCGATCATGGAAGCGCTCACCTACGCCGTCGCCGCCTCCTCCCACATCGAGGTGATCGAGAACGCCAAGGCGATCTCTCTCCTTCAGGACGGCAATGGCCGCATCGCCGGCGTGCTTGCGCAAAGAAAGGGCGTACTCGAACCGATATCCGCGTCCGAGACGGTATTGTGCACCGGAGGGTCTGGCGGCCTCTACTCGATCACCACCAACCCGCGATCGTCTCGCAGCGACGCCGTCGCGATGGGTTACATCGCAGGCGCCCTGGTCGCCGACGCCGAGTTCGTTCAGTTCCACCCCACGGCGATCGACGTCGGCCGCGACCCGGCCCCTCTGGCGACCGAAGCCCTGCGCGGCGAAGGCGCGACCTTGATCGATGCGCAGGGCCGCGCCTTCATGCGCGACTACCACAAGATGGGCGAGCTGGCCCCTCGCGATGAAGTCGCCCGCGCCATCCATGCCGAGCGCCTGGCGGGCCGCGGCGCATTTCTTGATTGCCGCGACGCCGTCGGCGCGCACTTCCCGGAGCACTTCCCGACCGTCTTCAAGGCCTGCATGGATTCCGGCATCGATCCGCGCACGGCGCCCATCCCGGTTGCGCCGGCAATGCACTACCACATGGGCGGGCTGGTCACGGACCTCTGGGGCCGGACGACGCTTGAGGGCCTGTCAGCGTGCGGGGAAGCCACGTCGACCGGCGCGCACGGCGCCAACCGCCTCGCGTCCAACTCGCTGCTCGAGGCTGTGGTGTTCGCCGAGCGGGTTGCAAAGCGCCTCCTCGATTGTGAGGCCGGCGTGCGCGCGGGCGCAAATGCGGACGAGCCGCCGGAACTCACGTCTCAAAAGCTCGAGGAGCTGCGCGTCCTGATGCACACGCATGTCGGCGTGGTGCGCAACGAAGCTTCGCTGACCTCCACTCTCGGCTGGATCGAAGACCAGCTCGCAGCGTCCGGCCCCTGCCGCGCACTCATCGCAGCGCGCCTGATCACGGCTGCAGCGCTTGCGCGCAAGGAAAGCCGGGGCGGCCACTACCGCAGCGACCATCCCGGCTCGCTCCCGCCGGCAAGAACGCTCCTGCGCGCCGGAGCGGACTTCGCCCCGCTGATCACTCATGCATTGACCGATACACAGAACGAGCCCGCGACATGAACGACGCCCTGTTGATCCCGCCCCTCCCCGACGTTCTGCTTGAACCGCTGGTACGTCTTGCACTCACCGAAGACCTCGGCCGCGGCGGCGACATCACCTCAGATGCGCTCATCCCGGCGGAGACGCAGATGACCGGCGTCGTGAATGCGCGTGAAGCGGGCGTCGCTGCGGGCTACGACGCGGCCCGGCTGGCGCTGAAGCTGATCGACCCAACCGCAGAGTGGACGACCCACACCGATGAGGGGGCTCCGTTCCAGAAAGGCGCGAAACTGTTCGCGATTTCCGGTTCGGCTCGCAGCATACTGACAGCCGAGCGCGTGATGCTGAACTTCGTCGGACCGCTATCGGCCGTCGCGACACTCACCGCCAAATTCGTCAAAGCCGTCGAGGGTACAGGCACGCAGATCGTCTGCACGCGAAAGACGCGACCCGGGTTTCGCGCTCTGGAAAAGCGTGTTGTACGGCTGGGCGGCGGCGTGAACCACCGCCTTGGCCTCGATGATGCGATGCTGATCAAGGACAACCACATCGCCGCTGCCGGCGGCGTGGCGCAGATGATGCGCGCGCCGCCATCGGGCACCTGCGGTTCATCGAGATCGAAGTCGACACGCTCGCCCAGCTCGACGAGGCGCTCGCGCACGGACCTGACGCCATCCTGCTGGACAACATGGATCCGGCGACTCTGCGCGAAGCCGTGGGCCGCATCGACGGCCGGGCCAAGTCAGAGGCTTCGGGCGGGATTTCGCTGGAGACCGTCCGCGCTGTCGCGGAAACAGGCGTCCACTACATTTCGGTCGGCGCGCTCACCCACTCTGCGGGGACGCTGGATATCGGGCTGGACTACGCCTGACGACCTAGAGTGCGTGCGAGACCGTGTTGATAACGTCGGCGCTCGCCGGCGCAGACACGTCAACGACCAGCTCAGCGCCCTCGGTAGACACCTCCTCGGCGGCCTCCAGAGCCTCAACGGCGCGGTCATGCTGCGCGCGGGCCTGCATGGCGACCTGCGTGATGCGCCACTCGTTCTGGGTCCGCGGGAAGCGGTAGAAGATGTGGCTGCCGATCGTGCGGGTCTCAACCAGTCCGGCGGACCAGTACGGGTCGACGTAGTACGTGTGGTAGTGGGTCGCGTTGCCGGTGCGCTCGCGGGCGAGACCAAGGCTCACATGCAGCGCCACGGCGCGGGAGCGATCCCAGGAGCGGCCACGCGGCTCGCGGCGCTTGGAGCCGTCACAGGTGAAGGTGAACTGGCAACCGGTCGAACGGTACTCGCCCTGATAGACGACTTCGCAGACCGAATTGGGATAGCGGCTGTCGGCGACGCGGTTCAGCACCACCTCGGCAACGGCCATCTGGCCAGCCGTGCTTTCCGACCGCGCCTCGTAATAGACCGCTTCCGCAAGGCAATCGATTTCGGCGCGCGACTTGTCGGCGTTCTGAAGATCGCGGGTCGTGAAGGCGGCGCGTTCGAACAGGTTGCGCGGGCGCGCCCGTTCTCTCGACTGACCCTCAATGGCGTCGACAGCGATCTTGTAGGATACCGGCGCAACCGATGCGCCGACAGAAGCCACGCCAACGACATCGTCAGCTTCGGCGCCCTCGGCGAGCTGCAGCGAGAGCTGGCCGATGTTGGCGAGGTAGGCTTCGCCTTCCTTGTGGGTTTCCGCCGAATGACTGACCAGCGGTCCGCCGACAGCAAACACGGCTGCGCAGGCTGCAACGCCCAACGCCTTCTGCTCCGCCTGACGACGTTCGAGGTCCGTCATGTACTTCCACCATCTCGCGACGGCGCGTGTGGCCGTCCGCAAACGATAGAAGGTAGAAGCCATCTGTTTCGAGTGAGCTAACAAACCGAGCCTTTCCCAGGACGCGCGTTAATACTTTTATCAAGCAAGGCTCACGCCTCACTGACACGCGCAGACACCCCAAAAGTCCAAACCAACCCTGCCCACCCATCCATGTGGGTGGCGTCAGGAAAGCGCCGTACCCCTCGTGGAATGCGGCGGCAACCCTTGAAATGTCGCAGGAATATCCCAGCGCTCGCCTGCAAACGGCGCAAACACAGAAAGGTTCCGTAGATACCTTAGGGAACCATTCGAGAGTCCCCGAAAGAGTCCTGAGAATTCAATTGAATATCTCTAATTGCATTTTCGTAATTAACTTCTGCGGCTTTCATGCAACGACTTCACAAAAGCGGCGCCCTGTGGATAACGCGCTGTAATTAAGCCTGACGAATCCAGAATCGCTCACCTGATCGGCAGCGAATACACGCGCAGATTGTATCAAACCGGCACAGTTCGCGTGTTGGGGTTGGTCCTATCCGACCGGTTTCAGGGCCGCATGAGCCGCCGCCAGCCGCGCCACCGGCACCCGGAACGGCGAACAGGACACGTAGTCGAGACCCACCCGCTCGAAGAAGCGGATCGAAGCGGGATCGCCGCCATGCTCGCCGCAGACGCCGAGCTTGATCTTGGCCTTCGTCGCCCGCCCGCGCTCACAGCCTAGCCGCACAAGCTCCCCGACGCCGTCCTGATCGATCGAGACGAACGGGTCGCGCTCGTAGATGCCGCGCTCCTCGTACACCCGCAGGAAGGCCGCGGAATCGTCACGGCTGATACCCAGCGCGGTCTGCGTCAGGTCGTTGGTGCCGAACGAGAAGAAGTCGGCCTCTTCCGCGATCTCTCCAGCGCGCAACGCCGCACGCGGCAGTTCGATCATCGTCCCGACGCTGTAATCGACCTGCGCCTTTCGCTCCTGGAAGACGCGTTCGGCGACCGCCACCACGCGCTCGCGCATCAGCTCAAGCTCGCGCCGGGTTGCAACCAGCGGGATCATGATCTCCGGCGTCGGCGCAGCGCCGCCTTCGCGCGCAACGTCGAGCGCCGCCTCGAAAATCGCGCGCGCCTGCATCTCGTAGATCTCGGGATAGGTCACCCCAAGCCGGCAGCCGCGATGGCCCAGCATCGGGTTGGACTCGTGAAGCTCCCTTGCCCGCGCCGCCAGCTTCTCAGGCGACACGCCCGATTGCTGCGCGACCTCGGCGATGTCTTCCTCGGTGTGCGGCAGGAATTCATGCAGCGGCGGGTCCAGCAGACGGATCGTCACCGGCAGTCCCGCCATGATGCGGAAGATCTCGGCAAAGTCGCTCCGCTGCATCGGCAACAGCTTGTCCAGCGCCTGCCTGCGGCCGCGCTCCCCGTCCGCGAGGATCATCTCGCGCACAACTGGCACGCGCTCGGCGTCAAAGAACATATGCTCCGTGCGGCAGAGCCCGATGCCCTCAGCGCCAAACTTGCGCGCCGTCTCCGCATCGATCGGCGTCTCGGCGTTGGCACGCACCTTCATGCGGCGCGACTTGTCGGCCCAGCTCATCAGCTCGCCGAAGTCGCCGGTCAGGTTCGGCTCCACCATCTTCACCGAGCCGATCAGCACCTGTCCCTGCGCGCCATCGATCGTGATCGTGTCGCCCTTGCGCAGCTCCCGGCCCCCAGCCCGCACCACGCCATTGGCGATATCAAGCTGCAGGGCGCCGGCGCCGCAAACACACGGGCGGCCCATGCCGCGTGCGACGACCGCCGCGTGCGAGGTCATGCCCCCGCGCTGGGTGACGATCGCCTTGGCGGCGTGCATGCCCTGAATGTCTTCCGGGCTGGTCTCGACCCGCACCAGGATCACGTTCTTGCCCTGCTGCGCGAGCTGCACCGCTTCATGGCTGTTGAACACGATCTCGCCCACCGCCGCGCCCGGGCTTGCCGGCAGGCCGCGCACGAACAGGTCGCGCACCGCGTCTTCGGCGATCATCGGGTGCAGCAGCTGGTCGAGCTGCGAAGGCTCCAGCCGCAGCACCGCCTCTTCGCGGTTGATCAGCCCGTCGCGGCACATGTCGACCGCGATCTTCAGCGCCGCTTGCGCCGTGCGCTTCCCGGCCCGCGTCTGCAGCATGTAGAGCTTGCCCTGCTCCACCGTGAACTCGATGTCCTGCATGTCGCGATAGTGCGTCTCCAGACGGTTCGCGACCTCGGTCAGCTGCTTGTAGACCTCAGGCATCGCCGTCTCGAGCGAGGCGTCGTCCGACTTCAGGGCTTCCTTGCGCGCTTCGGAGATCGGCGCCGGCGTACGGATGCCGGCCACGACGTCTTCGCCCTGCGCGTTGACGAGGTACTCGCCATAGAAAATCTGGTCGCCCGTGGATGGGTCGCGCGTGAACGCCACGCCGGTCGCCGAGCTCTCGCCCATGTTGCCGAACACCATTGCCTGCACGTTGACCGCGGTGCCCCAGCTCTCGGGAATGTCGTTCAGGCGGCGATAGGTGATCGCGCGGTCGTTCATCCACGAAGAGAACACGGCGCCGATCGCGCCCCACAACTGGTCCTGCGGATCCTGCGGGAACGGCTTGGAGAGTTTCTGCTCCACCGCCTTCTTGTAGAGCGTGATGACTTCCTTCCAGCTCTCGGCGCCGAGGTCGGTGTCGAGGATGAAGTCGCGGCTCTCCTTGTAGTCATCAAGGATATGCTCGAACTCGTCGTGGGACACGCCCAGCACCACGTTGGAATACATCTGGATGAAGCGGCGATAGCTGTCATAGGCAAAGCGCGGATCGCCCGACAGCTTCGCCAGTCCTTCGACCGTATCGTCATTGAGCCCGAGGTTGAGGACCGTATCCATCATTCCCGGCATCGATGCGCGGCTGCCGGAGCGCACGGACACCAGCAGCGGGTTCGCCGTCTCGCCAAAGGTCTTGCCGGCCTTCTTCTCCAGCGCCGCCAGCGACGCCTCGACCTGCGCGCCCAGTCCTTCCGGATACCGGCGCTTCAGCTCGTAATAGACGGTGCAGACTTCGGTCGTGATCGTGAAGCCCGGCGGCACCGGCAGCTCCAGGTTCGACATCTCGGCAAGGTTTGCGCCCTTGCCGCCAAGCAGGTTCTTCATCGTGGCGTCGCCATCCGAGGCGCCGCCGCCAAAATCATAGACCCACTTGGTTTCGCCCTGCGCCATCTTCAGGTCTCTCAGCTCTCACTCATGTCATCCCGGACAAGGCGCGCAGCGCCGCAGATCCGGGACCCACTTCAAATCTCGTCCGGCTACGCCGGGCCGCACGTCACCCCTCGATCTTCGAGAAGTCCGCAACCTTGCCCAGCGCATCGCGAATTTGCGACAGGAGCAACAGGCGATTGCGCCGCACCTTCGCATCGTCCGCGTTTACCGTGACCTTGTCGAAGAATGCATCCACCGGACCACGCAGCTTCGCCATCGCGCCCATCGCGGCGGCGAAATCCTCAGCATCCAACGCCTTCGACGCCTCAGCCGTTGCAGATTGAAGCGCCTTGTGGAGGGCCTTCTCCTCGTCCTGCTCGAACTGTCCCGGATCGGGATCGCCGGAATAGGCCTCGCCGTCCTTCTTTTCTTCCGCCTTCAGGATGTTCGCAGCGCGCTTGTACCCTGCCAGCAGGTTTGCCCCGTCGTCGGTATCAAGGAACGCCCCCAGCGCCTCGACCCGCTTCACGATCAGCACAAGGTCATCCTCGCCCAGCGCAAACACCGCATCGATCAGATCATGCCGCGCGCCCTGCTCGCGCAGGTGGACCTTGAGGCGGTCGGCGAAGAAGGACAGAAGGTCAGCCGGCACCAGCCCAAGATTGGAGAACTCGCGCTCAATCGTGCCCTCAACTTCTCCGAGCCGGGCAGCTGCAATAATACCCGGACCGTTCCAGATGGCAGATGAAACGAAGAATCTTCCGCCCTGCATCGTCTCGCGACGGTAAAGGACGTAGTCCAAGATCTCGTACCCTTCACCGGGTTCGGCATTTTCGACCTTGCCGGTCGTTCTCTCGCTCATCCAATATGTCGTGCCAAGTTTCGATGCGCTCTGAATTTGTTGTTTGAGTGCGATGTCGACCAACGGGACCAAACGAAGTCGAACGTCACTTTCCAGTACAATCCGGATCACACCCAACGCCGCCCGCCGCAGCGCAAACGGATCGCGGCTCCCGGTCGGCTTCTCATCAATCGCCCAGAAGCCCACCAGCGTGTCCAGCTTGTCGGCCAGCGCGACCGCAACCGCTACCGGATCGCTCGGCACGTCGTCCGAAGGTCCCTGCGGCCTGTAGTGGTCGCGGATCGCATCGGCGATCGGCTGCGGCGCGCCTTCGAGTTCGGCGTAATACCGCCCCATCACGCCCTGCAGTTCGGGAAACTCGAACACCATCTCGGAAACGAGATCGCACTTCGCCAGTTTCGCCGCGCGCTCGGCCTCATCCGGATCGGCGCCGACAATCGGCGCCAGCTCGCGCGCCAGCGCCATCACCCGCTCGGCCTTGTCTTTCACGCTGCCCAGCTTCTCGTGGAACACGATCTGGCCAAGCTTCTCGAAATTGTCCTCAAGCGGAGTCTTGCGGTCATTGTCCCAGAAGAACCGCGCATCGTTCAGCCGCGCCGACAGAACGCGCGCATTGCCCTCGGCAATCTTCACGCCGCCATCCAGCGCTTCGAGGTTGGCCACGACCACAAACTTCGGCGCCAGGCCATCCTTCTTCGGATCGCGCACCGCGAAATACTTCTGGTGCGTGCGCATCGACAGCTTGATCACTTCCGGCGGCAGGTCGAGGAAGGCCGGGTCCATCTCGCCCAGCAGCACGACCGGCCATTCCGCCAGACCCGCCACCTCATTCAGGAGCCCCTCGTCTTCGACCAGCTCCAGCTTCGCATCCGAGCAGACCGCCTTCGCCTGCTTCATGATGCTGGCCTTGCGCTCTTCTGCGTCGAGGATCACGCAGCCCTCTTCGCGCAGCACCTTCGCGTAACCGTCGAAGTCCTTCACCGTGAACGGCCCGCGCCCCATCACGCGATGCCCCTCGGTGCTATCGCCTGACGAAACCCCGCCAATCTCGAACGGCACGACCTTGCCGTCGAACACGCACAGAATCGACTGGATCGGCCGCACCCAGCGCAGCTCGCCATCGCCCCAGCGCATCGACTTCGGCCAGTGAAAGTCCTTGACGATCTCCACCACCGCATCGGCGACCACGTCAATTGTCTTGCGACCCGGCTTGTCGATCACCGCAACGTAGAACTGGCCCTTCTTGTCGTCGCGCACCTCGGCCTGATCGATCGACGCCAGCCCCGCGCCGCGCATGAATCCTTCGATGGCCTTTTCGGGCGCGCCGACTTTCGGACCCTTGCGCTCTTCCTTCACGTCCACCGATTTCTCCGGCAGCCCGTCAGCGACGAACACCAGTCGCCGCGGTCCGGCAAAACTGCGCACGGCTTCCGCCTGCAGTCCGGCCGCGCCCAGCCATTCGACCATCGCCTTCTCAAGCCCCTCGCGCGCACGTTCCTGCATGCGCGCGGGGATTTCCTCGGAAAAGATTTCGAGCAGAAGCTGGGGCATGGAGGGCCTGAAATTATGCTGCGTGCGGAGTGCCGCTTGTAGCGCCCAATATCAAGGCCCTCGGTCGACCTAGTCTCGTTATTTGCCCGCCCGCTTGCATATCGCGACCGCCCGAGCAATTATCGTTTATCAATAATTTCTGGAGCCGTGATGACTGGCCCCTCCCTCTCGCGCGTCGTCGCTCTCGTCTTCGCCCATTTTGTCCTGTCCTGCGCGATCAGCTGGGGCGTGATCTGGGCCTTCGATCCAGACCTCGGCGGCGACAGCTGGGGAGAGCTGATCACCGATCCGGCTCAGCTGACCGTGAAGTTCGGCCCGACGCTCGCCGGCCTCATGATGATGGCGCTGTTTCCGGTCGCAGGCGGCTTCGCCGGTATGTTCCAGCGCCTGTTCGATGTCCACAAGCGCCCACGCGCACTCTTGGCCGCGCTCGCCATCGCGCTGATCGCCGCCGTCGCCCCGGCGATGATCTACATTGTCCTCGCCAATAGCGCGGTCGAGATCCCGCCGCTCAGCCTCGCGGCGCTGTCGGCCGCCCTGTCCTGGGTCGCGCTGCGTACCGTCCTCGGCGGCGGGCTTGGCGAAGAACTTGGCTGGCGGGGCTACGCCCTGCCGGCGCTTCTTGAGCGTATCGGCCCGCGCGCCGCGAGCCTCGGCCTCGGCCTTCTCTGGACACTCTGGCACGCGCCGGCCTTCTTTCAGGAGGGGTCGCCGTGGTGGCTGCTGGCCATTGCGCAGGGTGTGCTGACGGTTTCCCTCAGCTTCGTCTTCACCTGGTTCTATCTGCGCACCGACGGCAGCCTCGGTCGCCATCCTGCTGCATGGCGCCCTCAACGGGTTCAATGCATTCGTCGAGAAGACGTGGATCCCTGCCCTCGACGATGCGGGCGAATGGCAGATCGTCCGCATCCTGTTCATCCTGCTGATCGGTCTCTTCGCCGCGATTTCACTCCCGCCGAAGAAACCGATCGCAGTCAATCAGCAAGCGGCCTAGTTGCGCTCGGATGGCGGCCGTTGCGGCACGCGCGGCAGATTACCGATCATGCCGTCCGGCCGGGCCGCCGCCAGCATGCGCTGATAGGCGGGACGCGCCTCGATCTTCTCTTTCCACGCGGCGATATTCGGAAACTGCGTCTCGTCCACGAGGTTGAGCCCGGTCGCAACGTTGAGCGGGAACAGCATCATGATGTCAGCAGCCGAGAATTCCGGACCGCCGAACCAGGGATTTTCCGCCAGGTAGTTTTCCGAAAATTGGACAACATCCTGACTATCCACCATCGGCGACCGTTCGGTCGGCGGATTGGTCATCCATGCGCGGTAATTGCTGAACAGGCGGGCTGCGAGCGAACCTTCCGCGTAGTGCATCCACATCAGGTATTCCGGGTAGTGGGGGCTATCCAGCGGCGGAACCAGCTGGCCCGGCGCATAGCGGTCCAGGATGGTTTCGATGATCGCGCCCGACTCCACCAGGATCTGGTCGCCCAACACGACGGTCGGCACCATGTTCATCTCGTGGCCGAGCGCACGCACCTTGTCCATCGAGGCGCTGAGATCGCCGCGCACGTATTCCAGATTGTAGGGCAGCCCCAGCTCTTCCATCAGCCAGACGATGCGTTCGGAGCGGCGACCCTCAAGGTGGTAGATGGTCAGCTCCGGCATCTCCATCGCGACGCTGGCCGGCTCCGGCGCGGCGGCTGTATCTGTAACCTCGGCCTCCGGCGCACACCCTATCGCCAGCGCCAGTGCGCACACCCCCAGTCCAAGCTGTCTGATCATGTCGTCCTCCCGTGATCGACTTTTATCGCCACTCCGTAACATGGATTACTATGGATCGATACGGGCTATTCCTCGCGCTGGTCCGGCGGCACTTCCGGGCGCGGCGGGAACTCGATGTCCAGCGGCTCGAACTCGGCGAACAGCAGCGCCGCCTCCGACAAGTCGCTCAGCGGCACGTAATCACAGCAGCGCGCAAACCGCTCCCACATGGCCGTCACCCGGGGATTATCGTGCGCCTCCTCGATTGCGGCAGGCGACGCCCATTCGAAGATTTCGAGGATCGTGCCGTCCTTGGCGCGCAGGATGATCGGCTGGCGACCAGTCACCAGACCTTCCGACCACAAGAGCGGATGGTGATCGCGCACTTCCGAAAGCAGCACCTGCTCCTTGCCTTCTTCCGGACGGTAGGCGCTGATCGCAATACGGGTGATGGCTTCGCTCAATTCGGGCTCCCGGTCTGGAGACATTTGCTTTTGTTGACCATTCCAGCTTGTCTGGTGCTGCGCAACTAGAGGTCAGCCATGCCCTACGTTCGACTTCTACTTCTCGTTCCGCAGCCCCTACTCCTACCTCGCGATGCCGCAGATCGAGGCGATGCTCGAGCGCACGGGCGCCGCCGCCCGCATGCGCATCGTCCGGCCGATCGCCGTGCGCATCCCGGGCTTCTTCCAGAAGGTGAACCCGCTATGGCCGCCCTATCTCGCACGCGACTGCAAGCGCATCGCCGAGATGCACGGCACGCCCTACCGCTGGCCCAAGCCCGACCCGATCATTCAGGATCGCGAAACCCGCGAGGTCGCCCCCGACCAGCCCTACATCTACCGCGTCAGCCGCATGGGCGTCGCCGCAGCCGAGGCCGGCAAGGGGTTTGAATTCGTCCGGAAAGCCTCGCACATGATGTGGTCCGGCGACGTCGATGACTGGCACGACGGCGATAATCTCGCGTCCTGCCTTCTCGCGGCCGACCTCGACGCCGCGGCGGTTGAAAAGGACATTGCCGAAAACGCTGAAGCGTACGACGCAAAGCTTGAAGCCAACGAGCAGGCGCAGACCGACGCCGGCCACTGGGGTGTGCCTTTATTCGTCTACGATGAGGAGCCGTTCTTCGGGCAGGACCGCATCGACCTGCTTGAGTGGCGCATCAACCAGCGCGGCTGAGCTAGGCCTGACTTGCGGCCCAGGCCTCCGCTGAACCCTTCGCAAGATCCCTCACCCGGCCGATGAAGCTCTGGCGCTCGGTCGGCGAAATCACGCCGCGCGCATCCAGCAGGTTGAAGATGTGGCTGGCCTTCAACGCCTGCTCGTACGCCGGCAACGGCAGGTCAGCCGCCAGCAGCTTCTTGCAGACGCTCTCGCAATCGCCGAACCAGCGCTGCAACACGTCGGTATCGGCATGCTCGAAATTGTACGCTGACTGCTGCTTCTCGTTTTCGAGGAAAACGTCGCCGTATTTCAGCGGGTGCGGGCTGTCCGGATCGTTGAACGGCAGGTCGTAAACGTTG
The DNA here is from genome assembly GCA_017792365.1 of Hyphomonas sp. GTDB lineage: Bacteria > Pseudomonadota > Alphaproteobacteria > Caulobacterales > Hyphomonadaceae > IH12. Next base: position 3,351,027 of record CP051229.1, on the reverse strand, counting down.
TCGACGCCGAACACATACATCGCAAGGCGTTCGAGACCGTAGGTCAGCTCGCCCGATACCGGCTTCACATCCAGTCCGCCGACCTGCTGGAAGTAAGTGAACTGGCTCACCTCCATGCCATCGCACCAGACTTCCCAGCCGAGCCCCCAGGCGCCGACAGTGGGGTTCTCCCAGTCGTCCTCGACAAAGCGAATGTCATGCAGGCGCGGGTTGATGCCGATCCGGTAGAGGCTCTCCAGATAAAGGTCCTGAATGTCGATGGGGTTCGGCTTCAGGATCACCTGATACTGGTAATAGTGCTGCAGCCGGTTCGGGTTCTCACCATAGCGGCCGTCCGTCGGGCGACGCGAAGGCTGAGGGTACGCCACGAACCAGGGCTTCGGGCCCAGGGCGCGCAGCGTGGTCGCCGGGTGGAGCGTGCCGGCCCCGACTTCGAGATCGTAAGGCTGCAGGATGGCGCAGCCCTGCTCGCCCCAATAGGCCGAAAGTGTGAGGATGATGTCCTGAAAGCTTCGCGGCGCTTGATCGCCAGATTCTGGAGAAGCTGTGCTCTTTCGGGCCATTGAATCCACGTCGCTTGACTGCAGCGGCCTTCTAGCGGGGATCGCCGCCAAGCGCCACAGCCCCCGCGGTGAAACCCGGGAACCGATTGCGTCTGAATTGATGGAGTTTTTTCAGGCCTTGGAGAACAGCAGTCCGACGAGGCCCAGCGCCAATCCCAGAAAGATGATCTGAACCACAAGCTGCATCAGTCCAGTGTCCACCGCCGTCATTGAAAACGCCTTAAGTCATCCCGCGATTTCGCAATGAATGCGCCAACTTCGGGGACGTTCCGTGACGTCGCGGAAATGCAAGGGCCGGTGTGGCTTCCAGGTCAGTCCGGGTCGGACTTGTCCCGGTCGCTGTCGGGCAGACGCTTGCGGTGGTCATCGAGCCGCCGCACCACCTCGTCGTGCGCCGCCTGCCTGCGATCCTCGCGACGGGCTGCCGACCGCGCCCTTAGGGCCGGCGTCACCAGCACCACGAGCAGAACCACGAAAAGTCCAAACAATATGACGCCGCCCATCGGCGCTAGCTCCAGTTCAGTTGTTCGCCGCTCATCAGGGCCGCCGCCCTGGTCGAGGGCTCGCCGCCGGCACGATCCGACAGGCTGATCCCTGCCAGAAGCTTCACGTCCCCCCGCCGCAATCCCTTGCGACCCCTGACAAGAATACGCTTGGCCGGCGCTTCCGGATGAGGCCGGACCGGGAAAACCTCGATCGCGCCGCACCTTTGATCAACAGCTCAAGCAGGTTTGCCAGTTCCGACGCCCGGTGGATCATCGTCATCCACCCGCCCGGGCGCGTAACGTGGTGCAGAAACCTGATCCAGTCGATCAACGGCCGGTCCGCCAGATAGGCGTCCCTGCGTTCATCGGCCGGCGGGCGTATGTCTGCGGGATTGAAGTACGGCGGATTGGCGAAGGACTGATCGAAGCGGTTCTCAAGCTCGCGCGGACGCTCGGAAACGTCTCTCACCTCCCCGCACACGCGCTCGCCGAACCCGTTGGCGACGGCGCTACGCTCCATCATCGCCACAAGTTCCGCGACCCGGTCGAAGCCGACAAACCGCGCCTGCTCCAGGCGCGCCGCAGCGCAGATCAGTGCGCCCCCGGCGCCGCATCCGGCTTCGGCAATCACCGCGCCGTTCCGCATCTCGATCGATGCGGCCAGCAGCACGGCATCCAGTCCCGCACGATAGCCGGCAGCGGGCTGGTGAAGCGTCACTCGTCCGCCGAGAAAGCGGTCTTCTGTCGTGGCGAGTTCGCTAATCGTCGTCCTCTCCATTGTCAGCCTGCGGGGCCGGATCATCCAGCGCCTTGAGCAGTTCCCGCGCCTGATCGGCGACTTCGTCCGGCACGAGAATCCTGCGTTCCAGCGCAGAGATGCTGCCTTCCATCGACGCCATGAACTTGTCCGCACAGAAGGGATGACAGCCCCCGTCTTCCAGGAGCGTCATTGCGTAGCTGAGGCGAACCGGATCGTTCGTTCGGAGAACTTCTTTCATTGTCGCGACATCGTGACGCGCCGCGTCGGCGTGTCAGGCTCTCTATTCCTTGACCGTACAAAAGACTGGCGAATAACGTATCCCAGCTTCGGCATGGGAAGCAAACAACTCAATTTGCAAAGCAGGGACTTAGCGATTGTCCGCTCAAGCCGAGGTGAAGCCTTCCAGGACGACCGGTTCCCCGCTCGATCGGCTGGCCAGGAAGCTCGACCGCGAGCTTACGGCTGTCGAGCGCCTGCTTGACCAGCGCGCCGCCAGCCCGGTCGCAACCATCCCGGATCTGTCCGGCTATCTCATCGAAGCCGGCGGCAAGCGCTTCCGTCCCGTCATCACGCTGGCGTCGGCGCGCGCGGTCGGCGGACGCGGCAGCGAAGCCGCCCAGTGCCTTGCGGCGGCTGTCGAGTTCATTCACACGGCCACGCTCCTGCACGACGACGTCATCGACGACAGCGAGCTTCGCCGCGGTCAGGCCGCCGCCAAGAACGTCTGGGGCGCGTCCGCCAGCATCCTCGTCGGCGACTTCCTGTTCGCGCGGGCCTTCACCCTGATGGTCGAAACCCGCGACATCCGCATTCTCGACATCCTGTCCCAGCGTCCTGCGTCATCGCCGAAGGCGAAGTCCGGCAACTTGGCGCGATCGGTCGCGTCGAGCTCCGATCAGCGAATACATGGCGATCGTCGAAGCGAAGACGGCCGCACTGTTCGAAGCCGCAGCGCGCGCCGGCGCCCTCACCGCCACCGACGATGAGAACCGCGCTGCGCGCATGGGCGAATACGGTCGCCGCCTCGGACGCGCCTTCCAGCTCGTCGACGACCTGCTCGATTATGGCGGGCTCACCACTGTCATCGGCAAGTCGATCGGCGATGACTTCCGCGAAGCCAAGCTCACCCTGCCGGTGATCTACGCCTATGAAGCCGCTGACGATGAAGGTCGCCGCTTCTGGAACCGGGTGATGGGCGAACGCAAGCAGGACGAAGGCGACCTCGCCCACGCCATCCATCTGATCCGGTCAACCGGTGCGGCCGAGCGCACGCTGGAGGCGGCGCGCGCTGAAGCCGCAGCGGCGCAGGCGGCTCTCGCAGAAGCAGCGCGCGGCGAGTTCTCGCAGGAGCTCCACGAACTCGCGGATTATTGCGTCGAACGCGCCTACTAGGCGCCCCCATCCCTCGCTAGGCGTTCGGCTTGCGGTCCTCTTCGACGAGACCGTGCGTCTCGCCGAGTTTGCGAAGAACACGGTTCATCCAGACGCCAGCAAGTATCAGCAAGATTGCGGTCAGCGTCGGCGCATAGCCGCCCGCCAGCGTCGCGATCACCGCCACCGCCGCGGCATTGAACGCCCAGATCGCGTGGACCAGCGCCACCTTCCCGTGGCTCATCCCGGCCTTCAGGGCGATCTGATAGGCGTGATCGCGATGCGGAGACAGCAGCGGCCGCTTGCGCTGCGCCCGCCAAAGCAACGTCAGCAGCACGTCGACCAGAAATGGCGACAGCAGAAGCGGCGGCAGGAACAGCAGATGCGGGTTCTGGCGAACCAGCAACAAGCCCAGCCCCGCCAGCGCGGTGCCGACGAACAGCGCACCGGCATCGCCCGCAAACAGCCGCCCGGGGACATTCAACACCAGAAACCCGACCAGCGCCCCGGCCAGCGCCGCCGCGAACAGTGCAACTTCCCACTGTCCGGTTATGCCCGTGCAGATTGCGAACCCGGTCGCAGCGACCGCCGCCATACCCATCGACAATCCGTTTGCGCCGTCCATGAAATTCACCGCGTTGGCGACAACGATGATCCAGATCAGAGAGCCAACCGCGCCAAGCGCCACGGGAAGCACCAGCGTGAGTCCGGGCAGCAACGTCATGACATCCGCCCTGACGCCCAGCGCGACCATGAAACCCGCGATGGCGACCAACGCCACGAGCTTCAGTCGTGCCGGCGTCGGCCAGCGATCGTCGATGAAGCCAAGGACCATCGCCGCCGTCGAGGCCGCGATCAGCCATGCGACGGCACCAAGACCGCCGCCGATCGCGTAGTGCTGAACCGCCAGCACGACGGCGCTCGCCGCCAGCGCGAAGCCAAGTCCTCCGGATGTCGGAACCGGGGCAGCCTGCAGTTTTCTCACATTGTCCGGCGCGTCGCGGACGCCGAGGAAGCGTTCAACACAGATACACGCAAGCAGGGATAACAGCGCAGCGGCGCCAGCAGCGATCGCAATCCACGCCCACGCCATCGCCCGTCCCCGCCCTAGTGCAACGACGCGTCGTGCGCACCGCCAGAACCGCGCAACACCGTTGCGACAACCCAGTATTTCCTGCGGCGCTCCGAAATCGACTGCGCAGCCGCCTGCGCTTCCGCCTCGGTCGCAAACAGTCCGAAACAAGTCGCGCCGCTACCCGACATGCGCGCGATCAGACAGCCGCGTTCCCCTCTCAACGCCGCAAGCGCCTTGGGTATGTCGCCGCACAGCTGCGTTGCAGGCTTCTCAAGATCATTGCGGTATTCGGCCAGCGCGTCCGCGAAATCGACAGGCGTCCGCCCGCGCGGCGGCGCCATATTGCCGAGCCCCACGCCGCCGCCGATCTGATCGAACCGCTCGAACACCTTGCGGGTCTCGACCTGCGCGCCGGGATTGACCAGCACGACCGGCAGGTCGGCGCCCACATCGAACAGCTTCTCGCCGGCGCCGCGCATGATCAGCGGCCGCCGCCTGACACACGCAGGCACATCGGCGCCTAATTGCTCGGCCAGCTTTTCCAGCGCCTCGGCCCCGAAATTGATGTCCCACATCCGGTTCAGCACATGCAGGGTCGCAGCCGCGTCCGACGATCCGCCGCCGACCCCGCCAGCAATCGGCAGGCATTTGTGCAACGTGATATGCGCGCCAAGTCCCATGCGGTCCGTTGCATCGCGCAAGACCTTCGCGGCAGCGAGCGCAAGGTTGTTGGGCGCGCCTCGCAGCGCCTTGCCGGCCGGCCCTTCAACCAGAAGCTCCATCTGGGGATTGTTGCGAACCGACACCCGGTCAGCCGCGCGCGTGTCGGCGAACATCACCATCGAGTCGACCGGGTGAAGTCCCCCGGGGCCGGGCGGTCCGACCTGCAGGTACAGATTGATCTTGGCCGGCGCCCAGGCCGTCGTCAGGTTCTCGCCCGCCAGATTTCTCATCGCTGTACCGGGGTCGCCTCCGCCATGTCCCCCGCTACCTCCTCAGGCAACCCGCCAACCAGTTTCCGCCGAATGGACTCGGCCAATTCGGCCTCCGGATCAAGCGCCAGCGCGCGCCGCCACTCAAACCCGGCTTCGAGCCGGCGGCCAGCCCTCCAGTAGGCGTCGCCAAGGTGGTCGATGATCTCGGCGTCATCAGGGGCCAGCCCGGCGGCGCGCTCCAGCTCGCGCGCCGCTTCCTCATACTGGCCCAGCCGGTAGTGGGCCCAGCCCAGGCTGTCGACGATGTAGCCGGACTGCGGACGCTGCGCGATGGCGCGCCGGATCAGGTCCAGCCCGGCCTCGATATTCTCGCCCTTGTCGACCCATCCGTACCCGAGAAAATTGAGCACCTCCGGCTGGTCCGGATTGATTTCCAGAGCGGCAAGCAGGTCCGCTTCCGCCTGCCCCCACAGCCCAAGCTCATTGTAGGCGGCCGCGCGTCCGAACAGGGGGCGCCAGTCGGGCTCGTCCGCCGGGCCAAGTTCGATCAGGCGGGTATACATCGCCTCGGCTTCGCGCGGGGCGTCCAGCAGCCGGAACGCGTCGGCGACGCGCAGCGCCAGCTCCCGGTTGAGATCGCGCGCGGCCAGGTCGCGCAACTCCGCAAGGGCGTCTGCCTCCTGCTCCAGCGCGATCAGCGCCCGCGCATGCTCCCAGCGCGCCCGCGCCGTATAGAGGGAGCCCGCATCGACCTCGTCGGCATACCGCACCGCGACGTCATGGCGTTCCAGCGAGAAATGCGCGTCCGCCAATTCAACCCGCGCAAGGTCAGAGTCCGGATCGATACGATGCATCAGCTGGAAGAACACCGCGCCCAGCTGGCCGCTGGCGTTCGCGCCCGCTGCACTCGCGGCGACGTACAGGCCCAGCGCGGCGCCCTGCTCAGCGGTCAGGCTGACCGGCTCGATCTCGTCGCCGCGATCCAGCATGCGCGACAGCACCGATACCTCGACCGAGTTCCGCGAAGCCGATGGCAGTCGCTCCAGCACGGCGCGCGCATATTCCGCGCCCGCCGCCGCAAAAGCGACCCGGATATGAGCCGCACCAAGAACCGGCATACGCGAGCAGACATCAAATCCGCGATCCAGCGCATCAAGCGCCGCTTCGTGATCGCCGTCAGCCGCATGCAGCAGACCGGCGATGCAAGTCTCGCCGCCGCCCATGCGTCCGCCGCCATCTGACTCAAGCAGCTCGACGCCGCGCGCCGCGTTACGCTCTGCTTCCATCCAGGCGCGGACGGCAAGCCCGATACCCCCCATCGCGCCAAGGTCCGCGCGTTCGAGCCGACGGGATGCGCTGCGGTGATTGCCTCTTGCGACATCGTCCGCCGCCGCCGCCATGATCGCGAACGGCGCGTCGGCCAACACCTCCGGGTCCGCGTTCGCCGCGATGTTCCCGGCGACGTCGGCTTGGCCGGCGATCAGGAGGCTCACGACCATGCGGTCCAGCAGGTCCGCGTCAGCTGGCGCCTGTTCGTAGGCCTGCTGGTAATAGGCCGCCGACGCCTCCGGATCATTGACCATCCCGGCGTATCTGGCTGTCAGGAAATCGGCGTAGGAATCGCCAAGCGCGGTTGTCCCGAGGAGAACATCGGAGGACCAGCCCGCGCCTGACGGCGGCATCACGCATCCCGAGACGAGACCGCTCGCTATCGCCGCGCCGATGAGTCGGATCAGATTCCGCATGGCGCTACCTAACCTTGCGCCACGCGTGCGACAACATGTTCGACCGCATACGGTCGAACCGGCATCAGATTTCGCTGGATTCACCGCGGTCCCGCGTCAGCGGAACTTCGGGCGTGTCCCGGTTCGCCGGCGGCGGCTGGGTCATCCCCAATTCCAGTTTCTCGGCGATGCCGCCGCGACGATGCTCCGGCGGGAAGGCTTCCAGCGCCAGCGCCCAGCTTTCGCGCGCAGATTCCTCGTCGCCAAGCCGCCACTTGATGTCACCCATGTGGTCGTGGATTTCCCAGTTGTTGAACGGCTCATAGGCCGCCAGCGCGAGTTCGAGATAGCGCTCGGCCTCGCGGAAATCGCCGTACTTGTAGTAGGCCCAGCCGATACTATCGAGCAGGTTCGGCTCATCGGGCGTGATCCGGCTCGCCTGTTTCAACAGCTTGAAGCCTTCGTCGAGCTCGTTGCCGTCAACCGGCCGGTCAATCATTGCATAGCCGAGATTGTTCATCAGGCCGGTGTCGTTGGGGGAGTCGCGCAGCATCTCTTCCATGATGGCCAGGCCCTCGGGTCGTTCGTCGGACGCGACGAGCATCGAAGCGAGGAACTGACGCGTGCCGTCTGAGTCCTCGATCTCCAGCGCTTCACGCGCGAAGCCGACCGCCTCGTCCACGCGCCCGGCCTGGTAGTTGGCCTGCGCCTTCGTCAGGATGGCGGCAATCCTGTCATTGTCGGAAAGGTCAGCACGCAACGCATCGTCGATCAGCCGGATGGCCCTGTCCGTCACATTCGCCGACACCAGCACGTTGGCCGCCGCCAGCTTGGCGTCCGGGCCATCGTCAACCCGCAGCGCATCATCAACCAGCGAGGTCGTCGCTTCCGGCGCATTCAGCTGCAGCGCAGCTAGCGCGGCCGCCGACGAAAGCTCAGCGCGCTCCAGCGGCGTGACATCGCCCATCTGAGCGACACGCAGCGCTGCCGGGAAGAAGCCTTCGCGATAGAGAGCGCCCACTTCCGTCAGGCGCAGACCGGCATTGTCGGGATCCAGCAGCAGGGCGCTCTGACGGATCGACGAGGTGAGATAGTTGAACGGCGTATCCGACGTGCGCGCGACCATCATGCCCATCAGCATCTGCCGCTCTTCGATTGAAGCCGCTTCATCGGCCAGCGCCTGCGCCATCGCTTCCTTCAGCGTGCGCACAGATTGGCGGTCGTCTCCGCGACGCGCGCGGCGCAGACGGTCCTCGATGTAGGCGTCATCCGGCGCGGCCTCGTGCAGCCGCTCAAGCAGCGCGACGGCGTCATCATCGCGATCGAGCGCGCGCAGAAGCTCCGCCTCGCGCAGCGCCAGCATGCGCTGGCCGTTGAACGCCAAGGCCTGTGAAAGGTATTGCGGGGAACCGATGTCGTCGGGGTTCGGCGCGGCGAACGTCTCCGAGATCACGGCATAGCGTTCGAGCGCGCCGTCCGTGTCGCCGGTCCCCTCCGCCAGCAGCGCCAGATGGCCCACCAGCGTCGGCGGATTGAGGACCCCGCTCAGCCCGCCCATGTCGCGCATCGCTGCATCGGTGCGGCCCGCGAACGCCTTGACCCATGGCTCCAGCGTATCAGCGCTCATCGACACGGCGCGCGGATCGTTGTCCATCATGTCGAGGATGTCCTGCGCCAGCAGGACGTTGTCGCCGGCGAGCGCATCGACGATCAAATAGCCCCACGCGCCGCGATTGCTCTCGTTCTCGTAGCCCTGCCTGACCTGCTCGATGAAGGCGGCCATGTCGCCATGTTCAAGCATCTCGTTGGGGCCGGCATAATCCCGCGCCGGTCCGGGCGGGCGTGTCGCATTCGCGGCCGGCGAGATCGGCGGCATCGCGTCAGCCAGCTGCACCTCGGCGCCGTCCAGCTGTTCGCGCGGAAGCTCGTCGCACTGCGTCACCGGCGCAACCGCGCCGCCTTCGCCGCCCTCTCCCGGCACAAACACGAACACCGTCCGGCAACCTGCCTGCCCCGGCATCGCCAGCTGGGCGCAGCCAGCAACCAGCGCGAGTGCGGAGCTCGAAACGAGCATCGCCAGAGAGCGTTTCATGTCAGGCCTTTCTGAATACGGGATGGGCGCCGCCCGCCGATACGCACGTTGCGTGGAGGGCCTTGCTACATGTTCGGATAGTTCGGCCCGCCAGCGCCTTCCGGCGTTGTCCAGTTGATGTTCTGGTTGGGGTCCTTGATATCGCAGGTCTTGCAGTGGACGCAGTTCTGGGCGTTGATCTGGAACACCTTCTCGCCGCCGTCACCTTCAACCCACTCGTAGACGCCCGCCGGACAGTACCGGTTCGACGGCCCGGCATAGACGCCGAGTTCGCTTTGCTTCTGCAGGGCGTCATCCTTGACCTTCAGGTGAGCAGGCTGGTCCTCCTCATGATTGGTGAAGGAGAATGCGACGCTCGTAAGGCGATCAAACGACAGAACGCCATCCGGTTTCGGATATTGTATCTTTTTGTGCTTGGACGCCGGCTCCAGCGACGCCGCATCGGTCTTGCCGTGCTTCATCGTGCCGAAGAACGAGAAGCCGCCGAACAGCGTGTTGCACCACAGATCGAAGCCGGTGAGGCCGATGCCGATCATCGTACCGAATTTCGACCATAGCGGCTTGGCGTTGCGGACCGCCTTCAGCTCCTTGGCGACCCAGCTCTTGGCGAAGGCCTCCGGGTAGGCTTCCAGCTCGTCGCCCTGACGCCCGGCCATCACGGCCTCGAACGCCGCCTCGGCCGCCAGCATGCCGGTCTTCATAGCGTTGTGGCTGCCCTTGATGCGCGGCAGGTTCACGAAGCCCGCAGAGCAACCGATCAGCGCGCCGCCCGGGAACACCAGGCGCGGGATCGACTGCCAGCCGCCCTCGGTGATCGCGCGCGCGCCATAGGCCACGCGCGTGCCGCCCTCGAGGAATTTCGAAACTTCCGGGTGATGCTTGAAGCGCTGGAATTCCTCGTAAGGCGAGAGGTACGGGTTCTTGTAGTTGAGGTGCACGACCAGGCCGATCGACACGTAATTGTCGCCGAAATGGTAGAGGAACGTGCCCCCGCCCGTCCTGTTGTCCAGCGGCCAGCCGAACGTGTGCTGCACATAGCCCGGCTTGAAATTCTCCGGCTTGATCTGCCAGAGCTCCTTCACGCCGATGCCGTACTTCTGCGGCTGCTTGCCCTTGTCGAGCTTGAAGTCCTTGATGAGGCGCTTGGCCAGCGAACCGCGCACGCCCTCGGCGATCAGCACATACTTGCCGTTGAGCTCCATGCCCGGCTCGAAGCTTGGACCTTTCTCGCCTGACTTCTGGATACCCATCACGCCAGCGATGACGCCCTTCACCGACCCGTCTTCGCGATAGGTCAGCTCGGAACACGCAAAGCCCGGATAGACGTCGACGCCCATCGCCTCGGCCTGCTCAGCCAGCCAGCGGCATACATTGCCGAGCGAGCCGATATACATGCCGTGGTTCTTCAGCATCGGCGGTAGCGGGAAGGACGGCAGCGTCACCGAGCCTTCCTTGCCCAGCACCAGGAACTTGTCCTGCGTGACTTCCGTCTCCAGCGGCGCGCCCTTTTCCTTCCAGTCCGGGAAGAGCTCGTTCATCGCCCGCGGGTCGAGCACGGCTCCCGAGAGGATGTGCGCCCCGACCTCGGAGCCCTTCTCCAGAACGACGACCGAAATTTCCTTGCCGGCTTCCGCCGCCATCTGCTTCAGGCGAATGGCCGCCGACAGGCCCGCCGGACCCGCGCCGACGATCACCACGTCGAAGTCCATGGACTCCCGTTCAACGGCCTCTGATGCCATAATCACGATCTCCAGCGCCGAAACCCGGCTTTTTCCTTCTTTCTTTGGTACTTAACGCACAGCAGGGGTTTGCAACAAGTTGATGTCGGGAACGTCATGACGCACCCAGCCGATCCGGAGGCGCTCGAATCGCTGGTCGGCTTCTGGCTGGACACCGGCATGATCGATGCGCGCGAGGCGCAGGCGCTGGGCAGGATGGGCCAGCAACCCGCCCCCAAGGCGCCATCCCCACGCGCCCCCAGAGGCAACAAGCCGCCGCCGCCACGGCTGCGCGGGCGCAATCCCGTCGCCGAAGCGCGCCAGCTGGCCGAAGCCGCTGCCTCGCTGGAATCCCTCAAAAAGGCCATTGAGAGCTTTGACGGCTGTGAATTGCGCCGCGGCGCGCGCAACACGGTCGTCTGCGACGGGGCCTACGACGCCGACATCATGCTGATCGGGGAAGGCCCCGGCGGCGAGGAAGACGCCAAGGGCCTGCCCTTTGTCGGCCGCTCAGGCCGGTTGCAGGACAAGATCCTCGCCTCGATCGGCGTCCGTCGCACGCAGAATCTCTTCATTTCCAACCTGGTTTACTGGCGTCCGCCCGGAAACCGCGACCCGGATCCCGAAGAACTGGCGATCTGCGCGCCATTCGTGCAGCGGATGATCGAGCTGAAGGCGCCGAAGCTGATCCTCCCTTCCGGCCGCTTCTCCGCCCACTCCCTGTTGGGCGTCACGGACGGCATCATGCGGCTGCGCGGCCGCAAGATGACCTATTCGCACGAGGGACTGGCGGCCCCGATCCCCTGCGTGCCGCTGCTCCACCCCGCCTATCTACTGCGCCGCCCCGCCGACAAGGCGAAAGCCTGGGCCGACATGCAGACTATCGCGAAGCTCTGCGACGAGCTCGGCGTGAAGCGCGACGCGCCGCTCTAGCTTATCCACAACTCCGGCAGCCGCAGCTGCGCTCTCTGGCGTGCAGCACCGGAACGGCTGCACCCCGACTGCGTTTGTGCTTCGACGCTGAACGCGAACTCACAAAAAGTGCGGCGGACTGGCGGCGAATCCAGCCCGCCGCAACGTGCCCGGACCGGAGTAAAGGCGGAGACCGCCGGTCCAGCGCCCATGACGGGCAAGCCTATCTGAACCCGGATCGGCTGCATCGCAACCGCTAAATGTACTTTTTTTGTTCTGTTTTTGTGCTAGCGTCGCCGTGGGTGTGGAAAACTTGGTGGATGCAATGCCAGCGCAGCCGGACTGGAGAAACAGAACCAAAACAGCCGACTGGGCGCGGCTTTCCGCACGCGCCCGTGGCCGCGCCGCACGTTCGAACGTCTCTTCCAGATATGAGCGCGCTCACGTCGAACCTTTCGACGACGGCTGGACCAATGAGGACGAGCCCGTCGAACCGCTGAAGACACAGACCATCCCGGAGCGGCCCAGGACCGCCATCACCTACAATTCGTCTCCCGACATCCACTTCGACCGCACCATCAACCCGTACAAGGGCTGCGAGCACGGCTGCATCTATTGCTTCGCCCGGCCGAACCACGCCTATCGCGGTCTTTCGGCGGGCCTCGACTTCGAGACCAAGATCTTCGTGAAGCCCGGGCTGGACGCCGCTCTCAAACGCGACCTCGCCAAGAAATCATACGAAGTCGCGCCGATCATGCTGGCCGGCGACACCGACATCTACCAGCCGCTCGAGCGCGAGCTGAAAGTGACGCGCTCGATCCTCGAAGTCTTGGATGCGCACAACCATCCGGTCTCGCTCATCACCAAGTCGGCTATGATCCTGCGCGATCTCGACATTCTGCAATCGATGGCCGAGCGCGGCCTCGTGTCGGCGACGATCTCGCTGACGACGCTGGACAACAAACTGTCCCGCAGGATGGAGCCGCGCGCATCGGCGCCTTACCGGCGCCTCCAGGCGATACAGCAGCTCGCGACGATGGGCGTGCCCGTCAACGTCCTCACCGCGCCGATCGTGCCCGGGCTCAACGACGAGGAAATCGAACGCTTGCTCGAGTCGGCAAAAAGTGCCGGGGCGGAGCGCGCCGGTTTCGTCATGCTGCGTCTGCCGCTGGAAATCGAAGCCCTGTTCGAGGAATGGCTTGCGGAAAATTTCCCGGATCGTGCAGCGCGCGTCATGAATCTCGTGCGCGGCATGCACGGCGGAAAGGCTTACGATTCCACATTCGGACACCGCCAGCGCGGCAGCGGCCCCTACGCCCAGATGATCGCAGACCGCTTTGCAGCGGCCTCAAAACGCCTTGGACTGAACGGAGAGCGGCGAAAACTGCGCTGCGATCTGTTCCGCCGCCCCGTCGCGGATCGGCGTCAGAACGTCCAGTTATCCTTATTCGGGGACGCCAGCGAAGGGATGGGAGCCGCACAGAATTAATCGGCTCAAATCGGCCGCCTTAACCAAGGCTTCAGGCGAAGCAGCGAATCTCCGGGTTCTTTCAGGGCCCTAGGCCTGTGTGCTGAGTGAGATTTGCGTATGGCGATCAAAACGATCGACACGGGGACAACCGCCGCCAAAGCGCGCAAGACGGCCCCCGCCACCGAAGCCGCAGCCAGGAAGCTGCCGCTCGATGAAATCATCATTGGCGATTGCATCGCATCGATGAACGCCCTGCCAGCGGGCTCGGTCGATCTCGTCTTCGCCGATCCGCCCTACAATCTGCAGCTCGGCGGCGAACTCCACCGTCCCGACAATTCCCAGGTCGACGCCGTCGACAATGACTGGGACCAGTTCGACAGCTTTGCCGCCTATGACGAATTCACACGCGAGTGGCTCGCCGCCGCGCGCCGCATCCTCAAGCCGAACGGCGCCATCTGGGTCATCGGCAGCTACCACAACATCTTCCGCGTCGGCTCCGCCGTGCAGGACCTCGGCTACTGGATCCTCAACGATGTCGTCTGGAACAAGTCGAACCCGATGCCGAACTTCAAGGGCACGCGGCTGACCAACGCGCACGAAACGCTGATCTGGGCGTCACGTTCGAAGAACTCGAAATACACCTTCAACTACGACGCGCTGAAGACCGCCAACGAGGACGTGCAGATGCGCTCCGACTGGTGGACCTTCCCGATCTGCTCCGGCAGTGAGCGCCTGAAGGACGCCGAAGGCCGCAAGGCGCACCCGACGCAGAAACCCGAAGCCCTGCTCCACCGCATCATAGTCGCGACAACCAAACCGGGCGACGTCGTGCTCGACCCGTTCTTCGGCACGGGCACGACCGGCGCCGTCGCCAAGCTGCTGGGCCGCCACTTCATCGGCCTTGAGCGCGATCAGGAATACGCCGCGTTCGCCCAGCACCGGATCAACAAGGTCCGCAAGGCGAACGGCGAAGACCTTCAGGTCATGACCGGCAAGAAGGCCGAGCCGCGCGTGCCGTTCGGCGCGCTTGTCGAGCACGGCCTGCTGCGTCCGGGCGATCGTCTCTATTGTCCGAAGAAGCGGCATGTCGCCCGCGTCCGCGCCGACGGCTCGCTCGCGAACGGCGACCACCAGGGCTCGATCCATCGCATGGGCGCCTACGTCCAGAACGCGCCGTCCTGCAATGGCTGGACCTTCTGGCACTTCAAGACGGACGACGGCCTCGCCCCGATCGACCTTCTCCGCCGCAAGTTCCGCGCGGAGATCGGCGTCTAGGGGCTATTCGGCCAACGCCTCGCGCGCGACGCGCAGGCCGTGCTGCAGCCAACCCGCCTCGTTGCGGTTGGCGGTTGCGCTCAGCAAGGCTTCCAGAGCGTCGATCCGCGCGTTGAGAAGGTCCGCATCCCCCGGCGCGCCCTCCAGACCGATCGACGTCAGCTGCAGTGCGCCCTCCGCATCTCCGCTGGCCATCATCGCGCGCGCCTTCGCCGCGATGGCCGCGCCGCCCCCTGACAGCTCGACGAGCTCATCCGAAACGCCTTGTCGTCCGTCGGTATACATCTCGGCCGGATCGCCGCCGAACCAGCCTGCATACGACTCGTAGAGTCCCCGCGCGGACCACGACACCTTGCCGTAGCCCTCGTTCAGGCTGAACTGCTCCGGCAGGTCGACGTCCGCCATCACCTCGCGCACCGACATGCCCGCATTCATCCCCGCGACCACTTCATCGTGCACGTGCTGGATTGCATCGCGATAAGCCGTCAGCTGCTCGACGATTGCATCGCGTCCGACAATGGGCGCCCCGTGGGACGGCAGCACGATCTCCGGCTCCAGCGCCAGGACGCGATCGATCGCAGCGACATACTCAAGCGGCCAGCGGGGCCGTGTCCCACGCAGCGTGTAGATGTTGGGAAATGACTCATAGAGGTTGTCGCCAACGAACGCCGCCTTCAGTTCGGGAACCCACAGCGTGAGGTGGTCCGGCGTTTCGCCGGGCGTATGCAGCAGTTCGAACTCAAGCCCGCCGACACTCAGCGTCATCTCGTCGTCGAACGTGATGTCCGGCCGAAACGCCGGGTCGTTCACCGCCATCGGCGCGCCGCCTGCGGACAGTCCTCCATCGACAAACTGGAACTGCGCCGCCGTGCGCCGGCCGAAAAACCCGCCCAGCATTTGCGAGTAGTCGAGAAACTCGTTGTAGAGTTCGTGCGCCACAACCTGCCCGCCATCCGCACGCCACAGCGGCACGCCGCCATTGTGGTCGCCATGCGCGTGCGTGACGATGATGTAGCGCACATCCTCCACGCCATCGGCGTTCAACAGGCGCTTGTGAACAGAAGCCGCCGCACCGCGGGACGTGTCGACGATCACAAACCCGTCCGATGTCTCTACAGCATACGTGTTGCTGGAGATGTTGATCCCTTCGACATAACGGATTGCGTCATTCACCCGGATGACTGACAGCCCTTCGCGAGAATCGACATTCGCCAGCCGGGGCGTCAGTTCCGGCGCCGCGACTTCCACGGCGGCCGCTGGCTCAGGCGCGGCTGGCGCATCCACACGCGCATCGGTCGGAGGCGTCGTCGCGCACGCCGCAGCTGCAAGCATTGCCACGCCCGCCGACGCAATCCTTGCCCGGGCCATCGCCGCCTACCCTTCCTCGTCGGCGCCGATCGACGCCAGCCTGTCCTGCCGCTCCTGTTCCCGTGCGCCGCGCAGGATGCCGGGCAATGAGTAATTGCCCTCATGGCAGGCGTACTCGTGCACCCTGTCTTTCAGCGCATCGAACTCATACTCGCCGCCCCACGGCTCTTCCCAGAGCGTCGGGTCCTCGATCGTGAAGCCGTAATACAAGCGATCGTCCGCAACCCGCCGGAACCGCTCCGTCACCTTCAGGTCCTTCCACGAGCCCATGTATTGCTGCTCGTAGGGAATGTGCGTCGTCTCCACGACCAGCGTGTCGCCCTCCCACCAGCCGATGCTGTCGCCAAAGTAGGGCCGCGCATCATCGGTGCGATGCTCCGAATTCAACCGGATGATGCGCGCGTCATGGATCATTTCGGTTGCGATCATCACGTGATCGGGCGTCTGCACGATCTGGTAGTTGTTGTTGTACCACCCGTTGGAAAACATCGGTGGACCGGCATTGCGACCAAACCCGACAATGCACCGCTCCGAACTGCGCGATTCTGGATTGTCATAGGAAGCGCCCTTCGATGGACCGGGGCCCAGAAGTTTCACGAAAGCGGCAGGTTCCGGCGCAGGGGCGGGCCGCGCACCAGGTTTGCGCGCCGGAGCCTGCCCATCTGGCGTCGTGAAGAGGGACGTGCGCGGCTCGCCGTTGACGCGCATCACGGTATTGCCCCGATCCGTCCAGAACTCGTTGTAGGGCGCGCCGCTGCCCACCCCGGCCGCTGTGCTCACGCCCTCGGGCTCCTGATGCTCCGCTGGCGCATCCGCTTCTGTTGGCTGGGAGGCCAGCGCGAGGTCTCGGCCTTCGACTGCTCCAGCTCTGCGACTTCTTCTTCGGTGTAGACCAGCCGGTCGCCAAGTCGCGCCGGACGCATCGTGCTCGTCAACGTCGTGTTGGTCCACACGCCCTGCAGATCCGGCTGCCCAATCGCAAGCTGCGGCGCTTCATAGGCCGGATAAGGTTGCGTGCGGTCATACGTGCTCGCCGCCCCGGATCGCTCCGAAACCTCCTCCGGCGTGTCGGCAATAACGCTGACGCCGCCAACGGAGATGATCGCCCCAACCAGCAGCCGATGAATGTTCCGCATGCCCAGCCTCCCAACGCCTGACGTCTGTACATCAGAGCCTAGCGCCGCACGTACGCAAGGCAAATCAACCGGCTGAGAGAAAACGGGGCCATACGGCCCCGCCCCCGCCGGTCTAGGTCAGCCTTCCTCGTCCGCATTGATCGGCACCAGACGGCCCTGCCGCTCCAGCTCGCGCGCGCCGGCGAGGATGCCTGCGAACGAGTAATTGCCTTCATGGCAGGCGTATTCGTGCGGCGGCTCGATCGACCGGTTCCAGGCCATTTCGCCCTTCCAGGGCTGGGAATACATCGTTGGATCGACGACCTCGAACTCATAGAGGATCTGATCCTCGTTCCAGCGCGAGAACTTCTCGATCACGTATCCTTCGTCGGAAATGTAGCCGCGCTGATCGGGATGCAGGTTGCGCGTCTCGACGACGAGCTTGTCGCCCTCATACCAGCCGATGGAATCGCCCAGCCATTGCTCGATGACCTCGGGCCGCTTGCGGTCCTTGGTCAGCGGAATGATCCGGGCGTCGTTCACCATCTCGGCCATGATCATCACATGGTCCGGCGCCTGAACGATCTGCTTCACGTTGTTGTAGAGCACGTTGTTCATCATTGGCCCGCCGGTATTGCCAAAGCCGATCAGGCACCGCTCGCCGATCGGGCGGGTCTCGGGACCGTCATAGCTGCCATAGCCGCCGCCCGCCTGCCGGTTCACCCCGCCCGGCCCGATGGCCGTGCCGCTGCCGCCAAGCTCGGCCGCTCGCTGCTCGGCTGCGCGCCGCGCCTCGATCTCGGCTTCGACGTCCCTTCCCAACCGCGGGATGCGCCCATGCGCCGGCTCGACGATCCACGACGACCGAAGCTCGCCCTTCACCACGGCGACCTTGGTGCCGGGATCGACCCAGAATGCGTTGTACCCGCCGCCAGACAGCAGGTCCGTGCCGTCGAGCAACTCGGCCTTGTCGACATCAATCCGCTTGGCGTCTTCGCGCGTACGATTGTTGTAATAGTCGTTTCCCTCCATTCTGGCGGCCTCCTCCGGCGTCAGAACGAGGTTTTCGTATGCGGCGTCGCGTTCGAGATTCGTGATTGAGGAATTGGTCCAGAAGCCCTGCAGGTCCGGCGCGCCCCATGTCGTCTTCGGCGGCGTATACCCGGCTTCCTGCGCCATCGCCGGCGCGGCCGCGAACGCCAGAGCGGTCAGCGCCACACTTGCGAAGCGAGTTCCCATCTTCATTTTCCTCTCCCTCACTATCTGTCGCCTGCCGCGAGCAGGGCGATTATTGTATGATCTTGCATGGTTTGTGCAGGCAACACCGCACCGAGACAAGGCACGAACGCGGCATCGACGAGGTCCTGAGGCGCGCGACGGTTTGCGCCTTTGACCCGGCGGCAGGCGCAGCCTAAAAAACTGGTGTAACTGGAGACGTAAAACCATGGCCGATACTGCTGGCGCAACCGCCGCGAACGGATCCTCAACAACCTGCTGCCCACCCTGACGCAGGCCGCCGTTGACGCCGAGGCCTACTTTCACGATTTGCGCGTGCTCGTTGCAGAACGCGTCGCGCCGGCCGGCAAGGTCGACCGTCGCCTGATCGACGTTGAACAGCGTTCGACCCACGGTCTCGCCTGGGTTCTGACGTATGTCGAGACGCTCAAGGAAACGGCCAACTGGGCTGACCGCATCAATGCAGACGGCAAGTTCGGCGAGATCGAACAACTGCTCAGCCAGATCCTGTTCGGCGAATACCTGTCGCAGCTGATTGGCGGGCTGCCGATGTGGCAGGCGGAAATCGTCCGCCCGATCGACATGGGCGCCCATTCCGAAACCCTCGCCCGTCTCAAGACGCCGGCGATCGACCTCCTCGTCGCATCCGGCAATACGCCCGCCGCCCGCCGCCGCGCCGCCGAACTCATCCGCGAGCTTCAAGGGCGCGCGACTATCGAGACCACGGGTCTCGACGAAACCTACGAAATGATCCGCGACCAGTTCCGCAAGTTCGGCGACGACAAGGTCGTCCCCCACGCCCACGAATGGCACCTCAAGGACGAACTCATCCCTGACGACGTTGTCGCGCAAATGGGCGAGCTCGGCGTCTTCGGTCTGACCATTCCCGAGGAATACGGCGGCCTCGGAATGGGCAAGACATCCATGTGCGTTGTCTCAGAGGAACTGACCCGCGCCTACATCGGTGTCGGCTCGCTGGGCACGCGCTCTGAGATCGCCGCCGAGCTGCTCCTCACGGGCGGCACCGACGAGCAGAAGAAGAAATACCTGCCGGGCATCGCGTCGGGCGAAATCCTGCCGACTGCCGTCTTCACCGAACCGAATACCGGCTCGGACCTTGGCAGCCTGCGCACGCGCGCCGTCAAGGACGGCGACAAGTGGAAGATCACCGGCAACAAGACCTGGATCACCCACGCGGCCCGCACCGACCTCATGACGGTTCTCGCGCGCTCGGTCCCCGACACCAACGACTTCCGCGGCCTCTCGATGTTCATCTGCGAGAAACCGCGCGGCACGGACGACAATCCCTTCCCGGCAGACGGCATGACCGGCGGCGAAATCGAAGTCCTCGGCTATCGCGGCATGAAGGAATACGAGATCGGCTTCGACGGTTTCGAGGTGCCGGCTGAAAACCTGCTCGGCGAAGTCGAAGGCAAGGGCTTCAAGCACCTCATGGCCACCTTTGAAGGCGCCCGCATCCAGACCGCCGCGCGCGCCATCGGCGTCGCCCAGTGCGCAATGGAGCTTGGCCTGCGGTACGCGCTCGAGCGGTCGCAGTTCGGCCAGCTGATCTACGAATTCCCGCGCGTTTCGGACAAGATCGTCATGATGGCCGCCGAACTCGTCGGCGTGCGCCAACTCACCTATTTCTCCGCGCGCCAGAAGGACGACGGCAAGCGTTGCGACCTCGAAGCGGGCCTCGCCAAAATGCTTGGCGCGCGCGTCGCCTGGTCGGCAGCCGACAACGCCCTGCAGATCCACGGCGGCAACGGCTTTGCGCTGGAATACCCGATCAGCCGCGTCCTCTGCGACGCCCGCATCCTCAATATCTTCGAGGGCGCCGGCGAGGTGCAGGCCATGGTCATCGCCCGCCGCACGATCGACGAGCACATCGCCGGCAAAAACTAGGCGCAACAGCGAAATCGCGCGGCTGCACCGATTCCGCCAGCGTCACGGTTGATCGGAACCGGCGGCGCGACCATTAGTTCTCCAAGCGGAGGACTGGATGAGTCGGCTCATCGCCATATCGAACCGTACGGCCGTTGATCCGAATGCGCGCGCAGGCGGCCTCGCGATCGCGCTGTGGGAAGCGCTTAACGCCAGCGGCGGCGCCTGGGCCGGCTGGAGCGGCTCAATCTGCGAGGGCGATCCTGAAACTCAGGAACTGTCAGATGACGGCGTCGACTTCATCCTCACCGACCTGACGCGGGAAGAGCACGACGGCTATTATCACGCCTACGCCAACCGCACGCTCTGGCCGCTCTTCCACTACCGCACGGATCTCGTCTCGTTCGACCACGACGCGTTCCGCATCTATTCCGATGTAAACCGCCGTCTCGCAGAGATGGTCACGGAACGGATCGCTGCAGACGACGTCGTCTGGGTGCATGATTATCATCTGCTGCTGTTCGCACGATACCTGCGCGAGATGGGCTGGACCGGGCGCGCCGGCTTTTTCCTGCACATCCCCTTCCCGCCGCCGGAAGTCTTCACGATCCTGCCCGAACACCGCGAAGTCGCCGAAGCCCTGTGCGCGCACTCGGTCGTCGGCTTCCAGTCGGAACGCGACCGCGCCAACTTCGTGCGCTACCTCGTCGAGTATTGCGATGGCGTGGAAACCAGCGACGGCAAGGTGAACGCCTTCGGCAGCACCACCCTCATCCGCGCCTATCCGATCGGCATCGACCCGCAGGCCTTCACCCAGGCCAGCGTGAGTGAGGCCGCCCGCGCCGCCGCCCACCAGATCGGGTCGATCCTCAACGACCGACAGCTCGTCATCGGCGTCGACCGGATGGACTACTCGAAAGGCCTGCCCGAACGATTCGCCGCCGTCGGCGAGTTCTACGACAACTACCCGGAAATGCGCGGCCGCGTTTCGGTCACGCAGATCGCGCCGCCTTCGCGCAGTGTCGTCGCCGAATACCGCGAACTGCGCGAAGAGCTCGACCGTCTCGCCGGCCGCGTGAACGGCGATCACGGCGATCTCGACTGGATTCCCCTGCGCTATCTCGCGCGCGCCTACGACCGCGACCAGCTCGCCGGACTGTTCCGCATCGCCCGCGCCGGACTGGTCACCCCCCTGCGCGACGGTATGAACCTCGTCGCGAAGGAATTCGTGATGGCGCAGAACCCGATGGACCCGGGCGTCCTGATCCTATCCGAGTTTGCCGGCGCCGCCGAACAGCTCCACGATGCGCTCATCGTCAATCCGTTCGACACGCGCCGCGTCGCCGAAGCGCTGCACACCGCCTCACCATGCCGCTCGAAGAGCGGATGGATCGCTGGCGCAGCCTCAAGGAAGTCATCATGGCGCGCGACATCACATGGTGGCGCACGACCTATCTTGATGATTTGTCAAACACGCCCTCATAGGCGATCAGTCAGCCCATAACCGTCAGACACTCAACAGGAGCGCTCGTGACTGCCCCGCCGTCCCTCGATCGCGACTCGCACGCGCTATTCCTCGACTTCGACGGCACGCTCGCGCCGCTGCAGGCTGATCCGGCGACCGTGTTCCTGACCGCCGACCAGACCGCCCTCCTCACCAGCCTTTCGGCCGCGATGCGCGGCGCGCTGGCGATCATCAGCGGCCGCGACATCCAGGATCTCGGCCTGCGCATTCCATCGGACATCATCCGCATCGGCGGTCACGGGCTGGATGTCGCGCACGCGGGCCAGCTGCCGGTGCGCCAGCCCGGCGTCGCGCCAGAGGCCCTCTCCACGGCCTTCGCCGAGACCGTGGCTGCGCTGGACGGCGTATGGATCGAACCGAAAGGCCGCGTCCTCGCCGTGCATTATCGCGACAACCCGGAAGCTGCCGCCGCGCTCGGCGCATCGCTTGGATCGGCGATCGATCGTCATCCCGACTACACGCTCCAGGGCGGCAAGATGGTCTTCGAGGCGAAACCCTCAGCCGCCAACAAGGGTACAGCGCTGAAGATCGCCATGCAGTCCGACCTCTTCGCGGATCGTTCACCCGTCATCGTCGGCGATGACAAGACAGACGAAGACGCCATGATCGCCGCGACAGAGCTTGGCGGATTTGGCATCAAGGTTGGCGACGGCGACAGCGTTGCACAATGGCGCCTGCATGATACCGCCGCCGTATGGAACTGGCTGGAGACAAACGCTTGACGACACTTGAACAGGGCATTGTCGGCAACGGCACCATTGCCGGCCTCATCGACGAAACCGCGCGCTATTCGTGGCTGTGCCTGCCGCGCTTCGACGGCGAGCCAGTGTTCAACGAATTGCTCGGCGGCAAGGGCGGCTTCGCGGTCAACCTCCGCGGCTTCACAACCTCCACGCAGACCTACGTCCGCAACACTGCGATCCTGGAGACGATCCTCGAAGCCAAGGACGGCTCGGCGATCCGGGTCACAGATTTCGCGCCGCGCTTTGTCGACAAGGGGCGCATCTTCCGTCCCGCGTCCATCGTCCGCAGCATCACGCCCCTGCGCGGCATGCCGACGGTTTCCATCTCGCTCTCCGCCTCCAACGAGCGTGGCGCCTCGGAAATCCCGATGGTGCGCGGCGTGTCGCACATCCGCTTCAAGGACCCGCAGTGCGGCTTCCGGGTCACGACGGATGCGCCGGTGTCCTACGTGATCGACGAGCGCGAGTTCGTCCTCGACCGCGAAATCCACTTCATTCTCGGCCCGGACGAGCCGCTGTCGGACAATGTCAGCGTCATGGCGCACGACTGGCTGGAGCGCACCCGCTCGCAGTGGAAGGACTGGGCCCGCCGCCTCGCGACGCCGCCCGACTGGCAGGACGCCGTCATCCGCGCCGCCATCACGCTGAAACTCTGCGTCTATGAAGAAACCGGCGGCATCGTCGCCGCGCTCACCAGTAGCGTGCCGGAACACAAGGGCTCGGAACGCAACTGGGATTACCGCTTCTGCTGGCTCCGCGACGCCTATTTTACGGTCACCGCGCTCAATCGGCTCTCCGCTGTCGGCACGCTGGAACGGTACCTCTCCTACCTCCGCAGCATCGTCGCCCAGACGCAGGGCGGCCATATCCAGCCGGTCTATGGCATCGCGCTGGAAACCGACCTCAACGAAGAGATCGCCACAGAGCTGCCGGGTTATCGTAACCACCCGCCAGTCCGCTTCGGAAACCAGGCCGCCGAGCACGTCCAGCACGACGTCTACGGCCATGTCATCCTTGGCGCCGCACAGGCCTTCTTCGACGACCGCCTGCACGGACGCGCGGGCCCGCTCGAGTTCGAACACTTCGAGGTGGTCGGCCAGCGCGCTACGAGATGTACAACACGCCTGACGCAGGCATCTGGGAATACCGCGGCCGCGCCCAGGTCCACACATCATCGGCGATCCTCTGCTGGGCCGCCTGCGACCGCCTCCATCGCATCGCCCAGGTGCTAGGCCGCTCAGACCGCGCCAACTTCTGGGCGGCGCGCGCAGAGGAAATCCGCGCCACGGTTCTCAAGGAAGCATGGGACGAAAAGCGCAAAGCCTTCACCGGCGCATTCGGTAGTGACGCGCTCGACGCATCCGTCCTGCTCATGGCCGAGATCGGCTTCATCGACCCGATGGACGAGCGCTTCGTGGCAACCGTCGATGCGATCGACCGCGAACTGCGCGACGGCTCACACGTCTTCCGCTACCGCGTCGCCGACGACTTCGGCAAACCCGAAACCGCCTTCACGGCGTGCACCTTCTGGCACATCGATGCCTTGTCGCGCATCGGCCGCGAGGAGGAAGCGCGCGAGATGTTCGAAGACGTTCTGGCGCGGCGCACCCGGCTTGGCCTGCTCTCGGAAGACATCGACTGCGCAACCGGCGAACTCTGGGGCAACTTCCCACAGACCTATTCCATGGTCGGCATCATCAACGCCGCCAACCGGCTCAGCCGCCGCTGGGACGAAGTGGTCTAGTTCACACGCCCTTGCCGCCCGCCCGTGCTCGGCTACTCTCCCGCGTGCAGGAGGGACCCCGACATGAAGACACTCATCGCGCTCACTGGGCTGATGGCGCTCGCCGCCTGTGCAACCACCGCTCCCGATGTCCCCGAAGAGATTGCGCCTCCCGCCCCCGCCGTCGCCGGATGGGCCGGCGCCTGGAGCGCAGCGCCCGCCCCGCCCACCGAGTCCTCGCCCGACTTCGAGAACCAGACCCTCCGTCAGGTCATCCGCATTGGCGCCGCGGGCGATCGCGTCCGCATCCGCTTCGACAACACCTACGGCGCAGACCCGCTGCGCATCGCCGCTGCAAGCGTCACGGCGATCGATCCGGTCACCGGCGAAGATGCAGCGCCGATCCTGCTCTCATTCAACGCGACCCAGGACGTCACCATTCCGCGCGGCGCGCCGATGCTCAGCGATCCGGTCAACCTTTCGGTCAACGTCGGCGATGAACTCGCCATCCGGACCTATTTCGCAGAACCCACCGGCCCCTGCACCTGCCACCCCCTCGCCGTCGCAACGACCGGCGTCTCCACCAGCGGCGATTTCACGACGCAGCCCTTCGTCGCCGAGGACACGTTCACCAACCGCGCCTTCCTCTCGGGCGTCGAGGTCTACCGCCAGGACCCGCCCGACATCATCGTCGCGTTCGGCGATTCCATCACCGACGGTTACGGCGCAACGCTCGACGCCAACGTCCGCTGGCCCGACATTCTCAGCAATCGCCTCGCGGACCGCGCGGACATCGGCGTCGTCAATGCCGCCATCTCGGGCAATCGCATTCTCGGCTATGGCGCAGCGATGTTCGGCGAACCCGCCCTCGCCCGCCTCAACCGCGATGTGCTGACCATCCCGGGCGCGAAGTGGGTCGTGATGCTCGAAGGCGTCAACGATGTCGGCATGGGCCGCGGCGCCGGGCCGTCCGCCGCCGAGTTGATCAACGGCTACAGGCAGGTCATCGCGCGCGCGCATGACGAAGGGCTCAAGGTCATCGGCTCGACCATCCTGCCATACAAGAACGCCGCCTATTACACCGAAGCCGGCGACGCGGTGCGCAACGAGGTGAATGCGTGGATCCGCACCGGCGGCGCGTTCGAAGGCGTGATTGATCTCGACGCCGTCATGCGCGATCCGGCCGATCCGGCGCAGCTTCGCCCTGACCTTCACGTCGGCGACTGGCTGCATCCCAACGACGCCGGATACAGGATCATGGGAGAGGCCATCGACCTCTCCCTGTTCGACTGATCCGGACTACTCGCCCGCGCGGGCTTCCGCCTCGGCAAGCCGCGCGCCGTAGAGGATGCCCGGCATCGCGTAATTGCCTTCGTGACAGGCGTATTCGTACTGCTGCTTGTCAGTCTCGTGGAAGCTCAGCTCCGCCTTCCACGGCTGGCTGTAGAGCACGGGGTCATTGACGGTGAACTCGTAGAATATCTCCGTCGGCGAGTACCGCGTGAACCGCTCGGTCACCACCGTCTCGTCGGTCATCGGAAACGCGCCGCTCGACCGCTGCTCGGGATAGACGTTGCGGGTTTCGACCATCAGGGCGTCGCCCTCATACCAGCCGACGCTGTCGCCAAGCCAGGGCTGGATCGCCGAAGGCTTGTGGTTGGCGCGCGCCTCCTCGGCATTGTCGAAGATCGGGATGATGCGTGCGTCGTGATTCATCTCGACCACGATCGTGACGTGGTCCGGCGACTGGATGATTTCGTGCGTGTTGTTGTAGAGCACGCTCAACATGCCTGGCCCGCCGGTCTGGCCAAAGCCGATCAGGCAGCGCTCCGCCATGCCGGTCGCTTCCGGGCCTTCATTGCCGCCAATGCCGGTCACGTAACGGATCCCGCCCTTGCGGCGTTCAGCCAGAATGGGATCGGCAGCCTTGGTGTAGGGTATCTGCCCGGATGCCGGCTCGACGATGTAGGAAGTCCGGTACTCCCCCTTCACCTTCGCCAGCATTTCGCCCGGCGCCACCCAGAATGCGTCATAGCCCTTGGTGCCAAAGTCGCTGCTTCCGGCCTCAGGAGCAGGCGCGTCAGGATCGGAATAGGTACCATGGAAATCAGCTTCTTCGCGAGAGATGCCGGCGATTGCCGTTCCCTGCGCGATTTCCAGCGCCCGCTCCTCGCTCACAACCAGCGAGTCGATGCCGCTTGGCCGCGACAGCGATGTCAGCGACGCATTTGTCCACGTTCCGGTCAGGTCAGGGCGTTTAGCCTCCTCCGCGCCTGCGCCGCCGACAATCCCAGCCGCCATCAGGGCGGCAATGACGCCAGTCAAAGTCGATTTTGCCATCGTTTCCTCCTTCGGTCCCTGCACGACCGCAGTAATTTGTATCTACAGCCTAATCCCGGCGCGCACCGGCGCAAGCGCCCTGAGGTCAAATGCGCGAGACTAGGAATCTCACAAATAAGCAGTCAAAGTTCGCTTGTGTGAGTCGGGCTGCACAACGGGACGGCGCTGCATGACATCCTCGGTTCGAACCTACTTCGGCGCTTCAATGCTCGGCGCGCTCGCCCTGCTCGCATCATGCGGCCAGCAGGATCAGGGCGTCGTGCAGGGTGAAACTGGCAATCCAGTCATCGTGCTGTCAGAGGGCGCATGCTTCGGCACCTGCCCGATCTACGACATGACTCTGCGTCCAGACGGCAGCTTCACGCTCTACGGAGAGCGCTACGTGAAGGAGACCGGCGTTCAGGAAGGCACGCTCGGGCCTGATGCCTGGGACCAGGCGATCGACGCGCTGCGCTCAGCGAACTTCTGGTCGGTAGAAGCGCGGCAGACGCCGGACACGCTCCAGAACTGCCACACTGATGCGCCGACTGCGCGGGTCACCTGGCGCACCGAGGACGGCCGCGAAAAGACGCTGACCTACGATGCCGGCTGCGGCGTCCGCAAAATGCAGAACCTCATCATCGCTCTGCGCGAAGCGCTTCAGTTCGAAGACCTCGTCTGGACCGACCGCGAATTCCCCTTCGACCCCGGCCCGCCACGCTGACGCGCATTGCGGCTGCCGCCATGCCGCGCCAGCCACAGCACCGAGTTGATCTCCGCGCCGATCCCGATCGCATAGGCGGTTATCCAGAACCACATCAGCAGTGCAGCGACCGCGCCGAGCGATCCGAAGATCCGCGTGTAGGCGTCGAATGCGCTGAGGTAGAATGAAAACCCAAACGACGCGACCAGCCAGATCAGCGACGCGACAGCTGCGCCGGTCAGGGTCGGATGCCGTCTCCATTCGCGTCGCGATACGCCGCGCCGCGTCGGCGTCCTGCGGTAAGCCATCGCCGCAATGGCGAAGAAAACGCCGACCAGCAGGAGCCACCTCGACCCACGGATCAGGACATCCACCAGCGCGCCAAGGCGCAGCGCTTCCAGCAGCGGCGGCACCGCCCCGATCGCGGCAAGTGAGAACAGCGCAAACGCGATGCCGATAATGGTGAAGCGGATGGCGTTGAGATTGCCGGCGATGAAGCCGCGCGGCTTCTCGACATCGTAGGCGACATTCAGCGTCGCCATCAGCGCCTGCGCTGCGCGCGAGGCCGCCCACAGCGCAAACAACAGCGACACAATCGCGCCGACGGTGAAGCCCGAATGCGTGTTCTCCGCGATCCGCACCAGCGCGTCCGCCATCAATTCGAACGCATCCGCCGGGGCGATGCCGCGCAGAACGCTGATCTGCCCGCGTATCTCCAGCGGGTCGGCAAACAACCCCCAGACCATCAACGTCCCCGCAATTGCAGGGAAAATCGACAGGAAGGCGTAGAAGGCGACGCCGGCTGAGAGTATCGACAGATTATCCGCAAACGTGTTGCGCAGGGCGATGCTCAACACCCTGAAGCCTGATAAAACGGCTGCGCGAACAGATTGATAGCGGGATCGTGGAGTCATTGTCGCAGTTTTTGTTCGATCTAACGCTCCTGTCACATCGTAAAGAACGTCTCTACCGGCTAAGCGTTCAGTCAGGCCCGTGTCCGAAACCCACGCGCCGCCAGCGATCCGAGGTCAACGATGCAACTCTGGCTCACCTACGCACTCTACGGCACGATCGGCATCGTATTCATCATTCTCGCCTTCGGCATCTTCAACCTCGTGCGGACTGACGACCAGGCCCAGTCCCGCTCGAACAAGCTGATGCGTCTGCGTGTGCTGATGCAATTCATCGCCATCATCCTCTTGGTGGCGATCGGGTATCTTTCCGGCGCATTTGGCTAATCCTTGCGCATTTGCGCCTCTGCGCGCGCGAACCCGTCCTCCGGAATTTGCATTTCGTGAACGTCTGTATGCCAACTTAGGCATAGTCAGGTGAACGTATCCGGGGGATGCGCATATGTCGGACGCAGCAACCGACTTTGACCCGGGCGCTTTCTGGGAGCGCTTCGCCGCCGAGCGACACCGCCTCGCGAATATCGCCGACGCCTGCGCCCGCGGAGAAGCCGTCGACCTCGCCCCTTGCGATCTCCTCGACCAATGGCTCGAAGCCTACGACCGCAATGTGCACGGCGATCTGTCCATGACCGAGTTCGGTCGCCGCCTGTTGATTCTCGTCGGACCGAACGAAGCCTCGCTCGCCCAACTCGTGAATGCAGCCCCGCCCTTCACGGGCTGGCGCTATCGCTGCGAAGTCGCACAGGCCGCCTGATCGCCTCGCCTATTGACGCGAGCGCGACGCCAGCGCGACAGTCGCCGCATGGTCAAGCTGAACAAGATCTACACCCGCACCGGCGATGACGGGTCCACCGGCCTCGCAACCGGCGAACGCGTCCCGAAATGGGATCTCAGGGTGGAGGCCTAGGGGCCGTCGATGAAACCAACGCGGCCGTCGGCTGGCCCGGCTGCATTCCGGTTCCGATCCCGATCTCGAGAAAATGCTGTTTCGCATCCAGAACGATCTCTTCGATCTCGGCGCCGACCTCGCAACGCCGGAACGCGATGAGCCCCTGAAGTTCGAAGCGCTGCGGATCGTCGAAAGCCAGGTCGCCCGGCTGGGTCCGAGATCGACCACATGAACGCAGACATCCCCCCGCTCGACAGCTTCGTGCTCCCGGCAGGCTCCGCACTGGCGACCCACCTCCACGCCGCCCGCACCATCGCGCGCCGCGCGGAGCGTCTGATCGCCGAGTTGTCCCGGAAACCTGACGAGATCGTGTCTGCGCCGGCTCTGGCCTACGCCAACAGGCTGTCGGATCACCTCTTCGTCGCCGCAAGGCGGGCCAACGCCAATGGCGCGGATGACGTGAAATGGGTTCCAGGCGGCAATCGATAGGCGATCCGCTGTATTTCACTTGGCGGAATACGCGAACCATCCAAAAATTGCCCGGAATCGCCAGTAAGCGGGACGCCATGAAGCAAGCCATCCTCGCCTGTCTCGTCTTTTTCACCGCATTCGCTGCTGCGCCGGCCTCCGCTCAGCAAGAGATATCGGCCCAGCCGCTGGCCGATTTCGAGCGCGTCCTCGACCGCGCAGCGCAAGCTCCCGACTTCGTCGGGCTGGCCGTGGCCGTGGTGCGCGACGGCGAACCCGTGCTGATCAAGACCTACGGCGTCCGCGAGGCCGGCACCAATCTCAAGGTCACGCCGGACACGGTCTTCCGGCTGGCCTCGATCTCGAAGGGCTTCGCCTCGACACTGGCCGCGCTTGAGGTTCAGGACCATCACTTGGCGTGGAATGACCCCGTCCACTCCGCCGTCCCGGAACTGAAGCTGCGCACCACCGCCGACACCGCCAAGCTGACGATCGAGCACATTCTCTCGCATCGCACGGGCCTGCCGCCCTTCGCCTATGACAACCTCCTGGAAGCCGGCATCGCGCCGCTGGAAATCCTCGGGCGCTATGCACAGGTCCGTCTCATCTGCCCGGTCGGCGATTGCTACGCCTACCAGAATTCGACCTACAACCTGATCGCGCCGGTCATCGAAGCCATCACCGGCGAGACCTACGCCGAGCGGCTCAAGACCCGGCTCCTCGACCCGCTGGGCATGAGGTCAACCTCGCTCGGCTCGCAGGGCCTGATCTCGACCGGCAACTGGGCCATGCCGCACATCCGCCGCGGCGGCTCCTATGAGGCTGTCCCGGTCAAGGAGGCCTATTACCGGCTCCCGGCCGCTGCAGGCGTCAACTCCAGCATCAACGACATGGCGACATGGCTGGCGGCGATGATCGGCGACCGGCCGGACGTCGTGCCCCCTGCCGTGCTCGACGACCTACGCGCGAGCCGCACGTCGACGCCGGCAGACCTCCGCCGCCACATGGCCCAGAAGATGCCGACCACCCGCACCGCTTACGGCCTCGGCTGGCGAACCTACGATTACGCCGGACACGACGTCGTCGCCCACTCCGGAAGCGTCCAGGGGTATGCCGCGCAGATCGCCTACCTGCCGCAGAGAGGCTCAGGCATCGTGATCCTGTCGAACACGCGGGGCGCCCGCGCGTCCAAGCTGGTGCCGACTCGATCACGAACTCGGCCTCACGCCCGGCGACTGGCTCAAGCTGGAAGATGCGTTTGACGATGAGGACTCAACCCTGGTCGGCGCCGGCAGCGTTGCGCGCACGGACTGAGTCCATCGGCGCAAGGCCCAGCCGGTCGACCAGCTGGCGCATCAGGGCGTCCTCATGGGCGTCGCGCTGGTCGTCCGCCAGGATCACCCGCCACAGGCCCTCCAGCACCTTCACCCGGTCATCGTGCGGCACTGCCTGCTTGATGGCCTTGGTGAACTGGTAGTGGTCGATCGCCTCCGCTTCGGCTTCCTCGCCCTCCTCGCGGAGCTTGATGGCTTCCTCGGGCGTCACCTTGAAACGTTCCACCAGCACTGAATCGATGATGCGCTTTTCCTCGTCCGCGTAGTGATCATCGGCTCGCGCCGCCATCACCAGAACCGCGGCGATCGCCGCACGCGCGTCTTCGGGGGCCGCCGGTTCGGATTCCGTCGCGGTCAGCAGGCGTTTCAGGACATCAAAAGGCATGAAACCTATCTAGTCCGGCTTCCGCGACGCGCCAACCACCGCTGCGGACGGATTACAGGCGCCAAAACGCAATATTTTACCATGCTGCAGCGCGTTAAAGTGACGCTTTCCAGCCTGTAATCCTTGATTCTGGTCCGCGCGCTGCATAACAGGTATCACCATTCAGTCAGGGCCGGTTGGTTCTGTCGTGATGGCGACATTGCATTCCTCAGCCCCAATCGAACCGGAGATTCTCCCGATGAAGGTGCTCGTGCCCGTCAAACGGGTCATCGACTACAACGTACGGCCCCGTGTGAAGGCCGATCAGACCGGCGTCGACCTCGCCAACGTCAAGATGGCGATGAACCCGTTCTGCGAGATCGCTGTCGAAGAAGCGGTCCGCATGAAGGAAAAGGGCATCGTCGAGGAGATCATCCTCGTCTCGATCGGCCCGCAGCAGGCTCAGGAAACGATCCGCGTCGGCCTCGCCATGGGCGGCGACCGCGGCATCCTGGTGAAGACCGACGATACGGTCGAGCCGCTCGCCGTTGCCAAGATCCTCAAGGCCATCGTTGAAGCCGAAGGCCCCGGCCTCGTCATCACCGGCAAGCAGGCGATCGACGACGACGCCAACCAGACCGGCCAGATGCTGGCCGCGCTGCTCGACTGGCCGCAAGGCGCCTTCGCCTCCGCCGTCGAAAAGGACGGCGACACGCTAAAGGTCACCCGCGAAGTCGACGGCGGTCTGCAGACCGTCGCGCTCCAGACCCCGGCCGTGGTCACCACCGACCTCCGCCTCAACGAGCCGCGCTTCGCCTCGCTTCCGAACATCATGAAAGCGAAGAAGAAGCCGATCGAGGAAAAGACGCCTGCCGATTACGGCGTCGATACCGCCAACCGCCTCAGCGTCGTCAAAGTCACCGAGCCGCCGAAACGCGAAGCTGGTGAAAAAGTCGAAGACGTCGACGCGCTGATCGCCAAGCTCAAAGCCGCAGGTGCAATCTAATGGCCGTTCTCGTACTCGCTGAACACGACAACTCCGCCCTCAACGACGCCACCGCCAAGACGGTGACCGCCGCTGCTGCATTCGGCGGTGACGTCGACATCCTCGTCGCCGGCCAAGGCGCCGAGGCCGTCGCCGCGGAAGCCGCCAAGATCGCGGGCGTCCGCAAGGTCCTCCACGCCGAAGGCGAAGCCTACAAGAACATGCTGGCCGAAGCCGTTGAGGCTCTGGTTGTGCCGATGATGGCTGACTACGACGCCCTCTTCGCCCCGGCCACCACGACCGGCAAGAACGTCTGCCCGCGCATCGCCGCCAAGCTCGACGTGATG
Source organism: Hyphomonas sp. (assembly GCA_017792365.1). GTDB lineage: Bacteria > Pseudomonadota > Alphaproteobacteria > Caulobacterales > Hyphomonadaceae > IH12. The sequence goes on along the minus strand of CP051229.1, from coordinate 3,318,729 downwards.
CAGCTGTCGGACATCACAGCCGTGGTCGACGCCGAAACCTTCGAGCGTCCGATCTACGCCGGCAACGCCATCCAGACGGTCAAATCGTCTGACGCCAAGAAGATCGTCACCGTTCGCGGCACGGCCTTCAATGCAGCCGCTGACGGCGGCTCGGCGTCCGTCGAAACCGTCGATGCGCCGCAAGGTCCGTTCAAGTCGGCTTTCGTCTCCGAAGAGCTGTCTGAATCGGATCGTCCCGAACTCACCTCCGCCAAGCGCATCGTCTCGGGCGGTCGCGCGCTGGCGTCGGAAGAGCAGTTCAACAAGTACATCCTGCCGCTCGCCGACAAGCTCGGCGCTGGCGTGGGCGCCTCGCGCGCCGCTGTCGATGCCGGCTACGCCCCGAACGACTACCAGGTCGGTCAGACCGGTAAGGTCGTCGCGCCGGAGCTCTACGTCGCCGTCGGCATCTCGGGCGCCATCCAGCACCTTGCCGGCATGAAGGACTCGAAGATCATCGTCGCGATCAACAAGGACGAAGAAGCCCCGATCTTCCAGGTCGCGGATTACGGCCTCGTCGCCGACCTCTTCACGGCTGTCCCGGAGCTGACCGAAAAGCTCTAGTCGCAAGCCGACACCGAACCAGCGCCCGGCAGCCATTGGCTCGCCGGGCGTTTTCGTTTCTGCGGTCCGGCCCCGCCCGCCGGTGCTTGACGCCTTGCATTGTATCGCTGACGGCGCTAGCCGCGAGCAGGAGCCATCAACCCTGCGGCCGCTTTTCGATCCACCCATCCAGATGACGCCGCCAGATCCCGCCCGCTACGCGATGACCGCCGCCGCCGCCATCGGCGCCCAGTTCGAGGACCTCGATGAAGGTCGCGGCTACCTCTACCGCGTGACGCTTGGCAGCAAGTCGGTTCTCGGCGGCGGCGGCGGCGTCTGCGCCTACCCCGTCAACTCCGCAGCCGCCTTCACGATCGCGCGCGACAAGGCCCACACCAAGTCCGTCCTGCGTACCGCGAACATACCGGTGATTCCGGGCGGCCTCTTCTTCTCGCACCAGCGCCGCGCCGCCATGCGCGATCCCGGCAGGGATGTCGAAGATGCGCTCAACTTCGCCAACACGCTCGGCTACCCGGTCTTCTGCAAACCCAACCAGGGCGGGCGCGGCAATTTCGCGGAGATCGTGACCTCGCCTGACGAGCTCGCAGTCTACACGCAGCGCATCGCGGTCGAGTTCGAATCGTTCCTGGTCGAACCCATCCTCACTGGCGTCGAACACCGCATTCTCGTCTTCGACGGCGCCCCGCTCGCACACATCACCAAGCGCCCGCCCAGCCTAATCGGGGATGGCGTCCGTACATGGCGCGAGCTGCTCGCCGCCGCAAACGCACAGCTTGCAGGCGACGGCGTATCCGACGCCCCCCTGTCGGCCATCACCGCTGCGGGCGCCGCGCCAGACACAGTCCCGCCGGCCGGCGAGCGCCTCACGCTCGCAGGCCGCCAGAACCTCCACGCCGCAGGCGAAGCGGAGACCGTCTCGGATCAGTCACCGCCCGGTCTGGCGCAGATCGCCGTCTCAGCCACCCGGGCGATTGGCCTGCGCGTCGGTGCGGTCGACATCTTCGACACCTCGCCCGCGCGCGATCTCAGCGACCTTGTCGTCATCGAGGTCAACGGCAATCCGGGGCTCGCCGCGATCGAACGCGCAGGGCGCTCAGACATCATCGAGGCGCTGTGGACCGCCATGTTCAAAGACTGTCTGGAGGCCTGACATGCTGGGGCTCGACAAGTTCGGCGGCATTGGACTTCACCGCATCCAGAAGTTCTTCGACACGCAAGCGATCGACCTTGCGCGCCTCGCACAACGCTCCGTCGTCATCACCGGCACCAATGGCAAGGGCTCGACCGCCCACCTGACCGCCGCTGCGCTCGGCGCCCATGGCCTCAAGGTCGGCGTCTTCACCTCGCCGCACATGTTCGACCTCCACGAACGCTTCCAGCTCGATGGCGCCCAGATCACCAGCGACATGTACGGTCGCCTCTCCGCTATCGTCCGGTCCTTCAACGACTCGCTCCCCGAGGGCGACCGGCTGGGCGCATTCCAGTTCCTCTACCTCGTCGCGATCCTGTGGTTCGAGGAGACCCGTCCCGACGCTATCGTGTGGGAGGCCGGTATCGGCGGCCGCTACGACCCCGTCCGCATGGCGCGGGCGCGGTTCGGCGCCGTCACATCCGTCGAGCTGGAACACACCGAAGTGCTCGGCGGCACAGAGGAACTGATCGCATACGACAAGGTCGACGCGGTTGCTCCCGGCGGGGTCGTCCATCTCTCGCCCGTCGTACCGCCACAGCTGCATGATCGCCTGCAGGTCTATTGCTCGCTCGCAGGCCGCGGCCTCGTCGACATCCGCGCCGCGCAGCACATCCGGCGCATGACCAATTCCGCGAACGGCGCAGCCTTCACGCTCGCAGGCCCGGAAGGCGAACGCGACATCCAGCTTTCGATGATCGGCCGCCATCAGGCCCTGAATGCCGTCACCGCCGCCGCCCTCGCCCGCGCATGGCTGGACGCCAACGATCACAGGTTCGATGCGGATGCCGCGTGGAAGGCGCTGGGCGCAGTCCAGGTCCCCGGCCGGCTGCAGCGCATCTCCGACGACCCGTCCGTCTGGATCGACGTCGGACACACGCCCGCCGCCGTCGCCGGCGTGATCCAGTCATTCAGCGAAGTCTCGGCACCTCAGGACACGATCGCGGTCTTCGGCGTCTCGGCCAGCAAGGACGTCGAAGGCATCGCAAAACTGGTTGCGCAAACCTACGACGACGTGATCCTGACGCAGGCGCACAAGTCCGGCGCAGACCCGCAACGCCTCGCGCCCTACTTCGAACAGGCCAGCAAGCGCTACACGATCGCTGCCGACATCACCGAAGCGGCGGCGCTCGCGCGTGATCGCGCCAGCGCAGATGGCAAACCGGTCCTCGCGCTCGGCGGGCTGTTCCTTGCCGCCGAGTTCCAGGTCGCGTGGGATGGCGGCGACCCTTCGCAGCTCCAGTTTCTCTGACCTATTTGGCCGGCGCGTTGTCTTTCGCCGCCCCTGCCGGCGCCTTCCTGAGCCGCGCCCCGTCCAGCGAATCCTCCTCGCCCTGAAACATCTTGCGCAGGTCGACGGTCGCCTTCACGCCGACATGGCGCACGTTCTTGCCCAGCCAGGTATCGGCCGCCGCCGCGCCCTTGTCGTACAGCATCTCGATGAAACTGGCCTCGGTGTTGAACTTGGACGACGCGCCAAGGCTGGCCAGCGTCTCCTCATCGCCAATGGCGTGCATGCGTACATGCCGGTAGCCGGTCCCCTTCAGCCGTCCCGAATCCATCAGTCGCGCGACAAAGTCGACGGCGCGAAGATCCCGCAGCAGCGAAGCGTTGAAGGTGATCTCGCTGACGCGGTTGATGATGTCTCGCGCCGTTCGCGGCGCGCCAGGCCGCCGGATCGGATTGATCTGGACCAGCACCACGTCATCGGTCGCGCAATTGTCGAACAGCGGCCACAACGCCGGGTTGCCGGTGAACCCGCCATCCCAATACGGCACGCCGTCGATCTCCACAGCCTGAAACAGCCATGGCAGGCACGCAGACGCCATGACATGGTCGGGCGTCAGTTCCCGCTCGTTCCACACCCGCGCGCGTCCGGTTTCCACATTGGTCGCCGAAATGAACACCTTCACCGGCGACTTGCAGACGGACTCGAAGTCGATCAGCTCCTCCAGCAGGTCGCGGAGCGGATTCACGTTCAGCGGATTGATGTCGTACGGGCTCGCAATGCGCGAGATCAGGTCCATCAACACATAGGCCGGCGAGGTATCGAGGTCCCAGCCGCCAAGCATGGTTTCGAACGACGAGCGACGAAACGGACTGCGCCGCCCCTCGGCGATCACGCCTTCCCAGAAGCCGCGCAGCGCGTCCCGTGCGCCATCGCGGCCGCCCTCGGCGAAGCCGGCCGCAAGCGCCACAGCATTCATCGCGCCCGCCGAGGCGCCGGTGATCGCCTCGATCGTCAGCCGCTCGTCCTGCAATAGACGGTCGAGCACGCCCCAGGAGAATGCGCCATGCGCGCCGCCGCCCTGAAGCGCTAGATTGATCGGCTTTGATGTCTGCTCGCCCCGTCGCGCCATCGCCTCGCCCTGGTCCAGCGTCACACCGTTTTCGCCGATGGGTGAACCGTCAACCTGTGAGGCGCAGATTCATGGTGATGCGGGCCATCCCGCCCGTTCAGGCCTCGCTCGGCCCGGTCAGCGCACCGTAAAGGTCGGGGCGCCTGTCGCGGAAAAAGCCCCAGGCGGCGCGCGCGCGATCCATTTCGTCCAGGTCGAAGGTCGCAATTGCGACGCCGTTCTCCGTGCGGTCGAGTTCCGCGCGCACCGCACCGGTCTCGTCGCAGATGAATGACGTACCATAGAAGACCTGCCCGCCCTCATCCCCTGTGCGGTTGGCCGCTGCGACGGGAATGCAGTTCGACACCGCATGACCCTGCATCGCCCTGCGCCAGCGCGCGGCCGTGTCCATCGAGGGGTCCTGAGGCTCGGCGCCAATGGCTGTCGGATACAGCAATGCGTCCGCGCCCATGAGCGCCATCGCCCGCGCCGCTTCCGGAAACCATTGGTCCCAGCAGATGCCGACGCCGATCCGGCCTTTCTTCGTGTCCCAGACCTTGAAGCCGGTATCGCCCGGCCGGAAGTAGAATTTCTCCTGATAACCAGGCCCATCGGGAATATGCGACTTGCGATAGACGCCAAGCGGCGACCCATCGGCATCGACGATCACGATCGAATTGAAATAGGCCGGCCCGGCCTTCTCGTAGATCGACACCGGGATCACCACGCCCAGTTCAGCGGCCAGCGCGCTCATCGCGACCACGCAGGGATGCTCCCTCCACGGGTGCGCCTTGGCGAAATGCTCCTCTTCCTGCGTCTTGCAGAAATAGTGATTGGCGAACAGCTCAGACGGCAGGATGACGTCCGCGCCACGTTCCGCCGCCTCGCGAACCAGCGCCGACACCGTGGCGATGTTTTCGTTCATGTCGTCCGACAGCGCCGTCTGCAGCACCGCCAGTGAAAGCTTGCGCGTCATTCCTGATCCTCAGGCCGTCGTTTCAGGCGGGCTGCTGCTGCGTGATGCAGTGAAATGCGCCGCCGCCCGTCAAGATATGCTTTGCCGGCGATCCGACAACCTTCCGGCCCGGGAACAATTTGGCGAGCGCTGCTACAGCCGCGTCCGCGCTGGGCGTGCCGTAGGTGGGAACCACAACCGTCGCATTGCCGATGATGAAGTTTACATGGCTCGCCGGCACGATCTCGCCGTGCTCATCCGTCACCTTCCCCGGCGACGGGATACGGATGACCTGCAGGATGCGCCCGCGCGCGTCGCGCTGGCCTTCCAGCTGCCGCGCCACCGCCTCGATCCGCTCGGCGTGGGGATCATCCGGTCCGCTCGGCGACTGGCAGACGACAACTCCCGGCGCAACGAACCGCGCGATATTGTCGACATGGCCGTCGGTATGATCGTTCAGCAGTCCCTGATCGATCCAGATCAGCTTGCGTATCCCCAGCGCGTCCGCCAGCAGCTTCTCGTAGCCGGCTTCATCCAGCTGCGGATTGCGGTTCGGGTTCAGCAGGCATTCGCGCGTCGTCAGCGCCGTACCCTCGCCATCCCAGTCCAGCGCGCCGCCCTCCAGCACCCGGTGCCAGCATGTCGGCTCGGCGTGCGCCAGCGCCGCCACCTGCTCGCCGACCGTATCGTCGTGCTCGTAGACAAACTTGTCGCCCCAGCCATTGAACTCGAAAACGGCGCAGCGATCGTTGGAATAGAAGATCGGCCCGATGTCGCGCAGCCAGATATCGCCGTAATTCGCAGCCACCACCTCGCAGATATCGCCGACAGCGCCCTGCGCCGACAGCACGGCCTCCGGGCCATACGCCAGCAGCTTGACGAGATCGCCCGCCCTGCCGTCCGGCCCTTGCGCTGTGAGATGGCGGATCATCGCCGCAACTTCCTCGCGCGCGCCTTCAAAACTGCCGGGCCAGATGTCTGCGTCAGCCGGCCAGGCCGTCCAGATCGCTGCGTGCGGCGCCCATTCCGCCGGGGGGTGAAGGGATATCTGATTCATGTCGCCCATCTATCACCCACGCACAGCTCCGCAACATGTTCCGAATTTGCCCGCAAATGAAAAGGAGCGGCCACCCGGCCGCCCCTTCCCAACGCTCAACTCTACGCTACGCGAGCCTAGAATTCGTAACGGACGCCAAGGCGGATCTCGTAGCGGGACGCATCGCCGATCCGGCTCTCGCACACCGCGCCGAACTCGCACGTGGCGGGGAAGTCCGGCTCGCGCAGGATGCCCCACTCGTCGTTCAGCAGGTTGGTGAAGTTATCGATGATCAGGAACGCAGCCGACTTGTGGCCCGCGGTGAAGCCAGGGAATTCCTGCTCCACTTTGATGTCGATCTTGCCCCACCAGGAGCCTTCCTGATCGTTCCGCGAAAAGCCCGGGTACAGGGTGTTCTCTTCGCCATCGAGGAACGGCGTGCCGCCGAAGATGCCGAAGCTCGAGACGTTGCCGTCGTAGACGATCGAGTACGGACGGCCCGAAGACAGCTGACCGAAGGCCGAGAACTTGGTCAGATTGTCGCCGAAGTAGGCGCGCTCATAGTTCATCAGCGCCGTGAAGCGGTGCTTGGTGTTGTAGTCCGACACCGAAGGGCTGACGTCCTGCGGATCGATGAAGGCGCGGTTGACGTAGTTGGAGAAGGCGACCGCCGACGTCATGGGGTGCACGTCCTCGGCGTCGGAATAGGCATAGCCCAGCGCCCAGTTCAGGCCGTTGTCGTAGTCCTTGGCGATCGAGCCCGACACCAGCAGCGACTTGGCGTCTTCCGGAGCATTCGTCAGCACGAAGGCCGGCTCGCGAACGCTGTTGTAGTCCGGGTAGAAGCCGCCGTCCGGTCCGGTGACAACGCCAACCTGCTCCAGATCGCTCCGGATCCAGACCGCGCTGTCCTGCGTGACCGTGTAGAGAACGTCGCCCGTCAGCACGTACTCGCCGCCAAGCGCCGGCATGTCGGCATAATAAGTTCCGCCGAACGCCGCCTTGATCTCGGACGGCAGGTCGAAGGTCGGGTCGAGATAGTTGATCTCGAAGTTGCTGCCGTTTCCGGCCGCGACCGCGTCGATCATGACCTGCGGCACACACCAGCCGGGACCGGTCGGCACATCGGCCTCGCACCGTCCGTACGGGATCCCGAAGATCGACGGACCTCTGGTCTGCTCCAGACCAAACGTGCCGCCGTCGGCGCCGAATTGCAGGACGTTGTTCGCCGAGTAGGTGTTCGACAGCCAGACGTTCGGGTTGCCGCCTGAATAGAGGCCGACGCCGCCGCGCAGGTCGAGCACGGGGCTGACATCCCACTTGAAGCCGAGACGCGGCTGGATCAGGCCGACGCCGTCAAGCGTCTGGTTGTTGGAGAAGCCATAGTCCGCGAGGAAGTCCGGGTTGGTCACCGGCGCATCGTCGGTCTCGTACCAGTCGTAGCGCAGACCGGCGATCACCGTCAGGCCGTTGGCGAACTCATACTCGTCCTGGGCGTACAGCGTGTTGATCGCATAACCCCAGTCCGCAGCCGCATCGGCCGGGTTACCCGACGGCGCGTTGTTGTAGTTGATGTTGTCGGCAAGCCCGAGACGGAAGTTCTCGATCGCCGGGTCGAAGGCGCCAGCCGTATTCGGGCTGCCGTCGAAGTCGATCTCGGTTTCCGTGTGCTGGACGAAGAGGTTGTAGACGTCGAGGTCTTCGCGCTCATAGCCGAAGCTGATGTTGTGGTAGCCGTAGGTGTAGAACCCCTTCAGCGCCAGGCTCATCGTTTCGTAGTCGAGGTCGTTCGACTGACGGCTGTCGTCCCCGCCGATATAGACGTCGACATCGTCGGTCTCGATCGTGATCTCGCCAAAGTCGGTGCCGCCGAGCGAGCGCACCCGGGCGTCCAACTCGGAATAGCCAAGGCGCACCTCGGTCGAGAAGTTGTCGGTCCAGTCGGAGTAGAACGAACCGACATAGGACGTCAGTTCCGAGCCGCGCTCATAGAGGTGATTGGAGAATTCCAGCTCGTCGTTGTCGCCGTCCGATTCAACGATGTTGAAGCCGTCATTCCAGTTGTAGGTGAAGGCGGCGCGGTGACGATCGGTGATGTTCCAGTCGAGCTTGACGAGAATCTTCTCGTCTTCGTTGGCCGCGCTGCTCGGGATCGTGCCCGGGTCGTAGCCATAGATGTCGCGGGCGATGCGCGCGATCTCATCGACCTCGGCCTGCGTGATGTCGACTTCGTTGACAGCGCCGGAACCGATCGGGCCGCGGTCGAACAGGTTGACCCCGTCGAGCTTTTCGTAGGCGGCGAAGAAGAACAGCCGGTCCTGCACGATCGGACCGCCAATGTTGAAGCCCCAGCGCGTCTCATCGCCCTCCGGGGTGATAAGGTCATCGCCTTCCAGCGAGTCCGCGCGCAGGTCCTCGTTGTTGGTGTAGTCAAAGAAAGCGCCGCCGTGGAATTCGTTGGTCCCCGACTTGGTGACGGCGTTGATGTTGCACGCCGAGAAGCCGCCATACTGAACGTCGAAGGGCGCGAGCTCGACCGCCACCTGCTCGATGGCGTCGTAGGAGAACGGCACACGCTCGGTCGGGAAGCCGTTGTCGTTGAGACCAAAGTTGTCGTTCATCCGCACGCCGTCCAGCGTCAGCGAGTTGAACCGCGAGTTCTTGCCGCCGCACTGCACAGCGTTGATGTCGCCGCGCGATTCGTCGATGTAGAAGCGGGGGTCGATCCGGATGACGTCCGACAGGCTGCGGTTGATGGCGGGCGCAGTCTCCAGCGTCGCCTGGTCAAACGTCGCCGAAGGGCCGACGGCGACCGCCCCAACCGTTTCCGCGGTCGCGGTGACGACGACAACCTCAGCGCCGGTTGCGCCGGCAAACTGCAGGTTCAGGTCGGTCGTGTCGCCGAGGTTCAGGAAAACGCCCTCAAGACGGGTGGGCTGCTGACCTGCGGACGAAACCGCAATGTTGTAGGGCCCGCCAACCGCCAGGTTGACGATGTCGAACGTGCCGTTCGGACCAGTGGTCGCCGTACGCGTGGTGTTGGTCCGCGTGTCGGTCACGGTCACGGTCGCGCCCGGAGCCGGCGCCCCGCCCTGATCCGTGACGACGCCGCGTACGCCTGACGTCGTCACCTGCGCCATCGCAGGTTGCACGATTGCAGCCGCCAGAACCGTCAGTGCGGCGCCGCCGGCGAGTTGCTTCCACATGGTCATTGAACCGTCCCTTCAGATGACGGAGCCCGCGCTCCGCGACTAGCTTTCGGCCTGCTAGCCCGATTAACGTGACGCCCCAATTTCGCTTTTGTGAATGTTTGTTGACAGCCGCGGCCGTGGCAATCGCCGGATAGCCGTCCGTTTGCGCAGGTTCCGCACCGTCCGCTTCCACGGCGAGCGGCGGCGGACGATCTGCAATCGCGGAAAGTTCTCCCCCACTTCCGCACTTGCAATCAGCAAGATTGCGCGGTTCCGCCGGTTTTTGCTCCGTACACGGCAAATTTTCGCAATTGCCGCACTCGATGTTCCGGAACCGGAAGCCGCGGCCACGCTCTCCCGTGGGGTGGCTCGCCCCTGTCCACAGGCTTAGCGTTTTTTGGGGATTGTGCTCTGCACAACACAGCTGAAGCGCTGATACCGTACGATTTTCCACAGGCCTTCACGCACAGAAACTGGGCATGTAGAACGCCCCTCACACTCTCGGCCCCGGATCCGGATACTCATGAGCCGCTTGCAGGCATCTTGGCGCGGCCATCCCCGGCTCGCCGTCGGCATCGTCATCGCGATCGTTTGCCTGATCCGTCTTCTGGCGGTGGTGGCGACATCGCTCGAACTGGGCCCCGATGAATCGCAATACTGGCGTTGGGGACAGGCGTTCGACTGGGGCTATTACTCCAAGCCGCCGCTCATTGCCTGGGCGATCGGCTCAAGCACCACGCTATTCGGCGATACGGAATGGGCTGTCCGCTTCTGGGCGCCGATCGCCCACGGGATCGCCGGCTACGCCCTCTACCTCCTTGGCAGGGCGATGTTCGATGAGTGCGCCGGCGTCTGGGCCGCGATCATCTACCTCTCCATGCCGGGCGTCTGGCTCTCCTCGACCGTGATGTCGACAGATGCGCTCCTGCTGCCGCTCTGGTCGCTCGGCCTCCTGGCCCTGTGGCAGCTGCGGCAGGCGCCCAGCGTACTCAACGGCGTCCTTCTGGGCGCCGCCATCGGCGCAGCGATGCTGGCGAAATACGCCGCGCTCTACTTCGTGCTGGGCGCCGGTCTCGCCGCGGTCGTCGATCCCGACACCCGCAAAGCCCTGCTCTCGGTTTCAGGTATCGCCGCGTTTGTCGCGCTGCTGGCCGTGCTCGCGCCAAACCTGTTGTGGAATGCGGCCAACGATTTCGCGACGGTCGGGCATACCGGCGACAACGCGAACTGGTCCAACGCATCCTTCGATCCGGGTAACCTCCTGAAGTTCGCAGTCGACCAGCTCGGCGTCTTCGGGCCGATCACGTTCGGCCTGCTCTGCTTCTGTATCGCCGTTGTCCTCCTCAATGGCCGGGCGCCCGAATTGCGGCGCGAGCAATGGCTGCTCTGCTTCATCCTGCCGCCGCTCATCATCATCGCCGTGCAGGCGTTCGTCTCGCGCGCCCACGCCAACTGGGCCGCCAGCGCCTATCCGGCCGCCGCCGTCCTCGTCGGCGCACTGGCGATGAGCCGCGGCCTGCGCACCTGGACCGTCTCGGGCGTCGCGCTCAACGTCTTCGTGGGTCTCGCCTATCTCTGGCTCGCCCTGTCGCCCGCCAGCGCCAACGCCATCGGCGCCGACAACGCCTTCAAGCGAGTGCGCGGCTGGGAAGCCACGACCGCCCAGCTCGGCCAGATCGCGGCGGACAACAACGCAACCGCAATCCTCTTCGACGAGCGCGAACCCTGGCATGCCGCAGACTTCTACGGCGAGACCATCACCCTGCCGCCGCTCCGCATCTGGCGGTCGCTCGAGGGCCCGCAGAACTTTGCAGAGGAAACGGCCGCGCTGTCGGAAGGCGAAGACGGCCGCGTCCTCGTCGCCGTCTCCGTACCCGCCTACCAGGAACGGATCGCAGCCGATTTCGAGCAGTTCGACCCCAGCGGCGTTCTGGAAATCCCGATCGGGCCCGACCGCTATCGCCGGTTCGACCTCTTCATCGCGAGCGGGTTTGCCCCCCTGCCGCGGACGGACGACTACTTCGAGACCTACCCGCTACCCGAATAACCGGCGTGAGGCCTAGGGCGCGATGGTTTCCTGAAAGACCGGCGTCGCCCGCACACCCGCGCGCACCGCTTCCTGTCCCGGCGCCACGATCAGCGTCTCCTTCGGCAGCCCGGCGACCCAGATGCCCTCCGGGCTCTCGTCGACAACATCAGCCGGCATGAAGCCGACAACCCCGCCGACATCGAGATAGCGCAGGCCAATCCGGCCCTGCTCGTCCAGCGTCAGGAAGTTCGGCGCCACACGATGCGCCTCGCCCTCGCCAACCCGGATGCGCACTTCGGTGACACGCCCCACCGGAATCTCGCCTTCCGGGTTCGCCAGTTCAACCTCGACACGGAAGGTCCGAGCCGTCGGGTCCGCGGTCTTGGCCAGATAGCGCACCTGTCCCTGCGCCTCCTGCCCGTCCGAAAGCCTCAGCCGCGCCGGCGCATCGACCTCGATCCGCGCAGCGTTCTGGTCGGCGGCCTCGGCCACCACAAGAATGGGATCAAGCTGGACGACGACGCCACAGGCGCTGCCCGGAGCGAGGAAGTCGCCGATATCGGCCAGCCGCTTCTCGAACACGCCGCCGAACGGCGCCGTCACCCGGGTCTTGGCAAGTTCAGAGCGCGCAACCGACAGGCTGGCCCGGGCCGCATCCAGCGCCGCCATGGCGCTCTCAAGGCGCGGCGCCGCAGCCCAGCCCTTGGCGACCAGTTCGGCCGCCGCCTTGTGCTCCAGCTCCTTGGCGCGGAATTCGGCTTCCGCTTCCCGCACCCGGGCGCCGCGACCCTCAACGTCCAGCTCGCACAAGACGTCGCCGCGCTTCACCATCCGCCCTTCGGCTGCCGGCGCCGCCCGAACCGTACCCGTCGTCTCTGCGCGCGCGGTCACCGTCCGCACGGATTCGGTGCGTCCGGTCAGGGATACAAACAGCGGCCGTTGCTGCGAGGTCGAGCGGACCACCACGACCTGCATGCCGTCGCGGGCGACCCGCCCGTCCGAGACCGGCTTGTCGAGCGTCGGCACGGTTTCCGCGCGCACGGTCTCGATCGATCCGCCGCCGGTCATCATCGCCCGCAATCCATAGATCGCGGCAAGAACCGCCACGGCGCCGAGCACGAGGGTTAACCAACGCGACAAACTCTAAGGCCTCTCGATCTGCGCCCTCATGAGGAGGGTCATCGACAAGTGAAGTTGCACCAATGTGCAGCGCCGCGCCAACCCGCTTCGGCCCTCCGGGGAACTGCCCTGTCAGATTAACCTGCGCACTTCCACCGTCGAGCGGGTGCATTGCACGATCTTGCGGCGGCAATTTGGCGGTCAAAAGCGCCTTTCAGGAAGTCATTCCGGCCCTAAACATTGGCTTTAGTTGCTTTTCGGGCATCGGCTGACTAGGTCCAAGCCTGCCGTCGCGCACCCCGCGACATCACGTTTTCGCAATGGACCCCGCGACGAATGGAAGCCGCAGCCCAACCCGCCCCGTCTCCGAACGCGCCAACGGAAGAAACCGTCCTGTCGGTCAAGCACTACACCGACCGCATGTTCGCGTTCCGAATCAGCCGTCCGATGACCTTCCGCTTCCGTTCGGGCGAGTTCGTCATGATCGGCCTCTACAAGGATAACGGCAAGCCGCTGCTGCCTATTCCATCGCCAGCCCGTCCTGGGACGAGGAACTGGAATTCTTCTCGATCAAGGTCCCCGATGGCCCGCTGACCTCGCGTCTCCAGGCGATCCAGCCCGGCGACAAGGTCCTGCTCGGCCGCAAGCCCACCGGCACGCTGGTTCACGATGCGCTGACCCCCGGCAAGAACCTCTATCTCTTCTCAACCGGCACCGGCATCGCCCCGTTCGCCAGCGTCATCCGCGATCCGGAAACCTACGAGCGCTTCGAGAGGGTGATCCTCACCCACACCTGCCGCGAAGTCGGCGAGCTGAAATACGGGCAGGAACTGGCCGAGAGCCTCAAGGACGATCCGCTCGTTGGCGAGCACGCCGACCGGCTGACCCTCTATACGACCTGCACGCGCGAGGAATGGCCGCGCACCCAGCGCATCACCGACGCCATCCAGACCGGCAAGCTGTTCGAAGACCTCGGCGTCCCCTCGCTCAATCCCGACACAGACCGCGTCATGATCTGCGGCTCGATGGACATGATCAACGACACCAAGGCGCTGGTCGAGCAGGCTGGCCTCATCGAGGGCTCGAACGCCACTCCGGCCCAGTTCGTCGTCGAGAAAGCCTTCGTCGGCTAACAAGACATCCGGCGCCGCCTGAGGTCGCCCGAGAGGGGTCTCAGGGTTTTCGTCAGCCCGAAAATGCGCAACCATCGGTTACGCGCAATTCGGAATGATGCCCCATGACCAACGCCTCGTCGCAGGCCAAATATCCTGTCCCGCCAGAGCTCGCCAGCAATGCGCTGATGAATGCGGAAAAGTACGAACAGACGTACGTCGCAGCCCTGGCCGATCCCGAGAAGTTCTGGGCCAAGGCGGGCCGGCGGCTGCGCTGGTCGCGTCCCTATCAGACCGTCAAGAACGTCAACTGGGACATCTCCAGAAGCGGCAATCCGGACGATCTGCAGATCCGCTGGTTCGAGGACGGCGAATTGAACGTCTGCGCCAACTGCGTCGACCGCCACCTTCCCGCCAAGGCGGACACCACCGCCATCATCTTCGAAGGCGATGAACCGGGCCAGTCGCGCCACATCACCTACGCCGAACTCTACAGCCACGTCTGCCGCTTCGCGAACGTCCTCAAGGCGCGCGGCGTCTCCAAGGGCGATCGCGTCACGATCTACATGCCGATGATCCCCGAGGCCGCCTACGCAATGCTGGCCTGCGCCCGCATCGGCGCGGTTCACTCGGTCGTATTTGGCGGCTTCTCGCCGGACGCGCTCGCCGGCCGCATCGCCGACTGCGGCTCGGACTGCGTCATCACCGCTGATGAAGGCGTCCGCGGCGGCCGCATCACCAAGCTCAAGGACAATGTCGACGACGCGCTGCAGCCGGAGAACAAGGTCGGCAAGGTTCACACCGTCATCGTCGTCAAGCGCACCGGCGCGGATGTCGACATGCACGAGGATCGCGACGTCTACTACGATGACATCGCCAGCACGGTCAGCGACGAGTGCCCGCCGGAAGAAATGAACGCGGAGGATCCGCTGTTCATCCTCTACACGTCAGGTTCGACCGGGAAGCCCAAGGGCGTCCTGCACACGTCCGGCGGCTATCTCGTCTGGGCGTCCTTCACCCACGAATACGTCTTCGATTACAAGCCGGGCGACATCTACTGGTGCACCGCCGATGTCGGCTGGGTGACCGGACATTCTTACATCGTCTACGGCCCGCTCGCGAACGGCGCCACGACGCTGATGTTCGAAGGCGTACCGACCTACCCCGACGCCTCGCGCTTCTGGCAGGTTGTCGACGACCACAAGGTCAACACCTTCTACACGGCGCCGACCGCGCTTCGCGCCCTGATGGGCGCTGGCGACGACTTCGTCACGAAGACATCGCGCAAGTCCTTGCGACTGCTCGGCTCAGTCGGCGAGCCGATCAATCCGGAAGCGTGGGAATGGTATCACCGCGTCGTGGGCGACGGTCGCTGCCCGATCGTCGACACGTGGTGGCAGACCGAGACCGGCGGCATCATGATCTCGCCGCTCCCCGGGGCGACCGCGCTCAAGCCCGGTTCAGCCACGAAGCCACTGCCCGGCGTCGTGCCGCAGCTGGTCGATCCCGACGGCAAGGTGCTCTCGGGAGCCACCAGCGGCAACCTCTGTATCGCGGACTCATGGCCGGGGCAGATGCGGACGGTCTACGGCGACCACAAGCGCTTCGTCGAAACCTACTTCACGGCCTACCCGGGCAAGTACTTCACCGGCGACGGCTGCCGCCGCGACGAGGACGGCTATTACTGGATCACCGGACGGGTCGACGACGTCATCAACGTCTCCGGCCACCGCATGGGCACCGCCGAAGTCGAAAGCGCGCTCGTCGCCCATTCCGCCGTCGCTGAAGCCGCCGTCGTCGGCTACCCGCACAACATCAAGGGCCAGGGCATCTACGCCTACGTCACCCTGATGGCGGGAACCGAGCCCAGCGAGGAGTTGCGCAAGGAACTGGTCACGTGGGTTCGCAAGGAGATCGGCCCGATCGCAGCCCCAGACCTCATCCAGTGGGCGCCCGGTCTGCCGAAGACACGCTCCGGCAAGATCATGCGGCGCATCCTGCGCAAGATCGCTGAAGACGATTTCGGTTCGCTGGGCGATACTTCGACGCTCGCCGACCCCGGCGTCGTCGACGAGCTGATCGAAAACCGGATGAACCGCAGCTAGATCGCGATATCGAGATCGGACTCAAGGTCGAATTCGTCGAGCCCATCGAGATCGAAATCGTCATCGTCGCCCTGGATCGCGGGGCGCGAGCCGGATGCGTAGCGGGCGATCGTCTCGAACAGCACTTCGCGGACAATGGGCTTGGCGACGTGCGCATTGGCCCCCGCCTCCTTCGCCTCGGCGACGTGATCGTCCGTGGCGTTGGCCGACAGGGCGATGATCGGCGTGGCCACGCGGCCCTCGCTTCGCTCCCAGGCGCGGATCTCTCGCGTCGCCTGCAAGCCGCCCATGACCGGCATCTGAAGGTCCATCAGCACGATATCGAACGCGCCTGATCTGAAGGTTTCGGTCGCTTCCTTCCCGTTCTCGGCAAAGGTGATCTCCACACCGCTCTGCGCCATCAGCAATTCGACGACGCGCCGGTTCATCGGATTGTCTTCCGCGACGAGCAGCCGGATGCCTTCAAGCGTGGTTTCCGCCTCGAAGTCTTCGACATCCACGGTGTTGAACTTTCCAAGCGCCGAGATCTTGTCGCGCGCGATCGGCAGCTTGATCTCGAAGCGCGAACCGACGCCCTCCTCTGACGTCGCCGAAACCGTGCCGTTCATCCCCTCGACAAGCCGCTTCACCAGCGACAGGCCGAGGCCAAGCCCGCCATACTTGCGCGACACCGAAGCGTCGGCCTGCTCAAAGCCCTCGAACAGGCGCTCGGCGACATCGGACGAGAAGCCTACGCCGGTATCCTCAACGACCATTTCCAGAAGCGTTCCGTTCTCCCGGTCGGCCACGGAGGCGTTGACACTGATCCGCCCCTGATCGGTGAACTTCACGGCGTTCGCGAGAATGTTGGACAACACCTGTCCGATCCTCAGCGGGTCGCCGCGGAATACGCCGTCGATGCTGGCGGAGATGAAGCTTTCGAAATCCAGGCCCTTGGCTTCGGCCTGCGCCCTTGCCGTTTCGCACGTCTCGCGGATCACTTCGTCGGGCTCGAACGGACGCACCTCGAACTCGATCTGGCGCGCCTCAAGCCGCGAGAATTCGACTAGGTCGTCCATCACCTTCAGCAGCGTCTGCCCTGAACCGGTGATCAGCCGCACCATTTCCTGCTGTTTCTCGTCGAGGTTCGTCCGGCCGAGCATTTCTGACACCGCGAGGACGCCGTTCAGCGGCGTGCGGACTTCGTGGCTCATGTTGGCGAGGAAGTCGGATTTCGCGGCGCCCGCCGCAAGCGCGCGCTGCTCTGCATCCAGCGCGCGGTTCTCCGCCAGCTTGCGCGCCGTCACATCCACGATCACGGCGATCGCGCGCTCGGGCGACCCGTTGCTCGCACGCATGATGTGAACGTTGGCGGAGTGCCAGAGCTCTTTGCCGTCCGGCATCTGAACGCGGTATTCGGCCGTATAGGGCGCGCCGCCGCCGAGGTGCGCGCGCCAGCTGTCCGCCATCGCCGGGCGATCCGCCTCATGGATCCACTCAACGGCGCCCGTCAGCGCATCATAGGTCGGCCGCTCGGGGAACAGGTTGCGCCATTCGCCCTCAAGCACGATTTCCCGATGCTCAAAGTCGAGATCGAGGATCATGATCGAGGCCAGCGACATGCCGAGCTGCGTGCGCTCCTTGCTGGCTTCCATCTTGTGCTGCGCGTTGACCGTCTCGGTGATGTCCTCGCGCATGATGATCAGCCCGCACACCACGCCCTTGGCGTTTCGCCACGGCGTCGAGACCCACTTGATCCACTTCTCCTCGCCCTTGCCGTCCTTGTAGCGCTCGGCGTCCTTGCGCATGGTTTCGCCGGCCAGCGAGCGCTGATGCACGCCGCGCCAGTGGTCCGGCAGCCAGGGAAACAGCTCGTAGAGGTTTGCGCCAATCGCTTCGGCATGGCTGAGCTTGTGAAAGTTCAGGAATTCCGGCGACGCCATGAGGACGTTCATGTCGCTGTCGCACACCATCATCGGAAACGGCGCGCTATCCACGAACCGCGAGACCAGCGAGGTCGAGTTGAGCATCTCGCGCATCGCCTGCGCTTCGTTGGTCCGGTCGACCAGCACGCCATGCACGGCGGCGACCTCCCCGCGCACGCCAAGCGTGAACGAACCCGACACGCAAAGCTTGCGTACATCCCCGTCGGGACGGCGGAACTGGAACGTGCCGATGAACGGCTTGCGTTTCTGCATCGCCTCCATGGCGGCGGACCTGACCCTTGGCCGGTCCGCTTCCGCGATCATGTCGAGGAATTCCGGCATGGATGGGGGCGGTGATTTCGGATCCAGACCGAAGACGCGCAGCGCGCCGGGCGAAAGTTCCGGCTTCTGGCCGATCGGAATCCGCCAGTGACCGACGCCGCCCGTCCGCTCGATGGCCGCGTTCGTCGCCTCCGCCTCGCGACGCACCAGCTCGCGCTTGCGGTCCTCCGTCACGTCGCGTCCCATCCACGCGATGTACTTGCTGTCGCCAAGCCAGTTGAAGACTGACTCGATCGTCCGGACGTCCCGGCCGATCTGGAAATCGTGAGAAATCACACGCTGCGGCGAGCACGGCCCAAGCGTTTCGATGATGTCCTCGAACGCTGCGCGCTGGTCGGGCACGATATACTGCAGAAGACTGGCGTCGCTGGCGCCGCCCGCAGGTCCGGTCAGCCGGCGAAAGGCGACATTGGCGCGCCGCACCCGGCCCTGGCTATCCAGCAGCGCGAACGCCTCGGTCACGTTGTTCAACAGATGGTCGACCGCCGCGACAAAGCTGCGTTCCACCTCCCCGCTCGCGGAGGCCGGAGAAAGTGAAACCCTGTCGGACATCGACCCTATCAATCAGTGCGATTCAGCCTGAATTTTGGGCGATAAATCGTTAACAATGGTGTAAGACTCGCCTTGTCTCATGTTAGCTAGCGGCCTCTTTGACAGGCCGGATATCCAGCGCCGACCGGGCCGCTTCGATGTCCGCGATCGCGCGTTGAAAGCCGCTCCAGTCGTCATCCGCAGCGATCGGAGCCCAGATCGCCTCGACTTCCTCAATCAGGAGGCTCGCCGGGCGCTCCCGTGCGAAATATGCGGCCTCAAGACGCTCCGGCCGCTCCGGTTCGCGGTGCTCGAACAGGGTCCTCACAGGCTCGAAACTTGAGTCATAGGCCTTTGCGATCGGCGACCTTGCGGCGCGATCTGCGCTTGCCGCTCCGCCGAACCAGTCAAAGAACACCTGCGGCCACGACGCCCCCGAACTCCGCATCCAGCCCAGCAACGCCTCCAGCAGCGCCTGATCGTCTTCTGCGGCGCCCGACTTCAGCCCCAGCACCGCGAACATGCGCTCCCGAAACGCCGCGTCATAGGCCGGCTGGAATTGCTCCAGCTTCGCCTGCAGCACCTCGACATCGCTGATCGGCGCCAGCGCCCCGCCAAGCCGCGCCAGGTTCCACAACGCCGCCGTCGGCTGCTGCCGGAAACGATAGCGGCCGCCCTCGTCGAAATACGCCGCCGTGAAGTCCGGTTCGTAGTTCGGCAGGAACCGCCAAGGCCCGTAATCGAAGCTCTCTCCGGTCACCACCATGTTGTCGGTATTGAGCACGCCATGGACAAACCCCGCCGCCATCCACGACGCCGCGAGCTGGGCGGTCGTCTCGATCACCGCGCCATAAAGCGCCGCCGCAGTTGCTGACGTGTCACCCGCCTCCGCCTCAGGATGATAGTGGCGCACGCAGTATGCGACGAGTTCCGCCAGCGCCTCCTTGTCATCGAGATACGCCAGCCTTTGAAACGTCCCGAACCGGATATGGCTGTGCGACAGCCGCACCAGCACCGACGAGCGCGTCGGGCTCGGCTCGTCGCCGCGATGCAATTGCTCTCCCGTCTCCACCAGCGAGAACGGCTTCGACGTATAGACGCCAAGCGCCTCCAGCATGTTCGCCGCCAGCACCTCGCGCACGCCGCCCTTCAGCGTCAGCCGGCCATCGCCGGTGCGCGACCATGGTGTCTGGCCCGATCCCTTCGTGCCAAGGTCCAGCAGCCGGCCCGCGCCATCGCGCATCTGCGCGAACAGGAAGCCGCGCCCGTCGCCGATCTGCGGATTGTAAACGCCGAACTGATCGCCGTGATACGCCAGCGCCTGCGGCGTCTGCAGCGAACCTTCCAGCGGCGCAAACCGCCCGAAATGATCGAGCCATTGCGCATCGCTCAGTCCGCCAAGTCCGACCTCATCGGCCCAGCGCTGGTTGCGCCATCTCAGCTGGTGCTCGGGAAACGACGCCGCCTCGACCGGCGAACGAAACCGCTCGTCCAGCTCAAGGATCGCCGTCTCGGGCCTGAACGCGCCCTTGCTCTCGCTGGACAATCACAACTCCTTCACCGCCGATGCGAAAGCGCCCGTTCGCCTTGTCGCCCAATTGTCGACACCTTCTTCCTGCAACAGCAAACGGTCGGGGGACAACTCCCCGCATTTTATCTGGAGCCAACAAGTTGAGGCGAACAAGGCTGACACAGCTCAATTTGCCCCTCTGTTTCAGCAGGGGCGGTCAACGCCCCGCGCAGTGGCCCGGACGCGTCTGACCTCTTGAACCATTAGCGTGCGCCCATGCGCACACCGTCACAGCGCCCCGCCCGCCGGATTGCGAGCGCGTGCGCTGCGCCTGAGGAGACGCGGTCATGTCCGCGAATGTACATACGCTGTCGCCCGCGCGCACGAGCGCGGCCACACCGCTTCTGCGCTTCCTTGCGGGAGAGTTCGCAGAAGACGTGGCGCGTGTCTGGCGTGCGCCGTTCGGCGATTTCTACGCGCTGCCCGCGCCGCGTCGTCATGCGGCGGCCATCGCGCTTGCACAGCTCGCCGTCGTTCACCTCAACGACGCCGACATCCGCCGCCGTCTCGCCTTCGAGCGCGACGTGGATGTCGCCCGCCTGATGGTTGGCGACCTGTCGCGCGGGTTCATGCGTGCGCTGGCCAAGGCCGGTGAACAGCTGTGGGCCCACGATCAGTACGGGACCTTCCTCGCCCTGTTCGCGGACCCCATGGCCAACGCCGTCCTGCGTCACATGCGGGCAATCGAGCCGGCCGGCTTCATGCCGCTGGCCCTGCTGCCCGCGCCGCTGCGCCTCGCCCCGATCGTTCGAGCGGTCGAGAGCGAGAACGCGGCGCGTGACCTCGGCCGCGCCTTCCGTCTGGCCGTGCGCATGCGCCGTCCCGGATCGGAGGCCCGGCTCGCGCGCAAATGGAGCGCAGGCGGGGACGCCGACGCCCTGTTCCGCAGGGCTGCGGCCGACCTGATGCCGGATGAATTCCATCCGCCGTCCCCGGCGCCGCGCCTCGGGCTTCCGTTCGTACGGATCACCCGGCGCGCACAGCTGGAGAAAACGGCGCTGGAATTCCGCAACTGCCTTGCCGACCAGGCCGGGCGGATCGCGGAAGGCCGCATGGCGGTCTACATCTGGCGCAGCGAGCTGCCGGCGGTCGTCGCCCTGAACTGGGACGCTGCGGGATGGCGCCTGTCCGAGGCGAAAGGTCCAGCAAACGCGGACCTGCCGGAGGACATGCTCCGGGATCTGGTGCGGGTGCTCGAACCCCACGGCGTCCGCACCGGGCCGTCGCTGGAATCGATCGCGTCCACGCTCTATTCGCGGGCGCGCGGCGATCAGGACTATCGCCCGCCCAACCCGGGCTTCGTCGAGCAACTCGAGCTCGGCGACCTGTGGAGCTGAACGCGGCCGTCACGCACACAGCGTGGCGGTCGCGGTCTTCCTCCCCGGAACTTAGCCGCGCCTTGGCCGTTGCGCCTTGATGAGCGTTTCGCCCGAAATTCTCTATGCCGTCGGCGCCGTCATTCTGGTTGGCGCCCTGCTGCTTGAGATCATGCGAAACATTTCCAGCGACTTCACGCAGAAGCCGCCCGCCAGCCGCTCACGTGCAACAGGCGCGCGCCAACGCTAGAAGCGCATCCCGCCCGACTGGATGGCGGCGAAAGCATCGGCATCTACCGGCCTGAATTCGCCGCTGACCGGATCAGCAAAGTACAGCGGCTCGGACACCTTCGCCGGATCATAGCCTTCCTCGACAAGATCGACCTTGCGATACTTGAACGTACCGGTCGTCTCCGTCTCGCGCTTCAGCCGCAGGAACAGTGGCCGCGCATAGGACGGCAGCGCCGCAGCCAGATGCGCGCTCAGCTTGCCGAGGTCCACTTCGCCCGCAGGGACGATCGCCGCCATGCCGGCCCGCCCGTCATTGTGCGGCACCTCGACGCCGTAAACGATTGCATGCTCGATCCCCGGGAAGGACGACAGCGCCGCCTCGACTTCCGTCGTCGAGACGTTCTCCGATTTCCAGCGGAACGTGTCGCCGACGCGGTCGACGAAATAGACGTATCCGTCCGCGTCCAGCTTCATCAGGTCGCCGGTCCGGAAATAGCGGTCGCCCTTCTTGAACACGTCGGTCAGGATCTTCTTTTCCGTCTGTTCCTTGTTGAAATAGCCTTCGAACCGTTCGCGCGGCTCGTTCGAAATCGGGCCGATCGCCTCGCCCACCTCGTCCGGCGCAGCCTCGATGCAGAAGCCGTCCGGCCCGCGGATCGGCTGTTCGGTCTCGACGTCGAACTTCACGACCCGCGCCCGCAGCCTGCCCCGCAGCACGCGCGGGATCCGCCCGACGGCGCCAATCTTTCCATCAAGGTTGAAGAAGTTCACGTTGCCCTCGGTCGAGCCGTAGAACTCGACCAGACGTTTGATGCCCGTCCGCTCGACGAATTCAGCCCACACGTCCGGCCGCAATCCGTTGCCAAATCCCTTCACGATCGAATGCTGCTTCTCCTGCGGGCTCGGCGGCAGGTTCATCAGGTAGCGCCCAAGCTCGCCGATATAGACCAGCATGGTCGCCTTGCTGTCGATCGCTTCCTGCCAGAAGTGGGAGGCGGAAAACTTGCGCTTGAGGATCAGCGTCCCGCCGGAATTGATCGCACAGCCAACGCCGCACATGCCGCCGGTCGCGTGATACAGCGGCAGCGTCAGCAGGATGCGGTCAGTCTTCTCAACGCCCACCGCCGTAACGAAGACGCGCATCAGGCCCAGCGCGCGCGAATTGGTGATCTTCGCCGCCTTCGGCAGGCCGGTCGTCCCCGAGGTGAAGATGAACATGGCGATGTCGGCGCCGCGCTGCGCCTCGCGGTGCACGCGCTCCGGGCGGTGCGATCCGATCGTCTCCAGCGCCAGCCCGAGATCGCTCGCCCCATCCTGGCCTGCGCCCAGCCTCCAGATGCCAAGGTCGATCTTGGTGTCGGCGGCGATGCGCTCGACCGTCTCCACCATCCCTTCGCCGCAGACGACAGCGCGCGCCGAGACGACGTTGATGCAGTGCGTCAGCCCGGCGCCAAACAGGTTCGAGTTGATCAGCGCGGTCTGAACGCCGACCTTCGACATCCCGATCCAGAAGGCGATGTAGTCCGGCTGGTTCTCCATGAAGAGCGCGACGCACTCGCCGGACTTCAGCCCCTGGCCCAGCGCCCAGTTGGCGTACTTGTTGGCCCGCTCCTCAAGCTGCCCGTAGGTCCAGCGCTGCCCCTCGAATTCCACGAACGTGCGATCCGCGAATTCATCCAGCCGCTGCTCCATCTCGTCGCCCAGCAGCAGCGTACTCTCCGCCGTGAGATCGGATGTCGCGGCCACCAGGCGGCGGAACCCCATGACATAGCGCCAGTCGCTTTGGATGCGTTCAAGCAGATTCATCGGCCAACCTCATCTTGCCCGGCGATACTAGCGGCTTGTGATTGTGTATGTATTGACGCCCGATCACGTTAGCCCCGCAGGAGGTAAAATTGCCGCGCAAAACCGGACTGACCCGCCCGCTCACCTTCGCACTCGCAGCAATCATCGCCTCTGCCTGCGCCGCCGCGCCCGCCCCGTCGCAAGCACAGCCCCAGTCACAGACCCAAGCGCAGGCGGCGCCTCCCGCCTCGCAATCCGTCGGCGGCGACACCGCGCGGCCCGAACCAGTGCGCAATCAGGCCGCCGCGCTCGACGAGATCGGCGCCGGCGGCATCGTCACCCTGCGCTACTGGAAAATCCGCAAGGGCTCGTTCCCGGAATTTCTCGCCGCCAGCGAGAACGGCGTCTGGCCCTATTTCGAGAAGATCGGCTCACGCGTCATCGGCATGTGGCAGGTCCTGCCCACGCCCGGCGAGGCCGAAGCTTCCGCTGACTATGACGAAGTCTACCTCGCCACCCGCTACGCCAGCGTCGAACACTGGGCGGCGACGCGCGACGCCGTCAGTCTCGGCGGCGACGGACCAGACTACCAGGCGCTGCAGGACGCCCTCGCCATCCGCCGCGAGCTCACGATCGAGACCCGCCTCACCTTCCTCAGCGGCGCGACCGGACCGATGGGACCCTACTTCCTGCCCGGCACGATGGAACGGTTTGAAGCGGTGGAATAACCACGCCCCGCGTCTCAATTGTTCGCGCACGCTTCCGGCTTGATCTCGATGCGCTGGAAGCGCACCGGCACCGCGCCGATGTTGGAAATCGAATGCGGTCCTTCCGGCTCGGCATACACCGTCCGGCGGCCGGGCGTCGGCAGGATTTCCGTGCGCTCGAGCACCGTCCATTCGCCGTCGTCATACTCGTACGTCGTATATAAAAAGCGCGCGCCCTCATCGCCGCCCGTATCGCCGGTGATCACGCTCGGCAGGGCGTGCACGTGGATCGGCTCCACGGCCAGCGGCGGCAGGACAATTTCCAGCACCCGCACATGCTCGTCCTCGAACACCACGCGGTGCGATGACGGCGCAGCGGTCACGGCGTCGAACTGGTTGCTGGCGGGATAGCACAGCACTTCCGCCGGCGTTCTCGATTGCGCAGAGGCCGCCGCCGGCGCTAGACTCATCGCCACGACGAAGGCGAAACCGTTGATGGCCTGACGTCTCATGCGAACCTCTCCCTCGTGCTGCGTTTGTTTTTTGAGGTCACCAGCATCATGCAAACCCGGCCGCCCGACAAGCGCACCCCCCATTTCCGCTTCGCACAGCCCGCCGATGTCAGCGCCGTCCACGCCCTGATCGAACGCGCCTATCGCGGCCCGGAAACCGCCGGCCAGTGGGATTCCGAAAGCCACCTCCTGCAGGGCCCGCGCACCACCGCCGCCTACATCGCCGAGCGCATCGCCGCGCCCGACGCCGGCTTCCTGCTCGCAGAGATCGACGGTGAGATCGACGGCTGCGCCCTGATCGAACGGCGCGACGATCCGGACCAGCCGGCGACCGCCTATTTCGGAATGTTCGCGATCTCGCCGGACCGGCGCGGCATCGGCCTTGGCGACGCTGTCCTTTCGGAATCCGAAGCACGCGCCGCCGAACTTTGGAGCGCCGCGCGCATGGTGCTCACCGTCATCTCGCTGCGCACCGAACTCATGGCCTGGTACGAGCGCCGCGGCTATGCGCGCACCGGCCGCGCGCTCCCGTTCCCGTTTTCCGACACGACAGGCGAACTGCGCCGCGACTTTGACCTCGTCGAGCTCGCCAAGCCGCTTGCATGACGGCCCGCCGAGACTGGCGCCCGGCAATTCTCCCCCGCACTCTCAACATTGCGTCTCGACATCCCCATGTCTCGCGCATACGCAGGTGGATCACGCCAGACCATCTTCGCCACCCCAGCCAGAGGACGCTTTCATGGCCGAATCTGTTTCCGAACCCGTCACGCTCCGCATCGCGCGCCGCTTCAACGGCCCGCATGACAGCGGCAATGGCGGCTATTCAGCCGGGCTGGCGGCGCGGGCGCTCGGCGCCGGATCGGGCCAGGCGGTCGAAGCCACGCTGCGCGCGCCGATCCCGCTGGACGCAACGCTGCGCGCCCACCCGGAAGGCGATGGCCTCAGCGTGATGACGGATGATGCAGAGAACCGCATCCTGATCATGTCGCTGCGCCCGGTCGAACTGGACACGCCCGCGATCGTCGCGCCCGCGCTGGCGGCGGCCAAGACGGCGGCCTCCCACTTCCGCTCCTCCGACGATCACGTGCTGCCGCGGTGCTTCGTCTGCGGCCCCGACCGCGCCAAGGGCGACGGCCTGCGCATCTTCCCCGATCAGGTCGAGGCGGACGCCAACCCCAATCCGCATCCGATCGTCGCCGCGCCGTGGTATCCTTCCTCGGACCTCGCCGACGCAGACGGCCTCATTGCGCCGGAATTCCTCTGGGCGGCGCTCGACTGTCCCGGCGCCTTCGCCCTCGACGCCGAACCCATCCTGCTTGGCCGCATGTCCGCCCGCATCGACCTTCGTCCAGCCGTGGAAGACGCCTTCATCGCGGTTGCATGGAAGACCGGATCGGAGGGCCGCAAGCATTTCGCCAGCAGCGCCCTGTTCGATGTGACCGGCGCCCTGCTGGCATTTTCCAACCAGACCTGGATCAAGATCACAGAGCACGCAAAGCCCCAGACAACGGGCAAAGCCTGAGCCGCCCCCGACGGCAATTAAACGTTGCACGCCGTACACATAAGCGGCACTCAGTTGAGCATGTCGACCGAGCGGATCCTGTACATTGTCGTCCCCGGCGTTCTCGCCGCCATCTCGATCATCATCTTCATTTTCGCCCTGCGCGTCTCCTACCTGATCGACATCATCAAGGACCCGGAACGCCACAAGGGCACAAAGCTCACCTTCACCAACGTGTTCGCCACCGCCTTCGGATCGGCCCCAACGCCGGAACTCGTCGTGCTGCGCAACACGCTGCGTATGCGGCTCATTCTCTCAATGATGTTCCTCGTCGCATCGGCCGTCCTGTCCCAGGTCCTGCGCCTCCAGGCGTGGCCGCCGCCACAGTGACCGGCAAGTGATCGAAGGCTCCTGTCATTGCGGGTCCGTGCGATTTGTCCTTCGCAGCCGCCCTGACTGGCTCTCAACCTGCAATTGTTCGCTATGCCGCCGCATCGGCGGGCTCTGGGCCGCCGCCGAGGCTAGCGACGTCACGATCGAATGCGACCCGGGCGCCCTGAACGCCTACCTACAAGGCGACAGAACCCTCGCCATGCAGTCCTGCCGCACGTGCGGATGCACCACCCACTACACCCCGACCGACCCCGCCGTGACGCGCATAAAGGTCAACCTCGCCATGGCCGATCCGCAGGCCATCTCCGGGTTTCGCATCCGCCATTTCGACGGCGCGAACACCTGGCGCTATCTCGACGAAGCCGACTGAGACCTAGAACCGCGCCCGCGATCCCTCCGATCCTGTTCCGGACAGCAAGAACGCAATCGGGACGCATCGCTGTGGAAATCGCACTCATCCACCGCTTGCTACCGGACCGGCCTCGCGTATGGTCGCCCTTTCCGAGGGGGGCGAGCGGACGCTCGCTGAGATCGGCCCAATCTGGCTGACCACCCTTAAAACCTGATCCGGGTCATGCCGGCGAAGGGACGGCAGCGACTAACAGACCGCCTCGCGCTTCATGCCTGGGTCTCCGACTTTGAGGAGATCCGCCAATGAACAAGCACATCGATCCCGCCTCCGTGGAGCCGTTCAAGGTCACGACCGGCGCGCTGCCCGCATCCCGCAAGGTCTACACCCACCCCAAGGCCGATCCCTCGCTCGCCGTGCCGCGCCGCGAGATCGACCTCCATCCCACGGCCAACGAACCGCCGGTGCCGGTCTACGACACCTCCGGCCCCTATTCCGATCCCAATGTTACGATCGACGTCGAGAAGGGCCTGCCCCGCACCCGCACCGCATGGATCCGTTCGCGCGGCGGCGTTGAGGAATATGACGGCCGCGACGTGAAGCCAGAGGACAATGGCGGCGCCACGGGCAAGTATCTCGCCCGCGAATACCCCGTACGCCACAAGCCCCTGCGCGGCATGGCCAGCCTCAACAGGACCGACGTCGCCTCATCGCCCTGCGACATGGACCTAGACCCGCCGGTCAACGCCCACGGCCAGCCGCTGGTCACGCAATACGAATTCGCGAAAGCCGGCATCATCACCAAGGAGATGATCTACGTCGCCGAGCGCGAGAACCTTGGCCGCCAGGAAAAACTCGCCAACGCAGCCGACACCGTCGCACAGGGCGAAAGCTTCGGCGCCGCCATCCCCGAATTCATCACGCCGGAATTCGTCCGCGAGGAAATCGCCCGCGGCCGCGCCATCATCCCGGCCAACATCAACCACCCGGAACTCGAGCCGCAGATCATCGGCCGCAACTTCCTCGTCAAGATCAACGCAAACATCGGCAATTCCGCCGTCGCCTCCTCCGTCGAGGAGGAAGTCGAGAAGATGGTCTGGGCCACACGCTGGGGCGCCGACAACGTCATGGACCTCTCCACCGGCCGCAACATCCACAACACGCGCGAATGGATCATCCGCAACTCCCCCGTCCCCATCGGCACCGTCCCGATCTACCAGGCGCTGGAGAAGGTGAACGGCGTCGCCGAGGACCTCACATGGGAGGTCTACCGCGACACACTGATCGAACAGGCCGAACAGGGCGTCGACTATTTCACCATCCACGCCGGCGTGCGCCTCGCCTACATCCACCTCACCGCCAACCGCGTCTGCGGCATCGTCTCGCGCGGCGGCTCGATCATGGCCAAGTGGATGCTCACCCACCACAAGGAGAGCTTCCTCTACACCCACTTCGAGGACATCTGCGACATCATGCGGGCCTACGACGTCTCCTTCTCCCTCGGAGACGGCCTGCGCCCCGGCGCGATCGCCGACGCCAACGACCGCGCCCAGTTCGCCGAACTCGAAACCCTCGGCGAGCTCACGCAGATCGCATGGAAGAAGGGCTGCCAGGTCATGATCGAAGGCCCCGGCCACGTGCCGATGCACAAGATCAAGGCCAACATGGACAAGCAGCTCGCGACGTGCGGCGAGGCGCCCTTCTACACGCTGGGCCCGCTCACCACAGACATCGCGCCCGGCTACGACCACATCACTTCCGGCATCGGCGCGGCGATGATCGGCTGGTACGGCACTGCCATGCTCTGCTACGTCACGCCCAAGGAGCATCTCGGCCTGCCCGACCGCGACGACGTCAAGGTCGGCGTCATCACCTACCGCCTCGCCGCCCACGCGGCCGACCTCGCCAAGGGCCATCCCGCAGCCCAGGTCCGCGACGACGCCCTCTCACGCGCCCGCTTCGAGTTCCGCTGGGAGGACCAGTTCAACCTCGCCCTCGACCCGGAAACCGCGCGCGACTTCCACGACCAGACCCTCCCCAAGGAGGCCCACAAGGTCGCCCACTTCTGCTCGATGTGCGGCCCCAAATTCTGCTCGATGAAGATCACGCAGGACGTCCGCGACTACGCCGCCGGCATGAGCGACAACGAGCGCAAGGCGCTGAACCTCGAAGCCGAACGCGGCATGGCCGAGATGAGCGAGAAGTTTGTGGAGAGCGGCGGGAAGGTTTATGTAGCCAAGTCTGGCGAGCAAGCTTAGCAGAGCAGGAGGCCCACCTCATGCCCCATCAAACTTAGCAGCCACCGCGGGAATCTGCGAGTTCTTCAGCTTGATCGTGGAACTGGCCTGCCGCACGTAGCACTCGTCATCAAAGAAGGAGAGCTGGGACTGACCTGGAACACCGATCCGAACGATATGCAGGTTGTGGTACCGAAAGACGTCCAAACGCTGCAACACACTGACGACCAGATATTCGCTTAACGAGGAATCTTGGATCTTGTTTCGGATTCGTTCAACGTAGCGATCCAACGTTTCTGATAGACGATCGGCCTCATGGTCGACACCAACTATGTACCGACCTGCAAACTCCACCGGCTCGATCTTGTGCAACTTCTTCGCCCGCTCGGCATCCTTCAACTTGTCTGCCACACCGAGGTAGATAAAAGAATCCTTACGGGGAACAGTGTTTGCCATCCCGCAGATCGTCTGCAGGATGCTCGAAAAATTGCCGTCGTCAAACTTCCCGCTCTCGTCCAACCGCAACAGACCCTGCTTGAAGTCGTAGTGCTGCGTCTCGACGGCGGAACGGCGTAGCGAGTTCTCGAACGTAAAATTAGCGGGCGACCAAAGCCAAGCGCATTGGCATCAGCTGCCGCAAAAGCAGGACTCAATGCACCTTTGATCGCATTGATGTTCGCGGTTCTCATCTCCGGATCGATCGCTTCTCGTCGTGTACGGAGGTTTAATTTGGGAAGAGCGTCGGCAATGATCTTGGGGTCAACCAAGACTCTGCCTTCGAGGACCTGCAGCTCATAGATCGCCAGAAAGATAGCGGCGAATATCGTCGAGATTGGATTCGAGTGCGCGCCCTGAAAAATCGCGTCTCTAAGGCCTTCGGGATACGATCGCAAATCGACTTGATTGTATCGAACACGCCCAGCACGTCGCGCTTGATGTCATCCTCGCCATAGGCGGCGACAGCGCTTTCCATCTTTGTGAAATCTGGAGTCCCCGGATCGTAAATCTTGTCGAGCGACGCCTTACTGCGCTGAACGGGCTTCTTGTTGAGGATCGATGCGAGGATGTCGGCTATGACCTGTTCGTCCAAGCTATCGCGTAGGTTCGTCGATCGTAGGATTCCTTGCTTGCACCAGAACGAAGCTTCAGCCGAAATGCCCGCGGCGCTTTGGCCTGGCATATCAATGCTGATTAGTGGCATATCTTTGAGCGGCACGATCTCGTCCGAGGTGTCGCCGCGGACTTCACAGCTGATTTGACGGACAAGCCGAGAGAATGCTGAACGCAGGCCCGCCTGCCGCTGCTCCTGTTCGCTCAGTCGACGACCGTAGGAGTTTATACGCTCGAAGATTTGGATTACTGACGCATCGGTCGCTCGCTCAATGGTCGTCACTGGCAGATTGTAGTCGGCGATAGTCGCGCAGGCCTCTAACGATAGGAACGGCTTTTCCTTGTCCGCAGGCACAAAGTTCCCGTCTTTAGCCGCTTGCTTCGCTCGCGGCATGTGCTCCGTATTGAAGTAGCGACCATCAGCGAGAGGATACGAGTTCTCGATGAACTCAAAAATCGAGTGTAGTCTCTGCAAGCCATCGATGATTTCGTATTCGGCCTTTCCTGCACGCTGCTTCTTTGAGAGCAGGACCAGTGGGATCGGGTATTCGCTCAGGATGCTATTGATGAGGTTCTGTTTCTCCGGAACCGTCCAAACTATCTTCCGCTGGTACTCTCGGTTCACGAAAAATCGTTGTCTCGAAACATTCGGTACAGCGACTGGATGGAGAGAGTGCTCGGTGATATCTCGATTTTCGGCGCGGTAGGGTCGGCACCGTTGTTGGACGTCCCTGCGTCGGTTTTTGCAGCCATTGTACCCCCCATCGATCCTCAGTTTGCGTCTACACTTCTGACCGCTGAACCAGAGAATGTCGATACCGAGGACCGGGTCCGCGAGGAGCGCGCTGAAACGCCCCCCACCTTGCCTCCCACCCCACAACAAGCCATCACCCACCGATGACCCACGACCCCTCCCGCCTCGACGCCCTCGAAACACACGTCGCCCACCAGGATGCGGTGATCGAGGAGCTCAACGAGGCGCTCACAGCGCAGTGGAAGGTCATCGACGCCCTCACCCGCGAGATCGAGTCCCTGCGCGAACGCGCCTCCGCCATCGAGGCCGACGCGCGCTCAGGGGATAAGCAAGGCGGCGAGGACGAACGTCCCCCGCACTGGTAGGCGCACTGCTAGGCGCGCACGATCGCCGCCCCCTCCGTCTCGCTGCGCTCGACACCTCCCCCACGTTCGTGGTGGAGGACTTCGCCACGCGCGCAGGGTCCTCCACCCATTCATGGGGGAGGTGGCGGCAAGGCCGCCAGACGGAGGGGGGCTTACCCCTCTCCCCGCTCATCCCGGCGCAGGCTGGGGTCCAGTCCCGAGGACAGAGCCGGGCGCAGCCCGTCTGTATGCCGCCTGTCGCACAATGGATTCCGGCTTTCGCCGGAATGAGCGGGGAGAGGTTTGCGGGATAGATCGGAACTTGTCCGCCACCCCCCGGCCCGCACTACATTCACCTCACCTTGCATCCACGAAGGGCGGGTCCGGACCGACCGAGCCGGATGCGAGGCGGGTTTCCGGAGCTTTGGCGCGCGCGTAACGAGCGGCGATAAGGCCAACCGGCGTCTCCGGCCGTAACCAGCCCTGGCCCCCGAGAGGGACAGCCTACGCTGCTGGCTTGGAAAGCGGTCCTGTAAGCGCGAGGAAAGCAAGGCGAAAAAAGACCCGGCGGGGCGCATCTTCGCGTCCACTACAACGCCGAGTAACGGCAAGACGGACAAGAAGACGCGCCCCGCGCCCTTCGTCTTTGTCTGGCGGATCGATTCACGCGCTCGGGATTCCCTCGCGCGATCGAACCGGCCGCCCGTGAACTGATACTGATAACTCCACGCTTCAAGGCGATGGAGCTTTCGGCGCATCCGCTACCAGCAAGCACAAAGGGATTCCGTTGCGCGGCGAACGCTACTAGACCGGCGTCATGAAGATTTTTCCGCGCCTTGCCGCCCTCCTCGCCGCCGCGATCTCCGTTGCGGCCGCAACCCCCGCCCTCGCCCAGGAGGCCTGCCCGACCGGCCTCGTGCTCTACGGCCACTTCCAGTCCAGCGCTCCCTCCTCGGACAACGCCCGCGCCCGCGCCATCCTCTACTGGCAGGACATCGGCTCCGGCGCCGTCGGCAGGCAGGGCAAGATCACAAGCTCGATCGACGAGTGCCGCAACGGCCAGTGCGGCACGGACAGCGGCGGCGACCTGTCGGCGATGGAGGCGTTCGACGCCTTCCACATCGAGCTCGCGAAGTACAAGGCCGGCAACCTGCCCGAGTACCCGCCCGCGACTGGCCTCGAAGCTCCGCCTGCGGTCATGGTGGAATGGGCGCAGAAACAGCTGAACTGCACCATCGGCTCCACCTGGGCCGAACGCTCCGCCAGCGCCGGCGCGCAGGTCGCCGCCGCGACCGCCCCGGCTCCTGTCGCCAAGCGCAAACCGACCAATGAGGAACTGCTGGCGCGCACGAACATCGTCAACGACTGGGAATTCTACGAGATGGCGCGCTTCGCCGGCGGCCCGGCCTTCTATCGCTGGTGGGACGCCAACAAGAAGATGCGCAACACGCAGGACGCCTACGACATGTGCTTCTTCCACAAGCCGACCAGTTTCGAATGCACCGCCCCCAAACGCTGGGCCGATGTCGCACTTGGAAAAGTGAAGGAGGGCCCGACCCAGACGTTCAACGGCCAGTACTCAGACTACGGCAACAACCCGTACAACGCGGGCTCGCCCAACGTCCCCGCACCCCGGCCTATCGCGCCCCGTCCAACGAGCCGCGCTGCTACAACCGTGGCGACGGCACGGAGAAGTGTTTCTACGACTAGCTTGCCGGGCACGGTGCAACACGCGCAAAGTGCGGTCGTCATGTTTATCGCACCTTTCGTCTCCCGCGCCGTCGCAGCCTTCGCCCTCCTCGGCGCGGGCATCGCCGCGCCAGCCAGCGCCGAGCGTTTCCCGCTCAAGGTCAATCCGGTCGACATCCTTGGCGAGGCCGCGCAGGACCACGCCGCGCCCGGCTACCGGCTCGACACGCCGATCGACTTCTTCGTCGAGGCCTATCCCTCACCAGACGGCGAACCTCCCGGCGTCCCGTCTACATCAGCCCCACGCCCGACTGCCGCCCGCCGCCCGGCTGGGCTCAGGTGCTCGAAGCGCGCAACCTCATCTGGATCTGCCCGCTCAACGCCGGCAACAACGCCCCGCCGCCGCGCCGCGTCCTCGCCGCGCTGACGGCCGCCGCCGGCCTGTCAGAGAAGCGTGAACTTGATCCCGACCGCACCTATCTCGGCGGCCTGTCCGGCGGCGCCCGCATCGCCAGCCTCGCCATCGGCCGCGCGCCCGATGAATTCGAAGGCGCGATGTACTTCGTCGGCGCCAGTTCGTGGGAGACGTCTGATCCCGACCTGATCGCAAGGATCATCGATCGCCGCTTCGTGTTCTTCACCGGTCACGCCGACTTCACGCGCGACCTGGTCCTCCGCGTCGCCGCAGAGTACGAGGCCGCAGGCGCCCAGCAAATGCAATTGCTCGACCTTCCCGGCGTCGGTCACGAACTGCCCAACGCGCAGGGACTCGATCGCATCCTCGCCTATCTCGACGAGCGCCCGCAGGCCGATTGACGCGCCCGGACCCGTACGCGGCGGCAACCTTCCTGCACGCCGCGAGTTGCTCTGCGCAATCCAGCTCAGAGGCACGCTAATCCATGTTTACGCAGCTCAATCCGCCGATCCCGCTAACGGTCGCCGACCGGGGCGACGGCTACGCCATCGCCGTGATCGACTATGGGCAGGAGCACAACCTGATCTGGGTCACGATCATCACCAAGACCGGCGAGATCTGGTGCGCGCCCAATCCATCCGTCCGCGCCTGCGCCAACTGGACCATGGGCCGCGCCCGCCCCGAGCTCGACGCGGCTCACTAACGCCTCCACGGGTTGCGGCGTGCGGACCTTCTCTCCCATGATCCCGTTCGCGCGCCGCGCCTTGATGCATTCGAAGCTTCCCGCCCGAAACGCGCGACAGGCCTCGGGCCGGTCATCGTAGACGCTGCACACGGCCTTCCCCTCGCTCAGGTCCAGATGCACGCAATGCCCGCAATCGAAGCGCACGAATGTGCGGCCGTCTTCCTCGAACAGGCTTTCCGGCGGCAGGCGGCGGGCGGCGTCCCAGCCAAGCAGGGACAGATAGCGCGGGTTCTTGCTGAAACAGCACGCGCCGCATGACACGCAGTCAAACGCTTTGGCAGACATGGATGTACGGAAACTGTCCCGCCGCCCGGTTGTGACAGTCGCATCGGTCGGCGGCGGCGCTGTCTAGCGCTACGGCCGGCGCCCGACAAGCAGGGAAACGCCGTTGACGAAACGGCTACCCAACCAGCCGGATTAGGCGCGCCGCACGAACTCCTGTAGCAATCTATCCACCGCCCCGCTGACCCGGCGTATAAACGGAGACGTCATGCGCACCCCGCTTTCCCTCGTTGCCCTTTCACTGCTTTCGGCCTGCGCCCAGGCGCCGCAAACGCAATGGCAGGCGGGCAATCGCTACGGAGCAATCGGGTTCGCATCCGGCGTGGAGGCGTCCGTGCTGGACGGCGACCTGCGCCAGGCGGAACTCTACACGATCCGCGTCGCCATCATGCCGAGCGGAACGATGCCGCCGCACACGCACCCGGACACACGCCAGATGACGGTGCTTGAAGGTGAGGTCTGGTACGGGTTCGGCGAGGCCATCGATCTTGCAACAGCGCCGCTCTACCGCGCTGGCGACTTCTTCATCGTCCCGGGCGGCCAGCCCCACTACGCCCGCGCCGGAACCGAGGGCGTCGTCTACCAGGAAAGCGGCATGGGCCCGACGGCGACCACGCCGCTGGAGTGAGCGGGGTCTGATGACTGCACGCTTCTTCCGGGGGGATATCTCCTTCAGCGGCCTTGCGGCCGCAACCGGACTGATCCCGCCGCCTGGCGTCGGAGATCCGCCGGGCCAGTACAACATCGCGCCAACGGACTTTGCGCCGATCCTGCGCTGCGCAGATCCGGCCAACTACGAGGGCGATTATGCGCCGCGCGGCGCAGTCATGCTCGCGCCGGCGTTCTGGGGGCTGGTGCCGGCATGGTGGAAGAAACCGCTCAGCGAGAAGAAGTACAGCACGATCAACGCCCCGCGGGACCGGCTGACGACGTCGAAATCCTTCTCCGGCTCGCTGCGCCACGGCAGATGCCTCGTTCCGGCATCGGGCTTCTATGCATGGTCAGGACCGAAGGGCGCCTCGACGCCGTTCGCCATCGCCGCCGGCGACCGGCCATGGATTTGTTTCGCCGGGCTCTGGTCCCGGGCGATGATCGACGGGTCGGAGTTCGACACGTTCACGATCATCACCTGCCCGGCCAACGATGCGGTCGCTGGGATTGTCGGGCACATGCCGGTGATTCTGCATGCTGATGATCACGCTCGTTGGCTGGATCCCGCCGCCCGCGCGCCGCTCGAGATCCTGCGACCCTACCCGTCGACGATTACACGCGTCTGGCCTGCCGACCCGGGCGTCGGGAATGTCCGAAACGATGGGCCGGGACTGGTCGGAGGCGACTAAGGGGCTCGAAACGCCGCTGAAACACGAAGCGCCTCCCAAATGCCGGGGCTGGAGGCATTTGGGAGGCGCTGAACCAACCGCCGCGTTTGTACCGAGTTGGCGATCGTTGCCAGCACTACGCGCCAAGTGTGACACCGGTTGCGACGCCATGACTGTTATCCACAGCTTCGTTCGCAATTGACGAAACGCCTCGCCACCCCAACTTACCGTCCCATGGAAACCGGTCCCGAATTCGCATTCATCGCCCAGAACATAGAGCTCGCCATTGCGCCGGTCTTCCTGATCGCGGGTATCGGCGCCCTGCTCAATGTGCTGACCAGCCGCCTCGCCCGGGTGGTCGATCGCGGCCGTGCGCTGGAGGCCGAGATTGCGTCGGAGCCCGAAGGCGAACCGCGCGAAATGCACAAGGCGGAACTCGCCGGCCTCGATGTCCGCATGGTCCGCATCAATCGCGCCATCATGCTCGCAACGCTGGCGGCGCTGCTGATCTGCGTCGTGATCGTCTCCCTGTTCACCGCAGAGATCGTCCACGTCGATCTTTCGACCTTCATCGCGGGCCTGTTCATCGGCGCCATGCTGGCGCTGATCCTTGGCCTGATCTCCTTCATGGGAGAGATCGCAATTTCCGCGAAGTCGCTACGTGTGACCCAGCAATACCGCCACAAGCACCGCTCGCGCGCCTGAACGGTCAGACCGCCTCGCGGACCCGGAACCAGCCGGCAATCGAATACCGGTCGCGGTTCGCCGTCAGCACCGCATGAGGAATGTCCTCGGACAGGAACAGCACCATTCGCCCGATGACAGGAGCAATCGTCTGCACCGGCGCTGCGTCCACCTCACTGTCCTCAGCGAAGACCGCCAGCTCGCCGCCATTGCCCTCGCGCCAGTCCTCGTTGAGATACAGGACGACCGACAGCACCCGGTTCCGCGCCCCCCGGAAGGCGTCGACATGCCGGGAGTAGAAGGCTCCGGGCTCGTACAGTGCAAAGTGCGCCTCGAAGTCGAACAGCCCCAGCATCAGGTCGCGATTGGCCTCCGGCGCAGCGCTTCCATCGCTTCAAGGAACTGGACCTGAGCCAGCGTCGCGCCATCCAGCCACCTGACGCGGTCGCGGCGCACCTCACGGTTGAGTTCATGATCCTCGGCGCGGCCGACCCCAGCGCGCCACAGCTTTTCGGCCTGCGCCAGCCGCTGCGCCTCGTCGGCGAGCGCCGCCACCAGCGCATCGGGCAAAACGCTGTCCCGGATCGCCAGACCCGCACGGACCAGATCATCGGTCCAGCCGCCCGTCGTCGCCACGCATCCGGCATCCGCCGCACCCGCTTCCGCGATCATGTTGGGTCTCCGAGATATCGATCGCGGCTTCTATTCCGCGCCGTCGACCTGCGCCAGCGGAAAAACAGAGATCAGGAGCAGATCGAGAAAACCCCCATATCGAGATGAAAATGGTCCGCGTGGGCCGCGTTGTAGTCGGGCCCGAGCGTGGTCGAGAACACGTCGCAGGCCCCCTTGCGCACCTCCTCAAGGAACTCGCCCTCTGGCGTTTCCGCACCGAAGTCGTCCAGCACCGTGATGCGCCGTCCATCGGCCAGCTCGAAGCCGGATATATCGATGGCGTTGGCCGAGGCATGCTCGCTCCAGCGTCCAGAGGCGGAGCCATTGACCCGCCTGCAATTGTAGGAGCCGTAGGTCAGCACCTGTTCGACCGGCGACCCCAAAATCGCCTCGGCGGCCGGCAGCACGACATGGCGCTCCCAGACATGGACCGCCGCTGACAGCGGGCAGGTCATGGACAGTGTCGCCGAGTATGGCACGAGCGACTGGTCCAGCGTCATCGCCCGGTCGACATCGCAGGCTGCCGTGTCGCTTTCCAGTTCGAGCGGCGTATAGGCGACGCCGCCCTGCTCCAGCAGCGCAAAGCACTGGTTCAGGTCGTGCTCCAGCATGTCGAGCTTGAAGCCGGTCGCCATGCCGACCGGATGGGCGAGATCGAGTTCGGCAAACGGACTGTCCTGCGGCGGGATCAGACGGAAGGTCACAACCGCGCCGCCGACGATCAAAGCCAGTACGAGAATGAGGGCGAGGAACCGACGCAATCCGGCCTCAGCTCCGAAACCAGTCGGCGACGTCCTGCCACGGCTCGATCGACCAGTAGCTCGTCGCGAGCCCTGAGGGCGATGGAAGGACGAATATCTCTGGCCCCGGATCACGACGGCGCTTGGGTTGATGGCCGATCATGATCGCACCGGTGGGCCGTCCAAGGTGCTGGGCGGCGGCGGCCTTTGATGTGAAGGCAATGGCCTGGGGCTTGAGGTCTGACACCTTCGCGCGGAACCCTTCCGGATCAAACGCCGCCTTCGGCAGCTTTGCGTCTACGCCCCACGCCGTCTTGCAGATGTCGGTAAGGCCGATCCCCAGATCAAGAACGCGACTGAAATCCATCGGATCCAGCCGGTCCGGCGTCAGGCCGATCTGGTGCAGCGTCGGCCAGAAGCGGTTTCCCGGGTGGGCGTAATAGGCGCCGACCTGCGCCGAGCGCGGTCCTGCGCCCGTACCCACGAACCAGAGCCGGAGGTTCGGCGCCAGGAGATCGGGAAGATAGTAGCCGGTCTCCGGATCAGGCTTCGGCACGGTCGTTTGCCGCCGCGCCGTTTGCGATTGTGATCGGCTGCGCCTCCGGCCGGAACGACAGCGTCGATTGCGGGAACGGGATGGTTATGCCCGCCTTGTCGAGCTCACGCTTGACCGCAAACGCCACCTCGTCGAACGCCTTGCGCTGCGACGCGGGCTGGCTGTCACACCACCATAGCATCTGGAAGTCGATCGACGATCCGCCGAACTCGATGCACTGAACCGCGCGCTCCTTGTCCTTGAGCACGTTCTCGCAGCTCTCAAGCGCCGCCTTCAATGTATCCCGCGCAAGCGGCAGGTCGGTATCGTAGTCGACGCCGACCACAAGCTCCTGCCGGATGTCGGCTGCATCGGTCTGAATACGAAGGGGATTCTGGAACAGGAAGGCGTTGGGAACGATCACCAGTTCGCCGTCCACGCGGCGGACATGCGTCTCACGTATCCATATGTTCTCGATGCGGCCGTATACTCCCTCGCATTCGATCACGTCTCCGATCTGCATCTTCTCGCGCGCCAGGATGATGACGCCGGCGAGAAAGTTCTCGAACACGTCCTTGAATGCAAAGCCGATCGCGACGGAGGTCAGGCCGAGGCCCGCGATGAACTGCGCTGGCGTAACCGAAGGGAAAATGATGATGACGGCGACCGCGACGCCGACGATCCAGGACACAATACCAATCAGGTTGGTCGCAAGCGTGATGAGCGCACGGCGCACCTTCGCGCGCTTCATGACCTTCGCGACCAGCGCCCTGATGAGCCCTGACACCAACGGCGTCAGCACCATCACGACCAGCGCGATACCTATCTGTGGCAGATTGGCGAGAAAGCCTTCGGCCATCGCGACCGCGGCGTCATAAATAATCTCGAGGGGATCGATATCCATCGGGTGACCGGTTTGTTGCGTTACCGGACACCCTAAGCGACTGAGACGTTTGGTCTAGGGGCGATGGTTCGAGCTAGATCAGCCTGACGTCGTCAAAGATCACGCGGCGGTCGCCAGCCCGTGCGATCTGACGGACCTCTTCGACCGTTAGCCTCGCGTGATTGTAGAGGATCAGCAGCGCGCCGCGCAGGCTGGCTGTGCGCGCAGCACGCGCAAGTTCCTGAGTAGAAAATCGGGAGGCGTTGACGCGTGCGGTGCCGCCGCTTGAGAGAACTTCAGTGAGTTCGTGGCCTGACATTTGGTCCTTTGACCTTCTGTTTCCTCTGGCCCGTGGCGTGGGCCTAATTTACTTACGCAGCGGGGCGCGGGACGTTCCGCATTTTCCGCATACCTCAATCAGTGACCGATTCTTGTGTCGGCATGATCGCCGTTGGGCGCCAGTCGCGAGGCGAAATCAAGGCAGCTACAGCGAGTGTTGCGGACGTTTAATCGAAACCGCTGCGGCTCCGATTCGAGTGTGTCGCGGCGGACACTTCTGCGCCCGCCAAGCTATCGGGGAGGCGCGACAGCGCCGATCGATTCAAGGTATGCGCACGCCTGCTCCTGCTCGGTCTCAGGCAAATCGGCGAAGCGCGTCACCGTCGTGTGGATCGTGAAGACGACGGCCCCGCTGTCCGGCAATCGTCGAAGCGTCTGGCGCTCAACCCGGATGAAAGCGCGCCCCCCGGGGTCGAAGGCCCGGGGTTCATGCTCGGGGCGCGGCTGATGCAGGCCGGGATCGTTATAGGCCAGCGCGTTCGAGCGCTGGACAATGCGATCCGCCGGCAGACGCCGCAGCAGCGCCTCGATCCGATCGTCCATGTCCGCCGCAATGCGCCCCACAGGCTCGTGAATGCTCGCAAGCGACCGCCCCATCTTCTCTGCAAGCGACCAGCTGGCCGGAAAGGCGATGGCGGCGGCCACGAGCACATGGCCGTCTCCGCCGGGCGCGAGGATCGCGAGGTCTTCCTGGATAAGCCGGGCCGCTGCGATCAGCGGCGGGGGCTGCGTCGGATCGATCGCGATGCCATCCGGACGAACGATATGCCGCCCCTCGTCCTGATAGGCGCCGCTGGCCCGCACTTCACGGACAACGAGAGAGAACAACTCGCGCTGCGCCTTGAGCGAGTCTGGCGTCTGGGCGAACACTTTCGTTAGGTGGTCGGTGAACAGGTGATCGCGCAGCCTCATCTGCGCTGCGAAGGCGTCGTCGCGGATCAGCCAGTCGCCCGGCAGCACCGGCTGAAGTCCCGGAAGGCGCGCCGCGAGCGGATCGCGCCACGGCGCTGTCATTAGCGAGCGCTGGCAGATCTCCGGCTGGTCAATCACAGGACGCGCGCCCCGCAGTAGAGATCTGCAGTAGGGAAGGCCGCGCTCGGATCGCTTGTGTTATCATGCGGCATGATTAGCAGCACCCGCAGGTCGACGCATCATGGAGCTGGGCCGCGCGCCGTGCTGGCAAGGCGTGTTATGCGAGCCGCAAGGCCCCATATTGATCCCATGAGATCGTCCGCCCTGATTGTAACGGCCAGCCTCGTGGCCTGCATGCCAACCGCGCACGCACAGGAGTTCGTTCCGCCGCGGTTCGAGGGTCTGGAGCAGCAGCAGCTCAACCTCGAACAACGCCAGTACGATCGCCTTGAAGAGCGTCTTCAAAGCGAGCAGTTTCGCGCCGCGCAGCCGGGGGGCCTCCCGCTTCCTCAGCGCTGCGCCGCATGGAGATCGAGCGCGAAGCGCGCGAGCTAAGGCGCGAGGGCGCCGAACTCCGCGCGGCCATGGCGCGGGAAACTGCGATCCGGGAAGCGATGCTCCCCAATCGCCGTATCGCCGCGCACTCCAGCCTCGTCGTTCCCGATCCGGAGCGCTACGCGCTGCCAGTCGCGCCCACCGGCCAGTTCTACGCCAGGCTCGATGGGCGGTTTGTGCTGGTGGATGCAGCCTCCGAAATGGTGGTCTCGATCCTCGAACCCAGCGTCGGCGATCCAGGCAACGACCTGCCCGCTCGACCGCTACCGGACGCACAGCCGGGCGTCGCACTCGACCCGGCAGTCGCGATCGCGCAGCCGCCGCGCTGAGCGTCGCTGTCGTCCGTATGCAGATTCTGAGATCGAAAGGCTTGCGCAGGCCGGCGATGCTCCCCACTCTCTCCATCTGGTTCAACAAGCGAAAGGAGGTGATCGAATGTCAGTCACACGGAGCTGGGGTTCGACCCCGCAGATTGACGTGATTTTCGGAGCAGCCTCCGGAACTTGCGCATGACGCTGGTCTAAGAGCCGAGGGAAGATCCCCGCTCGAACATGACGGAAGGGGTCGTGAGCTTGTCGCTTGCGGCCCCTTTTCCTTGCCGGTCAGCAGACAATCGGGAACCGGGCGCCCGGTGAAGCGTATGCCTACTCAGTAAACGAGCAGGCCAGATGCACCGACACCCCAAACCCTACATCCGTCTTGGCGCCCTCCTCGCGCTCACCGGTGCGCTCGGTTTGGCGGCGTGCGAGCAGCAGCCCGTGCTGGGCTATTGCGAGGCAGGCGACACCTGTCGCTATGACCTTGCCGAGCCGACGACGATCAGAAACTACAGCGGTTATTTCCCGCTCGCGCAGCAGCAGGCTAGCGCCGATGTCGCGAGGCACAGCTCTTCTGCCCCCTCAACGACATCAGCCGCCAGTAGCGCCGCGCCACAGGTGGTGGCGATCTCCAACTAGCGGTCAGGTGAGCCGCGCGGCGATATCCTTCAGCGTTCTGGAAAGCGACGCGAGGCGGTCTGCGTCTTTGGCGCTTAGTCCTGCGGCCGACAGCTCGCCAGCCAGAGTCTCAAGCCGCCGCGCCACGTCGCCCGCACGCCTCCCCCGGTCCAGCGCCGACGCAGCCTCATCGAGCGCATTGCTCAGCGCAGCCATCTGGTTTGCCGGCAGCGCCTCAGACCGTTCGAGCTGGTCAATATAGGCGCGCGCGATGACAGGATCGGCTGGCCACTCGACCGCGAATTGCTGCTGTGGGTTAAACACGCCGTCCTGATCTGCGAGGCCAGCTGCCGCGATCTCGTTCGCGCTCAGATGTTCGCTCGGCTGAAGGCTGAACACGTCCAGTCCACGCGCGATCTCTGTCCCGTAGATGCGGTCGCCATACCAGTACGCAGACCAGTATCCACCCATCACGAGTCGATCCTCGTTGACCGGGCCACGATCGAAGTATGCGATCTCCACGGGATTTTCGGCGTCAGTGAAGTCCATCAGCGAAATGCCGCCCTGATACCAGGCCTGAATGAAGATATCGCGACCCGGCACCGGCAGGGCCGAGCCGTTGTGCGCGACGCAGTTCTCCTCGTCCGTCTGCGGCGCTGGCAGCTTGTAATAGCTCTGGAACTCCAGCTGCCGGTCCTCGATCGCGTAGATTGCGTTTGCGCCCCACTCCATCGGATCGGATGCGCGGCACCGCGCGCGGCCGCCGCCGCCCCACTCGTCGGTGAAGACAACCTTGGTGCCGTCATTGTTGAACGTCGCCGAGTGCCAGTAGGCGAAGCCCTTATCGACGACCTCGTCGATCCGCTTGGGCTGCATCGGGTCCGAGATGTCGAAGATGATG
The DNA here is from genome assembly GCA_017792365.1 of Hyphomonas sp. Taxonomy (GTDB): domain Bacteria; phylum Pseudomonadota; class Alphaproteobacteria; order Caulobacterales; family Hyphomonadaceae; genus IH12. Next base: position 3,275,859 of record CP051229.1, on the reverse strand, counting down.
CCGTTGCCCGAGCAGGCGCCCGCCGCCAGATCGAGTTCAGGAAAGACCGTGATGTCGTGGCAGTGATCTGTACGGCTGGTCCGCTGCGTCTCATCGCCGTGGTCCCCGCCACGCCAAAGACCGGCCAGTCGCCCGGTCTCGGGATCCGCGAATACTGCCGGGCTGCTGGTGATACGCGCAGCCGCAGGATTGGCGACCGGGATCTCGATCACGTCGATGCGGAACAGGACCGTGCGATCGTCGCCCATCACTTCGCCGATGCAGCCGTCGAGCTCTTCCTCGTCGCGCACACGCGCGGTGCCGGAATTGTAGACGACGATCCGCCGGTCATCGGAGGCGACCACTGAATGCGTGTGCGAGCCGCGGCAGGTCTGCACCTGCCCGACCTGCCGGGGACGGGCGAGGTCGCTGATGTCGAAGATGCGGATGCCGCGGAACCGTTCCTCACTGACCTCCTCGCGAATGCCTTCGCGGCCACAGTCCACGCGTCCACGCGTCTGCTCCACCGACATGATCAGAAGGTTGCCGACGATCGACACGTCGCCCTGACCGCCGGGACACACGACCGAGCTCACGAGGTCGGGCACGCCGTTGGCGCCCAGTCTGTACAGGTTGAAACCGTGATAATTGCCCGCGGCGAGGACATCGCCGGAGAACGCCATGTCGGTGTTCGAGAAGCTCATCAGCGGCGCACGACGGCCGTACTGCGTGCTGTCTTCATCGTCGTCGGATTCTTCGTCCGCCGCCTGTTCGGCCTCCTCCTCGCCCTCAAGCGGTTCCTTGATCGGCGGCAGGCCCGACGGGTTGGCCGGATCAAAGAAGCCGTCGGGCTTGGGCAGCGCTGCGATCAACCGCATGTTGCTGATCGCTTCGCCCGCATCGCGGAACCCCGCCGCCAACCCCGCGCGCGGATCGGGCGACAGCGAGGCGAGCAGCGCGTTCATCCGCTCGATCTCGGCGTTCTGGTCGTTGTCGACATCGTTGACGAACTCGAACAGCAGCGGGTCATAAGCCGAGCCGGGCTGGCTCAACAGCTCATCCACCATGGTCAAGGCGCCTTCATGGTGGGTGATCATCAGCTCCAGGAACAGCTGGTCGAAGGCTGCGCCCTCTGCTGCAGCAAGCGCCGCCATCTGTTCCGGCGTCGCCATGCCCATCATCCCATGCGCGCCGTGCATGTTGTGGTGAGCCGCGCCCGCGGGCTCGCCGCGCTGACGCAGCCAGTTCTCCATGAACGCGATCTCGTCAGCCTGGGAATCGTCGATGCGGCCGGCGACGTCGATGATCTCCTGGCGGTTGGTGCGGTCATCGACCAGTTCCGCCATCTCCAGCGCCTGCTGGTGGTGCGGGATCATCGCCTGCAGGAACAGCACGTCCTCCGGCGAATAATTGGAATCTGCAATGCGCGTCGCTTCTTCGGCGCTCAGCACGCGGGCAGGCGCGCCAGGCGCGCCCGGCTGAACGATGCTGGATTCCTGCCCAACCGCCGTGCAGCCGACATTCAGCGCCAGCGCGCTTACCCCCGCGCAGACAAATGCCCGAAGTGATACCGTCCGTCTGTAATCCAGCATTCCCCGCTCCTAGCTCGTGACTGGCTACCGCAGGCGAGAACCCTAGCGCGGAGCGTGGGCCGCTCAACTAAAAAACCGAGCTGCTGGTAGGTAAGTGTCAAACCCTTGTCCGCGCTCGTAATAATCGGCACGGGCGCCGGATCCGTGTCCCGACCGGGTCGCAAGACATGCCTATTTTTTCAAGGGTTTCAGAGCCGACAGCCCGATTAACCCAAGTTAAACCATGACCCTGCTAATCTAGGATATTAAGTCGGCGTAAGGTTAGTCATGACATTATCGTCCTCTAGTGAGGGCGAGAATGTCGTATTCTGCGGATCGGCTGGTAGTCGAGCGTGCGCATGAAGCCGCGCGGCAATCCGCTTTGCCAATCGATCAGTCACCCGACAGCCCTACCCCCCTTTCGGCCCACCATGGTTCGGTTGATGGCGTCGCTCTCTGCGGCGCGAACGAACCCGATGAGGATTTCCTCTGGGTCGGCGTACTACGGGTGGCGAATGCTTCGCTCGTGACCGCATGGGATCCGCGTCACGCGACTCTCTTTCTCGGAGCCTTGAAGTCCCGCCTCGAACTTGCAAGCAGCCGTCGCTTCATTGAACTCGATGACGACACCTTCTGCATCATGTTCGAGGCCCACACCCCGGCTGAAACGGTTGAGGCCGAACTCGACTCGCTTGCCTACATCCTGGCTCAGGACGTCACAAAACGGCGCTATACGCTCGCCCCCGACATTCATATCGGACTGGCGCGCGCCGGAAAGGCGGACGAACCAGAGGTGAATGTGTGCCGACGCGCGCGGGAAGCCGCCTGCCCCCGTGCGCAGTTTGGAAGAGACGGCGCGTCGAACGCCCTCGATCGAGCGCGAGACAGCGTTCGCCGCTTCTCCCTTGATCAGGCGCTCCGCCGCGCCGTCAGGGAAGGTCAGCTGTCCCTCTGCTACCAGCCGCAAGTCAATATCGAGGACAACCAGGTCGTCGGCGCCGAGACGCTGTTGCGTTGGAACTCGCCCGCGCTTGGTGAAGTCTCGCCGAGCGTCTTCGTCCCGCTGTTGGAGTCATCCGATCTGGTCCACGAGATCGGGCTGTGGGCTCTGAACACGGCATGCAGGCAAATCACGGTCTGGCGCAGGGCGGGCTATCCTCACCTCCGGCTGGCCGTGAATCTGTCGGCTGTCCAGCTCCGGCGCCCCGACCTCAAGGATGTCATCCTCCAGACAATCAGCGCTCATAATCTGGCCCCGCGCGACATCGAACTGGAGCTGACAGAGACAGCCGCAATGGACGATCAGGCGCGCAATGCGGCCCTGCTTCGCGAACTCGGCGAGATGGGGTTTGGGATCGCACTCGATGACTTCGGCGTCGGCTTCTCCAATCTCTTCAATCTGCAGAACCTGCCCATCACCAAGGTGAAGATTGACCGCGCGTTCGTCGCCGACATCGACCAACACCCGGTCCGCCAGTCCATCTGTCGCGCGATCATCCGTCTTAGCCACGAGCTTGGCGTGACCGTCCTCGCAGAAGGCGTCGAGCGGGCCGAAGAGGTGAGGATGCTTCGTCGCCTCGGATGCAATCTCTACCAGGGCTATTTCTTCTCGCGTCCGCGTTCTGCCGACCTTCTCGGCAGCAAGCTGACCAAACCGGAATGGCTCGCCGACGTCCTGAGAGAGCTCAATCGCGACAACAACACCCTCACCGAGCGGAGTGCGCCATGACGCGCCATAGTCCTTGCCTCATCCTTGTGGCGCTCCTGCTCCCTGCGTGCTCCCTTGCGCCGCAACCGACTGGGTCTGCCGAAGTCGCAGCCGAGCAGCCCGCCACTGTCGAAACAATGCCAGCCTCGGCCGAAACGTCCCAGACTGAGCAGCCGGCAGGGCCGACGCCAATCCAGAGAGCAATCACGCTTCTCGATGCGGGTAATGAACCCGAAGCGAAGGCCTTGCTCGAAGCGGTCTTGAAGGAAAACCCGTCCAACAAGACGGCTCTCACCATGATGCGCCAGATCGAAACAGACCCTGTGGCGCTGCTTGGCGAGGCTCACCACACCTACACCGTCAAGGCGGGCGACACGCTTTCGGCCCTGGCGGCTCAGCACCTGGGCGATCCGCTCCTCTTCCACGCGTTGAGCAAATACAACGGCCTTTCTTCCGCACAATCGCTCGACGTCGGCGTCGTGCTCAAAATCCCCGGCGCATCTGATGCCCCCGAGCTTGCAGGAGCCAAGACAACGGGAGCTGCAACGCTCGCCGCGCTGTCGCCCGCCGACGCCGAAAAGTCCCGAGACCTGCGGCGGCGCGGACTTCAGGCATTGAATGCAGGGCAATCCGACCTTGCCGTCCAACTCCTCGCGGCCGCTTACGCGATTGATGGCGACAACAAGAATCTCGAGAGCGATCTGAAGCGCGCCCGGTCGATCCAGCAAGCGGTCACACGGTGATGAAATCGATCGGCAAATACGAGATCCGGGATCAGCTGGGCGAAGGCGCGATGGCACGCGTCTACAGGGCGTTCGATCCTCAGATCCAGCGCGACGTCGCAATCAAGGTTCTGAACGAGCAGCTTCGTCAGGACGCTGATTGCGTCGAGAGGTTTCTGAGAGAAGCGAGGGCATCGGGCGCGCTGGCGCACCCAAACATCGTGACCATCCACGACGTGGGCGATGACAACGGCGTTCCCTACATCGCCATGGAGCTGCTGGAAGGCCGCCCCCTGGACGAGGTGCTGGCGGATGAAACCGCCTTCGATCCGCAGACGGTGCTGGAGCTTGGCCGCCAGCTTGCGGAGGCGCTGGGATATGCGCACGCCAACGGCGTCATCCACCGCGACATCAAGCCGTCCAACATGATCCTCGGCAGGGACAAGAGGACGATCAAGATCCTCGATTTCGGCATTGCTCGGGTCGCGGGTCCCGCATCGGAAACTGACGCCACACGCCTCGCCCTGACGCATGCTGGCGAGCTGCTGGGCACGCCGCGATACATGAGCCCCGAACAGGCCTTGGGGCACGATATCGATAACCGGTCCGACCTGTTTTCGCTCGGCGCAGTTCTCTATGAAATGGTGGCCGGTCGCCCCGCCTTCGATGGGTCCAGCGTTGCAACGCTCGCACTGCAGATCACCGGCACCGAGCCGCCGCCGATCCAGTCCACGCCCGAGTGTCCGCGCGGGCTCCAGCACATCATCCAGAAGCTGCTGGCAAAGCTGCCGAAGCAACGCTTTGCAGATGCACAGGCGCTGGCCGACGCTCTTAAGCGCGAGAGCATTTCCATCCAGGGCGCCATCGCAGAAGAACGCCGCGGATTGCCGCTCTATCTGAAGTTTGCATCCGCAGCGACACTCGTGTTTGCGCTCGTTTCTTTTGCAGCGCTGTCGATCGTGTCGGGCAATCAAAGCCGGGCGATGGATCACGTAGCCGAAACATCCGCACGCGCGGTCGCGGGATTCATCAGCGCGAACGCCGCCCTCCCGATGATGCAGAATGTCGCCCTGCCCGTCGAGGAAGCCGACTGGCTGCCGATCGAGGCATTCGCCCAAACCGTCGCGAGCGACCCGAACATCCTCGCACTGACCGTCGTCGACAAAACCAATGTCATCCGCGGCTCGAATGATCCCAACATGGTCGGCCGATCACATACTTACGGCTCAGAAAAAGCAGCCGGGCTCGATGTAGCCGAGCCGATCATCTATTCCGGCGTTGAGGTTGGCACAGTCTATCTGACGTTCAGCGACGAGTCGGTCACGGCGGCGGAAAGCGCCAGCAGTTGGCTCCTGATCGGCGTCGGGTTGGTCACGACCATCGTGATGCTCGCGCTCAGCTATGCAGTCGGGAAGATGACCTTCTACCCGCTTCGCAGGCTGGCGAAGGCAATGAAAGGCGCTGCTGACGGCGACCACGACTTCCGCATCTCCCACAATCGCAGCGACGAATTCGGCGAGCTTTACGACGACTTCAACAACTGGTCGGCTCCATGCAGCCTGAGCGCACGCTGCCAACTCAGTCTGTCGCGCCACTGACCGCTGACCAGCAGTTGCGGGAAGCGTCGTGATCGTCATCCGCAGTTTTATCGCCAGCGCGCCGTTTGAGCAGCTTGAGCACCGCTTGCTTGATTCCGGTTCGCTGACGATCGGTCGGGATCCGGCTTGCGAGTGGCAGCTTGCCGATGCAGGCGCGAAGATTTCGCGTCGCCACTGCACCATCGCCTGCGAGGGAGACAGGCTCACGATCGTCGACTTGAGCACAAACGGCGTCGCAGTCGGCATGAAGCGCACGAGCCTTCCCAAGAACGAACAGCACGATCTCGCTTTGGGCGACGCCATCTATATCGGCGATTACATCCTGACGACGGAGTTGGCGGCCGACAACGATGGCGCCGAACCGGCCACCGCTTCCGACCCCACCGAAGCCCCGCAAGGCGTTACACAGGCTGAACTTCTGGCTTCATTCTGCGAAGGCGCCGGGCTCGAGCCCGGCGCATACGCTGGCCAGGATGCGCAGGCTGTCATGTGGCGCCTCGGCGGAATCTACCGGCAGGTCATCGAAGACATGTGCGACATGCTTCGCGATCGCGCGCTGTTCAAAGCCGAGCTGCACCTTGATCGCACCACGGTCGGGGGCTGGAAGAACAACCCGTTCAAATGGGCGCCGGCGGCCAGCATCGCTGTTGATCTCGTGAAGGGAACTTCAGGCGGCTTTCTGAAGGGCGCGGAAGCAATCGCTGAGTCCTTTCGAGACCTGCGCGCCCACTGCGACGCGCTGGCGAAGACCGGAAAAGGCTCCAGCCGCATCATCATGGAGACGCTTTCGCCGCAACAGGTGCGCGCCGCCGTTGGCCCCAACGCCACAGCGGAGGAGCTCCTTCACGAATACGAGACGCGTATCAATCGCCTGATGACCGAGATCGAGAGCGGGGATGACGTCGTGGGCCACGCCTACCGGGAAGCGCTGAAAGGGGGCGGGCGGTGACCACCTCACGCACGCTCGATCCTGTTGGCGGCGATGCCACCCAACGTCTGGCGACAAGTGAGCTATGCATCACGTCATTTGGCAGAACCAGTCGCGGCTGCGTCCGACCGGCCAATGAAGACGCGATTCTTGTTCGTCCTGAAACCGGTCTCTGGGCGGTTGCGGACGGTATGGGCGGGCATGACGCGGGCGAGGTCGCAAGTCAGGTGGTTGTGGATTCGCTGGCCGGTCTGATGCTGCGAGGATCTCCCTACAAGCGCGGCCAGCAAGTCGAAGCGTCCATCCACTCCGCGAACGCAGAGATACGCGCCCTCGCTTCTCAGCGAAGCATCCGGAGAATGGGATCGACCGTCGCAGCGCTTTATATCCACGACAGACACTTTGCATGCATGTGGGCCGGGGACAGCCGCGCCTACCTCCTGAGAAACGGCCGCCTGCAGCCTATCACGCGGGACCACAGCGTCCTACAGGAAGTGATCGATACCGGCCTGGTGGATGAATTGAACGCTAAGCGCGTCTACGGCGCGAACGCCATAACGCGCGCGGTCGGCATCGATGAAGGACTGGAGCTGGAGACAGCCTACGGCAGCGTGGAGGCAGGCGATCGCTTCCTGCTCTGCAGCGACGGTGTAACCGCTGTGATGAGCGACAGCGAGATTGAAGCGCAACTCTCCCGCCCCGGTGCATCGGTCGAAGAGATGGTCGAGGCGATCGAAACGGCGTGCACATCCGAAGGCGCGCCGGACAATTTGGCGATCATCGTCGTCGCGGCCATGGCCCGCTAGGCGCGCCCGGGTCGATACTCAATTCGAAGCTGTAGATGGTGCGGGTGGTGGGACTCGAACCCACACTCCTTGCGGAACCGGATTTTGAGTCCGGCGCGTCTACCAATTCCACCACACCCGCGTGGCGGCCCGTTTACAGGCGCGCGAGGGTGTTAGCGCACACCGGCCCACTCTCAAAGGGGAAACCTGCGGCGCAGACGCCAACTGGCGTCATGTCAGACATGGCAAAGCTGGCAGGCAGCCGCGAGCGCTAGACCGAGATGGCCGTATTGGCCAGCAGCTCGATCGACAGGCACGCGCACAGCAGGAAGCTGGCGGTAGCGCAGATGATGTAATCGCGGCGAGGAGCCTTGGAAACGCGGAACGTCCGCATGGCGACACCCAATGGTTGTTGTCTTCCTACGAGCCGTAGAGACTGGCGCTTAGAAGCAAACATTGCGTGTAGAACCGGCGAGAATCTGTGCGCCGGGATTTACGCTCGATTCACCGTCCGCAGCCTTGCGGTTCAGTGAATGAATTTCACAAGGACGAATGCGCCGACGAGCAGAACCACGAACAGCAGCGAGAACAGGCCGATCCGGCGCTCAATGACGGGCGCCAGTGTTGGGCCGAAGGTCTTGAAGAGCCAGGCGACGAGGAAGAAACGCGCGCCCCGGGTGACCGTGCAGGCGATGACGAACGGCAGGAAGGCGTATTCCATGGCGCCCGAGACAATCGTCACCAGCTTGAAAGGTATGGGCGTGAAGCCGGCGATGGCCGTGAACCAGAACCCGTAATTGTCGTAGACCGCCTTGAAGCCCTCGATCCGCTCTTCGCCGTATCCAAATACCGAGAAGATGCGCTGGCCTATGGTCTCGAACGCCAGATACCCGATGCCGTAACCGGCAATCCCGCCCAACACCGACGCAATCGTGCAGACAAGTGCAAAACGCCAGGCGTTTTCTGGCTTGGCGTAGCACATCGGCGCCAGCATCACGTCCGGCGGGATTGGAAAGAAGGAGCTTTCCGCGAACGACACGATCGCGAGCGCGGGTTCCGCGCGTGGGCCACCGGCCAGTTTCAGCACATAATTATAGAGTTTGCGGAGCATGGGGATCCTGTTTCGCGCTGCTCCTGCAGGGGCTGCGCCAACCAGGAGATTGCCTCGAGTCGTGAGCGTTTTAAGGCCAGATAGTTGAGGCTTCATGCGTTTTGGTCGCATTGTAGCCCCAAGTCACCGGTCTAACGTGTCGCAATGGACAGGCTGCCGTTAACCAGTATCCGCTGGCCTTTCGCGGCATTGGGGGCTTCGCTCGCAATGCTGGCGGCTGCGCACGGCTTCGAGCGCTTCATGCATCTGGCGCCCTGTGTGCTCTGTTATAACCAGAGGCAGGTTTATTGGGCTGCTGCGGCGCTCAGCGTCGTCGCAATTTTCCTGATCCGCCGCGGGCCGACCTCTCGCCTGCTCTTTACGTTCAATCTCTTGATCGGCGTCGCCTTCCTCGTCTCGATGTGCGTGGCCGGCTATCACTCACTCGTCGAGTGGGGCATCCTTCCGGCGCCGGACACCTGCGCGGCGGGCCTCGGCGCACCGATCGGCGATGACCTCGCCTCGCAGCTCGAAGGTCCGATCGCCGTTCCGTCATGCGCCGAACCGCTCTGGGAACTCTTCGGGCTGACGATGGCCAACTACAATACGGCCATTTCCCTCGCACTGGCCATTGCAACCTTCTACGCCGCCTACCACCCGATGGGAGCCGACACGGCTAACGAACTGCCGAGTGAGGCCGCCGCCGAATGAGCGAACGTCTCAACAGGTCCCGGCGCCACGAAATGCTGCGTGTCGATCACGCTGGCGAGTATGGCGCAGTCGCCATCTATCGCGGCCAGATAGCCGTGCTGGGGCGACGGGCCGGCGCGGAGCGCACGGTCGGCCAGCTCAAGGAAATGGCGGAGCAGGAGCAGGAGCATCTCGACGCCTTCGATGAATTGCTCGCGGAGAACCGTGTGCGTCCCACCGCCCTCTCCCCGATCTGGAACGCGGCGGGCTTTGCGCTGGGCGCGGCAACAGCTCTGCTAGGCGAGAAGGCCGCGCACGCCTGCACTGAAGCGGTCGAAACCGTGATCGAAGAGCATTACGCCGACCAGGTCGACGAACTTGAAAAAGCGGGCGACACGGATCTCGCGTCCACGTTCGCCCGGTTCCGCGATGAGGAAGCGGCGCATAGAGAGCTTGCGGAGTCGGAAGGCGCGCAACAGGCCCCCGGCTATCCGGTCCTGTCGGCTGTCATCCAGGCTGGGTGCCGGCTGGCGATCAGGATCAGCGAAAAAGTCTAGGCGCAGCGACGCTCAAAGAAACCGGCGTCGGCCAGAACTTCAGGCCGGGTTCTGCTCGAAGCGCTGTGCATCCCGGTTCTTGCGGATCGTTGCCGGATCGAAGATGCGCCCATTCATGGCGATGTAGACGCCCTTCGTCAAAGTCAGACCGCGGCAGTCAAACCCGATGTTGAACACCGCATCCGAGCGGCGGAGGCTCGCGGGCTGCATCGCCCCCGTGAACACCACGGTGCGCTCACCGACATCTCCGAGCGCCAATGCCGTCTCGATCATCGTATCCGTCCCGTGCGTGATCAGGACGTGGCGAGCCGATGTGCCGAGCACCGCCGCTCGCACCGCCGCGCGATCGTCGTCAGTCAGCTCTAGGCTGTCCTTGCGCATCAGCGAGCGTATCTCGAATGCGAATGAGACATTGGCCTCGCGCAGGATCGCATCAAGCGCCGTCTCACCGACCTGAAAGTCGCTCAGGGCGTCGAAGTAGATCTTGTCGATCGTCCCGCCGGTGGTGAAGATCGCCAACCGTTCGTCGTCAGGCGTCATATTCACGTCGGATCAGCTCTCCAGCTCGACGTCCCAGTAGAGATAATCGAGCCATGTCTGGTGCAGGTGGTTCGGCGGGAACCGCCTGCCCACTTCCTGCAGAAAGTACGCTGACGGCCGCACCGGCCTGTTCGCAGGATGCATCTTGGCTTCATGCGGCAGGCGTCCGCCCTTGCGGAGATTGCACGGCGAGCAGGCCGCAACGATGTTTTCCCATGACGTGCGCCCGCCCTTCGAGCGAGGGATGACGTGATCGAACGTCAGATCGTTCGGAGAACTGCAATAGGCGCACTTGAATCCGTCGCGAAGGAAGACGTTGAAGCGTGTAAACGCGGGCGGCCGATCCTGCTTCACGAACTCGCGCAGCGCGATGACCGACGGAAGCCGCATCTTCATTGAGGGCGAGTGGACGAACTGATCGTACTCCGCGATCACATCAACACGTTCAAGGAACACTGCCTTGATCACCTCCTGCCACGGCCAGAGGGACAAGGGATAATACGACAGTGGACGGAAGTCGGCGTTCAGGACCAGCGCCGGGGCGCCATTGGGCGCCTTGGCGGTGACCTGCGCGGTCGTACTTCGCTCGGCAACTAGGGTGTTTTGAGACAAGTCCGCCTCCCGTTCGATCATTCCGTCGACCGAACCCGCGAAGGCCTCGCCCTGCGCGAGTCGGACCTACCTTACGATTCTCCGCAACAGCTTCATGACTGTCGCGATAACTGTCCAGTAGTCCTTTCAATTTGGCGATTCGCTTTCCGGATAGTGAAGCGCGAAGGTCACGCGCCGCCCGTCTGGCGTTGTCGCTCAGCATTAATGTAAGCCCACAACAGGTGCGCCGCCACCCCTCTATACGGTCGCCACCGCTCGCCGGTTTGAAGGAAGACTTTTGGGGTCTGGCGCACGGCCTCACCCGAAAGCATCCTGTAGGCTTCGGAAAGGCCAATGTCGGCATGCGGAAAAACATCGGTGCGACCGAGACATGACATGAGATAGACGTCAGCCGTCCACGGGCCGACACCCTTCACCGCGACCAGCTCGGCCCGGGCCTCATCGTCGCTCTTGCGTGCGATGCGACGGAAATTCAGGCTGCCGCTGTCTACAGCCATTGCGATCGATTTGAGGTGCGCAACCTTGGGACGCGACATGCCGCAAGCGCGCAATTCCTCATCTGTCGCCTGCAGGATGGTCGCCGGCGTCACGCGTCCGAGATGGTCCTCCACCCTCGCCCAGATGGCAGCTGCTGCCTTGGTCGAGACCTGCTGGAAGGCGATGATCCGGGCAAGACCCGCGTAACCGCCGCGCCTGCTGCGCCACGCCGGAACGCCGATTGATGCGTGCGCATCAGCCAGAACGGGACAGGCGTCAGCGAGACGCCGCACCGCTCCCGACAGCGCAGCCCGGTCGCGCACGTCTAGAGGCGCGCTCATCGAAACGACATCGCTAGCTTGCTCCGCACCATGCGCACCAATGGTAAGGCGGACGGAAGAACGTCAGCAAGCGACCGAAGGTGATGACACCGGCCCACGCGAGCAGCGATACCGCCGCAAAAACCCGCGCGGCGCGCGGCACATCTTCTCCGGAGCCGACCTCGACAACAGATTTCGACGCCACCCGATAGAAGACGACCATGTTGAGCCCGGCGATGGCGAGGCACGTCGCCTTCAGCTGAAAGGCCGGATTGTAGAGGTATTGCGCCGGCGCCGAGAGAAAGAACATCGTCCCGGTGACGACGTTGAGAATGAACCCCGCCACGCCGACCGGAATGAACGCGTGCAGCGACCGCAGGCTGAGCGACTTTGCGACGCCAAGCATTCGCAGGTCGAACAGGCCGACGGTTCCTATGAGCATCGACAAACCCAGGAAGTGGAGTGACTCGATGATAGGCCAGCCCCACTGCGAGTTCATGAAGCCGAAGAGGCCCACGTCGTAGGACCATTGCACGATTGCATCCGTGTCGATGAAGGGGTCCTGATTCATGCTTCAGTACGCCAGCAGGATCTTGTGGGTGTAGGCGAGGAACCGCCCCGCAAAGATCGCTCCCGCAACAGCGAACATAGCCGCAATGGCCAGTCCGCGTGCTTTCCACTGGGGTGCCTGCTCTTCGGGAAGTCGCAGCGCCGCCCGAAGCAGCAGCACACTTGACGCGAGCAGAACGAATTTCAGCCCGAACAGAGGGTTGGTCATTCCCTTCGCCGGATAGGCCAGCAACAGGAAGACGCCAGACACAAGCGAAACCCAGAACCCCGCCCACATGACCGTGCTGAACCGCACGAAGTCGGCGAGCTTCCCCAGATCCGAAACGCCTGCCCGGCGAAGCCCAAGCAGAATCACGCCTCCGGCAAGGAAGGCCATGCCTATGGCGTGCAGGATCAGCCAGAACGGGAACGCCCACATGCTCTCCCGGACCCAGATGCTGACGGGCGTTCCCTCGATCCAGCCAAACACTTCCATCATTGAGGGCCGACTCCCGCGCGAGGGCGATAGTCTTGCGCGTCCACAGGGCGCATACAAGGCGCTGTCCGAAAGCTTGACCTGCCCCGCCCCCGCCCCTATCCACCGGGCGTTTGCCTGATGGACGTGTCACGAGGTTCCGCCCGATGCCCAGACCAGCTCCTACCGGCGCCATCGCTCTGGACGATGGCTCCGTCTTCTGGGGTGAGGGACATGGCGGCGTTGGCGTGGCCGCGGGCGAGCTCTGCTTCAACACTGCGATCACCGGGTATCAGGAAATCCTGACAGACCCCTCGTACGCCGAACAGATCGTCCTCTTCACCTTCCCCCATATCGGCAATGTCGGCGCCAACGAGGAGGACCTTGAGAGTTCGTCCGTTGAAGCCGAACGTGCGGCGCGCGGCGCGGTCTTCCGGGCGTCCCCGACACCGCCTGCCAACTGGCGCTCCGTCGACCATCTTGGCGGGTGGCTGCAGCGTCGCAACATCATCGGGCTTTCAGGCGTCGACACACGCGCCCTGACGCGTCGTATTCGTGAACTTGGCATGCCCAAGGCGGCCATCGCCCACGACCCGTCAGGCGCGATCGACGCCGCCGCACTGATCGACACCGCCCGCAACTGGGTCGGACTGGAAAACGCCGACCTCGCTGCGAATGTCACCGCGGGTCAGACCTTCAGCCACGAGGATGGCCTGTGGGAGATCGCCACCAGCTTCGCCAGACCGGACTCTTCCCGATTCCACGTCGTCGTCATCGACTTCGGGGTGAAGAAGAACATCCTGCGCAATCTGGCGCAGGTCGGCGCGCGCGCGAGCGTTGTTCCGGCGTCGACGTCAGCCGATGAGATTTTGGCGCTCAAGCCGGACGGGGTTGTGCTGTCAAACGGCCCTGGCGACCCGGCGGCGACCGCAAAACACGCCGGCCCGCACATCAAGACGCTCGTCGACGCAGGCATACCGATCCTCGGCATCTGCCTTGGCCACCAGATGCTTGCGCTGACGCTGGGCGCAAAAACCAAGAAGATGCCGCAGGGCCACCATGGCGCGAACCATCCGGTGAAGGACCTCTCCACCGGCAAGGTCGAAATCGTCTCGATGAACCATGGCTTCACTGTTGACGCCGCCACGCTGCCTGCGGGTGTGGAGGAAAGCCACCGCTCCCTGTTCGACGGGACCAATTCCGGCCTCGCGGTTGCCGGCAAGCCGATCATCTCGGTCCAGCACCATCCGGAGGCCAGCCCCGGTCCGCAGGATTCCTTCTATATCTTCCAGCGGTTCGCCGATCTCATGGACGAGTATCGCAAGGCCTAGAAAGCGGCTCGTCGCGCTGCGAATTGCAACGAGTTGTTAGCGACTCAGCACCCAATTTCTTTACCCCGCTATGGAAGTGTTCCGGTCTGATACAGGCTGGGGACTGGATGCGATGGCCGGGAAGTACAAAGACCTCGACATTCATGACCGCCTCGCCATGGCCGAGGCTGCGCTCGGAGCGATCGGTCAGAAGACGAGTTCGGCGATTGATGAGCTCGACATCGCCGTCACCATTCCCTGCTACAACGAAGCCGCCACGATTGCCGGCGTCGTCAAGAATTTCCAGGCTGCGCTGCCGATGGCGCGCATCTACGTCTACGACAACAACTCGACCGACAACACGGCGGGCATTGCCCGGGACGCCGGAGCTATCGTTCGGCGCGAACCCCTGCAGGGCAAGGGACACGTTGTCCGCCGCATGTTCGCGGACATTGAAGCAGACATTTACCTGATGGTGGATGGCGACGGAACCTACGACGCGGCTGCCGCCCCGCGTATGGTTTCGCGCCTGATAGAGACCGGCGCCGACATGGTCGTTGGCGCGCGCATAACCGAGGACAAGGCCGCATACAGAACAGGCCACCGCTTCGGGAATGCGATGCTCACCGGCACGGTCTCTAAAATTTTCGGCGAGCGGACAACAGACATGCTGTCCGGCTATCGCGCTGTCTCGCGCCGCTTCGCCAAATCCTACCCGGCGCTGGCGTCCGGCTTCGAAACCGAGACTGAGCTGACCGTGCATGCGCTCGAACTCGACATGATCATCACCGAGATTCACGCGACCTATTCGGCGCGCCCCGAAGGCTCGATCTCCAAGCTGAACACCGTTGCGGACGGCCTGCGCATCCTCAAGACGATCGGCCAGTTGACCCGCGACGAGCGTCCGCTCGCGTTCTTCGGCAGCCTTTCTCTCTTCGCCGCGCTGGCGTCCCTTGGCCTCGGTGTCCCCGTCGTGATGGACTTCCTGCAGTCGGGATCGGTGGACCGGTTTCCGACAGCGTTCCTCTCAGGCTTCCTTGCCGTGCTTGCCGCCGTCGGCCTCGTCTCCGGCGTGATTCTCGAAACGGTCGCGCGCGGACGTCGGGAAATGAAGCGCCTGCAATACAACCAGATCGAAAGCCTGACGGCCAAGCTGGAGCGTCTCGCAGAGACCCGCTCACAGATGAACGATATCCGGATGGGCGCACGCGCTGAGCGCCAGCGTCAGGATCTCACGCGCGACATGCCCCGCCGCACCGCCGTCAACTAGAAGACTGCACCTGCTACGGCGCCGGTACTGGCGCTTGCGGCCCGCTGGGCGGTTCGACCGTATCTTCCGCCCCCGCCCCGCCAACAGAACTCACGACGGCGTCGACATCCGCCGGCGGCGCAGGCGCAGCTGGCGTAGACAGGTCGGCTTCGAGCTCTGCCGTCTCATACTGTGCGGACCCCGACTGCCTTTCTGCCGAAACCTGACCAGCGCCTCCAAATCCCCCGACGGCTTCGGCGGCGATGTTCCGCTCAGCCAGATAAGCTGCGACGCTTTCGGCGCGCTGCAGGGCCAAGCGACGGTTGGCGGATGTCGCCCGGCCGGTTGTCGCCGCGGCCCGGCCCGTCACCGTCACCTTGCCGACCTCCCACCGGTCCAGCGCCCAAACGACCGTCTCCAGCGTCGCCAGTCCATCATCACCGAGTTCAGAGGCATCGGCGGCGAAGCTGACATCCGGCAGCGGCTGGATGGGCGGAACGACCCTGACGATCCAATCGGGAAAGCGCTCGTAGAGAAGCCTCTCCATTTCCCGAAACCCCTCCAGCGTGATGCCGGACGTTCGTGCAGCCATCACCGACACGCTCTGCGCGGCGGCATCGATGTCGACGGCTGTGGTCCTGAACGGGATAGCCTCACGGATGGAAGCGATGGTCGTCTCGCGCGCGTCCATGCGGGCGATGATCTGCTGCAGCGGAGCCATCGAGTTGCGCGCAAGCTGCTCGACCTTCGCCTCGTCGATCGGCTTGGCCTGATCCACCGCGACCTGGTTCAGCCTTACTCTCACAGGCGCGCGCAGCAGTTCGGAATAGTATCGCTGCAGGCGATCCTCGGCGTCTGGCACTCTCTCCTTCGTATAAACCGTCTGCGTAATCTCGATCGGCTGGTTCCTCGGAAAGTCCACCGTCAACAGGGCGACCTGCGCTTCCCGCCCCTCGAACGGACGCAGCGCCTCTTCTCGAACGATGTTCTGCACGCGGGTTTCGTAGGCAATATCGCGAAGCGCAAATCCCAACGGCACGGACAACGCAGCAAACACTGCGACCACGAGCATTGCCTGATAGGTCGCCGTCCCTTGCGATTCCACGGATGCAAAACCGTGAAGCCAGGCCAAGGCCGTGACCGAGAGCGCGATGGCGAGCAGGTTGGTCATGAACAGGAACAGGGCGCCGCCTGCGATCACCATGTTCGCCGTCGCAATCCCGAAGCCGGCGACAGCGAGCGGCGGCATAAGGGCGGTCGCGATCGCAACGCCAACAATCGTCGCCCCCTTGCGGTGAATGACCGAATAGCCGCCTGCCAAGCCGGAGAAGATCGCGACCATGAGGTCGAACAAGTTCGGCTTGGTCCGCGCCAGGATTTCGGGCGTGGCTTCCCGCAGCGGCGACATCGACACGATGATGATCGATATCGCCAGCGCGGCCAGGATGCCGACGCCCATCGACACCAGCGATCGCCGCATCTCGCCATAGTCGAGCACGCAGAGCGAAAAGCCCATCAGCATGATCGGGCCCATCAGGGGCGAAATCAGCATCGCTCCGATGACCACGGCCGGTGACGACAGCAAAAGCCCCAGCATCGCGATGGCGCACGACATCACGGTCATGAACACGAAGCGGGCGGACAGAATGCCGTCGGCTTCTACATCGCGAACAACTTCGGCGTGATCGATCTTTCGCGCCAGCGCCCGCACCCCGCCGGTGAACCGGGACCGCAGCCAGCGCAAGCGCACGGCAAGAGCGTCGCCAGGCTTCCGACGGGCAGACGCCGCCTGACGCTTCTCCGACGATCCGCCATCGGCGGCTTTGGCGGTTTCTGCGGAATCCACTCAGATCAATCCGTTGGCTAGAGTCTCACTGCAAAGCGCCGCAGCGTTGCTCATAGAGCTCGATGGCGGCCGGCATCACAGCTTCAAAGGCCTGCGCACGCTGTATCGGGTCGGGGTGCGTCGACAGCATGGGCGGCGGTCTCTGGCCTCCGCCCAGTTCGGCCATTCGTTCCCACAGCCGCGGCGCCTCGCGCGGGTCATAGCAGGCCCGAACCAGCAGCTCGAGGCCGATCATGTCGGCTTCGGACTCATGCGCGCGCGAGAACGGCAGCAGCACGCCCACCTGGGCGCCCATGCCCATCGCCGCCATGACCGCCCGCTGCGCCTCGATCCCCATGTCGCCCAACGAGGCGCCGACCGCCATCTGGCCGATCTGCATCAATTGCTGCTGGCTCATCCGCTCCGCGCCATGGCGGGCCAGCGCGTGGCCAATCTCGTGCCCCATGATGACCGCAATGCCATCGACATTCGCAGCCGTCGGCAGGATGCCCTCGTAGAAGGCGACATAGCCGCCTGGCAGACAGAATGCGTTCGGCGTGTCCGAGCGGATCAGGTTGAACTGCCAGTCGAACTTGTCGGCCAGCGCGCCCCAGCTCGGGAGGCGTCCCTCGACATTCCCCTGCAACACCATCGGGGCGCCCTCGGCCTCCCATGCGATCGCCGCCTCCGCGATCCTGCGGCCGACTTCCTGGATGATCTCGACGTTCTGACTGTCAGCGGGCGAACAGGACTGCGCCTGTGGCCCGCACACGACCGGTTCTTCGCGCGAGGACAGGATTTGGAGATAGGCGTCCTGACCCATCTGGACCTCCTGCTCGAGACCCATCGTGATCATCTGATTGCGGCCGGTAACGCCGGTTTTCTGGTTCGAGAACCAGTAAACGGCCAATCCGCCTATGATCAGCAGGATCAGCGGCAGTCGCCCGCCGATCGCCCCCAGTCCGCCGCCGCGTCGGCCTGCACGTCGTGAATACTGGGGAATCCGCATTCCTCACTCCCGCATTCTCCCCGACCAGCGGGCATGCTTGGGGAGCATAAACACCCCCAATGTCAGTTGGAAGCTCCCGCCTGCGCCCAGCACATGCTTGCGAATACCCCCCAGTCAGGCCAGATGTACCCAATGAATGACACGACCGCCGAAAATCCGTCCAAGCTGCAGATCCGCCTGATCCCGGTCACGCCGCTGCAGCAGAACTGCTCCCTCATCTGGAATGAGGAGACGAAACACGCGGCGATGGTCGATCCGGGCGGCGATATCGATACGCTGATGGGCGCACTCGACCATTTCGGCCTGACGCTGAAGCGCATCTGGCTCACACACGGCCACATGGACCATGCCGGCGCCGCAGCCGATTTGCGCGAGCGGACCGGTGTCGAGATTCACGGTCCTCACAAGGACGACCAGTGGCTGCTCGACCTGGTCGAGGAGTCGGGCGCCAAGTATGGCATCACCGGCGGCCGCAATGTCACGCCTGACCGCTATCTTGAAGAAGGAGATACACTCGAGCTGGACGGGATCGAGTTCGGCGTCGTTCACACGCCGGGACACACGCCAGGCCATGTCGTGATCTACAACACCGATCTCAATATCGCGTTCGTCGGAGATGTGCTCTTTGCGGGTTCGATCGGCCGGACCGACTTCCCGCGTGGGAATCATCAGCAACTGCTTGATTCAATCACCAGAAAACTCTGGCCGCTCGGCGTCGAGATGGCATTTGTGCCCGGCCATGGCCCAACGTCCAAGTTCGGTGTCGAGCGCGTCAGCAATCCGTTCGTCGCCGATCGCATCACGGGCTATGCTGGGGCCCAGAAGCAGCAGGCCGATGCAACCGAGCAAAAGCTCTCCAAGCGCTATACCTAGCCTGAGGGCCGCCGGGCGCGTCGCGGTCACTGCCGTGCGGACCGAAATTTGCTCGCTGTGCGACCCAATCTCACTAACGAGCGTCAGCGAATCAGCTCGACGGTCGCCCGCGTGCGGCGAATGCCCGCTTATTGAACCGATCTGGCAATCGGAAGCTTGCCCCTGCCCCTCGTTGGCAGTTATAGGGCAGCCGTTTGACCTGCTGCAGGTGCGAGGGACCGGCTGATGCCAAAGAGAACCGACCTTAAGTCGATCCTTGTTATTGGCGCAGGTCCCATCGTCATCGGCCAGGCCTGCGAGTTCGACTACTCAGGCGTTCAGGCGATCAAGGCTCTCAAGTCGGAGGGCTACCGGGTCATCCTGATCAACTCGAACCCGGCGACGATCATGACTGATCCGGAGCTTGCGGATCGCACCTATGTCGAGCCGATCACGCCGGACTTCGTCGAGAAAATCATCAAGATAGAAAAGCCGGATGCGATCCTCCCGACCATGGGCGGGCAGACGGCTCTGAACTGCGCCCTTGATCTCCACAAGTCCGGCGCGCTCGACCGGCTCGGCGTCCAGCTCATCGGCGCCAATGCCGAAGCCATCGAGAAGGCCGAGGATCGCAAGCTGTTCCGCGAGGCGATGGACCGCATTGGTCTGGAGAACCCGCGCGCCGCGATCATCGCTGCGCCGAGAAAGCCCGACAAATCCTTCGACTATGCCGAAGGCCTGCGGCTCGCCATGGAGGCGATGAAAGAAGTCGGACTTCCCGCGATCATCCGGCCCGCCTTCACGCTCGGCGGAACCGGCGGGGGCATCGCCTACAATATTGAGGAATACGAACGCATCTGCCGCTCGGGACTGAAGGCGTCGCCCGCCGGGCAGATCCTGATCGATGAAAGCCTTCTCGGCTGGAAAGAATTCGAGATGGAAGTCGTCCGCGACAAGGCGGACAACTGCATCATTGTCTGCTCGATCGAAAACGTTGACCCGATGGGTGTCCACACAGGCGACTCGATCACCGTCGCCCCGGCCCTGACGCTGACCGATCGCGAATACCGGTCATGCGCAACGCCTCGATCGCTGTGCTGCGCGAGATTGGCGTCGAAACCGGCGGCTCCAACGTCCAGTTCGCTGTGAACCCCGATAATGGCCGGCTCGTCGTTATCGAAATGAATCCGCGCGTCTCGCGGTCCTCCGCACTTGCGTCGAAGGCGACCGGCTTCCCGATCGCCAAGGTCGCCGCAAAATTGGCGGTGGGCTACACGCTGGATGAACTCGACAACGACATCACCGGGGTGACGCCGGCCTCCTTCGAGCCGACGATTGACTATGTCGTCACCAAGATTCCGCGCTTCGCCTTCGAGAAATACAAAGGCGCCGACGCCGGACTGACCACCTCGATGAAGTCGGTGGGTGAGGCCATGGCCATCGGCCGCAGCTTCCAGGAGAGCTTCCAGAAAGCGCTTCGCTCGCTGGAGACCGGTCTTTGCGGGCTCGACGAAATCTCGATACCCGGGCTCGGCGAAGGCGATGACCGCAACGTGCTCATCGCGGCATGCTCAAAGCCGACCCAATCGCGCCTGCTCGTGGTCGCGGAGGCTCTGCGCCGCGGCATGTCCGTCGAAGACGTCGCAACGGCGTCCCGGATCGACCTCTGGTTCCTGCGTCAGATCGCCGACCTGATCGGCGCCGAAGAGCGCCTACGCCGCGATGGTCTGCCGAACGATGCCTTCGACATGGCGCAGGTCAAAGGCCAGGGCTTTTCCGACAAGCGCCTCGGCCAACTCGTCGGCAAGAGCGAGGAGGAGGTACGCGCCGCCCGCCACAAGCTCGGCGTCCGTCCGGTCTACAAGCGCATCGACACCTGCGCCGCCGAGTTCGCCGCGAAGACGCCTTATCTCTACTCGACCTACGAGACCGGCTGGACCGGCCCCGATGGCAAAGTACTGCCGCCGCAATGCGAGGCGGAGCCGTCCGGCCGCCGCAAAGCCATGATCCTCGGCGGCGGACCAAACCGCATCGGCCAGGGCATCGAGTTCGACTACTGCTGCTGCCACGCAGCCTTCTCGATGGCCGACCTCGGCATCGAGTCGATCATGGTCAACTGTAACCCTGAGACGGTGTCCACCGACTACGACACCTCAGACCGCCTCTACTTCGAGCCGCTGACGCTCGAGGACGTGTCAGAGATCATCCACGTCGAACAGCGCGACGGCGAGTTCATGGGCGTGATCGTGCAGTTCGGCGGCCAGACGCCGCTCAAGCTGTCGCAGGGTCTGGGCCGCGCAGGCGTTCCGATCCTCGGCACCTCGCCGGACGCGATCGATCTGGCGGAAGATCGCGAGCGGTTTTCCGCGCTGCTCGACAAGATCAATTTGCAGCAGGCCCCATCCGGCATCGCCCGCAACGCCGAGCAGGCCATGGACATCGCGCAGAAGCTTGGCTTCCCGGTCATGGTAAGGCCGTCCAACGTGCTGGGCGGCCGCGCGATGGAAATCGCCCACAACGCCGAAGAACTGAAACGGTATTCGGCAGATGCGCTCGCGGCAGCCGAAGGCGGCACGCTGCTGGTCGACCGGTTCCTTGCGGACGCCGTGGAAGTCGATGTCGACGCCGTCTCCGATGGCAAGACCACTCACATTGCCGGCGTCATGGAGCACATCGAGGAGGCGGGAATCCACTCGGGCGACTCCGCCTGCTCGATCCCGCCCTACACGCTCAGCAAAGAGATCGTCTCCCGTCTTTGCGACCAGGCGCGTGCGCTGGCCGGCGCCCTTGAGGTTCGCGGCCTGATGAATGTCCAGTTCGCCGTCAAGGACGACCAGATCTACGTGCTGGAAGCCAACCCGCGCGCATCGCGCACCGTGCCGTTCGTCGCCAAGGCCATCGGCAAACCCTTCGCCTCCATCGCCGCGAAAGTCATGGCCGGCTCTCCCTTGCCGAGTTCAAACTCGGCGACGGGCCGCTCGCCCGCCGCGGGTCGCGGTCAAGCGCGGTGTTTCCATTCGCGCGCTTTGCCGGCGTCGATCCCGTACTCGGCCCCGAGATGCGCTCGACCGGCGAGGTCATGGGCGTTGATGAAAGCTTCGGCGCCGCCTTCCTCAAGAGCCAGATCGCCGCTGGCGTGACGCTTCCGGATGCGGGCGTCTGCTTTATCTCCGTCAAGTCATCGGACAAGGAAGCGGTCACCCCGATCGCACGCGATCTGGCGGATATGGGCTTCAAGCTGATCGCCACGCGCGGCACGGCGGCCTACCTCTCCGAGCACGGCGTCAATGTCGAAGTGATCAACAAGGTGTTGGAGGGCCGTCCCCACGTGGTCGACTCGATGACCAATGGCGACGTGCAGCTGATCTTCAACACCACTGAAGGGTCGCAATCGCTTGTGGATTCGGCCTCCATCCGCCAAACCGCTCTGAGCCAGAATATTCCATATTATACAACGCTGTCCGGCGCTCGGGCGGCGGTTCAGGGAATTCGTGTCCTGAAGCAACGACCGCTTGAAGCTGGAGCGCTTCAGACCTACTCTCAATAGGTTCGAGATCGAAGTCTTCTGCACGACGGCGACGAACGCTTCCGTAAATCTAGACGCGGACAGGACTTTTTATGCAGCGCATTCCTATGACGGTTCAGGGACATCACTCCCTGGAGACGGAACTGAAGACTCTAAAATCCTCTGAGCGCCCGGCCGTGATCGCGGCGATCGCCGAGGCGCGTGCTCATGGCGACCTGTCGGAGAACGCCGAGTATCATGCCGCCAAGGAGAAGCAGAGCTTCATCGAGGTCGCGTTGCCGAACTCGAAGACAAGCTCGCGCGCGCGCAGGTCATCGACACGTCGAAGCTGACCGGTGACACGGTCAAGTTCGGCGCCACCGTGAAGGTAGTCGACGAAGACACCGGCGATGAATTCACCTACCAGATCGTGGGTGAGGACGAGGCGAACGTCGCCGAAGGCAAGATCTCGATCTCCTCGCCAATCGCGCGCGCGATGATTGGCAAGGAAGAAGGCGACACCGCCGAGGTCGCCGCGCCCGGCGGCGCCAAGTCTTTCGAGATCATCGAGATCTCCTGGCGCTAGTGTGAAAGCGTGACAGCTTCCGACACGAGGCCGGGCCCTGCCGGGCCGTCCATCTGGGTCGTATCCGACGGGAGAGCTGGCATTGAACGCCAGGCGCTTTCGCTCGCGCGCGCGCTTGGCGAGCCGCAGCGTTGGGAACAGCTCCGCCACATTCGCTCTGACGCTCACCGCAGCGAACCACTACGATTGAGCCCGGCTGGCTGGCAGGTGCCGCTGCCCGCCGACAAGTGGGTCGCACCGATGGCTGCCCTGTCACGTCGCCAGCGCGAGCAACTGCAGCCGCCATGGCCAGATGTCTGGATCGCGACCGGCCGGCGCTCCATCCCCTATTCCCGCCGCATGAAGAAGTGGTCGGGAGGGCGCACGCTGGTCGTGCAGACCCAGAACCCAAGAACCAGCCTTGCACCATATGATCTCGTCATCCCGCCGGAGCATGACGGGATCAAGGGGCCCAACGTCTTTCCGATCCTAGGGCCGCCCACCTATTTCCCCCAAGACGACGTCGAGGACGCGCACCTGAAGTTCGGCGACCTGACGGCCAAGGCCGGCACGAAAATCCTTGTCTCGATCGGCGGCGATTCAAACACGCACCGGATGACGGACGACAAGGTCGAAGAGATCGACGCCACGCTGCGGAAACTGGCGCGTGACGGCCTGCGGCTCTGGATCACCGTTTCGCGCCGCACGCCGGAACTGGCTCGCGCCCGCCTGCGCGCGATGGCCGGCGAAGTTGGCGCGCGCTTCTGGGAAAGTGAAGCCGTTGACGGGCCCAATCCCTACCTGGCCTTCCTGTCGCTGTGCGATGCAGCCCTAGTGACGGAAGACTCGGCCAACATGCTCGCCGACCCCGCCTACTTCGGCAAACCAATTCAC
Source organism: Hyphomonas sp. (assembly GCA_017792365.1). Taxonomy (GTDB): domain Bacteria; phylum Pseudomonadota; class Alphaproteobacteria; order Caulobacterales; family Hyphomonadaceae; genus IH12. The sequence continues at coordinate 3,252,049 of CP051229.1, read as the reverse complement.
ATCATCCGCCTGGAAGGCTCCTCCCCTCGGTTTGACAGGCTCCACAACGGCTTCATCGATCGGGGCGCGGCGAAGTGGTTCGACGGCAAGATTTCGCTCTGGGCCTACGAGCCGGTGAGGGAAGTCGAGCGTGCGGCCGATGAGATCGCACGGCTCCTGCTGGAGCGTCACCCACGGCCCGAAGCCTAGAGAAATTCTCAACACCCACAGCACTTTCCTACCCGCCCCTTCCATCCGGCATCCGGTGTAACCATAAGAAGGGACAAGCGAATCCACCGATACAAGCCGCGCGGAGCCTTCAGATGACCGAAACGCGTCATTCACAGATCATCATCCTCGGTTCGGGCCCCGCCGGGTATTCCGCCGCCGTCTATGCTGCGCGCGCGCTGCGCAAGCCGCTCCTCATCGAGGGCATCCAGCCCGGCGGCCAGCTGACGATCACGACGGATGTCGAAAACTACCCCGGCTTCGCTGACGTCATTCAGGGCCCCTGGCTCATGGAGCAGATGCGCGAGCAGGCGGTGAATGTCGGCACCGAGATTGTCGGCGACCACATCATCAAGGCGGACCTCTCAAAGAAGCCCTACACGCTGACTGGCGACAGCGGAAAAACTTACACCTGCGATGTGCTGATCATTTGCACAGGCGCCCAGGCGAAATGGCTCGGCCTGCCTTCGGAAGAGAAGTTTAAGGGCTTTGGCGTCTCGGCCTGCGCGACGTGCGATGCGTTCTTCTACCGCCAGAAGGAAGTTCTGGTGGTGGGCGGCGGCAACACAGCTGTTGAAGAAGCGCTCCACCTCACCCACTTCGCCGACAAGGTGACCGTGATCCACCGTCGCGACAGCTTCCGCGCCGAGCGGATCCTGCAAGACCGCCTGTTCAAGAACCCGAAGGTCAACGTCATCTGGGATACGACGCTTGAGGAAGTCATTGGCGCCGAAGACCCCAAGTCGGTCACGACTGCGCGCCTCAAAAACCTCAAGACGGGCGAGGTCACGGAGCTGCCCGTCCACGGCATCTTCATCGCGATTGGCCACGCACCACAGACTGAGTTGTTCATCGATCAGCTGGAGATGAAGTCTGGCAACTACATCGTCACCAAGCCGGACTCGACTGCGACGAACATACCCGGCGTCTATGCTGCAGGCGATGTCACTGACGACATCTACCGTCAGGCGGTGACCGCCGCCGGCATGGGCTGCATGGCCGCTCTTGAAGCCGAGAAGTATCTGGCTGGCCTGCCTGAAGACGCGCCCGCGCCAGCCGCCTACTGATCAGCGAGCGCCGTACAATCGTTACTGTGCAACTGTATGGGTAGAGTTCGCCGCATCTCGCGCCGGCCTAGTTCTCTGCTTTCGACCGCGCAGACATCTCTTCCATGCGTGCGCCGTTCAGCATGTGCTTGAGGGCGTAATTCCCCTCGTGACAGGCGAACTCGTAGACCTTTTCGTCGGTCCGCATGAGAGAATACTCCACTGACCACGGCTGGTCGTAGTAGGTCGGGTCGTCGACCTGATAGCGGTAGACGATCTCGTCAGCGGATGCTGGCGTGAACCACTCGGTGACGACCGCATCCGGGCTCATGACTGTGACGATGCCGTGGGTCGAAAGGTCAGGATCGTAATTCCTCGTTTCGACAACAAGGGTGTCGCCCTCCCACCGTCCGACCGATTCCCCCATGTGCGGCGCGGCCGCATCCGGACGCCGCTCGGCATCAATCGGCACCAGGCGCAGGTCGGAATAAGCTTCGGTCCGCAACACGACGTGGTCGTCAGTCTGTACGATCTCGCGCAACATCGCATGCGTGCGTATCTGCAGTGGGGCCCAGCCAACGCCTCCGATGCATCGTTCGGTCGTCATGCGCTGCTCGGGGCCATCAAGCCCGCTGACATAGGCCAGCCGCGCCGCCCTGCCAGCGTCGTTCATCGGCAGCTTTCCATCGTCCGGCGATATGATCAGCGACGTGCGATGTTCGCCGCGCACGATCGCAAGCGTCTCTGCGTCCGGCGCAGCAAGCTCAGGGTCCATCTGCGCCGGATGGCCCGCGCGCTCGAGCAACTCCTTGGCCAGCTCGGCTCCACGCTCTGCTGAAACAACGAGTTCGGTTTCACCAGCAATCCGCTCGACGGGTGTAAGCCATCGGCTCGACCACACGCCCTGCAAGTCTGGCCGCCCGTCCTCGGTGCGCTGGATGCTTGTGTCCTCCGCAAACGCAGGACCGGCCAGAACGGCCAGGGCTCCGCCGATCGCGACAAGGTTGCGGTTCATGGGGACCTCCGCGCGCGCCCAACTCCCGTGACGCATGACATTTGAAGCCCAAGACGTAACTCAAGTTACACCCCGGCGCCATGCAAGCCGGTCGCTTGGTCGCTCACCATCGCGGTATTCCTGCGTGAACTCGACCGATCAGGTTTCCGTTAGCGGCAGACCCAAAAAAACAGCCCCGCGGGCTGCTGCCCGCGGGGCGAGTTTTCTGACCGAACCAGGAGCTAGCCGGCCAGATGAGATCTCAGCATCCACGCGGTCTTTTCGTGGATCGCAACTCGCTGCGTCATGAGATCAGCGGTCGCGTCATCTCCTGCTTTCTCAGCAACTTTCAGAGCGGCGCGCGCCGAATTCACGACGATCTCATTGCTCTCAACGAGGTTGGAGAGCATTTGCTCCGCATTCGGCACGTTCTTGTCAGCCTTGATCTTGGCTTTCTCACCCATGGTGATGCCTGATGGCGCGTATTCGCCAAGCGTCCGGATGCGCTCGGCGATTTCATCAAGCGCCGCCCATTGCTCGCGGTACTGCTCCTCGAAGGCCGCATGCAGCGTCGAGAAGCGCGGTCCCTCTACGTTCCAGTGGTATCCGTGGGTCTTCCCATACAGCGCATAACTGTCAGCCAGCACCTGCTCCAACGCGGCGGCGACATCCTTACGGCTGCCTTTGTCAATTCCGATGTCCATCCTGTCGTCTCCATTTTTAGAACCATTCTAAATTAGTAGAGGCCGTCAGGTTTGCAAGGTTAGCGCTCAGTTTTCCTGAGATTTCTCGGCATTTTCTCCGACCCAGTCGACCAACGCCCGCAGTGTCTGCGGCGCGATCTCATGTGGGGCGTGGCCGACCCCGGAAAGCGTTTCAATCCGCGCATTCGGAAGCGTTTCAGCTAACCGCCTTGAGTGCAGTTCATAGCTGACAACGCGATCGTCGACCCCGACCAGAATCCCGACGGGTTGATCTATGTCAGGATAACGCGGCGCCTGCGCGATCAGTTCCCGCTTGAGCGATTTGACGTCCCGCGCATTCGCGCGGAGTGCGCCGGGTGCGGCCGCAAGGCGCGTATTGGTCGCCTCCAGATATCCGTCGGGGGCGTCCTGGGGTGCAAACAATCCCTCGATGCCCGATTTGATCGCGCCGCCAATAAATGGCCGCGACAGCACGTGATTGAACACCGGTCCCACCAGCGGCATGTCCGACATGTGGTAGTGCCACGCAACGCTGCCTGGCCACTCGTAGGCCGGCGCGCCGATCAGCACGAGGCCGGAAACTAATTCCGGGTGGTCCAGCGCCAGCCGCAGCGCAATCGCGCCACCGAGCGAATGACCGATCACGATCGGCCGCTCCATCTCCATCGCGTCAATCACGCCGGCGGCGACCTCCGCCTGCACCTTCAGCGTGTCAGCGTCCGCCGGCCTGTCAGCAGACAATCCCATTCCCGGGCGGTCGTAGGCGACCAGCCGATGGGTCGCGCTCAATAGCGGCGCGACGGTCGGTTCGAAGACGGACAGCGTCGACGATGCGCCATGGATCAGCAGGATCGGCGGTCCATCGCCCCATTCGGCGACACGGCTCGATACGCCATCGGCTTCGACATAGCGCGCTTCAGACATCTCTGTCGCCGGATAGGCCGAGCAGGCCGCCGCCAGCCCCAGAAGGCAGATTGCTGCAATCTGGCTGATGCATTTCATGTGACCTCGCCGATCGGTTTGTCCGGCCTCTACGTTATACCGCCACAAGCGGTTCACGAACGCCAGACATCCCTCAGGCTGCGGCGAGTACGCTCTCAAACAGCTTGGCGCCGTCAACGCCGCCCTCGTGGCCGCCGATGGCGCGCTCCGGATGGGGCATCATTCCCAGCACACGACCGTTCTCAGACAGGATGCCGGCGATATCGCGGGCCGAGCCGTTGGGATTGTCACAATAGCGGAAGGCGATCCGCCCCTCGCCTTCAAGACGGTCGAGGGTCTCATCATCGGCGAAGTAATTGCCGTCGTGGTGCGCGATGGGGAACGACACTTCCTGCTGCGTCCCGTAGGCCGATGTGAACGCCGAGTTGGTGGAGATCGCCAGCACCTGCGGGCGGCACACGAAGTTCAGCCCCGCGTTGCGCAACAAGGCCCCCGGCAACAACCCGAGCTCGGTTGCGACCTGAAAGCCGTTGCAGATCGCCAGAACGTATCCGCCGCGATCGGCGTGGGCGCGAAGCGCTGAGCCTATGGGAGACGCGGCCGCCATCGCGCCTGAACGCAGGTAATCGCCGTAGGAAAATCCGCCCGGCAGAAGAACAAGATCGGTATCCTCCGGGATCTCCGCGTCCTTGTGCCAGACCATGGCGGGCTCAGCGCCTGTGAACCTGCGCAACGCGACCTGGGCGTCGCGATCGCAGTTTGAACCCGGAAAGACGATGACAGCTGACTTCATGCGGGGCTGTTTATCAGCGATTCCGGGCGCAGACGAGTATTTGTCGTCGATGGCGGCCTCGGTTATTCCTGTCAGGGTCGATCATAGAGCAAGCCCCATATTTTGGCCTCGATTTGGCGTCATGGGGCGCGCATCGAGACTTATGGACAGGCCGCATGCGTACAATTTTCCTCACCACTGCAGCAGTCATTGCACTGGGCGGCTGCAACACAATCTCCGGCATCGGTCAGGATCTGCAGGCTGTCGGCACCGCCATGACGCGCGCGTCCGATGACGCCCAGAGCGGCGATCGCCGCACCAGCACGGCGGATAACGATCTTGAGCTGTGCGGCGGCAGCGGCGCCTCTCGCCGCAGCGACTGCTAGGCCAACTTCGCTGCTTGCCTACAATCGCCTATTGATCACATATTGTGCGCCGTGGACGGTAATCGGCCGATCGGGAGAGTATCCATGAAGAAGATTGTTTTGGCGTTCTGCGTTGCGAGCTCGTTGGCGCTCTCGGCCTGCAATACGATTGCGGGGATGGGCGAAGACCTCAGCACGGTCGGCGACAGCATCGAAGACACCGCCGAAGACGCAAAGAACTAAAATCGATCCTTATTGACAATCGATAAACCTGGCTGTACCCGATCAAGGGCGCAGCCGGGGAGATTCTGATTGTCGACGCTCCTGTTCGATCTGACAGCCAAGTCGTACGCCAAGGCCCCAATTCGGGATCAGGCGTCATACGAGAAGAAGCTCGAGATCACCCGCACCTACCTGCGCCCCGACATGCGGGTACTTGAGATCGGCTGCGGGACGGGCTCCACGGCGATCGCGCACGCGCCATACGTCGCGCACATCGACGCCTATGATGCTTCGGGCAAGCTGCTGGAGATCGCGCAGTCTCGCGTTCAGGAAGCTGGCGTCACCAATATCGCCCTGAAGAAAGTCGACGTCACCCGGGTCGCACTCCCGGACGACGGCTATGATGTCGTGATGGCGCACAGCGTGCTGCATCTGCTAGCCGACAAGGAAACAATGCTCGCCCGCATCTATCGCACGCTGAAACCCGGCGGCGTTTTCGTCTCAAGCACAGTCTGCCTCGACGAGATGAAGGGCGGCTGGAAGCTATTTGCGCAGGCCAGCCGCGTCCTGCCGCTGACGCCGGCCATCCGTCTGTTCGGGAAAGATCACCTGAGGCGCAGCATGACCGATGCGGGCTTCCGGATCGACCACGACTGGGCCCCGAATGACGAGGCCGTCCTGTTTCTGGTTGCGAAGAAACCCGAAGCGGCCGCCGCCTAGACGAGTTCGACGGCGTAGCGCTCGATGACGGTGTTCGCGAGCAGCTTCTCGCACATTTCCTTGACGCGGGCTTCGGCGGCATCCGCAGCCAGGCCATCCTCAAGCTCCAGCTCGATCGTCTTGCCAACGCGGACTTCGCCGACTTCCGAGAAGCCAAGTCGCCCAAGGGCGTCACTGACGGCCTTGCCCTGAGGGTCGAGCACGCCCGGTTTCAGGCTGACGTGAACACGGGCTCTCATCTACTTCCCTCCGCCGGTTTCCAGCGCGACGATTTCTGCGCCCGCCTGCTCATCCCGGAAAATGCCGAGCCGCCGGGCGACTTCGCGATAGGCCTCGGTTACGCCGCCCAGGTCGCGGCGGAAGCGGTCCTTGTCCATCTTCTCGCCAGTGGCGGCGTCCCAAAGCCGGCATGAATCCGGGCTGATCTCGTCGGCCAGCACCGTGCGCACCATCTCGCCTTCATAGAGCCTGCCGTACTCGACCTTGAAGTCGATGAGCTTGATGCCGACGCCGGCGAACAGGCCAGTCAGGAAATCGTTCACGCGCAGGGTCATTGCGACCATGTCGTCGATTTCCTGGTTCGAGGCCCAATTGAACGCCGTGATGTACTCTTCAGGCACCAGCGGGTCGCCCAGCTCGTCCTTCTTGTAGCAGAACTCGATGATGGAGCGCGGCAGCTGCGCGCCCTCCTCCATGCCCAGACGCTTGGCCATCGAGCCGGCGGCGACATTCCGGCAAATGACTTCGAGCGGAATGATCTCCACCTCGCGCACCAATTGTTCGCGCATGTTCAACCGGCGCAGGAAGTGCGTCGGCAGGCCCACCGCGTTCAGCTGCGTCATGATGAATTCGGAGATGCGGTTGTTCAGAACGCCCTTGCCGTCCAGCACAGCCTGCTTCTGATTGTTGAAGGCGGTCGCGTCATCCTTGAAGTACTGGATGATCGTGCCCGGCTCAGGTCCCTCGTACAGGATCTTAGCCTTGCCCTCATATATCTTGCGGCGCTTGGCCATATGGCGACTGCTCCTAACCCATCGTGGCGACGAGGACGGTGAAATCGCCCCGCGCTGATTCTCGCGAGCCGCCATCCGTCATACCTAGCATGCGTCGCATCGCTGCGGGATGCTTGCCGGGGGTGATTTTGGGCGGCCCGGGGGGTATATCGACAGCTGAAGCGCGTCGCGCAAGCTGGAAGTGGAGAACATTGGTGAGCGGTTTCGACAAACGGGAAAAAAGCGAAGAAGCCAAATATGCGCTCGACCAGCAATTGCTGTTCAAGGCGACGGCCCGCAGGAACAAGCTCCTCGGGCTCTGGGCCGCCGAACTTATGGGAAAAAGTGGCGAAGAAGCAGCCGGTTACGCCGTAGAAGTCGTGAAGGCAGATTTCGAGGAAGCTGGCGATGAAGACGTCTTCCGCAAAGTCAGCGGCGACCTTTCAGCGGCCGGCGTGGACCAGTCCGAACACCAGATCCGCCGCCAGATGGAAGAGCTGATGGCTCTCGCCGCTGAGCAGGTCAAAGCCGAAGCCGGCTAATTCCTGGCCGGAGAATAAATCTTCGCCTGCCGAACAGTTTTTGAGGCCCGCTGCTTAACCATGCGGCGGGCCGGTTTTCCCGTTTTTTCCCCACGAATTGCCATCAGCGCCGCCAAGCCGCACCAGCGTGGTCAACGGCTCGCGGACATTTCCGCGCCAGTCGTTCTCATTTGTTTTCCGGGTATCAGGCAGGTTCGTTTTTGAAGGCGACGTCCGCGTCGGCCTGGTTCCCTGAAGTCGAGGCGCGGCGGCGATCTGTCCCCCGTTGAGCCGCCCAGCGTTAGCTGCACTCCCCCGGTGCACGCGATTTCATTTCGAGCGACGCTTTTCTCCGCGTTGTGCTCCGCCATCTACTGGGCCGGGTCGTTCATCGATCCGGCCCATTTTTTCAGGCCCGGCCGAACACGCGCTGGAAGATCACGTCGACATTCTTGAAGTGGTAGTCGAGGTCGAACAGGCTTTCGAGTTTCTCATCGGACAGCTTAGCGGATACCTCGCCATCTTCCTTCAGGTTGCGCAGGAAATCACCCTCGCCGCGATCTCGGTCCGCCCACACCTTCATCGCGTTGCGCTGGACCAGCCGATAGGAATCCTCGCGAGACACACCGGCCTCGACAAGCGCGAGGAGAACGCGTTGCGAATTGTGCAGGCCGCCAAGTCGATTGAGGTTGGCCAGCATGTTCTCCGGATAGACCAGAAGGTTCTCGATGACTCCCGCAAGCCGGTGAAGGGCGAAATCCAGGTGGATCGTCGCATCCGGACCAATGCCGCGCTCGACGGATGAATGCGAAATGTCGCGCTCGTGCCAGAGCGCAACGTTTTCCATGGCCGGGTAGACGGCAGAGCGCACAAGACGCGCAAGGCCGGTGAGGTTCTCAGTGAGCACAGGGTTGCGCTTGTGCGGCATCGCCGACGAGCCCTTCTGTTTCTCAGAGAAGTATTCCTCCGCTTCGAGAACCTCGGTCCGCTGCAGATGCCGGATCTCGACAGCGATATTCTCAATGGATGACGCCACCACGCCGAGCGCCGCGAAGAACGCCGCGTGCCGGTCGCGCGGGATCACCTGCGATGACACCGGCTCGACCACGAGCCCGAGTTTCTCCGCCACCATATCCTCAACGCGCGGATCGATATTGGCGAAGGTGCCGACGGCCCCGGACAGCGCACACGTCGCGATCTCCTCGCGGGCCGTCTCGAGGCGCTTGCGGCCGCGCGCCATCTCGGCGTGAAAGCGGGCCAGCTTGACGCCGAACGTGGTCGGTTCCGCGTGGATGCCATGGCTGCGCCCGATCGTCGGCGTCAGCTTGTGCTCGAACGCGCGCTTTTCCAGCGCGGCCAGAACCCGATCAACTCCCTTGAGAAGCAGGTCGCTCGCCCGCACCAGCTGGACGGCCAGACATGTGTCGAGAACGTCCGATGACGTCATTCCCTTGTGAAGGAAGCGCGCCTCATCGCCGACATGTTCTGCAACCGAGGTGAGGAAGGCGATGACGTCGTGTTTGACTTCGCGCTCGATGGCGTCGACCCGGTCGACATCGAAACCGCCCCGCTCGCGCGCCGCCTTCGCCGCCCCGACGGGCACCACACCCAGTTCGGCCATCGCCTCAGCCGCCAGCGTTTCGATCTCAAGCCAGATCGAATACTTGCTTTCCGACGTCCAGATGTCGGTCATCTCAGCGCGGGCGTAGCGTGGGATCATCGGGCCACATTCCTATCCAGAACAGTTGCGGCGGGGTGTAGCTGCGCACGCGGCCGCTGGCAAATGGGCCCAAAACGCAGGCGGCTCCCCGCTCAAGGCAGGGAGCCGCCAAGTCTTAAATGTCCGGCGTGACCGCCTACCGCGCAACCATGTCCTTGTTCAGCGTGAACATGCAGAAAACGAACATGATCCCGCCAAGCGCATACATTGCGGATATCGTGAGCATTGACGCCTCTGTCGCGCTGGCATTGGCGATTTCACAGAACGCGAACTCGGCTTCCGTCATTGGCCGTGCGAGGCCAGCGAGCACATCTGCAACTACGGAGCCTTCACCTGCATCCTGCAAGGCCTGTTGGGCTCCGTCGCAAACCGCCGTGCCGAGGCCTTCGTAACCCTCAGCTGCTGCGCTCGATCTGAAGAAGAAGTCGCTGAGAAACCCTGCAAAAAGGGGTCCCAAGCCATATCCGAGCAGGTTGATGACGAACAACAAGATAGCTGTCGCGGTGGCGCGCACGCGCATGGATACGACGCCCTGGCCGATCGTGTATTGCGCGGCGAGATAGCCGTACTTCACGAAATGACCTGTCGCCGGCCGATCATGCACCACATCATCGAGTCTGTCGTGAAAGCCAAGAAGTAAAACGGCACACAAAGGAACATTCCACCGGCAGCAAGCCGGGCGATCGAGTTCGTTGAACGCTTGCCGAGCTTCTCCGCAATCCAGCCAAGGAGGAAGGTGCCGAGCGCGCCGGCAGCATACGCCGGTGCGTTGAACCAGACGGCAGCCTCGCCGGCGGTGACATCAAACGTTCTCTGGAGATACAAAGACTGGAAACTAGCAACGGCATAACCGCAGAACGCGGCGATCGTCGCGCCAGCAGCCATCGTCCAGAATGACGGTTTGGAGAACAACTCATTCAGCGCCTGACTGAGACTGGCGCTTTGGACCTTCCTCGCATCGGGTGGATCGCTGAACCCTCTTGGCGGTTCCCTCACCGTCAGGATCAGGAGGATGCCGATCGCTACGCCCGGCAGCCCTAGAATGAAAAAGGCGGCCCGCCAGCCAAAGGCGTCTGCTACCGGACCACCGATCAGGTTCGCCAGGGTCGTACCGAGGGTGACGCCCATCGCATAAAAGCCAAGCGCCGTGGAACGCTTTCCCGGTGGGTAGTAATCCGCAATCACGGAGTTCGCGGGCGGCGTACATCCCGCTTCTCCGATGCCGACCCCGATCCTGCACACCAGCAGTATCCAAAATCCGCCGATCACCATCGAACCGATCGTTATGTCTGTTGCGAGACCGCATAGCGCGGTCATGATCGACCACAGCATGACGCAAATGCCCATGATCCAGACGCGGTTTCTGCGCTCGGCGATCCGCGCCAGAGGTATCCCGACGATGGTGTAGAGCAGCGCGAAGCCAAAGCCGGTCAGCAAGCCGAAGGCAGTGTCGCCGATCAGCAGCTCGGCCTTCAGCGGGCGCGCCACAACGGACAGGAGCCCGCGGTCAATAAAGTTCAGGATGTAGATCACCATAAGCGAGACAAGCACGTACGAGCGATACGCCTTCGTGCCGTAGCCGGTGATATGCCCTTGGGACTCGTCGGTCCCCGGCGCTGCTCCCGCAGCGGTTGGCGCGCCCATATATGCTCCTCCCCTGATCCGCACTGTGGCGGCTTTGTTTTATTGTCCGCTCGTCTCGGCCCTCGATCACTGAGACGAGTCGGCGGCGGCCTCCCGCGCCAACCTCAGCCCGATACTCTTCAGGCAGGATTGTTCTATTGGGGTTCCCGATGGATCGAGCTTAGTTGAAGTCACGAACAGGTCCACCCCGATTCGCGTAGCTCGCGCACTTGTTGGCGGCGTCTTTGGGTGTCTGATGAACAAGCGGCTACAAGCCCCCCCACCCGCGCTGGCCCCAACGGACGCGAGGCCGCCCCCGATACAGAGATCAGATCAGACCCTGGGCCTTCATGCTGATCGTTTCGTCGGCGCCCACTACAAGGTGATCGTGGAGCTTGATGTCGAGCGCTTCGAGCGCCTCGATGATGTCGCGCGTCATGGTTACGTCAGCGCGCGATGGCGTGGGGTCGCCGCTTGGATGGTTGTGCACGAGGATCACCGCCGAGGCCGACAGCTCGATCGCCCTGCGCGCAATCTCCCTCGGGTAGACTGGCGCATGATCGACGGTGCCGCGCCCGGTCACCTCGTCCGCGATCAGCTTGTTCTTGCGGTCCAGAAACAAGACCCGAACCTGCTCGGTCTTCTCGTGCCGCAATTGTGTCCGCACGTAGTTCTGCAGCGCCGCCCAATTCGAGATGACGGGTCGCGCAGCCACGCTGTCCTTCGACGCCTGACCCAGCAGGCGATGCGTGGCGCGGATGTAGGCGACCGACGTCTCGCCGATCCCTTCAATCTCCATCAATCGGCGCGGGTCGGCGCCAAGGGCTGCGGAGACCGAGCCAAACCGCGAGAGCATTTCCTTGGCGATCGGTTTCACGTCACGTCGCGGAATGAACGCGCACAGCAGCAGTTCGAGAAGTTCATAATCCTGCAGGCCGGATCCATCCCCCTGCATGATGCGCTGACGCAGTCGGTCGCGGTGCCCATGGAAGTGCTTTGTGGGCCCGCGCGACGCGGCCTTCGGCTGTTCGTCTTCGCTATCGCCAGCGCCACCCATTCCCCTGCCCCCAGATGATCGATCAGGCAGACAGCTCGGGATTGTGGGGCGTGTGCAGACCTTTCGGCGACAGCGTGAAAATCTCACAGCCGTCCTCGGTCACGCCGATGGAATGCTCGAACTGGGCCGTCAAAGACCGGTCCTGGTCTTCGCCGTCCAGCCGTCCGGCATCAGCGCCACGTCCCGGCGCCCGATGTTGATCATCGGCTCGATGGTGAAGAACATGCCGGCCTGCAGCTTCTCGCCAGCGCCCTTGCGCCCGAAGTGCAGGATGTTGGGCGCGTCGTGGAAGATCCGTCCTAGGCCGTGCCCGCAGAAAGCCTCGACGACAGAATAGCGGTTGCGCTCGGCATGCGCCTGGATGGCTGCGCCGATATCGCCGAGCGTATTGCCCGGCTTCACCGCCGCGATGCCGCGCTGCAGGCACTCATAGGTCACGTCCATGAGCCTCGTCGCCTTCCGCTTCGGCGAACCGACGGAATACATGCGAGACGTGTCGCCGTGCCACCCGTCAACGATCACAGTGACGTCGATGTTGACGATGTCGCCATCCTTCAGCGCCCTTTCGCCGGGAATGCCATGGCAGACAACCTCGTTGATGGAGGTACAGATCGTGTGCCGATAGCCCCGGTAGAACATGCACGCCGGCGTCGCGCCGTGCGACAGGACAAAGTCGCGGGCAAGGTCATCCAGCGCGCCCGTGGTCACACCCGGTTGCACATGGTCGACCAGCATGTCGAGGCATTCGGCGGCGAGGCGTCCCGCCTTCCGCATGCCCGCAAAAGCCTCCGGTCCGTGCAGTTTGATCTGCCCGGTATTGCGCGATGGCGCATCGAGCGCGTCAACATAGTTCATCGATCAATATCCAGATGGCGCCGCTCTGCAGCGCTGCTTCCGAGGGTTCTAACACGCAATGTCGGGATGTTCTAACGTGCGGCGAGCCCGGCAGGCTCCTAATTGAGTTCTCGCGACTTTTTCGGCGGTTGGGGCGCGAAGGGCGCAGGCAATGGCATGGCCGGAACCCCTTCTTCCCTCAGCTCCTTGGCAACCTCGGGACTGACCTGACCCCAGACGGGCCGGGCGTCCTTTTCGCCGGCGTGCATGGCCCGCGCCTCGGACGCGAACCGCTCCCCGACGAATTCGTGCGTGTTTGCGATCTGCTTGCGCACCTCGCCGGCAAACCTCGCGGCCATGACCTCCATTTGGTCGGCGGGCGCCGATTTCTTGGTGCCGCTCACTGCAGGAGCCATGATCTGCTTCTGCACCTTGCGGCTGCCGCACTCCGGACACTCGATGAGCCCGCGGCGGCGCTGTTTTTCGTAGGCCTCGGAGTTCGAGAACCAGGCTTCGAACTGGTGCTCGCCAACGCATTCAAGAGCATACCTGATCATGGCTACCCTTCGACTTGCCTCTCTTACCCGGCTTGCGCGAGGGCGGGGTCCAACCGTCCCGCCTGTTCCAGTGCGAACAAATCATCGCACCCGCCAATGTGGTCATCGTTAATGAAAATCTGCGGAACGGTGAGCCCGCCATTCGAGCGCTGTATCATCTCCGGACGCAGGTCAGGGTCCATTCCGATATTGTATTCCGTGAACTTGATGTTCTTGGACTCCAGTAGCGATTTTGCTCTGGAGCAAAAACCGCAGAAATCACGAGTATAGATTTCGACTTTCGCCATTCTCATCCTCGAAGTAGTTGAACACGATTTATATGGGGACGCTGCGCGGGCCTGCAACGCGCGCAAGTGTCACGACATCGATACTCGCGGCGCCGCCTGATTTCAGTGCACGCGCGCAGGCCTGCACCGTTGCGCCGGTCGTCAGGACATCGTCGACCAGCAGGATGGTCTTGCCCTCGATCCGCTTCCGGTATCGTTCCGGCACCCTGAACGCGCCCGCCACATTGCGCCTGCGCGCATCGGCCGACAGGCCGCCCTGGATCGGGGTGTGGCGACGGCGGTGGAGAATGTCGACATAGACAGGCTTGTCGATACGCCGGCCCAGCGCGGCTGCGAGCCACACGGACTGGTTGAAGCCCCGCCTCACCAACCGAAAGTAGTGCAAGGGAACGGGCGCAAGCATGTCCGCGTCCTGCACCAGTTCCTGCGCCGCCGTCGTCATCCATGCCGCAATCGTCGGCAGGCCGTCCCGGCGGCCGCTGTGTTTCAGCGCCAGCACGATCTGGCGGGAGACGTCGCCGTACTCCAGCGCCGCCCGCGCGCGATGATAGACCGGCGGACTGGCCATACAGGCGCCGCACCATTGATCGGGGTCGACAACAATCTCGAACGGCGTGCCGCAGCGCTGGCACATCGCGCCCGAAAGGAACTTCAGCTGCGACCAGTAGTGAGGCTCCAGCACGCCGGGGCCGGCTACCTCCCGACCGGAAATCAGGGACGTGGTCGGCCAGATCAACCTTGAAAGGCGGTCAGCCCCGCGACGAAGCGCGCTGCTGGCCTTGCCGCGAGAGCCGGATAGATTGTCCCGCAATGTCTGAACGTCCCCCTTCCCCCGTCACCGCGCCGACCATCGGCGTGCCGCAGGTCTTCGATCGGACCCTGCATGCGCGCCGTCGCGACCGTGCCGCGCCAACCTACAACAGCTACTCTTTCCTGAAACAGCGCGTATCGGAAGACCTGGCAGACCGGCTTCTTGCGATCAATCGTGAGTTTCCGACTGTGCTCGACCTCGGCGCCCACAGCGGCGTCCTGGCAAGCGCGCTCGCCGCTGACGGCCGCCATGTCATCCGGAGCGACATCTCGCCGGCGTTCTGCTCCCCCCCGTTGAGCGTTTGCGCCGACGAGGAGGCGTTGCCCTTCGCGGAAGGGTCGTTCGATCTCGCAGCATCCGCCTTGTCGCTTCACTGGGTGAACGACCTGCCGGGCGCGTTGATCCAGCTGCAGCGGGCCTTGAAGCCCGATGGACTTCTGCTCGCAGCGCTCCCGGGCGCGGGGTCGCTGGGTGAATTGCGGCAGGCGCTGCTGCGCGCGGAGACCGAGATCCGCGGCGGCGCCGCGATGCGGGTTTCACCGTACCTGGACGTCATCGATGGCGCCCAGCTCCTGCAGCGAACCGGTTTCGCCATGCCGGTGGCCGACGCCGACACAATTGTCGTGCGCTACGATTCCATGCTGAAGCTCTTGTCTGACCTGCGCGGGATGGGCGAGACCGCGGCGTTCGCCGATCGCAGCGGTCCGCCCCTCACGCGAGGCATTCTGATGCGTGCGGCGGAGATCTACGCTCAGGAGTTTGCTGACCGGGACGGGCGCATCCGTGCGACCTTCGAAATCGTCACGCTGTCCGGTTGGGCGCCGGCGGCCGGCCAGCCGGTGCCAAAGCGTCCCGGCAGCGCCAAGGTTCGACTGGCGGATGCACTCGGCGTCAGGGAACAGTCAGCCGGCGAAAAGCCGGGCGGCAAAAGGGACTAGTCGTCGCTCCAGACCTGTTCATCGACACTGACAAAGCCGGCGTTCGCGGACTGGCCGATCAATGTCGCCCCGCCGACGACCGCAAGAGAGATGATCCCGGCGATCAGCGCGTACTCGATCGCTGTGGCGCCGTGTATGTTCCGGCCGAAAGCCCGAAGCTTGTTGTACAGCGTGTTCATGCCGCTTTGCCAACCCATTCTATGAAACTGTCGAAGAGCGGCTTGTCCGCCGCCGGCGCCGGGTATTCGTGTACATCCTCCGCCGCGGCCCAGGCGATCTCCTGCAGCTCCTGCGGCGTCGGCTCCCCTTCCCACTCGCGGCACATGAATACCGGCATCAGCAGGTGGAAATCGTCATAGGCATGGGACGCGAAGGTGAACGGCTTCAGATTGTCCGGCTCCACCCCAATCGCCAGTTCCTCGCGCAGTTCACGCACCAGCGCGATTTCGGGGCTTTCGCCCTGTTCGAGCTTGCCCCCCGGCAATTCCCAAAGTCCGGCCATCGGTTTTCCCTCCGGTCGGCGCGCCAGCAGGATGCGCTTGTCCGCTCGAACCAGCGCCGCCGCGACGACCGTCACGATTTTCTTGTCTTGGGAGATTTCTCTCATGGGAGGGTAAATTCGGCGTGCAGACGCCGCAGTCAACTTCGGTACGCGCCGTTTATCTTCACGTAACCTTCGGTGAGGTCGCACGTCCAGACGGTCGCCTGGCCATCGCCGACACCCGCATCAACACGCACGCGCACCAACTCGCCGGATACCGCCTGGCTCGCCTTGGCCTCGGAATAGTCCGGCGCGCGGGCTCCATCCTTTGCGACCTGGTGATCGCCGAACCAGATCGCCAGCGAGTCCCGCTCGACAACCTCGCCCGATTTGCCGACCGCCATGACGATGCGGCCCCAATTAGCGTCGCCTGCCGCCATCGCGGTCTTCACCAGCGGAGAATTGGCGATCGATGCGCCGATCACCCGCGCAGCATGGTCGTCGGCAGCGCCTATCACGTTGATCTCGATCAGGCGCCGGGCGCCCTCGCCGTCCCGGACGATCTGCAGCGCCAGATCCTTGAGGACCGCGTGGAGCTTGGTGCGGAGCCCTTCGAGCCGCGGATCATCCGGATCATAGATCGTCTCACCGCCCGATGCGCCGGTCGCAAACAGCATCAGGGTATCCGATGTCGAGGTGTCGCTATCGACGGTGATGCAATTGTAGGTCAGGTCGCAGTATCGAGCGATCAGCGCCTGCGCCGCCTTGGCGCTCAGCGGCGCATCGGTGAAAACGTAATTCAGCGTCGTCGCCATGTTGGGCGCGATCATCCCGGAGCCTTTGGCGATGCCGACAATGTTCACGGCCCGGCCTTCGATCTCGGTCGTCGCGCCGGACGCCTTGGCGAAGGTATCGGTGGTGCGGATGGCGTTGGCGGCCTTCTCCCAGTTCGGCATGCCAAGCGCTGGCCAGGCCGCCCTGACGCCATCGGCGACACGGGTCGGAGGCAGCGGCTCTCCGATCACGCCGGTCGCGGCGAGAAAAACGTTGGTGTCCAAGCAACCGGCGAGGCCCACGACGGCGGCGGTTGTCGCGCGGTTTTTCTCGATACCGGCTTGCCCCGTGAACGCATTCGAGTTCCCGGCATTGACCACAAGCGCACGCGCCCGCACCTCGCTGGACTTCAGGGCGCTGCGACACCAGTCGACATCGGCCGACCGCGTGGAGGATGTGGTGAAGACGCCTCCGGGCGCCGCGCCATTCGGGAAGTGCACGACGAGCAGGTCATCGCGCGATGTTCCCGAATACAGTCCGAGCGCGAATGTCGTCAGTTCGACGCCGCCAACTTCAGGCAATTCCGGGAACGATTTCGGAGCCAGTGGCGACACCGGCAGATTAGTAACGCCCATCGTCTATTGCGCCTCGCCAGCTTCCGGGGCGCTGTCGGCCGTTTCCGCCTGCGCCTCGATGCGAGGCGGCGCTTCATCGACATCCTCTTCTTCCGGCGCGATGGAGAACGGGTCGGTCCGCAAGGCAGGCGCAGACGCGCTGGAGCGGCGGTCGATCGCCGATTCCGACCGCAGCTGTTTTAGCAGCTTGTCGATCTCGATCATGCCGAGATAATTCAGGATCGGCCCGCGCAATTCTTCGAGGGACGGCGGCGCCTCCTCGCGACGCTCCTCGACCTTGAGGATGCGCCAGCCATTGGCCGTCTCGAACGGACGCGAGACGCCGCCCGTCGCCGTGGCGAGAATGGCCTGGGCGAAGGCTGGCGGCACCTCGTCTTCCTTGAGATAGCCAAGATCGCCGCCTTCCAGCCGGGTGGGCTCATCGATCGATTGCTGGGACGCAACGATCGCGAAATCCACCCCGGAATCCAGCTCCGCAATCACCTGATCCATGTCGCTCTTTGTGGCGGTCACGATCTGGCGCACGCGAGCCTCTTCGCCGAGTTCCGATATGGCAATCTGCGCTTCGTACATCTTGCGCACGGCGGCCTCATCGACGCGCTCGGCGACAACCGTCTCGATCAGGATATTCGACAAGGTATTCTCGCGGATCGACTGGAGGCGGAACCGCGACTGCGGGTCCTCGTCCAGTCCCCTCGCCTCCGCTTCCATCGCCATCAGGCGCACGTCGATCAGCCCATCCAGCACCCGATTGAATTCCGGGCTGTCCGGCTCAAGGGCGTCGCCGGCTTCGATGGCGCCCTCGGCCTCGGCGGCGAATATCACGTCGGAGGCATAGATCGGCTGGCCGTCAACGTAGGCGGCAACTGCAGAAGAATCCTCAACTACAGCCATTTCCGTCAGCGGCGCGGGCTGGTCACAGCCAGACAGTCCAAGACCCGCGGATGCCGCCAATACAGCTGCAATCTGCGCAATCCTGACCTGCATGGGGGAAACTCCCTGAACACTGAAACTGTGGTCCGAGGCGGCGACGCCACGCGCTCGGATTGACACTCAATAGGCTGGTCCTTACGTGTCGCGATAGCGCAAATCGGTAATTTAAACCGGTTTACACATTTGGCGTCCTTGCCGGCTCACAATCCCCGGAACGACGGCTTTTAGCAAGCGTGCCGGGCGTTCCCGGCGCAGATGAGAGCGGATAGCCCCCGATGGCCGGAATCGCCCGAAAACTCTTCGGTTCCGTCAACGATCGCAAGCTGAAACCCTTCAAGGGGCTGGTGCAGCGAATCAACGCCCTTGAGCCGGTGACCGAGGCCCTCTCGGACGAGGCCTTGAAGGAGCGGACGAAGGAGTTTCGCCAGCAGATCGCCAACGGCGCCAGCCTGAACGATATCCTTCCAGAAGCCTTCGCCACGGTGCGCGAAGCGTCCAAGCGCACGCTGGGACTGCGGCATTTCGACGTGCAGCTGATCGGCGGCATGGTCCTGCATTCGGGCGCCATCGCCCAGATGCGGACGGGCGAAGGCAAGACCCTCGTCGCCACGGCGCCAGTCTATCTCAACGCCCTCGAGGGCAAGGGCGTCCACGTCATCACCGTCAACGATTACCTCGCCAACCGCGATGCGGACTGGATGGGACAGGTTTACCGGTTCCTTGGCCTCTCCGTCGGAAAGATCGTCCACGGCATGGACGACAACCAGCGCCGCGCGGCCTACGCCTGCGACGTCACCTACGGCACCAACAACGAATTCGGCTTCGACTACCTGCGCGACAACATGAAGTTCTCGCTGGCCGAGATGACGCAGCGCGGCCACCGCTTCGCGATCGTCGACGAGGTCGACTCCATCCTCATCGATGAAAGCCGCACGCCGCTTATCATTTCGGGCCCGACAGACGACCGGTCCGAGCTTTACCAGCAGATCGACGCCGTCATTCCGACCCTCGCCGAAGACGACTTCACGCTCGATGAGAAGCAGCGTTCGGTCCAGTTCTCCGAAGAAGGCAACGAGCACATTGAAGAGCTGCTTCAGCGCGCCGGCGTGCTGGAAGGCTCGCTCTATGAGCCCGGCAACATTTCGCTCGTCCACCACGCCAACCAGGCGCTCCGCGCCCACAAGCTGTTCCAGCGCGACAAGGACTACATCGTCAAGAATGGCGAAGTGGTTCTGATCGACGAGTTCACCGGCCGGATGATGCCGGGCCGCCGCCTGTCGGAAGGTTTGCACCAAGCGATTGAGGCCAAGGAAAAGACCAACATCCAGCCTGAAAACCAGACGCTGGCGTCCATTACCTTCCAGAACTACTTCCGCCTCTACGACAAGCTCGCGGGCATGACCGGCACGGCCGACACAGAGGCCGCCGAGTTCCAGGAAATCTACAAGCTCGAAGTCTTCGAAATCCCGACCAACCTTCCGGTTGCCCGCATCGACGAGGACGATGTCGTCTACCGGACGGCGAAAGAGAAGTACAAGGCTGTCATCGCGGACCTCAAGGATTGCCACAAGCGCGGCCAACCCGTGCTCGTCGGCACCGTCTCGATCGAGAAGTCGGAGGTCCTCTCGTCCCTGCTCGCCGCAGAGAAAATTCCGCACAAGGTGCTCAACGCGCGTCACCACGAGCAAGAAGCGCACATCGTGGCGCAGGCGGGCGTGCCCGGCGCCATCACCGTCGCCACCAACATGGCCGGTCGCGGCACCGACATTCAGCTCGGCGGCAACTTCGAGATGCGCCTCGAAGATGAACGCAAGGCGAAGGAAGAGCAGCTTGGCCGCGAACTGAACGACGACGAACTCAACGAGATGAAGGCGAGCATCAAGTCGGACATCGCCGCCAAGCGCAAAGCCGCGCTCGACGCCGGCGGTCTTTATGTTCTCGCCACCGAACGTCACGAAAGCCGCCGCATCGACAACCAGCTCCGCGGCCGGACGGGACGTCAGGGCGACCCGGGTCGATCGAAATTCTACATCTGCCTCGAAGACGACCTGCTGCGGATCTTCGCCGCCGAACGTCTCGACGGCATCATGCGCGGCCTTGGCATCCAGGAAGATGAAGCCATCACGCACAAGTGGATGAACAAGGCGCTTGAGACCTCGCAGAAGAAGGTCGAGCAGCGCAACTTCGAGATCCGCAAGAACCTTCTGAAATACGACGACGTCATCAACGATCAGCGGAAAGCGATCTTCGAGCAGCGCATCGAGTTCATGCACGCGGCCAACGTGTCCGAGACCGTCAAGGACATGCGCCATCAGGTCATCGAGGACACGTGCGAAAGCCACATGCCCGCGAAGGTCTACGCAGACCAATGGAACCTCGACGGGCTTGAAGAAGACGTCACAGGGATCCTCGGCCTGTCCGTACCCGCTCGCGAATGGGCTCAGGAAGAAGGCGCCGCCACGGATGAGGTTGCCGAGAAACTCATCGCGGCCGCAGACGAGCACATGGCGCGCAAGACGGCGCAGGTCGGCGAAGAGCGCATGCGCTGGCTTGAAAAGCAGATTCTCCTGCAGGAACTCGACGCCCGCTGGCGCGAACACCTGCAGCACCTCGACCAGCTGCGCTCGGTGGTGCACCTGCGCGGCTATGCCCAGCGCGATCCGCTGAACGAGTTCAAGACCGAGGCCTTCGCATTGTTTGAAGCATTGCTGGCCGATCTGCGATCGGGCGTCACACGCATGCTCATGCGCGGTCAGTTCGTCGAACAATCCGCTCCGCAGCTTGCAGCGGGCGCCGCCGCGCGCGCTGCCGCCGGACAGATCAACGCCGACGCCAAGGACAATCCTGGAGCGAAAGGCATCGGTCAGATGCCGCTGGAATGGCAGAACACGCCGCGCAACGCGCCCTGCCCGTGCGGCTCGGGAAAACGCTTCAAGAATTGCCACGGCGACGTCTCGGCTATCGCACGCGCCTGATCGCGATCTCCACCCGTACTGCAGCAACAGCGCCTCGCACGTGCTGGCCTTGCGGCCGCCGCGGTGAATCAGGCGTTCGCGTATCGATATTGTGTGATGTCGATCACACCTGATTGATTCGGGCAGTCTCAGGCCAAATCGGTCGCCGGCGGTCATTGTCCCATGCGCCAGCGCACGCTATCGGCGCGGCATCCCCCGATCAGCCCGAAGGAGACTGTCTTGAAATACAGGTCATTGTTCATCGCCGCTGCAGCGCCGCTTGCTTTCGCCGCGCCTGCGCTCGCCCAAGACGCCGACGAGACGCCGGAATGGGAAGGCGAAGGCTCGCTCTCCGCGGGCTACACGACCGGCAATACCGAGACGACCGACTTCGGGGCCGGGGTGAAGCTCAAGCACAATGGCGAGCTTTGGACGCAGTCAGGGCAGTTCTCCGCCGACTATGGCGAGACCGACAGCGTCGAAACCAAGAACCGCCTCGCAGCCGCAGGCCAGGTCGACCGCATCCTCAGCGAGCGACTGAGCGCATACGGCCGCGGCACGGGAGAAAGACGAGTTCTCCGGTTTCGAGAACCGCTACTTTCTCGGCGGCGGTCTCGCCTACGACATCATCGTCGGCGAACCGACGACATGGACCGTACAGGGCGGCCCCGGCTATCGCGTCGATGAAATCCGCACGACCGGCGAACAAGAAGAGTCGCTGGGCTTCGCCGCCGGCTCGCGGCTCGAGCACCAGTTCAACGACAACGTGGCGCTCAGCAACGACACGGACGTGATCTACTCCAGCACGTCCACGCAGATCATCAACTCGCTGGCGTTCACGTTCGATCTGACCGGCAACCTGTCGGCGCGCATCTCCTACGACGTGCGTCACGACACGGACCCGCCGGCCGGTTTCGAGGAAACCGACACCGCGACCCGCTTCTCGATGGTCTACAAGGTCGGCTAGGGCTTTTTCCGCTGCGGCGTGCGCGTCGCAGCGGATGCCGCAGCCGGCAGTCCATCACGCCCGATCGCATAGAAGCGCTGTTTGCGCTGGTCACGCAGCTCATCCGGCGACATGTCCTTCAGGCTCTTGAGCGCCTTCTCGATGGCATCGCCAACGCGCGAAATCGCCGTCTTCGGATCCCGGTGCGCGCCGCCCATCGGTTCGGGAATGACCGCGTCGATGATGCGGAATTTCTCCAGGTCCTGCGCCGTGATCTTCATCGCCTCGGCCGTGTCCTTGGCGCGCTTGGCGTCGCGGAACAGGATCGAAGCTGCGCCCTCCGGCGAGATCACCGAATAGATGGCGTGTTCCATCATCATGACCCTGTTGCCCGACGCGAGCGCGACCGCGCCGCCTGAGCCGCCTTCGCCGACGATCACAGATATCATCGGCGTATCCAGCATGAGGCAGGCTTCGATCGAGCGCGCCAACGCCTCGGCTTGCCCGCGCTCTTCACCGCCCTTGCCCGGGAATGCGCCGGACGTGTCGACCAGCGCGATCACCGGCAGGCCGAAGCGTCCCGCCAGCTCCATCAGGCGCACCGCCTTGCGGTAGCCTTCAGGCCGGCCCATGCCGAAATTGTGCTTGATGCGGGTCTGCGTGTCCCGCCCCTTTTCGTGCCCGATGACCACAACGGGCTGTCCGCGAAACTTGGCGAGCCCGCCAATGATGGCTTCGTCGTTCATGAACTTGCGATCGCCGTCCAGCTGAACGAAATCGTCGCACAACCCCTCGACGTAATCAGCGAAGTGGGGACGGTCGGGATGCCGGGCGACCTGCGTTTTCTGCCACGGGCTGAGCTTGGAATAGATGTCCTTGAGCTGCTTTGCCGACTTCTCGCGCAGCTTGGACACTTCCTCGCTTACGACCGAACCGCCGGCTTCCTGCAACTCGGCGATCTTGGTCTCGAGGTCTGCAACAGGTCGTTCGAAATCGAGATAGGTCGACGGGGTCGCCATCGCGCTCTCCAGCTACTCGCATTGACGTTCAGCCAGCGAGACCTATCCCCCGCCGCCTGCCACGGCAAGCCGCAGACGCCGCCGCTATAGCGCCAGACGCTGTCAGGTCAGTTTATTCCACCAGTCCCAGGCTCTGCGCCATGACGTGGAAAATCTCGTTCTGCTCGATTGTGCCGGAAAACAGATTGGCGCCCGGCCCCGAGGCGAACAGCGCCACGTCCTCACCCGCATGCGTTTCCGATGCAAACGGCACGGTCGCCTGCTGGATGAAATCCAGCGCTTCAGGGTCATCGCCCTGCAGATCCTTGCGCTCGCACGGATCCTCGCTGTTGATGCAGATTGCACCGGGGCCGTTTGCGTAGGCCAGCGTGGTGTAAGGCTTGCCGTCTGCCGCCTTTGCCGGTTCGCCGAGTCCCGGATAGAGGACAAAGCCGAGGATCGGGTTATTGCGACCCGGATAGCCCTGGATCACCAGCGTGTGACTGTGATCGGCGGTGACGATGATCAGCGTATCCTCGCCATTGGTCATCTCCTGCGCCGCTGCGATCGCATCGTCCATCGCCACAAGGTCGCCAAGTGCGCGCGCTGCATTGCCGGCATGATGCGCGTGATCGATGCGCCCCGCCTCAACCATCAGAACGTAACCTTCCTCGTCCTGAGACAGGCGCGTGATCGCCGCGCGCGTCATCTCCGCGAGCGAAGGTTCGCCGTCAGGACCGGTATTGCGGTCGGCCTCGTACTGCATGTGAGATGGCTCGAAGAGCGCGAGCACTTTTGCATCGCTGGAAAAGTCATGCGCCTGCAGCTCCGACAGGTTCGACATGAAGACGCGATCTTCGCGCGCGCCGGTCCATTCCTCGATCAGGTTCCTGCCATCGCCACGCACCCCGGTCCGCTGCGCGTATTCCGGATCGGCCTCTGTGGTCGGCAGGAAGTTGGCGCGCCCGCCGCCCATCGCGATCTCAAAGCCGTCGCCGTGGCTCCATTCGACAAACTGCCGCGCGATATCCGTGCAACCACCCGCGCTTGCGGCAGGGGACAGATTGACGTCAGCCTCCCAGTCGCGGTCAACGGTTTTGGCGAACGTCGCGGCCGGCGTTGCGTGGGTAATCCGGGCGGTCGAAACGAACCCGGTCGCAAGACCCGCGTCCTCCGCGATCTCCCACAGGCTGTCGGCGGCGCTCGACGCCTGCACGGCGCAATTGCCGGGCGTGCCGTCCTGCGTGACGCCAATCGTTCCGTTGCTCGACTTCACCCCGGTCGTCATGGCGGCCGCGGTCGGGGCGCTGTCGGCGACCTGCGCATCGTGCGTATAGGTCTTCACCATCGCCGAGTACGGCAGCTGCTCCATCGCCAGCCGGTAGCTCTCGCCATCAACGCCTTTTGCCTGGCCGGCAAAAATGCGCCCGGCGGTGATCGACGAAACGCCCATGCCGTCGCCGACGAAGAGGATGACATTCTTTGCGGGCTTGGCGCCGCGTTCCGCCTTGCGCGCCGACACTGCGGTATGGGCCGCGACGTAGTAGCTGTCTCCGGCTTGCCTTGGGGTGTAGAGGGGCTCGGTCTCAGCCGTCACCACTTCCGGCGCATCGGCTGGCGCAGTGGATGCGCATCCCCCAACGGCAATCAGCATGGCAAGCGCTGGCGCAGCGATCCGGGTCATGGCTCCTCCGGTTATCCTCGTGGTTGGCAGCTGAAACAGTCCTAGCCGTTCAGCGTGACAAGCGCACGTCGGAATTTACCGGAAGCAGCCTGGTGACGGTCTTAGGCCGCCAGCGCGACGTCGTTGTCCGTGAGCTGGCCCAATATGCCGCGCAGTTCGGCGCGGCCAGAGATCTCGCTCATCGTCAGCTTGCCGTCAGCCGGCGTGTCGAGCACCGTCATGCCATCTTCGGAGATGGCGCGGTGGGCCACGCGCTCGCGCAGGTACCAGACATCGTCGAAACCGGTGGCCATCGCCATGCTCTCCACCCTGCCCTGGATGGCGGCGCCGATACGGGTCGGCAAAGCCTGCACGCGATTGACGCAGATCGACCAGCGCTGCCTCGGTTTGCCGGCTCTTGCACGGTCAAAGCGAGCGGCATCCACCATGTCCCGGTAATTGTTGCGCGGCGCCATCGGCGCGCCGGACGGCGTAAACAGCGCGTGCATGTCCGCAGGGCTCTCGTTCATCGGCGTCAGGATGATGTCCGCGATAAGGTGGGCGTCGTAGATATCGTGCTGGTGGCCGGACGACGTGTCGATGATCATCAGGTCATACCCGTCCAGTCGGGCCATCTCGACAAAGCCTTGCAGCCGCCCGCTGGCGCTGGACTGATCCTTGCCGCCGTCCGTCTCCATCATCAGGAAATGGTCGGGCGATTTCAGTCCGGCTTCCTTACGGACATGCAGGAACCGCGAAAGGTTGCTGGTGAAACGGTCCAGATCGAGGGCCGCAACGCGCAACCCTTCTTGCACCGCCGCCACGCCGAGCAAGGCCGAAATGGTCGTCTTGCCCGTGCCGCCCTTAAAGCCGCTGACAGTAATGATCTTCATCTGCTCGACCCTTCGAGGTGAGCCAGGCGCTCGCTTTCCAGGCGAAGTTGTCCCGGCCATTACCCGCAACACGGAGCAATCGATGTGCCATCGCCGCTCGTTAACCGTGAACCTTCCGACAATTGCTGGCGGCGCCATCTCCACTTGCCCCTTGGACGCGGGCGCCACAATTATGTAGACGGGCGGCGAGCGGGAATGCCGACCGGAGGAGGACATGATGGCCACTATCGCGCTGGTCGATGACGACGAGAACATCGTAGAGGCACTCAAAGCCTTCTTTGAATCAGAGGGTTATCAGGTTCGCGCCTATCACGATGGCGAGGCGGCCTATGCCGGCCTGTCGGAAAACCCGCCCGATATCGCAATCCTCGACGTCAAGATGCCGAAGATGGACGGCATGGAGCTGCTCCGGAAGCTCCGCCAGAACTCCTCCCTGCCCGCGATCTTCCTGACCTCGAAGGACGATGAGATCGACGAAGTGGTCGGCTTCAACATCGGCGCGGACGACTTTATCCGTAAGCCCTGCTCCAACCGCCTTCTGGCCGAGCGTGTGAAAGCGGTCCTCCGCCGCGCGCGCGGCGCCGCGGCCGGTCCCGAGGAAGGCGACAAGAAACCGATCGTCCGTGGCCGCCTCACGCTGGATCCCAATCGGCACGCCTGCTCGTGGGATGGTGAACCCGTCCGCCTGACCGTCACCGAGTTCCTGATCCTGCAGGCGCTGGCCTCGCGCCCGGGCTACGTGAAAAGTCGCGACCAGCTCATGGACGCGGCCTACGACGATCAGGTCTATGTCGACGACCGCACGATCGACAGCCACATCAAGCGGCTGCGCAAGAAGTTTCGCGATCTCGACGACACGTTTGATTCGATAGAGACGCTCTACGGCGTAGGGTACCGCTATAAGGAAGTCTGAGCCTTCGCCGCGTTCGCGCGGTGCAGTGCGGCGCACCGGCGCTTTGATCTTCTCGCCGATTGCGCGGCTGATCCTGGCGTCGAACCTGGCCGGGCTGATCATTATCATCACCGGCGCGCTGGCGCTGAACGAGGTGCGCTCCAATCTCGTCCAGGCGCGCAAGGCGTCGCTCAACGAGATGGCCGACACGATCTCGTCCATCCTCACCGACAGCGCAGCGATCGGCGAACCGACCCCGCGTCTGCTCGACGATGTGGCGCGGGCGCGGATCAAGCGCATCCCGGTGCTCGAAAACTCGCGCCTGCGCATCCACGATCCGGAAGGTGAAGTGGTCGCCGACACCGATCTCCTCAATGATGAAGTGGAAGGTCGCGAGCTGCCGCCCATCGAGGAGCCCAACGCGCTTGAGCGCAGCTGGCTCTCCGTCGTGCGCGCCGCCAACCGCACGCTGGAAGGCTTTGGCAGCGAAGAGATCGAAGAGGCCGTTTCGCTGGAGGAGGAAGTCCAGGGCGCCCTGCGTGGCGACACGGTCGCATCAGAACGGTTCAACGACGCCGCCGAGCGCGTGATTTCGGTTACGGTCCCCATCCGGCTCGTCGGCGCCGTCGTCGGCACAGTCACCATCGAAACCAGCGATGTCGCCAACATCATCGCGGCTGAGCGCGCAGCCCTCATACCACTCATCGTTGTCGCCATCCTCGTGGCGCTCACCACATCCGCCCTGCTCACCGCAGGGATCGCCCGTCCGTTGCGAAAGCTTTCGATCGCCTCGGATCGCGTGCGCACGGGCGCTGCCGAACGGCTCAGTCTCGGCGCGCTGCACAATCGCAAGGACGAGATCGGCGACCTCGCCCGCGCCATGGAGGCCATGACCGCCGCGCTCTACGACCGCATCCAGTCCAACGAACGCTTCGCGGCGGATGTGGCCCACGAGCTCAAGAACCCCTCACCTCCATCCGGTCGGCGGTCGAGACATCGCGCACGGTCGAGGACCCGGCCGTCCGCGAGCGGATGCGGGAAGTCATTGCACGCGATGTGATCCGGCTCGACCGCCTCATCACCGACATCTCCAACCTGTCGCGACTTGAAGGCGAGATCGTCCGCGAGAAGCTCACGCCGGTCGACATCGAGCGCCTGATTGACGAAATCGTCTCAATCTATCGCGATACGCGGCGGGAGCATCAGGCCAATGTGACCCTGAAGATCGAGACCCGCGGCAAGCCGTCAGTGGTCATGGGCCGCGAGGGGCCGCTGGGCCAGATCATGCGCAACCTGATCGAGAATGCGCGCTCGTTTTCTCCCGCCGACGGCGAAGTCAGGGTCACGCTGGATCACAAGAGCCGGCTGAACGGACCGGCGATCCGCATCGTCGTGGACGACGACGGGCCCGGCGTGCCCCACGACAAGCTGGAGAAGATCTTCGACCGCTTCTACACCGACCGTCCCGAAGGGGCGAAGTTCGGCAACAATTCCGGCCTTGGTCTCTCCATCGTCCGCCAGATCGCAGAGACCCACAAAGGCAGGGTCTGGGCCGAGAATCGCCCCGGACCGCAAGGTGGCGAGAGTGTTGCAGGAGCCCGTTTTGTCGTCGAACTGCCGCAGGCGCCGTTTACCGTTTAATAGGCTTGACCCCGCGATGGTCTGCGCGCCACGATTAACCCAGTTCGCCTGTATCGAGGTTTCCCAATGATCGGCATGGTCGTCGTCACACACGGTCGTCTCGCCGACGAGTTTGTCGCCGCTACCGAACACGTCGTCGGTCCGCAGGAGGCGACGCGCACCGTATGCATCGGGCCGGATGATGACATGGACATGCGGCGCAACGAGATCGTCGCGGCGTGCGAGGCCTGCGATGACGGCAAGGGCGTCGTGATCTTCACCGACATGTTCGGCGGCACGCCCTCAAATCTCGCCATCTCGGTGATGGGCGGCGGCAATATCGAAGTGATCGCCGGCGCCAACCTGCCCATGCTGATCAAGTTCGCCGAGGTGCGGAACAAGGCCAGCATGGCCGAAGCCTGCCAGCTCGCCCACGACGCGGGCCACAAGTTCATCCGCGTCGTGTCGGATCTCCTCCAGCGCGCTGAATGAACAATACCCATAAGAGATCGGTAGAGCTGGTGAACCAGCGCGGACTTCACGCTCGCGCGTCAGCGGCGTTCATCCGCGAAGCTGCGCTCTTCAAATCCGATGTGCAGGTCTCATTCAACGACGAGACCGTCGGCACCGCATCGGTCATGGATCTCCTGATGCTCGGCGCGCGGGTCGGCCATGTCATCGAGATCGAGACACAGGGTCAGGACGCCGAGGCGGCGTTGACCGCGCTGTGCGATCTCGTCGCGCGCAAGTTCGACGAAGACGAGTAGACCCGCGAAAACAGAAAACGCTCGGGCGCGCCGCTAAAAGTCGCGCGACGCAGTGCGACGGTTGTCGCGCTCACCGAGCGGCTTCGTAAGGTCCCTGAACCTCAGTACGCCGGGTTCGTCCGTTTCAACGGATGTCGCGAGCCGTTTCACGCCAGCGAGGAATTCCTCACGCGTCGTCTGGCGGTCCAGGTCGGCGTCAAACAGCATCGGATTGGCCAGAATGTCGTCGCCGCCGCCGGCTGCACGCGCCCAGTCGCTCTGCTCGAAGCCGCCCAGCACGCCATCGCCATCCTTGTCGGCGACCAGAAAGCTGGCTTCTGCGCCGTCGTCGATCTCGCGCATGGTGATCACGCCGTCGACGTTCCGGTCGTAGCTCGCCAACAGCAAGGCGCCCGGACGCATCAGGCGCGCGTCCTGCCGGTTGAAGCCGGCCGCCAGGGGACCCGGCGGGCCTTCCAGATGGTCAATCGTGTCCGGCCCGGTCTGGGCGGACGCCATCTGCGACAGGCTGCCTGCGCCCAGCAGCGCCAGAGTGGCGGCAATGGTTCTGCGGATCATCTTCATCTTGGTCCGGTCTCCAGCTTCCCGGTCGGCCAATAGTTGCGCCGTTGCAACAGCCTTCGCAATAGCTGGACTCAGTCGCAAGCAAGGTAATCCCTGAAAAGTTCGCCCCTGCTTCGCCGATGTGGGAGGCGCATCCGTCCATCCCGCACGACTTGGCGCGAAAAGACATAAAGATATCTTTATATGATTTGCGATCCCTGAGCAGCGCTGCTATAGAGCCGCGAAACATCCCTTCATTGCCGGAGCCGCGCATGTCTGCCGCCGATTACGCTGTCAAAGACCTTTCCCTCGCCGAATTCGGCCGCAAGGAGCTGGATATCGCCGAAACGGAAATGCCGGGCCTGATGGCGCTGCGCGAGCAGCACGGGAAGGACAAGCCGCTGAAGGGCGCGCGCATCGCCGGCTCGCTGCACATGACGATCCAGACCGGCGTCCTGATCGAAACGCTGGTCGCGCTCGGCGCTGAAGTCCGCTGGGCGTCGTGCAACATCTATTCGACCCAGGACCACGCCGCCGCCGCCATCGCCAAGGCCGGTGTCCCCGTCTTCGCCCACAAGGGCGAAACGCTGGAAGAATACTGGGACTTCGCTGACCGGATCTTCTTCTTCAAGGAAGGCACGGCCAACATGATCCTCGACGACGGCGGCGACGCCACTCTCTACATCCTGATGGGCGCACGCGTTGAGGAAGGCGAAGAAAACCTGATCGCCAACCCGCAATCGGAGGAAGAAGAGGCCCTCTTCGCGCAGATCCGCAAGCGGCTCAAGGAAAGCCCCGGCTGGTTCGTGAAGCAGCGCCACGCGATCAAGGGCGTGTCAGAGGAAACCACCACCGGCGTCCACCGCCTCTACCAGATGATGGAGAAGGGCCACCTTCCCTTCCCCGCCATCAACGTCAACGACAGCGTCACGAAGTCGAAGTTCGACAACAAGTATGGCTGCAAGGAATCGCTGGTCGACGGCATCCGCCGCGCCACCGACACGATGATGGCCGGCAAGGTCGCTGTGGTCTGCGGCTATGGTGATGTCGGCAAGGGCTCGGCCGCCTCGCTGCGCGGTGCAGGCGCACGCGTGAAGGTCACTGAAATCGACCCGATCTGCGCCCTGCAGGCGGCGATGGACGGTTATGAAGTCGTTCAGCTCGAAGACGCCGTGAAGACCGCCGACATCTTCATCACGACTACCGGCAACAAGGACATCATCCGGCTCGAGCACATGCGCGAGATGAAGGACATGGCCATCGTCGGAAACATCGGCCACTTCGACAACGAGATCCAGGTCGCGCAGCTGAAGAACTTCAAGCGCACCAACATCAAGGATCAGGTGGACATGTACGAGATGCCTTCCGGCAATCGCATGATCCTGCTCTCTCAGGGCCGCCTGCTGAACCTCGGCAACGCGACGGGGCACCCCTCTTTCGTGATGTCGGCCTCGTTCACCAACCAGACGCTCGCCCAGATCGAGCTCTGGACCAAGGGCGACCAGTACGAAAACAAGGTCTACGTTCTGCCCAAGCACCTCGACGAGATGGTCGCCAAGCTGCACCTCGAAAAGATCGGCGCGAAGCTCACTGAACTCTCGAAGGAACAGGCTGACTATATCGGCGTGACCGTCGAAGGCCCCTACAAGCCAGAGCACTACCGCTACTAGACCGTCCGGTCGGGCGCTGGCGGGTTGGCGTTACGCCCCCGCGAGCGCCCGGTTCTTGGCGCGCTCGCGATACATGTTGGGGTGCAGCTTACGGAAGCCAGCCTTAAGCCCCTTGGTCATCGGTATCTCGAGCCAGGCGTAGACCGCCGCGCAGCTTGCGAGCGAGACGACGACGCTGGCCCAGTAGACCGTGAGGATCGGATGCTGCTGTCGCCGGGCCACAGGGCGGTCAGCACGGTCATCGTGTATTGCAGCCCGAACATGTGGAAGATGTACGTCGTATAACTCGCAGCGCCGAGGAAGAGCATCGTCTTGGACCTCCAGCGCGCCTCGCCTTTTTCGAGCAACAGAAGGCCGGCCACAACCATCGTCGCCGGGACGCCGAACGCCACAACCCTGATCTCGAAGTTTGACCACACCGCCCACTCGTAGCGGACGCTCCAGAACATCATGATCGCAAGGCCGCCGAGCAGCGACGCCCAGCCCATCATCACCCATGCCCGTTTTGGAAGCGCAATGGGCTGACGATACAGCATGGCCAGAATGCCGCCCGCCACGAATTCCAGCGTGATCGGGCGCAGCACGTACTCAAGCGGCATCGGCAGCATGTCGGTGTAATGCAGGATAATCGGGCCCATGCCGAAGATCACCGTCAGCGCGATCAGCGAGCGCAGCTGCGAACCAAGGAACAGGCTGAGGCCGAGCAGGACGTAGAAGTACATCTCGAAGATCAGCGTCCAGGCCTGCTCGACAATCATCGCCCGCCGGCCGTCGGCCCTGATATCGGGAATGAGCGCCATGCTATGCAGGAAATCGTCAAAGTTGATCTGGCTGACAAAGGCCGGCTGCAAGCCAATCAGGTACAGCGCAACGAACAGCGTCGTGGTCAGCCAGTAGATCGGATAGACGCGGATGAAGCGGTCAGCCAGGAACTGGTAGGGCGTCCGGTCGCCATCGCGCAGAATGTGAAACATGATGAAGCCGGAGGCGACAAAGAACATGTCGATCGCGCCATGCAGGAAGCGCGGCATGGTCGGCTCGGTGTCGTAAAAGCGGGTCAACAGGTCCTGACCATGATAGGCCAGAACGACAAACATCCCGATGCAGCGCGCCACCTGAATATTGTAAATCATTGCTGCGCTTCCCGCCCAACGAACTATCGACATGGAAACACTGCAAAATTTGGTCCGTTCGCCTGATCCGGATGCAGCGAGCCAGGCTCGCGCGACGAGAAACCTTAATCCTTTCCTGCTAGCAGGCTCTTGCAGCGCCCGTCCGGCAATGATCTTGCACTCCTGCGCACAACCAATTCAGACATCGGCGCCCGCTTCTGCGCCACTCTTAGGGGACCAGAATGAAGACGCCCAAGCCAGCCATTCAGGCGAACACCCTTGAGTTTGAAACAACAGCGCTCGTGAAGCCGACCGGGTTTCGGGAGTACGACGCGCGCTGGTGGTTTGGCGCGCCGGGGGATGATCCGAAAACGGCAAAAGCTCCTGAGCTGAACTACATGGGCGTTCAGGCGCTCGGCCTTGGCCTCGCGACCGTCATCCGCAACATGGGCGTCGAGCCCAAGATTGTCGTCGGCCATGATTACCGGTCCTACTCGATCGCCATCAAGCAGGCCCTGATCCTCGGCCTCCTCGAAGGCGGCATGGAAGTTCACGACATCGGCCTCGCCCTGTCGCCCGTCGCCTACTACGCCCAGTTCGCCCTCGACATTCCGTGCGTCGCCATGGTCACCGCATCGCACAACGAGAACGGCTGGACCGGCGTGAAGATGGGCGCAAACAAGCCGCTCACCTTTGGGCCCGACGAGATGGGCCAGCTCAAGGACGTCGTCCTCAACGGCAAGTTCAACCCGCAGCCCGGCGGCAGGATCGTCCACGTCGAAGGCATGCGCGAGAAGTACATCGAAGCCGTCTGCAAGGGCGTGAAGATCGAACGCCCGCTGAAAGTCATCGCCGCCTGCGGCAACGGTACGGCCGGCGCCTTTGCGCCAGACGCGCTGCGCAAGATGGGCGTCGAAGTGATCGAGCTGGAATGCAATCTCGACTACACCTTCCCGAACTACAACGCGAACCCCGAAGACGCGGAAATGCTGCATGCGATGGCCGCGGCGCTGAAGGAACACGGCGCTGACGTCGCCCTCGGCTTCGACGGCGACGGCGACCGCTGCGGTGTTGTCGACAACACCGGCGAGGAAATCTTCGCCGACAAGATCGGGCTGATGCTCGCACGCGATCTTTCAAAGAATTTCCCGAACGCCAAATTCGTCGTCGATGTGAAATCCACCGGCCTCTACAAGACCGATCCGGTGCTGCAAGAAAACGGCGCCACGGTCGACTATTTCAAGACCGGCCACTCCTATATCAAGCGCCGCACCACGGAACTCGGCGCCCTCGCCGGCTTCGAGAAATCGGGCCACTTCTTCTTCCGCGAGCCGCTCGGCTATGGCTATGACGACGGCCTCGTCGCCGCCGCCGAAGTGCTCAAGATGCTGGACCGCAACCCGGGCCGCTCCATGTCGGACCTCAAGGGCGATCTCGGCACGGCCTACACGTCGCTGACCATGGCCGCACACTGCGACGACGAGACCAAGTATGGCGTCGTCGACCAGGTCGTCGCGGCCTACGAACAGCTCGGCAAGGATGGCGGCTCGATCCTCGGCCGCAAGATCACGGATGTGAACACGGTCAACAGCGCCCGCGTGACGCTGGAAGACGGGTCGTGGGTCCTCGTCCGCGCCTCGTCCAACAAGCCGGAACTGGTGGTTGTGGTGGAGTCGATGCAATCCGACGACGACATGCGCAAGCTCTTCCGCGAGGAGATCAAGCCGCGCCTTGCCGGCTTCAAGGAAGTCGGCGCCTACAACCAGGAAATCTGACGGACGCGCTCATTCAGCCGGGTCTTCGGGTTCCGACTATGCCCTCCTCTTGTGGGCGCCGGTGGCTTGGCTCTTGCAAAATAACGAGCGTGTCGCGTCGTCACGCTCCGGTTTTGCTGCGCGCGAGTGGTTAAAAGAGCTGGCCCAATGCCCGGAACCGCCGGCAGCACCGTATTGAGGCGACCGTCCATTCCTGCGATGGGCCGACAGCTCGCGTGCGTCATCCTCATGGGAACCGCCCTCGCCGGCTGCGCTGACGAACCGGTTTCGCCATACCCAATTGATGCCTGCGGACCAGACGCGCTCGGCGTTTCACGAGTGATCGAGTTGTCGCCCGCATCCCCGCCCCTGGAAGATCAGCTGGGAGAGCGCGAAGTCGTCCTGACGTTCGATGATGGGCCGGAACGCCGGCGCACGCCGAAGGTCCTCGAAGCCCTCGCCGCCGAATGCGTTCGCGCAACCTTCTTCCTCCAGGGCGAGCATGCCGAAGCCCGTCCCGACCTGACGCGCGCCATCGCCCTGTCAGGACACGAGGTCGGCTCACACGGCTGGGCTCATGTCGGCCTCACCGACGTCTCGCTGGACGAAGCGCGCGCCAACATCCAGCGCAGCCTGGATGCGATCAATGCCGCGCTGGCCGCTTCCCCTGAAATCAGCGATCAGAGCGCGACGCTATTCCGTTTCACCTACCTCGCTTCATCGCCAGAGCTCGACGCGCTCGTCGAAAACCTCGGACTGATCAGCGTCTCCGCCGACATCGACAGCGAGGATTGGGATACAACCAACACCAGAACGATCGTCTCCACGGTCATGGACAAGCTGGCGCAGAATAATCATCGCGGCGTCATCCTCCTCCACGATCCGTTCCGCAATTCAGCTCGCACCGTCTCCACGTTGATCAAGCGGCTGAAGGCAGAGGGATACAGCGTCGTGGCCGTCCGCGCGGCGCGCGACACGGCGATCAACGCAGAGCAGCAGGCGGAGGCCAGCCATGCTGTTCGTTGAGCTGCGGTTCTTTTTCTTTTTCGCCCTCGTCTTCGCTCTCGCGTGGCTGCTGCCAAAGAACGTGCAGCGCAAGATGATGCTCACCGCCGCCTCCTACGTGTTCTACGCGGCATGGGACTGGCGCTTCCTCGCCCTGATCTGGTTCGTCACCGCGACCTGCTACCTCGTCGGCCTACGCGTGGGCGAGACCTCTCCGCTGACCGACGCAGCAAAGAAGGTCTGGATCGGAGTGGGCGTCGCCGTCTCGCTCGCCGTGCTTGGCGTGTTCAAGTACTTCAACTTCTTCGCCGACAGCTTCGCCGATCTTGCCGGCCTCGTCGGCCTGCCATCCGGCCAGGTCACGCTGAACCTCGTCCTGCCGGTCGGGATCAGCTTCTACACCTTCCAGGCCATCTCCTACATGGTCGACGTCTACCGCCGCGACATCAAGGCGGACCGCTCTCTGCTCGACGTCTCCTTCTACATCGCCTTCTTCCCGCAGCTCGTCGCAGGCCCGATCGTTCGCGCCTCGAACTTCGTGCCGCAGATGGAGACCCTGCGCCGCTGGTCCGACGTCGACGTGAAGTTCTGCGTCACGCTGTTCCTGATCGGCCTCATCAAGAAGAGCTGCATCTCCGACAACGTCGCGCCCTATGTCGACCTGATCTTCGCCTCACCCGCCGACTACAATGCGATGTCGATCATCGCCGGCGTCCTCCTTTACGGCGTGCAGATCTACTGCGACTTCTCCGGCTATTCCGACATGGCGATCGCAACCGCCGGTCTGCTCGGCTACAAGTTCCCGCCGAACTTCAACTCACCCTACCTCGCGCCGAACATCCAGGATTTCTGGCGGTGCTGGCACATCTCGCTGTCCAGCTGGCTGCGCGACTATCTCTACATTCCGCTCGGCGGAAACCGTCGCGGCAATATGCGGCGGGACGTCAACCTCATGACCACCATGCTGCTCGGCGGCCTGTGGCATGGCGCCAGCTTCAACTTCGTCATCTGGGGCGGCCTCCACGGCGCCGCCCTCGCCATAGAGCGCATCTGGAAAAACCGCGTCGCCGCGCGCTTTCCGAAGATGGGCGCCGCCGGCATGATCCTCGGCGTCGCGCTTACGTACTACTTCGTCAACTTCGCATGGATCTTCTTCCGCGCCGCCACGCTCGAGGAAGCGGTGCAGATTGCAAAGGTCTACCTGACCTTCCAGTCCGCCGGCACGCAGTCCCTGCCCGGCATCGTCTGGCCACTGATGATCGGCCTTGCCGCCATCCACTACCTCGCCAACCGCTATCGGCTGGAAGACCTGTTCCGAAGCCTGCGCCCGGTCCCGCTGGCCCTCGCGATCGGAACCGCCGCAGCCTTCGCCATCGCCTTCACCCCGACAGGGTACCGGCCGTTCGTCTACTTCCAGTTTTAGCGGACAGCCCTCTCAGGCCGCACGAACCGTCCAGTTCAGCGCATCCCCCTGCCGTTCGGCCCGCACATCCATGAAAACACGGTGCGACGCCACCGCGCCGCGCCAGATCTCGATCCAGCATTCGAGCAGCCGCTCCGCCTCGCGACCCTCCAGCCCGCGGATAATCCGAAGACCCTCCTGGCGCACCCGCCACTCCCCGCCCCAGCCTCCGACAGGCTGACCTCATCGCCCATGCCCGCCATCATCGTCGCGAAACCTCGCTGCCTCCTTCGGGCCGCCGTCGACGCCCCCTACGTCCTGCGCCATCTGCCGATAGTGCTGCAGCCCGGTCAGCCGCGCCGCCAGCTTGCACAGCTCGACCGCCCGATCGTCGCCGAGCACGTTGGCCAGCTCGCGCACCCCATTACGGATATACTCGACGGCATAGTTGCGGTTGGCCTTGGCCAGCCGCTCCTCGCTCCACTCGGCGTCAGGCGGCGCGGGTTGAGCATCCGGATCGAATGGCGGCGGCCGCTCGCCCGGCGCAAACGCCAGCCGCTCATCCTCCGACAGGTCGTGGTCGTACTCCCTGAAGTACCCGCACAGCCCGAACTGGCCAGTCATGTCCTCCGAGACGCAGACATAGCCCAGCCGCGGATTGCCCAGCGACACGCCGTTCTGCGCGTACCACCCCTTGAGGAAGCCCCGGCTCGCCTCCACCGGCACACCGCAAATCGCCGCCCCGTCATACATCCAGCGCGGATAGCGGAACCGGACCCAGGCCTTCTTGTCGGATTCCTCCATGTACTCGACGGCCACACCGCCCATGCCATTCGACAGGACGTGATACTTCGCACAGGCGACCGCGTGCGGCTGCCCCTCAAGGCCCAGCTTGCGGAAGCTCGACAAGAACTTGTCCTCGTGCTGCCGCCGGAACAGCCGGAACATCCAGTCGCCAACCACCTCCGGCCCCTCCCGTGTCGAGACCATCAGTTCGAGTCCCAGAAGGTACTGATGGTGCAGCTCCGCCTGTGCGGCGATCGCCGGATCGGGGCCTGAGTTCATGGCGATTTCCTCCCTTGTGTTGCCGGGCGATTCCGCCGCGCGGACTCGAGTCCGTTAATCCCACGTTAACTGAAATCCTTCCACTTGGTTAACCGTTGGCCTGCGGTACAACCGGGGGCTGATCCTGATTCGGCGGACGGAGCGCGACGATGGACGCGAACCTGACTCAGCCTCTTCTGTTGCTTGTAACCGGCGCGGCTGCGTTCGGGATCGCCGCCCTGTTGTGGGCGCTGCGCATCTCCGACGGCGCACGCGGCACGGCCCGCAAGTTCCGCCAGGAAGCCCGCGACATGCAGCAGAAGCTTGCGCGGGCCGAGAGCATTTTCGGCGCGTTCCCCGGCATTGTTCTGGTCTGGGAAGATGGCGCGCCGCCCGAACTCACCGGCGAAGGCGACGAGCCGATCGTCATGAACACCCCAGACGCCGAATGGGGCGCGCCAAATCTCTATGGCTCTCCGGTCGCCCTCATGGGCCTTTTGCGCTTCACAGACGATGGCACGTCCGAAGACCCCGCGGTACGCATTCTCGAGGGCCTCGCCGACCTCGAATCCCGCGATGGCGCCGGCCAGGACACCACCCTGCGCGAACGCCTGCGCCAGCTCCGCGAGGACGGCGCGCCCTTCTCGCTCACGATCATCGGTCCGTCGGGCCGCTTCCTCGAGGCTGACGGGCGCACCGCCGGTGCACGCGCCGTGTTGTGGGTCGCCGATGCAACCATCAAGGGCCTTGAGGAATCCGGCGCACGCGCACGGCTCGAAGAGGCGCGCGCTGCGGTCGCCCGCGATCCGATGGCCTTCCTCGAGATGCTGGGCAAGGCGCCTTTCCCGGCATGGCGCATGTCCGGCGCCGGAAAGATCCAGTGGGCCAACCCCGCCTACATCGAGGCGGTCGGCGCATCCAGCATGGACCAGGTCGTCGATCGCCAGGTGATGCTCGACCAGCACGTCGTCAGTCAGGCCGCGCGCACCGTGAAGGAAAACGCCGGCAACGATGAAACCCGCCACATCGTCATCAATGGCGAGCGCAAGGCGATGAGCGTCAACATGTTCCCAGTCTCGGGCGGCATCGGCGGCATGGCGTTCGACATCACCGAACTGGAAACCACCCGCGAACGCCTCATCAAAGACGCGCGCGCCCACGATGAAACGCTCAACAACGTCGCTGACGGCGTCGCCATCTTCGGCCCCGACCGCAAGCTGATCTTCAACAACCACGCCTTCCAGGAACTCTGGGACCTGCAGCCCGGCTACCTTCTGGAAAAGCCCGATCACCGCTCGCTGCTCGACCGCCTGCGCGAGCGCCGCAAGCTGCCGCAGCAGACCAACTACCAGAGCTGGCGCGATACCGAGCTCGCCTACTACCGCACCGAAATGACCGAAGTGGCGGAAGACCTCTGGAACCTGCCGGACGGACGGATCATCAAGGTCACCCGCCAGCGCCACCCGCTCGGCGGACTTCTCCTCGTCTTCAAGGACATGACTGACGAACTCGCGCTGCGCGCCGAGTACAACAGTCTCATCAATGTCCAGAAGGCGACGCTCGACCACTTGCGCGAAGCCGTCGTGGTGTTCGGCTCCGACGGTCGCCTGCGCCTCTTCAACGACGCGTTTCGCGATCTCTGGCAGCTCGGCGATCAGCTGAACGACCAGCCGGATTTCGACCAGCTCGTCGACGCCTGCGCGCCGCTGTTCTCCGACCGCAATGTCTGGAACACGATCAAAACGCGCGTCACCAATCCGCTGCCGGAATTCCGCCAACAGGACCAGGGCGTCATGCGCACGACCCAGTCTCAGACGTTCACATGGATCACACAGCCGCTGCCCAATGGCGCAACCCTAATCGCCTTCATGGACGTCACGGCTGCCCGCAAGGTCGAGGCCGCACTGAAGGACCGCGCCGATGCGCTCGAAGCTGCGGACCGCCTCAAGACCGAGTTCGTCCACAACATGTCCTACCAGTTGCGCTCTCCGCTCACGACGATCGTCGGCTACGCGGAGCTTCTGGAAAGCGAAAAGATGGGCGCGCTGGCGGAGAGCCAGAAGGGCCAGATCCATTCGATCATGGAAGCCGCCGACCAGCTCTCCAAGCTCATCGCCAACATCCTCGACCTCGCGATGATCGAAGCCGGACGTCTCGAACTCGATCTCGACACCTTCCCGCTGCGCGAGGCGATCGAGGAAACCGTCGATATCGTGGTCTCCACCGCCGAGAATTCGAAGGTCAAGATCACGGTCGAATGCGCCGAGGACATAGGCGATATTCACGCCGACAACCGCCGCATCCGCCAGGTCCTGTTCAACCTGCTCGGCAACGCGGTGCGCTTCACTGAGCCGGGCGGCAAGGTGATCGTCGAAGCGTCCAAGGAAGACGGCGTCGTTCGTCTCGCGGTCACCGACACGGGCAAGGGCATTCCGCCGGAACGTCAGGCCAGCGCCTTCGACACGTTCAACTCCAGCGACAAGCGCGGCGCGGGCCTCGGCCTTGCGCTGGTTCGCTCATTCGTTGAGCTGCACGGCGGCTGGGTCGCCATCAAGTCGACGCCCGGACGCGGCGCGTCCGTCATCTGCTTCCTGCCCGAACACGTGACGCCCAAATCCGAGCGCGGCGAGCTGGAGCTCGGGCCGTCCGCGGTCGCCGCAGAATAGAATTTCGCGACCTCGTGAACCGCCGACAGCAAATTTGTCGTGGACGCGGCCTTAGCTCATGATAATCAGCAGGCGATGCGCAACAGGTTCGCCAAACAGCTGACCGGTTTCCTGGTCGCCCTGGCACTGGTCTTTCAGGCCGGGCTGCCTGCGTCCGCGGCCGTCGCGCAATCTAACAGCGTCGATGTCGCCAGCTTCGTCTGCGGCAAGGGCGGCGAACCGCCTTCCGCGCGCACCCTGCAGATGGCGCATCACCTCGCCCACCTGCTCGGCCACGACGAGGGTGACGCATCGCACGAGCACAGCGGGTGTCCCCTGTGCGTGCTCGCGCACTCCGCGCCGCTGCCAGCCGTCGTGCTCCCCCGTGAGCCCGCGCCGGTCCACTACCGGCCGGATATCGTCCCGACGACGGACCTCGTTGTCTATGCGCCGCGCGGTCCGCCCGTCGGATCCCAGGGACCGCCTCTCCAACTCGAAGCCTAGATCCGCTGCGGCCAAGCCGCATGACCCGGCCATCTGCGCCGGCCTTCGAGTTGTGAGAATAACAAAATGAAAACAAGACTTTGGGGTCCGAGTTTCGGGCTCATGACCAGCGTTGCAGCGCTCTGCACCGCTGTCCCTGCCTACGCCGAATCCAGTCCGGATGCTGTTGAGGTCATCATCGTGACCTCCGACGCACTCGCCAATGAGG
Source organism: Hyphomonas sp. (assembly GCA_017792365.1). Classification (GTDB taxonomy): domain Bacteria; phylum Pseudomonadota; class Alphaproteobacteria; order Caulobacterales; family Hyphomonadaceae; genus IH12. The sequence goes on along the minus strand of CP051229.1, from coordinate 3,211,294 downwards.
CGGAAGCACAGGTCCGCGCCACGCCCGGCGGCGCCGACGTCGTCACGCATGAAGAATACGCCAACCGCCACGTCGTCTCGCTGAAGGACACGCTAGCCTTCTCGCCAGGCGTCTACGTCCAGCCGCGCTACGGGCAGGAAGTCCGTATCTCGATCCGCGGCTCGGGCATCAGCCGCGGCTTCCACATGCGCGGCCTGACGCTTCTCCAGGACGGCGCGCCGATCAACCTTGCCGACGACAACGGCGACTTCCAGGAACTTGAGCCGATCTTCTTCGATCACCTTGAAGTCTATCGCGGGGCAAACGCGCTGCGCTTCGGATCGAACACGCTCGGCGGCGCCATCAACGGCGTCACCCCGACTGGCCGCACCGCCCCCGGCCTCTACCTGCGCGGCGATGTCGGCAGTTTCGAAACGCTGCGCGGCCTTGCTTCCTACGGCTATGCCGGCGACCGCCTCGACGCCTGGGGCGCACTCGCCGCAGACACGTCCAGCGGCGACCGGCAACACGCAGGCCGCGAGTCGGTTCGCTTTCACGGTAATACCGGCTTCGATGTCAGCGACACGGTCACGACCCGCTTCTACATCTCGGTCAACGAGATCAATCAGGAGCTGCCCGGCGCTTTGACGCTTGATCAGGTTCTCAGCACGCCTGAGCTTGGCAATTTCGCGGGCGATCAGGCGCGCGACATCTCCTCGATCCGCTTCCAGAACCAGACCACCGTTCAGCTTGGCGACGCCGACCTCTCCGTCGGCGCGTTCGTCAACGACAAATCGCTCTACCACCCGATCTTCCAGGTCATCGATCAGGAATCGCTCGATCAGGGGGTGTTCGGCCGCTACGAATGGGGCTCTGGCCCGATTGCGTTCACCGTCGGGGCCGAGGGCCGCTGGGGTGATGTCGAGGCCAAGCGCTTCGTCAACATCAATGGCGACAGCGGCGCCCTTACCTACGACGCGGACCAGACCGCCTTCACGGCACGCATCTACGCCGAAGGCCGCGTCGACGCCACCGACAAGCTGACGCTGATCGCCGGTGGCCTTTATGCATGGGGCGAACGTAAGCAGTTCGAGAAGTTCAACATGTTCGCTGGCGGACCGACCGGCGTTCTCGGGAAAGCCCGGTTCGAGGAATTCTCTCCGCGGGTCGGCGTCCTCTACGAAGTCCAGCCGGACATCCAGCTCTTCGCCAACCTCAGCAAGTCCGCCGAATTCCCCGGCTTCATCGAACTGGCGCAGGTGGCGAGCTTCGTGCCCGTCGAAGCGCAGACGGCGTGGACCGGCGAGATCGGCGCGCGCGGCCGTCACGGCATCGCGGAATGGGATGTGGCGCTCTACTCTGCGGAGATCGACAACGAGATCCTGCAGTTCAACATCGGGCCGGACATCCCCGCTGCAACCTTCAACGCAGACAAGACGCGCCATTCCGGGATCGAAGCCGGGCTGTCGCTGGACCTGACCGAGGCGATCACTCTGCGTCAGATCTACCAGTATTCGGACTTCGCATTCGAGGACGACGCGCAATACGGCAACAACCAGCTGCCCGTTGTGCCAGAGCACGTCTACCGCGCGGAGCTGCGCATCTCGCAGGGCCCGTTCCAGATCGCTCCCAACATCGAGTGGATACCGGACGGCGCGTGGGCCGACTACACCAACACGACGCGCACGGACGGCTACGTCCTCGCCGGCGTATCGGCGAGCTGGAGCGCAGCGGACAATATCGACCTCTTTCTCGATGCGAGAAATCTGTTCGATGAGAAGGCCGCAGGCGACATCAGCGCGACTGTGATCGCTGCGCCGAACTCCCGCATCTACCAGCCAGTCGAACGCCGCGCGCTGTTCGCTGGCGTCCGGACGAGGTTCTGATGATGGCCCCCGCGATGAAAACAGCGCTGCAAAAGCGCATCTGGCGTTGGCACTTCTTCGCGGGGCTGATGGTCGTCCCGTTCGCCGTCATCCTGGCGGTGACGGGCGCCATCTACCTGTTCAAGCCTCATTTCGAATCTGCCATCGAGGCTAGCGTGAACGAGCGCGCAACGCCCGTAGGAAACGGAGACAATCTGCGCACAGCAGATGATCTCCTGGCGACCGCCCTCGCTCAGCGCCCCGATAGCAGCCTGACGCGGATGATCCTCCCCTCATCCGCTCAGGACCCCACCACCGAGTTCGAGACCGTCGGTCCCGGAGGCCCGCGCCATCTCTGGCTCGACAGAACGACGGGCGAAGTCCTCAAGGATGTCTCGTCCGATGCGCGCTTCATGACCTTCATCAAGAAGATCCACGGGACACTGCTGTCAGGAAACGCCGGCTCACTGGTCGTCGAGATCATGGCCTGCTGGATGATCATCCTTGTCGTCACCGGCGTCTTCCTGTGGTGGCCAAGGGGAACACCGGTCGCGCGCGCCTTCGTTCCGGACTTCCGCAACCGCACCACAGGTCGTGAATTCTGGCGCAAGGCTCATGGCGCGATCGGCATGTGGGTGTCGGCGCTCGCCCTCGTCATTCTGCTCAGCGGCCTGCCGTGGACGCAGGTCTGGGGCGCCGGCTATGCGCGGGTGAAGGATCTCGCCGGATTGAAGACGCCCGGACAGGAATGGTTCGTCACGCTGCAATCATCCGACCCCCACGCCGGCCACGACATGGGCCCCAGCCTGTGGTCGTCGGATACCGACACCAGCACCGGCGGCGTCCGCTCGGCTGAAGCTGCCCCCGGCATGACGCCGCTGCCTCTTCAAGCCATCGTTGAGCGGCTGCCTCAATACAACCTTGCACATCCGGCGCAGGTGCAGCCGCCCCGCGGCGAGAACGGCGTCTGGACGATCCGCGCCATGCCAGCCTATCGCCCCGCACAGCAGACGGTACACCTCGATCGCTGGACCGGCGCAGAGGTCATGCGCATCCAGTTCTCGGATCACAACGCCGCTGACCGTATCATCGCGCTCAGCGTCTCGTTTCACGAAGGCGCGCTGTTCGGCTGGCCCAACCTGGTGATCGGCGTGCTCGCCGCCCTCAGCGTCGCGATGCTCAGCGTATCTGGCGCAGTGATGTGGTGGAAGCGCAGGCCAAAGGGCGCCGTCGGCGTTCCGCGCATGCCGACCGATCGCCGCATCGCGGCCGGAGTGATCGGCCTCATCGTCGCGCTCGGCTTCTTCCTGCCGATGGCCGGCCTGACGCTGCTGGCGGCGCTGGTCGTCGACGCCGTCGTGTCGCGGTTCAGGGGAACAGCCCAGCCAGCCTAGTGCTGGCTCTCGGGCGTCGTCACCATGCCGTCAAGCTCTTCGGTGATCTTGATCTGGCAGGACAGGCGCGAGTTCGATTGCACGTTCTCGGCGAAGTCCAGCATCGACTGCTCCATCGCCTGCTGCTCGTCCAGCTTGGGCAGCCATTCCTCGTCGACATAGACGTGGCAGGTGGCGCACGCACAGGCGCCGCCGCAGTCCGCGTCAATGCCCGGCACGTCGTTCTTGATCGCTGCTTCCATCACGGACATGCCGGTCTTGGCTTCAACGGTACGTTGCTCGCCGTTGGCGTCGACATAGGTAATCTTCGGCATACTTGGACCGGCTCCTCAAAAACGCTTCAGGATGGCGACAGCGCCTTCGCGCTGATCTCCTTCATGGATATGGATGTATCGCCCAATTCGCCGGGCGCAACTCTTGCCCCAGCGGCGACCAGCTTCTTTCCGACAATGAAATCGGGCGGCGAATTGACCGCGTCAACCGCTATCACTGCGCCTTCCTTGAGGTAAAACACCGCAAACCGGCCCGATTGGGGCTCACCCCGCAACACGCTCTCATCGGCCCCGGTCCACAATCCGGCCGTCTGCAGCTTCAGGGCGTACTGATCCGACCAGAACCAGGGCACGTCGATGGGCGGCGGCGGCGCGCCCATGATCGCTGCCGCCGCGATCTTGCCGCCCTCGATCGCGTTGTGCACCGACTCCAGCCGCCCTTCTCGGCGATAGTGCGTCAAAGGGCGCAGGGCCACGTCGCCGATGGCGTAGACACTCTCGGCGCTCGTTTTCGCCTGCTCGTCGACACAGACCCCATTGCCGCAACGTATCCCGGCCCGCTCTGCGATCTCCATATTTGGAACTACGCCGACACCGACCAGCGCGATGTCGCAGTCCACAATGTCGCCTTCGGCCAGGCGCGCGCCCGTCAGTTTGCCGCCCTCGCCGACAAACTCGCTTAGCCGCGCATTCAGCATGATCTCGACGCCCGCCGCGCGGTGGGTCTCCAGAAAGAACTGGCCGATCTCCGGACCCGCAACCCGCCCCAGCACCTGCGGCGCCGCCTCCAGCACCTTCACCTTGGCGCCCATCTGGGTCAGCGCGGCCGCAGCCTCCAGTCCGATATAGCCGGCGCCCACGACCAGCACATTCACGCCCGCCCGCGCATGCGGCTTCAGCCGGTCGATATCCGCCATCGTCCGCAGCTCAAGCACGCCATCCAGGTCGGCGCCGTGCACATCCAGCCGCCGCGCCCGCGCCCCGGTCGCGATGACCAGCGCATCCCAGTCCAGCGTCGCTCCATCGCTCAGCCGCACCGTTCGCGCTGCGGTGTCGATCGCTTCGGCGCTGACGCCCAATCTCAGCGACACCTCATGCTCGGCGTAATAATCCTCGCCCTTCAGATAGAGCCGCTCGCGCTCCAGCTCCCCCTTCAGATAGCCCTTCGACAGCGGCGGGCGCTGGTAGGGCGCTTCGGGCTCATCGCCCACCAGCACGATCTCGCCCTCATGGCCAAGCTGCCGCAGCGAAACCACGGTCTGCAGTCCGGCCTGGCCCGCGCCCAGCACCACCACTTTCTGCGACTTGCCCGTCAATCGTCCCACTGCCTCCGCTCGGTTCCTTTGAGACCCGTATATGCTGTCCCTGTTAGCATATTCGGCCCGCGCGGCCAGTTCGTTGCAGCGCGCCAGATCGCCTTGTCCGCGCCCCATTCCGAAGTACACAACGTCACAAGATGATCGCGTATTCCATTCCCGTTGCGCTTGCCGACGAAGCCGCCACGATGGCGCTGGGCCGCGCAATCGCGCCGCTTTGCCGCGCGGGCGACGTGATCGCGTTGCAGGGCGATCTGGGCGCTGGAAAAACCACGCTCGCGCGCGCGCTGATCCAGTCGCTCACCACCGCCGACACCGAAGTTCCCAGCCCCACTTACACGCTGATCCAGACTTACAATTCCGACAGTTTCGATATCTGGCACATCGACGCCTACCGGCTCGAAGACCCCGAAGAAGCCCGGGAACTGGGCCTGGAGGAAACTGTGGATGGCCTCGCCGTCATCGAATGGCCTGACAAGCTTGGCGGACATCTACCTGCGCGCCGGCTGGAAGTTCGGCTAACCTCTGGCGACGGGGGGCGAATCGCCACCCTCGAAGACCACGACGACTGGAGCCAGCGCTGACATGCCCACGGGCGGCAACCTTCGCGACGCAGAGATCGATGCATTCATCGCAGCCTCTGGCTGGGGCGACGCGCAGCGCCAGCCGCTGAACGCCGATGCGTCGACCCGCCGCTATGAACGCATCCGTCGCGGCGTCGATAGCGTGATGCTGATGGACGCTCCCATCGTCGAGGGCGCGCCATGCCCGGTCGACGCCGACGATGACCAGCGCCTTGCGCTCGGCTGGAACGCCATCTCACGTCTGGCCGCCTCTCGGGTGGAAGCCTTCACCGCCATCGCCGCCTGGCTCAACGCGCTTGGCCTGTCTGCACCGCGCGTTCAGGCGCAGGATCTGTCCAAGGGGTTCGCGCTGCTCGAAGACCTTGGCGATGATCTCTACACCAAGGCCATCTCGCGCGGCGCCAGCGAAACCGAACTCTACGCGGCCGCCGCCGCCGTCCTCGCGCGCGTTCACCGCGAACCCGTGCCGTCGCGCCTCCCCTATGACGGCGGCGAATGGCCGGTCCTCAGCTTCGATTATCTCGCGCTCACTGCAAACGTCGACCTCTTCGCCGAGTGGGCGCCGCAACGCTATCTCGACTTCCGCATGTCGGACGCCCAGCGGCTGCGCTGGGAACGCGTCCGCGAGAACATGATCGCCCGCGCCGAAGACCTGCCGCGCGCGCTGATCCTGCGCGACGTACACGCAGAAAACCTCCTCTGGCTTCCCAAGCGCGACGGCCTCGCCCGCGTCGGCCTGCTCGACTTTCAGGACGCCGTCCTCGGCTGGGGCGAATGGGACATGTCGATGCTGCTGCAGGACGCCCGCCGCGACGTCTCTCCGGAAGCGCGCGAAGCCGCCATCGCCGCCTACCTCGATGGCACAGGCGGCGACAGGGCCTCGTTCGACGAACGCCTCTCCATCCTCGGCGCCATGAACCTGATGCGCATTGTCGGGATCTTCTCGCGGCTCGTCGTGCGCGACAGAAAACCCCGCTACGACGAGTTCCAGCCGCGCACGCAAAGGCTGCTCGCGCAATCGCTGCAGCACCCCTCCCTCGCCGAAGCGCGCGACTTCATGGAGGCGGTCGCGCCCCAGATGCTGAGGAGCGCCTGATGAATGTCCGCACCGCCATGCTGTTATCGGCCGGTCTCGGCAAACGGATGCGCCCGCTTACCGACAATTGCCCGAAACCGCTCATCGAGGTCGGCGGCCGCACCCTGCTCGACCGCGTGCTGGACAAGATCGCGGCGCAGGGCGTTGAACGGGCGATCGTCAATGTTCACTACCTGCCCGAGCAGATCACCGAACATCTGAAGTCACGCACGGACATCCAGATTCTGATCTCGGACGAGCGCGAGCAATTGCTCGAAACCGGCGGCGGCGTCATTAACGCGCTGATGCTGCTCGGCGAGGATCCGTTCTTCGTCATCAACACGGACGTCACCTGGGCGACGCCCGGCGATACGACCTTCAGCGACATGGCCGCAGCGTGGAAGCCCGATAAGATGGACGCCCTGTTGCTTCTGGCCCGTATGGAAAACACTGCCGGCTTTCGCGGCGCCGGCGACTTCTTCCTTGACGATGACGGCCGGCTCCGCCGACGCGGGGAAGCGCCCAGCGCCCCCTATGTCTTCGCCGGCACCCATATCACGCAGGCCAACAGGCTGCGCGATTACCGGGTCGAGCCGTTCTCGGCCAATCGCTACTGGAACGAATTCGCGGAACGCCAGCGTCTCTTCGGCACCGTCATGTCGCCGTACTGGCTACATGTCGGCGATCCCGAGGGACGCGATGAAGCCAACGCTAGGCTTCGCGAACTGGAGTCATCGCAGTGACCCAGGCGGGGGGCTTGTTCGATGCATCCGGTCCGACGGTCTATTCGCTGCCCCCCTCGGCGAGCTTTCTAGATGAACTCGCACGCGGCCTGATCAACGCCTGCGGCGCCCGCACCGACCCTGCAGCGCTGGCCGATGCGATCATCTTTGTCCCCAACCGCCGCTCCGCGCGCGAACTGTCGCTTTCGTTCTACCGGGAACTGGGGAACGGCCTAATCATCCCCTCGATCCGCACCCTTGGTGATGTTGACGAGGAGGACAGCGCCGCCAGCATCGGCGCGGAGGCGCTGGGGCTTCCGCCCGCTGTCTCCACGCCGCGCCGCCGCGGCGCGCTCGCCAAACTCATCCAGGCGTGGCGCAGGGCGCAGGAACAACCCGAACTCCCACCCGGTTCCGCCCTCGCAGCCGCCGACGAGCTCGCGGGCCTTCTCGACCAGTCCGCCGTGTCCGAACAGATCGACTGGTCCGAACTCTCGAATGTCGAGATCGAGGCCCATCTCGCAGAGCACTGGAAGATCTCCGCCGACTTCCTGAGAATCGTCGCAGAGGCATGGCCCAACTGGCTTTCCGAACAGGGTGCGATGGACCCGCTGGCGCGCCGTCGCGCCGCCGCGACAGCGCTCGCGGAAAAGTGGGAAGCCAACCCGCCAGATCACCCCGTCATCATCGCAGGCTCCACCGGCGCGACGGCCGCGTCCCGGCGCCTCATGAAGGCGGTCGCCTCGTTGCCGATGGGCGTCATCGTGCTGCCCGGTCTCGATCCCGATCTCGACAGCGCCGGATGGAGGGCTGTCGCGCGCGCGCCAAGCCACCCTCAATTCGCCTTCGAACGCACACTGCGCACGCTCGGTCTTGACCCGCGCTCAATCCCCGTCTGGCCGGGCGTCGAGGAAACAGCGCAGCAATCGGCCCGCCGCCGGCTGATCAACGAGAGCCTAGCTCCGGCCGAAAACCACCTCCGGCTGGACCCAGCGCCTCAAGGACCTCGCCGAGCCGGGCAATCCCAATACCCTCGTCAACAATGGCCTGTCCGGCCTTCGCATCGTCGAGGCCGAGGACGAGGCGGAGGAGGCGCTGGTCGCCGCCCTCCTGCTGCGCGAAACGCTGGAGACGCCCGACCGCACCGCAGCCCTTGCCGCGCCGGACAGCACGCTCGGACGCCGCGTCGGCGCGATCCTCGAACGCTGGGGGCTCGACATTTCTCCGTCGGCCGGCGCGCCGCTCAACCGCACGCTGCCGGGCGGCTATATGCTCCTCCTTCTGCGGTGGGCACAGGACCCGTCCGATCCCGTCCTACTGCTCAGCCTGCTCAAGCATCCGCTCACGTCGCTTGGCCGCTCGCGCCAGCAGCTGGACGCCATCATCGCAGCGACCGAAGTCGGGGCCCTGCGTGGCCCGCGCAAGTGGCGCGATCTCGAAGGTCTCGCGCACCACATCCTCCACCTCCACGACGAACTTCCGAAAGGCTGGCCGCAGGATCACGCGGCGCTGCTGCGATCCGGAGCGGCCATCGTGGAGGAGATCGCCATCCACCATGCGACCGCCGCACAGGTCTTCTCCGGCCGGCGCATCGAAGGCGCTGTCGCCGCCGAGGCCTGCTCGCATCTCGCCATGTCGCTCGCGGCCAATCCGCAATCGCCCGAGGGCCAGCACGTCTGGGCCGGTCGCGACGGCGCGCAGACCGCCACCTTCCTCGAACAGCTCGCCGCGGTCTGCCACGAGATGGGCGGCGTCGATGCGGACTTCTGGCCACAATTCGCCGAGGCCGTGATGCAGGGCATGTCGGCTGCGCCCGACGCCGCCGAGCATCCGCGCATCGCCATCTGGGGGCCGCTCGAAGCCCGCCTGCAGCGCCGCGACCGCGTCATCATCGCCGGGCTCAACGAAGGGTCTTGGCCCGCCCTTCCCGGCGCCGACGCCTTCCTCAACCGCATCCTGCGCCGCAAGCTCGGCTTCGCCGACGCCGATGAACGCATCGGCCTCTCGGCGCACGACTTCGCGCAGCTCGCCAATGCGCCGGACGTCATCCTGCTGCGCGCCAAGCGCGTCGAAGACAAACCGGCAGTCGACAGCCGCTGGATCTGGCGCCTCCGCACGCTGGCTGCGGGCGGGCTGGGATCCCAGGCCGCCGCAAACGAGGCTCTTGCTTCCGCGCCTGACCACGATCCTGTCCACTGGGCCCGCCGTCTGCGCATCGCACAGAAGGTCGAACCAGCGAAACCGCCCGAACCGCGTCCGCCGGTCGAGGCGCGCAAGCTCGACAGCTTCTCGCCAAGCCGCGTCGTCCAGCTCATCCGTGATCCCTACGCCGACTACGCCCGCCGCGTGCTTGGTCTTGACGCGCTGCGTCGCGTCGGCGAACCCGTCGATGCACGCGAACGCGGCACGGCCGTTCACGCAGCAATCGAGAACTACGAGCGCAATGGCGGCTCGCTCGAGGACCTCATTGTCGAGGAGCTGGTTGCAGCAGGCGCCACCGAAGAGCTGATCGCGCTCGAACGCACGCTCTGGCTGCGCGCCGCAGACTTCTACCTCGACTGGTCCGCTACGCGCGCGCCGTCGCGGATCGATTCCGTGCTTGAGGAAACCGCAAAGCTCACCTTCGCTTCCGCTGGCGACGACGCTGCGCGCCACCGCCGACCGGTGGAACAACTCACCGACGGCACGCTCGCCATCATCGACTTTAAGACCGGCCGGCCGAAAACCGCCGCACAGGTCCAGACAGGTCTCGAACCCCAGCTCTCGCTTGAAGGCGCGATCGCTCAGGAGTCCGGGTTCGGCGCCATCAAGGCCGCACCGGTCTCGCAGATCATCTATTTCCAGTTCTCGACATCGAAAGCCGTCCTCAACGACGACAACGGCCAGCCCCTGATCTTCGAAGACGCCAGGACGTCCGAGGTCGTCGACGAGTCGCTCAAGGGCCTGAAGCGCCTGATCGCAGGCTACGCAAAGCAGGACACGCCCTACCGCTCCAAGCCGCGCGCCGAGTTCGCGTGGGATTACGGCGACTATGATCGCCTCGCGCGTCGCAAGGAATGGACGATTGAAGACGGAGGCGAGGAATGACGCCGCCCTCCGACACGCCATGGCCGGAATACGAGGCCGCCGCGAAGGGCCAGGCCGACGCCGCCCTGCCGGATCATTCTGTCTGGGTCGCAGCCAACGCCGGATCGGGCAAGACGAAAGTCCTGATTGACCGCGTCGCCCGGCTTCTCCTCGATGGCGCAAAGCCAGACGCCATCCTGTGCGTCACCTACACCAAGGCCGCCGCCTCCGAGATGCAGGCGCGCCTGTTCCAGCGCCTCGGCGCGTGGTGCGTCATGGACGAAGCGGCGCTCGTCAACGAGCTGACGAAGCTTCAGGACAAACCGCCCGAAGACATCAACAAGGCGCGCGAGCTGTTTGCGCAGGCGCTCGAGACGCCCGGCGGCCTCAGGATCGAAACCATCCACGCATTCTGCGGCCGGCTCCTCCGCCGCTTCCCACTCGAAGCCGGCATCCCGCCCGGTTTCCGCGAACTCGATGACGCCGACAGCGCTGAGTTGTGGGAAGCCGCGCTCCGCACGCTCGGCGCCCAGGTCGTTCGCGGCGATCCTGTTCTTCTCGAAGCCGCGCATATCGTGGCCGACAATGGCGGCCGCCTCGGCCAACTCGGCGGCCTGCACGGCGCGCTGCAAGGCGACTACACATCGATCCAGCGCTTCATCCACACCAGCGGCGGCGTCGAACAGGCGGTCGCGCGTCTCAAGACGCTCACCGGCGCGGGCGACGAAGACGCGGCTGACATCCTTGATCGCTGCATGGGCGCCGATCTCCCGCGCGCCCAACTCGCAGGCATCGTCGACGCCCTGCCAGAGGGAAAACTGACGCCCGTGCTCGAGCAGGTCCTGTCCGATGACAGCGCCGAAAATCGCCTGAACGCCTACCTCGGCGCCATGCTCACCAAGGACGGCCAGCTGCGCAAGCAGAACCCCTACAAGGTCGGCGAGGTCAAACTCTGTCCATCGCTGGTCGATCTCTTCCAGACCAAGGACATCCCCGAGGGATCGGAAGTCACGCGCGTTTTGAACGCCGTCCGGCAGATCGACGCCCGCAATCTCTTCGATCGCTCCGCCGCCCTGCTGCGCCTAGCTGATCTCCTCATCTCAGACTTTGAGCGCCGCAAACGGGCGCGCGCCGGTCTCGACTTCGACGACCTGATCGAAACCGTCGATGCGCTTCTCACCCGCCAGGCCGCCGCCGAATGGGTGTTGTGGAAGCTCGACGGCGGGATCGACCATGTCCTGCTCGATGAAGCGCAGGACACCGCACCCTCCCAGTGGTCGATCCTGCGCGCTCTCACCAACGACATTTTCAGGCGCCGGCGCCGAGCGCGAGAAGCTGCGCACGCTCTTCGTCGTCGGCGACCAGAAGCAGTCGATCTATTCCTTCCAGGGCGCAGACCCCGAACGCTTCATGGCCGAAGCGCGCGACTTCTCCGGACGCGCCAGCGCCGGCGCCGTCGCGCATCAGATGCCCAACATGGAGATGTCGTTCCGCTCCGCGCCGGAAGTGCTCGACTATGTCGACGCCGCCTTCGACATATCCGGCTTCGATGGCGACGCCCCCTTTGCGCTCAATCCGCCGACCGAGGCCGACGCCATCCAGCATACCGCCCACCGTCGCGACGAAACCGGCAGCGTCGAGCTCTGGCCTGTCGAACCGAGGCCGGTGATCGAGGAAGGCGATCCGTGGGATACGCCCATCGGCCAGGCGTCCGACACCAACGCGAAAGCCCAGCTTGCAGCCAAGATCGCCAAATGGATACGCGAGCAGATCGATACCGGCGCAGCTGTCTGGGAAGGCGGTAAACAGCGCGCCTGCGCGGCCGGCGATTTCCTGATCCTCGTGAAGGGGCGCACCGGCGGTCTGTTCGACGCCATCCTGCAACAGCTCAAGCGCGCCGAGCTGCCCGTCGCCGGCGCCGACCGGCTGTCCCTGCTCGACAGTCTCCCCGTGCAGGACCTCCTCAACCTCATCCGTTTCACGCTCTGTCCGGCCGACGACCTCATCCTCGCCGAGATCCTCAAGGGCCCCTTCGGCGGGCTCGATGATGACCACGACCTCTTCACGCTCGCAGCCGGACGCGACCGCGCCCAGACCGTCTGGTCGAAACTCCAGTCCTCCCCGGACGCCCGGCATGCACCCATCCGCGCCTTCCTCCAGCGCCTGCTCGACAACGCCCATCTGCCGCCGTTCGAATTCCTCACCGCTGCCCTGGAACGCCATGACGATCTCACCGCGCCCGGCTGGGAACTTATCCTCGGTCGCATGGGCGGTCCGGCGCGCGAACCGGTCACCGCCCTCGTCGACCGCGCGGCCCAGTTCGACGCAGCAGGTCCAACAAGCCTGCAGCTTTTCCTCGACGCCATCGAAACGGCAGGCGGCGAGGTCAAGCGCGAACTCTCCGGTCCGCAGGGCGAGGTGCGCGTCATGACCGTCCACGGCGCCAAGGGATTGCAGGCGCCGATCGTCATCCTCCCGGATACAACCGCCGCGCCCCGCACGCCGAAGACCGGTCTATTCATCGTCGGCGATGCGGTTCTCGACGGCTTCGATCTGACGCCAGCCGACCGTGGCGCCTTGCTCTGGCCGGGCGTGAAGTCGTGCGACACCAAACTGACGGCGCGCCTGCGGCAGCTCGAAAACGACAAGGCGCTGCGCGAACACCGTCGCCTTCTCTATGTCGCCCTCACGAGGGCGCAGGACCGCCTCATAATTTGCGGCGCACAGACAGGCAATTCGAAAGACGGCTTCGCCAAGAATTCCGGTACCAGACCTGCGCCGCCGGCATGTCGCGGCTGGCGGATGACAGGCGCGCGCACGAAGCCGACGCAGACGGCGTCCAGCGTTTCGGCGCACCGCCGCCCGCCCTCGGCGCCGCCGGCTCCACGCTTTCCGCAACCGTGCTTCCGGCATGGATCGCCGCCGACGCGAAGAAGGAAACCGACCCGGAACGCATCGTCGCGCCAACTGCGCTCGGCGGCGGCGACCCGCCTGTGCTCGCGCCGTTCGGTCCCGACCGCGCGCGCCGCCTGCTGCGTGGTCGCCTCATCCATACGCTGTTCGAAGGCCTGCCCGCCCTGCCGCATGCACAGCGCGCCGACGCGGCCGCCAGGTTCCTCGACCGCCAGCCCGATCTCGACGCCGAGGCGCGAAAGGAGATCGCCGCCTCCACCCTCGCCGTGCTCAACGACCAGCGCTTCGCCGCCATCTTCGGGCCCGGCAGCCGCGCAGAAGCGCCGATCGTCGGCCGGCTTGGCGGCGACATCGTCAACGGCCGCGTCGACCGTCTCGTCATTCCGCCCGACAAGAGCGGCGACATCCTGATCGTGGACTTCAAGACCGACCGCCCGGCGCCGCCGGACATCACCGGCGTAGCGCAAACCTACAAGGTGCAGATGGCGGTCTACCGGGCGGTGCTGGCTTCGGCGTATGCGAATCGCAGGATTCGCTGTCTCCTCGCCTGGACCGACGGTCCCAGCCTGATGGAGATCCCCGAACCCGAACTCGACGCCGCGATCCGGTCAATTTCCCGCTGATGTCCGTCAAATTGAGTGTTGGTGCGCTCAAAACTGGATTTAGTAACGCGGGGGTAGCGTTCGCCGTATGACACCCTACCTTGCAGGCTGAGCCGTCAGGCAGAAGCAATTACAGAAAGAAGGATGCCGCAAATGGCCGTCATCGAAGTCAACGACGACAATTTCGAAGAAGAAGTCCGGGTTCCGACAAGCCCGTGGTTGTCGACTTCTGGCCGAATGGTGCGCGCCGTGCAAACAGGTCGCCCCCCATTTCGAGGAACTCGCCAACGAGATGGCTGACAAGGTCAAGGTCGTGAAGCTCAACGTCGATGACAGCCCGATCACGCCGGGACGGTTCGGCGTGCGCGGCATGCCCACGTTCATGATCTTCCGTGACGGCAAGGTCACCGCAACCCAGCTTGGCGCCATGAACAAGTCGCGCCTTGTCCAGTGGGTCGAGGATTCCACTCCGGCCTGACTGGGACTGTGAGGATCATCGTTTTCATCCGGCGTGGGCCAACGCCCCTGCCGGATGACAGCGCCCTTCCTAGCGCGATATACTCAGCGCCGCTGTAACCTCCCCGACAGCGCCGACGAACGCAGACTGATGGCCGATTTTCAAGCCGGTCGCCCGAGGGAGGAAGTCATGGCGCTGACCATCCGGATACTTGGCTACGTGCTCGCCGCATTCATGGCGTTCATGGGCGTGCAGAAATTCATCGGCGACGTGCCGATCTTCCAGATCATCGAAGCAAACACGGCCGCGCAGTGGGGGCTGGAACTGCCGTGGATCGACCCGTGGTTCAAATACCTAACCGGCGCGCTGGAGCTGGTCGCGGCGCTCATCCTCGTCATCGGACGCAGATTTGAAGGCGCAGCGCTGAGCCTCCTCGTGATCCTCGGCGCCATCGTCGCTCACCTCACCGTGCTCGGCATCGCCACGCCGATGAGCAGCGAAGCGGGCGCCGAAGAAAGCCCCATGCTCTTCATCATGGCGCTGGCGTTTGGCGCGCTGGCGGCGTTCGTTGCGTGGATGTCGAAACCGTCCGCAGGCGATCCGGGGGTCGCCTGATCCGGATCTAGCCGGTCCAGTCCGGCGGACGGATCATCTCGAAGATTTCGCCCGGCGCGCCGTAGTCGCGATACCCCATCCGCGTGACCGGCCGCGCCTTGGCGGCGTCGAACCGGCCATCAGGCGTGATGAATTCATCGCGAATGTGCACGCCGACAATCTCGCCGATCACCATCACGTACGCGCCCTTCGTGCCGTCCGCGCGATCCAGCTCCACGATCTTCGTCACCCTGCATTCCAGCGCCGCCGGCGCAGCCGCAACGCGCGGCGCCTTCACGAGGCGGCAGTCGGCCCTTTCCAGTTGCGCGAAACTGAACTCGTCGATTTCGCTGGGCGCCGTCACCGACGACTGGTTCATCGCCGCCGCCAGCTCTTCGCTCACATAATTGCAGACGAACTCTCTGGTCGCCTTCGCATTGGTGACCGAATCCTTCCAGCCGGCGGATGAAAACATCACCATGTCCGGCATCGATGAAACCGCGTTGAAGAACGAGTAGGGCGACAGGTTCGCCACCCCGTCGCTCGACACCGTCGAAATCCAGCCGATCGGCCGCGGGGCGACAATCGCCTTC
Organism: Hyphomonas sp.; assembly: GCA_017792365.1. Classification (GTDB taxonomy): domain Bacteria; phylum Pseudomonadota; class Alphaproteobacteria; order Caulobacterales; family Hyphomonadaceae; genus IH12. The sequence continues at coordinate 3,195,862 of CP051229.1, read as the reverse complement.
AGCGGGTCGTGCGGCAGCACATTCTTGTCGCGGGAAGCAGGTTCGTAGAACATCCCGCCGGTCTACCAGCGAGCCGCATCCAACGCCACACCCGTCCGGCCAAGTCCCGCACTCCTCAGGTTGTCATCCCGCACGCAGCGAAGCGGAGATGCGGGATCCATTCCTCAACCAGCTCGAGCGTCTGAAATGGATCCCGGATCGCGCAGCGCGCTTCCGGGATGACAAGCGCAAGTGGCGATGCGACCATCCCCTGCAATCCAATCCGCAGGATCCTCCATGCGCTCTCTCCAATTCTTCGCCCCGCTCTTCGCCGCCATTGCGCTAGCACTCCCCGCGGCGGCCCAGGTGGGCGGCAACCTCGCCGCCTATCCCCCACAGGACGTCCGCATCGACATCACGACCGGCCCCGAGGGCGTACCCGTCCTGTCGACCAACCAGATCAACCTCACCACAGGCGATTATTACCGCCTCACCTTTTCATCCGACGGCGAAGGCGAGGATGCCCAAGGCAATCCGTTCGCCCGCCGCATTGAGCTCAATGAATTTCTCGCCAACATCCACCTCCGCATCCTCACGGTCAGCGACATCGAGATTCACCTGCAGGGCATGAGCTTCCGCGCCATCGAGCTAGACGAAAAAGGCGAAGCCTCCTTCACCTTCACCCCCATCCGCCCGGGCGACTATCAGGTCTATATCGGCCCCAACCCCTTCGGCCTCGGCCGCCCCGCCGGCGAACAAGGCGTGCAGGACGACCCCAAAGTCGCCTACGCGACGATCAGCGTGAAGTAGAGCCGCGCACCTCGATCATCACCTCGTTGCGGCGCATGAAGGGCAGCGTCCAGGGCGGGTCGTAGAAGGCGTGCACAACCTCGCCGACCGGCTCCAGGCCAGCGGTCTGCACCCGCGCCATCAGCTCCCGCTCCTTCTCGCGCATCCGGTCCTCACCTGCAAAGCCGGAATAGGACACGACCGCCATCTTGCGGCCCGGCCGTTCCACCAGCTTGACGTCCTCGTCCACCGGCTGCGGCAGCGTCTGTATGTTGTAACCAGCCGGCATGGTGAACCCGACGATCCAGCCGTCGCTGCTCTTTTCCTGGGTGACCGGCGCGGTCATGGCGATCTTGTCGCCGTCCCGGCCCTTGGCGAAGATATAGTCGACCAGCGGCGAAAACCCGTCCATGCGCGAGTCCACCGCTTCGCCATCCACGACCGTCTCCGCAAGGATCATCGGTTCGTACGCGCGAACCTCAAACGAATCCTCAGCCATGACGCTGGTGTATGCCGGCTCTTCAACCCCGGCAGTGGCGCAACCGGTGGCGAACAGGGCGCTCGCGGCGATCAATAGGATCCTCATCGACTGTCTCCGTGTCTGAAAGGTCTACGCCGCCAGCCCCCATCCGGATCTCCACCGCGCCGACGAACACGGCATACAGGATGATCCGAACGTCCCTTCGCGAAGATCAGCGTCGAGTGACCGCACAATCCCCTCAACCCGCATTCCCCGCGCAGGCGGGGATCCAGTCAGGCGCGCCAGCGCCTTCGACAATGTCCAACACAAGGCGACCCGACGTTCGCCAACCAGACCCCCGCCTGCGCGGGGGATGCGGAAACAGAGACCAGCGCCCACAACCGGCAGCACGAAAAAGTCCTCCACCCCAAATGCGCGGGAGGTGGAAAACGCGACACCCAATCGCGAATAGTCTAAATTGACCCCTACGGTCAGGGACGCACCATGCGATTTATTGGCAGAGTATTCGCCGCAACGCTCTTCGCCTTCATGCTTGGTGCACCAGCTGATGCCTGCATGTGGATACCGGCCCGCATCCCGATCTTCTGGAACTCCCCGCCTGAGGAACTCGCGCCAGACGAGGTGGTCCTCGAACTGGAAGTGATCGTCCCGGTCTACTGGACGGATTCACCGCAGGAGCACGCGGAACGCGAGCGAATGATACCCGAGCGCATTGTCGCCGGAGAGGAAGTCGAAAACCCATTCTACACGAGTTGTGAACGCACCGCGGACTTTGCCTACCGAGTAAAGCGCGTGCTCCACGGCTCATTCCCGCACAGCCACATCGTAATCAGCCCTGGTTTCGACATCTGGGATGAAAACCTTCAACCTCGGCTCAACCGAATTGTGGTGGGGCAATTGGCCGACAAGGACTGGCTAGATCGGCCGGCGGAAACTCAATGGTTCACGACCGACCTGTACGATCGCGGCGAGAACAAGTTCGAATCGGTCGTCTTCGTCCCTCGCCCGCCTGATACTGACTTTGAACCCGGACCACTTGCTCGATCCGGCCGGTGGGCCCAGATCATCGTATTCGGCGGTTCTCAGCGGATCACCGCAGCGCTGTTTGGCCCGCCATCGGTCGATGAGGACGCACAGACCAGCAACACTCTCGCCAGAATCATTCCGGCTTTGGTCCTCCTCTCGGCGCCGGTTGGCTTACTCGGCTACATCTTCGTGACTCGTCGTCGCCAAAGGCGCTCGCCCCCTTGATCCCCTCATCCCCCTGCGCCAAACACCTTCGCGAGCGCACAAACTTTGCAGGGCGAGACACATGAGCACCAAAACCCCACGCCAGTTCTTCAAGCCCCTCGCCATCGGCGCGCCCGATCCCTATCGCGAGCTGCCGGTCAAGCTCGAGCGCATGATCCACTTCGTGCCGGGCCATAACGAAAAGGTCCGCTCCAAGACGCCAGACATGGCCGCCAAGGCCGACGTCATCCTCGCCAACCTCGAAGACGCCATCCCGTCCGACGCCAAGGAAGCGGCCCGCGCCGGCGCCATTGAAATGGCCACGATGTGCGACTGGAAGACCCTCGGCACGGGCCTCTGGACCCGCGTCAATCCGCTGAACAGCCCATGGTTCCTCGATGACGTCACCGAGATCGTCACCAAGGCGGGCGACGCCTACGACGTCATCATGCTGCCGAAGGTCGAGGGCCCGTGGGATATCCACTTCGCCGACCAGCTCGTCGCCCAGCTCGAAGCCAAGGCCGGCGTCAAGCGCCCCATCCTCTTCCACGCCATTCTCGAAACCGCTCAGGGCGTCGCCCTCGTCGAGGAAATCTGCCTCGCCTCGCCGCGCATGCAGGGCATCTCGCTTGGTCCGGCGGATCTCGCCGCCAACCGCGCCATGAAGACGACACGCGTCGGCGGCGGCCACCCGATGTACCGCGTCATCGAAGACCCGCATGCTGACGAGACCACGCCGCGCGCCACCGCCCAGCAGGACCCGTGGCACTACACGGTCGCCAAGATGGTCGACGCCTGCGTGCAGGCCGGCATCAAGCCGTTCTACGGCCCGTTCGGCGACATCAAGGACCTCGCGGCCTGCGAACAGCAGTTCAAGAACGTCTTCCTGATGGGCTGCGTCGGCACGTGGTCGCTGCACCCCAACCAGATCGACATCGCCAAGCGCGTCTTCTCGCCGGAAGTCGACGAGGTGAAGTTCGCGCTCCGCATCCTCGAAGCCATGCCCGACGGCTCGGGCGTCGCCATGCTGGACGGCAAGATGCAGGACGACGCCACCTGGAAACAGGCCAAGGTCATCGTCGACCTCGCCAAGCAGGTCGCCGCGAAAGACCCCGACATGGCGGCGGCCTACGGGCTCTAGCAGCCCGGCGACGCTAGACTCGAGGCAACTGCATCCGCGTGTCGGCACGTGCGGCTGGCCCGTGCTAGCACACCAGCCTGTTCCGTCCCGACCAGAGGAAGCAATGTCCCGAACCACTCTCCCCGGCCTCATCATCGGCGCACTGGCCGCCTGCGCCGCGACTGTAGCGATCGCCCAGACGCCGGCGATCACCGCCAGCTCCACCACCCGCGACGTCCACGACGCCTACATCATCCCGGGCTCTGACGCCCTCTTCGCTGCCGAACAGACGCCCCCTGAGACCGATGAGGACTGGGCTGCGCTCGCGGCCGCAGCACAGAAGGTGATCGACGGCGCCAACCTGCTCACGCAGGGCGATCGCCCGCCCGGTTCATCCGACTGGCTGATGCATGCCGGCGCGGTGGTCGACGCCACGAAGATCACGCAGTCTGACGCGATCGAGGCGCAGGTCGCCGAAGAGTTCGTCTTCACCAACGGCGACATGATGGCCGGCTGCACAGCCTGCCACCAGCAATTCCGCAATCCCTGATCCGCTTCGCACGCCGCGGTCTACCCGATCTCAAACTCCGGCTTGCGCTCGATCACGCCGCAGGCGATGCGCGCGCCGGCATTGCCGGAGGGCTGTGTCTGGTAGTCGTCCGCAACGGCGTGAATGACAAACGCCGCCCCATCCATGTCCAGCAACGGCGCCGGACCGTTCTCGATGGCCACATCGTCGAGAAAGAATTCCACGCGCAGCCGTCCGCTCGCCGGCACAAAGAGATTGGGCAGGTCGCCGATATGCTTGCCATCGTCAGACCGCACGCCATGCGCCGCGCCGCCGGACAAGTGTCCGCCGGCTGATTCAAATTCGCCCGCCGGATCGCACACGCCAGTCTCGTGAATATGGAACCCGTGCGAACCCATCGGAATGTCCTGCACCTGCACCCGGAGGAGCGCGCGTCCCGACTTCGAGGTGCTGAGCTCCACCGTGCCATGGTCGGTTCCGTCCACGCCGGTCAACCGCGCCTGAACGGTCTCAGGCTCGATTGTGACAGGTTCGACAACATCCTCGGCGTTGCAGCCTGCGAGAGCCAGGCTGCACGCAGCCGCGCTCAGTGCCAGTTTCATGAAAGTCCTCCCTTGGGGGCAGAGTGTCTCGCAACGCAACGGATCAATCCGCCCGTAGTTGCAGGCTCAGCCAAGAATGCGGCGCTTATTGGCCCGCGCGGTCTTCGCGACGCGCCGCCTCCAGCAGGTCATCGCGTGCATAGCTGCCCTCGTGGCAGGCATACTCCAGCACATCTCCACCCACCGGCCGGAACATCTGCTCAGCCTTCCACACGCTGGAATAATGCGCCGGGTCATCGACCTCGAACGCGTAATAGATCCCATCTTCGTCCATGCGGCGGAACCGCTCGGTCACCATGCCGTCCGGCGACAGCGGCATGCTGCTCTCGACGGTCTGCAGCGGATAGACGTTGATCGTCTCGACGACCAATGTTTCCTCCTCCCACCACGCCACGCTGTCGCCCAGCCACGGCTTGATGACGTCAGGACGGTGACCAGCCTGCGCCTCGCGCTTCGTCGCAAAGATCGGCGCGATCCGTACGTCGTGGATCATCTCCACCATGATCATCAGGTGATCGTCAGTCAGCACGAACTGGTAGGTGCTGTTATAGGGCACCGGCGCCATGGCCGGGCCGCCGGTATTGCCAAAGCCGATCAGGCACCGCGCGCGCTGTGGGATGTCCTCTATGCCCGCGATATCTCCCTCTCCCGCAGCATAGACGCGCCGCATGTACAACGCCGCCTGCGTGCTTGCTTCGCGATCGATGAAGGGAATGCGTCCGTCTGCCGGTTCGACAATCGCCGATGAGCGGGCCTCACCATCGATCCGCGTCAGCCGGTCTCCCGGGTCAGACCAGAAGGCGTTGCGCCCGCCGGTCGAACCGCTGGTCAGCAGGTCATCGTCGAGATCTGATCGCGCGTTGGCGGCCTCCGCACGCTCGTCCGCAAGCCCTTCGCGGCGCAGCGCCTCGTCCTCTGGGATGACCAATCCGACATCGCCATCCGCGCGTTCCATCGGCGTCATCGAGCGGATGGTCCACACACCCGTCAGGTCCCGGCCCGGCGCCTGCGCATGCGCAACGCCGCTTAGCATCGGCGTCAACGCGGCCAACAACAGCGCCGACAGGCGGCCCCGCATCGATCGATCCTCGCTCCCGGTCCGGCCGGTTACGATCGCTTCACACTCATACCTTCTTACGAGTTTCTTCATCTCTTTTCCGCGAATCCCGAAACAGGACATTAAGGTTGATCAGGCATAAAGGGCCGCAAGAAAACCGATAAATCGGGTGTGGGTCTATGTTCCAGATCATCGGCGTTGTGGTCGTCTTTGTCATGGTGTTCGGCGGCTTCATGCTCGCCGGCGGCCATTTCGACGTCATCATCAAGGCCGCGCCGTTCGAGCTCATGATGATCCTCGGCGCCGCCGTCGGCGCCTTCCTGATCGGCAACTCGTTCAAGACTGTGCTCGCCACGTTGGGCGGTTTCGGCAAGATCCTCGCGGGTCCCAAGTGGAAGAAGAGCGATTATACCGACCTCCTGTCGCTGCTGTTCGCGCTCACCAAGACGATGAAGACCAAGGGCGTCGTCGCGGTCGAGAAGCACATCGAAACGCCCGCCGAGTCGGAGATCTTCCAGCAGTATCCGAAGATCCTGAAGGACCATTTCGCCACCGACCTGATCTGCGACACGCTGCGCATGATGACAATGAACCTCGAAGACCCTCACCAGGTCGAGGAAGTCATCGAAAAGCAGATCGAGAAACACCATCACGAAGCGCACAGCACGGCGCACGCCCTGCAGAACATGGCCGACGCCCTGCCCGCGCTCGGCATCGTCGCGGCCGTGCTCGGCATCATCAAGACGATGGGCGCCATCTCGCAGCCGCCGGAATATCTCGGCAAGCTGATCGGCTCGGCGCTCGTCGGCACGTTCCTCGGCGTGTTCCTCGCCTATGGCTTCGTCGGCCCGTTCGCCGCGCGTCTCGGCCAGGTGCTGGATGAAGAAGGCGCGTTCTACAAGATCATCAAGGACGTGCTGGTCGCCCACCTCCACGGCAACGCCGCCCAGGTCTCGGTCGAGATTGGCCGCGGCCAGATCCCCTCTGCCAACCAGCCGACCTTCACGCAGCTCGAAGAAGCACTCTCCGAGATCAAGGTCTAACCTCCCCGACAAACGCAGACCAAAAAGAACGCCCCCGGCCCATCACAGGCCGGGGCGCTTTCTTCAGTCAGTCGCGAAGCCTAGAACTGCTTGCGAATGCCGATCTCGTAGGTGCGGCCCAGCGGGTTCCCGATGAACGGGTCATAGCTGTACTGCTGCACCGTGAACGGCGGGTCTTCATCCGTCAGGTTCTCGACCGAGAACGACAGCGTGAAGTCCTCATCGAACGGCATGGTGTACTGGTAGTAGAGGTTCGACGTCGTGAAGTCGTCGATGTTCTCGTTCGGTCCACCAATGAACCGGTCATCCTTGACGCCTTGGATGTAGCGGACGACGTAACGGATGTTGTGGTTGTCGTACGTGTAGTTGGCGTACGCATTGCCCCTCCATTCCGAGACGATGTCGCCTTCGCGCGAGTAGTTCGCGAAGCCGAGCGCGTCGATCGCCGGCGTCAGCTCGGTGCCGTTCAACTCGAACGCCGAGATCTCGTACGACAGGACGTTGGTGGCGTTGCCGCCGAGCGTCCAGTCGCCGCCGAGGGCGCCGAAGTTGTAGGCCACGTCGTAGTCGATACCCGTGGTCTGAGCCCCGGGTCCGTTGCCGAACACGGACCGGATCGACGTGACGTCGTCCCCGACCGTTGTGCCCTGCGTACAACCCGCTGCACCCCGACCGTTCAGGAACGTAATCCGCTCGATCAGCGCCGCAGAACAGTTGATGAGGTTGTTGGCTCCTGGCGACCCAACAAACGTCGTGTTCAGCAGCTGGTTGTGGCTGACCGTCTTGATCTCGTCGATGATCTTGAAGTCGAAGTAATCGACGCTGAACCGAAGGTTGCCGTTGCCCGGCATGTTGTCGAAGTTGAAGATGGCGCCGAAGTTGGCGACCTCCGCAGTTTCCGGTTCGATGCCGCCCAGCGTCTCGGTTTCGACACGCAGGTACTTGTTGCCCGCAGCCGCAATGAGGCTGAGCGAGTTGTTGATCTCGCCCGGAACGAGCGTGCTCGGCGGCGATTCATAGTTGGTGCCGAACGAACCGCGCAGAGCTAGCCAGTCGGTCGGATCCCACTTGCCCGCAATCTTGTACACGGTCGCGCCGAGATCCGACTTCGGGAATTCCTCGCGACGCACGGCCAGCTGGAAGCTCAGGCGGTCCATGACCGGGATCTGAAGCTCGCCGAAGTACGAATATTGCTGGTTGTCCGAACGGTTCTGCTCATCGGACGCGAAGAAGAAGTACGGCGACTGACCTGTCGGCGCACACCCCACATCGCCCGGCTGCTGGCCTGGCCATGCGCAAGGCATGAAGCGAGGATCGATGATCTCGCTCGACGTGGTTTCCCTGCCTTCCGACAGGCGCCACTGGGCGCCAGCCGCCCAGGCGACATTGCCGCCCGGAAGGGCGATCGGCGTGCCGCCTGACACCAGAGCGTCGAACGTCAGGTTGTCGTTGGCGTTCTCCGTCTGGCGGTCGTCATACAGCCATGCTGCCAGTTCCGGAGGAATATCATTGCCCGGAATGTAGCGCGGGTTCGGCGTTCCGAAGGTTCCGTTCTCAGGATAGGAGCTGGAGAACGGGTTCAGGTACAGACAGCCGTTCTGACCTGCCTGTGCAGGGTTCTGGGTGCCGACGACAGCATACCATTCGTCTTTCGATACAGTGCCATCATTGTTGGCGTCCAGCGCGTCCTGGCTGAAGTTGTCGGCGACAAGATCCTCCGCCGCACAGTTCGGACCACCAAAACCGTTCAGCGCTTCCTGCACGCGGTATCCGACAGTGTCAGGAAGCGTCGAATCGGTCACCGCATGGTTGAACGTCAGTGACGCGCTCCAGGTGTCCAGCCAATCGCCGCCAAAGTCGTTGAAATCACCATCGAAGGCCGCCACGGCGTTCCAGTTTTCAAGCTGGGTGCGCGGCATCGTCCCTTCGCCATTCGGCAGGTGCGGGGCGCCTGACGGGCCAAAGAAGATCGACAGGAACTGATCCGCCGCAGATACGAACGGCAGAAGTCCAGCGGCTGGTCCGGTGATCTGACCCGGGTTCTGGGCAAGGAAGTCCGCGAAGTACGGGTTGGAAGCGGGCGTCCTGAACTGGAACGCCGTGCCCGAGCCCGGTCCGGGACCGACGTTGGCCTGATAGGAGGCCACCGTGCCGATCGCATCGGCATTCGACTGACCATAAGCGAGCTGGCCGGTGAAGCGCAGGCTGTCGGAGAAGTCAAACTTCACCTGACCGTAGACGCGGTGCTGATCGATTTCCTCAACCAGGTTGTACGTGTGGATCGCATAGTTCCACCAGCACACTGGAAGACCGCTCAGCCTCAGGCTCTGCCCCTCAACCGGCCCGGTGCTGTTCCGGCACTCCTCGTCGGTAAAGTCCTTGATGACGCCGATCGTGCCGCTTGGGATGCCGAATCCGGCCCCAACGGCCTCAGGAACCTGCAGAAGATAGGTTCCGTAGTTATGGTACGGCGCCCACGGCGTATTGTTTTTCGCGAACGAATTGATCGTCCAATCGCGCTCGGTGATGTCCAGCTCGCTGCGGTGGGTGTGCTCGTACGAGAGCATGATGTTCCCGTTGTCGAAGTCACGGCCCCACAAGGCGGAAATGCCGTAATCTCCGTCCGACCCATCGATGAACTTGTATTCGCTATCGAACAGGAAGCCGTCGAAGCCGTCGCGCGTGATGAAGTTGACCACGCCGCCGGTTGCGTCAGCGCCGTAGATCACCGCGCCGCCGTCCTTCAGGATCTCCGTCCGCTCAAGAGCGATCGACGGGATCATGTTGGTGTTCTCTGAGAACCGCCGGCCGTTGAAGATCGTCAGCGTACGTCCGCCGCCTAGACCGCGAAGGTTCAGCTGCGATGAACCGATGCCGCCGAAACCCGCCTGGAACTGGTTGGTCTCCCCGACCGTCGACCCGACAATGCTGAGCGACTTCGTGAATTCCAGAGCGGTCTGCCCGCCCTGCTTGAAGCTCTCATCCGCGGTGTAGACCTCGACCGGCAATGCGGCCGATTCCGCGGCGCCGGCGATGTTCGTCCCCGTCACGACGACCCGCTCCGCCTGTCCCGGCGGCGCTTGTGTCGACTCTGCGATCTGATCGACTTCCTGCGCCGTCGCCGTCCAGCAGGCCATGCCAGACAATGCCAACGCCAATACGGACGTTGAACGCAATGCTCCCGATTTCATGGATAGTCCCTCCCTCAGGTATTTTAACCCTTGTTGTCCACTTGGGCGCCGGGGAGGGCTGGACCATTTTCGGCCTCTGAATTGCGCGCCAGATCACAGTGAATTTCCGGAGCGGGAAAGCCCTGTTTCGTGTGAACGTGGCGGCGCCCTTACGTCGCGCCTTTCAGGTCAAAATGCCGCTGCACGCAAACCTTCTGCGGCGTGTTGCAAAAAAACCGCGCATTCGCTCTGTTTTTTTTGAACGAGGCAACGCGCCTCAGCGAATCGTCTCGCCGTTCGCCTTTAGAACCGCGCCGCACAGGTAGACAGAACCGCAGATCCAGATGCGGTCAGCGCCGCCGGCCCGCGCCAGGGCGATTGCGTCCGTTACGTCTCCTGCGGGCATTGCGTGCATGCCCAGCGCGCCCGCTGCGGCGACGATGTGGGCCGGATTCGCGCCCGGCCCGCCCTCCTGACCGCCGCTGTCAGGCAGCCGGCAGGCGATCAGATCGTCCGCAGCATCCTTCAGCGCTTCGAGCATGGCGCCGGCGTCCTTCGACTCCTGCATCGCCATGATCACCGCGGTGTGCGGCGGCGCATCGCCAGCCGCCTCGACGGCCAGGCGATCGGCCTTGATGGCCTTGGCCAGTTCGCGCGCGCCCGCTTCGTTGTGCGCCGCATCGATCCTGATGGCACCCTCAAACCCGGCGGTCAGCGGCCCCTCGCCCAGCGCCTGCATGCGCGCTGGCCAGAATGCGCCGCGCAGGCCTGCGGCAATCGCCTGGTCCGTAAACCGCGGATCCGCCAGCTGCTCGACCACCGCACACGCAGTCCCGCATTCTGCGCCTGCACGCGCCCGGCAATGCCCAGCCACGGCGCGCGGGCGTTCAGCGTCTCGCCCTCATAGACGAACGCATCGCCGTCCCATCGCGCAGACCAGTTGCGTCCCGCCGCAAAGGCTTCGCGCCACGCCAGCGCGCCTCTTCGAGCAGCACGGCCTGCGCGATCGCGTTCTGCTCCGCTATCACCGCAGGGCGGTCATCGCGCAGGATGCCGGCCTTGAGCCGCGCGATCGCCGCTTCGCCCGACACGCCGAACATGGTTTCGTGGTCGCGGCTGATCGGCGTGATCACGCACACCGCCGCATCGTCGATCACGCTGGTCGCATCGCCCGCGCCGCCAGCGCCGACCTCGATCACCGACAGGTCCGGCTCGTTCTCCGCGAACAGCAGGTAAGCCGCCGCCGTCAGCGCCTCGAAATAGCTGAGGCCGGCGTCCGCCTGCGCAACGCGGTTCAGCGCATCGGCCAGCGCATCATCGCTCACAAGTTCACCGTCGAGCCGGATGCGTTCGTTCACGCGGATCAGGTGCGGCGATGTAAAGACGTTGACGCGCAGGCCCGCCGCCTCGCCCATCGCCCGCACGAATTGCGCGGTCGATCCCTTCCCGTTGGTGCCGGTGATGTGGACGATCTTCCCCATGTCCTTCTGGGGATCGCCAAGGCTCGCAAGCGCGCCACGTATCGCGCCGAGCTGGAAGTCGGAGGGTTGCGCCGGGCGCGCAGCCTTGAACCTTGCAAGCGCCGCGTTCACAGCGGCAGCGTTCGTCACTGGAGTCTAGCCTCGTTCAGCGCTGCGCCCGAAGGCCGTCGCGCTATCTTTCCGCTTCGGCCTTGGCGCGGCTCGTCCTGCGCGGACGTTGCTGCTCGGGCATCAGCATCTCAAGGATCGAGGCGAGCTTCTCCGGGATGTCCCGGCGATGGCAGACCATGTCCACCTGACCGCGCTCGTGCAGGAATTCAGACCGCTGGAAGCCGGCGGGCAGTTTCTCGCGGATCGTCTGTTCGATCACGCGCGCGCCGGTGAAGGCCAGCATCGCATCCGGCTCGGCGATGTGCACGTCGCCCAGCATCGCATAGGACGCCATCACGCCGCCCGATGTCGGGTCGGTGAGGATCACGATGTAGGGCAGCTTGGCGCGCTTCACGTCTTCGATTGCGATGACCGAACGCGGCATCTGCATCAGGCCAAAGGCGCTTTCCTGCATCCGCGCGCCGCCCGATGCGGTCACACAGATCAGCGCGGCCTTGCGCGCGACAGCCGTTTCCGCAGCCGTGATGAACGCTTCGCCCGCAGCCATGCCCAGCGAACCGCCCATGAAGGCGAAGTCCTGGACCAGCGCGACCACCTTGCGGTTACCGATCTCGCCCTGCGCCGCCATCATGCAGTCGGTGCGGCCCGTCTTGGCGCGCGAGGCCTTCAGGCGGTCGACGTATTTCTTGTCGTCCTTGAACTTCAGCGGATCCTGCACGACGTCCGGCAGCGGAATTTCCTTCCACAGCCCCTTGCCGAACAGCGCGTCCATGCGCTGGGTCGGGGTCATACGCAGGTGGGCGCCGGAAGGCGTCACCCACATCGAGGCTTCAAGGTCGTCGCGGTAAACAAGTTCGCCGGTCTTGGGGCACTTCACCCAGAGGGTGTCCCCGTCTCCGTCATCACTCTTTGCGAAGATCGATTTGAGGCCCGGCGGAAGATTGGTCAGCCAGTTCAATGGATGTCTCCGTTACGCTCGCGCCGAACGTATGGCGTTTGACAGTGACTTAGCAACCACACTTACACCCTTGACACACGATTTAATGTGCCCGGACTCGGTCGCCTTGCGCACTTCCTCGACCAGGGCGGAACCGACGACAACGCCGTCCGCCAGCCTGGCGAACGTTGCGGCCTGTTCGGGCGTCCTGACACCGAACCCAACCGCAACCGGTAGGCGCGATAAACGCCGCGCCCGCTCAACCCCGACCCTGATTTCGTCCTCCGAACCTGTGCCCGCGCCGGTCACGCCGGCGACGGAGACATAATATACAAACCCGCCAGCGCCGTCAGCGATCCGCGCCATGCGCTGTTCCGTTGTCGTCGGCGTCGCCAGCCGTATCGCGGCTATGCCTCGCGCCGCAAGCGCATCACGTAGCGGACCATCCTCTTCCGGCGGCAAATCCACAGTAATCAGACCGTCGATTCCCGCCGCCTCCGCGCGTCCGGCAAAGGCTTCATAGCCCATATGATGCACCGGATTTGCGTATCCCATCACAATCAGGGGGGTAGAGTCGTTAACGCTACGGAAACGCTCAGCTAAACCCAGAGTTGCATCCAGGCTTCCGCCAGCGTTAAGCGCGCGGATCGCCGCCTTCTGGATCGCCGGCCCGTCGGCCATCGGATCGGTAAACGGCGCGCCCAGTTCGATGACGTCGACGCCGGCCTCGACCAGCGCCATCAGGCATTCAAAAGATGTTTCAGGATCGGGATCTGACGCCATCAGGTAGCCGACAAAGGCCGCCCGGTTCTCCGCCGCGCAGGCTGCGAAGGTCTTCTGGATACGTTCGGTTGTCATGCGCGCAGGATCAGGCCGTCACTCTCCCGCCCCCCTGTGGGGCGGGGTCCGGAAACGGGGTGTGTCACAATCCAGCCCACGCTGGAACCCGCGCAAACAGAAAGTTCAGGCCGACACCGCAACCCGCGCGCATTCCAACCGTGCGCCGCCCGGATGCCAGCCCTCATCCTGAGCCCGTCGAAGGACGCGGCCAACACCGACACAACTACCCCGCTGGGCTCGAACACCACTGATTGATCGTCAGATAGAGATCATCCCAATCCGGATTGTCCCGCTCGATCAGGTTCATTTTCCAGATCCGGTTCCACCGCTTCAACCGCGTCTCCCGCGCCTTCGCCTCTTCGCGTGTCGCAAACGGCTCGGCATAGACCAGTCGCTTCACACCATACTTCGAAGTGAACCCCGGTCGCACCTCAGCCCGATGCTCCCAGATGCGACGCGGCAGATCATCCGTATGCCCGACATAGAAAGTCGAGTTGCGATCCTTCGCCAGAATGTAAACCCAGAACGCCATGCGTCGCCCCCCAACCCCTACAAATCTATCGACGGCTCACACCCCCCTCAACCGCATTCCCCGCGAAGGCGGGGACCCGGACAGGACGCAGAAGCGTCCTTCAACCACGATACCAACAACAGGCGGACTGCCGCCGCCAACCAGACCCCCGCCTGCGCGGGGGACACGGCTATCAAGAACACGAGAACTCTCTCACCGCACCACCCCCTCAACCGTGTTGCCCGCGAAGGCGGGCATCCGGCCAGGACGCGCCAGCGTCCTTCAGGTTCAAATGCTGGAAAGAGGCCCCAACCTCAAATCCCAACCCCCAGCCTCTCGGCCACCGAAAAGATATCCTTATCCCCCCGCCCGCACAGGTTCATCACGATGAGCCCGTCCTTGCCCAGCTCCTTCGCAATGTCGCCCACGCGCGCCAGGGCGTGCGCCGGCTCCAGCGCCGGGATGATGCCTTCCAGCTTCGTGCACAGCTTGAAGGCGTCCAGCGCCTCCTCGTCCGTACAGGTGCGATACTCCGCGCGCCCCGTCTCGTGCAGGAAGGAATGCTCCGGTCCGATGCCGGGATAATCGAGGCCCGCCGAGATCGAGTGCGCATCGATGATCTGGCCGTTCTTGTCCTGCAGCAGATAGGTGCGGTTGCCGTGCAGGATGCCCGGCTCGCCGCCCGACAGGCTGGCTGCGTGCTGGCCGGTCTCCACGCCATGACCGCCCGCCTCGACGCCGATCAGCTTCACGCCCTCGTCCTCGAGGAACGGGTGGAACAGGCCGATCGCGTTCGAGCCGCCGCCGATGCACGCCACCACGGCGTCCGGCAACCTGCCCTCGGCCTCAAGGATCTGCTCGCGCGCCTCGCGGCCGATCACGCTCTGGAAGTCGCGCACCAGTTCCGGATAGGGGTGCGGCCCCGCCGCCGTGCCGATGACGTAGAACGTGTTCTCGACATTCGTCACCCAGTCGCGCAGCGCCTCGTTCATCGCATCCTTCAGCGTGCCCGTGCCCGATTCCACCGGCACGATCTCCGCGCCCAACAGCTTCATGCGGAACACGTTCGGCTTCTGGCGCTCGACATCCGTCTTGCCCATGAACACCACGCACGGCAGCCCAAAGCGCGCGCACACCGTCGCGGTCGCAACGCCATGCTGGCCGGCGCCGGTCTCGGCGATGATGCGCGTCTTGCCCATCCGCCGCGCCAGCAGCACCTGTCCGATGCAATTGTTGATCTTGTGCGCGCCCGTGTGGTTCAACTCGTCGCGTTTGAAGTAAATCTTGGCGCCGCCAAAATGCTCGGTCATGCGCTCCGCGAAATACATCGGCGACGGCCTGCCGACATAATGCTTGAGCAGCCAGTCAAACTCTTCGCGGAATGCGGGGTCAGACTTCGCCGCCCGGTATTCCTTCTCCAGGTCCAGCACCAGCGGCATCAGCGTCTCGGCGACATACCTGCCGCCGAACTCGCCAAACCGGCCATTGGCGTCCGGCCATTGCGACCATGCATTGGGACGTTCGATTGTTTCGCTCATGGCGTTCAAATAGACCGCGACGGGGAATGTTCCAAGCAGGCTGTGCTGCGCAATCCGTCACATCCACCTGCCACATCACGGCGCCAGTCCCGAAAAGCCGACCGGCGGCAAGTCAGCCTGACGGTCTCAACCCGCATCCCCCGCGAAGGCGGGGGCCCGGCCGGGCGCGAAAGCGCCTCCTACTGCCGTGCGATCTCCCCCCACAACCACTCGCCCGCCTGCGCGACTGACTGGCGCTCGAGATCGACCATCGCGTTCGCGCGGCGCATCTGTTCGTTGGTGATCGAGCGGCGCAGCGGCGCCAGCGCGGCCTTCACGTCGGCGTCGACGCCCGGCGCCAGCAGGATGAAGGCGTCATAAGGCGGCAGAACCTCCAGCGGGTCATCCATCAGCACAAGGTCGAAAGCGTCGATCCGCCCGTCCGTCGTATAGGCCGTCACCGCATCGACCTCGCCGGAACGGACCGCATCATACATGAAGGTCGAATCCATCCCGCGCGTACGAATATCGCCAAGACCATAAGCGTCGCGGGTCCGCGTCCATTCCGACCGGCCGAAGAATTCCGGATCGCTGGCAAGGCTTGCTCCTGTGCCGGCCATGTCCGCGATGCTGGCGAGGCCCAGTCGCTCGGCGGTCTCGCGCGTGGTGGCGAAGGCGTAGGCGTTCTCGAACCCCAGCCGCACGAACGCCTCGACGCCGCGTTCCTCCATCAGCCAGTCCTGCTGCTGGGCGTACATCTCACCGGGGCTCACCGGGTCGTCGCGGTTCATCACCGTCGCCCACACCGTGCCGGTATAATCGACATAGACATCGATCTCCCCGCTCGCCAGCGCATCGAACGCCACGGTCGAGCCAAGCCCGGATCGCACGCGCACACTCGCGCCCTCCGCCTCCAGCGCGCGGCGCAGCACGTCGGCAAGGATGAATTGCTCGGTGAACGTCTTCGCCCCCACCGTCACCGTCCGCCCGGACAGCGATCCCTCGACCTGCGCGCCGCCCGCCTGCGCGCCGCCCACAAGTCCGCTCGCCGGAACAAGGATCGCGACAAACCCCGCCAACGCCGCCAGCAGGTAACCGCGCGAGCGTTTCACGGCGCCACGCTCCAGAAGCGCGATGACCTGGTCAAGCGCCAGCGCCAGCACGGCCGAAGCGATGCAGCCGAAGATCACCGTGCCCCAGTTGCGCGTCTGCAGGCCCTGGAAGATGTACCCGCCCAGACTGTCCGCGCCGACCGGTGTCGCCAGTGTCGCCGCGCCCACCACCCAGACAGCAGCCGTGCGCAGGCCCGCCACGATCACTGGCGCGGCCAGCGGCAGGTCGACATCCATCAGGCGCTGTTGCGGCGTCATCCCCACGGCCAGCGCCGCCTCGCGCACATCCGGGTCAACGCCGCGCAGGCTGACGATCGTATTGCGCAGGATCGGCAGCACCGAATACAGCGTCAGCGCCGCAAACGCCGGCCAGAAGCCGATGCGCCCGCCCATCAGCGGCACCATCAAAGCCAGCAGCGCAAGGCCGGGGATCGTCTGCACCACGCTGGCTGCGCCCAGCGCCGGCGTAGCCAGCTTCTCGATTCGCGCCGCCGCCACGCCCAGCGGCACCGATACCAGAAGCCCCACGCCAAGCGCGCTCAGCGACAGCGCCAGATGGCCGCCATAAAGCTGGGGAAAGACCGCCCATTCCTCCTCGAACATCGCGGCCTACTCCAGCGCGCCGGCAAACGCCCGGCTCACCGCACGCGCCGTCCGCCGCGGCGCAGCCAGGAGGTCGCGCACCGCATCGCTTGCAGGACTGGCGATCAGTTCTGCCGCCGGCCCCATCTGCACGATGCGGCCCGCGTCCATCACCGCGATGCGGTCGGCGAGGCGCAGCGCCTCAGAAAAATCGTGCGTCACCATCACGATGGCGAAGCCCAGCTTCGCGCGCAGCGCTACGATGTCCTCGATCAGGCTGTCCTTGGTCAGCGGGTCCAGCGCCGCAAACGGCTCGTCCATCAGTACGATGTCCGGTTCGCCCGCCAGCGCCCGCGCGAGACCGACGCGCTGGCGCTGTCCGCCCGACAATTCCGCCGGCAACCGGTCGGCGAACTCGCCGGGCTCCATCCCGACCATCTCCAGCAGCGCATCCGCCTTCTTCGCGATCCTCGCCCCATCCCACCCCAGCAGCCGAGGCGTGACGGCGATGTTCTGCGCAATCGTGCGGTGCGGAAACAGTCCGGCCGACTGGATCACGAAGCCCATCCGCCGGCGCCATTCATGCGCCGGCAGGTCGTGCGCCTCCGCGCCGCCCAGCATCACGCGCCCGTCGTCGGGTTCGATAAGCCGGTTCAGCATTTTCAGGGTCGTCGTCTTGCCGCAGCCCGACGGACCGATCAGCGCCAGCGTCTCGCCCGCCGCCAGCTCGAAGCCGACGCCATCGACCACCGCCACGCCGCCATAGCGCTTGACCAGCCCATGCGCTTCCAGAAGCAAACCGACTCCTCTCCCCCGCGCGCATTCCGTGCCCGAGCGATGCATACGTGCGGCCAGCCTAGGTCATTTGCCGCGCTGCGTGTACCCGCCCGCCGCCCTCCGGCAACCGCTTCCCGCGCCGCGCGTAATTCCCGGCAGGAAAGGCTCACCCATGTTCAAACGCCACAGCATCCGCGGCGAAGGCGTCGCTCACTACCACGCAGGCGGCCAGATCAATGTCGCCTACGCGCTGACCATCAACGGATCCGGCGACGACCAGCATGTCAGCGGCATCATGATCGCCGACCACCAGCTGCTGCTCGACATGGCGACCAAGGGCGACGCCCGTCTGACCCTGGAAGACGGCCAGAGCTTCGCAGTCGATCTCGCGGGACTGGTTGGCGACAAGGATTCCATCGAGTTCGTCGCACGCGAGCCTGTCCACGACCCCCGCAAGGCCAGCTAGCCCGCGCGCAGATTATCCCGCGCCCCGCGCCGCCTCGATGAAGGCGCGCACCTTGGCCTCGTCCTTGACCCCCGGCGCGCGTTCCACGCCTGACGACACATCGACCGCGCCCGCACCGCTGATCGCGATCGCGTCGGCGACATTCCCAGCAGTCAGGCCGCCAGACAGGACCCATGGCTTGCCGGGATCGAACCCTTGCAGGATCGCCCAGTCGAACGCCTCGCCGAACCCGCCTTCGCGGTTCGCGCCCTTGGGCGGCTTGGCGTCCAGGAGGTAGACATCGGCGCCATCGAAATCCGCCAGCGCCGCCAGGTCGCCAGCATCCGCCACGCCGTGCGCCTTCACCAGCCGCGTTGTCGTTCCTGTCCCGGCCAGCCGATGTTTGAAATCGTGAAACGGCCCGGGCGCCTCGCGCCCATGCAGCTGGATCGCGCCGATCTCTGGATATTGCTCCACAAGCCGCAGCAGGTTCTCAACAGCCTCTCCACCGGCTTGTCCCCCTTCGCTCCCCAGCCCGGCGACAATCCACGGTTCAGCGCCAAGGCTGTGAGCAAGTCGCGAAAATCGCCCCGCATCCTCCAGCGAGACAGCGCGCGGGCTGGTCGGCACCACCACGAAACCGACGCGGTCCGCCCCCAGCCGAATCGCCGTTTCGACCATCTCCGCTGTCGTGAGGCCGCAGATCTTGACCCGGATCATCGCAGCACGGGTCTCCTATGTCCCTGAAATCGCGAGAGCTTTGGCTTCTACCGCAACCGGACGCCAGACGCAAAAAGGGCGGCACTGACGGCCGCCCCTTTCACACTCTACTCAACTCTACTTAGGAGCACGGAGTATCCTAGGCCTGCTTGGCGAGCAAGTCCCGGATCTCAGTCAGCAGCTTCTCTTCTGTGGATGGCTCAGGGACCGCCTCCGGGGCTTCTTCCTTCTTGCGCTGCATGTTGTTCATCGCCTTGACGATCAGGAACATGGCGAAGGCAACGATCATGAAGGCAATGAGATTATTGATGAAAATCCCATAATTGATCGCAACTTCCGCCACGTCCTCGCCGCCCGACACGGTCGCGGGCTGCAGCACGTACTTCATTTCCGCGAAGTCGACGCCGCCCATCAACAGGCCCAGCGGCGGCATCAGGATGTCATCGACGAGGGATTTCACGATCGTCCCGAAGGCGCCGCCGAGGATGAACCCGACCGCCAGGTCGACGAGGTTCCCCTTCATCGCAAATTCTTTGAATTCCTTGAGCACTAGGTGTCTCCCCTGTTCCCGCGCACGCAGCGCTTCACTGCGACATTATGGCGAGGATCGCCATTTCAGGCAAACTATCTCTATGAAAATCAGGGATGTGCGCGGTCAGAGAACTGACCGTTCCGGCCCCGGCGAGCGCTAATTATGCCGGTCTTCCGGGTCTTCTCCGCCGTTCAGCCGGGCCCGCAGCTCCTTGCCGGCCTTGAAGAAAGGCACGTGCTTGGCGCCGACGCGCACCGGCGCGCCGGTGCGGGGATTGCGCCCGGTGCGGGCGTCGCGCTTGCGAACCGAGAAGGCGCCGAAGCCGCGCAGCTCCACCCTGTCGCCGCGCTCCATGGCGCTGGTGATTTCCTCGAAGATGGTGTCCACGATCCGCTCGACCTCCCGGGTCTTCAGGTCGGGACTTTCCTCCGAGAGTTTCGCGATGAGTTCAGATCTCAGCATGGCGGCAGCCTCTCGCCAGAGCGCAGAAAACACAAGGGGTTTTCGCGATTTAGTTTAGTTTTGAACAGGCGCGAAGCGAATTGTGATCGCCGCTGACGCAGATGCGCGCACCGCCAAAAACGAAGTCATCCCGCAGCGCGCGCGGCGCTAGCGGGATGACAATCGGTTCTGAAGGGCCGTCCGGCGCTCGCCGTCCGGGCCTTGCTTTCCGCCTATTCCTTGTCGGCGTCGGCGGTTTCTTCTTCGTCCTCGTCGGCGCTCGCGGCAGCCGAGCTGCCGAGGGCCGCGCCGAGGATGTCTCCGAGCGATGCGCCCGAGTCAGCCGATCCGTACTGCTCGACAGCGGCCTTCTCTTCCTTGATCTCGCGCGCCTTGATCGACAGCGAGACCTTGCGGCCGGCGCGGTCGTACTGGGTGACCAGCGCGTCGACCTTGTCGCCAACCGCAAAGCGTTCCGGACGCTGGTCGCCGCGATCACGCGACAGGTCGGACTTGCGGATGAAGGCCGTCATGTTGCCGTCGGCCAGCGAGACTTCGATGCCGCCCGAGGTCACTTCCGTTACCGTGCAGGTCACGACCGCATTCTTGCGCAGCTCGATGGAATCGACCGGGTCTTCCGACAATTGCTTGATGCCGAGCGAGATACGCTCCTTCTCGACGTCGATCTCGAGAACGCGGGCCTTCACCGTGTCGCCCTTGTTGTAGGCCTTCACGGCTTCCTCGCCCGGCGTGTTCCAGTCGATGTCGTTGATGTGGACCATGCCGTCGAGGTCCGGGCCGAGGCCAATGAACATGCCGAACTCGGTGATGCCGCGGATCTCGCCCTCGACATCCGTACCCACCGGGTGTTCCGCCTGGAACTGCTCCCACGGGTTGGACATGACCTGCTTGAGGCCCAGCGAGATGCGGCGCTTCTCCGAATCCACATCCAGCACCATGACGTCGACTTCCTGAGACGAGGAAATGATCTTGCCTGGGTGCAGGTTCTTCTTGGTCCAGCTCATTTCCGAGACGTGGATCAGGCCCTCAACGCCGTCTTCCAGCTCAACGAATGCGCCGTAATCGGTGATGTTGGTGACACGGCCCTTGAGACGCGCGCCGATCGGGTATTTCGCGCCAACGCCTTCCCAAGGATCGGCCATCAGCTGCTTCATGCCGAGCGAGATACGCTGAGTTTCCGGGTTGATCTTGATGATCTGGACGTCGACTTCCTGGCCGACTTCCACAACCTGCGAAGGATGCGATACGCGCTTCCAGCTCATGTCGGTGACGTGCAGCAGGCCGTCGATGCCGCCGAGGTCCACGAACGCGCCGTAATCGGTGATGTTCTTGACCACGCCCTTGCGCTTTTCGCCCTCGGCCATGTTGCCGACGATCTCGGCGCGCTGTTCCGCACGGCTCTCTTCCAGCACGGCGCGGCGCGAGACCACGATGTTGCCGCGCGGACGGTCCATCTTCAGGATGGCGAACGGCTGTTCCTGACCCATCAGCGGGCCGACGTCGCGGATCGGACGAATGTCCACCTGCGAGCCCGGAAGGAAGGCGTTGACGCCGCCGAGGTCGACCGTGAAGCCGCCCTTCACGCGGCCGACGATGGCGCCCTTGACGGTCTCTTTCTGGGCGGCCTGGTTCTCGAGGCGCGTCCAGGCTTCCTCGCGGCGGGCCTTGTCGCGCGACAGGACGGCGTCGCCCAGCGCGTTCTCGATCCGCTCGAGGTAGACTTCGACGACCGAGCCGACATCCGGCTGCTTGTCGTCCTGCGAGAATTCACGAAGTGCGATGCGGCCTTCGGTCTTCAGGCCAACGTCGACGGTGACGAAATCATTGGCGATCCCCGTAACGGTCGCCGGTACGACCTTCCCCTCCTCCATGCGCGCGACGGACATCGTCTCATCAAGCAGCGCAGCAAAATCCTCGGTCGAGGGGTTCATATCGGTCGCGGTCATGCAGTCTCCAGTAACGTCATTAATTGCAGGCCAGCCGGTTGTCCCGGCGGTCTCGCCGCACCATGCGGCTGAAGTCAGGTTTTCCCGTCCCACGCAAAACCATCACCCGGCGCGCGCCTCGTTCACTTGAGGTCTGCCAACGCCGAAACGCAGAAACACCGGCCAGCCCCGGTCCCCGGCTCGCCGCCGATCAACCAAAGCCGCCAGTTCTCCACAGACGGGAGGCGGCTTATTGGGGTTTCAGCTGTGGAAAGTCAAGGCAGGAGCACGCCGTCGAGCCTGCGCTTGGTCTGCCATCGAACACGCTACGCTCTCCGCGATTGAGCACACCACCTTCTCTGACCCAAGCGGACTACCCTCTCCGGCATTGGACGCACCACCTCTCCCCCTCAAGCGCGACCCTCTCCGTCATTGAACGCGACCCTCTCCCCGCATCCCCGCGCAGGCGAGGTCAGGCGCGTCAGCGCCTTTGCCGACTCGAAGCGGGCTCCGCCCGCTGACCAGACCTGCGCGGGGGATGCGAACTCTAAGGTTCGGGCTTTGAATTGCGCCCTCACACCCACCAATCCGCCTTCACCCCACCCGGCCCCGCGCCTCGGCCCGCCGGGATCTCACGGATCCGCTCATTGAACTGCTGTTCCCAGCCGGCGCGCATTTCGAGGATGCGGTCGATATAGGCGGTTTTCGTGGGCCGGGATGGCGGGATCATAGGCGCTCGCCGCCTCCACCATCACGCCGCGGTCCATCTCGGTGAAGACTTCCACCACCTCGTCGCCCGCCGCCCGTGAATGCCCCAGCGCTTCCAGCGTCGAACGCCCCATCCTCAGCGACGAGTCGAACGTCTCGCGGATGATGTCGCGGCAGCCCCGGGCCCACAGCTGATAGACGTGATGCCGGTCCACCGCGCGCGTCACGACGTGCAGGTCCGGGAAATTGCGGATTGCGTATTCCACCAGCTCGTTGATCTGTTCGCGGTCGTCGATCGCGATCACCAGCACTTTCGCATTGCGGATGCCCGCCGACTCAGCAGGCCCGGACGCGTCGCATCGCCGAAATAGGCATGGTTGCCGAACGTGCGCAGGATATCGAGCTGGCGCGAATAGTCAATCACCGTCACCTTGTGGCCCGCCGCCTTCAGCATGCGCGTGATGATCGTGCCGACCCGTCCCGAGCCGGCGAGAATGATGCCGTTCTCCTCCTCGATCACGTCGTCCTCGCGGCGCTGCTGGCTCCTGTCGAACATCGGCGCGATGACCCGCTGGTAGAGAATGAACAGGCCCGGCGTCAGCAGCATCGACAGCGCCACCACCAGCAACAGCTTATCCGCCAGCACGGCCGGGATCACGCCCTCGGTCTCGGAGAAAGCCAGCAGCACAAAGCCGAACTCGCCCGCCTGCGCGAGCCCGAGGGTAAACAGCCAGCGCTGTGCGCCCCTGATCCTGAACGCGCTCCCCAGCGCATAAAGCACCGCCGCCTTCACCGCGATCAGGCCCAGCGTCCACGACAGGATCTCGGCGGCATTCTCCGCCAGCAGCGCAAAGTCGATCCCCGCGCCGACCGTCATGAAGAACAGGCCCAGCAGCAGGCCACGGAAGGGATCGATGTCGCTTTCCAGTTCATGCCGGTATTCCGAGTTCGCCAGAACCACGCCGGCAACGAACGTCCCCAGCGCCGGCGACAGCCCCACCAACGTCATCAACAGCGCAATGCCGACCACGATCATCAGCGCGCCGGCGGTGAACAGTTCGCGCAGCCGCGCCCGCGCGATGAAGCGGAACAGCGGCCGCGTCAGGTAATTCCCCGCCAGCACCACGGCCGCCACCGCGCCCAGCGTCACCAGCGCCGTCTGCCAGCCGTTCAGTCCAGCCACGATGCTCAGCTCGCGCCCGTGATCCTCCTCGCCTGCGTGCGACGCCGCCTCCGCCACCTGCGCAACAAGCTCAGGGCTCGCCAACAGCGGCATCAGCGCCAGCATTGGGATCACCGCAATGTCCTGAAACAGCAGCACCGAGAAACTCGCCTGCCCGCCGTCGGACTTCATCAGCCCGTTCTCGTTCAGCGTCTGCAGCACGATCGCCGTCGACGACAGCGCCAGCGTCAGGCCAACGGCCAGCGCCACGCCCCACTCCCTGTCGGACGCAACGAAGTACGCGATCACGCCGACGATCACCGCCGTGACAATCACCTGCCCGCCGCCCAGCCCCAGCAGCCGCGCACGCATCGTCCACAGCACTTTCGGCTCCAGCTCCAGCCCGACAAGAAACAGCATCATCACCACGCCGAACTCGGCGAAGTGCTGCACCGAGACGACATCGACATTCAGAAGCGACAGCACCGGACTGATGGCGATGCCGGCAATGAGATAGCCCAGCACCGACCCCAGCCGCAGCATCGAGGCAATCGGCACAGCCATCACCCCGGCGATCAGAAAGATCGTCCCCAGCAGCAGGAAATCGCCCATATCCCGTCCCTCGCGCACAGCTCCGCAAGGGATCATGCAGACAAGAAGTGAAAGCGGAAAGGGTCGTCACGCTGCACAAGTGTCCGGTGCATAGAAGGGGGAGCCGATAAGGCGCCGCCGGATCGCGAGGCGGCCATCCCTGGCCAGTAGATATCCCAAGTCTATCCCACCCCTCCCCGCACCGCCCCATACTCCCCCACATGAGCATTGCAGCAGAGCACACAGCGCTTCTGGCGCCGGGGATGGCTGCGCCGCGTCGCTGGACGATCCCTGATCTCTGGCGCGCGGCGCAGGGCTTCATTGCGTCCATGTTCGCGGCTCACGGCGATGCGGCGGCGCTGGTCCGGCGTGCGCCGCTGTCGGGTCAGGAGCGCCGCGCCATTCTCGGCTGGCTGATCCCGGCCGAGCGGCTGGTGCGCCAGCTCCTGATGGCGAACGCCATCACTTTCCTCCTGATGACCGAGGCGGGCCGCGCCATCCGCCGTCGTGCAAAACCTATCACCCTCCCAAGGCCGCCCGAGCCCTACCGCCCGTTCGGCACCACGCGCATGGTGATCATCCCGCTCAACGCCAACCTCGCCCGGCATTACGTGCCGGAGAAGCCGCGCATCGAAAAGCCGCCCGTCGATCCGGACAACCCGGAGACATGGCGCACCCCGTTTCGCATTCTCCACCGCGACTGGACCAACCAGGGCCGCAAGCCGCCCAAGCGCCCCCTCTGCGTCGCCGTGCGCGCCGCCTCCAACCTGCCGCTCGCCCGCCGCATCGAGGCGCTGCGCCGCACGCTCGTCAGCCAGCGCGCCCGCATGATGCACCTTGCGCGCTATCTCGCCCGCCTGCCGAAGCATTTTCTCGGCGCCGGTTCGCCCGGCGTCTATTTCCGCAACAAGCCGCTGCCCGCGCTACGCGATGAACGCATCGCCGCGTGGGAGTTCGTCGAAGCGGCCATCGACCATCTCGATTCCAGCTAGGCGGCTTCACGCCAAAAGGAAGACACTCCGCGTCCGCCGCGAGGCGCGCGGAGCTATGGGCGATTCAGCTCACGAGACAAAGCCGCCGCGTCAGCAGGCCTCAAGGCGCCTGGCCCTCGATCGCCTTCATCGCCGCGGCGACCACCTCGTCCGGCGTCATGCCCGAGGTGTCGACCTTAACGGCGTCCTCGGCGGCCAGCGCCGGCGCGTCCTTGCGGGTGCGGTCGCGTTCGTCCCGCTCCTTCAGCTGGGCCAGAACGTCCGCCTCGCTGACAGCCTCGCCCAGCGAGACCAGCTCTTTAAAGCGGCGGCCGGCGCGCACGGCGACGTCGGCATCGACCCAGAACTTGTAGTCAGCGTCCGGCGCGATCACCGTGCCGATGTCGCGCCCGTCCAGCACCGCGCCGCCGGCCTGCTGTGCAAACGCGCGCTGCTTGTCGAACAGCGCCTTGCGCACCGCCCCGTGGCTGGCCGCGATCGAGGCCGCCGCGCCGATCTTCGATCCGCGCAGGTCGCGCTCCTCGAAGTCCGACAGTTCGAGCTTCGCTGCGATCTCGGCGCACTTGGCCTCGTCGCTCATGTCGACGCCGTCGCGCAGCGCCGCCGCCGCCACGCCGCGATAGAGCAGCCCGGTGTCGAGATACGGCAGGCCGAACGCTTCCGCCACGCGCTTGGCCATGGTGCCCTTGCCGCTCGCGGTGGTGCCGTCGATCGCCACGACCATGCCATGGCGCATGTCGGCGCCGATCGTCTTCATGTGCGTGAAGAAATCGGGATAGCTGGTCGCGATCATCGCGACATCGTCGACCGCAACCGGCGCCTTCGCGGCCGTGCCCATCACCAGCGCCGACATGGCGATGCGATGATCGTGGCGCGCCTCGACCGTTCCGCCGCCCGGCACGCCCGCAGGCCCGCAGCCCTGCACGATGAAGCCGTCCGCCGTCTCCTCGACCTCAACGCCATTGGCGCGCAGCATGGCGCAGATGGCGGCGATGCGGTCGCTCTCCTTCACGCGCAGTTCGGCCGCGCCGCTGACGATTGTCTCGCCCTCGGCAAAGGCGGCCAGCACGGCAAGGATCGGGTATTCGTCGATCATCGACGGCGCCAGCGCGGGGTCGATCTCGGCGCCCTTCAGCTTCGACGATCTGGCGCGCACCTTCATCAGCTCTTCGCCGGTCGCAACGCCGTCATACTCGAGCTCGATGTCGGCCCCCAGCGCCTGCGCCGCGGTGAAGAAGCCGATGCGCGTCTCGTTGTCCATCACGGCCTCGACCGTCACGTCGCCGTCGGCCGACAGGATCGCAGCCGCCACCGCGAACGCCGCCGAAGAGGGATCGCCCGGCACATCGGCCTTGGCCGCCAAGAGCTTCTGGCCGCCCCTTACCTTCACGACAGGTCCCGCATCCGCGCGCGGCTCGACGTCGACCTCGACGCCGAAGGCGCGCAGCATACGTTCGGTGTGATCCCGGGTGGCTTCCTTTTCTTCTATCACCGTCTCGCCGTCGGCCCGCAGCCCGGCCAGCAGCACGGCCGACTTGACCTGGGCGGAGGCCTGCGGCGGCGCGTAGCGGATCGCCTTCAGCCCGCCGCCCGTAACGGTAGCGGGCAGCCTGCCGCCTTCACTGGTTTCGGCCTTCACCCCCATCTCGCGCAGCGGCCCCAGCACGCGCTCCATCGGACGGGCGGAAAGCGATTTATCCCCCACCATCCGCGCCGTGACATCATGCCCGGCAATCAACCCCATCATCAGGCGAGCGCCGGTGCCCGAATTGCCAAAGTCCAGATCCTTGGAAGGCGAGGTAAAGCCCTTCTCCCCGACGCCCTCGATCCGCCAGCGCCCTGCGCCCAGGCGCTCGACCTTTGCGCCCAGCGCCGCAACGCAGCGCGCCGTGTTGAGAACGTCCTCGCCCTCCAGCAAACCCTCGACTTCGCTGCGTCCAGCGGCGGCCGCAGCCAGCATCAGGGCGCGATGCGAACATGATTTGTCTCCCGGAGCGCGAATCGTGCCGGAAATGCGTGAGGTGGGCTTGGAAACTGCGCGCATTTTGCTCTTGCAGGCTCGCGAAGAAGAAGGTTGAAAAACCACGGCGGGTTCTTTGAGATACAGCGCTTTACAGCCCGGCGCGATCATGGCAAGCGCCCGCCCCAGAATGGACGCGCGCCGCTCTGGAAACTGGGCTGCGGAATGAACTGGTGACTGCGCTGCAGGCGGTCGGAACGAGGGTTTGATCTTGGCGAACACCGAACTCGGCGAAAAGCACGTCTGCCTCGAATGCGGGGCGAAATTCTACGATCTTGGGAAGTCTCCGCCGACCTGCCCGAAATGCGGGACCACGGTCGATCCGGTCGCCGAGACGCCGAAGGCCAAGCGCGGCCGCGAGAAAGCCAAACCCGCCCCCGTCGAGGATGATGAGGACGAGGACGAAGCGGTCGACGCTGACGACGAGGATGAGGACGAAGACGAGGAGACCAAGGAAGTCGACATGGTCGACGACGATGTCGTGTCCGATGACGAAGACGAGGACGACGAATCGGGCGGCAAGTCCTCGAAATACGTGGACGACGAAGACGAGGATGACGAGGAATCAGAAGACGACGTCACCATCCTCGAATCCGACGATGACTTCGAAGTTGATGACGACGATGAGGATGTCGACCTCGACGACGATGACGAGGACACCCTCTAGTTATCCAGCTCTGGTATTCTAGGCGTTTCGGGTCGGACCCGCCGGTTCCGGCCCCACTGAACCCCGCCTTCGGGATCCCTCAAGCAACGGCTTGATCCCGGAGGGGGAGCAGTGTAGGCAACCGGCTCCCAAATTCGGGATGGCTTGCGCCGCCCGATACCCGGTTCGGGGCCATAGCTCAGTTGGGAGAGCGCTTGCATGGCATGCAAGAGGTCGTCGGTTCGATTCCGACTGGCTCCACCATCTCTTCTAAAATTCAGGCCTGCGAAGGCTGCGCGGATGCGCCGGTCCCAGCCCTAGGCGGCGTTGCTCGCCTCGTCGTTCGGGCACAGCACGGCGTAGATCGCCTCCCCGCTCGGGTTCTTGCGAATGGCGGAGCGCACGGAATCCTGCCGGAACAGACGCGCCACGCGGGACAGGGCCCGCAAATGGTCAGCGCCGGCGTCCTCAGGCGTCAGCAGCATGAAGATCAAATCGCAGGGGCGATCGTCGATGGCGTTGAATTCGACCGGTTCGGCCAGCCGCGCGAAGACGCCCATGGGCGCCTCGGCGATCGGGCTTCGCACGTGCGGGATGGCCACGCCCTCGCCAACGCCAGTGGAGCCGAGCCGTTCGCGCTCCATGACGCCTTCCAGGAGGGTCTGCTGATCCAGCCCCGTCGCCTCGGCGAGAATGCCGGACATTTCCTGCAGAACCTGTTTCCGGGAATTCCATCGGGCGGTCGCAACGATGCGGTCCCGGTTGATAAGGTAGTCGAGGCTATCCATTCACAGCCTCCACCGTCCTGAACGTCACGCTTTGCACTCTACTCACGCTCCGTACTGTTCGCTCACCTCGCCCCCGACCGGGCTGGCTCGCGCCCCCTCTAACGCGCTCCTGAGACATTAGTTTGACGACCGCATGAAAAGCATGCGCGGAGCACTTACCCGAGTCGCAGGATCAACTGCAAGAATTCAGCCGGACCTGCCGGGATCGACCCAACCAATATTCCCATCCGCGCGGCGGTAAACCATGTTCAGGTCGCCATCCTTGGCGTTCCGGAACAAAATTGCGCATGTGTCCGTCAGCTCAAGCTGCATCACAGCCATGGACACGGTCATGGTCTTAATCCGGGCGCCGGATTCTGCAATGATTGCCGGCGCGTCACCCAACTCGCCGTTGGCGAGCGGCTGGTCCGCGCCGTCGTCCTCTTCATCGCCATAGGGCGCAATAATCTGCTCCTGCACCTCGATGGCGGGGATCGCGTCCTTGTTTTTGTGGTGATCCTTGAGCCTGCGCTTGTAGCGCCGCACCCGCTTCTCGATCTTCTCCAGCGAATCCTCGAAGGCCTGATAGGCATCTTCCGCCTCGCCATGGGCCTGCAGCGTCACGCCGGACGGCAGGTGGATCGAACAATCGACACTGAACGCCCAGCCCGGCTTGGAAACGGTGACGAACGCCTCGCCGGTCCGGTCGAAATACTTGGAAACACGGTCTTCCAGCCCGTAGGCAATTCGCTCCCGCAGCGCCTCCCCGACATCAATACGTTTTCCGGCGATCTGGACTTGCACGCAGGATACCTCCTCTGACGGGTTTTCATGACAGCAGCCTTCCGGCGCCTGTCTGGTCCTCGTTTCAGGGGATGGTCAGGCGCGTTGGGCGCTGTGCCTAATGTTGCGCGTCTAGCCGCCGGTTGCAAGCATGCGACGCCGCTCGACCGAAGAAGGAATCTTGAGCGACTCCCGGTACTTGGCCACGGTCCGGCGGGCGATATCGATGCCAAAAGCACGCAGGCGCTCGACAATCTGGTCATCCGAAAGGACGGTTTCACGCCCCTCCTGGTCGATCATTTCCTTGATCCGGTGGCGCACGGCCTCCGCCGAGTGCGCCTCGCCGCCCTTCACCGAAGGGATCGACGCCGAGAAGAAGTACTTCATCTCGAAGACGCCGCGCGGCGTCACCATGTACTTGTTCGAGGTCACGCGCGACACCGTCGACTCGTGCATCTCGACCGCGTCAGCGACCGTCTTCAGGTTCAGCGGACGCAAGGCCCGCACCCCTTCGACGAAGAAGCCGTCCTGCTGGCGCACAATCTCGCGCGCAACCTTGAGGATCGTGCGCGCCCGCTGGTCCAGCGACTTGATCAGCCAGTTGGCGTTCGCCTGGCACTCGCTGACGAATTCCTTCTCCTCGTCCGTGCGGGACAGGCCGGAAATCTCGGCGTAGTAGGTTCTGTCCATCAATACGCGCGGCAGCGTGTCGGCGTTCAGCTCGACCGCATAGCCGCCGTCCGGCCCCGAGCGGACAAACACGTCAGGCGTCACCGCAGGGGCTGAATCGCCAGCAAAGGCGGCGCCCGGCCGCGGCGTCAGCGCGCGCAGCTCGGCCAGCATGTCGACAATGTCTTCCTGGTCGACGCCGCACAGCGCCGACAGTTTCTTGAAGTCGCGCTTTGCCGCCAGCTCCAGGTTATCCACCAGCGCCTGCATGGCCGGATCATAGCGGTCGAGATCCTTGAGCTGCAGCGCAATGCATTCCTGGACCGAACGCGCCATCACGCCGACCGGGTCAAAGCCCTGGCAGACGCCGAGCACGGCCTCCACATCCTCAACGTCGGTGCCCAGCGCTTCGGCGATCGCCGCAACGTCGCCGCGCATGAAGCCGGCTTCGTCGGTCTCCTCGATCAGGCGGTGCGCGATCAGGCGATCGGCGGCGTTCAGCCCGGCCAGCGCCAGCTGGTCCTCGAGGTGATCGCGAAGCGTCTTTTCTTCGGAGCTGATCGATTCAAAATCGAAGTCGTCCGAGACGCCCTTGCCCGAGCCGGTATTGGACCAATCGAGCTGGGCCGAGGGGCCGCTCTCCGGCGCCGCCGCGCCGTCGGACGCGCTGTCGGCCTCGTAGACATCGTCGGAACTGGCGTCGAGCTGGTCGCTGGCCTCATGCGCGCCCTTGGCGTCATCGAGGTGAAGTTCGCCGTCGGATTTCTCCGCCTTTTCGGCGGGCGTGTTGTCGTCGCTGTCTTCGTTCTCGCTGCGCTGCAGCAGCGGGTTCTTCTCGATCTCGGCGTCGACGTATTCCTGAAGCTCGACGTTCGAGAGCTGCAGCAGCTTGATCGCCTGCTGCAGCTGCGGCGTCATCACAAGGGATGTCCCCTGCCGCAGTTGAAGACGATGGGCCAGCGCCACGTCACACTCTCCAAATCACCGGCCTGATGGCGAAATCTCGCCGGCTAGGCCCCCTGTTCCTAGGGTCTGAACGTTAACCAATCAGACTTAACATTATCTGATCAGCCAAACCCAAAACAGTTCAATCGCTACGTTTTTCATGCCCGCGCATGCAGAAATGTGCGCCCGCAGACCCTCTCATTCACCAGTCAGGCGATTAAAAATGCTTGCGGTCTGCGCTGGTCCGGCCTGTTCAACCGGCTGGTTCCGCGCCAGTTTTCCGTGATGTTCCTGCAGCTACTCGAAAACGAACTCTGGTCGTTCAGCGGCACATCGGTGACGGTCGGCAGCCTTCTGACCGCCATCGCCGTCTTTGCCACAGCCGTCGTCATCTCGTGGCTGTTCCGCAGCTTCCTCGAACGCGTGCGGCGCCGCGCGCGTGTGGACGCTTCCGCCGGCTTCTATGTCGTCACCCAGATCGCGCGCTATCTCGTGCTCTTCATCGGCCTCGTGATCGCAGCATCGGTGATGGGTCTAGACCTGACGACGCTGTCCGTCTTCGCCGGCGCGCTCGGCGTCGGCATCGGTCTTGGCGTGCAGGACATCGTGAAGGACTTCTTCGCGGGGCTGGTCCTGCTGTTCGACCGCAGCGTTGAAGTCGGCGACTTCATCGAGCTCGACACCGGCGATGCGGGCGAGATCAAGTCGATCGGCGCGCGGGCGACGACCATCGTCACCAACGACAATGTCGACGTCCTGATCCCCAACTCGATGCTGATCACCAACCGGCTGACGAACTGGACGCGCAACCGGGCGACGCGGCGCATCCATGTGCCGTTTTCGGTCGCCTATGGCAGCGACAAGGAGAAGGTCCGCGCCGCCGGCATCGAAGCGGCGCAGGCGCTGGCCTTCACGCTGCCGGATACGGACGACCGCCGCACCCAGGTCTGGCTTGTCGGGTTCGGCGATTCCGCGCTGGATTTCGAGCTCGTGGTCTGGCCGCGGCTGGAAGCCGTCAAGCGGCCCGGGTCGATGATGGCCGCCTATCGCTGGGCGATCGACGACGCGCTGCGCAAGCATGGACTTGAAATTCCCTTCCCCCAGCGCGATCTCCGAATCCGCTCCTTCTTCGGCGCAGAGGCGCAGGCCGCCGTGGACTCGTGGCACGGCGGCGACGCCAACGCGCGTCACCGGCCGGAACGGGATACTGCGCCAGCGCGGCCCAGCATCAACGATGCGGAAAGCGACATCTCGCGGCAGGAGGCGGCGGAAGCAAAGGACCGCACGCAGAAAGGCATCGAGGAAATCGCCGCGATGAAACGGGAGGTCGGAAAGGCCGAGGCGGCGGAAACCGGCGATCAGGCCTCGAAGCGCGAGCCCAAGTAGACGCGCCGTACTTCCTCGTTCGCGAGCACCTCGTTGGGAGCGCCCTCGAACAGCACCGTGCCGTCATAGATGATCGACGCCCGGTCCACGATCTCCAGCGTCTCGCGCACCTGGTGGTCCGTGATCAGGACGCCAAGCCCGCGTCCCTTCAGGTACCGCACGAGGTCCGAAATATCGCTGACCGCCAGCGGATCGATGCCCGTAAAGGGCTCGTCGAGCAGCATGAAATTCGGGCGTGAGGCCAGCGCGCGGGCGATCTCGACGCGACGTCGCTCCCCGCCCGACAGCGAGTTGGCGTTCTGTGCGCCGAGGTGCTGGATCTGCAATTCCTCCAGCAGCGACTCGGTCAGCTCCTTGCGCTGCGCGTTGGTGTCCTCGGTCAGCTCGGCGACAGCGTAGACGTTCTCGTAGACCGTCATGCCCCGGAAGATGGAGTTTTCCTGCGGAAGATATCCAACCCCCAGCCGGGCGCGCTGATACATGGGCAGGTGGGTGACGTCCTCTCCGTCGATCGTAACCTTGCCGCCGTCAGCCTGGATGAGGCCCATCATGATGTAGAAGCACGTCGTCTTGCCGGCGCCGTTGGGGCCCAGCAGGCCGGCGATCTCGCCCCGCTTCAGCGACAGGGACACATCGCGCACGACCTGGCGCTTGCGAAACGACTTCGCGAGCGAGTGCGCGCGCAGGCCTTCCGCGTCCGGCGCAGGCGCGGCGTCGCGCTTGGTCTGTTGCTGTACCTGTCCGTCCATGACTTCCCTTGCCAAACGGCCGCCAGCTAGTTGTTGACGGGTTCGAAGATCGCGGCGACGGAGCCATTCCCCTCGGATGTGATCGTCGCCCTGCCGTTGGCGACGTCATAAACAACGCGCGGGCCACGTGCGACCACGTCCTGCCCACGCGACAGGATCACGTTCCCGGTGATCGTGATGGTGTCGGTGCGATAGTCATACTCGCTGCGGTCGCCGCGAATGCGCTCCTCGGCGGTCGTGTAGATCACATTGCCTTCCGCGATCACCGTTTCGATCTCGGCGCAGCTCTCGAACGTCGTGTTGCGCGGCTGTGTGCTCTCGGCGCAGACGATGGTCATCACGTCGGAGGTAATGCGCGTCCCGCCCTGTACGGCGCGGACGTTGTCCGACCAGACCAGCAGCCCTTCCTCGCGGAGGAATTCCATCGAGCCGTCGGCCTCGACAATGATCGGTTCGCCCGACTGGCCGATCTGGGCGAAAGCCGGGGCAGCGGCGCCGAGCGCCAGTGCGGACACAAGCCCCAACAGCGTCACCTTCAGGGCGCTCACGGCATTCATGATCATTCGCTTCATGCCCTACTCCGTCGCCTCGACAACGATGTTCGCTTCGCCCTCTGGCGCCTGCTTGGTCTTGGCCACGAAGCGACTCCACACGTTCCCGTGGAAAATCACGCGTTTGCCGTTATCCCTGACTTCATAGGCATCGGCGCGAAGTTCGCCAATGGGCCCTTCCCCGCGAATCTCAGTTTCCCCGACAATGCGGTTATCCTGCACGAACATCGTGGCGTTCTCGGTCGTGAAGGTGTAACCGCCCGGGTCGCGCATCACCACGCCGCCGGTGAGGTCAAGCATCTGCCCCTCGCGGTCATAGACCCCCTCACGGGCGTCGGCCGTATTGTTCAGTTCATCGGCGAATTTGGGGTTGGTGAGGTCGACAACGCCAACATCGTTCGGGCGCCTGCGGGCTGTATCAGCTGTAATGATGTAGGGCCGGTCGGACGCATCGCGGCCTTCAAAGCGCGGGTTCAGGATGGTCACGTTCGGCGGCGTCGCCTGAAGGGCGCCTGGCCCGCCGGTAAATGCGTTGCCGAAGATCGATCCAAGCAGCAGACCGGCTGCGATCACCGACCCGGACAGGAACAGGACCCGGATGATGTGCACCAGCGCCGTCCGCCGCCGGGCCTCCTTCAGCGAGGTCGCGTGCGCCGGACTCCACGATTCCATTGCCTGATGAGTGGCGGCGGTCATCGTTGCTGTGGGCCTCTCCCCTGAACCTGGCGCTCGCCGCCAGCCGGGCTTCGTTGAAACTGCGGACTTGGGCTCAGACTAGGCCCGGATCGCGGCCAAATGAAGGGCGATCCGGTCGCCAGCTGCGCACCGGCGCGCGGCGTTCGCCTCAGGAGTGGGAGAAAATGTCCTCTTCCGGCCAGCCCGACAGGTCCAGGGCGGCCCGCACCGGCAGGAAGTCGAAACAGGCCTGCGCCAGCTCCACACGTTTTTCCCGCGCCAGCATGGCGTCCAGCTTCTCCTTGATGGCGTGCAGGTGCAGCACGTCGCTGGCGGCATAGGCCAGCTGCGCATCCGTCAGCTCGGCCGCGCCCCAGTCGGAGCTCTGCTGGGCCTTGGACATGTCCACGCCAATTGTCTCGCGGGCGAGGTCCTTCAGGCCGTGGCGGTCGGTGTAGGTGCGTGACAGGCGCGATGCGATCTTGGTGCAATAGACCGGGAAACACGGCGCGCCGAGCCAGTGCTGCATCATCGCAATGTCGAACCGTGCAAAATGGAAGATCTTGAGGATGCGGGGGTTCGAGATCAGCGCCTTGAGGTTCGGGCAGTCATAATCGGGCCGGTTGAGCTTGATGACGTGCGCCTCGCCATTGCCGGCGGACAGCTGGACCACGCACAGCCCGTCGCGGAACGCATTGAGGCCCATGGTCTCGGTGTCGATCGCAACAGAACCCTCGAAGGTCACCCCGTCGGGCAAATCACCCTGGTGCAGGTGAATCTTGGCGTCAGACATGGCGACCCTTTCCCGGCTCAATCGTCAGGCCACGGCATGCAACGAAGGTGAGGAAATGTCGATGGCGCCAAGCGCACGATGGTGCCCAGAAGAGGACTCGAACCTCCACGGCCTTGCGGCCACTGGCACCTGAAGCCAGCGCGTCTACCAATTCCGCCATCTGGGCATTCTGACAGCGTGTCTCGTAAAGAGCGCAGCCTCTTACAGTCCGAAATGGCAAAGAGCAAGGCCCGGCAAGCCCGTTCAGGGCCCCAAAGGAAAAGGGCGGACCAAAAGGCCCGCCCTTCCCGATTTTCGCTGAATTGTCGCGCCTAGGCCGGCTTCTTGAAGCGCAGCGTGTGACGATCGCTCTCGCCGATCGCGTCATACTTGGTGCGGTCGAATTCAGGATCCGGATCTTCGCCGAACGCCGAGGTCCGCGCGAACGGCGGCAGGGTCCAGACGCCGAACGGGTGGTCCTTGGTGTCGGCCGGGTTGGCGTTGATCTCGGATTCCCCGTCGAGAACCAGACCGGCGCGCTCGGCTGCGTCGACGATCGACGCCTTGGCGATGTACGCATCGCCAGCCATGCGGCCGCCGACTTCGATCTCGGCGCGCGGATCGGCGCGGTGGTCGGTCACGCCCAGCGTGCCGCCCGGCTTCAGCGCAGCGGCGAAGTCTGACATCGCCTTGTCCAGCATGCCTTCCTGCCAGTACCAGTTGTGAACGTTGCGGAACGTCAGAACCATGTCGGCCGTGCCGGGCTCGACCAGCGGGCCGCTATCCATGCCGAACTCGACGAAGGTCGGGTCGCCATACATCGTCGCATCAGCGATCCGGTCCGGCTTGGTGCCGGTGCCGATATAGGTGCCGCCCGTGTCGTTGGCGTACTTGGCCAGGATCTCGGCGTAATAGGCGCCGCCGCCGGGATTGATCTCGACAACCGTCATGCCGGGCTGCAGGCCGAAGAAGTCCAGCGTTTCAGCGGGATGACGGTGCACGTCGCGCGCGACGTTCTCAGCCGAACGCGCGGGGTTCGCTACTGCGGCGTCCAGCGGTGATGCTTCGGCCGCCGCCGCTTCAGGCGCAGCCTCTGTTTCCTGCGCGACGGTTTCCGCCGGCGCCTCTTCTTCAGCCGCGCATGCCGCCAGCGCAGCAGACGCCATCAGCGCCGCCATGAAAGTCCGTTTCATCGTGTTCCCTCCAGAATCTGGGCCTTCGCCAAGCATGTCACTATCCGGCGCGGATCAGCCCAGCAAGCGAGTCCGGGGACAAATGCCCGCCAACAAGATGACGACAACGTAATGGAGGGCCGCGCCTGACCGTCAGTCGAAGCGCCAGACGACGCGGACACCAAGCTCATCCAGCCCCTGATTTCGGCCGCTGCCAAGCACCTGCCCATGGCTCAAATGCTCGTAGATGGCCTGAACCGCCCAGCGCTCGGACAGGTCAAGCGTCAGCGAAATCGAGGTCCGGAACAGGTCCTCCGACCCGAGCAGGACGTTTTCATCGAGGAAGGGCTGCCGGCGCGGATCGCCCGGCGCGAACGGGACCTCGAGTTCGCCATCGTGCATGACATACCCGAAGCCGGGCTCGAGATGCCAGCCTTCGAGAAACTCCCAGTCCCACTCCAATCCAACCCCGCCATACGAGGTGTTACCGTCGGTATTCACCGATCCCATCACGTAGGGCCTCGGCGACAGGATCACGCCAAGGAACCGGGGCGAATTGAAGTTGATCTGGCCAGAGATGTTTACGCCGCTTTCCTTGTTGGCGTTCTTGTCGTCGATGACCTCGATGTTGTGGTCCATCACGCCCAGCCGGATGCTCTCAAGCACATCGGCGGATGCGGCAGGCGCTAGCGCCAATGCTGCCGATAGCGCGGCGATCATGTGTTTCATGGTTACCAGCTCCCGTCGTTCGCCTCTTGGACCATGATCTGGCCGGCGACGAAAGCTGCCGAAACCACGAAACGGCGCATCGTGGCGAACGGGCCACGCGCCGCCCGCTTGACGATATAGTTTCGATTATGTAGAAATATTATCGTTTTGCAAAACTGGTGACCGCCATGACGTCTGACGCACCGCAGCTCAACCGGCCCTCGGTTATCCCGGCCCTATCCTACACGGACGCACGAAAGGCCTTCGAATGGCTGCAGGAGGCCTTCGGGTTCGAGCCGGAAATGGCGATCGAGGATGAAGACGGAAATCTCGTCCACTCCGAGCTGCGATTCGGCGACGGGCTCATCATGGTAGGGTCGGAATGGCACGAGAGCACGAAGAGCCCGCTCAACACCAATCGCTGCTGCACGACCACCACGCATCTGAAGATCGACACCGACATCGATGCGCATTGCGCGCGCGCCAGAGCGGCAGGCGCTGAAATCATCGCGGAACCGGAAACCCAGTTCTACGGCGACCGGACCTACCGCGCCCGCGATCACGAAGGCCACATCTGGACGTTCGGCCAGACCGTTCAGGAGATGGCGCCGAGCGAATGGGATGCCGCCGTCGGTACAAAAACAACAATGGGCAGAGCCGGCTCTTGACCCCGGCCGCCTTCCGCAAGCTCGCACTTGGCATGCCGAGCGCAGAACTGTCGTCGCATCATGGCAGCCCAGACATCCGCGTTGGCGGGAAGATCTTCGTACAGCCAGCTGACCGCCAGGGCGGGAAAGAGTTCGCGATACTGAAATTCACGCCGGAGCAGCAGCAAGTGTTCTGCGAGGCGGAGCCGGACATCTTCCACCCGGTGCCCGGGGGATGGGGCGCGAAGGGCTGGACGCGCATGGTCGTCGAGAATTCCGACGCCGCGACCGCGCGAAGCGCCCTGTGGACGGCGTGGCGCAACGTGGCGCCCCGCAAACTGCAACAAGAGCACCCGCCTCAATGAGCGCCCGTCCGGAACCGGTCGATACGGTCTTCGCCGCGCTTGCCGCCCCCGCCAGGCGCCGCGCCGTCGAACTGCTACAGGAATCGCCCCGGCGCGCGGGCGAGCTCGCCGCCCTGCTCGACCTCCCCGCTCCCGCCATGAGCCGGCATCTCAAGATGCTCAAGCAGTCGGGCCTCGTGGACGAGACCCATCCGGTTGAGGACGCCCGCGTGCGCATCTACGCGCTCAGAACCGAACGCCTTCAGGAACTCAAGTCCTGGCTTGCCCGGGCCGAGCAAGGCTGGTCGCGGCAGCTGGCTTCGTTCCGCGACAGGGTCGAGACGCCGGAATGACTTCGCGCATCCTGGTCTCGATCCGCGTCGCCGCTCCGCCCCAGCGGGCGTTCGACGTCTTCACCGGCGAGATCGGCGCGTGGTGGATCAACAACGACGAGTTCCGGTTCACGCCGCGCAGTCCCGGGCGTCTGGCCTTCGAGCCGCCGGACGCGAACGGATCCGGCGGGCGGCTGGTCGAACATCTCAAGAGCGGCAAGGTCTTCGAGATCGGCAAGCTCAGCGTTTGGGAGCCTGCGCAGCGGATCGTCCTCAGCTGGCGTCAGGCAACGTTCGGACCTGACCACGACACAGAAGTCGAGATCCGTTTCGAGCCGGTTGGCGATCAGACCCGCGTCACGGTCGAACACCGGGGATGGGAGCGGCTGCCGCAGGACCACGCGGCGCGGCATGGATTTCCGCTGGGCCTCTTCCTTACGCGCCACGGCCAGTATTGGCGGCATCTTCTGGGGCGGCTGGCGCGACAGATCACTGACTGTTCATGATACCTGAATGCCGCGATGATTGACCCGCAAGCAAAGTATCGCCAATCGCATGGACCGGTCCCCGATTCGGACCGAGGGGCACGGGACGAGGAATGACGACAACCGGATCAGACAGCTCCCCGGCGACGCGCAAGCTGGGCAAGCACGCCTTCATGTTCGTCATCTTCACGGTGTTCCTCGACATGCTGGCGTTCGGCATCGTCATGCCGACCATGCCCAACCTGATCGCGGAATTGCTGAACGGGCCTGAGGCGATGGCCGCCGCGACCGACGCTGAGCGGCAGGAGATGATCGCCCGCGCCGTTGTCTGGGGCGGTTACATCACGGTCGTCTACGCGATCCTCAATTTCCTGTCGCAGCCGATCCTCGGCAATCTCTCGGATCGTTTCGGCCGCCGACCTGTCCTCCTCGTCTCGATGGCGACGCTTGCGATCGATTTCCTGATCATGGGCTTCTCGCACACGATCTGGCTCCTGTTCCTCGGCCGCTGCCTCACCGGCATTTCGGGCGCGACCCACTCCACCGCCAACGCCTACATCGCCGACACAACGGAATCGCACGAGCGCGCTCAGGCGTTCGGGATGATCGGCGCCGCCTTCGGCCTCGGCTTCATCTTCGGTCCGGTGATCGGCGGCTATCTCGGCAAGATCGATCCGCGCGCCCCGTTCTTCGCCGCTGCCGGCCTCGGCGCGATCAACTTCCTCTACGGCTTTTTCGTCCTGCCGGAATCGCTTGCGAAGTCTGACCGCCGCCCGTTCGACTGGAAGCGGGCCAACGCCTTCGGCGCCTTCAAGCATTTCAGCAAGTTTCCACAGCTGTCATGGCTGCTGCTGGCGCTCGGCCTCTATGGCTTCGCGCACTGGGTCTATCCGTCGACCTTCGCCTATTTCGGGCCGATCAAGTTCGGCTGGAGTCCCGATATGACAGGCCTTGCGCTCGGCGCCGTCGGCCTGGGGGCCGCCATCGTTCAGGCCGGGTTGATACGCACCGCCATCAAGCGTTTCGGCGCCACGAGGATCGCCCTGTTCGGGTTCGGCATCGCCGCCTTCGCCCAGCTCGCCTACGGGCTTGCACCCTATGGCTGGATGATCTTCATGCTCATCCCGATCGGCTCGCTCGCCGGACTGATACAGCCCGCGTTGAACCAGATCCTGACCAGCAGGGTCGAGCGCAACGCACAGGGCGAGCTGCAGGGCGCGATGGCCTCGATCCAGTCCTTCGGCCAGATCTTCGCGCCGCTCATCTTCACACAGACGCTGACGCATTTCTCCGTTCCCGAGGCGCCGGTTTACTTCCCCGGCGCAGCCTTCGTGCTCGCCTCGTGCATCACCGTGATCGCCATCTTCCCGCTCATCCGCGGCCTGCTCACGACCGAGAAAGTCAGCGAGGCGTCCGGTTCGGGCGAGATCGAGAAAGAGGCTGCCGACAGCATGGACGCGGAGGCGAAAGCGACGCCTTGAATTCGCGCTCGACCCAAAGAACAATCCGTGCATGAGCGCGCCGCACGACACAGACACATCCGCCAATGGAAGGATCGCGCGTCCGGCGCTGTTCCTCGACCGTGATGGCGTGATCAATGTCGACAAGGGCTATGTGCGCTCAGTCGATGCATTCGAGTGGATCGATGGCGCCGCCAAAACCATCGCCGCCTTCAACGCGCGGGGCTGGCTCGTCTTCGTCGTCACCAACCAGTCCGGCATCGCCCACGGCTATTATACCGAAGCCGAGATGCACGACCTGCATGCATGGATGTGTGCGGAGCTGGAAAAATCCGGCGCCCGCATCGACCGCATCTATTACTGCCCGTTCGACAAGGACGGCACGGTGCCGGCGTTCGCCCGCGACAGCTACGACCACAAGCCGAACCCGGGCATGCTCCTGCAGGCGATGACCGACTTCGCCGTCGACAAGGACCGGTCGTTCCTGATCGGTGACAAGGAAACCGACATCGCAGCCGCGCGCGCGGCTGGCATCCAGGGCTTCCTGTTTTCCGGAGGCGACCTCTCACGCTTCGCCGAATGGGCGCTCGCGGACGTCGCGGCCAACCGCTAGTCCGGCTGCGGCGTCAGGTTGGTCGGGCGCGACGGGCTCGCGTTGTAGATGTCGCCGGTCCGCGCGCCAGCACGGCGGCGTGCGATTGCATCTTCCGCCTGGCTGTTGAGCGGACGCGGGATCAGGCCGCGCTGCGACATCTGGATTTCGTAGATCGCGCCGTCCGCCATCGGCATCGCCGCGCCGTTCATGAATTCCGCATCGACACGCTGCAGCGGATTGCCATTGCCAAGCGGCAGTCGGAACAGGTCGATGCCCGCCTCCTGCCGCATCGACCAAGGCGTCGGCGGGTTCGCGACCTCCGCCGTCTCGCTGTCGAAGCGGCCCTGTATGCGGTCGAAGCGGTACAGCGCATCGCTGCCGAGCACGTTCGCCCATGGCTTGAAGGTGACGACGTCGGCCTCCATGCGGAAGCTGTCGCCCGTCAGCATATATTCCTCGGGCGGGGCCAGCACGCCGTCCTCGTTGGCGCGCTCGACGATCGCCGTGTAGGCTCCCGGTCCGGTCTGCTCGAGGGTGACCTGCGCCGCAAGCCGCTCATAGGTCAGCCGGCTGAAGGTCTGCAGGTTGAGGCCGATCAGGCCGATCACGCCCGCCCCTGCGAGCAAGGCGCCGCCAAACAGAGCGCGCAACCCACCGGAGAAAATCCGCAGCTTGAACATGCGCGCCAGACCGCCAACCAGCGACAGCACGCCAACCAGACCGACAAACGCCGGGATCAACCACCAGATCGACACGCCCATGACGTCAGCCTCCATACCGGATCGCGGTTCGCCTGAATGCCTCGGCCGCGTCCCTCAGCGCACAGCAGCATTGCTGCGTCATCCCCTGAACATTCGTCATAACACGATGCCGTCAGGGATTCCCAGCGCGCTCGCCTGTCAGTCGCATCCACCGTCCCTGCGTCAGCTGCAGGAACTCGTCGTCAGAAAACGCGCGGCCGCTCGTTGCGTTTCACGTGGAGGCCGCATTCCTCCTTGTTCTGACCCGCCCAGCGTCCTGACCGGACGTCATTGGGATCAGCAGGACGCGCCGTGCACGGCCAGCATCCGATCGAGGGATAGCCATCCGCGACCAGCGGGTGCCGCGGGACATCGGAGGTCGCAAACCATTCGGTCACGTCTTCCTGCGTCCAGTTCGCCAGCGGGTTGACCTTGTAGCGGCCCTCGCTGAACTCGAAGATCGGCAGGTTGGCCCTGCCCATGCCGTGAAACCGCTTGCGGCCGGTGATCCACGCGTCGAACCCTTCCAGCGCGGGTTCCAGCGGGCGCACCTTGCGCACCTCACAGCACAGATCTATCGCTCTTGTGCAGGATGCCCTTCGGATCGAGCTCCTTCACCTCTTCCTTCACCGGATAGACCGTCCGCAGGCCCGTCAGACCAAGCCGCTCTTCCAGTTCATCGCGATAATCCAGCGTCTGCTGGAAGTGCATGCCCGTGTCGATGAAAACGATCGGCAGCGACGGATCGGCTTCCGCAATAAGACCGAGCATTGCTGCGCTCTCTGCGCCGAACGAGGAGACATAGACCAGCCCGTCGCCAAACTCGCGCTTCGCCGCGCGGATGATGTCCTGCGCGCTCTTGCCCTTGAGTTCCGCGTTCAGGCGCTCGAC
The DNA here is from genome assembly GCA_017792365.1 of Hyphomonas sp. Classification (GTDB taxonomy): domain Bacteria; phylum Pseudomonadota; class Alphaproteobacteria; order Caulobacterales; family Hyphomonadaceae; genus IH12. Next base: position 3,153,120 of record CP051229.1, on the reverse strand, counting down.
GCGCGCTTCCGGGGTTTCGGCTGTCTTCAATTGCGGTTGTGCCTGGGTCACTGTTCGCGCGCTCCATGGCGGCGCTCGAAGATCGTGGCGCGATCATCGGCGTTCGCCTGATAGACTTCGGTGAATTCGCTCGTCGCGGCGGCGTACTTGGCTTCCGCGTCTGCAGCCTGCATCAGCACTTGGTCAAAGCCGGCGCGTTCCATGAAGCCCAGCTGGTCCCTGAGCACCTCGCCCACTGCCCGCAGCTCGCCCTCATAGCCAAAGCGCCTCCGCAACAGGTTGGCGATCGAATAGCCGCGACCGTCGGTATACTTCGGGAACTCGACCTCGATCAGGTTCAGCCGGTCCAGCACCGGCTTCAGCAGCTCGGGATCATCCGCCGGCCCCAGCCGCACGCCGACATCCTCGTTGCGCGCAAGCAGCATGTCCTGTTCGGACAGGAACCTGCCGAGCGAGACCGTAAAGCATCCGCCGGGCGAAAGCTCCGCCTCGTCGTCGACGAACGTCCAGATGTCTGTGATTTCCTTGCCGTCCTTAAGCAGAGGCATAGAGGGCCTCCTTGAATGGTTCCTGGCCCAGCCGTTCGAGAACCTCGATGAAGGTTTCCGACTTGCCGTTCCTCACTTCGAGATACTTGTCGATCACGCGCCGGAATGCGGGCCGCACCTCTTCGTGCCGCAAGCCGGGCCCCGCGATATCCCCGATGGCCGCCTTCTCGTCAGCGCGACCGCCAAGCGTGATCTGGTAGAATTCTTCGCCTTTCTTATCGACGCCGAGCACGCCGATATGGCCCACGTGGTGATGCCCGCAGGCGTTGATGCAGCCCGAAATGTTGACGTGCAGCTTGCCGATCTCTTCCTCGAAATCGGCATCCGCAAACTCGGCCTGAATGTCGTTGGCGACAGAGATCGAGCGCGCATTCGCAAGGTTGCAATAGTCCAGTCCTGGGCATGCGATCAGGTCGGTGATCAGGCCCGCATTCGCCGTCGCGAGACGGTGCTCGACCAGCTTCGCGTAGACTGCAGGCAGGTCGTCCATCTTCACGTGCGGCAGGACGATATCCTGCTCGTGCGCGACTCGGACATCGTCCATCCCGTACTGCTCGGCAAGGTCAGCCATGACGCGCATCTGTTCGCCGGTCGCATCGCCGGGCGCGACGCCCTGCGGCTTCAGCGAGATGTGGACCGAGGCATAGCCCGGCGTCCGGTGCGCACGCAGATTGATCCGCGCCCAGCGCGCAAAGCCCTCATTCCTCGCCTTCTCGCGCTCGAACGCCTGCGAGACTTCCGGCAGGTCCTCGAACTCAGGCGGCGCGAAGTAGGCCATGATGCGCGCCACTTCCTCATCCGGAAGCACGACCTTTTCCTTCGGCCCCTGCGCGGCGAATTCCTCTTCGACCAGCCGGGTGAATTCCTCCGGCCCGGTCTCGTTGACCAGGATCTTGATGCGCGCCTTGAACTTGTTATCGCGACGACCGAAGCGGTTGTAGACGCGCATGATCGCCTCAAGGTAGCTCAGCAGCTCGCCCTTCGAGACCCAGTCGCGGACCGAGACGCCCACGTGCGGCGTACGACCGAGGCCGCCGCCGACGAAGACCTCAAACCCGACTTCGCCGTTCGCGTTCGGCTTCATCAATAGGCCGATGTCGTGCACCTTGATCGCGGCCCTGTCCGGCGCCGCCGCCGTCACAGCAATCTTGAACTTGCGCGGCAGGAAGGCGAATTCCGGGTGGATCGTCGACCACTGGCGAATGATCTCGCACCACGGGCGCGGATCTTCGAGTTCGTCTGCATTGGCGCCTGCGAGGTGATCGGACGTCGTGTTACGGATGCAATTGCCCGAGGTCTGGATGGCGTGCATCTCGACGTCTGCGAGCTTGTCGAGCACGTCGGGAATGTTCTTCAGCGCCACCCAGTTGTACTGGATGTTCTGGCGCGTGGTGAAGTGGCCATAGCCCTTGTCATAGGTGTCGGCGATCATCGCCAGCTGGCGCATCTTCCGAGATGACAGCTGCCCATACGGGATCGCGACCCGCAGCATGTAGGCGTGCAGCTGGAGATAGACGCCGTTCTGCAGGCGCAGCGGCTTGAAATGATCTTCCTTCAATTCGCCCGACAGCCGGCGCTCCACCTGCCCGCGGAACTGGGCGGCGCGTTCACGCACAAGCTGTTCGTCAAACTGGTCGTAACGATACATCAGGCGGCGCTCCTCACCACGGTGTCGCGTGGTTCAGTGATCTCAAGGTCGCTCTCGATGCGGCGGACCCATCTTTCGACAGCCGGAAACTCACCGAGGTCAAACCCGCCCTCATGCGCCCAGCGCGTGTAGGCGACCAAGGCGACATCGGCGAGCGTCAGGCGGTCCCCGACAAGGTAATCATTAAGCGCCAGCTTCATCTCCATCACGCCAAGCGCGCGCCTGCCCTTGCCGAGCAGGAACGGGTCGATGTCGCTGTCGGCCTTCCCGAGGAAGTGCTTCTGGAAGCGGCGCACGGCGATGGCCGTCTCGTGGCTGTACTGCTCCCAGAACATCCAAGAGATCATCTGGGCCTTTGCATACGGGTCCGCCGGAATGAAGCGCTCGCCCCCGGGTTGGCTCTCGGCCAGGTAATGCATGATGGCGTTGGACTCGATCAGCGTGCGTCCATCCGGCCAGCGCACGAACGGCACCTTGCCAACCGGGTTCAGCGCCAGGAAGTCGTCCGATTGCGTCTCCCCGCCGACGACATTGATCGCGACCCAGTCATAGTCGGCGCCAAGCGCGTCAGCGACCCACTTGCACTTCAGGCAGTTGCCGCTGATGGCGTCGCCATAGATCGTCATCTTCTGAACGTCTGGATAGGCCATGCGTCACGGGCTCCCGGCTTGCTTGCCGAACATCGGGTGGTTGGTCGGGCCTTGCGCCCGGATCGTCTCGCGCAGCGTCTCGCGTCCGTCGACGCCGCCTTCGGCTTTCACCTGCATGAAGTAGGGGTCGGTCACGGTCTGCTCATCGCCCTTTGCGAAGGCGAGTTCTTCCTCGTCCTGCGGCGCGGTCAGCACGGCGGCGTCGAGAACGTCCTCGGACCATCGCCGCTCGGACGTCAGATAGACCGTCCGGCCCGTCTGGGTGTTCCAGGCGGTGACCGCCTTTGGCGTATCGGGTTTCAGTTTCGGACGTGCTGAACTCACGGCAGGCGCTCCCACAGGTCGGACACTGACTGGGCTTCCTTCCGCTCGCCGGCGGCTTTGGTCTCGCCGAGGCCAGTTGGCGCCCCAGCGCCCAGCGCCGTCACATCGCCGATCACCAGCAGCGCCGGACCCTCGATGCCTTCGCGCTCGATCAGACCCTCAAGGTCCTCAAGCTGGCCGTAGGCGCGGATCTCGTTGCTCCGCGTGCCGTTCTCGATCACCGCGACCGGCGTCTGCGCGGCGCGTCCCGCCTGCACCAACCGGCGCGAAATGTTGCCTGCAGCGCCAACGCCCATGAACACCACGATCGTCTGGTTGCCGCGCGCAAGCGCATGCCAGTCGAGATCAGGTTCGGCGCCCAGCGCCGCATGGCCGGTCACAAAAGTCACGGCCTGGGCGACGCCACGGTGGGTCAGCGGGATCTGCGCGGCCGCCGCGCAGCCAAGCGCCGCGGACACGCCCGGCACGACTTCGACCTCGATGCCCGCCTCGCGCATGGCCAGCACTTCCTCGCCGCCACGCCCGAACACGAACGGGTCGCCGCCCTTCAGCCGAACGACGGATTTCCCGGCCCGGGCCGCATCTATCATCAGCTGGTGGATCTGGTCCTGGGGCACCGAATGCTCGCCCTTGGACTTGCCGACGAACACAACCTCAGCGCTGTCACTGACCATAGACAGGATCCGCTGGCCGACGAGCCGGTCGACGAACAGGATCTCGGCCTCGCCGATCATTCTGGCCGCTTTCAGCGTCAGAAGGTCCGGGTCGCCCGGTCCAGCGCCCACGAGCGCTACACGGCCAGCCTGCGGGGCCACCTTCGCGCCCCCTGCGTTGTGCTGCTCGATTCCCATATTTTTGATCTCAGTTTGCCAAAAGGCCTTTAGAATATCTCATGAATGCGCGTATACGCATGACCATGCAATCCGCCATTTGGCTAGGCGGCGCCGCAAACACAAGAAATCAAAGCTAAGCCCAAACTTTAGCGACCCTTACCGCCACAGGACTTGCCCCATATGGCCCAGGATGAACGCCTCCCAGCCCTCAACGCCTTGCGGGCCTTCGAGGCCGCCGCACGGCACCTTTCCTTCACCCGCGCGGCAGAGGAACTCAACGTCACCCCGGGGGCCATCAGCCAGCAGATTCGTCAGCTCGAGGAGTTCGCGGGAGCCCCCCTGTTCCGCAGAACCGGGCGTCAGGTGCTGCTCACCGATCCCGGCCAGGCGGCGCTCCCCCTCCTGACCAACGCGTTCGAGATGATGTCGGAAGCCGTCCACCACATGCGCGCCCCCGCCCGCCGCGACCGGCTGATGATCTCTTCGGCGCCCTCTTTCGGCGCAAAGTGGCTGGCCCACCGGCTCGAGAAATTCCAGCAGGCCAACCCCGAAGCCGAGGTCTGGATTTCCGCCGATATCGCGCTGACGGACTTCAATAATTCCGACATCGATCTCGCGATCCGCCACGGCAAGGGCGCGTATGAGGGGCTCCGATCAGAAAAACTGATGTCGGAATCCGTGCTGCCGGTCTGCTCCCCCGAACTCCTCGAAGGCGACCACCCGCTGACCCGCCCCGAAGACCTCGCTGGCCACGTCCTCCTCCACGACGAGCCCCGAAAACGACCCTCCCGCCCGGACTGGACCCAATGGCTGTCAGCGCGCGGCGTCACCGGCATCGATGCGACCCGCGGGCCCCGCTTCACCCAGTCTTCGTTGGTGGTTGAGGCCGCTGCGGCAGGCCGGGGGATCGCCCTTGCGAAGCGCGCGATCGCCGCCGCCGACCTCGAACGCGGCAGACTCATCGCACCGTTCGCTGACGGCTCGTCCGAGATCGACTTCGCCTACTGGGTCGTCTGGCCGAAATGGCGGACCCCCTCGAAACTCGCACGAACCTTCATGGCGTGGCTCCGCGAGGAAGCTGCGGCCGAGGAGGTCGTCGGGGTCTAGCCGGGAAACTTTCCGGTCGTCGCCAGCTTGTGCTCGAGTTCTGCAATCGCCTCGATCGCGGCGCCGAGCTTGTCCTTCACCTCCGACAGCGCAACGCCCGCCTGCGCCGGCGACACCTCACCCGACCGGCCGAGCGTCTCCGCCTTCGCGCAGGCCTCGCCCAGCTCCATCGCGCCCACGCTTCGCGCCGCGCCCTTTATGGCGTGGCAGGCGTCAGCCCAGCTTTCTGCGCCGCTTCTTGGATCCAGAAGCCGGCCCCACATCTCAGCCTGCGACCGGAAAATGCCCAGCGCTTCCTCCGCCAGCTCGGCGTCCTCGGCGGTCATCAGCTTCAACTGGTCGATGTCGATCACGTCAGTCATCGGGGCGCCCTTCAGTCGCTGCGCGGAAAGCCTTCGGCGCGCATCTCGTGTCGTAGGCCAGTTCGTTCGGGTTGTCCCGATGCGGGACAGGGAAAAGCGATCCGTGTTCCAACTGCCGCGCCGGTCCCGCCGATTTGGACCGGAAATACCGCCAGAGCCCCTTAAACGCGCTGCCTTTCTCGGCTTTTCAAGCGGAACAAGAAATCGCATTGTAGCCGCGCTGAGGGGGCGTCGTGGCGCCGCTCGTGCGGCTTGAGTTCGCCACCAACGATGACCAGACACAGCCCATGAACGACTTCACAGACCGACGAGCAGGAAACCGCGTTCGCGCGAGGCTGGAGGCTACGCGCTCAGCCGGCACGTGGATGCCCTGGATCGGCGCCATCTTGGCCGGCCTCCTGTGGACCGGCGCGGCCTCCTGGGCCTTCGGATCGCTCGGTCTGGACGCCATTCTGGCCATTCACCCGCTACAGACTGCGGGCTTCGTGCTGCTGCTCCTTGCAACCGGACTTGCGCTTGTTGCAGCCGGCGTCATGGCGGGCGAGAGCGCACGCTCAGCCGCAGCGAACGCGCTGGTCCTTTCATCAGCGAAGCTTCTCCTCGAACCTGCCGATCATGCCCGGAATGAGATCACGGCGATTGGCGAGGCCGTCGTCGGTGAAAGCCAGCGCGTGAACCGCGTGCTTGCCGACGTCCGCAGCCAGATGGAAGCGATGAAGTCGGACATCGACAAGAACGTGACCGCCGTCCTCAAGGCCGCCGAGATCGTCCGGACCGACAGCGACGTGCTGGCGAACCGGATGACGTCTGAACGCCAGAGCCTTGCCGAGCTGAGCGCCTCTATCCGCGAGCAGAGTGAAAGCCTCGCCAAGGCGATCCCGATGCACGTGCAGATGGTTTCGGACGCTTCGCGCGTCGCGCAGGAGGAAGTCCGCCGCGCCGATGAAACGCTGGATCAGCGCCTCAATGGTCTGGAAAGCACCGCGCGCCGGTTGGCTGATCGCATCGACCAGCTCGACACGATGGGGGCCGAAAGCCGCAAACGGGCGCAGAACCTGGCGACGGCCCTGATGCGCCTGGACGAACAGCTGGTTCAGTCCACCCGCATGGTCGATTCCGCGCGTCAGGCCGGCGAACTCGCCAGCGCCGCCTCCAAGAACACAGCTGACGCCCTTCGCGACGCCATGTCAGATGCGCTCGACGCCGCCATGAAGGCCAACGAGACGCTCAGCGCTCGCTCCAGCGCCGCCTCGCAGGAAGCGCAGGCCGCGATGGCCCAGCTGCAGGAAATGGGCGTGCGCACCGAAAGCGCAACGCGGGCGGCGGCTCTGGCTGTACGCCAGCAGGCCGATGAGACCGAGCAACGCATGGCCCGTCTCGCAGACCATCTGATCCAGTCCACCGCGCGCGCCACGAAGGCCGCCGACAGCGGCATTGAGCAGGCCAAGCAGCGTCTCGAGAAGGCCTCCCTGTTCATGGCCGACCACGAAGCGCCGCGCGAACCGCAACCCGCTCGTCGCGAGCCTGCGCCCCGACCCATCGAGCCGCCGCCATCGAAAGCCACGGCGTTCGCCGATCAGCAATCCGCCACGCGGAAGCTGCCGCCGCTGTTTCCTGAAGATGACATCGTGGACGAACCGGCGTCACCTGCAGATTCCGGCCTTTCATGGCGCGAACTTCTGTCTGGCGTTGAGGCCCGCCAGTCCGGCAATGGCGATGAACCGTCGCGCGAACTGCTGGATACGCTCAACCGCAACGGCGTCAGGTTGTCTGCGGTAAAGGCGTCCGATCTGCGTCGCATCGCGAGCGCGTCCAGCCAGGGCGAGTTGCAACGCCGCCGCGCAATCCGCGACGCTGCGCCGGGAGAAATCCAGCGCGTCTCCCAACTGCTCGACCGGGACGCCAATCTGGCCAAGTCAGCACGCGCCTTCCTCGCCGTGGAAGGGCCGCAGGCGCTTCGCACGCTCGCAACCGCCGAGACGGCGCGCGAGGATGCCGAACCTACGTTGTCGGCCTATCTGCTGCTGGACGCTGCGTTGAGCTCGCCTGCCTGAGCCTGATCTTCGTCGGGCGAGACCGCATTCGCGACGACAAAGGCCGCAACCTGATCGGCGACATCCTGAGCAGCTTCAGCCAGTGTCGCCGCCCGCGCCTGCGATGAGCCAGACGCCGGCGTCAGCGAAACCGTAATCCGCTCCTGCGCCGTGATCCGCCGCGAAAGCGTCTCCACGAGGCTGGCCTCCACCGCAACGTTCACCGGTCCCGTTCCGCGCGTGACGCTCAGGTCGATGACGCGCCAGCGCAGGTCGTAATCTCCCCTCGTCGCCAGCTCGGCGGTGGCGACGGCGCCATCGCCGCCCGCCTTCGAAAGCGCGTTGACGACGCCGCCCTGCAACAGGCGCGGCGCGGCGTCGGCCCAGCGCATATCGCTGAGGAAAACCAGTTCCTGTTCGTCGCGCACCGGAATGTTGACGCCGGCAAACGCACGGTTCGAATCCGGCGCGTAGACAACGATATCGGCCATGAGCTCGCCCGCAGGCGCAGTTGCGCGCACATCTGGAAGCTCAAGCAGCGCATCCGGCGCATCCGGCTCCGGCAGCACCGACACGCAGGCCGCAACCCCAAGAAGGGCGAGCGAAGAAACGGCTTGAGTGCGTATTTCATCGTGTCCTACTCCGTCGGTTGCGGCACGCGAACGAGGAAGCGGCTCGGGTCCTGCTCGACCTCGCCGACCAACCCGTTAAGCCGGCCCATCAGCACGCGAAGATCTGCGGCGGCCAGCGAAAACTGCTCCAGCGCCCTGCCCGCCGTCGGCGTCAGGCTGCTCTCGAGACTCGCTGCTACGTTCGAGAGGTTTGCAATGGCCTCACGAGCGTCCGCCATGGCAGGTCCCAGATCGTCGATGGCTGGCTGAGCGCCTGTCGCCACCGCTGAGATATCCTGCGCCGCGACATCCACGGATTCCGCGGCCGAAGCCAGCGCGATCGCGGCGCGATCAAACGATGAGACCGCGTTGCCTGCACGATCGATCACGCCATCGTACTGGGCCAGCTTGTTGGTGATGATCTCGAGATTGTTGAGGATCCCGGTGATGGATTCGACATTCTCGTCCGACAGCATGCGGTTGAAGTTGTTCAGCGTGTCGCCGGTGACGGACATCAGGTCCTGCCCGCCGGAGAAGAGCTCGTCCAGTGCGGTCCGCTCCGTCATGATCACTGGCGGCTCATCGAACTCATCCGAGCGCAGAAGGGGCTTGTCGGCGGAGCCGGCCCGGATCTGGATGAAGGTCACCCCGGTAATGCCAAGGAAATCGAGCTGCGCCACGCTGTCGGTCCGCACCGGCGTCTCCGAGGCGACGCGCACCCGCGCGATCACCCGGTTCGGGTCTTCGCGATCCAGCGACAGGCGCTGCACTTCGCCGACCTTGATGCCGTTGAACCTTACCTCGCCGCCCTCGCTGAGGCCGTTCACAGGCCCGGTGAACACGACATCGTACTCGTTGTAGCTGCGGTTGAAGGGCGATCCCGCGATCCACACCGTGAACAGCGCCAGGGCGATCGCCCCCATCAGGACGAACGCGCCGATCAGTACGTAATTGGCTCGCGTTTCCATGACCTATCCTTGCGCCGCGCGCCCGCGCGGACCGGAAAAGTACTCCTGAATCCACGGATGCGGGTTTTCGCGGACCTCGTCGAGTGGTCCAATTGCAAGCACTTTGCCGCCGCTGAGCACCGCAACTCGGTCACAGGTTGCAAAGAGCGTATCGAGATCGTGTGTCACGAGAAAAACGGTCAGTCCCAGCGCTTCTTTCAGTGATCTGATCAGCTCGTCGAAACGGCCAGCGCTGATCGGATCTAGGCCCGCAGTCGGCTCATCAAGAAACAGCAGGTCCGGATCGAGCGACAGCGCCCGCGCCAACGCCGCGCGCTTGCGCATGCCGCCAGAAAGGTCCGATGGCATCAGCGAACCCGTGTCGACATCGAGGCCGGCAATGCGGACCTTCATGTCTGCGAGATCATACATCAGTTCATGCGAGAGATCCGTGTGCTCGCGCATCGGGGCCATGACATTCTCGCGCACGGTCAGGCTGGAGAACAACGCGCCGCCCTGGAACATGACACCCCAACGCCGCTCGATCTCCTGACGTTCCGCGCGGGTCAAGGTTTCCAGGCGCTTGCCGAACACCTCGATGTCGGACTCTACCGGCTTGATCAGGCCCACGATCGAGCGCAGCAGGACCGACTTGCCGCAGCCAGAGGGTCCAACGATGCCGATCGTCTCGCCGCGATAGATGTCGATCTCGAGGTCCTCGTGCACCGTCTTGGTGCCGAACCGGTTCGTCAGGTTCCGCACGCGGATCGCGAGTTCGGCGGCCTGAGCCGTCTCCGGCGCTCCTGCGCCCGTATGTTCGGCGGCCATCGTCATACGTCGATCAGGTAGTAGATGATGGCGAACACGGCATCGATCGAGATGACGAGAAAGATGGCCTGAACGACCGACGTCGTCGTCCGCTGTCCGAGCGACAGCACATTCCCTTCAACCAGCATCCCCTGCCGGCAGCCGACCAATGCGACCACCATCGCGAACACCGGCGTCTTGATCAGCCCCACCCAGAAGTGCTGGGCCGGGACGGTGTCCTGAAAGCGCTCGATGAACAGGATCGGCGAGATGCCCATCGCGATCCACGCGGCGAACATGCCGCCGAGAACGCCGGCAATCGTCGCCGCAAAGGTCAGCAGTGGCGTCATGACGAGCAGCGCAATGAGGCGCGGCGCCACAAGCGCCTCCATCGGGTCGAGGCCTGTCACCCGCATGGCGTCGACCTCCTCGCGCATCTTCATGGCGCCGATCTGCGCGGTGAACGCGCTGTTGGTCCGGCCAGCGAGGATGATTGCCGTCAGCACCGCGCCGAACTCGCGCAGCACGCCGATGCCGACGAGTTCGACGGTGAACACCGAGGCGTTGAACATCGCCAGCAGGTTCGCGCCGATGAACGCGATCACCAGCCCGATGAAGAAGGAGAGGAAGGTGACGATGGGAAGCGCATCAATGCCGACCTCCTCCATCAGCGACACGACAGAGGTCCAGCGGATCCGGGAAGGCCTGATGATCAGCCGCCCGAGCGTCGCCATGGTTTCGCCGATGAACGACAGCGTGCCGAGCAACTCTTTCCAGGCGTCCACCGCACCCCGGCCCGCCCGGTCGAGCAGCATGATCACGCCCGGCCGGTGCGGCTCGTCGAATTTTTCGCGCCGTGACCCCTCGCGCACCACGCCGAGCAGGCGCTCCATCTTCGACGACGCCCCGACGATCTCCAGCGGCGCATCCCGGTCGGGGCGGTTGATCAGCCGGTCGATGACGTATGCGCCCGACGTATCGACGGTGCCGAGGCCGCTCAGGTCGACACTTCCGGCCTCCGCCAGCGTCCGCGCCTTGAGGCGCTCGGCCACATCGTTGACGGTCCAGATGGTCCAGTCGCCAGACACGGCCAGCGTCTGCATTCCATCGGAAGCAGTCTTCACCTCAAATCTTGCCGGACTGACAGACATGACAAGTAAATACGCGAAACCTCTTTCATAATGATCAAGCTGTACTTCTCAGATGCATGTATGGTTGTCAGCAGGATTCCCCTATACGGACGCAGCGCCGGCAGAAGCGAAAACAGGCCGGGAGAGGCATCTGAATGAACCTGACGACGGCGATTGCCGGGATCTTCGGCCTCCTGCTCACCATCGCAGGGGCCCGGGGCCCACCAGATCCCGCCCTCCTCGGCCGAGCTGAAAGCCAGCTGGGACAGCGCCATGCTGTTCGGCTTCGTCCATACCTCGCCGCGCTGGTATCGACACGCATCGCCACGAGCGGCTCCCTCGCGCGCCGCCGGCTGGGCCTTCCTCTTTGGCGTCGTCGCGTTCAGCTTCGCGGTGCTGATTTCAACGGCCTCAAAAGCGCAGGCCGGCCCCGGCGCCGATGACGGCTTCGCCGCGTCCATCGGCGCAATCGCTCCGTTCGGCGGGGGCGCGTTCATGGTTGGTTGGATTCTGCTGGCTGCAGCCAGCCTTCGCACGCGGTCCTAGCGGATCGACCGGCCGGCGATCAGGCGACGCTATCCGACGTCCGCGCTTCGGCGAGCCTGTCGGCGATCGTCACGGCTTCATTGATCGTGTTGTCGAGGACGCCGAGATCAGCCATCAGCCCGGCCGACTGCCTGCCGCCGCTGTCACTGATCCGCTTGATCGCGCTCGACAGCGACTGGCGCGACTGCCGCGCATGGATCAGCGCGCTTTCGAATTTGCCGACGTCCGTCCGTCCCGGCTGACCGGTTTCCACGACCGCGGTCGCAAGACCGATCAGTTGCTGCAGCCCGCTGGTCGTCTGCCTCAGATCCTCGCGGACCTTCAGGGCTGACTGCTGTATCGGGATGGAATCGCCGTCGATCGCCTCCCAGTAGGCATCGACTGGCGCCTCATTTCCGAGCAGCGCGCCGGCCAGGCCGCCAAAGGTCGAGGCCCCCCGCGCCAGCCCGCGCTCGCGCGCGCCCTCGCAGTATTCGTCGGCTGCATTTCGGAGATCGGAGTTGGGTTGCGCGAAGGTGATTTCGGCTGCATCTACAGGCTCATACACCGCCACCGTTGCGCAACCGCCAGCGGCTGAGGCCAATATTGTCACCAGAACGAGCGGCCTGAGCGAGATCACCGGTCCCTTTCCTACGCGAAGTCCAACTAACACCCTTATAGATGCGTCGGTTTCAAAAGGCGAGCCATTCCCTAAACTATCGATAATACTGCATTGAACCTCCAGCGATGAAGCATTGATGAACAGGTTTGTAGAGATTCGTTCACTTTACCCGCCCGTCGAGCCGCGCCGGACAGGCCGCCTCGCTGTTTCCGGCGGTCATGAGCTGTACTGGGAAGAGAGCGGCGCCGCCGACGGCCTTCCGGTCGTGGCTGTTCATGGCGGGCCCGGCGGCGGCTCGAGCCCGGAAATGCGCCGGTTCTTCGACCCCAAACGCTACCGGATCATCATCTTCGACCAGCGCGGCTGCGGCCGCTCGACACCGCACTCCGAGCTGAAGGAGAACACGACCTGGGACCTCGTGGCCGACATGGAGGCGCTTCGCGAGCATCTCGGCGTCAAGCAGTGGGTGGTTTTCGGCGGGTCCTGGGGCTCAACCCTCGCCCTCGCCTACGCGGCGACGCATCGCGACCGCGTCCACGGGCTGCTGCTTCGTGGCATCTTCCTTCTGACCAAGGCGGAGCTGCACTGGTTCTACCAGAACGGCGCCAGCAACCTGTTTCCCGATTCCTATGACCGCTACATCGCCCCGATCCCTGAGGCTGAGCGGGCGACCTCCTCCATGCCTTCCACAAGCGGCTCACTGGCCCCGATGCCAAAGCGCGTGCGACTGCGGCGGCCGCATGGGCGCGCTGGGAAGGTGAAACGCTCTCCATCCAGGGTCCCAGCGGCCGCCCGCCCCGCTTCGACGAATCCGACTTCCTCGATGCGTTCGCGCGCATCGAGTGCCACTACTTCGTCAACGGAGGCTTCTTCGAGACCGATGGCTGGCTGCTCGACCAGGCCGCGAAGTTCGGCGACCTGCCGGGCGTGATCGTACACGGCCGCTATGATGTGATCACGCCGCTGGCGTCTGCATGGTCGCTCAAGAAAGCGTGGCCCGCGGCCGATCTCAGGATCATCCCCGACGCCGGACACTCCTCGCTCGAGCCGGGCATCGTGCATGAGCTGATCACCGCCAGCGATATGTTCGCGGACCGGTTCGGGCGCAGCTAAAATACGCCGCGGATCGCCATCTGGTGATCGCGGTTCAGGTGTGCGGCCATCAGGAAGCCGAAGCCGACCATCACGGTCATCATGACGTTGCCGCCGTACGACACCAGCGGCAGCGGAATGCCGACGACCGGCAGCAGCCCGATCACCATGCCGATATTGATCGTCACGTAGAAGAATAGCGTCGAAACGAACCCCGCCGCTGCCAGCCCGCCGAACAGGTTACGAGACCGCAGCGCGATGTTCATGCCCTGCACGATGACGACCGCCCACAGGATCAGTAGCGCCAGCGACCCCATGAAGCCGAACTCCTCGGCCACGATCGTGAAGATGAAGTCCGTGTGCTGCTCGGGAATGTAATCGAGCTGCTTCTGCTCGCCCTCAAGGAAGCCCTTGCCGGTCACGCCGCCCGAGCCGATCGCAATCAAAGCCTGCTGCAACTGATAGCCGGCGCCCAGCGGGTCAGCCTCGGGGTTGAACAGCGTCTCCACCCTGCGCCGCTGGTATTCGTGCAAGGCGAAGAAGTAGATCAGCGGCGTGGCGGCGGCGACCATCACCATCACCGCAACGACGATCCTGAGGCTGATGCCGGCGAAGAAGATCACCGCAAACCCGGCCGCCATCAGCGTGAGCGCGGTGCCAAGGTCCGGCTGGCGCAACACCGGGATGGTCGGGATCACGACGATGATCAGCGCCCAGAGGTGTGACCAGAAGCTCTGCCGCTCGCCCTCCCAGATCTGGTGGTAGAAGCGCGCCAGCGCCAACGGCACCGCCAGCTTCATCAGCTCCGAAGGCTGGACGCGCAGCGGCCCGATCTGCAGCCAGCGCTCGGCCCCGTTCACTGTAACGCCGAACAGCTCAACGAGGATCAGACAGACGACGCCGACAAAGTACGCAGGATACGCGGCAGCGGCCCACAACCGCATCGGCACAAGCGCCAGTCCAAGCGCGAGCAGCAGCAACAGTCCGAACCGCCACGCATGCGCGACAGACAATTGCGCGTTGAGCACCTGGTTGCCCGTCAGCGGATCGATCTCGCCGGAGCCTGCGGAAAACAGCACCACAATCCCGAGCGAGGCTAGCCCCAGGATCATCATGAGCAGGAACCAGGGCAGTCCGACCAGCCGGTCGACGATGGAGTCGCGACGCATCATGTGGGTTCGGACTCGTGGGGCTCAACCTGTGCGAGTTCACTGCTCGGGCTGTATGCGGGCTTTGCGCCGGGGTCATTGCGCAGCGCCGCGCCCAGCACATTCGCGAGGATTGGCGCCGCGACGCGCGAGCCGCTGTCGCCATGCTCCACGACCACAACGCCGGCATAGCGTGGGTTCTCCGCCGGCGCGTAGGCGACGAACAGCGCGTGGTCGCGCAACTTGTAGGGCAACTCGCTGTTGGCCAGCACGCCGGTTGCGCGCTCCGCGAGACTGATCACCCTGACCTGCGCCGTGCCGGATTTGCCCGCCATCCGCGCCCCGGTATAGGGCGGGGGCAGGGTGTTGTCCGGGTCCAGCGCGCCAGCGCGGACCGCCGTACCGCCCGCCTCGGAGGTCACGGCGTACATACCTGCGCGCAGCCGATCCATGGTGGCCATGTCGAGGCCTTCAAGCTCGCGGACATCGTTGTCGGGCACCTCGATGCCGCTCACGAGCAGTTTGGGATTTGGGCAAGCCTGCCCCGCTGCCACCCTCGCCGTCATCACAGCCAGCTGCACCGGAGAGGCCGACATATAGCCCTGCCCGATGCCGACGCTGATCGTGTCGCCCGGATACCAGGGCTCGCCGATGCGGCCGCGTTTCCACTCGTCGTTCGGCACAACGCCCTGCTTGCCGCCGGTCAGCCCGAGCTCGTAGCGATGGCCGAGGCCGAATTTCTTCGCCATCTCCGCAATCGGCTCGATGCCGATGCGCTTGGCGGCTTCGTAGAAATAGCAGTCGCACGAGTTCTGCAGCGCGGTGTGCATGTTCATCGACCCATGCCCCTCGCGCTTCCAGCAGTGATAGGGACGGTCGTAATACCAGGCGCGGCCCGAACAGTAGACGCGCGTCTCCGGGGACATCGCGCCGGTCTCGAGCGCCGCCGCCGCGACCACGACCTTGAAGGTCGAGCCCGGCGGATAAATGCCGTCATAGGCCTTGTGGTAGAGCGGGTTCTGGATGTCCGCGAGCAGCGCGTCATAGGCGCGCTGGGAAATGCCGGACACAAACTCGTTGGGATCCGGCGCGGGCGTCGTCGCCAGCACGACGATCTCGCCCGTGCGCGTATCGATCACGACGCAGCTGCCGGCCTCGCCGCCAAAGCTTTCGATCGCCAGCGTCTGCAGCTCGGCGTCGATGCTCATCACAATGTCGGATCCCGCTGTCGCGGCGATGTCATCGCTCGCCAGCCGGTCGATGATCCTGCCGGCGGCGTTCACCTTCACGCGCTGCTTGCCCGGTTTGCCCTTCAGCGCGGACTCGGCGAAGTACTCGACCCCCTGCTTGCCGACGCGCATCTGCGGGTGCTTGTAGATTCTCCGGATCGTGGTCGCGCGCGTCCGTCCTTCCTGCGAGGCCGGATCGATGCCCATCTGTGCGAGGTCGGCCTCGATCATCCGGCCGATGTCGTTCTCGTTGGCTTTCTGGACGTAGCCGATCGTGTGGTAGAACGCGCCGACATACGGGTAGGCGCGCAGCTCCCCGACATCGGCAGAGACGCCGACCAGTTCAGGCGCCATCACATTGACGCGCGCGAAGTCTTCCCACGTCAGATCGTCGGCAACGAGGATGTCGAGGAAGCCCGGCTGGTTGGCGGCGTCGCGAATGATCGACGCCTTGCGTGCATCGGACAGCGGCAGGATGGCGCTCAGCCGGTCGACGACATCGACCAGCTGCCGCCCGGACGTGAACATCTCCGGGCGCAGCGTCACGTAGAAGTTGCGCTTGTTGCTCGCGATGATCCGCCCGGCGCGGTCGTAGATAATGCCGCGCCGTGGCGGCGCAGGGTCTAGGCGGATCTGGTTGTCCTCGGCCGCCGTCTCATACTCTTCCCGGCGCAACAGCTGCAGCTCCGCCAGCCGCGCGGCCAGCCCGGTGAAGACCAGGCCGCCCGCGCCCCAGAAGATATTGCGACGGTTGACGAACTGCCGTGTCCAGTCGCGGCTCATCGCCTTGCCTCTCTCATGTCAGACGGCACCAGCAGGTAACGTACGATCGGGTATAGAGCTGCTGTAATCAGGAAATCTGTCAGGAATCCGGCGCGCGAGAAACCCTCGTGCCCGGCCACACCTGCGGACAGTCCCAGGGCTGCTGCGGCGGCAAGCAGGCCTCCGATCAAGGCAGCAATCTCAACCACGGTGCGGCTGACCGGCGGATGCCTGTCCCATGACAGTACGCCCATGCCGTAGGCCAGCAGGAAAGCGAGCGGCCACGCGCCGATCGGCGCATCGGTCATCAGGTCCAGCACCACGCCGTGCATCAGCAGGCAGACTGCGACCCAGACCGAAAGCCCGTAAGCGCCCAGACCCGCAGCAAGCCACAGTCCAGCTACCGGCCACCACACCCCGCCAGCGCGGGCTGCATGCCGAACGCTGTCACAAAGGTCGCCAGTAAGGTCAGGAACAGGACCCAGATGCGCCACGGCAGACTCACTCGGCGGAGCCTCCTGCGCCTTCCGCCGCTTCCTCCGCGGGGACATCGGTCGACCGTAGCGATGTCGGCGGGTTCGGCGCAGCGGTGTCGAGGTCTGTCGCCGGCGCAGCTTCGGGCGCGGCGAAATCAGGCGGGGGCGCCAGTCGCACGAAGTCGACCGGCCCGTCGGCGATCGACAAGTCGATCCGCCATTCCTCGCCCTGCTTCACGGCGCGGCCCACGCGGATGCCAAGCGGCAACTGTCCATCGTCGCCTGACGTGACCCAGATCTCGCCCGGCACGATCTGGTCGGGCGTTTCGGGCTCGACCAGCCGGGCGCCGGTCTCGCTGTCGCCAACCATCAGCGCGCGATCGCCGGATTGCTGGCCCATCACCGGAATGCGGCTGTTGAAGTCCGTCACCATCAGGATGCGGGAGGTGTGCTCCCCCACCCTGATGACGCGCCCGACGAGGCCGTTCGCGTTCACCGCGGCAAATCCTTCCCGCACTCCTTCGGCCTGGCCTGCGTTGGCGATTTTCGCGGCGGCGAATGGACCGCGGATCTCGGCCACCACACGCGCCGTCAGCGCCGGGGCCTGTGTCTCACCAACAAGATTGAGCAATTCCTCGTAGCGCTGCATCCGCAGCACCATGGTCTCGGACAATTCCTTGTATCGTTGCAGCTCAAGGTTCTCGCGCTGCAGGCGGGCGATTTCCTCGCTGTCGCCGCCACCGCCAAATCCGAACGACCAGCTCGAGATCGCGGTTGCGAACTGTGCGAGGTTCGCCGTGGTGCTATCCATCGAGGCGCGCGAGGAATCGATCCCGCTGCGAACGGCGGATGACGTCTGCACCGCCAGGAAGCCAAGCATCGCGAGCACAAGCCCGGCGATCGCCGCCGGAGCGCCGGGGTTGGCTTCACCGGTTCGTCTGCGACCATACCAGGCCATTTAACAGCTCCTCGCGGATCCGTGCGGTCAGCGGGCGTGATTCGAGTTTAGCGGAACTCAGACTTCCGGCGCCAGCACGGATTTCATGCGATCCAGTTCTTCAAGCACCTTGCCCGAACCCAGCACGACGCACCGCAGCGGGTCCTCGGCCAGCGTCACCGGCAGGCCGGTCCGCTCACGCAGCACGACGTCGAGGTTCCTCAGCAGTGCGCCGCCGCCGGTCAGCACGATGCCCTTGTCGACGATGTCTGCGGCCAGTTCAGGCGGCATCGCCTCCAGCGCAACCTTCACCGCATCGACGATCTGCTGCACCGGCTCCGAGAGGGCGCGGGCGACCATCGCCTCGGTGATCTCGGTTTCCTTCGGAACGCCGTTCATCAGGTCGCGCCCGCGGATATCCAGCGACATGCCCTTGTCGTGATCGGGCTCCTTGGCGGTGCCGATTTCCTTCTTGATCCGCTCGGCCGAGCCCTCGCCGATCAACAGGTTCTCTTCACGCCGCAGCCAGTTGACGATCGCCTCGTCCATCTTGTCGCCGCCGACGCGCACCGAACGCGAATAGACGATGCCGCCGAGTGACAGCACGGCGACCTCGGTGGTGCCGCCGCCAATATCGACGACCATCGAGCCAGCCGGCTCATCAATCGGAAGCCCCGCGCCAATCGCGGCCGCCATCGGTTCGTCGATCAGGTGCACCGTGCGCGCGCCGGCCATCTGGGCCGACTGATGGATCGCGCGGCGCTCAACAGGCGTGGCCCCAGTGGGCACGCAGATGATGATCACCGGCGAAATGAAGGAACGACGCGTTTGCACTTTCTGGATGAAGCGCTTGATCATCTCTTCGGCGACTTCAAAGTCGGCGATGACCCCGTCCCGCATCGGACGGACCGCTTCCATGTAGATCGGCGTCTTGCCCAGCATCTGCTTGGCTTCGGTGCCGACCGCGTGGACGACCTTGCGGCCATTCTGATTGACGTACGCGACGACGGAGGGCTCATCCAGCAGGACGCCCTCACCCTTCACATAGACCAGTGTGTTCGCGGTACCGAGGTCGATCGCCATGTCCGTCGACATGAGCGAGAAGATCTTGCCAAACATGGCCTTTGGGCTCCCGACGCGCGAGCTCGCAATCGCGCCGCTTAAGCCCCCCTTAGCCTGTGTGGCGTTTCAGAAACCCTAACGCAAGAGGGGGCCAGCCATCCGCCGCACGCTATCGGAACAGACCGTTCCATTCAGCTCTGTCGAATTGGCGGGAGGTTTTGCTCGTTTGGTCGATCTTGCAGGCATCAGCGTGCGCTCTCCAGAGTCGCGGCGGCACGGCTCTGCGCCTTCATGGAACGATCTGTCCCATATTATTTCCACCGCTTTTCGATGCCTTGCCTTGTCGCGACGACCGGGGACATGGCTTAAGAGCGGCGACGGCGGCGCTTGAAGGGACCGATTCTGACCGAGATCACAGATAGTCCTGCGCGGGCCGAGGGCCGGTTCAGCGCCTTCCGGCACTCATCGTTCGTGCGATACTGGATCGCCCGCTTCCTCGCGACGTTCGGCACGCAGATCCTGTCGGTGGCGGTGCTGTGGCACATCTACGACCTGACTAGGGATCCCTTGTACCCCGGCCTCGTCGGCCTCGTTCAGTTCCTGCCCATGCTGCTCCTCGTTCTGGTCACGGGGTCTGCGGCGGACCGGTTCGGCCGACGGCTCATCATGGGGCTGTCGATCATCCTTGCCGCCATCTGCGCGGCCTGCATGGCGTGGCTCGCCTACACTGGCGAAATCACGGCGGCATGGATGCTGGGCATCCTGTCGGTCTTCGGCGTCGCCCGGGCCTTTCTGGGCCCCTCCTCGGCCTCTCTGATCGTCAGCCTGGTGCCCAAGGAAGACTTTGCGAACGCGGTGACCTGGAATTCTTCGGCTTGGCAGACCGCCACCATCGTCGGGCCGGCCGTCGGCGGGCTTTTGCTCGGCTTTGGCGAAGAGGGTTTTGTCAGCTTCCTGCGTTCAGGCGGAAACGTCGCCGCCGCCGACTTTCTGGACGGACGCGGGCCCGTCGTCGCTTACTCCACCGCCTTCGTGCTCATCATGCTGGCCGCCGTGCTGATCTTCACGATCCCCAAGCCCGCGCACGCCTCGAACCGGGAACGCCCCACCCTCCACAACATGCTTGAGGGCTTCCGCTATATCTGGCGGCAGAAGATCGTCCTCGGCGCCGTATCGCTCGACCTGTTCGCGGTCTTGATGGGCGGCGTCATCGCGCTCCTCCCGGTCTACGCCGAAGAAGTCCTGCACCTTGGGCCCAGCGGCCTTGGCTGGTTGCGCGCCGCGCCCGGGATCGGCGCAGTCGTCACCGCCGGCCTCCTCGCCGCATTCCCGATCCGCGACCATGCCGGCCACATCATGTTTGTCTGCGTTGGCTTGTTCGGCGTGTTCACGATGGTGTTCGGGCTTTCGACGATCGCCTGGCTCTCCATCCTCGCGCTCATCCTGCTCGGCGCGGCGGATATGGTCAGCGTCGTCGTCCGCGAGACGCTTCTCCAGCTATGGACGCCCGACGACGTCCGCGGACGGGTCAACGCCGTCAATTCGGTCTTCATCTCGGCATCCAACGAGCTTGGCGAGTTTCGGGCGGGCGGCATGGCCAGCCTTCTTGGCGCGGGCGCGGGCGGGGCGATCGCCGCTGCAACGCTGGGCGGCGCCGGCGCGGTTATTGTCGCGATTACATGGGCGGCTATGTTCCCCACTCTGAGAAAGATTCGCCGGCTCGATCGCGGCGTCGAAAGCTAGGAAACAGACATGGCCTACTGGCTCATCAAATCAGAGCCCGACGTGTTCTCGTGGGACGACCTCGTCAAGAAAGGCAAGAAGGGCGAGATGTGGAATGGCGTCCGCAATCACCAGGCCAAGTTGAACCTGATGGCGATGAAGACAGGCGACAGGGCCTTCTTCTACCACTCGAACATCGGCAAGGAGATTGTCGGCGTGGCCGAAGTCACCAGGGAAGCCTATCCCGACCCGACGGCGGAGGAAGGCAAACCCTGGGTCTGCTGTGATTTCGTCGCCGTCGCGCCGCTGGACAATCCGATCTCACTCGCGATGGCGAAGGAAGACCCGAAGCTCGCGGACATGATCCTAGTGAACAACACGCGCCTGTCGGTTCAGCCGGTGACCGCCGCCGAGTGGAAGCATCTCTGCAAACAGGGCGGCGTGAAAGCCTGAGCCGCGCTCAGGCGCGCCGGCGCTCGACCTGCCCGGCTGGCGTTGAGGCGCAGACAACCCGTAGCATCTCCGAGACCAGCTCCCGTTCGGCGAGCGGCTTGGACAGATAGCCGTTCATGCCCATGCCCAGATAGCGCTCCTTGTCGCC
Source organism: Hyphomonas sp. (assembly GCA_017792365.1). Classification (GTDB taxonomy): domain Bacteria; phylum Pseudomonadota; class Alphaproteobacteria; order Caulobacterales; family Hyphomonadaceae; genus IH12. Next base: position 3,131,944 of record CP051229.1, on the reverse strand, counting down.
GCTCATGGCGTCCGCCGTCAGCGCGACAACCGGCACATTGGCCCACGGCTCTTCGCTGGCGCGGATATGCTGGATCGTCGTCGGTCCGTCCATCACCGGCATATGCATGTCGAGCAGCACCAGCTCGAACGTTTCACGCTTGAGCGCCTCGAGCGCCTCGGCGCCGTTGACCGCTTCCACGACGCGCAGGTTCAACGGCCGCAGGAACAGGTTGGCGACCTGACGATTGATCGGATGATCGTCGACAAGCAGGACGCGCAGGTTTGACGCCTTTAGCTGTTCGCGCTGATCCGCATCGCTGGACGGCCGATCAGAGGCGCGCCGGCGGGGCTGCACCGCGCCCTGACGAGCCACGAACGAGACGACAAATTCCGAGCCGACGCCGAGCTCGCTCTTCGCGGTCGCCGATCCGCCCATCATTTCAGCAAGACGGCGAACGATGGAGAGGCCAAGACCGGTGCCGCCGTGCTTGCGGGAAATCGTTTCGTCGGCCTGCGCAAATGGCTGGAACAGACGCCCCAGAGTCTCCTCGTCCATGCCGGAGCCGGTATCCCTCACCCGGATCTCGATCAGATGCGCGCCGTCTTCCTGAAGCTGGGCGCTGGCGAACACCTCGACCCCGCCCTTCTCGGTGAACTTGATCGCGTTCGAGATCAGGTTCGACACGCATTGCTGCACGCGCGTCTGGTCGAAGCAAAGGAAGTTCGGCAGGTCGCAATCGAGCGCAAGGCGCAGGTCGAGGCCCTTCTCCTCGGCTCGCGGCAGCCACAGCTTGCGGATGCGCCGCAGGATGTGATGCAGGTCGGCATCGGCAGGCGCGAGATCCAGCTTGCCGGCTTCGATCTTGGAGAGGTCGAGGACGTCATTCAGCAACGTCATCAGGGTCTTTCCAGACTCCAGGATCGTCGACATGTACTCGCGCTGCTGGTCTGTCAGCTCCGTGGAGCTCATCACCTGCGCCATGCCCATGATGCCGTTGAGCGGCGTCCGGATTTCGTGACTCATGTTCGCAAGGAAGGCGGACTTCGACTCGCTTGCGGCTTCGGCCGCCTTCTGCGCTTTCTTCAGTTCGTTGGCGCGCTCCATCTCTTCGGTCACGTCGACCGAGATGGCGGCGCGCAGACCGTTCGACATCTCGCGGAAGGTGATCTTCACCATCCGGCCGTCGTCGGCGAGGTTGGTGTAGGTCTCTCCGGAATGGAAGTATCCGTGGAAGCGGTCGGCCCACTCATCGAGCTGCTCTTCCGAGGCGTCCGGCCGTCCACGCTGGATGCGGCGGCGGATGGCCTCGCGATAGGAGATGCCTTCTTCCCTCATCTCGCGATACAGCGCGCCGAAACGTCTCTCGGTGGTCCGGTTCAGAAGGAGCGGTCTTTCGCCTTCATAGATCGCGAAGCCGTCATTCAGGACTTCCAGCGCTTCGATCAGCGTCTGAACGTCGAGCTTGTCTTTTCCCGGCATACGACCCCCGATGTCATACCGCGAAAGCCTCCCGCCTTCGCGCGGCGGGGTTTGTGTAACAGCATGAAGTTAATCTCGTATGTGTGGACAGCCGCATTCGCCCGCTGCCGGCGAGCGGTCAGCGGGCGAAACCTTAACTGTCGCGGCTGTCTTCTTTACGCAGCGATGCGCTTGCGCTTGCGCACTTCCAGCTTGCTCAGCGCATGGCAATAGGCGCGGGCCGAAGCGACGAGCGTATCGGGATCAGACGCCTTGCCGGTCGACACGAGCCCGTCTTCCGCAAGCCTGACGGAGACCGTCGCCTGCGCATCGGTTCCTTCCGTAACGGCATGGACCTGATAGAGCTGCAGGCGCGCTTCGTGCTGCGTGATCGCACGAATGGCGTTGAAAACCGCGTCGACCGGACCATTGCCCTGCGACTGCGCCGCATGGATCTCGCCGTCGATTTCCAGTTCGATCTCCGCCGTCTGCGGTCCCGCCGTTCCCGCCATCACTTTCAGCGAGGCGACCTTGATGCGCTCCTGCGCGCCGGTCAGCTGGTCGTCGACGAGTGCGATGATGTCCTCGTCAAAGACGTGCTTCTTCTTGTCGGCCAGCGCCTTGAAGCGGCGGAACGCGTCGTTCAGCGGATCCTGCTCCAGCTCGTAGCCAAGCGCCTGCAGCTTGTCGCGGAAAGCGTTGCGGCCAGACAGCTTGCCGAGGATCAGCGAGGTCGAAGGGACGCCGACATCCTCGGGGTCCATGATCTCGTAGGTCTGGTTATTCTTGAGCATGCCATCACGGTGGATGCCGCTCTCGTGCGCGAAGGCGTTCTTGCCGACGATCGCCTTGTTGTACTGCACCGGAAAGCCGGTGATCTGCGACACCATCTTCGAGGCGCGCGACAGTTTCTGGCTGTCGATCGCGGTCTCGAACGGCATGGAATCACCACGCACCTTCAGCGCCATCACGACTTCCTCGAGCGCGGCATTCCCTGCCCGCTCGCCCATGCCGTTGATCGCGCACTCAACCTGCCGCGCGCCGTTGATGACGCCCGCGAGCGAGTTTGCGACCGCCATGCCGAGATCGTTGTGACAGTGCGTGGACCACACCACCTTGTCGGAATTCGGAATGGTCTCGATCAGGCGGCGGATCAGTGCGCCATACTCAGCCGGGTGGGAATAGCCCACAGTGTCGGGGATGTTGATCGTGGTGGCGCCGGAGGCTATCGCCGTGTCGATCGCCCGGCACAGGAAATCCCAGTCCGTCCGCGTCGCATCCTCTGGCGACCATTCGACGTCGTCGACATGCTGCCGGGCCCGCGACACCGAGGCGCCGATCGCTTCCAGCACCGCGTTCTCGCCCATCCGCAGCTTGTGCTTCATGTGCACCGGGCTGGTCGAGATGAAGGTGTGAATGCGCGGACGCTTCGCCTTCTTGATGGCTTCCCCGGCCTTGTCGATATCGCTCAGCGTCGACCGCGCCAGCGAACAGATCACCATCTCCTTCGCGTTTTCCGCGATGGAGCGCACACACTCGAAGTCGCCTTCGGAGGCCGCGGCAAAGCCCGCCTCGCAGATGTCGACCTTCATTTCTTCAAGCAGCTGCGCCAGGTCGATCTTTTCGCGGAGGGTCATCGAAGCGCCCGGCGATTGTTCGCCGTCCCGCATCGTAGTGTCGAAGATCAAGACCCGGTCCTTGCCGGTGGTCATGGATTTATCCTGTTGGGTCATCGCGCCTGCGTCCTGCAGAATTTCATGTTGCGGTGGAGTGTCTCTCGATCCCCTGGACGCACCGGTCGAAATCGAATGTCGACCGCTACAGACTACGCCCAGGGGCCCCTAAGGAGCCCCCGCAGGGTAAGCTGGCCCTCAAGCCGCCGATTATCGCCCGCATTGCGCATCGCCCATCTATTCCCCGGGGCGTCAATAACGTCAAGCTTGGCGGTCAGGTTTGTCAGCGGCACAGCGCCGCGAGCGAAGCCATGAATCCATCGCGTCTCGCCTGTTCCGAAGCTGCGCCGTGCGTGACTCGCCTGTTCGGCGCGATGCGCTGCCGCCGGATGAGCCTTTCGAAGGCATGGCTGTGGTTCGTGCGATCCCGACGGCACTGCAGCCCCGCGCATCATTTGTAGGCGATCGTCCCTGTCGTACCGGCGCTTCACGAACCGTGTTCGGCCTTTTCGGTTCCCGCGATTTCCGCGTCGCCATCCGGCACCGGCGCCTCTTCGCGCACCGCGCGCCGCGCCGCGAGCGCCACCGAAATCCAGATGCCGATCACCGTGACCGCCACCCCGATGGCGAAAATGATCCCGCCGCCCATCGCCGATAGCACCGACTGACCCAACAGGGCGACGATCGCGGTCTTCGGGATGCAGCCGATCACCAGTCCGGCGAAGTAGCGCCAGAAATTCGCGTGGCTCACGCCGAACGCCATGTTCACCACGATGAACGGAGCCGTCGGCACGTTCCGCACGATCAGGCTGGCCAGAAAATCATTGCGCCCGACAAAGCGAGACAGGCGGTTCACGGTATTGCCGCCATAGCGCCGCAGCATGCCCGCGCCGGCCCAGCGCCCGGTGTAGAAGGTCGTGACGCCTGACGCCGCCGTCCCGATCCATGCGTAGAGGAACCCCAGCAACGGCCCGAACGCCACCACGCATGCGCCGATCAGCAGGAACTGAGGCGCCGCAACGTAAGCAGACACGCAGAAAACCAGGATGACGGCGGGCAATCCCCACGGCCCTTCGCGCAGGCTGGTGAGGAAGCGCTCGACATCCTCCGACACCAGGCCAAGCGCGCCGGTCTTGCCGAGCGCGATCATCGCGCCCACGCCAATCAGGAGTGCGAGCGAGACCCAGGTCGTCCGCTGGGCGCGCGCATCCATGTTGTTGATGAATTTGAGGACCGTGTTCATTCGGCGCCCCTGTTGCGCCGAGCGCCCCGGCAGGTCAAGCGGCTGGATCAGGGCCGGCGCAGCCCAGCGCCCGGCTCAACGCGTCACCCAGACGGGCGTCGCCTTGAACGAAGGCGTCTTGCTGCGCGGATCGACCGCCGTCCCGGTCAGCACATTGGCCTCGGGATAGTAGGCCATCACGTCGCCTTGCGGCAGGTCGTGAGGATAGACCGTCACCTCTTCCATGACCCCGTGTCTTGATCTGAGGTTTGCGAGACCGCCCGCCTCCAGCCCCAGCGCGCGCATGTCATCAGCGTTCATCATGACGCACCAGCGTGTCAGCGTGCCGCGATAGCTGTCCTTCTCCTCATAGACGATCGAGTTGAACTGCCCCTCGGACCGCACAGTCGACAGCGTGAACGGGGCCTCGCTGGCGGTATCCTTCGGCATCGCCACGACCTGAAAGGCCGCCCTGCCGCTCGGCGTTGCAAACTGCGGCTCGTGCAGGATGCGGTTGGCGATGTGAAACTCGCGCTTGGCGATGTCGATGTCGGCGAGTTCCTCCATGCCCGGCACCGTGGCTGCGATCGCTTCACGGACACGCCGATGCCTTTTGAAGCTTGCGAAATCGATCGCACTGTCCGGCAGCAGCCGCTCGCCCAGTTCGGCGAGGATCGCGGTTTCCGGCCGCACGCTATCCAGTCGGTCGACGCCGCCATCGCTCAACCGCACATAATTGAACATGGATTCCTGCGTGGTCGGCTCCCATTCCTCATCCCGCGCCGTGACCGGAAGGACGAGGCTCTCGCCAGCCCCCACCCCACACACGTGTCCGCGGTTCAGCGTCGTCGTCAGGAACAGCTTGAAGCCGATCCGGTCGAGCGCCTGTTCCGCCCAGGCGCTGTCCGGGTTCGCAGCATAGAGATTGCCGCCCATGATCAGCGCGGCGTCGATCTCGCCCCGGTCAGCGGCCTGCATGCACGCCATCGTGTCCATGCCTTCGCTGCGCGGCAGGCTCACGCCGAGCGTCTGCTCCATGCGCACCAGCACATCTTCGGCCAGCACCGGCTTCACGCCGATCGTGCCGATCCCCTGAACGTTGGAATGTCCCCGCAACGGCAACAGGCCGGCGTGCGGGCGACCCATCATGCCGCGCAACAGGGCGAGGTTCACAATCGCCTCGACATTCTCGACGCCGTGAACGTGATGCGTCACGCCCATCCCCCACGCGAACACCGCCGACTTCGCGCGCATGTACTTCTGCGCGACCTCCACGATCGCCGCCTGCTTCAGGCCGGTCGCGCGCTCGACGCTGGCCCAGTCCAGCGCAGCCAGGTCATAGCGGAATGCGTCGAAGCCTTCGGTGTGCGCCTCTATGAAGCTTTCATCGAACCCGCCCTTCTCCACCACCGCCTTGGCGATCCCTTTCAGCAGGGCGATGTCGCTTCCGATGCGCGGCTGGATATAGGCCGATGCGATCTCGTCCCCGCCCTTCAGCATGGATGTCGGGCTCTTCGGGATCGCGAACTTCACCAGACCCGGCTCCTTGGCAGGGTTGATGACGATGACCTCGCCGCCGCGATCGCGGCAGGCCTTCAGCTTGTGAATGAAGCGCGGGTGGTTCGACGATGGATTGGCGCCGATCACAAAGATCATGTCGCACTTCTTGAGGTCGGCCAGCTCGACCGTCGACGTGCCCGTCCCGATCATCCCACCCAGCGCAACGCCTGTCGCCTGATGGCAGTAGTACGAACAATTGTTGACGTTGTTGGTCCCGTAGGCGCGCGCCAGCAATTGCAGCACGAAGCCCGCCTCGTTCGACGACCGCCCGGAAGAATAGAAGAAGGTCCGGTCCGGCTGCGCTTTCGCAAACCGGTCGACCGCAATCGCCAGCGCCTCGTCCCATGTAATCGGCTGGTATCCGTCTGCGCCCTTCTCCTTGAAGATCGGCGTGTTCAGGCGACCGAGATGCTCCATCTCGTGGCCCGACAATTCCTTCAGCTCACGGATCGGGTGGCGGAAAATCTCCTCGGGGATCGGCGGCTGGATATCGGTCGACTGCGCCTGCACGCTCTTGTTGCAGACTGACGGGAACTCACCCAGCTCGTCCGTCATGCCGCCGCGCTGGCCGCCCATGCCGAGCCCGCAGGCCTTGCACGCATTCTTCGCCGTCAGCGCCTTGGCCGAATTGGCAAGGCCAATGCGCTGCACGGTCTTCAGCGTGTAGAGCACCTTCTTGGCGCCCCCGCCCACCCTGGCTCCCTCATTGGCCTTCTGTCGCGTCATCGTTACACTCTGGCGTGAGGCTGGTCCCCAAGCCAGCCCAATTGGCCAGCAATTCGATTCACCAGCCAGAGCCTTTCCATGATCCTGTCCCGCGCCGCCCTTCTCGCTCCCCTCGCTCTTGCGCTTGGCGCCTGCGCCCCCGACCCCGCCGCTCCTGAACCGGAACCCGAAATCGTGACCGAAACCACCGACGCCGCTCCTCTAGACTGGCCCTATCCAACGCTCGGCGGCGCGCGTCCGCTGGTCATCGCGCACCGCGGCGCATCCGGTGAACGACCAGAGCACACGATCGCCGCCTACGAACTCGCCGTCGAACAGGGCGCCGACTGTATCGAGCCCGACCTCGTCGTCACCAAGGATGGCGTGCTGGTCTCGCGCCACGACATCTATCTCTCCACCACGACCGACGTCGCCGACCGTCCGGAATTCGCCGACCGCAAGCGGCCCGCCCCGGATGAAGCGCATGCCGGCATGGAAGACTGGTGGGTTGCGGACTTCACGCTTGAGGAGCTCAAGACGCTGCGCGCGCGTCAGCCCTTCGATGGACGGCCAAAGGATTATGACGGCCAGTTCGATATTCCGACCTTCGAGGAAGTCATCGAAACGGCCTACCTCCTCGGACAGGACGGTCAGCCCGTCTGCATTTATCCGGAAGCCAAGGTGCCCGCCTATCATCTGGAGCTGGGCCACGACATGGTCGAGATGATCGCCAGCACGCTCGCCGACAAATGGGTCAACGCCGACCCCGCCAGCGTCTTCATCCAGTCCTTCGAACCGCCCTTTGTGAAGCGCATGAAGGAGCGCAACACCGGCCATCCGATCATCATGCTGGCTGGCGACGCCGCCGCCTACGAAGCCGCCCTCGCCCATAAGGGCGCGCCCTTCTGGGACGGCGCGGGCGTCACGCATGCAATGATCGCCAACCCTGACGGCTCCTCAACCGGCTTCATCGAACGGGCGCACCAGATCGGCATCGCCGTGCACACGTGGACCTATCGGGACGATGCGCCCTTCGGCGATGCGCCGATCGAAGACGCCATGCGCGCGGCATTGCGGCTGGGGCTCGATGGCTACTTTACCGACTTCCCAGCCACAGGACGCCGGGTCGTCGACGAGATGACCAATCCCAACCCGTGACGGCGCGCCTTACTGAAACGTAATCGGCCGAGCTGCTGATTCTTATCGACTCACGGAAAGAGAAACTCTAGAGTTTCCAGACACGCCCGAGAGGCGTGTGAGCGTTTGGGAGAGAAACATGCGCAAACTTATCGTCGCTGCGGCCATTGCTGCGGCAAGCCTGTCGCCGGCTGCATTTGCAGACGAAGGCGCGGCAAAGTTCAGCACCTCAACGTCAACCATCGGCGAGATCATGGAGCACGAAGGCGCCAAGGCCGCGTTCGTGAAGGTCATGCCGGAGCTCGCGGCGAACCCGGACCTCCAGCAAGGCTATGACTTCACGCTCGTTGACGTCCAAAGCTACGTTCCGGACCAGATCACGGACGAGAAACTCAAAGAACTCGACGCCGAACTGGCCAAAGTCGAATAGCCTCCCCGGCATAAAACGCAGAAGGCGCGGCGCTTCAGGCGCCGCGCCTTTTTCTTTGGGCTGGCGCCCCCGCCAAAGCCAATACGAAAAAGCCCCGGTCGGTTGACGGGGGCTTCTTGTTCGAAATCGATGCAGAGCCCTAGTGGGCGCCGCCCGCCATCGCCGCCAGCATCAGCAGCGCCACGATGTTGGTGATCTTGATCATCGGGTTCACAGCCGGGCCGGCCGTGTCCTTGTAGGGATCGCCGACCGTATCGCCGGTGACCGACGCCTTGTGGGCGTCAGAGCCCTTCTTGTGGACCACGCCGTCCTTGTCGGTGAAGCCGTCCTCGAACGACTTCTTGGCATTGTCCCAGGCGCCGCCGCCCGCCGTCATCGAGATGGCGACGAACAGGCCGGTGACGATCACGCCGAGCAGCATGGCGCCGACGGCCGACAGGGCCTGATCCTTGGCGAGATCGCTGAACCCGCCAATGCCCCAGATGACGAGGAAGAGGACGATCGGCGAGAGCACAGGCAGCAGCGACGGGATGATCATTTCCTTGATCGCCGCCTTGGTCAGCATGTCCACGGCGCGGCCATAGTTCGGCTTCGCCTTGAACTCCATGATGCCCGGGATCTCCTTGAACTGCTTGCGCACTTCCTCGACGACCGCCTGGGCCGCGCGACCCACGGCCATCATCGAGATGCCGCCGAACAGGTAAGGCAACAGACCGCCGAACAGCAGGCCGACCACCACGTACGGGTTGGACAATGAGAAGTCCGCGTTCACGCCATAGAGGAACGAGCCCTCCGCCGCCTGCGCCGAGAAATACTCGAGGTCGGCGGTAAAGGCGGCAAACAACACCAGCGCGCCAAGGCCCGCCGAACCGATCGCGTAGCCTTTCGTCACGGCTTTCGTCGTGTTGCCGACAGCGTCCAGCGTGTCAGTCGTTTCGCGCACGCTGTCGTCCAGCGAGGACATTTCGGCGATGCCGCCCGCGTTGTCCGTCACCGGGCCGAACGCGTCGAGCGCCACGACCATGCCCGCGAGCGCCAGCATAGTAGTCACCGCGATCGCGATGCCGATCAGGCCGGCCAGCGTGTAGGTGAAGATGATGCCCGCGATGATGATCACGGCGGGGATCGCCGTCGCCTCGAGCGAAACGGCCAGACCCTGAATGACGTTCGTGCCATGGCCAGAGATCGAGGCCTGCGCGATCGACTTCACCGGGCGGAAGTCGGTGCCCGTGTAATATTCCGTCACCCAGACAATCAGACCGGTCACGACCAGACCCGCGACGCCGCAGAGGATCAGGTCCCATCCGGTGATCTCGGTGCCGTTTATCGTCGTCAGCTGTGCGCTCACGCCATCCGGCAGGGTCAGTTCGACTGCGCCCATGACAGCGAAGATCGACAGGAAGGCCGTCACGAAGAAGCCCTTGTAGAGCGCCCCCATGACATTGCGCGAGTTCGAGCCGAGGCGCACGAACCACGTGCCGACGATCGAGGTCACGATGCAGAGGGCGCCAATCATCAGCGGCAGCGCCATGATCGAGCTGAGCGCAGCGTCGCCTGCAAAATAGATCGACGACAGCACCATCGTGGCGACAATCGTCACCGCATAGGTCTCGAACAGGTCGGCAGCCATGCCGGCGCAGTCGCCGACGTTGTCGCCTACGTTGTCCGCGATGGTGGCAGGGTTGCGCGGGTCATCCTCCGGGATGCCGGCTTCGACCTTGCCGACCATGTCGCCGCCAACGTCAGCGCCCTTGGTGAAGATGCCGCCGCCAAGACGCGCGAAGATCGAGATCAGAGAGGCGCCAAAGCCCAGCGCCACCAGCGCATCGACCACGGTGCGGCTGCTCGGCTCCATGCCAAGGCCTGCGGTCAGCAGCGCGTAGTAGCCGGCAAGGCCCAGCAGCGCGAGGCCGACAACGTACATCCCCGTGACGGCGCCCGACTGGAAAGCGACCTTCAGGCCCTCGCCCAGTCCCTTCGACGACGCTTCCGTCGTACGCACGTTGGCCTGCACCGACACCTTCATACCGATGAAGCCGGCCGCGCCCGACAGCACCGCGCCGATGACAAAGCCAAGCGGGGCTTCCCAGTTCATGAAGAAGATCGCGAGAGCGATGGTGACGACGACGCCGACGATGGCGATCGTCTGATACTGGCGCTTCAGGTAGGCGTTCGCGCCTTCCTGAATGGCGCCGGCGATCTCCTGCATCTTGGCGCTGCCCGTGGACATGGCCATGAGGCGCTGCGTGGTGACGACGCCAAATCCGACGGCGATGAGGCCGGCCAGGATTGGCAACCATAGCGACAGGGTCATAGGCGTATTTCTCCCGCAAACACGTGTTCCGGCCCGCCGCTTATGGGTACGACTTTTCTAGCGGCCGGACACAAATCGGGCGGACCATGCCAAGATTGCTGGAACCAAGCAATACGCCAATATTTCCCGCGTATTAGGCATTCCTTCACCGAATTCGCGTGGCTCGGCGCTGTCGCCAGCATGGCTCACGCCGCGCGCGTATTTCGGACTTGCGGCATGGTGCGGACGCTCGGTCCGCTATGCTGAGAAAGGTTCGACGTCTCAAGCACGCGCCTGCTCAGGCGCGCGCGAAGACCGCTAGGAGATGCTGAAAACGGCCTACGGCGTGTAGGGCTCGTCGGGGTTTTCCTCGTTCCACTTCTCGACCTGGCGGGCAAACTCGTCCGCCGGGCACTCGCCCATGTAGGTCGCATCGGCATTCATCTGCAGGCCGGCCGTGATGATGCCCCACCGCGCATTGCCTTTTGCGCGGATCTGCAGCGATTCAGGCGAGGCGGAGATGTTCGCGGCGGCCTTGCCCGACACATCCCCCTTGCAGATCAGGGTGAAATTGTACCCTTCGTTGACCGGCACGACGTCATCGACGGTGCACCCCTCATCGAGGTCGTAAGCCAGACGCGACAAGGTCATCTCGGCCTTGGGCGGGATCAGGCATTCGAGGTTCTGCTCGTCGGAGGAGAACAGGCCCATGATCTTGGTGCTCTGCTCCCAGTTCCACATCCCGGCCTTCACCGAGACCATGCCGTCCTTTGCGGTATCGGCGTGCGCCAGTGAAATCGCGCCCAGCATCGCTGCGCCAATCATGATCCGTTTCATCTTCGCACCTCCGAACACACCCCCATTAAGACGCTATTGCACATGAACCCAGACAGAACCGCAGATGAGCATTGGTTCAGAAACTGTCGTAATGGGTCTCCATGCCGCCGTATCGCGGCACTCTTGGGCCAAGCAAAAGCATCAATATGGCGCCAGCAAGGTATCCGCCTGCATGCGCCTCCCAGGCGACGCCGGCGCCCAGCACCCACGGCCCGGCCAGCGCGAGCAGCACGTTGGCCACTGCGAAGATTGCCGTGAATGTAATGAAGCCCCGAGACAGCGGCGATCGCACCGTCCCGTCCGGCCCGATCAGCATCGCAGCAGCCATCAGCCCGGAAACCCCGCCGGATGCGCCTACGGCCGGCCCACCAGTAGCCCCCTTCAACACAAGGTAGAAGATAGACCCAACGACCACGGCCCCCAAAAAGACCGCCAGCCACTTTCCAACGCCGATAGGCCCGCCTCCAAGTGTTCGCGCTACGGGCGTCCCGAACGCTAACAGCATCCCTGCATTCACGATCACATGCATCCAGCCGCCATGTAGGAATCCCGATGATAGCAGCGTCAGATATTTCTGAGCCGGAGATGCGTAGGACACCATGTGATCGTCCGGTGCCCAAAACCGACGAGGGTCGAGTGCATAGTCAATGTACGTCCATTGCCAGCTTTCGTAGTCCAGAAACAACGTCGCGCCATGCAGGCCGACCAGTGCCAGCGCCATGCCGATGACAATCAGCGGCGCATTGAACATGGGCTGCTTGTCGGGTTCCCGCGGACGCTCGTCCCGCCGCCCCTGTTCAATCGCCTCTTTTTCCATCCAACCTAGATGCGCGGCGGCATGGAGAAGATCAAGGCGCGGCTAGTTCCGCGCCTTGTCGACCAGGCGGTCGTTCTTCGCCCAGTGCATCATGTTGCGCAGTTTCTCGCCGACTTCCTCGATGAGGTGCGTGTTCATGCGGTTGCGCATCGAGCGGAAGGACGGCGCGCCGGCCTGGTTCTCCAAGACCCAGTCGCGGGCGAACCTGCCGGTCTGGATGTCATCGAGAACCGCCTTCATCGCCGTCTTGGTGTCGGAGGTGATGACGCGCGGGCCCGACACATACTCGCCGAACTCCGCGGTGTTGGAGATCGAGTAGTTCATGTTGGCGATGCCGCCTTCGTAGATCAGGTCCACGATCAGCTTGGTTTCGTGCAGGCATTCGAAATACGCCATCTCCGGCGCATAGCCGGCTTCCACCAGCGTCTCGAAGCCGGCCTTGATCAGCTCGACGATGCCGCCGCACAGAACGGCCTGCTCGCCGAACAGGTCGGTCTCGGTCTCTTCGCGGAACGAGGTCTCGATCACGCCGGCGCGGGTGTTGCCGATCGCCTTGGAATAGCTCAGCGCCACCTGTTGCGCCGTGCCGGTCGCGTCCTGGTGGATGGCGATCAGGCCCGGCAGACCGAAGCCCTGCGCATACTGGCTGCGCAGCGTGTGGCCCGGACCCTTCGGCGCCGACAGCGACACGTCGACGTCGGCTGGCGGACGGATCAGGTTGTAGTGGATGTTGAAGCCGTGGCCGAACATGATGTGCTGGCCCTTGCGGATGTACGGCTCGATCTCGTTGGCCCACAGCACCGCCTGCTTCTCGTCGGGCACGAGGATCATGATGACATCGGCCCACTTGGTCGCTTCCGCCGGCGTCACGACCTTCAGCTTCTCGCCCTCGGCCTTCGGCTTCGACGCCGAATTGTCCTGCAGGCCGACAACGATGTCCTTCACGCCGGAATCCCTGAGGTTCAGCGCGTGCGCATGCCCCTGCGAGCCGTAGCCGATCACGGCCACCTTCTTCTTCTGGATCAGCGCCACATCGGCGTCGTTGTCGTAATAGACTTTCATCTCACCCTACTCCTCAGGGTTCTTCTGTTTTCTCGCCCGCGCCTAGTCCAACGCGAGCAGCGTCACGTCAATAAATTTTAGGTCGGCACGGCCGCGATCGTGGATGGGCGCAGCCCGCTCACCCCGCCCGCTCCTTGCCGCGCTGGATCGACAGCACGCCGGTGCGTGAAATCTCGACGAGGCCCAGCGGCCGCATCAGCTCGGCGAACTGGTCGATCTTGTTCGACCCGCCGGTGATCTCGAAGATGAAGCTCTCGTTCGTCGTATCGATCACGTTGGCGCGGAAGATCTGCGACAGGCGCAGCGCCTCGACACGCTTTTCGCCCTTGCCCGCCACCTTCACGACGGCCAGCTCGCGCTCGATGCCGCCGGTCGAGTTGGTCACGTCGATCACCTTCGCCACCGGCACCAGCCGCAGCAATTGCTGCTCGATCTGCTCCAGGATGTGATCGGTGCCGGAGGTGACGATGGTGATGCGCGACTGGTGCGCGTTCTTGTCGATCTCCGCGACCGTCAGGCTCTCGATGTTATAGCCGCGCGCGGAAAACAGCCCTACGACGCGCGCAAGCACCCCCGGCTCGTTGTCGACAATGCAGGCCAGCGTGCGCTGCTCGATCGCCTCGTCGACATGGCTCATGTCATAGGCGGAGGCGGGATCTTCCTTCACCGTCTGTTTCTTGGGTCGTCTGGTACGGGTCGTCATGCGTGCAGTCCGCGATGCTGGATGTTGGGTTGATAGCGGCGGCGGCCGGTGCGGGTTTCAACGGCCTTCACCAGCTGGCGCAGCGAGAACGGCTTCAGCAGCAATTCGTCCAGCCCGCGCCGGATCAGGCCGGCCGGAACCTTCCCGGACAGCGCCGCCTGCACGATGAACTTCGTACGCCCGCCGGCCGCCTGACGCACCCGCTTGAACTCGGGCATGCCGAACTGGGAGATCCACTGGAACTCGACGGTTACGACATCGAACGCGTCGTCGTCGATCTCATCGATCGCCTCATCGGGATCGTCCGCCGTCAAAACGGTATGGCCGCGCGTGCGCAGGGTGCGGGTCACGAAGGTGCGGATGATGTCGTCCTGCATCAGGACGAGAACGCGCATCGGTTCGGGCGTCGTCTTCATGCCGCCAGCCCCCGCGTCTGGATGTCCGGCTGATAGCGGCGGCGCTGCGCGCGCGAGCCTTCGACGAGATTTACGACGTCGCGCGCCAGCGCCGGCATCGTCAGCACGCGGTTGAACCACTCATGCTCATACGAGCCGGCATGCGGCGCGCCTTCTTCCTCGCAGAGCAGGAACCGCACCGAGCGGCCCGCCTGGCGCTTCATGGCGCCGAGACCATAGAGACCCTCGCGCGCGGCCCACACGCCATCGAGCATGACGGCGTCGACATCGCGCACCTTGAGGCTGTCGAGGATATCCCGCGAATGGCTCGCCACGTCGACGCGGTGACCGCGGTTGATCAGCAGCGTCGCAGCCGCCGCCGCCACGCCGTCGTCGCTCATGGCCAGCATGACGCGCTCGGGCTTCGGTTTCTTCAGCCTAGACAAGCACCTTCCCCTTCTCGTCGATCTCGTCCCCCGTGATCTCGCCAAGGATCATGTCGTTGTGCGCCGCGCCCGACGGGATCATCGGGAAGCAGTTCTCGGCCTTTTCCACGCGACAGTCGAACAGCACAGGCCCCGGCGTCTCGATCATCTTGATGATCATCTCGTCGAGGTTGTTCGGATCGTCGCACATGAAGCCCGTGCAGCCATAGGCCTCGGCCATCTTCACGAAGTCCGGCAGCGTATCGGAATACGAGTGCGAATAGCGCTCGCCATGCAGCAATTGCTGCCACTGGCGCACCATGCCCATCCACTCGTTGTTGAGGATGAAGATCTTCACCGGCAGCTCGTGCTGGATGGCGGTCGACATCTCCTGCATCGTCATCTGCACTGAAGCGTCGCCGGCAATGTCGATGACCAACGAATTGGGATGCGCCGCCTGCACGCCGACCGCCGCCGGAAGGCCATAGCCCATCGTGCCCAGTCCGCCCGACGTCATCCAGCGGTTCGGTTCTTCAAAGTGATAGAATTGCGCCGCCCACATCTGGTGCTGGCCGACCTCGGTCGTGATGTAGCAATCCTTGTCCTTGGTCAGCTCATAGAGCCGTTCGATCGCGTATTGCGGCTTGATCACCTTGTCGGACGAGGGATAGGCGAAGCACTTGCGATTGCGCCATTGCTCGATCTGGTCCCACCACGGCTTGAGGTTCGGCTTGCGCTTGGCTGCGCGCTTGTCCCACGCCTCGTTCAGAGCGTTCAACGCCGCGCCGCAATCGGCGACGATCGGCACCTCGACCATGACGTTCTTGTTAATTGAAGACGGGTCGATATCGATGTGGATCTTCTTGGAGTTCGGCGAGAAGGCGTCGAGGCGGCCCGTCACCCGGTCATCGAAGCGCGCGCCGATGCACAGCATCACGTCGCAATCGTGCATGGCGTGGTTGGCCTCGAACGAGCCGTGCATGCCCAGCATGCCCAGCCATTGCTCGCCGGATGCGGGGTAGGCGCCAAGGCCCATCAGCGTCGAGGTGATCGGGAACCCGGTCCGCTCGATGAATGCCCGCAACGCCTTCGATGCGTCCGGCCCCGAATTGATCACGCCGCCGCCCGTATAGACGATCGGGCGCTCCGCCTTCGCCAGCAGCTCGATCGCTTCAGCGATGCGGCCTTCGCGCGGCTCGATCCGCGGCCGATAGGTGCGGTGTTCGATGGTCTCAGGGCCAACATACTTGCCGGTCGCGAACTGCACATCCTTGGGGATGTCGACCACGACTGGACCCGGCCGGCCTGACGTTGCGACATAGAACGCCTCATGGATGGTCCGGGCGAGGTCGTTGACGTCCTTGACGAGGTAATTGTGCTTCGAGCACGAACGGGTGATGCCCACCGTGTCGGCTTCCTGGAAGGCGTCAGACCCGATCAGGTGCGTCGGCACCTGACCCGTGATCACCACCATCGGGATGGAATCCAGCAGCGCGTCGGCAATCGGCGTCACCATGTTGGTCGCGCCGGGACCGGATGTCGCCAGCGCCACGCCGCACTTGCCCGTCGAGCGCGCATAGCCCTCGGCCATGTGGCCCGCGCCCTGTTCATGGCGCACCAGCACGTGTCGCACTTCCTGCTGTGCATAAATCGCGTCGTAGATCGGAAGCACGGCGCCGCCGGGATAGCCGAATACGGTATCGACGCCCTGATCGCTCAACGCCCGCAGGACGATCTGCGCCCCTGTCATCGTTTGCGATTTCGCCGTCATCGACTGGTTTCCGTCCACTTTGATCGTTCCACTTCAACACATAGCGGGAAAAGAAAAAGGGCCGCAAAGGGCCCTTTCATTTCGTACTCGCCGTCGGTCTGCTCTCTAGCAGGCCGGCGACGAGCCGATAACAACTACGAGGCGCGCCATCTGGGCGGGCATGGGCAAATCTCTCCCCGATAAAGCCTGATCGACGACTAGCCTTCTATCTTGGCGCCGTCAATCTCTGCGTGAAGGGCTGAAATCACCCTCGTCCTCACGTTAACGTCAGCGGAAGGGATGCGCGGCCACAGGCTGAACTGGTGCGCAATCCACGTCATCTGCCGCTTGGCGTAGCGCCTTGTGTCCCGCCGGCACTGCTCGGCCGCATCGTCCAATGTCATTCGTCCATCGAAATGATCGCAGAACCCCGGCATGCCGTGCGCCCGCATGCATGGCAGCTCGCGTGACAGCTTGCGTGACCACAGCTTGCGGGCCTCCTGCAGCACGCCTGCGCGCAGCATCGCATCGACGCGCTGATTGATCCGGTCGTAGAGTGGTTCGCGCTGCGGCGTCAGGACGACGCCCAGCCATTCGCCGGGCTTCACCACCGGAACAGCAGCCCCGCGATAGCTCGACAAAGTCCGCCCGAAGGCCATCCAGACCTCGAGCGCGCGGGCGATGCGCTGGCGATCGCCGCGCGCAATGCGGTGCGCAGCTTCCGGATCGATCGTCGCGAGGTCTTCATGGGCGGCGTTGCGGTCGGCGCCGACGCGAGCGCGCGCCTGCTGCTTGATCTCGTCGGGCACGTTGGGGATCTGCGCCAGCCCGTCGGTCAGCGCGCTCAGGTAGAGCCCCGACCCGCCAACCACGATCGGCGCCTTGCCGCGCGCCCTGATCTCCTCGATGCACGCCGCCGCATCCTTCTGCCAGCGCCCGACCGAATAGGCGTCCGCTGCGTCAATGTGCCCGAACATGTGGTGCGGCGCGCTCTCACGCTCTTCCCGGCTCGGTCGCGCCGACAGGATTTCCAGATCGCGATAGACCTGCATCGCGTCGGCGTTGACGATCTCGCCGCCCAGGCGCCGCGCCAGTTCGATAGCAAGCGCAGTCTTGCCGCTTGCGGTCGGCCCATGAATTAGGATAGCTGGCCGCATGATCCCGCGCCGATGTCCCTTCCCCCCCGGGGACCACCGCTCGATGTCGGCGTGAACCCACTCATACACTTGTCACCGTTCGTACGCACCGGCGGCGCCGACGACGACACTGATCCATGGCAAAACTACTCTCGCTCGTATCCCGCTCCGATGAAGGGAGCGCCCGGCAGATCGCCGAAAACGCCCCGTCCATTACCGGGCCGGTCCAGGACAGGGGCGGCAGCAAATGGTCCGTGTTCGAAGCAACCCTAGACCCTGACGGACAGGCTGATCTAGTCGATTATCTGAATTCCGCAACGCCTGCTGCGCGGACCGACTGGGCGATTGTCGACGCCGACAACCGCCGCAAGAAGCTGCTCATCTCCGACATGGATTCGACCATCATAGGTCAGGAATGCCTCGACGAGCTGGCCGACTTTGCAGGGCTCAAGGACGAGGTTTCCGCGATCACCGAACGGGCGATGCGCGGCGAGCTGGATTTCGAGGCCGCGCTGACCGCCCGGGTCTCGATGCTGAAGAACCTGCCGCTCTCGGCGCTCGCCATGTGCTACTCGGCCCGGATCTCGCTCAATCCCGGCGCGCGGCGCCTCACCTCCACCATGCGCGCCAATGGCGCACGCTGCGTCCTGGTGTCTGGCGGCTTCACCTTCTTCACGTCGCGGGTCGCGAAAGCCGCCGGCTTCGAAGCCGACCGCGCCAACACGCTGCTGGATGACGGCGAAACGCTGACAGGCCGCGTCGCCGAACCGATCCTTGGCCGCGCCGCCAAGCTCGCCGCCCTTGAAGAAGAAACCGCCGCGATCGGCGCAACGCCCCTGAATGCGGTCGCCATGGGCGATGGCGCCAACGATCTCGACATGATCCGGGCCGCCGGGCTCGGCATCGCCTACAAGGCCAAGCCGATTGTCGCCGCCGAAACCCTTGCGCGGATCGAGCATACCGATCTCACCGCCGCGCTCTTCTTCCAGGGCTACAGCGAGGACGAGATCGTCACAGGCTGATCCGCTTAGGGCGCCTTAGCCGATCCGCAGCTCGTATCGCGGCAACCGCCGGCCCGGGATCGCATCGGACGGTTCCTCGCCGATCAGCACGGCGCCGCACTGCTCGTAGAACCGGGCCGCATGCGGGTCGGCGAGGATCATCAGCCGCCTGACGCCGATCGCACGCGACTCTCGCACGACCCGTCGCATCAGCGCCTTGCCGACGCCCGACCCGATCGCCTCGGGCTCCACAAACATGCGGTCAAGCTCGGCCTCTCCATCGCCCTCGGGCGTGATGCCGACGGTGCCGACGATCCTGCGATTGCGCTGCGCCACCCAGATGCGGCCGGCATCGATGTCTGCGCCGCGCACCTCCAGCACGGGCGCACACTGCGCCATGAAGGCGTCGTCATAGCCATGGTGGGCTTTCGAGCGCATGCAGAGCTCGGTGAGGAGCCCCGCCTCCTTCGGCAGCGCGGTCCTGACGCGGACGCCCAACCTGCTACTTCGGACGTACCGAGACGAAGCTCGCCTGCCCCGAACCCCAGATCTGCAACAGCACCGGCTTGTCCTGCCGCGCCGCCTCCTCTGCGGCCGCGATGGCCTCTTCCGGCGACGTCACGGGCTGGAAGTTCACTTCCGTGATGATCGAGCCGATGCGCAGCTTGCCCAGCGCATCCGAGCCGTTGTCGATCCCGTCGACGACCACGCCGTTCACCGAGCGCGGAATATTCCTGCGGCGGCGGTCCGTATCCTCGATCGCGCGGAACTGCACGCCGATGATGTTGGACAATTCCTCCAGCGCGGTTTCTGCATCGTCCTCGTCGCTGCCGGCATTGGCGTTCGCCGACGGCGCCAGCGTCACAGTGGTAGTCGCCTCACGACCCTTGCGCACATACCTTACGCTCATCTTCGAGCCGACGGTCGATACCGAAATGATCCGCGAGAGGTCGCGCGCGGCCTTCACCGGCTGGTTGTTCAGCTGCGTGATCAGGTCGCCGACCTCGAGGCCGGCAGCCGACGCTGCGCCGTCATCCTCGACCTGCGAGACCAGCGCGCCCTCTGCGCGGCGCAGGCCATAAGCCTCCGCAATCCCCTGATCGACATCAAGCACGCGTACGCCCAGCGTGCCGCGCCGCGTCGCGCCGAACTCCTGGATCTGCGAGACCACCGTCCGCGCAAGGTTGGAGGGAACAGAGAAGCCGACGCCGACCGAACCGCCGCTGGAGCCGGGCGAGAAGATCGCCGTGTTGATGCCAATGACTTCGCCGCGCAGGTTGAACAGAGGCCCGCCCGAGTTGCCGCGGTTGATGGCTGCGTCGGTCTGGATGAAGTCGTCAAAACTGCCCTGGTTGATGTCGCGGTTGCGCGCCGAAACGATGCCGGCCGTCACCGTACCGCCAAGGCCGAACGGGTTGCCGATCGCCAGCACCCACTCGCCCACTTCGGCGGTGTCCGAATTGCCCCATGGCACCGGCGCCAGCGCGCTGTCCGGCTGCACCTTCAACAGGGCAAGATCGGTGTCCGGATCGGTGCCGACCAGCTTGGCGCTCAGCACCGTGCCGTCCGACAGGTTCACGTCAATCTCGTCCGCGCCCTCGATGACGTGGTTGTTGGTCACGATGTGACCCTGCGCATCAATAATGAAGCCGGAACCCAGCGAGGATTGCCGACGCATCTGGCCTTCCTCGTCGCGACCGAAGAATTCGTTGAACTCATTCAGCGGCGAGCCAGGCGGGAACGCCGGAAGGCCGTCTGCGCCGCCAACCGTCTGGCGCGTCGAGATGTTCACGACCGAGGGCATCAGCTGGCGCGACAGCGCCGAGAAGTCCTCGCCAGAGAGGCCCGGCCGGTCCTGCGGCGTCTGCGCTGCAGCCTGCGTCGCCGCTGCGCCGAGAAACACCGCCGCTGCAGCCAGCGCGCCAGCCAACTGTCCCGTCCGTCCGCGTTGCAGCGCCTGAAGACCCATCATCTCGAAACTCACTCCGGCAGTTCGTCAGCCAATCCCTGGCCGCGTGACACTGGCCTTTGCTCTCGCGATCCGCAAGCGGATGCAGGGCGCAAGCACAGCCTGACCCAAGCTAGCCCGACAAAACCGGCGACAAGAAGACAAAGGGCGGCATTCCGCCGTTCAAAATGCCGTGCGCCCGCCCCTTGATGAGGGACGGGCGCACTGTTCGTTCTGGTCGGAAAGGCGCCTAGCGGCCGCCGTTTGCGTCGCCGAAGTACCGGAAGAACTCCGAATCCGGCGCAATCACCAGCGGCGTGCCTTCCTTGATCGACCGCTCATAGGCCAGCATCGAGCGGTAGAAGGAGAAGAACTCGGGGTCGCGGCCGAACGCTGCGGCGTAGATCTCGTTCCGCTGGGCGTCGCCTTCACCGCGCAGGCGGCTGGCCTGCTCGTTGGCTTCAGCGGCGATGATCTGCGCCTGGCGATCCGCGTCACCGACGATGGTCAGATACTGCTCCTCACCCTCGGCGCGGTAGAGCGCGGCCTGCTGGCGCAGTTCCGACTTCATCCGTTCGAACACCCGCTCGGAGTTCTCCGTCGGCAGGTCAGCGCGGCGGATGCGAACGTCGATGATCTCGACGCCGAAGCTCGCCATCGTGCCCTGCAGCGTCGTGCGGATCTGCTGCATCAGCTGGGCGCGCTGGCCCGAGATGATGTCCGGAGAGGCGACCTTACCCAGCTCGCCACGAAGCGCGGCGGTCATACGCTGGGAGAGGTTGCGCTCGCCGTTGCGCACGGAGTCGCTGGCGTTGGACGCGGGATGCGCCCGGAAGTATTGCAGCGGATCAGCGATCCGGTAGCGCGCGATCGCATCCACGATCAGACGCTGCTGGTCGCCAGCAATGATTTCCTGCTCGGCGAGGTCGAAGCCGATGTTCCGCTTGTCGTAGACGACGGTGTTCTGGATGAACGGGATCTTGAAGTGCAGTCCCGCCTCGTCTGCGTCGCCTTCGTTGATGACGTCAATCTGCTCACCGAACTGCAGGAGGATCGCCTGCTGGTCGACGCGAACGATGTAGAAGCTGTTGGCGAACGCGATCAGCGCAAGGGCCAGAACAACGCCTACGGTCATGAGTGTGCGTTGCATCACTGGCCTCCGCTCTGGTTGCGACGAAGCTGGTCAAGCGGCAGGTAAGGCACAGCGCCCGCGCTGCCGTCGAGGATGATCCGGTCGGTCCGGCCCAGCACGCCTTCCATCGTCTCAAGGAACATGCGTTCGCGCGTCACACGCGGCGCCTGACGGTATTCGTCGTAGATCAGGGTGAAGCGGTCGGCCTCACCGCGGGCGATGGCGACCTGCGATTCCTTGTAGCCCTCGGCTTCCTGGATCACGCGTTGCGCTTCACCGCGGGCTTCGGGAACGACCTGGTTGCGATAGGCCGTCGCCTCGTTGATGCGGCGCGCCCTGTCCTGCTCGGCGTTGGTCACATCGCGCTGGACCTCGACGACTTCCGGCGGCGCGGTGGCCTCCTTGAGCGAGATCGACACGACTTCGACGCCGGCCTGATAGCTGTCCAGCGTGGTCTGCATCAATTGCCGCACGCGTTCCTCGACGCCCGTCCGGTCGCCGGTGGTGATCGGCTCGAACGCCGACGTGCCGACAACCTCGCGCATCGCGCTCTCACCGACCTGACGGATCAGCTCGTTCTGGTTGTTCACGCGGTCGACGACGTTGAAGAGATATTGCTGCGGCGAGTTGATCCGCCAGTTGATGGAAAAATCGATGTCGACGATGTTTTCATCACCCGTCAGCATCAGGCTTTCTTCGACGCTGCCGCCGATCTGCGTTTCCGTGATGACGTTCACCGGCACCGGGAAATGCTGCTCGATCGGATCCGGCAGGCGGATCTTGAAGCCCGGACCTTCAGTGCGGTGCACCTTGCCAAAACGCAGCACGACCGCGCTTTCCTGTTCGTTCACCTGGTAGATGCCGGTCATCAGCCAGCCCACGAGGCCGACGATCAGGATGATCAGGATGCCCAGCGTACCAATGCCGCGTCCGCCGCCGGCGCCGCGCCCGGATCCGCCGCCCGATCCGCCGCCGCGGCGCTTGAAGCGCTCCTGCATGCGGCGCAGGGATTCTTCGAGATCGGCAGGCCGCTCAGGTTCTTTCGGGCCGCCACGCGGGCCCTCAGAACCACCGGGACGACCCCACGGGCTGTCCCCCTTGCCGCCGCCATTGCCGCCGCCGCCTGAACCGCCCCAGGGTCCGCCGCCGCCGCCCTTGTTGTCATTCCAGGGCATAGCCCCTCCTTGCTTGGCGTACTGCCTTGATTGTCTCAGCTACGCCTAGATCACCGTCGCCTTCCAGACATTTAAGGCGGCGGAACGATTTACGCATCCATGCAGACAAAAATAGTACGTTGTCCCAGCCCCCGGATGCAAGCGATGCGCCGTACGTACCGGTAAACCGGGCGTTTTTCCCCTGAGAGTTGAGCGTACCATTCGTCCTGCAAGCGCAAGCGCGAACTCCATTCCCTTGCATGCGCCCGCGCCAGCGTACACTTAGGCGCCGAAGACCCGTCACGGTCTCAAGGAGCCAAACCGACGTGACCGCCAGCGACGATCCACAACTCGAAGCCGCCATACGCGCCGCGCTCGACAGCATCGCCGACCCGGAATCCGGCAAGGGACTGCTCGCCGCCCGCCGCGTCTCCGGACTGGTGATACGGCCCGGCGGCGCGATCGGATTTGTGCTCGAGACGACGAAGGGTGCGGCCGATGAGCCCCTGCGCGCCGCCGCCGCACAGGCCGTCGAACGCGTCGCAGGCGTCAAGTCCGTCACCGCCGTCCTGACCGCGCACGAGGATGCGCCGCCTGCGCGCGCCCCGCGCAGCGCGCCGCAACAGCCCGCGCCGCCGCAGCAGACGCCCAAGGGGCCGCGCCCGGCCGCGATGATCATCGCGATCGCCTCCGCCAAGGGCGGCGTCGGCAAGTCGACCATCGCCGCCAACCTCGCGGTCGCCGCCGCCCGCATGGGCCTTCGCACCGGACTCGTCGACTGCGACGTGTTCGGCCCGTCCATCCCCACCATGTTCGGCACAGAAGGCCGCAAGCCGACCGTCAATCCCGAGCGCAAGATGCTGCCGCTCGTAGTGCATGGCGTCGCCACCATGTCGCTTGGCAATCTCGTCGAACCCGGCGCGCCGGTCGTCTGGCGCGGCCCCATGCTCGCGGGCGCAGCGCAGAAGCTGATCACCGACACCGCATGGGACGCGCTCGACATGCTCTTCATCGACACGCCGCCCGGCACCGGCGAAGTCCCGCTCACCATCGTCCAGACGCTCGACCTCGACGGCGCCGTGATCGTCTCGACCCCGCAGGAGGTTGCGCTCGCCGATGTGCGCCGCGGCGTCGGCCTGTTCCGCAAGGCGCACATTCCGATCCTCGGCGTGATCGAGAACATGGCCTGGTTCGAACAGCCCGACGGCACGCGCGCCTACATCTTCGGACAGGACGGCGGCCAGCGCGTGGCGAGCGAAATGGGGGTGCCGTTCCTCGGCGCCCTGCCGCTCCTGCCGGACATCCGCGAGGGCGGCGATGCAGGCAAGCCGGCCGCGCTCGGCGATGCGCCGTCGGCTGAAGCCTTCAAAATGCTGGCGGAAGCCATCTACGCGGCGGCTGGCGAAAACACGAAAAAACCTGCCCCGGAAATCGTGTTTACCTAACCAGAAAAGTTAACGGCGCCCCGGATGCGGCGTTTCGAGCGATTTACTGCCTCTGGGCGGTGGAAATCACTTGCAACCGCGATTCTCTGACTTAACGTTTCATTTACCGCTTCGGCTCGCCTGCGGACCGATTCGGGGTGTTTTGGGGGCGTATGGTTAGGAGTTGGAGATGCCGCAAGCGGCGAAGGTGCGTGGAGAATTCTGGCCTCAGGACAATTGGGGACGCATCGCCAACGCGGCCTTTCCGCGCGACAAGGCCGCCCGTATCGCCATCGAAGCCGCCGAAGAGGCCGCCGACATCGCGCTCGAGCGCTTCGAAGAGAAACTGCACTCCGTCTACCTTTCCGGACCCGCCGCGCGCCGGCGCGGGGCGGCGCCGCGTTCTACGTCCTGCTTCGCCACGGCGCGCCAGCGACCGGCAAGGAACTGAAAGTCCGCGAACACTGGGAAGCGCTCGCCGCCGCGCAATTGCGCCGCCGCTATCCGCGCCTCGGCCGCATCACGGTTTCGGTGTTCGACTGGAAAGCCGTCTTCACGCCGGACGGCGGCTTCTCGCCCGCCCGTTTCGCGCTCGCCGTCAACTCGATCTGCATCGCCGGACGCAATATGTCCCGCATGCTCTCGCCCCAGCGCCTCGACGCGGCCGTCGCCAACCGCGACATCCTCGAGCTGCGCGGACGGCTGTTGCGCGCCACCAACCGCATTTCCACCGCCCGCACGCCGGAGCGCGTGAAGTCCGGGGCCCAGGATGCGGCGATCGCCATCATCTCGGCGGCCTACGCCCTCGTGCTGGAACGCGAGCAGGTCTACACCGAGGATCTCGACCTCCGCCGCGAACTGTTCGCCATCAACTATCCGGCGCGGCGCGACGATCTCGAGCTCGCCTACATCATGGCCACCAAGCCGATGAGCGAGCCGCTTCGCGCGCTGCAGATCATCGACGCCGCCGCCCGCTGGCTGACGCCGATGACCGACGCCTGGCTCAACGCCAACAATCCCCAGCGCGCCGAACAGCTTCGCGCCTGAGACCGCGGCTCACCGCCATTTGCTCAGGCCCTGAAGGCTAACGGCGATTAACCCTGATTCAGGCCCTGTCGTGCGGTTCGCCGCGCGATAGAGGCCTTGCACGCGAATTGCAGATCCCGCCTGCAACCTGCAGGGGGAGTCCCAAATTGCAAATCACTGCCGCTGAGACCGCTGGCGTCGGCGCGCTCCCTCCGCTCACGCCGAGGCAGAGCACGACGCGCACCGCAGCGCTCGCCACCATCCTGTTTGCTGCAATCACCCTGATCGGGCTGGCGGTCGGCAATGACCTGATGCAGCGCTTCTACTGGGACGGCCAGAGCATGAAGCTCTATCTGCCGCTGGCCGGCGCCATCGTGCTCGCGGGCGTTTTCGGCCGCACCCGCTACAATGAATTCACCGCGACGCTGGGCGCCTGCATGCGCGCCTCGGCCGTCGGCCTCACCGTCCTGCTTGTCCTCGAATGGCCGAACTTCACGCTGGCCAATCCCGATACCGCCGCCCGCGCTGCGCAGTATGTCTCCGCCGGCGCCTTCCTCGCGCTCGGCCTGTCGATCGCCAGCTGGTTTCGCCCGTCCTTCATCCTGCCGGTGGCGATCTATCTTCTGTCCACCCGCCACCTGATCGAGATCATCTCCGGCGTCCCCAAGTCGATGCTGGACATCCAGTACATGCTCGACATGGCGCTCTACCTCGTTGTCCTCGGCATGGCGGTCACCAAGCTGGGCCCGAAGATTCACCCGTGGCTGGGCGAAACCGCGCGTCAGAACGAGGTGCTCGGCGTCGTCTTCGGCCTTCATCTCGCAAACTATTTCTGGTCGGGCATTGCGAAGGTCTTCGTCGGTCCGGTCCCGTGGTACTGGGCCTTCGAGAACAAGACCTACAACCAGATCCCCTATACGATCGAAAGCGGCATTCTCCCGCTCGGCCATCTCCCGTGGCTGTCGGACCTCGCCTATCAGGGCTTTGAGCTCATCCACATTCCGCTCAACATCATCATCGCTGGCGCAGCTCTTCGCGATCGTCTGCGTGTTGCGCGTCGGCTGGCTGAAGGTCGCCTCGTTCATGTACGAGGCGCTGCACATCGGCATCTACATCCTCGGCGGTCTCTTCTTCTGGCCGTGGATCTGGAACAACCTGACGCTGTGGTGGGCCGCCCGCCGCTCGAAGCAGGGCCTTGCGTGGAACACCAAGCTCGCCTGCATCGTCACGATCCTCCTTGGCGCCCCGTGGCTCGATCTCAACAAGGCCGCTCTGCTCGGCTGGTACGATGTCGCCGACGCCCGGCAGGTCTACATCGAGGCCGTCACCGAAGACGGGCGCGAGGTCAAAGTCCCGTCGGCCTGGTTCAACAGCCATTCCTATTCGATGTCGCACGGCTGGATCGGCGCTGCGCCTCTGGAAGGCCATTACGATCACACCCCGCTGGCCTCCACCGTCTCACGCGAGCGCCAGCAGAAGGACGGCCAGTGCGTCGACCCGTCGACGCTCGAGCGCCTGCCGCCGGAGACCGAAGCCGACAAGGCCGTGCGCCTGGAAAAGCTGCGGCGCTTCCTCACCGCCCACCACACGAAGATGGTCGCCTACGAGGCGTCACCAGCTTTTCCATCACATCATTTCCACGTGCATCACCATCCGAGCAATCCGTTCCTATATGAGGAGTTCAACCAGCTCGCGTTGGCGGACATCGTAGGGTATCAGCAGGTCATTGAATCGGTCTGCCACCGGATGTCCTCAGGACGCGTCGACAAGACAGTGCTCGCCCGGCACACGGAGTATGTGAGTGTTCGATAAGTCGCAGATATACGTTGTCTATGACGGCGAATGCCCGTTCTGCACCGAATACGTGAAGCTCGTCCGGCTGCGTGAAGCGGTGGGCAAGGTCAACCTGGTCAACGCCCGCGAACCCCACCCCGCCGCCGACTACGCCCGCGCGCAGGGCGTCGACTTCGATCAGGAGATGGCGCTGGTCATGAACGGCGAAGTCCATTCCGGCGCCGACTGCATGAACCGGCTCGCCCTGATGAGCACGGGTGCAGGTCCCTTCAATGCGGTGATGGCCAAGGTCTTCGCCTCGCCGCGCGTCTCGCGCGCGCTCTATCCCTTCCTGCGCACCGGCAGGAATGTCACGCTGCGGTTGATGGGCCGGCGCAAGATCGGCACGACAGCGCCCGCCAAATAGCGCAATCGCGCTAGGCCCAACACCGCTGACCTGCCGCTACGACACGATTGCCGCAAGCCGAAGTCGGGCTACCCTCCACCAGCACAAGAGGGGAGATTCGCGATGACCGGATTCTGGCGCACGTGGATCCACCTGTGGTGTGTGTCGGTCGGCGTCTTCGGGCTCGTCCTTACCCTCGGCGCCTATCCTCCGACTGATGCGCCGACCCGCCTGATCTTCGATCTGAT
Source organism: Hyphomonas sp. (assembly GCA_017792365.1). Taxonomy (GTDB): domain Bacteria; phylum Pseudomonadota; class Alphaproteobacteria; order Caulobacterales; family Hyphomonadaceae; genus IH12. The sequence goes on along the minus strand of CP051229.1, from coordinate 3,104,247 downwards.
CGACGGGCCCCGGCAGCTTGAGATGACCGATCACCTTCGTTTCAGCCTCGCCGTCATGGGCCCGGTCACGCTCGGCTGGTGTCTGACATTGTTCGCCGCGATCAACGCAGCCGAAAAGCTGCCGCCGGATCAGGCCCGGTCGGTGTGGCGCCTGCTCACGGCAGGCGTACTGGTCTGGTTCGTGATCGACTCGATCCTGTCAGTCGCGACAGGCTTCTCGCTCAATATCGTCCCGAACACGATCCTTCTCGTCGCCTACCTGCTCCCGCTCTTTGCGAGCGGCGTACTCAGGAAGCCAGCGAGCTAGTCGCCCGCCACTTCAAACCGCGAGATTTTCGGCGCCGCCGTCACGAGCGGGCTTAAGCGTTCGGTCATGCCCTCGGCCACCCACCAGTCATAGAAGGCGGCCTGCTTCTCGGCGTCGTCCCACTTCTCGACGTAGACGACCACGCCCGGCCGCGCCTCATCCACCAGCACGTCGAACGACTGGTTGCCGTCGAATGCGCGGATCTCCTCGATGCGCTCGGTCGATATCGCGACGAACGCATCACGCTTCTCCTCGACGACTCCAAATTCGATGATCAGAACGATCGCGGCGGCGGCGGCCAGTATGTCCATGATGTGTCTCCAGCGTTTCGCCGGTTATGGCGCAAGCCTGCTGACAGCTGTGTGTCACCAACGCCGGCGATTTTCTCACGACTGGTATGCGCGTCAGGCGGTCTTTCCGGCCAGAAGCGCGTCCAGCGCCGCCGTCAGGGCTTCCGGCGCATAGGGCTTGGGCAGGAAAGCGCGTTCGGCGCGCCCTTCGGACTGCAGGCCGTCGGGCCGCGAGCCGGACGCCACCAGCAACGGCAGGTCCGGGTAGAGTTGGCCGATCTTCTCGACAAGCTCGTCGCCCGCCACGTCCGGCAGGCCAAGATCGACAATCGCAGCGGCGAAGCCGGTCGGATCGACGGCCAGTTGATCCAGCGCCTCCGCGCCTGTCGCCGCCTCGGCTACTTCGATGTCCGCATCCTCCAGTGCATCGACGGCCATCATCCGGATCAGCGGCTCGTCCTCGACGATCAGCACCTTGCCGGCGATCTTCGTTGCAGGCGCCTCGCCGAACAGTTCGGCCAGTTTCTCCACGACCTGATCGCGGTCATAGGGCTTGGTCATGACCGTCAGCCCGTCCTGGTCCGCATTCAGCTGGTCGCGGGCGTACCCGGTCGCCAGCAGCGCCTTCATCATCGGCCAGCGCTTCTGCGAGGTGCGGGCGAGGTCCGCGCCGCTGGTCCCGCCGGGCAGAACGACGTCCGAGAACAGAAGATCGAATTCGGCCGCCTGCAGGTGCGTCAGCGCCTCGTCGGCATTGGCGCAGGCGACGACCTTGTGGCCAAGGTGCTCCAGCATCTCCGTCGCAAACGCCAGAATGATCGGCTCATCCTCGACGACGAGCACGCGCAGCGGTTTCACCGAGCGTTCCGCGGCCGCCGACCCCGAAGCCGCCGTCACGGTCAGCGTCGCATCCGTCGTCGGCAGGTAGAGGTTGATGGTCACGCCCTCGCCCGGCCGGTTCACCAGCTCCACCGCGCCGCCGGACTGGCGGATGAAGCCTTCGACCTGCGACAGGCCAAGCCCGGTTCCCTTGCCGACGTCCTTGGTCGTGAAGAACGGATCGAACGCCTTCTCCGCGACTTCGGCGGGCATGCCCGGACCGTTGTCGGCCACGCTGATCTTCGCATAGGCGCCCGGCGACAACTCGAGAGCCGTCGCCGCCGCCCGGTCCAGAACCGCACGCTCGGAACGAAATGTAATCGACCCGCCGCCCGGCATGGCGTCGCGGGCGTTCACCGCCAGATTGAGCAGGGCCGAGCCGAGCTGGCTCTCGTCGACCCTTACCCGTCCGGCCGCCGGATCTGTATCCGCGCTCACCTTGTAGCCTTCGCCGATCGTCCGCCCCACAAGGTCCGCCGCATCGCCGACGAACGCATTCACGTCGATGACATGCGGCTCCAGCGCCTGCTGCCGCGAAAACGCCAGCAGCGACCGCGTCAGGTTGGCGGCGCGGCGCGAGGATGACAGGGCGCCCTCGATCGCGGCCTTCACTTCCGCGGAAGACATTTCCGTTCCCGACCGCGACAGCTTCTGCAGATTGCCAATGATCACCGTCAGCAGATTGTTGAAGTCGTGGGCGACGCCGCCTGTCAGAGACGCGATCGATTCCATCCGCTGCATGTTGCGCAGCGCCAGTTCCGACTGGGTCCGGCGACTGTTGTCCTGCGCCACCAGGAAGAAAAGACCGCCCGCCAGCACAAGGCAGGTGATGCCGCCCGCAAGCCCGATCAGGGTGGCGAGCGAGCTGGGGCGGTCCACCAGCGCATCGGAAATCGCAATATGCGTCGACCAGCCGGTCAGCGGCGATGTGTAATAGGCCGTGAGGTTCTCGAAGCCCTCATAGGTGCGGCCGCGGTAGAGCCCTGCGCCGCCCTTCGCGACTGCGCCGCGTACGAATTCGGTGGCCGGCGTGCCGATGCGTTGCTCGTAATCAAGCGAGCGTGCGAGAAAATTGCCCTTGCGGTCCACGATCGCGCCGATCGCGCCCTCGGGCAGTTCCGACATCATGATGTTCTGGAAGACCTGCGGGCGAAGGCCCAGCGTCAGCACCAGTCCGCGCTCATCCTGTGGCACCTGCAGGTGGATCAGCGCTGCGTGCTCGCCATAGACTTTCTCGATCCCGCCGACGACGGGGTCGTCCGTCTCGCCGACAAGATCGACCCATTCCTGCGGCGCGGGTTCGAGCTCCCTTGAGTCGAACGTGCTGTAGACGGGCGTTCGCGTCTCGAGGGTCCAGAATGCGGCGCCAAGCCATTGCGGAAACAGGGCCTCGCTCGTGCTCGACCGGCCCTGCGCGCCTTCGACGATCGGCGTATCGCGGGTCGCCTGCGCAAGCGCCAGCATGGCGCGGATGTCGGAAGAGATTTCCGTCTCGACCCGGTTCATGATCTCGCGCGCGCGGTCGGCTGCGAATTGTTCGGTTTCGGCTCGTTCCTGCCTGGAGATGAAGACCGCCAGAAATACGACGAAAATGACGACGGGAAGAAGGGCGGCGAGAACTAGCGCCGCAACAGGCCGTCCCCGCGGCAATCGCTCCGCTTGCGTCTTCCTAACGTCGCGGCGCGCTGCCATTTACCGTCCGAAATCCCACACCAGAGCCGGGGGTACAAACGCACTGTATCCCATTTGGTTCCCTGCGCGCGGGCGATTTTTTTTGTCCGTCCGGTTTCAGCCCGATCCGGTCAGACCACGTCGCCGCCGCGCGCCTGCGCCCGTGCTACCTGCAACTCCACCCGCTTCAGCTCCCGCAGGATCTGGTTGGTGTTGATCTGCAGGAAGAACACGATCCGGACCGTGATCAGCACCAGCAGGCAAAACAGCGTCACCCCGCCCCAGCGGATCATGGTCGTCAGGTCGGATTCGACGGCAAACTTCCACCCTCCATAGACCCCCAGAACGCCAAGCGGCACGGCAAAGATCAGGAACAGCCAGTAGACCCATGCCATCGGCCCGCGCAGGACGCCGAACATCTGCTGGCTGAACGCCGGCTCGGCGTCGAACCGCGCCAGGAATTCGGCGTCTTCCTTGGACAGCGTCTCATTGATCGCCTCATCCAGTTTCGTCATCGTCATCTCCCTGCTTGAAGAACTTGCGTAGTGTCCCGCGCGCGCTGAACAGGCGCGACTTCACCGTGCCGGGGGGCACACACAGCGCGTCGGCAATCTCGGCCACGCTGAACCCCTCGCGGTAATAGAGGGCGATCGCCGCCCGCTGGTCCGGCGCAAGGCTGCGCATCGCCCGGCGCATGTCCTCATCGGCGTCATGGTCGGCGCCGTTGGGGTCCGGCGTTTCCGTCCACTCCCCGCCCTTCGGTTCCCGCGCAGCCGCGCGCATGCGATCCTGGCAGCGCCGGGTCACGATCGCGTACGACCATGACCCGAACCGCGCCGGATCGCTCAGCCGCCCCACCGACCGGATGATGCTGACCCAGGCTTCCTGCACCGCGTCGGCCGCGTCTTCCTCCCGCCACAACAATCGCCGCGCATGCGCAAAGTGGCGGGGCCGCCAGTAGGCTGCGAGCCGTTCCAGCGCCGCCCGATCGCCGGCGCGCGCGTGCAGCACGAGCAACTCGTCGTAAATACGCCTGACTTCACGGGTCATCCGTCCAGCACCCTCGTTCCGCCAGTATGTCGCTCGCGGGCCAGGAATGGTTCGCTTCAGCCAGAATTTTTTCGCCAAATCCCTCGGCCAGGCGGGCTGCTGACACTATGCTGTCAGCAGGGTTGACCTATGTTTGTCAGCAGACAGGGGACAGACAACATGCGCAGAGCCGACCGCCTCTTCGAGATCATCCAGATTCTGCGGCGGTCGCGCGCGCCGATCACCGCCGACGCAATGGCGATGGAGCTCGAGACCTCCAAGCGCTCCGTCTATCGCGACATCGCCGCCCTGATGGCCCAGCGCGTGCCGATCCGCGGCGAGGCCGGGGTCGGATATGTCCTCGATCGCGGCTTCGACATGCCGCCCCTGATGCTGACAACCGAAGAGATCGAGGCCGCCGTCCTTGGCGCCCACTGGGTGATGTCGCGCGGCGATCCCGAACTGCAGAAGGCCGCCCGCTCGCTCCTCGCCAAGATCGAGACCACGGTGCCCGAGCACCTCCAGCCCTATATCGAACAGCCCTCCACCAGCGTCACGCCGCTGTGGGAAACCTTCGATGTCACCGTCTCCCTCGCTGACCTGCGTAACGCCATCCGCAGCGGCCGGCGCGTCCGCCTCGAATACGAGGATGGCGAAGGCGCCGTCACCCATCGCATCGTCTGGCCGGTCGTACTCGGCTACATGGAGACCAAGCGCATGCTGGGCGCATGGTGCGAACTGCGCGGCGCCTTCCGCTCCTTCCGCGCCGACCGCATGCAGGTCGCAGAGGTGCTGGACGAGAAGTATCCCGAGCGCCCCGCCATCCTGCGCAAGCGCTGGGACGCCTACGTCGAAGAAGAGGGCCGGCGCTGCGCCGCCGAATACATGGTCCCGCACCAGCGTCCCGCCGCTCAGGTCGCCGTCGCCGCAAAATAGGATCGGTCCGATGACATCCGCCAAACCGAAGCACCACACGATCAACTATATCGAACTGCCGATGACCGATGCGGCCGCCACGAAGACATTCTACGGCGATGTCTTCGGCTGGAGCTTCCAGGATTACGGCCCGCAATACATGGCGTTCTCCGCCGGAGAAGCCGGCATCGATGGCGGCTTCAACGGATTTGAAGAGGCGCAGCCAGCCGTCGCCCACGGCGCGCTCGTCGTCCTGTTCTCGAACGACCTGCCCGCCACCCTCGCAGCAGTCGAACAGGCGGGCGGCGCGATCATCAAGCCGATCTACGATTTCCCCGGCGGCAAGCGCTTCCACTTCACCGACCCGAACGGAAACGAACTCGCGGTCTGGGCGGAGTAACATCCTCGTCAACGTATGACTTCATCGCGTCGCCGCCCTTGGATGCGGTCGCGGAGCTGTGCGAGCATCCTCGCCAGAGCAGGCTCGACTGCCGGCATCGTTGGGGAGGCATCAGCACCATGTTTGCACGGGCGTCCATTCTCGCACTCGCCGCGGCCGCCGCCGCGCTCAGCGCCACAGCCCAGTCGTCCTACGGAGCTCCGCGCACCGCATCCGGCAAGCCGGACCTGCAGGGCGTCTGGTCCAATGCATCGCTCACCAACCTGACGCGTCCGCCGGGCGTTGAGGCGCTTGTCGTCGACGAAGCGCAGGCCACCGAGCTGGTCAGGAACAATCCCTGGATCCGCCTCGCCCAGTCCGAAGCCGGCCCGTCTGACTTCGAGGACGGTCTCCTCGACGACGGCAACAACGACCGCGGCTACAACACGTTCTGGATCGATCCCGGCCAGTCGCTCGGCGTCGTGAAGGGCGAGTTCCGCACGTCGTGGATCACCGATCCCGCCGACGGCCAGCTGCCCATGCGCGACGAAGCGCGCGAAGACATCCGCGAGCACCGCAACATGCGCCGGGCGCGGCTTTACGATGGGCCGGAGAACCTCCCGATCGCGGAACGCTGCCTCATCGGCTTCACCGGCGCCGGCGGGCCGGGCATGCTCAACACGATCTACAACAACAACTACCAGATCGTGCAGACCGACGACCACCTGATGATCCTCGTCGAGATGGTCCACGACGCCCGCATCATCCCGATCTTCGACAGCCGCGCCGAGGCGCAGCACAACCCCGTCACCATCAAGCCGTGGCTCGGCGACAGCGTTGCGTGGTGGGAGGGCGACACGCTGGTGATCGAAACGGTGAATGTCGAACCGCAACAGGCCCGCACCGGCCCGATCTATCTCAGCGCCAGCGGACGCGTCACCGAGCGGCTGTCCCGGGTCGGCGAGGACGAGATCTTCTATTCCTTCACCGTCGACGACCCCGCAACCTACACCACAACATGGACCGCCGAGCAGTCATTGCGGCAGCGTGACGAACAGGTGTTCGAATACGCCTGTCACGAAGGGAATTACGCCATGCCCGGCATCCTTGCGGGCGCCCGCGCACAGGAAGCGCGCGGCGAGACGCCCACCGCAGGCCCCGGCATCTTCGGCACGCCGATCGAGTAATCGCAAGCATTTCCCCACCGTGACAGCGCCGGGGGATTGCCGCATATTCTTCGCCAATAACTCGCCGGCGAGGTCCGGACGCGGACAAGAGCGCAGGCCGGACGCCGACTTCAACGGGCCGCAGCCGCGCCGCAAGGGAGGACTTGAATGAGCCAGACCAGGTCGGTGGCGTGGCTTAGCCGCGCCTTGTCGCGAGCTTCAGCTCCTGTCTGCGCGGCGCTTCTCGCAACCGCCAGCCTTGCAGCCTCGGCGCAGACGCCAGCGACGCCGGACGCCGAAGCCCTCTTCCAGCAGCATTGCGGCTCCTGTCACGATCCGGCCATCGAACGCGCGCCGTCGCGCGCCGTCATGCAGCAGATGCCTGCAACGCAGATCGTCGGCGCCCTCACCAACGGCATCATGTCGCCGATGGCCACGGGCCTCTCCTCGGCAGACATCCAGACACTGGCCGGCCATCTCGGCGCAGCGGAGATCGCCGACGCCGCCGAGGATGCGCTCGGCTCGACCCCCGCCGTCGAACTCGACGGCGATATTCCGCCCGCCCCGCCCGCCAACTGGGTCGCCTACAATGGCGATTATTCCAGCCAGCGCTATTCCCCGCTCGACCAGATCAACAAGGACACGATCAAGGGCCTGCGCGTCGCCTGGCGCCAGTCGCTGACGCCCACAGATCCCAACCGCGATCCCGCCGTCCGCATCCCCCCGCCCTCCAGCAACAACCAGACAACGCCGCTGATGGTCGACGGCCTCGTCTACTATTCCACCGGCATCGGCGGCGTCTCGGCCCTCAACGCGACCAACGGCGCGCTGGTATGGAATTTCGAACCAGCTTCCGCCTCGGACCTCGCCACCTCCGATGAAGCCGCCAGCCAGAGCGGCGGCGGCGCCACGCGCGGTCTCACCTATTACGACGACGGCGCCGACGGCCGCATCATGGCGCTGGTCGGCGGCCACTACCTCACCGCCATCAACGCAAAAACCGGCCAGCCCGTCACCAGCTTCGGCGAGAACGGTCAGGTCGACCTGCGCAAGGGCCAGTCGCGCGGCGCCACCGAATTCACATGGCGCACCGGCCCCACGGTCATCGTCCGCGGCGTCGTGATCATCGGCTCAGTCGTCAGCGACATCAACGCCGACCGCGGCCGCCCGCAACTCAAGACGGCGATGGCCGGTGATGTGCGCGGCATCGATGTCCTCACCGGCGAACAACTCTGGATCTGGCATTCGATCCCGCAGGAAGGCGAGTTCGGCGTCGAGACCTGGGAAGACGGCTCGTGGGAATATACCGGCCACACCAATGTCTGGGGCGCGATGAGCGCGGACGAAGAGCTCGGTATGGTCTACATGCCCGAGACGACGCCAACCAACGACTGGTATGGCGGCTATCGCCCCGGCGACAACCTTTTCGCCGAAAGCATCGTCGCGCTCGATGCGCGCACCGGCAAACGCGTCTGGCATTTCCAGGGCGTCCACCACGGCCTGTGGGATTACGACTTCCCCTGCGCGCCGATCCTCGTCGACATCACCGTCGACGGCAAACTCGTGAAGGCGCTCGCCCAGCCTTCCAAGCAGTCGCTGCTCTACGTCCTCAACCGCGAAACCGGCGAGCCGGTCTGGCCGATCGAGGAGCGTCCCGTTCCGGCCGGCGACGCGCCCGGCGAATGGTATGCGGCAACCCAGCCGATCCCGCTCAACGGCAAGGGAGAGCCCTTCGCCTACGACCAGCTCGGCGTCAGCGTCGACGACCTCATCGACTTCACGCCGGAACTGCGGGCCGAAGCCGAAGCCCTGCTCGAACAATACGCCTATGGCCCGATCTACTTCCCCATCGTGATGAAGGATGAGGGCATCGGCGCCGGCAAGCGCGGCTCGATCCACATGCCGGGCTCGTTCGGCGGCACCAACTGGCCAGGCGCCTCGTTCGATCCGGAAACCAGCACGCTCTTCGTGCCCTCCGCCCACACGCCAATCGAGGCGCGCCTCATCCCGGCGCCCGAAGGCTCCGACACCGGCTATACCCGCGAGAAATACCAGCCCCTGCTCGGCCGCGCGGCCTGCCGATGTTCAAGCCGCCCTACGGCCGCCTTGTCGCCATCGACCTCAGCAAGGGCGAAGTGAAGTGGACCGCCGCGAATGGCGACGGTCCGCGCGATCATCCCGCCCTCAGGGACCTCGACCTGCCGCCGCTCGGCCAGCCTGGTCGCGTCGGACCGCTGGTCACGAAGAGCCTCGTCTTCCTCGGCGAAGGCATCCCGCAATCGGTGCCCGGCTCCGGCGGGCGCAAGTTCCGCGCCTTCGACAAGGCGACCGGCGAGGTCGTCTACGAGACCACGCTCGACGGCTCGGTCACCGGCGTCCCGATGACCTACGCCTGGGAAGGCAAGCAATACCTCATTGTCCCGATCGGCTATCCCGGCCGACCCGGCGAGTTCCTCGCGCTGACGGTCGACTAAGCCGGCCGCGCGCCTAGAACAGCATGTCGATCGCAAGGCAGGCGGCGATGCCGACGACGACGTTCATCGGCACGCCGATCTTCACGAAGTCCATGAAGCGGTAGTTCGCAGCGCCATAGACCAGCGTGTTGGTCTGATAGCCGATCGGCGTTGCAAAGCTCGCGCTGGCGCCGAACATCACCGCCACCACCATGGCGCGCGGATCAATCCCCAGCGCGCCCGCCAGCGCGATCACCAGCGGCGTCATCAGCACCGCCACGGCGTTATTGGTCACCGTCTCCGTCAGGATGCTGGTCAGCGCATAAACGCCGATCAACAGGACAAGGGGCGAGGATTCCGCCAGAAGCGGCGTCATCCACCTGACGATCAGCTCCACCGTTCCGGCGTTCTCCAGCCCCGCGCCAAAGGCCAGCATCGCGAAGATCAGCACCAGCGTATTGCCGTCGATCGAGCTCCACGCCTCCTCCGGCTCGATGCAGCGCGTCAGCAGCACCAACGCAACGCCGCCCAGCGCCAGCGGCGCAATCGGCAGTCCGAGCACAGCGGCGCCCAGCACGATCCCGGCCAGCGTGATGATCGCCAGCGGCGCCCGGCGGCGCTTGAAGGCCCGCGCCGGCGCCTCGGTCACCTGGGCCATGTTGGCGTTGTTCTGCATCGCCGCCGCCGCGCCCGGCAGCGCGGCAATCAGCAGGCGGTCGCCGGCCCGCACACGCACCTCGGCAAGATCGGGGCCCGCAACATGGCGCGGACGCGACAAGCCCAGCACCCTCACCCTCATCCGCGACAGCAGCGGAATATCAGCTAGCCGCCTGCCAATGATCGGATGCGTTGACGACACGACCGCCTCGACCAGTTGCGCATCCTCATCCCGGTCCGGCCCGCTCATCGTGATGCCGCCGCCCACGCCAGTGAGCCCGACCCGGAAATCCGTCGCCTCGGCCAGCGACGCCAGCTCGCTTGGCGACGCCGACACAACGAACTGGTCGCCTGCGCGAATCTCGAGGTCTTCGAAATCCTTGCGCAATTCCTGCGCGCCACGCCACAGCGCCTTGATCGTCAGGCCCGGCCGCCGCGTCAGCGCGCATTCGGATATCTTCTGACCGACCATCGGGCTCTCCGCGACCAGCGCGAGGTGCGAGAGATAGGTCTCGCTTTCGCCCTGCTCGCCCAGTCCACGTTCTTCCCGGTCCGGCAGCAGCAGCGGCCCGGCGAGCGCCATGAAGACAACGCCCGCAAGCGCCACCACAATGCCGACACCGGTGATCTCGAAAATGCCGAACGACTCAAGACCCTGCCCGCGCGCCACGCCGTCGACGAGCAAGTTGGTCGACGTCCCGATCAGCGTCAGCGTGCCGCCAAGGATCGAGATGTAGGACAAGGGGATCAGAAGGCGCGTCGCCGTCACCTTCAGCACCTTCGCCAGCCGCTTGATGATCGGGATCATCACGATCACGACCGGCGTATTGTTCATGAAGGCGGAGGCCAGCATCGCGCCCCCCGCCAGCTCGGCGACCGCCACTCTCGGCTTCTCGGCCGTACGCCGGATCACCCAGCCGGACACCTCCTCCAGCGCGCCGGTCCGCAACAGCGCGCCAGAGATCACGAACATCGCTGCGATGGTGATCGGCGCGGAATTGCTGAACACCCCCAGCGCCTGCTCGGCCGGCAGGAAGCCCAGCACCATCATCAGCGCGCCCGCCGCCGCCGCCAGCACCACGGGCGGATAGCGCTCCAGCAAAAGCCGATGAACAGGGCGATGAGCACCACAAGGCCGACCACATCCCCGTGGCGGGTCAGCGCCTCTTCAAACCAGTCCATGTGCGGTATCGTCCCTTGCGCCGGGCGCAGATGCGGCGCCAGGGCTTCTAACGCCGGAAACGCGGCAGCGATCCGGCCGCGGCGATCTTTTTCCTGCCCGGTCGGTCCGGCGCATGCCTAGCCCTGAAGCACGCGGCCAACCGGGCAGGTCAGCTTCCAGTTCAGACCCTCCGCGGGATAATCGACAACGACGTCGCCTCCGGTCGCCATCTTCACCATTTTGGTCGTGACGACCGAGCCGAACCCGGTCCGCTCGGGCGCGCTCACCGGCGGGCCGTCGCGCTCGATCCAGGTCATGACAAACTCGGCGTCCTTCTCCTTCCCGGACGATGACCACGAGATTTCGATAGAGCCGTTCGCATTCGACAGCGCGCCATACTTTGCGGCGTTGGTCGCCAGCTCGTGCAGCGCCATGCCCAGCGCCTGCGCCGCGTCCGGCGTCAGCGAAGCCTTGGGGCCGTCCATCCGGATCCGGTCTTCAATGCCATCGACAAAATGCGACAGTTGCGATCTCACAAGGTCCTCAACCGGCACGGTGGTCCAGGAATTCTTCACCAGCAGGTCCTGCTCCGCCGCCAGCGCACGCAGGCGCCCGCCAAAGCGTTCCACGAAGTCGCCTTCCTCCTTCGGCGCCGTCTGCCGCGCAATCGCCTGCACCACGCTGAGCAGGTTCTTCGAGCGATGGTTGACCTCCCGCATCAGCAGGTGGGTGTGCTCCTCATGCCGCTTGCGGTCCGAGATGTCGCTGAACAGCACGGCGACGCGCGGATGCTCCGTCGCATCGATCCGGAAAGCATAGACGTCGAACCATCGTCCCAGCGCCGGCGATTCCTGTTCGAACCGCTTGGCTTCGCCGGTGCGCGCGATCTCACCGTAGAGCTGATACCACTCGTCTTCGAGGTCGGGCGCGCCCTCCCGCAACCATGCGCCGAGGATGCTCTTGGGAAACCCGGTGCGCAGGTAGAATGCCGGATTGGCCTCCGTCACCCTGTAATCAATGCGGCCGTCATCGCCCTCAAGGTTGACCTCCAGCAGGCAGAAGCCCTCGTCGATCGCCTCGAACAGCATCCGGAAGCGCGCCTCGCTCTCCTTGAGGCGGTCGTGGACCTCGCGGTTGACCTCGGCCTGATCGGTGATGTCGATGTTGACGCCGCGGATCAGCTGCGCCCGCCCCTCTGCGTCACGCTCGATCGATCCGCGGTCGAGGATCAGCCGCACCGCCCCGTCAGGCCGCACGATGCGAAAGGTATGACTGAAGCCCGGGGCCTTGGTGCCGAGATAGGATAACGCCTCCGCCTGCACCCGGCTGCGATCGTCGGGATGCACGAATTTGGCAAAGTCCTGTTCGTTGCGCGCTGACGCATCCACGCCATAGATGCGCATCAGCTCGGGCGACCACTCCACCTGATCCGAGCCCGGACGCCACTCATACGTCCCGACCGCCCAGGCTTCGGGCAGCTTGAGAATATGGGATCGGGAAAAGTCTTCCGGTGCCATGCCGAATCCTGCGCGGAAACGCTATGGAGGACGAATTGATACCCCCTATGATGCCGCAGCTCGGTTGCGGCTGGGCAAGTCTACTGCGACCAACACTAGGCGCAAGCCTGCCCTATCCGCCATAACGCACGTCAGCCCGCGTGGGCCGCGCGATGGCGGCCGCCCTCAGAACTTCTCGAAACTCACGACCAGCCCGCCGGCCTCCTCGCTCGTCGGGATCTCTGCGGTGAAGGCCTTCGCCTTTGTGAAGTCCAGATCGAGCGATCGGTGCGTGTGCCGCCCGCGCTCGCGGCTGGTCTCGATATGCAGGACGTACTTGCCCGGCGCGACCTTGTTCCCGTCCTCGTCGACCCCGTCCCACAGCATCTTGTACTGGCCCGATCCGCGGGTCGACATCGACCGGGTGTTAAGCAGGGTCATCGCCCTTGAGCGGTGCTGGCCCCACCAGATGTAATTGTCCTCCTGCCATTCCTTGATCGATCCGATCAGCACCAGCGTCCGCACCGGGCGGTTCTGTTCGTCGGCGATCCAGATCGCGACATAGGGCGAGCGGAACGCGCGGTCGCGCTTCATCTGCCGCGGCGGCGCCGTGAACGTCACGAAAGCTGACCACCTGTCATGCCAGGCCTTGCCGCCGGATCTGACGCGTTCCTCACCGCGCGCCTGCACCGGCGTCCATTGCGGCGGAGGCTGATCCAGCTCCAGCCCCCGTGTCAGCCAGTTCGACCTGTCCTCGCGCGTCACCCGCGCAGACGCGCCCTCAAGCGAGCGCACCAGCTGCGCGCCGGCCTCGAGCGGCAGGTTCAACAGCGCCGTCGCCAGTCCGTCCGCATCCGCCGCCGTCGGCGCGATCGCCGTCGCCGACATGCGGTGCGACACCGGCCATCCGGTGCGCGGGTCGAGCGTCTGGGAGATATGCGTCCCACCAATCTCGCGGTCGCGCGGTCCGCACCCGGATGTCGCGATCGCTTGGTCCCGCAATGCCACCCGGCCAATCACCGGCGCATTGTCATAGGTAACCAGCGGCTCCGGCAGGTCGACGATCCAGTCGCCGCCGCCCGGCGCACGCCCCGCCGCCCGGATATCGCCGCCAATGTCGACCAGCGCGCCCTCGACGCCCGGCGCATCCAGCGCGGCCTCCAGCGCCCGATCGATGATGTAACCCTTGGCCAACCCGTCGAGATCGAATGTCACCGCGTCGGGCCGGAAGATCGTGCGGCTCTCCGCATCCAGCCCGACCTCCGCCGCACTCACCGCCCGCGCCAGCTTCAGACAATCCCGCCGATCCGGAAGCTCCACCTGCGCCGCACGCCACAGATCGCCGAGGCGCCCCAGCCTGCCGCTATAGGCGCCCATGCTCGCCCGCCGCCAATGCTCTGAAGCTCTGATGACCGCGAACAGGTCCGCCGACACCACCGACCGCTCCGCACGGTTCAGGCGGCTGAGCTCGCTGTCCTCCAGCCGCCAGTTCAGCACCTGATCGAGCCGGTCGATCTCGCTGCGCGCCCGCCGCGCCGCGGCGAACGCCTCCGCCTGCCCAGCCGCGTTCACGAACAGCTTGAGGTGCGTGCCGAGAATGTCCTCGTCATGGAACGCGAAGGCCACGCTCTGGCCAGCCGGCTCCCCCGCTCTTGCCGTCTCGATGAACTGGGAAACGAGGGCGTGGTCCAGGTCGACAGGTATCATTCACTACGCTCTACACGCCTCTTGCCGGCCGACATTCCCCCACCGGCCAGCCGCAAACAACCCCGCATGTGACAACAGCGAACCTGCTGAAGCGACACGTTTCCGTTATGACCCGCCAACCGCATTGACCGTCGCCGCGCGGATGGCGATGGCGGGCGCAGGCCAGCCGCAACAGGGGTTCGGCCGCCACGGGAGGATCAGGCCGCCATGACCAAGGGCGATTTCTATCGCATGTGCCGCGAATGGCATGGCTATCTCTCCGCCATCGCATTCCTCGCGCTGATCCTGTTCGCCGGAACCGGCATCCTGCTCAACCATCCCGGCCTGCTCGAAGGCGCCGCGCCCGAGCCCGCCGAGGCAAGCCTCGTCCTCACACAAGCCGAACTTTCCGCGATCGCCGCCGCCGATGATCCGGCCGCAGCCCTCGCCGAAACCGTCGCATCCCGCACCCGCGTCACCGGCGCCTACCGCAGCGGCGAAGTCATCGGCGATGATATCTACGTCAACATGGTCGGCGTCCGCGGCCGCAGCGACATAACCGCCAACCTCCAGACCGGCGCCGTCGACGTCTACACCGACCGCGAAAGCCTCGTCGGCGTGCTCAACGGCCTCCACCGCGCCGAACACGCGGGCGATGCATGGCGCCTGTTCGTCGACATCATCGCCATCGTCTTCATCGTCATGGCGCTGATTGGGTTTGCGCTCTTCCTGTCGCTGCGCTTCCGGGTGCGCCGCGCCATGGCGATCATGGCGATCACGCTGGTCGCGACGACCCTGCTCTTCGTGTTCGCAACCAGCTAGGTCCGCGCACCGCGCGACCCGTCAGATCGCCTCGGCCGAGATGCTGTCGAAGTCGCCATACCAGAGCCCCCGCGCCTTCGCGAGCATGGCGTCGCCCTCGCGCACCTTGCCCTGTCTGCGCATCGCCTGACCCGCCACCCACATCGACAAGGGATCGTCGGCCCAGTCATCGAGGGCCGAGATCGCCTCGGCCTCCGCCGCAGCATAATCGCCCGCCAGTAGCTTCGCCGCCGCATGGCTGCGCCGCACAGGATACCACCACAGCGGCGGATCCCAGCTCTCCGCCAGCTCGGCTTCCTGCAGTTCAGCAGCCTCCCCGAACAGATTGGCCGCCTTGGTATAGCGCCCCTTCGCCATCGCGATGCGACCGTCGATCACCGCCCGCGCCAGCGTCTGCTCCGTCGTGCGGCCGTCCATCCGGATCTTCGAGATCGCCCGCGCTTCCGCCGCCGCAGCGCGCAAATCGCCCTTGATGATCAGCGCCTCGCCCCGCGCATAGTGGCGGTAGACCGACATCCGCGCATCGGCCTCTGCGCTTTCCGGAATCGCCAGCGCCCGGTCCGGCGCATGACGGCCCAGCGCCACATAGGTCCGCGCCACGGGATAGCTACGCTGCGCCATCGGCGCGCCTTCCGGCCATTTCATCGTCGCGTGGTCGGCATACTTCAGCGCCAGCTGCGCATCGCCAGACATCAACGCCCCCGCCAGCCCGAAAGCAAGGTTGTGCGCATAATAGAGCGGCCAGGCGGCCGATGCATCGCCGCCCGTCGTCACCCATTTCATGTCGGCGTCGATGGCGCCGGCGTTGGCCTCGCCAGCATCGTGATAGTCGCCGACGCGAAAGTATGTGTGCGCCGGCATGTGGACGAGGTGACTCGCCGCCGGCGCCAGATCGCCCAGCCGCCGCGCATAGCCCAGCGCATCGCCCGGCCGCTCGGCGAACTCCGTGCCGTGGATGTAATAGTGGATCGCGCCGGTATCGTTCGGCCGCCTGCGCAACACGTCTTCCAGCGTCTCAAGCGCGATCTCCAGACCGCTGAGATCGTCCGCCCGCACAGGGATCAAAAGCGCGTGCGCAGCCAGCACCGCAATCTCCGGCTCGTCAGGATAGCGTTCTGCAATCTCCAGCATGGCGCGGCCAAAGGCCGGCTCGGTGCTCTCCTCGGACACCTGATAGCGCGCAATGATCGCGTCGATCAGCTCCGCCGCCATCGCATCATCTTGCGACACAAGCGTCTTCGCCCGCTCCGCCGCCGCCAGCGCTTCGGCCTTCTCTTCCTCGTCGGGCGCGGTGTTCAGCGTCGGCCCCAGCACCCACGCCAGCCCCCATGCGCACCGCGCGCACTCAGGATCGGCCGCAACCGCCTTGCGCATCGCGGCCACCGTGTCGCGGTGATAGAAGGCGTGGTGCAGCGCCAGCGAATAATCGAACCACGCCTGCGCTTCGGGCTCCTCGCTGTCGACCGGGAAGCCGCCCGTGCCCATGCCGTCCACCATCCGGACATCGGCCTCGCCGACGCTGTCGAACCGCGCTTCGGCGCCGCACATGGCGTTCATCGCCATCATCGTTTCCAGCGTGATCTCCTGCGAGGAGATGAGCGGCGCAACGGGGCGCACGACCGATGTCGTCGCACACGCCGCCATCACCAGCGCCGATGCGCCCACAAGTGTTCTGAGCATGTCCGTCTCCCTCGATGGGGCGAGTCTAGCGGTCACTAACTGATCGGGAAAGTCTCCGCTTACCGTATCCCCCGCCTTCGCGGGGGATGCGGCATTTTGGGATCAAGGCAGCCGCCGGTTTGATTGCGCCACAACGCCGCGACATGCTAGCCGGAAAAGAAAACGAGAGAACGCCCCGATGTCGCCAACCCGCCTCGCGCTTGCGGTTCTAGCCACGCTCGGCCTGATGGCGCCGGCCGCCTTCGCGCATGCGATCGGCGGCGCGGATGCGGAATTCGTGCGCAACACCGTCGGCGCCGACCCGTTCCCCTTCCTCTATCTCGGCGCCAAGCACATGGTGACCGGGTATGACCACCTCGCCTTCCTTATCGGCGTCATCTTCTTCCTCTACCGCCTCCGCGACGTCCTCATCTATGTGACGCTGTTCTCGCTCGGCCACTCGACGACCCTGCTCCTCGGCGTGCTCGCAGACCTCAACGTGTCGGCCTACCTCGTCGACGCCGTCATCGGGTTATCAGTCTGCTACAAGGCGTTCGACAATCTCGGCGGCTTCAAGCGGCTCGGCTACCAGCCGGACAATCGCGTCGCCGTCGGCGGCTTCGGCCTGATCCACGGCCTCGGCCTCGCCACCAAGCTGCAGGAGCTCGGCCTCAACGAGGACGGCCTTGTCGCCAACCTGATCGCCTTCAATGTCGGCGTCGAGATCGGGCAGCTGATCGCGCTCTCGATCATCGTCCTCGCCATTTCCGCCTGGCGCACCACGGAGAGCTTCGGCCGCCTTGCCGTCGCCGCCAATGCGCTACTCTTCTTCTTCGGCGTCATTCTCACCGGAGAACAACTCGCCGGCTATTTCCTCGCAGGAGACGCATGATGTCTGACACACCACAGCAAGGACCCAACGCCCACATCGCCCCTTCGCCGCTCAACGTCTCACCGAAGACGATGGCGATGATCCTCGGCGGCGGCATCGTCGCCGGCGCCGTCATCGTGCTCGGCTTCATCGTACCGGCCGAATACAACGCCGACCCGATCGGCATCGGCAAGCTCACCGGCGTCTCGGACCTTTATGCGCCCGACGAGGAAACCTTCGAGGGCGCAGGCGGACCCGCAGCCTATTCCTCGCCGCGCCCGATGCAGACCCATGCGGTCGAGTTCGAGCTCGGCCCGGCCGGTTCGGAAAGCGAAGCCATCGAGTACAAGGTCTTCATGCAGCCCAACCAGCGCTTCTTGTACACCTGGCAGGCGTCCAACGCGGCGGGCGGCCCGGTCTCCGATCCGGTCGAATACGATTTTCACGGCCACACGGTTGTCGAGGACGAAGACATGGTCGTCGGCGAATACATCCAGGACTCGGCCTATCGCGACACCGGCGGCTTCACCGCGCAGTTCGAGGGCATCCACGGCTGGTACTTCAAGAACCATTCGCCCGACCCGACATCCATCCGCATCGAGTTCGAAGGCTTCTTCGACATCGTCCCCCCGGGCCAGCCCGGCAACGAAGCAGGCATCCTGCCGGCCCAGAACTAGCGCCGCGCTCGAGCCGCTCCCTCGACGAGCTGAGTCTGGGTGACAGGCGCGTGCCCTCTCATTCCGCATCCCCCGCGAAGGCGGGGGTCTGGCCAGGCGCGTCGGCGCCTTCCCGGTCCAGTGTAGAGCGAACTTGCGTTCGCTGACCGGATCCCCGCCTTCGCGGGGAACACGGCTGAGAGAGCAAGCCACACTCCTCTTCCCGCCCCTGCCGAAGCCTCATCCTGAGCTCGTCGAAGTCTCATCCTGAGCTTGTCGAAGGATAGCCGCACCTCCGTCAGCCCAGACCCCAGCCAGAGGCGCCGGAATCGTTTCCCCTGCCCGCTGGTCCCGCAATCGTCATTCCGGGGCGCGAAGCGAACCCGGAATCCGGAAGTGCGCGTCGGATAACAGCGTCTGCATCCATCCTTCGACGGGCTCAGGATGAGGCTTCAGCTGTTCTGCGGGATCAGGACCGCCCAAGCGTCACGGTCCTCATCCTGAGCCTGTCGAAGGATGAATACGGCCCCATCGTACCCACCCATGCCGCAATCTCGCGCAAGACGCGAAATTTGTAAGGTTTTTTGGCTCCACCCCCTGACTCCCGGCTGACGATGGTCCAAGGTGGCCGAGTCGGGTGGGAGCAATTCCAACCTGGGCGTTCCGCGCTCGGGCGTAAGGAGGCTGGGTCCGATGGAAGCAATCTGGAACGACATTGTCGCGTCATTCGAGCGTTACGGACCGAACGTCCTCTACGCGATCCTGATACTCGTCGGCTTCATCATCGCCGCCTACATCGTGCGATGGATCATCGCCAAGGCGGTCGACGCCACCGGCTTCGCCAAGAAAGCCAACGCCGAATCGAAGAAGGACGTGAAGTCGCTCGGCGCATCGCTCGCGACCGCCGCCTTCTGGGTCATCATCCTCGTCGGCGTCGTCCAGGCGCTCACACAGCTCGGCCTCACGCAGGTCACCGATCCGCTCAACGGCATGCTGCAGGAGATCTTCGACTATCTGCCGCGCATCATCGGCGCGATCCTGATCTTCTCGATCTTCGCCATCGTCGCGGGCATCGTCCACAAGGCGGTCAAGGCCGTCCTCGTGTTCGCCGACCCGGTGCCCAAGCGGATCGGCCTTGCAGATGCGGACGTCGACATTTCCGGCATCACCGCCATCGTCCTGTCCTCGATCGTCCTGATCTTCGGCGGCATCGCGGCGCTCGAAGCCCTGCAGATCACCGCGATCTCCGAACCGGCGATCGACATGCTTCAGGAAATCCTGACCTTCATCCCGAACGTGGTCGCAGCCGTTCTCCTGCTCACCATCTTCGTGGTGATTGCGCGCTTCACGGCCTCGCTGATCGAGCGCACGCTGCCGGCGACCGGCCTCAACACTGCGATCAGCCAGCTCGGCCTGCTCAAGGGCGCATCGCCCGCCCTCACCGCCTCGAAGATCGTCGCCAACCTTGCGATGTTCTTCATCATCCTGCTCGGCCTGATCGCCGCCCTGCGCGCGCTCAACATGGAGGCCGTCACCAACGCGATGTACGTCGTGCTCGACATGGGCGCCTCCATCGTGTTCGGCGCGGTGATCATCTTCGCGGGCGTGTTCATCGCCAACCTCGTCACAAATGCGATGGACTCCGCAGGCTCAGGCTCCAGCGACGTCACCGCAAAGATCGTCAAGTGGATCATCATCATCCTCGCGGTGATCCTCGGCGTCTCGCGCATGGGTCTTGATCCGCAGAACGGCGCCTTCGTCCTCGACGCCGCGCGCATCCTGCTGATCGGCGCAGCGGTCGGCCTCGCCCTCGCCTTCGGCCTCGGCGGCCGCGAGTGGGCCGCCCGCCAACTGGAGAAATGGCGCAGCTAGCCGCGCCGCGGACCTCATCCCGAGCTCGTCGAACGACGAGGTCCGCGCCGCCGCCTCCACACTCTGTCAGGACGCCCTACCCACCCCGGGAGGGCGTTTTCGATTTGAGGGATCAATGCGGCTCTGGTAGCCGACTTTGATGTAACCGCCAGGATGAACCAGCTGCCGGAAATCGTCGATGCTTGTTACACAATTGCGGCTCTATGACCTCCCGCGATAAGCGCTAAGCAGACGTCCCGATATTGGCGCCTCCTAATCACAAAGCTTCAAGATTTCCTGCCTCGAATGAGTAACGTGCCAATGAGCCAGACAAAAAAACCTGGCGTGATCGCCAGCGCGACCACAGCTAGCAACCCGAAACCTTCGGGGCCGAACGTCATGTATACTTCCGCAATCGGAGTGCGAAATGCATCCGGCCACCATGACACCGTCAGCGCTGACAACACACCGACGCCCATCAGAAGTTTGCCTACGTGTATCAAGAGAGCGCCCATTAGTCCCCTCAACCGACGTCGCGAATGCGAATTTCATTCGGCGTCCAGTGGGATAGGTTCTAACCGCAGATAATTTTCCCACCACAACCGTTTCAGTCCGGACAGCCGCTCAACAGGCGCTCAGCCCTCGCCATTGCACTAGAAATATCTGCGAACATGCCCGGAGGATCGGGAAGCACTCGAACCTCGTAGTGTGTACCTTCCTCACTATCGTACTCACGGTAGAAACGTTGAAACGAGTAGGAACCATCTTCCCTTTCGATCACGTCCACGAAGCTCTTCCCGTCGCCTGACGCGATGCGTTTAACCATCTTCACCGTGCAACTTTCAATCAATGGCCGTACCTTACCGAGTGGGCTCGCTCATCTCTCGGCATCCAACTTCCCAACATACGTACGCGAACATTGACGTATTGTAGGAAGGCAGAAGAGGGCCAAGACCGGACGCTAGTTCAATCAAAAACTGCATCGCTCTTACTACCAGCCAACATCACGACACTCCGCCAACGCGCAACAGCGTTGTCATTTCCCAGACAGAAACAGCGCCGCCCTACAACCCATCCCGCTCGTTGCGGGCCTCATCCAGATAAGCCCGCAGCGCCGCTAGTTCCGGCAACAGCTTCGCCAGCCTTTCCTCCCCGAAGTCGGCGACGATGCGCTCGCTCGCCGGGCGGATCGCCTCCACCGCCCGCGCATGCGCCGCGCGCCCGGCATTGGTGATCGAGACCGTCTTCTGGCGCCGGTCCTCGGGCACGGTCTCCACCGTCACATACCCCTTGGCCTCCAGCTTTGCGACGATCGCCGTCATCGATGCGCGCGTCATCTGGAAAGCCTTGGCCAGCCATGACGGCGTCCGGCCATCGCCCAGCCGCACGAAATGGTTCAGCACCGAGAACTCGGATATGCCCATGCCGCGCTCCAGCACGCGCAGCATTTCCGCCGACGCAAGCTGCGAAATGATGCCGACCTCGTTCAGCACGCGTCCGGCCAGTCGCGCGCCGGTAGGTTTGTCTTCGCTCATGCCCTCGCCGGAATCAGCCTCGTTTCCAGCGGCCATCTTGGCGAAGCCGGCGGCTGCGTGGAATAGCCGATCCGCGCCAGCATGTGGATGAGACCCGGCTCGTCGACGCCCAGTTCGGCGTGCACCGCCTTGCGCAGTTCGATCATCTCCTCGAACTCCTGCAGGATCTGGCTTAAGGGATGGATCGCCAGCCCGATCGACTGCGCCGCCAAATTCATCCGCACCCAGCTACGCCCCGCCGCGATCTGCCCGGCGCGCGCATTGTGTTCCGCCGTGATCCAGACATAGCCCTGCGCCGTGTCCAGCATGTCCTGATACATCGACTTGCCCTGCTCGTAGGCGATCGATCCGGGCGTATTGAGCTGGTCGTGAGAAATCATGCCGACCAGCTTCATCGCGCCCATGGCCCCGCCGCCAAGGTCGATGCCGTCGGGATTGCGCGCGACGGCTGCATTGCCGATGCGCATCAGATCGATGCTCTCGCGGCGCGTCTGCGGCGTCTCATACTCCACCAGCCAGGCGTCCCACGTCAGCTGCTTCAGCCGCGCAATGCGCTCGCCCTCCAGCGTGCTGCCGGTCGCGACATCGCCATGCGCCGCGCCGATCACCGTCGCCACGGCGTCGGCTGCAACCGGCCGGCCGACGTCGAACGGCTCCTTGGTCGAGCGCCGCTCCAGCACGGAGGCGAACAACGAATCGCGCGCTGCGCCCTGATCCGGCCGGAACACCACCTGCGCCATGCGATTGCCGCTCAGCCGCGGCTGTGGCTCGCCGTCAGGGAAAACCTCAACCTCCGCCACATACCCCTTCTCGGCTGCGGCCATCACCAGGAGTTCGATCAGGCAGCCGAAGCCGATGGTGATCTGCCGGTCATAGGGATCGGTGTGCGGCAGCCGGCGGTCGAGATCGCAATAGATGTCGATCGCATCGTCGTTCACCAGCTCGAACTGCCATGGCTGGCGGTTGTGCGGGTTGGGCGCAAGGATCGCATAGGCCAGCGCGTCCAGCCGCGGATCGCCAAGGCTCTCGCCCGCGCGCCGCCACGGCTCGCGCGCCTTCGCCCCGCCCGGCCACACCGCCGCGACGCCGACACCCGCAATCCCCCCGACCACCGCCGTCGCCCCGCCCGCCATCAACATCGCCCTGCGCGTCAGCATCGTCCGCTCTCCCTTCCTAGCCTGCATCCGTTATTCATTAGTTGCCTAACTAATTATCGAGCTCGCGTCAACCCGGCTCGCGCCTTTCGCAGTCCACCCGCGCGCCGCCATCCCGCGCCACCCCAGCCTCACCCCGGCGCCTCACCCAGGACCACGCGCAACCGCCCAGCCCGCCAGCCAGGCCGATCCCACCCGCACCTCAAATTGCACAGGCACGTTCGAGCACGGTCACATCACCTCGCCCCTGACCCGCACCCCTCTCGCATGGCTGCCCACCCCCGGCACACGCCCTATCGGCCACCCCCAACCCTCACCCCTGCACATCTCCAGCGCAGTGGCAGCCAGCACCGCTGTCTCCTTCCAGCCCCTCGCACTGCCCCTCGCGCCTGGCGCCTCTCTGGACCCCAGCTTCGTGGGAAGCGTGACATTCGTCACGCTTCCAATCCAACGCGTCTCAAAGAGACGCATCCCCAGCGAAGGCTGGGGTCCAGTCCAATGAGAAAAGCCGGGCACAGCCCGACCATCTGTCCTTCAGAAGAACCAGCGAAACAATCCGCCGTTCCGGCCGGTCTCGAGAACCTGTCCAACACCCCACGCCCACCCGCATCATGTCCCTCACATGACCACGGCCCCAACATCACAGCACGACCACAACCCGACGCTAGACCGCGTCCGGGCGCTGATCGCGTTGATGCTGCAATTCCTCGAAGACCCCACCCGGCGCCTCGACCTCGAACGCCTATTCGCCGAAGCCGAACAACTCCTCGCCCGCCTCACCTTCGAAGCCGCAGCCCGCATCGCCGGCCGCCCCGACCTCCTCGAAACCCACGAAGCCTACTTGGTCAGCAACGGCCGCCGTCTCGACATCCGCGTCCGCCTGAAGCCAAGCGCGCTCCACCCGCACCACCGCATCATCCTCATCCGCCGTCGCGCATCACGGATGGCGCAATACCGCCGCGCCATAGGCCGCCGCAGCCGCTTCTCGCGCAAACTCACCTACCTCTATTTCCGCAACCAGCGCCGCAGCTGCGCCGTGCGCCTAACGCGCGCACTAGCCAACGCCGCCCCAACATCCCACACCCCAGCACGCATCAGCGCCCCGCCCTAAACCACCGCGTCATTCCGGGCGGAGGCGCAAAGCGCCGCAGACCCGGAACCCAGTCCTCGCAGTAACTTCGCACGGCTGGGTTCCGGATCGGCGCGGCTGCGCCGCTTGTCCAGAATGACGATCTGTGTCTGACAGCAAGTCGAACACCACGCCTCAAACACTCCGCCAGCAAAGCCGCGCGGAGCCGCCGGCGCACGCGCGCGCCCTGCGCACCGGCCCAGCCGCCAACCACCCCATCCAATTCAAGCGTTGAAGTTCAGCCTCAGGCCCGGCTCCGGCCATCTGGTCTTCACCAGCGAACCGCCGCCAGACAGCGTGATCCAGGCGTCCATCATGTCGGCGCCGCCAAAGCAGATGTTGGTCGTGTAGGGATCGGTGGTCGGAAACTGCTCATAGCTGCCATCCGGCGCGATCATCGAGATGCACGGCTCCAGCAGCGTCGCGACGCACACCTTGCCGGACGCCGTCACCGCCAGGCTGTCGAAGAATTGCGGCGCGGCGCCTGCCGACACGGCTGCCACGTTGCGCCCGGCCAGCCGCCCCTTCTCGCGCACGAACTTGCCCGGCGCGGCAATATCGAACGCCCACAACCGGCCGGCGCTGGTCTCGGCGGCATAGACCACGGTCTCGTCAGGCGAGAGGCCGATGCCGTTATAGCCCGACGATCCGAACTCCGCCTCGATGATCTTGGAGCCGTCCGGCAGCGCGTAATAGATCGCGCCCTTGTCGCGCGTGCGCCCGTAATCCTTGCCGTAGTCGGTGAACCACATGCCGCCGGCCTTGTCGAAGACGATGTCATTCGGCCCGCGCAGCTTGTAGTCGCCGCACTGATCGTAGACGCGCTCGACCTTGCCGGTGGAAAGATCCACCCGCTCGATGCGGCCACCGGAATAATCTTCCGGCACGCCATGCGGGATCATCACCCCGCCGCGCTCGACATATCTGAAGCCGCCATTGTTGCAGACCCACATGGCGCCGTCCGGACCGATCGCCGCGCCGTTGGGTCCGCCGCCCAGTTCGGCGATCACTTCCGTCCTGCCATTCCAGCAGCGCGTCAGCGTACCGCGCGCAATCTCCACAAGGATGACCGATCCATCCTCCATCGCCACCGGCCCTTCCGGAAAGCGAAGCCCCTCGACCACCGTTTCGAATTTCACGCCCTAGCCCTTCCGCACCAGCTCCCGAATCACGAACGCCGCCTCGTTGTCGGCGTCCTTCTCGTGCCGCACCGCCGATACCTCGCGCCAGCGGCTGCGGTCGAAGTCGGGAAAAAACGTGTCGGCGTCGGTTTCCGCGTCAATCTCGGTGAGCCACATGCGCCGCGCAATCGGCAGCGCCGCTGCATAGATCTGCCCGCCGCCGATCACCGACACCTCGTCGACGTCGGAATTGTCAGCCAGCGCCCGCGCCGCAGCCGCGCCCAGTCCCATGCTGGAAAACACCAGGCCGCCGGGCGCATCGAAATCGGGATTGCGCGAGATCACCACATTGGCCCGTCCCGGCAACGGCCGCTTCGGCAGGCTCTCCCAGGTCTTGCGTCCCATCAGCACGGGCCGGCCGCCGGTCACGTCCCGGAAGTGCATCATGTCCGACTTCAGCCGGAACAGCAGGCCGCCATCGCGTCCGATCTCGCGCCGCCTGCCCATGGCGGCGACGATCGTCAATCCAATCGGGTCGTCATCATGAGACACTCAGGACTCCGCTGTCGGCTGGCAATGAGGTATGGACTGAACCGGCGCGCAAACGAACCAGCCTTTGACGGGCAGCGCAAGGGTGCGGGCCAAAACGGGAGCAATGTAAGACATGGAAATTCTCGCCGGCTTCTTCTCGGAGCTGATCGGCGCGATCGCCTATCGCGACCCCGCTCACATCTGGCTCGTGCTGGCCGGGTATGCACTCACGGCCGGCATTATCTGGCGGCTTGGCGGGCGGTCGTGGGCCTATGTCTATGTTGCGATCATCCCGATCCTGAATTTCTCGTTCGGCCGCATCAACAGCATCGAGTTCATCGCGCCCAACGAGTCGTTTCCCTACGGCGTCCTGATCAATCCGCTCACGATGGTCACCGGCCTCGTCTTCGTCTTGCGCGATTTCGTGCAGCGCGAGATGGGCCACAGGGTTCTGATCCTGATGGCCGTGGCGATCGCCTGGTCGTTCTACTATTCGTGGCCGATCATCGCGATTGCATCGGGACTCGCCTTCGCGATCTCCGAGATCGTCGACTGGATGCTGTTCACGTTCACGAAGTATCGCTTGTCGACACGCATCGTCCTCTCAAGCGCACTCGCGGCGCCGATCGACACGACGGTCTTTCTCTACGGCGCGGATCTCGCCAAGGCGATGGAAGGCATCTCGGAGCGCGGCTCGGAATTCCATCCGGCGAACTGGCTGGTGTTCGTCCTCGGCAAGATGGTCGGCGCGGTGGTCGTCTCGTGGATGATCCGCCGGCGCGAGGAGCGCGGCATCGTCGACCCGGCGGCGGCCTGAGAGGCGCCGCCCAAAACAGAAAGGGCGGCCCAGAGGCCGCCCTTCCCGAATGCTTCAGTGAAGCAAGGCCTAGTGAGCGGCTTCTTCAGCAGCTTCTTCGGTCGCATCGGCTGCTTCTTCAGCGGCTTCGGCGACTGCATCAGCGGCTTCGCCAGCGGCGGCGGCAGCGTCTTCAGCCATTTCCTCGGCGCCGGCAGAGGCGGCTTCGACCGTGGCTTCGGCGGCTTCGCCCAGATCTTCGGCGGCTTCTTCCATCGAAGCAGCGGCTTCGTCCAGCGTGGGCTCAGCTTCTTCGGCGGCGCAGCCGGCGAACGCCAGGGCAGCAGTGGCAGCCGCAGCGGCAAGAGCAAATTTGATCGTCATGTCGTCAATCCCTCCGACGGGTCTATAGGGTCCGCGCAGGCTTGCCCGGACGAGGTGGGGATGTCCCACAAGCGGCCAGCACATGGCAAGCAATTGAATCATTGCGAATTATTCAGCATTGCCGCACGCGCGATATTTGGACGCCTGCCGGACGAGGCGCCCAGCCATCGGTCAGCCCGGCGAAATCCCGCAATGTGAATCACAATCGCGTGCGCGCTTTGCCTTGATTCATAAGCGGAGTCTGTGACCCAGCGGCACGACGCGCATCCGGCCCGCTGACAGCGAAAATCTAGACGGCAATCGGCGCCTTGATGGTCGCGTGGGGCTGGTAGTTTTCGAGGGTGAAATCTTCGTAATCCCAGCCAAACAGGTCGGTTTTCTCCGGATTCATCACCAGCCGGGGCAACGGACGCGGCTGCCGCGATAGTTGCAGGCGAGCCTGCTCGAAGTGATTCGCGTAAAGATGTGCATCGCCGAACGCATGCACGAACTCGCCGACCTCCAGTCCGGTCGCTCGCGCCATCATGTGCGTCAGCAATGCGTAGGACGCGATGTTGAACGGCACGCCAAGGAAGACGTCGGCCGAGCGCTGGTAGAGCTGGCAGCTCAGCTTCCCGTCCATCACCGAGAACTGGAACAGGCAATGACAGGGCGGCAGCGCCATGTCATTCACGTCCGCCGGGTTCCAGGCCGACACGATCAGCCGGCGGGAATCCGGGTTGCGCAGGATCTCCTCGCGCACCCAGGAAATCTGGTCGATCACCCGCCCGTCCGGCGCCGCCCACGAGCGCCATTGCTTGCCGTAGACCGGGCCGAGATCGCCGTCTTCGGCGGCCCACTCGTCCCAGATGGTCACGCCGCGCTCCTGCAGCCACTTCACGTTGGTGTCGCCGTTCAGGAACCACAAGAGCTCGTAGATGATCGACTTGAGGTGCAGCTTCTTGGTCGTGACCGCCGGAAAGCCCTCGCGCAGATCGAACCGCATCTGGCGTCCGAACACAGCGCGCGTGCCCGTGCCCGTGCGATCCGCGCGGTCAATGCCGTTGTCGAGAATGTCCTGAAGCAGGTCGAGATACTGGCGCATGCATCCTCCGGCGCCAGTCCCGTGCCGGCGCATCTCCTCGCCCTAAGGCGATTCTGTCAGCGTAGCGGAGAATCGGTGCAATGCGCGATGAGGGCAAGTGCGCAGGCGCGCTTGTCCACGACTTCAGGTCTCGTCGATGTCTTCAAGCAGTTCGGGGTCGATGTCGCTCGAGCGGCCTTCCCTGTACTCGACCACCAGCTTCTCGGCCTCCTCGCGCGAAATCTCGCGGTGCCGCATCAGACGCTCGACAAGCTTGTCGTGCTCATGGGTCGGGTCCGGCGGGGTTTCGACTGTTTCTTCAGCCATTACGGGGCTCCTTGCTTGG
This sequence comes from Hyphomonas sp., assembly GCA_017792365.1. Lineage (GTDB taxonomy): Bacteria > Pseudomonadota > Alphaproteobacteria > Caulobacterales > Hyphomonadaceae > IH12. The sequence continues at coordinate 3,076,239 of CP051229.1, read as the reverse complement.
TGGAGATCAACGCCCCGAACGCACAGAGGTTCTTTTCCCTTAACCCGATCCGCCCTATATTAGCTGCGTTCTTCGGAACTATGGCGATAAACGCGCGTGTAATAAGCGGATCGGACCCGGGGGCGGTACCCGGCGGCTCCACCATCAACACTGTTCATTGGGCAGATGCTTGGGGCCGAAACAGGATCGACGGACGTGTAAAGACGATGCCTTCGCTCGAATGGGCCCCGTTAGAAGCCCATTTCAACATAGTTGCCAATGACAACCATGCTGAAGGTCAAGCTCTCGCTGCGTAATGCAGTGCGGGTTTAACCGCTTTAAGTCCTAGACTCTTAGCAGGTCTAGGCGGGGCCCGAGGGCGCCTGGCAACAGAAGCCCTCACCTTATTTTTCGAGGTGAAGGGCTGAGCGAGCAGCCGACACCTTGGCCCTCGCCCTCGACGAATAAAGATGAGGCGCCTGGCAACAAAAGCCGCCACTTTTTCTCGTTTTGGATTGTCGGGTACTGGCCCATTGCGGAAGGTCGACCACTCCGCCAAAAATGATGAATGCTGCCGACAACCAAATCTCTTGCTGATTATTTGGGTCGCCCGATGTCGGTCCTCTTGGCCGACGCGCCATTTAACGGTTGGACGTCTAAACGAACGATCGACGAGGATCTTGACGAGATCAGGATCGATTACGTGTTCGAACAGCACGGCTTAGATGTCGCTTGTGACGAAGACGATGTGATTTCAGCGATTTGGATTTATTCTGATCAACAGCGAACTTCTGCAGAGACCCTCGGCGACATGCCGTTCTCGTCGACAAGGCAGCAAGTCATTCAGATGCTCGGGCCACCTTCAGCGAGCGGAGGCATTATCGAGGATCCAATCCTTGGCTTGTCTGGCCCTTGGGAGAGGTTCGCGATGCCGGGGTACTCGATCCACATTCAGTTCGATGTATTCACCGACCACATACAGCTGATTACCCTAATGAGAGCAGATATCGTACCGCAAACGGCTGGACATGGTGACTGACCGCAATCGGCGAACACCAGACATCCCTCAACCGCTCACCGCCTCTTGAACGCCAGCCCATTGAACAGGGGCCGAGCGGCGCCGACTGTCTATAAAGACAATCGGAACAACCTAATGCGCGCCCGCCTGCTCATCTTCGCAACCACACTCCTAGCCGCCGCCTGCCAGCAGGAACGCGCCGTGCAGGCGCCAGCGGCGCCGCCGCCCGCCCCACGCGCCGAAGCACCGGCGCCCGTCGTCACCACCGGGCTCGACCCCGCGCTGATGGCCGCGACCATCGCCGCCGCAGAGGAGCTGCCCCGCCTCCGTTCGCTGATCGTCATGCGCGACGGCGAACAATTGTCCGCCAACCGCTTCAATGGCGGCCCGCCGCTCGACCAGCCGGTCAACATCAAGTCCGCGTCCAAGACCGTGATCTCGGCCCTCGTCGGCATCGCGATCGAACGCGGCGTCCTCGAAGGCCCCGACCAGCCGATCCTCACCGTCCTCGCCGATGACGCCCCGGAAAACCCCGACCCGCAGCTTGCCAACGTCACGGTCGATCACCTCCTGTCGATGCGCGCAGGTCTGGAACGCACCTCCGGCGGCAATTACGGTCGCTGGGTCACCAGCCCCAACTGGGTGCGCTACGCCCTCTCGCGCCCGTTCGACGACGAGCCGGGCGGCCGCATGCTGTATTCCAGCGGCAGCACACACCTGCTCTCGGCCATGCTCACCCGCGCCTCCGGGCGCAGCACTCACGACCTCGCGGAGGAATGGCTGGCCGAACCGCTCGGCGTCCGCATCCCGCGCTGGCAACGCGATCCGCAGGGCGTCTATTTCGGCGGCAACAACATGCTGATGTCGCCGGAAGACATGGCCCGGTTCGGCGAACTCTACCGCAATGGCGGGCGCGTCGGCGACGAACAGGTCCTGCCTGCGACATGGATCGAAGCCAGCTGGACGCCGCGCACCGCCTCGCCGTGGAGCGGCAGCGGTTATGGCTACGGCTGGTTCCTCGATGAGGCGCGCGGCTACGAGATCAAATACGCCCGCGGCTATGGCGGCCAGATGATCTACCTCGTTCCCGCGCTCAACCTCACGGTCGTCGCAACGTCCGATCCGTCCGGAGAGCGGGACAATACCCACCAGCGCGGCCTCAACCGGCTCCTCACCGAAGGCATCATCCCTGCCGCCGAAGCTGGCGGCGACGCTGGCGCCAGCCCCCTCATGCCAGCCGCCCTCTAGGGCGCCCGCGAACTTTTCGTGACCTCGATTGCATCCTGTGCGTTGATCCCCAACTCAGGCGCAGATCACAGGAGGACGAGACATGAAACGCACAGCCCAGGCGAAATGGTCAGGCGCGCTAAAGGACGGAACCGGCGCCCTGTCGATGCAGAGTGGCGCATTCGACAACCAACCGTATTCCTTCAAGACGCGCTTCGAGGATGAAAGCGGCAAGGCCGGCACCAACCCGGAAGAGCTGATCGCCGCCGCCCACGCCGGCTGCTTCGCCATGCAGCTCTCGCACTTCCTCGCCGAAGCCGGTCACCCCGCAAAGGAACTCAAGGTCGACGCCGAAGTCACCGTCGACCGCGTCGACGGCGCCATGAAGATCACGAAGAGCGCCCTCACCCTCCACGGCGATGTGCCGGGCATGGACAAAGCCACGTTCATGGAACAGGCCAACAAGGCCAAGGAAGGCTGCCCGGTCTCAAAAGCCCTGGCCGGCGTGGAGATCACGCTGGACGCCAGGCTGGCGGGCTAGGCGGGCGACCTTCGACTCCACCGCTCGTCCCCCCCTTCGAGGCGACGAGCCGAACTGGATCGTCGCGTGCGGCCGGTCCTGGCGCGTCCGCGATTCACCGCAAGCAAGTTGTGGAAAACCTCTCACGCGTCATGGGCAGATCGAGCCGGCAAGGCCCGGTTACTGAAACAGTGATGCGCAGAGGCGCTCGATTGCCCAGCACACGCCTTGATTTTTTCGCGCTGCGGCCAACGTTTCTTGTTGTACTTCGCGCAACGGATAGATTTTGACGCGTGCCGCTTTTGGTGGTGCGAATCGACTCGCCCCGAGCTAGAACGACGTTTACCGCGACCGTTGCGAAGACTAGGTCTTCAGCTCGGGCACAGGAGGGCAAGTTGGACCGGAAGGGACCAGCCAAAGACGAGATCGGCTATCAGGCGCTGACCCAGTCGGCGATGAAGCAGGTGTTTCGCACAGCGTTGCAGAAAGTTGTCGGAATGGGCGCGCTCCCCGGCGAGCACCATTTCTACATCACGTTCCGCACCCACGCGCCCGGCGTGCAGATCGCCGACTATCTGAAAGACAAGTTCACCGACGAGATGACGATCGTCATCCAGCACCAGTACTGGGACCTGGAAGTCTTTGACGATCGCTTCGAAATCATCCTGAAGTTCTCGGGCGTGCCGCAGCACCTGCGCATCCCGTTCGCTTCGGTCACGCGCTTCTACGACCCCTCGGTCGGCTTCGGCCTGCAGTTTGAAGACGCCGATGGCGATGAAGACATCTTCACCGAAACGCCGGAGCCCGCCGAAGCGCCGGTCAAACGCACAGGCGACGGCGAACAGGCCACCGTTGTCTCGCTGGACGCCTTCCGCCGCAAGTAGCCGGTCTCAGCCGGTCTGCAAAGGCCGGCTCAGCGCCCGATCAGCTTGCGCCATTCCGCTTCGGTCAGCACCGTAACGCCCAGCTTTTCCGCGTTCGCCAGCTTGGAGCCGGCCCCGGGGCCGGCCACCAGGTAATCGGTCTTCTTCGATACCGACCCTGACACCTTGGCGCCCATCGCCTGCGCCTGAGATTTGGCTTCGTCCCGCGTCATGGTCTCCAGCGTGCCGGTAAACACCACTGTCTTGCCGCTGACCGGGCTTCCGGCCGACGAGACATCCTCGAACGGCTCGACGGTCACATTCTCCAGCAGCGCCGCGATCATGTCGCGGTTGTGGGGTTCGGCGAAGAAGTCGACCAGCGCTTCGGCCGCCGCCTCGCCCAGCCCGTCGATCGCGGCAATCGCAGCGAAACCATCCCCGGGCCGCCCCTTGCGCGCCGTCTGCACCTCGCCCCGGAACACGTCCCAGTCCGCATATTCCGCCGCCAGCGCCTTCACCGCCGTCTTGTTCAACCCCTTCACCTGAGCCGCAATGATGTGGCCCTCGAGGCTGTCATCCAGCGACATCGGCGGCTTGGCAGGCAGATCATCGGCGGAATCGAGCAAAGCGTTCATCGCGGCCGCGCCAAGTCGCGGCACGGATTCCAGCCGGCGGTAGGCGTCGTTCGGGCGCTCGCCTTCCGCTTTCGACATCGCCTCCTGCAGCGCCTCGAACGATCCAAAATTGCGCGCGATCATCTGCGAGGATGTCTCGCCGACATGGCGGACGCCGAGCGCATTCAGGAAGCGGGCGAACGGCTGCACCCGCGCCTTGTCGATCGCCTCGAGCAGGTTGGCGGCCGACGTCTCCCCAAAGCCCTCCCATTCGTGCAGCGGCGGCAGACCCGCCTCAGCGATCCGCGCCTCCAGATTGAAGATATCCTGCGGCGCCCGCACGACGCCCCTTTCCTGGAACAGCTCGACCTGCTTGGCGCCAAGGCCCTCGATGTCGAACGCGCGCCGCGACACGAAGTGTTTCAGCCGTTCCTTGGCCTGCGCCGGACAGATCAGGCCGCCAGTGCAGCGCCGGTCTGCGTCCATATCCTCGCCCGCGCCCTCGCGCACGGCGCTCGATCCGCATGCCGGGCACGTGTCGGGAAACTTGAACGGCTTTGCATCCTTGGGCCGCTTGTCCATCACGACCGACACGATCTGCGGGATCACATCGCCTGCGCGCTGAACGATCACCCAGTCCTTCAGCCAGACGCCCTTGCGCTCGATCTCGTCCTCATTGTGCAGCGTCGCGTTCGAAACCACCACGCCGCCGACCGTCACCGGCGCAAGCCGCGCAACCGGCGCCAGCTTGCCGGTGCGGCCAACCTGAATGTCGATCTCCAGCAATTGGGTCATCGCCTGCTCGGCGGGAAACTTGTGCGCCGCCGCCCAGCGCGGACTGCGCGACACGAAGCCCAGACGCTCCTGCCAGTCGAGCCGGTCGACCTTGTAGACCACGCCGTCGATATCATAGCCGAGGCTGGCGCGTTGCGCTTCGATCGCCCGGTAGGCCTTGATCAATTCGTCCAGGGTTTCGGCGCGGGTCATCTCGGGATTGAGCGGCAGGCCCCATTTCCCGAACGCCTGCACCGCGTCCCACTGCGTATCCGCAAACGCTTCGGATACATCGCCCCAGGCGTAGGCAAAGAATTTGAGCGGCCGGCTGCGCGTGATCTCGGCGTCCAGCTGGCGGAGCGAGCCCGCCGCCGCGTTGCGCGGATTGGCGAAGGTCTTGCGCCCGGCGGCCTCCTCCCGCTCGTTCAGCGCCGCGAAATCCTCGTGCGACATGTAAATTTCGCCGCGCACCTCGATGCGCGCCGGCCAGCCCTTCCCCTTCAGCTTGTCGGGGATGCCGTCGATCGTGCGGACGTTTGCGGTTACATCCTCACCGACGCGGCCATCGCCGCGGGTCGCCGCCCGCAAAAGCTTTCCATCCTCGTAGAGCAGGCTGCACGACAGGCCGTCGATCTTGGGCTCGGCCGTGAAGGCCACAACCTCGTCGGCGCCCAGCCCGAGAAACCTGCGAATGCGACCGAGAAAATCTTCGGCCTCCTCCTCGTCGAACAGGTTGTCCAGCGACAGCATGGGCTTGAGATGCTGGATCTTGCCGAACCCGCTGGCGGGCGCCGCGCCGACTTTCTGCGTCGGGCTGTCTTCGGTCGCCAGTTCGGGAAACCGTTCCTCGATGGCCTGCAATCGCTGGCGCAATGCATCGTAGTCCGCGTCCGTCAGCTCGGGCGAATCGTCCTGATAATAGGCCTGATCGGCGCTGCGGATTTCCTCAGCGAGGCGCGCCCACTCGGCCTTCGCCTGCTTCTCCGTCAGATCTTCGATGGCGCGCAGCTTCGTCATGGCGGAGGTATAGTCCGCTCCTTACGCGCCCGCCAGCAGTCGTCCGGCCGCAGCGCGCGCTTCCCGTGTGACTTCAGCGCCCGCCAGCATGCGCGCGATCTCCTCCTGCCGGGCCTTTGGCGCCAGCACGTCAACGGATGTTCGCACCTTGCCGCGCGATTCAGACTTGGCGACGCGCACCTGCCGCGCCGCCGCGGCTGCCACCTGCGGCGAGTGCGTGATCGCCAGCACCTGACGATCCTGCCCCAGCCGCGACAGCCGCTCCCCCACCGCCGCAGCCACGGCGCCGCCAACGCCGACATCGGCTTCGTCGAACACGAGCGTCTCACATGATGAGGCCCGCGCCAGACACACGCTGATCGCCAGAGACAGCCGCGCCATCTCCCCGCCCGATGCAATCTGGGTCAGCGGGCCAAACGCCTTCGCGCCGTTCGTGGCGATCTCGAATGCGATCTCGTTGAGGCCCGAAGGTCCCGCGTAAGCTTCATCCTGTTCGCTGACGGCGACGCGGAACTTTGTCTTGCTAACTTCAGGGGTGCGAGTTCCTTCGCCACCGCCCGTTCGAGTTTTCTCGCGCCGGCCTTGCGCCGCGCAGTCAGCCGCCGCGCCGCATCCAGATAGAGGCTGCGGGCGTCGGCCTCTTCCGCACGCGCAACCGCGAGACGATCATCCGCCGTCTCGATCTCGTTGAGCTGCTCGCGAAAGGCATCTCTCAGCCCCGCGAGTTGATCGACATCCACACCATGCTTGCGCGCCGCCGCCCGCAGGGCGAACAGGCGCGCCTCGGAGGCTTCCAGCGCCGCGGGCGAATATTCGCAGCCTGCCGCCGCCGCATGCAGCGCAGATCGCGCCTCGCCCGCCTCGATCATCGCCCGGTCGAGCGCCGCCATCGCCGCGCTGACCTTGCGTGCGAGATCGGTTTCCTGATCGCCGACGCGCATGCCCGGCAGCGACTGGGCCCTTGAGAGCACCCGTGTGGCGGTTGCGATCGCGCCCTCCACATTTGCTCGCGTCAGCGCCCCGTCTGCGTCGCCGATCGCGTCGGCCACACGTTCGCTGGCCTGCAGGCTGGCGCGATCGAGCGCCAGACGATCCGCCTCGCCGGCTTCCGGCCCAAGCTCATCCAGCTCCTCCAAAATATGCTCAAGGTAGGTTCGCTCGGCGGCGGCTTTCTCCAGCCGCGCCTCGATCTCGATCCGCCGGTCCCGCGCGCCTGACCATTTGCGCCAGGCATCGCCGCACGCGGCAAGTTCCGGCGCACTGCCCGCGGCGCCATCCAGCAGCGCCCGGTGACGACCCACGTTCAACAGCCCGTGTCCCTCGTGCTGGCTGTGAATCTCGATCAGCATGGCGCCCGCTTCCGCCATCAACGCCGCGCCGACCGCCTGATCGTTGATGAAGGCCCGCGCTGCGCCGCCCTTGCGGATCGTCCGGCGGAACAGCAACGGCTCGCCTTCTGGGGCCTCGACCCCGCGCGCCGTCAGCCACTTTCGCGCCGGGTGATCGCCTGAAACCTCGAAAGTCGCTGTCACGCTCGCAGCGCTCGCCCCAGCGCGCATGCAGTTGCGCGGCGCCCGCTCGCCCAGCGCGAACGCCAGTGCGCTCAGCAGGATCGACTTCCCCGCCCCGGTCTCGCCGGTCAGCGCGGTGAACCCCTGCCCGGGCTCAAGATCGAGCCGGGGGATCAGCAGGAAGTCGCGGATGGACAGACCGATCAGCATTTGCCGCGTTTATCACGACCGGAACAAAAACGGAACATCTATTTCTTTCGGCCATGCGCCGTTCCATTTTCAGAGGGAAGAAACATGATCGTGATGCGTTTTCCGCGTGACGCGCACCGGGTTGCGGGCGATAGCACGGGGGCGACAATTCTGACTCCAGGAGAGGATCACATGAAACGTCTGATCGCCGCCGCAGCCGCCGCTGCACTTCTTGCAGCTCCCGCATTCGCCGCTCTGGAAAAAGGCGCGGAAGCCCCTGACATGACCGCCACCGGCATGAAGGGCGGTGAGAAATTCACCTTCAACCTCGACGACGCCCTGGCCAAGGGGCCGGTGGTCGCCTTCTTCTTCCCGGCCGCCTTCACCGAGGGCTGCACCATCGAAACCAAGATGTTCGCAGACGCCGCTGAGGAATTCGAAGCTGCAGGCGCGACGCTGATCGGCGTCACAGGCGGCGCGCGCCTGGCCGACGGATCGATGGCCAGCGCTGAAGAGAGCCTCGAGCGCCTCGCCGAATTCTCCGCCGAACACTGCCGCGACAAGTTCCCGATCGCAGCTGTCTCGCAGGAAACGATCGCGGCCTATGACGTCGTGCTGCCAGCCCGCGCGGAACTGTCTGACCGCACCTCGTACGTGATCGCCTCGGACAAGACGATCGCCCTGTCGTTCACGGCCATGGCGCCGAACGAGCACGTCGCCAAGACGCTCGAAGCCGTGCAGGCGCTGAAGTCCAACGCTCACGCCGGCCACTAGCGCCAGAACGGCCTACTCAAACGTCAAACGCCCTCGTCGATGACGAGGGCGTTTTCATTTCTGCCTGATCGTTCTGGCCCGATCAGAAGAAGCGCGAGAACCAGCCTTCATCCTGCTCTGGCTCGTCCGGAAGCTCAATGCCGGCGCCCGTCATCAGGTTGTAGGTGTCCACGTACCAGTTGGTGCCGGGATAGTTGTAGCCCAGCACCGAGGCGGCGGCCTGCGCCTGCCCTGTCAGACCGATCGACAGATAGGCCTCGACGAGACGATGCAGCGCTTCAGGCGTGTGCGAGGTCGTGTCGTATTCGTCAATGACGCGCTTGAAGCGGTTGATCGCAGCCAGGTGCTCGTCGCGACGCAGGTAATAACGGCCGACTTCCATCTCCTTGCCGGCCAGCTGGTCGCGAACCATGTCCGACTTGAGCTCAGCGTCACGCGCGTACTCGCTCTCGGGGAAGCGCGCCGTCACTTCGTTCAGCGCCGCCAGCGCCAGTTCCGAACGCGCCTGTTCGCGGCCAACGTCGATGATCTGGTCGAAATGGCAGGCGGCGATCAGGTAGTAGGCGTAAGGGGCGCCATCGCCGCCCGGATGCAGCGTGATGTATTCCTGCGCGCTGGCGATCGCCTCATCGTAGTCGCGCGCCTGATAGCGGGCATAGGCCGCCATCAACAAGGCGCGCTGGGCCCAGATCGAATAGGGGTGCTGCCGCTGAACTTCGTCGAACTGGGCGGCCGCCAGCGGATAGATCCGCCGGTCGAGGCTCTCCATCGCGGCGTTGTAGATGGTTTCCACAGGCTGCTCGACATAGGCCAGCTGCTCGGAGCGGGAATTGGAGGCGCAAGCCGACACGGCGATCAGGGCCGCACAGGATGCAAGACCGGCTTTCCAGGCAGGTTTCATCGGCATTCAGGTCGTCTCCAGGACATGTCTGCGGCCCTTCTAGACCATGGTGGAGCCATCGTCCAAGGCGCGAGACAGCGCTATTTGCCTCAAGAACTGGCGCCTGGTCCCGGATTCGCCGTCGCGGAGGTCCGAGCGGCGCGTTTTTTCCGCCCCAGCCGCCACAGCACCGCCCACGCGACCAGGCCGATCAGCAGCACCCAGACCAGCAAGCCGGAAACGAGGTTCACCAGCGCCGCGAACGAGCCGACGACATTGCCGAGGAAATCCTCGAAGGCGTCGCCAAGCGGCCGCCAGATCGATTCCGACGCCGCCGAGTAGCGCGCCTGGTAGCTCAGCGTCAGGACCGACATCGAAACGCGCAGCTTCATGGCCGCCAGGATGGATTCGGTTGAATCGATCTGTTGCTGCACGCGCGCCAGCTCGCGCTCGATTTCCAGCAGGTCAGCCAGCTCACCCGGACGGTCCGCCAGCAACCGCTGCAGCCGGTCGCGCAGTGTCTTGCGCGATTCCAGCATGGAGGTCGTATCGATGATCTGCGTCGTCAGGTCTTCCGCCGTCGACTCCGACGAATCCAGCGTCGCGTCGAACGGCGCGAGGTTCTCGGGGATCGACGCCCGGAAGTTCTCGATCCAGGCCGTCGATGCGCGGATGCGCATGAAGCCGCTCGCATAGTCCTCGCCGAGACCGCTGATATTGCTCTGCTCGACGTAACACGTGCCCGAGCCCGCCGCTTCGCAGGCAGCCTTGTGGGCGTTTTGCATGCCTTCAAGATTGTCCGTCGGCACCCTGAAGCCATAGGAATAGGTGTAGGCGATCTGGCGTTCCGCTCCGGCATTGGCGTCCGGCGCGCCGCCCTGCTGCGGCCCGGACTGCCCCTGCGATTGCTCCTCGACATACTGCACAGGCGGCGGAGGCGGTGGTGGCGGCGGCGCCATATCGTAGGCTGCAACGTCTCGCTCGACGACAGCGGCCGGCATCGCCGCATCGCCCGAATACTCAGCCGAGGAATAGCCGTCCCCGCCCTGTCCGCAGGCCGCCAGCGTCGTCGCCAGCGCTGCAATCATCGTGAAGTGTGCGCGCATCGTGGAACCGTCCGTTTCTCCCCGGATGCAGCTGATACGCGCACATTGGCGAAATCAAGGAGAATTCAGCGCGCTAGGCAGGCGCGCTCAGCGCCTCGTCCTCGTCTTCAACCCATTCGTGGGTTTCCGGATCGGCAAACACAGCGCGCAGGAGGCGGTTGTTCAGCGCATGCCCGGGCTGGTCGCCTTCATAGCGCCCCTCGATCGGTCCGCCGGCGAGACAAAGATCGCCGATCACATCCAGCAGCTTGTGGCGGACAAATTCGTCCGGTGTCTGCAGCCCGTCGGGATTGAGGACGTCGTCGCCATCGATGACAATTGCATTGTCGAGCGAACCGCCCCGCACCAGCCCCATCGAGCGCAGCTTCTCGACTTCATGGCTGAAGCCGAACGTACGGGCGTACGCAATCTCCCGCAGGAAGGCGCCGTCTGTCATGTCGACTTCGATGTCCTGCTTCCCGATTACGCGGGTCGAAAAATCGATCTTCACCTGCACCTTGAACCCCTCACCCGGGATCAGGCGCACACGCTTGGGACCATCGACGATCTCGACCGGTTTTAGGATCTTCAACAGGCGTCGCAGCGAAGACTGTTCGACTAACTTCGCGGCGTCGATCATCTGACAGAACGGCAGCGATGAGCCGTTGAGGATCGGCACTTCGGGGCCGTCGACTTCAATGACGGAGTTGTCGAGGCCCATGCCCGCGCACGCCGCCAGCAGGTGCTCGACGGTTGCGATGGAAACGCCCGCAGCGTTTGTCAGGTTGGTGCCTAGCTGGGTCGTCGACACGCACAGCGCGTGCGCCGGGATCTCATTGTCGCGATCGGAAATGTCGACCCGGCGGAACCGCAGTCCCGCGCCCTCACCGGCAGGCTTCAGTGTCAGCCGGACGCGTTCGCCAGAATGAAGGCCAACGCCCTCAACGCTCTTCTCGTGCTCGATGGTCCGCTGGCGCGCCATGTCGTTCCCGGTCCGCTTCGCGGATTTGGTAAGCGCAGGCGATCATGCACGCAATACGGCGCAGCAGAGCGGGTGGCGTCAGGAGTTCGCCGAGCGACGCAGGAAGGCCGGGATCTCGAGCTCATCGTCGAGATCGCCCTCTGCTTCCGCGCGGGGCTCTTCACGCGGTTCGATCGTCGTCACCGTGGTCGAGGACTTGTTGCCCCAGCCAAACAGCTTCTTGAACGAATGCGCGCCGGATGGGGCAGGCGCCGCCGGCGCCGCCTCGAAGTCGTCTTCAGCTGCGTCTGCGGCCTGCGGCTCGTCTTCCGCCTCGAACTCGATGAGGTCGTCGTCTTCCTCGAAGGGTTCGTCTTCGGCCGCCTCGTGCTCGATCACGTCCGGCTCGGTCTCCACGGGGCGCGTGCGGATCACAGGACCGCCTGGCGCTCTGGGCGCTTCCGCGATCACTTCAGCTTCCACGATTTCGGCGTCGAGCTCAGCCTCGTCCTCGACGTCCGCTTCGGCCTCGACCGCTTCAGGTTCCGCCGCCGGCACTGCAGCGGCCGAACGGAAACGCGCCGTCCGCTCGTCGAACAATTCATTGCCAGACTGCTTCTGCGCCACATCGAGGCGCGTCACGCCAGCCGCCACGACCGAGACGCGGATCTTGCCGTCCATGTTCTCGTCGAACGTCGAGCCGAGAATGATGTTGGCGTCGGTGTCGACCTCGCGACGGATCTCGTTCGCGGCCTCGTCGACCTCGAACAGGGTCATGTCATAGCCGCCGGTGATGTTGATGATGACGCCCTTGGCGCCCTGCATCGAAACATCGTCGAGCAGCGGATTGGCGATCGCAGCGCGGGCGGCCTTCAGCGCGCGCTCTTCGCCGGCCGCTTCGCCCTCGCCCATCATGGCCGTACCCATGCCGGCCATCACGGTGTTCACGTCGGCAAAGTCGAGGTTGATCAGGCCCGGCATGACCATCAGGTCGGTGATGCCGCGCACCCCCGAATACAGCACCCGGTCAGCCATGTGGAAGGCTTCGGCGAAGGTGGTCTCGCGGCTGGCGATCCGGAACAGGTTCTGGTTCGGAATGATGATCAGCGTGTCGACTTCATCGCGCAATTCCTCGATGCCGCGATCCGCCACGGACATCCGCCGCTTGCCTTCAAAGTCGAACGGCTTGGTGACGACGCCGACGGTGAGGACTTTCTGCTCGCGGGCGATGCGGGCGATGATCGGCGCTGCGCCCGTGCCGGTGCCGCCGCCCATGCCGGCCGCGATGAAGCACATGTGTGCGCCCTTGAGGAGCTGCTTGATCTCTTCGGCGGACTCGCGGGCGGCTTCAGCGCCGACTTCCGGATTGGCCCCCGCGCCCATGCCGGCGGTCTTGGAAACGCCGAGCTGGATCGACTTCTCGGCCTTCGAGCGCGCGATGGCCTGCGCGTCGGTATTGGCGACAACGAACTCGACGCCCTGCAGGTCGGCCTCGATCATGTTGTTCACGGCATTACCGCCGGCGCCACACCGATCACGACGATCCGGGGTTTCAACTCAACCGCCATAGATATCCTCGAACACGCTTCCTCGGCGCGCACGCCGGGCGCCGTCTGAATCACAAAGATCACCGGGTTTGACTAAGCGCGTCTTAAGACCGCGTGGCGGCTCAGAAATTTTCCTGAAGCCAACCAGCCATACGACGCAGGACGCCCTGGCCCGAACCTCTGCTGCCCTGGTCGACGCCAGCCCGCATCGTATCCAGTTTGCCCACCAGTTCCGATCTTAACAGGCCGGCTGCCGCAGCGAAAGCCGGGGAACTGAAAGTCTCGCCAAGACCACGCACATTTGCAGGCTTCGCGATCCGCACAGGGGCGCGAAACACGTCCGTCGCCAGTTCCGCCAGCCCCGTCATCTGGGCCGATCCGCCGGTCAGTACGATCCGTCTCGGCAACGGCCGGCCGGTCGAGGACGCCTTGGACAGGCGCGCATCGATCAGTTCGAAGATTTCCTCGTAGCGGGGGCACAAGACTTCGGCCAGTTCGGAGCGCGTACAGTGCGCCGCTTCGAGACGCCCGTCCGATCCCAGGCGCGGCGCCTCGACCTCCTCGATCGGGCTGGCGTCGGTAAACCCGACCGCGCCGTGAACGGTCTTGATGCGCTCGGCCGCGGCGAACGTGGTTCCCCAGCCCTGCGCCAGGTCCGATGTCGCCCAGGCCCCGCCCATGGGCAGGCACTCGATATGGCGCAGAATGCCGTCGCTGAAGGCCGCCGCGCTGGTGACGCCGGCGCCGAAATCGATGACCACGGCCCCCTGCTCGGCCTCATCCTCGACCAGACAGGCCAGGCCGGCCGCATAAGGCGCAGCCGTCACCGAAACGGGATTGAGGTGCGCGCGCGACACGCACTGCAGGATGTTGCGAAGTCCGGCCACCGGCGCGGACACCACAAGATAGCTCGCCGTCAGGCTGTCGGCGTACATGCCCACAGGATCACGCACCCCGGCCGTACGGTCGACCGCGTGGCCAAGCAGGGCGGAATGCAAAACCTGCCGGTTGGTGTTGGCGAAGCTGTCCAGCGCGGCCTTGCCGGCCTCCCGCACGTGTTGCTGGGTGATTTCGCGGCCGCCCAGCGGCAGGCGCGCCTTGACCACGTCGCTGCGCAGGTCGGGGCCCGATACGCCCACAACCACCTCTTCGATGCGGATCCCGGCCGCCCGCTCGGCCTGCTCGACCGCCAGACGGATCGACCGCTCCAGCTGCTCAAGATCATAGGCCGCCCCGGACCGCACCCCACGCGTCGACTGCACGCCCGCCCCTGCGACCAGCGGCTGGCCCTCAAATGCGTCGGCGCGACGCGAGATCATGCACGTCACCTTGGACGAGCCGATATCGAGCGCAGCGATGACGGGGTTGCGGCCGTTACCCCGATCCTTGACCAGGGAACGCTGGGACAGCGAAGACATACTCGGTACTAGGCGCCTCCGCTGTCGGGTCCTCCCGGCGCGGGCCGGATCGCGAACCGTTCTGGGTCGCGTGCATCTATTCGGGTGACCGGCATGTCGAGCACGCCGTTTCTCACGTGCAACAGGTTGAGAGCCGCCAGAGCCTCCCTCAGCCGTTCATCTTCAGGCATGGCGGCGCTCACGCCGCCCTTGAACCGCAGGTCCCAGCGGCGGCCCGACACGCGGTGGGCGCTTTCCATGCGCGAGGACAGTTCCGGGAAATCCGCAATCAGCGTCACGAGGCTCGCCGCTGCGCCAGCCGCATCGGGGCCGACAACCTGCGGCAGGCCGAGGTAATCATCCGGATTGGCGCGGGAGAACGTGCGGCCGGACTGGTCGATGACGCGCCACTCGCCGTCTTCCTGCCAGAGCGCCAGCGGCTCACGCGTTTCGGCGATGATGGTCACCTGGTCCGGCCAGAAGCGATGCACGCTGACGCCGGCGACGGCGTCGAGCTGTTCGACGCGGCGGCGCAGCTTGTAGGGATCGGCGGCCAGCATGTTGTCGCCGACATTGATATCCGCGGCCTCGCGGGCGCGCTCCTCAACCAGGGGGTCTAGGCCTACGATCTCGATCTTGGTGATCGACAGACCCGCCTTCTGCGCAATGACGTCGACGCCGCTCGACAGCCGTTCGCCAAACGCGCCAAGGGATCCGCCCATCCACGCCGCGAGCGCAATCATCGCCGCAACACAGACGATCGTCCCGAATGCATAAGTCGCCAGTTTCTGACGCATTTGCAGCCACCAGTAATCTACATCGTCATCCGCTTCTCGGATGACCGCAGGCAAATTCTCTTCTTCGTCGCGCTCCGGCGACTTGATCCTCGGTCGCTTCACCTTGGGCATGAGGCGTCCTCAATCATCCATCGCACCAGTTCGACGTATGAAATCCCGACATGTTCGGCCTGTTCAGGGACCAGCGATGTCGGCGTCATTCCCGGTTGCGTATTCGTCTCCAAGATCACCAGCCGGCCCGATTTCTCATCAAACCGGAAGTCGGTTCGCGAAACGCCCCTGCAGCCCAAAGCCTGATGCGCCTTCAGTGAAGCTTGTAGTGCACGTTCAGCGACGTCAGGCGGCAGGTCGGCAGGGATAACATGACGTGAACCGCCAGCTTCGTATTTGGCCTCGTAGTCGTAAAAATCTCTTAAAGTCGTGATCTCTGTGATCGCTAAGGGACGATCTCCCATTACGGATACGCAAAGTTCGCGGCCCGGAATGAATTCCTCGATCAGCGCCCGCTCCCCGAACGTCCAGGTCCCATCGGTCAGCTCCTTGGGCGGCCGGTTCGCCCCCTCCCTCACAATGAAGACGCCGAAACTCGACCCTTCGGCGACCGGTTTGATCACGTAGGGCGGTTTCAGCTTGTGGTCGGCGGCCAGTTCCGCGACGGGGTAGCAGCCGCCGTGCGCGATATCGATGCCGTGCTGGGCATAGACGGCGCGCGACTTGTCCTTGTTCATCGCAAGGGCCGAAGCCAGCACGCCGGAGTGGGAATACGGCAGTCCCATGATCTCGAAGAGGCCCTGAACACAGCCATCCTCGCCCCATGGGCCATGCAGAGCATTCAGCGCGACATCGGGCTTGGCTTCATCCAATTGCTCGCCGAGGTTCCGCCCTGCGTCGATCTCCACGACCTCGTAACCGGCCTCTCGCGCGGCGTTGGCCATGCCCTTGCCGGACGACAGCGAGACCGCCCGTTCGGACGACCAGCCTCCGGCGATGACAGCCACTCGGGTCATGGTTACCTCCTCGAAGTCAGGTATGCGGCGCCACGTATTACCGGAGAGCTACCGGGAATCGGCCGCTGCCCGCCACTGTCTCCGCGATCGCGGCTGTTGTGAGGCGCAGGACGCTACGGCTTGCCATGCCGCGCGAAACGTCGGAGGTCTGCGAGCCGCAAGTTACGGGTCGATCCGGGCGCAGATGACTGAACCGCTTCAGATTTCCGCATTCATCATCGCCCAGAACGAGGCGCATCGGATCGGCGCTGCGATCGACAGCCTCAACGGTCTTGTCGACGAAATCGTCGTCGTCGATTCCGGCAGCACGGACGGCACCCAGGACCTCTGCCGGTCGAAGGGCGCGCAAGTTATCCACAATGACTGGCCCGGCTATGGCCCGCAGAAGCGGTTCGCGGAAGACCAGTGCCGCCACGATTGGCTGCTGAACCTCGATGCAGATGAGGTCCTCAGCCCGGAGGTGATCGCAGGGGTCCGCCGCGCCTTTGCTTCGCCGCCGGACGCTGACGGGTACGTCCTCGCCATCAAGGATTGCCTGCCCGGCGAGCCGCGCCCGCGCCCGTTTGCCCATACAACGCGCGCCGTTCGGCTCTACGACAAAAGAAAAGGTCGCTACGTCGACAGTATTGTGCATGACCGCGTCAAGTTTTCGGATCCAAACCCGAAGACCAAAGACCTCCCCGGACTTGTCTGGCACTATTCCGTCGTGTCGCTCGGCCAGTTTGTAGACAAGCTCAACAAGTATTCCACTGCGCAGGCTGAAGACATGGCGGCGCGGGGACGCGTTCCGTCGCTGCTTACACTTCGACTGCTATTGGAGTTTCCCCTTTCGTTCCTGAAGTATTACATACTCCGCGGCGACATCATGCGCGGGCGGCGTGGGTTCATCCATTCCATGGCCTACGCCTTCCATCGCTTTGCGAGAATCGCGAAGGTGTGGGAGGCGACCCACGACAAGACCCGCGGCTGACGACGCGGCCGAAGAGGAGACCAGTCAGATGCAACCGTCCATCATCGGGCTCGATGCCGACGACACGCTCTGGCACAACGAAACCGTCTTCCGCTTCACCCACGATCGCTTCAACGAACTGCTGTCGGATTTCGCCGATCCCGCAACGCTCGATGCCGAGCTGGCGGCCTGCGAAAAGCGCAATCTCGATACCTACGGCTACGGCGCGAAGGGCTTCACCCTGTCGATGCTGGAAACCGCGCTGAACGTCTCGAAGCGAAAGATTCCGGCCGAAACACTCAATGAGATCCTGATGGCGGGCCGCGAGATGATGCGGCACCCGGTCGATCCCCTGCCCGGCGTTGAAGATGCGCTTGAAACGCTGGCCGGCCGCGGCCGGCTCGTCCTCGTGACCAAGGGCGATCTCTTCCATCAGGAAAGCAAGCTGGCGGCCTCGGGTCTGGGCTCTTTCTTCTCAGGCGTCGAAATCGTCAGCGAAAAGAACGTCGAGACCTATCAGCGTGTCTTCGCCCGCTATGGCACCAGCCCTGACGCTGCGATCATGGCCGGAAATTCAGTGCGCTCGGACGTCCTGCCCGTTCTGGAAGCTGGTGGATTTGCGGCGCTGGTCCCCTACCCGTTGGTCTGGGAGCATGAGGCGGCTGACGCGCCGGAGAACCATCCGCGTTTCCGGGAGCTCTCCTGCCTTGGCGACCTTCCCGGCTGGCTCGACGAATTGCGGCCGCACTAGCCCTCGGGCGGGAATGGCGGCGGAACCGGACGTGTCGCCACGAAGACCGCCGAGCCCACAAGGAATGCGCCAGACAGGATCCGCGCGATCAGGGGCGCTCCGGACATCCAGATCAGCACGTATGACGCTGCCATCGAGGCGATCGCCACCGCCTTGACTCGTGTCGCGATCGCGCCGGTCCTGCGCCAGGCCATCACCTGCGGCCCCAGCTTGGGATGCGTCACGAGCCAGTGCTCCAGTCTGCGCGAGGATCTGGCGAAACAGGCCGCTGCGAGGATCAGGAAGACCGTTCCCGGCAATAGCGGCAACAGCACGCCGGCAATTCCGATCGCGGTGAACACGCAACCCGCCGCGAAGAAAAGCGGTCGGAGGTATCCGCGCGGTTCGGCGCCAGTCTCCGTCATGAGGTTGAATCCATCACCGGGTTTCGCCGTCCCCCACCGAAAACCAGTCCCGGCGCCAGCATCAACCTTCCAGAGCACCGAAGGCGGGGCGAGTAAAGGTCTTGTGATGTCTGCTTGGCGATGCCCGGTAAACCTGCCTATTGTCCGGCCAAAATCGCGATTCCGCGAGCCTGTATGAGGGAGATGGGTAATGAGACAACAACGACCAATGCTGCGCGGGCTGCTTCTCGCCGCCACTGCGCTCACGATTGCAGCCTGCAGTCCTGAGACGGCGCCCGAAACGGAAACCGCAGCGGTCGAGACCGAGGTCTCATCGCCCGCCGCCGATCCGGCCTGGCCGAGCGCTGCGATCTCCGATCCCACGACTCTCGGCTTCTCCGCTGAAGGCCTCGCCGCCCTCGACGCCCGCATGGCGCAATCGGTCGCCGATCAGGACGTCGCCGGCATGGTCACCCTGCTCGCCAAGAACGGCGAAGTCGCCCAGTTCAACGCCTACGGTCAGGCGACCGACGATACTCCGATGACGAAGGATTCCGTCTTCCGCATCTACTCGATGACCAAGCCGATCACCGGCGTCGCCATGATGCAGCTCTACGAACAGGGCCTGTGGAAGCTGGACGATCCTGTCACCGCGCACGTCCCGGAATTCGAGAACCTCAAGCTGCTGACGGGCGTCGACGCCGACGGCAACGCAACCGTCGCCAACCCGTCGCGCGCGCCGACCATGCGCGAGATCATGACCCACACCGCCGGCTTCGGCTACGGCCTCAGCGGCGATGATCCGGTCAACACCGCCTTCCGCGATGACGCCGTGCTGGGCTCGGCCAATCTCGACGAACTGATGGCCAAGGTCGCCGAAATCCCCCTCCTCTACGAGCCGGGCACGCGCTGGTATTATTCGATCTCGGTCGACATCCAGGGCGCCATCGTCGAACGGATGTCGGGCCAGAAGCTCGGCGCCTACATGGACGAGCACATCTTCACCCCGCTCGGCATGAACGACACGGCGTTCTACGTCTCCGAAGAGCAGAAGCCGCGGTTCGCCGACGTCTACAGCTGGGACGCTGACGCAGGACAGCTGGTCGCCAACCCGGAACGCCCGGATCGTCCCGGCTTCACCGACCCGAACCGCCTCGAATCGGGCGGCGGCGGCCTGATCTCCACCACGCACGACTACGCCCGCTTCAGCCAGATGATGCTGAACAAGGGCGAGCTCGGCGGCAATCGCGTGCTGCAGCCGGAAAGCATCGACATCATGACGCAGAACCATATCGGCGACCTGCGTCTCTACTCCGACGGGACCAACGCCAATCCGGGCCTGCCCGGCATCGGCTTCGGCATGGACTACGCGGTCCACACCGACACCGCCGCCTCCGGCGCGCCTTATGGCCAGGGCACCTATTACTGGGGCGGCGCCGCCGGCACCTGGTTCTGGATCGACCCGGTGAACGACCTGTTCTTCGTCGGCATGATCCAGTCGATGGGCGGACGCCGTCCGGGCGCCATGAACTTCCGCGAAGACTCAGCCGAGCTGGTCTACGCGGCCCTCAACGGCGCACCGGCATCCGCTCCGGCCGAGGCCGAAGCATCGGAATAGATCTATGAGCGCCGACGGATCACGCCGCCAGCGCCATTGAACAACAAGGGGCCGCTCTCTTCACGGGAGCGGCCCCACTCACAACGAAGGACGGGAGCGAATGTTAAATCTACGCGAGACTTCCCGCGTGCGCGTGCTGATGGCCGCCTGCGCGATCGGCGCCCTCAGCGCCTGCGCCAACAGCGCCGACATGGGCGGGCAGCAGGCCGCCGCAACGGACACAAGCTGGCCCACCGCAGCCGATGAAGTTGCTGCGCCGGCAGGCTTTTCCGCAGACGGGATCGCTGCGCTGGACGCCCGCATGAAGCAGGCGGTCGACAACGGCGAAGTCGCAGGCCTCATCCACGTGCTGGTGAAGGATGGCGAAGTCGCCAATTTCGACATCTGGGGCGACCAGTCCTATGGCGGCGCACCCATGACGGAAGACACCATCTTCCGCATCCGCTCCATGACCAAGCCGGTCACTGGCGTTGCGATGATGCAGCTCTGGGAACAGGGCAAATGGAAACCGGAAGACCCCGTCACCAAGTTCCTGCCGGAACTCGCCAACCTCAAGGTGGCAACCTCGACCGATAATCTCGATGATCTCGTCGAGCCCAACCACATCCCCACGATGCACGAGCTGATGACGCACACGGGCGGCTTCGGCTATTCGCTGTCGCCGCGCACCGCCGTCGAGCGCGCGTATATCGAAGACAACCCGATGGGCAAACCCGATCTCGACGGGCTCGTCCAGCGCGTCGCCGAAATCCCGCTCCTCCTGCAACCGGGTGAGCGCTGGTCGTATTCGATCGCCGTCGACCTGCAGGGCGCGGTCGTCGAGCGCATCTCCGGCATGACTTTCGGCGAGTATCTCGACCAGAACATCTTCACGCCGCTCGGCATGGACGACACGGCGTTCACGCTGCCGGAAGCCGACCGCGCGCGCCTCGCCACCGTCTACCAGATGAACGGCGACGGCGAGTTCGAAGTGTTGCCGGACGTCTACAACTTCTTCGTCAACGACCACGCCGAGTCGGGCGGCGGCGGCCTCGCCTCCACCGCACACGACTACACGCGCTTCGTGCAGATGCTCATCAACGAGGGCGAGCTTGACGGCGCGCAGATCCTGAAGCCGGAAACCGCGCGCTTCATGATGTCGAACCAGATCGGCGACACGCCCGGCGTCTTCACCGGCGGCGGCTTCGGCTATGGCGGCGCGGTCGCGACACGCGAACCGTCCGAGCGTTCGCCAGCGCCGATCGGCAGCTATTCGTGGTTCGGCATCGACGGCACCTGGTTCTGGGTCGATCCGGTCAACGACCTTGGCTATGTCGGCATGATCCAGCGGCGCGGCAATGCCGGTCGCGACGCCGTCAACCTGCGCGGCGAGTCCGTGCAGCTCGTCTACGAAGCGCTGAACGACTAGCGCTTCGTCTGCCACGAAGAGTCAGAAGCCCGGCGGATCGCTCCGCCGGGCTTCTTCTTCGCTCAAGGTGACGACCAGATCAGTCGCCGCCAAATCGCATCATGCCGGCCAGCGGCGCCAGCTCTGCTGCGTCCAGACCGCCATCGCTGTCGGCGTCCAGCGCCGCAAACCGTGGCGCAAGCCGCGATCCCATCGAGCCGGACAGTTCGGCCAGCTGCAGCTTTCCATCCAGGCTGTCGTCGAGCATGCCCATCAGGCGTCCATTGTTCAGCCGCTCTTCTGCATCGGCAAGCTGGTTGACGGCCGTCTCGTCTTTCCAGTGGTAGTAGATCGACGTGTAGTGCATCTCTTCCCACGACTGGTCGCCCCAACGCACCACTTCGTTCGGGTCGGGGTTGCCGGGATTGCGCACCGAGTTGTCATAGAGATACGTCGCCACCAGCTTCGAGCCTGCCGGCACGTCAATCGGTTCGGCGAACTCATAGGTCCGCTGCCACGAGAAGTCGTACCGCGGCAGGTTGATCAGGGTCTCCCGCTCGCCATCCGGCTTGATCATCTCGAACTTGGCGGCCTGCCCGCGATAGTGCGTGTGCAGGAACACCGAATAAAGGACCGCGTCGTTCGGGAAGTTCGCGTAGGCGATTTCCTCGTGGCGATCGGTGTTGGCCGGCAACTCGATATTGGTGTCGGCGATCACGCTGTGGCGCATCACCAGCTCGGGGGTATGACCTTCCGGATAGAAGTAGAGGCCCATCTTCGAGTTATCGACGGCTTCCTTGCCATAGGGCGTGTAGTGCATCTGGAAGCTCATCACGCCACCCGGCGGCAGGTAGACGCCGATATTGTCCGGCACCGTGAAGGACTCGCCGCCAACCGCATACTCACCGTACGACGCTTCCCACGAACCGCTCGTCGGTCTGTCGTGGTCCGGCGCCTCGGACATGTAGCCCGCAAGGATGTGGTGCACGCCCTGCCGGTCGCCCGGCATCAGCGTCGCCGCCCTCACCCACCGCCCTTCTGTCAGCTCGTTGCGGGCATAGGGGTACTGGTATTCCACGACGCCTGCGGCAGGCAGGTCGTAGGCCGGGATTTCCAGAACCAGGTCCGGTTCGCCCAGCGGCCATTCCGGCGCGACGTGCTCAACCGCCGCCAGAGGGTCGGCGCCATCGCCACGCGGCGCGCCGGCTTCGATCCAGTGCACCAGCTTGCGCGTCTGCTCGTTCGAAAGGCCATAGTCGACCGAGAACTTGCCTATAGTCGGATCGGGATGCCATGGCGGCATGGTGTCGGTGCGGATCGACTCGCGGATCATCGGCGCGAAGCCTTTGATCACCTCGTAATTGGTCATCGCGAACGGACCGATACCGCCCGGCTGGTGGCAGACGACGCACTTCTCTTCGAGGATCGGCGCAATCTCGTCAGCGTAGGAGATATTCGCGTGCGCTTCGGTCCGCGCCCGTTCCGGGAAGCGGATTGCACTGCCCTTGCCGTCGACCGCAGAGACCTGGATTGCACGGCCGGCTTCGATGTCCGCTAGAGCTTCGGCGAGATAGCCTTTCGCCTTCTTCTCCGCGCCCGACGCATCGACGGGACCATGATAGACGATATTCAGGGTCTTGGGGTCGAGAACGAACGCTTCGCCCGCGTAGCTGACGCCCAGCTGCTCGCCGACGAGCTGCACCTCATCGTCCATCACCGGGATCGTATAGCCCTGCGAAGCCGCCTCGGCTGCGATCGCTGCGCGATCATCGTCCAGGCTGGAGTTCAGCATCAGGAATTCTACACCGGGGTGAGCCGTCTTCAGGGTCTCCAGCTTCTTCGCGGCGGCCCGCGAACTAGCGTCACCGTTAACCTGAGAGACGACCACGATCGCTTTTGCATCATGCAGCCGGCGCATTTCCTGCGCGAAGCCGGTGTGATCGACCAACCGGAAATTGTCAGCGCGCGCAGGCGTTTCGCCGGTCTGGGCGCCACGGTCGGCGACCGCATAACCTGCAACTGCAAGCGCCAGAATTCCGCTCGCTACCCCCGCCGTCAAAATCTTGCGATTCATGATCCGCTCCCTGTTCTGGAACAGAGATTACATCTGTTTCGCGCCGCCCGCTATTTCTCGTAGGGTAAAGCTGTCGTGACTGGGACTAGTCGTCCTGCCACTCGCTTTTCAGCATCCCGAAGAGCACCAGATCGTGCCAGTCGCCCTTGCGCCGCGCAGCTTCGCGCAGCCTCCCCTCTTCAACGAACCCCAGCTTGCGATAAACGTGCTGCGCCCGCTCATTGTCCTCGGCCACGTCCAGCCACAGCCGATGGGCGCCAATCTCGTCGAACACCTTGTGCATCAGCAGGCCCATCACGCCCTGACCATGGCCTGCGTCGGTCTTAGTGATCACGATCCGCTTCAGCTCGACAACCGGCTCGCCCCCCAGGATCCCCCTCAGGATCACATAGCCCACCGGCTCGTCGCCGCGCTTGGCGATCATGTAGAGGCAGGACTGATCGGCCATCTGGCGCTGGTGGTTGATCGCCGAGTCGCCGGACACAAAGCCGCCCTGCACGGCCGTATCCTCGACATTCAGGATCCACTCGAGGTCGGTTTCCTCAGCGTCCGTCAGGGTCAGCGGCCCCTCGGCCCGGCCTGCATCTGTCATGTCGCTCTTCCTATCCGCTTGATTTCCCAACGCAGGTCCACGCCGGCCGTTGCCCTGACGGCGGCGCGCACATCTTCGCCCAGGCCCTCGATGTCCGCCGCCGTCGCATCGCCCATGTTTATCAGGAAGTTGCAGTGTTTTTCACTCACCTGCGCCCCACCTTTTCGCGCACCGCGCATTCCTGCCGCATCAATGAGCTGCCATGACTTTCTCTGGTCGGGCGTCCCCGGCGGGTCAGGATTGGCGAAGGTCGATCCGCCGGTCTTCTCGCGGATCGGCTGGGCGTCCTCGCGCCGCTGTCTCAAAGCCGCCATGCGCTCCAGCACCGCCTCGGGCTCATCCAGCCGTCCCTCGAACGTCGCCTCGATGAAGATGAGCTCGTCCGGCGCCTCGGAGTGTCGATACGAATAGCCGAAATCATCCACCGTCATCGTGACGATTTCGCCCGTCCGGTCGACTGCTCTCGCCTCGACCAGCACGTCCTTTGTCTCGGCGTCGTAACACCCGGCATTCATCCTCAGGGCGCCGCCGATCGCGCCCGGCACGCCGGAGAAGAATTCGAGACCCGCGACGCCGGCCTTCGCCGCCGCCTGCGCCACCTTCAGGTCCAGCGCCGCCGCCCCGGCAACCACCTTCGTTCCCTCGATCGCGATCTGCCCAAACGGCGGCGTCAGCCGCACGACAACACCCTCCACGCCCCCATCGCGCAGGATCACGTTGGACGCCGCGCCGAGAACGGTGATCGGCGTGTCTGCAGGCGTCTGCCTCAGAAATTCCTGAAGGTCCTCAACGTCTTGTGGCAGGAACAGGAGGTCGGCCGCGCCCCCGACGCGGAACCAGGTAAACGGCGCCAGCACCGCATCTTCCAGCAGTTTTCCCCGGATCCCGGAATAGTGCGCAGCTCTCAACTTCATCGCGCGGGTCTAGCACCCCAGCAGCGCGGCGCAATCAGTGGCAAGCGTAGCCGCCGCCGATGTCGAGGTGGAAATGATTGGCGTGGTCGAGGTTGAAGTCTGGCCCCAGCGTGACGTCGAACAGCCCGCAGGCGCCGCGCCGGATCTCCCTCAGGAACTGCCCCTCGGGACTGTCGGTCCGGTAGGTTCTCAAGACCGGAATGTCGCGCCCGTCTGCGGTCTTGAACCCAGCGATATCGATCGCCTCTCCGAAGGAGTGCTTGCTGAGATGCGCTGTGCCGGCAACCCGCCGGCAGGAGAACGTGCCCATGACATCGATGGACGCGATGGTCGTTCCAAGATGCTTCTCCGCGGCGGGCGCGACGACTTCCATTTCCCAGAGGTATAGCCGCGCCGCCAATGGACACGTCATTGTCGAGGGCACGCTGTAGGACGCCAGCGTACCCGATACGCCAATGGCCGATTCAAACCCGCAGCCGATCTCGCTTTCCTGCGCGGGGGTCTCGACCCAGTTCACGCCGACCGCGCTCAACGCCTCCCGGCAGATGCCTTCGTCCGACGCCAGGCGGGTGAACTCTCCGATTTCCGCGAGGCCCCAGCGGCGCGCAAGGTCGAGCGCAGGCGGCGGGGGGGCCTTGTCGAAGTTGGGCCGCGCGAAGTTGGCGAACCTCGGCGTGGACGCTTCGATGCTGCCGCTGAACGCCAGCGTGCCGCCCGCCAGCGCCAGCATTGCTGCGCAACCGACCAGAATGTAGTGCAAACGCCGTTTCAAGTTCAGGCCCATCCAGGCGACGATATTCACGCCGCTACACGTGAACGACCGTCATTTAGCGTCATTCATGGTTGCTGGAGTGCTAACGAGCGAGCCGCTCCGCCAGCGTCGCTGCATGGGCGGTGATATCTCCCGCCCCCAGCATGACGACCATATCGCCCGGCTCCAGCACGCCCGCAAGCGTTTTTGGTAGGTCCTCGAGGTCCCGGATTACAGCTACGTCACGATGTCCGTGGTCAGTAAGGCCCTTGGCGAGCGCTTCGGCCGAGACGCCCTCAAGCTCCGACTCTCCTGCCGCGTAGACTGGCGCAACCACGACGCGATCGGCGTTGTTGAAGCAGGTGCAGAAGTCCTCGAAGAGGTCGCGCAGGCGGGTGTAGCGGTGTGGCTGGACGACGGCGATGACCCTGCCCTTGCCCTGCACATCCCGCGCGGCGCTCAGCACGGCGGCGATCTCGACCGGGTGGTGGCCGTAATCGTCGATGATGCGCACACCGTTCCACTCGCCCACCTGCGTAAAGCGCCGCTTGACGCCCTCGAAGCGACCCAGGGCTGCGCGGATGCCTTTCTCCTGCCCGCCGAGTTCCCGCGCGACCGCAATCGCCGCCAGCGAATTCTGGACGTTGTGACGCCCCGACATCGGCAGCCTGAGGTCGGTCCAGCGGGTTTCCTCGGTCTGGCCGCGGCTACGCATCACGAGGTCGAATTTGGACCCTTCGGGAGTCGCTTCCACATTCACCGCCCAAACGTCAGCCTGCGGGTTGAAACCGTAGGTAATCCGGCGGCGATCAGGAATCCGGCTCGCCAGCGCCTGGACCTCGGGATGGTCGGCGCAGAGTACAGCAAAGCCGTAAAACGGAAGGTTCTCGACAAATGTGTCGAAACCCTTCCGCAGCTCATCCATCGAGCCGTAGTGGTCGAGGTGCTCAGGGTCGATATTGGTGACGATGGCCGCGGTCGCCCGCAGTTTCGTGAACGTGCCGTCGCTCTCGTCGGCCTCCACCACCATCCACTTGCCTGCGCCCGCCTTGGCGTTGGAGCCGTAGGCGTTGATCACGCCGCCGTTGATCACAGTCGGGTCAAGGCCCACACCGTCCATCAGCGCCGCCACCATCGATGTAGTCGTCGTCTTCCCGTGCGTGCCGGCAATCGCAACCGTCCACTTCAGCCGGATGAGTTCGGCGAGCATGTCGGCGCGCCGCACGACTGGCAGGCCCAGCGCGCGTGCCGCGACAACCTCAGGGTTGCCTGACCGGATTGCCGTTGACGTCACCAGCGCGCCGACGCCTTCGATGTTCTCCGCCCGGTGACCTATAGCGATCCGGGCCCCGCGCTCGGCCAAGCGTTGTGTGTTGGCGCTTTCCTTCTGGTCGGAACCCGAGACTTCATAGCCCGGTTCAGCATCACCTCGGCGATGCCGGACATACCGATACCGCCAATGCCCACGAAGTGGATCGGGCCGACGTCGAAGGGAATACTGCTACGCATCGCGCTTGACTGTCACAGCTGCGGCGTCTTCGGCAAGGTCTGCAAGCTTGCGAGCGGCGTCGGGCCGGCCAAGTGAGTAGGCCGCGCGCGCCCGGGCCGTCAGCACCGCAGTGTTCGTCAGCCGCTCCTTGAGCAAAGACGTCAATGCGACAGGCGCAAACTTCTGTTCGCTCACCACATCGGCGGCCCCGGCGGCGACCATCCCTCGGCGTTTGCCGTCTGATGATCGTCCATCGCGATGGCCAGCGGCACCAGGATGGACGGCCTGCCGGCGACGGCCAGCTCGGTCACGGTCGATGCGCCCGCCCGTGCGATCACCAGCTGTGCGGCGGCGAGTTGGTCCTGCATGTCGCTGAAGAAGCTCTCGACCCGGGCCCTTACGTCCGCCTCAGCATAGGCCGCCCGCACCGTATCCAACTGCTCTTCGCGGGCCTGCTGGACGACGCTTAGTCGTCTCCGGATCTCTTCAGGCAAACCTGCAATAGCGGCGGGGATCACCTCACCGAACAACCTTGCCCCCTGCGAGCCCCCCGTGACGAGTATGTGGAGACTGCCGTCGTCGGTGGGCTGCGGATACGGCTTGTCCCGCACAGCCAGGATCGGCGCCCGCACCGGATTGCCGACGACACGCTTGTTGGCGCTGGCGGCCTGCGGCAGGCGGTCCAGCCGGTCGAACCCGCAGGCGACATATCGGGCGGAGCCTGCGAACAGCCGGTTCACCCGTCCGAGCACCGAGTTCTGTTCGTGAATGATGATCGGGATTTTCTGTGTTCGCGCAGCCGAGAGTGACGGATAGGAAGGGTAGCCGCCGAAGCCGGCGACGAGTGCGGGCTTGTGCTCGCCAAAGAGCCGCGCGGCTTCCTGCGTTCCCTTGCGCAGTTTCAGTGCAGCGCCGAGCAGTTTGTGGGGCGCCTTTGAGCCGAAGGTCGCCGCTTCCACCTCCTGACGGAAGTCCGCCTGGAAGTTCTGGGCGTATTTTTTTCCCCGCTCGTCGGTCACAAGCGCCGTCGCCCAGCCCCGGGCTTTCATTTCGTCGGCGAACGCCTGTGCAGGAAACATGTGACCGCCCGTGCCGCCAGCCGCGATCACGACCAGCGGTCGGTTGTTTCCCTCGGAATTCGTCATGCGGACCTCAGCCTCGACAGCGATGCGCGCGGAGCGAGCCGCGTCAGAGCCAAGGCCATTCCTAGCGTCAAGGCGGACCCCAATAAAGAGGACCCGCCAGCTGAGACCATGGGCAATGTCATGCCCTTCGGAGGAAGCAGCCCGAGATTTACGGACATGTTGATCGCTGCATGCAGTCCAAACAGCGCATACAGCCCGACGCCGGCCGCACGCTGGTAGGTTTCAGGGTGCTGCGAGGCCGCCACGATCCCCTTGATGGAGATCACCGCAAACACGATCGCCAGCCCAACGCACAGAACGAGCCCGTACTCCTCGCCTGCAACCGAGAAAATGAAATCGTTGTGGGCGTCCGGCAGCCGCTTGATCTCGCCCTCCCCGGGCCCGACCCCGAACAGGCCGCCGCGCTCCATCGCGTTCCGCGCCGTGTCGATCTGGTAGGTGTCGTACTCTGTGGGATTGATGAAACTGTTCACCCGCCGCCGCACGTGCGGCAACAGCACATAGAGCAGCGCGCCAAGGGCCGCGCCGCCGCCAAGAAATGAAACCGCCCACTTCCAGGACAGTCCGGCGATGAAGAAGACCGTGAAGAAGCTGACGGAGATCAGCACAGCCTGACCGACATCCGGCTGCATCAGCAGCAAACCCATCGTGACGGCGTAGAGCGCAAACGCCAGCCACTCCCACGGAATGTCGCTGTATCTTTCACGCTGCGCCAATAGCCACGCGCACAGGACCAGCAGCGCCGGCTTCATCAGCTCGGATGGCTGGAAGGTCGATCCGCCAATCCGCAGCCAGCGCTGCGCGCCCTTCGCCTCGTGACCGAACAGAAGCACGATCGCCATCAGGAAGAAGCACGCGACAAATACAGCCGCAGCCGTTCTGCGCACCCAGCGGGAATCCATTGTCGAAACGATCACCAGCAGCACCGCGGACGCTACCGCGAACGCCAGCTGGCGGTAGACGTAGTGGAAGGGGTCGCTCATGCCGGTCTTCAGGGCGGCTGCAGGACCGGCGGCTAGCGACAGCACCAGCCCCGCACCGAGCAGGATCAGCGCAGCAGCGATCAGTCCCTTATCGACCGTTCGCCACCACTCGGCGAGCGGCGACGCATTCGAGCGCTCGAAAACCTGCATAGATTCAGGCCGTTTCCCGGATCCGTTGCCGTCTTGCGAGATCCGCGGTCAGCGCCTGAAACGCCCTCCCACGGTCCTCGTAATCCTTGAACTGATCGAAACTCGCGCAAGCAGGCGAAAAAAGTATGACCGGCGCCTCAATTCCTGAGGCTCGTGCGTCTTCGAAGGCGGCCTGAACCGCGATTTCCAGCGTGCGGCATTTCGCATGCTGGACCCGGTCGCCGATCGTGGTTGCGAAAGCGTCCGTAGCTTCGCCGATCAGGTAGGCCTTGCGCACCGAAGGCAGGAGGTCGACGAGCGCGTCGATGCCCTCCTCTTTCGGACGTCCGCCCGCGATCCAGTACGAGCCGGGATAGGCCAGCAGCGCCTGCTCGGCGGCCTGCGCATTGGTCGCCTTGGAATCATTCACGAAGCGGACGCCCGACACCTCGCCCACCGTCTGCAGCCGATGCGGCAGGCCGTTGAAGCTCTTGACGCCCTCGATGATCTCGCCGGCTTCCAACCCGATCGCGCGGCAGGCTGCAAAGGCTGCGGCCGCATTCTGGTGATTGTGCCGGCCCGGCAATGTCGCCGCCCCGCTGATGTCGTGCGGCTCGTCAACGAAACCCTGTCCCGACTCGCTGAGCCAGCCGCCAAGCACCGAGACGCCACGTCCCAGTCCATACTCGGACGAAATCGGCACGACGCGCTGTAGGCCATCAGCAGAGATGAGCGTGCACACGGTCTGAGATCGTGGATCGTCGACGCCGATCACGGCGGTGTCTTCCGCGTTCTGGTTCAGGAATATCCGCGACTTCGCCGCGACATATCCCTTCATCCCGCCATGCCGCTCGAGGTGATCGGCCGAGATGTTCAGCATGACCGCCACATTGCAGCGCAGGCTGCGGGCCAGTTCCAGCTGGTAGGACGAGAGCTCCAGAACGTAGACCGCCGCGCCATGCAAGCGTTCAAGGTCGAGGACGCCGATGCCGATATTGCCGCCGACGCGAACGTCCATGCCCGCAGTCTTCAGGATGTGGCCGATCAGCGCTGTCGTCGTCGATTTCCCGTTGGTGCCGGTGACGCCAATGATCGTGGGCCGGTCGGCGGGTTTCAGCGCAGCAACCTCCCGGGCGAACAATTCGATGTCGCCGAGCACCGGCACGTTGACCATCTTCGCCATCTTGATGATGCGATGCGGTTCGGGGTGACTGACCGGAATACCGGGCGAGACGACCAGCGCGGCGAAAGTCTGCCAGTCGCGGTGATTGAGGTCCGCCAGGGGCACGCCTGCTTCGGTGGCCGCCTTGCGCGCTGCTTCGTTGTCATCCCAGGCGAAGACCCGCGCCTTGCCCGCAAGCAACGCGCGCGCAGCCGCAATACCCGAGCGGCCCAGCCCGAAGACCGCGACATCCTTGCCTTCGTATGATCGTACCGGGATCACCCTGGCCTACCTCAGCTTCAGCGTCGAAAGGCCGGCCAGCGCCAGCACGAAGGCGATGATCCAGAACCGCATCACGACAGTCGATTCCGACCAGCCCTTCTTCTCGAAGTGGTGATGGATGGGCGCCATCAGGAAGACGCGCTTGCCGGTCAGCTTGAACGAGGTGACCTGGATGATGACCGACATGGCTTCAAGCAGGAACAGGCCGCCGACGATCGCGAGAACGAGCTCGTGCTTCGTCGCGACGGCCATGGCGCCAAGACAGCCGCCCAGCGCCAGTGAACCGGTATCGCCCATGAAGATGCGCGCAGGCGGTGCGTTGTACCAGAGGAAGCCCATGCCCGCGCCCATCAGTGCGCCAGCAACCACTGCCAGCTCGGCCGTACCCGGCGTCGCCGTGAGCAGAAGGTAGTTGGCGAAGCGCGGCGTTCCGCATGCATAGGCAATGAAGCCGAAGGTCGCCCCGGCGATCATCACCGGCCCGATCGCCAAGCCATCCAGGCCGTCGGTGAAGTTCACCGCGTTGCCGGCGCCGACGATGACGAAGGCCCCGAAGGCGACAAACCCGTAGAGCGTCAGATCAAGGAGAAAGTCTTTCAGGAACGGCAGCGCAAGCGATGTCTCGAAGCCTTCAGGCGGCATCTCGGAGGCAAGTCCGGCGTTCACCGCCTCCTGAGCAGCGTGCGGTGCGTACTGCGTCAGCCAGAAAACGGCGCCGCCAGCGATCGCAAATTCCATCAAGAGCCGCATCTTGCCGGACAGGCCGCCAGAGGATTTCTTGGTGACCTTCTGATAGTCGTCGATGAACCCGACGAGGCCGAACGCAAGCGTCACGCCCAGCACCATCCAGACGTACTGGTTGGAGAGATCGGCCCACATCAATGTCGCGGCGCTCAATCCAAACAGGATCAGGAACCCGCCCATGGTCGGCGTGCCCTGCTTGGTGAGGTGGGATTGAGGTCCGTCGCTCCGGATCGGCTGGCCCTTGCCCTGCCGCGCCCGCAGCCAGGCGATCAGCGGCGCGCCGAACACCAATGACAGGACCAAGGCCGTCACAAGCGCGAGGCCAGTGCGGAACGTGATGTAACTAAACAGGTTAAGCTCGTCGCCCCCGTAGGGCGACAGCAACTCATACAGCATGTTTTGCCCCGGACGCTTTCTGCGAACCTTCCACCGCGTCGCTCATCGCCTTGAGCGCTACTCCAACACGGCCCATGCCGGATGCATTCGAGCCTTTTATCAAGACCGTGTCGCCGTCGCTCAACACTTTTGCGACTGCTTCGCCAGCAGATTTGGGATCCTCAACCAGCACGACATCTATGCCCTTGTTCTGACTCACAAGTTCGTCTGCAAGCGGCTTCATGACACTGCCCGTCAGTACGGCGACTGAAACGCCGGCTGCGACAATCGGCGTCGAAAGCTCCGTATGTAGCCTTTCGCTATCCGGCCCCAGTTCGCGCATCTCGCCGAGTGCAACGATCTTTCGCCCGGACCGGCGAGACAGCCCCTCCAGGGCCGCCCGCATGGAATCCGGATTGGCGTTGTAACTGTCGTCGACCAGCGTTGCGGTGCCGCCGCCGGTCAGCCTCAACAGGCTCGATGAGCCGCGCCCTTCCGGCGGCATGTACCCGGACAGCGCCGCCGCGGCATCCTTCTGCGCAATCCCCATCAGCGTCGCCGCGAGCAACGCCAATGCGGCGTTCCCAGCCCAGTGCTCACCTACCGCAGTCAGCTCAACCTGAACCTCGTCACCTTCGACATTGATGATGATCCGCGAGACCGCGCCGTCGCTCTCGTATCCGACTACGAAGGCGTCAGACGCGCCCGCGCCGCCGCCAAACGACTTGAGCACTGCATCCGGCTGCAAGTGCAACACCCTCGATTGCAAGTGTCCGAAAAAGGCGTCATCAGCCGGCAGGATCGCATACCCGCCCGCGAGAAGCCCCGCCGCGATGTCGGATTTCTCATTCGCGACGGCCTCGAGCGAGCCCATGTTCAGAATGTGCGCTGGCGAGATACGCGTGATCATCGCGACATGCGGCTTCACCATGATCGAACGCGGCGCAATCTCTCCCGGCGTGCTCATCCCGATCTCAAAGATCGCGCGCTGCGTCTCGGCCGGCATGCGCGACAGGGTCAGCGGCACGCCCCAGTGATTGTTGAAAGATTTTACCGACCAGTGGGCCGGGCCGACCGCGCGAAAGATGCGCGCCAGCATTTCCTTGACCGACGTCTTGCCAACCGAGCCCGTAATCGCTGCGCACTGCGCCTGCGTACGTGCGCGCGCGGCTGCGCCAAGTTGTTCCAGCGCGTACAGAACGTCCGCCACCTGCACGCCCGGCTGGCCGACGTCCCTCGAGACCAGACAACCATGCGCGCCGGCCGCAAACGCCTGCGGCACGAATTCGTGTCCGTCCCTCTGATCCGTCAGCGCCACAAAGAGATCGCCTTTGTGAAGCGTGCGGGTGTCAATCGACACGCCGCCCACTGACCAGTCGCCCGTCAGCGCGCCGCCGGTTGCATCCGCGATCTCCCGTCCTGTCCAGAGTGCGTCAGGCAACAGAGCCTCCCGCACTTGCAACAGCCGCGCGCGCCACTTCGCTATCGGAGAACGGTATTTCCTCGTCGCCGACAATCTGTCCGGTCTCGTGGCCCTTGCCGGCGATCAGCAACGCATCGCCCTTCTTGAGACGACGTACACCCTCGACGATGGCCGCCGCCCTGTCCGAAATCTCATCAGCCCCGGTTGCGCCGCGCAGCACGGAGGTACGGATTTCGGATGGATCTTCCGTACGCGGATTATCGTCCGTCACGATGATCTCGTCGGCGAACTTGGCCGCGACCGCCCCCATCGGTTCGCGCTTGGTGCGGTCCCGATCGCCGCCGCAGCCGAACACCAGCACGATGCGGCCACGCACGTGCGGCCGCGCTGCCCGCAGAAGCGTATCGAGGCCGTCAGGTGTGTGGGCGTAATCGACAAACACCGGGGCCTTCTCCGCAGTCTCGCCGACAAGCTCCAGCCTGCCCTGAACGCCTCTCAGCTTGGTGAGCGCATCCAGCACGCGCTCTGCAGGATCGCCCAACGCCATCGCCAGCGCGGCAGCGCCCATCGCATTCAGCGCCTGGAACTCGCCGATCAACGGCAGGTGCACCAGCTTCTCGTGATCCGTTCCGCCTTCCGCCCACTGGATGCGCAGGTCCTGCCCGGTCGCACGCGGGGTGATCTCGTCGAACCAGATGTCGTCGCCCTTCCAGCCGTACGTGACGCAGCGCAGGCCAGCTTTCTTGGCCGCTGCCTCGAACACGTCGCGCTCCGGGCTGTCGGCATTGATGACAGCAGGCGCGCCTTCCGGCAGCAGGTCGGTGAAGAGGCGCAGCTTGGCGTTGCGGTACTCGTCGAAGTCCTTGTGATAGTCGAGGTGGTCCTGCGTCAGGTTCGTGAAGGCGCCGGCCGTCATCTTCACACCTTCCAGCCGGTACTGCATCAGCCCGTGAGAGGATGCTTCCAGCGCGACATGCTCCACGCCCTCCCCGACCAGCCTGTCGAGCGTCTCGTGCACGGCGACCGGATCGGGCGTGGTGTGACCGAGGTTCACTTTCCCGGACGGACCGACCGCGCCCAGCGTCCCCATCGAAGCGGCCTTGTGGTCGAGCTGCGACCAGATCTGGCGCAGGAAGTCGACGGTCGAACTCTTGCCATTTGTCCCTGTCACCGCCGCGATGGTCGACGGCTGGCGCGGCCAGACATGGGCGGCAATCTGCGCCAGCATCGCACGCGGATTGGCGACCTTCACTGAGGGAATCTTCCACTCGCCCTCGCGCTCATCGGTCAGGATGGCGGCGGCGCCCGCCTTGATCGCCTTGGCAATATAGTCGCGTCCGTCTTCTGCGACGCCCTGCAGCGCAACGAACAGAAAGCCCTTCTTCACGCGTCGGCTGTCCGCCGTCACGCCAGTGATCTCGAGCGCAGGCGCTCCGTCTATCAGCTTGTCGAGTTTCAAAGCGCGGGCGTCTCCGTATGGGCGTCGGGCGTGGTCACCACCGAAACTTTCGGTGCAGACAGGATCGGCTGGACATCCAGCATCGGCGCCGCACGGCCGATCAGACGACCAGCAATCGCCGCCGCCGTATGGGCGGCCGTCCGCGACCCTCCCGAGCGAGGTTGCGCCTCATCCAGAACGATCAACACGACGAATTCTGGGCGAGACGCCGGAAAAATCGCCGCAAACGACGTCACGTTCCGATTGGGATCGTAGACGCCATCCACGGGCTTTTCCGCAGTACCCGTCTTTCCGGCGACTTCATAGCCTGCCGTGTCCGCGAGCCTGCCCGAGCCGCGCAGCACCACGTCCCGCATCATGCTGACCACGGTGCTGGAGGTCTCCTCCGACAGGACCCGCACAGGCTCGATCGGCGCGCCTCCCTCGGTTTCGGCGAATTTGGGCGCGAGGTAGAGGCCGCCGTTTGCGAGCGGGACGTAGCTCATGGCGAATGCGATCGGCGCCACGGAAATCCCGTGCCCATAGCTGACCGTCGCTGAGGCCAGCTCGGTCCAGCGCGGCGGCGGCAGGGCCGCCTGCGCGCGCGGACCGACGTAATCAAGTCGGCCCAGCAGCCCGAGTTGATCAAGAAACTCGCGATGCGCCGTGACGCCCATGCGGCCTGCGATCTTCGCAACGCCAATGTTTGAAGAGTTGATGATGATGTCGCGAACGCTGACCGCATAGGGGTATTCGAACTCGTAGCCGTCGGTGATCTCCTCGGATCCAAAGCGCAACGGCTCGGAGACATCGAACAGATCGCGGCCTGCACCGCACCCGCCTCCAGCGCGCCCGCAACCGTGAGCGGCTTGTAGACGGAGCCGGTCCAGCACCCTGTCACCGCGCGGTTGCGCAGCGCGTCCTTCTCGATCCGTGCGGGATGGTTGGGATCGATGAACGGCCATGACGCCATCGCGCGCACTGCGCCGGTGTGCGCATCGATCACCATGCCGGTCGCGCCGGCCATGACGAATTCTTCTGAAGCGAGTTCAAGCTCGGATTCCAGCGCGTACTGAACGCTGGCGTCGATGGTCAGGCGCAGCGGCTCGCCGCCTTCCGACAACCGGTCATTGAACACGTATTCGAGGCCTTCGATGCCGCGCCCGTCCACGTCGGTAAACCCGAGCAGATGCCCCGCCAGCCTACCGGCGGGATAGACCCGGCGCATCTCGCTCTCGAAATAGACGCCCTCCAGTCCGAGCTCCATCACCGCCTGGCGCTGTCTTGGCGTCAGGCCGCGACGGATGAGAGCGTACTTGCGGTTGCTGTTGGACAGGCGTTCGCTCAGCGCCTCGACATCGATCCCCGGCAGCACCTGCGCGATGCCCTGCGCCACTTCGCGCGCATCCCAGATCTTTCCGGGGTCCGCCGCCAACGTCCACGCCGACAGCGATGTCGCCAGAAGGTCGCCATTGCGGTCGACGATGTTCGCCCGCCTCGCTTCGGTGGCGGTTGCGCCGCTTGAAGCGCTCGCCTCGTTCACCAGTGCAATCTGGCCTGCGCGCCCCACGATGACCGCGAACACCAGCGCCAGCGCCCCTGCGACCAGGCGGCTACGGGTCATCCCCCATCTGTCGGCGTCAGCTTCGACCGGGCGGTGCATTGCGGTCAGTCACCGCGCACGTCGTAGTGTCGTTCCTGCCCGACCCTGTGCGTCAGCATCTCGTCGGCGGTGAACTGCTCCGGCTTCGCCGGCTGCATGCCCAGCCGCTCGCGCGCCAGCGGGCCAATGCGCTCGGGCCTTGAGAGGTAGGCCTCTTCCGCCTGCAGCACCGAGATCTCCTCATTCACCCGCACGATCTCGCCGCGCAGATCCGAAATCCGCATGTCCGTCTGCTCTGCTCCAAGCTTGGCGCGATAGACGCCAACCGCGAGACCGGCGACGACAACGCCCCCGGCGATCAGTAGCCGCATCATGACGTCACTCCTTCGAGTTTGCTGACTTCCGGCAGTCTTGGCAGTCCTTCGATCGGCGTATCGCGTGCGGGCGCCATCGTGCGCATCGCCCAGCGCAGTTTGGCGGAGCGCGCGCGGGGATTCGAAATCACCTCGGCGCCCGACGGTTCGATCGCCCGCTTCTCGAACACGTCGAATGTCGGCGCCGGGCCTTTCGGCAGGCCGGGCACGTGGCGCGAGACGCCGGGCGCCTGGCCCGACCGCTCGCGCAGGAAGTCCTTCACGATCCGGTCCTCGAGCGAATGGAACGTCACGACGACCAGCCGGCCGTCCGGCTTGAGGATGCGCTCGATGGCATGGAGGGCGCGCGCCAGTTCGCCCAGTTCGTCGTTCACGTAGATCCGCAGCGCCTGGAACGTCTTGGTGGCCGGATGGGTCCGCTGCCCCTTGCGGCCGCCGACAGCGCCGGAAACCACCTCGGCGAGATCCAGCGTCGTCCTGAACGGCTCGCTCTTGCGGCGCTCGACAATGGCCCGCGCGATCCGGCGGGAGGCCTGCTCCTCCCCCAGCCTGAAGATGATGTTCGCGATGTTCTGTTCGGACATCGTGTTCACGACATCTGCAGCGCTGGGACCCTTGCGGCTCATGCGCATGTCCAGCGGACCTTCGCGCTGGAAGGAAAACCCGCGCTGGTCTTCATCAAGATGGTAGGAGGACACGCCGATATCGAGCATTGCGCCGTCCACCTGCTCGTGCCCCGCCGCACGCACGATGCTCTCGATTTCGCTGAACACGCCCGGTGCGGGGATCAGCCGAGGATCCTGACCTGCGTGCTTCCATGCGCGCTGCATCGCATCGGGATCGCGGTCGATCGCGATCACCTTGCAGTCGGCAACCGCGAGCGCCGCGCGCGAATAGCCGCCGCCGCCATAGGTGCCGTCGACCAGAACCGCGCCGTCAATCGGCGCCAGCGCCTCCACGACCTGCCGGACAAGAACCGGAACATGCCTTGCGTCTGTCGCTTCGGCGGTCATCGCGGATGCAGCGCCTCCGGCTCATCATCAAACGGATCAAGCAGATCCATGGAATCGCGCGCCAGGTTCTGCAGTTCTGACAGGCGCGGCTGGTGATCCTGCGGCGCCCAGATCTGGAAACGGTCGCCGAGCCCGACAAACAGGGCCTTGTCCGTAATGCCGGCAAAATCGAGCAATTCTGCGTCCATCACGATACGTCCGCCGTCGTCGAACTTGTAGGACCGTCCGCGCCCGAAAATCGCGTAGGAAAGCGCCTCGCGACGCTGATCCATTGGCTTCAGCCGCATGATGGCGTTCTGGAACCGGGCGACGAGCCGGTCACCGCCGCCTTCCAGGCAGTTCTTGTCGAGCGACGGCCAGACGAACACCGAGTCCTCTCCGGCCAACGCCCTGCGGAAGGAAGCCGGGATGGACACCCGCTTCTTCGCGTCGACGCCGCTCTCATGGGACGAGAGAAACACGCTGAAATGCCCAATAACTGGTCCAGGAAAGTGGACGCCCGAAACGACGCGCCGCCGACCGATTCCCCAGCCTCTGCGCGCATTTTCGGGATAGCATGGGAAATTAAGGGAAACAACGGGACCTCATGGTCTACGGCTCGACCGATTCGGAATGATTACAGAACAAACCATGACTCTTGCCGGACCCATGAAGTCTTCATCTGTGAAGAATTCGGTGAAGGCTGTGTAAATCTTTGAGGCAGCCCGCATGAAGACTCTGCAACCCCGCCGAGTTCTGCTGGTCGGGTCCCGTCTACTTCATCGGCAGAAGCTACTACATCTTGAGCGCGCCAGCTGCCGAGGCACAAGATATCTGGTCAGGCGGCCTGTAAGCCGGGTTCTGTCCCCCGATCAGGCAAGCCCTCTCGGATAGGCGATCATTCCTCTGGGACGGCCCTCGCGGACCGCCTCACGCGACCAACCCGGATGGAGCGCAGCGCCGCGCCTGCCCCAGCAGAACTGGAGCGCCCATCCCTATTCGGTCTTGCTCCGGGCGGGGCTTGCCATGCCGTCCCTGTCGCCAGGTCCGCGGTGCGCTCTTACCGCACCCTTTCACCCTTACCCCGGCAAGCCGGGGCGGTTTGCTTTCTGTGGCGCTTTCCCTCGGGTCACCCCGGGCAGGAATT
Organism: Hyphomonas sp.; assembly: GCA_017792365.1. Classification (GTDB taxonomy): domain Bacteria; phylum Pseudomonadota; class Alphaproteobacteria; order Caulobacterales; family Hyphomonadaceae; genus IH12. The sequence continues at coordinate 3,037,374 of CP051229.1, read as the reverse complement.
ACCTGTCGCCCTGGCGCTGTGGAGCCCGGACTTTCCTCCAGCGGGGTAAACCCCGCCAGCGATCGCCCGGCCGCCTGACCAGATCGCGCGCTATATCACCCTCAGCGCCGGGTTGCGAGCGTCCGCCCCTTGCTGCCTACGTCCGTTTCAGCGAGACAGGTTACGGGCGCTGCGGCGCAAACTCGAACGCGGCGCGGGTATGCACGATACTGTACTTCAGATTGCACTGATCGGCGTGCTGGGCATCGGCGCGCAATGGGTCGCGTGGCGCACCCAGCTTCCTGCAATCGTGATCCTTCTCGCCACCGGCTTCATCGTCGGCCCGGCCCTTGGACTGATCGAGCCCTCCGACACGTTCGGGGAGCTCCTGTCTCCCGTGATCTCCGTCGCCGTCGCCATCATCCTGTTTGAAGGCGGCCTCACGCTGAACTTCGCCGAGATCCGCGAAACGTCGCCAGCGGTGCGGCGTGTGATCTTCTATGGCGCGCCAGTGACATGGGGCCTTGCCTATCTCGCAGCGCACCACCTCGCCGGACTGAGCGAACCCACCGCTGCAATCATCGGCGGCATCATGGTGGTCACCGGACCGACGGTGATCATGCCGCTTCTGCGTCAGGCCGCGTTGCCGAAGCGGCCGGCATCGCTCCTGCGCTGGGAGGCGATCATCGCCGACCCGATCGGGGCCCTGTTCGCGATCGTCGCCTACGAAGCCACCATCGCCATCACCGAAGGGCACAGCCTTCTGGAAATCGCATTCCGGCTTGGCGGCGCGGTCGTCTTCGGCAGCCTGATCGCCTTTGTCCTCGCGCGTCTGATTGCGTTCGCCTTTGTGCGCGGTCTCGTCCCGGAATTCCTGAAGGCCCCCATACTCCTCGTCGCCGTCATCGCCGCCTTCGCCGCCACCAACATGATCCTGGAAGAAGCGGGGCTGCTGACCGTAACGGTCATGGGCATCGTCCTCGCCAACACGCGGCTGCGCAGCCTCGAGGAATTGCGGCGCTTCAAGGAGATCGTCTCGGTCATTCTCGTGTCGGGCCTGTTCATCGTTCTCACCGCAACGCCCTCGCTCGGCGACCTGACGGTAATTGGCCCACGCGATTTCCTGTTCCTTGCGGCCTTGCTGTTTGTGATCCGTCCGCTGGTCGTGATGACGTCCACGATCGGCACCAAGCTGACCCTGGCCGAACGCGCCATCTGCGCATGGATTGCCCCACGCGGCGTCGTCGCCGTGGCCGTGGCGGGCTTTTTCGCACAATCGCTCATGTCGCACGGCATTCCTGACGCAGAGCGGCTCGTTCCCCTCACCTTCCTAGTGGTTGTGGCGACAGTCGTGCTGCACGGCTTCTCGATCCGACCGCTCGCCCTGGCGCTCAAGCTCAGCGCTCGGGAGGCGCCAGGCATTTTGTTCGTCGGCGGTTCGCCGTGGACCACCGCGTTCGCGCGCAAGGCGCAGGAATACAAGATGCCCGTCCTGCTCGCCGATACGAACTGGAACCACCTCAGCCGCGCACGCCGCGAAGGCGTCCCGGTCTATTACGGCGAGATCCTCTCGGAGGCCGCCGAACACCGCCTCGACATGTCGCAATACGCCATCCTCATCGCTGCGACGGACAACGACGCCTACAACGCACTGGTCTGCACCGACCTCGGGCCCGAGATGGGCCGCTCGAATGTCTTCCAGCTTGGCCGCACGAAAATCCAGCAGCCCAACGGCACGGGCGAGGACGGCGCCAAGGCCAGCGCAAGCTCGCGTCACGAATTGCACTTCACGGTGGGCGGGGGATCGATCCTTCCGGAAGGCGTCACCCTCAGCGAGTTGAACCGGCGCATCGCGTCAGGCTGGGAGTTCACCCGCACGCGGCTCACCGAGGAATTCGACTATGCGGACTTCCTTGAGATCCGGCCTGCCGAAACGGTCATCCTGTTCGTGATCAAGCCGAATGGGCGAATTGAACCCTCGCCCAACCCCAAACGCACGAAATTTGCGGTCGACGACTATCTCTTCAGTTTCGGGCCGCCGGCAGAGACAAAACGGTCGACAGAAACGCCTTCGACTGGGTAATGCAGGCCTGCTGCTTTTGGTCATAGCGCGTTCATCTTCACAATAGTAGTAAGGTGCCGCCACGTTACTGGAGGGTCTTGAATGAGAGCGTCTATTGCCGCGTTAGCCGGTCTGGGTCTGTTCGCTGCGCCTGCCGCATTTGCCGAACCGCAGCCCGGCGTGAGCGAGGGCGAAGCCATTTACCAGGCGCGGTGCAACATGTGCCACGGCACTGGCATGGGCGGCGCGCCGCTCATGGAAAAGCTCAAAACGCTCGAGCCGACGGATGTCGTCGCCAAGATGACCAGCGGCACGATGGCCCCCATGTCAGCGGGCATCTCGCCGGAAAACCTGCGCGATATCGCTGTCTACGTGACGAACAAGCCGCTTGCTGCGGATGGCGACCTGCCGGCCGTCGAGCCGAAGTAACGGCGGGATCGCTCTGAGCAGGCCGGTCAGGCCTGCTCGAATTCCCGGAACGAGTTGAGGAAGCTGTCGAGGTAGACAGCAATCGGCGTGTTGCGCACCAGCTCCAGCGTGCCATCGCCATTTGCCGCGCGCGCCAGCTCGAAGAAGCCCTCGCGCTGTGGCTGGCTAAGCTCATCCAGCACGCGATAGCCCATTGACCAGTCCGGGAATGTCGAGCGTCGGCAGGGCCGGTTCTCGAGCATGATCATGCCCGCGTGGCGTCTGTCGGCACGGATGCGATCGAGAGTTTCGAGCACATCGGCCTTCCGGCCCTCCAGAACCTGGAAAAAGTTGCCGTCGTGGTAGATCAGCATGCCGGTGACGCCGCGCCGAGCGTTGGCCTCGCGCGCGCCAACCAGCAGCTCCTCAAGCGCTTCGGCGGGAAACCCCTGCGTTGCGGAACTGAGGTAGACAACTCTGTGCAGCTCGTCGGTCATGACATGCTCCCGAAGCGCGCCAGCGCAGCTGAACGGGCTCATTCTCCGCAGCTGGATGCGATCATCCTAAGCTGCAAGCCGGCAAGAAACCTTTAACGGGACGGCGAGCTTCTCTCGTAGAGAGCTGCAACGCCTACCGCCAGACGACGCGTCTCGGCGTCCGCCTCGCCGCTGACATCAGCCTGCCGCCAGCGCCGCTGGAAAGCGCGCGTAACCGAATTGATGTCGCTGTCGATCAGGACCGCCGAATAGCCGATGGTTCGATAGGCCGCCTCCAGTTCACGTTCGGCGACCGGCGCAGGCGTAGCGGAGACGGGTTCCGGCCACAGACCAATGCCCGCTTCCGCCAGACGCCGCCATGGGAAGCGTTCTCCCGGATCGTCCTTGCGATCGGGGGCTATATCGGAGTGGCCGACAATCCGGGTCTGGGGGATCTGCCGCCGCACAATGATCTCGTTGCAGAGCGCAATCACCGCTTCGATCTGCTGGCCAGGAAAAGCAGGCAGGCCGAAATCGTGCCCGCCATTGACGATCTCGATCCCGATCGACCGCGAGTTCAGGTCATCGTCGCCCTGCCACTGGCTCCTGCCGGCATGCCAGGCGCGCGCCTCCTCCGCCACCAGCTCGTGAACCGCCCCGTCCTCTTCAACCATGTAATGAGCCGAGACTTCGGTCTGCGGGTCGCGCATCCGCGCCAGCGCGGACGGACCATCCTTCATGCCCGTGTAATGCAGCACCAGCATGTCGAGCGGATGCCGCCGCTCGTTAAAATTCGGGCTTGGGGATCTGATCTTCCGCAGACTCATCTGGCGATCATCGCGCGTTCGCGCCCGCGAGGAAAGCGAACCCGGTCATCGGAAAGAGCTGTTTGTCCGGATCAGTCGCGGCGGGTCGTTTCCGTCACCCAACCATCGGCGGTGCGATGCGCCTCCAGCGTCGGCGGCGGGCCGCTGTGCTCCGGAGCGCTGGCCTTCGCCTTCGAATTGCGGCCCAGCTTGTGCGTCAGCGCGAGAAAGCCAGCCGCAAGGGCGAGCATCACGCCGACGAACGTCGTGGCGACAAGGGTTGCCCCGACTGCGAGCAGGAGAAACAGGCCGAAAGCAATGCGTCCGAGAAACCGGCCGCCGCGATCGAACGCATCGGAAACCTTGCTTCCGAATGCATCCCGCTCGGATGCGCCGCCATTCTCGTAGACACTGTTCATGTCGAACCTCCTGCCCCCGAACTTGCGATGCCGGTTGCCAATGTCAACGAGACATGTGGCGATTAGAAGGTGAAGGCGTGCAAACGCCCCGCCATACGGGCCGAGTTGCCGAAAATGTGTAGTTCCGGACTATCCGGCCATGATCAGCGCGCCGATCAGCAGCGCAATCTCGATCCGGATCCACGAGAGACCGGACCGCAGGGCACTGGCCGTTTCCACAGCCAATCGTCCCATGTTTGGCGCCATCCTGACCGCCGCCAGGGCTTCCATTGGACCATGCCTCGTCATCGGCGCTTCTGCGCCCGTCAGCATTTAGGCTATCGGCCCGGCGCCTCCTCACAAGCGCCCTCTCCCCCGGCGCGAGGGGCGTGATGATCGCTCGCCGTGCCCGCCCTTGGCCATGACGCGGCTGGACGCTAGGCTGCCCGCTGATCCGGAGCCCCGCCTATGTTTCTTCACTTCTTCCAGGAATTGCGCAGCGCCAAGGTGCCTGTGACGCTGAAGGAATATCTCACGCTCATCGAAGCTATGGACAAGGGCGCGATCGGCAACGACGTCAACGATTTCTACTATCTGGCGCGCTCGGCGCTGGTGAAGGACGAGAAACACCTCGACCGCTTCGACCAGGTATTCGGTCATGTCTTCAAGGGACTTGAAGCCATCGACATGGGCGTCGACGCTGCGGAGTTGCCTGAAGAGTGGCTGCGCAAGCTGTCGGAAAAATTCCTGACCGATGAGGAAAAGGAACTCATCGAATCGATGGGCGGCTGGGAAAAGCTGATGGAGACGCTGAAGGAGCGTCTCGAGGAACAGAAGAAGCGCCACCAGGGCGGCAACAAGATGATCGGCACCGCCGGCACGTCGCCGTTCGGCGCCTATGGCTACAACCCTGAAGGCATCCGGATTGGACAGAAGGAATCGCGGCACCAGCGCGCCGTGAAGGTCTGGGACAAGCGCGAGTTCAAGAACCTCGATGACACGGTCGAGATCGGCACCCGCAACATCAAGGTCGCACTGCGCCGCCTGCGCAAATGGGCGCGCGACGGCGCAGAGGACGAGCTCGACCTCGACAACACGATCCGCAACACCGCCAAGCAGGGCTATATCGATGTCGTGATGCGGCCCGAGCGCCGCAATGCGGTGAAGGTGCTTATGCTGCTCGACATCGGGGGCTCGATGGACCCGCACATCCGCGTCTGCGAGGAGCTGTTCTCAGCCGCCCGTTCGGAGTTCAAGAACCTGGAATTCTACTACTTCCACAACTGCCCCTACGAGGGACTGTGGAAGGACAACCGCCGCCGTATGACCAACAAGATCGACACGTGGGACGTGCTCCATCGCTTCCCGTCAGACTACAAGGTGATCTTCGTCGGCGATGCGGCGATGAGCCCCTATGAGATCACCTATCCCGGCGGCTCGGTCGAGCACTGGAACGAGGAGCCCGGCGCCCTGTGGCTGCAACGGTTCGTCGACATCTACCCCAACCTCGTCTGGCTGAACCCCAGCCACCCGTCAGGCTGGGAATACTCAGGATCGACCCACCTGATCCGGGAAATCATTGGTCCACAGCGCATGTTCCCGATGACCATGGGCGGGATCGAGGAAGCGACGCGGGAACTCGGCCGCTAGCCCGCCTCATGTGACGGAAAATTCACCTGACGCCTCGCCGGGCGCATGTGAGTCCCGTTTCCACATTCTTAATGCAAAGCCCCAAGAATCACTCCTCTTGGACATTGTTTTCCTCGGAGTGCGTCCATGGCGGCGAATTCAGCCGAACGTTCAGTGCTCGGGACGGGCTTGCGCCATTTTGCGCTCAGCGTCGTCGCCTTTGGGACCGTCGGCGCGGCCGCCGCCGGCGGCGCATACATGTTCGGAAACGAGGAGGCGTCCGGCCCGCAGGTCGAACTCGCGCTCTTCGCCATCAAGGATGGCCCGCCGCCCGAACTGAAGACCCGCATCGGCGCCGACGGTGCGAACCAAATTGCGAACCACGGCGCCGAACCGTCATTGCCCGGCATCGAGTATCTCGAAGAGGACGGCGCCCAGTCCGCATCCTTCAAGGTCATCGAAGTGTCCGAAGGCGAGATCGACGCCGGCGAAGCGGACGTCGCGCCACTGGCGAGAGCGCCGCTGTCGGGCTTCCACGAGCGCACGTCCGCCGGCAGCCTGCCGAAGATCGCCGCAGACGGCCGCACCCCGGCGCAGGCCTATGCACGTCCGTTCGCTGACAAGACCGGCGCGCCCAAGATTTCGCTCGTCGTCGCAGGCCTCGGCCTGAAGGACCGCCACACGATGGCGGCCATCCGCGAACTGCCGCCGGAGGTCACCCTCGCCTTCTCGCCGTACGAGCCCAAGCTGCAATACTATCTCGACCTCGCACGCGAAGCTGGCCACGAAGTGCTGATCGAGCTGCCGATGGAAGCGTATGACTATCCCAACGTCGACACCGGCCCGCAGACGCTGCTCACCGGCAAAGCGTCCGCGAACAACCTGCGTCGTCTCGAGGCCGTCCTCGGCAAGGCCGAAGGCTATTTCGGCCTCACCAACTATCAGGGCGCCAAGTTCGCAACTGACGTCGACGCGGCCGCGCCGGTCTTCGAAGCGATGCAGAAACGCGGCCTCGCCTTCCTTCACGACGGCGCCGCAGCCCGCTCGGTGCTGCCGCAAACCGCAAAAGAACTCCAACTCGATTTCCGCGTCGCCGATCGCATCGTCGATACGGAACCCACCGCCGACGCCATCGACCGCGAACTGCTTCAGCTGGAAGCGCTGGCAATTCAGAATGGACACGCGGTTGGAGTGGGCTATGCCTACCCCGTGACGATTGAACAGTTCCGCAACTGGAGTCAGGGGTTGAAAGCAAAGGGCTATCAGCTCGCACCGGTCTCTGCGGCCATGAACATCCAGGCGGACCCGACGGGAAGCCCGACGCATTGAACCAGATCGCCGATCCGCTGAGCAGCGGACGCAATCCAGACCTCTACAGGCCCAATGTCGGCCTCGCGGTCTTCTCGAGAAAGGGCCACGTCCTGATGGGACGCCGCGCCGGCGTGCGCCGCGATGATGCACGCTTTGCGTGGCAGCTGCCTCAGGGCGGCATCGACAAGGGCGAGACGCCGGAACAGGCCGCGCTGCGCGAACTGGGTGAAGAGACTGGGCTCCTCCCCGCTCACGTTGACCTGCTCGAGGAACTGGAGCCCTGGCTGTTCTACGACTTCCCGCAGGAGCTGAAGGAGCGCCTGCCGGGGCCGTTCTACGGCCAGCGGCAGAAGTGGTTCGCCATGCGCTTCAGGGATCCGACACGGACGTGCGTCTCGACCTGCACACTCCGGAGTTCGATGCGTGGAAGTGGACGCCGCTGGCCGAAGCGCCAGACCTCGTCATACCGTTCAAGCAGCCGGTCTATCGCGAAGTCGCGCTACGATTTCAGAAGTGGGCCGAGCCGGTCTGACCGCGGGCTCGGCAGCACTCAGAGTGCGGCGCGCAGCGCTTCGAGATAAGCGAGACGATCGGCGGCGGCGGCCCTGCGATCTTCATTGCCCGGATCGTTGGCGTCCGAACGCGCATCCTCGATTTCCTGCTCGAGCGCGGCGACGTCGACGTCCGCCAGGCGGATCGCCTCCTCGGCAAGAATTGTCAGGCCAGCCGGCGTCACATCGGCGAAGCCGCCGCGGACGAACACTGGCGTCACGCCCGATTCCTCATGGATGCGCACGACGCCCGGCTTCAGCGTGGTCATGAAAGGCGCGTGCTGCGGCAGCACGCCGAACTCGCCTTCTGCGCCCGGGGCGTCGACCTGCTTCACCTGCCCGGAAAACAGCTCACGCTCAGGCGAAACCAGCGAAAAATGGATCGTGTCGGCCATGATGTCCTCTTGCTGGCGCGTTCTCTAGCAGGCCCGCCGCCCAAGTAAAGGCGGCGCAAGCGCGCGGGGATCGGGATTTTGCTATCGGGCCTTCATGTCAAAAACCGTAGCGGTAACAACGCTGAAGCGGGAGTTATGTCCCGGCGATCCGGGATCGGATCCTGTGACCATCACCTGCACCTGCCGTTCCCCGTCAATCCGCTGCAGCGACTGACGAATGCCGCCGGTCGAGGCGCTGGCGACGCGCTCAAATCCGTCGTCCGTCAGCTTCGCGGCAAGAAGGATCGCGGTCGGCGCAGCGGGCGGCCCATAGACGGAGACGGCGCAGCGGCCAGCCTTTTCCTTCACAGTCACCACGCCTCGCGCCGCAGTGACATCCCACACGGTCTCGTCTGCGCCAGCGCTTGCCTGCTGGCGTCGCAAGGGATCATCCGTCTCGCTCAGCATGCTTCGGGCCGGCGGCAGATTCGCCACACGGCGACCCTGCGAAATACTGGCGATGCATATGTCGATGACAGCGCGCTCGAAGGCTTCGCCAGCATCCTGTGGCGACAGCGCCGGCGAGACGGCCATGCGCAGGCTCTCTTGAGCTTCTGCGGTCGGTCCCGACACAGCTATCGCCAAAGCGCCCGCCAGCAGGCCCGGTACCAGAGCTTTCATGACACCCTCCATGCAACCGGAAGGCTAACCGTCTTCGGCGGAACACGCCAGCGTTGGCCATCCGCGCGTGACAAGACAAAGAAAAACGGGCGCTGGATGCCCAGCGCCCGTCTCTCAATGCGTGCAACCAGAAACCTAGGCGGCTTCGGCGGCCATTTTCTGAGCTTTCGCAACGGCGTCTTCGATAGCGCCGCACATCAGGAAGGCCTGCTCCGGAATGTCGTCGTGCTTGCCGTCGAGAATCTCGCGGAACGAGCGGACCGTGTCCTCGACCGACACCAGCATGCCCGGCAGGTTGGTGAACGCCTCGGCGACGTGGAAGGGCTGCGACAGGAAGCGTTCGATCTTCCGCGCGCGCGCCACGACCAGTTTGTCCTCTTCCGACAGTTCGTCCATACCGAGGATGGCGATGATGTCCTGCAGGCCCTTGTACTGCTGCAGGATTTCCTGAACGCCGCGGGCCACGTCGTAGTGTTCCTGGCCAACGATGTTCGGGTCGAGAATCCGCGACGAGCTATCGAGCGGATCAACGGCCGGGTAGATGCCTTTTTCCGAGATGGCGCGGTTGAGAACGGTCTGCGCGTCAAGGTGGGCAAACGAGGTCGCAGGCGCCGGGTCGGTCAGGTCGTCTGCAGGAACGTAGATGGCCTGCACCGAGGTGATCGAGCCCTTGGTCGTCGAGGTGATGCGCTCCTGCAGGGCGCCCATGTCGGTCGCCAGCGTCGGCTGATAGCCCACGGCCGAAGGGATACGGCCCAGAAGTGCGGACACCTCGGCGCCGGCCTGCGTGAAGCGGAAGATGGTGTCGACGAAGAAGAGAACGTCCTGGCCTTCGTCGCGGAAGTGCTCGGCAACCGTCAGACCGGTCAGGGCGACGCGGGCACGGGCGCCTGGAGGCTCGTTCATCTGACCGTAAACGAGGGCCGCCTTCGAACCGACAGCCGAGCCGCCGTTTTCAGCCGGGTTGATGTTCACCTTCGATTCGATCATTTCGTAGTAAAGGTCGTTGCCCTCACGGGTACGCTCACCGACGCCTGCGAACACCGAGTAACCACCGTGGGTTTTCGCGATGTTGTTGATGAGCTCCATGATGAGAACCGTCTTGCCGACGCCGGCGCCGCCGAACAGGCCGATCTTGCCGCCCTTGGCGTATGGCGCCAGGAGGTCGATGACCTTGATGCCGGTGACGAGGATTTCCGGAACCGGCTTCTGGTCGACGAAGTCAGGGGCCGGCTGGTGGATCGCGCGACGCGTCTGGAACTTCACCGGACCACCCTCGTCGATCGGCTCGCCGATGACGTTGAGAATGCGACCCAGCGTGCCCTCGCCGACCGGCACCGAGATGGCTTCGCCCGTGTCCGTCACGTCCTGACCGCGCGAGAGGCCCTCGGTGGCGTCCATCGCGATGGTGCGCACCGTGTTCTCGCCGAGGTGCTGCGCGACCTCGAGGATCAGGCGGTTGCCGTTATTGTCGGTTTCCAGCGCGTTCATGATGGCCGGCAGGTGGCCGTCGAACTCGACGTCGACAACAGCGCCCATCACCTGGGCGACGCGGCCTTTAACGTTGGTTGCAGTGTCTGTGCTCATTTGGTCGCCTCGTTGGGTCGGTCGGTTCGTTCGGTCAGAGTCTTAGAGCGCTTCAGCGCCCGCGATGATTTCGATCAGTTCGGTCGTGATCTGCGCCTGGCGGGCGCGGTTGTAGGTCAGGTTCAGCGACGAGATCAGGTCGCCTGCGTTGCGGGTCGCGTTGTCCATCGCCGTCATCTGCGCGCCCTGGAAACCAGCTTCGGTCTCCAGCAGCGCCGCCAGCACCACGGTCGACAGATAGCGCGGCAGCAGGGTTTCGAGGATTTCCTCTTCGGACGGCTCGTAGATGTAGGATGCGCCTTCGAGGTCGATGACGGGGGCGTCTTCCGGAGCCTTGGCCGGGATCAGCTGCGCCAGCGTCGGGGTCTGCGTCAGCACATTCTCGAACTTCGAGGAAATCAGCGTTGCAACGTCGAACTCGCCATTCTCGAAACGCGTGGTGATCTTGTCGGCGATGGTCTTTGCGATATCGCCGCCGACCTTCACGCCGCGCATCTCGATGTGTTCGACGATCATCGCGCCGAACTGCCGGCGCAGCGCATCCCTGCCCTTCTTGCCGACGGTCAGGATCTTCACTTCCTTCCCTTCGGCCATCAGCCTGCGGATCTCGCCGCGCGCCATCTTGGCGATGTTCGAGTTGAAGCCGCCGCACAGGCCGCGCTCGGCCGTCATGATGACCAGAAGGTGGACCTTGTCCCCACCCGTGCCCGCGATCAGCTTCGGACCTGAGCCATCGGTGGCCGATGCTGCGAGGTTCGCAATCACGGCGGACATGCGCGAAGCATAGGGCTTCGCGGCCACCGCAGCTTCCTGCGCACGCTTCAGCTTTGCGGTCGCAACGACCTGCAGCGCCTTCGTGATCTTCTGTGTGGACTTCACGGTCGCGATGCGCTCGCGAAGTTCCTTCAAGCTGGCCATGTCGAACCCTTACCCTTTCGGAGCCTTCGACTGACTAGGCGAACGTCTTGGTGAACGATTCCAGCGCGGCCTTGATCGAATCCTCGATCTTGCCGTTGGCGCCGTCCTTCGAGATATCCTTCTTCTCGCGGATATCCTTGAGAAGCGTCGCGTGCTCGGCGTGCAGGTAACGCAGCAATTCGGCCTCGTAGCGAACCACGGCGTCGACCGGAACCCTGTCGAGATAGCCGCGCGTACCGGCGTAAACGACGCAGACCTGCTCTTCCATCTGCAGCGGCGAGTATTGCGGCTGTTTCAGGAGCTGGGTCAGGCGCGCACCGCGGGCCAGCTGGCGCTGGGTGGCGGCGTCGAGGTCCGAACCGAACTTCGCGAAGGCGGCCATCTCGCGATACTGCGACAGCTCCGACTTCATCGTACCGGCGACCTGCTTCGTCGCCTTCACCTGGGCCGAACCGCCCACGCGGGACACCGAGAGGCCGACGTTCACGGCCGGACGGATGCCCTGGTAGAACAGGTCGGTTTCAAGGAAGATCTGGCCGTCGGTGATCGAGATCACGTTGGTCGGGATATAGGCCGACACGTCGTTGGCCTGGGTCTCGATGATCGGCAGCGCCGTCATGGAGCCCGAACCGTGGTCGGCGTTCAGCTTCGCTGCGCGCTCGAGCAGGCGGGAGTGGAGATAGAACACGTCGCCCGGATAGGCTTCGCGGCCCGGCGGACGGCGCAGCAGCAGCGACATCTGGCGGTAGGCGACGGCCTGCTTGGACAGGTCATCATAGATGATCAGCGCGTGCATTCCGTTGTCGCGGAAATACTCGCCCATTACGGCGCCGGTGAACGGAGCAAGATATTGCAGCGGGGCCGGCTCGGAGGCGGTCGCGGCAACAACGATGGTGTATTCCAGCGCGCCGCGCTCTTCGAGCGACTTCACGACCTGCGCAACCGTCGACCGCTTCTGACCGATGACGACGTAGATGCAGTAGAGCTTCTCGCTCTCATCGCCGCGGGCGTTGATGTCTTTCTGGTTGAGGATGGCGTCGATCGCGACGGCGGTCTTGCCGGTCTGACGGTCGCCAATGATCAGCTCGCGCTGGCCGCGGCCGATCGGAACCAGACAGTCGATCGCCTTGATGCCGGTCGCCATCGGCTCGTGCACGGACTTGCGCGGCAGGATGCCCGGCGCCTTGACGTCCACACGGCGGCGCTCGGCGACGTCCTTCAGAGGACCCTTGCCGTCGATCGGCTCGCCCAGGGCGTTGACGACGCGACCCAAGAGGCCCTTGCCGACCGGCGCAGACACGATCTCCTGCGTCCGCTTGACGGTGTCGCCTTCCTTGATGCCGCGGTCGTTGCCAAAGATAACGATACCGACGTTGTCGTTCTCGAGGTTCAGGGCCATGCCCTGAACGCCGTTCTCGAACGCCACCATCTCGCCAGCTTCGACGTTGTCGAGGCCATGGACGCGGGCGATGCCGTCACCGACGGACAGCACCTGGCCGACGTCGGAGACCTCGGCTTCGGACCCGAAATTCTTGATCTGGGCCTTGAGGATATCGGAAATTTCAGCGGCTCGGATGTCCATGAGCTCACGCCCCTTTCATGAGGTTCGTCAGTGCGTTCAGTTTGCGGCGAAGCGATGCGTCCACCAGCCGCGATCCCATCTTCAGCTGCAGGCCGCCGATCAGCGAGGGATCAACCTCGACATCGACGTGGACCGTGCGGCCAAGCGATTTTGAAACAGTCGATTCCAGCTGCATCGTCTGCTCGTCCGTGATCGGACGGGCGACGCGGGCAACCACGCGGCTTGCGCCGCGATGCTTTGCGGCTTTCTCGGCGAAAGCGCGCGCCATGCCGGGGATGTCGCCGGCGCGGCGGTTCTGCGCGGCGACGCCAACGAAGCGGCGCGCCAGATCAGGCAATTGGAGCTTTTCGGCCAGCTGGGCGACGACCGCGGCCTTCTCCTCGGTCTTGTAGAGCGGCGAGGACAGCGCGCGCTTGAGATCGGCATTGTCCTCAATGCTTTTCGCCAGTGAAAGGCCCGGCCTCGACGCCATCGACGTCGCCAGAGTCCAGCGCCAGGTCAAAAGCAGCAGCCGCATAACGCTGCGCCGCTTCGCTGATCGAAGTGGTTGAAACGCCCGCCAAATTCCTGCCCGCTAACCTCCAGCCGCCGCGTCAGGCCGAAGGCAAAGAAACTGCATTGAAACAACGACCTAGGCGCGGCTGACGCAGACGCCGCCGATCATTGGCCGTGTGCTAGCATGCACACTGCCGGGAAACAACACGAACGGGTTGCGACGTTCGCCCGCAGATCCCTGCAATCATGGGGATATCTGGGCGCCCGTCTTCTCCACCCCGCCAGAGCGCCCGCCCCAAAAGAAAACCGGCCGGCTCCATCGCTGGAACCGGCCGGCCAATTTGCTTCGAGGTCTCGCCTCGAACGTCGTACGCCCTACTGCTGGCCGCCCGCGCCGCGTTGTGCGCGCGCCTGCTCCTGCAGGTGCTTCATGGCGGCCTGAACCTCTTCAGGGGTCAACCCGCCGCTCTGGTCGGTGTCGAAGGCTGCGAAGTTGGCCTGGATCGGGCCCATCAGATCGCCGGTGCCCGAGCCGGCTTCCGGCCGCAGCTCGTCCATGTCCCAGGTCCCGCTGATGTCATCGTCGACCGCCGCGAACAGAAGCTGGGAGTCCAGCGCCTGCTGCAGGTCGTCACGACGATTGTCGGCGGTCTCGTCGACCCAGCGATAGCGGATCTGCGTGTACAGCATTTCCTCGAACGACTGGTCGCCCCACACGATCTGCGCGTCAGGATCCGGGTTGGCCGCGTTTCCTGCCGAGTTGTCGTAGAGGTAGTCGGCGATCAGCACCGTACCGGCAGGGATCTCCTTCATGCCTTCGAACTGATACTCGCGCTGCCAGTTGAAGTCGTACTTCGGCAGGTTGAGCAGCACTTCCTCTTTGCCGTCCGGGTAGACAGCGGTGAGCTTCGAGGAGAAGCCGCGATAGTGAGCGTGCGGCGCGGCGCCGACAACTGCATGTCGGCAGGAACCGTCACGTAGGTGCGCTCGTGGTGACGGGCTTCATTGGGCTCGATCACGATCGTCGGATCAAGCAGCACGTACTGGCGCATGATCTTGTTCGGCTCTTCGTCAGCGAAGTAGAAACCGATCTGCGAGCGGTCTTCCACTTCACGGCCGAAGGACGTGTAGTGCATCTGGAATGACAGCGCGCCGCCTTCCGGAACGTAGGTGCCCCAGTCTTCCGGCGCGATCGAGCTTTCCGAACCGACAGCGTAGGAGCCCAGCGAGACGTCCTGGCTGAAGCCGCCCATCTCGTCCGGCATTTCTTCCAGCCAGCCGCCGAGAATGTGGTGGACGCCTTCACGCGAACCGGCGCGGAAGGTCGTGGCTTTCAGCCACTTGCCCTCTTCGAGCGGATTTTCCATCGCAGGCAGCTGGTATTCGATGATGCCCGACGCCGGGATGGTGTAGGCCGGGATGTCGACCACGAGGTCCGGCTCGCCCAGCGGCCAGTCCGGACGCGGCTCGACGCCGTCGACCAGCGGATCTTCGCCCTCGCCGCGCGGCGAGCCGGCTTCGATCCAGTGCACCAGCGTCTTGGCTTCGGCCGGCTCGAGATTGAAGCTGTCAGCGAACGAACCGTAGTGCGTGTCCGCGTTGTAGGGCGGCATGCGGTCGGTGCGGATCACTTCGCGGATCATCGGCGAGAAGCCCTTGATCACGTCGTAATTCGTCATCTGGAACGGACCGATACCGCCTTCGCGGTGGCAGTCGACGCAGTTTTCCATGAGGATGGGCGCCACGTCGTGCACGTAGGAGATGCTGGCGTGGTCGACGCCGCGATCCTCGAAGGTCAGCTCCGCGCCCGAGCCCTTCACGCTGGCGACTTCAACCGCCTGTCCAGCTGCGACCGCTTCGACCGCGGAGGCGAGCGCCGGGTCGGTCGCCGGTCCCTCGAACACGACCTGCCAGGTCTTCGGGTTCAGCACGACGGCCTGACCAGCGTACGTGAAGCCGAGATCGTTGCCGATCAGCTGCATCTCGTCGTCGAGAACCGGGATGGCGTAACCATTGGCTTCGGCTTCAGCCTTGATCTCCGCACGCCCGTCTTCCATCGACGAGTTGATCATCATGAACTTGGCGTTCGGGTGCGATTCCTGAAGGGCGGCGAGTGCGGCCTGCGCCTCGCGCGAGCCTTCGTCGCCGTTCAGATGCGCGGCGAGAACCACCGCGTCGGCGTCCTTGTAATACTTCAGCTCCGTCGCGACGTCGTTCTGGTCGGGTAGCATAAAATCGCCGACCTGGTGGCCGACAATCGCCGTCTGCGAGGTTTGCGACGCTTCGTTGGAGCATGCGGCGATGGCGAGTGCGCAAACACCGGCCGCGAGCGACTTGTAAATCCTGGAGGTCATAGGGGAGCTTCCTCTCTATTTCGTCGAATATCGATATAGGTGTACATGCAATTACCCCCTGCGACAATTGGGCGCCGTCGCGTAAATTGCGAAAAATCAGGCCTGCATGCGCTGTTGCAGCAGGTTTTCCGACAGCGAACGGACCATTCTCCAGCTTTCGGCTATCATTGCTAGCAGCATCAAGCCTGCGGCGACCCAGAGCACGAGCTGCATACTGCCGTTGGCCCACTCAAGGATTCGCGCCGCCTCCTCAGGAAAATCCGCCGCCCGGGGCCTTCAACGAGCAGCGGCGCACTGGTTGCGAGCCGCGCGAAGACATAGACGCCAACCAGATGCCCCAGGATGCTCGCAGCCGACCGCAAGCGGCTCCATCCCGGATGAAGGATGTCCCAGAAATGCGCCGCGGCCGAGAGACCAGCCAGAGCCAGGATCACGGCGTGGAAGTCGCCCCAAGGACCTGCCCAGTTGAGCTGGACCGACGCCTCGCGGCCGCCAGCGAAGCCTGAGAAGTCGACGATCCGCGCCCACCACAGGATGAAGAGCACGTCGAACCCGAGCCCGACAATGCTGTCGAACAAGGGCTTGGGCTTCGCGATATGGCTTTCGAGGGCGATTTCGGACTCCAGCTGGCTGCAATCCGCTTTCCCGCATCAGTGCGGTCCAGCACGATGAATATGACCATCATCGCCGCAAAGGCCGGCAGCGCCAGCTCAAGGAAGTTGGAGAGCGCGCGCGGCACGAACCCGATCCACTCGCCGGCTGTCAGCGCTCCGATGGCCGCAAGCAGGATCGAGGCGGCCGCCACAACGCCAACCAGGGCGCGCGCCGTCGGCCAGAAGAACGGATAGATGTCGCGCCCGATCAACCGGTCGCGCTCGGCATACTGGCTGGCCGCGACCATGGGCGGCCCGAAACCCTTCAGCACCTCAGCCACGCCCTCGGCATCGAGCTGGCCGCCCGCCTCCTCGCGCGCGTCGATCTGCGATTCGATCGCCTCGCGCATTTCCGCGAGGATGTCGTGCGCCTTGTCCTGCGGCAGGTGCCGGCCGACGGCGGCAAGATAGCGGTCCACCAATGGTCTCCGCGCCGCATCGCAGGACACGCTCCGCGCCGCGACCTGGCGCGGATCGCCATAGCGCGCCGTGATCGCGTCGACCTCCTCATCCGACAGGTCGCGCCCCAGCTCCTCGCGACGCGCTCTCACCTGGTCGCGCAGCTCCGCATAGACCGCGCCGCCGACCGGAATGCGTTTCGACAGGGGCAGATGCCGCTCGACCTTGCGCACGTATTTCCAGATCCGTTTCACGTCCCAACCTCCTTCAGAATGTCCGACAGGGCGGCGTTCATTGCGCGCCATTCGCGCGTCAGCGTCGTGAGCGCCGCAGCCCCCTCAGGCGACAGGCGATAGAACCGCTTCTGGCGCCTGCCCTCCTCGCGCCACTGACTGGTCAACAGCCCCTGCGATTCCAGCCGCCGCAGCATCGGGTAGAGCGCCCCCTCGTCGATCTCGACGCCCCGCTCAGCCAGCACGCCGCGCAGCGTATAGCCGTAATGCTCCGCACTCAGCGCGCCGAGGACGGCGAGGATCAGCGACCCCGCCGTAATTCGAGCTTCAGCTTTTCGACCGTGTCTTCGTCTACAGCCATCTTGCTCTTACCATGTGCGCCACACAGTATGTAGCGCACAGGCTGTATTCGCGCAAGCATCTGGCGCGCATTCACGTTTGCGCCGTATCCGCCTGTTAGGACTGAAGGCGAATCAAACGGGACCTACCGGCATGACTGAACGCTTCATCCGTCGCACCAAGATTGTCGCGACCCTCGGGCCTGCAACGGAGGGCGCGCTTCGCATGGAAGAGCTCCTGAGCTCCGGCGTGAACGTCTTCCGGCTGAATTTCTCTCACGGCGAGCACGAAGAGCACGCGCGGCGCATTCGCGACGCCCGCGCGGCGGAACAGGCGGTCGGACGGCCGCTTGCGATCTTCGCCGACCTGCAGGGCCCGAAGCTGCGTCTCGGCGACCTGCCCGGCGGCGAGGTCGAAGTCCGCATGACAACCGAGCTGCTGCTGAAGGCGGGCGAAAGCTCGGACGATCCCAAGATCGTGCCGGTGCCGCATCCCGAACTGGTCGGCGCATTGCAGCTCGGCGACAAGCTCCTGATCGACGATGGCAAGATGATCCTCCACGTCGTCGGTCACAGGGGCGATGATCCGATCTGCAAGCCGGTCGCTCCGGGCAAGCTCAAGAGCCGTAAGGGCATCGCCGCGCCGAACCGGCCGATCCCGATCCCCGCGCTCACCGATAAGGACATCGCCGATGCGAAGTTCGCACTCGAACAGGGCGTCGACTACCTCGCCTTGTCCTTCGTGCAGCGCGCCAGCGATATCGCACTGGTCCGCGAGACCTTCCCCGGCACACCCGTCATCGCCAAGATCGAAAAGCCCGCAGCGCTTGAAGAGCTCGATGCGATCGTCGACCTCGCCGATGCCATCATGGTTGCGCGCGGCGACCTCGGCGTTGAACTCTCTCCTGAGCAGGTGCCGATCGCCCAGCGCCGCATCATCCGCACGGCGCGTTCAGCCGGAAAGCCGGTCATCGTCGCGACCCATATGCTGGAATCGATGATCGAAAGCCCCGTGCCGACGCGCGCCGAAGCAAATGACGTCGCTACCGCAGTCTACCAGGGCGCCGACGCCGTCATGCTGTCCGCCGAAAGCGCGGTCGGCCGGCATCCCACCGCCGCCGTCGCGATCATGGATCGCATCATCACCGCCATCGAATCCGACCGCGACGATGACGCCAGCGACTATCGCCGGCGCGAAACGCCGACCAACAGCACAGCCGTCGCCTGCGCCCGCGCCGCCGCCAAGCTGGCTGATGAACTCGACTGTCCGCTGGTCGTCTTCACGCGTTCCGGCGCCTCGGCGCAGCGCGTTTCGACGATCCGCCCGCGCCGCCGCATCCACGCGTTGACGCCAAATCTAGATACGGCGCGCCGGCTGGCGCTCGTTTGGGGCATCATGCCCGACATCGAACCGCGCGAGCCGCAATCGTTCGACGACATCCTCGATTCGGTAATGAAGCACGAAGCGTCCGGCGGCATGGACCGGTTCGTCATCACCGCCGGCTATCCCTACGCCTCGGACAATTCCACCGACACGATCAAGGTCGTGGAACGCAAGGCGTAATCAACGCGGCGACAGCCGGACCTTCACGCCACATACGTCGAACAGGCCATCTTTCCCGGCAATGCCGGCAGCGTGCGCACGCTTGGCCGCATCGGCCGGATCAGCGCAGGCCAGCTCGATCCCGCTCAGCCCCTCGCCGCGATCATCCGCAAGCGGGACGAACCGCGCATAGGCGTTGTCCATCGCGATCTCCCACGCGCCGCCATCCAGCTCCATCATCGGGCGTTGCAGCAGGTCGGCCCAGCGCGAAGCCGTCGCCTGCGGATCATCGCACTGCATCGTCGCGCCCGAGAGCGCCATGTCTCCCCGCATCTCATCGCGCCAGCTGGGACCGGCCCAGAGGTATTCGCCCATCATGTCATCGCCGCCGGAATGACGGTCGACCGACAGGAGACAGCCGCCCGTGTCCTTGGGATGAAGATGGATCGCTTCGGAGCGACCGCCCTCGCCAGAGCGCTCAATGTCCTCGACCGCGCGCGCCTTCAACGCCTTGAAGTGCTCGCGGCGGGCTTCGAGGTCGTGGCAATCGATGATGTACATGTAGCCGCCATCGCCCTTGCGCCGCTCGATATAGCGGCCAGCCGCCGTGCCCTCCTTCAGCGGCGACACAACCTCCAGGAACGTTCCGCCCAGCGCGAACAGCACATTGTGCAGGCCGTATTTCTCGACGCCCTCGTCTCGAAAGCACACATTCGCACCGAGCAGGCCGGACAATTGCTCCGTCGCCTTGTCGAGATCGCTCGCAACCAGACAGATCTGGCGCAGACGCAGATAGCTCATTGCATCCTCCCATCGCCCCCTTCTCCCGGGGTTCGCCGCCCGACCCTGCAACCTCCCGGGCGACTTGAAAAGCAGGTCCGCGAGCCTCCCTGCGCCTGCTCGCGCGCTTATCTGAAAAATTGCTCATGCTGCGCCGCAAGGCTCGACACGCCGCGCGTTCTGTTGGATGTCGAAACCGGGCGCGCTGTGGGGACGGACAGGAAGTACGCTCATGAATTCCCGACTGAGACTTGCCGCGCTGGCTGCGACCGCCCTCGTCGCCGGCGCCTGCGCGACCGCCCCCTCACCCTCAATGACGACACCATCGTTCGCGGCGAACGCATCGGCGACGTGGAGATCGGCATGACCCTCGCGCAATTGCTGGCGCTCAAGGGCACGCCGATGCAGACGATCCCGATCCGCGGCACGGCCGCCACGACCTACGCTTTCGACGGGCTGATTGTGGCCGCCCACGACGAGGTCTACTGGATCATCGCCACAGATCCCCGCTTCCGTACAAGTCTCGGGCTCACCGTGGGCGCGGAGCAGATCTTCGCGCGCGGCGCCTATGGCGAGCCCGACTGCGTCGCGACCTCGGACACCACCACGACCTACGATTACGGCGACTTCTACTTCGAGGTCGACAATGAATCCGGCAAGGTGAGCCAGATCGGCGTCCAGCGCGAAACCCAGACCTGCAGGAGCTGACCTCCACGCGAGCGACCGCTAACCTCCCGCGCTGTTGACCTCTGCGCCGTTCGCGACGAACAAATCCCGTGCAGGTTCGCGGACGGGGAGCACACGATGCCGAAGCGTAGCCGAATTCGATACGGCCGGCTGACCGTCTCCCTTGGCCTCACGGTTTTCGCAGCATCCGGATGCACGCAGAATTCGCCCGGACCAATCCCTGACGCGCCCTTCGCCGAACGCCTGGAGAGCGCGCTGGCGGCGATCAGCGAACGCGACCTTCCGGTGATTGTCGGTGTTTCGCATCAGGGCGGCCCGACTGAAGTCTACGAGTATGGCGCGCTGGCCGACGATCCACTCGCGCCCGATGTGACGCAGATCGATATCGGCTCCATCACCAAGACCGTCACCGGCGTCGCCGCCGCCCGACTTGCGGAGCAAGGTCTTGTGCGCTTCGACGAGACGCTCGCGGACGTCTTCGACGACGTGCCGCAGGACAAGGCCGGCATCACCCTGCATCAATTGCTCACGCACTCGTCCGGGCTCGTCGGCGCTGTCGGCTCGGACGAGGAAGTGCTGGACCGCGACGCGTTCGTCCAACGGGCGCTCGCGTCAGACCTGCGATCTGCGCCCGGCGAACGATACAATTACTCCAACACCGGATACGGTCTGGTCGCGGCCATCATCGAAATCCGTTCGGGACGAACCTACGACGACTATCTGCGCGAAGAGGTGCTGCGGGATGCCGGCTTCGAGAATACCGGCTACGACCTCGCGCTCTATGATGATGATCGGTCCATGCGCAGCCCCGACAATGCGTCAATCCTCACGGCAAGCTGGGGCGGCCATCAGGCGTCCTGGAACCTCATCGGCAATGGCGGCATGCTGTCCACCGTCCCCGAGATGATCGCGTTCAGGAGAGCCGTCATGGAGGGACGCATTCTGGGCCCGGACATGCTCGCCATCGTCCAGACGCCGCACCAGAAGGAAGGCGCATTCGCCAGCTCCCATTACGGCTACGGTCTGGTGGTCGAGACCAGCGCGCCTGTCGGACAAATCTACTGGCACGATGGCGGCAACGATGTCTTTTCGGCGCAATGGGGTCATTACCCGGATCAGGGCGACATCCTGTTCACCGCAGGCGCCGACGACCGCAATGGCGATGCATTCGAGGCGATGGAAATTCTGGAAGAGCATCTCTACGGCAGATAGGCCGCCGGCGCTGCGCCCTACATGAAGCTGTAGGGCTCCACATCCAGCGTCACGCGCACGCTCGAGGGCGCCTTCACACGATCGCGCCATGCCGAAAGAAACGCGGAAATATCGACATTGCGATCGGTGCGAACGAGGAACCTCCGCCTGTGCCGCCCGCGCAACACTGCGATCGGCGCCGGCGCAGGCCCCAGCACATCGACGCCGCCGGCATTCGGCTGCGCCCTGCCGAATTCGCGCGCCCATTCGTCGGCGTCCTCTGAACTCAGCGCCGACAGTATGACCGCCCCCAGCCGCCCGAACGGCGGGTAGCCAAGCAGTTCGCGCTGGGCCAGTTCGAACTCCATGTAGGCGTCACGATCACCGGCCGCGAGCAGTTCGAACGCCGGGCTCTCCGGCGCATAGGTCTGGATGATCGCACGGCCCGGCTTCTCCGCACGGCCCGCCCGTCCCGCCACCTGGCTCAGCAACTGGAACGTACGCTCTCCCGCACGCAAGTCGCCGCCTTTGAGGCTCGAGTCCGCATCCACGACTCCGACCAGCGTCAGGTTCGGAAAGTTGTGGCCCTTCGCCGCCATCTGCGTGCCGATCATGATGTCGATCTCGCCCCGCTCCATGCGGTTCACCAGGTCCATCAGCGCCTCGTTCGAGCGCGTCGTGTCCGAAGAAAACACTTCGATCTTCGCCTTCGGAAAACGCTGCCGCGTCTCTTCCGCCAGCCGCTCCACCCCCGGACCAATCCCCGACAGCGCGCCCTCCGCGCCGCAGTGCGGGCAATGCGAAGGCTTGCGCATCGTGAAGCCGGTGAGATGGCAGATCAGCATGCCGGTATAGCGATGCTCGGTCAGCCAGCTGTCGGTGTCCGGCGCCTTCAGCTTTTCCCCGCACGCCTTGCACAGAACGAGCGGCGCATAGCCCCGGCGGTTGAGATAGAGCAGCACCTGCTCACCCGCAGACAGCGTCTGGTCCATCGCCTCGACCAGCGGCGGCGACAGCCAGCGGTCCTTTTCCGGCGGCGACTCGCGCATGTCCGACAGGAGAATATCCGGCAGCCGCGCAGCGCCCGGCCGCGCCCGCAGCTTCAGATGCCGGTACTTTCCCGACTGCGCGTTTGCGAGCGTTTCCAGCGACGGCGTCGCCGACGCCAGCAGCACCGTCGCCTTCGCGCCATGCGCGCGCATCACCGAGAGGTCGCGCGCATTATAGATCACGCCCTCTTCCTGCTTGTAGGAGGTGTCGTGTTCCTCATCGACGATGACCAGCCGCAGATTGGGAAACGGCAGGAACAGCGCCGACCGCGCCCCGACCACGATCCGCGCCCGCCCGTTCGCAACCTCGCGCCAGACCCTGCGGCGCACCTTCGATCCCGCCGCCGAATGCCATTCCGCGGGAACGGCGCCAAAGCGCTCCTTGAACCGGCCCATCACCGCCTGCGTCAGCGCGATTTCCGGCAGCAGCACCAGAACCTGCGCCGTCGGATCATCGCGCAACGCCGCAGCGATCGCCTCGAAATAGACCTCCGTCTTGCCAGACCCGGTCACCCCATCCAGCAGCGCTGCGTGAAATTCGCGCGAGCGCACCAGGTCCGAGAGTTCCGCCGCGGCCGCCTGCTGGTCGGCCGTCAGCGTCTTGCCCTGCATGTCGATGTCGGGTTCAGGATACGGCAGATCGACTTCCTGTTCGACGACCTCCAGCGCACCCTGGTCGACCAGACCCTTCACAACGCCGGAAGACACCTCCGCCTTGCGCGCCAGTTCAGCCGCCGCCATCGGTTCGGTGGCCGCGACCAGCACCTTGTCGCGGGCAGGCGTCATGCGGTCAGGCGGCGCACCTGTCGGCCTCACCAGCCGCGCGACCGGGCTCTCCTCCAGCGCCTCGCGCGAACGCATCGTCATCGCCAGCATGTAGCCGAGCGACGCGCAGGAATAGCTCGCCGCCCGTTCGATGAAATCGCGCACCGATTTCGGCAAGGGCGGCGCCGTGTCGATCACCGCGCTGACCGCCTTCAGCCTGGCGTGCTCGGAACTGTCCTTGTGCCCCCAGACAACCCCCATCACCTCCCGCGATCCCAGCGGCACGACGACGAACGCCCCCTCCTCGGCCTCCATCCCGTCAGGCAGGATGTAGTCGAAGGGCTCCGGCAGGGGCTGCGCCAACAGCACCGAAACGATTCGCATCGGAAACAGCATGGGCGTGAATGTGGGGCGATTAGCGCCAGCTAGCAATCAGCGGGTTCAGCGCCCCTAGCCGGCGGCCCGCAGGCCGGACTTTTCGGACCGGTTCGTCAGCCGGTCAATCTCCGCTGTCAGGTCCTTGGCGTTGAGGGGCTTGGGCAAATAGCCATCCAGCCCAAGGGACAGATAGCGCTCCTTGTCCCCCGTCATCGCATCCGCCGTCACTGCGAGCACCGGCGTCGACGACCAGTCCTCCTTGCTCGCGCGGATCTTGGCGATCGCGCCGGGACCGTCGAGCACCGGCATGTGCATGTCCAGAAGGACGATATCGAACCGGTGCGTCTCCATGGCGTCGAGCGCCTCCTGACCGTTCGACGCCTGCACCACGATGGCGTTGAGAGGCTTGAGAAACAACACAGCCACTTGTCGGTTTACCGGGTTGTCGTCGACGACGAGAACGCGCAACCGCCCATCGTCAGTCGGCGGCGGCGGGGCGGGCTTCTCGACCGCCTCGCTTGAGGTCTCAACCAGTCGCGACATGGACGTGGAACCGGCGCTGAACGAAAACCGAAACACGGAGCCCTTCCCGGGCGTGCTGGTCGCGCTGGCGTCCCCGCCCATCAGCTTGGCCAGCCGACGCGCGATCGACAGGCCGAGGCCGGTCCCGCCGTGTTCGGTCGCAACGCTGCCATCAGCCTGCGTGAAGGGCTGGAACAGCCGACCAAGCGTTTCCTCATCCATGCCGGGGCCGGTATCGCTCACGCTCATGGTCACCATGCGTTCGCCGCCCGCGCGTTCGGCGCACTCGATCTTCAGCGAGACGCTGCCGCTGCTGGTGAACTTTACAGCGTTTGAAATGAGGTTGTTGAGGCATTGCTGGACCCGGACGCCGTCGAAAGCCAGACGCGGCGGCACGTCGACGTCGATGACAAGGTCCAGCCCCAGACCCTTTTCCTGCGCCCGCGGCTTCCACAACTGCATCTGGCGTCGCGCAAACTCGGCGATGTCCTGCTCGGACCGCAAGATCTCGAACTTGCCCGCCTCGATCTTCGACAGGTCAAGCACATCGTTCAGGAGCGTCGTCAGCGTCGCGCTGCTCTGAAGGATCGTCTCGACCAGATCCGCCTGCTCTTCATCTAGGTTGGTCATCTTCAGGGCCTGAGCGATCCCGACGACACCGTTCAGCGGCGTGCGGATCTCGTGGCTCATGTCGGCCAGAAACTTCTGCTTTGAGACGGCTGCGCGCTCTGCGGCGGTCAGCGCCTCCATCAGGTACGCATCTCTGGCGCGTTCATCCGTCACGTCGGTGAACGTGGAGACCACCTGTTGCGGACGACCATTTTCGTCGAACTCCATCGGCACAGAGCTGACGTGCATCCACCGCATCTCGCCTGAAGGCAGGTTCACGCCCTGAACAATGCCCAACTGCGGCCGCCCGGTCCGCAGCGCCACAAGCGCGATGTTCTGATCGTTGGGGATGGGGAGCCGCCGTCGTCGATGAAGCGCCACTGATCGTGCATGGGCGTACGCCCCAGCATCTGGTCCATCGTCAGCCCCAGAAGACGCGGCGCTGCGGGGTTCGCCTTGATGATCTCGCCGTCGGCGTTCATCACGCTGACGCCCTCGCTGAGGTTCTCGAAGATGATGCGATAGCGCTCGCCGACCCGGGCCAGCTCGGTTTCGAGCTCGAGCCGCCGGTCCTTCTCTTCAATCACCGACCGCGCTTCGACGTGCGCAGCCATCAGTCGGGCCGCCCGCTCCATGTAGCCGATCTCCGGCTCGCCCCATTCGCGCGGCCGCTGGTCGGCGAGGTAGATGTATCCGACAATCGCGCCTTCGAACTTCATCGGCTGCGCAATAAAGGCCCGAACGCCCGAGCGCGTCGCATGAACGCTCTCATGGTCGAAGCCCGCCAGCGACGCGGTGTCGGTGACGATGGCCGGGCCTTCGCCCATCAGGCTCAGGGCGTCGTAGCTAGCCTCAAGGTCGACTTCGCCGCCCTTGCCATCGTCCACGCCGCTGACCCATTGGCGGCGTCCCTGCACCAGCATGACGATCGCGATCGGCGCACGGCACAGCATCGCCATATGGTCGACTACGTCCTCGAAGAATTGCTGCCTGCCCTCGACCACCAGACCCTTTTGCATCGCCACCCCACGAACGAAGATTCGAGTTTCGCGATCAACATCGGCCCCGACCCTTAACAAATTGATGCCTCTGGGTAATGCATGGGGCGCCGGGAGAGGGCCTTTACGCTGCGTCCGGCGCCCGCAATCGCGCCCGGCAACTCCACCTTAAGCGGCGTCTGCCAGCATTGCCCGCATGAGCCGATCGCCCCACGCAGACATGCCCGCCCACGAGGCGCTGGCCGAATTCACCCGCTGGCTTGCAGCCGAGCGGCGCTCATCTGCAAAGACGGTCGAAGCCTACCAGCGCGACGTCGCGAACTTTCTCGGCTTCATGAACCAGCATCTCGGCGGCGAACCGTCCGTTGGCGAACTGGCCCGCCTGTCGCGCCACGACGTCATCGCATGGCTCGCCCACCGCCGCTCGCAGGACAACCTCGCCGCCACCTCGCGGGCCCGCGCCGCATCCTCGATCCGCGCCTTCTTCAAGTTTCTTGACCGCAGGCTCGACGCCCCTAACGCGCGCGCCCTGATGTTCGAAACGCCGCGACGCCCCCATCGCCTGCCGCGCCCCCTGCCCGAGCAGTCCGCACAGGCCGCCATCAAGTCGGCCCAGACCGGCGCTGCAGGGATGGATACGCCGGAATGGGTCTGCGCACGCGACGCCGCCCTCGTCGCCGTCATGTACGGGGCCGGGCTTCGCCTGTCCGAAGCGCTGTCGATCACCGGCGCCGACGTCCCGGCCCCCGAACAGCTGCGGATCACCGGCAAGGGCGGCAAGGTCCGGATCGCGCCCCTGATCAAACCGGTCCGCCAAGCGCTTGACGCCTACACCGACATCTGTCCGTTCCTGATCAACAAGTCGGAATCCATCTTCCGGGGCACACGCGGCGGGCCGCTTAACCCGCGCATCGTCCAGCGCCTGATGGAGCGTGTGCGCCACGAACTCGGCCTGCCCGAGACCGCAACGCCCCACGCGCTGCGTCACTCCTTCGCCACCCATCTCCTGTCGAACGGCGGCGACCTGCGCTCGATACAGGCATTGCTGGGCCACGCCTCCCTGTCGACGACCCAGATCTATACCGGCGTCGATGCGGCGCGCCTCAAGGCCGTCCACAAGGAAGCCCACCCCCGCGCGTAAGTGTCAGCAGCCTCATCCTGCATACTGGTCAACCGCGAATCCGCGTCTAAGCTGCGGCCATGACAGAAATCCCAGACCTCCAGACATCGTCGGCATCCGAGCTTCGTGAAGCGCTACGGAGCAAGGCCGTCAGCGCCAGCGAGCTCTGCGAAGCCTCCATCGCCCGGATCGAAGCGCTGGACGGCCCGATCAACGCCGTCATCGTGCGCGATTTCGACCGGGCCCGCGCCGACGCTGCAAAGGCGGACAAGGCGCTGGCCAGCGGCGACGGCGGCCTGCTCTGCGGCGTACCGATGACCGTCAAGGAGAGCTTCGACCTTGCCGGCTACCCGACAACCTGGGGTCACAAACTCGATGAGCCATACATCGCCTCGGAAGACGCTGTCATCGTGAAGCGCCTTAAGGCTGCAGGCGCCGTCATCCTCGGCAAGACAAACGTTCCGCCCGCTCTGGCGGACTGGCAGTCGAACAACCCGAACTATGGCCGCACCAACAATCCGCACGATCTGACGCGTTCGCCGGGCGGCTCTTCCGGCGGTTCCGCGGCCGCCATCGCTTCGGGTTTCTCCGCACTGGAAGTCGGCACCGATATTGGCGGATCGGTCCGCATACCGGCGGCGTTCTGCGGCGTCTTCGGCCTCAAGACGACCTACGGCATCTTATCGCTCGCCGGCCACATGCCGCCGCATGCCGACCGCTTCATGCGCGCATCGCCGCTGTCGGTCGCTGGCCCCATCGGCCGCACGGCGCCAGACCTCGCGCTGGCCATGAAGGTCATCGCCGGCCGGGACGCGATGACGCCCGGCGGACCGCTGAGCTTCGACGAACCCGCCCAAAAGCGACCCGGCGACTTCCGCGTGCTCGTCATCGCCGATCACCCGCGCGCCAAGGCCGACAGCTCGGTCCGCAGCGCACTTGAGGACATCGCGCAGCAACTCGAGGGCGATGGCGCCACGGTCGCCCGCGCATCGGACCTCGTGCCGGACCTCGAACAGATGCACCGGCGCTACCAGAAGATGCTGCAGACAATCATCAACCGGCGCGCCGGCTCCGCCAGCCGGTCCATTCCCGCCCACGAATACATGGACCTTGAAGACGCCCAGCACCTGTTCCGCCGCCAGATGGCGGCGATCTTCGAACAGTTCGACATCGTGCTGATGCCCACGTTCGGAACCGGCGCCTTCCCGCACACCACCGAGCCAGACTGGAAGAAGCGCGCGATCGACATCGACGGCGGCCCCACGCCCTATGGCGACCAGATGGGCTGGATCTCGACCGCGACGTTTGGAAACCTACCCGCCTGCGCCTTTCCCGTCGGCGTCGATCGCAACAGCATGCCGATCAGCCTGCAGGCCATCGGTCCGCACCTTGGCGACATGACCTGCCTCAAGTTCGCCGAGCTGCTGGCGCGACCGGTCTCCCCTCCGCCGCTCGGCTAGCCGCAGCAAACGGGAGCGCTGAGAATGCCTGTCCGCATCCTGGGTACGCTCACCGCCACCGGGCACGCCATAGAGCGCGCCCGACAGCTTATCCCCGAACACATCGCCCTCTCGCGCGCCGAGCCGGGCTGCCTCCGGTTCGAGCTCACTGAAGACGACCAGACGCCCGGCCTGTGGCGGCTCGATGAATTGTTCGCCGATCAGGCCGCCTTCAACCATCACCAGCAGCGCACGCGCGCCTCGAAATGGGGCCGGGAGAGCGGCGGCATGGTTCGCGACTTCACGGTCACGACGGAAGATTGAGCCGGCGCAAAGCTCTGCTTTGCCAAGCGCCAGACTCAGGCCTATAAGCCGCCTCATGACGGCAATGCTTCTCAAGCGCATCGACCTCTGGCTCGCCCTTATCGGGCGGCAGCCGGCGGCGTTCGCTTAAGGCGGCGCACCAGCCGGCAGCCACAAGGCTCCGGCGTTCGTCTCGACAACCGGCGCTTTCACCTCTCCGAAATGTCGAGGCGGAGCAGAATGCGATGACCACCGAAGCCGTCGAAACCGACGCAGCCCGCAACCAGATGATCGGCGCCCTGCTCGCCGCGCTTGGCGCCGGCCTGTTCTCGCTGAAGGGCGTCGTCATCAAGCTCGCCTACGCCGAAGGCATGGGCGTCTCACAGCTCCTGACGTGGCGGATGGCGTTCTCGCTGCCGTTCTTCCTCGTGATCGGCTTCTTCGCCTTCCGGCGCTCCGACAAGCGCCCGGGATGGAAGCTCTACGCAGCCGCGGCAGGCCTTGGCCTGTTGAGCTATTACCTGTCCTCGATCCTGAACTTCTGGGGCCTGCAATACGTCTCGGCCCAGCTCGAACGGCTGATCCTCTACATCTACCCGACCATGGTCGCGGTCCTCGCCTTCATCTTCCTCAAGGAGCGGGTGACGCGAAACCACGTCATCGCGCTTGCGCTGGCCTATATCGGCGTGGCCATCCTGTTCGGGTCGGAGGTCGGGGCGCAGGGCCAGATGGCGCTGGTCGGCGGCGTCGTCATCTTCATCGGCGCCTTTACCTACGCGATCTATGTTACCGCCTCCCGCTCGGTAATCCGCCGCATGGGCACGGCGCTCTTCACTTCATTCGCCATGTCCGCCGCCTCGATCGCCTTCCTCACGCAAAGCGGCATCGAGATGGCGCTGCACGCCCCGCCGCCTGTCACGGTCAACGGGCTGTGGCTCAGCTTCATCCTGGCCACGGTCTGCACCGTGATCCCAAGCTTCATGATCGCCGAAGCCATCCGCCGTATCGGTCCCGGCCCGATGAGCGCGATCGGCGGCGTCGGACCCGTGGTCGCCGCCTGGGCCGCCGTCGCCGTACTGAATGAGCCGTTCGGCTGGCCGCACATGGCGGCGATGGCCCTGACGCTCAGCGGGGTCTGGCTATTGTCGCGACCGGCGCCGCAGCGGGTTCCCGAAATCGGGCCGGCGACGCCGATTACACAGGATTCGAAACCGAAGTAACCGCGTGCGCGCGCGCCCATGCGCCAAGGCGATCCACCGCCTGGGCGGCGTGGTCGAGCATCTTGTAGCGGGCCTGGAAGATATGGAACATTTCCGGCCAGATCTCGAGCGACACCGGCACGCCAGCCGCTCCGAGCTTCTCGGCAAGCGCGGTTGAATCCGAGAGCAGGATTTCCGCCTCGCCAACTTGAATGAAAGCCGGCGGCAGGCCGCGCAGGTCCGCCTTCAAGACGTCGACAGCGGGATCATGCATGGAACAGTCGCCGAGGTATTGCTGCGTGCGCATCTGCAGCGCGCCGCGCGTCAGGAAGGGATCGCGCTTGGCCTTGGCCTCGATGCTCCAGCCGGATGTCGAAAGGTCCACCCACGGCGACAGCAGCAGCAGCCCCGCCGGCTGGCCGACCTTCATCTCGCGCAGTTTCAGCGCCGTCATCACGGCCAGTCCGCCGCCAGCTGAATCCCCGGCAAGGATGATGTTCTCCGGCTTCACGCCCTCGGCCATCACGGCCTGATAGACCGCGACCGCATCCTCGACCGGCGCGGGAAACTTGTTCTCGGGCGCGAGGCGATAGTCCGGAATGACCGTAGACATGCCGGCCTTGTGCGCGATCTGGCTGGCCAGTCCCTTGTGACTGCGCGAGGAGCCCATGACGTAGCCGCCGCCATGCAGCCACAACACGATGTGATCGCCGCTGGAGCCCTTCGGCATCAGGCCAAGGCATTGCACGCCGCCCATGGTGAGCTCGGCCTGCCCCGCCATCTCCGGCATCGGGTCGGTCTCGGAAAACGCGTCATAGGCGATGCGCTGGGCCGCCAGATCGTGCGGATCGATACCTGACAGGCGCTTGGCGACGGCCTCGCGGGCCATCGCAATATCACTGGTCAGGCTGGAAACGGCGTTCAAGCTGGCACTCCACTCAAGCTTGCCCCCTCGGCCGCTCGAAAAGCACAGAACATGCCGAACTACATCTGCATCGTCCAGCCTTCAACTCCCATCGCCGCCTGGCGGACGGCTTCGGTCATCGTCGGGTGAGCGTGGCTGGTGCGAGCGATATCTTCCGAAGATGCGCCAAATTCCATGGCGACGCAGATCTCGGCGATCATCTCGCCGACACCGACGCCGACCATGTGAGCGCCCAGAATTTCATCAGTTTCCGCGTCGGCAATGATCTTCACCAGACCATCGGTCTGGTGGTTCGTCCGTGCGCGTGAGTTCGCCGAGAACGGGAACTTGCCGACCTTGTAGGCGCGGCCTTCTTCCTTCAGCTCTTCCTCGGTCTTGCCGACCCAGGCGATTTCAGGGCTGGTGTAAACGACGCCCGGGATCTTCCCAAGATCGACGTGTCCGGCCTTGCCGGCGATCAGCTCGGCGCAGGCTGCGCCCTCGTCTTCGGCCTTGTGGGCCAGCATCGGACCCGAGGTCACGTCGCCGATCACCCAGACGCCATCTGCTGACGTGCGCATGTGATCGTTGGGGATCACGCCGCGCTTGTCCGGCGTGATGCCGACGCTCTCAAGGCCCAGTCCTTCGGTGTAGGGGCGGCGTCCGATCGCGACGAGCACGATGTCGGTTTCGACCTCTTCGGCGGCGCCGCCATCCGATGGCTTCATGCTCACCGTCAGGCCGGACGAGCCCTTCTTGATGCCGGTCACCTTGGTCGACAGCTTGAAGGTCATGCCCTGCTTGGTGAAGATGCGCTGCGACTGGCGCGCGATTTCCATGTCGGCACCGGGCAGGATGCGCGGAAGGTATTCCACCACCGTCACTTCCGAACCCAGCCGGCCCCAGACCGAGCCCAGCTCAAGGCCGATGACGCCCGCGCCAATCACCATCAGCCGCCGCGGCACGCCTTCCAGCGACAGCGCGCCGGTCGACGACACGATCCGCTTCTCGTCGATCTCGATGCCGGGCAGGCTCGCCGGCTCCGAACCGGTCGCGATCACGATGTTCTTGGCGTTGAGGACCTGCTCGCCGTCGGCGCCCTTCACGACCACGCGCCCCGGCCCATCAATGCGGCCCGTGCCCGAGAAAACCGTGACCTTGTTCTTCTTCATCAGGAAAGCGACGCCCTGCGTCAGGCCGTCGACCGCGTCGGCCTTCTGCTTCATCATCTGCTTCAGGTTCAGCTTCACGCCGCTCATCTCGACGCCCAGATCCGCAAAC
The DNA here is from genome assembly GCA_017792365.1 of Hyphomonas sp. Taxonomy (GTDB): domain Bacteria; phylum Pseudomonadota; class Alphaproteobacteria; order Caulobacterales; family Hyphomonadaceae; genus IH12. Next base: position 3,005,372 of record CP051229.1, on the reverse strand, counting down.
TCGGTCCGCGCGGCGGCGTAGATTTCCGAGGCGTGGAGCATGGCCTTTGACGGAATGCAGCCGACGTTGAGGCAGGTGCCGCCGAGCGTCTTGCGTTTCTCGATGATCGCCGTCTTCAGGCCCAGCTGGCCGCAGCGGATGGCGCAATTGTAGCCTCCGGGACCGGCGCCGATAATCACGACGTCAAACGTGTCGCTCATCGAAAATGTCTTTCAGGCAGAATGTGTTGGCGGGTAGTCGGATCGGCGCGAACCTATACAGGCGCACCCTCACGTCAACCAGCGCGCGAGTTGAGAATTTCTGCTGTTTATAGGGCTTCCGCCGCCGCTAGCTGTCGGACTGCGGAACCATCGCGGCAAGCAGCGCGATTGCGACCATTCCGATCCCGACGAGCGCATCGCTCTCCCAGAAGCGGTGGTGCGTCAGCGAGATGGTCTGACCCGCCGTGAGGGAAAAACCCGCGGCGATCAGTCCGCCGACCAGCGCAATCGTGGCCCCGCCCGCCCCGCCCAGAAAAGCGGTCAGGCCGCCAAGCAGTCCAAGCACCGCCCCTAGGAACGGCATCATGAAATCGGGATTGTTGGAGGCGTTCATGATGGCCCGCGGCATCGCTACCGGATCAAGACCGGAAAGCGGACCGAGCGCGTGATAAAGCAACCAGCTCGAGGACAGGACAAGCACGAGTGCAAGGAGGCGTCTCATCTGACACGCCCCGCGCGGACGCTGGCCCGCCTGACAATCCTGAGGCGTTGCTGCCTCATCATGCTCGCCCTGCCTGTACCGTTTCGGGACGACAGGCCCGCTAAAGGACCCGCCAACCGTCTCCGGACGTCCAGGAGCGGCACGAAAACCGTCCCACGACCCCGGATTTCCCCATACAAGCGAAAATCATGCCATGTGCTCGTGGCACACACGAACAGGCGTGCAAGCCGAGACTAGACGTCCAGCAGCATCCGCTCGGGATCTTCCAGCGCTTCCTTCACGCGGACGAGGAAGGTCACCGCTTCCTTGCCGTCGACGATGCGGTGATCATACGACAGCGCCAGGTACATCATCGGACGCACCTCCACCTTGCCGTCGATCACCACCGGCCGCTGCTCGATCCGGTGCATGCCCAGCACGCCCGATTGCGGCGGGTTGAGGATCGGCGTCGACATCAGGGAGCCATAGACGCCGCCGTTCGAGATCGTGAACGTGCCGCCCTGTAGGTCTTCCATCGACAGCTTGCCGTCGCGCGCCATCTCGCCGAGCCGCGCGATGTCGGCCTCTATCTCGGCAAGCGTCATCGTGTCGGCGTCGCGGACCACCGGCACAACGAGGCCCTTGTCCGTGCCGACCGCGACCCCGTTGTAGTAGTTCTTGTAGATGATGTCGGTGCCGTCGATCTCGGCGTTGACGTTCGGAATCTCCTTCAGCGCCGCAACGCACGACTTCACGAAGAAGCTCATGAAGCCCAGACGCACGCCGTGCTTCTTCTCGAAGACGTCCTTGTAGTCCTTGCGCATCTTCATGACGGCCGACATGTCGACGTCGTTGAACGTCGTCAGCATCGCCGCCGTGTCCTGGGCTTCCTTCAGGCGCCGGGCGATCGTCTGGCGCAGGCGGGTCATGCGCACGCGCTCTTCACGCGGGCCAAGGTTGCGCGGCTCGCGGGCCGGCGGCGCTTCGGCGCGCGCCGGAGCTGGCGCGGAGGCGCCGCCCTCGTTCACGTATTTCAGCGCATCGCCCTTCGTCACGCGACCGTCACGGCCGGAGCCGGAAATGTCCGACGGGCTGACGCCGGCCTCGGTCGTCACCCGGCGCACCGCCGGTGAAACCGCGGCGCTGGCCTGACCGCCATTGCTTGACGGCGCGGGTTGCGGCGGGGGCGGCGGGCTCGCAGCCGGTGCGGCAGGCGCAGCCTTCGCGGCCGATCCGCCTTCGCCGAGACGCGCGATGATGGTTCCGATCTCGACCGTCTCGCCTTCCTGAACCACCAGTTCGGAGATCGTGCCGGACGACGGCGCCGGCACCTCGATGGCGACCTTGTCCGTCTCGATCTCGGCGACCGGATCGTCCTGCGAAACGAACTGGCCGGGTTTGACCAGCCAGGTGGCCAGCGTGCCCTCGGTCACGCTCTCGCCCATCGCCGGAACCTTGATATCCATTGTGCTATCCGATCCTGTTGGCTGCGACGCCGCCGGCGATCGCTCCTCTTTCGTTTGCGTCTGAGACCACTGTGACGGTGCAGACGTTCTGTCCTGCCCGGCTGAAGCCGGCGCTCCGGAGCCAATCCGGCCCAGAACCGCGCCCACTTCGACCGTTTCACCTTCGCCGACAAGAATGTCGGAAAGTACGCCGCTTTCAAGGGCGGACACTTCCACCGAAACCTTGTCGGTTTCAAGCTCGACGATGACCTCGTCGCGCTCGACCCGGTCGCCCGGGGCCTTTTTCCAACTTCCGACGGTGGCTTCTGAAACGCTTTCGCCCAGCGCCGGAACTGTGATGTCGACCATGTTCTGCCTTAAGGCGCGCGGCGTCCTCGCTCAGCGCCGATGTTCAAATACCGCTAGAGTTCAAACGCCGCTTCGAGGAAGGAAGCCAGCTCTTTCTGGTGCAGCGCCATCGTGCCCGCCGCCGTCGACGCCGAAGCGGGACGCCCGATATAGCGGGGCCGCGTCTGCTCGACTTCCAGACGCTCCAGCGTCTTTTCGATATGGAATTCGATATAGTTCCAGGCGCCCATGTTGCGGGGCTCTTCCTGGCACCAGATCATTTCCGCCTGCGGGAACCGCGACAGCTCCTTCATCAGCGACGCCACCGGGAAGGGGTGAAGCTGCTCAAGCCGCAACAGGTAGATATCGTCCGCGCCGCGCTTCTCGCGCTCCTCGAACAGGTCGTAATAGACCTTGCCCGAACACATGATGACGCGACGGATCTCGCCGTCCGGCTTCAGCTTGACGTCGCCGCCACGGCCTTCGCACTCGGCGTCGTCCCACAGCACGCGGTGGAAGGTCGTTCCCGCATCCATCTCCGACAGCGCCGAGACCGCCCGCTTGTGACGCAGCAGCGACTTCGGAGTCATGATGATCAGCGGCTTGCGGAAGTCGCGATGGATCTGCCGGCGCAGGATGTGGAAGTAGTTGGCCGGCGTCGTGCAGTTGGCGACCTGCATGTTGTCCTGGGCGCACATCTGCAGGAAACGCTCAAGGCGCGCCGAGGAGTGCTCCGGCCCCTGCCCCTCATAGCCGTGCGGCAGAAGGCAAACGAGGCCCGACATGCGCAGCCATTTGCGTTCGCCGGAGGAGATGAACTGGTCGAAGACGACCTGGGCGCCGTTCGCGAAGTCGCCGAACTGGGCCTCCCAGAGGGTCAGCGTGTTCGGCGCCGCCAGCGAATAGCCGTACTCATAGCCAAGCACAGCCTCTTCCGAGAGCAGCGAGTCGATGACTTCGTAATGCGCCTGGTTCTGGGAGATGTGGTTGAGCGGCGTATAGCGCTCCTCGGTTTCCTGATCGACGATGTGGCTGTGGCGCTGGGTGAATGTGCCGCGCGCTGAATCCTGGCCCGACAGGCGGACCGGGAAGCCCTCGTCCACCAGCGTTCCGAACGCGAGGTGCTCGGCCATGCCCCAGTCGATGCCGTCGCCGGACTCGATCATCTTGCGGCGGTTGGCGATCGTGCGCGCCACCGTGCGGTGCGCGTTCACGCTCTCCGGGATTTCCGTGATGCGCTCGCCGATCGAACGCAGGTGGTCGAGCGCAACTCCGGTCTGGCCGCGGTTGTCATCGTCCTTCGGCAGCCCGAGGCCGGCCCACTTGCCGTCCAGCCAGTCGGCCTTTTCAGCCTTGTAGCCCCTGCCCTTCTCGAACTCGCGATCGAGGAAGGCTTCGACTTCGCCGATCGTCTGGTCGATCTCTTCCTGAGAGACGAGACCCTCGTCGACCAGCCGTTTGGTGTAGAGCTCGCGCACCGAAGGGTGGTCCTTGATGCGCGCATACATGATCGGCTGCGTCATCGTCGGATCGTCGCCTTCGTTGTGGCCGAACCGGCGATAGCAGAACATGTCGATGACGACGTCCTTGCCGAACATCTGCCGGTATTCGGTCGCAACCTTGGCGGCGTGCACCACGGCTTCGGGATCGTCGCCGTTGACGTGGAAGATCGGCGCCTGCACCTGCAGCGCGACATCTGACGGATAGGGCGATGACCGCGAAAAGTGCGGCGCCGTCGTGAAGCCGATCTGATTGTTGACGATGAAGTGGATCGTCCCGCCGGTCCGGTAGCCGGTCAGGCCTGACAGCGCGAGACATTCCGAGACCACGCCCTGGCCGGCGAACGCCGCATCGCCGTGCAGCAGCAGCGGCATCACCATGCCGCGCTGGGTCACACGGTCCTCGCCGACTTTGTCGGCCTGTTTCGCGCGCGCCTTGCCCAGCACGACGGGGTTCACCGCCTCGAGGTGAGACGGGTTGCCGGTGAGCGACAGGTGCACACGGTGGTTGTCGAACGTGCGGTCCGAGGAGGCGCCGAGGTGATACTTCACGTCGCCCGAGCCGTAATCGTCGGCGCCCTGCGTGTTGCCGCCCTGAAACTCGTTGAAGATCTTGTGGTAGGGCTTGCCCATCACCGCGCCGAGCACGTTGAGGCGCCCGCGGTGCGGCATGCCGATGACGATATCCTCGACGCCCAGCGCGCCGCCGCGCTTGATGATCTGCTCCAGCGCCGGAACCATCGCCTCGCCGCCGTCCAGACCAAAGCGCTTGGTGCCCGGATAGCGCTTGTGCAGGAAGCGTTCGAAGGTCTCCGCCTCGACCAGCTTGGCGAGGATCGCCTTCTTGCCCTCTTCGGTGAAGGTGATTTCCTTGTGCTCGCCCTCGATGCGCTCCTGGATCCAGCTCTTCTCGTCGGGATCGGAGATGTGCATGAACTCGACGGCGAAGGTGCCGCAATAGGTCCGCTGCAGCAGTTCGACCATCTGCCGCGGCGTTGCGTATTCCAGCCCCAGCACGTGGTCGATGAAGATGCGCCGGTCGAGATCATCCGGACCGAAGCCATAGCTCGCAGGGTCGAGTTCGGGCGTTTGCTTGCCCGAATCCATGCCCAGCGGGTCGAGCTGCGCGGCCAGATGGCCGCGGATGCGGTAGGCGCGGATCATCATCAGCGCGCGGATGGAATCCTGAACCTGCTGGTGGACGTCGGCGTCGGACAGCGTCGCGCCGGGCGTCGTCGTCGCGGCGGCCCGTGCGCCGATCTTCTCGCGCAGCGCGCCTTCGACCGCGCCCCAATTGCCGTCCAGCGCAGAGACTAGCTCGCCATTGACCGGCCGCGGCCAGCCGGGCTTCTTCCATTCCGGCCCGCGCGCCACCTTGCGCACAGCATCTTCGGCATCGTTTACGCCACGGAAGAACGCCTGCCAGCTGTCGGGCAGCGAGGACGGATTTTCTACGAATTGTGCATGTAATTCAGCAATATAGGCCGCGTTGGCACCGTAGAGAAATGCTGTTCCTAACAGGTCCTCGTTCTGCTGGGACCTGGATTCCTGGCTCTTGGCCTCGATGGTCATTTCAACCGCCCTTCCTGGCGCCTGACTATACGCGAGTCGGGCGGGCCCTGACCCTCAGGGCTCGGTCGAGACATGACCCTTTTCGTTACGGGACTCAACCGTCCCGCGAGGCCATTTCGCACATTTCCGCACGACTGCCCGGCCAATGTGCCGGGGTTCGTTAAGAGATCGGCAACCGCGCTTTTTCGGACTAGCCCTTCAGGACTTCCGTCATCGTCACGCCAAGACGCGCAGGGCTTGGAGACACGCGGATTCCCGCGGATTCCATCGCCTCAATCTTGTCTTCCGCGCCGCCCTTGCCGCCGGAGACGATGGCGCCCGCATGGCCCATGGTGCGACCCTTTGGCGCCGTCCGGCCCGCGATGAAGCCGACCATCGGCTTCTTGCGGCCCTTCTTGGCCTCGTCCTTCAGGAATTGCGCGGCGTCTTCCTCGGCCGAACCGCCGATCTCGCCGATCATGATGATCGACTTGGTCTCGTCGTCGGCGAGGAACATCTCCAACACGTCGATGAACTCGGTGCCCTTCACCGGGTCGCCGCCGATGCCGACCGCCGTCGTCTGGCCAAGGCCTTCGTTCGTGGTCTGGAACACCGCCTCATAGGTCAGCGTGCCCGAGCGCGAGAGAACGCCGACCGAGCCCTTCTTGAAGATCGAACCCGGCATGATGCCGATCTTGCACTGTTCCGGCGTCAACAGGCCCGGGCAGTTCGGCCCGATCAGGCGCGACTTCGACTTCAGCAGGCGGTCCTTCACCTTGACCATGTCGAGAACCGGCACGCCCTCGGTGATGCAGACGATCAGCGGGATTTCCGCTTCGATCGCCTCGATGATGGCCGCGCCCGCCCCTGCCGGCGGCACGTAGATCACGGACGCGTCCGCGCCGGTCGCTTCCTTCGCCTCGCCCGCATTGGCGTAGATCGGCAGCTCGGCGCCGTTGGCCGCCGTCCATTTCTGGCCAGCTTTCTTGGGGTGCGTGCCCGCCACCATCTGGGTGCCGAAATACTCCAGCGCCTGGCTGGTGTGGAACGAGCCGGTATTGCCGGTCAGGCCCTGAACGATGACCTTGGTGTTCTTGTCGATCAGAATGGACATGTCGCTCAGGCGCCCTTCACTGCGTTCACGATTTTCTGTGCGGCGTCATCGAGGTCGTCGGCCGGGATGACGTTCAGGCCGGAATTCGCGATGATTTTCTTGCCCGCCTCGACGTTGGTGCCTTCCAGCCGCACGACCAGCGGCACGGCGAGGTTGGTTTCCTTCACGGCCTGCAAAACGCCTTCGGCGATGACGTCACACTTCATGATGCCGCCGAAGATGTTGACCAGGATCCCCTTCACGTTGGGATCCTTCATGATGATCTTGAACGCCGCCGCAACCTTCTCGGCGTTGGCGCCGCCGCCGACGTCGCAGAAGTTGGCCGGCTCCTCGCCGTACAGCTTGATGATGTCCATCGTCGCCATGGCGAGACCGGCGCCGTTGACCATGCAGCCGATCGTGCCGTCCAGCGCGATGTAGGCGAGGTCCCACTCGGCCGCTTCGATCTCTTTCTCGTCTTCCTCGGTCTTGTCGCGCAGCGCCTGGATGTCCGGGTGGCGGAACAGCGCGTTGCCGTCGAACGATACCTTGGCGTCCAGCACCCGCAGGTGACCGTCCTCCATGACGATCAGCGGGTTGATCTCCAGCATCGACATGTCCTTCTCGACGAAGGCCTTGTAGAGGATCGGGAACAGCTTCATGCCGTCGTCGCGCGCGGCGCCGTCCAGTTTCAGCGCGTCACACAGCTTGCCAGCGTCCGCCTCGGTCACGCCCGTCGACGGTTCGATCTGCACCGTCACGATCTTCTCAGGCGTCGCGTGGGCGACTTCCTCGATGTCCATGCCGCCTTCGGTCGACGCAACGAACGCGATCTTAGATGTCGCGCGATCAACCAGCAGTGAGAGGTAGAGTTCGCGCGAGATGTCCGCGCCGGCTTCGATGTACAGGCGGTTGACCTGCTTGCCGTCCGCGCCGGTTTGCGCCGTCACCAGCGTCTTGCCGAGCATCGCCTTGACGTGGTCGAGGGCCTCTTCCTTCGAGAAGCCGAGCCGCACGCCGCCCTTCTCGCCGGCTTCCTTCTCCTTGAACTTGCCCTTGCCGCGTCCGCCGGCATGGATCTGCGATTTCACCACCCACAGCGGGCCCGGCAGGCTGTCGATCGCCGCAGGGGCCTCATCGACGGAAAAGACTGCAACGCCTTCGGCGACCGGCGCGCCAAATTCCTTCAGCACGGCCTTGGCCTGGTGTTCGTGGATGTTCATGAAAAGATCGCCTTCAACGAGATGCGTGTCGGGAATCGGCTGAAAAGCCCCAAGCGGGCTGGCGATAACCCAGCGTGATCCTCAAGGCAACGCCGCGCTTGGTCGCGCGCGAACGCCCCCGCCCGGTCGCTGCTCAGGGTTGAATATTCTCCGCGCTGTCCGTCTGACGCTGTTTTTCTTCTGCGATCTGCTGCTCGACCTCGCCGTGAACGACCGATGTTGCAAGGACCGGGGCAAAGGGCGTGCGCTGGTCCTCCGTCGGGCGCCGGCGCATGGCGAGGCGGCCGATGTTCGCAGCGACAAGTCCGGCATAGGTCACGGCGGCGAGCAGGAAGACGCCAGGCTGACCCAGCGGCGAACTGGCCACGATGCCGGATGCGACCGGGCCTAGCACCGAAGCCACCGCCCAGCCGAACATCATGGCCGACATGACTTCCGCGATCTGGTCGAGTTCGACGCGATCCGTCGCGTGCGCCGCCGAGACGGCGTAGAACGACATCGATCCCCCGCCCCACAGCGCCGCCAGCGACACCGTCGCCGCCCATCCGAGCCGCCCGCCGGTCACGAACAGGATGATCGCCGCCACGCCAGCCAGCAGCGCGAGCCCCGCCACGACCAGCCGCCGGTCCATGCGGTCGGAGATCAGCCCCGCCGGCCATTGCGTCACGACACCGCCCATCCACGCCGCAATCGCAAGCGTCGCCGCCGCCGACTGGGCGTCATCCGGGCGCAGTTCGGCGGCGAACAGCGGCAGCTGCGCCATCACCCCGCCATTGGCAAAGCCGGCCACCATCGCCCCGATCATCGCGGAGGGCGCGACGATCGAAACCGATTTCCACGTCAGCGAGCCTTTCGACGGCAGGACCGGCTGGGCGCGTCTCGTTGCGCACAGCGGCACGATCGCCAGCGCCATCAGGATGCCGGCAACGATGTACGGCTCGGCCTGATCCGGCGCCATGTCCATCACCAGCAGCGGTCCCAGCGACATCGCGAGCTTGATGAGCACCTGGTACATGCCCATCACCGCGCCGCGCTGCGCCTTGGGCGTTGAATCGGCGATCCAGCTCTCGGCGGCCGTGAACATCACGGCGGAGGCTGCGCCCTGCGCAAAACGCAACACGCCCCAATAGTGCGGATCGAGAAACAGCGGCATGGCGAGGATGCCCGCCACATAGATCGCCGCCGCCGCCGAGTAGGCGCGGATGTGCCCGATCGTGCGCACGAGGTCGGGCGAAGCCCATGCGCCCAGCATGAAACCGGCGGAAAACACCGCCGCGACGAGGCCCACCCCAAAGGCGTCCGCCCCCATGGCGCTCAGCGACAGGGGCGTCATGACGCTCAACAGGCCGGCTGCGGCCTGAAGGAGCATGGATGTGAGGATCAAGGAAGCGACGTTGCGATAGGCGGTCATCGGTCCCCGGCAATAGGAAAAGGACGGCAGTTTCCTGCCGTCCTAATGTTTCGCCGCCGTTCGTCACCACAGGTCTTGTCGCCTTTTTCCGGGCGGCGGCGCTTCGGGAGCTTATTTCTTCGTCATGTTGGCCAATCTGGGTCCTCTGTCAGGCCGTCCACGTGCCGTGGAAACCCAGCGGCCAGGTGTATTCGGCGCGCCAGACAGCGACCGGCCCGCCTGACACGTCGGCTGCGTCGAAGACGAAGACTTCGTTGGCGCCGGCCGCAATGTTCAGCGCCGTGCCGACCAGCCAGCTGTCGCGCTCGCCTGATCCGCCGGGCTTGGGAACGAACAGCACTTCCTCGACCATGTGGCTCGGACCGAAGATGTGGGCGTCGTTGCGTCCGCTCTCCCAGTCACGCAGCAGCACGCCGGTCTCGCCCGGCCTTCCGGGCGCCGCGCCCGTCGGCATCACGGTCAGGCGGCGGCGTTTGCCGCGCAGCCGTGGGTCGACCTGCGGGAACTCGCCCTTCTGTGCGGTTCCGGTGATGCGGGCGTCGCCGGAGGTGGGGATCTCGACCATCGACAATTCGCCCGGCGGGATCTCGTTGCCCTCATAGACGCCGCTGATCATCCCCGCGCCGCCATTTGCTCCCAGCACGGGCTCTTCATAGAAGACCGCGTCGAACCGGATCGTGCCGTCGGCATCCTCCCAGCCCGAGCCGGTATGGTAGAAGGCCCGCGCCGGCGCCTGCGCCCAGCGCCGCTTCGACATGTCGTCCTTGTCGACGATCAGCATCTTCATGCCGTTCTGCGGCCGCCAGTCGAAGCTGTCGATGAACGGCGGAAGACTGCGCGTCTGGATCCACGGCTGCACCAGGATGATCAAGTGGCGCTCGGTCATCGTCCAATCGTGGATGTAGGCCGCATCGCCAACATCCAGCAGCGTGAAGTCTTCAAGCACCGCATCCTTCGAGATGCGATAGACGCCCACGCGTGGCCCGTTCACGGCGAGATTCCATACCCGGCCATTCGGTTCGACCTTGGGATGGGCCAAGAACGGCATGCCCTTCATGTCGTCGCGCCACGTCACCGGGCCGATCGTTTCCAGTGTCACGGGATCCATCTCGTAGGGCGATCCGGCCTCCCACAGCGCCATCAACCGCCCATTGATCATGATCACCGACGTGTTGGCGGCGTTGGTGTCGTCAGGGTTCTGCACGGCGAAGTCCGGATCCGCCTCGGTGCCGAAGCCGGGTGCGAGGAACTTGCCCGCAGCCATCTCCTGCCTGCGCTTATTGGTCTGCGCGAACTGGGCGCGATGCTCGACCTCGCCGCCAGAGAAGGCGATGCGATGCATCATGCCGTCGCCGTCGAACCAGTGGCTCGCATCCACGTCGCCATGGTGCAGCTGCGCCGGGCCGTTGCGATAGAGGGCGCCTTCCAGCCCCGCCGGGGCCCTGCCCTCAACCAGCCGCATGCGGGCGGGCGTAAAGCCGCCTGCCGGCGCGTTGGCGAAGCCGTCCCGCCAGTCGCCTCTTGCCGCGCCGATCGCGCCGCCCGTCTGGCATGCCCCCAGCGCCAGCGTCGACGCCCCCGCCAGTCCGCCCAGGAACAGCCGGCGTGAAAGGTCACGCCCGGAAAGATCCGGCATATGTCTCATGTCACGTCCTCCCTTCGCTGCGAGCTATTTCAGGCTGATGGTGTGCGAGGCGCCCCCGGCGCCCACATCGAAGGCGGCGTCGGCCCATTTCGCGGGTCCGAACTGTCCGGCGGCGTTGTTCGAGAACCCGTAGGGCTCGGTGGGAATGCCGAACGGATTGGTGTCCATCTCGCCATCGCCGTCGACGTCATGGAACATCTTGATGGCGTACTTGCCGGGCGCGAGACCATCGAAGGTCGCGGTGGCGGTGTCGCCTGAGACCTGGGTCATCGTCGCGGTCACAGGCTGGCCATCATAATTGGCCTCGTTGTGCACCGCGATCATCAGCGCGCCCTTGTGGTTGGCGATGTCGGTTACCGTCAGCGTCAACTTGGCGGTTTCGGCGTGTACGGGCGGGGCCATGGCGACGGCCAGTCCGGCCGTCAGCGCGCATGCGGTCAGCATGGTCATGCGGTTCATGATGTGTCTCCTGTGGTGCTTGTCTCGTATCATTTGCGTCCTTTCCGCGGCTCGTTCGCTGGACGCACCGCCAAGATCAGCCGCGAACCCGCCCTTCGCCACGCCGATTGCGTGGAACAGCTGTTTTGCTTCGTGAAAAGTCGGCCTAAACCACTCGCGAAGCGCGAATTGCAACTCACGAAGCGCGAAATGCAGGGCCCATGACCGCCAATTCCAGGAGCCTTCTCCGCGACGCCGGCTTCGCCCTCACTCTGGGCCTGATCTTCGCGTGGTTTGGGGTTTACGAATCCTCGCGACTGCCCTTTCTAGAGCGGCTCGCTTACTGGACGGCGACCATCGCCACCGGGATCCTCAGTGGCCGCGTCGTGATGCCGTTCGTCTTCGAACACCGCCTCTCGCACCTCCACCTGGCGCTGAAAGTCCTCATCGCGGCGACCGCGATCTCGGTCCCGGTGATGGTCGTCCTGCTGGTGATCGAGCGCTTCGTGTTCGACCTCGTGACGCACCCGACCGAATGGCCGGTGTCGTTCGGCTATGTGCTGGTGGTGTCGCTGGTGCTGACCTTCGGCTTTGCGATGCTAGACATCTTCGAGAAGACCAACGCCACGCAGAACGCCAGCGGTCCGGACGCGCGCCCGCCTGCCATCACCGAACGCCTGCCGGTCAGGCTGAGGACGGCGCGGATCTACGCCGTTTCGGCAGAGGACCACTATCTCCGCATCCACACCAGCGCCGGCGAAGAACTGATCCTGATGCGCCTTGGCGATGCGATCCGCGAACTTGAAGGCATCGAGGGCCTGCAAACCCATCGTTCATGGTGGGTCGCCCGCGAGGGTCTGGCCGAAACCGAACGGGTGAACGGAAAACTCGTGCTCAAGCTGAAATCCGGCGCCGAAGCGCCGGTCAGCCGGACCTACCGGAAATCGATCCAGAATGCGGGCTGGCTCTAAGCCGCCTAGGCAGGCTCCAGCGCGACCTCGTCATCCGACGGCGCATGATCGAGTGCGAGATCGTTCAGCGCGCCGAGCGCCCCATCGACCGGCCCGATGCCCGCCGTAGCCCGCGCGGCGAGGCTCTGCGCGCGCTGAACCAGCTGCTGCAGGTCCTCATTGCCGCTCGCCGCGTACCGGCGCACGATGAGGTCGCAGATCTTGCCCGCCTTCTCGAAATCGCTCCCAGCCGCCTTGAGTTCTGCAAGCTCAACGAGCGCCTGCGCCACCTTCTCGCTCAGCGCCGCATCGCGGCTGTCGCGAAACAGCCTGTCGATCTCCGCCAGCCCGGCGGCGGCATCGTCGCTGCGTCCCAGCGCACGCAGCGCCCGGGCGCGAACGAGCACCAGCTCCGCCCACAGCGGGGCCGCTACATCCTGCTCCCCGGCGGTCGTCAGGAATGCGATCGCGTCCTCGCAGCATTCCACCGCCCCCTTGTGATACTCAGATGCGATCAGGCAATCCGCCCGCATCAACGCCGCATCGCCATAGGCCTTCACGAACGCCGGTTCAGGGCGACGCGCCACGCGATCCATCAGGTGGGCGTAAACCCGCGCCGCCTCGTTCCCCCGCTCCGAGGCCCGCAGCAATCCCGCCCGCGCCTGATCAGCCGCCACCATCTTCTGCGCGACTTCGATATCGTCGCAGTCGGCATACTGAACGACCATGTCGTTCCATGCCGAAATTGCTTCGCCCGTCTGACCAAGCTTCTTGCGCAGCGTACCCGTCGCATAGAGGGCGGCCGCCGCCTGGCGCACCAGCGCGGGCTCTTTCCAGCCGGTCGAGATCGCCCAGGCAAGGTCGAACGCCGTCAGCGCATCGTTCAGCCGGTCGGCCACCACCAGTGCGCGGCCGCGCCGGTTGTGCGCCATCGCGACCAGCGCGACGACATCGGCGTCGCCCGACATCGTGAAGCGGCGGATCAGGTCGTCGCACGAGGCCATCTCCTCAGCGCCGCGTCCGAGCCTTGCTGCAAGGATCGCGCGGCTCATCAGCGCCCGCGCCAGTTCGCGCGCCGATCCCGGGTCATTGTTGTCGCCAAGCCTGCCGATCGAAGCATCGATCGCGGCAAGCGCCACCTCGTGACGGCCGGGTTCATTCGGCGTCGCAGCAGCCATGCTTTCCGCTGGTTTTCGTTCGGCCATGCCCAAGGCTCCAATTCCAGAATTCTCTCGGCAGAAGCGTGAGCAAGGCGCGTGCCTCGCCCGGCAGGCGAGGAGCATTCACCATCGGCTAACCATGAAATCGCAGGCGCTGCGCCGGTCTAGAGCTGATCGACGAGATCCATCACGAATCGAATATGCGAGCGAAGGTGGTAAAGCGTGTCGGTGTACGAGAGCGGGACGTCCACCTCCCCGGTTTCGGCCTGTAGCTCGCCAAGTCTCTCACGCACGCTTTCCAGCTCGGCGTCCGACTTCGCCGCCCGGGCCTCGGCCTCCAGTTCGCGCAGATCCGAATACCAGACATAGATCTTGCGCCGGATCCGCCAGCGGTAGACAGGCGGCGCCGCCTTCACCAGCGGATAGGCCAGCGTGAGCAGCGGGATCGCTAGCACCCAGGCACGCTCCAGAAAGTTCGCAACATCGAACGGGAAGATGCGCCGCAGGAAGGTGGGCCCGTCCTTATAGTAGCGGCGCGCCTCGTCGGACAGCTCGACATCTGCAAGATCGGGCGTGGGAAAGGCGCCGGGCGCCGCAAACACCGAACCTTCCGAATAGATCGCAAAGCTCGATTCGATCAGCAGCGACTGGATCGCCGGATGAAGGTCCTCCCTCACCACGATCTCCGCGGCCGGCGCCAGCATCTGCACATCGGTTTCAGGCAGGCCCGCTGCAGGATCGATCACGCCGGAATACAGCGTCACCGTGTCGAGATAGGGGTGGCGGCGCGAATAGGCCGGCGCGCGGTCCAGCGAGACCAGCTGAACGGCGGGATCCGAGACCAGCTCGCGAATCCAGCCCGCGCCGATACCCGAAACAGCCAGCAGCGCATCCACCTCGCCGGCGCGCAGGGCTGCGGCCGCCTCGACCCCGCCCAGCGATACCGCCGTGTATCCCCCTGCAGTCAGCCCCACCTCGCCGAGCAGAAGATCCGCCAGTCCGCGCGATCCCGATCCTTCCGCGCCGACCGCGATCCGCAGCCCGGCGAGCTGGCGCAGGTCGCCGATGTCCGCTTCGCTGCGAACGAACACCCATAGCGGCTCGTAGAACACTGCGCCCAGCGAGCGGAGCGCGTTGCTGTCCGCCTCCTCGAGCAGGCCGGTCTGAACGATCGCGATGTCGGCTTCATCGGCCTTGAGCCGCGAAATGTTGTCGAGCGAGCCGGCGGTCGCCAGCACAGTCGGCTCGACATCCTCCTCGGCCAGGGCCATCGCCAGCTCCTCGGCCGCCAGCGCATAGGCGCCGCCCGCGCCGCCGCCGGCAATCGTCACCTGCTTGGGCGGCGGCGGCCCCATGACGACATAGGCGGCGACAAATCCCAGAATGACGATCAGACCCAGCGGCCCCAGCCACTTCAACGCGTCGCGCACCTGCTGCATTCGGCCATCCCCGCTGTGTCGCTGCCGAGCCCTTTAAATCCGGGTGACGTGTCTAACATGGTCGTCCGGGAGGGAAACACCGAACGCACATCGCCGCGATTGATCTTTGCGGGGCCCCGCCCCTGCCCGAAATCCGCCGCCAATCGTGAACAATCTGAAATCTCGGGACTATTTTGGGACGATAGAGGGACACCATGTCTGACGACACCACGACTCCGCCCGGCGGCGACGGCGCCGGAAAGGACTTCACACGCTACCTTCCGCAACGCTCCTTTGGCCTCAAGCTCATCCTTGTCTGCGGCCTCGCGCTCCTGATGGCGATACCGGCCGGCTTCGTCTGGGCGCTCATCTACGACCGTTCGAACGACGCCCAGAACGCCGTCTTCGAGGTCTCCCAGCTTCGCGGCGGCGAGCAGACCATGATGGGACCTTTCATCGCCATCCCCTACGAGCGGGACATCGTGATCGACGACAAGGTGCAGACACAGCGCGGCTCCGTTGTCCTCTACGCCGAAACCGGAACCGCCGTCGCAGAGCTTTCAACCGAAACCCTAACGCGTGGCCTGCATGACGTGCCGGTCTATTCCGCCGAGGCGACCTACACCGCGACCTTCCAGCCCGCCCGCATCGCAGACGCCGCGCCCGCCAACGCCCGCCTCGAATGGGATGAAGCGCGGCTCTACATGACCGTCACCGATCCGCGCGGCGCCCGCGTCGTCGAGATGACGCTCGACGGCCAGGCGCTCGAACCGGAACCGGTGGACACCGTGCCGACCGTGCACGGCTCCTCGATCACCTACCAGCGCCTCGTCGGCGCGCGCGTTCCCTGGGTGCAGGACCGGGTCGACGGCACGCTGGAGGCGACCGCCAACTTCACCGTCACCGGCGCACAGCGCATCAGCTTCGCCGCCTTCGCGCGCGACACGGAAATCTCGATGAGAGGCGACTGGGCTGCGCCCAGTTTCGAAGGCGGCGTCCTTCCGGATGACCGCTCCGTCAGCGACGACGGCTTCACGGCCACGTGGCGCATTCCCTACCTTGCACGCGGCGCAGCAGGCGCTGGCGCAGACATCATGGTCGACAACCTCCTCGGCCTGTCGCCCGCCGTGCGCCTGCTGGATGAAGCCAACCCCTATCAGTCGATCCAGCGCGCGCTGAAATATGCGCCGATGTTCCTCGGCCTCGTCTTCCTCACCTACTTCCTGTTCGAGACCACGTCCGGGCGCCGCGCCCACCCGGCGCAATACATCCTCGTCGGGCTTGCACAGCTTGTCTTCTACCTGCTGCTCTTGTCCGTCTCAGAGGTGATCGGCTTCACGCCGGGCTTCCTCGTGGCGGCGGTCGGCACGGTGCTGGCGATCTCGCTTTATGCCGGCTCGGTATTCGGATCGCTCAACGCCGCCCTGAAGGCGCTTGGCGTCTTCACCGTGCTCTATGCGCTGATCTACACCCTGCTCAGGCTCGAAGACTACGCCCTGCTCGCAGGCTCGATCGCATCCTTCCTCGCGATCGCCGGCACGATGTACATGACGAGAAATCTCGACTGGTACGGCGTCGGCAAGGCAGAAGAACGCGCGCGCGCCTAGCGCACGCCGGAGACGGGGGCCGCGTCCAGCGGTCCCCTATTCTCCAAACTTGCGGTCAGGATCGTTGGGCAGGATGTCGGTGACGTAGGTTCTCAGCCGGTTCGTCACGTCCTGCGGGTCGCCGGCCAGTTCCTCCGGCGCGATCTGCGGTCCGAAGGTCAGCTCGAACACGTCGCCCTGCTTGTTCAGCAATTCATTGAACAGCGTGATGTCCTTGAGCTCCCGCGACACCTTCGAGAAGAAGTAGAAGAGCGGCGAGTTCTGGGCCTTCACATGCAAGGGCGTCACCGGCGCCCGGTTCTTGCGCGCCAGCGAGACTGCCGTGGAGAACCAGTCGCGCTCGATCAGCTTGCCGCCCTCCTTCACCGCCAGACGACCAGACGGGAAGATCAGCAGCAGGCGCTCTTCGGCAAACGCCGCCGCCGCGCGGCGCAGCGTCTCGCGCGTCTTCAGCGGCGAGCGCTTCTCCTTCACCCATTCGACCGGAATGATGATGTCTGCGAACGCGGCGTTGACCCGGCAGGCGTCGGCGTTGGCGAATACCTCGATATCCGCTCTTCGTTCATTCAATGCCGACAAGGTTGCAGGCCCGTCCGCCAGTCCGGTCGGGTGGTTCGAGATCACCACCGCCCGGCCGCTTGTCGGCACGCGATCGACGCCGGTGGACCGCACGTCGAGATCCAGCGCCTTGTCGAGATACTCGAAACAGGACGTTCCATCTGGCAGGATCGCGATGTCGTTCGCCCACCGTACCGCCTTGCGATACCCCAACGCCTGATACAGCAGGGGTCTCACCACCGGCCAGCTCCAGTGACCGACAAAGCTCGGACAGCGTTCCTGGATCAGCACGTCCACGATGTGCTGCGTGTTCGTCGCTTCCGGAACGAAAGCGGCGATGCGCGGATCGACTGTATCGGCGCCTGGAATATGCACGGCAGGTTCTCGGGTCACACCAAATGTACGCCAGCTAGTCTCTATCAATTTGCGCGACGACGCGACTGCGATTGACCCAAATTGGGGACGCGCTCAGGTTAACCACTGTATATGATCAGTTAAGCTTTTGTTCGCCTCTGCGTATTTAGTATACGCGACAGGTTGGGCGGCTCACTCTTATACGGCATTGCCCGATCTTCTGAGGGGTCAGAACAATGAAGATTCTCTGGGTGGAGGACCATCCCCGGGCGAATGAGCTGTTGGTTGCAGCCGGCGCCGCAGCGTCGCGCGCTCGTTTCGGAATGGATCTGGTCGTCGCCGGCTCCCTGCTCGAGGCGGAACGAAAGCTCAGGCTGGAACGATTTGATCTCGTGATCGCGGATCTCTTCCTGCCGGACAGCGCCGATGAGGACGTCACGGTCACAAGACTTGCCAACATGGGTTCGTTCCGCGTCGCCGTGGTGTCGGCCTCCGACCGCCGCCAGGAAGTGATCGACACGCTGCAACGCGGCGGGGTTGATTGCGCCCCGTTCGCCGTCGGCAAGGAAGATCTGAACCTCGCCGACTTCGTGCGCCGGCCCGAAACCTTCCGTGACTTCATCAATTCCCTGATGCCGGGCCCGGGCGAAACGCGCAAAGCTAGCTAGGCTGCAGCGATCCGCACTTTCAATTTGACGCCGTTCGCGGCAAGAGCCGGGCGATGAGTCCTGTCGCCGATCTCTACCAGCACCGCATCACCAAAGGCGAGCTTGCCCCCGACCCGGTGCAGGCGCGCGCCATCTCGCGCCTGAACCAGCTCGCCGACGAACTCGCGAAGCCGGCCAGCAGCGGCTTCTTCGGCCTCGGCGGAAAACCTGCGCCACCCAAGGGCGTCTATCTCTGGGGCGGCGTCGGACGCGGCAAGTCGATGATGATGGATCTCTTCTTCGACGCCGTAAAAGCCAGCCCCAAGCGCCGCGTCCACTTCCACGACTTCATGCTGGCCACGCACGCCTTCATCCACGACTGGCGGCAGAAAACCCAGGACGAGCGGCGCAAGCACCCGGCCCATGTCCGGGGCTCGGGCGACGATCCCATCCCGCCGACCGCCAAACACATCGCCGATTCCGCCCGCCTGCTGTGCTTCGACGAATTCCACGTGACCTCGATCACCGACGCCATGATCCTCGGCAGACTGTTCGAGCAATTGTTCGATCGCGGCGTCGTCGTCGTCGCCACCTCCAACCGCCACCCGGACGATCTCTATACCGACGGCATCAACCGCCAGCTCTTTCTGCCGTTCATCGAAGAACTGAAGCAGCGGCTCGACGTCATCCACATCGACGCCGAGAAGGACTACCGGCTCGAGCGCCTGTCCGCCGCGCCCGTCTACATCACGCCGCTCGGTCCTGAAGCCAACACCGCAATGGACGAGGCGTTCAATCGGCTCACCGGCGGCGCCAAAACCGAGGCCGTCGACCTTGAAGTCCAAGGCCGCACCCTCCACGCCGGCCGCACCGCCCATGGCGTTGCGCGTTTCACCTTTGCCGAACTCTGCACCCGGCCGCTCGGCGCCGCCGATTTCCTTGCGATTGCGCGCAACTTCCACACCGTGCTGATCGAGAACGTGCCGCAACTCTCCTCGGAGAAGCGCAACGAGGCTGCACGCTTCGTCACGCTGATCGATGCGCTGTATGAATCGAAGACCAAGCTCGTCATGTCCGCCGCAGCAGAGCCTGACGACCTCTACCCCGCCGGCGATGGCGCATTCGAATTCGAACGCACCGCCTCCCGCCTCCACGAAATGCGCTCCGACGACTACCTCGCCGCCGAACGCGTGGATGTCGCGGAAGCAGACTAGACTTGCTGCCCCATCAGGCGCGATCCACGCGCGCCGCGTAGCAGCCATAGGCCGCGTTGTGCCCATGCAGGTAGGCGGCTTCCGGCCTGGCGAACAGCTCCTCGATCAGCGCGCCGGCCTTCTCCCCGGCTGTCAGTCCGCCGCCGACAATACAGCCGCTCCGGTCATACGCCCGCAGCGCGATCTGCCGGCCAGCGAAGACCTGCGGCAGCTCACCCGGTGCGAGCCGCGCTTCCTCCGCGCCGTCGATGACGAAAATTGCATGACGCGATCGGTAGGGCGTCGGCGCAGGCTGGTGCTCGTAATTCAACAGCAGCGCGCGTTCGCCGGTCACCGTATCGCGCAGGCTGATGCGGCAGGGCAGCCGGTCTCCCGGTCCCGCCACCGAAACGCTGACGCCCAGTCCGGCAAGCTCCTCATCGGATCTGCCGAACAGGTGGGAAAACTGCGAAGCGGGCAAAGGTGAGATCTGAAACATTCAGGGCCTCCACGATCGTGAAGGCCCCGTTCTATGGCGTCGCATCCATGCGCACCGCCTGAAACATGACAGGGCGTGTCCGCCCTACCCCTGCTTGCGATAGCGGTGCACGAAGCGGTCGGTCTGGCCGACGATCGAGGGATCGAACACGCCCGCCGTCAGCGGATCGTCCGGGTTGCGCAGGAAGTCCGCCTGCGCCTCCAGCACAAGGCCCGCCGCTTCGGCTGCCGCCTGCACATGCGCCGGATCGATGCGGTGCGTCTCGCCGCCGGTTGTCGGGGGCGAACCGGCTTCGGCCATATGGTCGATCGCGACGAACGCGCCGCCCGGCTTCAGGATGCGGTAGATCTCTGCATACGTCCCCGCCACATCGCCCAGTCCTTCCGGCGCGCCGTCCGGCGAATAGTAGAGTTCGTGCGGCCCCATCGACCACGTCACGACATCCACGCTGGCGTCCGGCGCCTGCAGGTCGTCGAACTGGCTGGTGATGATCTCGCCGTTCGGCAGCGCGCGATCGGTCAGCGCCGTGCCGATGAAGCCCGAGAAGGCCTCCGGGTTCTGCATGTAGACCTTGCCCTCCGGCCCCACGGCGCGCGAGATCAGCGCGGCCGTATAGCCGCCGCCGGACTCGATGTCGTAGACCGTCATGCCGGTCTGGATGCCGGCGAATTCCAGCGTCTCGACCGGCGCACGGCTGGCGTCGATTTCCTTGTCCTGCGGCGCGCGGTTTTCATCAGCGACGATCGCGGCGTAATCAGGCGCCGCCACCCGATCGCTTCCGGCATCCGTTGTCGGATCGATCACCGGCGTTTCCGGTTCCGGATCCGGCGTCCCGGTCGGCTCGCACGCCGCGAGCCCCATCGCCAACACAACGGCCAACGCGGGCCCGGCAAATACTTTCATCACAGCACCCCATCCGTTTTCTCAGCGGCGAGAGCCTTTCTCGCCATCAAGGCGAGCCTGTAGCGTCGAAATGACAGCGTCAAGCTTGGCCCCGTGAAACCTTGGTTATCAGCGGCCAGCCGATGTTGACGCCGTCAGCGCACCGGTTCCGCGCGCGCCATGTCGCGCAGCGTCTGAGCATCCTCCGGCGTGACGAAGCGCTGCGCCACCAGCTCGTCGACGCGGGCGTAGAACGCCGCCTCATAGCTCGCCTGGCTGTCATACAATTCGGCCCGCTTGTCGGCGCCGAACGGAACTTCGTGACCGGCGATCATGCAGAACGACTCGCCCGTCGAATTTCCCGACCACGTCGCGGTCGGCACATCCACCAGCGGCGAGCGCACGCCGCCTTTCACATTGCCATGCTCATCGACAACCGGCTCATCGCCGTCCATCTCAATGCGCTGCGAAGGCGGCGGCGGCGTTCCCTCCTCCACCCATGTCTTCAGGTTGCGATAGATCGCATTGAATCCGACGTCGCTCGGGAAGCGGCTGCGCGGCCCCTCGTTGCAATCCAGCGTCGGCGGCGTGCGCCCCGCCATCTCGATGTCGGAAAAGCGCGGCCCGTACCACAGCTCGTCCGGCGTCGCGTGGCCGACGCCCGCCAGCTCGTAATACCGAAAGCCGTCTTCCAGCGTATCGCTGTCCTCGCGCCGCGTCGGTCCATAGGCGCGATAATCCGACTGCGTCATGACATGCACGACCGGCACGCCGACATCGCGGAACACGCGCTGCGGGTCATCGCCCGTGATCCGCGCGGCGCACTGGTTGATCGGCGTCAGCCCGCTGGTCACCGCGACCAGATAGCCGTCGAACGGGTCATCGCCCGTCTCCGCCTTCACGCGCGGATGCAGCGCCTGGATGTAGGTCGAAATGAAGCTGCCGGTCTGCGAATAGCCCCAGCCATACAGGTGATCGACCGCGCTCTCGCCCGCGCCATAGCGCAACGGATTGCTCGGCGCCGCGCTGCGCAGCCATTGCGCGACATCGGTATTGATGTCCCACACCAGCCCGTTTTCCATCTCGCGGCTGTCGCTGCCGCGCACCTCGCAATTGGCCTCATCATCCAGAGACAACGGATTGTCCCACGACAGCGCGCCATAGCGCTCCGGGTTGAACGTCTTCAGCGACGTCACCGCCACCGGTTTCGCCGTCACGCCAATCCATGCATCGCCCGCGCGCACGAACTCGTCATGATGGATCGCCCAGCCGATGTTGAGATCGATCAGGTTGGACGGGTTCATCATCTCGACGACGACGCGCCCCGAAAAATCCTCGCGCGCAGCCGGACGCCTCAACAGCAACCGCGTCGTGTACGGCGCATCGGCGGAACGCACCTCGACCGGGCCGGGCTCGTCCCATTGATAGACATTGGCGGCGCCGCTCAGGAGAAACTCCTCCTCGACATAGCCCTGCGCCGCGAGGTCCTCCGGGCGCTGCGTATAGGCTGCGCCGCCAAACGCATGGTCCGCCTCGCTCTGCGCCAGCGGACCCTTCACCTCGACGTTACTCGCAACCGCCGCCGGCTCTGCCGCCAGGTCTGTCGCCGGCCCTGTCTCTTCAGCCCCGTCAGACTGGCATCCGGCGACCAGCGCCCCCGCCAGAACGCCCGCAATCAGGCCGCGCGCCAGTCTCATCCGCTCTCTCCCCTGCAGCCGCCGTCTGTCCCGGACATCCCGCCGGGCGGGCGGTCTTCTCGAAGCCTTGTCCCGCATTGCCCCGGACCTGTCCATGCGGTAACGAAGCGCCAGATTCTCGGCCGGCCCTTCGGCCGTCACCCCTCATCGGCAGGAGTTCACCACATGGCACGCAAGAAAATCGCCCTCATCGGCGCCGGCATGATCGGCGGCACGCTCGCCCACATCTGCTCGCGCGAGGAGCTGGGCGACGTCGTGCTGGTCGACATGAAAGGCGGCATCGCCAAGGGCAAGGCGCTGGATATCGCCGAAGCCTCCGCCGTCTACGGCAAGGACGCCGCCATGTCGGGCGCCTCGCTCGACGAATACGCCGAGATCAAGGGCGCCGACGTCATCATCGTCACCGCCGGCGTGCCGCGCAAACCCGGCATGAGCCGCGACGACCTGATCGGCATCAACCTTGGCGTCATGAAATCCGTCGGCGAAGCGATCAAGACGCACGCGCCCAAGGCCTTCGTCATCTGCATCACCAACCCGCTCGACGCCATGGTCTGGGCGTTGCAGAAATTCTCCGGCCTGCCGACCAGCCACGTCGTCGGCATGGCGGGCGTCCTGGACTCGGCCCGCTTCGCCTACTTCCTCTCGGAAAAGACCGGCATCTCGGTTGAAGACATCGAAGCCTGGACGCTCGGCGGCCACGGCGACGACATGGTGCCGATGATCCGCTATTCCACGATCGGCGGCCTGCCGCTGCCGGAATGCGTCAACGCCGGCTACTTCACGCAGCAGGAACTCGACGACATGGTCGTGCGCACCCGCAAGGGCGGCGGCGAGATCGTCGCCCTCCTGGAAACCGGCTCGGCCTTCTACGCCCCGGCTGAATCGGCCGTCGCAATGGCGACCTCCTACCTCAAGGACAAGAAGCGCGTCCTGCCGGTCGCCGCCCACCTCTCCGGCCAGTACGGCCAGAACGACATGTATGTCGGCGTTCCCGTCGTGATCGGCGCCGGCGGCGTCGAGCGCGTCGTCGAATTCCCGATGGACGACGGCGAGAAAGACATGTTCGCGAAATCCGTCGCCGCCGTTCAGGGCCTCATCGCCGCCTGCAAGGAGCAGGACCCCTCGCTGGCCTAACCGCCGCACGACAGAGCTGTCCAAAACCCCGCCGGTCCCCCCGGCGGGGTTTTTTCTCATGAAATTCCTGTCACTGCGACATTTCTGCGATTGATTTGCACTTTCATGTGCATATAGGACGCGGCTACGTTCAGTCGGGGAGTCCTCTACATGCACTTGCGCGCCAGCCGTCTATTCGCCGCCACAGCCCTGTCGCTGTCGCTGGCGCCGCTCGTCCAGGCTGAGAACGCCGACGCGGCCGACCGCGAGACGGTCGTCGTCACCAGCACCTACCTCTATTCCGACCAGGTCACCGCGCTGCGCTCCCCGACCCCGATCATCGACGTCCCGCAGAGCCTTTCCGTCGTCTCCGCCGAGCAGATCGCGGAACAGGCCTTCGACAGCATTGGCGACATCATCGCCTACACGCCGGGCGTCAGCACCTCGCAGGGTGAAGGCCACCGCGACGCCGTCGTCTTCCGCGGCGTGCGCTCCACCGCCGACTTCTTCGTCGATGGCGTGCGCGACGACGTCCAGTACTACCGCCCGCTCTACAATCTCGAACAGGTCGAGATCCTGCGCGGACCCAACGCGCTCCTCTTCGGGCGCGGCGGTACGGGCGGCGTCCTCAACCGCGTCACCAAGAAGGGCCAGCTCGGCGACCAGTTCACCGACTACCGCACCAGCATCGACAGCTTCGGCGCCTTCGACGTCCAGCTCGACACCAACCTGCCGGTCAGCGACAGCGCCGCCCTTCGCATCAACGGCTTCTACGAGAGCCTCGCCAATCACCGCGACTTCCACGATGGCGATCGCTTCGGCGTCAATCCGACCGGCCGCTTCTCGCTCGGCGCATCCTCGACGCTCGATCTCTCCTATGAGTTCATCGACTACCAGCACTTCATCGATCGCGGCATCCCGACCGGCGCCGACGGCCGCCCGGTCGAAGCGCTGAAGGATGTCGTGTTCGGCGATGCGGAACTGAACACCGCCGAGCTCGAGGCCCACGTCCTGCGCGCCAACCTGCAGCACCAGTTCTCAGACAACCTCAAGGGCGTCTTCAGCGCCAGCTATGGCGACTACGACAAGCTCTACCAGAACTTCTACGCCTCGGCCTACAACCCGGCGACCAACATCGTGACGCTGGACGGCTATCTCGACACGACCCAGCGCCAGAACCTCGTCCTCTCCGGATCGCTGGTCGGCGAGTTCACCACCGGCCCGTTCGGGCACACGGTCGTCTCGGGTATCGAGTACATCGATACCACCAACAACAACGACCGCTTCAATTCCTTCTTCGACCAGTCGGCGGACGACACCGAGACCTTCTTCGCCAACCGCCCCATCGCGCTGTTCAACGGCGTCGGCGTCAACGCGAACGGCGCTGTCACGACGAACGATTTCACGGTGGACCTCAACGACGACACCGCAGCCGAAGTCGAAGTCTACTCCGCCTTCATCCAGGACGAGATCGAGCTGTCGCCCAATTTCGACCTCGTCATCGGCGCGCGCTTCGACAGCTTCGACATCAGCGTCCTCAACGTTCCCGCCAACGACGTGAGGTCCCGCAAGGACGAAGAGATCTCGCCGCGCCTCGGGCTCGTCTACAAGCCGCAGGAAAACATCTCGGTCTACGCCAGCTACAGCGAATCCTTCCTGCCCCGCTCTGGCGAGCAATTCACCGACATCAACGGCGCCAACAATCAGCTCGACCCGGACACGTTCAGCAACCTCGAAGCCGGCGTGAAACTCAACTTCACCCAGCGCCTCAGCTTCACCGCCTCCATCTTCGAGATCGAACAGAGCTCGCCGCAGGTCTCCGACAGCGATCCGTCAACGCTCGACGTCATCGACTCGCAGATCACCGGCTTCGAAGCCCAGCTGCAGGGCCAGCTTACGGATCAATGGTATCTCTCGGCCGGCTACAGCAATCTCGACGGCGAACAGGTCAGCCGCACCGGCCCCACCGGCCTGTGCCCGCGCGAGCTGCCAGAGCACATGTTCTCGCTGTGGAACGCCTATGAAGTCACCGACCGGTTCGGCCTTGGGCTCGGCCTCTCCTACCAGGACGACACCTTCATCGATAACGGCAACAACGCCATCCTGCCCGGCTACACCCGCGTCGACGCCTCGGCCTATTACGACATCAACGAGGACTTCCGCGTCCAGCTCAATGTCGAGAACCTCACCGACGAGATCTATTTCCCGCACGCCCACAGCACCCACCAGGTCAGCGTCGGCGCGCCGATCAATGCGCGCCTCACTCTGCGCGGGCGGTTCTAGCCGGGCCGATATTTTTCCCCCCAGCACTGGAACCGATCCGTCGCGGGTGTACTCAGGTCCCAAGAGGCAACCTGCAGAACAGCAAGGGAGACGCTCATGGGTTTGCGCATCAACGACACGGTTCCGGATTTCGAGGCGGAGACGGATCTCGGCCGGATCAAGTTCCATGACTGGATCGGCGACAGCTGGGCGATCCTGTTCTCGCACCCGAAGGATTTCACGCCCGTCTGCACCACCGAGTTCGGCGCGGTCGCCAGGCTCGCCGACGAGTGGAAGGCCCGCAACACCAAGGTGATCGGCGTCTCGGTCGACGGCGTTGAAGACCACAAGAAGTGGAAGGCCGACATCGAGAAAGTCGGCGGGGCGCCGCCGGACTTCCCGGTCATCGGCGACATCGGGCTCAAGGTCTCCAAGGCGTTCGACATGCTGCCGGCTGAGGCCTACCTGCCGGATGGCCGTACGCCCGCCGACAGCGCCACGGTGCGCGCCGTCTTCATCATCGGGCCGGACAAGCAGCTCAAGCTGTCGATGACCTACCCGATGACGGTCGGGCGCAACTTCGCGGAAATCCTGCGCGCGCTCGATGGCCTGCAGACGACCACGTCCAAGGGCTGCGCAACCCCGGCAGACTGGGTTCCAGGCGGCGACGTGATCATCCCTCCGTCGGTCTCGGACGAAGATGCGCGGGCCAAGTTCGGCGAGTTCACCGCCGTCCTGCCCTACCTGCGCACCACCAAGGCGCCCGCCTGAGCCACATGGCTTCGCAAGCCCGCTGAAACGCGTGCCCGCCCAGTCCGGGCGATGCAGGCGCGCGCGTCCGGCGCTACCTGCGGTCGCAGGTTGCAGCTTAAGTTAGGTTGGCGCGTTCACCTTCCACGCCTGCATGCAATGGAAGGAACCCCGCCATGGACGACGACCGCGTCACCGATTTCGAGAAGAACCTGTGGACCGCCAGCGGCGAGGAATTCCTCAACAATGTCGACGAGCATTGCCTGTTCGTGTTGCCAAGCAAGCCGTTCGTCATGACCCGCGATCAGGCGAGCGAGGCGATCGAGGCAACCCCGCGCTGGTCGGAAGTCGACTTCGAAGACATGCGCATCGAACGCCCCGAAGAGGGCATGATCGTCGTCGCCTACCACGCCACGGCTAAATGCGATGGCAGGGACCCCTACAAGGCGCACTGCTCCTCGACCTACCGGCGACTCGGCCACGACAACTGGCGCATCGTACAGCACCAGCAGACGCCGCCGCTCGCCGCAGCAAGCTGATCGTTGGGATAGCTGGCTGAGACTAAGCCGCGCCGGTGTGCGCCTTCCACCAGCAATAGGCGATGAACAGCACCAGCGTAATGAGGAAGCCGGCCATCCACATCAGAACCGCCGCCTCGGAGGCTGCATCCGGCTCGCGCATGTCAGGGGGTCTGTCGCTCATGCGCGCGCCCTCCTGCCGAAACGCGATAACCCACGCACGGTCACGCGGCGAACGCTTCGCCGCCGCACACGCACGTCGCCACCTGCTGGCGCACCGCCCGTATTCATCATTGGAAGGATGTCTCCACAGGCGCACTGAAGTCCGATCGGCGCCGCACGCAGCATATCTCGCGCGCCGCCGATGCGGCGGCAAGCCCGGCCTTCAGAAATATTTGCAGCCCGTTCGCGCCCTACCGCTAAAGGTTAATCGCCGCCCTATGCCAGGTTTGAAGGCGCTTGACGCGGCATGCGCCCTGCCCCATATCGCCGCGCACCAGACGCTCGCTTATGCGCCGCTGACACGGAGCGGGTTCGCCCCCTCGACACCCCCATGACAACGTTTCTCAAGCGGTTCCGCCTGTGGCTCGGCGGATTGCCGACCCCTCGACTCCTGCTCGTGGGCTATCTCACCTACATGCTCGTTGGTTGGGCGCTTCTTAGCCTGCCATGGCTGCAAAGCACGACACTGTCCGTCATCGACACACTGTTCATCGCGGCATCGGCGGTGTCGACGACCGGGCTCGTCACTGTCGATCCCGGCCAGTCGTTCAACCTTGGCGGGGAAATCGTCATCCTGCTCCTGATCCAGGTCGGCGGCCTTGGCTACATGACCGTGGGCTCGATCATCGCGGTCACCCTGCGCCAGCGCCTTTCACTCGCGCAGAGCCACGCCCTCATCGGCGGCTTCAACCTTCCGGCCGGTTTCAATCTCCGCCGCTTCGTGCTCGAACTCGCCGCCTTCACCCTGCTTGCGGAGCTGATCGGCGCGCTGATCCTCTGGATCCAGTTTGCCGGCGCAGGCGTCGAGCGCCCGATCTGGAACGCCATCTTCCACAGCGTCTCGGCTTTCTGCACCGCGGGCTTCAGCCTCTTCCCGGACAGTCTTGAACGCTTCCGCGCCGATGTCGGGGTCAACTTCACGATCGCCGCGCTGGCCTATCTCGGCGCGATCGGCTTCCTCGTCTTCGGACCTGTGGGAGAACCTCACCCGCCAGCGCAAGGGCCTCGCCTTTTCCACGCGCGTCATCCTCGTCACGACGTTCGCATTCTCGGTCTTCGGCACCGTCCTCCTGATGATCTTCGAACCCGGCATCGCCGCCCTGCCCGCAGGCGAACGCACGCTCGCCGCCTTCTTCCAGGCGATGACGGCCACCACCACGGTCGGCTTCAACACCATCCCGATCAGCGCGCTGGCCCCGGCGACCATCCTGCTCGCCTACCTCCTCATGATGTTCGGCGCCTCGCCTGCGGGCACCGGCGGCGGCCTCAAGTCGACCACGCTTGCGACGATGCTCGGCCTCATCATCTGCACCCTGCGCGGCAGCAGGGAGGTCAACCTCTTCGGCCATCCGCTGCCATCGGAACGCATCCAGATCGCATCGGCGACCGTGATGTTCTACCTGCTCACCCTGCTGGTTTCGATCTTCATCCTGCTGCTGCTCGAAACGGCGCCTTCCGGTCCTCGCCTTCGAAGCCATTTCGGCGCTCGGCACGGTGGGATTGTCGGCGGGCGCGACCGGCGTGCTTGGCACGTCGGGCAAGCTGGTGATCATCGCGCTGATGTTCATCGGCCGCGTCGGCATCCTGTCGTTCGGTCTCGCCATCATCTCGCGCGGCCGCAACGGCGCCCGCCGCCTCGACGACAGCGAGCTCACCTACTGAACCGTCGCCTCGGAAGACCGTGTGAATACGCCCCCAATCGCCAGCGCCAGCACCCCCAGCCACGCCAGCGTGAAACTCAGCGTCTGCGCGGAGATGAATCGCAGGTCGACGTACATTGCAGCCAGGCCAAACACGGGCAGGCAAAGTAGGCCCGCCGCGATCCAGCGCGCGATGCTGCGCTTGGACAATGCCAGCCAGGCCAGCACCAGGGCGTTCAGCACCAGCAGCCCAAACTTCCCCGTCGCCAGCCAGTAGATCGTCGTCATCTCGCCTGCATCCGGCGCATGATCCGGCGAGGCGGCCAGCAGACCCAGCGTCTCGAACACGTCCAGCACCCCTGCTGTCAACGCCAGCGCGCCAGCGGCGATCGCGAGCGGCAGGCGCGTCCGGCCCGCAAGGAAGAAGCCGCCGCACACAAGGAACACCACATACGCCGGCACGAACCAGAACAGGTCGATCCGGTTCAGCGCGTCCATCGCATCCACACGCAGCGGCCGGCACACATCGCCCGCCGGGCCGAACACATTCACCAGATCCGCCGCATCGCGCGCCAGTTCATAGCGGATGATGAACCCGTCCACCGCGCAATCGCCCAGCGCCGCAACTTCCCCCAGCGTCCCGCTCGCGACCGTCGACGCCAGCATCGCCAGCCCCGCGATCACCGTCAGGATCGCCCACATGCGATGGCTCATCGCGCGCTCGCGCCGCCGTCAGAGGTGATGATCGTGCCCGTCGTGTTGCCCGACAGGTCGCTGGCGAGAAACGCGACCAGCGCAGCGATATGGTCCGGCTTGCCGGGCGGGTAGTTCGGATCGAGCAGCTCGCGCCACTTGTCCGGATCGCCGCCGCGGCTCTACGCGCGCCGCCGCATCTGCGTCTCCAGCCGCCCGGTCTCAATCAGCCCCGGATTGACGCCGACCACGCGCACGCCTCGCCGCGAGCTGGTCGAGCCCAGCGCCCGCGTCAGCGCCATCAGCGCCGCATTGCCGCCCGCGCCCGCCGCATAATCCGGTCGCGGCTTCTCGCCTCCCGCTCCAATCACGTTGACGATGACCCCCGATCCACGCTCCGTCATCTTCGCCAGCGCAATCCGGCACATGTTGATATAGCCGAACACCTTGAGGTCCCACGCGGCGCGCCACCGCGCCTCGTCGACATCGCTCAGCGAGCCGGAAGGAATGGCGCCGGCATTGTTGACGAGAATGTCCGGCGCCTCATGCGCGGCCCACAATTCGTCGACTGCCGCGCTCTTTGCGAGGTCGCCGGCAAACGTCTTCACGCTTACGCCATGCGCCGTCGTGATCTCCTCAGCCGCCGCCTGCAGGTCGTCAGCGGTGCGCGCGATCAGCACGAGCGCGCAGCCCTCCTGCGCCAGCCGGTCCGCACAGGCGCGCCCGATTCCCTTCGACGCCCCTGTTATCCATGCGGTTTTCCCTGCGAGGTTGAGCTCCACTGTCATTCCTTCCGCGTTTTCGCCTTTCGAAACTGCAATGTAGACGGACCCGCGCAGAAAACGAACGACCTTGCTAGCCAATGTGGAGCCGGTAAAACCAAAGGCTCAAGGAGGACCATGCCCGATGTCGGCCCGCCCGAAACTCAAAGGCCTCGCCCAGGTGGCGCTGGCGTCGGCGGAGCCACGTGAACTGGCGAGTTTCTACCGCGAGACGCTCGGCCTCGAACAGGTTCTTGAAACCAGCGACATGACGTTCTTCGACGCCGGCGGCGCGCGCCTCATGATCGGCCCGTCGCCGACCGATCCCGCCATGCCCGGCGACACCATCCTGTACTTCGAGCCGGAAGACTTCGCCGCCTACGAGCGCGACCTCGAAACCCGGGGCGTCACCTTCGCTGCGCCGACCCAGCTCCTGCAGAAGGATGGCGAGCGGGAACTGGTCCTGCGTCCGTTCAAGGATCCGGCAGGCCACGTCATAGCCCTGATGGGGTGGCGATGGACGGGATGAGCGGCGCCGATAACCCGACGATCGAAACCGCGCGTCTGATGCTGCGGCCGCCGACGGTTGCGGACTTCGAACCGTTCGCCGTGATGTGGAGCGATCCTGAGGTCACGCGTCACATCTCGCCGGTCCCGCTCGACCGCGAGAACGCATGGCGCATGTTCCTGCGCGACAACGGTCACTGGCGCGTCCACGGCTATGGCTTCTTCACCGCGATCCACAAGGAGACGAAGGCCTTCGCCGGCACGATCGGCCTCGCCCAGCTGGAGCGCTCGATCGATCCGCCCTTCGGCGCCGACCCGGAAGCAGGATGGGCCTTCGCGCCGCAATTCCACGGCCAGGGCCTCGCCTCCGAAGCGCTGCACGCCGTGCTGCAATGGGGCGAGTCCGTGCTGTTGCCGCGCCGCTTCGTCTGCATGATCGGCGAAACCAACCAGGCGTCGTCGCGCGTCGCCCAGAAGTGCGGCTTCCGCAAGTACGCCGCCACCAGCTATCACGGCGCCAGCGTCATCCTCCACGAACGCAAGTCGTGACGCCCGACCTCTCCATCGAAATTGAAACGCCCCGCCTTCTCCTCCGCATCCCGCGCCAGGAGGATTTCGACGGCTTCTGCGCACTGATGGCGGATGAGGAAGCGGCGCGTCACATCGGCGGCGTCCAGCCGCGCGCCAGCGTCTGGCGATCCATGGCCTCGCTCACCGGTTCATGGGCGCTGCTCGGCTTCGGCATGTTCTCAATGATCGAAAAGTCCACCAGCCAGTGGGTCGGCCGCACCGGTCCATGGCGGCCGGCGGAGTGGCCGGGCTCCGAAGTCGGCTGGGGCGTCCTGCGCGCGCACTGGGGCAAGGGCTATGCGCTGGAGGCGACGATCGCCTCGATGGATTTCGCGGTGGACCGGCTCGGCTGGACCGACATCATCCACACGATCTCACCGGAGAACGCCAACTCGCAGCGGCTCGCTGAGCGCATCGGCTCGCACAATCGCGGCAAGGGCGCGCTTCCTGCGCCGTTTGCGGATATTCCCGTCGACATCTGGGGACAGACCGCCGCCGAATGGCGCGCCAACGCCAGGCGTCTGAAATCCGCCTAGCCCGCCTTGCGTCCGGCTTCGGCCGGCGCGCCAAGGTTCAGCGCCGCCAGCATCTTCGAAGACAGTTCGCGCTGGTCGACCGGCTTGGAGACATAATCCGTCATGCCCATGCCGATATAGCGTTCGCGGTCGCCGCTCATCGCATCGGCCGTCAGCGCAATCACCGGAATGCCCTTCCACGGCGCATCAGCCGCACGAATGCGCCGGATCGCCTCTGTCCCGTCCATCACCGGCATATGCACGTCCATGAGAACGATATCGAAGTCCTGCGTCGCCAGCGCGTCGAGCGCTTCCTTGCCGTTGGTCGCTTCCGTCACCTGACAGCCCAGCGGCGCCATGAACAGCTTGATCACCTGACGGTTCACGGCATTGTCGTCGGTCAGCAACACACGCTTGTTGCGCATGCTCAATGAAGCCCCGCTTGCCGGCTGCGGGGCCGCCTGGGCTTCGGCCGGCGCCTCAGCCTGCGCGACTTCGGCCCGGAAGGTCAGAGTGAAGGTCGACCCTGTGCCTGGCACAGACTCCACAGTGAGATCGCCGCCCATCATCCGCGCCAGCCGCCGCGAGATCGCCAGCCCAAGTCCGGTGCCGCCGAAGCTCCGCGTGATCGCGCCATCGGCCTGCGTGAAGGCGGCGAACAGCTTCTCCTGCACGTCCACGGTCATGCCGATGCCGGTGTCGACCACGTCGATCTTCACCATGTGGGCGCCGTCAGCGAGCTCCTCGGACGAGATTCCGATTTCGATGCTTCCAGCCGGCGTGAACTTCACGGCGTTCGACAACAGGTTCGATACGCACTGGCGTACGCGCACTGGATCGTAGACCAGCCGCTGCGGCAGCTCGGCTGAATAGCGCGCCCCGATCGTCAGGCCCTTTTCGTCCGCCGCCGTCTGGAACAGCTGGCGCACGCGCTTCATCGTGTGCAGCAGGTCGCCCGGCACCGGCGAGATATCCAGCTTGCCAGCCTCGATCTTCGACAGGTCCAGAACATCGTTCAGCACGCCCGTCAGCGCCTTGCCGCTGTCGAGAATGATCGCAACCTTGCGCTTCTGGTCGGGCGTCAAATCGTCGGCGTCCAGCGCCTGCGCCATACCGAGCACGCCGTTCAGCGGCGTACGAATCTCGTGGCTCATGTTGGCGAGGAATTCCGACTTGGCCTTGCTTGAGGCTTCGGCCTTTTCCTTCGCCGTGCGCAATTCCTCTTCCATCTGCTTGCGCTTCTGGAGGTCCGTCACCACGCCCAGCATGATGCGCGAGCCGTTTTCCTTCAGGACGCGGCCGCGTACCTGCACCCAGCGATATTCGCCGCTGGCCATCTGTGCGCGCAGGTCGATGCTGCTGGTCTCATCGTCACCAGCTGCCGAACGGGCGATACTCACCTGAAGGTCATCAAAATCATCAGGATGAATTCGGTCCTTCAACTCATCGAGGCCACGCACCACCGGCTCCTGCCCGAAAAAGCGCGCAAGGGTTTCATTGGGCGTGTACTTCATGGTCGTGAAGTCGAGTTCGAAGAAGCCGTCGCCTGCAGCTTCAAGAACGAACTCAAGCCGTTCCTTCGCCGCCTGCGTGGCCGCCATGGAGTTGCGCAACTCTCTCTGCTGCCGGGACGACCAGTTGGCCGACGCCGCGATGCTCGCGCACATCGCAATGGCGGAGAAGCTCGCCGGAATGGCAATCCAGGCGTCGAACGTAAGCCATGCGCTGATCAGCAGGAAGCTGACGAGCGGCAGGGCGCAGACCGACAAGACGCCCAGCATCGTGCGCAGGTCGCGTTGCCCCGTGAACAGGATATGCAGCACCCACGAGAACGGGATCACGCCCGCGATCATCCATGCGGCGCGGTCGCCGGTCGTGAACAGCGCAGCGGCGCTGCTGATCCAGACCGTGACGAGGAATATCTGCGAAGCCGTCGCCCACGTGCGCGCATGGCGGTCGCCCATTGCGCCGCGAACCGTCAGGTTCACCAGCGCCAGCAATCCGAAGATCGCACACACGACAAAGGCGCTGGCCCACCAGATATTGTAGAAATGCAGGATCGGCGCGCCGCCGCACACCGCCAACCCGAGACCCAGATAGGTTGTCGGATTATTGAAGTAGCGCCATTGCCAAACGGGAATGTTCGCGCTGCCGCGCGATCCATCGGCCTGCCGGTCTTGCCCCTCCGGCGGGTGTGTCTGCGACTGGTTCATCGGGTTATCCAGAAGCCAAAATTTTGCCGATACTTGCCGATTTCCATTAATTTCTCGTGAGTTGGGCGAGGGCGACGCGTCTGGCCTTCGCGCCGTGCGCCTGCTAACCGCTCGTTCATCATTTCTGGAGCGCGCGCATGCCGGTCAAACGACCCGTCGACAAGGACAGCCACGTCTACCTGATCGACGCATCCGGCTATATCTTCCGCGCCTACCACGCCCTGCCGCCGCTCACCCGCAAGTCCGATAATTTGCCCGTCGGCGCGGTCGCGGGCTTCTGCAACATGCTCTGGAAACTGCTCGAAGACCTCAAGGCCGGCGAGCGCCCCACCCACTTCGCCTGTATTTTCGACAAGTCGTCGAAATCCTTCCGGAATGATCTGTATACGGAGTACAAGGCTAACCGGCCGCCGCCGCCCGAAGACCTCGTGCCGCAATTCCCTCTGGTGCGCGACGCCGCCATCGCCTTCGGCACGCCAGCGCTGGAGATGGAGAATTTCGAGGCCGACGATCTCATCGCCACCTATGCGCGGCAGGCCGAGGCCAAGGGCGCCCGCGTCTCGATCGTCTCGTCCGATAAGGACCTGATGCAGCTCGTCTCCGACCAGATCTGCCTGCGCGACACGATGAAGGACAAGCTGATCTGCGCCCCGGAAGTCATGGAGAAATTCGGCGTCTCACCGGACAAGGTCGTCGATGTCCGGCGCTCTGCGGCGACAGCGTCGACAACGTGCCCGGGCGCCCGGCATCGGCATCAAGACCGCCGCCCTCCTCAACGAGTACGGCGACCTCGACACGCTTCTGGAACGCGCCTCCGAGATCAAGCAGAACAAGCGCCGCGAGAACCTGATCGAGTTCGCAGATCAGGCGCGCATCTCCCGCACCGGTCACGCTCTCCACTGACGCCGACCTGCCGTGCGAGCTGGAAGAGCTCGGCGTCACCGAGCCGGAGGCCGAGCCCCTGCTCGCCTTCCTCAACCTGATGGAATTCCGCACTCACCAAGCGCGTCGCCGAAACGCTCGGGACCGATGCGCCACCGCCTCCCACCCCATCGGCGACGCCCGCCCCTGCAGCTGCGAACGGCGCGGACGCCGCATCACTTGCGCCCGCGCCCGGCCAGCCGGTTCCACCAGACGACCTCCCCTTCAATCCGGACGCCTACGAAACCATCACCGATCTCGCCCGGCTCCGCGAATGGGTCGCCGAATGCGCCGAGGCCGGCGTCATCGCGGTCGACACGGAAACCGACAGCCTCAACTGCCATCACTGCAAGCTGGTCGGCGTCTCGCTGTCACACGAAAGCGGCAAGGCCTGCTACATCCCCCTCGCCCATGTCAGCGCCGAGGGCGATGATCTTCTTGGCGGCGCAGCGCCCGATCAGATCCCGCTCGCCGACGCGCTGGCCGCGCTCAAGCCGCTCCTCGAAGACGAAGCCGTCCTCAAGGTCGGCCAGAACATCAAGTACGACATCATCGTTCTGCAGCGGAACGGCATCCATGTCGCGCCGATCGACGACACCATGCTCGTCTCCTTCGTCCTCGACGCCGGCCGCGGCGGCCACGGCATGGACGAACTCTCGCTCAAGCACCTCGAACACCAGCCGATCCCGTTCAAGGAGGTCGCCGGCACAGGCAAGTCACAGGTCACGTTCGACAAGGTCCCGCTCGACAAGGCGACGCAATACGCCGCCGAGGACGCCGACGTCACGCTGCGCCTGTGGCAGCGGCTCAAGCCGCGCCTCTCCCTCGAAGGCGTCACGACCGTCTACGAAACCATGGACCGCCCGCTCATCCCCGTCGTCGCGCAGATGGAGGCAGCCGGCGTCAAGGTCGACCGCGACCGGCTCTCCGTCCTCTCCGGCGAATTCGCCCAGCGCATGGCGGCCTACGAGGCGGAAGCCTACGAGCAGGCCGGAAACGAGTTCAACATCGGCAGCCCCAAGCAGATCGGCGACATCCTGTTCGGGGAGATGGGCCTGCCCGGCGGCAAGAAGACCAAGACCGGCGCATGGTCGACCGGCGCCGACACGCTCGAGGATCTCGCCGCCGAGGGCCACCAGCTCCCCCGCACCATCCTCAACTGGCGCACGCTGGCCAAGCTGCGCTCGACCTACGGAGACCCTCAAGGACGCGATCAACCCCGACACCGGCCGCGTCCACACCTCGTTCTCGCTCGCGGGCGCACAGACCGGCCGTCTCTCCTCGACCGATCCCAATCTCCAGAACATCCCGATCCGCACCGAGGAAGGCCGCAAGATCCGCGAGGCCTTCATCGCTGAAAAAGGCAACGTCCTGATCTCCGCCGATTACAGCCAGATCGAGCTGCGCCTCCTCGCCCACGTCGCCGACATGGACGTACTTCGCCGGCCTTCATCGACGGCCTCGACATCCACGCCATGACCGCCTCGGAAATGTTCGACACGCCGATCGAGGGCATGGACCCGATGATCCGCCGCCAGGCCAAGGCGATCAATTTCGGCATCATCTACGGCATCTCCGCCTTCGGCCTTGCGCGCCAGCTCTCCATCCCGCGCTCCGACGCCGCCAATTACATCGAGGCCTATTTCGAGAAATTCCCCGGCATCAAGGCGTACATGGATCGCTACAAGTCCTTCGCGCGCGAGCACGGCTATGTCTCGTCCATCTTCGGCCGCAAGTGCTGGCTGCCGGCAATCAATTCGAAGAACGGCGCCGAGCGCTCCTTCGCCGAGCGCCAGGCCATCAACGCGCCGCTGCAGGGCTCCGCCGCCGACATCATCAAGCGCGCCATGATCCGCATGCCGCAAGCGCTGAAGGATGCGAACCTCAAAGCCAGAATGCTGCTGCAGGTCCACGACGAACTTCTCTTCGAGGCCCCCGAGACCGAAGCCGCGAAAGTCATCAAGGTGGCGCAGCAGGTGATGGCCGACGCCTGCCATCCCGTGCTCGAGCTCTCCGTGCCGCTGGTCGTCGAAGCCTCGTCCGGCGCCTCATGGGCCGAGGCGCACTAGCCGCCTCACGCCGCCAACGTCGCACATAGCAACAAACATATGATAGCGCCGCACGCCGCGCGTTCCGCCGCGACTTCAGGCATCCGCGCGCCCAGCCGCGCGGCACGGGCCGTGCAAGCTTGCAGCTGATCGTTGTCGCGACTAGGGTTTTCCGGTCGTTGAGCCAGCTGGACCAGAGCGCCATGGAAACTCCGCAGGCTCCTAGTATCGCACCTGCGTGTCGAAAGCTGCTCGCCAGTCCGTCAGTATACGGACGGATGCGGGCGCCTCTTGCCCATTCGAGCGTATCGATCCGACCGTTCGCGCCGACCGCCTTGTCGGCAGAGACGTTGTCGCGATCAGATGAGGGCGCGGCATGATCCTCGATCGCCGCCAGCCTTCGTCGCGCTCCCAAGTATTCTGAAGCGTAGTTCGTCGTTACCTGTTCCTGCCGCCGGCGTCCCGCCGGATGCGTGCTCCGAAAGACAAAACCAAACGATGCGGAAATTAGTCAGGGGGATTGCCAAGCGAACGCTACCGGACGCTCTGCGCCGGCAGATCGCCTATCTCCGCCAGATGAAATCCGGCGTCACGCCCCTCGCCAAGCGGGAATGCAACATCTGCCAGTATCGCGGCTTCTTCATGGGCTATGGCAGGCCGTTCCGGCTGGACGCACGCTGTCCGAAATGCCGTTCGCTGGAGCGTCACCGTCTCTTGATGCTGGCGATCGACAGGGGCGAGATCGACCAGTTCGCCGACGAGCGCGCATCGGTCCTGCACTTCGCCCCCGAGCCGATGATCGAAAAGCGCCTGCGCAAGCGGTTCGACAATTACGTCACCGGAGACCTACACGCGAAGGCAGACCTTGTCCTCAACATCGAAGCCATCGATTTTGACGACGGCAGGTTCGACATCGTCATCGCCGACCACGTGCTGGAGCATGTCGATGACGTGAAGGCGTCGGCCGAGCTGTCGCGCGTCCTCAGGCCAGGCGGCATCCTCGTCTGTCAGGTCCCGATCGTCGAAGGCTGGGAGACAACCTACGAAAACGACCGCGTCTCCTCGGGCGAAGATCGCGTGGTGCATTTCGGCCAGACCGACCATGTCAGGTATTACGGCGCCGATTTCCGCGACCGGGTCGCCGCCGGCGGCTTCAACCTGACCAAGGAAATCACCGCCGAGGGCGAAGACGTCATCCGCCACGGCCTCATGCGGGGCGAAAAGGTCTTCGTCTTTCAGAAGACCTGACGCCAACCCCCGATCCCGCCTCCACTAACCCTTGCCGCCTGCGCCGACGCCGCTAGGTTGCCGGGCAGACGGCGTCGGGGAGCCCGGTCATGAGCACAGCACACACCGCCCCGCGCACGGCGGGCGCATTCTATCTTGCGATCATCATCCTCGGCCTCAGCGCCGAACTTGTCCTGCGCACACAATTCCTGCGACCGGACGCCGAGACCACCGCACAGCTCGTCGCCGCCGCGGGCCACGCCCTGCCGCTCGCCATAATCGCCGACACGCTGATGCTCGCCGCCGATGTCGTCGTCGCGGTGCTGCTCTACCAGATCCTCAAACCCGCAGGTGCAACGCTCACCCTCGCTGCGATGATCTTCCGGCTGATGCAGGCGGCGCTGATCGGCGGCAAGATCATGTTCGACCTCTCCGCCCTCCTCACCTACCGCGCCGGCGGCGACATCATCTCGGCCCACCACGACCTCATGCTCGCCGCTGTCGGCTATGACCTCGGTCTCATCTTCTTCGGGATCAATTCGCTCATCACCGCCATCCTGGTGATCCGCCTCGCCGGCCTCCCCTCACTCCTCGGTTACGGCCTTGGCGCAGCCGGCCTCGTCTACCTCGCGGGCGCCTACCTGCGCATCCTCTCGCCCGCCCTCTACGACGCCTTCGCGCCCGCCTACGCGATCACCATCCTCGCCGAACTGGCCTTCGCGCTCTGGCTCCTCATCCGCGGCGTGCGCGCCACTGAACGCAGCGCCTGATCCAGCCCACGGATCACTCCGTGACGATCTCCGAAGGGCGGCATTCCTCGCGAATCGCGTCGTATCGCGCCGACGCTTCGGGATCGCCGCCAAGTCCGGCGTTGGCGTCGGCGACAATCGAGGAGCTAGCCTGAGCCAGATCCTCGTCCACCTGCTCGCTGGTCTTGCCCCCCTTGGTCGCGTCGATCTGCTGGTTCCACGCCATCTTCAATATCTGGCTCGCCAGGGCGTTGCGCTGCTGATCCTTCTGAGCGTCGCTGCCCTCCTCGGCTGCGCTCGCTCGCGCGCCGGCGATCTGTTGCGCCACGTCGTAATATCGGTAGCACTTCAGGGACAGGTCATAGCTGGCCTCGCTGTTGATATTCACCTCAACATCCGCGCTGGCAGGCGCCGCCAGCAGACCCGCAACGGCTGCAAGCGCCGCGCACCCGGTTATCCGCATGTCTATCCTCCTCGTTGGACGCTGCATGCTGTTGACCTGACCCGGTGAGTCAAGCGCGGGTCCTGCCATCTGTCACCAGACTATCCCACACCCCTCGCGCCGCCCTCATACTGCCGCGATGGCCAACACAGCCGCATCACTCTTCGATCCATCCGTCCCGACGCTGCAACGCGTGCGGGCGCTGATCGCGTTGATGCTACGCCTGCTGCTTCAACCGGATCGCGCCGCAGAAATCGAACGGATGTGCGCGGAAACCGAAGCGCTGCTCGCCGCCCATCTCCTGAAGGGCGCCATCGCGCTATCGGGGCGCACCGACATCTCTTCCGAGACACACGAAGCCTACGTCATCTGGCGCGGCGGCCTGATGGAGTTCGGCGTCCGCGCCAGGCCGGGCGCCCTCCACCCCCTTCATCGCATCATCATCGAGCGCCGCCGTACGCTGCGCCGCGCCCGCATCCTCCGCGCGCTTGCGCGCCGCTCGCGGTTCTCGCGCAAGCGCTACAAGATCTATGCACGCGCGCGGTCGCGCCGCGATGGCGTCTCATCCGCCCGGCATTGCGCCACCCGGCGCGCACCCGCGCACACGCCAACGCGCATCGCCGCGCCGCCCTAGCGTCGACTTCTCCCAACTCTCACATTGATGATTTCATGCTCCGCCAGCATCCCGCTCGCGGAGGCGCCGGCGCGCGCCTAGACCATGTCGGCCGAATACATCGCCAGCAGCGCGATCGCGACGATCTGCCCGCCGACCGCCGCCAGCCCGCCAAGGCTGAACAACACCTGCCGGCGCACTGAATCCCGCGCCCCGTACGCCACCAGGCCAATACCTAAAGCGGCCACCGCAATCGACCAGCTCAGCGGATCGATCGTCGGCGGCAGGGCGCCTGTGCGGTCGAGAACATAGAACAAGGCAGGCGCTGCAAGCAGCAGGACGCCGACGAGAAACGGGAAATCCTTGGGTCTGGTCATGGCCATCTAACGCCCGGATGGCCGAATTGATCCAAGTTATCCCGCCTCCCGGGGCAGTGGGCAGGTAGGCCTCGCCAGCCAGATCGGCTATCACTGGAGAATGACAAGAAAACCAGCAAAACCAAAGCCCAACAGCGAACAGCAGGCGTCCTCCGCCTATATCCTGCCGGCGCTCGATGAAACCTTCCTGCTCGGCGATTCCATGCGCGGCGTGCGCTTCCAGCTGGAATACGCCAAGGCCGAAGAGCTCCAGCGCAAGTGGGCGGTGCGCTCCACCATCGTCGTCTTCGGCTCGGCCCGCTCCGCCCCGGAACCCGGCGAGGACAGCCATCGCTGGTACGCCGCCGCGCGCAAGTTCGCACAGATCGCCGCGAAGGAAGGCGGCTCGCTCCTCGCCAACCAGCACCCGCGCGACAATGTCATCGCCACCGGCGGCGGTCCCGGCATCATGGAGGCCGCCAACCGCGGCGCAGCCGACGTCGGCGCCCCGTCGATCGGCTACAACATCATCCTCGAGCACGAGCAGGAGCCGAACGCCTACTCAACGCCGGACCTGACCTTCCTCTTCCACTATTTCGCGATGCGGAAGATGCACTTCGCCATGCGCGCAAACGCGCTCGTCGTCTTTCCCGGCGGCTTCGGCACGCTGGACGAGTTGTTCGAGCTGCTCACCCTCCGCCAGACCGGGAAGGCGCCGCCCATCCCGGTCGTGCTGTTCGACAAGGCGTTCTGGACGAAGGTCATCAATTTCGATGCGCTCGTCGAATACGGCACGATCGCGCCGCAGGATCTCGACCTCTTCGCCTTCGCCGACACGCCCGAAGACGCCTGGCGCATCCTTGTTGACGAAGGTGTGATGGAGCTGCGCCACACCGGAGAAGCGACGGCAGAGCAGAAGGATCCGGATGCAGAGCCAAGTTCGCTCCCGGAAGACAATTGACGATCTCGCCCTCGCCTGACTAGCTTCCGCGCTTCTGGGCGGCGCTTCGCCGCCGTCAGGGAGAGGGACTTCTGATGAAACGCCTGTCTGTTTACCTGTGCGCCATCGCCGCGCCGCTGGCTCTGGCCGCGTGCGAAGCTGGCGAGGAGACCGCAGCCACCCATCCCGCCGCAGACGACACCGGCTCGATGGTCCTCGACAACGGCATGTCGGTCCGCGCCACCATCGAGACGCGGCAGGAAAACCTCAAGGAGATGGGCGCGGCGATGAAGACCATCTCCGACCAGCTCAAGCTTGAAGCGCCGGACGTCGACGCCATCTACGCCTCGGCCCAGACCATCGAAGGCCATTCGATGAATATCGGCGACTGGTTCCCGGCCGGCACCGGGCCCGACAGCGGCATCGAAACCGAGGCGCTCGCGAACATCTGGGAATCGCCGGACGATTTCGCCAACGCCGTCGCCCGCTTCCAGAACGAGGCGGACGGCTTCGAGGCCGTCGCCGTCACGCGCAATGTCGACGACATCCGCGCCGGCCTGCCCAGCCTCGGCGGCGCCTGCAAGAACTGCCACGACCAGTTCCGCCTGGACACGAACTAGAGCATGAGCGCGGTCGGCCAGACCCGCCAGTTCATCTGGGACTGGCCGACCCGCCTGTTTCACTGGGCGCTGGTGATCCTGATCGCCGGCCTGTGGTGGACCGCCGAACAGCGTGAAATGGCGCTGCACTACCAGCTCGGCCAGATCATGCTCGGCCTTCTGGTCTTCCGCGTCTACTGGGGCTTTGCCGGCACGCGCACCGCGCAGTTCACCCACTTCATCAAGTGGCCCGGCTCGATCATCGCCTATCTGCGCGGTCTGTTCCGCCCTGAGCATACGCCAAGCGTCGGCCACAACCCGCTCGGCGGCCTCAGCGTCCTCGCGATGCTGCTGGTGCTGGCCGCGCAGGTTGGCCTCGGCCTGTTCGCGGTCGACGTCGACGGCATGGAATCCGGCCCCCTGTCGCGCTACGTCGATTTCGACACGGGCCGCGAAGCCGCCGACCTGCACGATACGATGTTCAACGTGCTGCTCGTCCTGATCGGCCTCCACCTTGCCGCCATCGCCTTCTATCATCTCGTCCGGCGCACCAACCTGATCGGGCCGATGATCACCGGCAGCCGCAAGGCGCCCGAGGGTACCGCGCCGGAGCCGGTCAAGGCCGCGCCCCTGTGGCGTCTGGCGCTGGGCGTCGTCATCGCGGTCGCCGTCGCCTGGCGCGCCTTCAACTAGGAGGCCCCCTTGCCTCAAGGCTGGCGTTTCTGGATCGATCGCGGCGGCACGTTCACCGACGTTATCGCCTGGTCGCCGGACGGCGGCGTCGCCACGCTGAAGCTCCTGAGCGAGAACCCCGAGCGCTATGCCGACGCCGCCATCGCCGGCATCCGCGAAGCAATGAGCCTTGCCGATGGCGCGCCCATCCCGTTTGACGCCATCGATTACGTCAAGATGGGCACCACGGTCGCAACCAACGCCCTCCTCGAACGCAAGGGCGCGCCCACACTGTTCGTCGTCACCAAAGGCTTCGGCGATCTCCTGACCATCGGCCACCAGGCCCGCCCGAAGCTCTTCGACCTCGCCATCGAGCGCCCGCCGCCCGTCCACACCGACACGCTGGAGATCGATGCGCGCATCGATCTTTCCGGCGCGACCCTTACACCGCTCGACAAGACCGCCGTCCTGTCGGCGCTGAAAGCCGCCCACGCCAGTGGCGTCGAGGCCTGCGCCATCGCGCTGGTCAATGCATGGAAGCATCCGCAGCAGGAACAGGAGGTCGCCGCCCTCGCCCGCGAGGCCGGCTTCGCACAGGTCACGCTAAGCTCGGAAGCCAATCCGCAGGTCGGCCTCCTCGGCCGCGCAGGCACCAGCGTGATCGACGCCTATCTATCCCCGGTCCTGCGGAAGTATGTAGATTCAGTCGCAAGCAATCTCGGCGACACGCAGCTCGACTTCATGCAGTCCAGCGGCGGCCTTGTCGCCGCAAGTGACTTTCACGGGCGCGACGCCATCGTGTCCGGCCCGGCCGGCGGCGTGGTCGGCGCGGTTCGGACGGCTGCCGCCATCGGCATCGAGAACATCGTCGGCTTCGACATGGGCGGCACGTCGACCGACGTCTCGCTCTACGCCGGAAGCTTCGAGCGCGACGACGAGAT
Source organism: Hyphomonas sp. (assembly GCA_017792365.1). Classification (GTDB taxonomy): domain Bacteria; phylum Pseudomonadota; class Alphaproteobacteria; order Caulobacterales; family Hyphomonadaceae; genus IH12. Next base: position 2,961,801 of record CP051229.1, on the reverse strand, counting down.
CGAGATCGCAGGGCTCCCCTGCCGCGCGCCGACGCTTTCGATCCACACCGTCGCCGCCGGCGGCGGATCTATCCTCGCCTTCGACGGCGCGCGCTATATTGCCGGACCTGACAGCGCCGGCGCGGATCCGGGTCCCGCCTGCTACCGGCGCGGCGGCCCGCTCACCGTAACTGACGCCAACGTCATGCTGGGCAATCTACAGCCGGCGCACTTTCCGTCGATCTTCGGGACTAGGGCCGACCAGCCGCTCGACGCCAGCCGCGTGAGTGCGCTGTTCACCGCGCTGGCCGCGCGCATCAGCGCCGAGACTGGAGATGCGAAGGGCCCGGAAGACGTGGCTGAAGGGTTCATCCGGGTGGCCGTCGCCAACATGGCCCAGGCGATCCGCACGATCACGCTGGAAAAGGGCCGCGACGTCCGCGACTTCACCCTGCAGTGCTTTGGCGGCGCTGCCGGACAACACGCCTGCCGCGTCGCCGACGAGCTCGGCATGCGCCGGGCGCTGATCCATCCCTTCGCGGGCGTCCTCTCGGCCTGCGGCATCGGCCTCGCCGACCAGACCGCCATCCGTCAGCAGGCGATCGAAGCGCCGCTTGGGGATCTTACCGCCGATGACGCCTCGTCGACCCTCGACCGGCTGGAACAGGAAGCGCGCGCCCAGCTGCGCGACGGGACATCGGCGGCGCAGGCCGCCCGCTTTGCGTCGCTGCGCTATACGGGAACGGACACCGCCATCCGCCTCCCCTTCGGAGACGCTGACGAACTCGCCGCCAGGTTCGATGAGGCGCACAAACGCCAGTTTGGTTTCTCGACGCCCGGCCGCGCCCTCACCCTCGAAGGCCTCAGCGTCACCGCGACCGCCCCCGGCGACACCATCGATCTCCCGGCGCTCGCCCCCGCAACCGCCCCGCCCGCCGAGATCGACCGCGTCACCTTCTGGCGCGACGGCGCGCGCCTTGCGGCCCAGGTATTCCGCGGCGCCGACCTGCGCGCCGGGCACACCATCGCCGGCCCAGCCCTCATCACAGAAGCGATCGCGACCACCATCATCGAACCCGGCTGGCGGGCAGAGGTCGCAGCCCATGGCGAACTCATCCTCACCCGCACCGATGCGCCGCCCTCCTCGCAGATCGCTGCGGATGCCGCGCCCGACCCGGTCCTGCTGGAATTGTTCAACAACCTCTTCATGGGCGTCGCGGAACGGATGGGCGTTGTCCTGCGCAACACTTCGACCAGCGTGAACATGAAGGAGCGCCTCGATTTCTCCTGCGCCGTATTCGATGCGCGCGGCGACCTCATCGCCAATGCGCCGCATGTCCCCGTCCATCTCGGCGCAATGGGCGAAAGCGTCCGCACCGTCCTGCGCAGCCGTGGCGCAAGCCTCAAGCCCGGCGACATGATCGCCCTCAACAACCCGTTCAACGGCGGCACCCACCTGCCGGACGTCACGCTGATCGCGCCGGTCTTCGGAGACGACGGCAAGACGCTGCGCTTCTTCGTCGCCAATCGCGGCCACCATTCCGACATCGGCGGCAAGGCCCCCGGCTCTACCCCTCCGGATTCGACAACGCTAGAAGAAGAAGGCGTCGTCATCGACGACTTCCTGATCATCGACGGCGGCGAATTCCTTGAAGACGAATTTCGCACCCTACTCGCGTCGGCGCGCTATCCGGCGCGCAGCCCTGACGTCAACGTGTCGGACATCAAGGCGCAGGCCGCCGCAAACGAGACCGGCGCCCGCGAGCTGGCGATGCTCGTCGACAAGTATGGTTGGGACGGCGTCGCCGCCTACATGGATCACATCAAGGCAAATGCCGAGGAAAGCATCCGCCGCGTCATCGACCGGCTCGGTGAAGGCGCCTACCGGCTCGAACTCGACGACAGCGCCCACATCGAAGTGTCGGTCCGTCCCGACCGTGCGGCCCGTTCCGTCACGGTCGACTTCACCGGGACCAGCCCGCAACGCGCCGGCAATTTCAATGCCCCGCCGGCCGTAACGCGCGCAGCGACGCTCTACGCCTTCCGCTGCCTTGTCGGCGAGGACCTGCCGCTCAACGAAGGCTGTCTCGCACCTATCGAGATCATCGCGCCGGACGGGTGCATGCTGGCGCCAAAGCCGGGCGCCGCCGTCGTCGCCGGGAATACCGAGACCAGCCAGGCGGTCACCAACGCCCTGCTGGGCGCACTTGGCGCCTGCGCTGCCAGCCAGGGGACGATGAACAACCTCCTGATCGGCAACGCCGACTTCCAGTACTACGAGACCATCTGCGGCGGCTCCGGCGCGGGACCATCCTTCCCCGGCGCGCCTGCTGTCCACACCCACATGACCAACACACGGATCACCGACCCCGAGATCCTCGAACTGCGCTACCCCCTGCGCGTCGAAGACTTTTCGATCCGGCATGGCTCTGGAGGGGCCGGTGAGACCAAAGGCGGCGACGGCGCGGTGAGTTCTGCGCGCTTTATCCCCCGTCACCGTCTCGCTGGTATCGTCTTCTAGACGTATCGCACCATTCGGCCTGTCGGGCGGATCGGATGGCGCAACAGGAGAGCAGTTTGTCATCCGCGCGGACGGGCGTCGCGAGGCGGTCGCGGGCGTCAGCGCAATCGAGCTGCATGCGGGAGATGCAATCGAGATCAGAACGCCCGGCGGCGGCGGCTGGGGTCACGATCGCGGCGGCTGAGCGATTCAGACTTTGTTGACGTCTCACGCCGCGGCGGCTGCAACGCCGGCGGAAGTCTCCTGTCGCACGGCATGGTTAGCGGAGGGGCGCCGAGACGTGCGCCCGCGCAGGCCACGCCAACGCAGCGCCCGCCCTGACGACGGCGATCGCTTCTGCGGCGCCGATCTAAACCTCTGATTCAGATTCAGCGAACGCACCGCAGCTCACTACCGCTTTCGCAATCCCGACACGGCGATTCATGCGTGGCGTTTAACCAAGGATTGTTCCTTATTGGGTATTGTCGGCGTCGAAACTGTATCGTGGGCGAACTCGCGTGGGGGATCGATACGCACGGACAAGGCTCTTACGCAGAGTCATCCGAAACAGGGCCGGACACGAGAGCCGGAAGCAGTTGGGTATGTATTCTCGCCACGAACTTCTCAGCTGGTGCAAGGAACTGCGCACAACGCAGGACGCCTCGCATGAACGGCTCGCCGTCATAGTTGTCGGCGTCGACCGCTTTGCGCGTGTGCGCGGCGCTGTGGGCTATGGGCTTGCCGAAATGGTCATGGCCGAGCTCGGACGCAGGATCGACGGCTTCACGCACAACCAGCGGACCTCGCGACTGGCGCCGGACTGTATCGGCGTCGCCCTGACATTGCCTGCAAACGACCAGGGCTGCACGCGCACCTTGTCCGAACTGCACACCGCGCTCGAAGAACCCATGGTCCTCCAGGGTCACAAGCTGCACGTCAGTATCCGAATCGGCTACTCGCTATGGGATTCGCCCGAGCTTTCAACGACCGACGTCCTCCACCAAGCCGAGATGGCGCTCGACCAGGCGCGTGAAAGCTCGCGGCCGGTGCAGCTGTTTTCGACCGAGGAATATGGCGATCCGCTCAGCCGCCTTGTCCTCCTCGATGAACTGAACGCGGGCCTCGCCGGCGGCCAGATGCAGCTGCTCTACCAGCCGCAGGTGCGCACGCGCACTGGCGAAGTTGCGGGCGTCGAGGCGCTCATCCGCTGGAACCATCCCGTTCGCGGCATGGTGCCGCCAAACCACTTCATCCCCACAGCCGAGGAAACCGGACTGATCCGCGACATGACGGAGTGGGCGATCGGTCAGGCCCTGCGTGACGCCGAAATCATCCGCGACGCCGGCCATGACATCACGATGGGGGTCAACATCTCGTCCCGCCTGCTCGGCGATGCGACCTTCCTCGACCGCACCGAGCGCATGATCCGGGAACGCCCGGGACGCCTGACCTTCGAGATCACCGAGTCTTCAGAGATTCACGACTGGCCGATGGCCATCCGCATTCTGCGCACCCTGTCAGACTGGGGCGTCCGGATCTCGATCGATGATTACGGCTCCGGCATGTCGTCGCTGGCCTACGTCCAGCAATTGCCGGCGCACGAGCTCAAGATCGACCGCCTGTTCGTCACGCAGCTCACCAGCAGTCATCGCGACCCGCTGCTGGTCCGCTCGACCATCGAGCTCGGCCACGCGCTGGAACTCGAAGTCGTCGCAGAGGGCATTCAGGATTCAGAAACGCTGGCGCTCCTGACCATGATGGGCTGCGACCTCGTGCAGGGCTATTTCATCGGCGTGCCGCAACCTGTCGACCAGTTGATCAAGTACCTCGACCGCGGCGATGCGCGCCAACGCACGGCGAACGCCTCACCCCGGTCCCTGATCGGCTGAAGGCCGGCCGTTATCAGGATCGTAGAGTCTTACTGATAGAGTCCAACCAGTTCGGAGGGACTATTGATGCGTACCGCGATCATCGCCCTGACAGCTTTCACGATGGTGTCTGCACCGATCGTTACGCCGGCTTTTGCCCAGGCGCCGGAGGCCCCCTCCGCGTTCGAGGAGATCGTCGAGCAATCCAAATCATTCATGATGGCCGACCCATCGCGCGCCTACGAGCTCGCAAACGAGGCCGAACAGTCAGCCGCCGGTGAAGCGCTGGAAATCGCGACGGCGCAATGGCTGCAGGCTGAAGCACTGGTGCGCATGAACCGCATCGCGGAGGCCCAGCCGATCATCGACGCCGCGCTCGAGGCGGCCAACGCCGATGCGCCGGGCTCCAAGCTTGTCGGCGATCTTCAGATGACACGCGGCATGACGGCCCGCGCCGTCAGCGACTACGTGACCGCGCTGGACAGCTACCAGGCCGCCCACGACGTCTTTGCCGGTCTCAACGACGACCGCAACCAGGCCCGCGCGCTTCAGCAGGTCGGCTCCATCTACGCCGACGCCCACGAATACGAGCGCGCGCTGGAATTCAACATCCGGGCGGGCAACGCCTATGGCGGCGATCCTTCGCTGGATCTCGCCCGCCTCAACAACATGGCGAACGCCTATCGCGAACTCGGGCGCTACGAAGACGCCGAGACCGGCTACCGGGCCGCCCTGACGATCGCCGAGCAGATGAACAGCCCCCTGCTCCAGTCGCGTATTCTCACGAACATCGCCCTGGTCCAGATCGCAGACGGCCAGCTCGACGCCGCTGAGTCTACCGTGGAAGCCGGCCTCGCGCTGACGCCGGATGGCGGCGCGCTGGGCTGGGAGGTGTTCTTGTGGGGCACGCGCGCCAAGATCGCCTACGAGCGGCAGGACTACGGGCGCGCCGCCACGCTGATCGGCCGCACGTTCAGCGGCCTCGACCTTAAGACCACGCCGCAATTCTTCCGCGATTTCCACGAAACCGCGCACAACATCTATTCGGCGATGTCCCAGCCGCGCCTGGCGCTGGATCACCTGCAGGCGTTCAAGCGGCTGGACGACGAAGCGCGGGATGTGTCAGCGCAAGCCAATCTCGCACTGATGGGCGCGCAGTTCGACTTCGCGACCCAGGAACTCGAGATCGCGAACCTGCGCACCGATGCGCTGGAGCGAGAGGTCGATCTGTCTCGTGCGCAGGCGCGCCAGCGCACGCTGATCTTCGGCGGCATCGTGTTCTTCTTCCTGGTCGCGCTCGCAGGCGGCGGCGTCCACTACGCATCCATGCGCCGCAGCCGCAACGAGATCCGCAGCGCCAACGACAAGCTGCAGACGACCAACATCGCGCTCGAAAAAGCGTCCAAGGCCAAGTCGGAATTCCTCGCGACGACCAGTCACGAAATCCGCACGCCGCTCAACGGCATTCTCGGCATGACCCAGATGCTGATGCGGCAGGCAGGCCTTGCCGACTCGGTTCGCGAACGCATCGAACTGGTGCACGGCGCCGGCGAGACCATGAAGGCGATCGTCGACGACATTCTCGATGTCGCGAAGATGGAAACCGGCGCCATCGACATCCGGCCCGAGAAGTTCGAGTTCACCAAGATGCTGGAGAGCGTCGCCCAGCTCTGGCGCGACTCGGCGGAGAAAAAAGGCATCGCGCTGAACCTTGATCTGTCGTCCTGCCCTCGCCAGATCGTCGGCGATGAACAGCGCCTGCGTCAGGTCGCCTTCAACCTGCTCTCGAACGCCATCAAGTTCACCAAATCGGGCCATGTCGAGCTCGATGTGCGCAGCCAGGCAGACGAGACCGGCGACCGCCTGCTCCTGATCGTGTCGGATACCGGCTGCGGCATTCCTGAATCGGAGCTCGAAGACATCTTCAAGCCGTTCCATCAGGTCGATGGCGGCACCACGCGTCAGCAGGGCGGCACTGGTCTGGGCCTCGCAATCTGTCACAAGCTCGCCGAGGCGATGGGCGGATCCATCCGCGTCACCAGCGTTCCAGGCCAGGGTTCACAGTTCACGCTGGATATCCCGGTCGAGCGCGCATCGACCGCAGGCGCCGCGGGTTCGAACGATGGCGAAGCGGAAGCCTCCTACGTGTTCGCAGACGCCAACCCGCTCAATCAGAGCATCGTCGAAGCGATGTGGGACGATGCGGCCGGCCCGCTGGTCTGCGTCGAGACTCTGGACGAGATCACATCCATCGTCGCTGGCGGCCATGTCGCGTCGATCGTCATCTCCTCCGAGCTCCTTGCGGAAGCGCCGGGAGACGCGATGCAGCAATTGCTGGACCTGAGGGAAGCGATCCCCGACGCGCACATCGTCGTGCGGCTGCAGGATGCTTCGGCCATCGAGCCCGCCATGCTCCGCCTGAGCGGCGTCGACGATGTCCAGGTCGGCGCCTTCGACGCCACCGCTGCGGTCGAGGCGCTGTCGTCTCATGACGCAAGCGTTGAGCCAGAAACATCAATTTCAACAGGGTCCTGAAACGGCCCTTAACACTGCTGCGCTATGTTCGAAGCTGAATCGACCTTCCCGGGGGGGAGAAAAGAGTGAGATCATGGACGTTCTCTTCGTAGATGATGACGCAATGAACCGGCGTGTCGTTCGGGACATGCTTCAGGTCGCCGGCGTCACCCTTCACGAAGCGCCGGACGGCGAGAGCGGGCTCGAGATGATCGAAGCCAACGCGTACGATCTCATCCTGATGGACCTGCGCATGCCGGGGATGGACGGACTGACAGCCATCAAGCACATCCGGAACCGTACGGACGCGAAAGCCGAGCTGCCGATCATCGTGGTCACCGCCGATACGTCGATCAACATCCGCGAGGATTGCATCGCCGGCGGCGCCGACGATGTGCTGCAAAAGCCCGTCGCGATGAAGTCGCTCTTCAAGGCGATGGGTCAGATGATCGCCGCCCGCGCGCCCAAGGCCGCCGCCGCCGGCTAAGCGCGTCCGCGGACCCCGCTCGGCAAAACGTCACCGCCTGGGCCATTCAAGCGAAGCGCGCCGCGGCTCGACCGCGCCACAAGCGTTAAGAAATGCGGCTCCAACGGTAACGTATTCACGTGCTTTTAACACCGACTGGCCACCTTGCACCGTGATGCGCGGCCGCTCGCCGCGCGCGGTCGGAGCGCCAGGGATGGATCGGTCTTCCAACACGCCCCCGTTGTCGTGCGCAGTCGATAGCGAAAGCGCATCCCCCACCACGCCGGTGCAACAGCACTGAGTGGCGGCGCCGCCCCTCTGCTTGGGCAGGTCGCAGTTCTCGCGCCCGATCGTTCACCGCTTCACGCGCTGACCGATGAAGCCCGGCGCGCACATATCCCGATGATCACGCTGGACGATCATCATTCAGCGTTGCAACTGCCCGGCCGCATCAGGATCGTCGTCATTGACCACGCGGCCTTGCCGGTCCCGACGCACGAATTCGTCCGCAATCTCCGGGGCGCCAGCACAGTCGGCATTGTCATCGTCGCCGAGCAATCCAGCGCGGCGCAGCGTATCCTCGCGCTTGAGTCCGGAGCGGACGAGTTTCTCTCCCCCATACCGGAAGTGGGCGAATTGCTGGCGCGCCTCAGATCGCTTGCACGCCGCATCGGTCCAGAGGTTGTGACTTCGCCCACTTCAACACGATTCGAGTTCGATGGCTGGTCTCTGGATCGCCTTGCGCGCTCGCTATTCTCCCCCGCCGGAACGCCCGTCCAGTTGACGACACGAGAATTCGACGCCCTCACCTTGATGCTCGAAGCTGCCAACCAACCCGTGGAACGCGCGCAATTCAACGTGGCGGAACTGAACGCAGAAAGTCGCGCGCCGGATGCGCTGGTCGGCCGCCTGCGCCGCAAGCTGCTGGCGGCCGGCGCCAGCAAGCGGCTGATCCGGCCTGTCCGGTCCATCGGCTACATACTGTCGGCCGACGTTCGACGACTATAGCCGACCTGAGGCGCGAACCGGCTCGAGATCGCGCTCGGCATTCGCCTCCGCACGGTGAAGCACCTTCTCGATGGCTCCGACCAGCACGTCGCGCGTGAACGGCTTGAGCAGGAAGTGGTTGGCGCCCTCGCGCACGACCGCGCGGACTTTTCCAAGATTGTTCTGAGTCGTGATGACGATGACCGGCGCCTCGGCCGCGATGGTTGAACTGCCGCCGCGAATGCTCCTCAACAGCTCAAGTCCGCCCATCTCCTTCATCGACCAGTCGGTGAGGATCAGCGTGGGATGGAAGGTCTCGGCGATCTCCAGCGCCTCGCTGCCCGACCGCGCGAACCGGACCTGGTCGAAGCCCTCCTCCTCAAGAATGTGACCGACGAGATCGCGTACCGAGGCGTCATCCTCGGCAAACAGAATGCGCGCATCGCCATAGCGCGACTGCAGACCGCCGACCGGCGGCGCCTCGCTTCCATAACCATCGCCTTCCTCCGGCTTCCGCAGCAGTGAGGAATTGTCCGCGCTGACGTATCGAAACTGCCGCACCGCCATGCCGCAAAGGTGCTGCGCCCGCCAGACCGCTTCGATAGGCTCGACTTCATCGTTCTCCAGCGCGGCGGTCAGCTCCTGTCCAAGATCCAGAAGCGCTGCGCCGAAGTGCGCAAATCCCATGCAGTGCGCCGCTCCGCCCATCCGGTGCGCTTCGCCGATCGCTTCCAGTATGGCCGCGTTATCCGGCTGCTGGCGCGTCGACACGACGTCGATCAAGCCAAGCAGGTTATCCAGCTGCAGCCGGGCGTTGGTACAGTAATTCTCGATGATTGCGCGGGCTTGCGTGGGCATCGTCAGGCCTCCTGTGCGGCCAGCAGGATGGATTCCACCTGGCTGGCGAGTGTCATGGGATCGAAGGGCTTCACGATGACGTCGCTCGCCCCAAGGCTGCGGTATCGCTCGATGTCGTGAAGCTGAGAATTTGCAGTGACGAAAATCGCCGGCGTATCCTTGATCCCGGGATCATTGCGGATCTGCGCCAGTGTCTCTTCGCCGCTCATGCTGGGCATCTTTGCGTCGAGCAGGATCACATCCACTTCCCGCGTGCGCAGGCCTTCAATGGCCGCCCTACCAGATGCGTAGGCGTGCACCTCAAGGCCGCCGATTTCGCCCAGCGCCAGCTCGGCGATCGCCCGAATGTCTGGATCGTCCTCGATCAGCGCCACCGTCTTCAAAACAACGCCCTGCATTGCTGTCTCCCTAGCAAGCATTGACCCGCCCCTGCTCCAGACGCTGCGTCTCATCGTGACGGGGTCCGAGCGGCTCGCTCTGATCCGCCAGCGCCCAGATCACGACCGGAAACTCGACCCAGAACGTAGCGCCTTCGCCCACCGGGCTGTCGAAGCCGATCTGTCCGCCAAGTCCGTCAATGATGGACTTGCTGATCGACAGGCCGAGCCCGTTGCCGCCAACGGCGGTGGGTCTCGGCTTCGACGCGGAAGAATCTCTCGAACATCCGGTGGTGATCGCGTTCGGGTATGCCCGGCCCCTCATCACTGACCGACATGCGCAGCGTGCTGCCCGACCAGTCTGTCCGCAGGACGACGCTCCCGCCTTCCGGTCCGTACTTGATGGCGTTGGTAAGGAAGTTGACCATGACCTGCACCAGCCGGTCTGGATCCACGCGCAGCTTTGGATTGCCCCGGCAAAGCTGCGTTTCGACCCGGACGCGCCGCGACGCCGCGTCGTGCGCGACCGCCTCTACGGCAGTGTTCACGACCTGATGAGCCGAAACGACTTCGAGCTGCATCTCGAAATGCCCGGAGCTCAGCCTTTGCGACGTCAGGAGATCGTCAACCAGCGAGACAAGCCGCGACCCGTTCGATTGCGCGAGATCGAGCAATTTGGTGACCGGTTCCGGCAGGGTTCCATAGCGGCCTGACTTGGCGATGCTGAGCGCCCCCAGGCACGACGTCATCGGGGTGCGCAATTCATGGCTGACCGTCGCCACCCATTCGGTTTCGCTGCGCTCCCGCTCGGTGCGTTTCCTGTCGTCGATATCGACAAGCGTGCCGGTGATGCGCACGGGCTGGCCGGTCCTCGACCAGGTCGCCTGCCCCGTACACAGGAACCAGCGATAGCCCAGCGTCCGGTGGCGAAGGCGCAATTCCACTTCATACGGCGTCCGGCGAACAAGGTGTTCTAGATAGGCCGCCTTCACCCGCTGCCGGTCATCGGGATGCAGCCGTTCCGCAAACGCCCTGCGGCTCGGCGCCAGGTCTCCGGGGCAATAGCCAAGCAGCCAATAGCTCACCGGCGACCACCAGTATGCTTCCGAACCGTCAAGCGCGCGGTCCCAAAGGCCAACCTTCGCCGCATCCACAGCCAGCGTATAACGCTGCTCGCTCTTTCGCAGCGCCTCGGTGCGCCGGCTCACGCGGCACAGCAAGCCGGCGACCGTCCAGATCGCCGCAATCTCGCCGATCCGATTGACCACCGAATCCTCGATCGTTGCGCCGTACTGGGGCGACAGAAAGAAAGCGAGCATCGCAAAAAACGTCGCGGTCGCCGCCGTCCAGATGGTGAGCGAGTTGGAGCCGGTACGCGCAGCGAGGAAGATGACCGGCAGATAGGCAAGCCCCCCGATCACGCCGACCGGCGAGAGAATGTCGAACATCGTCGCCGACAGGAAGGCGGTCGTGAGCACCCAGTCAGCCGCAGGCGCAAAACCGCTCAGGCGGCGCGTCGTCCAGCTCATGTCCGCAAATGCAACCGCGAGACACATCAATCCAACAGCGGTCACAACCGACATATCATCGAACCGCGTCCAGATCTGCTCCCCGCGCGATGCCAGCGTCTGTTCGAGTATCCCTTCGGTCGCAGCGACAAACAGCATCAGTGCGACAAGCTCGAGCATGGCGGGCCGAACGCGTCGCGGCATGCGGATGGAGGAGAGACTGACGACAATGCCGCCGATAAAGAAGCACGCCGCGGTCCCATCGGACATCGGCGTAAACAGCCCGGCGCGCCCCGCTCCCGCCGGATACGGAACAGCCGGCTCGTTCATCGGGCTGACACCGAGGCTCGACTGAATGCAGGACATGGACGCCAGAAGCACGACGAGCATGCCGGCAAGGATCGGCGCTGCACGGGCCTTGCCTCGCAACAGCAAGCCAGTTCCGGCGATCAACAGACAGAGTGCAGCGTCGAGCGGGACGGTCTGCTGGCCATCGGATAGCTCGTGCAGGGCTCTAAAGCCCGGCCACCCGGCGACCAACCCTGCCAGCCCGAGCCCGATAACCGCCGAAAGCGCGCAGACGCCGAGGTTCGAGCGCCCGACAAATTGCCGGTCGTTTGTCCCCACCGGCAGTTCAGGACGATCGCCAAGCCGTCTGGCCACGTCCATGATCCGCGCAGGCGCCCATCCGGCCATGCTCGCATACCCTTTCGCGAGACAGAGCCCGCCGGTGATCGGCAGCGCTTTCCACCCCGGGCCATTTATAGGTGCTAGCGGTGAGCGCTTCGTAAACAAAAGCCTCAACGAAATTAATACTTTGGATGGTCTTTCAATATGAGCGCGGCTCACTTCCGACTGGACGCCGGGCCGCGTGCGAGGCACGGTTCGGGCATGAGTGGCCCTTTGACCGGACTGAAAATCGTAGAGCTGGCGGGCATCGGACCCGGCCCGTTTTGCGGGATGATGCTCGCTGACCAGGGTGCGGAGGTCTACTACGTCCACCGCCCGGGACAATCGCCGGACCTGCGCGATCCGCTGTTAAGGTCCCGCATTCTCGTAGCGGCGGACCTCAAGTCGCCCCAGGGCATCGACAAGGTCATGGAGCTCGTCGCCGCCGCCGATGGACTAATCGAAGGTTTCCGGCCGGGTGTCGCTGAACGCTTGGGGCTAGGCCCCGACGACCTCCAGAAGGTGAATCCGCGACTGGTCTATGGCCGCATGACGGGATGGGGCCAGGACGGTCCGCTGGCGAACGCAGCCGGCCACGACATCAATTACATCGCGCTCGCCGGCGCGTTGCACGCCTTCGGGCGCGCAGGCGAAAAGCCCACCCCTCCGATCAACATGGTTGGCGATTTCGGCGGCGGCGGGATGTTGCTGGCGTTCGGCATGGTCAGCGCGCTCGTCGAGGCGCAGCGCTCCGGCAAGGGCCAGACCATCGACTGCGCAATGGTCGACGGCGCCGCGCTGTTGATGAGCATGATCTGGGGATTCCGCGCCATGGGGCGCTGGGCGGACCAGAGGGGCGTCAACCTGCTCGATACCGGCGCGCATTTCTACGATACCTACGAGACGTCAGACGGTCGGCATGTCTCCATCGGCTCGATCGAGCCGCAATTCTACGCCGAGCTGCGCCGGCTGGCGGGTCTTGAAGACGACAGGCGCTTCGACGCCCAGCTTGATCCACGCGCCTGGCCCGACCTGAAATCCGCGCTCGCGGAGGTCTTTCGCACGCGCACGCTCGCCGAATGGTGCGAGCTGATGGAGGGGACGGACGTGTGTTTCGCGCCCGTCCTGTCGATGGCCGAAGCGCCTTCGCACCCGCACAACGTCGCCCGCGGTTCGTTCGTCGAGGTCGACGGCGTGACACAACCCGCGCCGGCGCCGCGCTACTCCAGAACGAAGAACGCAGCCCCCTCGCCTTCGCGACGCGCTGACTAGGCCGTCTCTCTCGTCCTGAACAGGCGCTCCAGCTCCACAAGCACAGCCGGGTCCTCGATCGTGGCCGGTTGCTGGTAGGGCTCTGCATCGATGATCGCGCGAATGGTCTTGCGCAGGATCTTTCCCGACCGCGTCTTCGGCAGCCGCGCCACGATCTGGCAGGTCTTGAACGCCGCGACCGGTCCGATCTTGTCACGGACCAGCGCAATGACTTCGCGCTCGATCTCGCCCTGCTTCGCCTCGACGCCGGCCTTCAGCACGATCAGACCGACCGGGACCTGCCCCTTCAATGCATCCGCCACACCGACCACGGCGCACTCGGCGACCGCGGGATGCGAAGCGACGACTTCTTCCATGGCGCCGGTCGACAGTCGGTGCCCCGCCGTGTTGATGACATCGTCAGTACGCGACATCACGAACAGGTAGCCATCCTCGTCGATATAGCCCGCATCCCCGGTCTGGTAGCAGCCCGCGTACCGCTTGAGGTAATCGCGGCGAAAGCGATCGTCGTCATGCCAGAGCGTGTTGAGCGCGCCCGGCGGCAGCGGCAGCCTGCAGACGATGGCGCCTGTGGCGTTCGCCGGAACGTCCTCGCCCTTCTCGTTGACGACCGCAACGGTCCAGCCCGGAACCGGCCTCGTCGGCGAGCCGGACTTGATCGGCAATTGTTCGAGGCCGACGCAGTTCGCAACGATCGGCCAACCAGTTTCGGTCTGCCACCAGTGATCGACGACCGGCACGCCGATCTTCTCGCGTGACCATTCCAGCGTCGGCGGATCGCACCGCTCGCCAGCAAGGAAGACGGTGCGGAGCTTTGAAAGATCATACTGCTTCAGCAGGCTGGCGTCGGGATCCTGCTGACGAATGGCTCGGATTGCGGTCGGCGCCGTGAAGAATGTCGACACGCCGTGCTCAGCGATCACGCGCCAGAATGCGCCCGCATCCGGCGTGCCAACCGGCTTGCCCTCGTAGAGGATCGTGGTCGATCCGTTCAGCAGCGGCCCGTAGACGATGTAGGAATGGCCGACGACCCAGCCGACGTCAGAGGCCGCCCAGTAGGTTTCGCCGGGCTGGCACCCGTATACATTCTGCATGCTCCAGATGAGCGCGACCGCATGTCCGCCATTGTCGCGCACCACGCCCTTCGGCCGTCCGGTCGTGCCAGACGTGTAGAGCACATAGAGCGGATGGCCGGCGTCCACGGGCACGCAGTCAGCAGGCTCGACGCCTTCGAGCGCCTGTTGCCATTCGATGTCCCGCCCTTCCTGCATGCTGGCGGTCGACTGCGGGCGCTGCAGGATGATGCATCGGTCCGGCTTGTGCGCGGACTGGTCGATCGCCGCATCGAGCAGGGGCTTGTAGTTCACCACCCTTCCCGGTTCGAGCCCGCAGCTTGCCGCCACGACCACCTTCGGCTTGGCGTCCTCGATCCGCGCCGCCAGCTCGGCTACAGCAAACCCGCCGAACACCACCGAATGCACAGCCCCGATGCGGGCGCAGGCCAGCATCGCGATCGCGGTCTCCGGCACCATCGGCATGTAGATCACGACCCGGTCGCCGGTCTCCACGCCACACGCGCGCAAGGCGCCTGCAAACATCGCGACGCGATCCTTGAGTTCGCAATAGGTCAGCTTCTGTTGGGAGCCGGTCAGGGGGCTGTCGTAGATCAGCGCCGTCTGATCCGCCCGCCCATCCCGCACGTGACGGTCGACCGCGTTGAAGCAGGTGTTCAGCCGCCCGCCGGCAAACCAGCGATAGTCAGCCGCGGGAGCTGGCGTGAAGACGGCGTCGTATGGCGTCTCCCACTCGATGAGTTCCGCCGCCTTGCCCCAGAACGCTTCAGGCGTCTCTTTTGCTTCCCGCCACGCCGACTCGTACTTGCCCGTCACTCTGTCCCTCCGGTTCTAGCGCGCCGCCGTGCGCATCCGATCCTGCAGCCGCGCTCCGCCCAGCATGTTCGGCATCGCATAATTGCCCTCGTGACACGCATACTCATGGACCCGCTCCGGCGTCTCATAGAAGCTGAGCTCCGCCGCCCACGGCTGCGAATAGTTCTCCGGATCGTCAACCTCGAAGCGGTAGAACAATTCCTCGTCGGAGACGCGCGCAAAGCGCTCGATCACCTTTCCCTCGGCCGAGACCGGGATGGTGCTCGCCTCCACCTGCTCGGGACGGATATTGACCGTCTCGATGACCAGCGTGTCGCCTTCATACCAACCGACGGAATCGCCAAGCCACGGCTTGATCACATTTGGCTTATGTGCCGCCCGCGCTTCTTCAGCCGATGCAAACGTCGGGACGATCCGGGCATCGTGCACCATCTCGACGAGGATCATCACGTGGTCCGGCGCCTGCACGATCTGATAGGTGTTGTTGTACAGCGTCGACAGCATGCCCGGCCCGCCGGTATTGCCAAAGCCGATCAGGCAGCGCTCCGAGAGCGGCGGCGCTTCGGGGCCTTCGGTCCCGCCGACGCCGGTCGTGTACCGGTTCGACCGCGCCCTGCGCGCCGCCACATCCTGACGCACCGGCACAACGCCGCTTGCAGGCTCAACCACGTAGGACGACCGGATCTCTCCCATGACGACCGCGAGACGATCGCCGGGCGAGACCCAGAACTGATCGTAGGCCCGCACGCCAAAATCATCGCCGCCCTTTTCCGGCGCGCCAGCGTCAGGGTCGCTGAAATTCTCGACGGGCGCTCCCTCCGGCGCGAAGCCCGCGATGGAGACGCCCGAAATGACCTCCCGGGCCTCTTCCTCCGTCAGAACCAGCTTGTTGACGCCAGGCGGCCGGTTCAGGTTTGTCAGCGACTCGTTGGTCCATGTCCCGTTGAGATCGGTCCGTTCGCTTTCCTGAGACACCGCCGGCGCACACGCCAATACTCCTGTCGCCATGCCAGCGACCAGCCACGCGCGAATCATCGGCTCACCTCCCTGTTTCGTATTCTTGTATCTGCAATCGACGTTATCCGGCGTCACTCACAGGGCAAGTCGTATTCGCGTGAGGTCGCCCGCTTCCGCCGCGTCTAGAGGCCCCGCTTCGTCGTCAGGTAGGTGGCGAAGCTCGCAAGCCAGTGACTGCCCGCATAGTGCTCGGAGGACACGGATGCGATCCCCGTCTCGCGGTGCGCAGCGGCCGCAGCCTCCAGACTGGCGCTTCGCCCATCGCCCTCCGGCAAGGCCGAGTCGATGCCCTCCAGCGCCCACGCCCGCGACAGGTTCAGCCCGTCGAGATGCACCAGCTTCCCGTCTGTCGGATCGATGACCACGCCCGGCGCCAGCCAGTCGCCCGATCCGTCGACCGGGATCTGCGGCATGAAGGCTTCCAGCCACGCGCCGAACTCATCAGACGGCATGACCCGGCGCATGAGGTCGGCCTCCATCAGGCACGGCGAGAGGAAGTCCTCCCCTGATGGCTCATACGCCAGCGGGCAGTCGACATCATCGCGATGAAATGCAAGCGATGCATCGACCAGCATGCGTTCAAGCTCTGCGTCGCCGACAATCCGCGCATAGTCGATCATCAGCCCGAAGGCGAACGCCGACTGGTTGTGCGTGCCCAGACGGATCGGGTAGGCCAGCTTCGGCAACCAGTCCTTGATGTTCACCACGATCTGGTCTTCCAGCGGCCGCAGCCGTTCGCGCCATTCGGCAAATTGCGGATCAGCGCTCTCCTCCAGTTCCGCCACCAGTTGCAAGTACCAGGCGATGCCATAGGGCCGCTCGAACGCGGCGCGGTCCGGCGCCGTGTAATAGGCCAGTTCGCCCGCCATGTTTGGTTCGGAAAAGCTCTGCTCCAGGGCGTCGCGAATGGTTTGCTGGAACGGGCTTGCCGGATCCAGTCGCGCCAGGCGCACCAGAAGCCAGTGGCCATGGACGGCGGAGTGCCAGTCGAAACAGCCATAGAAAGCCGGCGTCAGCTCCTGCGGCGTCTGCGCATCCTCAGCGGAATTGAGCACGTGGCTGATCTTGTTGGGATAGGCGCGATGGATGCACGACAGCGCGAGGATTGCGAAACGGTCCTCAACCACATCCGGACGCGGGTCTGGCAGCGCAATTTCGTTCGTCTCCGCCGCCATCTGCGTTTCATTCTCCCCTGTCGGCGCGCCGCATCCCGCAATCGCTAAAAAAATGCCCGCCGCTATCGGTCGCAACATGTCCGCCCTCGCCCGCTTGATGCCGCATACGATGCGGTTTCGCGAGGCGCCGCAACCCCGCGCCTAGTGAAAGTCTCTCGATTTCGGCAGCACGCGGACATTCCTTGGATGTTGCGCCCGGTCGCGCTGATAGATCGGATGATCGAATTCATCTGCCCGCGAGCGCTGGGTGCGCGTCTCGTGGTCTTCCGACAGCCGCAGCAATTCCTGAGAGCGGTCGTAAACGCGTGCGCCCATCAGGTGTACAACGCCTTCCGGGCTTCTCTGCATCCGCCCCTCCACCAGCATGATGCGCGCGCTCATCACCTCCCGGCGGAATCTCTCGAAGGTGCGGGCCCAGAGAACGACATTCGTCACGCCGGTTTCGTCTTCCAGGGTAATGAAGATGGCGTTGCCGTTGCCCGGGCGCTGACGGATCAGCACCACCCCGGCATTTCGGGTCCATGCGCCGTCGCGCCGCGCCGCTGCCTCGGCGCATGTCACGATCCCTTCCGCCCTGAACACCGGCCGCAGGATCTCCATTGGATGCGCCTTCAGCGATAGCCGTAAGGTCTGGTAATCAGCGGCGACGTGTTCACGCAAAGGCATTGTCGGCAGGTGCATCTCGACATCCTGTCCACGCTCCGGCGCATCGTTGATCTGGAACAGCGGAAGCGGATTGTCGTCCGGCATGCGCCGAACCGCCCATAGCGCTTCGCGACGGTCCAGCTTCATGGATCGGAACGCATCGGCGTCCGCCAGACGGCGCATCACATGCGCAGGCGTTCCCGAACGGCGGCAGACCTCCTCTATGTCCGCATACCCGTCTCCACGATGTTGTGTGATGACGTTCGACGCCGCCTCCGGCATGCCGTCGACTTGGCGGAACCCGATCCGCAGCATCAGCGCGCCGTCCTCATCCCGCTCCAGCGTATTGTCGTGAAAGCTGTGATTGATATCGACCGGCAGCACCTTCACGCCATGCTCCTGCGCGTCGCGAACAATCTGCGCCGGCGCGTAGAATCCCATCGGCTGCGAGTTCAGCAAGGCGCAGGCGAACACCGCAGGGTGCCAGCATTTGATCCACGACGAGACATAGACCAGCTTTGCAAACGAAGCCGCGTGGCTTTCAGGGAAGCCGTATGAGCCAAACCCCTTGATCTGTTCGAAGCAGCGTTCGGCAAATTCCTTCTCATAGCCGCGCGCGACCATGCGGCCGACCAGCAGGTCCTCGAACATGTGGATCTTGCCGTCACTCCGAAAGGTGGCCATCGCCCGGCGCAGCTGGTTCGCTTCGGTGTCGGTAAAACACGCCGCAACCATCGCCAGACGCATCGCCTGCTCCTGGAACAGCGGCACGCCCTTGGTGCGGTTCAGCACCTGATAGAGTTCATCCGAAGGGCCGTGCTCCGGCGACGGGGACGGGAACTCCACTTTCTCAAGCCCGTTGCGCCGCCGCAGGTAGGGATGAACCATGTCGCCCTGTATGGGCCCCGGCCTCACGATCGCGACCTGGATGACGAGATCATAGAATTCCTTCGGCTTGAGACGCGGCAGCATGTTCATCTGCGCGCGGCTCTCGACCTGGAAGACGCCAAGGCTGTCGCCCTTCTGCAGCATGCCGTAGACGACCGGGTCCTCCTGCGGAATGTCGGCAAGGCCGTACTTTTTCCCATCGTGCGCCGCGAGTAGCTCGAACGCCTTGCGAATGCAGGTCAGCATTCCCAGCGCCAGTACATCGACCTTCATCAGGCCCAGCGCGTCGATGTCGTCCTTGTCCCATTCGATGAAGGTGCGGTCCGCCATCGCTGCATTCTGCACGGGCACCAGTTCGTCCAGTCGTTCGCGGGTCAGTACAAAACCGCCGACGTGCTGTGACAGGTGGCGTGGAAAGCCCAGCATCCGGCAGGCGAAGTTCACGGCGCGAAGGATGGTGGGATTGTTCGGGTCGAGACCCGCCTGCTGAATATGCTTGTGCGGCAACCCCGTGCTCCAGCTGCCCCACACCGTCCCGGACAATCGCGCGGTGATATCCTCAGTCAGTCCCAGAACCTTGCCCGCCTCGCGAATGGCGGATTTGGGACGGTAGCGGATCACCGTGGCCGCTATGCCCGCCCGATGACGGCCAGCGTTCGTAGATGTGCTGGATGATCTCTTCGCGACGCTCATGTTCGAAGTCGACATCGATATCAGGCGGTTCGCGCCGCTCCTCTGAGATGAAGCGCGCAAACAGCAGGTCATGCGCCGCCGGGTCGACCGCCGTGATGCCCAGCGCGTAGCAGACCGCAGAATTGGCCGCCGAGCCCCGCCCCTGGCACAGGATGCCCTTGTCCTCGGCCACGCGAACGATGTCGTAGATCGTCAGGAAGTATGGCGCGTAATTGAGCTTGTCGATCAGCCTCAGCTCATCCTCAAGCACACCCCTCACTTTCTCCGGCACCTCGCCTGCATACCGCCATTGCGCGCGCCGCCATGTCAGCTCTTCGAGATAAGCCTGTGGCGTGTAGCCCGGCGGGGTTGGCTCTTCGGGATATTCATAGCGCAGCTGCCCAAGGTCGAACTCGACCCTGTCCATGAACGCCTTGATTTCCTCAACCGCTTCCGGGGCGTCACGGAACAAGCGTTCCATTTCCTCCGCAGGTTTGAGATGGCGTTCCGCGTTGGCCTCCAGCAGCCGGCCCGCTGTCTCCATCGTCACGCCTTCGCGGATACAGCTCAGCACATCCTGCAGGTCCCGTTCGCTCGGCGCATGGTAGAGAGCGTCGTTCACCGCCAGCAGCGGTACGCCCGCCCTCTGCGCCGCCTCGCGCAACCGTCCCAGCCGCCGCCGGTCATCCCCACGCCGGTGCATGGTCGCGCCCAGCCACACCGCACCCGGCGCCCGCCGCGCCAGCCGCTGCAGGCGCCCCTCCATGCCCCCTGGATCACCCTCCGGCATCACGATCATCAGAAGGCCGTGCGGATCCTCCAGCAGGTCATCGAGAACCAGCTCGCACGCCCCCTTCTTCGCCCTTCGCGCCCCCAGCGTCAGCAACCGGCAGAGACGCCCCCAACCGCTACGATGTTCAGGATAAACAACGACATCCGGCGCGCCGTCCATGAACACCAGACGCGCGCCCACGAGCAGACGAAAGGCGTTCGCGCGCTCCTTGACCGCTTTACTGTCGAGCGTTTGCGCAGCCTCGCTTTCAACCCACACAAATTCACCCGGCCCGCCCCCCTGCCTCACCTTCTCCGCAGGCGGCAGGCCGTCGGCTCTCAGGTCTTTCAGCGCAGTCCAGGCGCGGGCGACGCCGGCAACCGAATTTCGGTCCGCGACGCCCAACCCTGCATGCCCCAGCAGCAAGGCCGTCAGCACCATGTCCCGCGGGTGAGATGCGCCGCGCAGGAAAGAGAAGTTTGTCGCGGCGACCAGCTCGGTATACGCGCTCATGCGAGCATCCCGTGGACATACCAGCGCGGTATCGTTGCGCTTTCACCGTACAATCCCGCGCGAAACAACCAGAACCGCCGGCCATGCCGGTCCTCCACGCGATAGTAATCCCGCGTCTGCGCATCATCAGGGTCACGGAACCATTCCGGCGCTATCCGCTCGGGCCCTTCTGAGTGTGCAATGATGTGCGATACGCGCCGCCAGCCAAATTTTATCGGCGCACCGTCCGGCACCTCGGCAAAGGCTGAAACGTATCTCGGCGGATCGAATATCTGGGAGGGGCGCAAAGGCGGGTCGCCCGGATCGCTTCTGGGACGAGCACAGACCCGCGTGGGCCGAAGGCTGGCGGCGAGGGTGGGGGCGTAGCGTTGGGCGCGTTCGGGAATATGGCTGTCGGCATACGCAAAATGCGCGACGCGGCGGGGGCCGAGGCGTGCTGAGAGCCTGTCGGACAGGTCGGCGAGTGCGTGCTTCATGTTGGCGGCGCCGTCGAGGCTGACCTGGGTGGTTTCGAGGGTGTCTGCGCTGGGAACGGAGAGGCGAATGAGGTCAAAGCCGAAGCCGGGATCGAGCGGATCTGCGAGCGTTTCCATGCGCTCGTGAAACAGGCGCAACAGTGCGCGCGGATCGCGGTTGGCCCGGCCAGTCTCGACGCTGATGCGGCGAACGACGCCATCCGTGCGGAAGAACGAAGCCTCAAACGCCCTTCCCCCTTCCCGGCGTTCCGAGAGGCGGTCGGCGACCTGTCGGGCGAGATCGGCAAGGGTTGCGTCGATATCGGCGGATGCAGCGATCGGTTCGGCGAAGCGGCGTTCGGCTGCGCAGATCGGAACGATCCGCCGGGGGTGAACGGGGGCGATCTCGCGCGCGAGCGTACGGCGGAGCTTCAGCGGCAGGACCTGGCCGAAGCGTTCCGCCAGTGGAACCTGAGCGCGATCAGCCAGATCGGCGATGATTTTCAGCCCGGCGCGCGAGAGGGCCGTGCGGGTGGTGTCGGGTATGTCGAGAGCGGCGATGGGAAGGGGACGGACAGCGGCTTCGTCTTCGCCGGGCCGGACGTAAGGCGTGCGGCTGAAACGGACGAGTGCGCGGGCGGTGTCCGGCGCTCCGGCGATTGAGGCGTGGATGTGGAATCCAGCCTTGCGATAGCGCAGGAGAAGCTGCTTGCGCAGCTCGCCCTCCCCGCCAAAAAGATGAGCGCAGCCGGTGATTTCCAGCATCAGGCCATGCGGCGGATCGAGCGCGACGACAGGAGTGAAGCGGTCGCAATCCTCGGCGATGCGCTCGATCAGGGCCTGGTCGGAGGGGGCGTCGAGGGGGCGTACGCGCAGGTGCGGAATGCGTGCGCGGGCGTCGGCGAGGGCCATGCCGGGCGTCAGGCCCAGCCTACCTGCCTGCGGACTGACGGCGGCAAGCCGCAGCGCGCCCTTCACCTTGTCGGCGATGACCAGGGGCGCCGCCTCGCCAG
The DNA here is from genome assembly GCA_017792365.1 of Hyphomonas sp. Taxonomy (GTDB): domain Bacteria; phylum Pseudomonadota; class Alphaproteobacteria; order Caulobacterales; family Hyphomonadaceae; genus IH12. The sequence goes on along the minus strand of CP051229.1, from coordinate 2,939,764 downwards.
CGGACTCGTTACCCGGTGCGGCGGGCGGCGGTTCCGGCGCCTCCTGCTGTTTCTGGTTCCGCATCATGCGGTCGGCCGGAAGGTAGGGGAACCATACCGCCAGATAGCGCCGGTGCGTCGCCAAGGCAGGCATCGTATCGGATGATTTCGTCGTCGCTGTCCCCAGCATTGCTTCGGGCGTTTTCACGTCTCAGCTCCACATTCCATGTATGACCTGCAGGCCCCGCCCTGTGGCGCTGCAGTGTGAGCGCGCAGACAGGCAGGCCCGGCGCATTCGCCATTGCCGGGCTGGAAGGAGCGGCGCGCACGCTCCACCTGGTGGTGGCCGCACTGGGGATAGGCGATGCGCCTGCGCGCATCATCACCAGCGTGACACCCGACAAGCTGGCGGCCAGCGCCAGCCGTCTCGTCGCCGTCAGGGTCAACGCCTTGGGCGCACCCCATATTTCAATCAGCACGGCGCCCACCGCATCGCAGGCCGCCGACTCGTTCGCGGCCCGCAAGGCGTCAAGTCCATTGCGGGCAAACACGAGAAGCATGTTGTCCGGATCGAGCCCCATCTCCGCGAGGCCGGGGGCGTAGGGCATGCCGGCCTCACGGCAGACGCCATCATCGCGTATCCATACAACCGGCCGGCCGTTGGCGGCGCGGTGCGCCAGCACGCTGGCGAGTCCGGATGCGGAAGCGGTATCGAGCACGGTTTCGGCCAGCACTTCATGCAGGGCGCCGCGCGCGAGGCCGCCGCCAAGTGCTGCGTCCACGGACTTCGCGCCCAGCGAAAACAGGCCGCCGCCGCGCGCGCCCAGCTCTTCGCCAGCCAGTTCGTGCCCGGTCAGCCCTTCATGGGCCGCCAGTTGCGCCTTCAATTTCGCAAGCTCTTCCCGCATGGGATGTCAGCGCCTGTCGTGCAGAATTGTTCCTGTTTTGTTCTTTCCCATTTTGAGCGCGGGAGAGTCAAGCGGAGTCACGACAGATCGTGGCGGAAGTGAACAGACGGCGGTTATTCAGCCGGCGCAGGGGCCGCGGACTGATGACCCGCGCCCCGCGTGCGCGCCTCCTTCGCGTACCAGACCACGCTGGACAGAGCCAAAGCGGCCATAACCGCCAGCCCAAGATTCACCAGCAGCGGCACACCCGCCAGAGCGGCCGCGCCGTTGATGGCGACGTTGACCGCAATCATGGCGACCAGGACAAGGCCGAGCGCAAATCGCAGAAGGCGGGCGAGCCGGGCGGAATCGCGGACGACCCATGCCGCGCCGAGCGCCGCCAGAATGGACAGGAGCAAGACCGGCGTGGCGAAGGCCGCGCTGATGGGCGTGAACAGCGCCGGCGCAAAACAACCGATGGCGCCGCCCCAGGCCAGCGAAATCCAGACCCGCTCCCAAAGCGGCGCCGGACGCCCCTGCTCCCTGCGCCGCGCCATCCAGATGCTAACGCCGGTTGCGGTGACGAGCGTCGAAGCGACGCCGAATGCAAACCATACGAACTTGACGAAATGACCGCTGAACGTGCCGAAGTGCAACGGCGCCATCGCGGCGAATGTCTGGGCGCCCAGCGAGCCATCGGTCGCGCCGGAATCCTCAAGGAACTGACCATCCGCCCCATAGTAGAGCAGTTCGCCCCGGGCGAGGTCGTCCGTCGAATCGAGTTCGAGCGCCAGCACCTGTCCCTGCGTCCCGACGTGATCAATCGAGATGTAGTTGACGTCCTGCAAGCCGGTGCGTTCGCGCGCGTCGGCGATCAGGGCCGGGATGTCGGGGACCGCCTTGGGCGTGTGATCCTCGGTGGCCTGCGGACCCAGAACTGCGGCGATCGCCTTGTCCTGATCGCCGTCGTAGGCGACGAATGCGAGGATCCCGACCGTGAAGAACGACAGGCCGAGGAATGCGCCGGTGAACGACACCGTCAGGTGGAAAGGCAGCGCCCACACGCTGAGACGATTGTGGAGGTCGGCTTCCTGCAGTCGCCTCGAGCCGCCGCGGCGGAAGTGGAAGGCGTCGCGAAAAATCCTCGGGTGCGAAAGTATGCCCGACACGACCAGAGACAGCATCGCGATGCCGATCAGGCCGACGAGGTAGATGCCCCATGGCGCGGGCAGACGCAGATAGATGTGCAGATTGGACAGGTATTCAGCGAAGGGCGCGTGCTCTTCCTCGAGCAGCGCGCCGGTCTGCGTATCGACGATGTGTGCGCCGAAGGCGCCGCCATCCGTGAAATAGTGCGCAGTCGTTCGGTCTGGCTGGAGGCGATGCGCGAAGACCGACACCGAATGCAGTTCGTCGCCATCGGCGACAGGCGCCTGCTCGGTCATCTGAGCGATGGCCACTCCGAAGGCCGCATCGGTCGGCCGACCCGTCGGCGCGCCCGGCTGCTCCCACTGGATGGTCTCGGTATGAAATACGGCCAGCGTCCCGGAGAGGCAGACGAGATAGATCAGTCCGGCGAAGAAGAGGCCGAGCGCCGAGTGTCCGGCCAGTACGGCTTTCACAAAGCCAGCGGGTATCTTGGGAAACATGGCGTCGCTCTCCTAGATCACACCGATGGCGAAACCGGCCGCGCCTGTCGCCAGCAGCGCGGCCGCCGCTCTCAGGATGCGGTCGTCGGCAAGCGTCCACGCCATGCCGGCGCCCCATAGCAATGGGACGAGCGAACCGCCGAGGATCAGCTTGTCGACTTCGCCAAGCGGCGCTTTCAGCGTGAAGGCAAGCGCAACGCCGATGGCCGCGGCGCCGGAAATCGGTCCAGCCAGCATAAAGCGAAACACGCCGCGCCAGATGCGGGCGCCGCGCTGCGAAGGCGCGAGCGCGATATCATCCCTGGGGAGGCGGACATTGCGCCAGCGCGCATTCGCAAACGCAATCACGAGGCCGGCAATGCCGAAGAGAATCAGCGCGACAACGACGCCGGTTTCGGCGCCTATCGCCAACGAACTTGTCACGGCGCAGGCCAGCGCTGTCAGCCAGCCGAGCAGGGTGAGCGCCAGTTGATCCCTCGGGTTTTCACGACGCTTCCAGGCAAGACGCAGCATCAGTGCTGCACCGGCGGCCAGTATGGCGGCGAGCACGACAAGCATTGCAGCGTTCATTGTGGCGCCCCCATGAGTCAGGTCCCGACTAGCAGGACATTTCTCTTCTGTAAATGCGAATAAGTCGCATCCGCTTCTGGAATTGTCGCGAGCTAACGAGAATCTAAATCCTGGTCGGATATGACGGTGTCTCGCATGGGGGGCGCCCGGCTGGACGCAGCGGCACGCCCCTTGCGCGAACAAGGGCTCGCGTAGCGGGTGTTGCGCCATGCGCGCTGGCGTGGACGGCGGTTAACTCTAGAAGTTCTTCAGACCCGGGTTTATTGCATGAACACCGCCAGATCCGGACCTGCCTCACACCGAACCATTCAGACCGGCGGCCTGTTTGATTTCCGATTGTCAGACGAGCTGCTCCGCAGAATCGACTTCGCCGCATGGATGGCCTGGGCGCTGATCCAGACCTTCATGCCGCTGGATGCGAGCGCCCTTCTCTACCTGTTGGCTGCTTATTTCTCCGGCTCGATGATCCTGCGCTATCGTGAGTTCATGCAGCCGCTGGCGACATGCTGGCCGATGTTCCTGTTGCCGCTGCTGGCCTTCCTGTCGGCGATCTGGGCGCCTTCGGCGAGCGAGGCCGTGCGCAAGGGCATGCTGCTGGCTCTGACGGCGGTGATCGGCATCTATGTCGCCCGCCAACTGACGGCGCGACAGATCATCTTTTCGATCTTTGCAGTAAATGCCGCGGCTGCGATCCTCAGCGCTATGTCGCCGGAAGTCTACAATGGCGGCGCGACGGGCGTGTTCGACCAGAAGAACGTGTTGGCGTTCAGCATGTTCCTGACGGTGACGTCCGGGGTTGTGCTGCTGCTTGATCGCGCGGTTCCGCTATACTTCCGGGTGCTGGCGCTGCCGGTCATACCGATTGCGTTCTGGATGATGCTGCAGGCGCAATCGGCGACGATCGTGATCCTGTCGGTGCCCATGTCGTTTGGGCTCGCGGTGCAGGTTCTGGTCTGGAGCAATCTGCGCCAGATCAAGCACCTGCGGTCGCTCCTGGTGTTGTTCGGCATCGCCGTCGCCGCGTTTGCGGCCATGCTGCTGTTCGGGGTGTTCGGGTTCGATGCGCTGGAGGCGTTGCTGGGAAGCGTGGGCAAGGATTCGACGCTGACCGGGCGGACGGTGCTGTGGGCGCAGGCGGAGCGGCTGATGGAGCAGCATCCGTGGACGGGAGTGGGCGCGAACGGGTTCTGGCGGCCGGAAGTCGGCGAGGCGAACTCGATCCTCAGGCTGTTCCACTACAGCGCCTACACGCAGTTCAGCTTCCACAATTCGTATCTCGAGAACGGCGTCCAGTTCGGCTATCCGGGCATGTTTGCGACGGCCTTCCTCGGCGTGTGGTGCGTCTATCGCGCCGTGCGGACGTGGCTGATGCGGCAGGACCTGCACAACGCCTACTTCATGTTCCTTGGTCTGTTGATCTTTGTGCGGTCGTTTACGGAGATCGATCTCGCCGGTGAGCTCGCGTGGGCGTTTATTCTGATCTACATCGCGGCCGCGCGGAAGAACCCGCAGCCGCGTGCGACGGCGCCTGCGGGCTGAATGCGGGTCAGCGGGCGCGCTCGCGCTCCATGACGCGGGCGAGTGCGTCCAGCTGTTCGGGGTCGGGACGGCCGCGTTCATTGATCGCTACATCCACAAGGCGCGCGCAGTCCGAGATTTCGGCATATCCCAGCGCGCCTGCGACGCCGACGAGGTTGTGAATTGCGGTGTGCAGTTCTTCCAGCTGCTGGTCGCCGCTGTCGGCGGTCCATGCGCGGATCAGGACCAGCACTTGTTCGAGGCGTTCGACGAAGCGCGTGCGGAAGCTGGCCGCCCAGTTTTCCGGAAGGGCGCGCTTCGGTTTCACGCTAACGCACGCGCGCGGTTCGCATGGGGGGCTCGACCGGTTGAGTGGCGACTGGACCAGCCGGCAGGAGAGACTGCGCCACAAGCACCGCCTGCGTGCGATTGTTCACGCCGAGTTTCCGGAAGATCGCGGAGAGATGGCTCTTTACCGTGGGCTCGGCCAGGCCGAGATCGAAGGCGATCTGCTTGTTGAGGCGGCCGTCGGCCATGGCGACGAGGATTCGCATCTGGGCGGGCGAAAGGTCTGCCAGGGGCGAGTGCTTCGCGGTCTTCTGTTCTGGTTCCGGACCGACGGAGGCATCGGGGCGCCCGGTCGCGATCGCGTGCACCTTGTCGATCACGTCAGCCATCGCGAGGGATTTTCCGATGAAGCCATCGGCGCCCATGCGCAAGGCGGACTGGACCACGCCCTCTTCCTCGCGTCCGGAGATGACCACGATGCGCGCGTTGGGCTGGATCGCACGGGCGTCCGTAAGCAGTGAAAGCCCCAGCGAACCCGGAAGCATGAAGTCGATCATCACGAGGTCGTAGACCGTGTCTCGGGAGAGGAGCAGGCGGGCTTCTTCAGCGCTGCTTGCGACGTCGATGCGGGCCTCGGGGTTCAGGTGGGTGAGCGCGCTGGAGAGCGCAGAACAGTAGAGCGGGTGATCGTCCACAACCAATGCCGCGCCCGGAAATCTTTGATCCACTTGCCCAAACCCTTAACGAAATGCCTCGCGAAATTCACGAACAAGGTGCGGGTTGCTCATTTCTATTGGATTAACGGCGGGTCGAGAGATGGCGACCGGAGTGAATTCTCAACCACAAACTTTGTGCGCGTTCAGCGGCGGGCGCCGCGCCAGCGTATGCGCCTGATGACGCCGCGATCCGACAAGACCCATTCGGCAATGCCCTGCGGGCGCAGGCGGACCTTCAGCCAGCTCGGAAGCAAGCGGACCAGCCATTCGCTCGGCGAAGAGAACTCGCCGCGTTTCAGGAGCGAGCGCCACACGCGCAGACGCGGCCCGAAAGGCAGCGTCGCCATGTAGAGCTTCTCGATCTCCACCAGCGACTGGTTCGAACCAAACATCTCCTGATGGCGAACGTCCGGCTCTCCAATCCCGGGATGTCCGTTGTTTCCTGCATCTCGGGCCGGTCGGCGAGCAGCGGGAGTTCCAGCGCCGCCTGATAGGCGCGTTCAAGCCAACCCGACCAGGCCGCCGGCTCGCAATGCTCGGCGACGTTTTGGCGGCTGGCCTCGCCTGTCGACTTGCGAAAGTCCGCGTCGGCGCACAGGCGTGAAAGCGTGCTGTTGTAGGTCGGCCAGTCCGGGCAGACGAGAGAGGTCCCCTCCAGTCCCAGGTGATTGATGCCGACGATGCGCGCCGCCTCTGGCGCCTCGCAGACGGACACGATCGGCAGGCCGTAGCGTGCGGCTTCCATCTGTGACGTCGAGGATACGAATGGATACGAGTCGACGTAGATGTCGGCGGCCTCGAGGAACCGGTTGACGTCATTGCGTGGTTCGAACGGGATGATGCGGCCATCAACGGCGTCGCAGGCCGGCTTCCAGTCTTCACGCAGTCCGCAGCCGACCACCATGAGCACGGCGTTCGGATGCTGCTTGAGGAGCTCGACGTGCCGGTCGGCGTAGGTCTGCCCCCCAAAGTTCTTGTATTTGGCGCTGCGCGCGACCGAGACCATCAAGACCTGGTCGTCGGAGACGCCAAGTTCCTTGCGCACCTCGGCGCGATCGTACTGCCGGCGTACCGGATCAACGAGGGTTGGGAGCATCATGGTCCGCTCGGGGGCGATACCGCGGCGTTTCATGCAGATGTCGGCCGCCGCTTCGCGCAGGTTCAGGACAGCGTGGGACACTCCCGGCCCAAGCCAGAAGATATGGTCGGCATGATTGAGGAATAGGACTGGGGGGAGCGCCGCCTGATGCGCGAATGCGAGGATTGGGATCTCGTCTTCGCAATTGATGTGCATCACGACCAGATCATAATCGCGCGCCAGCTCCCGCAGCTTGCGCGCGCGGTCGAACTGATTGCCGATCATGCCGCCGAGCAATGTGATCGTTCCTCCGCTTCGCTCGACGGCTTCGATACTGTGGGCGGGCAGCGGACCGTCATGGGAGGTCAGCACGATCGAATTCTGGCGCGACGGGTCAGCGTCAATCCAGCGGCTCATCATGCGCGTGGAGCCGCCGAAGCCCACCAGTTCAGTGGCGACGTGCAGCACGCGCTTGATATCGCCGGCCTTCTTTCGTCGCGGGAGCGCGGCCTTCGGAGCAGGAGCGCGATGCGATCTCCTGCAGGATGCTTTCCAGACGTCGGGAGCCGAATATTCCTGCGTGGGTATGGACCGTGACGCGGGCGGCCAGCACCACATGCATCGCCGCTTCGTGGAGGCGACCCTTGCGCAGCATGCGTTCGGCAGTGCTGGCGTGTTCGTTGAACCGCTGGTGGTTCTCGAGAATGCGGCGCTGCGACCTGGTGTGGATCAGAGGCTCGTCGTCGTTCGCAGCCTGCGGCCGACTGGCCGCCTGATCCGCCGACGGCGTCTTCATGACCGCGTCGCTTTTTTCAGCTCATCGCAGACCATCGAGAGATCGGTCTCGCTCATCTGCACGTAGAGCGGCAGGATGATGGAATGGTCCTGTTCGGCTTCCGAATGGCGCAATTGGGTATGGCGGCCGTTGGCGTAGGTCTTCTCGCGGTGGGCGCACATGATGCCGCGGCGCGTGGCGATCTGGGCGTCCAGCATGTGCTGCATGACTGAGCGCTGATCGGCATGCTCCGGCAGGCGCACGCAGAAGCTCTGCCAGTTTGAGCGGGCATAGCGGGGCTCGTGCGGCAGGCCAATCCATTGCGCGTCGGCCAGCATATGCTTGTACGTGTCCGCAATTTCGCGACGGCGCGCGACGACGCCCGGCAGGCGCTTCAGCTGTTCGCGGCCGACGGCAGCCTGGATGTCGGTCATCCGGTAGTTGTAGCCGAGCACCGGGTGCTCTTCGAAGATCACCGTGTTGGCCTTGTGGCGGACGGTGTCGGGAACGCTCATGCCGGCGCAGCAGCCGGAATCGATCCGCCCAATCCTTGTGGGGCGTGGTGATCATGCCGCCGTCGCCGGTCGACAGGACCTTGCGCGGGTGGAAGGAGAACACGGCGGCGTCCCCACGAACGCGACCGACCTTTTCCCACTGCTCATCCCAGAGGATTTCCGCGCCGGCTGCACACGCCGCGTCCTCGATGACCTTGAGGCCGTGCTGGCGGGCTATGGCGACGACGCGCGCGAGATCGCAGGGCATGCCCATCTGGTGGACGACCAAAATGGCTCTGGTCTTGGGCGTGATCGCGGCCTCGATCAGGTCGGGATCAATGTTGCGGGTCGCAGGATCGATATCGACGAAGACGGGCTCGGCGCCGCAATAGCGGATCGAGTTCGCCGTGGCGATGTAGGAGTGGCTGACGGTGATGACTTCATCGCCCTGCCCCACGTCGGCCCCGAGGAGCGCGAGGTGCAGGCCGGTCGTGCAGTTAGAGACGGCGACGGCGTGGTCAGCGCCGGTGTAGGCCGCGAACTCCTTCTCGAAGGCGGCGACCTCTGGACCCTGTGTGACCCAACCGGACAGGATCACGCGGGACGCCGCGTCGGCCTCCTCCTGCCCCATCAGCGGTTTGATGATCGGGATCATTCAAACATGTCCTTGTTGGCCCGCCACCAGGCGACCAGGCGGCGGAGGCCTTCCTCGAGATCGACCTCGGCCTTGAAGCCCAGCATTTCGGCCGCCTTGGACGTATCCGCCAGACGGCGCGGAACTGCATTGACCTTCCGCTCCGGGCCGAATTCGGGCTGCATGTCGGCTGGCGCGTCCATGACCTTCATCAGCGCGGCGGCAAGCTCCGACAGCGATGTCTCGACGCCGGAGGCGACGTTGAAGACCTCGTCGGTGCAGTCGGCTTCCAGCGCCAGCACGTTCGCGCGCGCGAGATCCTCGATGTAGATGAAGTCCATCGACGTCGCGCCATCGCCGAGGATGAGCGGGGGCTCGCCGTTCTCGATGCGCTGCATCCAGCGTACCAGCACTTCTGTGTACTTGCCGTGGATGTCCATGCGCGGACCGTAGACATTGAAATAGCGCATGGCGGCGTAGTCGAGGCCATACATGTCGTTGAACGAGCGCAGCAGGCCCTCAAGCATCACCTTGGATGCGCCATACCAGGTGCGGTTGTTGTAGGGGTGGTGCGCTTCGGTGGTCGGGAAGGTATCGGCCATGCCGAGGACCGACGCCGACGAGGCGGCGAGGACGCGCTTGACGCCGCATTGCTGGGCGGCCTCGACGACATTGTAAGTACCGTCGCACATCACTTCCATCGCCTCGCGGGGCTCGGCGGCGCAGGCGGTGATGCGGATGGCGGCCATGTGGATGACGGCGTCCATGCCGTCAGTGACTCTCATGACGGCGTCGCGGTCGCGGATGTCGCCCTTCACCAGTTCGACGCGTTCGTCTTTCAGGATGTCCTGCACGTTGCGCATGGAGCCGCGCACGAGGTTGTCGAAGATGACGATCTTCTCGGGTTTCCGGTCCAGCAGGATCTGGTCGATCGTGGTCGACCCGATCAGGCCGCAGCCGCCGGTCACCAGGATTCTGGAGCCCTCGAGGTTCATCTTCGCAACTCTCTCAGTCGGTGTCGCCGGTTATTCGGCGGCGATGGCGGCGGTTTCGTTCTGGAGTTCGATCACGGCGTCGGCGACGACCTGCTGCATGTCGCCGGTGAGTTCGGGATACATGGGCAGGGACATGACTTCGGCGGCGGCCTTTTCGGCGTGCGGGAACTGGCCCTTCTTGTAGCCGAGGAAGTCGAACGCCTTCAGCATGTGAAGCGGGAACGGATAGTGGATGCCGGTTGCGATGCCCTTCTCGCCGAGCACTTTCATCCAGCGCTCGCGGTCCGGCGTGCGGATGGCGTAGACGTGGTAGACGTGGCGGCGGTCTTCGAGCTCGACCGGAATTCGGACTCCGGTTCCAGCGAACACCTCAGCGTAGCGCGCAGCGGCGGCGCGGCGCATCTCGGTCCACTTCTCGATGTATTTGAGCTTCACGCGGAGGACGGCGCCCTGGATGCCTTCCATGCGCATGTTGTAGCCGATGATCTCGTGGTGGTATTTTTTCTCGGCGCCCCAGTCGCGCAGCATGCGGACCTTGCGGTCGAACTCCGGGTTGGTCGTGACGGTCATGCCGCCCTCGCCGGCTGCGCCCATGTTCTTGCCGGGGTAGAAGGAGAAGCCGGCGATGTCGCCGATCGAGCCGGCGCGGCGGCCCTTGTACTCGGCGCCGTGCGATTGCGCGGCGTCCTCCATCACGATCAGGCCGTGCTTCTTCGCGATCGCCATGATCGGGTCCATGTCGGCCATCTGGCCGTAGAGGTGGACTGGTACGATCGCCTTGGTGTTCGGCGTGATTGCGGCTTCCAGCGCTTGCGGGTCCATGGTGAAGGACACCGGGTCGATGTCGCAGAAGACGACCTTGGCGCCGGTGTAGTGGATGGCAGAGGCGGATGCGATGAAGGTGTGCGGACGGTGATGACTTCGTCGCCCGGGCCGACGCCCGCAGCCAGCAGGCCCGGAACAATGCGTTCGTCCCGTTGGAGACGCTGCGGCGTGCGGCGCATTGCAGTATTCAGCGAAGGATTCTTCCAGCGCGGCGACATCTGGGCCGAGCGTGAAGGAGCAGTTCGCCAGCGTGTTGAGGACGGCGGCGTCGATTTCGTCCTTGATCGACGCGTACTGCGCCTTGAGATCGACGAACGGGATCATTGCGCGAGTTCCTTGCGTTTCAGGTGGACCGTTTCGCCCTGGCCGCGCATCGAAGACGTTGCGGCTTCGATGACTTCGACCATGCGCAGGCCGAAGCGGCCGTCGGAGGGCGATGCGGCGCCTGTGCGGATGGATTCGACGAAACGCTGGCCTTCTACGGCGAGCGCCTCGACGTTGGGGATGTTCGGCGCCCACATGTCGCCGGCGCGATAGCCGACGCGCATCTGATGGATTTTCTCGGGATCGTCGGTGAAGGAGACGCCCTTGTCGTAGACCTTCAGCTTTTCCGAGGGCTGGAGCTCGTCATAGGTGATCATCTTGTCGGAGCAGCCGATCAGGATCGTGCGCACCTTCACAGGGGCCAGCCACGAGACGTTGACGTGGGCGATGAACCCGTCTTCGTAGAACAGCGTGATGTAGGCGAGGTTCTCCGGCGTTCCCGGGTAGTGGTTGATGCCGGCGGCCGAGACCGCAATCGGATGCTTGTCGAAAACGTAGTCGAGGATCGAGAAGTCGTGGACCGCGAGGTCGGAAATGACGTTCACGTCTCTCTGGAAGAGGCCGAGGTTCACCCGCGTTGAATCATAATAGAGCGTCTTGCCGACTTCGCCGGACTGGACCAGTTCGCGCATCTTCTGCACCGGGCCGGTGTAGATGAAGGTGTGGTCGACATGCAGCGCCAGGCCGCGCGCTTCGGCTTCCTCGACCAGCGCCTGGGCCTGCAGCGATGTTTCCGTCATCGGCTTTTCCAGCCAGACGTGCTTGCCCGCCTTCAGCGCAGCCATAGCGAGCGAGAAGTGGGTCGAGACCGGCGTCGCGATTGCGATCGCGTGGATGTCCGGATCGCGAATGAGGTCATGGGCGTCTGTCGTCGTGTAGACGTTCGGATAGCGCTTGCTGACTTTCTCGAGGGCCGCCGGGTTGAGGTCGGCGACGGCGTGCATGCGCGCATTGTCGAGCTCCGCAAAGTTGCGGACGAGGTTGGGACCCCAGTAGCCGTAGCCGATGACCCCGATATTGATCACGCCCTTGGGCGGCTGGGCCTTCTTCGCGGCTTTCGCTCCTGGCGCGTTTGCGGGGCTTTTCTCAAGCGTCGACGCGGACATCGCCTACCACCTTTGCTGGGACACCAGCTGCGATTGCGAATGCGGGAACGTCACGGGTCACGACGGCGCCCGCAGCAATCAGCGCCTCCTCCCCGATTGTGACGTTCGGCAGGATTGTCGCGTTGGAGCCGATCGAGGCCCGACGCTTCACGAGTGTGGGTTCGACCTTCCAGTCCGCTTCCGACTGGGCTGAGCCGTCGGCGTTGGTTGCGCGCGGATAGGTGTCGTTGGTGAACATGACGCCGTGGCCGATGAACACCTCGTCCTCGATCGTGACGCCTTCACAAATGAAGCTGTGCGATGAAATCTTGCAGCGTTGGCCGATCACGGCGCCTTTCTGGATCTCCACGAAGGCGCCAATACGCGAACCATCACCGACCTCGCACCCGTAAAGGTTCACGAGATCCTTGTGATAAATCCCAACTTCGCCGCGCAGTCGGACGGTCTCTGAAATCGGCACGTCAAACCCCCGCACACTAGGTTCGTCTGGTCTCGTCCGAAGCCGTCCGTCAACGACATGCTTCGGATGGTTGAGCTTCATTCCCGCACAAGTTGACGTGTGAAACCGGCTTGGCCCCGCCCCGGAACCCATACACGCCCGCCGTATCGTTACCGTTTCGGCAGGCCTGCAAATTTTTGCGCAATTCGTACTCGCGCGATCCGAGGCAAGTCTCAGACCACGCAAAAGCGGTATGAAAGCGCTTGCTTGTTCGCCAATCGCGCGAAACTCGGCGTGCCGGGCGCTAATGGTTAAGCGATATCAACCATAAGCGCCGGATGGCCTCGTTAGTCATGTTCCATGCCGGGACGCGTCGGCGATCCGCGTAAGCCGCGTCGGATGCAGCCGAGCGTTCTCGCGGCGCGAGAATTGCTGTGTCGCACCCGACACTGGATGTACGCGATTGCCTGTCAGCCGACTGCATGGTTGAGCTACAGCGCACGATGGCAAACGACGCATGGCGCACGGGGACCCATGATCAGCACGGCGAAACAGCTCGTTCGGAAAGCCGGCGTGACCAGAGAGCGGGTTGCGTCGGTTCGCATGTGCTGTGAGCGCCATGCCCTCGCCGCCATGGGACGGCCGCACAAACGCTATATCGGTCGGATCCTCTGCTACCATTCGATTGGCCAGTCTGCGTATGGCGTCAACGACGTCACACCGGAGAAATTCCGCCGGCACATCGAGCTGGCGCTTGAGGCCGGATACCGCTTCGTACCGGCGCGCGACCTGGCGCTGAATGGCGGGAGTGAAAAGGATCTCGCCATCACCTTCGACGACGGCCTTCGCAGCGTTCTGACGGAAGCCGCACCGATCCTGAAGGAGTACGGCCTGCCGTGGACGTTCTTCCCGGTATCGGAATGGTCGGACAACCGCCACCCGTTCAATGACGATGATTTCGTATTGGGCTGGCGCGATATCGAAGCGCTGCTTGCCGCCGGCGCGGAAATGGGGAGCCATTCGGCGACGCATCCTGACTTCGGCGGCATTGAACTCGCGCAGATGACCGATGAGCTCGGCGGGTCGCGCGACATGTTCCAGAAGCGCCTCGGCTTTGCGCCTGAGACCTTCGCCATCCCGCTTGGACAGTCGGGAAACTGGCGGACATGCGCCCAGAAGGCCGCGCATGACGCCGGCTACTCGATCATCTACGCACAGGCCGAGAACACCCGGCCGGATGGCACCGTGCCGCGCACCTTCATCACCCAGTTCGACGGCGACCGCATCTTCAAAGCCGTCCTGAAGGGCAAGTTCGACACCTGGGAGGAATGGGTCTGGTGACAACGCCTCGCAAGGTCTCGGTCGTCATCGGCACACGCGATCGCCCCGCGCTTCTGCGCGAGGCGCTCGAAAGCATTCGTGCGCTGGAGGGAGAAGACCTGACCTTCGAGATCCTGGTTGGCGACAATGGCGGCCTGCCAGAAACGAAAGCGGTTGCAGAGGCGTTCGGCGCCTACCACGAAGTGACCCAGACGAACGGGTGCGCCGGTTCGCGCAATCCCGCCTTGCAGCGCGCCACCGGCGAGTTCGTGGCCCTGCTTGATGACGATGACGTCTGGCTTGCCGATCATATCCGTCCGCATATCGCGCACATGGACGCCAATCCCGACTGCGCCGCCGTGTTCGGACAGGTGGTGTTTGCCGACCACAAGATGCGCCGCCTGCCCGACCAATGGCGCGCCGCGATGCCGGCCGATGGCGATGTCTTTCGCATGATGATGAGCGGCTGGTTTCCCCAGGTTGGCGCAACCGTCGTGCGCGGGGATGTGGCCCGGAAAATCGGACTGATGGACGAAAGCCTGATCGGCGATTCCGACTGGGACTGGCAGATGCGGATCACGCGGGATTACCCGACTGCGATCATCGACGCCGAGTGCGTGTTGTTTCGCGGCAAGGCGCCCGGCGGCTCCGACAAGCTGTTGTGGATGCGCACCAAGTTCACGCGCAAGATCTTCTTCCGCCACCTGTGGGCAAACCGTCGCCGCTGGCCCTCGGCGGTGTCGATCGTGCGCTCGTATTTCGGCTGCATGCAGAACTACTACGCGTATTTCGTGGAGTCGGCGGCGACGAAATCTACGTTGGCTGGACGGTTTCACGCATTGTGGCGGGCGTTTCTGCTGTTTCCGACACGCCTGGTGCGGCATGCGTTGAAAGACACACCTGTGCGCCGGACGCTGCTGGGACGAGCCAGTTCCGCGCCTCAGTCCTGACCCTCAGACGTCCGCGTCTTTCCATCTCCCTGACGACGGCGCCATTGGTCAGTTGGCGGCGGGCGTCTTTGGTTCGAACCGTGCGATCAGTCCGGCAATGAGCGGGATGCGTCCGCCAGCCAGTCGAAGAATGCTCAGCGTTGTCGGGCGATCGATGATCAGCATCACGACGCCGTAGATCAATGCCCCTACCCCGGCGCCTGCAACCAGCCGCAAGGCCGGGAGCGATTCGTAGATGCGGATGTTGTCGAGCCCGGTCCAGACGATCGCGGCCATTAGACCACCGGCGAGGAACGGTTTGAAGGCGTTGATGAGACCGTCTCCGATCCGCGCGCCCAGGTCGTGCATCCAGTAGCCGAAAACGATTGGGGTTGCGATGAGATATCCCGCCAGGATGCCCAGCACCACGTTGATCAGGCTGCCTGTCTGGGCGCCGGCATAGGCGCCGCCTGCTGCGGCGGCTGCGTAGGCGATGGCGAACGCCAGGTTGACGCCCGCCTGCCCCTTGCTCTGGAAGTACGATCCCGCGCCGTTGACGGTGGAGCGGATCAGCGCTGAGACGCTCATGATCGCCATGACGGGGATGGCGGCCAGCCATTCCTCGCCGAAGAGCAGGCTGACCGCAGGCGCGGCCACGGCGGCGAGACCGAAGTACACTGGGGCGTGGACGGCGTTGGACATGTGAATGCTTTTGACCGTGGTGCGCTTCATGCGCTCCTTGTCGTCGCGGATCTTCACGAAGGCGGGGAGCAGCGCGCCGGCGAGGCTGGAGCTCAAGATCATGCGCGGCATGCCCGAAAGCCGCAGCGAGATGTCGTAATAGCCGATGGCGGCGGTCGGCAGGTTGCGGCCCATGATGATCAGGGGCAGCCCGTTCACGAGGAAGATGAACACGTCCGTCGCCAGCTGTGTGATGGAGAACCTTGCGTATGGCAGGAGGTCGCGCGGCGCCCAGGCTGGCAGCATCGGGACGCCGGTGCGCCAGAGTACGATGGGCAGGCGGACGAAGACAGAGACGAATTGCTGGATCACCAGCGCCCAGACCCCGGCGCCGGCGATCGCCGCGATGACCGCGCAGACGGCGCCGGCAATCTCCGCCGACATGTCCGACGTTGCGAGCCGGCTGTGGCGGCGGTCCCGGGTCAGGCGGGCCCATCCGATGCTCTGGATCAGCTGGAACGGGATCAGCAACGAGAACGCCATGATGAGCGGCTTGGATTCCGGTACCCTCACGAAAGCCGCCAGCTCTCCTGCGCCGAAGAAGGCGCCGGCGGCGAGTGCGATGCCGATCCCGAGGTTGAGCCAGAATGCGGTGCGCCACATCTCGGGCCGCTCGTGCTTGGCGATGATCAGCGCCTGCGGCAGGCCGGCATAGCCGACGATGAAGAAGAAGATGACGATCGAGAAGCCGACCGCGGCGACGCCGAATTCCTCCGGCGCGAGGATCCGCGCGAGAATGGGCGTGAGGAGGAATTTCGCAAGAATGCTGACGCCGTATCCGACCGATCGCCAGCTGGCGTCGGCAAACAGCGACCGCGCATTAACCTCTCGGTCGGCAGCCTTGGCGCTGGGCTCATCTTGCTGAGGCATAAGGAATTCCTGCCGGCCGCGCGTCGGGCGGGATCACAGCCCCGTCGTGCAAGCGTCTTGCCAGTCGCCGCTGAATTCTTGCTTAACCCGGCTGTCAGGAACGAAGCGCTCGCGAGGTCAGGGCCAGGAGCTGGGCTGCGGACACCGGCTTGGTCATGACGCCGTGGGCGCCGGCAGATGAGAGCTGTTCGACAAGCGCGGGGTCGTCTTCTCGCGCGGTACACACAAGGGCCGGGATGCTGCGAAGGCGGCCGTCGCGCGCCATGTGGCCAAGAAGCTCCAGGCCGTTGGCGATCGGCATGTCGAGATCGGTGATGACCAGATCAACCTGCTGCTGGCTCAGCGCGTGGATCGCCTCAATGCCGTTGCGCGCCTGCAGGCATGAATAGTCCAGCGACCTCAGCATCGCCGCCAGCATTCGTCTCATCGCATCGGAGTCGTCGACGATGAGGATGCGTTTCTGTGTTGTCACTTCTTCTCCCGCCCCGCTCGATGCCGCCCTTGTTACGCCCGCGGTTACACCCACTCCCGCGACCTGTTTCGTCCATGCTCCCGCACGCGCTCCTGCATCGGAGGCGTGAAGTGATCCTGTGCGGGAAGCGTCGTATCGACGCCGTGCCGCAGCCACTCAAGCGGGTCCCTGCTCTCGATCCAGCCGAGATTTGGACGATGAACCTGATAGCCGACCAGCCGCTGCAATCGCTCGGGTAGCCGGCGAACCACGTCCGGCGGCGTCGTCAGCAGCAGACGTTCAGCCTGCGCCAGCCAGCCAAGGTTGTAGCTCATTACCACGCCGCGTCGCGACGCATTGGAACGATTGGCGCCTCCGCCGTGAATGGTCGAACCGAGCCAGACGATCGCCGATCCCGCAGGCGCGACGGCCGAAACAGCTTCGTTCTCGGTCGCGGTACGGTCCTTCGGCCAGCGGTGGCTGCCGGGAACGATACGCGTGGCGCCATTGCGCTCGGTGAATTCGTCCAGCGTCCACATCACGTTGACCATCAGCTCGTAGGGATGGGCGCCCGGATACATCGTCTCGTCACGATGGAGAATCTGGGCGCTTTCGCCCGGTTCGATCTCGATGGCCTGTGTGAGATTCAGCTGGATGCAATCGCAGTGCGGCTCGTCAGCTGAACCGATCAGCACATCCTCGATCGCGCCCAAGATGGGCTCGTGCAGGGCCAACCGCCATGTCGCCGGCGAGCGGGCGAGCAGCGAACTGAAACGTTTGGTATGACGGCCGCAGAAATCTCCGTCGCCGGTCGTCATTGCGCGGAACGCGGCGCCCAGGTCGTGATCCAGCGCGCCAAGGACAGGAGAGGAAAGCGCGCCTTCGATGATCACGGCGCCACACGCGGTCAGTTCAGCGCGCACCTGTTCGCATGATGCGTTCGCCTGAAGGCGCGGCAGGTTGACCGTCTCAATCATTGATCGCCGGCGCCCATCAGGCCTTGCAGGGCAGCTGTCGCCTTGGGCAGCGAGCTGGTCGGCACACTCATGACCATCTCGACAGCGTGGCGCGTCAGGACTTCGCTCTGCGCGTTCAGGCCGCGCGGCATCTCGAGAAGGATGCTGTCATCGCGGCCGATGCGCTGCCGCAGGTCTTCAATGTTCGCGAGATTGACCGGCGCCTTGAATGCGAAGGCGCATCCCTCACCGTACTGCACCGGCAGGCCAAGCGGAATGACGTTCCAGCCGAGGTCTTCCATCCGCGCTACGATGCGGGTGTCGACGATCCCCGTCACCGTCTGGATGTCGCGAGAGGCTGCGAACTCAAGTACGGCGATGTGCAGGAGGAAACGCACCTTGTTGTTCGTTTCCTTGGACCATTGCGGATCGCCGGGGATGTGACGTGTCCATTCCCATATGCCGGGTCCTTCGGGGACGGCTCCATCCACGTATTCAGGGAAGAGGTTCTTGAGCATGTTGGGCCGCCAGGTCGGCACGAGCCGCAGCGAGCCCCTGACCTGCCCATCCTCGATCGCGATCAGATAGGTCGCAGCAGGCGTGTCGAATTCGTCGATGTCCAACTTGTCGGGAGACTCCAGCGCCTTCCAGCCCATCAGATCGACGAAGATGCGGTGCCGCTGGCGGTGCATCTCCTCGATCAGGTCGAGGTATTGCCGACGGTTTCCAGAATTGACGACGTGGACGCGCACGATTTCCTCCCATCACGACTGACGGAAGGATGCGGTGTGACAGGGATAAATCGACCCCCAAAGGTTTGGGGGTATCGGCGCAGCGATTGAAGATGTAGGGGGCGCCCTGATCGTTGGTCCGATGCGGCGCCCGCGCGGTTCAGAGATGGATCAGTCCCGCGGCGATCGCCTCGATGACGGCCTGCGTGCGTGTTCTCACGCCAAGCCGCTTTCGCGCCTGATCGAGATGTTCGACGACGGTGTGTTGCGACAGGCCGAGAATCTTCGCGATCTCCCAGTCCGACTTACCGGCACGCACCCATTGCAGGCATTCGCGTTGCCGGGCGGTCAGAACCGGGCGCGCTGGCTTTGCTACCTTCGGTTTGAGACTGCCGCGTATCCTGCGCACCGCGATGGAATAGTAGATCGCCAGCATATGAAGCGCTGCGAGCGTTTTCACATCGTGCGGCAGGCGATCGGACGCGAACATCGACACCATGCTCAATGACCCGTCGAGTTCGTGCAGCGGGAATACTGCGCCGTCACGTATTCCGAACTCTCCGGCTTCCTCGAAGATCTGCCGCTGGCCCGATCGAACGATCGTGTCGGACTGGAAACCGCTCCAAGTGATCGGCGCCGTCGTCTCCAGACCGGCGCGCATCACATCGTCATGGCAGGCGAGACCGGCGTCCATATAGTGCGCCCGCCATCCCGGATTGGAGACGCCGGCTACAAACTCGGCGCGCGGCTCGCGCCGGCTCGAGAAGGCCTCAAGCAGAATAAAGTTATCAATGTTAAAGTCGTGGAGAATGCCGTCGAGGCGGTCATTCAACTCCGTGAGAGAGTCTTCTGAGGCAGCCCATTCGACAAACGCGAATACTTGCTCCGCTACATCGGGAATAGCCAAGTAATCCGACGAGGTTGCCTGCTTGTCTGCCATGATCGCCAGTCGAACAGAAGTTAACCACTAGTCACCCCAACAAATATCTAAGCCGGACAACGCATCACAAATCAAGTTTGGGAACTACACTTCTCTTTGAGATCGTGTATTGCCTCTTTCGTGCCTTCGGCGATTGCTTCTGGCACGGGGACCTAGAGGGGATGCTGGATGGTTCATGGCTATCTGTGGGCGCGATCAACCGAGTTTGCATCGCTGGCCGAAAGCACGCTGTCTGACCTGCACTGGGATGTGAGGTTTCTCGACCCGAGCGAAGCTCTGCCGTCGGCGCTCCAAGGCGCCTGGCTTTTCATTGCGGAAGCGCTGGCGGACGATGACGCCAGCCAACTGGTCGATGTCGCCCAACAGATCAGAGATTCCGCTCCCGATATCGGCATCCTGTTTCTCGGGGAGCCCAGCGAACCATCTGCCGCGCGTCTTCAGGAAGCTTCGGCTGCTGTGTTGCCGATGCCGAAGAACAGCGGCGATCTTGCTGAACTCGTCGGCAAGATGCTGTTGCGGGCCGCTCGCTAAAGTGCGCCGCGCAGCCTGCGCATCGCTGGCGCCTGAGAGCGTGTTGCCGCAATCAGGCGCCGAGCTGGGCGCCTGGAGGCGATAGCGGCAATTGCCGGATGCGTTTGCCGGTGAGTGCGAAGACGCCGTTTGCGACTGCGGCAGCGATCGGCGGCGTTCCCGGTTCACCGGCACCGCCCGTACGCGCGCCGGACTCCAGCACCTTCACTTCGATATTCGGGCAATCGGCCATCCGGACCATCGGATAGTCCCAGAAGTTCTGCTGGACGACCTGCCCGTTCTCGAATTCGATTTCACCGTACAACGCGGCGGTCAGACCATAGACCACGCCGCTTTCCATCTGCTGGATGAAGCCGTCCGGATTGACGACGAGCCCCGGGTCAGCCGCCACCCAGACATTCGGCACGCTGACAGCGCCAGTGTCGCTAATCCGCACTTCGGCCACTTCGCAAACGACCGTCCCGAAGGATTCCTTGATCGCAATGCCCAGTGCGCTGCCGTCTGCACCTGAAAAACTGGACCAGCCCGACATTTCGGCGGCGGCGTCGAGAACGGCCAGCATGCGCGGATTATGCTCAAGTAGCGCGCGGCGGTAGATGTAGGGATCCTGCCCTGCTTCGTGGGCGAGTTCGTCGATGAAGCACTCGATGAAGAAGCCGTGGATGGAGTGATCGACACTGCGCCAGGCGCCCCAGGGCGCCGCGCTATTGCCGTTCGCGAACCTGACGTCCAGCCCGCTGACGTCATACGGGAAGCGTGAGGCATCCTTCGGGTCGTGGCGTTCCGCATAATGGTGTGAGAGCGCTTGCGGACGACCATCCTCGCCTAGCACCGCCCGCATCCGTGCGACGGATGCGTTGCGGTAGTAGTCCTGGGTCATGTCCTCTTCGCGGGTGTAGATGAGGTTGACCGGCGCGTCGGTCTGCTGCGCCAGCCGGACGGCGTGGTCGAGGAAGTCGATTGTATAGCCGCGACGGCCGAACGCGCCGCCCATCTCGGTGTGGTGCACCTTCACCCTGTCGGACGGGATGCCTGCGGTCTTCGCAGCCTGATACTTGGCGACAAGCGCGTCCTGGAAGGCGCCCCAGATTTCCAGCTCGCCGTCGTGCATCCAGGCGACACACCCGACCGTCTCCATGGCGGCGTGCGCAAGATACGGGACGGTATAGACACGTTCGATGGCGCCCTCGCCCGCTTCCTCAATGGTGCGAGCCGCGCCGCCGCGCGCGTGGTCCTTCTTCAGGCCTGACGACCGGACTGCGGCCTCCATCGACTTGATTGTTTCCGCGCTGCTGAGTTGTGCGTTCTCGCCGGGGGACCAGACCGGATCGAGGGCGCGCACCGCCTCGCGGGCGCGCCAGAAATTGTCCGCGAATACGGCGACGGCGTTTGGCAGGGTCGCCACCTTCACGACGCCGCGGCGTCCGGAGGCTGGCGCCGCGTCGACGCTTTCGAGCACGCCGCCGGGCACAGGCGACAGGCGGATCGCGGCGAAGACCATGCCCGGTAGGCGCACGTCGCCGCTGTAGATGGCCTCGCCGTTGACCTTGGCCGGGATGTCGAAGCGGGGCCGGGACTTGCCGATCTGGGTGTAGGCGGACTTGCTCTTGAACGGCAGGCGCGCGGGTGGATCGTATTCGAGGCCCGCTTCTGCGAACTCGCCGAAGCCGGCGGATTTTCCGGATGCGTGAATGATGCGGCCACCCTTGATGTCGACTTCCTCAACCGGGACGCCCCAAGACTTCGCCGCGGCGCGGGTCAACATGTAGCGGGCGGACGCGCCTGCGTGGCGCATGCCTTCCATGCCCGTCATCGCAATCGCGGTCGAACCACCGGTGATCTGGAGGTTCATCGTTTCTGCGAGGCGTCGCGTTACGAGCCACGACAAGCCGGCGAGCGGCGCCGGGATTTCCGTATCGCCGCGCACATACGCCTGTCCGAGCGCGCCGTTGGCGAACGCGGTTTCACCGGGTGCGCGTTCGATGCGGACGTTGTCCCAGTCGGCGTCGAGTTCGTCCGCAAGGATCTGCGCAAGCGCCGTTCCGACGCCAGTGCCCATGTCCGCGTGGGGATAGATGACGGTGATGCTGTCGTCGGGGGCGATGCGCAGCGAGCTGAGCAACACGCTCTCGCCGGGACGGCCGACCATCGCGCGCTGTTCATTGAGGCGTGAGAATGGGCTCAAGGCGGCGCCTATGGCGATGCCGCCGCCCGCGGCCAGGCCGCCGAGGATCAGGAGGCGGCGCGATGGTCCCTTGCGCTTGGGCCTTTCGCCGCCCGCTTCGGTTTGCTGTGTTGCTTCATTTTCAACGTTCGTCATTTGAAGCTCCCTCGCCCGCGGCTGCACGCAAAGTCTCGGCCTGCGCTCTGGCCGCGGCGTGGATCGCCTTCCGGATGCGAGGGTAGGACCCGCACCGGCAGATATTGGTCATGGCGGCGTCGATTTCCTCGTCAGTCGGTTCCGGTGTCTGCGAGAGCAGAGCGGTTGCAGCGAGGATCTGGCCGGACTGGCAGAAGCCGCATTGCGGCGCCTGATGTTCGACCCAGGCGGCCTGCACAGGCGTAAGCTCATCTCCTGATGCGAGGCCTTCAATCGTGGTGATCTCGGCCGTCTCGGACACGGAGCCTACCGGGGTGACGCAGGTGCGGACAGGTTGTCCGTCGATCAGCACGGTGCATGCGCCACAGGCGGCGACCCCGCAGGAAAACTTGGTGCCCGTGAGGTTGACGACATCCCTGATGACCCACAGCAGGGGCATCTCCGGCTCGACGTCGAGATCGTGGGGCTTTCCGTTAATCGACAGTCTCATGGCGGCCTCCCGATTATGCCGAGCTCATAGAGTAGACAAATCAATGCCTGTTTGTCTACTCTATTTCTGTGCTTCCGACGTATGTAGAGTACCGAATTGATGGCTTCGCCGACCGACACCCCTCAGACACGCTCTGCTCCCACCCGCCTCAAGTTTCTTGAAGCGGGCGCGCGCGTCTTCGTCGAAGAGGGCTATACCGGCACGAGCATGGAACTGGTGGCGAAGAAGGCGGGGCTGTCGCGCGCGGCGCTTTACAAGCACTTCGGCAACAAGAACGAGCTGTTCATCTCCGTCGCCGAAATGCTTCAGGAGAGCGCGGCCGCAGCCAGCACAGAGCTCGCGACGCAGGCGCTCGAGACAAAATCCGGCGGCGCCGCCACCGTCATCGATGTCATGAATGCGCGCCGCCAGCGCCTGCGGGAGCTGCTCAGCTCGTCGGCTTATGCAACCGAGCTGATGGAGGAATCCAGCCGTCGCTGCGGACCGTTGATCCGCGAACATGCCGAGCGTTTCCGCGTGGCGCTGGTCGAACTGCTCGAAACGCTTGCGCGCGACGGGCGTCTAGAACTGCGCGATGACATTCCCGCCGCCGCGCTCGCCGACATGCTGCTGGCTTCGGAGGCGGGCCTGAAGTCCGCGGGGCCCTCCTTCCTCAGCCCGGAATTCGATCAGTCGTTCGGCCGCATGGCCGAGACGCTTCTGCTGGGCGCGTCCAGGCCCTGATCCGATCGCGCCCGCCCGCCGGCTCGACTGGCGGCGGGATCGCACCTCCTCCCCTCTTGGCGCTGTCGATCAGCGCGCTTGACCCGGCGGGCCTTGGCGTGCGGGCCAAAACTCGTTGCAAGCCAGCCGCCCCAACTCGCACCACACCTAGAAAGAATTTCATCTGCCCAATTGACGACCGCCGAAAAGTTTTATTCATTGATGAATAAACATCGCCTCGAGCGCGGTGAGGGAGGAATTCGGTGGCCGGAAAAACGGCAAAGCGGGGTCGGGCGATCCGCGAATCTGCGGACGAGACACGCACGCGCATCCTTGAAGGCGCCGAAAGGCTGTTTGCAGAGCGCGGGCTCCACGGCGTCGCTGTGCGCGATGTCGCGCGCGAGGCCGGCGTCGATTCAGCGTTGGTCCACTACCATTTCGGGTCCAAGGCGGAGCTGTTCTCGACCGCCCTCTTGAGCCGCGCAGAGGACTTCATGCGCGAGCGAGAGGCGGCGTTGCAGGCCTGCATCGATCAGGCCAGCGGCAAGCCGACGCTCGAAGACGTCATCATCGCCTACACCAAACCCTATCTCGTGCACGCGCAGTCCGGCGATCCCGGCTGGCGTTCCTGGTTCAAGCTTCTTGCCCACTCCTCATTGTCGCTCGAATGGGCGCCCGAGGTCTGGCGGGAGCATTTCGACCCGTTCGTCCAGAAATTCATCAACGCCATGAGGCTGGCCTCGCCCGGCGCGCCGGAGGGACACTACTACTGGTGCTATCACTTCTTCTCGGGCGCGCTGGTGCTGACGTTTGCGAACACGGGGCGGATGGATCACCTGTCGGACGGTGACTGCAAGTCCGACGACCTGTCGAACGGGTACGACCTGCTCGTTCCATTCTTCGCAGATGCATTCGAAGCAATTCTGAGCGGCCGGCGGGGGCCGCTGCCGGAAAACATCAAACGCGAAATCGCCAAACAACCAAAGCCGGCGCGGAAGAGCCGGCAATCCAAGAGGGAGACTTCCAAATGAAGCGCCAACTGCGTTGGGTCTTGAGCATCGGAACGGCGCTGGCCGGCATGTCGGTGGCGGCGCCATACGCCGCCGCACAGGAAGCGGAGGCCGAGGAGAGCCGCGAAGTCGTGGTTGTGACCGCGCGCCGCCGGGAAGAAAGCATCATCGACACGCCGGTGGCCGTCACAGCGGTCTCCGATGAACAGCTCGACATCGCGGGGGCGATCGACATCACCAGCGTGCAGCGGTTCACACCCAATGCGACGATCGAAGTCGCGCGGGGCAGCAACTCGACGCTCGTTGCATTCATTCGCGGCGTCGGCCAGCAGGACCCGCTGTGGGGTTATGAGCCGGGCGTTGGCGTCTATGTCGACGACGTCTTCATCGCCCGTCCGCAGGGCGCCGTGCTCGACATTTTTGACGTCGAGCGGATCGAGGTTCTGCGCGGTCCGCAAGGCACGCTCTATGGCCGCAACACGATCGGCGGCGCGATCAAGTACGTCACCAAGGATCTCAACCTCAACGCGCCGGAAGCCCGTCTGCGTGTGAACGCCGGCAGCTACAACCAGCTGGACATGATCGTCAGCGGCTCGGCGCCGATCAGCGACACATTCGCGGTTGGCGGCGCGCTGGCGCGCTATACGCGCGACGGCTTCGGCACGAACCTCAACACCGGCGCGGACCATTATAACAAGGATATCCTCGCGGGCCGTATCAGCGCACAGTGGGAGCCTTCCGACAGCGTGCGGATCAAGTTCGCCGCCGACCGGACCGAGGACGATTCCAACGCCAGGCACGGACACAGGCTGCTGCCATCCGGCAATGGCGCGATCCCGGTGACGCGCAGCATTTACGACACCCGCGCCGGCCTGCCGGCCCGAAACTCGGTCGAGACCCAGGGCGCGTCGCTGACGGCCGAATGGGACATGAACGATGCAATCACATTCAAGTCGATCACGGCATATCGCGACAGCGAAACCGTCACGCCGATCGACTTCGACAGCCTGCCGCAGCCGGACTTCGACGTCCCCGCATTCTATGCGGATGACCAGTTCAGCCAGGAATTCCAGATGCTGTTCGAAACCGGCCCATGGTCGGGCGTCGCCGGCATCTACTATCTCGACGGGTCGGCATCCGGCGCATTTGACCTGCTGCTCCGTTCGCTAGGCGTCACGGTCTACCAGGCGGGCGAACAGGAGAAGGAGAACTTCTCGGTGTTCGCTGACGCAACTTACGAGATCTCCGACCAGTGGAGCGTCTCGTTTGGCGGCCGGTACACATCTGATGAAACAACGGCGGATGTGACGCGTGAGCTGTGGCTCGGCCTCGGTTCGGGCTCCTTCAGCCCCAACAATACGACGTCAGTCTTCCTCGCCACGCAGACGGGCTATACCGGCCTCAACCGCACGGACGAGAAGTTCACGCCGCGCATCTCGGTGAACTACGAACCGACCGATTATCTGACGGTCTACGGTTCGTATTCGCAGGGCATCAAGGCTGGCGGTTTCGACCCGCGCGCCCGTCAGGATCTCGATCCGACCGGCCTGTCACGGACAGGCTTCGCGCCAGAAGTCGTCGACAGCTACGAGGTCGGCGTCAAAGGCTCATTCTTCGAAGGGGCGCTGGACCTCAACACCGCCGTCTTCCTTGCGGACTACAAGGATCAGCAGATCACCGTCCAGCAGGGCGCGGATTCCAACAATGACGGCGTCAATGACACGTTCATTTCGTCCGTCTTCAACGCCGGCAAATCTCAGTACAGCGGCGTTGAACTGGAGGGCGTCCTCTATGCCGCCGACAATCTCTGGTTCAATGGCGTGCTGGGCTATATCGACGCCGAGATCGAAGAGATCATCTCTGGCGGCGCCAACATCGCCAACCGGTTCGTCACCCAGAACACGCCGGAATGGACCGGCCGTCTCGGCATGAACTACGTCTATGACTTCGCCAGCGGCGCGGACCTGAACTTCAACGTGTCAGCGTCCTACCGAGATGAATACTACCTCTTCAACGTGGCCAACCCTGGGTTCCCACCGGGGGTCAACCCGGTCTTCCCGCAGGGCGGACCGCCGCTTGATCCGGACGCATACACGCTGCTCGACATGAGCCTCGTCTACACCTCGCCCACCGGCAGCTGGAAGGCTGGGCTGTATGGGCGCAACCTGACGGAAGAAGAGTACAAGACCGGCGCCTACAACTTCGTGACGCCGAGCCAGCTGGGCAGACCGCGTACTCGTCCTTCTATGGAGCGCCGCGGACCTTCACGGCGAGCATCGAATTCCTGTACTGATCCTCCCCTGACGACGGGGGCGGACTGACGTTCGCCCCCGCCCTTTTTGATCGGACACGAGGTTACGACGGCTTTCGACAAGCGGTCGCATCCAGAAAAGCGGGAGGCCGGGAATGAGCAAGGTTGCAGCGCCAACTGGTGCGCCGGGGTCATCGTCTGAGACTTCGGCGGCCTACCGCTCCTACGTTCTGGCGATCCTGATCCTCGTCTATACCTTCAATTTCATCGACCGACAGATTCTCGGCGTTCTTGCGATACCGATCCAGGAAGAGTTCGCCGTATCGGACACCCAGATGGGGCTGATGCGCGGCGTCGCATTCGCCATCTTCTACTCCCTCCTTGGCGTACCGATCGCGTGGCTCGCGGACCGCACGAACCGGGTCTGGATCATGACGATCGCGCTCGCGCTGTGGAGCCTGATGACCGCGGTTTGCGGACTGGCGCAGAATGCCGTCCACCTGTTCCTTGCGCGGCTTGGCGTCGGCGTTGGCGAGGCTGGGGGCGTCGCTCCGGCATATTCGCTGATCTCCGATTACTTCCCGCCGGAACGTCGTGCGCGCGCACTGGCGATCTATTCGTTCGGTATTCCAATAGGCAGCGCCGTCGGCATCATCTTCGCCGGGATCATCACCACGATCCTCGACTGGCGTTCGGCCTTCATCATTCTCGGCATAGCCGGCGTCGCGCTGGCGCCCTTCTTCCGCGCGACGATGCGCGAGCCGAAGCGCGGATCGCATGACGCATCCGGGGCGCAGACCGCCGCCGTGAGCTTCTCGGACGTGCTCGCCACGCTGATGCGGAAGAAGAGCTTCTGGTTCCTGTCGACAGGGGCCGCCTTCTCGTCGATGATGGGATACGGCCTGTTCGCCTGGATGCCCGCCTTCCTGTCGCGCAGCTACGCCGACGCCCTGCCCGAGTTCTTCAGCTGGGCCGAAGGCTGGCTGGTTCCGGATGGCGCCGGCATCGTGCTTTATGCCTCATACTTCTACGGCGCGATCGTGCTGGTCGGCGGCGTACTCGGCATCTGGCTTGGCGGCGAATTGGGCGACAGGCTGGGCGGAAAAAACCGCTCGGCGTTCGCCACCATCCCGGCCACGGCATTCATCGCAGCCGTTCCGTTCTTCGTCGTCGGCGTTCTGTCCAATTCGCTGACACTGTCCTTCTTCGTCTTCATGATTCCGACCGCGCTGAGCCTTGCCTGGCTGGGGCCGGTCCTGTCCGCCTTCCAGCATATCGTGCCGCCGAACATGCGGGCGACGGCGTCCGCCGTATTCCTGCTGATCAACAATCTGATCGGCATCGGCGTCGGCGATCTTGCGATCGGCGCTATGTCCGACGCCCTGTCGCAGGCGTTCGGCGAGGAGAGCCTGCGCTATTCCATCCTGGCAGGCACATCCTTCTACCTGATCGCCGCTGGGCTTCTCTTCATCGCGTCGCGATACCTTGAGGGCGACTGGGAAACCGGCGATCGCGCCTGATATACTGCACTGCCAGCAGCCTTGTCTCATGCGGGAGCATGTGAATGAACGACCTCGTGCGAGACCATAAGTGGCGGTCCCGGGACGGACTGACGCTCTTTGCACGCGTCTATGGCGCGCCTACCGACGCGCTGCCCGTGATCTGCATTCCCGGGCTCACGCGGAACTCACGCGACTTCGAGGAGGTCGCGCCGTACATCGCTGAGCAGGGGCGGCAGGTGTTCGCCGTCGACCTGCGCGGTCGCGGCCGCTCCAATCGAAGCCAGAACCCGAAAACCTACACGCCTGTGCAGTTTGCGGCAGACATGGTCGCCCTGCTCGCATCGATCGAGGCTCCTCGGGCCTTGTTTGTCGGCACGTCGCTGGGCGGGCTGGTCACCATGACGCTCGCGATGAGGCAACCTGGCCTGATCGGCGGCGCGGTTCTCAACGATGTCGGCCCACGTGTGGGCAAGGCAGGCCTAGCACGCATCCGGGGCTATGCGGGCAAGCCTTTCAACGTGACGACGTGGGAGGATGCGACAGCCTATGTGAAGCGCACGAACGAGGCGGCCTTTCCCGATCTCGAGGACAGCGATTGGGAGCGCTTCGCACGCCGGTTGTTCAAGGAAGACAATGGCAAGGTGGTTCTGGATTACGATCCGGGGATCGCGCGCAGCGCCAGTCCATTTGCCGCCTTCCTGTCGTCGATGATGCTGTGGCCGGCTTTCCGCCGCCTCGCACGATGCGGTCCGCTGACGCTCATCTATGGCGAGACCAGCGATATTCTCGAACGCGTGACCGTCCAACGCATGCAGCGTCAGGCGCCGGCGATGACTGTCGTCGAGGTCCCCGGGGTTGGGCATGCGCCACAGCTCGACGAGCCGGAAGCGCAGCGGGCGATCAAGGCGTTTCTGCAAGCTGCGCCTTGAAGCTGAAGTTTCGGCCGGATCGCTACTCGCGCAGCATGCCTTTCAGCGCAGCAAACGGGCTATCGTTACTGTCGCGGCTTTCCCGGACGCCCGACATGTGACGGGGATCGGCCGGCGGCGCCTTCGGCGTCCTCGCGCTCTCGCCCGCACCTGCGCCAGCTACAGACTTCATCGTGAGCGCGATGCGCTTGCGGGCGACATCCACGTCCTTCACCCGCACGGTCACAATGTCTCCGGCCTTCACCACTTCGTGCGGGTCCTTCACGAACCGGTCGGCAATTTCGGAGACGTGGACCGGCCGTCCTGATGCACGCCGATATCCACGAATGCGCCAAAGGCCGCGACGTTGGTCACCGTGCCTTCCAGCCGCATGCCGGGCTTGAGGTCTTCGATGTCCTCGACGCCCTCCTGGAAGCTTGCGGTGCGGAATTCAGGACGCGGATCGCGGCCCGGCTTTTCGAGCTCGGCGATGATGTCCGAGACCGTCGGCACGCCGAAAGTGTCATCCGCGTAGTCCTTCGGCTTCAGAGATTTCAAAAATGCCTTGTCGCCGATCAGTGACCGCAGGTCGCGGCCGCACGCTTTCGAGATGCGCTCCACCACGGGATAGGCCTCGGGGTGGACGGCGGAAGCGTCCAGCGGATTGGTCCCGTCCATGATGCGCAGGAAGCCCGCCGCCTGTTCAAACGCCTTGGGTCCCATGCGCGGCACCTTCTTCAGTCCGGTGCGCGCCTTGAACGGCCCGTTCTGGTCTCGATACGCAACAATGTTCGACGCCAGTTGCGCATTGAGGCCCGATACGCGGGCTAGCAATGGCGCTGAGGCCGTGTTCACGTCGACGCCGACAGCGTTCACGCAATCCTCAACCACCGTCTCAAGCGAACGCGCCAGCGCGCCCTGGTCGACGTCGTGCTGGTATTGACCCACGCCAATCGCCTTCGGATCAATCTTCACGAGTTCCGCAAGCGGGTCCTGCAGCCTGCGGGCGATCGAGACCGCGCCGCGCAGCGACACGTCGAGATCGGGGAATTCCTTCGCCGCCGCTTCGCTTGCAGAATAGACGGAGGCGCCGGCTTCGCTGACCGTCACACGCGTCAGCTTGAGGTCAGACATCTTTGCCGACAGTTCGGCGACCAGCTTGTCGGTCTCGCGGCTCGCCGTACCGTTGCCGACACTGACCAGTTCGACGCCGTGCTTCTTGGCCAGCACAGCCAGCGCCGCCAGAGAGCCGTTCCAGTCCTTGCGCGGTTCGTGCGGGTAGATCGTCGCCGTCTCGATCAGCTTGCCGGTCGCATCCACCACCGCGACCTTGCAGCCCGTGCGTATGCCCGGGTCGATCCCCATCACAACCTTCGGTCCCGCCGGGGCCGCCAGCAGGAGATCGCGCGCGTTGCGGCCGAACACCTGGATGGCTTCGCCGTCGGCACGTTCCTTCAGACGCGCGATATTGTCCGATGCGCTCGACTTCGAGAGGCGCGTCTTCCACGCCTGTTCCGCCGCGCCGACCAGGAACTTGTCGCCAGGTCGCCCACGATCAGTGACGCCGAATGCATCCATGATCATTCCCACCGCAGGATGGCGGGCTGCGCCCTCTTCCGGAAGGTTGAGGTTGACCTTCAGCACACCCTCCGCCTCGCCGCGCATCAGCGCCAGCGCGCGGTGCGAGGGCATTTTCTCGATCGCCTCGTCAAACTCGAAATAGTCCGCGAACTTTGCGCCCTCGGCTTCCTTGCCCTTTGCGACCTTCGAGCCCAGCCGGCCCTTGTTCCAGACCCGCTCGCGCACCGCGCCGACCAGCGCAGGCGCCTCGGCCATGCGCTCGACGAGGATGTTGCGCGCGCCGTCCAGCGCAGCCTCGCCATCGCTCACGCCCTTGTCCGCATCGATGTACGCCAGCGCTTCGGCGACCGGATCGAGCGCGGGGTTTGCGAGCAGCCTGTCAGCCAGCGGCTCCAGCCCCTGCTCGCGCGCGATCATCGCCTTGGTACGCCGCTTTGGCTTGAATGGCGCATAGAGATCTTCGAGTTGCTGCTTGGTTTCCGCCGCGCGGATCTGTTTTTCGAGATCCGGCGTCAGTTTGCCCTGCTCATCGATCGACTTGAGGATGCTTGCGCGCCGGTCGAACAGCTCCGTCAGGTAGCCGAGGCGCTGTTCGAGGGTGCGCAACTGCGTATCGTCCAGCCCGCCGGTGCGCTCCTTCCGGTAGCGCGCGATGAACGGCACCGTCGCGCCTTCTTCAAGCAGGCCAATCGCGGCCAGCACCTGGCCTTCGCTCGCCGCCAGTTCGCGCGCAATGATTCTTGCGATCTCGGCATTGGACTCAGGAGTGCGCTGGACAGCCTTGGCCATGTTTTCCCTCTCTCAGGACCTCAGGCGAGATATCTGGGGCCGAATGGTTCACGGATGGTTAGGGCTGCAGTTACGACGCGCTGCCGTTGGACTGTCGAGCCTCAAGCCGCTCGTAGAGGATCTGCGTTTCGAGCAGATTGGCGATGCGCAGGCCGATTTCAATCACGTCGAACGGCTTTGACAGGAAGTCCTTCGCCCCGAGCGCCAGCGCCCGGCGGCGCGCTTCGATCGTCTTGTCTGCTGTCAGCACCAGGACAGGGAGGAAGCGATCCGGTGAGGCCTGCCGGCGGAACGCCTCAAGCAACTGGTAGCCGTCCAGTTGCGGCATCATCAGATCCAGCAGGATCAGGTGCGGTTCGAAATCGATGAGCTCTTCGACGGCCTTCGTCGGATCCGAAAGGTAACGAACGTTCGCGTAGCCTTCACGCTCGAGCAATGTGCGCAGTAGCAGCAGGTTGGCTTCCTCGTCGTCGATCACAAGGATCCGACGCGACTGAATCGAATTTGAGGTGACAACCTCGGTCATGCCGAACCCTCTGTCGAATAGGCGCGCGCAGCCGTTCCGGCACGCGGACCCTGTGCGCCGTCCCCCGCAAGCGGCAGAGAGAACCAAAATACCGATCCTCCCCCTGAGCCCTCGCGGTTGTAGAAGCCGATCTCCCCGCCCATCGATTCGACCAGCCGCTTGGACAGGGCGAGGCCAAGACCGGTGCCCTTCACACCATTGGTCCCACCCTTGCCGAGCCGGTCGAAGGGCGTGAACAGGCGCGGAATATTCTCGTCCGAAACACCCGGCCCCTCGTCCTCGACTTCGATGACGGCCTTGTCTTCGATCACTCTGGCCGAGAGACGGACGCGGCTGTCGGCCGGACTGTATTTCCCAGCATTGGACAGCAGGTTCAGGGTGACCTGCGTCACGCGCCGCTGATCCGCCAACACCCAGACGGTCTGTTCCGGCTGTTCGAGGTCGAGTTGCAGGCCGGCGGCGTTGAGCAGCGGCTGGGCGAGGTCGCGCGCTTCGGTCAGCAGCTTCTCGATCTCGAGCCGCTCGACCTTCAGGTCTTCGCCGCCCGCCTCGATGCTGGAGATATCGAGCAGATCATCGATCAGGGACAGGAGGTGACGACCAGCCTTGAGGATCTGACCGACCGCCACGCGATGGCGTTCGTGAAAGCCATCCTGGTCAAGCTCAAGCATCTGGGCGAAGCCGAGAATCGCGCTCATCGGCGTTCGGAGCTCGTGGCTCGTTCGCGACAGGAAGTCGCTCTTGGCCTCGTTGGCCGCCACAGCCTCCTTCTGGGCTGCGCGCAGCGCCTCTTCCGAACGCTTACGCTCTGTCATGTCCCGCGTGACTTTCGCGTAGCCCTTGAGCGCACCGTTCTCATCGTAGAGCGCTGTCACGACCACGTTGGCCCAGAAGCGCGCGCCATCCTTCCGAACCCGCCATCCTTCGTCTTCCGCACGGCCATCGCGTCGCGCACGACCCAGCATCGCTTCAGGCAGGTAGTCGCGCGTTTCCTCCGGATAGAAGCGCCCGAAATACTCGCCGAGAATCTCGTCGGCCTTCCAGCCCTTGGTACGCTCGGCGCCCATGTTCCAGGTCGCGACCCTGCCCTCTGGCGTGAGCGCGAAGA
This sequence comes from Hyphomonas sp., assembly GCA_017792365.1. GTDB lineage: Bacteria > Pseudomonadota > Alphaproteobacteria > Caulobacterales > Hyphomonadaceae > IH12. Next base: position 2,906,831 of record CP051229.1, on the reverse strand, counting down.
TTCCATAATCGCGTACGCCTTCCACCACGAGACGGAAGCGCTCCTCGCTTTCGCGCAGATCGCTTTCCCGCGCGCGCAGAAGCGCGCTGGCCCGGTCCAGCTTTCCCGCAAGCTGACCGATCTCGTCGGCATCGTCTGGAAAGGCGGGGAGCGGCTCGCCGCGCTCCAGCCGCTCGGCGCTCGCCTCAAGCAGATGGACCCGCCGCACGATGCCCGTGGAAAACAGGAACACCGCGGCAAGGCTGCCAAGCAGTCCGACAACCGCGCTGACTGCGGTCAGCCTGAGGAACAGTTCGCGCACCGCGTCGACCTGCGCGCGCCGTCGGTCGAGCACTTCCTGTTCCAGCCGCTGAATCTCGTCGATCTGCAGACGCAATTCATCGAGCACGGTGCGGTTGCTGTTCAGCGATTGCTGGATTGCGCCGGTTGAACCTCCCTCAGTTGCGATCTCGGCCAGCTGTTCCAGTCCATCGAGCTTCTGGTCCGACAGCGACAGGAAAACCTCGTACGCCTCCCGCACCGCCCGATCCTCGATCGCCTCATCCAGGCGCGCCAGCGTCTGCGGCAGGAGTTCCTGCGCGTCGTTCAGGGTCCGCAGTGAGCGGTCCTCGCCCGTCAGGATGAATTCGCGCACGCCTCCTCCGGCCTCGGCCAGCAGGGAGTGAACCTGGTACATGTCCCGCTGAATGGCGAAGGCGCGCCGGACATCCTCTTCGGCCCGCGATTCCGCGTTGAACGCCATATAGAGCATCACCAGCGACGCGATCAGGATCACCAGCGGCAGGGCGATCACGACCAATCCTTTGACGGTGAGCGGCAGGTCCGCCCAGATCCTCGGGGTTCGCGCTTTCAGCTGTGGACTTCTCGCCATGGCTACCTGCGTGTCTCGCGCCAGCGCGTCGCCATGACGGCGGCCTGCGTGCGATCCGCGACGCCAAGTTTGGAGATGACTCGCTCGACGTGCGCCTTCACCGTGGCGGGGCTGATCTGCAGCTGTCGGGCGATGCCCTTGTTGGTCAAACCTTCGGCGATCAGGTCAAGAACGTCGTTTTCCCGTTCCGTCAGCCGCTCCATGGCGCTCGCGTCGGGTCCGCGGCGATCGTCCCTTGTCAGGATGGTCGACAGCAGCGCCGAAGGGATCGCCGTGGCGCCCGACAGAACCTGCCTGACGGCTTCCAGCAACTCGCTGATTCCGGCGTCCTTCAGTACATAGCCCGATGCGCCGGCCTGCAGGGCGGCGCGGATATAGTCCGGGTCGTCGTGAAGGGTCAGCATCATGATCTTGGTCGGCAATCCGAGCGCGCCGATCGCGCGGGCGGTTTCCAAGCCGTCCATGCCTTCGCCCAGCCGGATATCGAGCAGCACAAGATCGGGCTGAAGTTCGCTAACCAGCTTCACGGCGTCTTCGCCGTTCGCGGCATCACCGACGACATCGCAGCCGCCACCGGTCAGCGCCGAGCGCAGACCGGCGCGCGCCAGTTCATGATCGTCCACGATGATGATCCGGGTCGGATTCACGATTGCGCGGCCTCGTTGACTGCAGCGGTTACAACGACGCCCCCGCCCGCATGCTCGCTGACGTCCAGCACGCCGCGGATGGCCATCATGCGTTCCTGCATGACCTCGATGCCGACATGTTCCCCAGACTGGGCATCCTGCGGGGGAGCGGCACCAAAGCCCTTGCCGAAGTCGCGCACGCGCAACCTCCAGGCGCCGGCCTCGGCGTCGGAAGAAAGATCGATTTCCACGCGGCACGGACCGCCGGCATGCTTCGCGATGTTGGCCAGCGCTTCCTGGCCGACGCGAAAGAACGCCGTCGCCAGAACCGGCGGCCAGACCTGCTGGCCCGGCGCGTTGAAATCCACTTCGTATCCGTCCGCCCGCAGCGCATCCGCTAAGCCTGAAAGCGCAGCAGCAAGACCAAGATCGTCGAGTGCGGTCGGCCTTAGTCCGGCGATGACGCGGCGCAGTTCGCGGACAAGTCCCTGAGCGATCTGCGCCAACTCCGCATCATCGGTTGTCGCGCTGTTCGAAGACGCGCTTCTGGATTCCAGCCTGCGGAAGAGTGCGCCCGCCGTCTGCGCGACCCCGTCATGAAGCTCGCCGGAGACGCGACGCCTCTCATCTTCCTGCGCCGAGAACAGTCTCTCGACGACAAGCTCCAGCCGCCTTTCGCGCTCCTTGAGCTCGCCGAGCAGTCGCTCGCGCTCCTCTTCACGCGCGACGCGCTCGATGGCGGCGGCGAACAGCTGCGCCAGCAACCGGAACGCCTCGCCGTCCTCATCGTCGCCGCTGATCGAGGGCAGCGCCCCACCCTCCAGCACAAGCGTGCCAACCCGGCGAGCTTCCGGTCCCGGTGCGATCAGGGCGATGCCGTCAACGTCCGTCGCATCTGTCACAACACCTGAGTGAAACCCGTAGAAATGCGCCGCACGACGCGCGCTCTGCGAGAGAACCTCATCGAGATTGTCGCGCTTGGCGGCGGCGAGATCGCGACCAGCTTCGATCAGCAGCCGCAGCCGCGCCGCACGCGCCTCCGATGCGCGATAGAGGTCACGCAGCGAGGCGACTGTATCCGTTGGACTGTCGAGTGGCGCAGATTCCCGAGACATCGCTTGACTATAGGGGCGCTGGAAAAATTGGCATAGGCCACCTGGCCTAGGCCTTCAGGTCATCCGTTCGGCAGACGGCAGCGGCGCCGGAAACGTTCATTTCTGAAACCGAACCCACTGGTTCCCGCCCCGGCCACTGGCTGGGCCAACTCGGAAAGGAAAGATGAAACTCCTCCAAGATGCTCGGCTGCCTCTTGCTGTCCCCCGCGCTCGCCTTCGCTGCGCCAGCCATGGCTGATCCGACGACTAATCACGGCGATTCGAACCATGCCGCGATCACCGAAGCCGAAGTCGCCGCCGCCCAGAAAGCCTGGGGCGAAGGCATTGTCGCGATCGGTTCGGCCTACAGCTCCGGCAAGGATTACCGCGCCGCAGCCAAGAACCACATCGAGAAATTCTATGCCTACGGCGATGAGCCCGTGCTGTTCAAACCGACCCTCGCGGCTGAAGACCAGTTCCGCGGGACGCTCGATGAAGCGCACTCCTACTTCGTCGGCGGCTCGATCGAAGAAGACAACGGCTTCGCCATCGCGCCCTACACTGATGTACGCTGGGAAAACGAGGCGACCTTCATCGACAGCGACAGCGCCATGGCGATGGGCAATTACTACTTCACCGGCACTGACGGCGCCGAGACCAAGGTCGAGTACAGCTTCGGATATGTTCGCGATGATGCGGGCGATCTGAAGATCGTTCTCCACCACTCCTCGATGCCTTACTCGGCAAATTGATCGCAGTCGCGATCGCGGCGCGCCGGCAGCCTTCCCTCGGCTCCGGCGCGCATCTATTTTCCGCGCCAACAACACAGGGGTGACCCATGAAAATCGGATTCCTATCAGCGCCGCTCGGCCTTGCCGCCATCATCGGCGTCAGTTCGATCGAAGCCAGCGCCCAGTCTCTCACGGGGAATGTCGGGTCCGCGGGCGTCACAAATGGCGAACAAGCGGTCGAGACACGCTTCGGCTTTGACGACGACGGCAACGCAGCAGGTCGCCTGCATTATGATCGGTCCTTCACAGACTGGTATCAGCTGCGGATCATCGGTTCGTTTTCACAGCCAGACGGCGGCGACTGGGATTTCACCGCCCTTACCCTCGAGAACTGGTTTCAGTGGAGCGAGGAGGCCGACGACGATTCAGGCTTCAATGGCGGTCTTCGCCTGGCATACGGATTTGCAGACGATGGCGGGTCGGATGAGGCCGAGGTGCGTCTGACCGTTACCGACAAATTCGCAGACGGCTGGGAATGGCGCGCCAATGTGATCGCCGAAGTTGAAGCCGGGGACGGCAGCGAAGGCGGCGTCGAGCTTGAGACCCGCGCACAGATCAGCCGCGCAATCGATGTCCGCGCGCTGGGGTCTGACGACTGGCGCATCGGCGTTGAAGCGTTCAGCGAATTTGGAAACTCACGCGACATCCCGGATTTCGAAGATCAGGCGCACCAGATCGGGCCGGTGGTAAAGGTCGGCTGGGCAAACGGGGTCTACCTCCAGACCGCGTTCAGGGCCGGGATCACCGACGGCGCTGATGATTCAATGTTCAAATTGTTTCTCGGGCGGGAGTTCTGAGTCTGTGACGCGTGCAACCGGTCGGATTTTTCTTGTACCGCCAGTATTCGTGTTGACTTCCAGCTGGCCGTCACACTCACTGTCGACGCCATTCAAAGCGGCCGCGTCGCGATCAAGAGGAAACCATCATGATACGGGCAATGATTTTCGCATCGTGCGCAGTGCTTGGCGCCTGCGCGACCGCGCCGGCCGCCGACATCGCCCTGCGCAGCGACGCGCTGCGCACGCCTGAGGCGCGCTTTGTCGACCTAGAAGGCTATCCGTTTGAGCCGAACTATGCGGCGATTGACGGATATCGCGTGCACTATGTCGATGAGGGCGATCCTTCCGCCGCGCCGGTACTCATGCTGCATGGCGAACCAACGTGGAGCTATCTCTACAGGAAGATGATCCCGATCGTGGCTGACGCCGGTCATCGGGTGATTGCGCCAGACCTCATCGGTTTTGGCCGCTCCGACAAGCCGATGTCGATTGATACGCACACCTACGAATTCCATGTCGAAGCGATGACGCAGCTGATCGAAGACCTGGATCTTCGCAACATCACGCTCGTCTGCCAGGACTGGGGCAGTCTGATCGGCCTCAGGGTCGCCGCCGAAAACCCTGACCGGTTCGCGCGCATCGTCCTGTCCAACGGCGCGCTGCCGACTGGCGGCGACGGCACGCAGCCGGGCCCGGCCTTCATGGCATGGCGCGCCAATGTCGAGCGGATGCAGGCGGCCGGCGACATGCCCATCGGCCAGATGCTCGCCCAGCAACATGGAGAGAGTGTTGCAGAAGGCTACAATGCGCCCTTCCCCGATGCTTCCTACAAGGCCGGGCCGCTTGCGCTTCCATTGCTCGTCCCTATCTCGGAGGACGATCCGGCTTCGGAGGCCAACAAACAGGCATGGCGCGTTTATGAATCCTGGGAGAAGCCCTTCCTGACCGCTTTCAGCGATAGCGATCCAGTCACACGCGGCGGCGAGGTGCTGTTCCAGCAACGCGTCCCGGGGGCCCAGGGCCAGCCGCATACAACCATCAAGGGCGCCGGTCATTTCGTGCAGGAGGACGCTGGCGAGGAGTTTGCCCGGATCGTCGTTGACTTCATCGCATCGACCGAGGACCGCTGAAGGTGAGCGCCTCCGGCCGAGTTTTGACGAGCCTGCTGGGCGCTACAGGCGCCCTGCTGCTCAGTTCCTGCGCCAACCTGGAGACTCAATCAGCATCCGCCGCTCAGGCCTGCGCTGCGGCGCAGCCGGCCACCGAGGTTCTGGAAACGTTGATCGACCGCTTCAATGCGCGCGATGTCGCCGGGTGGGATGCGACGTTCCATTATCCCCACGTCCTCCTTGCGGGCGGACGGACACGCATGTTCGACGACCCCTCGCAGCAGGCCAACACGATCGACAACCTGCTGGAGCAGGGCTGGCGGCGCTCTGCGTGGGAAGACCTCAGGGTGCTGCAATGTTCCGACGACAAGGCGCATATGGCCGCAACCTTCCTGCGGTACGGTGAGGGCGATACGCTGATCTCCCGAACGCCCGCCCTCTTCACAGTCGAGCGCCGCAACGAAAAATGGGGCGTGACCGCAAGGTCCATGCTTTGAGCCGGCCGATCCCGATCGGATCAAGCCAGACATGTCGAGGGACGAGCGCGGCGGGAGCCTCTCGGCAAACCCATAATGCTGAGGCCGCAGGAATCCATCGAATTACAACCGCTTCCGCGGTTGCGATCGCAACAAACTCTTTTGTTGCGCCTGAACGATCAGATATCACAGCGCATATAATCCGGCCTGAAACCTAGATTACACTCTCCGCGCTCGCTGTTCTGGGAACGGTTTGTTCTTTCTGAAGCATACTCAAAATGGGTAATGCTGAGCATCCGCGGCCATTCATAACGACAACGCCCAACTCTGAAAGCGCTAGCCGCGCGCATTTTGTTACCGCTCAAAGCTTCATTTAAATAATCTGCCGCTTGCAATCCAAAGGATGCGGGGCGTAAAGTCTTTCTTAAGGATTGTGTGGGTTGGGGTCCGTTGGGGGGCGTTTAGCGGCGACAATTCTAGGCCAAGTATCGTCGCCATTGTCTTCCATCGATTGATTGCAAGCGTTGTCGGCTTTCCATAGTCGGCGCGCCTCCATCCCGAAACCAAGCAAAGCTTTGCTGCAGGCTGTCTGCCTCGCAGCGAGGGCGGAGTTCTTTGAACGCCGCAACACTGGTGGGGACGGACCGGCTCATGGCCGGACTGTCTTCGGGAAATAAAATGGAGAAACAAATGAAGAAGCTACTGGCTGTCGGAGCGGCGATCGCCGCCTTGGGCAGCGGGTCGGCGTTTGCACAGACGTCGGTCAACGTACCGCTTCAGGGAACCTTGCCGAAGGCGTGCACCGTCTCGGCGTTCCTGAACGGTCCGTTCGACGCACTCGATATGACGTCGACTGCCGTTCAGGGTTCTGAGTCGATCACCGGAAACTGCAATTACGGTGGCTCGATGACGGTCCAGTTCACCTCGGCCAACGCCGGCACGATGAACAGCGGCGCCAATTCAGTGGCCTACAACTTCCACCTTTCCGGCAGCCCGCTGTCGGGCGGTGTAAGCCTGGCTACGCCTCAGACCTGGACTGGCTTTCCAGCCACGGCGAACTCAAACCAGACACGCGGCATGAGCGTTTCGCTCGTGGCGCCGGCAAGCGTTGCGGGCACATACACCGACACCGTGACGGCCACCGTGTCTCCCAACTAGACCGACCTCCCAACTGCGCCGGATCATCATGCGGTGGTCCGGCGCCATATTTTCCGGGATTTAGAGATGTTTATCCGGTTCGCGCAGATCGCCTCCGCAGCGCTGCTAGTCTCGATGGGTGGTCCAGCTTCAGCGGTCACCGTCGAGCCCGTCGTGTCCGTCATCACAATTCCCGATGACCTTTCCGGCGTCACGATCGTGGTGGAAAACCCGCGCAACGTTGATTTCCCGTTTGTCGTGGAAATCGTGGAGCGCGCGATCAACGAGGACGGCACCGAGGAGCAGACGCCCGCTGATGGCGAATTCGTGGTCTTCCCGCCGCAGGCGATCGTCGCGCCGGGTCAGTCTCGCTCCCTTCGGCTGCAATGGGTCGGGGCAGTTCCTGAAACTTCCCGCTCGTTCACCCTCTATGCCTCTGAACTGCCGGTTGAGCTGAGCGGCGAGCCATCGGGCATCCAGACGCTGCTTAGAATGGGGGCCAGCGTTCACGTCGTGCCGCCAGGCGCCAGGGGCCAACCCGTCGTCATCAACGCCGAGATCGTTCCGGAAGGCGTGATGGTCACGCTGGGCAATGAAGGCACGCGCTATGTCTACATCAACGAGCTGTCGCTCAGTTTCAATGAGCGCATCATTGAGGGTGTTGAACTGGGCAACACAGCCGGCCGCACGCTGATCACCCCCGGCGCAAAGCGGACCTTCCTCGTCGAAGGGGTAGCCTCGCAACCTCGGGTTTCCGAACTCCAGTAGAGCTGAAGCTGATGCGCCATGCGCGCCGAGTTGCCATTTCAATTGCGTGGGCCGCGGTGGTCCACGGATATGCATCTGCGCTGACGCTCAGTCCGACCTTTGTTGTGATCCATCCGGACGAGCGCAGCGAAGCTGAAATCACATTGACCGGTTCGCCGGGTCAGACGTCAGCGATCGAGATATCGGTCGCTCGACACGGCGAGGAAGCCTCCGGGCGCGACGGGACGTCGCCTGTCGACGATCTGTTCGAGGTCGCGCCGGCGCTTGTCCTTCTCGACCGTGGCGAGAGCCAATCGGTGCATATCCAATGGACCGGAGAGCCGCAGATCGGGATCTCGCAATCCTTCCTGCTGGTCATCGAAGAGCTCACCGTCGAAAGGCTGAACCCGGCTGATGGCGATCGCATCGACCTGCGGGTCACCTATTCCGCGCCCCTGCATATCTCGCCTCCCCGCGCCAGCGCCCGGCCATCCCTGTCATCGCATGTCGAGGGCGATGCGGTGGTCATCAGCAATTTCGGCAACACATTCGGACGCCTGCTGGACCATTCGCTGATCTTCACCAGCCGGGATAGCGGCGCCGCCACGACAATTGCCGGCGCGATGATCGCCCAGGCGCTGCAGACGGATTCCATCCTCCCGGGGACGACGAAGCGGCTTGCGCTCAGCGAACTGGGCTTGCAGCCGGACGCAGTCGCGGACGCTCGCATTGTCAGCAATGGACCTCAGCCGTGATCCGCCGCCGCTATCGTCTCGGCGGCGCGATGATCGTCGCCGGCGTCGGCCTGCCCGGAACGGCGATGGCGCAACAGAGCGGCCCGGTCGAACTGCCGGTGCGGACGCCCGACACGATCTCGATCATGCTTCCCGCCAGCATCGACGGGGTCGCGGCAGGCGCTCTCTTTGTCGGCGTGACTGGCGAGGAGATCGGCTACATCCAGGAGGCTTCCTGGCGCAAACTCGCCGACGGCAAACTGGCGCCATCGGTTGTCGATGAGATTGCTTCGACCGCCATTGAAGGACAGATCGCACCCGCCGCACTCGAAGCGAACGGGATGCGCTTCCAGTTCAATCTCGCTGACCTCACGCTGAATATCTATTCCGAGGAAGAACAGCGCGCGATCCGTCCGCTATCACTGCAGCCGTCCTCGATCGACTACACCAACGCGTCGCAGTATCCGGGGCCCGACCCGTCTGCGTACCTCAACATCTTCGCTGACCAGAGCTTCATCGAGTATGGCGGCGGCGACGGTTTCCAGTCGCGCGGGCTCGAGGCCGCGCTCGACGGCGCCGCGCGCATTTTCGGTGAACGCGGTCCCGCGGTTGAGTGGTCTGGCTTCTACGAGGAGAACGCCCAGGCCGACCGCTGGCGACGTGGCGACGTTCGCATAGTGCTTGACGACGTGAAGCGCGCGATTCGTTATTCGGCGGGCGACATCCAGTACCGTGCGACGGAATTCCAGGGCGCGCCGCCGATGCTTGGCGTTTCGATCGAGCGCCAGTTCGACGAAATCCACCCCCTGAGTTCAGTCACGCCGACCGGACAGCAGACCTTCAACCTGACCCGGCGGTCGCGCGTCGAGGTCTACGTCAACGGATTCTACCAGCGCACGTTGAGCCTTGAGCCGGGTCGTTACCAGCTGAGTGACTTTGCCTTCAACAGCGGCGTCAACGACGTCACGCTTCGCATTGAAGACGTCACCGGGGCGCAGCAGGTCCTCGATTTCTCGTTGTTTTCCGACGCTCAGCTCCTGAAAAGCGGGCTGTCGGAATTCTCGGTCAATCTCGGCGTGCGAAGACAGGACGATACCGCACAGCGGATCGAGTACGATACGGATCGGCCTGCCTGGTCAGCCTTCTACCGACGCGGCGTTACCGACTCACTGACGGTTGGCGTCGACTATCAGGGCGACGACACGCTGCACGTCTATGGCGCTAGCGCCGCAGTCTCATCACCGTTCGGTATTTTCTCGGTCCGGTCAAACGTCAGCGATTCCTCAGTCTACGGACAAGGCAGCACGACCATCGCCCAATGGTCATACGATATATTTGCTGATGGCGGCCGGCGACCGCACGAGTTCGACATCGCCGCGGTGATCAGATCAGAAGACTACATCAACCTTGGCAGGGTCGCGCCATCGAACGTCTACAAGCAGGAAATGCGCGCGCGATATACCGCGCCGCTCCCCTACGATGCGCTGGCCACGGTTACGGCGCGACACGCGAGGCCGTTCGCGCCGCTGGCGTTTGATGAGACCGCATACGGTCTCAGCCTTACCAAGAGTTTCCGCCGCTTCAGCGCGTCCGTCTCCGCCGAGTATGCGATAGCCGAGCGGGAGGAAACCAACATCCAGTTCCGCCTGTCCGTTCCCCTCGGGGCGCGGCAGAACGTGGCTGCGAGTTATGATGGGATCACCGACCGGGGTGAATTGCAGTGGTCGCGATTCTCCCGCAACGCGGTCGGCGACCTCTCTGGACATGTCGCCCTGCGTTCGACGCCGGAAGACTATCAGGCCGAGTTCGAAGCCCGATATCTTGCAAACCGGTTCGAGGCGCTGGTCAGCGACACCTACGTCGAAACGATCGACCGGCGCCCGTCCGCTCAGACCCTCCGCGTGCGTGGCGGTACGAGCATCGCAATGGCCGGCGGCAAGGTCGCGGTCGGCCGGCCGATCTACGATTCGTTCGCGCTCGTTTCGCGTCATGACAGCCTCGGCGACACCAACATCCGCATACAGGATGCGCCGGGCGATGCGATCGCCATCGCAGGCGACTTCGGACCGGCCGTCGTGCCTTCGCTCAACAGTTACATGCTGCAGCGGATCAGCTGGAGCGCAGAGGAGCTTCCGCTGGGATACGATATGGGGGACACCACACGAGACTTTCTGCCCCGCTATCGTTCAGGGGCTGCGTTTACCGCCGGCTCAAGCGCCAACATCATGGCCAGCGGCTCCGTGCGCGATGCATCGGGCGAACCTCTTGTCCTGATCGCCGGCGTCGTACGTCCTGATGACGGACGGCCGTTTGCTGAGAGCCGTACGTTCACAAACCGCCAGGGCACGTTCGTCGCGGTGTCGCTGGAGCCGGGCGCCTATGTGGTGGAATTCATGACCACGCCGCCCTCTCGCTACCGTTTTGAAGTTGAAACCACAGGCGCCGGGGTGGTCCGCCTCGGCGAGCTGACATTGCTGGAGGAGTAGATGAAACAACTACTGCTTTTGGCCCTTTCAACCTGCTGCCTATTGGCGCCGACAAGTGCGGCGCAGGGTGCGAGCGGCGGGGCCTGCGCCATCAGCGCGGCAAACGCTTTCGCTCCGGGCGGGCAGACCTACATGCCATTTGACGCCCCGGATCTGATTGGCAATATCAGGGTCGAGCTGACGCAGAATGATCAGGGCTGCACGCCCCAGTTCGCATTCGCCAGCACCTATCCGCAGACGCTTGCGGGTCCGAACGGCAGCGAACTGGTTTTCAGGTTCCAGGATGCGGGCGGTCGCCAGATCAGGCCCGATGGGCAGGCCAGTTTCAGTCTGCCAGTCAGCGCCTCATCAGCGAATGCAGTCGAAGCAGAGCTCTACACCGTGATCCCCGCGGGCCAGACGGTCGTACCCGGGCAGTATGGCGGCCAGTATTCACTCGATGTGATCTCTGGCGATGAGCGGCGCACTGTGAACTTTGCGCTGTCGGTCACCGTCGCGAGCCAGGCGACGATCCAGATGGCAGGCACCTCTGGCTCGGGCGGTGCGGGGATGGATTTCGGCAACCTCGAGACCGGTGAACAGCAGACCGCATTGTTGCTGGTCCGGGCGAATGGGCCCTTCGACTACGAGATATCATCGAGCCACGGCGGCAGACTGGTGCACGACACGATCGCTGGCCCAAGTGGCAGCATCGAATATACGGCCTGGTTGGACGGAACGCTCGTCGATCTTGCCGCAACCGCCATCATCGCGTCGCAGCGACCCCTCTCCTCACTGTCAGACTATCTGGCGCGACTGACCGTGCAGATCGGCCAGACTGAAGGACGCATGGCGGGAACCTACCGGGATACCATCCAGGTCAAGGTCCGGCTGTACTGACCGCAATCGCATGCCTTCACATGCGCAGCTGGCTTTGAGGCGTGGTCGCGGTCTGGTTCAGAGCTCTCTGGTATCGCCGTCATGGTCTGCGCGGCCGTCCAGCTCGATCTCGCGGATCGCGCGCGGACGCATGAAGGCATGTCTCTCGATCCGGCCGGACCCGCCGAACAGGCCGCCGAAGGGGTTCTCGCCGGATAGCTGACGCCGACGCGAATAAGGCCGCTCTGGGATGAGCCGAGGTCCTTCGCCTTTTCAAGCGGCAGGTCCAGCGCGCCGTTCGAGGTTCTCCGCCAGCGAATGACCGGCGCGTTGTTGTTCTTCTCGAAGCCGATACTCGTTACGTCGAGCGTCAGGGATTTCGCATCGCCAGAGGGCGTAATCATCAGCGGTGCGATGTCGCGAATGCTCTCAGCGATCTGGTCGTGATCGATGCTTCGCGCGTGATCAGGTCTGCGACGTTCTTGGCGAACCGGTCGGCGCCTCGCTGGCCCGGGCGCGCGCCGACACCTCGATGAAAGCGATCAGCACAAAGACAACTACCGGCACGATCAGCGCGAACTCGACGGCGGCGACACCGCGCCGGTCCGCGAGCAGTTTGAGGGGGCGTGTGAATGGTCCTGACATGGCTACTACTGTTCGGTCTGAACGACTGCGATGCCGTTTGCCAGAACGGATGTGTCGCGCGGCACGCCGGCCAAGGTCGGCATCATTGGCGTGATGAAGGTATGCTTGGTCGCCGCCCGCAGGACCACGTATTCACCCGGGCCCGGCCGCTCGAAGCGGAAGCCGGTCGGATCGCCGTTGTCGTCAGTCTTGATCGGAGGCGCTTTGATGTCTTTCAGGGAGGTGTAGGTCCTTAAGTCCCACCGGATGTCCGCACAGCTCAGCAACACCGGCGTGTTGGGGCAGAGGTCGGAGACGTCCTCGATCTGGCCGAGCTGCGCCCGCGAAGCGCCCTGGACGATCATCTGATCGACCGATTGCAGGCGCAACTGGAACAGGCACAGCTCCAGCAACCCGAAGCTGAGCAGGAAAAAGATTGGTCCCAGGATGGCGAATTCAAGCGCGGCTGAGCCGCGGCGATCGCGCCGGACTTTCGGGAACGGGAATGGGAGTGCGCGCTTCATCTCAAGTCTCTAGGTGTGCCCTTCTATCGGTCGGTAGCCCTGCAATCTCGTCTGCTTGCCGTCTTTGGCTCATCGCTAGCCTCGCGCCACACGCGGTGTACCCACGCGGCTCGCCAGCACCTTCTCCATCTCGCTGCATGTCTCGCCCAGCGTCGATCGCAGGGCGGTCACTTGCGCCCTCACGCCGTCGAGCGACTTGTCCTTTGCGGCCTGCTCGATTGTTTCGCAGATCGCCGCCAGTCTGGCGCATCCGGCGCTCGAGGCCATGGACTTGAGCGCATGGCTGGCGCGTTCGGTTGTCTCCGGCTCCCAGTCCGTATCCGCGATGGAGGCTTCAATCGCGTCCCCTGCAGCCGGCGCCCGTGAGAGGAACAGCGACCAGACCTTGTGCAGGATATCGCGGCCGGACTTCGCGCCCATCTTTTCCATCTGATCGACGACGGCTTGGTCCAGCAATCCCCTGGCTTGCGCTTCTGAGTGTTGCGCCGTTGCTTCCTCGTCGGGCGCCGCCGAATGCTCGATCGCCTGCCCCGAGGACCGCCGCAGCGCGTCCGCCAGTCGCTTCGTCGAGAACGGTTTGGAGACGTGTTCGTCGGCGCCCGCCTCGCGCCAGCGATCGAGGTCGACCGCCTGCGCCTGGGCGGTGAGCGCAACGATGTAGGTCGGCGATGCCCCTGACGCAGACGCCTGCGCCCGGATCAGCCGAACGGCCTCGAAACCGTCCATCACCGGCATCGAACCGTCCATGAAGATCACGTCGTAGACCGCCTCCGTGGCCTTCTGGACGGCCGAGCGACCGTCCTCGACGAGGTCGGGCGCGATGCCAAGCGTGGCGAGCGCCTCGCGCAACACTTCGCGGTTCACGGCGTTGTCGTCCGCCGCCAGTACGCGCAGGTGGCCGAACGATTCCTGCTCGTGGTCCGCCGCACCTCGATCGAGAGCGCTGGCGCCGCGCAGCGTTCCCGTGGCGGCGCGCGCAAGCAGCTCGCTAATTTCGATACGCCCCACCGGCGCGAGCAACGCGTCCTTCACCAGCCCGGCGCCGAGCAGGCGGTCGATCGCCGAATCGCCAAGTTCCGATATCGCCACGAGGCGGCGCGCGCTCGCAGCCGCCTCGCTGGACAGGACCTCCGTCGTCGTTGTGATCGTCAGCTCGCCCGGCGTTGCTTCGCCGATGCCGCCAACCACGCGCACGGCGGCGCCCAGATCGCTCAAGGTGCGCGCCATGCACTTCGCCTGCAGGGGTTGTGGCAGGCATATGGCGACCGGGATCGCACGGAGCTCTGTCTCGAACGCCCGCGTTTCGGCAACCAGCGGCATGCGAACGGTGAACGTGGAGCCCTGGCCCGGCTGGCTCGTGACGGTGATCTGACCTTCCATCGCCTCGACCAGGCGCTTGCAAACGGTGAGACCCAGACCTGTGCCGCCGAACCGCCGCGTAGTCGACTGATCCGCCTGCGAAAAGGATTCAAAGATGCGATCCAGCCGGTCCGCCTCGATGCCGATACCCGTGTCGGACACGTCGATCTGCAGTTCCAGCCGCCCATCGACGCGGTGAGCGTACGCCTCGATGGTCACGCCGCCCTGCTCGGTGAATTTGAGCGCGTTGTTGACCAGGTTGGTGACCACCTGATTGAAGCGCGTCGCATCCCCGGTGATTTCAGTTGGCGTATCGCGCGCGATGTAGAGCGCGATTTCGAGACCCTTTGACCGCGCGCGCTCGGAGAACAACGACACGACATCTTCCAGCAAGCGGTCCAGCGTGAACGGCGCCGCTTCCAGCTCCATCTTGCCGGCTTCGATTTTCGACAGGTCGAGAATATCATTGATGATGGTCAGAAGCCCCGCGCCCGACCTCGAAATGATCTCCGCGTAGCGGCGATGTTTGGGCGACAGGTCCGCCGCCTCAAGCAGTTCGGCCATCACCATCATGCCATTCATCGGCGTACGGATTTCGTGGCTCATCGTGGCCAGGAAGTCCGACTTCGCCGCATTGGCGTGTTCGGCGTCTTCCTTCGCGATGCGCAGTTCCCGCGTGCGCAGGTCGATTGTCTCTTCAAGCGTTTCGAGATGCAGCTGGATCCGCGCATCGCGTTCGTTGATCGCGCCCACCATACTGGCGAAGGCGCGTCCCATCACCGCCGTCTCGTCTCGCCCTTCGACCTTCTGCGGAACGGCGTCGAACACCTGGCTCGACCGCACCTGTTCCATGGCCGCCGTAAGCTGGTTGATGGGCCGCGTGATCCGCGCGATGAGAAACTGCGCGAGCCAGAAACTGCCGCCAATGGCAAACCCGGCCGCGATCATCGCGTTGAAGATCTGGCTGGCCATCGCGCCGCGCAGATCGGAAAGGTCAGCGACAAACTCGACGGCGCCGACGCGCTCGCCAGCCGACAGGATTTCGACAGCCACCGACGCAGTGCTCAAGTTCAGAAGAGCCAGCCCGGAGATTTCGCGCAGGTTTGCATGGGTCCGCGTCAGGGTCGCGCCGCCGCCGATCTGGGCGATGATGCGGCCACTGTCATCACGTACGAACACGTACTTGATGGTCGGCAGGTCGCGAACGCCGCGAATGGTGTCGAGGACGCCCTGTCGATCCCGCTCGGCAACCGGTCCGCCAAGCGCTGCGGCGAAGCCTGCGCCGGTCGCCTCCAGCATCTCCGTACGTGCGGCGACGCCCGTCTCCAGATCCCGCCATGACGTCCACGACGCCACCGCCATAACCGCCGTGAACACGACGGCGGCGACGACCAGTGAAAGTCGAAACCTCAACGAGGAGGTAAACGGGATCGTCTCAACCATGCGAACCTAAGTTAAATCGCAAAACAAACCTAAGTTAATCAGCGCACACCAAACTACCGGACATTGATCAATACTTTGTTCTTATTGACCCAACCGGTGTCTGTTTAAGCGTTGTTTAGAGACTTGCGACGCAAATTACTGGCTGATGCCAGCGTCGAATCGAGTTCCAGAGATGGCCGCCTTCCAACGGGCTATGATCATAGACGACGATCCGGTCTTCGGCGCCTTTGCGGAAGGGCTGCTCGAGGACAGCGGAATTGCACATGTCAGGTGCACCCAGAGCGCCCAGGATGTGATCGACGCGATCAAGCACGATGGCGGTCCCGACCTGCTGATGTGCGATCTGAACATGCCGGTCCAGGATGGCGTCACGATCCTGCGCCAGCTTGCGGATCTCAAGTTCAAGGGTGCAGTCGCGATCGTCTCCGGCGAGGCGCCCAGTGTGATCGCGACCGTTGCGAAACTGGCCAAGCTTCAGGGCCTTAACATCCTCGGCGGCGCACGGAAGCCGCTTGACGCCGACAGCCTGCAGCAACTCCTGCAGTCGAAGCTGCGTCCGGCATATTCCGCTGGGGCAACCATCGGGCGGGACGATCTCGAACTGTCTCTGCGCGACCACCGGGTGTCGCCGTACTTTCAGGCGAAAGTGTCAGCCGCCTCTGGAAAGGTTGTCAGCGCCGAAGCGCTGGCGCGCTTCACGGCGCATGATGGCATCATCCACGGCCCGGCTTCCTTCATCGAGGTTGCCGAAAAAGGCGGGCTGATGGCGCCGCTGACCACGCTGATGCTGGAGCGGTCGGTGCAGGCGGCCAGGACGTGCCTGGCCATGAACCAAGACCTGACATTTGCGGTCAACGTCAGCCCCACGCTTCTGTATGATCTCGAACTGCCGGACCGCATGGCCGATATCGTCGCCGCGGCCGGGCTGCAGTGCTCGAGTTTCGTCCTCGAAATCACCGAGAGCGACCAGCTGGATGTCGACGCTGCGGCGCTGGACGTGATGACCAGACTGCGGATCAAGGGGTTCGGACTGTCGGCGGACGATTTCGGAACCGGTCATTCAAACATCGAGCGGCTGAGGGACGTCCCCTTCACGGAACTCAAGATCGATCGGTCTTTCGTCACGAACGTCTTGACCGATGCGTTCTCACGCAGCTGCGTTGAAAGCTGTGTCCGTTTTGGCCGCAACCTCGGCGTTGCCGTGGTGGCGGAGGGCGTGGAGACCGAAGAGACGTGGGCCTGCCTGCGCGAAGCCGGCGTCGACATGGGGCAAGGCTACCACCTTCACCGCCCCGCTTCCCAGGACGACTTTATCGCGTTCCTGTCCTCGCAATAGTTTTTAGTCTGAGACGCCACCCGACCTAGTCGTCGTCGTCGTCATCATCGTCATCGTCGTCATCATCATCGTCGTCGGCAGGGGGCGGCATGCCGACGCCGACCAGCCGAACCGCCGACTTGGACGCGGAGGGACCGACGCCCGCGGGTACGGGGACGTCTATGAGTCCATAGTCCGTGTTCAGCACGAGGCGGGGACCGGACTTGAGCTCCAGCTTTCGCACGACCACAACGGTGAACTCGGATTTGTCGGCCACGCTCTGATCGGAATCGATCACCAACTTCCCGTTCGGCAGGTAGATCGTCCCCACGAGATAGCGCGCATTATTGCTGGTGATCGAGAAGGACTTGCCGACCGGGTTCGCCGGATTCTCCTGGAACAGCATCCCCGCCATTGGGCCGATTTTCGGCGCCGTGATGGAAATGTCCGCATTGCTTTGGAAGGAAAACGTCGCGTCTTTCCCGGTGAAGTAGAACCCCACATGTACGCCCACGACGACGGCGTTGCTATCGACCTTGAGCGGGCCATCCTTGATCACGTAGATGCCCGGCAGAAGCGTGACGAGCGCATTCCTGTCGATCTCGAGACCGCCACAATAGACGCCGGGCAACAGGGTTTTGACGGTATCCTTGACTTGTACCTTGGTATAGTCGCACGACCCGACCGGGGGCGGAGCCCTGCCGGCAAGCGGGTCGGGAATCGGAGGACAATCCGTCGTCGGCGCCGGCGAGAAATTCTTGCCGCTTCCCTCCTTGCCGCCCGCCGAGCAGATCATGTTGGCGACAAGCTCCGCGTTCGACAGCGAGCTCAGACCCTTGGCGTGCGATGAATTGGAATAGACGGCGCAGTCGGGCGCGTGCAGCGTGGCGTTCGAATCTAGCGAAAAGGCCGCCTTGTGATCCGTCTCCAGCGTAATCACGCAGACGTTTGCGCTGTCTCCGAGCAATTCTGCGCGTGCAAAAGCGTTAACGGCGCCAGCATTCTGGGCCACAGGTCCGGCAAAATAGACCTTCGGCGGCGCCTTGAGGCTAACCTCGACCACCTTGCCGCCGTCAGTCACCTTGACGTCCGTTTCGACCTTGTCGGGGTAGTTGGCGGCGACATAGCTCTTGGCGATGGCGGCGACCCGCTCGCGTGAGCTGGCGCCGACGAGCATCAGCTCTTGGGCCGCAGACACAGCTGCAGCGTCCGCCGCCTCCTGCAGGGCGCGGTTCTGATTGATCAGCGAGGAGTAATCGACGATGCCGCCGGAGATGAAGCCGAATCCGGCAAAGCCGATCATGGCGTAAACCGCCATGTTGCCACCGCGACCGCGAATGAACCTATCAAGGCACATAGTACCGGACGGTAAGCTCAATTGTACTATTTTGGCCTTACGCGATCTGCGCAATTCGATCCAAATTTGCACGAGCGCGTGAGGACATCGCTGACGGATCGCACGCCTTTCTGGCTCCCCCGCCCGGCAGGCGCTCGGAGAACTGATGAACAATGCGACCGCGGCAGACGTAGGCCGTGAGCGCGTTAAGGATCGCGGTGACGAGGGGCGGCCAGGCTATGCTCAAGCGCCCGCCGCAACTTGTCCTGGTCGTAGGGTTTGTTCAGCCTCGTAAACCCAGCTGCGGCCTCTTCTGAACTCACATCGCGGCCGGAGGCGACGATGACGCGCAAGTCCGGCGCGCTGCGCACGGCGTTGAGGGCAAGCTCAAGCCCGGACCCATCCGGCAGCGTAATGTCCGTCAGCAGGACATCGTATCCTGCTTCGGCAAGACAGGCATCGGCCTCGGCCACGCTAGCCGCCTCACTCGCCTGGCAGCCCAGGTCCTCCAGCATGTCGAGTGTGCTGATGCGGATCAGCGCTTCATCCTCCACAAGCAGCACGCGCACGCTCTTGGATCGGAAAGCGTCTTCACCTGAAGACTGAACCGGGCCGCCTGCATCGACGTTGCTGCGGTTGTCCAGCACGTGCCTCACCTTCCGCGCCAGTTGATCCCGGCTGTAGGGCTTGCTCAGAAGTTCAACGCCTTCGTCGAGCCGGCCCGCGTGCACGATCGCATTCTGCGTATACCCGGATGTGAACAACACGCCTGCGCCCGGCAATTGCGCGCGGGTGCGGCGCGCCAGCTCCGGGCTGCGCATTTTCCCCGGCATGACGACATCGGTGAACAGGAGATCGATCCTGACGCCGCTTTCGACAATGGCGATGGCGCTGTCGGCGTCGTTGGCCTTGAGGACCTTGTATCCAAGATCGCTCAGCATCTCGACTGCGGTTGCGCGCACCTGCTTGTCGTCCTCGACGACCAGGATCGTTTCCTCGCCCCCTACCAACGCCTCATCTCTCAAAGCCGTCGACTGGGTTTCCGCCAGTCTGGTGCGCGGCAGATAGATCCGCACCGTCGTTCCCTGCCCCACTTCACTGTAGAGACGCGCATGCCCTCCCGATTGCCGCGCAAAGCCGTAGACCATGCTGAGGCCCAGGCCGCTTCCCTGACCCTCGGGCTTGGTGCTGAAGAACGGTTCGAAGGCCTGTTCGAGAACTTCGGGCGACATGCCGCAGCCGGTGTCGGTGAAGGCGAGCATGACGTACTGGCCAGCCGCAAGCCCCGGATGATGCGCCACGTAATCGTCGCCCAGCGCTGCGTTGCCGGCCTCCATCGTAAGCTTGCCGCGGCCGGACATGGCGTCGCGCGCGTTGATTGCAATGTTGAGGATCACATTCTCAACCTGCGTGGGGTCCGCCATGCAGTTCCAGAGGCCAGCGTCGACTACAGTTTCGATCTCGACACCCTCGCCGAGAGACCGCCGCAACATGTCGTCCATGTCGCGCACCAGCCTGCCTAGGTTGATCGGGGCAGGCTCCAGCGGCTGACGTCGGCCAAAGGCGAGCAATTGCGCCGCCAGCTTCGATCCCCGTGACACGCCGGCTATGGCGTTCTGGACGCGCCGTTCCGCACGCTCGTTCCCAGCCACGTCCTTGGTGAGCAGGTCCAGGTTTCCGCGAACGACCTGAAGCAGGTTGTTGAAGTCGTGCGCCACGCCGCCCGTCAGCTTGCCGATCGCCTCCATCTTCTGCGCCTGGAACAGCTGCGCCTCGATCTGCTGGCGCTCGTTGACCTCTTCATCGACCCGGCGCTGCAGCGTCTTGTTGAACATCCGCATCGTGTTGCGGGCCTTCAGCTCCTCCTCGATATTGCGGACCTCAACAACCGTACCGATCGTCTTTCCGCTCTCATCGCGCATCGGCGAGGCGGTGAAGCCGACCGGATAGAAGCTCCCGTCCTTGTGGACGAACACCTCTTCGCCGCTCATCTGGTTGTCTTCAGGAAACGCCCGGTCGATCGCGCATTCATGGAGCGGGAACGGCCGCCCGTCGGGATAAGTGTGGTGGATCACGTCATGAAGCGGCCGGCCCTGGGTTTCCTCGAATGAATACCCGGTCAGCTGTTCGGCGGCGGCGTTCATGTAGATGCAGTGCTGGTGCTCATCCATCATGAAGACGGCCATCTTGGTGTTCTGCAGGATGGCGTGCAGACGGCGCGTTGTTTCGCGCAGCGCGCGCTCGGCGCTCTTCTTCTCCGTGACGTCTTCAATGGCGGCGTAGAAAACCCGGAATCGGTCGTTTCCATCACCTGCAGACGGACTGCGACGTCGTAGGTCGAACCGTCCTTGCGCTGATGAACGGTCTCAAATTCCAGAAGCCGCTCGTCGCCATTCAACAGCGGCTGGACCATGACGATGAACTGGTCTTGGGTGAAACGGGGCTTGAGATCCCAAGGCGTCAGGGACCTGAGCTCCTCCATCGTGTAGCCGAGGTTGTCCCTTGCCCCCGGTTGACCAACAAAAACTGAAACGTTTGTGCATCGAACACGTAGGCTTCGCTGGCCGCGTCCTCGACGATCTTGCCCCACCATTCATCGTTGGTCACGGGTCATCGGTCCTTGAACAAACACTGCGTTTGATAGAGCTTCCGTAACGTAATCTAAGTCCCGCCAGCAGGCCTGAATGCCCTCCCCGGGGCGAGTTCCCTGGCGGCCGGAGGCGACCGGCCGATCGCTATAAGGTTGCGGCCGAACCCACACAATACGGCGGCAATGCTGGATTGGATGCACGGACGTCTCCGGTTGCGCGATGCGCGACCACTCGAACGCGCGGGCTCGCTCAAGGTTGGAGAGTCCCGGGGAATATCAGCGCTTCCCGGATCCGGTTCCGCAGCCATCCGTGGGCGGCGTCCGACTGGTGGCGGCTGTGCCAGTAGAGCATCACGGCGATCGGGGCCGGCGCATAGGGCATCTGGTAGATCTCAAGATCCATCAATCCGGCCACGCGCGCCGCAAAATGCTCCGGCAGGTTTCCGATCAGGTCGGTCTCCGCAACCGCGAGGGCGACGGCATGGAAGTGCGGTACGGTCAGGGCGACCGTCCGCGCCAGCCCATGTTCCTTGAGCGGCTGGTCCACGCTGCCGCTGAGCGACCCATCCATCGACATCAGCACTTGCGGCAGCGCGCAGAAAAGGTCGGGCGGGATCCGCGCGCCGGGTGGCAGGCCCGCCTTTGCGATGGCGGGATGTCCCTTCCGCACGACTGTCACCATGCGCGAATGATACAATTCCTGGCTTGAGACCCAGTCCGGCATCTCCGACGCAGAATCGACGACCATGTCTACGGCGCCATCCGACATCAGCCGCACGGCGGCCGAGGTTGGATGGTCAAGCATCTGCAGCGTCAGACCGGGCGCTGCAGCCCGGACGGCGCGGGCGAGCCGTGGCATCAGAAGCGTCGAGAAATAGTCCGAGCCGACGATGCGAAAGAACCGCCGGGCCATCGCCGGATCGAAACCGGCCACGCTGCTGAGGGCGTCCTCGATCTCGCGCAGTGCGGTGCGGATGGGCTCCGCCAGTTGTTCGGCGCGCATGGTCGGCACCATGCGATTCCCCTCTCGCACGAACAGCGCGTCACCTACGATGTGGCGAAGCCGCCCCAGCGCCGAGCTGACGGCGGGCTGGCTGAGACCCACCCTCTCGCCTGTGCGCGTCGTGTTCAGTTCGAGCATCATCGCATCGAACACGCGCAGCAGATTGAGATCGACTGCCGCCCAATTCATCACGCCAATAGCCGCGATACAGTCATTCAATTTCCCAGAAACAGCGCTGCAGAATACATCACGCCGTGCCCCGGGCAATTGCTCGTGGGGCCGTCCTGACAACACCGGAGACCTGCGATGTATGATGTCGCAATCGTCGGCGCGCGCTGCGCCGGTTCCGCCCTTGCGCTGATGTTGGCGCGTGCGGGCGCGGACGTTCTGCTTATCGACCGCACAACCTTTCCCAGCGACACGATGTCGGGGCATTTCATCCAGCCGGCCGGCGTGTCGTGCCTGCGGAGGCTCGAGCTGTACGAGGACCTTGTGGCGCTCGGCTATCCTTCGCAGGACATGATGACCGTGGATTTCGGTGGCGCGGTCCTGTCGGGAAAACCTGCGGCCATGCCGGACGGCACAACCCAGGGCTTTGCGCCGCGCCGGTTCCGGTTCGACCCGCTCCTTGCAGAAGCCGCGGTCGCGGCGGGGGCCGAACTGCGCGAAGGCGCAAGCTTTGTCGCGCCGCTGCTCGAAGACGGTCGGATCGTCGGAATGACGACAAGCGGACCGTCCGGCGAAACGAGTATTCGCGCAAGGATCGTCGTCGGCGCCGACGGCAAGCGGTCGCGCGTCGCGCACATGGTCGGCGCCGGGCAATACGATGCCTGCGAGGCGCAGTGCTGCGCTTACTACACATACTGGGAAAATGCCGATGTCGCTTCGACACGGCTCTTTGTCCGCGACGGCCTGTTTGCGGTGACCGTCCCCTGCGGCGACGGCACGACCTTTCTCGCGGTGCAGTGGCCGCACAGCCGCTTCAAGGAGGTGCGCAGTGACATCGACGGCGCCACGCGGCGGGCCATCGCATCGATCGACTGGCTGGCAGAGCATTTCGCCGGCGCTCGCCCAGTGCAGCGCTATGTCGGGACCGGCGATCTCGATACGTTTTTCCGGACGGCGTCCGGCCCCGGTTGGGCGCTTGTCGGCGATGCCGGGAACCACAAGGACCCGATCACCGCCCAGGGAATGACCGATGCGCTGCTTGATGCTGAACTGCTTTCCGCAGCGCTGATCGACGGCCTCGGCGGCCGGCGGGACATCGATGCAGCCCTTGCGGATTTTGGGCAGGCGCGTGACCGCCGCTCCATACCAATGCACCGGGTGACGATCGATCTGGCCCGGCTCATCCCGCCGCCGCCCGAGGCTCTTGCGGGCATGGCCGCGATGTCGGCCGACCCGGTCGCGACCGGTCGGTTCCTCGGCGTCATGGCCGGCAGCGTTCCGCCAGACGAAGTCTTCGAACCACCGGCGCAACAGATGGCCATCACCTGAAGGCGACACCTTGCGACCGGCGCCGCCAGCCGATCTGCGTCAGACCCGATCTGCGGCCTAGTCGCGCGGGGCCTGGGTGTTGTCTGCCGAAATCACGCCGGCGTCCTGCATCCGCCCGATCCGCAAGGCGTTGTACAGGGCGTAGTTGCCCTCATGGCAGGCGTACTCGTGCACCCCGTCAGAGGTGGTGAACTCATACTCCCCGCCCCACGGCTCATCCCAGACCAGCGGATCCTCGACATGGAACTGATAGAGCAGCCGGTCGTCGGCGACGCGCGTGAACCGCTCGGTGACCTTCAGGTCCTCCGAGGCGTAGTAGAAGTACTGGTCCGGGTGGAAATTGATCGTCTCGACGACAAGGGTGTCGCCCTCATACCAGCCGATTGAATCCCCCATCCAGGGACGCGTGACCGCGCTTGCCGCATTATGCTCCCGCGTCAGCGGAATGATCCGCGTGTCGTGGATCGTTTCGATGTTGATCGCCACGGCGTCGGCGCCTTGCGTGATCTGGTAGTTGGCGTTGTAGGCCGCAGCGCGCATCACCGCGCCCGCGTGCGATGGCCAGAAGATGCAGCGTTCGGCGCCGCTGCGCGTATCGTGGGATTCGAGGTCTCCAACGTCAGCCGTAAAGAAGATGGTCTGGAGCGGCGATGTCTGTTCCGGCGGCGCATCGGCCTTGCGCGGCGGGACCCGGCCGTCGGCAGGATAGGTGATGTGAGACGTGCGGGGTTCGCCCCCGACACGCCCGACCCTGTTGTTGTTGCCGACCCAGTAGGCGTTGTAGCCGCCGACGCGCGCAAACTCCGGCGCACCCTCTTCGGGGTCTGTCGGGGCGTTGGCCTCCTCCCAGCGTTCGTCCGCGCCGCCTTCCAGTTGCGCGACCTCCTCCGGCGTCATCACCAGCCGCTCCCCGTAGCGGGGCGAGCGCTCGAACCGCGTCAGGCTCTCATTCGTCCAGGCGCCGGAAATGTCTGGCTGGCCCATGGCGTTGCGCGGCGGCTCGTAATTCTGGGCGAAGGCCAAGGGCGCGAACGCCACGACAGGAGCGATCAGAAGCAGTCGGGCCTTCATCGGTTTCCTCCCCGTCGAGCCGTTGCTAGTGCCAACGTATTGGCGGATTTACGGTCCACGTGTACTGCTAACAGCCTTCCTTGGGCGCGTACAGCCCCGGAACCCTTGCAACCACGGCCAGCGCCAGGCCGGGCCCTTGCGGGCAGGGCCGATGCTGCGCGGCGGTTCCGCAACGGAGCTTTTGAGCCTACGACCGATGACGCAAACCGACGCCTGGACCCCGAGCAGCATGAAGACCAGCGAACCCCAGACCTCCCCTTCCCCCGCCCCCGAGCCGGCCACCCGCGGCCCCCACGCCGAGCGGACGGCGGCCATGCGCAAGCGGCTGATCAGCGCCGCGATCGCCTGTCTGGGGCGCCTCGGCTACACCTCGACCACCCTTCAGGCCGTCACCGACGAAGCCGGCGTCAGCCGCGGCGCGATGCTTCATCACTTCCCCACGAAGTGCGACCTGATGATCGCCGTCGCCGAGTACGCCGCCGACAAGCAGAACCGCACCGTCCGGCGCGAACTGGCCGATACGACGCCCGGAATGGACCGCTATCTCTCGATTACCGGCGCAACGTGGACCGCGATGCAACAGCCCGCGGCGATCGCACTCCTCGAAATCATGATGGGATCTCGCAGCGATCCGGATCTCGCAGTCCGGTTCCCCGCGGTGATCGAAGCCTTCGAAGCCAACCAGCGCGACTCCGTCTGGGAGCAGGCCCAGTCCGTGGGCATCACAGATCGCGCCAAAGTCGAAGCCATGACCACGCTTCACGCCGCCGCCATGCGCGGCCTTGTCCTAGACCTCTTGTTCTCCGGCCGCGCCGACCGCGCGGAAGAGTGCATGGCCTTGCTCGAACACTACAAGCGCATCCTCACCGGAACGCTTGTCGTCGACGCCGAAAAATAGCCTTTCCGACCAAGGCCGTCCGCCGCCTGATCTGATTCCCTCCGACAACCCGCTTTACAAGCCCGCCAACTTGGTGGTTATTTGCGGTCCACATGGACTGCAACGCGGAGAAGCCGCACATCGAACGATGCGGCTACGCGACTCGGGGAGGAAACGAATGCGCCTGTTCGGTCTGATGTCGGCCGCCATGACGGCTGTCGTGCTTGCATCCTGCTCACAGATGCAGGACGGCGCCGGTCAGGCGACTGCCAATGGGGAAGCAGAATCTGCGCCGCTGAACGGTCCAAACTGGATCACCTGGGGCGGCGACCTTGGCAATCAGCGTTATGCGCCGCTCGACCAGATCGACGCGAGCAATGCGGCCCAGCTGCAGGTCGTGTGGCGGCGCCCCGGCCTTGAGGTCGATGGCCGGCCGAACTCCAACTGGAAGGCCACGCCCCTCTACGTGGACGGGACGCTCTACATTCCGGACGGCGGCACACAGATCGTCGCGATCGACCCGGGCACCGGCGCAACCAAGTGGACCTTCACACCCGACCCCTACCGCAAGGAAATTGATCGGGGCTTCTCCGGATCTACGCGCGCCGTTTCCTATTGGACAGACGGAACCGAGGAGCGGCTCCTCCTCAACTCGATCGACGGCCGCCTGATATCGGTCGACGCCAAGACCGGGCTTGCAGATCCCGCTTTTGGCGAGAACGGCCAGGTCGATCTCAACCAGGGCGTCCTGCCGCCCGACGATCCCCGCGCCGCTGACCCGCAGGACATGAACTCGACCGCGCCGGGCATCGTGGTCGGCGACGTGATCGTGATCCAGATGATCGGCGACGATACGATCGGCCGGAAGGGCGGCACGCCCGGCTATGTCCGCGGTTTCGATGTCCGCACGGGCGAGAAGCTCTGGACCTTCCACACGATCCCGCGCCCCGGCGAATTCGGCAACGATACGTGGGGCAATGACAGCTGGGATGATTTCGGCGCCGCCAGCGTCTGGACAATGATGGCGGCCGATCCGGAGCTCGGTTACGTCTACCTGCCCGTCGAAAGCCCCACCAACAATTTCTGGGCTGGCGACCGTCCGGGCGACGGCCTATTCGGCGAATCCCTGGTGTGCGTCGACGCCGCGACCGGCGAGCGCGTCTGGCACTTCCAGATCCTGCATCACGGCGTGTGGGATTACGACCTGCCCTCAGCGCCCATCCTGCACGACGTCGTGAAGGACGGTAAGACCATCAAGGCGGTCACACAGCTGACCAAGCAGGGCATGTCGTTTGTCTTCGACCGCGAAACCGGCGAGCCCGTCTGGCCGATCGAAGAGCGCCCCGTGAACACCGCGCTCCAGGTCCCCGGCGAGCAACTCTCGGAGACACAGCCCTTTCCGACCAAACCTGCGCCGTACGCGAACCTCGGCTTTCACGAAGAGGATGTTCTGGACCTTACGCCAGAGCTTCACGCGCAGGCCACTGAATTCCTGTCCGCCTATACAAAGGCGCCAGAGATGTACATGCCGCCCACGCTGATCTCAGAGACCAACAAGGGCACGATCGTCTACCCGAATTACGGTGGCGGATCGAACTGGAATGGCGGCGCCGTCGATCCTGAAACGAACACGATGTTCGTTCCCACACGCAACACCTACATGGCGCTGGGCCTGACCCCTTCCAATCAGGAAGACTATGAATGGGACTACCGCGCGGTCTCCGGCGGCGTGCTGCGGCTGGATAACGGGCTGCCCGTGAACAAGCCGCCATGGGCGCTGGTCACGGCCACCGACATGAATGACGGCGAGCACGCGTGGTCGCGGTCTATCGGCGGCGCGCCGGACTTTGTCCGCGAACTTCCCGAACTCCAGGGCCTCGATCTCGATTTCGACTCGATGGGGCAGATCTCGGTCCGCCCCAGCCCGCTCATCACAAAATCGCTTATGTTCCTGGCGTCGTCCGGAAACATCGGCGGAGATCCCGGCGACAACCTGTTCTGGGCTTACGACAAGGCGACCGGCGACATCGTCGCGAAGATCGAACTGCCTGCGAAGACGTCCGGCGCGCCAATGACCTACATGCACGATGGTCGCCAGTACATCGTGGTCGCGCTCTCGGAGCGCGGCTATCCGGCAGAGCTGGTCGCCCTTGCACTGCCGCGCGAAGGCGAAGTCGCCGCAGCAGCAGCGGATGCGCCGGATCCAGCCAACGCCGATGATGTCGAGATGGGGTCAACCGACAAGACGGGCATCACGGCGACAGCCGAAGCGCTCGCCGCCGGCCGGCAGGCCTACGCACAGTCATGCGCGCTCTGCCATGGCGGCGACGGGAGGGGCGTCCCGGGCGGCAGCGCGCCATCGCTGCAGGCGTTGGCCTCGCTGGACGAAATCCGGGCGATCGTCGCCAATGGAAGCGCCGAGATGCCGCCGATGAACGGCATCCTTACGCCCGGGCAAATCGATGCGGTCAGCCGCTATGTCGCGCTCGGCCTGCCTGCATCACAGTGATTGAAAGGAAAGAAGGCAATGCTGATACGTATCCTTTCGACCGCCAGCATGGCGGCCCTGACAGCGACCATGGCGACTGCTCAGGAGTTCAAGCCTCATGAGTACGCCGAGGACGCCTACGCAAAGCCTGTCTATGAAGGCTATGTCGCGCCTCGCAACAATTTCGGCCGGCCCGACATCTCCGGCGTCTGGAGCAACGCCACCACCACCGACTTCGAGCGTCCCGTACGTTTTGGCGACCGTCTGGCGCTGACTGAAGAGGAAGCCGGCGCCGTGCAAGGTGCGGCCGAAGACTACCGCGTCGCCGGCGACTTCGTCACCGATCCGGACGCCGGGGCGCCAGAGGATGGCAACACCAATCTTGGCTACAATCGTTTCTGGACCGATCCGGGCACGCAGGTGATGCGTGTTGCAGGCGAACCGCGCTCTTCCATGATCACCTACCCCGCCAATGGAAGGGTGCCCGACCGCAAGTCGAGCGCACCGCCGCTGCCTCCACGCGCGCGGCAGGCCGTGCTGGATGAGTCCAACCCAATGGCTGGCCCGCGCGACAATCCGGAAGAGCGCGGCCTGTCAGAGCGCTGCATCTTCTTTCCGACCTCCGCAGCGCCCGTGATGCGACCCACGCTCTACAACAACAATTACCGCATCACCCAGGGCGAGGACGCTGTCGCGATCTGGATCGAAATGACGATGGAGCAGAAAATCATCCGGCTGAACGCCGAGCACCGCAACGACGGCGTGCGCCAATGGGGCGGCGACTCCATCGGCTGGTATGAAGGCGACACACTGGTCGTCGAAACCATCGACCTGCACCCCGAGCAGTTCATGTTCAACGCATCCGACGATGTGAAGGTCACCGAGCGCTTTACGCGCGTGGCCGACAATCGGCTGTTCTACCAGTTCGAGATCGAGGATCCGGTCGTCTGGGACGAGCCATGGGGCGGTGAATACGAGTTCTGGGCGTCCAACGGCATCTTCGAATTCGCCTGCCATGAGGGCAATGTCGGCCTCGAGGGCATCCTCGCCGGCGGGCGCCAGACGGACCGGGAACAAGGCCGCAAACCGAGCTAAGCCAAGGAGCAGAACACCATGATCAAAGACCCGGTCACGATCTGGAAACTGGCGCCCGTCGCGATCGCCGCATTGGCGACAATCGGCTGCGCCAATCTCGGTTCCGCAACCGCACAGGATGGCCCGCAGGACGTGGCGGGGGCTTCATGTGGCGTGTCGGATGCTTCGGCGGCCGAGCTTGGCGGGAACGCTACCGATCCGGAAACGGCGCGCAGCTTCTTCCTCGAATATCCATGCGACATCGCGCCGGGCGAAGACCTGACCGTCATCCTCAACATTCATGGAGCCGGGTCGCGATCAGGTTGGCAGAGACAATATTTCCCGCGAGCGACTACGTCGACAAATACCGTCTCATCGTCGCAACGCCGACAGCTGCAACAGCAGAACCTGTTCGCCGCTGGACCGAGGAAGCCGACGACGCGCACCTGCGAAATATCCTGGACATTGTCGAGGCGGGCTTCGGCCGAGACAACATTCGGGCGGTCTGGCTGGCGGGACACTCGCAAGGCGGGCTGACCTCGCACCGCATCATCTGCAGCGAGTACTTCCAGGACAAGGTCGACGGCATGGTGAGCATCGCCGGCGGGCGCCTGGGTCAGGGAAGCTACGAAGACGCGCTTGGCTGCGACATGTCCTACATCTTCACCACGGGTGATCTCGACAGTTCGGGACGTGCAGGCGTGCCGACGACCTCACCCGTTGCAGACCGGTACAACTGCGCCACACGAATCCGCACGGCGATCATCACGGACTCTCAAGGCGGAAAAGTATCGGACACCCGCACAGCGGAAACCGGACGCCCGGACCGGCCCGGCTGGGGCGGCTTGCCCGGTCCCGGTACAACCGACGTCTACCAGTTCCCAGGCTGCGATGGCGATCGCGTCGTCGCGGACGTCATTCGTCTCGACAAGGGCCACACCGAAGGCCTCGAACCACGCGTGACCGAAGAAATCATCCGCCTGATCGTATCGGCTCCCGGCGGCAAGCTGCGGGGCGGCTGAACCCGACAGGCCGTTCGACAAGCGACGCCCGACGCATAGCCAGCGCACAACGTTTGAGCACGACGTGCACGAACCTGCTGCAGGGCTGCCCAGTTCGCGCCGATCAAGCGTCTCACAGTATCTGAAGTCCCTTGCCGTCTTGCGTTACGCAGCGAGATGCGTATGACCGCGAAATCGGATCCGGGTCGGGTCCGGGCTATCTGCGCTCAATGGCGGGCGCGTCCCCTAGAAATTCACGCAACGAAGCGTTTGTGAGGCTGACCCGCCTGCGGTCCGCATTTGCAAGCGCTGTCTTCGTTGCGTCCAGACAAACGGATGCGATCACCATGCTGGACTTCAACACTTCCCCACCACGGCCAAAAGGCTTCCTACGAGCGTTGCAGACGGCCACGGTTGGCGCGCTCACGCTGGCAATCGCCGCCTGCGGCGGTCCAACCGCCTCGACAACGGAAACCCAGAACGTCGACATCTCTCTTCCGACGCTCGACCTCGAAAAGACCGACCTCACCTTCGGCTTCATCAAGCTGACGGACATGGCGCCGCTCGCGATCGCCTACGAAAAGGGCTTCTTCGAGGACGAGGGGCTCTACGTGACGCTCGAACCGCAGGCCAACTGGAAAGTCCTGCTGGACCGCGTCATCGATGGCGAGCTTGACGGCGCCCACATGTTGGCTGGCCAGCCGCTGGCGGCGACGATCGGATTCGGCACCGAAGCGCACATCATCACGCCTTTCTCGATGGACCTGAACGGCAACGGCATCACCGTCTCGAACGACATCTGGGCCCAGATGAAGCCGCACATCCCGGAGGAGGACGGCAAGCCGGTTCACCCCATCTCCGCTACCGCCCTCAAGCCAGTCGTCGACGACTACAAGGCGCAGGGCAAGCCGTTCAACATGGGGATGGTCTTCCCCGTTTCGACGCACAATTACGAGCTGCGCTACTGGCTCGCCGCTGGCGGTCTCCATCCGGGATACTACAGCCCGGACAACACGTCGGGTCAGATCGACGCTGACGTTCTGCTCTCCGTCACGCCGCCCCCGCAAATGCCCGCGACCCTTGAGGCCGGCACAATCTATGGCTATTGCGTCGGCGAACCTTGGAACCAGCAGGCGGTGTTCAAAGGCATCGGCGTGCCGGTCATCACCGACTACGAGATCTGGAAGAACAATCCGGAAAAGGTGTTCGGGATCACGGCCCAGTTCGCGGAGGACAACCCCAACACCACCCTCGCCCTCACCAAGGCGCTCATTCGCGCCGCCGAATGGCTCGACGCCAACGACAACGCCAACCGCCCCGAAGCCGTCGAAATCCTCGCGCGGCCGGAATATGTCGGCGCGGACGCGGAAGTAATCGCCAACTCGATGACCGGCACCTTCGAGTACGAGAAGGGCGACAAGCGCGACGTCCCCGATTTCAACGTATTCTTCCGCTACAACGCGACCTACCCCTACTATTCGGACGCGGTCTGGTACCTCACGCAAATGCGCCGCTGGGGCCAGATCTCCGAGGCGAAGGACGATGCGTGGTTCGATGAAACTGCGAAAAGCGTCTACCGCCCCGACATCTATCTCGAGGCCGCCCGCATGCTGGTCGAGGAGGGCCACGTCAGCGAAGCCGACTTCCCGTGGGACACGGACGGCTACAAGCCGGCAACACCGGAAACGGACATCATCGACGGCGTCGTCTACGACGGCCGCACGCCGAACGCCTACCTCGAAAGCCTGACCATCGGCCTCAAGGCGACCGACACGGTCGGCGCCGGCGGCGTCATCAACTGACCTACTCGCGCGGCGCTCAATCTCCTCATGAGCGTCGCGCCCTTTCTCACGGAGAAACGGCAATGAGCGCGACAGCAATCCTGAAAGACGTCCCGGCGGACAGCGATATGACGACAGACACAGCCTCCATCGCAACGCCGGCCGCCCTGGCTGAACCAGCGGCGACGCCAGACAAACCTAAAGGTCCGGGCGCCTTCACCCGCTTCATCAGCAGCTCGTCCTCGTTCTTCGAGGTCGTCGGCCTTGCCTGGGTGACGCCGATCCTGCGCATGGGGGCCGGCGAGAACCCGCGCGAGCAGGGCGCAGAGCTCTGGCGGAAGCTCGGCGTGCCAGTGCTTGCGATCGTCGTCTTCCTGTTCGCCTGGGGTCAGCTTGCGCCGCGCGTCAACACCTCGCTCGGCGCTATTCCGGGCCCCGCCGCAGTCTGGGAGCAGGCGCAGGTCCTCCACGCCGACCACCTCACCGAGACTGAAAAACGCAATGAGTTCATGGCTCGCCAGGAGGCCCGCAACGCGGCGCTGGTCGAGGCCGCCCGCGGCGATGAAGTCCGCGAGCGCGCCTACACCGGCAAGCCGACCTACTATCAGCAGATCTGGACCAGCCTGCAGACTGTCTTCTTCGGTTTCCTGATCGCGACCGCCGTGGCCGTCCCGCTGGGAATTCTCTGCGGCATGTCGGCGACCATGAACGCCGCCTTCAACCCGCTCATCCAGATCTTCAAGCCAGTATCGCCGCTCGCTTGGCTGCCCATCGTCACGATGATTGTCTCGGCCACCATTGCGACCGACAGCGGCATCTCCAAGTCTTTCCTCACCTCCGCGATTACGGTCACGCTCTGCTCGCTGTGGCCGACGCTGATCAACACGGCGCTTGGCGTCGCCTCGATCGACAAGGACCTCGTCAATGTCGGCCGCGTCCTGAACCTCCCGCCCATGACGCGCGTGACCAAGCTGGTCCTGCCGTCGGCCTTGCCGCTGATCTTCACCGGGATGCGCCTGTCGCTGGGTGTTGGCTGGATGGTGCTGATCGCCGCGGAAATGCTCGCGCAGAACCCCGGCCTTGGAAAATTCGTCTGGGACGAATTCCAGAACGGCTCATCCGACTCGCTCGCGCGCATCATGGTCGCCGTCTTCACGATCGGCCTGATCGGCTTCGCCCTCGACCGCGTCATGCTCGCCCTGCAGACGCTGTTCACCCACTCCGCCACGCGCTGAGGAGGCCGAGATGTCAGTCCTAGAGCTCAACAACGCCTCCATCGGCTTCGGCGAAGGCGACGAGCGCAATGACGTTCTGCGCGACATCAACCTGCAGGTCGAAGACGGAGAGTTCGTCGCCATCCTCGGCTTTTCCGGCTCAGGAAAGTCAACGCTGATGAACCTCATCGCCGGCCTTCAGACGGCTGACGAGGGCCAAGTCATCTGCCGCGGCGAACCCGTCACCGGCCCCAGCCCGGATCGCGGCCTCGTCTTCCAGAGCTATTCGCTCTTCCCCTGGCTGACCGTCGAGAAAAACGTCCGCCTCGCTGTCGACGCCGTCTTCCCGAAAGAGAACGCCGCCTCGAAGAAGGCGCGCACCGCGCGTTACGTCGACATGGTCGGCCTCAGCCATGCCGTCGACCGCCGCCCCGCCGAGCTCTCAGGCGGCATGCGCCAGCGCGTCTCCGTCGCCCGAGCATTGGCGATGGATCCCAAGATCCTTCTTCTCGACGAGCCACTGTCAGCCCTCGACGCCCTCACCCGCTCCAAGCTGCAGGACGAGATCACCCAGATCTGGTCGGAAGATCGCAAGACCGTCGTCCTCATCACCAACGATGTCGACGAAGCAATCCTCATGGCCGATCGCGTCATCCCGCTGAACCCCGGCCCCAACGCCACCCTGGGCCCGGCCTTCAGAGTCGATATCCCCCGTCCGCGCCAGCGCACGGAAATGAACCACGATGAGACCTTCAAGCGGCTTCGCCACGACATCACCGCCTACCTGATGGATGTCGGCATCTCCCGCGGCGGCGACACCGAAGAAGTCGCCCGCACGCTGCCAAACGTGACCCCAATTCACCAGCGCCCGCCCCGCGCCTACCAGCAGGCCGGCGAAACCCTCGTCGACGCCGGCGAGCGCTATCTCAGTTTCGAGAACGTCGCCAAGGTCTACCCCACTCCCAAGGGACCGCTGACCGTGGTCGAAGGCATCGACCTCAAGATCGCCAAAGGCGAGTTCGTTTCGATCATCGGCCACTCAGGCTGCGGCAAGTCTACGCTCCTGACCATGGCCGCCGGCCTCAACGACGTCTCCTCCGGCGGCATCATCCTGGACCGCAAGGAAGTCTCCTCCGCCGGCCCCGACCGCGCGGTGGTCTTCCAGTCCCCCTCCCTCTTCCCCTGGCTCACCGCCCTCGAAAACGTCGCCGTCGGCGTCGACCGCGTCTATCCGGACGCGACCCGCGCCGAACGCCAGGACGTCGTCGAATACTATCTCGAGCGTGTCGGCCTCGCCGACTCGATGA
Organism: Hyphomonas sp.; assembly: GCA_017792365.1. Lineage (GTDB taxonomy): Bacteria > Pseudomonadota > Alphaproteobacteria > Caulobacterales > Hyphomonadaceae > IH12. The sequence goes on along the minus strand of CP051229.1, from coordinate 2,872,619 downwards.
ACCGCCGCGCTGCCGACCTCTCCAACGGCATGAAACAGCGGGTCGGCATCGCCCGCGCCTTCGCCCTCAACCCAAAGCTTCTGCTCCTCGACGAGCCCTTCGGCATGCTCGACAGCCTCACGCGATGGGAGCTGCAGGAAGTCCTCATGGAGGTCTGGCAGAAGACCAAGGTCACCGCGATCTGCGTCACCCATGATGTCGACGAGGCGATTCTCCTCGCCGACCGCGTCATCATGATGACCAACGGTCCCAACGCCCGCATCGGCGAGATCATGGACGTGAAGATCGAGCACCCGCGCTCGCGGCAAGCTCTCCTCGAACACCCAGATTATTACGCCTACCGCGAAAAGCTCCTCACCTTCCTCGAGAAGTACGAGGGCGGCGCGCACCCGGAAGAAGACGAAAGCGAAGAGGAGGAAGCGGCATGAGCCGGCAGAAACTCGTCGTCATCGGCAACGGCATGGCGCCAGGCCGTGCGTTGGAAGAGCTCTTCGAACGCGCCCCCGACGCCTACGACGTCACCATCTTCAACGCCGAACCGCGCGTGAACTACAACCGCATCATGCTCTCGCCTGTCCTCTCCGGTGAAAAGCAGTTCGAGGAAATCGTCATCCATGGCGACGGCTGGTACGTCGATCACGGTGTCACGCTCTACAAGGGCCACAAGGTCACCGAGATCGATCGCGAAGCGAAGACCGTCACCTCAGAACACGGCGAAGTCGCCCCCTACGACAAGCTCATCATCGCGACCGGATCGGTTCCCTTCATCATTCCCGTGCCCGGCCACAAGCTCGCCGGCGTCCTCACCTACCGCGATCTAGACGATGTCGATGCAATGCTGCTGGCCGCCAAGTCGAAGGGAAAGGCGGTCGTCATCGGCGGCGGACTCCTCGGCCTTGAAGCCGCAGCCGGGCTGAAGGCGCAGGGCATGGACGTCACCGTCCTCCACCTCATGCCGACCCTGATGGAACGCCAGCTCGATGAATCCGCCGGCTACCTGCTTGAGAAGGCGATCCGTGCGCGCGGCATCGAGGTCATCACGCGCGCCAACACCAAGGAGATACTGGGCGACGACAAGGTCACCGGCGTTCTCCTCGAAGACGGAACCAAACTCCCCGCAGACATCGTCGTCATGGCCGTCGGCATCCGTCCCAACGGCGAACTCGGCAAGCAGGCCGGCCTAGACTGCGCCCGCGGCATCCTCGTCAACGCCCAGCTCCAGACCTCTGACCCCGACATCTACTCGGTCGGCGAATGTGTCGAATTCGAATCCAACACCTATGGCCTCGTCGCCCCGCTCTACGACATGGCCAGCGTCTGTGGGCGTCACCTCGCCGGCGAGACAGACTGCGCCTTCATCCACCCCCAGACATCCACCAAGCTGAAAGTCACCGGCGTAGACCTCTTCTCCGCCGGCGATTTCGCGGAAGGCGATGCGCGCGAAGACATCGTCTTCCGCGACGCCTCTCGCGGCGTCTACAAGCGTCTTGTCCTCGAAGACAATCGCCTCATCGGCGCGGTCATGTATGGCGACACGGCCGACGGCGCCTACTTCTTCAACCTGATCAAGTCCGGCGAGGCGATTGACGCCGACGCCCGCGACACCCTGATCTTCGGCCAGGCCTATGCCGGGGGCGCCCCCCTGGACCCTATGGCGGCCGTTGCAGCCTTGCCGGATGATGCGGAAATCTGCGGCTGCAACGGCGTCTCCAAGGGCAAGATCTGCGGCGCCATCGCCAATCAGAACCTCACCGACCTCGACGGCGTCCGCGCCCACACCAAGGCCTCATCCTCCTGCGGTACCTGCACCGGCCTCGTCGAACAACTCCTCGCCCTGCAACTCGGCGACGCCTTCGACGCCTCTGCGCCCAAGGGCATGTGTTCCTGCACCGATCTCGGCCATGGCGATGTCCGCCGCCTGATCAAGGCCAAGGAGTTGAAGACCATCCCCGCCGTCATGCAGGAGCTGCAGTGGAAAACCTCATGCGGCTGCGCCAAATGCCGCCCTGCGCTCAACTACTACCTGCTGTGCGACTGGCCGACTGAATACGTCGACGACCAGCAATCGCGCTTCATCAACGAACGCGTCCACGCCAACATCCAGAAGGATGGCACCTATTCTGTCGTCCCCCGCATGTGGGGCGGCATGACGTCGGCCAAGGAACTCCGCGCCATCGCCGATGTCGTCGACAAGTTCAGCATTCCCTCAGTGAAATGCACAGGCGGTCAGCGCATCGACATGCTCGGCGTCAAGAAGGAAGACCTTCCCGCCGTGTGGGCCGACCTCAACGCCGCCGGAATGGTCTCCGGTCACGCCTACGGCAAGGCGCTGCGCACGGTGAAGACCTGCGTCGGCTCCGACTGGTGCCGCTTCGGCACACAGGACTCGACCGGCCTGGGCATGCGTCTCGAACGCCATCTCTGGGGCTCGTGGACGCCCGCCAAGGTCAAGCTCGCCGTCTCCGGCTGCCCGCGCAATTGCGCCGAAGCCACCTGCAAGGACATCGGCGTCATCTGCGTGGACAGCGGCTACGAAGTCCACTTCGCTGGCGCCGCCGGCCTCGACATCAAGGGCACCGAAATCCTCACTAAGGTCGCAACTGAAGACGAAGCGATGGAAGTGATCACCGCCCTTCTCCAGCTCTACCGCGAGGAAGGCTATTACCTCGAACGCATCTACAAGTGGGCAAACCGCGTCGGCCTCGACCACGCCCACAAAAAGGTCGTCGAAGACCTCGACAACCGCCGCGCACTCCTCGCCCGCTTCGACGTCTCCCAGCGCGATGCGCAGAACGACCCGTGGGCCGCCCGCGCCACAGACGGCGCCGAAGCGCACGAGTTCCGCGTCCTCGAGCCGGCGAGCTAGCCAGATGGACGGATCAACCATGCCTTCTCGATGGATCGACATCTGCGACCTCACAGACATCCCCGTCCGGGGCTCGCGCGTCGTGCGTTTCCAGGGCGCTGAAATCGGCGTGTTCCGCACCGCAAGCGGCGACGTCCACGCCATCGACAATCGCTGCCCGCACAAGCGGGGGCCGCTGTCCGAAGGCATCGTCCACGACGGCGCCGTCACCTGCCCGCTTCACAACATGATCATCGACCTGAAGTCAGGCATGGCGCGCGGCGCGGATGAAGGCTGCGTTGCGGTCTACCCGGTTGAAATTCGCGACGGCGAGCGTGTGCACATCAAGCTCTCCGCTGCATGACCGACGCGGCCGAAACCCGCACTACCTGCCCCTATTGCGGGGTTGGGTGCGGCGTGCTGGTCAAACCCTCCGACGGGGGCCAGCACGCCGAGGTGCGCGGCGACCCCGATCATCCCGCGAACTACGGACGCCTCTGCTCGAAAGGCTCCTCGCTCGGCGAGACCCTCACGCTCGACGAGCGTCTCCTCTACCCGGAGATCGATGGCCGCCGCGCAAGCTGGGATGAAGCGCTCGACCTTGTCGCGACGCGCTTCCAGGACACAATCGAACGGCACGGTCCCGACAGCGTCGCCATCTACGCATCCGGCCAGATGCTGACAGAGGACTACTACGTCGCGAACAAGCTAATGAAAGGCTTCATCGGCTCCGGGAACATGGACACCAATTCCCGCCTCTGCATGGCGTCGTCCGTCGCCGGACACAAACGCGCCTTTGGCTCGGACACCGTGCCCGGCTGCTACGAGGATATCGAGCTAGCCGATCTCATCATCCTCGTCGGCTCCAACTTCGCCTGGTGTCATCCGGTGCTCCACCAGCGCCTCCTCGCCGCAAAGGAGAAGCGCGGCGCTCGGTTGGTCGTCATTGATCCCCGCGCCACCGCCACGACCGCCGCCGCCGATCTCCATCTCGCCATCGCACCCGGCGCCGACGTCGCGCTCTTCAACGCCCTGTTCGCGCACCTCGCCAGCAGCCCGGCGGCCGACGGAGCCTTCGTCGACGGCTGCACCGAAGGCTTCGAGGCCGCCCTGATCGCCACATCATTGCCGCCCATCGCCGACACCGCCCGAGCCACCGGCATCCCGGCTGACCAGCTCACGACCTTCTTCGACTGGGTCGTCGAGACACCTCGCACAATAACGATCTATTCGCAGGGCGTGAATCAGTCGACCTCGGGAACCGACAAGGTCAACGCCATCATCAACTGCCACCTCGTCACCGGACGCATCGGAAAGCCGGGCATGGGGCCCTTCTCGATCACCGGACAGCCCAACGCCATGGGCGGCCGTGAGGTGGGCGGCCTCGCGAACCAGCTCGCCGCCCACATGGATTTCGCGCCTGAAGATCGCGACCGCGTCTCCCGCTTCTGGGCTGCGCCAAACGTTGCCCCCGGTCCCGGTCTGAAAGCCGTCGACATGTTCGATGCCGTTGCTGACGGCCGCATCAAGGCGCTCTGGATCATCGCCACCAACCCGGCCGTCTCGATGCCGAACGCCGACCACGTCCGCCGCGCGATCCGCGATTGCCCCTTTGTCGTCGTCCAGGACGTCACCGCCACCGGCGACACTGTCTCCCTCGCCGACGTCAGGCTTCCCGCTCTCGCATGGGGTGAGAAGTCCGGGACTGTCACCAATTCGGAACGTCAAATTTCGCGCCAGCGCTCCTTCCTGAACCCGCCGGGCGAATGCCGCGCCGACTGGGACATCATATCCGACGTCGCCCGGCGCATGGGCTATGACGGCTTCGACTTCTCATCGCCTGGGGAAGTCTTCGCGGAACACGCCGCCCTCTCCGCCTTCGAAAACAACGGCGCGCGCGATTTCGACATCGGCGCCCACGCCGCCATTACGCCGCTGGAATACGACGAGCTCCAGCCGTTTCAATGGCCCGCGCCTGCCTCGGTCGAGCCCCCTTCCTCGCCAAGCCGGATGTTCGCGGACGGGCGCTTCTTCACCGCCTCCGGCCGCGCCCGCTTCATTGCAACGTCAGCGCGCCGTCCCGCCAACGAGACCACCGCCGCGTTCCCCCTTCGGCTCAACACCGCACGCGTACGCGACCATTGGCACACCCTCACGCGTACGGGTAAGACGCCCCGCCTCGCAGAGCATATCGCCGAACCCTACCTCGAGATTCATCCCGACGACGCCACACGGTATGAGATCGCACCGGCCGCAATCGTTCGTGTCGTATCAGCCTACGGGGAAGCCCTCCTCCGCGCTCAGATCGCAGACCGCGTTGCGCCGGGAAACCTCTCGGCGCCGATGCACTGGACCGAGCGGTTCTCCTCCGCCGGACGCATCGACGCCGTCGTCAATCCGGACAACGATCCGGTCTCGGGGCAACCCGAACTCAAACATACGCCTGTGCGCCTTGAGCCCTTCCGCGCCGGCGCGTATGCCTTTGTCCTCACGCGCAAGGAGCCGAGAACCAGCCGCCTCGCCGACGGAGATTACTGGGCGCTCGCCCGGGCGCCCGGCGGCTGGCGGCTCGAAGTCGCATCCGCCTACCCGCCCGCCGTCCTCCTCGACTGCCTCGCGCCGTCATGCGAACACAGCATCGAATACATCGACGGCGCATCCGGACTGCGCCGCCGCGCGGTCGTCTCGGACGCCGGACTGCAATCACTCGCCCTGATCTCGCGCGGTCCTGTCTCAGCCGACCGCGCCTGGGCCTCCCGGCTATTCGCAAGCGACCTCGACAACGACACCCTTCGTCGCACTGCACTGGCGGGCCGTCCGCCGAGCGGCGAATCCCCGGGACCTCTGGTCTGCTCGTGCAAGGGCGTCGGCGCCAACCAGATCGAGAGGGCGATCCAGTGCGGCGCAGGCGACCTCGCCGCCATCGGCAAGGTCACGGGCGCCGGGGTCACGTGCGGGTCTTGCAAGCCGGAGATCGCGCGCATTCTCAACGGCGTTGTTCGGACAATGGCGAGGGCGGCAGAATGACGAGCATCGGCAAACTTGTCCTGATCGGATGCGGGCCCGGCTCTGCCGACCTGCTTACCTTCCGCGCCGCCCAACGCATCGCCAGCGCGGATCTTCTGCTGGTCGACCGGCTCGTCGCGCGCGAGGTCATCGCTCATGCCGCGCCTGCCGCCCGGATCGTCGATGTCGGGAAGGCGCCCGGCGATGGCGGCGTGCAGCAGGCCGGCATCAACCACCTGATCCGCACGGCGCTGGCGGAGGGCCGCACCGTCGCACGTCTCAAGTCCGGTGATCCGATGGTGTTCGGACGCGCAACCGAAGAGCTCTGCGAGGCCGTGGCGCTCGGCGCTGAGATCGAGATTGTTCCGGGGGTCACCGCCGCGCTCGCCGCCGCATCGGACGCCGCTATCAGCTTAACCGAACGCGCGGAAATCCAGTCCTTCTCGGTCGTGACGGCCCGCACCGCCGACGCCTCGACGCCGGACTGGGTCTCCCTCGTCCGGCCCGGCAGCTGCACGGCTTTCTACATGGGCGTCGCCCAGGCCTGGCGGATCCAGTCGACCCTGATGGCGAACGGCGCGCCGGGGAGCCTTGCAATCGAATGGGTCGAAAACGCCGGGCGAACAGACTGCCGCACGATTTCGGGAACGCTGTCCAACCTCGCCGACACAGCGCGCCGCAAACGCGTGCGCAATCCGGCGATCCTGTTCGTGCGCTATCCGCTGTCTGCCGCGGCGTCCGTGGGCGCCGTACGCATCAGCGGCTGACCGCCCCTAGACCGCCACGCGCAAGCGTTCGGCCCGCATGGCGTGAATGCTCTGGCTGTCGAGATAATCGGCCGTCTCATCCGGATCGAGCGCGACGCCGTCGATCAGCATGTCCCGCCCCATCGCGATCGGCGACGTCGCCTCGTCCAGCACCCATGCAGTATCGCGCGCGCCCTCGACCTTGAAGTCGATCTCCGGGCTCGCCACGCCTTCCGCACGCGCCGCCTCGCGAAACGGCGAGGGGTCGAACGCTTCAAGCGCGACCGCGCGAAGATCCAGACCCATCGGCGCCTGTCCCCATCGCACCATCTGCGCAGCGATCCACATCGCATGGCTGCGCCACGGGAAGTTCGCCGCATACCGGTGAAAGACATTGAAGTCGGGCATGTCGACGCGCTCGCCTGCGCCCGACTGCCGGCCCGCGCCGGTCAGGGAACTGAGGATCCGTTCCGCCGGCATGTCGAGGTAATCCGGCAGCGCGGCGATCTCGGCCGCCTCCGCACGATTGCCCGGGTGGTCCACCCACCGCGCCGCGCGCAGCATCGCCCGGATCAGCGCCTCGTGCGTCTCCCGGTTCGCTTCGGCCCAGTCGCGCCGCACGCCAAACACCTTCTCGGGACCATTCGACCACACCTCGGCAGACGTAATGAGCGTGTGTCCGATCCCCTCGCGCACCGCCTCTGCGTTCCACGGATCGCCGACGCAAAACCCATCAACCTCGCCGCGCGACATCACCTCGACCATGCGCGAGGGCGGAACAACGATGATCTCCAGCGCGCGATCCGGATGGACGCCCCCCGCCGCCAACCAGTAGCGAAGCTGGTAATTGTGCATCGAGAACGGATAGACCACCGCGAAGGTCAGCGGCCGTTGTCCCCTGTCCATGCGGCGCGCGCACACCTCGCTGACCAGCCGCGCCGAGACCGGCCGCGACCAGCCCTCTGACCCGCCGATCTCCCGCATCTCGCAATAGAGTTCATTGGAAACCGTGATCGCGTTGCCGTTCAGGTTGTTGCAGAACGACGTCGTGAAACGTCCCGGAAACGGCCCCAGGCCGGCCGCCGACGCCACAACCATCGGCGACAACATGTGGGCCCCGTCGATCTCGCCATACGCAAGCTGGTCGCGGATCGCCGCCCACGATTCGTGCCGGGAGACCGCGACGTCGATCCCCTCGCGCGCAAATTCGCCCCGCTCGCGCGCCGCCGCAATCACCACTGAATCCGTCAGGCGGCCGATGCCGACCCGAACGCGTCGCTGCACGCCATCCGCCATCAACTCTCCCCGCCTCCTTCCAGCAGGCTGTTCACCGAAATGATGGATTGCGCGACGTCCCGCAATTGCTTGCCCTGGTTCATCGCCATCGACCGGATCGCCTCATAGGCCGCGCCCTCGCTCAGGCTGCGTTTTTCCATCAGGATGCCCTTCGCCTTCTCGATCAGCTTGCGCGCCGCCAGGTCCTCCCGCGACTTGGCGAGTTCGCGGTGAAGCGCATCGACCATCCGGAAGCGTTCGATCGCGACATCGATCACCGGCTTTATGCGGCTCGTGGAAAGGCCGTCGACGATGTAGGCGCTCACCCCCGCGCGCACCGCCTCGCGCGCTTTCTCGCTGTCCCCGTCCTCGACGAACATCACGATCGGCTTCGGGTTGTGCCGGGCCACGGTGCGCAGGTTCTCGATCGTGTCGCGGTCCGGACTCTCGCAATCGATGATTATGCAATCGGGTTTGACGTCCTCGATCATCCGGATCAGTTCGGGCCCACCAATGCTGGGTGTGTGCTTCAGCAACGCGCAGCCTGCCAGCCCCTGTTCGATCATCTTGGCCCGTTCCGGCTCATCATCGACGAGCAGGACCACCAGCGTCGGGGCGGCTGCGCCCGGTTTCGCATGTCCTGACGCAGCAGCGCTCATACCCGCACCATCAGAGCGCGTAGTCGATGGAGAACCAGATCTTGGACGTGGCTGTTGCAAATGTGTCCGCGTCATAATCTGCGTACTTCAGTCCGATCTCGACCGCCTTGAACACGGCTGTCAGCGCCGATCCAATTCCGTCCCATAGTCCTGGCTGAGCGTTTCCGCGCTGAAGTCGTGATATATGGCCGTCAGCTTCAGACCCTTTAGTGGTCCGACATCCCCGAACGTGTAGCCAGCGGAACCATAGAGGTCCTCGATCCCGGCCGCCGGAGTGCCCAAAAATTTGTCAGCCCAGCCCTGATAAGCGTGCAGGGTCGCCAGCGGCGTCGAAAATCCCCGCGCCGTGTCGCCGCCAAGCACTTCGTAGCCGAGCCCGAAGCTGAATCCTGCCTGCGAGTAGGTCGCAGAAGCCAGATAGTAGGGCGCCTCATAGGCAAGATTGCTGGAGCCATAGTCGGACTGGGTTGCGTAGGATCCGACATAGGCGAGCTTGCCGCCGCCAAGCGGCGTGTCGCCGGCCAGCCGCACGCCATAGGTCTGTGATGAATTGGCGCCGCCGCCCTCTTCGACATCGACGAGATAGGCGAACCCGGTCACCCTGCCGATCGGCGTCGGGCGGCTGATATTCACCAGATAGCTGTCGCCTGTGAACCGGCCCTGCGCCGAGTCCTCACCGAAGATGCGGTTCACCTGCGCGACGTAGGCGACGTCGATGACGAGGTCGCCAAGGCTGGAGTTTATCGCGCGCACGGCGTCGAACGTCTGTTCGTTCTGGCGCCAGCCGACATTCCCGACAAAACGCGCATCATCCAAGATGATCCGCTGGCGTCCGATCGTCAGCCTGGTGTCCGGGATCGACGTATTGGTGATCTGCAGCCGGTTGAGTTCGGCTGTGCTCGGATCGGGAACCACCGGATAGGCGGTCTTGCCGTTGATGGTGGAATTGAAGTCGTCCACCAGATCCTCGATGAGGTCGAAGTCGATCAGGAAGCTGGTGTCCTTCCACGTTCCCGTCTCGAGCCCCGCACGCGCGCGCCAGGTCACGGCGTCAGCGTCATTTGCCAGGCCGTCCTGCGCGACGCCCTCATACCTCAGTCGCAAGGCGAAGATCGGTTTCGACGCCGCAAGCGCTTCGGATATCGAGCTCGCCCGCCCTGAATCCTGCGCATAGGCCGGCGCCAGCGCCATGGCGGCCAGCGGCGCCAATAGCAAACAGCCCTGGAGATTTCTGATCAGTGTCATGTGAATACGCCTCAGAACGCGTGCGCATTCATCGACGCGCACGACCGGATTGTTGATGGATTGCTGTGTGAGCTGCGTGAGGCGCCTTGCGGCGATTGAGGCCGCACCATCCTGCATCGGATCAGGCGCTTACGCTTCCACCGTCTTTGGCGGTGAGGGTTTGTAGCTCAGCGCCTCACTGACCGGCAAGCCTGATACGGATAGACTGCCCACGGCCTATCCCGTCGCCCAAATCATGTTCGAAAATCACCGCAGGGTGCGTCTCCTGCGGGCAGGCCGCTGTCCGAAGCAATGGCGCACGGGCCGCCGAGCTGAAATGGGCCGAATTGGACCACGCAACGTCAGCCAGCCGCGGCGGAAACTAACCAATTGCGTATTGGATATTGTGTCAATAAATTCGATGCGCACACTTGGCGGTAGACTGGTTGTCCGACTTCCGGCTGGATGGAGAACCAACCTCGGCCGGCCGAAGGTTTCAGGGTCACCGTTGAGATTGGTAGATTTGGGAAGATCAGCATGCGCCGTCCGGCAACTTTGGACCATGAGCCGCCATTCCTCTTCCTGCCAGAGACTTCTGATCCCGCAGCACGTCGTGAAACCCTCGACACTTGGCCGGATGGACTCGCGGCGGATGCATCCTCAGCATTCTGCCTGACGCCGACCACTGCTGAGCGTCCCGCATGACCATCTCCTACGCCATCGTCGGCGCCGGCATGATGGGCCGGGAACACATGCGCAATCTCGCGCTCCTGCCGAACGCGACGCTGGTCGCGCTATGCGACCCCGATCCGGAGTCCCGCAATCAATCGTCCAAGCTGGCCGCAGCGCTAGGGTTTGAGCCCCAGGTCTTCGGCGATCTCGACGCGATGCTTTCAAGCGTCACGCCCGACGCCGTGATTGTCGCAACGCCAAACTTCACACACTTCGACATTGCGCGACGATTGCTAGCGGAGAACGTTGCGATCCTCCTCGAAAAGCCGCTTTGCGCCTCGCCTGATGACGCCAGGCGACTGGCGAGCATGGCGATCGATCATCCGCGGACGTTCTGGGTGGGGATGGAGTATCGCTTCATGCCGCCCGTGGCGCGCTACATCGAGCGCGTTCATGCCGACGAGACCGGCGCTCCAAGAATGTTGTACATCCGCGAGCACCGGTTTCCGTTCCTCAAGAAGGTCGGTGACTGGAACCGCTTCAATCGCAACACGGGCGGCACGCTCGTCGAGAAGTGCTGTCACTTCTTCGACCTGATGCGGGTCATCCTGCGGGACGAGCCCGTGCGGGTGTTCGCCAGCGGCGGGCAAGATGTGAACCATCTCGACGAGTTGTATGACGGCGAACGTCCCGATATTCTCGACAACGCCTTTGTGACCGTTGATTTTGCGCGCGGCGCGCGGGCTGTGCTTGAGCTGTGCATGTTCGCGGAAGGCTCCGAACAGCAGACGTCCATCCACACCATCGGTGCGCGCGGAAAGATCGAGGTAAGCATCCCCAGCGGAGAGATCATCATGTCCCCGCGAGACCGCTCCGGCCTGTCGAAGGAGTTCGTCTCCGTGCCGGCTGACATACTGGCTGCCGGGGACCATCACGGCGCGACCTATCATCAGCTCAGCGCATTCCAGGGTTGCCTGCTCCAAGGCCGACCCCCAATCGTCTCGGCGCTGGATGGTTACAGAGCGGTCGAGATGGGAGCTGCGGCTCAACAATCGATACAATCAGGAACGCCGATCCCGATCGCGCGCGAGGACTAGGAGGACTTCAGATGGAGATGCCGCGTATCGGATTTGGCCTCTGGAAAGTCGACCCGGCAGACTGCGAGCGGGTGATCGTCGAGGCGATACAGGCCGGATACCGCCATTTCGACTGCGCGGCAGATTACGGCAATGAAGCAGCTGTCGGCGCGGCGCTGCGCAAGGTGTTCCGTGACGGCCTCGTGTCGCGAGAGGAAGTCTGGATCACATCCAAACTCTGGAACACCTATCATGCGCCCGAACACGTTGAAGAAGCCTGCCTCAAGTCGCTCGCCGACCTGGGCCTCGACTACCTCGACCTCTACCTCGTCCACTTTCCGATCGCGCTCGAGCATGTCCCGATTGCCAAGCGGTATCCGCCCGAGTGGATACATGACCCTGATGCTGACAAGCCAGTCATGCGGCCAGCGAAAGTCCCGCTCCACGAGACATGGGCGGCGATGGAGCAGCTGGCGAAGAAGGGCCTGGCGCGCGAAATCGGCGTCTGCAACTACAACAGCGCCCTGCTCCACGACCTGATGAACTATGCGCAGATTGCGCCAGCAGTTCTGCAGGTCGAAATGCATCCCTACCTGACCCAGGACAAACTCCTGCGTCTCGCGCTGCAGTACGGCCTGCGCGTGACTGCCTTCTCGCCGCTCGGCGCTTCTTCGTACCTTGAGCTCGACATGGCGCAGGCCGAGGAGAAAGTCCTGGATGAACCTGCTGTGCGCGCAGCCGCGCAAGCACATGGCAAGACACCGGCACAGGTCGTGCTGCGGTGGGCGCTTCAGCGCGGAACCTCGATCATCCCGAAGTCGTCGAACCCCGTCCATATCCGCGAAAATCTTGCGCTGGACGACTTCGCCCTGAGCGATGACGAGGTATCCGCCATTACCGCCCTCAACCGCAATCGCCGCTTCAACGACCCCGGCGAGTTCTGCGCCGCGGCGTTCGGCGCATTTCATCCAATCTACGATTAGGGATCGCACATGTCCGGGACCTTCCCCCACATCATCGAAGACAGCGGATCTCTCGCGAAGCATCTGGGCGAGAACAAGCAGGCCATCGACGAGACCCTTGCCGAAACGGGCGCAGTTCTATTCCGCGGGTTCGACGTTCCGGATGCGTTCCGTCTCGACGAGGCGGTGCAGGCTTATGGCGAGGACAACTTCCCGTATCTCGAGTCGCTATCGAACGCCGTGCGGGTCAACGTCACCGAGCGCGTTTTCACCGCCAACGAAGCGCCGCCAACCACCAGTATCTATCTGCACCACGAGATGGCGCAGACGCCGATCTATCCCAGCAAGCTTTTCTTCTATTGCGAAATTCCGGCCGAGAGAGGCGGCGAAACGCCGATCTGCAGGTCGGACCTTTTGCTGGAACGCCTCGAATCCGTGAACCAACCGTTCGTCGAAGCTCTCGCCGACAAGGGCGTCACCTACACGAATGTCATGCCCGGATCGGATGACGCCGGCTCGGGTCAGGGAAGGAGCTGGCCCAACACGCTGCGCGCCGCCACCCGCGAACAAGCTGAGGCGCGACTGCAATCGCTGGGTTATCGCTGGGAATGGAAAGACGATGGCGCGCTCAGCGTTACCAGCCCGGTTCTGCCAGCTGTCCGAGACCTGCCTGACGGCCGCCGCAGTTTCTTCAATCAGTTGATCGCCGCCTACCGTGGCTGGTCCGACAGTCGCAACTCGGCCGCCAGGTCGATCCACTTCGGCGACGGCAGTCCGATTTCGCCTGACGACATGGCGGACGCCGTTTCGCTGGGTGATGAGCTCAGCCATAATCTGGCGTGGCGGGCCGGCGATGTGGCGCTGGTCGACAACTTTCTCGTCATGCATGGCCGCCGTCCGTTCGAAGGCCGTCGCCGGGTGCTCGCGTCCCTCGTCAAATAGATACAGGCCGTCCGCTCGGAGTGGGCTCAGGCGATTCTGGCCGCGAATTAATGTGCGGCCCTGCTTGTGTCGGCAAACGATCGGATCGAAACAGTGGGGGCGGCGCCGGTCGTTCGGTTCGGGCGCCTGTGGAGATTCTTCCTAGATGGACAGTGCGGGCGGTGCGCCAGACGGTGGCGCCGTGCGTGGTCTGCGGCGGTTGTTTCTCAGGAAGACCATCCAGCAGATCCAGGCGGAATACGACACAGGCGACCTCAAGCGTTCGCTCGGGGCGATCAACCTCGTCCTTCTGGGCATCGGTTGCATCATCGGCGCAGGGATCTTCGTGCGCACGGGTAGCGCAGCGGCGCTTCATGCGGGACCGGCTGTCATCCTGTCGTTCGTCATCGCTGGCGTCATCTGCGGCTTCGCCGGACTTTGCTATGCCGAGCTGGCCTCGGTCCTCCCCGTTTCCGGATCGGCCTACACCTATTCCTACGCCACGCTCGGCGAATTTGCCGCCTGGATCATGGGGGCGCTGCTGCTGCTTGAGTATGGCCTCGCGGCATCGACGGTGGCGGTTGGGTGGGGCGAATACCTGACGAGTTTTCTCGCCGACTTCGGGCTAGCCATGCCGGCGGAATTCACGATGGCGACTGGAGCTGTGCGGACGCTCGCCGATGGCACGACCATCACTGGCGTCATCAACGTCCCCGCGATTGCTGTCGCGCTTCTGATGGCGTCGCTGCTTGTGGTCGGGGTTTCTGAATCGGCGACCGTCAACAACATCGTGGTGGCCATCAAGCTGACGGTCATCGTCGCCTTCGTTGTGATCGGCGCATTCTTTATCCGACCGGAGAACTGGTCTCCGTTCATCCCCGAGGCCACCGGCGCGCCTGGCGAGTTCGGATGGGGAGGCGTCTTGCGGGCGGCGACGATCGTGTTCTTCGCCTATATCGGCTTCGAGGCCGTCTCGACCGCCGGTCAGGAAGCAAGAAACCCCAAGCGCGACCTGCCGATCGGCATCATCGGATCGCTCCTGCTCTGCACCGTGCTCTACATGGCGACATCGCTGGTGCTCACCGGTCTTGTGCCTTACCCGGAGCTCAATTCCGGAGCGCCGGTCGCAGACGCCGTCAACACATTCGGGCCCGGCTGGAAGTGGCTGGCGATCGCCGTCAAACTTGGCGCGCTCGCCGGTCTAACGTCCGTGATCCTGGTGCTGCTCTATGCCCAGACCCGCATCTTCTACACGATGGCCAAGGACGGATTGCTGCCGGGCGTGTTCGCGCGCGTGCATCCGCGATTCAAGACGCCTTGGGTCAACACGATCCTCACCGGCCTGATTGTCGCGTTCGCAGGGGGCGTCTTCGATATCAACACGATCGGCGATCTCACCTCGATCGGCACGCTGGCGGCGTTCGCCATCGTTTGCATCAGCGTGATCTGGTTGCGCCGGGCGCGGCCCGATCTGCCGCGGGCCTTCCGCGTGCCGCTCTACCCGCTGACGCCGGTGCTTGGCGTCGTGTCCTGCCTGTTCCTCATGGCTCAGGTCGAACTCAAGGTTCAGCTCTTCTTCGCCGGCTTCCTGGCCGCCGCCATCGCGATCTATTTCGCCTACGGACTGGCGCACTCGAAGCTCGGCCGCGGCGTCATCGTCACGGGACATGAGCCCGCGCCCGACGAAATTCTCGCGCCCGCCATACTCAAGAAGTCTGACATGTTCGGTCGGCGGGGTGAGCCCGATCCAGCTTCTGATCGTTGTTGCGCTCGCCGTGTTCTTCTTCGGCGGCAAAGGCCGCCTGTCCTCGATCCTGACGGATTTCGCCAAAGGCCTTCGCGGCTTCCGCCGGGCCTTCGGGACGACGAGATCGAACCGCAGCCGCCAAGCATCCCCGCGCCCCTTCAGATCGCCCTCAATCAAGAACGGCCCGCCAAAGACGAGCCTCCTCCTTGAACCGAGCTACGCCGTAGAACGGCCGCGGCCGAGCTACCAGAGCCCAAGCCAAGTCGACCCGCGAAACCAGTCGACGCCATTGCGACGAGGAGAGCCGAGCGCGCGCCGACCGGCTATGCGATCCTCTCTCGAAGCAGGCAGGCGAGCCTCAACCGATCCGAAGCGTTTGGATTTGCTCGCGCAGCACCTGCGCGGTCATCGGGCGTCGACCGAGTGATCCTATCAGGCTGGCGCAATCGGACACGCGTTCCTCGTTTGATTGAGCAACAGATCCATCAGGCCGCAGCAGGCTGTTCTCAAACCCGACCCGCACATGCCCGCCGAAGGCTACAGCTGCAGCAAGGATGCGTGTTTCGTTGACGCCAAACCCGCATACGGTCCAGTCGGCTTTATGCATATTCGAAGCGCCGAAGAGCGAGAGCATCTCGATCAGGTCCAGCGGATCGGCCTGACCTGACACGGCGTTGCGACCGACCACAAACAGGACCGAGGGACGTTCGCCAACTTTCCCCTCTGTCCAGAGACGCTTGAACCTCTCGATGTCGTTTCGGTCGTAGAGGATGTGCTGCACCCAAATTCCAGCCGAACGGCAATCCGCCAGGAAGCGAACATACCGGTCCTCGCTTTCGTCATCGCCGGCGTTTGTCATTTCCCGCAGCGCAATCGAGCACGCTTCCGGGCGCACCCGCTCGACAACAGCCATCTGTTCTGCGGGCTTGTAACGTCCCACTGCCTCGGTCGTGATCTGAATCACCATATCCGGACCGACGGCCGATCGAACGGCGGATATCGCTTCGTCGTAGCGCGACGCATCGAGTGTGTGCTGTCCGTCAGGATTGCGCACATGAAGGTGGAGAAGCGCGGCCCCTGAATTCACGCAGGAACGAGCGGTGCGGGCGATTTCATCGGCGGCAAGCGGAAGCGCGGGATGATCCGCATGCATCTTTCTGGCGCCATTGGGCGCCACGGCGATCATGCAATCACTCACGCCGCAACTTCGCTTTCTACGGCCCGCTGGACCGCACGCGTGATCCGGCGGCCGATTTCCTCAAGGTCGTCATCCCGTGCAATGAATGGCGGCGCGAACAGGATGTGATCGCCCGAAACGCCGTCAACACATCCGCCGCCGGGGTAAACGATCAGTCCTTCACTCATCGCGGCCTGCTTGATGCGGGCGTGCAGGCGAAGCGATGCGGCGAACGGCGCCTTGGTGTCGATGTCGGACACCAACTCGACACCGACCAGCAGACCGCGACCGCGGATGTCGCCGACGACGCCCAGCGGACCCAGATTCTGCGCAAGGATTGACCTGAGCGCCTCGCCGGCGCGGCTGACGCGGCCAAGGAGGCCATCTTCCTCGATGGTTTCCTGAACCGCCAGCGCGGCAGCGCAGGCGATCGGATGACCGATATAGGTGTGGCCGTGCTCGAAACGCCCCGCGCTGGCGATCAGGCCGTCATGAACCTCGCTTGAGATCAACAGCGCACCCGCCGGCTGGTATCCGCCGGCAAGTCCCTTTGCGACGGTGATCAAGTCAGGCGCAACGCCATCCTGCGTGCAGGCGAACAGCGTTCCGGTCCGTCCCATCCCGCACATCACCTCGTCGGCGATGAACAGGACGCCATATCGCGAACATATCTCACGCACGCGCGCGAGATAGCCCGGCGCCGCAGGCACAGCGCCCAACGTCGCGCCGACCACCGGCTCGGCAATGAATGCTGCAACCCGGTGAGCGCCTTGCGCGAGGATTTCGCGTTCGAGCGCATCGGCAGCGCGGCGCCCGTACTGCTCAAGCGACTCGTTCTCGCCCTGGTGACGATAGGCGTAACACGGTTCGATGAAGCGGCACGGCGACAGGATCGACTCATAAGGCGTCCGCCGGCCCTTGTTGCCGCTTACCGACAGCGCGCCAAGCGTCGCGCCATGATAGCTCTGGTCGCGCGCGATGAAGATCGTCCGTTCCGTTTCGCCCCGCGCATGATGGTATTGCCGCGCGAACTTCAGGGCCGCCTCGGTCGCTTCCGATCCGCCCGAACAGAAGAAGACGCGGCCAAATCCCGGCGGCGCCCGGTCGATCAGGAATTCGGCCAGCTTTTCGCTCGGCTCATTCGCAAGAAAGGCCGTGTGCGCATAGGCGAGGTTCGCCGCCTGCTCGCGAATGGCCTCGATCACCCTCCGGTGGCCGTGGCCCAGCACGGACACCGCCGCGCCGCCGGAAGCGTCCAGGTATCGCCGCCCCTCTGAATCCTCCAGCCAGACGCCATCGCCATGGACGGCGAGCGGCAGGGAATTCTTGGGGTCGCGGTGCAGGATGGATGTCATGAGATCGCTCGAACCATTGGCGGCGTGCTAGGCGCGTGCAGACACACCGTCAAATGAATAAATTTGCCATCTTCATAACTATTGTTTATGCATAGGCATGCGATTCAGACAGTTTGAAATCTTCCACGCGATCATGACCCACGGCAGCGTCAGCGCCGCCGCCGAGCGATTGGGCGTGTCGCAACCATCCGTCACCAAGACCCTCCAGCAGCTGGAGGACGATCTCGGATATCTACTCTTTGACCGGGTGCGCGGCCGCCTTCAGCCGACCGAGGAAGCGCGCGTCCTGATGGTCGAAGCCGTACGCACGCAGGCTGCGCTGGACGATCTGCGAGACCTGTCAAAACGGCTACAGCACGGCGCGGACTCCCACCTTCGCCTCGTGGCGACGCCGGCGCTTGGCCACGAAGTCCTGCCGGAAGCAGCAACAGCTTTTTCCGGGAAGAACCCTTCAGTCCGCATGACCATCTCCACCCTCCACTCCGGCGCCCTGCTGAGCGAGATCGGAAAGCCCGCCTATGGCTACGATATCGGCTTCGTGTTCGACGCCAGTTCCCGGCCAGCCTCTGTCGGGGCCCGCCAGATCGGCACCGTTCCAATCGCCGCCATCGCCCGGAAGGGCGACCTCGACCGCGGCGGGTCGGGGATCGTGATTGACGACCTGGTCGGCCGCAGCCTCATCGGCCTTGACGAAAGCGAACCGCTCGGAAAGCTCGTCGCCGATCTTTCGCGCACGGCCGGGCTGACCATCGATACGCCGGTCCGGGTGCAGACCTATCGGCTGGCCTGCGCGATGGCGCGGCTGGGGTCAGGCATCGCCATCGTCGATTCCATGACCGCCGCGAGCTTCGTCCGAAACAACCCCGACGTCGATGTCCGCCGGTTTCCCGAGAGCCTCGATATGCCGGTCAATGTCGTGTTTCCACTCGCGCGCGGCCTGCCGGTCCGCTCCCGCGATTTCGTCAGCAAGTTCGAGACGGCGCTAAGCGCCCAGGTTGAGCTTTTCGACGCCGAGCTCAAGAAGCGCGCCAGGTAATTGGTATATAGCTTATTGTTATATTATGGCGGCTTCGTATATTATTCTTGATATATGTTCAAAAACGCGCTCTAAGCCGAATCCGGTCCGAACCTGATCCTCAGGGGACGAAAAACATCGGGGTTGCCGATCCGCATCTGGAGCTAGAGCGCAATGTCTGACGATCTTGGTTCGCGTTTGAGTCTGTTTCTTGCTGCCGGCGCCGCACTCGCCGGCGTTCCCGCTCTAGCGCAGGAGACCGCACCGCAGGACGCGGCCGACCAGCCTGAAGTCGTGGTCGTGATCGGTTCATACATTGGCGGCGTTGCCGATTCAGGCGCCCTTCCGGTGACCGTCGTCACAAGAGATGATCTCGAGGCGAGCGGCGACCTTTCAACTGGCGAGCTGCTGGCGAACATTCCGGCCGCTGGCGATGTCGAATTCTCGGACAACAACACCGGCACCAACGGCGCGCGCGGCGACGTCAGCGGCGCCAACCTGCGCGGCCTCGGATCGGGACGCACGCTCACCCTGGTGAACGGACGACGGATCGCACCCCACCCGCAATCCCAGGCGGTCGACAGCGTCCCGGAGACGTTCACCAACGTCAACGCTGTTCCGGCCAACCTGATCAGCCGCATCGAAGTCCTTCGCGACGGCGCATCGGCGCTCTACGGTTCAGACGCCATCGCGGGCGTCGTCAACATGTCGCTCTTCGATGACTACAATGCTGGCGAACTCACCTTCCGCTATGGCGAAGGAACCGACCTTCCCCAAGGAACTCGCAGTCGGCGGCCGCAAGGGTCTTGATTTCAACGAAGGCCGCTCGAACCTGACCGTCGCGCTCAGCTATTACGAGCGGGACAAGGTCAACGTCCTCGACTACCCGGAATGGTACGCGACGTCCGACCGCCGCAACATCGTGCCGGACGGCTGGGTCGGCGACACCCAGTGGGACAACGGATCGACCTCAACGCCATACGGTCGTTTCCGCGCCGGCATGCTGCTTCCGGACGGAAGATTCCAGGGCATTCGCGTGCGCCGCGGCACAACCAACCTTACGTCAGCGGGCGGTTTCAGCTCGACGGCCGCCGGCTATCATATCCAGACCCCGGATCAGCCAGGCAGCCTCGCGACGCTCGCACCCGGCATCACGCTGGATGACAGCGCCACAATCGATCGCGACCTCTATTACGACTTCTCGCTTGACGAGACGGTCATCCCGCAGGTGTCGCGTTTCAACCTGGGCACAACGTTCAACCATCAGCTTGTGAATGGCGTCGAACTGTTCGGCGAGGCTTTGTACTACTCTTCAGAGTCGGAAACCCAGCGCGCGCCGGGACCGATCGACTCCTCGCTGGCCTACCTGATCATTCCCGCCAGCAACTACTACAACCCGTTTGGACCGGTCGGCAGCCCGAACCGCCTGCCCGGGATCGATGCGCCAGCGGCCGGACTAGACGCCGCTGTGGTCTCCTACCGGCCCATCGAGCTCGGGCCACGCATGATCGAAGTCGAACAGGAACTCTATCGCCTGCTCGGCGGCCTGCGCTTCGATGTGGGCGACTGGAACGTGGAAAGCGCGATTGGCTTTTCTGAAGCAACCGCGATCGACGAGGAATTCAACCGCACATCGAAGAATCTACTTCAGCAGCAACTCTCCCTGTCAACGCCCGACGCCTTTAACCCGTTTGGCGGTCCGTTCGCAAACCCGGAAAGCGTGCTTTCGCAGATCCGCGTCAGCTCGGTTCGCAAGGGTGAATCCAAGCTCACGACCTGGGACGCCAAGGCAGTCAATGACCGCCTGTTCGCTCTCCCCGGCGGCGATGTCGGCGCTGCGTTCGGCGTCGACTACCGCCAGGAAGAGATATTCGAGGATTCCGATCCACGCCTCGACGGCACGATCCAGTTCACCACCGGCGCAGAACCTGACCGCAGCGACCTCGTCGGCGTCTCGGCGACCGACGATTTCGGCGGCGAACGCGACGTGTGGGCGACGTTCGGAGAACTGAACATTCCGATCATCGGCGAAGGCAACAACTTCCCGCTGGTTTACGCGCTCGATCTGCAGCTGGCCGCCCGCTACGAGGACTCCTCGGACTATGGCGACAGCTTCAAGCCCAAGGTCGCGACCTACTGGAGCCTCTTCCCCAGCCTCGCGATCCGCGCAGCCTACGGCGAGGGCTTCCGCGCGCCGAACCTGGTGCAGATCAACCAGGGCGACATCACCCGCCGCAACCAGGGCGACGAAGACATCTACCGCTCGCCTGTGACAATGACGCCGGCGGATATCGGCGAGACGTACAGGATTTCGACGCGCGCCGGTAACCCGGACCTCAAAGCGGAGGAGAGCACCAGCAAGACGCTCGGCGTGATCTTCGAGCCGGAATACAGCGTGCTCGACGGCCTGCGCATCTCGGTCGACTACTTCCGCGTCGAAACCGAAAACGCCATCGCCAACATCGGCGTGGAGCGCCTTCTCGAGGAAGACTTCAACAACCGTATCGCCGGCGGCTCGGGCATTGCCGAAGTCATCCGCGCCGCCGCCACGGCCGACGAGATTGCAGCGTTCAACGCCTACAACGCCGCCAACCCGACCGACCAGCGCGCGCCGGCCGGCGAAGTCATCAACGTGCTCGATGGCTACGTGAACCTCAACAAGCGCGATGTCGAAGGCTACGACATGGCGATCTCTTACGCCTTCCCGGACTCCCCGATCGGCCGCTTCGGCATCGGCGCAAGCGCGACGCAGATCCAGCAGATCCTCGAAATTCAGGAAGACGGCACGACCTTTGACGACCTGCGGTTCAACGGTAATCCGGAATGGCGCGGCAGCGCCTTCCTGAACTGGAACCTTGGCGGCTGGAGCTCTGGCTGGTCGGTTCGCTACGTCTCTGAAGTTGAGGACAGCTCCGCCACGCTCGACACAGACACCAGCATCCGCTGGCAGGTCGACGACTGGTACACGGTCAACGGCTATGTCGCCTACGAGTTCGAGCCCGGACCGGGGCTGGCCGGCGGAACTGAGCTGAAGCTCGGCGTTCGCAACCTCACAGACGAACTGCCGCCCTACGCCGATGAAACCTACGGCTTCATCACGGGTCTGTATTCGTCCGAAGGCCGGGTGGTCTACGGGGAAATCTCGAAGACGTTCTAGTCATGGATAGGCGGCGCAGGGACAAGGCAGGAAACGCAATGAAAGCCTGCGATCCCCTGCGCCGCACATTCATCATCGGCGCTTTGGCGGCGCTTCCCGCATGCGCAACGGCGCCGCCGGCCCGATCGCAGCGCTCCCTTCAGCTCGGCGGCGGAAGTTTCGTATTCGACCAATGGCAGGGTCCGGCGCTCAATGTCTGGACCCACCTGCCATCCGGCGCCGGACCTGACACGCCGGTTCTGGTCGTGATGCACGGACAGGGCCGCAACGCCAGCGACTATCGGGACCAATGGGTCGCAGAATCCGAAAGACACGGCTTCCTGATCGTCGCGCCGGAGTTCGCGCAATCGGAGTTTCCAGGATCGGAATCATATAATCTTGGCCGCCGGCGCGATGAAGATGGCCAGCTGCGGCCCGTCGAGCACTGGAGTTTCAGCGCGATTGAGCCCTTGTTCGATATGGTGGTCGCGCGCCTGGGACTGAGCGCCCAGCGCTACTTCCTCTATGGCCATTCGGCGGGCGCCCAGTTCGTGCACCGCTTCCTGCTGTTCACTCAAGACGCCCGGATCAATACAGCGGTCGCGGCCAACGCCGGCTGGTACACGCTGCCCGATCGCAGCGCGCCGGCCCCGTTCGGCGTAGGTGAAGAACCGGTCGGCGATGCGGACCTGCGCAGGTGGCTCGCACAACCCCTGACGATCCTGCTCGGCACGGCCGACACGGACACCGAACAGAGCTCGCTGAACCGCACGCCGCCCGCTATGCTGCAGGGCCCGCATCGCCTTGCGCGCGGACGAAACTTCTTCGAAAGCGGGCGCCAGTGCGCCGAAACGCTAGACTGCCCGATCCACTGGCGGCTTGCCTACGCGCCCAACATTCCCCACGACAACTCGTTGATGGCATCCCATGCAGCTTCGCTCCTGTTTCGCTAGCCTCGTCGTTGCCCTGACGCTGGTGACAGCCTGTACGACGGTGAACGCAGCGCCGACAGCGCTTCTCCGGATGTCATGCAGGGCGTGGTGGTCTCGGCATCGCCGGAAGCGACGGCTGCGGGTGTTGAAATTCTCGAACGCGGCGGAAACGCGATCGACGCAGCCCTCGCCGTACAATTCGCGCTCGGCGTCACAGAGCCGGCGATGTCCGGGCTCGGCGGTCAGTCCCAGATCATCGTTCATCCCCCAGATGGCGCGCCCTTTGTGATCAACGGCACTTCATACGCCGCCAGCGCCATACCCGACGTGATTCCGGAACGGGCGCTTGTTACCGGCTGGACGGCGACGACCGTCCCATCGACCGTCAGGGTCATGGATTTCGCCCAGCGCAATTACGGCAGCGGAACTGTCAGCTGGGCTGACACGCTGGCGCCGGCGATCCGCTACGCCGAAGAAGGCTTTGAAGTCGGTCAGTTTCGCGCACTCGTCTATCAGCGTCACGAGGATGATCTGCGGGAGAGCCCGACCGCCGCCCCGATGTTTCTCATGCCCGACGGCGCGCTTCCGCAGCTCGGCGACATCGTTCGCCAGCCCATACTGGCGCAGACGCTAGAAAGGCTGGCGCGGGACGGCGCCGAGGATTTCTATACCGGCGCGATTGCCGCCGAAATCGTCGCCGACATGAACCGGTTTGGCGGCTGGATCTCCGCCGATGACCTGGCTGCGACCCCGGAGCCGCGCGTGCAGCAACCGCTCGCGACCACCTATCGCGGATTTGACGTTTACACACTGCCCCCTCCTGCGGGCGGCTGGGTCGTGCTTCAGGCGCTCAACATCCTCGAACATTTCCCGGCGGATACGCTGAGCGCGCCAGACGCAGGCCGCGCCGCTGCCCTGCTGCAGGCCTTGCGCCTCGCCCACCGGTCGCGCAACGACACGCCGGAAACCGACCTCGTCAACTACGAGAAGGACATCGGTCAGAAAATCAGCAAGGAGGCGGCCGCTGCGCTATCGCAAGGCGTCGCGCGATCCCATCGAGACGCAGGCGGAGAAACAACGCACTTCTCGGTTGTCGATTCCGACGGGCTCGCGGTCTCGGTCACGGCCAGCATCGATTCCTATTTCGGCGCGCGCGTGGCCAGTCCGTCGCTCGGCTTCCTGTACAACAACTACATGCAATCGCTTGAGGAAGAGCCGGGACACGCTTTTTCGGTTGCGCCGCGCGCCATGCCCTATTCCTCCATGAGCGCAACCATCATCGCGAAGGACGGCAGTCCGGTCGTCATTCTCGGAAGCCCCGGCAGCGCGCGGATCATTTCCGCCGTCACCCAGGTGTCCAGCCACTGGATCGATGTGAATGCAGGCATCGAGGCGGCCGTCTCTGCGCCGCGAGTCCACGTCGTCCCGGATGATGACGGCCGCGACAACGCCTATGTTGAATCAACGTTTCCGGGGCTGGATGTCGCGGCAATGGAGTTAGACCTTGCGGCCCCACAGACCGACCTCATTATCGATGGCCTGAACGCCTATTTCGGCGGCGTCCACGCGATCGCCCTCGAAAACGGCGCCTGGCGCGGCAGCGCTGACCCCCGCCGCGACGGTGCATCAGGATACGCCAAGGCTCGATAACCCCACAACCCGTGACGGCGACGCCCGCCCCGTCGGCGGTGGGCCACGCGACGCCATAGCAATGCCCCGTACCTGACCAGCGCAATCTCGCTGGAAGGCGACGTCCGATTAATATCTGTCGATCTGCCGGGGCACGGACTGACCGCCAGTCCGGACGGATACCGTGCGTCGTTGCAAGGCAGCGCCGCCCTGATCGATGAGCTTGCCACGGAGGTTGGCGCCGATCGTTTTGTGCTGGTTGGCAACTCGATGGGCGGAGCGGTTGCGCTGACTTACGCCCTCGATCATCCCGAACGGCTGGACGGACTGGTGCTGGTCAACAGCGCAGGGTGGTCCGGCGCGGACGATGAGACGGGTGAGGGGCCGCCTGTGATCTTCATGCTGCTTAACAATCCCGTTGGCCGCGCCATCCTCAAGATGTTCAACCCGCGCATGTTTGCGACCGGCGGACTGGAAGCAGCCTACCTCGACGAGGAGCTCGTCACTGAGGAGCTCATCGACCGCTACGCCGAACTTGCGCTGGCGCCCGGCCACCGCGACGTGTTGCTGACGCAGAATTCTTCGCCGCGAGAGCCGCTGACGGCGAGCCGGCTTTCTGCGATCACAGTGCCGACCCTTGTGATGGCGGGCGACCAGGACCGGATCATTCCGGTGGCGGCTTCGCAGGAGATGGCAGCTGCAATCCCGGGGGCAGTGCTTGTGACCTATCCGGATGGCGGGCACGTGCCGATGGAGCAGCTGCCGGACAAGTCCGCTGCCGACATGCGCCCATCCCTGGATGCGCTGCCGGCGCGGGCGGGAAGATTCACGGACCGGGCCGAGGCGTAGCTGAGATTGCCGAACGGATTGCGGCTAGGGGCCAATGCCGGTCGCTTTTCCAGCCCGCTCCACATTTTCGCTCTTGTCTCAAGGCGGACACAACGCTCCCGTCTAGTGATTGGCGGGAACTCGCCGGCGGCGGTGGGGCGTTCAGGCTGTCCGCAGGGCCTGCATGGGGCGTTGGGCCAGCAAGGCGGCGCCGATGATTGCGCCGCCTACCGCGCAGACGAGAATTGATCCTGTCGTGATGACCGCCACAGGCAGGATCGGCCAGGACCATGTCGCCTCGAAGACCACAACGACCACGGGCAACGCTGCGCCAACGCCGACGACGACACCCACGAGCGCGGCGGCGGCTCCGGCCAGACCCAGTTCGATGGCGTAAAGTCCGAGCAAACGCGGCCGCGTTGCGCCGATCGTCTTCAGGATTGCGGACTCGACCTTGCGCTTGCGCGCAATGGTCGCCAGCGCGCCCAGAAGCACCAGCAGGCCTGCGATCGTCACGACACCGGCGATGGCGTTCACCGCGATGCTGATGTCGCCGACGACCCTGCGCGCCGTGGCCAACGCCTCGCGCGTCTGGAAGACGATGACCTCCGGGAAAGCCGCGCCGACCGCATTGATGATTGCGGCTTCGCGCTCAACTGGAGCCTGGGCGATCGCAAAGTGTTGAGGATTGGCTGCAGACAACTGGCCTGGTGAAAACACAAATGGGCGGTTCACGCCAAAGCCGCCCCAATCAACCCGGCGAACCGAGGACATTCTGGATTCGACGGTGCGACCGGAAATCCGGAATGCGATGCGGTCTCCCACATCAACCTTGAGCCCCTCTGCAACGCCCTGCTCGACAGAGACCAGCAGACTTCCGTCATAATCCGCCGGCCACCATTCGCCCGACTGCAGTTCGACATCGTCAGGTTGTTCGTCGAGATAGGTGACGTTCACTTCCCTTCCGATCACCCAGCGTTCCGATTCCGATACATCCTCTTCCTCGATTTCCACGCCGTTGATGGAGACGATTCGTGCGAGCAGCGTCGGGACGCGTTGATAGGTTTCCGGATCCGAAATTTCGACGCCCTGCTCGCTGAGCAGCTGGTCGAACGCCGCAGCTTCGCGATTGGCGATCTGGGAGAAGACGAGCGCGGGTGCGGTCTGCGGCGCGGTCTCTCCGATCTGCCGCAGGAGATTGTCCTGCACGCTGGCGACCAGAACGAGGAGCGCCAGCCCAAGGCCCAGCGCCGGCGCGATCTGTGGCGCAAGGGAGTTGGCGCCGCCAAGGTTCGACCACAGGAGACGCGACATTCCGCGTGTGCGACTGGCCACCCTGCGCGCAGCCATCCTGATCAACTGGGCGCAGGCGACCAGCACCGCGTAGACACCGCCGGCGCCTACCAGCAGGAGGAACGACATCAACGGCCTCGGACTGGTCGCAACCCCGATCACCAGCAACAGGACCGCCGCGCCAACGGCGCCAGCCATCTCCGGAGCCGGCCCCAATGTCCTGCCGCCCATATCTACCCTGCGGAACAATGCTGCCGGCGGCGTCGCCCTGGCGCGGCCCAGCGCCGGCAGTGAGAATGCGGCCGTCGTGCACAGCGAGAGCGCGAAGGCGATCAGGAGCGGCGCAGGATAGATGGCGGTCTCCTGCGGCAGCGGAATGACTCACCCGCTACGAGTTCGAGGATTACTGGGGTGGTTGCGCCGAGCGTCACGCCGATCGCAGCGCCCAGCACTGCGAGGCCCATGAGCTGGATCAGATAGATCGTGCGGATGTCAGCGCCGCTGGCGCCAAAGGACTTCAGCGCGGCAATCGAACCAATGCGGCTTTCCAAGAAGGCGCTCGTCGCCTGGGAGATGCCGAGCCCGCCAGCGACCAGCGCTGCGACGCCTACGACGGACAGAAACGAGTTCAACAGGTCAAGCAGACGCTGCAAGCCATCAACCGCGTCTTCCGGCCGGCGCATGCGCGGTCCATCCTCGCCCATGACTTCGCGCGCTGCATCTTCAAGCTCATCAAGCGGGAGGTCTTCGGAAAGTCTGACCAGATAGGTTGAGCGAAACAGCTGACCTGGGTCGAGCAGGCCGGCGGACTGCACAGCTTCCATCGAAACCAGCGCCGTCGGCTGGAATACGCCCGACTGTCCCAAACGGTCAGGCTCTGAAACCAGCTTTGCGGCGACATACGCGTTCATTGTGCCGAGCGCGATGGGATCGCCGATCTCGACATCCAGTTCGTCGAGAAAGCTTTGTGAGACGACCGCGCCCCACCGGCCGTCGCGCTGGGCCAGCGCGTCCGCTTGAGGGTCTGCGCCTTCCACGACCATCTCGCCGAGCAACGGGAAAGCGCTGTCGACGGCGCGCATGTCGACCTGCTTCCGGATCGCAGTCGACTGCGCCATCGTGCGCATCATTGCGGTGGGCGATACTTCGCCCAGACCCGCGATATAGGCGGCCTCTTCTGCGTTGGCGGTTCGACGTGCGAGCGTGAACGACACATCCCCGCCCAGCAGAATACGCGCCTGATCCGTCACACCTTCGCGAAAGCTCTGGGTTGTCGATCCCGCAGCGGCAATTGCGAAGGCGCCGACACCAAGGCACGCCAGGTAGATCCTGAAGCGCATCAGGCTGCCGGCGAACTCGCGCCACGCAATTCTCAGAAGGGCCGGCTTCAAGACAACACACCCTTCTGCATCGTCAGCACCCGTCCGGCGCGGTTGGCGAGGTCGCTGTCGTGCGTCACAAGGATGAGCGCAGCGCGCCGTTTCGCTGCAATATCGAAAAGCAGATCCGCAACGTGGGCGCCAGTTTCTGTATCGAGGTTTCCGGTCGGCTCGTCGGCGAATACGACCTCGGGCGAGCAGGCCAGCGCCCGCGCCACGGCGACCCGCTGCTGCTCGCCGCCGGACATCTGGCCGGGGAAATGATCGAGGCGGTGGGAAAGCCGCACATCGTCGAGCGCTTGGCGCGCCAACTCATCCGCATCCTCAAATCCGGAGATTTCCAGCGGCGCACGTACATTGTCGAATGCGCTCATGGTTGGAAGGAGATGGAAGGACTGGAAGATCATCGTGACGCGGCCGCGCCGGAGCCGCGCGAGGCCATCCTCGTTCAGCGGGGCGAGATCCTGACCGAGCAGCCTCACTTGTCCTGAAGTCGGCCGTTCCAGCCCCGCGGCGAGCGAAATCATCGATGACTTGCCGGACCCGGATGGCCCCACGATCGCTACGGTCTCGCCCGAGGCTACCGTCAGGTTGACGCCGCGAAGGATCTCCACCGGACCGGACGAGGCATTCAGGGTCAGCTGGACGTCATCCAGCTGCACTTTCGGAGTAGAGTTGGTCTCAGATGGCGGAAATTGACGTTCGTTCGCTAGATCAGGCATGAGCAGGCTTTGCTGGGTCGTGAACCAAAGAGAGGCTGTTTGTTGTGGCGGCGATAAGTTCACATTGGAAATCAACTATCTGCGCACTGGTGTTTGGGTTGCTTGGGGCCTGCTCGCAAGGTTCCGAGCAGCCGCCTGCGGACAATGAAACTGCCCAGACCGATGAAAATGCACGCCCGGACATCGTCGAAGCGGATGACGCCGCCCGGCCGATTGTCGTGTTTCTCGGGGACAGCCTGACCGCAGGCTATGACCTGCCGGCGCAGGATGCGCTGCCTGAGCAACTGGCTTCGCTGATCGACGGGCTGGGCATTGAAGCGACGATCCTGAACGCGGGCGTATCCGGCGACACCACGCGCGCGGCGCTTGAGCGGTATGACTGGAGCGTGAGAGGCGTTGACGCCGACATCCTCGTGCTCGCGCTTGGGGGAAACGACTATCTGTCCGGTTATGAGGCCGACATCGCGGAAGCGAACCTGGCTCAGATCATAGAGACAGCGCAGGCTGGCGGGCTGCAGGTCGCGATGGTTGGCATCGAGGTTCCGGCGGGAATGGCGCCGGCTGGCAGGGAGGCTGACTTCGCCGGGATCTTTCCCGCCCTCGCGCAGCGTTACGACGTTGCACTGTATGCGGACTTCCTTGGTCCGGTTCTGTCGCGGGATGATCTTACCCTGCCGGACGGGATCCACCCCAATGCTGAAGGCGTAAGCGTCATTGCGAAAGCGCTGGCCCCGTTTGTCGCTGAACAGATCGAGCAATGGCGACTTGGCGACGCGTCGGAGCAATAGCAGCGGCGCCAACTGGTGTTGGCGGCCATTCTCACACGCTCACAACGCTGTGGGCCCGTCACCTGAAAGAGGCTCAGTTCGTCCACTGGCACGCCGACGCTAGCGTGGCGTGGCCAACGACTTGACGGGGTTAAATGACCGCAAGTCAGGCATTGCCGATACGAACTTGAAGCTCGTAGCTACCCTGATCCGGGCCTACGCCGCACTAAAAGCCGCAGTCGTTATCCAGAAAGTCCTCAATCGCGTTCAGGGAGTCGCGATTGTTTTCCGGGGTCCACTTGTCCAGCTGGTGTCCCATGTCTTCCAGAACCAGCAACTTGGCTTTCCCGCTCGACCTGACCGCGTTGTAGAAATCGTTGGCGTGGAACAGCGGAACGCGCACGTCGTTGGCGCCGTGATAGATCAGGATCGGCATATCGAATTTGTCGATGTTCCGGTTCGGATCCATCCCCGTCACCGTCACGCCCTGATAGGCGCGCTGGAGGCGGTTCTCGCTCCAGTTGTTGCCGATCCGGGTGAGGTTCGAGACGCCGGCGCCAGCAATCGCGCACTGGAACGGCCCGTCGGGACGGACTGACGCGGCGAAGGCGGCGAAGCCCCCATAGGAGTATCCGAAGATCGCGATGCGGCCCTCGGCGGCGTAGCCCTGTTCAACCATCCAGCGGGCGCCGTCATCCTTGTCGTCCTGCATCTTCTGGCCCCACTCGCGGTCGCCGGCGATCCACAGTTCGTGGCCCCAACCTTCGCTTCCACGGTACTGTGGCTGGAGAACGGCATAGCCGCGTGTGGCGAGAAACTGCGTCCAGGCGGACTGATCCCATCCGATGCTGTCGCGCGCCCAGGGGCCGCCGTGGGGATGGACGACGGCCGGCGGCGCCGGGTCGCCCTTCTCAAAGCCGGGCGGCAGCGTCAGGAAGGCGGGGATGCGCATGCCGTCGCGCGCCGTGTAGTAGACAAGTTCGCGTTCGCCCATGTCGTCCGGGTCTATCCACGGCCGCTCGTTACCGATGCCGACGACGTTGGACTTGTCGAGCAGCAGATAATAGGTCGGCGGGTGCTTCGGGCTTTCCGTCGAAGAGCACACGGTTGCGATCGCCGGTCCACTTGCGGAGGTAAACCATCTGGCCGGGGAAGGCCTGCTCCAGCCCTTCCTGAATCGATCGGATATCCGGATCGACCCAGTAGTAGGTGAGATCTGCGCCATTGTAGGTGAAGCCCAGAATCTCGCCGAAATCACTCTCGTGCTGCCCCAGCACCACGCCCGAGGCGTCAAAGTCCGGGTGTGCGAACAGCACTTCGTCGTCGAATGCGTCGGTACGCGGATCGTAGAGATAGATCGCCACCTTGTCAGAGAACTTGTCGGTGGCGACGAAGTACTTCCTGGTCTCCTCGTCGAAGCCCACGATCGAAACGGTGTTTCGGGTTTCCGTGTCCGTGCGCAGGGGCGGTTCAGCTTCGAAACGGCCCGTCGCCTCATCCAGGATCAGAACATCGAAGACGTACTGGTTGCCGCTGACGTTGTCGAAGCGCTGCTTGGTGCGCACCTTTCCGTCACGCGGATCGATGAAGCCGATAGATTCCAGGCTGTTGTCGCGATAGAGCGGCGTTGAGCGGCCGTTGCGAAGATTGACCTTCGAGAACCGGGTCTGCAGGTCGTCCGACTCCACACGCGCAATAATGATGTGATCGGGATCGAGGGGCAGATCGATGAAACCCGGGGCGGCTGCGAGCTCGAGGCAGCGCAGGGTGAGTTCGCTCAGCCCGACCGTGTTTCCGCGCTGGTTCAGGTCCTCGAGATCGGCGACGTCGGAATCGGTCAGGTAGGTCTTGTAGACCCAGGTCTTTGTCGCGCCCGTCGTGTTCCCCTCTCCGCATCCGTTGAGGTTGAAAGTGCCAGGCTGATTTGCGACTGCGACCGCCTTGCCCGCCTTCAGCGCAATGCCGCTCTGGAACGTCATCCGTCCTTCGGAGGGGGTGATGTGACTGGGGAGAAGCGGTTTGGAGGTATCGATCGCCGACAGGTCCCATGAAGCCAGCGCGCGCGCTTCGGGATTGTTGGGGTCGGCGACGATGCCGACAAGGAAGTCGCCCTCGGCTGACATCGTCACGCCCGCGACCGCAGGCGCCTTCGCAAAGGCCTCCGCGCTCAACTCTTCAGCCTGCGCCGGCAATGAAACACAAAGCGCCGAACACGCGCCAATGAGCCCTGAAAGTATCGAAATTGCTCTTGTCATTTTCCGTCGTTCTTTAGTGATAGATTGCGCGACGTCCCGCCCGACAATTCGCCACCAACATGAAAGGCAGAGCATCCCCTGTGCAAGGGCCTATCGGCAGCAGAGGGTTCGCGAGGGCTTCGCGCACATTTTTTACATTCGTCGCGCAAATCGCCAGAAATTTTGCGCAAGTCACTGTTTTAGTTAATTTTTCGAAGCTCCGCTTCGACTTGGCGCCGCGTACGGGTCGAAAAGTCGACCACAAACCCGCGACCCGGATTGGAAGATTTTTGCCATCGGCCAGCCGACTCTCATTTTTACCTGATATGTCAGATAAAAATAAATCTGATATTTCAGGGCTTATTATCTGAATATGCAGACAATAGGGACAATAATATTCCCTGCCGCTAAGTTACTGCACTTTTTTTGCAACACATGCCAATTTATTGAGCGATTGATGCGCAGCCACGCCCGATCCCGTTGACGCTGTCAGGAAGATGGTGACCGATGGCAATCTGGTGTCGGAATTGTGACGGAAAGCTGGCTGCCCACGTCGAACACTGGAACCGGCCGCTTACCCGTCACACGCACCGCAGTGTTTTGTAGGGCGCGAAGGAACCAACCTCATGCAGTACAAGTCCATGCCGAAACGCAAGTCGCTCCTGAGCGGCGCTTGTATGGCGGCTATCGTTATGTTGTCGGCGGCGCACGCCAGCGCGCAGGAAGCGCCAACGCCCGTGCAGGTCATCACGCCTGAAGAGCTCGAGGCGCAGACCCCCGAAGCCGGCGAAGACCGGGAGCGCGTGGTCGTCACCGGCTCGCGGATCGCGCGGGACACATTCACTTCCTCATCGCCGATTACAGTCATCACCGGTGACGGGGCCGTGCTCGAAGGCCTCGTGGATACCGCCGAGCTGCTGCAGGGATCGTCGGTCGCGGCGGGTTCCGTACAGCTCAACAACTCGTTCGGGGGGTTCGTCGTCGAAGGCGGCGTCGGCATCAACTCGATTTCGCTTCGCGGACTTGGCGCACAGCGGTCGCTGGTCCTGATCAACGGCAAGCGGCCGGGCCCGGCGGGCACGCGCGGTCAGGTCGGCTCGTTCGACCTCAACGTCATGCCGAACTCGATCATCGACCGCGTGGAAGTTTTGAAGGATGGCGCTTCGTCAATCTATGGTTCCGACGCCGTCGCGGGCGTCGCCAACCTGATCACGCGCTCGTCCATCGACCGGCCGGAACTGACGGTTCAGTACAACAAGACCACCCTCGGCGGCGGCGACACCTTCCAGGTGGATGGCGCGATCGGCCACGACTGGTCGAACGGCAGTTTGATGGCCGCGTTTGAATACGAGGATTTGAAAGCCCTGAAGAACGGCGACCGCAGCTGGGCGCGGTGCAACCAGGATTATGTCTACGATCCCGACACTGGCGCGCGCATCGACCGGGAAGACCGCTCGATCCTCGCCGGCACCGAGCTTGGCGGCTGCACCGACGGGAACATCTATCACAACACGGTCATTGTCGGCGCCACGCGCTTCATCCCGTCACCCGACGGCGTGACGATCGGCCCACTGCCCGGATACCGTCCACGGACAAACCAGAGCTATGCAGGCGGCGGGCAGGCCTATTTCGAGGACGTGCTGAACGATCAGAGGTATCTCGATAGCGACCTGCTTTCGGCGACACAGCGTTTCAGCGTGTACGCGAAGTCCGATGTTACGCTGACAAATCTGGGCAATGTCGACTGGACGACCGAGCTTCTCTACAACCATCGCGAAACCGAACTGCGTCGTCTGCGCCAGTTCTTCCCGGTCATCGCCCCGCCTTCGGGCTATGATGTGCCCGGCGATTATGGCGGCTCGCCGACACCCTTCCCGACCGCGCTGGCGCGTCCGGTCGTTCTGTGGCCGTCGAACGACGACGTGTCGGTCGACTACTACTACCTCAGCAGCGGACTGACGGGCGGCTTTGGTTCCGAAGGGTTCCTGTCAAATTTCACCTGGGAAGTGAACGCCTCCTATTCAAAATCGGAAGGCGAATACACGGGCAATGAGATCAACGTGGAGACGGCTGGCGACTGGCTGTATCCGAATGCGGATGGTCTCTTCTACGGACCAAACTATGACGGGTTCGACCCGGAATTCCTGAAGGGGAACCCGTCTCCAGCAGTCTATGACCTCCTGACCATCAACGCGGTCGGCACGACCGCTTATGAGCAGACGGTCTTCGACGCCCTTGTAACGGGCGATGTCTTCGACCTTCCGGCTGGCCCTGTGGGGCTGGCGCTCGGCGCGCAGTATCGCACATTCGAGATCGACGACCGGCCTGCCCAGGAAGCTCAGGACGGCCTCCTGTGGGGCACGTCCTCAGCCCTCACAACTCAAGGCGACGATGCGGCGACCGAATACTTCGCCGAGCTGTCGGTGCCAATTCTTCGTGGTACGCCGGGCTTTGAGGAGTTGACGTTCGACGGCTCCGTCCGCGCCTTCGACTATGATTCCTACGGCGACGACAGCGTCTGGAAAGCTGGCCTCAACTGGCAGGTCGTACCTGCGGTTCGCCTGCGCGCGACCAAGGGTACGTCGTACCGCGCGCCGGCTCTCTACGAACTGTTCCTTGGCAACCAGACGAGCTTCCTGCCGCAGGATTCTGTCGACCCCTGCATCGACTGGGCGAACAGCTCCAACGAGAATATTCGCAACAACTGCTCGGCGGCCGGCATTCCGGGCGACTATCAAGGCGCGTCCACCGCCGCCACGATTGTTACAGGCGGCGGCTTCGGCGTTCTCGACGCCGAGACATCCGATGCGGAAACGATTGGCGTGATCTTCACGCCGACCGAGCTGAACCTCAGCGTGGCGATCGACTACTTCGACATCACCATCAACGACCAGGTTGCGAACCTCGGCTCCGGCACCATCCTCGGCGGCTGCTACGGGCTGCCAACCTTCCCGAACGCGTTCTGCAACCTGTTTGATCGCAACTCGGGTTCGGACCCGACAGCGGCCTACGCCGTGACCGAGGTCCGTGACAGCTTCATCAACGTCAACGAACAATCGACGCGCGGCATCGACTTCGAGATCCGCTACGAGCATGAGTTCGACGTCGGCAACCTGATTGTGGACCTGACGGCGACCAAGACGCTGGAGGACGTCAACCTGCTGTTCGATACGGGCGAAGAGTCCGGCTTCGAGACAAACGACTTCAACGGCACGATCGGCGATCCGGAATGGGTCGGCGCGCTCGATGTCCAGTTCAAGCGAGGCGATCTGACGTTTGCGTGGTTCGTTGACTACGTGGACGGCACAGACAACACGATCCTCGGCTTCGATGAAGACATCACGTACTTCGGCCGCCCGGGTCGGATCATCTCCAAGACGGATCCATGGCTGTCTCACGACCTCTCGATCCGCTGGGTGCAGGATGACTTCACCCTGACCGGCGGCGTGGCGAACGTCTTCAACGCGCAACCGCCGATCATCTCTGCGGATGGCGGGCAGCGGATCGGCAACATCGCACTTGCCGGCACCCAGTACGATTATCGCGGCCGTACGATCTTCGCGCGGGTCACGCGGCGGTTCTAGCGTTTGGAGGCGGAGAGATCACAATCTCCGCCTCCCCTTCTCGCTATCGCGTTGGCGCTAGATGTCGTGTGCGGGCGCGATGCTGTTTCAGCGGATACTGACCGCAACAATCCTGTGCCGGACGGTTCGCGCCCGGAAAACGGGAGCGATCGTCCAAAGCAGGCGCCCCCGGGGCGACCTCCCCCGGGGGCGAATTGTTGAGAAACGTGGACGACCCATTCGCAAGCGCTCACCTGGTGTCTTGAGAAGCGCTCGCCCGCCAATGCCGCGACAGGCCACAGAGATGTACGTTCCGGTTCAGCGTGGCCCAAGCTTCGCCGAATACCTCGTACGCCCACAAAGCTGGCAAGGGCGCTCACAAAATCTGCGCGAGCCCGGGCAAGGCGAAGCCGGCCTTTGACCCAACCCCGACCCGGCTCAGACGTGAAGTATCAGCTGCTTGCTTCAGCGAATGCCTGGTACCAGCCGAGGCTCTCCGGATTCGCCATCGCATCGCGATTAATGATCTTCTCGATGGGACGTCCTTCGAGAAGGCGCTTGATCGGCAGTTCCTGCTTTTTGCCGGAGAGCGTGCGCGGAATTGCCGGTGCTTCGACGATCCGGTCTGGAATGAAGCGCGGCGACAGGTAGGTGCGGATGGCGGCCTTGATGCGATCGCATAACTCGTCGTCGAATGGCGCCTCCGCCGCAGGGACGACAAAGAGGATCAGCTCGCTGGAACCAATCTCGCGGCTGACTTCGACCACCATTGAATCCAAGACTTCAGGCAATGCCTCCACGGCCGCGTAGATTTCGCTTGTACCCATGCGCACACCGTGCCGGTTGATCGTCGTGTCGCTGCGCCCGGAGATTTCGCAGCTGCCGTCCGGCCAGACTGTGAGCCAGTCGCCGTGACGCCAGATGTTCGGATAGACATCGAAGTACGACGAGATATAGCGCTCACCGCTGTCGTCGCCCCAGAGGTAGATCGGCATGCTCGGCATGGGACGCGTGCAGACAAGCTCGCCGGTCTCGCCGATGACCGGCCTGCCCTCATCGTCCCAGGCTTCGGTGGCGACGCCGAGCTGGCGGCATTGCATGCGACCGGGCTGTAGCGGCAGTTCGCGATTTCCGCAGACGAAATTGGCGCAGATGTCCGTGCCGCCCGAAAAGTTGTGCCACCAGATGTCCGGCGTGCCGATGGCCGCGAACTGCGCGGCGCCCCAGGCCTGAACATCGGGCGGCAGCGGCGAGCCGGTGCTGCCGATGGCGCGGATGGCGGAGAGGTCCCCGCAATCAGAAAGACTGAGGCCCGCCTTCATGCAGGACCCATAGAAGGCCGCGCCGGCGCCGAAATAGGTGACCTCGTGGCGCGCAGCGAACCGCCATAGGACACCCCAATCGGGATTGTCGCGCGCGCCGTTGGGCGAGCCGTCGTAAATACAGATCGTCGCACCGCCGAGCAGGCCGCCGATCTGCGCGTTCCACATCACCCAGCCGGTCGAACTGTACCAGTGGAAGCGTTCACCGAACGTGTTCGCGTCGTAGCTGGGTCCCAGGTCCATGTGTTTGCCGCCGGCCGCCGCCATCATCAGGACGCCGCCATGACTGTGCACCAGCGCCTTGGGCAGGCCGGTGGTGCCGCTGGAATAAAGGATCCAGAGCGGGTGATCGAACGGCAGCCATTCCGGCTCGAAGGCGTCGACGTCCTCGCCTGTCTTCGCGATTGCATCGGCGAATGCCATCGACGCATCCAGTTCGCGCGAAGCGTAGGGCGTGCGCACCACGAGGGTCTGCTCAAGCGTCGGCAGTCGTTCGATGAGCTGGCTCAGCGTGTCCGTCCGGTCCATCGGCTTGCCCGCGTAGTGCACGCCATCGGCTGCGATCAGCACCTTCGGTTCGATCTGGCTGAACCGGTCTATGATCGCGTTCAGCCCCATGTCCGGCGCGCAGATGCTCCAGACTGCCCCGATGCTCGCGGCGGCGAGAAACGCGACCACCGCTTCTGGACCATTGGGAAGGTAGGCGACGACGCGGTCGCCGCGTTCGACGCCCCATCCGCGCAACGTCAGCGCAAGGGATGCGGCCTGCCGCCTGAGTTCCGGCCAGGACAGTTCGCGGACGTCACCAGCTTCGGTTTCAGCTATGATTGCTGGCTGGCCGGCTGAATCGGCAGGTTCGACGTGACGGAAGACCCGTTGCGCATAGTTGACCTGCGCGCCCTCGAACCAGACGGCGCCGGGCATCTGCTCCCGCGAAAGGACGCGCGCGTGTGGCGTTGGCGAAGCCATCTCCTCGTAGTCCCAGAGACTTTGCCAGAACGCCTCGAGATCGGTGACCGACCAGCGCCACAGGTCCTCGTAGGTGTCGAACCTCAAACCCAGATTGTCGCGCAGCCAGTTCTGGTAGAGCCGGATCTGCGGCGTGCTCGTATCAGTCAACTTGATCTCTCTCGTACCGCCGGACTGTCTGGCTCATGCGCGCCTATTTGAGATACGTCGTGAACCAGCGAGCTGCGGCCTGTGAAGCGATCTCGAAAGGCTCGCCCGAATACATCTCAAAATGAGTGATGTCAGGTACGACTATATATTCGGTAGGCCCCTTCGCGTAGCCGACAGCCGCCTTGCCCGCGTTGTCGTTGTTGATCAGCTCATCGTACTCGGCGACGATGACCATGAAGGGGCGCTCTCCGATGTTCTTCGCCCACTGCATCGTGTTGTTTTCGCGGTTGGCTTCGACCATCTCGAAATCCACCAGCAGCGGTCGGGAGTATCCCGTCCAGAGTTCGCCGCCCTGCCCGGTGCGCGCGCGTTTGATGGCGTCTTCCAGAATGGCGCCGGAATAATCCTGAGGTTTCAGTCCATCGGGATCGCCGCCAATGCCTGGGATCTGGATAGCGATCACCTTCACGCGCGCATCCTGTCCGGCGACAGCAACCGAGTGCCCGCCGGCATAGCTTGACCCCCACAGGCCGATGCGATCGGGATCGACGCCGGGTTCGCCCTGAATGAAGGAGATGGCGTTGCGATAATCCTGCTGGTGCTTCGCCGCATCGAGTTGCGTGCGCTTGATCCAGACCGTGGCGTTCTCGACAATCTGGTGGCGGTTCTCGTCGCGCTCCATGCCGCCGCCGAGATTGACGGGTGAGATGAGCCGCGCCTCGCCTTCTGAATTGCCCCAGCCGCGATAGTCGATGGCCATCGCGACCAGCCCGTGTTCGGCAAAGACGGCGGCGTATTTCTCGATCGACACATGCGTGCCCGCCCAGCCCTGGCCGAGAACGACAGCGGGCAGCTTGCTCTGTTCCGGGTCGAAGCCTTTCGGATAGAAGACCTTGGCGTAGCAGGGCACGCCCTCGGAATAGTAGACGACCTCTTTCGTCGTGACGCCTTCCGGCATGGTGTAGGCGTAGTCTGCTGGGCCGAGGCCGCGCTTGGCGACCGGCTCGCCGGTGCGCGGATCGTTCCCTACGGTGGGCTGGGCTGGTTTCGGCGGGCTTTCGGGGATCGCGACCGCACTCGGCGCCGTCGGCGGGTTGGCGATGGGGAGATTGGGTTGGACGGCCTGCGCCATGGTCAGGACGACGAGACTGGCTCCTAGCGTGATCATCGATGTTTCCTCCTCCAGCAGCCCTTGTTCAGGCTTGTCTACTCGTAGTTGACCCGGCCTCCGGCTGTCATTCCGCCGTCCACAACCGTGTCATGGCAATTGATGTATCTTCCCTCATCGCTCGCCAGGAACAAAGCCGCATGCGCGATATCAACGGGAAGACCCGATCGCCTCAGGGGGGTCGCCTTGGAGAGGTTGCGGGTCAGCTTTTCGAGCTTGGCTTCTGATTTGCCCGCCTCAAGACCCGCGGCCACCGCAGAGCCGTCATAGAAGATCGGCGTGGCGACGGCGCCTGGCGAAATGCAGTTGACGCTGATGGCGTGCTTGCCGAGCTCCATGCCAGCCATCCGCGTGGTCTGGACAACGCCAGCCTTCATGATCGAGTAGAGATACTCGCCCATGTGCGTGCGGTTGGATGAGACGCTGGCGTTGTTGATGATGGCGCCGCCGCCCTGCGCCTTCATCACGGTGGCGGCGTGCTTGATGCCGAACACAACCGACCCGAGCAGCAGGTTGCACGCGTTGGCAAAGTCTTCCTGCGTGATGGTGTCGACTTCCCCGCGCGTTGGCCCGCCGGCGTTGTTGAACAGCACGTCGAGGCGGCCGAACGCATCTACGGCCGCCTTGATCGACGCTTCGATGTCCGCTTCACGCGTAACGTCCGCCTTGAAGAAACGAACATTTGGGCCAAGACGGCCGACGAGCTCCTCGCCCTTGTCAGCGTTGCGCCCGGTAAACAGCACGTTGGCCCCTTCCCGGGCGAAGACCTCGACTGTGGCCTCGCCAATGCCGCTGGTGCCGCCGGTGATCAGTGCAGCCTTGCCTTCAAGACGTCCGCTCATCTTTGTCTCAAACTCTCTTTACCGTTCCAGGAGAAGCGGCTCCGGCCTGCACAGAGGCCGGAGCCAGTTGTCGCCGTTCATTGCGACGGGGAGGATATTCTCGCGCTGGCCGTTCAGTAGTGATCGTCGAACGTCCCGACCCGGCAGGAATAGCCTTCTGGCGGCTCGGTCAGTTCAAACGCAGCCGGGTCGGATCCCTTGGGATGCGAAGCCATCGTCTCCAGCGCCCACAGGTTGAAGGCGTCGCGGTTCGTCGACGGCCAGCGGTGGCCGTGGTCCGACGAGCACGCCACGCTCACGACATTCTCCATCGCATCGAAGTAGTTGGCGCCAGCCTGTGTGCTCGGCCGGTAATCGGCGCAGAGCCCCAGCGGCGGTCCGCAATCGTACAAGTCGGTTTCCCCGCCCCACACCGTAATCACGATCATCGAATCCAGACTCTCAGGCAGCGGATACGGCCCCACCCTTCCCTGGTGAACCTTCAACGGCTCGGCAGTGACGGCGTCACGCGCCTCATTGAAGTCCAGCGACGAACCGTCGTCAGCTGAAACGTACCATTC
Source organism: Hyphomonas sp. (assembly GCA_017792365.1). Lineage (GTDB taxonomy): Bacteria > Pseudomonadota > Alphaproteobacteria > Caulobacterales > Hyphomonadaceae > IH12. Next base: position 2,832,445 of record CP051229.1, on the reverse strand, counting down.
GCCGGAGAGCGGCATGCCGCCCGCCCAGAAATCGGAATTGAACGAGAGGACGCGGTTCGTGACCGTACCGCCTGCTGAAATGCCGCCGATGTAAAGGCGATCAGCGTCGAGATCGAACTGGGTTCCGACGCACCGAACCATCGCTTCGAAGAACCGCGAGTCTGGACCGGCATCCTGTTTCCATTTTTCGCCTTCAGGGCCACGGGCGCGGCCATCGTTCCACGGCTTCCAGTTCCAGCCATTCGAGCCGGGACCGTCACATTCCGCAAAGCCGATATCCGGGTCCTGTTCGGCGCATTGCCTTACCGGTCCAATGACCATGTAGCCGTGATCCACCAGCTTCGCGTTGGCCCCTGAGCGGTCCACGTAAAGATTGGCGTTCGCTGACTCGACGGTGCCGGAAAGCGGCACCCAAACCGGCGCTGGACCCTCAGCATTCTTGGGCGGGATGACGATGAATGCGCGCTCCATGCCGTCGCTGGAGAAACCCGTATTCAGTCCCTCCTTAACCTCGAAACCCTCAGGACAACTCCAGTCAAAACCGGCTGGCTCTTCGAGGATTGCCGCCTCTTGTTTGAGGTCGACGGGATTCGTCTCATTCGCCGAACACGCTGAGACCGCGGTCAGAATACCGACGACGAGGCCCGCACGCAGCGTATCGGCCTTCCATGAGAATTGCTTGTTCGTCACGTCCACCTCCCTTTTTGCCGCCCTGTTTCGAGCGATCATTCTCCATCTACGGAATACGCAATAAGCACATTGCCATCGCGGCCGGTCATGTCGCGCGGGTTAGCGTTCTGTCTGCCGGCATAGCCGGAATGTACGTACACCATCCCATCAGCGACCGTGGGCCCGGCGCCGTCCATAACCCCGCCATACACGGTCTCTTCCAAAACTGAGATCATCGGCTCGTCGGCCGTATTGTGCTCCCAGACTACTTCACCGGTATCCGTATCATATGCCCGGAACCGTCCGTTCATTGCGCCCGCAAAGACGACGCCCGGGATGACCGTCACGGCCTGCGAGATTGCCGGGTGACAGTAGGTGTTATCCCAGCGGCACGGCAGCACCGGAGACGGCGCCTCCCACGCGATTGACCCATCCTTGACATTAAGCGCATAGAGACCCGGCTTGCCTTCCGGACCTGCGATGACATCGGAGATCGCCACATAGACCTTGTCCTCGTCGGCGGCCGGGCCGAATTCGACGCCGCCAAGCGCGCTGCCGGGCGACAGGCGAGTTTGCCAGACGATCTTGCCATCATCGGCCGGATCTAGCGCCCAGAGAATGCCGGACTTCTGGCCCGCCAACAGCAGCTGCCGTCCGTCCGCCTGCGTATGAAGGATGGGCGATGCGCCGAGCGCAAAGTCCGGACCCAGCACTTCAGGGCAGTTAGCGGCGCGCGGACAGCCGATGATGTAGTTGTCATCCGGCCAGACTTGGTTTTTCCACGCGACCTCGCCCGTCCTGATGTCGATCGCCAAAACGGCGTTGGAGCCGTCGTGCGGCATATCGGTGTGCGAGTTCGAGGTCGACACATAGACGAGGCCGCGCGCCGCATCGATTGTCGGCGCAGACCAGATCGAGCCGCCAGCGGGCCCCCACATCTGTTGGCCTTTCGCGTTGAGACGATAGGGAAGATTTGGTTGCTCCGTCGTGTAGCGCTTCCAGAGGATTTCGCCGGTCGTCGCATCGAGCGCGACGAGAGACCCAATGAACTTGCAGCATTCGTAATTGTCGTTGGTGGCGAACGCCTCGTTGCCTGTAGAGATCGGCACCAGCAGCACGCCGTTCCACAGCGTCGGCGAGCCAGTCATCTGGACGCCGAATTCATCCTCGATCTGTGTCTTCCAGACTTGCTCGCCAGTGTCGGCGTCGATCGCTACCGCACTCTTTGACCAGTCGGAAAAATAGAGAGCGCTCTGCGCGCCGGACCCTTCCGGCATCGGTCCGATCGAAACGCTGGAGCGGGTGGGCGATCCCGCATCATGCCGCCAATAGACGCACCCGGTGTCGGCATCGAGCGCGTAAACCGCGCCAGACATCGAGGTGACAAACAGGCGATCACCGATGATCGTCGCCTGTCCGTTTTTCGAGCCAGGATACTTGAAGGCCCATTTGACCTTGAGACGCGGCACATCGGCGGCGGAAAGGCCTGGGTTCGTTTGAAAGCGTGCGTTGGTCTTTGTCGGTCCCCAGCCATTCCACTGCTGCGACGCGGCCAGATCGACGGGCGGCGGCGCTGCGCTGCACTTCGGACCATCCAGCGGAAACGAAGCAGAGGATTCCCCCCAGATCGCATTGACATCCTGATCGCCCGCCGTGCCGCGTGCGCCCTGCACGACGCTCAGATGAAGCGCGATCGCCTTCATATCGTCGTCACTCAAACCGATGGACATGGGCTGCATCAGGCCCGTCGTCATCGCGTTGTAAATGAATGCGGGTGAGTTCTGCTCAATCACGCTGCGATGCGGTGTGCGGTCCTGCGGATTGTCATGACATGAAGCGCAGCGAGCCAGATAGAGCGCCGCCCCGTCTTCTTCCGTCGGGCCGCCGGTCTGCGCCATGGGCGCCGTCCCCTGAACCTCCGACGCTCGATCGGTTTCCGGCGGGCCTGCGCACGAGCTGATCAAGAGCGCCAGCGCACTTCCCGCGGTCCCGGCAGCGAACAACTTCATCGATTCATCCTCCGGATCGCCAGGGTCGGGACACGCCCGCGCTCTCCCCAAACGCAGGGCTAAGCGCCCTCCGCCGCTACTCGCCCACCGCAGATCTCCCCTGCGCGTCGTTGCAAACCGATACGGCGAATTTTTGCAGGAAGCAACCGCTGACCGAACGAAAAAGCCGACTCGACGGACTACGCCGCCCCGACGACCACGACATTTCGCCCAGAATTATGCGGCTAGCGGGCGATTGCTTGCTGTATCAGCCACCGCTTGGCAGCCAGCAAAAAACCAACCCAAAACCACTACCGATCATTTTTTCCGTACCGGTACGGCAAATTTTGTTGACGATGCGAGCGGTCCCGTGGTCAGCTCATTGAAAATCACCGCTGCCTCGACGCCGGGCCGCCCACCAGCGGCCAGGATCGAAACAAAAAAGCGGACGAATGGGAGAGAAACGATGATTGGCAAGAGAGCTTTGTACGCAAGCTGCGCACTTGGAGCAGCGCTCGCGTTCGCGCCTGCGGACGCACAACAGGCGCAGGAGAACAACGCCACGACTGATGACCAGGAGACCGAGCGCACTCGAGTGCAGGTTGAATCCCGCGGAGAAGTCATTGTTGTCCGCGGCGAGACGTTCGATGAGGTGCTCAACCAGCCGCAGTCGGTGTCGATCATCGACGCGGAAGACAGGAACCTGGCGGGCGTCGGAACGGTCCGACAGCTCGTCGACGTCACGCCGGGATTTGTCTTCACGAACACATTCGGGATCAACGTCCGTGGCGTCGGTCGACAGACGCCCCAAACCCTGTTGGGTCAGGAGAACGCCGTCATTCAGTATGTCGACGGTTTCATCAATCTCGTCCCATCGAACATTGCGGAGAGCACGTTGTTCGGCGGCAACGTACAGTTCCTGCGTGGGCCTGGCGGCACGCTTTATGGCCGCAACTCTCTTGCGGGATCTGTCAATCTGATATCGCGCGCGCCGACTGACGAGTTCACCGGCGAAGTTGAGGTTGGAGTGGGCCGTGCGGGCTGGCACGACCTCGGGGTCAATGTGGCTGGGCCAATCAATGACAAGCTGGGCTACCGGCTGGGCGCGCAGAGGTTTGTCGGCCCAACCCTGCAGGACAATATCGGGTCGGCTGAGGACGCAGGTTTTGCGACCGACAACACCTATTTCGAGTTCCAGCTTGAGTATACCGGCGAACGGCTACACATCCGCAACCGCGCGACGCATTTCACGTATAGCAACCAGCCCGGCTACCCCACGGTGGCAGCCTACAACACCGGCCCCGTTTTCGGCGGGCTTTCGCCGAACCCGCAGTACAATTATGACGTGGCGGCGCCATCCGAACCCTACCAGATCAATGTCGACTATGTGGGTTTCGACAAGCTGGACAACAACTTCCAGAACATCGTCAACGTCGACTACGATCTCGATTTCGCGACGCTGGTGTATGTCGGCGGCTACCAGCAGTACCTTGCGACGGGCTCGGCCGACCGGGATCTCACATCACGCGCCAGCTACGTCGCTGCACCGACCGACCCGTTTGCGCCCGGCACGGTTGTGCCAACGGACTACCGGTCCAACTACTATAACGACAACAATTTCTGGTCTCAGGAACTCAGGCTTGAGAGCAATGCTGGAAGCCCGGTCGACTGGGTCGTTGGCGCTTACTACTTCAACCAGCACTTCGATGAGTCATACTGGGAAAACATTCCCGGAGCCGGCGATGTCCTGGCCAATCCGACCATCGGCGGAGGGGCGACGCTTGCGGCGCCAAATCCGAGGAAGTCTGAGTTCGAGCAGCGCAACAAGTACAACATTCGCTCGACCGCAGTGTTCGGAAACGTTGTCTTTGATATCACCCCCACCCTGCGGTTCGACGGCGGCCTGCGCTACACGTGGGACGACAAAGACGCGAAGACCGACTTCAGATATGTCTTCTACTATCCGCCATTCTTTGCGGGCGACTTCACGCCGGCGGTCAGTTCCGCGAACCCGGAGCAAAGTGATTCCGCCCTATCCGGCCGGGCCGCGCTCGCATGGCAACCGGTGAACGACTTCGAGCTCTATGGCGCTTATTCGCGGGGGTATCAGTCCTCGGCATTCACGCTCGGACAGGGCCTGCCGCCAAACAACATCGCCGAGTCGCAGTTCCTCGATGTCTACGAGCTTGGCGTCGGCTACACGATGGGCCAGTTCCGGTTCGACGGCTCGATCTTCTATCAGGACTTCTTCGATATGCAGATCCCGATCAGCACGCGCTCGATCGTACAGGTGAATGGTCAGCCGGAGCCCGTCGGACCGGTCTATCAGCGGTTCGTCAACGCAGAGAAGGCAGTCATCAAGGGCGCGGAGCTGCAGGCCACATGGCAGCCCAATGACCGGTCGAACATTGTGTTCTCTTATACTTATCTGGATCCGACGTTCGATTCATTCTGCCCAAACGTCCCGGGATCCAATCCTCCTGTTTGCGGCGCGGTCGACATCACCGCACCTCCCGCGCAACAGACGCCGCAGGACTTGTCAGGGAACCAGATTCCGAGAACGCCGCGACATAAGGCGAGCGTCTACGGATACTACGCCGTGCCGCTCGGCAATGGAGGATTCCTCTATCCCGGCGGATCCATTGCGCATCAGGGCGATTACTTCGCGTCACCGTTTGAGCAGGATCGCTTTCACATTCCGGGCAGAACAATCGTAGGCGCGACGCTGACCTACCGTTCGCCCGACGACCGCTTCGATATCACCGGTTCGGTTTCAAACCTGTTTGAGGAGATTTACTCCGACAACGTCAACGTCGCGGTAATCGGCGGCAATGCTGCGCGCACCCTGTCATACGGCGCAGACCGCTTCTACTCAGTGGTCCTGCGCTATCGGCTGTAGAGGACAGCGGCTACCGGTGGCAGGACCGGGATCTCCGGAGTTGATCTGCGATTTGCGACATGGTCATTGCTTGATCTGGTCCGCGATGGAGCGGCCGATCCGAGACACCCACCCGAGGCGTCACGCCAAGGCAGAAAGAGAGGTTGCGCGAAGTGATTTGTGACGGGGGCCGCACATGCATATTTGCCAGCGGCCGCTGTCTTCCAGTGATGCTGGTTCCCGTCTTGCGCGCCGTCCGGATCAATCAACGCAATGACCGCTGAGTCGAAGTACAATCTGCGCAAGGAGGCGATCGTGCGAGTGGCGACCGACCTCCTGAACCGCAGAGGCCTGGACGGGATGACGATTGCGCTGGTTGCAGCTGAGCTTGAACTGGCGCCGCGGGCTGTGGGTTACTACTTCCGCCGGAAGGAAGATCTAGCCGTCGCCTGCTACACGCGTTCGATCGCGCGTATGGACGAACATATCTCCACCGCGCTTGAAGAAGGCACAGCCTCGGAAGCTCTCGTCAGTTTTGTGAACAGCTTCTTCGATGCGCAACGACGCGTGCGCCAAGGAGAACTCGAACCCATCGCATGGTTCGAAGACATGCGAACACTTCGGGATCCCGGGGCGGGCGAAGCGTTCACCGATCTGTTCAGGAAGGTGCGCAGCCTCTTCAAACTGACGGGCGCGCCCTCGCTGCAGCATCGCGAAAGCAATGCGCGCGCCCATCTCCTTCTGTCCCAGATGTTCTGGGCCGTCCTCTGGCTGCCGCGCTACAACCCCGAAGATTATACCCGGATGGCCAGCCGGACCGCAGAGATACTGCTGAACGGCATTGCGCAGGCCAGGGATGACTGGCCGCCTCCCTCCCTCGGGAGCATTCCTGAAAGCGAGTCCAGCCACGCCTTTCTGGTCGCCTGCACCGAGTTGATCAACGAACAGGGCTACCTCGGCGCTTCGGTCGCGAAAATCTCGGCACGGCTGAAGGTGACGAAGGGCGCTTTCTATCACCACAACGAGACGAAGGATGAGTTGGTCGAGCAGTGTTTCGAGCGCACCTGGAACATCCTGAAACTCGCGCAGGCCCGCGCTGACGAAGTCGCAAAAGACGGCCTGATGAATCTCGCCTCGCAGGTCATGGAAATGGTCGGCGGCCAGGTTTCGGGACAGCGGCCATTGCTCCGGACATCGGCGCTCGCCGCCGTGCCGGAGGACATGCGGCCGCGCCTGCTGGCAGGTTTCGACCGCATCACCGCCAGATACGCCAGCGTCCTGAGCGATGGTCTTGAAGATGGATCGGTTCGACCCGTCGACGTCGCCACGGCCGCGCAGGTCATTTCAGGCGCCATCAACGCCGCGGCGGAACTTCAATACTGGGCGCCTGGCCTGACGCCGAAAACAGCAGGGGATTTCTACGTGCGCCCCGTCTTTGCAGGCCTGCTCAGCCCGGCGGCGGATACACGACAGGTCAAATAGAAGCGGCAGAACAACAAGCGGAGCAAGAACCTACCAAGCAAGTTCTACAAAGCAGCCAGCGGACAACGCGTGCATGGACCAGGAAATTCGATTGCCCGGATGATCGCGCCCGCTAGGCTGGATAAAAAGACAAGGGAGAGAAATGCGCGATTATGTCGTCCGGCGGTTGCTGGCTCTGGCGCCGACGCTGTTGTTTGTCAGCCTGATCGTCTTCTTCGCGATTCGCATGATTCCGGGAGACGTCATCGACCTGATGCTGTCGCAGAATGACGTCGCATCGGATGCCGACCGCGCACAGCTGGAAGCGGCCCTGGGGCTCGACCGCCCCGCCCTTGAACAATACGGCGTCTGGCTATTCTCCGTGGTCCAGGGCGATTTGGGCAACTCCCTATGGCAGAACACGCCGGTGTCGGAACTGTTGGCCGAGCGGTTGCCGATCACGCTCGAACTTGGCTTCCTCGCTCTGGTCGTCTCGATCTCTGTCGCGCTGCCGATCGGCATCTACTCTGCGATGAAGCAGGACACGGCTGGCGATTACCTCATACGCTCCTTCTCCCTGATCATGCTTGCCGTGCCCAGCTTCTGGCTCGGCACACTGGTCATGGTCTTTCCGTCTGTCTGGTGGCGATGGGCGCCAGAACTTGAGTTTGTCCCCCTCTGGGTCGATCCGATCAGGAACCTTAGCCACGTACTGCCGCCCGCAATCCTGTTGGGATTGTCCCTGTCCGCCGTCACGATGCGCATGACACGCACGATGATGCTGGAGGTGCTTCGTCAGGACTACATCCGCACCGCGCGCGCCAAGGGCCTCAGCGAAACGATGGTCGTCTACCGGCACGCCCTGCGGAACTGCATGATCCCGGTTGTAACGCTCATTGGCCTGCAGGCGCCGCTGCTGATCGGCGGCACCGTGGTGCTGGAGCAGATCTTCGTGATCCCGGGCATGGGATTGCTACTGCTCGAGGCCGTTTCATCACGGGACTATCCAGTGATCACAGGGGTGTTCCTCGTCACCGGCATCGCGATCCTGCTGATCAATCTGGCGGTCGATCTTTGCTACGGGTTCCTCGATCCCAGGGTGCGCAAGGGATGACCGTTTCCCCGACCACGACGAACCTGGTTCAGCCCGGGCCGCCGCGAGCCGCACCGAATGCGGGGCTTGCGGGCTTCCTGCGGGAGCTGGTGCGCCGCAAACCGCTCGGCGCGATCGGCGGCGCCGTCTTTCTGATCTTTGTCTTCTTCGGCGTGTTCGCCGACCTCCTTGCGCCCTATGGCATCAACGAGACCAATCTGCGCGCACGCCTGGAAGGGCCGTCGCTGTCACATCTGTTCGGGACCGACCATATCGGGCGCGACGTGTTCTCACGCGTGTTGAAGGGCGCCCAGGTGTCAATGATCGTGGCGGTCGTGACCTCGGCCTTTGCGACCGTGGTGTCGGTCGCGATTGGCGCAATCGCCGGCTATTTCGGCGGGCGGCTGGATTCCGTCATTCAGCGTTTCGTCGATGCCTGGATGACCTTTCCCGATCTGGTGCTCCTGATCGTCGTGATCTCCGTGCTTGGCCCCGGCGCGACGCAGATCATAGTCATTCTAGGCTTGCTGTATGGGATCGGCGGCTCGCGGATCGTGCGCGGCGCCGTGCTGTCCGTGCGAGAGAACACCTACACACGCGCCGCCCAATCGATCGGGGCCGGATGGGGACACATCATCTGGCGGCATATCCTGCCCAACATTGCTCCCGTCGTGATCGTCGTCTTCACGACGCGGATCAGCGCCGTCATTCTCGTTGAAGCCGGGTTGTCCTTCCTTGGCCTCGGCATTGCCGCCCCCGCCCCGACATGGGGCGGCATGTAGCGGCACAGGACGGACATATATGTATGTCGGTCCGTGGCTGGCGCTGGCGCCGGGCCTTTGCCTTGCCGCCGCCGTCTACAGCATCAACATTTTCGGTGACGCGCTTCGCGACCTTCTCGATCCAAGGATGCGGGGGCGCCAATGATCAATCCCAAACACATAAGTATCGCGCTTGCCGTCGCGCTCGCGCTTGCCGCATGCGGCCCGCCGCGGCTGGAAGAGTTGCCCCAGCCGACGCCTGCCGAGGAGCCGCTCTACGGCGGACAGCTCAACGTCGGCACAGTGTATGTGACGTTGTCGGCGCTGTCCTGGGATCCCGCGGACTGGGCGTGGAAGAGCAATCACGACGCCGGAATGGTTCGCGAGCAGCTGTTTGCCGGCGACCTCGACAAGGCCGTCAGCCGCGGCGGCCCCTACAAGTTCATCGCCGAGGGCTACCTTCCGGAGGAAGGTATCCGGGGCGAGCTTGCTGAGGACTGGGAGTGGGAAGATCCGTTGACGCTCGTGGTGCGCATGCGGTCCGGCGTCATGTTCCAGGCCGTGCCGGGCGTCATGGAAGCACGCGAGCTCACGGCCGACGACGTGGTCTTCACCTACAACTACCTTGCCGAAAGCCCCCGCCGCATACCGTCCTACTTCGACCACATCGACAAGGTCGAAACCCGGGACGCACGGACGGTGGTGTTCCGCTTCAACCGCTTCAATGCCGAGTGGGACTATCGTTTCGGCTGGGGCTATTACTCCGGCATTATCCCCAGAGAGGCTGCGGACATCGATCAGCGCGACTGGCGCAAACTGGTCGGCACAGGGCCATTTCGACTGGACCGCTATGTTCAGGGCAATGTGCAGACCTATCGGCGCAACCAGGAATACTGGGACAGCGAGCAGATCGGAGAAAAGAAATTCGCGATACCGTTCGTCGACGAGCTCAACTACCGGATCATCCGCGACGAGGCGACCTTTCTGACAGCGATCCGGACCGGAAAACTCGACATCCTTGAGACCATCCGCTGGATCGCCGTTGATCACCTGAAAGAGACGACGCCGGAATTGCAGTGGCAGCGATGGCTCTCAACGCTCGGCCAGTCCGTTGTCTTGCGCGTCGACATCGAGCCCTTCGACGATATCCGTGTGCGACGGGCGATGAACCTTGCGGTCGATCAGCGCGAGATCGTGCGTGTCTTCTACGGCGGCCAGGCCGAGTTGCTCGCGTTCCCGCAACATCCCGACTTCGGCGATTACTACCAGGCGCTGGAGGATATGCCGGACTCGGTGCAGGAGCTGTTCAGCTACGATCCCGCCAAGGCCCGCGAGATGCTGGCCGATGCCGGTTATCCCGACGGCTTCGACATCACTGTCGATGTCTGCAGCTGCACGCCCGACCACATGGACCTGTTGCCGCTGATCGCCGACTACTGGGATGCTGTGGGCATCAACGTAACCATCCGGCCTCTGGAGTATGGCGCATTCCTGTCGGCGATGACGACGCGCACGCACTCGGCCGGCTATCTGCTCAACACCGGGCACGTGAACCCCTACACGACACTGCGGAAGAACTTCGTCACGGGTCAGACCTGGAACGCTTCCATGTATTCCGACCCGGACTTCGACGCCAAGGTCGAGGAGATGTATGCAACGCGCGACGAGGCAGACCGCGTGCGGCTGGCGCGCGAGATGACGGTTGACATCCTCGATGAAGCGCCCGCGCTTTGGCTGCCAATCCAGTACCTCCATACCGCATGGTGGCCGTGGGTCCGCAATTACGGGGGTGAGCTCCGCGCCGGCGCGGTCCGCCCCGGCCCGATCTACGCGCGGATCTGGATCGATCACGACATGAAGCGGGAGATGGGGTTCGAGTGAGCACGCTCCTTCGTGTTGAAGACCTGTCCATCGCGTTCGGCGAAGCGCCAGACGATGTCCGTGTCGTCGAGTCGGTCACATTCGATGTCGCGCGCGGCGAGACGCTGGCGATCGTGGGCGAGAGCGGGTCCGGCAAGAGCGTTACCGCTCTCTCCATTCTCGGGCTGCTCGGTCACGGCGGCTCGATTGTCGATGGCAGCATCTGTTTCGGCGGTGTCGATCTGCATACGCTGGATGAGGCAGCTGTTCGTCGCATACGCGGCAACGAGATTTCGATGATCTTCCAGGAGCCAATGACCTCGCTGAACCCGGCGTTGACCATCGGCAAACAGGTCGCCGAGCCAATTCGCATTCATCGCGGCGTCTCGTGGAAGGAAGCGCTGGAAGAAGCCGCGCAACTGCTTGAGCGCGTCTCTATTCCCGATCCGCGCCAACGACTGAAGGACTACCCGCACCAGTTTTCAGGCGGCATGCGTCAGCGCGTGATGATCGCAATGGCGCTGGCGTGCTCGCCCGCGCTGATCATCGCGGATGAACCAACGACCGCACTGGATGTCACGGTTCAGGCCCAGGTTCTCAATCTTCTGAAGACGCTGACGCGAGAAATGAACTCCGCCCTGGTCCTGATCACTCACGATCTGGGCGTTGTCGCCCAATACGCCGACAAGGTGGCGGTGATGTATGCAGGCGGCATAGTGGAGACGGCGACCGCACAGGAACTCTACCGCAACCCGAAACACCCCTACACGCTGGGATTGATGGCTTCGATACCGGGGGCCAGCGTCAATCCGCGTTCGCGTTTGAAGGCCATCGATGGTTCGCCGCCGGATGTCGCCAACCTGCCGGACGGATGTCCGTTCGCGCCGCGCTGTCAGTTCGCGCATGAGGGCTGCACTGCATTCCGGCCGCCGCTGCGCGCCGTGGGCGGCGGCGGACATATGATGGCGTGCGTTGGCTATGACTGAAATCATTTCGAATCCGAATGCGGTCACGCCCGCGACAGAGACGCATCCCTTGTTGCGCGTCGAGAACCTGGCGGTGCACTTTCCAATTCGGGCGGGCCCGCTGGCGACCGTGAGCGGCCATGTGAAGGCCGTGGACGGCGTCTCGTTCGATCTTCATGCCGGAGAGACGCTCAGTATCGTGGGTGAGAGCGGATGCGGCAAGACGACCTGCGCGATGGCTATCGCGCGCCTACAGACGCCCACCGACGGACGCATCAGCTTCGCCGGACAGGACATCACCGATCTTGAGTCCCGGCGGTTGCGCCCGGTCCGGCGGCGCATGCAGATCGTCTTCCAAGACCCGTTTTCTTCGCTGAACCCGCGCATGAAGGTGTCGGATATCGTCGCTGAACCGCTGGTCGTGCATGGGTTGGCCGGCGAACCAGACGTGCTGCGCCGCCGGGTCGGTGACTTGCTCGCGCTTGTCGGCCTGTCCCCGGAAATGGGCAGGCGGTACCCTCATCAGTTCTCTGGCGGTCAAAGACAACGCATCAGCATTGCGCGCGCGCTGGCCCTCGAACCGGACCTGATCATTTGCGATGAAGCGGTCTCTGCGCTCGACGTCTCCATTCAGGCGCAGATCCTGAATCTTCTGATGGATCTGCAGCAAAGACTGGGGCTGGCTTATCTGTTCATCTCACATGACCTGTCGGTCGTGCGCCACATCAGCCACAAGGTCGCCGTGATGTATCTCGGGCGCATCGTGGAACTCGCGGACCGCGATGCCTTGTTCAACGACCCGCAGCATCCGTACACTCAGGCTCTGCTCGCCGCAGCGCCTGTACCTGACCCGGACCGGGCCTCGCCTTACCTCCCCCTCAAGGGAGAAGCGCCGAACGCGCGCAACCCGCCGTCAGGCTGCCCCTTCCACCCGCGCTGCCCCCACGCAATCTCGCAATGCTCAACGGATGTTCCAGCCCTGCGCCAAGTCGGCAATCGCTCCATCGCCTGCCCCGTGGTCGCTCCCGCCTGACGGATCGGCTGAAGGCAGCATCCGCTCAACGTTTCAGACTGATCTGCGCTCGAAACCTCGCGTTGAACGCGTCATGCATATTCTGTCACCGTCGGCCAGTTGGTACGATTTATCTTCAAAGACGATACTTCAGTCGCCGTCGCCGAAACGATCGCTACTCGCCCTTTGCGGATTTGGCTCCTCAGCACAACGACCTTTTTTGCCACCTTCAGCGTATTCCGCAATCAACGATATCTCACAGCTTCCACGAGCAACTTAGAGGCTGGCGATGCGAACCGACGGTTGGGATAGTAGAGGTGGTACGCTGGCAGCGGTGTAGTCCACTCTTCCAGCACCGGCACAAGCCGCCCCGCTCTGATGTCCTTCTCAACAACGTCGAGAGGCAGGTAGGCCAAGCCCATCCCTGAGAGCACAGCGTCCAGAATGAGATCAATTGTGTTGCAGATCAGCGGGCCATCGACCCGCACGTGCACGGCCCGACCGCGTTTTGCCAGCCGCCATTCGTTGAGTTTGCCGGACGTCGGGAGCCGCAGATTAATGCACCGGTGCTCAACCAATTCTCGCGGATGTTCTGGCGCTGGGTTTGCCTTGAGGTAGTCCGGCGTTGCGACAATCGCCATCTTGATCTCGGGACCGATGCGCACGGCGATCATGTCCTTCGCCACTGCCTCCCCGAGCCGCACGCCCGCATCGAAGCGGTCAGCCACGACATCCACCAGGCCGTAGTCGATCACGACCTCGACCGTGATGTCCGGATAATCCGGCAAAAACCGATTGAGCGCCGGCATCAGGTACATTTTGGCGGCGTGTTCGACGGTCGTGACCAATCGAAGGTTCTGGAAACCGTGGGGTGAATGCGGTTCCTCGGCCGCTGACAAAGGGAGGCGCTTCGTCGGCCCCTCCCGGTCGTTCACCGCATATTCGATAGAACAAACAGGTTTCAGCCATGACGAACGTTCTAGTCCTCGGCGCCAACGGCCAGATCGCGCGTTGGGTCACTGCCATGCTCGCGCAGAAGCAGGGCGTCGATCTCTCCCTGTTCGTCCGCGACCCGAAGAAACTGAAGGATGCGCCGCAGAATGCCCGGATCGTGCGTGGTGACGTCCTCAACAATGAAGACCTCAGCGCCGCAGTCGCTGGCCAGGGCATCGTCTATGCAAACCTGACAGGTGATGACCTCGATACGCAGGCTGATCGCATCATAGCGGCCATGCAGGACGCAGGCGTCAAACGCCTCATCTTTGTCGTGTCGCTCGGCATCTATGATGAAGTACCGGGAAAGTTCGGCGCATGGAACGATCAGACGATTGGGGACGCCTTGAAGCCGTTCAGAAGAGCAGCTGACGCAATTGAGGCTTCATCGCTCGACTACACCCTCGTGCGCCCCGCGTGGCTGACAGACGAGGACGAAATCGACTACGAACTCACCCAGCGAGATGACCCATTCAAGGGTACAGTCGTATCCCGCAAGAGCGTCGCGAGCCTCATTGCGGATACAGTATTGTCGCCCGGTCAGCACATCCGGGCGAATGTCGGCGTCAACAAACCCAACAGCGATGCCGACAAGCCGTATTTCATGTGAACGCTGTCAATCCTGGGCCGCGACATCAACGACACGCGCCTTTTGTCCAAAACCGAGCGGCAAGATTGCGCCAGCCCGTGTCATTCGATCATAAAATCGGACCGGCGCGATCACTCCAAAGAGGATCGATAAAGCGCGGCGAGTTCAAGGAGCGATACCGCCTCATCCCGATCGCTCAGTGTCCTGTGCCTAACGTACGCGTTGCGCCGCAGGCTGAGATGCGGGTCGAGTGTAACGGATCTCTGGACGGCGGCGAAGTCGGAGGTGAGGCGACGACAACGCCAACGCCTGAACGGACAGCATCACATGACACATGTATCCAGACTGATCGCCGCTTCGCTGGTCGCCTTTGCTGTTGGCGCATCCGCGCTCGCCAGTGCGCAGCAGCCCGCCGCCCAGACTGCTTCGCAGAGCGCGGCGACCAGCGACCAGATCGCCGCCGGCGCGTGGACAAAGAAGTCCCAGCGGGCCTCGGGGATGTGGTCAGTATCGAGACAGGACGGAACCGTAACGATCAATCTCGACGAGGACTTCCGGACGCGTAACGCGCCCGATCTCAAGATCTTTCTGTCGCCGCTGGATGTCGGCGATGTCGAGGACGCGAACGCGACAGACGGCGCGCTGCTGATTTCCGAACTCAAGGCAAACAAGGGCGCGCAATCCTATACCATCCCGGACGGCGTCGATCTTTCGAAGTACAAATCCGTCCTCATCCACTGCGAGGCGTATACCAAACTTTGGAGCGCCGGCGCCCTGCGCTAGCGCACGCACGCAAGTGTGCGGCAGTGACCGGCGCCGCGCAGGCCGCTCCGGTCAGCCAGTGAGGCCAAGGCGCGGCTGAATGAATTCGAGAAACACTCGTGCGCGGCGCGGCAGGCGGCGACCGGACGCCCAGACGGCGTGCAGATCAATGGTCGGACCTTTCCAGTCAGGCAGGATGTGAACCAGCTCCCCGCGCTCGATTGAGCCCGCCGCCAGGAATTTTGGAAGCATGGCGACGCCGAGGCCAAGGCGGGCGAAGTCGAGGACCACCCGGCCTGTCGAGGCGCGGACATCGCCCTCGATTTCGACTTCCTTCCGCACTCCGCCCTTCATCAGCGTCCAGTGATGCACCTGCGATGACGCGGTGAAGACAATGCACCGGGCGGTCTGGAGATCGAGCGGCGCGCGTATCTCTCCGGCGCGTTCGATATACGCGGGTGAGGCAACGAGTACGCGGCAGTATTCGCCGAGCCGACGCGCGGTGAGCGAGGAATCCTTGAGGGCGCCAAAGCGGAACGCAAGGTCGACGCCTTCGGCCACCAGATCAATCTGGCGGTCGTCGGTATTGAGATCCAGCAGGAGGTGCGGATACTGGCGCAGGAAGTCCGGGACGTGCGGCACGAGTTCCGAGCGGGCGAAGGCGATCGAGCTTGAGACGCGCAGCATGCCGACTGGTTCGCGCTCAAGCCCCCTGACCTCTGCGCCGAGCGTTTCGAACTCCTCGACAATCAGCCTTGCGCGCTCCAGCGCCTTTGCGCCGGTTTCGGTCAGCGTGACCTTTCGTGTCGTGCGCTGGAACAGACGCGCGCCGAAGGCGTCTTCAAGACCCGACACCGCCCGGCTGACCGCGGGCTGGCCGATCCCGGCCTCCGCGGCGGCCTTGGAGAACGCGCCGGTTTCCGCAACGCGGATAAACAGGCGAAGGGCGTCGATCCGGTCCAGGTTACATTCCGATCTGGCATAAATGCTATGCCTTTCTGCCAGATTATTCTCCGAAACGACATCCCCTATCTCGTGGCTGTCGCCGCCCTGAAGCGGACGGCGGACCGCAATCCAACAGGAGATGATCTGATGAGCGATTTCCCCATCCACACCCTTGAAACAGCCCCGGACGGCTCGAAACCGTTCCTGGAGGGCGCGCAGAAAGCCTTTGGCGCCGTTCCGAACCTGATCGCGGAATTCGCCGAAAGCCCGGCGGTCATTGAGGCCTATCTGACGCTCAGCGGCATTCTGAGCGAGAAAGCGGGGTTTTCGCCGCTCGAGCGCGAGGTGGTGCTGATTTCCGCGTCCGTGGAGAACGATTGCCATTACTGCGTGGCTGCGCACACCACGATCACTCAGGCTCAGAAGCTGGATCAGTCGGTGATCAGCGCGGTGCGCGAAGGCGGACCGATCATTGACGCCAAACTCGAGGCGTTGCGAGCCTTCACCGTGAAGGTGGTGCGCGATCGCGGCTTTGTTTCCAACGCAGACGTGAGCGCATTCCTCGAAGCGGGATATTCGCGAGCGCAGGTTCTGGAAGTCGTGCTCGGCGTCGCGTTCAAGACGATCTCGAACTACGTGAACCATATCGCGGAGACGCCGGTGGATGCGCCGTTCCAGAAGAACGCCTTCACCCCGCGCATCCGCGCAGCCAGCTAAACCATGCAGTCCCGGTCGCCGGCGAGCCAGTTTCAGGCCGGCGACCGGGCGCCTGAACACGGACCAAAGACATGTGAAGCCTTTCCCTCACCGTCATGGCGATGCTCGCCGGATCGCCCTCTACCTCACGGTCGGATTCGGGCCGCCGACATTGTTCTACTGAACCATGACTGGATAGGATCGGTCATGTCGCGCGGCCGTCGAGACTCGCACCGGCGGACGTCTCCAGCAACCCTTACAGCAGGCGATCGCCATGAAGACTGAAGCCATCACATTCGCAGGCGCGCGTGGCGACATGCTGGCAGCGCGCCTTGAACTGCCCGATGAGCCGCCGCGGGCCTTCGCGCTGTTTGCGCACTGCTTTACCTGCAGCAAGAATTCCCGCGCCGCCGTCAGCGTATCGCGCGCGCTGACGCAAAGCGGCATTGCCGTTCTGCGTTTCGATTTCACCGGGCTGGGCGCCAGCGGCGGGGAGTTCGCGAACACGAACTTCACGTCCAACATTGCGGATGTCGTCGCTGCAGCGGACTACCTGCGCGCCAATCATACCGCGCCCCAGCTGCTGGTCGGGCATAGTCTTGGCGGCGCGGCGGTTCTGGCGGCGGCGGAACAGATTGCGGAAGCCAGGGCGGTCGCAACGATCGGCGCGCCAAGCGATGTCGAGCACGTTTCAAACATGTTTGCAGAGGCGATCGAACGCATCGAGGCTGAAGGCTCTGCGACGGTGGAGCTGGCCGGCCGTACATTCCACGTGCAACGGCAGTTTCTGGAGGACATCCGCGAACAGCCTCAGTTGGAGAGGATATCCAGACTGGACCGTCCTCTGCTCATCCTGCACTCCCCCCTCGATGAAACGGTCGGCATCGACAACGCCTCGCGCATTTTCCTGACGGCGAAGCATCCGAAGAGCTTCGTGTCACTGGACCGCGCGGACCATCTACTGACGAGAAAAGCTGACGCCCGCTTCGCCGCGAATGTGATCGCAAACTGGGCGGAGCGGTATTTTGCGCCGGAGACGCAGGATGAAAAAAACCCGGACGCCGGTGCGGAAGGGGAAGTGACGGTTGAGGAAACCGGCGCCCACAAGTTCCAGAACATCATCCGCGCCGGCGGCGCGACGATCGTGGCGGACGAGCCGGCCGCGGTCGGCGGCGGCGGGACCGGGCCGACGCCTTACGATCTCCTCGCGGCCAGTCTTGGCGCATGCAAATCGATGACCATGAGGATGTACGCTGACCTGAAAAAGTATCCGCTCGACAGCGTTCGCGTGCATGTGACGCACGACAAGATTCACGCAAGAGACTGCGCGGATTGCGAAACCAAGGAAAACAAGATTGACGAGTTTCGCGTGCGGATCGCACTTAGCGGCGACCTCAGCACCGAACAGCGAGAGAAGATCATCGCCATCGCCAGCCGCTGTCCAGTGGAAGCGACACTGAGGGGCGAAGTGAAGGTGAGGACCGAAACAGTGACAGCTGAGGCGGAGCCACGCTAGCCGTTCGCGACCACCTGGCGTGTCGCCACAGCACCATCTGCCAAGCCTGCCGGACCGACAAGCTGGGCATCGCTGGCATGATGCCGCTTGCAAGCAGCCAGTTAAGAGCCCTCTGATGGAGATAGGGGCGCTCCTCATGGCCGGTACGCCGCCAACAGAACTCAGTCCAGCGTGCGGCGGTAGCGCGCCATCACAATGCCGATAACGACGAGTGTGAAGGTACTCATTGCGAGCAGGGATGTGAGGAGCTGGGTGAAGTCAGCGCCCTTCAACATGACGCCCCTGACGATGCGCAGAAAGTGAGTGAGCGGGAGCGTTTCACCGATGGCCTGCGCCCAGCCTGGCATCCCGCGGAAAGGGAACATGAAGCCAGAGAGCAGGAGCGACGGCAGGAAGAAGAAGAATGTAAGCTGCATCGCCTGCATCTGAGACTGCGCGATCGTCGAGAAAGTGAAGCCAAGGGCCAGGTTGGCCAGTACGAATACGGCGACTCCGAGCAGCAGCATCCACAGCGCACCCACGAACGGGACGTCGAATAGAAATCGCGCCGCAGTGAGGATAACGACGGTCTGAATACCGCCGATCAGCACATAGGGTGCGATCTTTCCGGCCATGACCTCAAGCGGACGGGCCGGCATGGCGAGAAGATTTTCCATCGTGCCGCGCTCGACCTCGCGGGTCATCGCCATACCGGTGATCATCACAAGGGTCATGGTTAGGATGACGCCCAGCAGGCCGGGCACGATGTTGTACTGGGTGATGCCTTCGGGGTTGTACTTGGCGTGGACGACGACTTCGAAGGGCTGGCGCCTGGCGGCGAGATTTTCCAGCGGACCACGCAGATCGAGCCGCAACGCGCTGGAAATGATGGCTTCTGCTCTGGCGATGGCGTTGGACGCGGCGGCGGGGTCCGACGCGTCTGCCTCGATCAGGATCTGAGGGCGGTCACCGCGTATGAGGCGCTCGGTGAAGCCGGCAGGGATCGACACGACGAACGCAACTTCGCCACGCGCCAGAAGATCAGCGGTTTCCCGTGGATCGGGCGTTTCCATTACGATGTCGTAGTAGCCGGAGACTTCAAGGCCGCTGAGAATTGTGCGGACAATTGGCGTCTGCTCTTCGAGGTGCACGGCCGTGGGTAGATTTCTGGGATCGGTGTTGATGGCGAAACCAAAGAGGATCAGCTGAACGATCGGAATGCCGAACATCATCCCGAAGGTGAGCCGGTCTCGGCGCATCTGGACCAGTTCCTTCATGAAGACCGCCCAGATACGCGACAGCGATGCTCGGGCGCCCGTCATGCGTGCACCCGCGTGTCGGCGCCGGCGCCAGCCATCAAAGCGATGAACGCGTCTTCCAGACTGGCGCGGACTTCGCGCCATTCGACATCATCCGACCGGGCCGCAAGAACCGACTGTTCAATCTTGTCACGGTCGGTTCCACTGACGTGCAGGGCCGAACCGAAGTACGCGACGTGTTCGACGCCAGGCTTGCCCTTCAGCCTGCCCGCGAGCTGGCGAACCCCCTCGCCTTCACCCTTAAACGTTACGAGGTTGGATCGTTCGATGATTGCGGGGACGCGTCCTTCGACAACCTTCTTGCCGTTGGCGAGATAGACGATGCGGTCACAACGCTCGGCCTCGTCCATGTAATGTGTCGAAACCAGCACGGTCATGCCTTCTGTCGAGAGGCGATGGATCTCGTCCCAGAAGTCGCGGCGGGCCTGCGGGTCGACGCCGGCAGTCGGTTCATCGAGCAGGAGAAGTTTCGGGTTGTGCATGGTCACGGCGGCGAGCGCCAGGCGCTGTTTCCAGCCGCCGGACAACGCCCCGGCGAGCTGGCGCTGGCGCTGGGTGAGCCCGAGGCTCTCAAGCGTTGCATCGACGATGCGGCCCACCGGGTCGAGCTGATACAGCCGCGCGACGAATTCAAGATTCTCGCGGATCGTCATGTCGCTCCAGAACGAGAAGCGTTGCGTCATGTAACCGGTCTGCTTCTTGATGCGCCCGGCCTCGCGCGCGATGTCGTAGCCGAGGCACGACCCCTCACCCTCGGTGGGTTTGAGCAATCCGCATATCATCCGGATCGTCGTTGTCTTTCCCGATCCGTTGGGGCCGAGAAAACCCCATACCGCCCCACGCGGCATCTGGATATCGACGCCGTCGACGGCGGTCTTGTCGCCAAAACGTTTGACCAGTCCGCGGACATCGATGGCCAGATCCGCGGTCATGGTAACGAAACGTCCACAGGCAGCCCGGGGCGCAGGTCTGCACCGGATGGGAGGCGGGCTTCGACGGCGAAGACGAGCTTGTCGCGCACATCCCTGCTGTAGATGACCGGGGGCGTGAACTCGGGCTCGGCGGCGATGAACGTGACGGTGGCCGATACTGCTTGCCCGCCGCTCTCTGCTGACAACAGGGCCGTATCGCCGACTGCGATTGCCTGTACGGCTTCCACCGGCGCGAAGAAGCGCACCTTCAGGGCGTCGTCCGGCAGGATTGCCAGCACGGTCTGCCCGGCGTTGGCGAACTCGCCAGGACGCCCTACCACAATCTCGATGCGACCTGCACGACGCGCCGTGACGCTACGCTGCTCGAGCTGCCAGGCGGCCTGTTCTCGCGCGGCGCCGGCAGCGTCGGCCGCGGCTTCCGCGGCGCCGCGTGCAGCTTCGCGGCCGCCAAGTTCTGCAACACGGATGGCCTCTTCGGCCGCCTTAGCTCGGGCGCGGCCGCGATTGAGATCTGTTTCCGCGCGGTCGCCCACGGCGACGGCGACAGCGCCCTGCTCCACTAGCGGTTTAGTGCGGTCATATTCGGCCTGCGCCAGGGCCAACTGGGCTTTGGCATCCTCAAGCTGGGCCTGAAGGGCGGCGATCTCGGCAGGACGCGCGCCGGTGCGGAGATCGGCGGACTGGGCGCTTGCCTGCTCAACCCGACCATCGGCTTCAGCGAGCGCCGCGCGTTCGCGATCCTTGTCCAGTTCGAACAACAGATCGCCAGCTTCGACGCGGTCGCCTTCGCGAACTGGCATCGATGTGATCCAGCCATTCTGGGGCGATGCGATGTAGGTGTATTCGGCTTCGACGTAGCCGAGGTAGGTCGAGTTCTCTTCGGAGCCGCCACAACCTGCCGCTGCGAACGCGGCTCCAATGCTGACCAGACAATTTCGAAGGCAAGACAGGCGGATCATTTGCTTCCTCCTGCAGGCTCCGGCGGCGCGAGGGCGCGCGACAGCATGTCGACGTGAAGGCTGAACAGCGCATCGAGATCGACGCGCGCGGTACGGTCCTTGCCGAACATCACCTGCCAGAGGCCGGACAGAGCCACTGGCGCGATCACGAGCCGCGCTGTCAGAACGGGGTCGGGGGCATGGATTTCGCCGGCTTCGTGACCGCGCGCCAGCAAGGCCGACAGAGCCGCCAGCAGGCGATCCAGAACGGCGCGCCGATAGGCGCGAACGACTTCGGGAAAGGTCGTGGCGTCGCCGACGAGCACCTTCATCAGCTTGGGCACATCGGACTTGCGGATGAGTTCGGGTGCGAACGCGGCGATCATCCGAATGCCTCCGAGCGCCGACGGGGCCGCACGCGTCATCGCTTCAATGCGCTCGACGTTCGGGACGGCGTACTCTTCGACGATCGATTTGAAGAGCTCTTCCTTGGAGGAAAAGTAGAGATAGAGGGCGCCTTGGAGAGCCCTGCCCGCTTCGAGATGTCGTCCATACGGGCCGCGGTGAAGCCCCGCTCGAAGAACTCGTCCAGACCGGCGCGCAGCAACGCCAGTCGCCGCTCGTCCTTTGCCTCTTCGGTCCTGGCTCGCTTCATTTCGCTCTCATTAACTAACCGACCAGTCAGTTATTTAAAATTCGCGGCGATGTCAAGGCAGATACGTCTTTGTTCCGGCCGCGTTTCGACAATTCCGTCAAGCCCGTACCCGGAAGGAGCCAGCCGCGGCCGCCTGCCCCCACAACGTCGAGCCAATGGGATTGCGGCACGGGTTCGGCCGCCGAGTTCAGAAATGACCGGCCGGCAGGCCTTCTTCTTTGTGGTAAGAACGACCGGCAAATATGCGGTCAGCATCCCGAAGGATTCCGCGACGATTAGATCATATGCAGCGTCGGACGGGGTTTGCCGCGAGATACTTCGAGGTCAGCCGGGCCTGTGTACAGAGCCATGGATCAAAGCGCGACCGCGCGCCGGCCGGTCAGGCCGCCATCGCGGAGGACATCGCGCAGCGGCTGGACGTGATCGAAGCAGTGGCGGAGAGGGTGGGATTCGAACCCATTGGCAAATTTATGCCTGATTAATCAAAAATTTATGTGTTTTCAACGATAATGCCTGTGAATTCGTCACACATTACGTCACACAATACCCATGCCCAAGTCTCTGCCCGACACGATCCAGCGCAACGGCACCTACCATTTCAAGAAACGTGTACCTCAGCACCTTCGCGGCTCTGCATCCTTTGGCGACTCGGAGTTTGTGCAGTTCAGCCTGAGGACGCGAGACCGCGACGTTGCGATGAAGCGCGCGCAATCCGCCCGAGATCGATTTCACCAGATGGCGCAGAGCACGGACCTCGCCGGTTCGTCAGTCAGTCTCGCAGACAATTCGTCCTTCAACCCTGCTGACCTCCCTCCTCCTCTGCGCAACAAGCCCACAAGAGAAGTATTGATCGAAGTTGCGGATCGATACCGATGGAGTTTGATCCAAGAATCCACGGCCCACTTCGATGAGGACGCCCTTGAAGAGGTCGGCCACGTTGTCTCCGATTGGGTCGCTGGGCGCCCTCTAAGTGATTGGCTGGAGATCCGGGATGAGCTCGAACGCTCCTCCAAATCTCCCCTCATTTTGAGGGCCGCCGCTGAGTTAGCTAACCGCTATGGTTGGGACGTTGCAACGGAATCCGGAGAGCACGCTCTATTCTGCCACCTACTAACGAGGGCGCATCTCAGCGGTCTTAAAATCATTCTGTCCTCGCAAAGCTCCGACGGGTTTGATCAACTCCTGAACGGGCGCCCCAAAGGACCCGAGCCTTCGAGGTACACCTTGGATCAAGCCGTCGAATACTATTCGAAGGTCAAGGCTGACCGGCCGCACATGGTTATCAAGATGCGAAATGCTGTCCGGGCTTGGCATGACTTGGTGGGGATTTCGTCGTTGGCGTTGATTAGACGATCCCACGTGGAGGAGTTTGCTGATCAGCTACGTCGAGTTCCGGCCAGATACTCAGAACGCTTCGCAGGGCTCTCGCTCCGCCAGGCAATCGAAGCGAACGGTCAGCGCAATATGCCATTCAGGACGCTTGCGGCGCGCACAATCAAGGTCGGTTATGTCGGGGCGCTAAACGCTGCTGTTGCTGAGTCGTTCAGAAAAGAACTCACCAGCCACAACCCCTTCCAAGGCATTCGAATCGATGGCGCGCACGAACTGAGCTCGTCTCGACGTCCCTTTAGGGAGCACGAGCTGAGCGCCATTTTCAGTCACCCTATTTGGACAGGCTGCAAGGACGAAATAGCACGCAACACACCCGGCAGCATGATCATACGTGATCGATACTTCTGGCCACCGTTGATTGCGCTATTTACCGGCATGAGGGCCAATGAGATCGCATCACTCCTACTCAGCGACATCCATTTGCCGACTGAACATCAACTGCCGCACTTCGTAGTGAGAGGCACAAAAACGGCGAGCGCGGTCCGCGAAATACCCATCCATCCACGGCTCGCTGAAATTGGTTTCAGCGACTACGTTCGGGACCTACGAAATAAGCGAGAGACGCGCCTGTTCCCCGATTGGAGGAAGCCAGCGGGAAAACCATACTCTTGCGCTCCGTGCCAGAACAACTTCAACAACAAAGTCCTGCGCCAAGAATTGTTGGACGGCGACCGGCCGGTGTTTCACTGCTTCCGCCACACTCTAGAGACAGAGATGTCACGTGTGCAGTTCCCTGACGACTGGCGGCATCGGATCATGGGACATGCTCTTGAAGGCATGAGAAGGCATTACAGGAAGCCTGACCTAGCTGACTACCATCGGCCATACTGCTCTCAGATTGGATTTTCGTTTCTCGACCTTAGCCACCTCCGATCAGTGAAATAATGTGGGTGAGCCATGTTGATTAGTCCGGCAGCTGCCAAAGTAATCCGCCGCCACAACAAACGGCTGACTCGCTCGCGGGAACTTTCGCTAGAGCGGCGACGGATGGCGCTCGAAGAGTTTGACAGTGATGATCGATCTTCAGAGCAGCGCAAAAAGTATGAGGATGGCGCTGCAAGTTCTCCGACGCCGCCCCCTTGGCCGTCATTTAAGCGAGACAGGCAGACACTTGAAATACTGCGGAATATCGAGCCCGACTGCCTGTCGACATCGAGCAGTTTGCTAGTGAAGCGACTAGCTGAAAACTTTCTCTACGAACAAAGTCTCGTCGCCAGACCGAAATTGAAGAGTATCCTGAGGTGCAAGGATGATCTCATTGAAAGCCTGCAGCGAGCGATAGATTCGGACAACCTGAAAGAAGTATCTCGAATAAACCGGCGCCTGAAGTGCATCTCCAAACTTGATCGCGCCAAACGCCTTGGCAACGAAGTTAGGGTCTACGGTTGGGACAAAACCACCCCATTGTTGAAGTCGGCATTCTACGCTTGGTCCTTAGAACCAGCACACGCTAGGGCCTTCACGGTTATGCTGACCCCAGCTGTCGAAGCGGCCGCAAGGAATGCCAGGATAGGGCTAGCCTCGCACCTCCAAAGCCGACTTTCGAAATTGTTGAGACGGCGCCTTGGACTTGAAGCGCCGAGCTTCTGGTTTGCATTGGAGAGTGGTGTGGGGATCGATCCCCACCTTCACGGTGGGATTGCCTTCGGCGGCGGCGCAGAGGCCAGAGAGGCAACGGTCGAAGCGCTGCATGTATTGGCGGGCGACAAGGAACCTTCCTTTGTAAAAGTCTCTGAAGCTGGTCCCCAAGGTGGATGGGCCGCGTACGCTCAAAAGCATTCCCTCATCACCGCCGAGCTACTAGACGGCAAGACTATTGCCGCAACGCGTTCAGTAAAATCCAGAGCGAGAAAGCTCTATGGCGAGTTTCAGGCACACTACAAATCGATTTTGAGAGCGTCCTGACAATCATCCCGATTAGCTCGTTTGCTGCAGAAGAAGACGTCTGAAAAATTGAAGCGTCGATCTACTAGCTTCTCAGGCCCACTACTAAAAACATCAAAAAAAATCGGCGGGAGGAAGGCGTAAAGGAGGTTTTTTACATAAACGAGCATTCGAGCGGCAAACGACCGTTCATAGAACAATACAAGAACCGCTACCGCAGCCGCAAAATAGATCAGAAACGGAAGCAAAAGAAATATTATAACACGAGCCAATATGTTCTCGTTGTGATCAACGTTCCCAACTTCTCGATTAAATAGAACGGTACCTATTTTGTGCTCCTGTGCAAATAAGGAGGTATTCGACTAATCCATCCGGGACGGAAAATGGAATCAGCCTCAAGACGCTATCTCTTCCGCATAGGTAGAGATTTATCATTGGATTTACGGCATCGCGCCACTCGAAGAATGCATCGATTATCCCCGTCCAACCTGCGCTAAACAGAACAAATGAAACAATTAGTCCGATCAACTTGCTCATGCCGATGCGCTCCCCCCAAACCGGACTTAATTGAATCATTTGCCAGCGGCGCTCAACCTACCATAGGACGAAAGTGGGCCGGCGTGAACGCTGCCAGGGCAACCACCGGTTCGAACATTTCTACCGAGCATCTAGTGGGATAGCCAACTAGCTGACGGTAGTGACTCATGCTGTCCCCTCCCAAATCGCGGACTTAATACATGATCATCGCGGCGGAACTCATGCGGGCGCTCAACATGCATCTTCGTATCTGCGCATGTGTGACAGACAATGTGTGACACCCCACGTGTTACGGATTTACCCCACGTATCTTGGACAGTGCCCGGACGAAACAACCAGTGGAATTCGCTGGGTTGCACTCACCTTGCCGAGAACCCCCGAATTTCCGCTATCTGAGCAGTATAAGGGTTCCCAGAGCGTGCCGGCCTTGGCCATCGTCCAGATTTTTTCAGGAGATCTGTAAGCGCCGCACCAAAAAATGGGAAGACCGGTCTTTCCTGCTGCGGCAGCGACACTGTTGCGCTGGAAACGCGAAACGCAGATCGAGCGATCACTGGCGCACTGAGTCGCGCGGACACTCATCCAAGTCATTTTTTGGTGGGCGACTTTCTAGTCTGCCATATAGCGCGAACAAGAATTCGCTGACCCAGATGTTCGGTCATCAACAAGCGGAATGTGCACAGATTGCGAATATCAAGCGGAGTTGCGGCTAGTCGCTATACGGAGCGTCCGCGTCGAAATTACTATTTATTGCACCGGCAGCGTTTCCAACCTTGATCTCATGCCAATGTTTTCAAGCCAGATCTCTTCGAAGAACCCGTGGGTTCGTCTAATAACGAATGGCGAAGCTTCCAAATTGTGTGGCGGCGCATTTTGGAAGGTGGTGGCGGACTATTTGGAGCGTCTGGAGAGCCCGGCAAGTGACGTGCATGTCCGCCGATAGTTGGAGGACTTGGGGGGAGCGAGAGGCATGGGCACTATGTCTGAACAAGAAAAATGGCGACGATCAATACCGAGACTGAATCGCCCGTTCCCAAAATATTATGGAAAGGGTCTTAGGGTAGCCCACAAGCCCTGAATGGGGGTCGCTCATTTTTCCCGGTGAATACGCCACGAAAGCCTTATACTTGCAGTGAACGATACAGGGTCGCGCGGCTGATACCCAATATTTGCGCAATTTCAGCCCCCGAGTGAGCGCCCGCAGCCTTCAGACTTCTAGCAAGCTTCAACTGGTCTCCAACCAGTGCTTTCGGTCGACCGACAGCAACGCCGCGCTCTCGGGCTGCTTTCAGCCCAGCTTTCGTGCGTTCCCGAATGAGCTCGCGTTCAAACTCTGCGAGAGCGCCGAAGATATGAAACACCAAGCGTCCGCCCGGCGTGTTGGTGTCGATAGCCTCAGTCAGTGAGATGAAACCGACATTACTTTCGGAGAGCTGCTCCACTGTCTCGATGAGCTGACGCATCGATCTCGCAAGCCGGTCCAGTTTCCAAACAACCAACGTATCGCCGGGGCGCAAGAACTGGAGCGCGCTAGCAAGCTCTGGACGTTCCCTCTGCGCCCCTGACGCGGTTTCCGTGAAGATGCGTTCACACCCTGCTTCGCCCAACGCACGCGTCTGCAAGGCGGTGTCCTGCTCCTTTGTCGATACTCGCCCGTAACCTACTCTCATGGCTGTCCTGTCTCAAAAATGGTCCCTGAGCACTTATGCCACCAAACCAGTTTCGAGACAATTTATGAGACAACTTATGATAGGAAAAACAGGGAGATATGGCCTTTACGCCACAGCCTCGAAAACGGTGGTTTTTGAGACAAGTGGCCGACCTCAAAAGAGTCCATCAATCGTTAACCGCATTCACTTTCTCTGGTGAAAGCTGAAGCATCTCTCTGTTCGCATGCGGGGTCCGAACATGGCTATGGACGACTACGACAAGAAGCTTCGTCTAGAGGAACGCCTTCGCAAGAAACTCAGCCAGAGCGGCTTCAAATACCTGCGAAAGCAGCCAGCCGAGACAACAGCGCGCCAGCGGATCGATCTTCTGAAAGACCGCTACCTTACCGAAGAATACGGCAAATTGGTTTCCGCAGAGGGGATCATGAGGAGTTTCGTATCGACGTTTAATGACTACAGCCTAATCAGCGACAGAGCGCGAGCCGTCTTCACTCGAGATGTCAAACGCGATTCCTACGGCAAGCCAGACCTCAGGAAGGTCCAGAGGTCGATGCTCAGATTGATGAAATCAGAGGGGATCGGCTCCTGGGATTACGTGAGCCATGAAGTTGTGTGGTGCGTGAGCTTCGCTCAACTCGAGATCGCCGAGCTGGCACCTACTGATCCTTCCAGCTTTGCGAAAGGACAAGCGTACGAAATAGCCTGCCTAGAAGCACTCAAGGCTCTTTCGACCGATGTGAACCTAACTGTGCCCGGAGCGGACTTTGGTGCCGACATCGTATTCAGCCTTCAAGAACTGCGGTGCGTGGCGCAGTGCAAGAACCTGAACAAACCGGCTGGCGTACGCGCGGTCCAGGAGATTAGCGCTGCTAGGGACCACTATGGCGCGACTATTGCGGTCGTGTTTTCCCGTCACGGCTTTTCGACGCCGGCAGAGGAACTGGCAATCAGCAACCGTGTAGCGCTGGTTGATGGACTCGATATCTCATCTCTGGTCCGGCAAGTTCCAGCGCTACGAGCCGCCGCATGACGCGACTAACGGACCAGAGGTGCAGACTTTGAACATGTCGATTTTCAGCAAGCCGCGTAATGCAAAGAAGCCACTTGGTTCTGGAAAGTCCGAAGACTGTTCCTAACCTTTTCGAACAGGCCCAATCGCAATGAAGACCGCTACGAACATTCGCCCATCAAACTCATTTTCTGGAGCGGTCTCAGCATGGCCAGCTCCATCGCGAACCCAATGCAGCAAGTACATAGAATATGGCCATCGCTTACAATTGATGGATTTTGAGCTTCCCCGTGTTGGGAGTACGATTGTCCTGCCGGTCTCTAGGGTAACCAAGTCCATCGCTTCGGAACTGCGGTTTGGTTACCATCAACACCCTTGGGGGGAACTTTGATCCTAAGCACTGAAACGCGAAAGTCGAAGCTCAGCGCATTAAGGCAATCTGCAGGCGAGCAGACGCAGAAGCTGTTCTACAAGGGACAGACTCAACTACTGCAGGTCTACCGCATCGATCTCGACTATCTGATCTACAATCGACACAACGGCCGTCTTGAAGCGGAGATGCTCACCTGGGAACAGGAGAACGCGATCTCGCCTGATCTTTATGATGAGGCGCTTCACCAAAAAATCGACGACCTGCTGTGGAATTCCAACCTCCAGCGGAACAAGCACACGCTGAGCGACCTAGAGCGCAAAGGCCAACAAAGACCTGGGATAGTAAGCCTCGACGGTGTCGTCATTGACGGTAATCGTCGCGCCATGCTGCTGCGCCGCCTCGAAAGACAAACCAAGCAGAAGCAGTATTTCGACGGCATCATCCTTCCAGATGCCTACGCCGACAACCAAGCTGAGATCGTGCGTCTCGAAACGCAATACCAACTCGGCGAAGACTCCAAGGTCGAGTACGGACCCCTCCAAAAATACCTACATGCACGGCGGCTCTGCCGGGACCTCAATATCTCCCCAGAGGAAGTCGATGAGCTGATGGACGAGGGAAAGGGAAATACAAAACGGCTTTTGGGTATAATGGATTTGATGGACGACTACCTTGAGCACATTCAATGTCCTCGTCTCTACACGCTACTAGGGACGAAAGAGGGTATGTTCGTTGATCTGTATGCAGACCTCAACCGGTTGCAACGCGGTTCGGCCAACAACATTGATTGGTCGTTCGATGAAACGGACCTAGCATGGCTTCGCGCGATACATTTTGACTATATCCGCGGGGATGATTTTTTCGACGCCACCAAGAAGAGCTACCGCGACATTTCTCACGGCGGGAAGGGAAAGAACTTCTTCGCCAACAAAGAAAACTGGGATAAATTTCGCGAAGACTACGCCGAGAAAGTCCTCCCAAAAACTGACAGCATGGGTTCGCTCGAAGAGTACATGCAGGCCAATCCCGACTACCCTTCGAAGGAAGTCGCCGCCAAAGCCAGAGATGAGGTGTGGAAGTCTGCTGTCGGAAACGACATGAAGCAGACCTTCGGACAGGCTCAGTACCGACTCAAGCTAGCTACGGAGGAATTGCAGCCGAATGAGTACCTACGCCGCGCGAAGGATCTCTTGGAGCGGATCAGTCTCGATAATCCCGCGTTGATTTCGAATGAAAACCGCGAACTGGCCATAGAAATCAATCGGCTCAGTTACGAGATGAAGAAACTTTTTGAGAAGAGTAGCCTCAATTAGGATCGAAACGCTTGGGTGACGTTGTACTCGAATATGATCCTGCGGACGAGCAGTTGGCGCTCAAAGGCCTCTCCAATTCTCAGCGACGTCACCCGGTACTAGCTACCTTCCTAAGGCAGTTTTCCGCGTCGACAGATCCTGACGGCACCGTCGTCGTAGCCACGCCTCCGGGGGAGTTGTCCAGCCGCTACAACACGTTGGTGAAGTTGCTTTCCCAACTCGGCGCGAGCGCTTCTGCCGGAGCGCACGCTTCCGTCCTGCTTTCTGATGTTGAACGTGAGCGACTCGAATTTCTGCGGTTCTCCCAAGAGGCCGACAGAATTTGGAATGGCGACGTTGACGTGGAAGCGTTCTCTGACTTCGTAAGCAAAGTTGAGCGCCTCTGTCACAACAGAAAATTTTACAGGAAGCAGCTACTGTCAGCTTTCCATATGGCGTTCGCGCAGCATTCCTGCAACTTCTCCGTTCCCGGAGCGGGCAAGACGTCAATCGTTTACGCCTGCTACGCATATCTCCGCAGCCTGAAAGCTGATGACGACAAGCGTGTCTCGCGACTGCTCATCGTCGGACCGCTCTCATCATTTAAGGCATGGGAGGACGAGTATGCAGCAATCTTTGGCAACCACGCGAAATCAAAGCGGTTGTCTGGAATAGTCCCGTCGGCTGAGCGCAAAGCGTATCTAACCGGAATTCACCCGGATTCTCGGACTACGGAGCTTACGCTGACTTCGTATTCCACCCTCGCAAACTCGGAAGAAGATTTCCGTACCTTTCTAGGGATGGCTTCTCAGCGGACGATGATCGTCCTAGACGAAGCGCACTACATCAAAGGGGAGGACGGAATTCGAGCAGCTTCGACGCTCAGACTGGCGCCACTCGCCGCTGCACGAGTAGTCCTCACCGGCACACCAGCACCAAACGGCTATGAAGATCTCTCGAATCTGTTTCGCTTTATTTACCCTGCGCGAAATGTGATTGGGTTTTCGAATCCATCTCTGCGTTCGATGACTGACGGTTCACTGTCGCAAGCCATACCGCAGCTCCAGGAACGCATTCGGCCATTCTTCACGCGCATCAGAAAATCAGATTTGCATTTACCTCCGGCTTCACAAGTCCGCGTACCGGTTGAAATGGGTCCCACTCAGGAGCGGATATACAGAGGCTTAGAGAGACAAATCATCCCAGCACTGCGCCAAGTTTTGAATGGGTCTCCAAGCACGGTTAGAGTCCGTGCACGATTAATTCGTCTCAGACAGGCATGCTGTAACCCCGAGCTTCTGCTACGTCCTATTGAAGATGACAGACTCTTCGATGATGGCGACACAGGTAGCTTCTCCGTAGCGGAACTCGAGATCGCGGACCTCATCAGCGGCTTCAACGCCGAACTAGATCTCGAACGCATGGTGGCGTGCAAGAGTATCGTAAAGGAGGTCTTGGACACACAGGGGAAAATCCTCGTTTGGTCATACTTCCTTGGAAACTTGGATTTACTGAAGAAATCTCTCGGTGAGTTAGCGCCGTTCGTCGAAGTCCTGTCCGGAGCGACGCCGGTTTCGAGTCAGGGTATAGAAGACGACGACAATCAGGATTGGGGTACTCGGGAGCAGATCATCGACGAGTTCCATCGTGTCACGACGCACGGTATTCTGATCGCGAATCCACAGGCCGTTGGCGAATCGATATCGTTACACAAGGCCTGCCAATCTGCGGTGTACTTTGATCGAGATTTCAACGCCGGAAGATTCATTCAGTCAAAAGACCGAATTCATCGATATAATCCCGCCGGCGGCGATCCGGTCACCTACTACTACCTGCAGAGCCCCGGCACCGTCGACATCGACATCGATAGTCGGCTCGCGTTGAAAGAAGATCGGCTGGCCAAACTCGTCGACGCCAACGACATCCCCCTACTCACGTCCAAATTTGACGGAGAAAACCTCCAAGACATTCGAGCAATTCTCGATGCCTATGAACATCGCAAGACCGAGTGACGGTCTCCTCTCAGAAATTCAGACGTTACAGGTGCTCAGAGTTCTCGGTGAAGCGAGCGAGCCGATGGAGCGTGCTCGGTTCGTCCAGAATGTGCACGCTCTGCGACCGAGCTCGGTATCCCGCATCGTAAATACTGTTCAACAGCTTGTTGCTTTCGGGTTCATCACCTCAATCGACGATCACCTCTCAATCACGGGTGTATTTGACATTGAGGACATCCGCGCTCGCTTGTGTGTTTCCACAGCAACTCGCGTCGCCGAAGCGCTTACGGAAGCAAACATCCGCAAATGTCTGCAGGCCAAGGATGATGGCAGCATCTGGCTAGACTCCAAACTCCTGCCAGCAAGTTTGAACGGCCTCGGCCTCTGGGTGATCGAGTTTGGGATAGGTTTTCGTAAGGATGTTCATGCGCGCTATTGGCAAGTGCACGATGACTTCAAAGCGTTGTTTCTCAAGGGCGTTCGCGATTTCAATCGTAAGGCGCGGCGCGTTCAAAGTGCCATCGAACTCAAGCAAAAATTACTTGAGATGGAGGCTCGTGGAGTGGCCGCAGAAGAGTGGGTGCTCGAATATGAGCGTCGTCGACTCCAAGATCATCCGCTGCATGGACAAATTCGTCGAGTCTCCGTGGATGATGTGGGAGCAGGATACGACATTGCGTCTTTTTCCTCCCACTCCGCTCTGGTGCACGACCTATTCATTGAGGTGAAATCGTATGTTGGACAGCGACGCTTCTTCTGGTCCGCCAACGAAATTCTGACAGCAGAGGAGCTCGGCGAAGAATACTGCCTCTACATCATCGAGTCTTCTAAACTCTCTGACTCTCAATATGAGCCAGAAAAAATCCCAGGACCTTTCGCAGCACTTTTCCAAACCGAAGAACCGGCATGGGAACTGAAACCATCCAGCTATGAATGCGTACCCGTGTGACCATCTTTGAGGTAGCTAAGCTCGTTTTCTGCTGATCGACTCCGGAGCACCTGTCGACCGACTGAGTTTGTCGTTTACGGCGGCACCCAGAACCAACCCCGACAAGACAAGCGGCGCGTTTCTCTCCAGCTTTTGGCGACCAACTGCGACCCCACTACCCAAAATCTCACGCAAGACATCCTCAACAACCGGAATCTCTTGTGATGTCAGTTGCCTCAACTCACGTGCGACCGAATCCAGCATGTCGAGAAGAGCGAAGGGTCTGGTACCACCGGGACGGCGGTGGCTCCACAGACCTTGTAGATTTTTCAAGTCTGCTTCGGCTAGGAAGTCGACAGCAACCCCCAAATGCGTTGTAACTGCTGACCGCAACTCGGTAGGCAGCGACTTCATCAAGCGCTTGTACAGATGTTGATCCAGCAGGATCGATCGAATGTCCTTGGATGTACCATAATAGAATTGCACACTCCACGAGCGGTCAGTGCTACCCAGGTTCGAGAGCTCAAATCTGACCCCGCTCTTCAACCGCAAGCTTGGGATAGCAAACCGAAAGGTACGATCCGCTGGGTACAGCTTCTTTGCTGCGGCGGGAGGCGTTTGCTGCGAAGAGTCCGACGGTGATTTAATTTGCGCGGCGCGATGAGCAATCGGCTTAAGCCGCGCGACAGAGGTGCCTCTGATCGCATTGCCGATCAAGTAGGTGAAGACCGGCGGCATGGCGTTGCCGATCATCTTTTGTTTTTGAGAATAGGTCGAACCATAGAATTGATAGGTTATGGGGAAACCTTGGAGCGTCGCACGCTCTCGAAGTGTCAAACGTCGTAATTTCTTGCTGTTGATTGAGCCTCGAATTACTATGCTTTCTCGCGACACCCTCGTGCAGGTCGCGGTGATAGTCCTAACGCTTCGATCTAGCCGGTCCGGGAACGACATGGCGTTGTAGACGGGGTGGAGCATCTTTGAGGCACGGTTGATCCTAACCTCCTCATCACTCAGGTAGGGTTCAATCTCATGGTCGGACACCTCACTGCTCTTGAGTGTGATACCATAGTTAGGGTCGATAATCGGATTTTTGGACAACGCACCGACGACATCACCCAGTGTCTTAGCCGTCTGATGACTACGGTAGCTTTCCAGCAAATCAAAATTGATGTTCCCGCTAAACATCTACGGCGGCGTTGTGGCAGTCCGAACTGCTCCATGTCGTAAATACGCATTTGAGTACCCAAATGCGCGTAATCGGAGCCGACCTTCACGCAACTCGCGGTCAATAATTTCTGCCACTCGGGGTACGTTTTCCATCACCCAAGCTTTTGGCTTTATGTGGTCAACGACTGAGAGAAACTTAGCGATATCCTTTAGGCCGTCGTCCAAGTCGCCTGATCCACCGCGATTGGAGTAGGAGAACTCCGTGCATGGGGGACTTCCTACCACTAGATCAATTGCAGCTGGCAGATCGGCCGCATCCAAACGGCGAATGTCGATCGTCTGCGCTTGATGTCGATTGTTCTTGAAGTTGGTTTCGTTGGCGGCACCCCAGATGTCATAAGAGGCTACTACTTGTATGCCGGCCAACCGTAATCCGAGGGACCAGCCACCAACACCCGAATACAAGTCTATCGCGCGAAGCTTCCGGTTAGACGCCAAAGCTGCCTCCGTTGTACGAATCCCATCTCAGACTCTATGCAGCCTGGCCGGAAAGATCCACCCGAATCGGCTCCTTGCTCGATCCAGAACCGTCCCTGCCGGACGGGTTATGGTGGGGGTAGATGGCTCTCGGCGGTTTTCGCTGAGTAACGCCTGATTGTCGTCCTACATTCGCAAGAGCAACGTCCTACACGGCCTCCCAGGCTCGCCTTGAGTCTCTGATTTTTGGAGCAATAATGGAATGCCCTCACCGCTGGCGGAGAGGGTGAGAGAGTCGATCGCTATGGAGTAGTTTCAGTCTTCGAACTGATCTTCCGCTTGGGCCCGATCCAACTCGCCAGCTTCCAACCAAGCGCGAGGCCAAGCACGAGTTCGATCGCTGTAATAGCCGCCCATTTTAATGAGTACTCGTCGGCCGCTGCCGCGATGACACCAGTGACGATCGCGCCCCCGAGTAGAACCAGCAGCACTCGGGGCAGTATCCAGCCTAGGACGAGTCCAAGGACTACTACCGCGATTGCGATTTCAATGCTGAACACCGTCCCCTCCGCGACCAGACACTCGGCCAAGCCAAACTGTACGGACACCAGACCGAGTCGACCAGATACGATTCTTTCCGGCGGCTATGGCCCACCAGCGCGTGTCGATCAGGTCCGCCAACCAGCCGGGTTTGTGTCGAGTTCGATGCATCCTCACATCTCAGTCAGATGGGCCGCTATTTTGTTCACGGAGATACATCGCGCGCAGATTTTCCCAGTTGCGACTAGCGCGGTGCTGTCACACAATGCGTCACACAATAGGAATTGCGCTCGCAGAAACAATCAATAGAAACAGTAATTTAGGCTGCTGTAGGGCCATCTGGCGGAGAGGGTGGGATTCGAACCCACGGTAGACTTGCGCCTACGCCGCATTTCGAGTGCGGTACATTCGACCACTCTGCCACCTCTCCGCAGGAAGCGGGCTCTATAACAGGGCTGCCGGTTGTGCAAGCTTGGGCGACCCGTCGCAGCGGCGCTTCTGGATCACGGCGCCTTCCGCGACAGCGCGTGGGCTGATGACTGAACCATGCCGACCGCCGCGCAGATTAAGGGTTTCGGATTACGAGCTCCGGATTACGGGCTTCGGATTAAGGGCGCGGGAGCGGTCCCGCCAGGTCGGTTCGCCCGGTCCTGATCACCTCTGCCAGACCGGCCTGGGGGCAAGTTATACCTCCAGGCCCCGAAGCCCGGTTTTCATCCCGGACCCCCGCGTTAACCGCTCCAAAAACCCGCCGCGAGGTTTGACAATCCGGCCTCATCCCGTCTATATGCCCGCTCCCCGCCCGTGAGAGCCTCTCGGGCGGTGCGAGTTTCTGGCGCATCCGACCTGATTCAGGCCCATTTCCGGGCCCCGGGACCATGGCGCCGACCTTGAGAATTCAACCGCCGCCGCCTTACTGGCTGTTGCGCATATATAAAGAGACGAAGCCATGTTCGCGGTCATCAAGACGGGCGGAAAACAATACCGGGTCGCTCCGGACGATATCCTCGTCGTCGAGAAGCTGCCGGTCGAGGCTGGTGCCACCCACGTGTTCGGCGATGTCCTGATGGTCGGCGACGGCTCGTCGGTCGAAATGGGCGCGCCGCTGGTCGGCGGCGCACAGGTCGCCTGCGAAGTGCTCGAACAGCGCAAGGGCGCCAAGATCACCATCTACAAGACGCGCCAGCGCAACACCTACATGCGCAAGAAAGGCCATCGTCAGCAGGAAACCGTGATCCGCATCACCGAGATCGCGTCGAAGCTGGGAAAGGCGACCGGCGAAGCGAAATCTGCGGCGAAGAAAGCCAAGAAGGCTGACGCCCCGAAAGCCGAAGCCAAGACCGCCGATGCGCCCAAGGCTGAGAAGAAGGCCGATGCGCCCAAGGCCGAAGCCAAGGCTGAAAAGCCCGCGGCCAAAGCTGCTGGCGGCGACGACCTGACGAAGCTGACCGGCATCGGCAAGGTGGGCGCGACCAAGCTCAACGAAGCCGGCTTCAACACCTATGCCGAACTCGCCGGCCTCTCGCAGGAGAAGTTCGACGAGCTCGACGGCGAGATCTTCAAGGGCCGCGTGCCCTACGACCAGCTGGTCAAGGAAGCCAAAGACCTGGCCTAAACAGCCTGGAAACGAACCTGGCCTTACCGGCCACAGAAAGGACGACGGAGCGGACCTCATGGCCCACAAGAAATCAGGCGGTTCATCGCGCAACGGTCGCGATTCAAACCCGAAGTTCCTCGGCGTGAAGAAATTCGGCGGCGAACAGGTTGTCGCCGGCAACATCATCGTGCGCCAGCGCGGCACCAAGTACTACGCCGGCAGGGACGTCGGCATGGGCCGCGACCACACGCTCTTCGCGAAGATTGACGGGAAGGTTTCCTTCCGCGGCGGTAAACTCAACCGCACCTTCGTCGACGTCGTCCCGGCAACCAAGGCAGCCGAATAGGCGAACGGATACACGACATCCGGATCGCCTCCCCCAGGAAGCGGTCCGAACCTGAGATTTGAACAGGGGAGGCGGACCGCCTCCCTTTTCATTCCCTCCCTGTTCCCAGATCAGCGCGCCGCGAAGGGTCGGTAAGAGGGACGAACATGAGTGATACGATCGAGACGCCGAGGCTGAGCCTGCGGCCGTTTGTGCCGAGGACGCCAGCCGCCTCGCCTATTTCCCGGCGATTATGAAGTGGCGAAGATGACCGCCACCGTCCCCCACCCCTATCTTCCGATCGCGGCCGAAGGCTGGATCCTGATGCAGTCGGCCGCACGCGCCAAGGGCGAGACCTTTCCCTTCGCCATCACCACGCACAGCGCCGGCCTGATCGGCTCGTGCGGGCTGAAGCGGCGCGATCTTTCGGGGTTGGCGGCGTGGGAGCTCGGCTACTGGATCGGCAAGCCCTATTGGGGCGAAGGCTATGTCTCCGAGGCCGTCACGGCGCTGATGGACTGGGCCCGGCGCGAGCTGAATGCCGAGGTCTTCACCGCCGGGCACTATATCGACAATCCAGCATCCGGCCGGGTTCTGGAGAAGCTGGGCTTTTCCCGCACCGGGACGGCGCACGCCTGGGGGCTCGCCCGCCAGCGTTCGACAGAATGCGTCCGCTATGTGTGGCCGGAAGGCACGCAAATCGATAATGTCGATCCCCACGATCCGCATATCCACGCGCAGCGAAGTCTTGCCTCATGAAGTTTCTCGACCAGTGCAAGATCTACGTGCGCTCCGGCGCGGGAGGAGACGGATGCGTCTCCTTCCGTCGGGAGAAGTTCGTGCCCTATGGCGGGCCCGACGGCGGCGATGGCGGGGATGGCGGCGACGTCTATGCCGAGGCGGTCGACAACCTCAACACGCTGATCGACTTCCGCTACTCGCAACACTTCAAGGCGGAGCGCGGCCATCACGGCATGGGCAAGAACCGCACCGGCGCGCGCGCTGCGGACACGATCATCAAGGTGCCGGTCGGCACCCAGATCTTCGAGGATGACCGGGGAGACGCTGATCGCCGATCTCGACGAGGTCGGCGAGCGCGTGCTCCTCGCCAAGGGCGGATCGGGCGGCTGGGGCAATGCGCGCTTCAAGTCTTCGGTCAACCAGGCGCCCCGCCGCTTCAACCCCGGCACCGACGCCGAGGAGCGCTGGATCTGGCTGCGCCTCAAGCTGATCGCCGACGCCGGCCTCGTCGGCATGCCCAACGCCGGCAAGTCCACCTTCCTCGCCGCCGTCTCCGCCGCCAAGCCGAAGATTGCGGATTACCCCTTCACCACCCTCCATCCGAACCTTGGCGTCGTCTCGCTGGGCGTCGGTTCGTCGTTCGTGCTGGCCGACATCCCCGGCCTGATCGAGGGAGCCTCGGAAGGCGCCGGCATCGGCACCCGCTTCCTCGGCCATGTCGAACGCTGCGCGGTCCTGCTCCACCTCGTCGACGCCACGCAGGACGATCCCGGGCAAGCCTACCGCATCATCCGCGAGGAGCTCGCCGCCTATGACGAGGCGCTGGCCGAGAAGCCCGAGATCGTTGCGCTCAACAAGATCGACGCGCTGTCGGATGACGAGATCGCCGAAAAATCCGCCCTCCTCGCCAAGGCCTGCGGCTCCAAACCGCTCCACGTCTCCGGCGCCACCGGCAAGGGCGTACCGCAGGTCACCGCCGCCCTGTTCAAGGTGATCCAGATCGACCGCGGCGAAGTCGAAGCCGAAGAACCCGCCCCCACCGAAGAGGGCTGGACGCCATGACCGCCCTCCCCCTCGAAGGCGGCTGCCAGTGCGGCGCCGTGCGGTATCGCATCACCGCGGAGCCCGTCTTCCTCTCGATCTGCGCCTGCGCTGTCGCAAGCAGTCGGGCTCGGCCTTCGGCATGAGCCTGCGCGTGCGCCGCGACGACCTTGACCTCACAGGCGAGCTCAAGACGTGGTCGCGCCCCGGCGACAGCGGCGCCAGCGTCGATTGCTGCTTCTGCCCGACCTGCGGCACGCGCATCTTCCATGCCCCTGCCTCCGCTGCGGATGTCCTCCACATCAAGCCCGGCACGCTCGACAACCCCGACGCCATGGCGCCGCAATACATGTCCTACACCGACAACGCGCCTGGCTGGGTGCATGTCGATGGTCTCGACATCGTGTGGTCGGGCCGCCCCGACCCCGCGCAGCGCACGGGCCGGAAGCCTTCAGCACAATGACCACGCCCCTCAATTCCGCCCGCCGCATCGTCATCAAGGTCGGATCATCGCTCCTGATCGATCCGGCCAATGGCGCAGCCCATGCCGAACGCCTGCGCCGCATTGCGCAGGATGCGGCCCAACTCCACGCAGACAAGAAGTCGGTGGTGATCGTCACCTCCGGCGCCGTGGCGCTCGGCCGCCGCGCGCTCGGCCTCAAGGCGGGCAAGCTGAGGCTCGAGGAAAAGCAGGCCGCCGCCGCCGCCGGACAGCCCCGACTGATGCGCGCGTGGGAGGATGCGCTCGCCCTCCATGGCCTCCCCGTCGCTCAGGCGCTCGTCACCTTCGACGACACCGAACACCGCCGCCGCTGGCTCAACGCCCGCGCCACGCTGGAAACGCTGATCGAGCGCGGCGCCATCCCGATCGTCAACGAGAACGACACCGTCGCCACCGCCGAACTGCGCTATGGCGACAATGACCGGCTCGCCGCCCGTGTCGCCCAGATGATCGGCGCCGATGTGCTGGTCCTCCTGTCCGATGTCGACGGCCTCTACGACGCCAACCCCGCGCATGACCGCAACGCCAGGCACATCCCGGAAATCCGGCGCATCACGTCCGAGCACCTCGCCATGGCCGGCGGCGCAAACGAAGCGACCGGCACAGGCTCCGGCGGCATGTCGACCAAGCTCGAAGCCGCGCGCATCGCCATGACGGCGGGCTGCGCCACCGCCATCACCCTCGGCGCCAACACCACCAGCAAGGGCGGCCCGCTCGATGCGCTCGCCAGCGGCGCCCGCGCCAGCTGGTTCCTGCCGGACGTCACGCCCGAAACCGCACGACGCCAGTGGCTGGCGGGCGCGCTCAATCCCGCCGGTGAGATCACGATCGACGACGGCGCCGCAAAGGCCCTCAAGGCAGGCAAGTCGCTGCTGCCTGCGGGCGTGCGCAAGGTCTCGGGCCGGTTCGATCGCGGCGACGCCGTCGCCGTTGTCGATGACACGGGCGCCATCATCGCGCGCGGCATCTGCTCTTATTCTGCCGAGGACGCCGTCCGCCTCATCGGCGCAAAATCCGCCGACATCGAATCCATCCTCGGCTTTCGCGGTCGCCCGGCCCTCATCCACCGCGACGACCTGGTGCTCGCCGAACCGTGAGGCCTCGCCCTCGCCTCGTGCGTTATTCGTCTACCGTGCTAACATCCGGACCACCCTGTCATGACCCTCGCCGCTCCCCTCTCCTCATCCGACGCCGCCCTCGCGGCTGAGATGCTCGTCATGGGCCGCCGCGCCCGCGCCGCCTCAGCCCAGCTCGCCAAGGCCGGCCCGGACGCGCGCACCAAGGCACTCAAGGCGATGGCCGAACGTCTGCGGACGAACCGCGCCGCGATCCTCGAAGCCAATGAAAAGGACATGGCGTACGGGCGCGAGAAAGGCCTGTCGGACGCCATGCTCGACCGGCTGGAGCTGACGGATGCGCGCATCGAAGGCGTCGCCGAAGGCCTCGAAGCTGTCGCGGCGCTGCCCGATCCCGTCGGCGACGTCATCGCGAAGTGGACCCAGCCGAACGGGCTCGAAATCTCGCGCGTGCGCGGCCCCCTCGGCGTCATCGCGATCATCTATGAGAGCCGCCCCAACGTTACCGCCGACGCCGGCGCCCTGTGCATCCGCGCCGCCAACGCCGCCATTCTGCGCGGCGGATCGGAAAGCCTCCACTCATCCAAAGCCATCGCGGACTGCCTGCGGCAGGGCCTTGAAGACGCCGGCCTCCCCGCCGACGGCATCCAGCTTGTGCCTACCCGCGACCGCGCCGCCGTCGGCATGATCCTCACCGGGCTTGAGGGCATGGTCGATGTCGTCGTCCCGCGCGGCGGCAAAGGCCTCGTCGGCCGTGTACAGGAAGAAGCGCGCGTGCCCGTGATCGGACACCTCGAAGGTCTCTGCCACGTCTACGTCCATTCAAGCGCCAACGAAGAAAAAGCGATCGAGCTCGTCGTCAACTCCAAGCTGCGCCGCACCGGCATCTGCGGCTCGGCCGAAACGCTCCTCGTCGACAAGTCCATCGCCGCCCGCTTCCTGCCCAAGGTCGCCGCCGTGCTCGAAGCCAAGGGATGCGAGCTGCGCGGCGATGATCGCGCCCGCGAGATCCACGCCATGATCCCCGCCAAAGAGGAAGACTGGACCACCGAATATCTCGCGCCGATCCTGTCCGTCGCCGTGGTCGACGATCTCGACGGCGCGATGGCGCACATCGCGAAGTACGGCTCGCAGCACACGGAATCGATCATCACCGAGGACGATGACGCCGCGCAGCGTTTCCTCGCCGAAGTCGACAGCGCCATCGTCATGCACAACGCCTCGACCCAGTTCGCCGACGGCGGCGAGTTTGGCATGGGCGCCGAGATCGGCATCGCCACCGGCCGCATCCACGCCCGCGGCCCGGTCGGCGCCGAACAGCTCACGATCTTCAAGTACCAGGTCCGCGGCGCCGGCCAGACGCGGGCCTGATCCCTTACGCGACAGCGGCTACTGAGGCGCTTGGCGCTCGCCTTCACCAGCGAGGCGACGGACCGATCCTGAGGCTTCATACCAGGTCTTCGACCGGTTCACGATCGCCACCAGCGTGAGCATGACCGGCACTTCGATCAGCACGCCGACGACGGTCGCAAGCGCAGCGCCGGAATTCAGGCCGAAAAGGCTGATTGCTGCGGCAACCGCCAGCTCGAAGAAATTGCTGGCCCCGATCAGCGCCGAGGGCCCGGCGATGCAGTGGGCTTCTCCGGTGACGCGGTTCAGAAGATAGCCGAGGCCGAAAATGAAGTAGGTCTGCAATGCGATCGGCGCGGCCAACAGCAAGATGATCAGCGGCTGCGTCAGTATCTGTTCACCCTGAAACGCAAACAGCAGAATAAGTGTCGCCAGAAGCGCGATCACCGACAAAGGCTGAATGCCTGCAAGCGCCCGTTCGAGCCGTGCGGGGCCGCCCTTCAGCAGCCACGCGCGCGCGATCTGCGAAAGGATCACCGGCACGATGATGTAGAGCGCGACCGAGATCAGCAGCGTGTTCCACGGCACGACGATGGCCGAGATCCCGAGCAGCAGGCCAACAATCGGCGCAAACGCCACCACCATGACAGCGTCGTTCAGCGCAACCTGGCTCAGCGTGAAATGCGGCTCGCCGCGGGTCAGGTTGCTCCACACAAACACCATCGCTGTACATGGCGCAGCGCCGAGCAGGATCAGCCCCGCAATATAGCTGTCGATCTGGCCGCCTGGCAGCAGCGGGCGGAACAGCCAGCCAATGAAGACCCAGCCCAGCAGCGCCATCGTGAACGGTTTGACCGCCCAGTTCACGAACAACGTCACGCCGATGCCGCGCCAGTGCTTCGTCACACCGCCTAGTGCGCGGAAGTCGATCTTCATCAGCATCGGGATGATCATCAGCCAGATCAGCACCGCGACCGGCAGGTTGACGCTTGCGACCTCCGCCGAAGCGATCATCGCGAACCCGTCCGGAAACGCCTGCCCGAGCGCGACGCCCACGACGATCGCCAGCCCGACCCACACGGTCAGGAAGCGCTCGAAGAGCGGCATGTTTGGTCTGGTTTCGGTGGTCATCTAGTTGCGGGCGTCCTGCGTTTCGGCTTGGGCTTCGGAGGATTGCATGCCCCGGCCCCAACAAAGGCGCCGCACAGCTCGGGACGACCCTGGCAACAATCCTCCATCAGGAAATCGAACAGGGCGCTCACCTCCGGCGTGCGCAGGCTGTAATAAACCGTCCGCGACTCCCGACGCGGTTCGATCAATCCCGCATTGGTCAGTATGGACAGATGGGTCGACATGGTTGTCGGCGGAACGCCCAGCGTGCGCGCAATCTCCCCGGCCGGCACGCCGTCAGGTCCCGCCTTGACCAGAAGCCTGAACGCGCCAAGCCGCGTGGCGTGGGCGATCGCAGACAGGCTGGCGATGGCGGCGTCATCATTCATACTACGGTTTTTCCCGTAGTATCGAACAATGTCAACCGTCCTGCGCTCGGACATTTCCCGGGATAGCGGCGCGCGCTCAGTCGGATCTATCCAACACGCATCCGGGCGGGCCGATACTGCCCCCATGCAGCAAGCACTTCGACAGGCTAATTGGAACGCCCGGGTCCACCGGTTGCGCCAGCTATGGCTGGCCTGGCTGGCGCTCGTCGTTGCGATGCTTGCGCTCATCCCCGCGCCCCGGCCGACGCCGCCCGTCTTCGCTATCGCCTGCCCCGTGCAGCCGGTCAGCGATGCGAGCGCGCCACCCCCGGCAGCGCCTCCAACCCCGGAGATGCACCCCCACGACCCCCGCGCAAGCTGCGCGCCTTTCATCATCCGCAACACGCCATCCCGCCTGCAGCACGGGCTCGATCTCGAGCCTGCACATTCGACGCGGCAATTCCTGCCGGTCATGCAGCGCGCGATGCAGCGGCTGATCGCGCACCTGCGCACACACGTCCCGCGCCGCTAGTACGCGGACTTCACGACACTTTCCTGTTCTGCATGGCGCGCCATGGCGGAGGCGCCGGCGCTTGTCCGAAGCGACTCAGCTGGTCCCTATCCATAATGTAATTTGCGGCGCCTCATAGTCGCCCGCATCCAGTGATGACAACGATATTGGGTGCTGTTGGGTTAGGGCATTGGGCCGAAACTGACTCAGCTTGCAGGAAGATCGTGGAAGAAACAGAATTTCCGGGTGCGGGCGGCGATCCTGCACAATCCGTCCTTGGCCAATCCGCCGCTGACGGCTCGTTCCTCGGCATTCCCTACGGAACGCCGCTCCTGATTGCGATCATCGGCGCCGTCGTGCTCGCGCTCGCGATCCTCTGGCTGCTGCGCGGTCCGATCCATTCGATGGGCGTGTGGCTGCTCGACCAGGGCCGCAAGGTCCGCGAGGAGGTCAACGAGCGCATCGCCTCGTATCGCGCCGAAGAATACCAGGACCGCCTGATGGCGATGTCCCATGGCGTGCGCGTCCAGGCGGAGAAGCTGCCCGGCGAAACCGGCCCGATCATCGGCAAGCTCGAAAAGAGCGCCACCACGATTGAGCTGGCCGCTGAACGCCTCTCCTCGGTCAACATCGACGACCTCGCCGAACGTCCGGTGCAGGACGCGGTGAAGGCCATTCGCGACAAGGGGCTCGAAAACTCCCACAAGGCCGAGCGCAGCGCCGCCCGCGCCGTCGCCGTGTCGATGAAGGAGCAGA
This sequence comes from Hyphomonas sp., assembly GCA_017792365.1. Classification (GTDB taxonomy): domain Bacteria; phylum Pseudomonadota; class Alphaproteobacteria; order Caulobacterales; family Hyphomonadaceae; genus IH12. The sequence goes on along the minus strand of CP051229.1, from coordinate 2,787,791 downwards.
TGGCCGCGGTCAGGCCGCAGCTCGTGACGCTCAAGGCCGAAGCGCCGCGCGTTGCGCGCGACGCCAAGCGCCTCCAGGAAATCCACGCCAAGTTCGACGCCAACGCCAAGCGCGTCTCGGACGCCTATGTCGAGTTCGAGGATGCAATTCACACCAACCCGGACCGCCGCATGGCCGCCGCCGGGCGCCAGTCGATCGTCATCCCGCTCCTGATCGCCACCTTCATCACGGCGATCGCGCTGTCGGGCGTCTTCCTCAACTTCTTCCTGATCCAGCGCCCCATGGCCGAGATCGTCGGCGAAGGCGCAAAGATCGGCGGCATCGGCCTGCCCACCTTCGCGGCGCTGATCGTCATCTTCCTCGAATTCGTCGCGGGCGTCGTCCTGATGGACGCCGCCGGGTTCACACGCCTGATCCCGAACTTCTCGACCATGTCGGAAACCTCGCGCCGCATCATGTTCTGGGTCGCCTTCGTCTTCCTCACCGTGTTCTGCGCGCTGGAGATCATGCTCGCCACCGTGCGTGAGGGCATCATCGAGGCGGGCAGGAAACCCGCGCGATGGCGATCACCGCGTTCAACACGCCGGCCGAAGCGGTCCAGACCGCGCCGCCGCCAGTCGTCGTTCCGGAAGGCGCCGAGACCGGCGCTGTCGCTGCACCTGATGAAGGCGCCGTCGTCGCGACCGAGGAAGCTGCGGCTCCGGCCGTGGTCGGCCCGTCGCCGCTGATCGTCAGCGGCCTCGGCCTTCTCGCCCTCCTCGCGATGGGCGCAGTCGCCGTGATGGGCGAAAAGCTCGGGAGGGCCGGCCAGTTCATCGGCCTTGCGGTTGCTGCAACCTGCGTTGCGGGTCTGTGCGCCGTCAGCCTCATACCGGGCCTCTTCCCGTCGACCTCGGCGCCCGGCGGAGGCATGTCGACGATCACGATGGCGCAGATCCTTCTCGCCGGCCTGATCCCGTGGCTCCTGGCGACCGCCGCCCTGCCGCTGGAAACCATCGTGCGAAACTCGGTCTTCCTGGTGCACATCGTCTGGTCGCTGGTGCTGGTCATCTTCGGCTCGGTCACCAAGGCGATCGGCGAGGTCTTCTTCGCCCTGCCGCCGCACAGCTCGCCCGAAGAAGCCGAGGCCAAACGCAAGGCCAAGATGGACGTCAAGGCGCGCGAGCTTGAAGCGCGCGAGGCGGACCAGCGCGCCGAACGGCAATCCCGCGCCGAGCAGAAGGCCCAGCGCAGGCAGAAGAAACAGTCGAAGCAGGATGACGACGATCTCGCAGACCTGCTCGAGCCGGAGCTGCAGAAAGCATCATGATCCGCAAAGCCGCATCCCTGGCCGTCATCGCGATGATGACGGCCGCTACCTCCGCCTGCGATCTCGTCACATCCACATCGCGGGCGGTGTTCGTCCTCTTCGATGCATCCGGCACCTACGCCGCCAGCGTACCGACGGCGGCGCGCTCGGCCTCGCTCCTGATCTCGGACCTGCAACCGGGCGACTGGATCGGGGTCGGGCAGATCTCGTCCTGCTCGTTCTCCGAGAAGGAGATCATCACCCAGCAATTGCTGCCGGAGACCCCGTCGCGCGCCTCCCAGGCAAAGCGGGAGATGTTCACGCGCCTGCAGGCCTATTCCGAAAGCGTCGAACCGACCCAGTTCACCGACATCCACGGCGCCCTCGCACAGGCCGCCTTCGAGCTGCGCCAGCGCCCCGAAGGCGAGCGCCACATTGTCGTGTTCTCCGACATGGTCGAAGACCTCGCGGCCGACTGCAATACGGCTAATTCGGCGCTTGATCTCACCGGCATCAACGTCGTCGCCTCCAACGTCATCAAGACCGACCCCGCCAACCCGGACAAATACTTCCAGCTTCTCGAGGATTGGGAACGCATCGTCACCGAAGCTGGCGGCACATGGTCAATGGCCCTGTCGCCCGACCAGCTCCCCGCCATGGTCCTGAACCAGTAGGCCAGCGACGTTCCTACTGGACAGTCCGCCAGCCGCCCCGCACAAGCAGTCGATGGACAAGGCTGCGGTCTTCGATCTCTACACACGCACCGTCCGGCAACACCCGGATGAAGACGCAGACACGCGCATTGTCGAGACAGACGGACTTGTGCTGAGCATTGGGCGCTTCGTCTTCGTCTCGTACTGGACCATAAAGGGGGAAGACGCCCCCGGCGTGATCCACAGACTGGTCAACGGCATTCGCAAGCCGGGCATGCCAATCATCTGGCGCATCTACGAGTCGGACGCGCCGGCAAGCCTGCCCGATCACCTCGCCGCCCACGGATTTGTCCGCCACCCGCAGGAGCGCCTTATGGTGCTCGATCTTGAGACGCACGCACCGCACGCGTCCGATGTCCGCATCGTCGAGGTGACCGATCTTGGAGGATACCGCGACTGGATCACGGCGAGCCGGGCGGCGTTCGGGCGCGGCTGGCCGGAGGAGAGCGATGAGGACATCCGCAAGGCTTTGCGCAGCAGGCAGAACATCTGCTTTGTCGCCTATGACGGCGATACGCCGATCGGGGCCTGCAAGCTGTGGGCGCCGGCTGATGCGCCCTTCTGCGGCCTGCTCGGCGGCGGCGTCGTTCCGGAAGCCCGCAGTCGCGGCGTCTATCGCGCCATGACCGATCACCGGCTCAGCCTCGCCCGGCAACGCGGCTATCGCTACGCTGCGGTCGACGCCAACACGCTGTCCGGTCCGCGTCTTGCCGCGATGGGATTTGACGACATCATCGGCGCAACCACGTGGACCCTGGACTTTCCGGCTTGAACGAACGAGTGAGCAGCCCCCTGCCGCCGAAGCTTCCCGGCCCGAGCGACGGTCTGTCGATCGGCCTGATCGGCGGCTCGTTTGATCCGCCGCATGCCGGCCACGTGCACGTCATCCGCACGGCGCAGACACGCATCGGACTTGACTGGGTGTGGGCGATCCCGGCGCGCGGCAATCCACTGAAAAAAACGCAGACGCCGTTCGCCAAGCGGATGGATCTGGCGCGCGAAATGTTCACCGGCCCGCGCACCCGGGTCACGCCGCTCGAACAGGATCTTGGCCTCACCTACACGGTCGACGTCATCGCCGCCCTGCAGCGCCGCGCGCCCGGCGCCCGCTTCGTCTGGATCATGGGCGCCGACAGCCTGCAGAGCTTCCATCGCTGGCGGAACTGGCGGCAGATTGCTCAGATGGTTCCGATCGCGGTGATCTCGCGCCCCGGCGCATTCCCCTCAGCGGGGCTCAGCCGCCTTGCGAAGACCTATAGCGCTTCGCGCATCCCGCAGGGCGAGGCTGGCGCGCTCGCCTACCTGAAGCCGCCGGCATGGACGCTGATCAAGGCGCCACACGCTCCGCACTCCTCCACCGCGATCCGCGAAGGGCGGGGCTAGAAGGTGCCTGACGCGCGGACCGAGAAGACGCGCGTGCCATAGGGGCCGCCCTTCTGCTTGCGCGTCCAGACCTCGTCGACGACGCCCGAGGCGCGGTTGGGATCAAAGAACGTCCGCACCCGCGATTCCGTCGGCGCGGTGATGTTCGACACGCCGAACCGAAGCGTGATGCCCGCGATCGCCGTCGTCTCGAGGAAGACATCGACGTGGTGGCCCTGCCGGATCAGTTTCACCTCCTCGGCCAGCCGATATTCATAGGCGCTCGATTCCTGATCGGTCTCGAAACCCCACGCCAGACTCCACTGGGGCAATTCCTGGCGGAAGGAGAGTTCGTATTCCCAGTCCTCCGCGAAACGGAACCGCCGCTTCTCTCCCGTCACGGGATCGGTGACCTCTGTCTCCTGCAACTCGCCCGATAGTCTCAGCTCCGAGCGCGGAATGCCGAGCCAGTCCAAGGGCATCGTGGCGCTCACGTCGACGCCGGTGCTCGTGCCATCGCCGATATTGCCGACCGCATCGAACACGTCGCGCGGGTCCGTCGGGAACAGCAGGCACGACCGCAAGGGTTTGGCGAAGACGTCGCCGTCGCAGAACGCCAACGCCAGCGTGTCGTCGACGTCCTCGATCTCGTCGTGGAAAACGCCAATCGTCAGCGCGCCGCGTTCCCCGAAGCGCCGGTCCCATTCAAGTCGCGTCTGCCAGGATTTCTCAGGTTCAAGGTCGGCATTCCCCAGCTGCTGGTTTTCGTCGCGCACGTCGACCGAGCTCGCGAAATCATTGAAGTCGAGCTGGGAGACATCGCGTTCGATGCTGAGACGGAATTGATCGTTCTCGGTGGCCTGCCACGAGCCGACCAGTCGCGGCTTGGGATAGGACAGCTCGCGCTCCTTCTGGGCGTCGCCGGTCTGCTTGATGGTCGAGGCTTCATAGGTGAACCCCGTCTCGAGCGTGATCGCCGGGGTCACGTTCCAGATGTCGGTCACGAAGGCTTCCCAGCGCACCTCCTCCGCGCGCGCGTTCGCCACCGGCAGCCGCACGGGCTGCGGCCCAGCGCCGTTCTGCGCATCGAACGTGATGTCGAAGGCCGTATCGAGAAAATTGAACGCGGTCTCCCCGCCGAACTCCAGCGTGTGGCCGCCCCCCGCCCGCCAGGTCAGGACGCCGCGCCCCACGCGTTCGCCGCCCTCTGTTGAGCGCATCTGTCTGCGTTCGCCGACCAGCGCGCCCGAGGGCCCGAAGAAGTCGAATTGATCGCTCTGGTCCTCGCCAAAGTCGCGATAGAGCCCGAGCACTTTCACCGACCAGGCGTCCGAGAACCGGCGCTCCCAGTCGCCGCCGAACTCGGCATTATACTTGTCCTCGAATTCCGAGAGCCCGGTCAGCGCGCCATCAAAGGAGCCGTCCGGCGCCGTATAGAAGCTGCCGATCCCCAGCTGGTCCCATGTCGGGTTATAAAGGAAGTTCGCATTGATCGTGTCGCGCGCCGTCGCGCGCCCGAACCCTGAACGCCGTTCTGCGAAGGCTGGCCGAAATTGTCGCGAATCTGGATCAGCTGGCCGGACGGATCGCGGATCGCCTCGATGCTCTCGGTCCGCCCGTGCAGATTGGGGAATTGCAGATCCAGCGTCAGATTGGCGGTCTCGCTCAGCGCGAAGGTCTTGGTGCCCTGCACCGTGTAGCCGATGCGGTCGGAATACTGGATGTGGCGCGCTTCGAGGATCCACGACAGCGGACTGTCGGCGCGCTGGCTGCGATCAAGAACGACATTCACCACCTGTGTCTGCCCGCGAATGTCGAGTTCGCTCGATGCGCCGGACACCAGCTCGATGCGCGTGACGGAGTCGGCCGGGATGCGTTGCAGCTGCTCGGAGATCGCCGTCTTCGAGCTCGGCCGCTCGCCATTGACCAGGACGTTGCCGGCCGTTGCGCCAAAGCCCCGGCGATCGTCGCCATCGTCGATGGTGAAGCCCGGAACCCGCTGCACCATGTCCAGCGCGGTCACCGCGTTGTAGACTTGGAAGAAGCCCCGGTCGAAGACCTGCACGCCCTGTCCGCGGGCGACGGCACCGTCGGCTGCCGACGCCTGCTCGACGGCGTCCTGCGCTGACGCCGCGCCGGCCAGCGAGCAGGCCAGCACCGCAAGGCAGGCCGAATCGAGCCAGGCTTTTCTGCCCATACGCCGTCTCTCCTGAGTGGAATGATCCGTTGCAGACGGTCTAGATTCCGGCGCCTCCCGGTCAACTGAACAAAACGTGCATCGCAGCGACGCGCCTGCCTGTGCCTGGACGCCGCTCAGAGACGATTGATCTGACACAGGAATTGGGCGACCAGCACCCCTGCAGAGAGCAAGCCTGCCGGTGTGGCCTCACGCACGGACGCGTGGTAAGCTTGCGCCGTCATTGAACGGTACGAAGGAAAGACCACTGTCAGCGATAAGCAGTTCCGGCCCCGGTCCGGAAGCGAAAGCCTCCAATCCGGCACAACCTTCCGAAGTTTCTCCGAAGTCCTCATCCCAAGAGATCTCCCGCCTCGCCAGGCTCGTCGCCGAGCGGCTGGAGCAGGACAAGGCCGAAGACATCCTCGAAATCGATCTCACCGGAAAATCGCCCATGGCGGATTCGATGATTGTCGCCTCCGGGCGCTCGCATCGTCACGTCACGGCGCTGGCTGATCACGTCTCGCGCGAGCTCAAGCAACACGGCGCCAGCAGCGTGCGGGTCGAAGGCCTGCCAAACGCGGACTGGGTGCTGATCGACGCCGGCGACGTCATCGTTCACATCTTCCGCCCGGAAGTGCGCGAATTCTACAATCTCGAGCGCATCTGGGGCGACGATTCGACGAAATCCCGCGCCAGCTCCTAGCGGCCTGTCATGCGCATCCGCCTGGTCTGCGTCGGCCGTCTCAAGGATGGTCCCGAGCGCGCGTTGGTCGACGATTATCTCGCGCGCGCCCGCCGCACCGGCTCATCGCTCGGCTGGCGTGAGATCACCGAGATCGAGGTCGCCTCGGGCGGCGGCATGGAGCGCGAGGCCGACCGGCTGCTCGAAAAGCTCGGCGACAGTATCGTCATCCGGCTGGACGAAACCGGGAGGGCGAGCACGTCTGAGCTGCTGGCCGCCGATCTCGCCCGCTGGCGTGACGACGGGCGCGAGGTCGCCTTCGTCATTGGCGGCGCAGACGGCACGGCGGATACGATTGCGAAACGCGCAGACCGCACACTGAACTTCGGCACGCTGACTTGGCCCCACATGCTGGTGCGGGTCATGCTGGCTGAACAGATCTATCGCGCGCTCTCGATCGAGGCCGGGGCGCCCTACCACCGGGAGTAGCCGACTTGAGGCAGGCGAAGACAATGGTTCGCTCCCTGCGAATGGCGCTCGCTGCTATGGCGGTCGGCGCCTTCGGGACAAATCTATCCCACGCCCAGGCGCCTGAGACATATTCGCTTGAAGACCTGAGGCGCGCCGAAAGCGCCCGAGACGCGGCGCTGGCGCGGCTGGAACGGCTTGAGCGATCCGTCAACGCAACCGAGCGCGAGGCGGCAGAGATCGATGCAGACCTCATCGTCGCCGCCGCAGAAAGCCGGAGGCGGGAAGAGGCCGCCGCGCGCGCCGAGGGCCGGCTGGCCTCGCTGGCTGTCGAAATGGAGGCCGCGCGTGAGGCGCTGTCGGGCGATGAAGCTGCGCTGGAAGACCTCACGGCGGCGCTCATGATGCTGTCGTCGCGGCGGCCGCCGGCGCTCGCGGTCAATCCGGACGATATCGGCGCGGCGATTCGCTCGGCCATCCTGATGGGCGAACTGACGCCCGATCTCGCGGCCCGCGCCGAAGCCCTGCGGCAGAAGCTCGACACCCTGCGCCGGATCGAGACGGAGACCCGCCGCGAGCAGGCGGAGCTGGAAGCGTCCGAAGATGCGCTGGCCGCCCGCAGGGAGGAGATCGCGGCGCTGTCGCAGGAAAAGCGGCTCTCAAGGGCCGAGTTCGCCGCAGAGGCGGAAAAGGCGCGCATCGAGACCGAGCGCCTCGCGCAGCAGGCCGCCGACATACGCGGCCTTCTCGCCGGTCTCGCCGCCAATGCGCCGGCGACGCCGCGTCCGAAACCGAGGACGGGCGCTGCGACGATCGAAGCCGCGCTGAGCCGGATTCCGGAGCGGCCGGGCCAGTCCCTGCCGTCGGTCGCCGGCGCCGGACGGGTGCAGCCTGCCCTCGGAGAGCCGGTTGCGAAGTTCGGACAGACGATCCGCGGACAGCGCCAGCAAGGACTTACCCTGGCGACCCGGGCGAGCGGACAGGTCGTTGCGCCTGCCGACGCACGAATCGAGTTCGCGGGGATGTTCCGAAGCTACGGGCTGATGTTGATTCTCGATGTCGGCGACGACATCCTTGTGATAGTGTCCGGCCTTGACGATATTTACCCGGAAACGGGACAATGGGTGCTGGCGGGCGAGCCCATTGGCCATATGAGCGGCCAGAAATCGCCACCTCCGGAACTGTATCTGGAGGTAAGACGGGATGGTCGCACGATCGACCCCGAGGGGTGGTTGCAGCGCGGCGCGTAGGAACGCGTCATTAAATCAGGGGTTGTTCGCCCAGCGGCTGGGCGAGGCGACCCGCGAAGGAGACGTCACGAATGCGTAAGTGGTTGCTCGGCCCACTCGTCACAGCAGGGATTATCGGCACGACCATCATGGTCTCCGCCTATGCCCTCACCAACGGCCAGCCCGACCCGCGCAAGGACACGTACCGACAACTCGAACTCTTCGCCCAGATCCTAGCGAGAGTTGAATCCGATTACGTCGTCGAGATCGACGAAGCCGAAGCGATCGAAGCGTCGATCAACGGCATGCTGACCTCGCTCGACCCGCACTCAAGCTATCTCAACCCCGACGACTTCCAGGCCATGCAGGTCCAGACCTCTGGCGAATATGGCGGTCTGGGCATCGAAGTGACCGCGCAGGACGGCTTCGTGAAGGTCGTGGCGCGATGGACGACACGCCCGCCAGCCGCGCCGGCATCAAGTCGGGCGACTTCCTCACCGCGATCAACGGCCTCTCGATCGTCGGCCTGCCGCTTTCAGACGCGGTCAAGGAGATGCGCGGCCCGGTCGGCACCGACCTCACCATCACCGTCGTGCGCGAGGGAGAGGATTCCTTCGACGTCACGCTGACCCGCGAAAACATTCGTCCGGCCAGCGTGCGCAGCCGCGCGGAAGGCGATGTCGGCTACGTCCGCATCTCCGCCTTCAACGAGCGCACCGCCGAGTCGCTGGATGAAGCCATCGCCGATGTCCGCCGCGAACTGGGCGGCTCGATGAAGGGCCTCGTGATCGACCTGCGCGACAACCCCGGCGGCCTGCTCGACCAGGCCATCGAAGTCTCGTCCCGCTTCCTCGATGGCGGCGAAATCGTCTCCACCCGCGGACGCCGCCCCGAAGACGTCGCGCGCTACAACGCCCGCCGCGCCAAACGCGCCCCGAACGTCCCGACCGTAGTCTTGATCAACAACGGGTCGGCCTCGGCCGCTGAAATCGTCGCCGGCGCCCTGCAGGACCGCGAGCGCGCAACGGTTCTTGGCGTCACCAGCTTCGGCAAGGGTTCGGTCCAGACCGTGATCCCGCTCGGCCCCGGTAAGGGCGCCATCCGCCTCACCACCTCGCGCTATTACACGCCGGCCGGCCGCGCCATCCAGGGCTCGGGGATCGAGCCCGACTACGAGATCGCCGCCGTGCGTCTCTCGGACGAGGATATCGCCGCCCTTGAGCGCCGCGCCGCCCGCTTCTCCGAAGCCGCGCTGCCGAACGCTCTCGCGAACGACCAGGGCGTCGAGCGCCGCGCGCCGCACGTTCCCGACGAAATGCCGCCGGAGGACTATGACGGCGAGGACTACCAGCTCGACCGCGCGCTCGAACTGATCCGCTCCGGCGCGATCTAGGCGCGATCTCTTGCAAGCTTTAAGGGGCGCTCTGGACCGGGCGCCCCGCCCAGCCTAAATCGAAGCCATGGCCGCTTCCAAATCTACTGACCGCGTCACCGCCGCCGTGCTCGTCATCGGCGATGAAATCCTGTCGGGGCGAACGCAGGACACCAACATCCGCACGATCGCGACCTTCCTCGCGCCGCTCGGCGTCCAGCTGGCCGAGGCTAGGGTGGTGTCCGACGATCAGGACCAGATTGTCATGGCGCTCAATGCGCTGCGATCCCGCTGCGATTACGTCTTCACCACAGGCGGCATCGGTCCAACCCACGACGACATCACGGCGGACGCTGTCGCCGCAGCCTTCGGCGTCTCGATCGACGTGCGCGACGACGCCCGCGCCCTGCTGCAGGCATGGTATGACAAGCAGGGAACCGAATTCACCCCGGCCCGCATGCGCATGGCGCGCATCCCCGATGGCGCCGAGCTGATCGCCAATCCCGTGTCGGTCGCACCCGGCTTTCAGATCGGCAATGTCTTCGTCATGGCCGGCATCCCGTCGGTGGTTCGCGGCATGCTCGAAGACGTGCCGCACCGCATCAAGGGCGGGATGGTCGTCGAGGCGCGCACCGTGTCCGCCACCGGCGCGCGCGAGGCCGACCTCGCCCCGGCGCTGAGCGAACTCGCCGCCGCCATGCCCGACCTCTCCTTCGGCTCCTATCCGTGGATGCGCCCTGGCACGCCCGATGCGCCGCGCTTCGGCGTCAACCTCGTGGTGCGCGGCGCCGACCCAGACGCGCTCGACGCCGCCGAACAGGAGCTGGCAGACCTCATCCGCAACGCCGGCGGCGACGTCGCCGGACCAGACGACACTCCAGGATCAAACGCATGACCGACGCAGAAGACAAAATCCTCCTTGAGGACCACAACGAAGGCGTCGTCACGCTCACCCTCAATCGCCCTAAACAACTCAACGCCCTCTCCGTCGCGCTGCGCGCCGAGATCGTTGCGGCGATCAAACGGCTCAGCGAAGACAAATCTTGCCGCGTCATCATCTTCACCGGCAATGGCCGCGCGTTCACTGCAGGCGTCGACCTCAAGGAGGCCGGCCAGCAGGGCTTCTCGCTCGGCACCGAAGGCGGCGAAAAATCCGATGCGCCTGACACCGACATGGCCAGCGCCTTCGCTGCCTGCCCCCACCCGGTCATCATGGCGATCAACGGCTTCGCCATCACCGGCGGCTTCGAGCTGGCGCTGATGGGCGATGTCATCCTCGTCTCCAGCGAGGCAAAGTTCGCCGACACCCACGCCCGCGTCGGCCTGATGCCGGTCTGGGGCCTCTCCCAGAAACTCCCGCGCATCATCGGCCTCGCCCGCGCCAAGGAGCTCTCGCTCACCGGCAACTTCCTCGACGCCGAAACCGCCGAACGCTGGGGCCTCGTCAACCGCGTCTGCGCGCCGGACGAACTGCTCCCCGCCGCCCAGAAGCTCGCCGCCGACATGGCGCAGGTCGATCCCTCACTCCTGCGAAAGTACAAGGCCGTGATCGACGAGGGCGCACGCATGCCCCTTCCCGACGCCCTGAAGATGGAAATCCACGTCGGCAACGCCCACAATTCAGCGGTCACGCCGGAAGCAGCCGAATCCTCGCGCAAGTCGGTCATGGAGCGTGGCCGCGACCAGAAGGGCTAGCGGCGGCTTCAGATCGCCGCCGAGTAGCCCAGCCAGCCCGTATAGGCGGCGTAGGCGGCCAGCAGGATCCATCCCTCGATCCTTCCGATCCGCCAGCGGCTGACGCTGAACGCCAGCAGCAGCGCCGTCGCGCCCAGCATGATCCAGATATCGAACGCAGCGATCGTCGCCGGCACGTCGATCGGATGGATCGTCGCCGTCGCGCCGAGAATGAACAGCACGTTGAAGATGTTGCTGCCGACCACGTTGCCGAAAGCGATGTCCGCCTGCCCCCGGCGCGCCGCAGCGATGGTGGTGACAAGTTCCGGAAGCGAGGTTCCCACCGCAACAATGGTGAGGCCGATAACGGCCTCGGAAACGCCCAGCACCTGCGCGACGTCGATCGCGCCCGTGACCAGGAAGCGCGCGCCCAGAATGGTCAGGACCAGACCGCCGGCGACAAAGACGAGGTCCTTCCAGAGGCTGCCGGTCTGCGCCGGCAAATCCGCTTCGCCGAAAGCCTCCGGCGCCGCACGCCCGCGTTCCTGCAGAACCGTGAACGTCACATAGGCGATGAGCGCCATCAGGAAGACGATGCCGATCGGCAGGCTCAGCCGTCCATAGAGAATGGCGCCAAGACACATCAGCGCTGAAATGACGAGGACGGCGCCGTCCCTCAGGAACGACGCGCGCTGCACCGCAACCGGCGCAAGCGCCGCTGCAATCCCGAGGATCAGCAGGATGTTGGCGATGTTGGAGCCGACGACATTGCCCACGGCGATGCCGGGCGATTCGACGAGGGCGGCCTGGATGCTGGTCACCAGCTCGGGCGTGGAGGTTCCAAAGCCGACCAGCGTCAGCCCGATGACCAGGGGCGACATGCCGATGCGGCGCGCCAGGTCGACCGCGCCGCGCACCAAGAGGTCGCCGCCGAAGACCAGGCCGGCAAGGCCAATCACCACAAAGACCAGAGTTTCCATGAGCTTCGCCGCAACGAGCCTGCCTTGCAGGCGGGAATCGCCAGCTTACTCAGGGCCCGCAGCTGTTAGCGATGCGAAGCCCCAGACTCAATCTGGTTCTTTGGTAACCAAGTTAGAATGATTGTGAACCGGTCACGCTCAAGATCGCGGCGCCGCATTCCCGATCACTCGCTGCGTCAGACCCCGCTGGCGCGCCTGATCAAAGGCAGGCGCCGCCAGAAACGCACGCTCCTTTGATTTGACGGCGCCGACCCGGCCGGCAGTCTGATCCGAAATTCTCGTCACAGGCCGGAGGCTGATATGACCCGCTTGCCAATCCTGACTCTTGCCGGACTCGCCGTCGTCGGCGCAGCAGGCGCGCAGTCCGCCAACGCCCAACTCGCTGAAGGATCAGGGCGCGAAGCAGTCGAAGCCGCCTGCAGCTCGTGCCACGTGCCGGCGCTGATCACCCGCAGCTCCGGATACAGCGCCGACCACTGGCGCAGCCTCATCGCCACCATGATTGATCCGGCCGCTGCGCCCGAGCAGACCGACCAGATCGTTCGCTACCTCGCCGCCAACTATCCGCCGAATACCGATCGCGCCGCCACGCCTGCAGCGGTGACCCTCAACCTCGACTTCGAGGAATGGGTTGTCCCAACCCTCGGTCAACGCTCGCGCGACCCGGTGGAGGCGCCCGATGGCGCCATCTGGTGGGTCGGCCAGATGGGGAACGTGATTGGCCGGATCGATCCGTCTACCGGCGACATGAAGGAATGGCCGCTCCCGCCGCAAGCTCTGCCGCACAGCGTCAACATCGGGCCGGATGGCCATGCCTGGTACATGGGCAATGGCAACGCGACCATTGGCAGGCTGAACCCGGAAACGGGCGACATCGTCGAGTTCAAGATGCCAGACGCTGAATCGCGCGATCCTCACACCGCCGAGTTCGATAGCGACGGCATCCTCTGGTTCACGATGCAGCGGAGCAATCGCGTCGGTCGCCTCGATCCCGAGACCGGCGACATCCAGATCGCCGAGATGCCAAGCCCCAACTCACGCCCCTATGGCATCAAGGTCGCCAGCGACGGCTCGCTGTGGATCGCCTGCAATGGCGGTCCCTGCATCGTCAACATGGACCCGGAAACCATGGAGATGCGGGAAATCAAGATCTCGGAAAACCAGACGACCGTGAGGCGGCTAGACATCGCCGACGACGGCTCCATCTGGTTCGTCAATTCCGGCGAGGGCAAGCTGGGCCGCTACAGTCCGTCCAGCGACGAGGTCCAGCAATGGGATTCGCCCAGCGGGCCGCAATCACATCCCTACGCCATCGCGATCGTCGATGGCATGGTCTGGTACAATGAAAGCGGCGTGCGCCCCGACATGCTGGTGCGCTTCGACCCCGGCTCCGAGACGTTCGCGAGCTGGCCCGTCCCTTCTGGCGATGTCTACGCCGGTATCATTCGCCACATGCGACCCGACCGTGACGGCAATCTCCTGATCCACCAGAGCTCCACCAATCGCATCATGCGCGTGGCGACGAAATAGGCTCGCGCTTTCACTGGTGGGCCGGAGCCCTAGCGCGGCCGATCTCCGTTGATCGTCACCCGCCGCATGTGCCTGCGCTTGCCGTGATAATCGTTCAGCGCGTAGTGCCAGACACAGCGATTGTCCCAGAACGCCAGCGAGCCCTTCTCCCACCGGAAGCGGCAGGTGAAGGCCTCTCGCCGTGACAGCTCGAACAAGTAATCCAGCAGCGGCTTGCTTTCGCGCCTTGTCCAGCCCGCAAACCGCAGCGTGAAGCCCGGATTGACGTAAAGCCCCTTGCGTCCCGTCTCCGGATGCGTGCGGATCACCGGGTGCTCGTATTCCGGCACATCATCGCCCACCACCTCGGAATCCATGGACGCGCGCTTCTGCGCCGAATGGCCCTTGGCGCCGTACTCTTCCGCCGCCGTGTGGATGGCGCGCAGCCCCGACAGCGTTTCCTTCAGTCCGTCCGACAGCGCATCGTAGGCTGCATACTGGCTTGCAAACAGCGTATCGCCGCCCACGTCGGGCACTTCCATGGCGTAGAGCTGCGAGCCCAGCGCCGGCTCCTCGAGGAAGCTCATGTCAGAATGCCAGCCGCCGCCAAAGTTGATCCGCTCTTCCGGCTCTTTGATGATCTCGAGGATCTCCGGGTGGCTATCCATCCCCTTCACGTAGGGATGTATGTTCAGCGTTCCGAAGCGCTTGCCGAATGCGACCTGGTCATCGGGCGACAGCTTCTGGTCGCGGAAGAAGATCACATGGTGCTGCAGGAAGGCGCGGTGGATGGCGTCGAATTCGGCGTTGCTGAGCGGCTTGGAAAGGTCGACGCCGAGCACTTCGGCCCCCAGAACGGGCGAAAGCGGTTTGACGGCAATGGTGTTGTCGGTCACGGGCGATCTCCTGATCTTCACCATGAGACCGCGCATTTTCCAAAGCAATGCGCAATTCGCGGGCGTCCGGAACCAAAGATCGGGGCCCGCGTTAAGCATGGTTGGCCGCTCGCGCGTTGCGTGTCAGGCTTCAGGATGGGACGCGGGCTGACGCGTGCACAACCAGCACAAGGGAAGACATTCAGATGAAACAGTTTTTTATCGCTGCCGTAGCGGCAGGCGGCCTGCTCGCAGCGGGCTGTGGCGAGACGGCGTATGACGAGCCGGCGATGGACGATACCGCCGAAGACACGACCGTGATGGATGACGCGGCGGACATGGATGAACCCATGCCGGCAGGCGATCCGATGATGATGACCGCCAATTTGGGTCCCGCCGAAGGCGTTGACTCAGAAGGCATGGGCACCGGCGAGTTCACCTTCAACCCTGCCGACAACACCCTCGAATACACCGTCACCTACGCAGGACTGACCGGTCCGGCCGGCGCGGCGCACATCCATGGGCCCGCCCCCGAGGGCGAGAGCGCTGGCGTCGTCGTACCGTTCGCCGATGCGGCCAGCCCGATCACCGGCACGGCGACCCTGACCGACGAACAGGTCGAGGAGCTGATGAACGGGATGTACTACGTCAACGTCCACACCGAGGCGTATGGCGCGGGCGAAATCCGCGGCCAGATCATGCCGCAATAGCTGACGCTGGTCGTCAACTAACTATATAGTAGCTATTTGTGCGGCCTCCTGTATGCTGTCTCTTCGGCGGCATGCGGGAGGCTGTTTTGCGCGTATTTCTCGTCGGTCTCGGCCTCGGATTCTACATGAACCTGCTCGGCTGGCTGGGAAATAACCTGCTCCTCGGCGCCGGGTGGGACGCGGCTGGCGCCCTGATCTCGACCGAGGTCCGGTTGCCGTATTCGCCGCTGGCGCGGGAGCTGATCACGCTCGCGCCGGATTTCATATACGGCCTGGCCATGGCGTGGCTCTACGCGCAGACATCAGACCGCAGCATCCAGTTCTCGTTCAAGTTCGCCGCGGTTTTCTGGACGGCCACGGTCGGCGTCGTCTACCTCGCGATCGTCAACTCCCGCTTCCTGCCGGTGGACATCGCGGTGCAGACGACCCTGCTGGCGCTGGCGATCGGTCTGCCGATTGTCTTCGCCCTGCCGCGTCTCCTTCCGCCAAGGCGATGACCGGACTGCGAAACCGGTCTAGACGACACCATGAGCTGGACCCGCACCTTCGATGGCGATGAGCCGATCCGCGTCAACAAATGGCTGGCGCAGTCGGGCGTATGCTCGCGCCGCGAGGCGGAAGCCTTGATCGCTCAGGGCCTCGTGATGGTTGACGGCCAGCGGGTCGACGACGTGGGCCGCAAGATCGAGCCCGGCCAGACGCTGGTCCTGACCGACCGCGCCGAAGCCCAGCTCGGCGCCAAGCTCACCGTCCTGCTCAACAAGCCTGTCGGCTACGTCTCCGGCCAGCCCGAAGGCGACCAGGTCCCCGCCGTCCGCCTGATCCGCAAGCCCAATCTATGGGGCGAAGCAAAGACCATCCCCGGCGGCTCTAACGATCTTGCCCCGATCGGCCGCCTCGACATGGACAGCCGCGGCCTGCTGATGCTTTCCGAAGACGGCGTCATCGCAAAGGCCGTCATCGGCCCCGAGAGCGAGATGGAAAAGGAATACCTCGTCACGGTCGAGGGCCGCATCGACCGCCAGAAGATCGCCCGCCTCCGCCACGGCCTCGAACTCGACGGCCGCCAGCTGAAGCCCGCGAAAGTCAGCCTCGACGATACCCAAGTGCTCCGCTTCATCCTCCAGGAGGGCCGCAACCGCCAGATCCGCCGCATGTGCGATCTCGTCGACCTCGACGTGGTCGACCTCATCCGCATCCGCATTGGCCCCGTCGCGCTGGGCGACCTGCCGGAAGGAAAGTGGCGACCAATCAGCGCCGAAGAACGCGGGCGGCTCACCGGCTCTTCTGGATAGGTTGGCCCTGTGGATTGCCGAATCGCCGATCTGACGTAAATAGCGGGCCATGAGCCAGACGCCCGACCTCTCCCCCCTTCTCGCTCCGCAGGACGCCAAGGCCGGCGCGGAACACGGCATCAACGCCGCTGAATTCCAGATCATCCTCGACCGGCTGGGGCGACAGCCCAACCTCGTCGAACTGGGCGTCTTCTCGGTCATGTGGTCCGAGCACTGCTCCTACAAATCCACCCGTCGACATCTGGGGAAGTTTCCCACCAAGAATGACCGGGTCATTCAGGGCCCGGGGGAGAATGCCGGGGTCATCGACATCGGCGACGGCCAGGCCTGCATCTTCAAGATGGAGAGCCACAACCACCCGTCCTACATCGAGCCCTATCAGGGCGCGGCAACCGGCGTCGGCGGCATCCTGCGCGATGTCTTCACCATGGGCGCGCGACCGATCGCGCTGGTGAACGCCCTGCGCTTCGGCGAGCCGGATCACCCCAAGACCCGTTCACTGGTCGCCGGCGTGGTGGGCGGCATCGCGGGCTACGGCAATTGCGTCGGCGTCCCCACGGTCGCGGGCGAAACTCAATTCCACAAGGGCTATAACGGCAACATCCTCGTCAACGCGATGGCGGTCGGCCTCGCCGATCAGGACAAGATCTTCTATTCGCGCGGCGCCGAGCCGGGCCTCGCAATCTTCTACGTCGGCTCCAAGACCGGCCGCGACGGCATCCACGGCGCCACGATGGCGTCCGCCGAATTCTCCGAAGGCGATGAAGAGAAGCGCCCCACGGTACAGGTCGGCGACCCGTTCACCGAAAAGCTGCTCATCGAAGCCTGCCTTGAGCTGATGCAGACCGACGCCATCCAGTCGATCCAGACATGGGCGCGGCCGGCCTCACCTCCTCCTCGGTCGAGATCGCCGACAAGGGCGGCATCGGCATCGAGATGGATCTCGACAAGGTGCCCCAGCGCGAAGACGGTATGACCGCCTACGAGATCATGCTGTCAGAGTCGCAGGAGCGCATGCTGATCATCCTCAAGCCGGGTCAGGAACATGTCGCCAAGGCGATCTTCGACAAGTGGGACCTGGACGCAGAAATCATCGGCCACACCACCGACACTGGCCGCATGGTGCTGAAGCAGCACGGCCAGGTCGTCTGCGACATCCCCGTACCGCCGCTGGCCGACGATGCGCCAAACTACGACCGGCCATGGGTTGAGCCCAAGACAGCGCCGCCGCTCGACATCACGAAGTTCCCCGAACTCGAAGACTACGGCGACGTCCTGCTGAAGCTGATGTCCTCGCCCGACATGGCGTCCAAGCGCTGGATTTGGGAACAGTACGACCGCCACGTCATGGGCGACACGATCGACAGTTCGCAGTCATCCGGCGATGCGGCCATCGTGCGCATTCACGGGACCAACAAGGCGCTCGCAATCTGCTCCGACTGCAACCCGCACTATGTCGCCGCCGATCCGTACGAAGGCGGCAAGGCGGTCGTGGCCGAAGCTTACCGCAACCTCTCGTCCGTCGGCGCCACGCCGATCGCGATCACCGACAACCTCAATTTCGGTAATCCGGAAAAGCCGCCAACGATGGGCGTGATCGTCAAGGCCATCGAAGGCATGGCCGAAGCCTGCCGCGAACTCGACTTCCCAGTCGTGAGCGGCAACGTCTCACTCTACAATGAGACCGACGGCGTCGGTATTCCGCCCACCCCGGTTGTCGGCGGCATCGGGCTGATCGAGGATGTCTCGAAGATTGCGACGCTGCGCGGCGCACAGCCGGGCGACTTGCTGATCGTGGTCGGCGAGACCAGAGGCCATATGGGAGCCTCGCTCTATGCCCGCGAATGGCTCGGGCTGGATGGCGCAGACGCCGGATCAGCGCCGACGATCGATCTTCAGGCCGAGAAGCGAAATGCCGGCTTCGTCCGCAAGCTCATCACCGACGGCCTGGCCAGCGCAGTGCACGACGTCTCCGACGGCGGCATCGCCTGCGCAGCGGCCGAGATGGTCCTCGCCAGCGGATGCGGACTGGAGCTCGATGTCGACGGCGCGATGTTTGTCGCGACCGGCAATGCCCCGGCGGGCAAGAGCGGCCTCGCCCTGATCTTCGACGAAACGCCGGGACGCTACCTTGTCGCAGTTCCACCAAGTTACGGCGAGAAGGCGGGCAAGCTCGCGCAAGAGTTGGGCGTCGCCGTGTCTGTCAGCCCGTTCGCCGGCGCGTTCATCGAAGATCCGGTACTAACCGTACACGACGACGGTCCCAACAAGGGCATCGTCGACTTTCCCCTTTCGCGCCTGCGCGAAGCCTGGGAAGGCTGGCTCCCGGGCTACATGAAAGGCTAGGCGCGGTTTCTCCGGCCGCACAGCGCGCCCGTACATTTCGAATTGTTCAGACTCGGTCGAGTCCGCCCTCACAGGCGGAACTCTCGGGCCGTTTAACCATTGAATCGCCGACAACAGCCCACCAACCAAAGGAGTTGGCCATGAAAAGTTACATGATTACCGGCGCGCTCAGCGCCGCCCTTCTCGCGCTGTCAGCCTGCGGCAATCCCAGCGAAGTCGACTTCGCCGAAGACGGCTCGATGATCGAAGGGTCTGCAGAAGAAAACGAAGTCATTGATGAGCCCGACTATGGCGAGTCAGCGACCGACGACTATGACACCGCATCGAATGATATGGCGGACGACATGGACCGGAGCGACGCGCAGTCCTTCGTCGACATGGCGTCGCAAGCCAATCTCGCCCAGCTGCGCACGAGCGAAATCGCTGTCGAGCGCGCCACCACGCCTGAGGTCAAGGACTACGCCCAGAAGATCCTGGATGATCACCAGTCTGCTGGCGATGCTCTGAAAACCGCCATGGCCGGCGCGATGCTGACCCCGCCGAGCAGCGTGCTTGACGACGATCACCAGCGCCGCGTCGACGATCTGACGGAAGAAGCCCAGGGCTCGGCGCCGGATCCTGACGCCGTCGGCAATGAGTGGGACCACGACTACATCACGATGCAGATCGATATGCATCAGGACAAGATCGACCTGTTCGAGGATTATGCGTCGGATGGCGATAACGCGGCGCTGAAGGCTTATGCCGAAGCCACGCTGCCGACCCTGCGCACTCACCGAGAAAGCCCGGGAGATCGAGGGCATGGTCGACGACAACAACATCGTGACGCCTGAATAGGCGGCGCAACATACGCAAGACCAGCGGTCGCCCATGTGGGCGGCCGCAACGCGTAGGAGGCCTGCGTCACAAACGCCAATACGAGATCGACTGTAGCTGATCATTGCCCTGTGTTCATGTCTCGCTACATAAGCAACCGCACAGGACGGCAGACGCCGGAAGACGACGAGGGTGGGATTACAGATGGCGATGACACGCGACACGCTAGAGGCGCACCTGCGGCAGGCTTTTTCCGGACGCCGAAATCACGCTCACCGATCTCGCCGGAGACAACGACCACTGGAGCGCTGAAATCATCTCCGAGCAGTTTCGCGGACTGTCGCGGATCGCTCAGCACCAGCTCGTTTACGGGGCGCTCAAGGGAGAGATGGGCGGCGCATTGCATGCGCTTCAGCTTTCGACGCGCGCTCCTGAATGAGCGGCGTTGCGATGACCGGGCCGGTAAGCGACAGGGCATGGGGTGCAAGACGACTGGGCCTGGGCATCAGCGGCCCCCACGGCACCGCGCTGGTGTCGCGCAAGGGCACTGAGAGCCTCATACAGCGAGCCTACGAGCTTGGGGTTCGTCTGTTCGACACGGCACCCTCATACGGCGCGGGCGAAGCGGAGAAGCGCCTCGGCGAGGCGCTTGTCAGACTTCCGCGTTTCGAGTGCATCGTTTCCACGAAAGTCGGGCTGTACTCATCCGGCGCTGCGCGGCGGGAGCGCGACTTTTCTCCAGACACCGTGCGTCGCTCCATTGATGACTCCATGCAGCGGCTGAAGCTCCGCAAAATCGACTGGCTGTTCCTTCACGGCCCCTCCTCCGCCGAACTCAGCGACGGCCTGTTCAAGGCGATCGAGGAGGAACAATACTCGGGACGGATCGGCCTGCTCGGGATCGCCGGTCGCGGCGAGGAGCTTGAGGCGGCTCTCGATACCGGGCTCTTCAAGCTTGTGATGACGCCCGTCCATGCGGCGCTCGATACTGATCAGCTGATCCGGCTCTCGAAGATCCGCAACAGCGGCGCCGAATTGATCGGCATCGAAGCGGTCGCCCCTGCGCTTCCCCGCTACAGCCTGCCGACAAGTCCCGGGAAGATATGGCGTCTTGCCCGCCATGCTGCTGGTCGCGCGGGCGATGGACCGGCGGTCGATCACCCGCCGAGCGAAGGCATCGTCTGGGCGTTGACGCGCGGCCGCGCCCATCGCGTGGTCACGACGACGACCCGCATGGCCCACCTTGAAGAGAACGTCTCGGCGGCGATTTCCGCCGATGACGGTGCTTGATCCTTACGGCTTCCGGCCTTAGCTCAGGTAGGACTGAGAGCGCGACAGGGCTGTCGCGGCCAAAAGAGGCGTAAGATGAGCGAACCAGCGGTACACGATTCGATCCAGAAGCTGATCGAAGAGAACCCGGTCATGCTGTTCATGAAGGGCACGCCCGCCTTTCCGCAGTGCGGCTTTTCGGCGACCGTGGTGGCGATCCTAGATCATCTCGGTGTGGATTACGAGAGCACCAACGTGCTTGAGGACCAGGACATTCGCGAAGGCGTGAAATCCTTCTCGAACTGGCCCACCATTCCCCAGTTGTACGTCAAAGGCGAATTCCTGGGCGGCTGCGACATCGCCAAGGAGATGTTTCAGTCGGGCGAGCTGAAAACCCTTCTCGAGGAACAGGGCCTCGTTGAGGCCTGACCTCGGGCCGTCCCGGCGACAGCGACTGACGGATGCAGGCGATGATTCTTTACGGCCGGTTCCACTCGCCTTTCGTCCGCCGCATCGCGATCTGGCTGAACCTGCAGGGCCGCGCATTCCAGCACGAACCGATCATGGTCACCGGCGAAGACTTCGACCGGCTGAAATCGATCAACCCGGTGGGTCGCGTGCCCGCCTTGCAGATCGACAACGGCCCCCTGCTCATTGAAACCGCGGCGATCACGGACTGGATTGAAGACACCGCTCCTGTCGAGACACGCCTCCTGCCGCCCTCCGGGACAGACCGAATGGAAGCGATGCGGACCATCGCCTACGCAAACTCCCTCGCCGAGAAGGCGGTGGCGCTGGTCTACGATACAATCCGCCGGCCAGAGGAACTGCACTGGCAGGACTGGATCGACCGTCTCAGCGCCCAGTGCCGCGGCGCCCTCGACCTGCTGGAGGCGAGCGCCCCGCAGTCCGGCTTCTTCGGCGGTCAGAACCCCGCAGGCGCCGACGCTGCGGCGGTCGCCAGCTACGACTTCATGAAGCGGACGCATCCCAAAGTGCTGACTGAACCCTATCCTCGCCTCGAGGCGCTGTCGCAGCGAGCCAATCAACTGCAGGCCTTCGCGAGGACCATTCCGGACTAGTCCTGGCAGCGCTGCCTATGGCGCCGGGCAGGACCGCCTGCTATAGGCCGCCCCGCATGAGTGAACAAAACACCATCAGCCAGCCAAAGGTCGGGATCGTCTCCCTGGGGTGTCCCAAGGCGCTGGTCGATTCCGAGCGGATCATCACGCGTCTGCGGTCCGAGGGATACGCAATTTCCCCGGACTATCAGGGCGCCGACCTCGTTCTGGTCAATACGTGCGGGTTTCTGGATTCCGCGCGCGACGAGAGCCTGGAAGCGATCGGCGAGGCCATCAACGAGAACGGCCGCGTAATCGTTACGGGATGCCTTGGCGCGGAAGCCGAGGTCATCACCTCGCGCCATCCCGGCGTTCTGGCGGTGACGGGCCCGCACCAGTACGAGCAGGTGATGGAAGCTGTCCACGAGCACCTGCCCGCCCCCGACCACCCATTCGTCTCCCTCGTGCCGCCGAGCGGCGTGCGGCTCACGCCCCGGCACTATGCCTACCTCAAGATCTCGGAAGGCTGCTCAAACCGCTGCTCGTTCTGTATCATCCCGTCGCTGCGCGGCGATCTGGTCTCGCGCCGGATCGACGCGGTGCTCCGCGAAGCCGAGCAGCTGGTCGCGTCCGGCGTCAAGGAGCTCCTGGTCATCAGCCAGGACACGTCCGCCTACGGACAAGACGTCCGCTATGCCCGCTACAACTGGAAGGGCGTCGAGCGCGAAACCCGGTTCATCGATCTGTGCGAGGGGCTCGGCGAGCTCGGCGCCTGGGTCAGGCTTCACTACGTGTACCCCTATCCGCACGTCGACGCCGTCATCGACCTGATGGCCGATGGGCGGATCCTCCCCTACCTCGACATCCCGTTCCAGCACGCCAGCCCCACCGTGCTCAAGGCGATGCGGCGCCCCGCAAATCAGGAAAAGACGCTCGACCGCATCCTGAACTGGCGCGCCAGGGCGCCAGAGCTCGCGATCCGCTCAAGCTTCATCGTCGGCTTTCCCGGCGAGACCGAAGAAGACTTCCAGTTCCTGCTCGACTGGCTGAAAGCGGCGAAGATCGATCGCGCCGGCTGCTTCAAGTACGAGAACGTCGCCACCGCCAAATCCTCGCAACTCGACGGGCAGGTCCCGGACGAGGTCATCGACGAGCGGTGGCATCGCTTTATGGCGCTGCAGGCTGAGCTGTCCGACCAGCGCTCGCAGTCGCTCATCGGCGCCACAGTGGATGTGCTCATCGACGAGGTCGACGAAGACGGCGCAACCGGCCGCACGAAAGCCGACGCTCCGGAAATCGACGGCGCCGTGTTCATCTCACGCGCCGATAACGTTCAGGCGGGAGACATCGTCAAGGTTCGCGTCACCGATGCCGACCAATGCGATCTCTGGGGCGAGCTGGCCATCAACTAAATATTGTTTTTCAATAAACAACGTGTTAGGCGTCTGTCATCCAAATCCCGTCAGAGGACCTAAGTGATGCGCCAAACCACCCTGATCTCCACTACAGTCGCAATCGTTCTTGCTAGCGCAACAGCACTTGTCGCGCACGCGGACGAGCAATCATTCTCCTTCACGGACTTCGACGCGATCGACGCGTCCGCCGGTGTCGACGTCGTTATTCAGCAGGGCGCATACGATATCCGCGCCGAAGGGTCTGAAAGGGCCCTTGAGCGGCTCAAAGTCGAGAAGCGTGGCGACACACTCCACATCGGGCGCAAGAACCGCAGCGGCTGGAGCTGGGGCTCGTCCGACAAGGTCACCGTTACCGTGTCGGCGCCTGACTATTCTGAAATCTCCGCCTCCTCGGGCTCCGATGTTGCTGGGTCAAACCTTCAGTTCAGGGATGTCGCGGTCAGCGTCAGCAGCGGCGCCGATATCGAGCTTGCTGGCTCCTGCGACGCGCTGACGGTTTCCGTATCGTCCGGCTCCAACTTCGATGGCGAGCGTTTGCAGTGCCAGATGGTTTCCGCCAGCGCCTCATCGGGCGCAGACGCCGATGTCTGGGCGGCGCGCTCTCTCGTCGGCGAGGCGTCAAGCGGCGGCGACATCAAGGTCTACGGCGACCCGCAGACCATCACGCGCGATACGTCCAGCGGTGGATCCGTCCGCAAGAGCTAGTCAGACAGCAAGCAGCCGTCGCCGAGACCCGGGCCTCGGCGACGAGCTCATGTCTCAACAGTCTAGCTCTTCGACCGCGTCTTGATGATGACTGGCGCACCCTCGGGGATGCCCAGTTCGGGATAGCTCCAGGTCAGCTCAACGCCATCGCGCAGAAGCGCTCGGCAGTGATCTTCCCGCACGCGATCGAAGCTCACTTCATACCGACCATCGTCGCGGTCGATATCGACAGCGTAGTATGACTTGTCGGTGCACCCGTTCGACCGCGCCGTGATGGAAACGCCGCGGGAATCGACCACCGATCCCATAATGTCGCCGGTGCGAGTGAAACTGGAATCATCGTCGAAATCACCTGCAACGATCACACACCCCGAGGTGGAGATCGCCGCCGCAGAAACGGCTACAGTGATGAGAGTCTTGTACATATCCGGCCCCTTGCTTGACTGACCGAGATATTTATCGTTTTTCGATATGAATGCAATCTGAACAGTTCTAATCGATCTTGAACTGCTCCGGACGATAGTCGGTCTCCGGGAATTGCGGGTCCATCGCTTCCAGCTCTCGCCTAACCAGCCGCGCCGCGATCGCAGCGCGCCGCGAGCGGCTGTCGGATGGAACGACATACCAGGGGGCCCAAGGGGTTGAGCACCGCCGCAGCATCGTCTCGTAGGCGTCTTGGTAATCGTCCCAAAGCTTGCGATCCTCGAGGTCCGACGGATTGAACTTCCAGCGCTTCTTGGGAACATCAAGACGCTCCTGAAGCCGTTCGCCCTGCTCCTCCTTCGAGATGTGCAGCATCAGCTTCAGCACACGCGTGCCGTTCTCCACGAGGTGCTTCTCGAACTGGTTGATCTGCTCGTAACGCTGTTCGACCTTCTCGCTCGGGGCCAAATTCCGCACCTTCACGACCAGCACATCTTCGTAATGCGATCGGTTGAACACCGCGATATGGCCGTTGCGAGGGGCCACCTGATGGACCCGCCACAGGTAGTCGTGCGCCAGTTCGATATCGGTCGGCTTGCCGAACGGATGCACGCGCACGCCTAAGGGCGATGTGTACTTGAAGACCGCTTTGGTGGTGCCGTCCTTGCCGGCTGTATCGATCCCCTGCAGCACGACGAGCAGCGAACCGCACTGAGCCGCGAACAGCGCGTCCTGCAGCTCGTCGATTGCCTGGGCGTCGGCCTTCAGCGAGTCCTTGGCCTGATCCTTGTCGGGAAACAGCTCCTCGTTCCGCTGTGCCCGATCGGCCAGGCGGAACTCATGAGTTGATCCCGGGTCGACGACCGTAGCGGCGACAACATCATCAAGACTCGGCTGATCGGCCATATCCCACCTCTTCCGTAAACCCGGCGAGTATGGTCGCGCGCGTTACGGCGCGCAAAAAGAAAACGGCCCCGAAGGGCCGTTATCCGTCTAACTGATTGTCGGGACCCGGATCAGGACGAGTAATACTCGACCACCAGGTTCGGCTCCATGCGGGCCGCGTACGGGATCTCGTCCAGCGACGGCATGCGCACATAGGTCGCCGTCATCGCCTTGGCGTCGACTTCCAGGTAATCGGGCAGGTCGCGCTCGCCAGAACCCATCGCCTCGATCACGAGGGCCATGTTGCGCGACTTTTCCTTCACCTGGACCACGTCACCCGGCTTCAGGCTCATCGAGGCGACGTTCGCCTTGCGGCCGTTCACCGTGACGTGGCCGTGGTTCACGAACTGACGCGCAGCAAAGATCGTGGGGACGAACTTGGCGCGGTAAACGAGCGCATCGAGACGCGATTCAAGGAGACCCACCAGCAGCTCGGCGGTGTTGCCCTTCCGGCGCGCAGCCTCTTCGTAGGTGCGGCGGAACTGCTTTTCGGTCATCTCGCCGTAGTGACCCTTGAGCTTCTGCTTCGCCATCAGCTGGATGCCGAAGTCCGAAGGCTTGCCGGCGCGACGGGCGCCATGCTGGCCGGGGCGGGTCTGGCGGCTGTTGAAGGGGCTCTTGGCGCGGCCCCAGACGTTCTCGCCAACGCGGCGATCAAGCTTGTACTTCGCCTTCAGGCGCTTGGTCATAACTACCTCAATCTTGGCGCGTTCCGGCCAGAACCCTATCGTTCATGGCGATTGCAACGGCGGCGACGCACCACCCGTCATGCTCCCGGCATCCACAGACGACGAGAGAAGGGGCAGAAACCCGATTAGGCTCAAAGAGTCAAGTGCCCGACGGCGCGCGGACGGCCCCTGCTACCCCTGTTGGGGACATGTGCTCGGCGGCGCCCATGAATTCGGATACCGGGGCCGGTCCAACGCCGCAAAATCCCGGAACTCCTCCGGCGCAGCGCGCGGACCATGGATAAACGCCCTCTCATTTGGGCCTGACGGCTGGTAGAACTCACGGTCGAGCGATCCGTGATCCTGCCCCTCCAGTTCCTCCTCCCATTCCTGTCCGCTGTCGTCGGACTCGAAATCGAAGTGGATGTCGAGGTCTCCGCGTTCCCTCGCCGCGCATCTCCTCCCGGGCCTCCTCCAGCGCCTGCTCGACATCGCGCCGGATCGCTTCGCGCTCTTCCGGGCTCAGTCCGTGAGCGTCCGAGCTGGCCAATGCCCGCGCCACCTCCGCCTTTGCACGCTCAATCTCGACGCTGGCGCGCGCCAGCTCACGCTCCATCTCGGCGCGCGCACGAGCGATCTCCGCCCGGGCTTCGGCCATCGCCCGCTCACGTTCCGCGCGTCCACGGGCAAGCTCATTGGCGAGGTGCATCCGAAACTCGGGACCAAACTCGTCCCGCAGCTCGCGGCGCATGTCCTCAAGCTCCTCCTGCCAGTCTGCCGAGAAGTCGTCGTCGCCCACTCCCGCCTGCTCGATACTCTCCAGTATCTCTTCGACCAGCTCCGGCAGATCAGCGAGCATGTCATCTGCGAGGAGCGCAGCGACGTCCTCATGCCGATCGGATTGGAACCGATCCGTAACTTGCGGGATGGGCGGCAACGGCGCCAATGGAACGGCTTCCGGCGCCGAAGCTGGCGGTGCAGGCGGCGGAGCCGGCTCGGCCGGAGGTTGCGCATCCACCTCATCAATCGTGTTCGCAACCTGGGCCAGCTGCACCGCCTTCGGTTGATCCTTCGCCTCTACGACTGGCGTGAGGCAGGCAGCGAGCAGGGCAACGGCCGCCAGCCCGGTAAATGCCAGCCGACCCGCCCCCTGACCGCCGCGCATGGCCCCTGTCGATCCATTGGCCCGCAATTCGATCAATCTGCGGATCCGGCGGCCAAACTGGGATTTGCCGCCGATCGCACCGGCCGCCAGTTGCGGGGTCCGCGCGCCCATCTGGATTTCGGCCTGGTCTGTCAGCGTCAGTGCGAAAGCGCGCGCGTCGCCTGTTCGGTCGACCGCAACCTCATCACAGGCCACCTCCCGCTCCTCGTCCATCCGGCGGCTGATCCAGTGAAGCGCAGGGCTCCACCAGAGCAGCGCCAGGGCGATCCTCTGCAGGAGGGCGACGAGCATGTCGCGACGTTCAATATGGGCCCGCTCATGCTCGAGCAGCGCTGCAATGCCCGGGCTGGCGAGCTGCGTCTCGAAGCCCAACGGGAGCAGAATGCTCGGACGCAGGATGCCGGCGGCAATTGGTCCGGGTGTACGGTCGCTTACGGCGATCCTTACGCCTTCAAATCTTCTGGCCAGCACAGGCGGCAGATCGATCGGCTGGGCATTGCGAAGCATGACGGCTGAGGACGCAAGATCCCGTGCGGTCTTCGTCAGCAGAACCAACGAACCCACCACCCAGGCGCAGACGAGGAAAAGTGTGAAGTCCGGCAAAATCGACAGCGCCTGCGAGAGAATGGCTGCTGCCTCATTCGCCCATCTCGCAGAGACGCCCCACCCTGTAGCGATCAGATCACTTGTCGGCTGCGTGTAGACCTCGGGCGCCAGCGCCGCGGCGGGATCGCCGATCGCGGCCTCGGAGGTCCTTGCCGGTGTCGCTTCGAATGGACCTGTCGCTCTATCAGCGGCCGCTATCTGCGTGACGGAAACTATTGGATCCGCCGCATTCGCCGTCATGGCGGCAGTCTCTCCAGATAGGGTGATCGGAGCGCCGACGGCCTTCAGCAACCGGTCGCCAACGCTCGAACCCGGGCTGAAAACGATGACCGGCAGAACAATCGCCGCAACCATCGCGAAGGCGCAGAGTGAATAACGGGCCGCGCCCGACATGTTCCGCGTCGCCAACAAGATGCCTGCGAGACATGCGGATAACGCCAGGCTGTGACCAAGATGAGCGCTGACCAGCGCGGTCACCCAGTGCAGATCATTCATCAGATCCCCCCTTGGTATCGGTTTCAGCTTCGATCTGGGCGCGGATGGCCTGCAGCTCGTCGAGGTCCAGCGCTTTGGTCTTGATCAGATGCTGCGCGAGTTCTGTCGGCGATCCTTCGAAAAACTGGCTGACGAGTTTCGTCATCGCCTGAGTCCGCGCTTCATGGCGCGATACAAGCGTTCTGTACACGAAGGCGCGACCCACCTGCCTCGGCTTGACGTACTTCTTCTCGGTCAGGATGCGGAGAAGCGTGAGCACGGTGTTGTAGGCAACGGGATAGGTTTCCTGCAGCGCCTCGGTCACATCGCGAACGCTCGCCTCCTTCCGATCCCACAGGACGCGCATGATGCGTTGTTCTGCGTCGGTAAGGATTTCGGACTTGGGTCTCGCCATGGCTTCTGCTTCCTGCGCTTTTGCGCATAGGAAACCATCGCAGCCAACTAGTCAACTAATGATTTAGGTGTTTGGGCTGGTGCAGTTCCAGCTGGTAGGCGCCGTGCGTAGTCGAGTCCTAGAAGTTGCCGGAGATGCTCAGCCGCACTTCCATGCCGCGGTTGCGCGATCGACGTTCGATGAAGTCGATCGGGTCAAGCCTCGTGCCCGCGTAAGCGATCCGCTGGAAGTTGTCGTCCGCATCAAGCAGGTTGTCGACGCTGATACGGGCGTTCAGTCCGGCGAGATCCTTCTGCTGCACGAAGACGCTCAGGTTCCCCGTCGAATCCGAGCGCTGGTTCAGCTGCGTGATGCGGTAGAAGGGCGACCTGCGGTCGTCACGATATCCAAAACCCCACGCCCAGTCGGTATTCGGCACGTCCTGGCGAAAACGGAAGCTGTAATATCGGGTCGTCTGATTGTTGAGCGACCGCTCTTCACCGGTGACCTGATCGACAATGGACGCTTCGCGAAGGCCGGCGTTCCAGTCCACCTTGGCGCCTGCAAAGCCTAACGGCTCAAGCTCCAGCGTCCCGGACAAATCCATTCCGTAGACCTCTGCGCTGTCGAGATTGCCCGGCCCCTCGTCAATGGAGATGGAACCGTCGTCCTCGATCACCCGCGCGAACAGGATGTTGTCGTTCACGTCAGAGATGTCGCGCGCGTAGAGGCTTATGCGCACTGCGCCGTATGCCCCAAGGCCGCCATTGGCCTCCAGGTCCACGTCCCAGCTCTGTTCCGGGACGATTTCCGGATTGCCGACCTGCTGCTGACCCGCCTCGTTGTTGAGGTTTACCGAAGACGCAAAGTCTCCAAAATCAAGCTGCCCGACCTGACGCTCAAGACGCAGCGCGAAATCCCAGTTCTCCGTCGGTTGCCACGACACCGATGCAAAGCCCTTCGGACGCACGAAATCTCGAACCTGGCCAACCGCGCCGGACTGGGAGAGCTCAGAATACTCGACGCCCGCCGACCCCTGGAACACCACGTTCTCGGTAAGTCTGCGGCCATGCACCAGCGCGGCTTCAGTGCGGCGCTCCTCAATCCGGGTCGTCGCGTTCGTCAGAGGAACATCGACAAACGATCCGCCGCTCAGCGTCGACAGGTCAGACGTCGTGTCGAGATAGTTGAAGGCCCCTTCAAGCGATATCTGCCAGTCGTTGTCGCCGCTATCGATCCAGCCGTATTCGGCGCGGGCGATCGTCTCTCCAGACTCGTTGACGGAGCCGAATCTGGAACCCGTGTCAGCCTGAACGCCAAAGTAGGTGGCAATGGATTGCGACTGGGGCTCACGCTCGTTCATGCGCTGCAGGCCAATCAGCTTTAGACGCCCGGGCCCCAATCCGAATTCATAATCGGCGCTGATCTCCCCTTCGACGTTATCGTTATTGTCCGAGAACAACCGAAGGTATTCCGTCCCGTCATCTACGGTTCGCTGCGATACTTCCCGTCCGCCGCCGTTAAACGTGGCGCCTGAAAGCGTGAGGTTGGCGAAGCTGCCTGCGAGGGATTCATGCTTGAGGGCAAGGTTCACCTCCCTGCGCTCGCCATTGCCATCCTGATCCTCGTCACGCACCTCGATCGCCGTCAAACCGTCGGCGGCGAGCACTGTCTCCATCCCGGCGGAGCCGTCACCGAACTGCTTGGACTCGAGCGCAAGAGTGTAGTCGAGGTCCTGAAACTCACCCGAGACAGAGACTCGGGCGTTCTCGAGCTTGGCGGTGCGATCTTCCTGAAACTCTGGCGACCATGCCCAGTTGCCCGTCAGCCCGCCTCTGCGGACGACTACGTTCGCCACCTGTCCGGTCAGCCCGGGAATGTTAAGGCTGGCGCCATCCAGGATCTCGATCCGGACGACCTTGTCAGCAGTGATCCGGTTCAACGCGTCGCGCGCGCTGGTTGATTTGGAGGAAATCCTCCGTGAATTGATGAGGACATTCGCGCCCCCCTGGCCAAGCCCCCGCCGGCTTTCACTTTCCTTGATATCGAAGCCTGGGGTTTGTGCGATCATGTCGAGCGCTGTGCGCGGCGAGAACCGATTGAAGAAGACCGGCTCGTAGGTCTCGATCGCGGTCGGCTCGATATCGGGCGCGAGGTCAGGCGCGTCCGCAGCGGCGGGACTTGCACCGAGAACAAACGCCAGGCCAATCCCGACCAAGGAAACTTGTGAACGCAACAAAATCGACACCGAAGACCGCTTAATAGTTGAGGCAGGGACTCCCATCCCGGGAATCCCTACCGAAAGTTAATCTTGCCTACGAATGGGGGGTTAAGGCGGTGCTACCGTGAGGGCAATTCACGATAGTTTCAGGTGCTGTTATTCAGCGGGGAGGCAACCGTCCCGCGCTAACAGCAAGCTTCTGAGGCTGCTCGCCTTTTTGAGGCAGACGCGCACCGCCAGACCGCTGGTCCAGCTACCAGTAACGAAGCGTTGCGTTCAACCACCCGGCCTGTCGATGCGCGCACTGCCACGGCCGAGGGCGAGCGCCTTGATGGCGCCCCGGAACGTGCGGACCTCCTGAGCCGTCCAGCCCGCCCGGGTGAATGCGTTGCGCAGGTTCTGAATCATCACAGGCTTCTTGACCTCAGGGTGAAAGAAGCCTGCCCGATCCAGCTCATCCTCGAAGTGCTCCATCATGTTCTGCAGCTCGCTTTTCGTGGCCGGTATCGGAGCCCCTTGCAGCGCCGCTGAGTCCTCGGGAGCGCCCTCTTCCGCCCAGGCGTGCGCGAAAGCCGCTACCGACTGAGCCAGGTTCAGGGAACTGAACCGGGCATTGACGGGGTATGTGAGTATCGCATCGCACAGCGCCACCGCCTCGTTCTCCAGACCCGACTTTTCCGCGCCAAACAGCAGTCCGGTCGCGCCCGCGACCGATTTCAGCTTCTGCACCGCCGCCCCGGTTCCAAGCACCGGTTTTTCCATGCCGCGCGGCCGCGCCGTGGTGGCGATCACCATGTTCAAGTCTGCAATGGCGGCCTCGACAGCATCGAAGACGGTCACATCGACATGTTCCGGCAGCGCGCCAGCGCTCATTGTCTCGGCGGCGGGGTTGGGCCAGCCGTCGCGCGGCGCGACCAGTCGCAGATCGCAAAGGCCGAAATTCGCCATCACGCGCGCCGCAGCGCCGATGTTTTCGCCCATCTGGGGATGGACAAGAACGATGGCCGGGGCGGTTTGGGCCGTTTGCATTTGCAGGTTTTCCCTGTCTGAGCGCGTCCAGCCTCGGGCGGACGACAGTTCCGGCGGCATGCCCGGTACGGCGGCTTTTATCGCTTACCCTTTGTACACGCCGAGGGCTTTGATATAGGCCTCGCATTCAGTTGGCGCGCCATGGCGGCGCCCGGACTTTCAGAGGAGCATTTCATGGCCGTTATCAAGGTCGAAAATCCCGTTGTCGAGATGGACGGCGACGAGATGACCCGGATCATCTGGGCCATGATCAAGGATCGCCTGATCCTGCCCTACCTCGATATTGACCTGAAATACTTCGACCTGTCGGTGACCAGCCGGGACGAAACCGACGACCAGATCACCATCGACGCCGCCGAAGCCACCAAGAAGTACGGCGTCGCGATCAAGTGCGCGACGATCACGCCGGATGAAGCGCGGGTCGAGGAATTTGGCCTGAAGAAGATGTGGCGCTCGCCCAACGGAACGATCCGCAACATCCTTGGCGGCGTCGTGTTCCGCGAGCCGATCGTGATCAAGAACGTTCCGCGGCTGGTTCCTGGCTGGACCGAGCCAGTCGTCGTCGGTCGTCACGCCTATGGCGACCAGTACCGTGCAACCGACTTCCTGGTTCCCGGCAAGGGCAAGCTGACGATGAAGTTCGTTGGCGAGGACGGCACGGTCATCGAGCACGAAGTGTTCGACTTCCCCAGCGCAGGCATCGCGATGGGCATGTACAACCTCGACGATTCGATCCGCGATTTCGCGCGGGCCTGCTTCAACTACGGCCTCAACCGGAAGTGGCCGGTCTACCTCTCGACCAAGAACACGATCCTCAAGAAGTACGACGGTCGCTTCAAGGACCTGTTCCAGGAAGTCTACGAGGCCGAGTTCGAGGACAAGTTCAAGGAAGTCGGCGCGCACTACGAGCACCGCCTGATCGACGACATGGTCGCCGCTTCGCTCAAATGGTCTGGCGGCTACGTCTGGGCCTGCAAGAACTACGATGGCGACGTGCAATCCGACACGGTCGCGCAGGGCTATGGCTCGCTTGGCCTCATGACCTCCGTGCTGATGACGCCTGACGGCCAGACGGTTGAAGCCGAGGCCGCCCACGGTACGGTCACGCGCCACTATCGCGCGCACCAGAAGGGCGAAGCCACTTCTACGAACTCGATCGCATCCATCTTCGCATGGACGCGCGGCCTGGCGCATCGCGGCAAGCTCGACGGCAATCAGGAACTGATCAAGTTCGCCCACACGCTGGAATCCACGGTGATCTCCACCGTCGAGGCCGGACACATGACGAAAGACCTCGCGCTGCTGATCGGCGCCGATCAGTCATGGCTCACGACCGAAGGCTTCATCGAGAAAGTCGCCGGCAACTTCCAGGAAGCCATGGCTGGCTGAATGATTGGCCGCAGCGGCGCAGTGCGCCGCTGCGATCTTGGGGACGCATGAATTACTTCCTGCTCCTTGCCGGCGGCGTCAGCGCCTTTGGCCTCATCATCCACGTGATGGTCGGTCGAAAGCGCCAGCTTCGCGATCCCGCAGAACCGCTTGGCGACGTCAACGCATTGAATGCTGACGCGTGGTTCGGCCGGCATATCCAGACCGTGCTTCTTGCCTCGATGGCGATCGTGTTCGCCGATGCTGCGCGCAATGATGGCGCACGAGATGTCGCCGTATGGCTGTCGCTCATCGCCCTGGCCGCATCGGGACTACGGCTTCTCACCGCCGTGCAAACCGCAGCGCCGGACTTTGACGTTCGATCCTGGGGCGCGTTTGCCGCCGCCGGCATCCTCGCGCTGGTGGGCCTCGCCGTCTGAGACCTGGTCAGGCCAGCCTATTGCGCAAGCGCCTGACGCACAGCCTCCACCGCGTCCTTCGCTTTGGCTCCGTCCGGCCCGCCCGCCTGCGCGAGGTCTGGCCTGCCGCCGCCGCCCTTGCCCCCAACTGCAGCAGACGCCGCCTTGACGAGCTCCACCGCGTTGAACCGGCTGGTGAGGTCGTCAGTGACGCCCACGACGACAGCGGCCTTGCCGTCGTTCACTGCGACGAGCACGGCAACGCCTGAGCCGAGCTTGGCCTTTGCATCGTCGGCCATCGGCTTGAGATCCTTGGCCGGCAGGCCATCGGCCAGCTTCGCCAGCAGCTTCACGCCGTTGATTTCCTCGGGCTTGTCGGAGGCTTCGCCCGCGCCGCCGGACATGGCGAGCTTGCGGCGCGCTTCCGCCAGCTCCTGTTCGAGCTTCTTTCTCTGCTCGGCCAGTGCGGTGACGCGTGCTGAGACTTCACTGACAGGCGTCTTCAGCTGATCAGCGATCGATCTGGCCGAATTGGCTCTTTCCTTGAGGAACGCGAAGGCCGCCGCTCCCGTGGCGCCCTCAATCCGGCGGACGCCCGACGAGACCCCGCCCTCGGAGGTGATGACGAACATCGCAATGTCGCCCGTGCGGGCGACGTGCGTGCCGCCACACAATTCTACCGAATACGGCGCGTCATGCTTGCTGACAGAATTACCGAGCCGGAGAACGCGGACGCTGTCGCCATACTTTTCACCGAATAGCGCGAGCGCACCGGCCTTCACCGCATCATCCGGCGCCATTTCGCGCGTCTGCGCCTCGGCGTTCTGACGTATGACCGCATTCACTTCGTCTTCGATCGCATCGAGCTGAGCCTGCGTCACGGGCGCGTTGTGCGAGAAGTCGAACCGGAAGTAATCCGCTTCGACCAGCGAACCCTTCTGCGTGACGTGCTCGCCCAAGGTATTTCGCAGCGCCGCATGCAGAAGGTGCGTTGCGGAATGATTGGCGCGGACCTTGGCGCGCCGCACCGTCGATCTTCAACTCGGCTACGCTGCCGGTGGAGACCGATCCAGCGACCATCTCGCCGACGTGCGTAAAGACATCGCCGGCGCGTTTCTGGACATCATCCACCCGGAAGCGGCCCCCGCCCGCAAACAGGATCTCTCCGCGATCCCCGGCCTGTCCGCCCGACTCCGCATAGAAGGGTGTCTGATCAAAAACGAGCTCCGCCGCTTCGCCTTGCTTCAGATTCTCGACACGCGATCCGTCCTTGAGGATCGCCTTCAGGACGCCAGACGTCTCTGCGAGATCATACCCATGGAAGTTGGTTGCGCCCGAAGCGTCGCGAACCGAGAACCAGACCTCATCGGAGGCGCCGTCGCCGGCCCCCTTCCAGCTGTCCTGAGAGCGGGACTTCTGTTCGGCCATGGCCGCGTTGAAGCCTGCCTCATCCACGGTGAGATCCCGCGCCCGCAGAACATCCTGCGTCAGGTCCAGCGGGAAGCCATAGGTGTCATAGAGCTTGAACGCGGTCTCGCCTGCCAGTTCACCGCCCGCCTTGAGACCTGCAGTCGCGTCGTCAAGCAGTTGCAGGCCGCGACCCAGCGTTCGCTGGAAGCTCGCTTCCTCCTGACTCAGCGCGCTCTCGATCGCCTTCTGCGCCCGCCCGAGCTCCGGGTAGGCATCGCCCATTTCGCCGACCAGCGCCGGGACGAGTTTGTGCATCAGCGGCTCGCGCGCGCCCAGGATGTGTCCGTGGCGCATGGCGCGACGCATGATGCGCCGAAGCACATATCCCCTGCCTTCATTGCTGGGCGTCACACCGTCCGCGATGAGGAATGACGTCGCGCGCAGATGGTCGGCGATCACTCGGAACGAGGCCAGCCTGTCATCAACCGCGCGCTGGCCGTAAACGGCCTCCGCCGCGGAGATCAGGTTCCTGAAGAGATCGATATCGTAATTGTTGTGAACGCCCTGCAGGATGGCCGAAATCCGCTCCAGGCCCATACCGGTGTCGATCGAGGGCTTCGGCAATTCGATGCGCGATCCGTCGGCGCGCTGGTCGAACTGCATGAAGACGAGATTCCAGATCTCGATGAAGCGGTCGCCGTCCTCATCCGGCGAGCCGGGCGGGCCGCCCGCGATATGCGGCCCGTGATCGAAGAAGATTTCCGAGCAAGGTCCGCACGGACCGGTGTCGCCCATTGACCAGAAATTGTCCGAGGTTGCGATCGGGATGATGCGGTCTTCGGGAAGGCCCGCGATTTTCTTCCACAGCGCAGCGGCCTCGGTATCCTCCGCATAGACAGTGACCAGCAGCCTGTCGGCGGGAAGACCGAACGGTCCCGTGACCAGTTTCCGTGCATGCTCGATCGCTTCGGCCTTGAAGTAGTCGCCGAAGGAGAAATTTCCGAGCATCTCGAAGAAGGTGTGGTGGCGCGCCGTGTACCCGACATTGTCGAGATCGTTGTGCTTACCGCCTGCGCGCACGCATTTCTGCGATGACGCCGCTGTGGGCGACGCCGGTTTCTCCACGCCAGTGAAGATGTTCTTGAACGGCACCATGCCGGCGTTGGTGAAAAGCAGGGTCGCATCGCCCTGCGGCACAAGCGGAGCCGATGGCACAACCTTGTGGCCAGCCGCGGCAAAGTAGTCGAGGAAGGTCGAGCGAACCTCGTTGACCCCCATCGATCCGGGCTTTGATGTGTTCGGCATCAGGCGCAAGGCTCCGTCGGTTTGGCCGTGGGAAAGGCTTTGACGCCCCAAGGGCGCCTCAGCGCCTCCAAGACAGGTCGCTAATCAGTCCATTCCCCGTTCAGCGCCGGATATAGGCCGCAGAAG
This sequence comes from Hyphomonas sp., assembly GCA_017792365.1. Classification (GTDB taxonomy): domain Bacteria; phylum Pseudomonadota; class Alphaproteobacteria; order Caulobacterales; family Hyphomonadaceae; genus IH12. The sequence continues at coordinate 2,751,290 of CP051229.1, read as the reverse complement.
GCTTGGCGCCAAGCGAATGCAGCCGCAGCTGAACGCCTGCATCAAACGCCACGACGCGCGATCGGAGGCCCGGTCGCGCGTCGCAAACAGTAACACCTGATCGGGAGAACCCGCGAACCTAGCCTTCCGCAGCCTGAGCCGGATCTTCGCCGTCTTCACCCAGCGCCAGCATTCCTCAGACAGGATGCCGGCATTGCGGCGAACGGCTTCCTCGATCTCGGCCGCCGTTTCCGGATTGTCCTTCAGAAACTTGCGCGCATTCTCGCGGCCCTGACCGATCCGCTGCGAACCGTAGGAGAACCACGATCCGGACTTTCGACGATGCCGGCCTTGACCCCAAGGTCCAGAAGCTCGCCGGTCTTCGAGATGCCCTCGCCGTAAATGATGTCGAACTCGACTGGCGGAAAGGCGGCGCGACCTTGTTCTTGACGACCTTGACCCGCGTCTGGTTGCCGATGACCTCATCACGATCCTTGAGCTGCCCGATGCGGCGGATATCCAGCCGCACCGAAGAATAAAATTTCAGCGCATTTTCCCGACGTCGTCTCTGGCGAGCCGAACATCACGCCGATCTTCATCCGGATCTGGTTGATGAAGATCACCATCGTTTTCGACTTCGAAACCGAACCCGTCAGCTTTCGCAGCGCCTGGCTCATCAAACGCGCCTGCAGACCCGGAAGGCTGTCGCCCATCTCGCCTTCAAGTTCCGCCCGCGGTGTGAGCGCAGCGACCGAGTCGACCACAAGCACGTCAACGGCGCCGGACCTGACAAGCGTATCTGCGATTTCAAGCGCCTGCTCACCCGTGTCAGGCTGGGAAATCAGGAGGTCATCCAGATCGACACCGAGCTTTGATGCGTAAACCGGGTCCAGCGCGTGCTCGGCGTCAACGAAAGCGCAGACGCCGCCGCTCTTCTGCGCTTCGGCGGCCACGTGCAAAGCCAGCGTCGTCTTGCCCGAGCTTTCCGGGCCATAGATCTCGACAATCCGGCCGCGCGGCAGGCCCCCGATGCCAAGGGCGATGTCCAGACCCAGCGATCCCGTTGAAAGCGCCTCGATGTCCATCTCGCGGCGTTCTCCCAGCCGCATGATGGAGCCCTTGCCGAAATTGCGCTCAATCTGGCCGAGCGCCGTTTCAAGAGCCTTTTCCTTGTCCATTCCGCCGCCCTCTACGACCTTCAGGTTCGCCGATGCCATTTCACACTCCTGCCATGCCCAAGCGGCCTCGGGAAGCCCGGTTAACCGCCGTTCCAGAATGGTTTGTACCACAAATGTTCTGCGGAACAAAGAGTGAATATGCGGGTACTGTCTCAGTTTGTTGATCGTCGCGCATGACGCCATTTCGATGCGAAGTCACTCGGCTTGGCGGCCGTGCCGATCGTGGAAGTTTGTGATAGGCAGACCGGGAATTTCAGCGGAGTGGGAAGACATGCGGGTTCTGTTGGCTATCGGTCTAGTGACATCTCTGGCGCTTTCGGCCTGCGCGCCGGAGCCTTCAGAACCGGTGATCCAGAGCGACCCGGCGCTGGAAGCCCGCGCCGGACGCATTGATGCGCTGTCAGCCCCACCGGCCACGGCAGCGCCTGCGGTCTATTTCGTCAATCTTGCCGATGGCGATGTCGTGAGTTCGCCCTTCCGCGTTGTCTTTGGCGTTTCGGGTCTCGGCGTCGCGCCGGCGCTCACCGATAAGGAGCTGACGGGCCATCACCACCTCCTCATCAATACCGAGCTGAGCGAGGAGGACATGGAATACGCCATCCCGAACGATGACCAGCATCGCCACTTTGGCGGCGGCCAGACGGAAACCGTTCTGGATCTGCCGCCCGGCCAGCACACGCTGCAGCTCAATTTCGGCGACCTGAACCACGAACAATTCGACCCTCCGGTTATGTCGGAGAAGATCACCATCACGGTCGAGTAGGCGCGCCTATCCAGAAGCTCAGGTTTCGCCGTCGGGCCGTTCACTGGCGATGGCGGCGAGTTCCTGCTTCACGCGCTCGCCCAGCTGCCTGAGCGTGAACGGCTTGGGCATGAACGACACCGCTCTGCCCTTGTCGACAGCCTGCGTCATGTCACGCTCCGTGTAGCCGGAGATGAATACGACCCGCGCATGGCCGAGATAGTCGCGCGAGGCCTCCAGCAGCGCCGGGCCGTCCATGCCCGGCATGACGACGTCGGAGATCAGGATATCGATCGCGCCGGCGTTCGACTTGATGATCTCCAGCGCCGATTCGCCATCGGCGGCCTCCATCACCTGATAGCCGAACGACGACAGCAGCTGGACCGCCAGTCCACGCACCCCGTCCTCATCCTCCACCAGGAGAATGCGGCCACGGCCGGCCAGATCGCCGGCCTTGCCGGCATTGGCGCCTTCCGCTGTTGGCGGCGGCGCCAGCTCACGCGGCGATTCCACATCCTCGACCGGCTCAAGCTCACCGTCATAGGCGGGCAGGAACACCTTGAACGTGGTGCCGCGGCCGACCTTGGACACAGGATAGATGAACCCGCCTGACTGCTTCACGATCCCGTAGACGGTCGCCAGGCCGTAGCCTGTGCCCTTCCCCTCATCCTTGGTCGTGAAGAACGGTTCGAAGATCTTCTGCATCAGTTCGGGCGGGATGCCGGCGCCGTCATCGATCACTTCGATGAGGACGTAGTCGCCTTCCGGCACGAGGTTGAAATTGTCGGCGCGCGCAACCGACGCATCCGCTTTCGAGGTGCGGATCGTCAGTTGCCCGCCGCCATTCTTCTCCAGCATGGCGTCGCGGGCGTTGGTGCACAGATTGGTCAGCGCCGTGTCCAGCTGCAGCCTGTCGGCGCGGATCGGCGGCAGGTCTCGGCCATGCACGATGTCCAGCTTGATGCGTTCATCGATGATGTCACGCAGGAACATATAGCTCTCGGACACGAAGTCCGAGACGTCGAAAACCTCCTGCCGGAACACCTGCTTGCGTGACCAGGCGAGCATGGTTCGGACGAGTTCCGCGCCGCGCGCCGCAAACTCGTAGATCGACTTCAGCTCGGCGTAGGTCGGATCTCCGGGCGGATGCCGAACCTGCAGTTTGTTGACGTTGAAGATGATGCCCTGAAGCTGGTTGTTGAAATCGTGCGCCACGCCGCCGGCAAGCTGCCCCATGGCCTGCAGCTTCTGACCGGCCGCCAGCGATTGCTGCATCTGAACCTTGTCGGTCACATCGATCACGTACGCAGCCGACGGACGCCCGTGACGGTCGAGCACGACGAACACGTCCGCGCATTTTTCATCGGGGCCCGCCAGCCGCAGGTTTACCGCCTTGTCCAGCGCATCGCGAAGCTTCTCGGCGAGCGCCGCCGGCCCCTGGTCGGCGATGAACAGGTCGGCGAACCGCGATCCCGGCTGCGCGCGACCGCCGCTGATCGACATCAACTCCCGGTTGGCGTCCAGCATCACCGCCGAATCTATGCTCTCGCCTTCCAACCGGACGACGCCGAACGGCGCGTCAGCAAACATCATGTCGCCGGATGGCGAGGGAAGCTGGTCTGTTCCCGCCTGCCGCGCTGCAGCGGCGCTCGCGCCGCCGGTCTGGCGCACCGAGACGGCGTCAGCAGCGCTCGACACATGCACGACCGATCTGGTCAGGGCCTCAGCCCCTTTTCCGCCCAGTCGTAATCAGCGTCGCGGGCACTTCCACGCCGTCGCGTGCGCGCATGACCACTTCCGCGCGTTGGGATGCGCCGCTGCGGTTCTCCTGCTTCATCAACCGCAGGCCTGACGAATGCAGAATGTCCTCGATCCGAAGCCCCGCCAGCTCGTCAGGCAGCCCGAGAAGTTTCCGAAGGGCCTGGTTGGCGTAGATGACGCGGCCATCCCGCCGAGCCGAAAAGAATCCAACCGGCGCGTCTTCCATGTACAGGGCGCGCGCGTCGACCGAGCTGGTCGACGTCGTGGTCGTCTCGACCTGACGCAGCCGCCACAGGGCGCGATTGTCGCCGAGCGGCGAAACGCTGGCTTCGTATTGAACCGTCGCGGTCGTTTCGCCGACCTGTATCGCCGGCAGGACTTCCCGTCGCGCTTCACCCGCCCTCACGGCCTTCGACAGCCGGAAAAGCGGCTGCGACATGCCGGGATGACTGCTGAAGACCCGATCCAGCGATGGCACGTGGCTCGATTCACCGAGGCGCCGCGCAACCCGGGACAGGTCTGCATAGGCCGCGTTGGCGGCGAGCGTCGCGCCACCGCGATCCGAGATCAACGCCGGTTCGCCCAGCGCATCGAGCCAGGCCGTCTTCGCGCGCGTCTGCGCCACCGCTACGGCTGCGCCCCGCTCCGGGAACAGGCCGAGGCTCTTGCCGCCGCCACGAAACGCCCAGAGGGCGAGAACCAGCGCCATCGCGCCAAGGCCAACAACGAGAACTGCGCCCGCCGGACCCACCGCTTCGCGCCAGGTCAGCGCCATTCCGGCCGCGCCGCCGGCAACCGCCAGGGCTCCCCAGAAACCGACCTGTAGAGGATCGAACCCCCTCGATCCGTGCGAGGCGGCGGCCGTCTCGTGGCCGGGCTCGTCCGGCAGGAGGTCCCGAGGATTGCTCATTTGGTCCGATCCATGGCTCTGCGCGACAGTATTGGCCTGATTCGTAGCGTTTTGCGGCCCCTAGAGGGTTAATGGGCTCTGCGATTGCGCGCGGTATTGAAGACGAATCCGATCACCTTTGCGACCGCCTCGAAATGCTCCTTGGGAACCGGCTCATCGATCTCGACGCCGGCGTACAGGGCGCGCGCCAGCGGCACGTTTTCCACAAGCGGCACCCCCTCGTCCCGCGCCTTCTGGCGAATCCGCAGCGCTAGCTCGTCGACGCCCTTGGCGAGGCAGACCGGTGCCGCATCACGGTCGGGATCGTATCTCAAGGCGACAGAATAGTGCGTCGGGTTGGTGATCACGACGGTGGCGTCCTTGACCGAGGCCATCATGCGCCGTCGCGCGCGTTCCTGACGGATCGCGCGCAGGCGGGCGCGGATCTGCGGATCGCCTTCGGACTGCTTGGTCTCATCGCGTACATCGCGCCGCGACATCTTCATTCGGGACATGAATGACTGACGCTGCCAGAGGAAATCGATGGCGGCGACGATCCCCACGACAACCAGTGCGGCGATGAACAACCGTCCCACCAATGAATGTATCAGGGCGACAAGGAATTCGGGCTCCAGAAGCCCCGCCTCAGACAGCGCATTGCGCTCCGGCCAGACCGCAAACAGCATCGCGGCGCACACTGCGAGCATCTTCAGCGCCGCCTTCAACAGGTTCATCCAGCCCTGAGCGCCGAAAATGCGTCCCAGCCCCTTCACCGGATCCAGCTTCGACATTTCCGGCTTGACCTTGTGGAGCGTCCACAGCGGTCGATGCTGGATCAGGTGCCCAAGGAAGGAGGACGCGGCCAGAATGCCGAAGATGATCGCGACGGGTCCCCCGACGGCGAGCAGAACCTGAGCGGCCAGGACCTGCGCGCCGCCATTCGTCAGCTCGAACGCATGGGGATGATCAAGGATTCGGGCCAGCGGGGCAGCCATTGAGCCAAGTATCGGGCCGGACGCCGCAAGAATGCCAGCCGCCGCCAGCAGTACGAACCAGATCGGCACATCCTGGCTCTTGGCGATGTCGCCCTTCTTGCGCGCCTCCTCCAGGCGCTTGGGAGTCGGCGCCTCGGTCTTCTGGCTCTTGTCCTGCTCTTCGGCCATCTAGTTCTGCCCGCCGATGAAGTAGTTCGCCTGCGTTTCCATCGCGCTCAGCCAGACCATGAGTCCCCCACCGAGGCCCAGCGCAAAAACCGCCGTTCCCAGCATTACCGTCATCGGCATGGCGACCAGGAACATCTGAACCTGTGGAATAAGCCTCGAGGCCATGCCGAGTGAGGCGTTGAAGATGATCGAGAAGACCAAGACCGGGGCAGCGATCTGGACGCCCAGCCTGAAGGCGTTGGAGACGGTGTCGATGAAGAACATCGAGACATCGCCAAGCGGCGGAAGCCCTCCCGGGGGAAAGACCGCATAGCTCTCCGCGGCCGCCGCAATCATCACGCGGTGCAGGCCGATGGACATCACAAGGACGACCGCGATCAGGGACAGGAACGAAGAGAACAGCGCCGACTGCTGGTTGACGATGGGGTCGACCTGTTGAGCGAACGAGAGGCTGGTTCCCATGCCCACGATCGCGCCGGCTACCTGAGTTGCGCTCATCAGAAGCCGAACGCCTGCGCCGAGGATCAGACCCGTCACTACCTCCATGAAGATCAGCGGCACCGCCTCGGCGATGTTGCCGGGCAAAGGCGGCGCGGACGGCGCAAGGCCGGCCGCCAGCGCCATGGTCGCCAGAAGGGCGGCCGCAAGCCGGATCGTGGTCGGCGTCGCCTGCTCGCCCCAGCCAGGCGCCAGCATCAACACCGCCCCAAGCCTGGAGAACAGCAGGACGCCGATCCACGCGTATTGGGTGAGCTGATCCAACGCTCAACCGGCTCCCTGCTAATACGACGCGATGCGTGTGAATATGTCTTGAGCGAACCCCCCGAGAATCGCGCCCATGAGCGGGAGGAAAATCACCATGGCGATGAAGATCGCGATGATCTTCGGCACGAAGACCAGCGTCATCTCCTGCACCTGCGTCAGCGCCTGAAAGAACGCGATCACCAGACCCACCACCATGCCGGTGATCATCACGGGCGCGGATATCAGCACCGTCGCCCACAAGGCATCGCGCCCAAGGTCGAGAATTTCTCCGCCCGTCATGGCAGCACCTTTGGAATGAAGGGTTCGGTCGTTAACTATGGCAAACAAGAGGTTAACAAACCGTGCTGACAGGCGCCGGTCGGAAAAGGTGAGCAATTACCGGGCTCTTGGCGGTAGCGACCGCCGCCTCGAAGGCGATGGCTGTTGTTAAATCCAGCGCTTGGATTAATCGTCGCTTTCATGGGCCCACATCAACGAGGCCGAACGGGACGGTGTGATGGTTTATCGCGTTATCGAGGCGCTCGCGGGAGCTGTCCTGGCCGCTGTCGGCGGCTATCTGGCATGGACGAGCCGTGGATCGGTGGAGGGCATGTTTCCTCCCACGCCCGGGCAGTCGATCTGGTTATTCGTGGGCGGTCTGGTCGCCCTGATTGTCGGCGCCGTCACAATGGTGCACGCGCTCGGCCCGCGCCCCAAGGCAAAGGCGAAGCGCGTGGAGGAAGAAGAGCGGCGCGCGCGGCTATTGAAGCAGGCCGAACAATTCTACACTGAGAAGGCCGAGGAGCTGGCGCGAGGAAACCCTCAGGACGTCAGGTTCCCGGAAGGATTGCGGCCAGCAGGCATGACCGGCGGCCACCCTGTGACGCCCTCTGCGCAACCTTCAGAGCCTCCCCCCGAACCGTTCCGTTCGAACGGCCTTGGCCAACCACCGTCCAAGCCAGCCTCCCAACCACCCCAACCGCCGTCTGGCGCGACTGAGGAGAAGGAATCGGCCCCTGCCCCTGCGCCCCGATCGCCTGAGCCGGAGCCGGTCAAGGAAAGCGCCAAACCGGAGGCGCCAGCCAAGCCAGCCCCAGCGGCGACACCCGCGGCCGCCTCTACGCCGCCGGCGCCCGCCGCTGAAGCTTCCTTGGACGCGCCAGTGGCTTCTCGACCCTTCCCCGCTCCTGTTGCTTCGATTCCTGCGGCGACCGAAGCGCCACCGGCCTACGACGCGCCAGCGCCGCCTCAACCCGCCAAGCCCCCTCCTGAACGCCCCGCACCGCAAACCGAGCCGGACAAACCGGCAGAAGCCGGCGATTCGGTGATGGCGGAGATCCGCCAGGCGATCGCTGAGAACAGGCTGAAGGACGCGGATCGTTTGCTGACGGAGACGCGCAAGCAATTCAATGACGCGAAAGAAACGAAGCCTGTCGAGCTGGCCCAACTGACGGGTCTGGCTGGCGACCATGCCGCAGCCGACGGAAGGCTCGGCTCCGCCAAATGGCTATGGCGCCTCTCGCTTCAGCGCTTTGCCGCCGCCGGCGCGATCGACGACCCCTCGGCCCGGGCAGTGTCGGAGCGGATGCGGCTCGCCGACCAGTAGACGCGGCGAGCCATCGCTGTCTTCGGTGAAACCTACTTCGCCAGGCGCAGCAGTGAGATCGATTTCGCGATCGACTTGAACGCGGCTGTCAGCTGCGCGCCGTTCGAGGCGAGATAGTAGTGCTCGTTGGACGTCGCACATCCCTTGAGGAAATTATCTTCTGACGATCCAGCGGCAATCGCGAAACCAACCGTATAAAGGTGGATCCCGTCGGCCTTGATCGCGTTGCACAGACTTGTCGCCTGCGCATAGAACCCGCCGTTCTCCGCATTGCAGCTGATCTGGTCGTTGTTGTTTCCGTAGCCGGAGTCGTTGGCGATGACGCCCTTGCAGTATCCGGTGTTGAACTCGCCGTCGGTCATCATGACCATCGCCTTCACGAGGTCGGTGGCGCCCATTTCGCCGGCATGCTGAGACGCGTTGGGCCAAAGCGTGTTCCAGCTCGGAGCCAGCGCGTAATAGCCCCAGGCGAGCCCGATGTGACCGGCAGTCGATCCAGTGGTGGTCAGATCATCAATCTCGGTGTTCAGCGTCGTCTTGTTCGCCGTCAGGGGCACAAGCTGATTGTCGCTTGAGCAGGCGAGGTTTCCGGTGCCAGCGGGTAGTGGTAGCCAACGCCCTTGGTCGCGTATGAGGCGCTCGTGTATTGCTCCGACCCGACGCGCTCGGTCACGCACTGGCTGATTTCGCGCACGCGCGTGTTTCCGCTCGCCGTAGTGTAGCGCAGAAATCTGCATCCGACGGTCGTGCAGTATGCCTTGCCGCTACCGGTATAAACGCCCCAGCCCGAACCGTCCGAGTTCTTCAGCCTGAACGTATGGAGGGTCGCGTCCTTGACCTCCCACGCCGTATCGCCGGTCGTGTTCATTTCGCCCCAGCCGGTCGCATTCTCGATGCGGATCCAGTCTCCGTTCGAAAATCCGTGGTTTGGCGCGGTCAGGATCGCTTCGCAGTTCGCACCACAGCTCCCGCCGCTCAGCACGGTGATCGCGCCGCCGGCGATGTAGGACGGCCAACTGCTGGAGTTCACCCAGTCACCATCGTTGGGGCCGCCGTCATACTGAATCCGGAACCGGTTCGATTCGGAATTCTTGACCTTGTAGGTCTGACCGTTGAGCTGCGTCATCCCGAGGACGCCATCGATCCTGATGATGTCGTTGTTGTTCAGACCGTGATTGGTCGAATAGATTCGCACGCGAGACTGGTTGGTCGCGTCGTACATCAGCTTCGGCGGCGCCGGCAGCACGCCGGCGGTGATGTCCACCCGGCAGGCGGCGCGCCGCGAACCGTGTCGGCGCTTGCGCCCAGATAGACGGAGTTCGCGTAGGGGATCACCGCGACCTTGGAATAGTACGGCGTCTGCACATCGTTCACGACGATGCTCACGAGTTCTTTGGCGGCGGCCTTCAGGTCCGCGATCCGCGAGCCCGACATCGACCCTGTCGTGTCCAGCACCATCGCGACTTCCACGTCCGCCCCACCGCGCCGGACCACGCTCTCCGCAGTCACATTGACGCTCGAGATGCCGGCCAACGGCATGAAGTAGGTCTGGACCGGAACTGTGCCCCGGAGCGTGATCAGTTCAGTCGTCGGCGTGATGGTTTCGGGCGTCGAGGCGAGAACCACGGTTCCCGTGTCCGCCATCCTGAAGTTCTCGTGGACGAAACTCACCGCCATCGCGTTGAGGTCCACGTTGGGATCGACGGTCGATCCCATTGCGAGCGCAGCTGCATCCAGCGCGGACGCGAGATTGAACCTTGCAAGGAATACGCGGCCGCCGTCGATCGCCAGGCCAACACAAAGGACGATCGGTATCAGCATCAGCCCGAACTGCATGGCGAATGCGCCGCGCCGATCGCGGATGAATCGCCGTGCGCGGTTGGCCCACCCGGCGGAACTTGCTGCGTGAAACTTGGTCATCGTCGAATCTCAGCCCGCAGAGCGAGGCTCCCCCACTAATTCCCAAACGTAGCCGTAGCGCCGTTGTGATCTTCCTGGCCGTCCATCTTGATGTAGCGAAGCGCTCGCGGCCGAGAGAACGACTCGCGCACGAAATTGACGTCCGGTCCCCCGAACATGCTCGATATCGGACTGGTGTATTTGTAGCGGATGCCGACACGCACAACGCTTTCATCGACCTGGCCCAGACCGTCGACGTCGTTGAGATCAAAAGGAACCCCCGCTCCTGCGGTCCTGCGCCAAAGCACCCGCTTGTCGATGCCTCCGTCGCCATCGTCCTCAAGCGCGACCGCCAGGACGTCCATGTCGAGATTTGAGGTCGTATCCAGCGGCTTCATCATGTGCACGGACGCGTCATAGATCGCGTCCAGATCGTTGGTGGTCATCCCGTGTTCGCGCGCGATCAGATCAGCCGCCTGGTGTACGTACCGCGTCGCTTCCTGGCTCGCATGGAAACGGAATGTGAGCTCGATGACTCCCATGAAGAGAACGATCAGCGCAGGAGCAATGAGCGCAAACTCGACCGCTGCAATACCTTTGCGGTCCCTGCGCAGGCGCCGGCGTTGAGTGCGCTGAATTATCCGGACCATGGCTCGTTTCTCACGATAGAATAAGCATTCATGATCGCAGGCGCGCCGTCGGCGAGACCCATGATTTCCCGCAGCATCGGCGTGATGAACTGGTGCTTCATCGAGGCGCGGACCACCGAGTATGATTTCGGGCCGCCGGGATCGAACTCGAAGTTGGTCGGATTTCCGTGTTCGTCGAAGGTCGCGGGCGGGTACGTGACGGCGCTGATCGTATCGAAATTGCGGACGTCGAAGGTCAGGTTTTCGCAATCCAGCATGGCGCCGGAGTGGGTGCAGACCTCGTTGTTGAAGGCCACCCACATATCATTGGTCGTGGCCGGATCGCCGTCGGTCCAGTTCTGGACCTCACCCGTCTGCAGGTTCCGCGTCGCCTCGTAGACGACGTGATTGAGCGCATAGAGCTTGTAATGGTAGAGAACGAACTCGACCATTCCGGTGATCAAAAGGAAGAAGACGGGGGCGAGTAGCGCGAACTCGACCAGCGTGCTGCCGTCCTGCGACTTGGAGAGGTTTTTCTTCAACCTCATTGTATGATCCGCCTTGGTATTTTGACGCGACCATACGGAAGAAGACTTAATTCTGTACTCTTGTCCGACGAGCAATTCAGGCCGGGTATTTAGAAAGCGTTAGCCAAGACTGTTAGGCGGGGCGCCATATCCATTGCCGTGAGTGTTCGCCTAGATCGGCATCCTCATGATTTCCTGGTAGGCGCGGATCACGGAATCCCTGACCGACACGACGGTTTCCAGCGTGGCTTCTGCAGCGGCGACAGCGGTAACCACATCGACGAGGTCAGCCTGGCCCAGCGCTGCGTTCGTGATGTTGCTTTCGGCCGTCGTTCCAGCCTTCTGCACCGATGAAATAGCCTTGCCGAGCATGTCGCCAAACACATCGTCCTGCTCAGCAGGCTTGGCGATGTCCGGCCTGGCGGCGGCGCTCGCCGCCTGAGCATACGCTTTTGCCGCTGCGATCCCGATGTCAGACATCGCTTACTCTCCCTCAGGCTTTCAGGATCTGGACGATACCCATCATCATCGCACGACTGGCGTCGACAACGTTGAGGTTGGCCTCATAGGCCCGCTGCGCTTCCCTGAGATCCGCCATCTCCACCAGCGACGAGACGTTGGAGGTCATCACATAGCCCCGCTCGTCGGCTGCAGGGTGGGCGGGATCGTACTTCTGAGTGAAGGGCGACTGGTCGGCATAGACGCCGCTGACGCGCACCTGCCCCGCCCCGGTTTCCCTGTCGACGAACGACTGGAAGGTCGGGATCTTCCTCCGGTAGGGATCCTCGCCGGGCGTCTGCGCGGTCGAATCCGCGTTGGCGATGTTCTCGGCGGATACCCGGATGCGCACCGTCTGGGCGCGCAGACCGCTTGCGGCCGTCGACATTGCGGAAACTAGATCGGAGGACATGTCCTGCTCCTGGTTTGTGCGTCAGCCTGTGCCAGTCTCAGCGCGGGCTGCGAGAGGCCATTCGCAGCAGGCCCAGACTCTTCTGGTAAAGGCCCACCATTGTCTCGAAATCCATTCGGGTTTCGGCAATCTTCATCATCTGCTCCTCGACCACGACACTGTTTCCATCCAGCGTGGTCTCGGAATCGGGGCTGGGTCGAACGGAGAAACTCGCCGTTCCCCCGCCCCCGGAGCTGATGTGCCTGGCGTTGGTTGTCGCCAGGCCGTCCCCAGCTGAGCCGCTGCGCATTTGGGCGCTCATTGACTTCGCGAACGCCTCTGTGTCGACGTCCTGCGGCACATAGCCCGGCGTCGAAACGTTCGCGACGTTGCCGGCGATCACCTTCTGGCGCTCGCCCAGCATCTCCAGGCGCGCCTTCAGCAATGAAAACATCGACATATTCGTCGGATCGACCATCGTCGCAGCTCCTCTGATAGGCAAATTCGACCGCTTTGCTTAAGAGGGCATTAAGCCAGACGCAGCGTCGTTAACCTTCCGTTTACCGACCTCATCGACGGGTTAACGACTTGCCGGTCCGAATAACCGGCGATGGCCGCGTGTCGCGTCATGGATCCGATCGAAGCAATCCGCGCTATCGGCGCGCTTATCCTCGTCCTCGGGCTGATCCTCGGGATGGCGTGGGCCGTGCGAAAGTACGGCGGCCGGCTCGGCATGACCGGGGCGCAGCCGCGGGCTGGCGATCTGCGCGTTGTGGAGTTCCGCTCTCTGGACATGCGCCGCAAGCTTGCGGTGGTGCGCTGGGGCGACCGCGAGCATCTTCTCTGTATCGGTCCCGCGGGCGATTGCGTCGTTGCGGAGCGTGCCGCTCTTGAGCCTGCAGTCGATCAGCAGGAGCCGGTCCAATGACCACCCTGCAGACCCGGTTCATTGTCCTGACGGGACTGGCCATTGTCGCCTGCCTGCCGGCAGCGGCGCAGACGGTCTCGGTGGACCTCGGCACCGGCCAGGGACTGACCTCCGGCATCGTGCAGCTGATCGCTGCGATCACGATCCTGTCGCTGGCGCCGTCAATCCTGATCATGACCACGTCCTTTGTGAGGATCGTGGTCGTCCTGTCCCTGCTTCGGACCGCGATCGGCCTTCAGAACGCCCCGCCCAACACCGTCGTGATTTCACTGGCGTTGTTCCTGACCGGCTTCGTCATGGCGCCGACCTTCGCTGAATCCTACCAGGCTGGAATCGAGCCCTTCATGGCGGAAGCCATTACGCTGGAAGAGGCGCTGCCGCGTGCGGTCGGGCCGATCAAGGCCTTCATGGGCATGCACGTGGGCGAAGAAGACCTGGCGCTCTTCGCCAACATGGCGCAGGTCGAAACGCTGGATAGTGCGGAAGCCGCGCCGTTCCATGTGCTCGCCCCCGCCTTCATGATCTCCGAGCTCAAGCGCGCGTTCGAGATCGGCTTCATGGTGTTCCTGCCATTCCTCGTGATCGACCTCGTGGTGGCGTCGATCCTGATGGCGATGGGGATGATGATGCTGCCGCCCATCACGATCTCGCTGCCGTTCAAGCTCATCTTTTTCGTCCTGGTCGATGGCTGGCGGCTGCTGGCCGGCTCGCTGGTCGAGAGCTTTGTCGCCGGGCCGCCCATCTAGTGACGCAAGCCGCGTCGTCCGGTAGAGCACCCGGGTTCTAGGGGTCATCGACGCTGGTAGGCGATATGGCAGACGATCATGGCGCAGGTTGTGACCTGCCAGAACCAGTCGAGTTCACGCCGTCGCACCCGGTCTTTGCGCGCGCGCCAAAGACGGTGTCATTCCGCAAGCTGCGCAAACGGCTCGTCCGGCAGACGCGCGAAGCGATCGACCGCTATGGCATGGTCAGCGCTGGACCGGACACAGATCGTCCAAGGTGGCTGGTCTGTCTGTCCGGCGGCAAGGACAGCTACACACTTCTCAGCGTGCTTCTGGATCTGCAGTGGCAGGGCGCCCTGCCCGTCGATTTGATCGCCTGCAACCTCGATCAGGGGCAGCCCGGTTTTCCGAAACACGTTCTGCCGGACTACCTGGCCGGATTGGGCGTAGAGCATCGGATCATCACCGAGGACACCTACAGTATCGTCACGGAGAAGGTGCCCGCCGACAAAACCTACTGCTCGATGTGCTCGCGGCTGCGGCGCGGCATCCTCTACAGGGTCGCACGGGAACAGGGATGCTCGGCGATCGTGCTTGGACATCATCGCGACGATTCCCTCGAAACGTTCATGCTCAACCTTCTCCATGGAGGCCGGATCGCGGCGATGCCGCCCAGGCTGGTCAACGACGCCGGCGACCTGTTCGTCCTGCGGCCGCTGATTGGTTGTGCGGAGGCCGACATCGCGAAGTTCGCCGCCTCGATGGCCTTCCCCATCATCCCCTGCAATCTCTGCGGCACCCAGGACGGCCTGCAGCGCATGGCGATCAAAGCGATGCTGGATGACTGGGAAAAACGCTCGCCAGGCAAGCGCCAGATCATGGCCACGGCGCTGGCGAACGTCAGACCGTCCCACCTGCTCGACAGCGATCTGTTCGATTTCGCCGGACTGGACCTTTTGGCCGAACACGCAGGCGGAGTAGCCGACGAGGACTAGCGGGATCCGCCAGCCCCGGCCGGCTCGCTGCTCTCAAAGCGCGCCTTCATGGCCGCCGAGAAGGCATCCACGGTCGGCGCGTCTGCAAGACTGCGAACCGCCTCGGATATCGCCTGCCCGTCGATATCGGTCTGCGCCGTGATCAGATCGAAGCTGGCTGCATCGGACCGGCCCTCGAACAGCCCTGCATATCCCCGCAGGCGTGCGAGTGTCTCGGGCTGCTTTGCCATCCGCGCAGCAATCGCTCCCTTGTAGGCGAATTCTGCATCCGTCGGACGGCTCTCCTGCGGCGGCGGCAGCATCGTCAGATAGGTCTCCGCGGCGCGGCTCCAGTCGCGCTTGCGCAGGTAGGCGTCGGCCAGCAGTGCGCGGGCGTCGGGCTGATCCAGCGGCTCCATCAGTTCGATCACGTGATCATACCGGCCGAGGTCGCGGTAGGCGGCGGCCTCAAGCTTGCGCCGCTCGTAGGCGAGCTCGCGCGGTATCGACGGCGCCGCGTTGCGTTGATCGCGGCCAGCGCCCGGTCCGGGCGTTTGTCGAGGAGATAGATGGTGGCGAGATCCACAGCCAGCGCCGCCTTGCCAACCCCGCGCATGCGGTTGTCGACCTGATGCTGGAGCAGTTGCGCCGCCGGTTCGAGAAGATCAAACGCCACCAGCCTCTGGGCCAGTTTCCGGATCATCTGGTCGCCGTCGGCGCCGATCGGGGTCAGCTCAGAGAACTCATAGAACAAGCCAAGCGACTGTATGGGATCCAGCCGGTCGGCCTGACCGTCGAGGAAGAGCTGACGAAAGTAATCCGTCAGCTTGATCCGAAGTTCGCGCGCGCCTTGCGCGTCAACATCGCGAAGCGACGTCGACTTCGCCAGCAGAAGGGCCTCACGAAAACGGCCCACCTTCATGTACTGGTCGGCCAGAATGCCGACCGTCTTCATCTCGACACCGTCTCCGCGCCAGCGGAATCTCAGGGATTCCAATTCGGAGGCGGCTTCCGCGGCGCTCATCCGGCCAGCTTCCACGCCCAGCTCGAGCCGACCCAGTTCGGCGCGCACGGCGATCGGCTCCGAGGCCGTTTCCGCTAGCAGTTCGTACTGCCGGTAACCCTCTTCCGCACCGTCGATGACCGCAGCCAGCATGGCCATCACCAGCCGCCCGCGCTCTGCGGCTTCACCCGATCCGCCATCAATGGCGATCTCCGCTTCGCGCCGCGCGGTCTCGAAGTCATTGGTGTGAAACGCCGCCTCTGCATGATAGGCGGCGAACCTCGCCGCCTTGTCAGGAGCGTACGCAAACGGCTGCTTGCCTGCGGCCCGGAAAAAGTCCGCCGCGCGCTCCCAGTCTCCCCGCTCGGCTGAGATCGCGCCGCGCCAGAGCGATGCAGACGCATCGTTGCGCAGCGGTCCCTTCGACAGAAACCCATCCGCCGTGTTCAGTCGGTACGCAAGGAAATTGGCGACGCCAGCCAGCCCGAGGTATTTGGCGTCGAGGTCGACATCGGGCCGCGCAGCCGCGGCCACCTCCAGAACGCCGATCGCCTCCAGCGCCATGTCGTGACCAACATAGAACTCGGCCAGCTGCATCAGCGCTTCTGATCCACGATGCGTCGCAAGATCATTTTCGCTCACCGCCCGTTCCAGTTCTTCGCGGCGATCGTACCAGTCCTGTCCGGAGAGACCGCCCCACGATGCAAAGTCCATGAACGCGGGATTTGCGACGCTCGGAATGCCCGGCGTGAGCTCGGCAATCGTGCGCGATTGTGAGCGGTTCGAGATTGTCGCTATCGCGCGCTCGCCCTCGAGATGGACTTCGACGGTGTCGGCGCGCGGCACGAACACCAGGCCGTGGGCCGTCGCCGGCGCGCCAACCTCCACGGTCTCGAACCGTTCAGGGTGTGACGCCGTCGGGCCGTACGAAACGATTGCGGCCATGTCCTCGCCGATCAACGGATCCTGCAGCCAGACGATGCCTGCGGCGCCGTCCACGTCGGATTCGATGCGCGTTCTTCCACCCTCTGCAGGACGTCGCGTTGTCTTGAGGAAGCGGTCCGGCCGCGTTGCGGTTGGCGCAAGCCGCACGGTCCAGGAATTGCCCTGTGCAATCGCTGATACCGACAGCGAATCCGGTTTCTCGATACGCAGGTACGAGGCGTTGGCGGCGCGCTCCGATCTTACATGCACGCCGGCCGGGAGACTGGACGGGTTGACCCGGAGATCGGCGTTGGCCGCAAACACAGCCCATACGTCGCCGTTCAGGTCGAAAACCGCCGCGGCGGCAGGATCGACAAAATCGACGATGAGTTCGACGCCGTTGGTCAGCGGCCGGACGCGCACATCGGTGACGCCGCTTGGCGGCGCCGGATCTTCCCATCCCTCGACGAGATGGGTTTCGCGCTTTGCTCCGCCCACAACCCGCTGAGCGGGTTCCGCCTCGGTCGGCGCCTCTTCGGACGAAACCTCATCTTCCGCCGCTGGCGCACTGGCGGGCAACAGGCTGATCGGGCGGCGAGTGCCGACATCTTCCCTGGCGGCGACAGGCTCCGGCGAGCGCGCGGGTCTCTGGGGCGGCGCGCTTGTGGTCGGCGGCGAGAGTTTCGCCTCCTCGACCTCCGCAGTCGGCACGGGCTCAGCCTCGATGATCCCCTCGTCCACCAGCTGCTGTCGAATGGCATCAGCTGGAACTTCAGGCGCGACGCCTGGCGAGATGTCGATTGTCACTACCCGCTCTGATGAGAATGCCCGGATCGGCATGGCATCCTTCGACTTGACCGTGACCTCGTACCCCCGAGGCGTGTTCGTGCCCGAGAACGACTCGAGGTTGTCGGGCGGCGCCACCTTCAGATAGGCCGCGTCTGTC
The DNA here is from genome assembly GCA_017792365.1 of Hyphomonas sp. Classification (GTDB taxonomy): domain Bacteria; phylum Pseudomonadota; class Alphaproteobacteria; order Caulobacterales; family Hyphomonadaceae; genus IH12. The sequence goes on along the minus strand of CP051229.1, from coordinate 2,733,784 downwards.
TGCGCGCGCAGCGAGAACAGAAGCTTGGTTTCGCCCGGAGCTTCTGAAACTGTCCGGAAGCTGACCGGTTGGGGCCAGTAGAGTACGATCCGCGAGGTGTCGCCGGAATGACTGCCGCGGATCTCCATTTCGACCTCGGGAGGCGGCGGCGGCAGCGCCGCAACGCGGGCGGCCTCGGCTTCGCGCGCACGCCGGGCGATCAGAGGCGAGACGATATCCGGCGGATCCCGTTCGGCTTCTTCGCGCAACAGGTCGACCGCCGTCAGATCGGCCGACTGTGAGACGTGCACCCTGCCCGCGCGCTGCAGCCCCACACGAATCGCACGTCCGGTTTCGTCGAGCCTCGACACAATCGCCCAGCTCGGCAGCGCTTCAGACAATGCGTCGAGATTGGCTGACACCTGCTCGTCAAACGAAAGAACCAGAACCTGATCGACGATCGCCGCGCTCACGCCTGGAGCATCTTCGTCGCCGTCCGCCCACTTCATCACGATGCGCGCATATTCGCCGCGCTCCTCGAAGGAGAGCGACAGCGGCTTTTCGGCCATGACAGGCGATGCAACCGCTCCGGCCGCCGCCGCAAGGAGCGCAATCCGTGTCGTTGACCTCAAGAGGCGGTTCGAGCCGGTCATCCCGTGGGCGGCGCCGTGTCTGCCAGACTGGCTGGCGGGTCGGCCAGCTCGGCCAGCCTCTTGGTCACCAGCTCTGCCCGTTTGGAATCCATGGACGCCATGATGGCGGCGAGCGAGGCGGGCTTCATGCTCTTGGCGAGATCGATCAGGACGGTTTCATCGCCCATCGTATTGAAGATGCGCGCAGCGTCTTTCGGCTTCATCGCCTCATATGTTCTGACGAGCGACGCCATGCGCTCATCCTGCTTTGCCTCGATCTGATCGAGGATCGATGCAACGCGGGCTTCCGCGGCCTTCAGTTCGACGATCTGCTCGTCCAGGCGCGCCTCGGCCGCGATCGCGGTCTGCTCGCGCGTGTTCAGCTCCGTCTCGCGCTCATCGAGTTCCTGGCGGCGGGACGCGAGGCTCCTGAGGACCAGGATTTCCTGCTCCGAAATGCCCGTCTCGCTGGCGTAGTCGACGCCCGGAATGCACTGCGCGACCGCCGACTCGTCCAGCCCTTCAGCGGCAAGCTCCGTCTGAGCGCCCGCCTCCCCCACCAGCGCCTGCGAACCCGGCGTAGGCTCCGGATCGAGCGCTTCCTGCTGCTCGGCGTTCTCGTCGACGACCGCATAGGCGATGTCGACGCCCTTGAACGCAAGAGCGCCCACCGAGACGGCGATAACTGCGGGCAGGACTCTTATGCTCGTCGCCATGGTCTGATCCTAGAAAACGTTGCGCCGACGCAGCGCGAAGTCGGATGAAGTCCGGCCCGCGGAGGATTGAGAGTGAGGAACCTGCGCGGCTGCGCGCGCTTCCTCGATGTGACGCTGGAGATCGCGACCGGCGTCCTCGGATGACTGGCGCAGCAGGGAGACAGCTTTCTCCGCATCGCTGACCGCCGCCTGCAGCTCGCGCGCAGCCTGCAGCATTCCGTCCTTTCCGGAACGCAGGTTGTTGAGGCGCGTATCCAGTCGCCAGCAATAGAGGATTGCGATCACGAGCAAGGCCGCTAGGACGCCGTCCAACAGGAGCGAATAGTCGATCATGTCGTCTCCAGTATTCGAAGCTTGACCGCCTTGGTGATCGGCTCCTCGACCCGCATCGCGAGTCGGTTGCCCATCCGGCCCACCTGCCCATGTGTGAGATGAATGTCACCGCACATGAGCCGCGCACGCGATTTCGGCGTGGCGTTCATCATCAGCGTGTCGCCGACCTTGAGATTTAGTACCTGGCCGAGCGAGGCTGGAAACTCATCAAGCACCACCCGCAGCGGCGCACTGGCGGACCAGAGTTCCGTGGCGAGGTGGCCTTCCCAGATGTTGTCGCGTCCGAACTTCTCGCCCATGAAGTTCTGCAGCAGCATCTTGCGAATGGGTTCGAGCGTCGCATACGGCAGCAGAAGCTCGCAGCGACCGCCCCGATCCTCCATGTCGATCCGCAGCTTCACAAGGATGGCGGCATTGGCTGGCTGGGCGATAGCGGCGAAGCGCGGGTTGGTCTCAATCCGATCAAGCTCGAACTCAACCGGCGTCAGAGGATCGAACGCCTTCTTCGCATCCTGCAGGATCACTTCCACGAGACGGGTAACCAGCACGCGCTCGATCGTCGTATACGGACGCCCCTCGACGCGCATCGCGACATTGCCGCGACGCCCGCCCAGCAGCACATCAACGATCGAGTAGATCAGGTTTGAGTCGACCGTGAGAAGACCGAAATTGTCGAGCTCCTTCGCCTTGAACACGGCGAGAATGGCGGGCAGCGGGATCGAATTCAGGTAGTCGCCGAAGCGCATCGACTGGATCGCGTCGAGGCTGACCTCGACGTTGTCCGAGGTGAAGTTGCGCAGGCTCGTCGTCATCAGGCGAACCAGCCGGTCGAATACAACCTCGAGCATCGGCAGGCGCTCGTAGGAGACCATCGCCGAGTTGATGAGGGACCGGATCCCGTTGCCCTTGGCGGCGGCCTCGTCGTCGAGCGAGAAGCCCAACAGGCTGTCGATCTCGTCCTGATTGAGAATGCGCTCGGAGCTGGCCGCGCTGGAACCCAGGCCGCCGGCATCCGCCTCATCGGTGTCCGCAGCGTCCCAATCTCCGTCCGCCGATGCAGCGGACGCGCCTTCCCCGTCGGCCTCCGCGGCCTCCCAGGATTCCTCCGCTTCGGGTGCGGTCGCTTCTTCGGCCAAGGCCGACTCCTATTGGATCAAGATGCCTTCGATCAGAACGGCGTCGAGCTTTTGCGGCGCCATGACGATGTTGAACCGCTTCAAGAGCTCCAGCCTCAGACGGTAGGTGCCCGCCGAGCCGTTCAGGTCCTCGACCCGAAGCTCCCGCAGGAAAGTCTGTATCTGGTCCATCAGGCGCGGCATCAGGCTCGGCACCTGATCGAACGTCGAGGCGTGACTGGATTCCAGAACGAGTTCGAGTTCGAGCAGGAGGGGGCGCCCGCCCTCTGTGCCGGCAAGGTTCACCAGCATTTTCGGCATGTCGTAGTAGGACGGATCGCCAGCAGCGCCCGGGATGATGTGGCCGACTTCCACGGCGCCGACAGGCGCGCCGCCGCCATAGGCGTCATCGCCATGTTCGTCCTTGCCCTTGGCCGGCTTGCCATGGCCATCGTCCGCAGCCTTGTCGCCGTGATCATCGGCGGCCGCGTATTCCTCTTCGCCAGGATGCGCAGATGCAGTGGCTTCGGACTTGCCGCCGCCGAGCAGCATCATGGCCGCTGCGCCGCCGCCCCCCACAACCAAGAGTGCTGGCAGCACGACGAACAAGATGAGCGTCTTGCCCGCCATCTTCTTCTTGGGGGCCTCATCACCTTCAGCGCCTTCGGGAGGCGGTTTCGCCTCCGTTGATTCGCCGTCTTCCTTCTTGGCCTTGTCTTTCTTCGAAAACATCGCTTCCGCCGCAGCCATATCCTTCATGCCCGAGAGATTCGGGCGCACCCGGCAAATTCGATCCGGTTTGGTTAAGGATTGGTGGAAATGGGCAAGACTTGCCGGGCGCTCTGCGGCGCGCGCGCGAAACATCCCGTTAACCGCATGGGTTCAATCTGCCTATCTCGAAGCGCTCGTTGCAGAAGACACGAGTGCAGGCAGCCAGGCGCGTGCGACGACGAACTTCGCCGACGCGTTTTACCGGCGACACATGGACAATTCATTCATGGTCGGCCTGTCCGCGCAGCAAGTGCTGCGGCAGCGGATGGACATGACCGCGAACAATCTCGCGAACATGACAACGACCGGCTTCAAGGCCGAGCGGCTCGTCATGCGCGAGCTCAGCGAAAAACCGGCGACTGCCGTCGAAGACACAGGCGAAGTCGCCTTTGTCGACGGCTGGATGCTGCAACGCGACTTCTCCGCCGGCCCGGTGACCCGCACCGGCAATCCGCTCGACACGGCAATCGAGGGCGAAGGTTTCTTCGTTGTCCAGACTGACAACGGAGAGGCTTATACGCGCGACGGCGGGTTCACGCTTGATGCGCAGGGCCAGCTGATGACCCGCACCGGCCACCTCGTCATGGGTGACGGCGGTCCGATCACCATCGATCCCGAAGCGGGAGCGGTGGAGATCAGGGCGGACGGCACGATTACCCAGAACGAGATCGAAGCAGGACGTCTGCGCGTTGTCGCCTTCGACACGCCGGAAGCGCTGGAAAAGCTCGGCGCCAACCTCTGGGCTGCCAGCGATGAACAGCCGCGCGCGCCGGATCAATACCGGGTGGCGGGCGGCTTCCTCGAGCAATCGAATGTGAACGCCGTACTTGAACTGACCGAGATGATTTCGATCAGCCGGTCCTATCAGTCGGTCGCCCGCATCATCTCACAAACCGACGAACTGCGAGCCACGTCGATCGATAAGCTCGCCCGCCTGACCTAGCCACAGGAGCCCTGAACAATGCGCGCACTCGATACCGCAGCGACCGGCATGCAGGCTCAACAGCTGAATGTCGAAGTGATCGCGAACAACATCGCGAACATGAACACGACGGGGTTCAAGCGCCAGCGGGCCGAATTCCAGGACCTCCTCTACCAGACCGTCGAGCGGATGGGCGTAACCTCGTCTGATGCTGGCACAATCGTTCCGACCGGCGTTCAGGTCGGCGCCGGCGTGAAAGCGGGGTCGGTCTACCGGATCACGGAACAGGGCGGCATGTCCCAGTCGGGCAACCCCTATGACATGGCGATCCAGGGCGAAGGCTATTTCATCGTCCAGCTGCCCGATGGTCGCGACGCCTACACGCGAGCCGGAAATTTCTCACTCAGCGCAGACGGCCAGATCGTCACCGAAGACGGCTATGTCGTCGCCCCCGGAATCGCCGTTCCGCAGGAGGCCGTAAGCGGCTCGAGCAACCGTGTGGGCGTGGTTCAGGCGATCCTCGCGGACGGCAGCCCGCCCGCCGATGTCGGCGCGCTGGAGATGGCGCGCTTCGTCAATCCCGCAGGTCTCGACGCGATCGGCGACAACATGTTCCTCGAGACGCCGGCGTCCGGCACGGCAAACCGCGGCCAGCCGGGACAGGTTGGCTTCGGCACGCTGCAGCAGGGCTTCCTCGAGACGTCCAACGTCAACGCAGTCTCGGAGATCTCGAACCTGATCACCGCGCAACGGGCATATGAGATGAATTCCAAGGTCATCACGACGACCGACGAAATGCTCCGGTCGACAACCAACCTCCGCTAGCGGGCTAGGAAGCAATGATGCGCAGCGCTCTGTTATCCCTTTCGCTACTGGCAGCCCTGCCGGCCAGCGCACAGGTCGCCGTGAGCGGCGAATGGGTGACGCTGGGCGACGTCGTCCCCGTCGCGGGCGATGCCGCGAGCGTTCTCGTGGCGCCCGCTCCCCCGGCCGGCCAGCAGCTGGCGCTCGATCCTACGTTTATCGCTGCTGTCGCGCGGAAGTCGGGCGTCGTGATCGCGCTTCCCGCCGACAGCCCGATCTGGGTGACGCGCGCTGGCGCGGTGACACCCGCGACACCGCCCCAACCCGCCGCAGCTCCGATCGCTCAGACCGCCCCCTCGCCCCATGGCGGCGCTGGTCTCAAGCTGGAGGGCGCGCCCCATCCCGACTGGGTTCTGGTTTCGGTTGGGTCGGTTGCGCGCGGAGACGTGCTCAGTACGGACGATCTCAAGTGGGTTGCGCCTGACACGGTGCGCGGCAGTGCGCGGAATGCGGTTGTAGACATGTCTGACGCTGTGGGAATGGAGCTGCGGCGCAGCTTGCGGCCGGACACCCCGATCCAGACCACCGACCTTCAACAGGCGGCGGTTATCCGCAAAGGCGAGACGGTCCAGCTGGTCTATGCATCGCGCGGCGTGCGGCTGACGACCAGCGGCGTTGCGCAGCAGGACGCCGGGCGCGGCGAGCCCGTCCGCATTCTCAACCAGTACACAAAGCGCACGATTGAGGCGATCGCCCACGACCAGGGCGAAGCCCGCGTCGGGTCGCACTAGAATTTCGAGAGGCTGGAGCCGAGCATGTCAAAAACGAGATTGATCTGCAGCGCAGCGGCGGCGGGGCTGATGAGCGCCTGCGCGTCGTCGCCGAACGGGTCGACCAATGCCGACCTCACGCCCATCTCGAACCCGGCGGAGGTTGCCGGCGCCCAACGCGTTTCGATGCCGCTGCCGGCCCCCAACATGGAGCCATCAGGTGCGAATTCGCTATGGCGTTCCGGCGCGCGGTCGTTCTTCGGCGACCAGCGCGCGAGCGATATCGGCGACATTCTCACGGTCAATATCGAGATCGCCGACTCCGCTCAGGTCAACAATTCGACGCAACGCAGCCGGTCATCTTCCGAAGAGGCCGGTATCCAGGCGCTTCTGGGTCTTGAAGGGCCGATCCAGAACGCCCTGCCCGGCACGCCAGGGCTCGATCCCGCCGTCGGGTTCGATTCCAATTCCTCGTCAAATGGCACCGGGTCGGTGAACCGCGCGGAATCCGTGAACCTGACCGTCGCGGCGGTGATCGTGGACAAGCTGGCGAACGGCAATCTGATCATCGGCGGCAGCCAGGAAGTGCGGATCAACAACGAGCTGCGCGAGCTTCTGGTCTCGGGCGTCATCCGGCCCGAGGACATCTCGGCCACCAACACGATCGAGCACACCAAGATCGCCGAAGCGCGCATCTCCTATGGCGGACGCGGCGATCTCTCGGCGCTGATGCGGGCGCGCTACGGCACCCGTTTCTTTGAACAGGTCGCGCCCTTCTAGGGTCTCCGGCCGCTAGAGCTTGACCGTCCAGCTTTCCTCTCGCAAGCTTGCGCAGGCCCAACCATGCGCCCAGCGCGCTGATCAGCGTGGCGGGCACAAGCAGGAGCAGCACGGCAAAGTCCCAGACCGGTCGAACCCGTAACCAGCTGGCGAAATCGACGCGATGCATCGCGAGATGAAGCCAGCGGAACCCCTTGGCGCCGTCATCCGCAATCGCTGCGACCTGCGCCGTCTCGGGATTGATGTAGAAGTGGGTTCCATCCGGTTGCTGGGTCACCCGTAACACCGGCAACCGCCCCGCTGCGGCGCCCTGGTAGTAATAGTGGTCTTCCTCTTCCATCCATTTCAGGTCGAACTGCCCTTCGACCGCGAGCAGTCTGCCCGCCGTCGCCCAGTCGTCCTCTCCGAAATCGTCCCGCTCACCTGAAGGCGCGCGGCGCTGCTGGCGCCCGTCGCTGTCGACCCACATCACATACATCTGGCCGTCGAACCGGGCGGCGGCCATCTGCTTTAGCTCCACCCCCTCTGTGTCTGCTGCAGCCCGCTGGTTTTCGATGATCGTCTGGACCGCGTCCCAGGTTGGCGGATCGCCGGGGAGCCTGCCCGCAGCCTCCCCTGCCGCCGACCCGGTCGACAGCCAGCCCCAGGGCTGCATCGATGTGAAGCCAGAGAACGACCAGACCAAAAGCACGGCGCCTGCGAACAGGCCTGTCATGTGGTGCCAGTATTTGGCGCCCCGGTAGGGCGAATCGCGCCGGCCGGTCGACGCCCTCGTGCGGTACTGCCGGATCCCCACAAAGGCGCCCAGCACCACCAGGAAGCAACCGCCGAGCGACGTCCAGATCACGACGTCGGCCCATAATTGCGTGTTCTTGCGCAGCTCGGTGAAATAGAGCCAGTGCGGGATGGCGCCGAGCCAGTTCCCGATGCGCAGCGCCGTTGTGGTCCGCTGGCGGATCTCGCCGTTGGTCGAGGCGATGTAGAGCATGGTGCCCGCTTCATCGCGCAGACGCGCCTGCCAGTAGGGGCGGCCGGAGTTGAAGTAGCCGGCGACCATGAACTCGTCGCGCTCGGTGAGACCCTTGATCTCGGGGCTCGCCGCAATTCCGTGCTGCGCCGCGTAGGTCTCGGCGATTGCAAGGGCCTCCTGCTCGCCGACGGATTGATCGGCTGCCCGCTCTCAAGATCAAAGACGCCTGATCCGTCCTCCCAACGGAGGTGCGCGACCGGTCTGTCGGCCAGCATCTCGATCCTGAGGCTGGTGAGCGGCGCAGTTTCCGGGATGGTTTGCGGGAGGACGTAGGGTTCGGTCATCTGCAGGGGCGCGAGACCCTCCGTGCGCAGGTCCCGGCCGTCGGCCGTCATGGCGGGGTACTGGACCCAGATCAGGACGAAACCTGACAGGCACCACATCAGCATCAGGAGGCCGAGGACGACCCCGAGCCAGCGATGCGTCGCAAATGAAAGGCGCACCAATCGCGCCCGGAACGCTTGCATCCCTCGAACCTCCACCCCGACGCCGCTTTGGGCCAGTCGCCCAGCGTCAGATACGACCTAGCATGGGCTGCGTCTTATGCCTTGAGATTAAACGACATTGCGACATCGCATCGCTGATACCGCGCCCCGAAGCGCTGCATCACGCCGGCATCATGCTGAAACCCAAACTTCTCATACAAATGGATCGCCGCCTCACACTTGTGGTTGGTGAGCAGGAATAGTTCCTCCATTTCAAGCGTGTGGGCGCGTTTGAGCACTTCGCGCAGGAGGAAATCGCCCGCCTTGCGGCCTCTCGCTGTTTCCAGAACGCCCATCTTGGTGAGTTCGTAGCTGCGGCCATCGACCGGCATCAGCGCGCATGTGCCAATGATCCAAGGTCTTCCGCCTCGACGAACAGGATGACGCCGCCCCCGATCGATGATGAGGCCCGGGGTCTTCAACGATGCGGAGGTCGTTGTCTTCGAGGGTGAACATGGAAGACACCCATTGGCGGGTGATGTCGGCGAAGGCGTCCGTCAGGGCGGGTTCGAACTCGCGGATCTTCAATGATTGCAGGTCGCTGGCCGACACATCTTCCCCCGATTTCTCCTCAACCGCCCGAGGGGGCGTGGAGGTTGGGACTGCCCGGCCGGAGGGGGCGTTTCGGACGGCCATTGGTTGGCCGGACGGCGACCCCTAGGCGGCGGCGTTGCGCCGGGCCTTCTTGACCTTGTTGACGGCATAGGACCGTTTCAGGCGCGAGAGATAATCGATGAAGAGGACGCCTTCGAGGTGATCCATCTCGTGCTGGATGCAGACGGCGTACATGCCTTCGGCCCATTCCTCGATCTGTTCGCCGTGATAGTTGAGATAGCGGATGCGGACGCGCTCGGGGCGTTCGACGGTTTCGAAGAAGTCCGGCACCGACAGACAGCCCTCTTCGTAGGGCTGGGTCGCCTCGACCTTTTCGAGAATTTCCGGGTTCACGAAGTAGCGCGGCTGCGGCTCCTCGTCTTCCTGGGCGAGGTCCATGACGATGACGCGCAGCGGCACGCCCACCTGTACGGCGGCCAGGCCGATGCCGGGCGCGTCGTACATGGTTTCCAGCATGTCATCCATCAGCGCACGCGTCTCGTCCGTCACTTCCGTTACGGGCTTGGAGACCTGTTTGAGAACAGGATCCGGGACAGTGAGGATAGGACGTATCGTCATGGGCTCTAGCTATGAACGGCAGGGCTCAAGGTCAAGTAAACAGGGCGGTTCCGGCGAGTTCGGGCGCCCGGCCTCGCGCCGCCGGCTATCATGCAGCACAGCCGACTTACGGGCGCCCGATGTCCGCCTAGAGGCGTGAGGATTCGATCGTCACGTCGGCGAGCGCCCATGCCTCGTCGAAATGCATGCGGAGTTCTGCGGCTTCTGCATCCTCGCCCTGCGCTTCGAGGGCGTTGATGAGGCCTTTCAGCGACCAACCATTGTGCGGGTAGTCGATCAGATCCTGCCGGTAGACCGCTTCGGCCTCGCTGGCGCGACCGGCCTGCATTAGCGCATGCCCGAGCGTCTGACGGGTCGGGTAGTACCAGAAGGGCGGCTCCATGTAGGGCAGCTGGTCCTGCGCTTCGACGGCGGTCTGGAACTGCTCGATGGCGGCTTCGGCGTCGCCCTGAGCCAGCGCGATCTCGCCTTCGAGCAGGTTATTGGCGATGCCGAGCAGCACGCTGGCCGGATAGTCGGCACCGTCGAGATAGAGGACCTTCTCATTCGCCAGCTGCGGCGCCAGCGCCGCCTGTTCTTCACGGGCGCCCTCGATGTCGCCGGTGCGTGCGTGCGCGATGCCGCGGGCATAGCGCCAGATTGCGTTCGAGAACGCCAGATCGGCGCGCGGCTGGGGCCGCGCCATTACGTCGTCCCAGCGAGCGAAATGAACCAGCGTGAGCAGCGGGATGGTGTGGAAGAATTCCACGGTCGGAAACTCGTCGATCATCTCGAGACGGACGTTTTCGGCCACCTTCTCCCCTGCTTCGATCGCGAGTTCGCTCTGTCCCTGCATCGACGCCGAGGCCCAGAGGAAGTGGATGTTGTGGGGGTAGTACAGCGCCGGGTAGAAGCCCTGCGCATTGCAGGCCGCGATGTAGTCTTCATCGACCTTCGCGGCGCGGATGTTGGCCTCGACCGAGTCGTTGTAGCGGCCGACGCGCCAGTAGATGTGGGCCGGCATGTGAACGAGGTGGCCGGAACCGGGAACGAGGTTCGCCAAGCGGTCCGCCGCCGCCTCTGCCCGGCCGGGATCTGAGGACGCTTCAAGCGCGTGGATGTAGAGGTGCAGCGCCAGCGGATGGTTGGGGCTGCGTGCGAGAATGTCTTCCAGCGCGTTGATGGCGCCGACCGCTTCGGGGCGCGGCGTTTCACCGTCTGACCAGTAATCCCACGGCATGGTGTTCATCCAGGCTTCGGCATACATGGCTGCGATGTCGTCATCTTCCGGGTATTTTGCGACGAGGTCGCCGAGCGCGGTTGCGTAGGCGCGGTCCAGCGCGGTTCGATCGGCGACCGGTTCCGGCGCATAGCGTGTTGCGAGCGCGTCGATCAGATCCTGTTCGGTCTGGGTTGCGTTCGGCGCCAGTTCGCGCGCCTTCTGCAACGCAGCGTAGGCGGCGACCTGCTCGTCTTCGGTCATCACGGCCTTGCCGTTGGCCGTGACGTTGATGTTGGGTCCGGTCGCAAGCGCTTCGCCCCAGAAACACATCGCGCAGGAGGGGTCGAGCGTCTGGGCTGCGCGGAAGGATCGGATGGATTCGGCATGGTTGAAGCCGAAGGCGAGCACCATGCCCTGATCGAAGTATCGCTGGGCGTCCTCGTCGGAGGTTGTGATGTCGCGGTGGAAATCGCCCATGCCGTCGAACAGTGGGGCGCCTGCGCGCTCTGCGAGCGATTGCTCGGGCTGTTCCGGCGCACATGCAGCCAGCAGAGCGGCGAGCGCGCCGGCGGTTGCGGCCTTGATGAAGATGCGGAGTCGGTTCGTGATGCGCTGTGCCATGCCTGTCCCCTTTCATAGCCCGCACCACAAGGATACTAGACCAATGGTATAGTTTGACGTGGGTGCGCGCATGCCTGACTGCAGCGGGAAGATAGCATGACATCGCAGGCCGATGCAGTGGGCAATCCTTTGGAAAGCCAGACGGAACCTCACGGACTGCTGTTTGGCTGCGTGCTGGATGGATCGGGCGGTTGCCGCGCGATCGACTGGGACGAAGCGTGTGCGTGGCGGCCCGGGACTGCTGGCGAGGTCATGTGGCTGCACCTTGATCGCACGATGGACGATGTCGAGGACTTCCTGGAGCAGACACTCGAGCTGACGGAGCCGACGCTTGAGGCGATGCTGTCCAATGAGACGCGTCCGCGCGCCTTCAGGGAGGGCGACGGGCTGGTCACCATTCTCAGAGGCATCAATTTCAACCCGGGCGCCGAGCCGGAAGACATGATCGCGATGCAGATATGGACCGACGCCAACCGCGTGATCACGCTGCGGCGGCGCCGGCTTCAGACGCCGCGGGATGTGTTGGCCGAGTTGGAGCGGAGCGAGGGGCCGAAGACCTCGGGCGATCTGTTGACCCGGCTGCTGGAATTGATGGTGCTGAAGATGAACCACGCCATCATCGACATGAACGAGCACATCGACGAGATGGAGGCCGACGAGGATCACCGCGACACGGACAGCATGCTCGACAGGATTTCCGAGATCCGGCGGAATTGTCTTGCGCTCAAGCGGCACATGTCGCCGCAGCATGAGGCGCTGGTCGAGATCCAGCGGGCTGCGCCGGACTGGCTGTCAGAGGAGAACCGCGCAGACATACGCGAGACGGTCGACCGGCTGCGCCGCTATCTCGAGGACCTTGATGTCTCCAAGGAAAGCGCGCTTGTGCTGCAGGACGATCTCAACAACCGCGCGGCGGACCGGATGAACCGGACCATGTACATGCTGTCGATCGTTGCGGCGATCTTTCTGCCGCTCGGCTTCCTGACCGGGCTTCTTGGCATCAATGTCGGCGGCATGCCTGGGGTTGAGGACAGCGACGCCTTCTGGATCACGGTGGTGTTGCTGGTCGGGGTGCTGTGTGCGCAGCTCTACGTGTTCAAGAAACTGAAATGGCTTTGAACGCCTTGCGTCTTGCGGGGCTGGCGTTCGTGTCGTTCTGGTTTCTGGTCGGCGGGATCGGGCATTTCGTCGTGACCGAGACGTTTACCGGCGTGACGCCGGGCTGGGTCCCCTTCCCGCTTCTCGTGGTGCTTGGGACGGGCGTGCTGGAGGTTGCCGGCGCCGCGTTGATCTGGGTTGGGCCGTTGCGCCGCTGGGTCGGGCTGGCGCTGATCGCGTTCTGCGTTGCGGTTACGCCGGTTCATATCGAGATGCTGATGGAGGCGGAGCGCTATGCGGCGCTGGGGCTGCCCGCCTTGTGGGGGCGGTTGCTGTTCCAGCCGGTGCTGATCGCGATCATCTGGGTTGTGACGCAGCCGCGTGGTCATGCGAGGGCCGCGGACCGGCCCTGACACCTCAAAGTCAACGCCGTCATTCCGGCCGCAGCGAAGCGGAGAGCCGGAACCCAGCGCTTAGCCTGTGGCCCAGATCGATAGCCGGCGCGACGGCTGGGTTCCGGGTCTCCGGCGCATCCGCGCCTGCGCCCGGAATGACGTCTCGCTATTTTGCGAGTTCGCGTTTCTTCTGGGCGGCAGGCGGCGCGGCATCGTCGAAGAGGCCGGGGGCGTCCTTCTTTTTGGTGTCCTGTTCGGTGATCTGCGGCGTGCGCGGCTGGGTCGCGATCTCGGCGGGGCTGTCGACGGCGCGGTCTTCGGTGGGGATCTGCAATTCCTCGAAACGGCGGACCTGGGGCATCACCTTGCGCTCGTAGGAGCCGACCAGCTTGTTGAACGAGCCGACCGTGCGATCGAGATCGGTTCCGACCTTGCCCATGTGATCGCACATGGTGACGAGGCGGGAATAGAGTTCGCGACCGAGGGCGACGGCCTGTTCGGCATTGCGGTTGGCCTCTTCCTGGCGCCAGCCGTAGGCGACCGCCTTTGCGAGCGCGATCAGCGTCGAAGGTGTGACGATGATGATGTTGTTGCGGGCGGCATAGTCGAAGATTTCGCGGTCCTGTTCGAGGACGGCGGCGTAGAAGTTTTCGCCGGGGATGAACATGGCCACGAAGTCGACGCGGTCGGCGAAGTCCTTCCAGTAGTCCTTCTTCGACAGCTGCGAAACGTGGGCGCGGACCTTGGCGGCGTGGGAGGCAAGGTGCTGGGCGCGCTTCTGGCTATCCGTTTCGTTGGAGGCGGCGAGATAGTCGTCGAGCGAGACCTTGGAATCGATGACCAGTTCGCGTCCGCCGGGCATGCGCACGATGACGTCCGGGCGGATGCGGCCCTTTTCCGTTTCTGACGAGGTCTGTTCGGTGAAATCGGCGTAGGGGCTGAGACCGGACATTTCGAGGACGTTGCGCAGCGTCTCCTCGCCCCAGCGGCCGCCGTGGCGGGGGGCTGCGAGCGCCGACGCCAGCTTGCCGGTGACGTTCTGGGTCTGCTGCATGGTTTCGCCCATCTGGCGGATCTGCTGGTCGAGGCGGGCGCGATCCTCGGAGCGGACCTTCTCGATTGCGTCGACCTTCTCGCGGAACTGGCCAAAGGTTTCCTGGATGGGTTTGAGCATGGCGCCCATCTCGCCCTTGGCGCCCTGCTGGTGCTTCTTGAAGGTCTCGTCGGCCAGTTCGACGAACTTCTTCTGGCTGTCCATCAGCGCGGAATTGGCCAGCGCGCGGAAGCGCTGTTCAGCTTCGGCCTGGACCTTTTCCATGCGCTCGAGTTCGCGGGCGTAGGATTGTTCGCGTTCCGCCAGTGTGGCCGAGCGGGTCTCGAGCTGGCGTTCCGCGGTTTCGGCGCGGGTGCGGAGGGTTTCGCGCTCTGCCTTGAGCTCGGCGATGGTCGCCTTGGCGTCGGCAAGATCGTTGCGGCGTTCCTCCCGCTCGCGATTGAGCTCGGTTTCGAGGCGGGTCGATTCCGGGGCGCGGGACTGTCGCATCCAGACGGCGAACCCGATGGCGGCCAGCGCGAAAATGACGAGGACGATGTGCAGATAATCGAGCTGAATCATTGGCGGATCATATGTTCTTTGTTTGTTCGCCGCAATCGTGGCATTGTGGGCTGAGCCTAGCGGGATTCTCCTCGGGGCCGCGCTGAGATACCGCGCCCCCGAAAGCATCACGGTGACGAGAGTTGCGTTGCGTAAACTGCACGTACAACATAATCATCCGCGCGAGGACGCCATCATAGGCACCAAATTTTTGGAGGAGTATCGACGTGCAAATTCGTAACAGGCTTCGAATGGGACTTGCGGGGGCCGCAATGGGGTTTGCTGCGCTGACGGTCTCCGGGGCGGTCGCTCAGGAAGCGGAAGACGGCCCGGCGCCGGTGACTCCATGGGGCGAGCCGGCCCTTGGCGGCACCTGGACCAACGTGACGCTGACGCCCTTCGTCCGCCGCGGCGAATATGGCGAGCGCCTGGTGCACACGCCGGAGGAAGTCGCCCAGATCGAGGGCGATGTGCAGATCGAGATCTTCGAGGCCAACCAGATCACCGATCCGGACGCCGATGCGGAATTCGAGCATGAAACCACCGTCACACGCCCCGAGTTCGAGGCGGCTGGCGGCGCGGTCGGCGGGTACAACCGCTTCTGGCTCGATCCCGGCAACCACCTGATGCGCGTTGACGGCGAGCCGCGCACCTCGATCCTGACGACGGCCAACGGCCGCCCACCTTCACCGAAGGCCGACCGCCCGACGTATGAGCGCCTCGACCGCTCGCGCGGGCCGACGGACAGCTATGAAGTGCGCTCGCTGGGCGATCGCTGCATCATCGGTTTTGGCCGCAATGGCGGTCCGCCGATGCTGCCGAACGGGTTCTACAACAACAACTACGAGTTCGTTCAGACGCCGGACCAGTTGATGATCTCGATCGAGATGAACCACGATGTGCGCGCGATCCGGATCGGCGGCGAGCATCGCGACGACGATGTGCGGCCGTGGTTCGGCGATTCCATCGGCTGGTGGGAAGGCGAAACGCTGGTTGTGCAGACCAAGAACATCCCGCAGGTCCAGGAATTCATGGGTTCGTGGGAAAACCTCAAGGTGACCGAGCGGTTCACGCGCAAGAGCGAGAACCGGCTGCACTACGAGTTCATCGTCGAAGATCCGGATTTCTGGGAACAACCGTGGGGCGGCGAGTACGAGTTCGCGCCGCTGGAAGGCAAGATCTACGAGTATGCCTGCCACGAAGGCAATTACGCCCTGCCCGGCATCCTGCGCGGCGGTCGTATCGAAGACGCCGAGCAAGCCGCGAACGCCAAGTAGGCGCAGCTTGCAGAGCTAACATTCAAAAGGCCGGACCAGCTTGGTCCGGCCTTTTTCTTTGTTCGGTTGCAGCCCGGTTCAGGCGACGCGCTGGTCGCCGCGGGGCAGGCCTTCCTGCGGACCTTCGCCGGCAATGAAATGGTGCGCGTGTGTTGCGCCGTCGGCTTCGGTGATGCGGAACACGACGTCGTTGGTCTGGCGGATGTCGAGCACGTCCTCAGGGGTCAGATCGAGCAGGCAGGCCGCGAGGTTCCGCAGGATGAAGCCGTGCGCGAACACGGCGACGGTGCGCGCCGGATGCGCGCGACTGTCTGCGAGGAAGCTGGCGGCGCGCGCTGCGAGATCGTGGAAATTCTCGCCGTTCGGCGGGCGGACATTGTAGCGGTCGGCGTCCCAGGCTTCCCATTCGGCGACGCGGTGCTTCTGGATGTCGGCGTAGAGTTCGCCCGACCAGTCGCCGGACGACCACTCCTTGAGGCGGTCATCCCAGACCGGTTCGATCGGGAAGTGATTGTTGACGATGGCGACGGTCTCGCGGACGCGGCCCAGGGGCGAGGCCCAGGCGTGTTCGATCCCGAGCGTCGCCAGCCACCGGCCGTTGTCGTCGGCATGCTTTCGGCCGAGTTCGGACAGCCTGGAATCCCACTGCCCCTGCATGCGCTTTTCGGCGTTCCACTCGGTCTGGCCGTGGCGGACGAGGTACCAGGTACGATCGGGCATGGACTATCTTCGTGATGCGAGCGCGGCGGCGATGGTGCCGTCGTCGAGGTGGTCGAGTTCGCCGCCAACGGGCACGCCGTGCGCGAGGTGTGTGACCTTAACTTCGAGATGGGAGAGACGATCGGTGATGTAGTGCGCGGTCGTCTGGCCGTCCACCGTTGCATTGAGAGCGAGGATGACCTCCTGAACGTGCGGCTGGGCGGCGCGGTCGATGAGGCGGCCGATATTGAGATCCTCGGGGCCGACGCCGTCGAGCGCCGAGAGCGCGCCGCCAACGACGTGATAGCGACCGCGAAACACGCCCGAGCGCTCCATCGCCCAGAGGTCGCCGACCTCTTCGACTGCGCAGATGATGGTTTCGTCACGGCCGGGGGCTGCGCAGATGGCGCAGGGATCGATCGTGTCGAAGCTGCCGCAGGTCGAGCACTGGCGCACCTTGCTGGCGGCGTCAGCCAGCGCGGCGGCCAATGGCGCGAGCAGCTGGTCGGGCTTCTTCAGGAGGTGCAGCGCGGCGCGGCGCGCGGAACGCGGGCCGAAGCCGGGAAGCTTCGACAGAAAGTCGATCATCCGGAGAATCTCCGGCCCTGCTGAATGCCTGCTGCTCATCGGGGTCAGTATCTATGGCGTTTGCTGCGCGATCCAGTGCGCATAATCGCCCGAGTCGATCACGGGCGCATCGCCGACAGGCGCATCATACACATAAACCCATGCTGACAGGATGGCGCCGTCGCTGGCGGCCACGTCGCGGACTTCGCGGTGGTATTCCCCGCCCTCGTACGCATCGAGACGCGGCAAGGCGGCGAGCGGATCGGCGAGGCGCCACACTTCGCCGTAGACCGGATCCGGCAGGCGATCGGCGACAATCAGGGCAGGATACCAAGCCACTGCGCGCAGGGTTCCGGCCATCGCGCCGCGTGCGATCAGCTCTGCGCTTGCTGAGAGGTCGTCAGCGGCGCGCTGGGCCGCCGGCGGCAGCCGGCTCCTGTCGATGTCGGACCTTAGCGTGCCGTAGACAAAGAGAAGGTCGCTCACGCCGCTTCGAGGCGCCGATCAGTCATCGCGGACGGTGCGCTCCATGCGCTCGTGGCGCTCCTGCGCTTCGACACACAGCGTCGCCGTCGGGCGGGCTTCGAGGCGGCGGAGCCCGATCGGCTCGCCGGTTTCCTCGCAATAGCCGTACTCGCCGTCATCGATGCGGCGGATGGCGCTGTCGATCTTGGAGATGTGCTTGCGCTGGCGGTCGCGGGTGCGCAGTTCCAGCGCACGATCCGCCTCGGACGAGGCGCGGTCGACGATGTCCGGGATCGGCGCAACGTTCTCCTGCATCTCCATCAGCGTTTCGCGGTTCATTTGAAGGATGTCTTCCTTCATCTGCAGCAGCTTGTCGCGAAAGTACTTGAGCTGCTTCTTGCCCATGTAGGGCTCTTTTTCGCTGGGGACGTAATTCTTGCTGTTCACCGTGGTCCGTTTCGGCGCTTTGGCGGCCGGTTTGGCCGCGGCTTTTCTGGCAGTGGAAGACTTGGCCGCCGATTTTACGGCCGGCTTTGCAACCTTCTTCGGCGCAGCCTTAGCGGCGGATTTTGGCGGCGGTTTGGCGGCGGTGCGACTTGCAGGTTTTGCCGCCGTCTTTGCGGCAGGCTTCTTGGCCGTGCGGGCTGCAGCTTTCGCCGGCGCACGCTTTGTGGTCCTGGACGTCGTCCGGGGCCTTGCCTTGGTCGTCGTCATTCGCGTCACTCCAACCTGTAGCGCCGAGGCCACACGCCCCCTAAAGCGCGCGGGCTATATAACGGAGTGGGAGATAGGCGTCCATGACCGCTCTTCCACTCTTTTGTGCCTGTTTTTTTTGCAAAAAATGGTCCGCGCCGGGAGAATCGCAATGATTTCACGGGGATTCCGGGCCGGACCGGCATTGCTGCAGCGCAGCAGGGTAAACCCTGATGTCAGTTGGCGCTGTCGGCGCGCTCGAGCTTGGCGGCCTCCACCGCGGCCCGGACCTCGGCCCAGTTCAGCACTTCGTCGAGGCCGGAATCGCCTGACGGCAGGCGTTTTTCTTCCAGCGCGCGCTTCAGGAGGGAGAGATGGGCCCGGGTGGGACCGTCGCCGAGAATGGCCAGTTGCAGGCGGTCGAGCGCATCGAGCAGGCGGCGACCCTTGCGCAGCGCCCTCGGGCGCGCTTCGGAGCTGGTCGCGTCCTGCAGGGCGAGGATTGCGCCCACGGCGGTGACGCCCGACAGGCTGGAGGACGCCGCTGCGGGCGCTGTCGCCTCGGGGCCGCCGGCCGAAGGGAGCGAAAAGCCGCTATCGGCCTTCTTCGCGCCCTGCGATTTGCGCGAACCGCCAACTGATGAGGAAGATCCGACCTTCATGAGCCAATCTTGGGCGATGGGGACAAGTTAACACGCAGCGTTTGGCGCGCCGGTTAAGGACGCATTAAGGCTTGGAGAGGTGGCGCCGCGGGCGTCCTGAGGGCGCCTCATGAGGGAATGGGTTAAGCGTTTGTTTCTGGTTGGGGCGGCAGGATACCGGCGAATCCTGTGCGGCCAGAATGGTCGATTCGATCCCATTTCCACGCCGGGTGATCATGCGCGTTACGCGATTTCTGTCTTCTGTCATCCTTGGTGCGGCGCTGGCCGCCCTGCCCGCGTCGGCTGCGACGCGGCTGAAGGATATCGTCGATATCGAAGGCGTCCGGGACAACCAGCTGCTGGGTTATGGCCTGGTTGTCGGCGTGAATGGCACGGGCGACAGCCTGCGGAACTGCGCCTTCACCCGCCAGAGCCTTGAAGCGATGATGGAGCGGCTGGGGGTCAACACCCGCAACTCCAACCTCAACACGGCGAACGCCGCCGCCGTGATGGTGACGGCGAACCTGCCGCCGTTTTCGACGAATGGCAGCCGCATCGACGTCACTGTGTCGGCGCTGTGCGACAGCGACAGTCTTGAAGGCGGCGTTCTGGTCGCGACGCCGATGATGGGCGCGGACGGTCAGGTCTACGCCGTGGCGCAGGGATCGGTCGCGGTCGGCGCCTTTACGGCTGGCGGACAGAGCGGGACATCCCTGACGCGCAACATTCCGACCTCGGGCCGTATCCCCAACGGGGCGCTGATCGAACGCGAGCTGGGCTTCAACCTGGCGGCGCAGAACGAAGTGCGGCTGGCCTTGCGCAATCCGGACTTCACGACGGCGCGGCGGATTGCCGGCGCCATCAATGCGTTCATCGGGTCGCAGGTGGCGTTCGTGTCGGACCCGGCGACGGTGCGGCTGAGCCGGCCGGAAGCGTTCCGGGACATGGCGTCGCTGATCTCCGAGGTCGAGCTGTTGCAGATCGAGCCGGACCAGCCGGCGCGGATCGTGATCAACGAGACGACCGGCGTGGTGGTGATGGGCGACAATGTCCGTGTCTCCACCGTGGCGATCGCGCAGGGCAATCTGACCATCCAGGTGCAGGAACAGCCCGCCGTGAGCCAGCCGAACGCGTTCGGACAGGGACAGACCGCGATCGTGCCGCAGACCGATGTGGCGGTTGCGGAGGATATTGCGGACCTTGCCATTCTTGGCGGCGGCGTTCCGCTGAGCGAGCTGGTGACCGGGCTGAATGCGCTGGGCGTGAGCCCGCGCGACCTGATCTCGATCCTGCAGGCGCTGAAGGCCGCCGGCGCGCTGCAGGCGGAAATCGAGTTGATGTGATGACCGACCTGCCCCTGCCCCTTCCGCCGATCAACGCCAATGCCGGCAAGGCCGACCAGCTGTCGGCCAAGGCCGCCGGGGTGCGGACGCGCGAGGAAGCCGAACGGGTCGCCCAGGAATTCGAGCGGATGTTCATCGCCGAGATGCTGCAGCCGATGTTTGCCGGCATCGAAACCGACGGTCCGTTTGGCGGCGGCAACGCCGAGGAAGTCTTCCGGCCGATGCTGCTGGACAAGTACGCCGAGGCGATTTCCTCGGCCGGCGGGATCGGGATCGCCGATTCCGTCTTGGCGGAACTCTTGAGAATGCAGGGGCTTGAGACATGATCGAAGCCGCAAACGCCGATCAGCGCGCTGAGGAAATGGCGGCGATGGCCAGCCGGATCACCCAATTGGTCGACGCCGAGATTGCAGCCCTGAAAGCCAACCAGCTGGATGGCGCCTCATTCAACGCCGAGGAAAAGGAACGGCTGGTGCATGCCTGGCGGCTTGAGGTGGAGCGGGTGAAGCAGCAACCCGCCCTGCTGTCCGGGGCGAGCAAGCCGAACAAGGAAAAGCTGGCCAAGATCTCGATCGATCTGGCGGAAAAGCTTGAACGCCATGCGGCGGCGATCGCCGCCCGGCGCAGTGTGACCGAGGGACTGGTCCAGTCCATTGCCTCGGAAGTGGCGCGCGTGAAGAAGGCGCCGGACGGATATGGCGCAAATGGCGCCGTTCGCTCCAACGGGCCGTCCCGCGCCGGCGGCGTCGCCGTTGACGCCAAGGCCTGATTCTGGCTGCATGCCGGTCGGCCGGTTCGGCCATCCAAACGGATAAGTGAAAAAACGCAGCGCGCGCGCCGACGTTTGTCGGTCGTGACAGCAACTTTCCCTTGATCTCTGAGGCACGGCGCCGAAGAAGACGACGGGGGGCGCTGTGAGCGCCATGTGGAGGCGAGGTGATTGGCTCTGGCCGCTACAAGATGACGGGTGCCGGCTGAATGTACCGCCGACGGAAGCGACGCCACCCCTTTGCCGCCTATGCGGCCCTGGCGTTCAACCTGCTGATCTGCGTGACGCCGTTCATCGCGGCGCGCGCGCTGTTTACCGCCTATGGCGAAGAGCACCTGCGCACATCGGCGACCACCGAATCGGTCGACGCGACCAAGGCCGCGATCGACGCGCGATTCGAGCGGCTGGCCCGCCGCAATGGCGGACAGGATCGCGACACCTGGGCCCGGTTTGTCGGCGAAGAGCTTGATGCCGGCGACATGACCGCCGTCAGGGGCCTGCTGCTGGCGGCGCCGCAGATGCTGGCGCCGGACGAAGCAGAATCATTACAGGCGCGGATCGGGGTCGCTGACGGCGGCGGCGAGCAGGTCGCCATTGACGCCGCCCTCGCCTACCTGCCCGGAGACCTGCAGGCGGAATATACGCGCAAGACCGCGCCGCTGACCGCTCAGTTCGATGCGGACGAAGCCGAGGGAGAGGCTGCGGCGGCCGGCGACGACAGCTATGAAGTCGCCGCCAGCAACATGCCGGTGAGCGCTTCGCAATTTTCGGTGCTGGGCGATCTTCGCGACCTGTCGCTGCAGGCCGCCCGCTGGACGCGCAACGGCGAGATCGACGAGTTCGCCTTCACGCTTTCAGGCGTGGGCCTGATCCTGGCCGACGACGAGGCGCGCAACGGCGCATCGATCGCCCTGTCAGCCCGACGCGCCGAAAGCCTTGATGCGGAGTTCGTCGAATACCTCGAGCGAAAGCTTTACCTTGCCGCGCCGCCCCAGCGGCTGAAGCGCCAGCTGAGCGCCAAGCTGCAGCACGAATTCGGCTATGTGACCGACGGGCCCGGCATTCTCGAAGACGTCTTCCGCTCCAGCGCGGATGCAGAGGCGCTGGAATTGCTGCTCAGCGACCTGCGGCTGATCAACGACATTGCACAAGCGACATCGCCGATGTCAGCCGTGACGATCCTGTCGCTGGTGCGCAACTCGTCGGACCTGCGCCGGGCGAAGCTGGTCAGTCAGGCGGGCGGCGACAAGGCGGTTGCGCTGGCGCAGAACGATCCGGGGCGGATGCTGAACTCGGCGCGGACCGTGATCGAGTGGACGCCGGGGCTGATGATGCAGACGGCCGGTCTCGTGGCCTGCGGGCTCCTGCTGATCATCATGTCGTTCAACGTGATGCTGCAATCGATCCGGCGCTCGATGCCGCAACGCCGCAGCGCGGTCTACCAGCTTGAAGAGATGGTCTCGTCCTGACGCCCTGCCCGCCCCGCATTGTGGGGCTGAAGGCTTGGTTAGGAGGAGCGGAAGAGCGTCAGCAGGGATTGCGGCGCGCGGTTGGCGATGTTCAGCGCTTCGGTGGTCAGGGCCTGCTTGACCTGCAGCGCCTGGATCAGCGCGCTTTCTGCCGCAAGGTCGGCATCGACGAGACGGCTGACGCCTGAGGCCAGCGCATCGGCCAGCTTGCCGACGAACTTCACCTGGTCGCGGACGCGGCGGTTTTCCGAGACCATGTCGGCCAGTTCGCGCCCGACATTCTCGATCGTGGCGTCGATCGCGAGGACCGCCTGGTGGGCGGATCCGGCCGTGGCGAACGTGATGTCGCCGCCGAGGAGGTTGATGCCGCCGCCCGGAAGGAAGTTGCGGCCCTTCAGGGTGAGCTGCTGGGCGGCGTCGGCGTCCGCGAGGAAGGAGACGCCGTTGGGCTTGGTGCCGTCCAGCGTATTGGCGTCGTCGAACGCCGCCGCGCGGATGAAGGTGACGAGCTGTTCCTTGTTCTGTTCGAACAGCGCAGAATAGTTGGCGCGCTGGTCGTCGGACAGGTCGGCGGATGAGGCGGCGACCGCCATGCCCTTCATCTCGATGAGGAGCTTGGAGATCTGTTCGCCGGCGGCGATGGCCGTATCGGAAATCGCTTCGGCGCGGCCGAGCGACATGGTGACGGCGTGCAGCGCGCCCATGTCGTTGGTCATGGTTGCGGCGGACTTGTATTCGGCGGCGCCGTCGCGCGCCTGACGGATGCGCAGGCCTGTGGAGACGCGGTTTTCCGAGTCAGAGAGGCTGGAGGAGGCGTTCTGCAGCTGTCTCAGCGCGGTCAGGACGCCGGTGGCGTTGTTGATGCTGTCGACCATGCCCGTCTCCGCGGGCGTGGCGCACCATGCGCAATCGCCCGTCTTCTCGGGACAATTCTTCTTTAGTGTTCGTTAATGGAAGGTTTCGCGCTGCTGCGGAGCAGCGCTGGCGGCCGTCCTGTCTCGGGCCGCCTTACTCTACGCTACTGGAACAGCGACAGGAGAACACAGGGCGACTGGTTGGCGATCGAGAGGGCTGGGCGCCGAGCTGCTGCTTGATCTGCAGCGACTGGAGCTTGGCGCTTTCTGGCGAGGTCGGCGTCGACGAGGTTGCCGATCCCCTTCTCGACCGTGTCCGACAGCGCGGTGAGGAAGTTGTGCTGGATGTCGAGCGCCTTGGCCTGCGAGCCGAGGCTGGCCATCTGGACGTTGAGGGCGATGATCGCGGACTCAAGGTCGCCGGAAGCCGTAAGGGCCGAACCAGCCGTCGAGAGCAGGTTTGCGGCGCCTGACACCGTGGCGAGCGCGCCGGTGCCGCCGACCGTGAAGTCGAGATCGACGATGGTGGTGGTGACCGACGAGCCGGTGACCGCGCCGGCGGCGACGCCGACGCCGAGGAAGTTGGTTTCGTTACCGGCGGCGACGTTGACGCCGGTGATGGTCAGTTCGTTGGTGCCGGCCACGGCTTCGCCGGCGACGTAGGTGAATGTGCCGGTCGCCTGGTTGTAGTTCGCCGTGACGCGACCGCCGGTCTGGGTCGAGACCTGGTCGATATAGCCCTGCACCGTCAGCGTACCGGTGATGGCCACCGTGCCGATGCCGTTGCCGTTGAGGTTGAAGGTTACGGTCTCGTCGCCTGCGTAGCCGATCGAGGCGGACAGCTGGGCCGAGAGACCCGGAATGTTGCCCGCGATGCCGGCTGACGAGATCTGGCGGCCGACCGTTCCGGTGGACAAATCGGACATCAGGACCGGCAGGCTGGAGCCGCCGGCTGCGACGAGGTTGAGGCCGTTGAACTGGGCCGAGTTGGCGATCTGGTCGATCTGGGCGCGCAGGGCGTCGTAGTCGGCCTGGATGGCCTGGCGCTGTTCGGTGGTGAGGTCGTCGGCCTGGGCTGAGACGGCCTTGGACTTCATTTCCTGCAGGATCTTGCCGATCGACTCGCCGGCCGAGAGGGCCACGTCGATGGCGGAGGTGGCGCGGTTGATCCCGTCGGTGACGGAGGCGAGTGCATTCAGCCTCGCCCTCTGCCCTTCGGCGATAGCGAAGACCGCGCCGTTGTCCTTGGCGCTGCCCACCTTGAAGCCGGTGTTGATGCGGTTCTGGACCTCTTCCAACTGCGTGTTGGTCATGTTGAGGTTCTGAAGCGCAACCATCGCGCTGTAGTTGGTGTTGACGCTCAGCATCGGATCAACTCCGCTTCTATTCTGCTCTGCGCCCAATGCGGGCGTGGGGTCGCAGGCTGCAGTTCAAGCGTCGTGCCAATCTGAAACAGTTAAAGCGTGAGCGCGAAATGCCCGTATTTGTGGGGTTTTCGGGTTAACCCGGCGGCGGACGCATGAAACCGCGCCCGGCATTTCCTGCACGGCGCGGCAAATCCTGCCCGGTCATTTTGTTCCGGACGGGCCGGGGGCGGACAGATTTGCCCGCCCCGCGTCCCACCAGCCCCCCAGCCTGAGCGGGCGCCTACTGCGCGCGCTCTGGAAAGGGAAAGACTTAAGCGGGCCGGACGCGAAGCGCGCCCGGCCCGGCTCAGGTTTAGCGGAAGAAGGAGAGAACCAGCTGCGGCGCCTGGTTCGCGATCGAAAGGGCCTGCGCGCCCAGCTGCTGCTTGATCTGCAGCGACTGGAGACGGGCCGATTCCTTCGCGAGGTCGGCGTCGACGAGGTTCGAGATCCCCTGTTCGACAACGTCGTTCAGCTTGGCCATGAACTCGGCCTGGACGTCGAGGGCTTTCGCTTGCGAGCCCATGGTGGCCAGCTGAGAGTTCAGGGCGGTGATCGCCGTGTCGATGTCGCCAGCGGTCGTCAGAGCCGAACCAGCCGAGTTGAGCAGGTTCGCAGCAGCCGAAACCGTCGCCAGGGCGCCCGAACCGCCAACCGTGAAGTCGCGGTTGGTGATCGTGGTCGTCGTGGACGCGCCGGTGACAGCACCAGCGGCAACACCGTGGCCGAGCCAGGTGCGGGCCGTACCAGCAGTCGTGAGCGTCAGTTCGTTCGTACCCGCAACGGCTTCTGCCGCCACGTAGGTGAACGCGCCTGTCGACTGGTTGTACGAAGCCGTGACGCGACCGCCCGTGGAGGTCGAGACGGCGTCGAGGTATTGCTGGACAGTCATCGTGGCCGTGACGTCGACCGTACCGATGGCGACGCCGTTCAGGTTGAACGTCGTGTCATCAGCAGCCGTGACGCCGGAGGTGGCGTTGACGACATAGCCAGCGAGGCCCGGAACGTAGCCAGCGATCGCGGTCGAGGTGACCGAACGACCGGTGGTGCCGCCAGAGATATCCGACATCAGAACCGAGAGGTTCGCGCCGCCGGCCGCAACGAGGTTCAGACCGTTGAACTGGGCAGAGTTCGCGATCTGGTCGATCTGCGAACGCAGCGCGTCAAAGTCGGCCTGGATGGCGTTGCGCTGTTCGGTCGTCAGGTCATCCGCCTGGGCCGAAACGGCCTTGGCTTTCATGTCCTGAAGGATCTTGCCGATCGACTCACCGGCAGCCAGAGCAACGTCGATCGCGGAGTTTGCGCGAGCAATGCCGTCACGGACTGAGGAAATGGCGGTCGTCCGGGCGCGCTGGCCTTCTGCGATGGCGAACACGGCGCCGTTGTCACGGGCTGAGGCCACCTTGAAGCCGGTGTTGATGCGGTTCTGGACTTCGTTGAGTTCTTTGTTGGTGGCGTTCAGGGACTGCAGGGCAATCGACGCGCCATAGTTCGTGTTCACGCTGAGCATGATCGGTAGTCTCCGTTCTGGTATGTCTGCCGACCGTTCTGGCCGGCAACGACGCGTTTTGCGTCGCGTGAGAGCGGGTATCGCGCATTACAGTTAAGATAAGATGCACTGCTGTAAGGATTCTCGCGGCGGCGCGAGGTCGCAGCGCAGGCTTAACGAACGGGCGCGATCTGTTAACCGCGCTGCGTCGTTCGGGTGCGCCCTAGCCTGCCGGCGCGGGGGATGGCGCAGTGGCCGCGAGGCCTTCCATCACCGTGCGGTTGATCTCGATGAGCACGTCGAAGGATTCATCCTCGCGGATGACGGCGCGCGACTGCCGGTCGACGAAAAGGGAGAGCGAGATGATCTGGGCGCGCAGCGCGTTTGGCAGGTGATTGCCTTCGGCAGCGCAATCCGTGGCCAGCAGCGTCCAGAGACGGCGGTTTTTCGACAGCGCCTCGGCGCGGCGGCCGATCTCGGTCTTCGGCATCTTCGCGGCTTCGATCAGCTCGCGCGTGGCCTGGGCGAAGGCCCTCAGTTCGAGTTGGCGGGGCTCTTCATTCTTCTGCGCCGCCTTCTGGTACGCCATCACCGACATTGGCCAGCCGTTCCTCTTCGTACGTCAGCAGTTTGCGGCAGCGCGTCAGCGCCTTGTAATAGTCAGCCGCCATGACATCGCGGGATATGGCCACGCATTCCTTAAGAATGTCCGCAGATCGGATGACATTCATGAATTCGCTCATTCTGAGCACGAACTGATCGTAGAACGCTGCGGCATCCTCCGGCTGGAGGTACATCATCTGGATCGGGAAATAGATGTGCTTGGCCGGGCTATCGATCTGCTCAGGCTGGAAGATGTCCTTCTCGCGCAGCACGGACGCCTTGTTCTGCAGGAGCAGGATGGTGCGCCGGTCGCCGTTCTGCATGACGGCGCCGTTGATGACGAAGCGTTCCGACGGTTTGAGCGACAGTTTGAGCGGCATGGGCGGCCTCGATGCGCCGGGCGGAGCGGCCGCGCCGGCCTTTGGCCCTAGATCGTTCGGTTCGCGACGCGACGCAACCCTTTGACGCCGACGGGGGACGCCGCGGCGGCGCTGCGGGAGCGCCCCCCCTGCCGTTGCGCGCTTTGGATGCGGGCGGCGGGTTTCCCTTTGCGTGAGAAATCTGCTTTACCCATGAGACCCAGCCCGTTGCCGGCTGGCGATGTGATCCAGCCGGGAGCCATTTCTGCATGAGTGACAAGAAGCGTTTCGAGGGAACCGAGGACTATGTTGCGACCGACGACCTGCGGGTTGCGGTCAATGCGGCGATCGCCCTTGAGCGTCCGTTGCTGGTGAAGGGCGAGCCGGGCACGGGGAAGACCATGCTGGCGCTGGAAGTCGCCAAGGCGCTCGGCATGGACATCTACGAGTGGCACATCAAGTCGACCACCAAGGCGCACCAGGGGCTTTACGAGTATGATGCGGTGGCCCGCCTGCGCGACGGCCAGCTGGGCGAAGAGCGCGCCCGCGACATCGCCAACTACATCAAGAAGGGCAAGCTGTGGGAGGCGTTCGAGGCCGAGAAGCGGCCGGTCCTGCTGATCGACGAGATCGACAAGGCGGACATTGAGTTTCCGAACGACCTTCTGCAGGAACTCGATCGCATGGAATTCTATGTCTACGAGACCGGCGAGACGATCCGCGCCAAGCAGCGGCCGGTGGTGATCATCACCTCGAACAACGAGAAGGAATTGCCGGACGCGTTTCTGCGCCGCTGCTTCTTCCACTACATCAAGTTTCCCGACGACGAGACGATGTCGTCGATCGTCGACGTCCACTTCCCCGGCATCAAGAAGCGGCTGGTGTCGGAGGCGCTGAAGACGTTCTACCAGATGCGGGACGTGCCGGGCCTCAAGAAGAAGCCGTCGACGTCGGAGCTCCTGGACTGGCTGAAGCTGTTGATGTCGGAAGACATCGACGCCGATGCGCTGCGCGAGAAGAACCCGAACAAGCTGGTCCCTCCCCTGCACGGCGCATTGCTGAAGAACGAGCAGGACGTGCAGCTGTTCGAGCGCTTGGCGTTCCTTTCGCGCCGGGAGAATGGTTAGGCTCAGTCATCTCCCGCGAGCTTGCCGAGATCGCGGGCGATCACTTTCATCCAGCCGTCGAAGCCGATCGGATCGCAGCCGCGGCCGTCGCGATCCATATCCAGTCTTGGCGCGTAGCCGGGTTCGTTGCGCCAGATCGGCTCGACCCCTGCCGCGCGCACCGCTTCGCAGTCGGCGTAGACGATTGCGGGCGCGTTGGGGTCGGCCCATAGCCGGAAACCCGTCAGGAACATGATCGACAGCGGTATCGCTGCGGTCACGCCGAAGACGATGAGAACTGGCCAAGCCATCTGCCGCCAGAACCATTTCCATCTGAGGTGACGCGGCGTGGATGCTGCGAAGCGCTTCCTGAGGCTGTCTGCGCGCCGTTCGGCGCCGGGCCGCAATGGATCCGGTTCTTGCTGATCTGGCGTCATTCTTCCCTCCCCTGAAAATGACGCCTTGCAGTCTGTGGCAGCACAGCCGGCGCTGCAAGCGTGTGCGGGCGGCTCCGCGCGCTGTTGCGCGGGAGTTGTCAGATCACAGTGTCATTCCGGACAAGCGGCGCAGCCGCGCCGATCCGGAACCCAGCCGTAGGAAGTTACTTCGAGGACTGGGTTCCGGGTCTGCGGCTAGCGCCTCCGGAATGACGTGGGTCTACGCCGGCGTCGGGGGAATTTGAGTGAGCGTTGGGTGATTGCGGGGTGGGTGGGGGAACTCTGGGGGGGCGCCTGCGTTGAAGATCGTGATGGCCCGGTTTTGTGGGCCCTGCTGGCGAGGGTGGGATGAGCTTCAGACCCGGAGACAACAAGTACAAGCTGTGGTTCGCGGCGCTGACGATGGGGCTGGCGGCGGCGTGTACGAGCGCGCCGGCTTATCAGTCCGGCAATTCGGCGGGCGATTCCTTTGCGCAGGACGTGCAGGCGCAGGACCGGCAGGCGACCGACCTTCGATCGGATGCGCTGGAGCAAGGGTTTGACCCGTCTGGGCGACAGGCGCGCTAGCAGGCTCGATTTGCTGCGCTGACCTGAGCGGCTGACCGCCCTCACCTCCTGAAAATCCCCGACAATTCAGACCTGCAGGCGGCATTGCGGCCGTGCGTGGACTTGGGCCCGCGCGCGGCGTTATGATGTGTCCGAGGGACGGCGCGGGGTGGGTTCCGGTAGGGATCAGCGCCGGCGAGTTGCAGGGCCATGTCTGGACTTAGCGAAGACTTCGACGCCTATGTGCAGGAGCTGACCAAGCGCAACCGGTTTGCGCTGATCATCCTGATCATTGCGGCTTCGGTCGCCGTGGCGCTGCTGTGCGTGTCGCTGGGGCTGTTTGCGTTTCAGGACAATATACTTTTGGCGGCGATCGACGCCGAGGAACAGTCGGTGATGGCGCGGCTGGCCAAGCTGGTCCTGAATTCCGAAGCGATGAACGCGCTCAATCTCGCCAATGTGTGCGCCAACCTCGCCGTCGCAGCCGCGATACGCATCTGGTATACGCGGCAGGACAAGATGACGACGCTTCTGACCCACGCCATGGTTCTTGAGGGCGAGAACGAAACGGCGATCCGGGTTCTGTTGAACAAGAAGCTGCGCCGCTAGACGCGCGGCTGGAGGGACGAGACGATGGACGGAGCGACAGGGAGCACGCAGGATCCGGCCAAGGCTGGCAAGGGCGAGCCGCTGGGCGAAGCCGGCGAGAAGAAGGCCTCGAAGACGGTCGCCGACATCTGGCGCGAGGTTCAGGCCGAGCAGCAAAAGTTCAACAATATCGTCAAGGTGATGGTGGGCCTGCTGATCGTGGCGGCGATCGTGGCGGCGGCGCTGGCTGTGGTGTCGTACCTGCGGTTCTCGGACATCCGGGATAATTATGACGAGCTGATCGCGCGCGCCGAGGCGCAGTCGCGGCTGAACGCCGGCGACGGGGTGCGGGCGCAGCAGCGGCTGGTGAACCAACTGTTGCAGATCCGCGAGGATTCGGAGGCGCAGCGGCAGGAGGCGGAGCTGACGCGGCTGGTCGATCGGGCGCTGTCGGCGCGGCAGGCGGGCGGTCCGGTCATGTCGCTGGTCGAGTTGAAGTTGCAGGCGATCGAGGTGGCCAAGGAGCACCTGGCTGGCATCACGCTGAATAATGCGACCTCGCACCTGATATCGAGCGTTGAGCGGTCGGGCGCCATTCCGCTGACCGGGCCGGAGCGGGCGCTGCTGGAGGCGGCGCTTGCCGACTGGCGCACGCCGCGCACGACGACTGCGGAAATGCAGCGCCTGATCGATGTGAGCGCCGATCCCGCGATGAAGGGCTATGGCCATATCGGCCTAGCGAAGATCTACAACGACAGCACGGACGGCGTCGACAATCCGGGGCTGACGGATGAGTGCGCGGCGATCATCGACGAGGTTCGGATCGCGGCGGGCCTGGGGGTCGAGGCGATGGGGCCGTACCTCTGGAAGGGCGAATGCCTGCGCGATCAGGGCCGCGAGAGCGACGCGTTCGATGCGTTCGCCAGCGCGCTGCGGGTGGGCGATGTTGCGACCGAGACGCTGGATAATATCCGGCTGGCGGCGCACGGGGCCGGCACGACGCTGGTGGCGCGGGCGGCGCGGGCGCCGGATGCGCAGCTGGGCGTGGACGAAGTGTCGGATGTCTTCAACGCGCTGTCGCCGATCAAGGAAAAGGTGCCGGGTCTGATTGGCGCGGCAGAGACGGAGGATCCGCTAGCTGCGGCGTATGCGCTGCTAGAGTACGCCGCTAATTTGCGGGTGCAGCGCGGCGAAGGCGAAGTCGGCAAGGTCTATACGGCCGAGAATATCGGGTTCGTGTTCGTGCTGTCGGAGCGCTGGGCCGAGGGGCTGGCGCATGCGCAGGCGATCGACCAGGTGCTGCCGCTGGCGTGGAACCTGACCGTCCTGCACATCTGCGCCATCGAGATGGCCGCAGCGGATGGCGTCTCCAACGTCGACCGGCAGTATTTTCTGAGCGAAGCCGAGCGCGCGCGGCGGACACTGGCGCTGATGGATCATCGCCGGTTTGGCGAGCAGGAGCTGAAGAAGCTGTTGCCGGTGAGGTATGACGACACGGTCGACGAGCTGGTGCGCCCTGCCCGCGAGCGCATGGAGAACGCCGAGAACATGGCGATCAGCTATTCCGCCGGCGCCGATTAGGCCGCGGGTCTGGCGCTGCACTGTCCGACACGCACCGGAGGGGTCTGATGAAGCTGGTTGTCGCGCTGCTGGCGTTTTTCCTCATGGGCGCGTGTGCGAGTGCGCCTTCCGCTAGCAATGGACAGGCTGGGGCGATGCGCGTGATGACGTTCAATGTGCGGTATGACAATCCGCAGGACGGCGCCGACGCGTGGCCGAACCGGCGCGGACATGTTGCGTCCCTCATCGCGTTTCACGATCCGGATGTGATCGGGCTGCAGGAGGTGTTGCTGCATCAGCGCGATCAGCTTGCCGCCGATCTTGGCCAGTATGCGTTCGTCGGCGTCGGGCGCGATGACGGCAAGGATGGCGGCGAGTTTGCGCCGCTGGGGTATCGGCGGGACCGGCTGGAGATGATCGAGCACGGGCATTTCTGGCTGTCGCCGACGCCGGATGCGCCGTCGGTCGGCTGGGACGCCGCGTTGCCGCGCATTACGACGTGGGCGCGGCTTGAGCCTGTGGGCGGCGGACGCGAGATCCTGGCCGTGAACACGCACTTCGATCACCGCGGGATGGAGGCGCGCCGGATGAGCGCGATCCAGGTTCGCGACTGGGTAAAAGAAAACCGGAAGGCGTGCGAGATGGTCGTCGTGGTGGGCGATTTCAACGCGCCGCCTTCGGAGGCTGCTTATCGCGAGATCATCGCTGGCGGGATGCTGACCGATGCGCGCTTAGCGAGCGAGACGCCGCCGTTTGGTCCGGCCGGTACGTTCTCCGGTTTTGACGTGCGCGAGACGCGGGATGCGCCGATCGACCATGTGTTCGTCAACGCGGGCGCGCGCGTGATCCGGCATGGCGTCATCACGCAGCATGACGCGGGGCGATTGCCGTCGGACCATTATCCGGTTCTGGCCGACATTGCAGGCGGGGCTTGCCCGGCTGCAACTGACTGAGCCGCCCTACTCCGACTCCTGCTCCAAGAGGGCGAAGACGTGGATGGCGGCGGTACCGGTTATCCTGAGTTGCTGCTGGAACCGCTTTCGAGCAGCCCCCTTACCTTCATCCAGGCCAGGAATTGCTCAAACCAGAGATCCGCCGTCACGCCCTGCTGAAAAGAGCCAAACCCGTGGCCGCCCTGCTCGTAGTAGTGCAGCTCGACGGGAATGCCGGCGCGGCGCCAGGACTCGACGATCCCGAATCCCTGAGCCCCGAACAATCCATCGTCGGCTGCGAGCGCCGCGAACATGGGCGGCGCATCCGGTGGAACTTCGACCGGCGACATGCCGCCATAGATGTATCCGATGAAGTCAGGCGCGGGCGCATCGCCAGCGGCGAGGGTCACGCCAAGCGTCGTTCTCGCCCCTGCCGAAAAGCCCAGCATGCCGATCCGATCTGTGTCGATGCGCCATTCCTGCGCGCGGCTCTCGATCAGCTTCAACGCGGTCTGCGCATCCGCTACTGCGAAAGGGATGCCCTTGTTGATGTCCGGGCGCTCACCTGCCGGTGTTGAAGGGTCAAACAGCCTCGTCATGAGCGCCGCCATTTCCCCTTCATCCGCAGGCGTTTCCATGACGCGATACTTGAGAACAAAGGCCGCAATCCCGTTTTGCGCCAGCCATTCGGCAATGGGATAGCCTTCGTTGTCCATGGACACGAACTGAAAGCCGCCGCCGGGAACCACAAGCACCGCCGCTCCGGTTGCATCGCCTTCGGGCAGCACAGGCAGCAAGGTCGGGCGGACCACATTCCGGGCCCAGCGCTGGGTTCCTGTGCTGCTCCACACCTCTTCGTGGGTCCAAGTCTCAGATCCCGGCGCCACGCCTTCGTAAAGAGCGATTGCATCGGCATCCACCTGCGCGGGGACCCGCACAAGCGACAAACCCGGAGCTTCGGGTTCTTCCTGCGCCATTGCACAGCCAGCCAGAGCGATTGCTGCAACGAGCGCCGACAAGGTTCTGCCCGCCATCGGGGTTTCCTCCAGGACAAGACTGTTCGCGTTCCCGACGGACTATGCCACGGAACGGCGGATTTCGCATGCGCGTTCAATCCGCCGCAGCGCAGACGCGATCCCGATGCGCGTTTCGGCAGTCATCTGTTCGCCCCGACGCGCGGGGCTACACGCCGATAGGCCTGCCCTACTCCGACGCTTACTCCGACAGGGCGAAGACGTGGATGGCGGCGGGCCCCGTCGGCTGGACGACCGGCGACAGGCCGTGATCGGCGCGGAATCTCTGGTAGCGCGGGGCCATGGCGCTGATGTGGTAGTTCGCGAACCCCGTGACGATGACGACGTATTGCGTGTCGCCGACGGCGTAGGTCGCGAGCGTCGAGTTGGGGTTTGAGTCCAGCTGGCCGGTCCAGAGGAGATCGCCGGTGGCGGCGTCGAACGCCTTGAGCGCGGGCTGGAGATCGCCGGCGAACACGACGCCCCCAGCAGTGGCGAGCGCCGAGGTGGCGACGGGCGAATCGAGGTCTTGCCTCCATGCGAGCGTCCTGTTGTTGACGTCCATCGCCTGAAGCCGGCCCATCTTGCCGTCGGCGACGGCGTCCGGGTGGTCGGCGTTGGAGATGCCGGCGCCGGGGGCGCTGAGCAGCGTCGAGTTCTCCGCGCCCATGCGCATGCACCATTCGGTCAGCGGCAGGTAGAGCATGCCGGTCTGCGGGCTGTAGGAGGTCGGCGGCCATGAGCGGGCGCCGGAGGCGCCTGGGCAGATCAACGGCGCGCGCGAGGGATCGGGCAGCGCGTTAGGATCGATCGTCTTCTCGCCGGTTTCAGGATCGATGGCGGTGATGACGTTCTGGGTTTCCGCGTCGATCGAGAAGAGATAGGCGCCGGTTTCCGGATCAAGCGCATCGAGGATGCCCATCTTGCCGACATTCATCACCACCTTGCGGTCCTGACCGTCGACATTGACCACAGCGATGGTCCGCTCGAACGCCCAGTCGAGGTCCCACTGGTCGTTGCGGAGGTGCTGGTAGTGCCACTTCAGTTCGCCCGTGTCGGGGTCGAGCGCCATGGTGGCGTTGGTGTAGAGGGCGTCGTTTGTAACGCCGGGCTTGTCGATAGGATGGCGCAAGGGTGCGGTGTCGTAGGTGGGCCCTGCCCCGAAGAAGACGAGGTGGAGATCGGGAT
This sequence comes from Hyphomonas sp., assembly GCA_017792365.1. Classification (GTDB taxonomy): domain Bacteria; phylum Pseudomonadota; class Alphaproteobacteria; order Caulobacterales; family Hyphomonadaceae; genus IH12. Next base: position 2,699,361 of record CP051229.1, on the reverse strand, counting down.
CGTAGGTGCCACGGTCCCAGACCGAGCCGCCTGTTCGCCGTCCGACCGGGAGGTCGTTCCAGGTGTTGCCGCCGGGGCCGTCCGGCCTTGCCGTGGTGTGGAAGCGCCAGACTTCTTCTCCGGTTTGACTGTCGAGCGCCACGATGAAGCCGCCGCCGGGACCGGCGCTGGCGGTGACGCCCTGAATGATCTTGTCGCCGACGACGAGCGGGGCGCTGCGCAGGTTGAACACGCTGCGATCGGTTGCCGGCTCGCTAAGCTGGATTTCGTGGTCCCATGTCTTTTCGCCGGTGCGCGCATCGAGCGCGACGACGCGCAGATCGGACATCGGCGCGAAGACGTGGCCGTCGCCGAGGCCAAGACCCATCTTCATGGTCGAGCCGACGGTTGGCGCATGGACGTGTCGCCACATCTCCTGACCGCTGGCGGCGTCGATCGCGATGACGGTGTCGGGCGCCGTGTGCAGGAACATGACGCCGTCGTGGATCAGCGGGGTCGGCATCGAGAGGCCGGGCGTCAGCTCGAATGTCCAGGCGGGTGCGAGGCTGGCGACGTTGTCGCGGTTGATGATGTCGAGCGGGCTGAAATTCTTGCCGTCATAGGTGCGGCCCCAATGCAGCCAGTCGCCGGGCGCGGGGTCTTCGCGCATCTCCTGGGTGACGGGCGCAAGGGCGGCGATGCGGTCTTCCGGCGTCGCCGGCTCAGGCTCAGGCTCTGCGACCGGCGCGGCGGAAGCTGCGGGCGTCATCGTGCTGGTGGCGGGGGCGCAGGCGGCGAGCGCCAGCAAGGCGGATGCGGCGACTGCGCCGTTCGCGAAACCGTTGGAAACTTTCATGACCGTCCTCCCAGCGCTCATGCTCCGTCAAAGGATGCGGTTCGTCCAGACGGATCGGTGATCAATCAGGCGTGACGTCGCGTCTGGTAGTGTTTCGCGATGCGGCGGCGCACTGACTTAAGATGGCCGGTTCGGGTGACGACGGTTTCGGGGTTGATTGTGGCGACAGCCCGGGGTTTTTCTGGACTAAAGGCGCGGCCGTTCGGAGCCGCCTGACGGGAGCGTGGATGAGTTTGACCAGCGACGAGACGATGCTCGATGTGATCGTGCTGGGCGCTGGCGTTTCCGGGCTCTACCAGATCAAGCGGCTGGCCGATCTTGGCGTGAAGATGATCGCGCTGGAGGCGGATGAGGATCTGGCGGCACGGTTCCGCAACCGCTATCCCGGGGCGCGGTTCGATTCGGAAAGCTATACCTATGGCTATTCGTTCTCGCGCGAGTTGCTGGATGAGTGGCGGTGGACGGAGCGGTTCTCGCCGCAGCCAGAGAACCTTCGCTACCTGAATTTCGTCGCCGACAAGTTCGACCTGCGGCGGCATATCCGGTTCAACGCGCGCGTCGAGACGATGACGTGGGATGAGGAAGCGTGTTGCTGGACGCTGGGTCTGCAATCGGGCGAGACGTATCGGGCGCGGTTCGTGGTGACGTGCCTTGGCGTGCTGTCGCAGCCCACCCTGCCGAAGTTTGCAGGCATGGATGCGTTCGAGGGCGTCTCCTGCCATTCCTACTGGTGGCCGGGGGAAGAGATCTCGCTGGAGGGCAAGCGCGTCGGCGTGATCGGCGCCAGGGCGACGGCGATCCAGATCATTCCGGCGATTGCGGACAAGGTCGCGTCGCTTGCAGTGTTCCAGCGGCGGCCGAACTGGAGCACGCCGCTGCACAATTCGGAAATCTCCGATGAGGAGATGGACGCGATCCGGGCGCGGTATGACGAGATTTTCGAGCGCTGCAGCCTGTCGCCGGGCGGATTCGAGCATACGCCGGATCGTCGCGGGTTCTGGACGCTGAGCCCGGCGGAGCGGCGCGCCTACTGGGAAGAGCTATACGCGCAGCCGGGCTTTGCGATGCTGAACAGCAATTTCGCAGAGATCTTCATGGACAAGGCGGCGAACAGGGAGCTTTCGGACTTTGTGGCGGAGAAGATCCGGCAGCGGGTGCACGATCCCGAGACGGCTGAGCGGCTGATCCCTAAGGATCATGGCTTCGGGGCGCAGCGCCTGCCGCTGGAGAGCGGCTATTTCGAAGCGTTCAACCGGCCGAACGTGGAGCTGGTGGCGTTGCGCGAGACGCCGATCGAGCGCGTCACCGCGACCGGCATTCAGACCTCCGCTCGCCATTACGATCTGGATGTCATCATCTATGCGACGGGGTTCGATGCGATCACGGGCGGCTTCGACCGGATCGACATTCGCGGCGCGGACGGCGTGACGCTGAAGGAGAAGTGGCGGGACAGTCCCGACACGTTCCATGGGGTGATGACGCATGGCTTCCCCAACCTGATGATGATCGCCGGGCCGCAGAGCGTATCGGGATCGACCAATTTCCCGCGCGCCATCGAGACCGGCGTCGACTGGGTCAGCGACCTGCTGGCGCATGCGTTCGATCAGGGCGTGCGCCGCATCGAGGCGGGCGCGGATGGCGAAGCGGCGTGGGCGGAGACGGTGCGGGCGGCGCAGCACCGGTTGCTGCTGCAGTCGAGCCAGGGCTGGTTCACCGGCTATAATTCCAACGTCGCCGGGCGCGAGGCAGGGAAGATGCGCTACGTCGCCTATTGGGGCGGCGGGCCGAAATATGCCGCGCAGCTGCGCGAGATCGCCGAGAGCGGCTATCGCGGCATCGACATGCGCTGACTACTCGCTGAGGATGGGGCGGAGCCACTTTTCGGCGGTGTTGATGTCCCAGCCTTTTCGTTTGGCGTAGTCCTCGACCTGGTCCTTCGCGATGCGGCCGACGGCGAAATAGACGGCGTCGGGGTGCGAGAAGTAGAGACCCGACACGGATGCGGCGGGCGTCATCGCGTAGCTGGTGGTGAGGGCGACGCCGCAGCGATCCTCGGCTTCGAGGAGACGGAAGAGCGTTTCCTTTTCTGTGTGGTCGGGTTGGCAGGGATAGCCGGGCGCGGGGCGGATGCCCTGATACTTTTCTGAGATCAGCGCTTCGTTATCCAGCGCTTCGTTGGGGGCGTAGGCCCAGAGTTCGCGGCGCACCATTTCGTGGAGGCGTTCGGCGGCGGCTTCGGCGAAGCGGTCGGCCAGCGCCTTGACCATGATGGAGGAATAATCGTCGCCGGCTGCGATGAAGGCCTTCGACCGTTCCGCTTCGCCCTCGCCTGCGGTGACGCAGAAGCCGCCGAGATAATCGACGCCTGCGCCCTTCGGCTTGAGGAAGTCGGACAGGGCGAAGTGCGGCTTGTCGTTCGACTTTTCCATCTGCTGGCGGAGGGTGAAGAACGACGCGCGTTCCTCGGAAGCGGTTTCATCGGTCCAGACGGCGATGTCGTCGACGTCTGAATTGGCCGGCCAGAAGCCGACGACGCCCTTGGGCTTCAGCCATTGTTCGCCGATCAGCTGCTGGAGCATGACCTGCGTGTCCTGCCAGAGGGTGCGGGCGGCTTCGCCGACGACGTCGTCTTCGAGGATCTGCGGGTAGCGGCCGGCGAGATCCCAGGAGGCGAAGTATGGCGTCCAGTCAATGTAGCGGGCGAGATCGGCGAGATCGAACTCGATATTCTTCAGGCCGAGAAAGGTGGGACGCGGCGGCTGGTAGGCGGCCCAGTCGTCTTTAGCTGCAAGCTTGCGGGCGTCGGCGAGCGGCACGCGGGTCTTGGCCGGACCGCCTGAGCGCGAGTCGCGCAGCTTCTGGTATTTCGCCTTTGTCTCTTCCCAGTAGGCCGGGCGCGTGTCGTTCGAGATCAGCGAGGTGACGACGCCGACGGCGCGCGAGGCGTCGAGCACGTGGACGACGGGGCCCTGGTTGAAGGCGGGCTCGATCTTGACGGCGGTGTGGGCCGGGCTGGTCGTGGCGCCGCCGATGAGGAGCGGCTGGGTCATGCCCTTGCGCTGCATTTCGGCGGCGACGTTGATCATCTCGTCGAGCGACGGGGTGATCAGGCCCGAGAGACCGATGATGTCGCAATTCTCGTTGGCGGCGGTTTCGAGAATGGTTTCGGAGGGGACCATCACGCCCAGGTCGACGACTTCGTAGCCGTTGCACTGCAGGACGACGCCGACGATGTTCTTGCCGATGTCGTGCACGTCGCCCTTCACGGTGGCCATCAGGACCTTGCCGTTGGACTTGCCGACCATGCCGGTTTCTTCCTTCTCCTTCTCCATGAATGGCAGCAGGTGGGCGACGGCGGCCTTCATGACGCGGGCGGACTTGACGACCTGGGGCAGGAACATCTTTCCCGAGCCGAAGAGGTCGCCGACGATGTTCATGCCGGCCATCAGGGGGCCTTCGATGACATGGAGCGGACGTTCGGCCTGCTGTCGCGCCTCCTCGGTGTCCTCGACGATGAATTCGGTGACGCCGTGGACGAGCGCGTGGGCGAGGCGGTCGTTGACCGGCTTTTCTCGCCACGAGAGGTCCTTCTTCTTCTCTGCGCCCTTCTGGCCGCGATAGCGTTCGGCGATGTCGAGGAGACGTTCGGTGGCGTCTTCCCGGCGGTTGAGGATGACGTCTTCGACGAGCTCGCGCAGTTCGGGTTCGATGTCGTCGTAGATGTCGAGCTGGCCGGCGTTGACGATGGCCATGTCGAGGCCCGCCGGGATGGCGTGGTAGAGGAAGACGGAGTGCATGGCGCGGCGCACGGGTTCGTTGCCGCGGAAGGAGAACGAGACGTTGGAGAGGCCGCCAGAGGTGCGGCACCAGGGCAGTTCGGCCTTGATGCGGCGGACGCCTTCGATGAATTCGACGGCGTAATTGTTGTGCTCCTCGATGCCGGTGGCGACCGCGAAGATGTTGGGATCGAAGATGATGTCTTCCGGCGGGAAGCCGATCTTCTGCGTGAGGAGGTTGTAGGCGCGCTGGCAGATCTCGAACTTGCGCTGCGCGGTTTCGGCCTGACCGGTTTCATCGAACGCCATGACGACCACGGCTGCGCCATAGGACAGCGCGGCCCGGGCCTGTTCGAGGAATGGCTCCTCGCCCTCCTTCATGGAGATCGAGTTGACGATGGCCTTGCCCTGGACGTTCTTGAGGCCCTCCTCGATGACGTCCCATTTCGACGAATCGATCATGACGGGCACGCGGGCGATGTCGGGTTCGGCTGCGATGAGGCGCAGGAAGGTACGCATGGCCAGCTTCGAATCGAGCAGGCCTTCGTCCATGTTGACGTCGATGACCTGAGCGCCGTTCTCGACCTGCTGGCGCGCGACCTCGACGGCCTTTGCGTAATCGCCCTCGACGATCAGCTTCTTGAACGCGGCCGAACCGGTGATGTTGGTGCGCTCGCCGATATTGACGAACTGGGCGGTGGATTGGGTCATGTGTCTCTTATTCGGCAGGTTTTGCGGCGCGGACCATGCCGGGCAGCCCATCGAGGCTTTCGGCGTTTTTCTGCATCCGGCTTTCGCGCCAGTCTTCGAGCTCGCGGTGGTCGATGTAGCGGGTGAGCTGGTCGCGTTCGGACTTGAAGTCGTAGAAGGGGACGCCCCAGCCGCATGAATCGGCGATGCGCTCGACGTCGATGAAGACGATGTTGCGGGCGCGGCCGAAGTTCTCGAAGCGGGCGATCTCCTTGTCGAAATCGGGGTGATCGAACTGCATGATGCGGCCCTTGCCATAGAGGCGCAGGATCATCGCGGGGCCTTCGAAGGCGCAGAACATGATGGTGATGCGCTGGTTCTCGCGGACGTGGGCGACGGTTTCGATGCCCGAGCCGCCGAGGTCGGCGTAGGCCACGGTCTTCTCGTCGATCACGCGGAACGCGTCGTAGCCCTTGGGGCTGAGGTTGACGAGACCGTCGCCGGACAGGGGCGCGGTGGCGACGAAGAACATCTTCTGCCCGCCGATCCAGTCGATCAGTTTCTGGTCGAGTTGTTCGTAGGTCTTGCCCATCGTCCGCCCTCCTCGTTTATCGCGCCGTCGAGACCGCGACCCATGCCGCGACGAGTACGAGCAGCGCGGCGAAAATCAAGCCGAGGCGTTGGCGCCATTGCGGGTTGCGCAAGAGCGGCGTGATCGAACCTGCGCCGAGGACGATGGCGGCGTGGACCAGCGTTGCCACCAGGACATAGAGCGCGGCGAGCGTGAGCGCCTGCGGACGGTAGGCTTCGGTCGCCAGCGTGAAGGTTGGCACGACGGTGAGATAGAAGAGGAACGCCTTCGGGTTCAGCAGATTGGTGATCAGTCCGCGCGCGAAGTAGTCGCCATTGCGGCTGGCGGCGGTTTCGGTCGGCTCGGTGCGGCTTTCACGCCAGCTTTCGAAGGCGAGCCAGAGGAGATAGGCGACGCCGGCCCATCGGATCAGTTCGTAGGCGATGGCGTTGTCCGCGACGAGTACAGCGAAGCCGAAGGCGGAGAGGACGCCGATGGTCGCCAGGCCGAGCGCCACGCCGGCGATAGCGTAGGCGCCGGCGAACCGACCGTGTCGCGCGCTGAGGAGCGTGATGTAAAACATGTTGGGACCGGGCGTCAGCTCGACCGCAAGGCTTGCGGCGAGGAAAGGAAGGATCTGCGTCAGCGTCACGCGAGTTCGAAGGGTTCAAGGCCGGAAAGCCGCAGCGCTTTCGGCCGGTTCGGGATCTGGCGCGGTTTCACGCCTTCGAGCGATTGCGCGATGCAGGCGATGTGTTCCGGCGTCGTGCCGCAGCAGCCGCCGAGAATGTTGACGAGACCCTTCTCCGCCCACTCTGCAACCGCGTGCGCGGTTTCGTGGGGCTGTTCGTCGTAATCGCCCATCTCGTTTGGCAGGCCGGCGTTGGGGTGGGCGGCGACCAGCGTGTCGGCGACGCGGGCGAGTTCGGCGATGTGGGGGCGCATCAGGTCGGCGCCGAGCGCGCAGTTGAAGCCGATGGCGAACGGCTTCGCGTGCTTGACCGAGTTCCAGAAGGCTTCGGCGGTCTGGCCCGACAGGGTGCGGCCGGAACGGTCTGTGATTGTGCCGGAGATCCAGATGGGCAGTTTCTCCTGCCCTTCGGATTCCAGATCCATGATGGCCTTCAGCGCCGCCTTGCAGTTCAGCGTGTCGGTGATGGTTTCGATCAGGTAGAGGTCGACGCCGCCTTCATAGAGCGCGGCGACCTGATGGCGGTAGGCCTGGTAGACCTCGTCGAAGTCGACGAGGCGGGCGCCTGGATCGTTCACGTCGGACGACATCGAGAGCATCTTGTTGAGCGGGCCGATCGAGCCGGCGAGGAAGCGCGGCTTGTGCGGCTCCTTCGCGGTCCATTCATCGGCGACGCGGCGGCCGATGCGGGCGCCTTCGAGGTTGATGTCCCAGACGGCCTGCTGGTCGAGCTTGTAATCGTCCATGGCGATCATCGTGGCCGAGAAGGTGTTGGTCTCGGAGATGTCGGCGCCGGCGGCGTAATAGGCGTTGTGCAATTCCTCGATGATGTCGGGACGCGTGATGCAGAGGATGTCGTTGTTGCCCTTCATCTCGACAGGATGATTGGCGAAGCGGTCGCCGCGAAAGTCCTGCTCGGCGAGGCGCTTGCGCTGGATCATGACGCCCCAGGAGCCGTCGAAGACGAGGACGCGGTCTTTCGCGGCCTGCTTGAGGGCGGCGATGCGGTTGGTGCGGTCGGTCATGGCTATACGCCTCAGTTCATCGTCTGCGGTTTGACGCCGAGCAGCCTGCAGGTGGAGAGCGACAGGCCGGCGCGGTTCATGGTGTAGAAGTGGAAGTCGGCGACGCCCTCTTCCGCCAGCCGGTTGCAGAGCTCGGCGGCAATGTGGGCGGTGACGAGGTCGCGGGTTTCTGCGTCGCCCTCGAGACCGTCGTAGAGCGAGGCAATGCGGTCCGGGACGCTGGCGCCGCACAGCTTGGCCATGCGGGCGAGACCCTTGAAGTTGGACTGCAGCATCACGCCGGGAATGATGGGCGCGGTGAGGCCTGCGTCGGCGACGGCGTCGCGGAAGCGCAGGTAGATGTCGGGGTTGAAGAAGAATTGCGAGATGGCGCGGTTGGCCCCTGCGTCGAACTTGCGGCGCAGGTTCTCGATTTCGTTGTCGAGCGAGCCGGCGTCAGGGTGGCATTCGGGATAGCAGCCGACGGAGATGTCGAAGTCGGCGATCTTGCGGGCGCCCTCGATGAGATCTGACGCGTAGGCGTAGCCGCCGGGATGCGGTTCGTAGGCGCCGCCGATGCCGGATGTGGGATCGCCGCGCAGGGCGACGATGCGCTTGACGCCGGCATCCCAATAACCGCGCAGCACGCTGTCGATTTCCTCGCGCGTGGCCTCGACGCAGGTGATGTGGCCGGCGGCGGGCGCGCCCTGTTGCGCGATGCGACCGACGATCTCGTGGGTGCGCTCGCGGGTGGAGCCGCCTGCGCCGTAGGTGACGGACATGAAGCTGGGATCGAGCGGCGAAAGCCGTTCGACGCTATCCCAGAGACGGCGCTCCATCTCGGGCGATTTGGGCGGGAAGAATTCGAAGGAAATGCCGGGCGGATTGCTCATCATGCTGCTTTCTGGCGCGGGGCGGCGCCGAGGTCGGCAACCCAGAGATTGACGGCGACGCCTTCCGGCTGGTCCGCCGGCTGGCTGGGCGGTTCGAAACTGCGCCGGTCGGTGAGTTTGAGGCCGGCGGATTGCGTCCATGACCGGAAGTCGGATTCCGACACGCCAAGATGGCGGTGGGCGTGCTCGGCGCGCAGGGCTTCGAGGCCGTGCGGGGCGAAATCGATGACGAGGAGACGGCCGCCGGGTTTCAGGACGCGCGCGGCTTCGGCGATGGCGCGCGACGGGTCGTCGAGATAGTGCAGCACTTGGTGGATGATGACGAGATCGGCGCTGTCGGACTCGTAGGGCGCGGCGGTGACATCGCCGTGACGGACGGCGGCGTTCTCCGCCTTTGCATCGCGCAGGTTGGAGCGCGCGACCGTCAGCATCTGGTGCGACAGGTCGATGCCTTCGACGCGGTCGGCGCGCGGCGAGAACAGCGCCAGCATGCGGCCCGTGCCGGTGCCGAAATCGACGACGAGGTCGAACGGGCCCTCGCCCGCCGCTTCGAGGATCGCCGCCTCGACCTTGGATTCCTCGTATTGCAGCGCCCGCAGCCGGTCCCATTGTTCGGCGACGCGCGAGAAGTAGAGCTGTGCGGTGGTGGTGCGGTCGGCGCGGACCTGTTCGAGGCGTTCGCGGTCGCGCAGGCGCGAGGGGTCCTTGGGATCGATCTCGGCGCACAGGACGTCGATCAGCTCGCGCTGGGGGCCGGAGGTCGGCAGGCGGTAGAACACCCATGCGCCTTCGGGCATGCGCTCGATCAGGCCGGCGGCGTTCAAGAGCTTGAGATGGCGCGACAGCCTGGGCTGGCTCTGGCCCATGACCTGTGCGAGTTCTCCGACGGAGAGTTCGCCGGCGGACAACAGATCGAGGATGCGCAGGCGCGAGACTTCACCCGCGGCGCGCAATTCGGTGACCAGCTGTTCCAGTCCTGACGGCATTTGCGGATATAAACATATCTTTATATCCTTTTTCAACTACCTCCCGGTGAAAAGCGCGCACTCGTTACTTAAGTAGGGTTGCGGGTTAACCACGATCTCACTCCCCTCGCGCAATAAGCGAGGAGTGAAAATGTGCTGAGCCGGGAAATGGCCGCAGGCAGGCCGCAATCTTTCCCCTTCTCCTTGATCGCATGGAGGGGGAGCCACATATGGTCAGCTTCGTCGGGAGGGCCCATCTTGCAACGATCCGTAAGGTCATTTTCGTTGGCAGCCATGTCGCTGGCGCTGGGCGCCTGCGCGACCGGGATGGTGGACGACAGCGCCGACCCGTTTGAAGATTTCAACCGTCAGATGTTCGGCTTCAATGAGGGGCTGGACCAGGCGGTGCTGGAGCCGGCGGCCCGCGGCTATCGCGCGGTAACCAACGAGCCGGTGCGCCAGGGCGTCTCGAATTTTGTCGGCAATCTGGGCGAACCGGTCGTGTTCGCCAACGAGCTGTTGCAATTCAAGGTGGGCGGGGCGGCCGAGACGTTCGGCCGGTTCGTCGTCAATTCGACGGTCGGGCTGGTCGGGATTTTCGATCCGGCGACGTCGATGGGCCTCGAAGCCTCGAACGAGGACTTTGGCCAGACGCTTGGCTATTGGGGCATGGCGTCCGGGCCGTACCTGGTGCTGCCGGTGATTGGTCCTTCCAGTCCGCGCGATGCGTTCGGCATGGGCGTTGATGCGGCCGCCAATCCGCTGACGACCGCCGAATTCGAAGGCGACACGGAGACGCGCATCGGCGTGGGCATTCTCGCCGGTCTGTCGGCGCGCGAAGGCGCGCTGGAGACGGTAGATGACGTGAGGGGAACGCGTTTGGATCCCTACACCACACTCAGGCGTTTCCATGTCAGAAACCGGGCCGCTCAGGTTGGAAATCGCGAGTTTGTGCCCAGCGATATCCAAGAAGTGCCCGATTACGAACTAGACTTCTAAGCAAGATAGAACGGCTGGAGGCTCCCCATGAAACGGCCCGAGAAGAAGACTTCATTCAGTTTCCGCGCGCTGGCGATGGCTGGCGCGATGGCTGCGAGCATCGGCGTTGCGCCGGCGTTCGCCGACGCCAAATCCGAGAAATATGTCGAGGAAAAAGCCAATTACGTTCTGAGCGTGCTCAATGACGAGTCGCTGGACGATGAGGCCCGCGCCGCCAAGTTTTCGGAGTTCATGAACACGTTCGCGGACTTTCGCGCGATCGCCCGGCGCGTGCTGGGCCCTGCGACGCGGCAGATGAGCGAGCAGCAGCTTGAGGCCTATTACACGGCGTTCGAGCAGTATGCCGTCGCCGTCTACCAGGACCAGCTTGACCAGTTTCGCGGCGAGGAAATCCGCGTGACGGGTTCGCGCGACCTTTCGGATCGCAACTCGCATGTCGGCTCGATGATCATGAGCTCGGACACCGGCAAGGATGTCGAGGTGATCTGGGACGTGCTGGAGTCGCGCGACGGGTCGAAATACCTGGTGCGTGACGTTGCGCTGAATATCGGCGGCAACAACCAGTTCTGGCTGGCGGTCGACCAGCACCAGGATTTCCAGGCCTTCCTGAAGCGCAACAACAACGACATCGATGCGCTGATCAAGAACATCAACGACATGACGGCGGCGATGAAGGCCGACTAGGCTTCTTCACTGCTGACTGATCGCGGCGCGGCCTTCGGGTCGCGCGTTGTTGCGGTCAGGGCGCGCGCCTGCGCCTTGGTTCGTCGACCTTCAAGACCACAATGACGAGCGCCAGAGCGATTGCGACGATGGTGGCGATGAAGGCGGACTGGTAGCCGTAGGCGACGACGAGCGCGCCGCCCAGCAAGGGGGCAAGCGCCCCCATCAATCCTTCGGCCGTGTTCGACAGCGCCATGCGCATCGGCATGTCGTGGCGGTGGCCGAACTCCATCACGATGTTGGTGGTCGACATCAGGTAGGCGGATTGCGCGGCGCCGAGCGCAATGAAGGCTGCGAGCGCGGGCCAGAGGCCTTCGCCGAGAATGAGACCTGCGACGCCGACGAGATTGAGCACGAGTGACAGGATCAGCGTGGTCCGGAATCCGGTGCGGTCGGCGAGGTAGCCCCAGATCAGGTTGGAGACGGTGTCGGCCGCCATGTAGGCGAAGGTGAGCATGGCGAAGACGGCGCCGAAGCGTTCAGGCTCGCTGGCGGCGTCGAGACCCAGCTGGTCGGTTGCGTAGAGGAAGAAGAACGGCCAGCCGATGCGGATGCCCATGGCCAGCGTGCGGGCGATCATGAACCAGGCAAATCCGGGGTCGGCCGTCAGCAGCGCGGGGAATTCCTTCAGCCGTTCGAGGAAGGGCGTGGGGGCGCGGACCGTGGGCGGTTCGGGTTCGCGCATCAGGGCGTTGAGCACTGACAGGCCAAGGCTGGTGATGATGAAGACCACGAGCAGCGTGGTGGCGTAGCCATTGCCGAAGACGTTGTTGGCGATCAGCCACACGCCCGCGAGCGCAGACAGGACGGCGGCCAGCGCGCCGCCGGCGAAGTTGCGCCATGCGTTCAGCCTGCCCCGCAGCTCGACCGGGATGACCTTGGCCATCAGGTACTGGAAGGCGACGCGCTGGGGCCCCTGGCACAGGCCGAAGAGGAAGATGAAGACCAGCGCCATGACCAGCGCGGGCTGGTCGCGGAAGAACCAGCCGGTGATCGCCAGCCCGAGGAGCTGGAAGCGCATCAGCATGCCGAGGATCATCGAGACCGGCAGGATGCGCTTGCGGTGTTCGACGACCGAGGCGCCGAAGACGGGCGAAATGACCGCGCCGAGCTGTTGCAGCGACATGGCGAGACCGACAATCGCGGACGAGCCGGACAGCGAGTAGATGTAGGACGGGATGAAGGTGGGCGAGTTGACCATCCGGAAGCCGGTCATGCCGAGCATGCCGTGGAGGAAGTGGCCGGTGAAGTTGCGCTTGAGATTGGCGCGGACGAAGCGCTCGTAGTCGGCATCGGCCTGATCGGCTGGCGATTTTGATGCGTCGTCGCTCAACGGGCTGCCTTTCTGGCGGTGCGGTCTGGCCGGCTTCTAGCGCTGTTCGGCCAGCGCGGCGACGGGGAACGATTGCGTGATCGGATCTGCGCTTTGCAACCGTGCGTTTCCATGCTTGCTGGCGGTCGTTGCAGCAAGGGGGAACGGATGACCAGGCGGCATGACTTCAGTCCGAGGATCGCGTGGACGGGGGATCGCGGAGACGGCACGCGCAGTTATCGGAGCTATGACCGCACATGGCGCATCGAGACGCCGGGCAAGGCGCCTGTTGAGTGCTCGAACGATCCGATGCTGGGCGGCGATCCCTCGCTGCACAACCCGGAAGACATGCTGATCGCGTCGCTGTCGGCGTGTCACATGCTCTGGTACCTGCACCTGGCCAGCGATGCGGGGATCGTGGTGCGCGGCTATACCGACGAGCCGGTCGGCGAAGGCGAGAGCGCGCCGGACGGGTCGGGACGGTTCATCGGCGCCGTGTTGCGGCCGCGGATCGAGGTGGAGATGGGATCCGACCTCGTCCTCGCTGAAGCGATCCACCACGAAATTCACAAGGTCTGCTTCATCGCGCGATCGGTGAACTTCCCGGTTCACTATGAGCCGGTGTTTGTTGAAGTTTGAGCCGGGTCTCAAACGACCGCGGCTCGATCCCGCGAATCCAGCAAAAAAGGGCCGACGGTCTCCCGCCGGCCCTGATTGGATTGTTATGGCTGCCTTCGCCTAGTGGATGTCGAAGCGGTCGGCGTTCATCACCTTGGTCCAGGCGGCGACGAAGTCCTTCACGAACTTTTCCTTGTTGTCGTCCTGGGCATAGACCTCGGCGTAGGCGCGCAGGATCGAGTTGGAGCCGAAGACGAGATCGACGCGGGTGGCCGTCCATTTCGTCTTGCCGGACTTGCGCTCCCGGATCTCGTAGGTTCCATCGCCCTTCGGCGTCCACTTGTAGGCCATGTCCGTCAGGTTGACGAAGAAGTCGGTGCTCAGCGCGCCGACATTGTCGGTGAACACGCCGTGCTTCGTGCCGCCATGGTTGGTTCCCATGACGCGCATGCCGCCGATGAGCGCCGTCATCTCGGGGGCCGTGAGGCCCAGGAGGTGGGTGCGGTCGAGGAGGAGCTCCTCGGCGCTGACGTCATACTTCTCCTTCAGCCAGTTGCGGTAGCCATCGGCGATCGGTTCGAGCGCTTCGAAGGAATCCGCGTCGGTCATTTCGTCGGTGGCGTCGCCGCGGCCCGGCTTGAAGGGGACCTTGACGTCGAAGCCCGCCGCCTTGGCGGCCTGTTCGACGCCGAGATTGCCGGCGAGGACGATGACGTCGGCGATCGAGGCGCCGGTTTCCTTCGCGATCGGCTCCAGCGCGCCGAGCACTTTCGAGAGACGGTCGGGCTCGTTGCCGGCCCAGTCCTTCTGCGGCGCGAGGCGGATGCGGGCGCCGTTGGCGCCGCCGCGCATGTCGGTGTGACGGTAGGTGCGCGCCGAATCCCATGCCGTGTTGACCATCTCCTGAACGGAGAGGCCGGCATCGGCGATCTTCTTCTTGACGGCGTCGACGTCATACTTGGTCGAGCCGACCGGGACAGGGTCCTGCCAGATGAGGTCTTCGGACGGGACTTCAGGGCCGAGATAGCGGACCTTGGGTCCCATGTCGCGGTGGGTCAGCTTGAACCAGGCGCGCGCGAAGGTCTCCGAGAAGTAGTTGAAGTCCGAGCGGAACTTCTCGATGATCTTGCGGTAGTCCGGGTCCATCTTCATCGCCATGTCGGCGTCGGTCATGATCGGATTGCGACGGATCGACGGATCTTCGGCGTCGACCGGCTTGTCCTCTTCCTTGATGTTGACCGGCTCGTACTGCCAGGCGCCCGCGGGGCTCTTGGCCAGCTCCCACTCATAGTCGAGCAGAAGGCGGAGATAGTCGTCATTCCACTCGGTGGGTTTGGTCGTCCACGCGCCTTCGAGACCGGAGGTGACGGCCTGGTTGCCGACGCCGCGCGTCTTGTGGTTCATCCAGCCGAAGCCCTGCTCTTCGACCCCCGCGCCTTCCGGGGCGGGTCCGAGGTTGGACTCGAGGCCGTTGCCGTGAGCCTTGCCGACGGTGTGGCCGCCGACGGTGAGGGCTGCGGTTTCCTCGTCATTCATGGCCATGCGGGCGAAGGTGACGCGGACATCGTGGGCCGACTTCATCGGGTCGGGGCGACCGTCGCGCCCTTGCGGGTTCACGTAGATGAGACCCATGTGAACGGCGCCGAGCGGTTTTTCGAGCGAATTGGAGTCTTCCATGTTGGCGAAGCGCTGGGCGCTGTCGCTGAGCCATTCCTTCTCCGAGCCCCAGTAGACGTCCTTCTCGGGCTGCCAGATGTCGTCGCGGCCAAAGGCGAAGCCGTAGGTCTTCAGGCCCATCGACTCGTAGGCGACGTTGCCCGCGAGGATGAACAGGTCGGCCCACGAGATCTTGTTGCCGTACTTTTTCTTGATCGGCCAAAGCAGGCGGCGGGCCTTGTCGAGGTTGCCGTTGTCTGGCCAGGAGTTGAGCGGTGCGAAGCGCAGATTGCCGGTGCCGGCGCCGCCGCGGCCGTCAAACAGGCGATACGAACCGGCGGCGTGCCACGCCATGCGGATCATCAGGCCGCCGTAATGACCCCAGTCGGCCGGCCACCATTCCTGGCTGTCGGTCATCAGCGCGGTGAGATCCTTCTTCAGCGCATCAACGTCGAGCTTCTTGACCTCTTCGCGATAGTTGAAGCCCTCCCCCATCGGGTTCGACTTGGTGTCGTGCTGGCTGAGGATGTCGAGGTTGAGGGCGTTGGGCCACCATTCCGTGACGTGCCGTTCGGTGTTGGTCATCGAGCCGTGCATTACCGGGCATTTGCCGAGTGCGCCGTCGTCCATGTCTGTCTCCTGATTATCTGATGACGCCCACCGGCCCGCCGGGTCGATCAGCGCTGGCGTTCAATGCGTCGCGCTGGTCGGGGGAGGCTCGCCGGCGCGACTGCGTATTTCTCAAGTGAGGGGAGTCCTAGCGCAGGTTAACTGGAATGTAAATTAGAATAATTCTAATTCTTGGAAAAAATGCCCGCCATTGCGACGGAATGCGGATTGCGGGCGTCGCATGGCGGTGGGCGCGGGGGGCGGGGTCAGTCGGAGGGTTGCGGCGCGGCGTTCGCGAGCGGCGCGAACGCTTCCAGCAGCTCGGCATAGACGCCGGCGAAATCGAAAAACTCGTCAGTCCGCCGGTTGGTGGAGACCGCGATCGATATCTGGCGCTCCGGCACGATCATGAGCCAGCACTGCGCGCCCTTGGAGACGCCGCCGTGATTGACGTGGGTCACCTCTCCCAGTCCGTCGATCGTTGCGACGGCGCGCCGGAAGCCGAGCGCATAATTCTGTTCGTTGACCTCGCCGCTGGAGAGCCTGGCAGGCGTCCAGAATTGTTCGCGGACGTCTGCGGCGATGAAGCCGTCGTCGAGCCATGCCGCGCCAAGCCGGGCAAGGTCTGACGGCGTCGAGATATAGCCGCCTGCCGCGAGCTTGTGACTGAGGTCGACGCGGCGCCAGGGTTTCACCTGATCCCCCCTCGTCTGGTAGGACGTCGCGAAGTCGGTGGCGGCGGTGCGCAGGTATTCCGGCTGCGTTGCGTCGAGGCCAAGCGGTGAGAACACGAGGCGCGACATCAGATCATCGAAGGGCTGATCGGCGACATCCTGCATGACCGCGCTCAGGAGGACGTTGTCGAAGCCGGAATAGTGGAAGTCGGTCCCCGGCTCGAACAACAGGTCGGCGCTGTCGAACACGGCGAGCGCGTCCTGCGGGTCATCGAAGCGCCTGTTCAGCGCCATGCTCTGATAGAGGCCGCGCCAGTCGGTGTTGTCTTCGTATTCCACCAGACCGGCCGTGTGGGATGCGAGCTGGCGCGGCGTGAACTGGTTCCAGGCTTCGTTGGGCAGGTCGTTCGCATAGGTCGAGATGGGCGTATCGAGATCGATCTGTCCGGCCGAGACGAGGCGCGCCAGCGCCGTGATCCCGACGGGTTTCGACGTTGACCCGATGCGGTAGGCGGTGCGCGTGGTGACCGGTGTCTCGTTCGCGATATCGGCCCAGCCCACCGCGCCGGCCCACACCAGCTCGCCGTCGATCGCGATCGCCGCCGACATGCTCGGCGCATTGATCTTGGCGCGCCATGCCTCAAGCACCTCCATGCCCTGACTGGCGGCTGGCCGATATTTCTCGTCTGCGACGAGGCTGTCCTGCGGCATGTCCGCGGGCAGCGCCTGCCAGCCGACGGGAAGCCGCGCGACTTCGAACTGGTTCGAGACGAAGCCGTAGATCGGCCACGCCAGCCACACGATCGCGGTCAACAGGACGATCGCCGCGCCAGACAGGACAAGTTTCATCGAGATCTCCCGCCGCGCCGAGGCATGATCCGGGACAGGACAACTGTGAGCCGGGATCAGCCTTGAGCGGGCGCCGCATCGCCGCGGGCGCGGAGATGCAGCGGACTGGCTAGAGCGAAGGGTTGATGAGGTATTTCTCGCCGGTCGCGCGCTTGTTGTAGGCGCGCAGCGTGTCGAGATCGAGCGCCTGAGCGAGCGAGATCTCGGACGTGTAGTGGCTGGCGAAGGTCGTCTTCAGCTCGTCCAGCACGCGCTTGCGCAGTCTGGCGCGGCCTTCATTGCCGATCTTCTGGAGGAAGTAGGTGAGCAGGTAGCCGCCGGCGCCCACGCCATGCCGACGCCCGGCGGAAGGACGGTCGGCGCCATGTCGAGGCGGCCATAGATGTAGACCTGCTTGTGGGTGGCCGAGCCGTAGCGGGAGTATTCCTTGGCGTTCATGTTGGCCGCGGCCTCCATGGCGACAAGGATCTTTCCGGCGAGATCGCCGCCGCCGATCGCATCGAACGCGATGGTGGCGTTGGTGGCCGCGAGCGCCTTGATCAGGTCTTCCATGAAGCTGTCGGACGAGGTCGAGACGATATGCTTCGCGCCGAGGTCCTTCAGGATCTTTTCCTGTTCGGGCTTGCGGACGATGTTCACCAGCTCGACGCCGTCGGCGAGGCAGATCTTGTTGAGCATCTGGCCGAGGTTTGACGCCGCCGCAGTATGGACCAGCGCGGTGTGGCCTTCCATGCGCATGGTTTCCGGCATCGACAGCGCGGTCAGCGGATTGACGAAGCAGGAGGCGCCTTCGCGCGGCGAGACGTTGTCGGGCAGCTCCATGCATTGCTGGACGTTGAGGCAGCGATAGGTGGCGTACATGTCGCCGCCGAGCATGGCGACGGTCTTGCCGAGCAGCGCCTGGGCGGCCGGGCTGTCGCCAGCCTTGACGACGACGCCGGCGCCTTCGTTGCCGACCGGCAGCGACTGGTCGAGGCGGGCCTTCATGGCGCGGACGATGACCTCGGGCACCTTCGCGGAGATCACCGGACGGTCGGCGGAGCCGGACTGCTTTGCGCCGGACAGATCAGCGGGCCCGACCAGCAGGCCGAGGTCGGACGGGTTGATCGGCGTGGCTTCGACGCGGACCAGCACTTCATCGGGGCCGGGCTGCGGCGTCTTGATCTCGGCGAGGGAGAGTTCGAGATCGCCGGAAGACTTCAGCTCCGAGCGAAGCTGGATGGTGGTGGATGGAATGTCGGTCATGGCGTCATGCTCCCGGTAGGTCTGATTATCGTTGGAACGAGCGTTACACCCCCTTTGCGCGGCAGGCCAGAACCGCGCGTACGGTAACTGTCGCCTCGTGATTGAAAATGCGCGGCCTTACCCATTCGGGTGATGCGGGGCGCGCACCGATCGTGTGGTGTGGGACAGGCGGTCGGACAGCCCTCCCTGGTCTTCGATTTGGGGGCGAAGACGTGAGCGCAGACGCGGCCTGTCCGACCGCCGTACTCCTGAGCCCGCATGTCTCAGTTCGCGGCCGTCGCGTCGTGGACAACCGCGCCGCCGACCACCGCCAGCACGGGTTCGACCGTGAGGATGTCGGCTTCGGGGATCGTGAGGATGTCGGCTGAGAAGGCGGTGAAGTCGGCGAGCTTGCCGACCTCGATCGTGCCGAGATCGTCTTCCCTGAAGGCGGCGTAGGCCGGCCAGAGCGTGAACATCTTCAGCGCTTCCTCGCGCGTGACTTTCTGCTCCGGGCGCCAGTCGGGACCGGCGGCGCCGGTGAGGTCCTTGCGGGCGACGGCGGCGTAGAACTCGATGCGCGGATCGCCCTGCTCCACCGGCGCATCGGAGCCGCCCGCGATGATGGCGCCGGCGTCGATCAGCGCGCGCCATGCGTAGGCGCCTTCGAGGCGCTCGTCGCCAAGACGATCGGGCGCGAAGTAGAGATCGCCGATGGCGTGGCTCGGCTGCATGGACGGGATGACGCCAAGCTCGGCGAAGCGCGGGATGTCGGCGGCGGATATGATCTGGGCGTGTTCGATGCGCCAGCGCGGATCATGCTCTGCGCCATTATCCGCCTCGCGGAAGGTCTCGCCCATCCAGTCGAGCGTCAGCGTGTTGGCGAGATCGCCGATGGCATGGAAGGCGACCTGCACGTCCTCGTCGTACGCGCGGGCCAGGATATCCTTTGTGGGCTGCGGGCGCGCCAGCTGCAGTCCCGTCTCGCCCGGTCGGTCGCTGTACGCGTCAGCCAGCAGCGCGCCGCGCGATCCGAGCGCGCCGTCCATGTAGAGCTTGATGCCGCGTGTGGTGACGAGCCCGCCCTCCGATGCGCCCATGACCGAAAATGCGTCCGGGTCCTCGCCGTCGACGGCGTTGAAGATGCGCAGCGGCAGGCGTCCCTCGTCTGACAGCCGGTTGATCAGCGCGATGTCGCCGGATGGAACAGACATGTTGTGGACGCTGGTCCAGCCGAGACTTGCGTAGCGGCGGGCGCCCATCTCATACGCGTCGGCGATCTGGGTCTCGTCGACGGGACCTGCGAGCCCTGCGACCGCGCCCATTGCATTGTCGATCAGCATGCCGGTGGGCATGCCGTCAGCGTCGAGTTCGATGCGGCCGCCGTCCGGCTGGGCCGGGTTCGGCGTCAGGATGCCGGCGCGCTGCAGCGCTGCGGTGTTGGCGATAAGCGCGTGCCCGTCGGCGCGGGTGAGCACGGCGGGGCGGTCGCCGGTGACGGCGTCGAGATCCTGCCGGGTGGGAAAGCGGTTTCCCGGCCAGTGGGTTTCGATCCAGCCGCGTCCGATCAGGCTTCGGTCGGCCGGAAGTTCGGCGGAGGCGGCGGCGACGACATCGACCAGTTCGGCGATCGAGCTGATCTCATCAAGATCAAGCGTGGTCTCCCGCTCTCCGATGCCGCGCAGGTGGACGTGCGCGTCGGTGAAGCCGGGATAGAGATGCGCGCCCTTGAGATCGATCAGTTGGGTGCGTCCGCCGAAATCCTCGATCAGGTCATCCATGGCGCCGACAGCGACGATGCGCCCCGCGCGGATGCTCACGGCTTCGGCCGGCGGCGCGCCGTCAACGCCGGTATGAATGGAGCCGCCGTGGATGATCATGTCGGGCGGATCGACCGGCTGACACGCCGAAAGGACCGTCGTGACCGAGACGATGGCGAACACCGATGCCAGACGCATGAAGCCCCCTAACGAAAGACGGGCGCAGTCAAACGCGCGCCGGGGCGCGGGTAAAGCCGTGTTTGGGAAATTGATCGTCGAACGAACGCGTAGGACGAAAGCCTAGTCGCCGGATCAGGCGGCGGCGTCGGCGGCCTTCTTCGCGATGTCGCGCTTCACCTTGCGCATCTTCGGCGACAGCTCGTCTTCCTTCGCCTTGGCGAGGAAGCCGTCCAGACCGCCGCGCTTGTCGACGGTGCGCAGGGCGTGGGCGCAGATGCGCGCCGAGAAGGACTGGTCGAGCGCCTCAGAGCGCAGCTGGACCTTCACTAGGTTCGGTTCGAACCGGCGCTTGGTCTTGATGTTGGAGTGGCTGACCTTGTGGCCGACGATCGGGCCGGTTCCGGTCAGTTCGCACTTGCGCGACATGGGTTGGCATCCTGCATTCGCCGCGCCCGTATCCAGCGGCGCATGGCGGTTCTCTCTTCAATTCGGAGCGGGGTGGATAGGCGGGCCGGTATGCCGAGTCAAGGTGAACTCGCGGCCTCGAATGCTGCTTTTTGGCGTTCTGGCGCGGGATTTCGCGGCCATGGGCGAGAGCCGTCAGCGGGCGGAAGATTCGTGTCCTGCGTGCATCTTGGACTCCTCAAACGCCGAAAAAGGGGAAAAACACCGGGTTTATGCAGGAAAAACCCGTATTTTCGGGCGAAACCGGCTTGATTTCTTCGCCTCCCCGTCGTTCCAGATGCGCCTCTGCTCGCCGCCGGGACTGATTCCGGTCGTAGTCGGCGGCGGGGAACGTGAAAACCAGAAGTCTGGAGACATGCCAATGGCTACGGCCGCCAAACCGAAACAGACGACTGTCAGCATGAAGCAACTGGCTGCAACGCTGGCGGAAAGAAATGAGATCTCGAAGAAGCAGTCGGAAGAGCAGCTCAGCGAAACCTTCGAACTCATCATCAAGCACCTGAAAAAAGGCGACCGCATCCGCATCGCCGGCTTCGGCACGCTGGTGGTCGCGAAGCGCGCCGCCCGCATGGGCCGCAACCCGGCGACGGGCGAGCCCATCAAGATCAAGGCTTCGAAGAAGGTTTCCTTCCGTCCCGCCAAGGAACTGAAGGAATCGATCTAGTCTCGATTTCCATTTGAGTACTGGCGGCGCCCGGACCTTAGGTCCGGGCGTTGTCGTATCCGGGCGGACCTGTGGCCCGGGCGTTGTCATGTCTGGGCGATTGCCTATCGCGAATTGCGATTCCAGTATGCCGGCTCCCCCATCAGGAGAAGCGCCCTGACCGAAGCCAACCGCGTTCGCGCCGTTCTTGGTCCGACCAATACCGGCAAGACCCACCTCGCCGTTGAGCGCATGCTGGCGCATGGCGACGGGATGATCGGCCTGCCGCTGCGCCTGCTGGCGCGCGAGGTCTATGACCGCATGGTGGCGGTGAAGGGCGAGCGCGCATGCGCGCTGATCACCGGCGAAGAGCGCATCGCGCCGCCCGAAGCGCGGTACTTCGCCTGCACCGTCGAGGCGATGCCGGTGTCGCGGGAATTCGAGTTTGTCGGCGTCGACGAAATCCAGCTGGCGTCTGATCCGGACCGCGGCCACGTGTTCACCTCGCGCATCCTCAATGCGCGCGGCAATCACGAAACCATGCTGATGGGCGCCGACACGGTGCGGCCCGTCTTGAATGCGCTGGACCTCGACATCGATCCGGAACGGCGCGAGCGGTTCTCACAGCTGTCGTATGCCGGGCCGTTGAAGATCACCAAGCTGCCGAAACGCTCGGCCGTGGTCGCGTTCTCGGCCGAGGAAGTCTACGCCATCGCGGAGCTGCTGAAGCGGCAACGCGGCGGGTGTGCGGTGATCATGGGGGCGCTGAGCCCGCGCACGCGCAACGCCCAGGTCGAGCTCTACCAGGCTGGCGAGGTCGACTACATCGTTGCGACCGATGCGATCGGCATGGGGCTGAACCTCGATGTCGGCCACATCGCCTTCGCCAGCCGGCGGAAGTTCGACGGACGCAATCGGCGGATGCTGCGGGCTGACGAGCTGGCGCAGATCGCCGGGCGCGCGGGACGCTTCCGCGACGACGGCACGTTCGGCGAAACCGCGGACTGTCCGCCATCGAGCCGGACGTCGTTGAGCGGATCTGCGAGCACCGCTTCGAACCGCTGGAGACGGTGAACTGGCGCAATGACGCGCTCGATTTTTCCAGTCTCGATGCGCTGATGGATTCGCTCAAGCGGCCCTCGCCGCACAAGGTGCTGCGCCGGGCGCCCGAAGCGCTGGACGAGAGCACGCTGGCGGCGCTGTCTGCCATTCCCGAAGTGCGCAAGGGGGCGTCGTCGACCGCGCATGTGCGGCGGCTGTGGGATTTGTGCACCCTGCCCGACTTCCGCAAGCATGGCGAGGACGGGCACATCCGGCTGGTCTCCTCGCTGGCGGAAAAGCTGATGGAGCCGGACGCCCGCATCAAGGACGAATGGATGTTCGCACAGGTCGAGCGGCTGGACAGCGTCGAGGGCGATATCGACACGCTGCAGGGCCGGCTGGCGCAGATCCGGACGTGGACCTATGCGGCCAACCGCGCCGACTGGCTGGAGAACGCCGCGACGTGGCGCGAGCGCACGCGGGACATCGAGGACCGGCTGTCCGACGCGTTGCACGAAGGCCTGATGCAGCGGTTTGTCGATCGCCGCACGTCGGCGCTGCTCAAGGCGCTGCACTCGGAAGACGAGATCGCGCCGGTGCTTGAGCCGGATGGGCGGGTGCTGGTGCAGGGCCATGAGGTGGGCAAGCTGGCCGGGCTGGCGTTCGTTCCGGATTCGACGGCGAGTTCGCTGGAGGGTCGCGCGGTGCGCAATGCTGCGATCAAAGCGCTGGGCCCGGTGATCGAGCAGAAACTGGCCGGGATATCCGCCGCCGAAGCCGGCGCCTTCACGCTGGATGCGCAAACCGCGCAGGTGATGTTCGAAGGCGCCGCCATCGGCGTTCTGGAGAAGCGGCACGACTGGCTGGCGCCGGGTGTGAAGCTCATGGGAGCCGAAGACGCCGACGCGGGCCTGCGCGGGCGGGCGCAGGGGCGCGTGCAGGCTGGCTGGAGCAGCACCTCAGCGAGGGACTGGCGTCGCTGTTTGCGCTCAAGACCGCGCTCGATGGCGATCAGTTGTCGGGGCTGGCGCGCGGCCTGGTGTTCCAGCTTCTGGAGACTGGCGCCGCGATCGACCGGCGCGGCGGCGGACGCGGCATGCCGTCGGCGCTGGCCGATGCGCGGATCAGCGCCGAGGAGCGCGAGGCGCTGAAGGCTGCCGGGGTGAGATGCGGACGGGTGGCGGCCTGGGTGCCCGGGCTCCTGAAGCCTGCGCAGGCCAGATTGATCGTGATGCTGCGCAATGTGTTCGACGGATCGAACGTGACCGCGGCGCCGGAGGCGGCTTCCTTCCCGCTGGACGGGCGGACATGGAGCGACCGGATGCTGGGCGCGATCGGCTATCTGCGCATGGGCAAGCGGGCGGTGCGGGCCGACATGGCCGAGCGCCTGTCTTGGCAACTGGGACAGGCGCGCAAGGCGGCGGGCGCGTCGGCGTTTGCGGCGCCGATCGACCTTGCAGCGACGATCGGCTGTCCGGGCGAGGAATTCCCGGAGATCCTGCGCGCGATGGGCCTGAAGCCTGCGGAGCGCGACAGAGACCGGCGGGGTCAAGCTGTGGCGCTTTGCGGCGCGCGCACGGCCCGAGGGTGAGCGGAAGGGCAAAAAGGGTGGTGCAGCGCCGGCGGCGCCCGCGCCCGTGCTCTCCGGGCCATTTGCGGCGCTGGCGGCGCATGCGCTGGCCTCGCGTCCGCAGCCTGACCGCGAGCGGCCGCAGAACGCAAAGACCCAGAAGAAGAAGCGGCGACGCAAGCCCCGCAAGCTGGCAGAGCGCACGCCTGCGACCAAGGCCGAGCAGGCGATGCCGTCAGCGTCGACCGCGCGCGATGGCGGCGCCGCGCCGGATGGCGGACCGGCTGGTTCGGGCAGCGGGCACGACGCTTCATGAGCCCAGCGCAGCGGCCCGAGGCCGGAGAGACGCGGATGCGCCTGGACGTGTGGCTGTGGCGGGCGCGGTTCTACAAGACGCGGGGACAGGCGCATGACGCCGTGGCGACGCTTGGCGCGCGGATCGAGCGTGACGGCCAGGTGCGGCGCGTCGACAAGGGCGCGACGCAGGTCGAGGTTGGCGACCTTGTGAACTTCACGACGCCGGCCGGGGTGCGGGTGGTGGAAGTGCTCGCCCTGCCCCAGCGTCGTGGCCCCGCCAAAGAGGCTGCGACGGCCTACCGGGCGCTCGGCGCTGACTAGGACAGCGGTCGTTCAGCCGTGCTAATTGCGGGCTTGAATTGACAATCTCTCGCAGGACGCCCATTTCGCCGTCCATCAATACGAGTGACCCAGCGATATGACCTACATCGTCACCGACGCGTGCATCCGGTGCAAATACACCGATTGCGTCGAAGTCTGCCCAGTCGACTGCTTCTATGAGGGCGAGAACATGCTCGTCATCAAGCCGGAGGAGTGCATCGATTGCGGGGTCTGCCAGCCGGAATGCCCGGTGGAAGCCATCCTTCCCGACACGGAAGATGATGCCGACGGCAAGTGGCTGAAGCTGAATACCGAGTACGCCGAGGTGTGGCCGAACATCACGATCAAGAAAGATCCCCCTGCGGACGCTGACGATTACGCGAAGGTCAAGGACAAGCTGCAGAGCCTGTTTTCGCCGAATCCGCCATCAGACGCCTGATTTTGCTTGAAATTTGCTGTGTGGCGGGATGTCGCACTTAGGTGCTGCAGGCCATGATTGCTGCACTTGCACCCAAGCAATCAGTTGAAAATTCTGTAAATTGTGGTATGACGGGACATCCGCTGACGGGCGGGACGCATTGCTGACAGGGCCGAAGAATTTGGGCGCGCACACGTTTAGTGGGCGATCAATCTTGTTCGGCCTTGGCGCGAGTGGAAAAGGTAGAAAAAGTATGTCGAAAAAACAGCCTGCAAAAGCCGCCGAAGCCAAATTCGGCGTTGGACAACATGTTGTCTATCCCGCGCATGGCGTGGGCCAGGTCTCCGGTGTCGAGACCCAGGAAGTCGCGGGCATGAAACTGGAAGTCTACGTCGTCTCGTTTGAGCAGGACAAGCTGATCCTGCGTGTTCCGACCGCGCGCGCGGAAGCCGCCGGCATGCGCCCTCTGGCGTCCGCACGCATCGTCAACGACGCCCTGAAAACTCTGGGCGGCCGCGCCCGCATCAAGCGCACCATGTGGTCGCGCCGCGCGCAGGAATACGAAGCGAAGATCAATTCGGGCAATCTGATCCAGATCGCCGAAGTTGTCCGCGACCTGCACCGCGCCGAAGACCAGCCGGACCAGTCCTATTCGGAGCGTCAGCTCTATGAATCGGCGCTGGACCGCATGGCGCGCGAGCTGGCCGCTGTCGAGAACATCGAACACGACAAGGCCGTGGAGAAACTCTCCAAGTCGCTGGCCAAGCGCGCCGCCTAGGACGCGCCAGCACGGCCAATGAAGACACCGACGGGGCGTCTCCTTGCGGAGGCGCCCCGTTTTCATTTCCGAGCGGCTTCAGGCCAGACGTCAGGCAGCGGTTCAGGCGAGGATCTCGACCTGCTGCCAGTGCGAGAAATCGATCGTGACGGCGTCGTCGGTGATCCTCGTCCGGCCGCGCATGCGCACGGCGGCGCCGGCGAGAAGCCCGGCGGGCGCGAAGGCGGCGTCGAGGGATGCCGGGGGCGCCAGCCGCAAACCGTCGCCGTCGCGCCGGATGACGCCGTAGCGTTCTGCAGGATCAATCGCGGCCAGCCTGCCTTCGGCGATGATGAAGGCGCGCGGCTCATCCGCCTTAGGCCAGTCCGAGGGACTGCGAATCCGGTAGGCCTCCAGCGCCCAGAGGCCCTGCGCATTGGCCCGCGCCGTGTCTTCCAGCGCGTAGAGCTGGGCGGCCCTTGCGGCGTTGTCGGCGTAGGTTCGGACCCGCGCTGCGCCCTGTGCGATCATCAGACCGTTCAGCCACGTCGACCGGCCAACCTCGTCCGTGACGAAGACATGCGCCAGCGCGCGGTCATAGCGGTCGCGGCTGACGCCGCCGTAATAAAGCGTGGCGGTTCGCCCGATGGCCTCGCGCTGCAAGAGGTCGCGCGCTTCCTCGCCATAGGGCGCGCCCTCGCCGTAGGGGGACGGCGCCTCGATCTCCGCCAGCCGGACGCGCTGGCCTGTGTCCAGCGCCAGGAGATCGCCATCGGAAACATTGGCGATACGTCCGCTCTCGCCGCGCCGCAGGTCGGCCTCGCGCGCGCAGGCGCCAAGGGCTGCAGCTGCGCCGCCCATCATCAAGACGCGGCGATCGACGTGTTCCTCCCGATGATGCCCCATGCCCTTGCCACAGCTCGTCTTCTCATCCGCATACGACACGCTTGTCGTTTGGAACGCAAAGGGAGAATGGCGAAACGTAGAGAACCGCTGCGCAGGAGCGTCGCGTGCAACACCGGGCGAAACGTTATGTCTAGGCTGCCAGTCATCACACGATGTGTTCTATGTACGACTGGCGGAACCGGGAGAGCATCACTCATGACTGAGGACGATAGAACTACGTCAGTAGGGCTCTTTCACTACGCACACACCTACGCGTCGAGCGCCAGAGAGTTGGCAAAGCTCGATCTCGAAGTATCGCACCCCGACTCGCCTGTCCGCTTTTTGTACAGCCACGCAATTGAGTTGTATCTCAAGGCGTATCTGCGAGCACACGGCGTGACCGTGAAGGAGCTACGCTACAAGCCGTACGGTCACGACACGAAGGCATTGTTAAAAAAGGCTGAGGAATTCGGTCTGTCGATGAACGTCGTCCAAGGTGAACTTATCGAACACATCACCAATGACACGGGAGACCGATACATCGTGACGGGTGTCCGAACCATCATACCCGCCGAGGCGTTCGATGACGTTTGCAAGTCGCTTCATAAGCAAACCGGTCCCGACACCTACAAAGACCAAGGTCTCACTCGATCGCCGATTTCATACAAATGACCGCGACAAATCCAACTCCCCCTCCCTAGCTCTGCAAGTCTCCAAAAATATCTGAATTTAATGGCGCACCCGACAGGATTCGAACCTGTGACCTCTGCCTTCGGAGGGCAGCGCTCTATCCAGCTGAGCTACGGGTGCGTTGGGCCGGTTTGTGGTCCCCTCGCCTGAGGCGCGCGACACTAGCGAAACAGCGGGGCTTGGCAAGCGGCCTGACGCGGGCGCCAAAACCACTGAGTTCCACGGTTTCGCGAGGGTGACGGGGCGGGCGCGATCTGCAAATGTACGCCCAAGCGCGCCGCCAGCATGATCCAGAATGATTCAGAACGATTCTGGCGGGTCGATCATGCGGCGCACGGAACTGCCAGCAACTGGCTTGATGAGGCGAGAGGCCTGACGATGACACTCGGCCATAATCCTGTGCGACCGATCGCTGCCGCCGTGACGGCGCTTGGCGCGCTCGCGCTGGTTTCCTGCGGCGGAGGCGGGAACGAGACGCAGACGACCGAGGCGCCGGCGGCTGAAGACGGTTCAACCGCCGCCATCACCGGATCGGGGCCGGCGCTGTGGCTCACTGGCGATGATGACACCACGATCTACCTGTTCGGCACGGTCCACGTGCTGCCCGACGACCTGGAATGGCGTACGCCGCTGATCGACGAGGCGATGGCCGAGGCGTCGGTCGTCTATTTCGAAACCGATATCGATCCCAACCCGATCGAGATCACGCGGATCGTCTCCAACCTCGGCCTTTATCCGCCCGGAGAGAAACTGTCCGACCGGCTGACGCCGGAACAGACCGCGATGCTGGCGGCGGCGTGCGACGAACTCGGCGTGTCGTTCGCCGTCGTCGATTCCATGAAGCCGTGGATGGGCGCGCTGACCCTGGCCGAGCGCGTGATCGTCGAGGCGGGGTATAATCCCCAGTCCGGCGTGGAGCGGACCCTGTCGCCGATTGCGAAGAATTCAGGCGCCGAGATCCGCAGGCTCGAGACGATCGAGGAACAGCTGCGGGTGTTCGCCGACCTGCCGGAGGAGACCCAGATCCGCTACCTGATGGAAGGGCTGGACGAGATTTCCGAAGAACCGGTGATTCTGCACGAGCTGGTGCAGGCCTGGGCCAACGGCGATGTCGACAAGCTGGTCGAGATCATGATCAGCGAGGAATTGTCGGGGACGCCGGAGATCTACGAGGCGCTTCTGGTGAACCGCAACCGCAACTGGGTCGATGCGCTGGCGGCGTTAACCAATGAGGAGACGGGGACGTTCTTTGTGGCGGTCGGGGCGGCCCACCTTGCCGGCGACGACAGCGTGATGGCGATGCTGGAGGAGCGCGGGATCGCGACGACCCGCGTCGAGTGAGCGCGGCCGTCAGAATTCACGCATAAAGCGAATCGAAGGCTTTACGATGTATGACCGGCGCAGGGGGTGACCGGCGTGTTGGCCGGGCCCGCTTGTTGCATCGCGGCGCCTGATCGCCTTTCGCGCGTGAAACGCCCATGGCCACACGGACAAGTTGACCGCATGACGCCTTGTTTCGACACTCCCGCTGCAGCGCAAGCCGGCCCGCCGGCTGGTCGCGGCGGGGCCTTGCGTCGCGCCCGGTTTGCCTAGGGCCAGCTGATCATGGCCGAAGTCGATATCGGAGAAGCAAGGCGACGCGCAGAACGCGGGCCCTTGATCCTCGTAATCAGGCGGTTCGTGCTGATCGCGGTCAGCTTCATCACCCTGAGCGTGCTGTCGCGCCTGCTGACGCCTGAGGCGTTCGGCCTGTCGACGATGGCGGCGGTCATCCTGACCTTCGGGAACACGATCCGGGAGTTCGGCCTGACCAAGGCGGTGATGCGCAACGCCGAGATCGACCAGGCGGAAGTAAGCTTCGTATTCTGGCTGAACCTTGCGATCACCGTGGCGGTGGTCGGCGCGATCGTCCTCGCCTCGCCGTTCGTGGCCGACTTCTACAACGAACCGATCATCCAGTGGATCGTGATCTTCTCGGCGGTCGGCCTTCTGGTGCGCGGCGCCGGCATGCAACACCGGTCCATGATCCATCGCGAGCTGCGCTTCGGCACGCTGGGCACGATCGATGTGATCGCGGTTGTCGCGGCGCTGTTCGTCGCCGTGACCGTGGCCATCATCCGGCAGGACGTGTGGGCGATTGTCGCCGGCACCGTCACCCAGTCGGTGACCGAGGGCATCCTGTGTTTCGTGCTGAGCACCTGGAAGCCCGACAAGTTCGCCGTGCCCAAGAACGTGAAGAGCATTCTCGGCTTCGGGTTCAACACGCTGATCTTTTCAATGTCGAACTTCCTGTCGAACAATATCAGCCTGTTGCTGATCGGGCGGTATCTCGGGGCCGCCTCGCTCGGCCATTTCAACCGGGCCCATAACCTGTTCCTGATCCAGACCTCGAACATCATCCAGCCGATCACGCAATCGGCGCTGCCCCTGCTGTCGCGGCTCAAGGAACAGCCGGCCGACTACCGGGCTGCCTATATCGGCGTTGTGTCGCGCATCAGCCTCGTCCTGATGCCGGTCGCGGCGATCCTGTGCGTCGCGCCCGTGCCGATCACCCTGTCGATCCTCGGCGACCAGTGGGAAGAGGCCGGCATCGTGCTGGGCGTGCTTGCGCCGTCGCTGTTCGCGCTGCCCTTCGGCTATCCGACCGGCGACGTGTTGTTCACGCAGGACCGCACCAAGGCGCTGCGGACGATCGGCATCGTGGAAGCCGTGGTGCGGATCGGCCTCATCGTGCCGGCGATCAATTACGGCATCGTCGCGGTCGCGATCGCGTTCACTGTCGGCATGATCATCACGTCGATCTACCGCATGATCCTCGTCGGATCGCGGGGGCCGGTGAACATCATGGACCAGGTGAAGGCGACCAGCGTGGGGGTTGTGCCGGCGATGGCTGCGGCTGCGGCTGCGCTCACGGCCGTCTACTTCCTGCCGGTCGACGAGCATTCGAAATGGACGATCTCGGGCGCCGTCATCACCGGCGGGCTTGGCGCCGCGTTCCTTGCGATCCTCGCCATCCGCCCCTGCCGTCTGGCGTTCTGGGATCTTCTGAAGAATTTCGGGCTTGGCGGGCTGGTTCGGAAGTTCGGGCTGAGCGCCTGACGCGCCTGCAATTGCCGGCCGCGATGCGGCGCTAGGCGATCCTCGGCGTCATTCCGGTTCGGCGCACTGGCTGCGCATCGACCGGAGTGAGAATGGTGGGCGGTACAAGGATCGAACTTGTGACCCCTACGATGTCAACGTAGTGCTCTACCGCTGAGCTAACCGCCCGTTCCGGTTGGGAAACCCTGTCGGGTCCCCGCGCGAAGCGGACCTATTGCCCTTTGGCAGTGGGCGCGTCAATGGCGCTTGGCTGGGGAAATCTGTCGCGTGGGCGTCGCCGGAGCGGCGCCGCCTCAGGCCGCCATCACGCGCTCGACCTCGTCGACGAGTTCGCGCAGGTGAAAGGGCTTGGACAGCACCTTTGCGCCCACCGGCGTCGTTCCGCCAGGCGACAGCGAGACGCCCGCGAACCCCGTGATGAAGACGATCTTCATGGCCGGATCGAGCTCCGCGCCGCGCCGCGCCAATTCGATGCCGTCGAGGCCGGGCATGACGATATCGGTGAGCAGAAGGTCGAACACTTCGCGTTCGAGGGTCTTCAGGGCGGCCGAGCCCTCGTCGAACTCCTTCACGGTGTGGCCGGCGCGGCGCAGGGCGCCGACCAGGAAGCCCCGGAGGCTGTCGTCGTCTTCAGCGAGAAGGATCTTGGCCATGGCGATAGATACCAGATTTACGGTCGATTCAGGCTAAAATTAGTGCCGCCATGTGGTAAAGCGCGTATGAACACCTAGAGTTCACGGAACGGACAGACGGGGATATCTTTCACGAATGGGCCTGGAGTTCCTGGCAAGCCAGCTGAAAGAGAGCGTTGAGTCTGGCGTACGCGCGCGCAATGGGCGGTTCGGGCCCGCGCTGGCGATCGAAGAGCCGGTTTCCATTGTTTCCCCTGTCGTTTTCGCTTCTCCGCATTCAGGCCGGCTTTATCCCGACAGTTTCATGGAGACGTGCGCGGTTGATCGCATGGCGCTGCGCCGGGTCGAGGACGCTTATGTCGACCGGCTGCTGAGCGATGTGCCGCGGTCCGGCGCGCCGGTCATTCGCGGCCTTCTGGGGCGCACGTTCATCGACCTCAACCGCGCCGAGAGCGAGATGGACCGCGACATGTTCAGCAATGCGCCCGCGCACTGGACCGGGAACCGCTCTCCGCGCGTCGCGGCGGGGCTCGGCTGCATTCCGCGGACGGCGCACAGGGGCGTCAGAATCTATCGCGGACGGCTCGCCGCCGAGGAGGCGACGGCGCGGCTGGATGACGTCTATCGGCCATACCACCAGGCGCTCGACGCCCTGCTCCGGCGGGCGCAGGCCATGTTCGGCAAGACCTGGCTGGTCGACTGCCATTCGATGCCGAGCGAGAGCCAGCAGGCCGGCGGCGGCGCTGATATCGTGCTCGGGGACCGCTATGGCGCGTCCTGCGACGGCGATTTCGTCGATTTCGTCGAGGCGCTGTTCCGCGAGCGCGGGTATTCAACCAATCGGAACACACCGTACGCCGGGGGGTTCGCGACGCTGAAGCACGGCCAGCCGGGGCGTGGCCGCAACGCCCTGCAGATCGAGATCAAGCGCAGCCTCTATCTCGACGAGTACGAGGTCGAGCCGCATGACGGGATCGTGCGCCTGAGGCGTCACCTGTCTGAAATTGCAGAGGAATTGTGCGACTTCACGCGGGCCGCGGCGGGCGTTTCGGGACGGCCCGGGTTTGGCGACGGCGGCGTTCAGGCAAAGAAAAAGGCCGCGCCGTAGCCGGCGCGGCCAAAGGTATTAGGGAGGAAACGCCCAAAAAGGGCAGTGACGCCTAAGCGCCACATCTCCAATTTACGCTGCACCGCAAAACAAGCAAGGGCATTTTACTGCAGTGCGGCGAAACTGCGCAGTGCGCGACGGAAACGCGAAGTTCTGCAAGTTTTTCAGTCAGGCATGAGCAGCCCCGAGGCGCCTTTGAGGACGCCGATGCTGCGCTGCAGCACGCATGGGTTGAATCCGGTTCGCCCGGCGGTTCGCCCGATGGTTGGCGCGCCGCTTGCTCCCTCCCCAGCGACGGTCTCGAATTGGTACGGGCCGACGGATCGGGAGTAGAGTAAATGGCCACGGACGTGGATATCTATGTCGGCAAGCGGCTTCGTCGCCGTCGCCGTCTGCTTGGGCTCACGCAACAGGACCTCGCGGTCCAGGTTGGCGTGCGGTTCCAGCAAATTCAGAAGTATGAGTGTGGCGCGAACCGCATCACCTCGAGCCGCCTGTTCGCGCTCGCGAACGCGCTGAACGTCAACATCAACTATTTCTTCGACGGTCTCGCCGCCGACGGCCAGCCGGCCCCGGCCAACGATTCCGCCGACCGCCTGTCGGGCGACATCCTTTCGCAGAAGGAAACGCTTGAGCTGGTGCGCGCCTACTACCGCCTGTCGGAACGTCCGCGCCGCCGCCTGCTTGACCTTGCGAAAGCGCTCGAGGACGACAATTCGGACGCAGGCGCCGCCTAAACTCCGAAGGGCCCATAAAGGCCAGCCATTCGAGACCAATCCCGCCTCTCCCCGAACCGGGAGGCGGGATTTCTCATGTCTTGCGCCTGGCGAACGGCCCGCGCACTTGCGGGCGCGGCGGGCGGAGGCGAGAAGCAGGTCATGACCGATGCCGATGAGATTCGCGCCCTGATCCCGTTCGCCAACCGGCTGGCCGACGCCGCGCGGGAAGCCATCCTTCCCCTCTTCCGGACCGACGCCGCCGCGGCGGAGAACAAGCTGACCGACGGCTATGATCCGGTGACGGAAGCCGACCGGGCCGCCGAGCGCGCGATCCGCGCCCTGATCGAGGCCGAGCGTCCCGACGACGGGATCAATGGCGAGGAGTATGGCGTCAAGGCCGGCCGCAACGACCTTATCTGGTATCTCGATCCGATCGACGGCACCCGCGCCTTTGTGGCGGGACTGGCCAGCTGGACGACGCTGATCGGGCTGGCGGTCGGCGGACGGCCGGTGCTTGGCGTGATCGACCAGCCCTGGATCGACGAGCGCTATATCGGCGCGCCGGGCGAAGCATGGCTCGATGCGCGCGGCGTGCGGACGCCGCTCAAAGTCAGCGGCTGCGCGAAGCTCACCGATGCGGTTTTGTCGACCACCGACTATTTCATCCTGACCCCTGCCGAACGCGGCGCGTTCGAGCATTTGCGGGCAACCGCCCGCCTGACACGCTACGGACTGGACGCCTACGCCTATGCGCGTCTGGCGGCGGGCACGATCGACATGGTGGCGGAGAGCGGCCTGCAGGCGCACGACGTGGCGGCGCTGTTCCCGGTGATCGAGGGCGCTGGCGGGGTGGTCACCGACTGGATGGGCCGTCCGCCGCAACTGGGCGGACAGATCGTGGCGGCGGCCTCGCAGGAGATTCTCGACCAGGCGCTAATCTCGCTGCGTCGATCAGCGACAAGCTGGTCCGGCTAGACGCCGTGCGCGGCGCACATCTCGTCAAACTCTTTCCAGAGTAGATTGCGCATCTGGTCCGCCTCCATCCAGATCTCGTGGCGGGCGTTGGGGATCGTGACGATGTCGGCCTTGTCGCCAAGCCGCTCTGCAATCTTGTGCTGCGCCTCATTGCTGACGAGGGATTCCCCGCCGGCGCTGGCGATGCGCAGCGGTACGCTGAGGTTCCTGAACGCCGCCGGCTTGCGCCAGCGTTCGTAGAGATCGAGTGCGGCGTTGACCCAGGCGACGGTCGGCGACTTCAACAGGTAGTCGGGCTTCTGCGCCTGCATTTCGCGGTTCATCTTCCAGCGCCGTTCGTCGTGCGTGAAGATGTTGGTTTCGAAGGTGGTGTTCTTCGATTCCGCGCCCAGCGGCAGTTTTGAAAACCCGAGCGTGCGGGCGATGCGCGCGGCGGCGACCTCCATCGGTCCAACCTTGAGGCCGAGCATGGGGGCGCAAAGCAGTGCGAAGATCGGATCGATCGCGTTCTGCCTTAGCGCCTCAAGCGTGATGGCCCCGCCCATCGAGTGCGCGACCGCAATGTACGGCCCGCCAGCTTTCGACTTGAGCGTCTCGAACGCCAGCTTCTGGGCTGCGACGGCCGTATCGAAGGTGCGGATATAGCCAAGGCGCGGCGATTCGATCAGCCGGTCGGAAGCGCCCTGCCCGGGCCAGTCGAGCAGGCCGACCGCAAAGCCGCGCGCCTGGAAGTCGCGCGCGGTCTCGAAATACTTCTCGATGTATTCGTTATAGCCGGTGCACAGGAGAACGGCGCCGCGCGCTGCGCCCGATGGCGCGGGCGCGAAGACCATGCGGACCTCATGGGCGCCGTTCTTCAGCCAGATGGTCTCAGCGCCGTCGGGCGGCGGAAACCCCTCAGCCGAGAGGAATTCCGGAGCCGTCTGGCTCTCGGCCATGGCCGGCTCCGCAGTCACCTCAGGACAGCTTTGACAGCAGCGATTGCAGCTTCATCGCGACCGACATGTCGCCGTCGACCTTGAGCTTGCCCGACATGAAGGCCTGCATCGGGTCGAGCTGGCCCTGGGCGAGCGCCTTGAAGTCCTCGAAATCGACCTTGACCGTCGCGTCGGCGGGCTTGTCCTCGTTGTTCGCGACGTTGTTGGCGCCATCAATGAACAGTTTGCCCACCGAGCCGAAGTCAAACTTCACCGACTTGTTGAAGTCGGAGCCGCCCGCGAGAGCCGCCTGAACTTTCTGTGTGACGCCTGCCGGTCCATGAGATTTCTCCTGTCTTTCTGAACCATCTTGTCGCGCACTCGGCGGGCGGGCGCAACCGGTATCGGGAAGCGAAGCGGGCGTCCGCCATGCGCCCGTGCGCGGCGATTGCGCTCTCGCGCTTTGGCGCGGGCGCGGCTAGGTTTCAGCCCCGGGAGGACCCATACGTACATGAGCTGGAAGCCGAGCATCGAGGAATTGCGGGCGCGCGAGCGGCTTGCGGAAGGCATGGGCGGCGAGGGAGCGCGTGGCGCGCCAGCGTTCGCAGGGCAAGCTGACGGTGCGCGAGCGCGTGGCGTTTCTCGCATCCCGGCTCCTTCCATGAGATCGGCAAGACGGCCGGCAAGGCCGAGTACGGCCCGGATGGCGAGATCGAGAGCTTCCTGCCGGCGACGATGGTGTTTGGCCGCGCGACGCTGGACGGGCGGCCGGCCGTGATCCTTGGCGACGACTTCACCGTGCGCGGCGGGGCGTCGGATGCGTCTATCGCCGGCAAGATGCTGATGGCCGAGCAGATGGCGCACGAATACGGCCTGCCGATCGTGCGCATGATCGATGGTACGGGCGGCGGCGGGTCGGTGAAATCGCTGGAGGCCAATCCGAGGACCTACATTCCGACGACGCCGGCGTGGGAATGGATCGTCGACAACATGGCGCGGTCGCCGGTGGTGTCGTTGGCGCTGGGGCCGTGCGCCGGGCTGGGCGCCGGGCGCGTGGCGGCGAGCCATTTCTCGGTGATGGTGCGGGGTCTGAGCCAGGTGTTCGTGGCGGGGCCGCCGGTGGCGCGCGCGATCGGCGAAGAGATCGACAAGGAAGGTCTGGGCGGCTGGGAAATCCAGGCGCGCAACGGCACCGTCGACAACGTCGTCGACAGCGAGGGCGAGGCGTTCACCGCAGCCAAGCGGTTTTTGTCCTACCTGCCGTCGAACGCCGATGAATTGCCGGCGCGCATCGAGCCGCGTGACGATCCGGAGCGGCGCGAGGATTTCCTGATCGATATCGTGCCGAAGGACGGCAAGACGCCGTACAAGCCGCGCCGGATCATTGAGGCCGTGTTCGACAAGGGCAGCTTCTTCGAGACGGGGGAATTCTGGGGCCGCCCGGTGGTGACCGGCTTTGCGCGCATCGACGGCTATCCGGTCGCGGTGATTGCGGGCGATCCCTTCTTCATGGACGGGGCGTGGACGGCGGATGCCTGCGAGAAGATCATTCGCCTCGTGGATATCGCCGAGACCTTCCACCTGCCCGTCGTGCACCTTGTGGACTGTCCGGGCTTTGCGGTCGGCGTGAAACACGAACGTGCGGGCGTGACGCGGATGGGCGTCAGGGTGATGGCCGCGATGTACCGGCGAGCGTGCCGATCTGCCCTGTCGTTATCCGTAAGGCGTATGGGCTTGCGGGATCTGCGATGTTCAATCCGACGCGCACGCGCTGGCGGTATTGCTGGCCGTCGGGCGACTGGGGCAGCCTGCCGATGGCGGGCGGCATCGAGGCGGCCTACAAGCGCCAGCTCGAGGCTTCCGAAGACCCCGAAAGGGAGCTGAAGGAGCTGTATGCGAAGTTCGAGGCGATGCGGTCGCCGTTCCGGACGGCGGACGCCTTCATCGCGGAGGAGATCATCGATCCGCGCGACACGCGTCCCCTGCTCTGCGACTTTGCGCATCATGCCTATCGCATCCTGAAGCCGGGACGGCGCAGCTTCGGAATGCGGCCATGATCGCGCGCGGCGTTCTTGCGATGCTCGTGCTTGCGATCGCCGCGTGTACGCCCGAGCCAGTGGAGCCCGAGCCAGTGGAGGAGGAGTTCGTGATGCCCGAAACGCCGGCGCCGCCAGCCTTTCTCGCCGATGCGCCCGACCGCGAGGAGCGCGGCGTCACCACCAACCTTACGCAGGCCGCCGCCGGCGACGCCGACCTCCCGTCCCTGTTCAAGACCAGTGCAGGACGACTCGCCGGTACGCGCGAAGACTGGCGCGAAGTGCGGCGGCCGGAGATCATGGAGCTCTTGGCCTCACAGCAATTCGGGCGGACGCCGGATATCGACGTGCAGGTGTCGTTCGATGTGTGGGACGACGGGACCCCGGCCTATGACGGCAAGGCGATCCGCAAACAGGCGGTGATCAACCTGTCGAATGAGCATGGCGAAGCGGCGATCGATGTCGTGACCTACCTGCCCGCTGAAGCGGACGGACCGGTCCCGGTTCTCTTGAGCCTCCTGTTCAACCCGGTCGTGCTCAGCGTCGAGGATGAGGGGGTGAAGGAAGTCGAGGGATGGATCACCACGGACGGCGATCCGCGCCGGGTGCCCGCCAGCGAGGCGCGCTCATTCGGGAAGACGGATGTCGCCGCCTACATGGACGCGGGCGTCGGCCTGGCGATGGTCTATTACGGACAGATCGAACCGGACTTCGATGGCGGCGCGCCGTTGGGCGTTCGCGCGTTGACCGGGGCGCGGGCCGACGATGTGCGCGCGCCGGACGAGTGGGGCGCGATCGGGGCCTGGGCCTGGGGCGCCTCGCGGATTGTCGATTATCTTGAGTCCGACCTCGCCGTGGATTCCCGGCGCATCGGCGTCATGGGCTTCTCGCGCCTCGGCAAGACGGCGCTGTGGGCGGCGGCGCAGGATCCGCGCTTTGCCGCCGTCATTGACTGCTGCTCGGGTCTCGGCGGGCAATCCCTGTTCCGTCGCAATTACGGCGAGACCATCGCCCACATCGTCGCGCCGGGGGCGTATGCCTACTGGTTCGCGCCGACGTTTGCGGGCTACGCCGACGACCCGTCATCTGCTCCGTTCGATGCGCACTTCCTGCTGGCCATGTCGGCGCCGCGGCCTGTGCTTCTGATCAACGGGCATGAGGATAGCTGGGCCGACCCGTATGGCGCCTTCCTGTCGGCGCGCGCGGCGTCACCAGCTTGGACACTGACGGGCGGCGAGGGTTTCGCGCAGGACGCGCCCTTCCCTGACCTCGACGCGCATGTTGGCGATGACCTGCGCTACTTCATCCACGAGGGCGGGCATGGTTCGGCGCCCAGCGATCTTGGCGCCATCCTCGATTTCCTGACGAGCAAGCTGGCGCGCTAGAGAATGAAAGTCGCGCCGATCAGATAGACGCCCGCGCGATAGATGCGGAACTCGCGCGCCGTGCCGGTGACCGGGTCATTGAAGCGCACGAGCGTCGGCTCCTCGCTGCCGACCAACGACGCGAAGCCTCCCGCGATGCTGGCGAACAGGCGGTTGGCGCTGGCGGCGATGCCGCGCGCCTGCGGCGGCTTGCCGGCATCGGGTCCTGTCTGCGGCGCCTTCAGCGCGAGGCTCATCCAGTCGGCTGTTGCCTGAAAGACCTGGTTTGAACTGGCGTCCTCGAGGTCAAGGAACATGATCGCGCCGGTTGGATCGAGCGCGAGGAAGACGGGACCGCGCGAGTTGTTGAGGGCGTAGGTCTGCTTGATGCGCGCGGCGCGTTCGAAATCGTACCCGGCGAGGAGCTGGCCGCAATTGCCCTCGTCGGCCACGGCCGACCGCGTCAGCCAGTGGGTGACGAGATAATCGCCGTCGGGATCGTCCGCGCGCGCTTCGGTTTCGGTCCTTACCGTGGCGGTTCGTTCGCCCAGCAGCGCGAGGCACAGCGCCTCGTTGCGATCGCTTGCGCGGGCGTCGAGCAGGACGACGCCGGTGGGCATGTTGTCGGCGCCCGGCAGGTAGGACTGGGTCGGCAAGAGAACGCTGGAGACGATCTCGTAATCGGCCGGCAGCGCGACGCCGGGCTGCGAAGCCGATCCCGGAGCAGCGGTTTCTGATGAGCCGCCGACCTGCGATGCGGGTTCCTGATCTGGCCGCGTTGGCGATGGCGGCGGAGGCGGAGGTGGCGGCGGAGGCGGTGGAGGGGGCGGCGGCGGCGGAGGCGGAGGCGGCGGGACCGCGCCGACATCTTCTGAAGCCGCCCCGTCGCTTGCCGGTTCTGGCGCGCTGCAGGCTGTCAGCGCTGCGGCGAGGACGAGCATGCTGATAGCGGACCGGACCGATGGCGCTGCGAACATCTGACTGGTCTTTCCCTTCATGCGGCGGACGGCGCGATCCTACTCCGTTTCGCCCTCCGCCTCATCTGTTGTTTCCATCTGATCGCCGGCGGCGGCAAGCGGCTTGCGGAATTTCAGCGTCATGCGATCGCTTTCGCCAATGTCGATGTAGCGCTGCGGATCGTAGTCAGCGGCCAGCGTGCTGCCCTCCTCCGGCGCCAGAAGGCGCGGCGGCAGCATCCAGACGCCGAGCAGGTGATCGGCGGGATCGTTCGGATTGGCGTTGATCTCGGATTCGGCCTCCAGCTCGAAGCCGGCGCGTTCGGCGAGCTGGATGACATAGGCTTCGTGGACATATCCCGTGCGGGCGGACAGGTCCTGGTCCCACGCCGACGGCAGACGGTGTTCGACCACACCCAGCACGCCGCCGGGCTTGAGGACGTTGAAGGCGTTCTCGAACATGCGGTCGGCGTAGCCTGCCGCCATCCAGTTATGGACGTTCCGGAAGGTCAGCACCTTGTCGGCGCTGCCCTCGGGACCGAATGGACCATCGGCGACGAACGGCGTGATCGTGATGTCGCCATAGGTCTCGACGCGGTCGACATAGGCGGCGCGATACGCATCCGCAGCCTGCCTGTAATAGTCCGACGCTTCGGGATCCGGGATCACGGCGACAAGCCTGCCGCCGCCGCGCTTCAGCAGGGGGCCAAGGATTTCGGTATACCAGCCGGCGCCGGAAACAGCTCGACGACGGTGTCGCCGGGCTGGACGTCGAAGAATTCCAGCGTCTCGACCGGGTGGCGCCACTGGTTCCGACCTGCTCGCGTGCGGCGCTGGCGACGGCTGCGGCCACCGGTCCGGCGGCGGCTTCGGCGCCGGGCGTTTCGGCGAGCCCGGCTGTCTCTTCCCCGCTACACGCCGACAACCCCAGCGCCGCCGTCGCGGCAGCGATCTTAACCAACCCGGCAACAGTGTTCACGCGCAATGCCATCTCCGTTCGTTCGTTGCGCCCACCATATCGACGACAACGGCGATCGCCATCCCTTTGCGGCAGTCTTGAAACCCCAAAACGCCTTCCCAAATCTTGTCTGAGGCGCCGGTCACCGGGCCTCGACAAAGGGGTGTGGACACAAGTCGCGCTCCTGGAAAACCGAACCAAGACGGCCTTTGCCGGCCGTTCTGTTGCTTTGAATGAGGACAGTGAACATGAGCTCTTTTGATTTTTCGCCTCTCTACCGAACCGTCGTGGGATTTGACCGCATGGCCAGCCTGATCGACACCGCAGCGCGCCTCGACGGCGCGCAGGGCTATCCGCCCTACAACATCGAACAGTCCGTCGAGGATGACGATGTCTATGCGATCGAACTGGCGGTGGCCGGGTTCGCGCGTGAGGACCTCGATATCGAGGTCAATGAAGGCCAGCTGATCGTCGTCGGCAAGAAAACGCAGAGCGATGAAACCCGCAAGTTCGTGCATCGTGGGATTGCCGAACGCGGCTTCATTCGCCGCTTCCAGCTTGCCGATCATGTCGTCGTCACCGGCGCCGACCTGACCAACGGGATGCTGCGGATCGATCTGAAACGCGAGCTGCCCGAAGCGATGAAGCCACGGAAAGTGGCGATCGGCGACCAGCGGCCTTCGACCAAGGTGATTGAGGGCGGCAAGGCGAAATCGGCCAAGCCGGTTTCTGCAGCCTAGCAACTTCCCGACAGCCCGTTTTGCCCCGGGCTGAAAGACTGGCGGCGCGGCCTCCCTCCCGGGGTCGCGCCGTCAGCACATCCGGGCGAGGCTCAGGGAAGGAATCCGGTGACCTGGTCGAACATGTCGCGAATGGCCTGCGGCCAGAAGATGCAGACCAGCACCACCCCCATCAGCGCGCCGCCGAGGTGTGCGCCGTGTCCGATGCCGTCCTGGCGCCCGCTGCCGGAGGCGTAGGCGGAGAAGACGATATAGACGACCGCGAACACGATGGCGGGCATCGGGATGAAGAACACGAACAGCAATGCGAACGGCGCGAACATGGCGAACGCGACCGTCACGCCGGAGATCGCCCCGGACGCGCCGAGCGCGCGGTAGTTGAGGTCGCGATA
Organism: Hyphomonas sp.; assembly: GCA_017792365.1. GTDB lineage: Bacteria > Pseudomonadota > Alphaproteobacteria > Caulobacterales > Hyphomonadaceae > IH12. The sequence goes on along the minus strand of CP051229.1, from coordinate 2,658,349 downwards.
ATTCTCCATCAGCGCCCATGCCGATCCCGCCAGCAGCGACAGGAAATAGATCATCGCGAAGTTGGTCGAGCCGAGGCCGTTCTCCAGCGCCGGGCCGAAGAAGAACAGCGTAATCATGTTCATGAAGAGGTGGCCGGGCCCGCCGTGGATGAAGCCGGACGAGATCATGCGGTACCACTCGCCGCGCCGGCGCATGGCCCCGATATGGAACAGCGCGCGTTCCAGCAGCCTTGGATCGTTGAAGGCTGCGATCGAGATGAGGATGTTCGCCGCGAGCAGCGCGAGCGTCACGTGGGCGCTGAGAAGTTGCTGGATCATTGCGGCGGACAGTCCGGACGAGGCGGGGGTCTAATCGTCGTCGGCTCCCGTATCATTGTCCCCTGAATCGCTGTCGTCGCCTTCCGCGGCGGTCTCTTTCTTACCTGCATCGGCTTCCGATGAGCGATTGCGTCCGCGACGGCGGCGGCGGCGGCGACGACCGCCGCCCTCGTCTTCGCCCTCGCCGTCTGCATCATCGTTGTCGCGCTGGCGGATCGAGGCCGGGCGCTGGAGATACTCTGTCGCCCCGCCGGCGTCGGTGAAGGCCTTCAGCGTCTCGATCTCCTGCGCCTTGACGAAGCGCTTGCGCAGTTCGCGGAAGGAACGCGACGCCGAGCGCAGCGGGCGCAGCGTGAACTTGTCCTTGCCGAGCGTGACCTCGAAGGTCTCGTGGCCGGCCGGCGCTTTCGAGGTTCTCCGCCGCCCATGGCAGGAAGTAGCGCGAAAGATCGTTCTTGAAGATCGGGATCAGGGTTTCCTGCAGGTCCTCGAGCGATTCAAACGGCCCGCCAGGCTTTGCGTCGCCCAGAAACTCGCACCACTTCGTGACGAATTCGCCGTCCTTCTCGATGATCTTGGCCGCCGTGGGATCGCGCAGCATCTGGATCAACTGGCCGCCGATGGCGAAGTCGGCGATCGACGGGCGTCCGCCGAAGATGAAGAGGTGGCGGCGCAGATGCTCGTTCAGCAGCTTCACGAACTTCTTGAATGACTTTTCGATGGCGGGCCCGAGATCGCCTTCGAGGCCGACAGACGGCAGCTGCTCCGTCATCCGCTCGATGGCGGCGGCCTCCATCGCCTTTCGGTCATCCGGCTCGCTGTCGCCATAGTATTCGCTGATCGCGCGCTTGGCGGCTTCCTTCTGGTCCTTCTTGCGCGTCCAGCGGAACTGGAAGGCGGCCTTGGCCAGCCAGGTGTCGGCGTATTCCTCGAGCACGTTGGCGAGGAAGGCGAGTGCAGGATCATCCGGCAGCGCGCTTGGTTCGGGCTTGTCGGCCTCCAGCGCCTCGATCATCGGCGTCGTGTCGTGAACGGCGAAGCCGCTGGCGGTGACGAGGACGGGCAGCGTGGAGAACCGCGAGACCTTGCGCAGCTCCTGCTCGCTGTCCGCCGTGCGCGGCACCCAGTCGAAGTCGACCCCCTTATAGCGCATGAAGGCGCGCATCTTGGTTGAATAGGCCGACGATTCCGCACCGAAGAGGCGGTAACTACCTGACATCCCGAAGTCTCCATGGATCGCGGCGGACGCTAGTCGCAAGCGCCGGGCAACTCAACCAGAGTCTGCCCATGGGCGATTGTGGGCAATCGCTGGCGATCTCGCCGCCCTCTTCCCGACGAGCGCGGGCGACGCGCGCCCGCAGCTGCGCATTACATGTCGGTCATGTTATTGATGCGGCTGCAGATTCCTGTGCCATGGGCGCTTGTCGCTGAAATCCGTGCTGGTAATGTCCGGGCCGGAATTCAACAGGTCTGAGGAGACTCCCCAAATGCGCAAACTTCTTATCTCTGCGGCGCTCGCCGCTGGTCTGGCGGCGCCGGCGATGGCCGACACGCTGGAAGCCGTCACGTCCAAGGGCGTGGTCCTGTCGATGATGGGCATGGAAATCCCGGTCACCTACAATGCGGACGGCACCTACACGGCCGACGCCATGGGCCAGACGATCAACGGCAAGTGGCGCATCGAAGGCGCCAGCCTGTGCTCGTCGAACGACATGCAGCCTGAAGAGACCTGCACGGAATACCCGGAAGGCAAAGGCCCGGGCGATGAGTTCACGATCTCTGGCGACCAGGGCGAAGTGACCATCAAGATCAACGAGTAGATCTTCTGCTCCATTGGCGCGGCTTGACGCGCTGACGGTCTGAATTAGCAGTCTCCGGGAGCCCCGCTTCCGGAGACTGTTTCGTTATGGCCCTCGATCTCGACACCCGCGCGCAGCTGATCGACACGGTGCGCCGCTTTGTGGAAGACGTCTGCATCCCGCTGGAGGAAACGGTCTCGCAGACCAATTCCATGCCGGACGATGTCGTCGCCCAGATGAAGGAGCTGGGCCTGTTCGGCATCTCCATCAGCGAGGACTATGGCGGCCTTGGCCTGACGATGGAGGAAGAGGCGCTGGTGGTGTTCGAGCTGGGACGCACCTCCCCCGCCTTCCGCTCCACGTTCGGCACCAATGTCGGCATCGGCAGCCAGGCGCTGGTGATGTTCGGCAATGAAGACCAGAAGACGGAGTGGCTGCCGAAGATCGCGACCGGCGAGGTCGTCACATCTTTCGCGCTGACGGAGCCGGAAGCCGGGTCCGACGCGGGCTCCGTTCGCACCAAGGCGGTGCGCGATGGAAACCATTACGTCCTGACCGGCGCCAAGCGCTACATCACCAATGCCGACAAGGCCGACCTCTTCACGGTGATGGCGCGGACCGATCCCGACACGCCCGGGCCGAAGGGCCTTTCGGCGTTCATCGTCGAGCGTAATTCCGAAGGCCTGTCGGTCGGCAAGCCCGAGAAAAAGATGGGCCAACAGGGCGCGAATGTCTGCGACGTCAATTTCGACGGTGTGCGCGTGCCGATCACCAACCGCATCGGGGAAGAAGGCGAAGGCTTCAAGGTTGCGATGTCGGTGCTGGATCGCGGACGGTTTCACATCTCCGCCCTCTCCTGCGGCATCGCCCAGCGCCTGATCGAGGAAATGGTTTCCTACGCCTCCGAGCGCAAGCAGTTCGGCAAGCCGATCATCGAGCACCAGCTGGTCACCGCGCTGATCGCCGACAGCTATGCCGAGGCCCATGCCGGGCGGGCGATGGTGATGGACGGCGCACAGCGGTTCGATCGCCACGAGGGCGTGACGCTTCTGGCCGCCGCCACCAAGATGTTCTGCACCGAAATGGTTGGCCGCGTCGCCGACCGCGCCGTGCAGGTCCATGGCGGGGCGGGTTACATCGCGGATTGCGCCGTCGAGCGCTTCTACCGGGATGTGCGCATCCTGCGCCTCTATGAAGGCACGACGCAGATCCAGCAGATGATCGTGGGCCGCGAACTGCACCGCAAGGCGAAGGCCGGCGAACCGGTCTAGGGTCATTTCAAGATGGCCGAACGCATCGCCACCCTCGCCCTCGTTGTTCGCGACTACGATGAAGCGATCGACTGGTACCGCGACCGGCTGGGGTTTCTGCTTGAAGCCGATGAGGATCGCGGCGGCGGCAAGCGCTGGGTCGTGATGCGTCCCAGCGGCGGCGGTGTTCGCCTGCTCCTCGCCAGGGCGACGACGCCGGCACAGGAAAGCCGGATCGGCGACCAGACGGGCGGCCGTGTCTTTCTCTTCCTCGAGACCGATGATCTTGTCGCACTGCGTTTGCGCATGGAGGCGAACGGCGTTGCGTTCGAGGAAGCGACGCGTGACGAACCCTACGGGCTGGTCGCCGTGTTCCGCGACCTCTACGGCAACCGCTGGGACCTGCTACAGCCCGCAACCAATTAGCCGACCTCGTCTTCCCTGCTTGCCTTGCCCCCGCGTGATGCGCTCAACTGCGCGCAGGGACAACAAAGGGAGAGGCGGCCATGACATTATCCAGACGCCAGATGCTGCTCGGGACCAGCGCTGCTGCGCTTGCGGGCTGCGCCAGTCGCGCAACGGGCACAGCTGCAGCTCCATCCGCAGGCACAGGCGCCCTGCCCGATGCGACCGCGACCGCCGCCATGATCCGCAGTGGAGAGATGACCGCGCTCGAAGCCGTGGAGGCGGCGATCGCGCGCGCGCAAAAGGTGCAGCCGCAGATCAACTTCATGGTCGAGGATACGTACGACCTCGCGCGCGCACGCGCGGCAGGATCGGTCACCGGCCCGTTCGCCAGCGTGCCTTATCTCATCAAGGACCTCAACGACGTTGTCGGCGCGCATACCCGCCATGGCGCCAGGTGGACGGAGGGCCTGCCGCCCGCGACCGAGGAGATGGCGTATGTGCGCGCCTCGCTCGGCAGCGGCCTGATCTGCATCGGCAAGTCGGCCACGCCCGAGAAGGGCTACCTGCCGACGACGGAGCCGCTGGCGTTCGGGCCGACCCGTAATCCGTGGGACACGACGCGTTCTTCCGGCGGCTCGTCGGGCGGCGCCGCTGCGGCGGTGGCGGCGGGGGTCGTTCCGATGGCGCACGCAAACGATGGCGGCGGATCCATCCGCTTCCCGGCGGCAAATTGCGGCCTGTTCGGACTGAAGCCATCGCGCGGCCGGCTGATCGACGACAATCCCGGCGCGCGTCCTCTCGACATCGCCGTGCAGGGGTGCGTCTCGCGGACGGTGCGCGACACGGCGGGCCTGCTTGCCGTCACGGAGGCGACGGGCGGCGCAGCCGTCTTCCCGCCGGTCGGCATGGTCAGCACGCCAACGAACCGGCCGCTGCGGATCGGTCTGGTCACGACCGGCTTCATCGGCAATCCGGCAAGTCCGGAAGTGATGCGCGCGGTGAACGACACGGTCGCGCTGCTTGAATCGCTCGGGCACTCGCTTGAGGAGACTGCATGGCCGACGTCGGCGACCTTCTCCGACGACTTCCTCGCCTTCTGGTCGCTGGGCGCCGCTTACGATGTCGCTGAAGGCGCAAAGCACCTCGGCCGCGCGCCGGACGAAACCATGTTCGAGCCGTTCAGCCTGCGCATGGCGGAGAACGCTGCAGCCCTGTCGCCGTCGGATATCGAACAGATACAGGCGCGGCTTCTGGCGGATGAGGCCGCCTACAATGAGTGGATCGCGGGCTACGATGTCGTGCTGTCGCCCGTGTTCACCTCGCCGCCCGCAGAGCTTGGCTATCTTCGTGGCGATGTCGCGTTCGATGAGCTGATCGAGCGCCTGCGCGCCGAAGTCGCCTACACGCTGATCCACAATGTCGCCGGTACGCCGGCGATGAGCGTTCCCCTCGCCTGGTCCGCCGACGGCCTGCCGATCGGCATGCAGTTCTGCGCCGGCGGCGGCGAGGAGCGCCGGCTGCTGGAGCTGGCCTACCAGCTCGAGGCGGCGCGGCCCTGGATCGAGCGGCGGCCGCCCGTGTGGGCCGGCTGACGACGCGGTGATCCAGACGCAATTCGGCCGGCGCGATCAGGCAATCACGCCGGCCGATAAAATCAGGGCTTTCGCCTCAGATTTCTAGCGCTTCGTGCGGCGCGCCGCCGGCTTGCGGGCCGGGGCTTTCCGCACGGCCTTTTTTCGGGCCGGAGCGCGGATCGCCTTCGGACGGCTGGACGCAGCGGCGCGCTTGGCGGCCGTCTTGCGCGCCGGGGCCTTGCGGGCTGCGGGCTTGCGGGCAGTCGTCGCCTTGCGGGCGGTCGACGTGCGACGGCTGGCGGCCGACTTGCGGGCCGGAGCCTTGCGGGCCGGAGCCTTGCGCGCCGCAGGCTTGCGGGCTGCGGTCTTCTTCGCAGCCGGCTTGCGCGCGGTGCTCGTGCGCTTCGCCGCAGCCTTGGCCGGGGCTTTCTTCGCTGCGGGCTTGCGCGCCGGAGCTTTCTTCGCCGGGGCCTTCTTGGCAGGCGCCTTCTTGGCCGCAGGCTTCTTCGCCGGGCTTTCTTCACGGCCGGCTTGCGCGCGGTCGTTTTCTTCACGGTCGTCTTCTTGGCTGCAGCCTTGCGAGCCGGCGCCTTCTTGGCGGCCGGCTTCTTGGCAGCCGTCTTGCGAGCGGCGGGCTTGCGCGCCGCAGCCGTTTTGCGCGCCGCGGGTTTGCGGGTTGCGGTTTTCTTCGCAGCTGGTTTTCGCGCCGCGGGTTTCTTCTTCGTCTTGGTAGCCATGATAAGTCTCCGTAGTTTTGTCTGTGTGGCGGATCGGAATTGATCGTTCGCCTTGCCGCCGAGAATCTTGTGTCTCGATGCAGTCAATTTGCACGGCGTTCCTGAAGACAACGTTTTCAAGAACTGAAGACAAAGTTTCCACGCACACTCGTCAGCACACTGCACTTGCGCGGAACCTTGTGATGCTTATCGGACAGAAAACTGGACGATGCAAATACACCACGCATGACAAAACGTTCGTGTTTGTTGGGTGTTTTGACTCTGCGCGTGCGTTGCGAAGTTCGCGCGTCGTGAATCGTTCGATGGGTTTTTGGCGCCGCGCGCGCATGCATCGCGAAACGCGCCGCGAAAATTTTTTTGGTGAAGCAAATGACAACGCGCAATTTTCGAGTCGCATCGCAACGCGCATCGCAACGCGCATCGTAAACCCGATTCGCGACGCGCCGGTTTTGTCTTTGTGCGGACGTGGCGATGTCTCCCCTTGTCGCCCATTGCGCCGAGGCGCCGCCGACGACGTGAAGCGCAGACGGGTCGCGCGGCGCACGTTGCACGCCCTGCCCCCTCAGCCCGGTTTGCCGCGACGCCCGAAAACGAAAAAGGCCGGCTCGTTCAGGAGCCGGCCTTTGCATGTGTTGTCTGGTGCCGAGCGATCGCTGCGGCGGCAGCGTTATTTCGGGTGGATGATGACGGGCATGCGCGTATAGCCCTTCACGAACGATGACGGCACGCGCTCCGGCTCTTCCAGCACCTCGATGCGGTCGAACCGCTTGAGGATTTCCTCCCAGAGGATGCGCAGTTGCAGTTCTGCGAGGCGGTTGCCGACGCAACGGTGAATCCCGAAGCCGAACGACAGGTGGCGGCGCACCTGGGGCCGCTCGATCCAGACCTCGTCGGCGCGCGTGAAGACGTCCTCGTCGCGGTTTCCGGAGACGTACCACATCACGACCTTGTCGCCGGCCCGGATCGTCTTGCCGCCGATCTCGAAATCGCGCGTTGCGTTGCGGCGCATATGGGCCAGCGGCGTCTGCCAGCGGATGACCTCGGAGACCATGTTCGGGATGAGCCCGTGATCGGCTTTCAGCTTGGCGAACTGTTCCGGCCAGCGGTTCATGGCGTAGACCGAGCCGGTCATCGTGTTGCGGGTGGTGTCGTTGCCGCCGACGATCAGCAGGATGATGTTCCCGAGGAACTCCTGCGGCGACATCTCCCGGGTGTGTTCGCCATGGGCCAGCATGGAGATGAGGTCGCCCGTGGGCTCGGCGTTGACGCGCTGGTTCCACAGCTGGGTGAAATACATGCCGCATTCCATCAGCTCGCGGCGCCATTGTTCATCGCCGCCCGGGCAGATTTCCGGGTTGGCCTTGCCGGTTGCGACGTCCGACCAGCGGGTCAGCCGCCGGCGCTCCTCGAACGGGAAGTCGAACAGGGTCGCCAGCATCATCGTGGTGAGCTCGACGGACACCGTATCGACCCAGTCGAACGCTTCGCCCTTGGGCAAGGTGTCCATCAAATTGCTGGTGCGTTCGCGGATCAGCCCCTCGAAGCTCTTGAGATTCTCCGGGCCGACGATCGGCTGCACCGTCTTGCGCTGCACGTCGTGCTTTGGCGGGTCCATCGCGATGAACATCGGCAGCGGCAATTCCTCGTCCTGATCGACGATGGTGATGCCGGAGGCCGACGAGAACGCCTCGTGATTTGTGTCGACCGCCATGATGTCTTCGAAGCGGGTGATCGACCAATACGGGCCGAACGGGCTGCCGGGGCAGTAATGGACCGGATCTTCCTTCCGCATCCGCTCGAACTTGTCCCAGTAGGCGTTCTGCCGCCAGATTTCCGGGTCGGTGATGTCGAAGGTTGCGAGATCAATCTCGGACGCTGGCGGAATTTCGGCGTCGCGCGCGTATCCGCCTTCGCGATAGGCTTCTCCGCTGCTTGCGCTGGGGGCTGGGGCCGGGCTCGCTGTGTCCGCCATGATGTTTCTCCACAAGTCGAGTTCGTCTACTGACGTAAGCGTCAATATAGCACTTTGTGCCGGAATGTTCAGTCCTTCCGTCAGGTCAGGTGAACAGGCTGACGGCAGGTGCTGCGAATTCATCTGAGGGAGGTGGACCTCCGGCGAATGTTGTGGCTTGTGCGGATGGTTGAGCTTCCTTGTTGTCGTGTACGCCGATCCGCTTTGGTGTGGACCAATTGCGGAACGGAACTGCCTGTCGAAAGTCAGTCATGAGCATATTGCCCAGGCGAGCACGGCGACCGGCCGGTCTGAAGGAACGACGCCCCTCGCGCATATCGCCTGGATCGATCGCACGGCTGGAAAAGTCGTCGGTACTGTTGCTGATCTATCTCTACTGCCTGGTGCACTACGTGATCCGCGTGCTGATCGCGCCGGTGTTCACGGTCGAAGAAGCCGAGCACCTGCTGCTGTCGCAGTCCTTGCAGTTTGGCTATTCGGCGGCCGCGCCGCCCCTGATCACCTGGATCTATGCCGGGCTGTCGATCTGGCCGGGGCTGAGCGCGCCGCTCGTGTTCGCCGTCAAATACATCCTGCTGTGCGTCGGGCTCAGCTTCTATTACCTCTCGGCGCGCAATATCCTGACCTCTTCCACGGCGTCCGCGGGGGCGCTCGCCGGACTGGCGCTGACCTACATGGTCGGATGGGGCATGCACGAAGACATGCTGAACGCCGTCGGCCTGATGGCCTGCATGTCGCTCAGCCTGCACGCGCTGACGCGCATCCTGACATGGCGGCGCTGGCGCGACTGGGTCTATCTGGGCGTTGCAATGGGCGCAGGGCTGCTCACTAGCCACCTGTTCATGATTTTCCCGGTCGCCCTGGTGGCGGCGGCGCTCCTGTCCCCCTTCCTGCGCGACGCTGTAAAGTTCCGTTATCTTGGGCTCGCGCTGGTCATCGCTGTCGCGATCAAGGGCGTCTACATCTTCTGGTTCTTCACCCATGTGGACCGCGTCCCCGAAGCGTTCCGGGACTTCGCCGACAGCTGGACGATGGATCCCGTCTGGTTCGACCGGGTGCTGCGCGGCGGCCTGGACATGGCGGAAACGCTATTCCTCGCCACCCTGCCCCTCTCGTTGTTCTGGGCGACGTTGTTCTGGTCGATCTGGCTGCCGCTGCTCTATCCGGTGTTTCAGCGCCGGTCGACGAACGAGGAGCCGCACGAGGCAGCCTGGCGCGGCGTGCTGGCGCGCACGCCGCTGTTTGCAACCCTCCTGATGCTGGGCGGCGTGGCGGCGGGCGTGCAGGTGTTCAAGACGTACTGGATGCTGCCCGCGATCTTCACCATCCCGATCTGGATGGCGGCGCACGTCAAGCGCGCCGGCGAGTTCCCGGTCATGGCGCGGGCGTTCGCCGCCATCTTCCTGATCGTGACCTCCGGCGTCGTGATTGGCCGCTTCATCGAGTGGCGCTACGAGATCGCGATGTGCAGCGAGGACGGCTGCCGGCCGTATACGCCGATGACCGCATGGGAGGCCGAGCTTCGCGACAGCGGATTTTCAGTCGGCACCATCGTCGGGTCGGACGTTCATCTGACCGGCAACCTCCGGGCGGCGTTCCCGAATGCGCGCGTCCTCGACGCCAGCCATGCGCCCGACGCCTATCCGATGCCCTCGACGAACGGGGCATGTCTCGCCGTGTGGCGCAACGAAACGGTGATGCCGCAGGACCTCGCCGACTATCTGGTGATCGAACTTGGCGCCCAGCCGCGCGACCGCGGGCCGGAGGGCGCCATCCGCCGCAACCTGCGCCAGAGCCTCACCAAGGCGTCGACGCTGTATTTTCAGTTCGTGCCGCCGTCCGAAGGCTGCCGCTGAAGCGCCTCTGGAAGCAGCGCCTCGTCCGGCGCCACCGTGATGCGGCGCGCGTCGAGGTCGACGCCGGGCGCGGTTTCCGGATCGAACGGCAGGTAAAAGCCTGCGCCCGCGGGCGGCGTGATCTCCAGAAGCGATCCGGCGCCAAAGTCCGGCACGTTGCGCACCACGCCCAGCTCACGTCCGTCCGCGTGCACGACCGAACAGCCGATGAGATCGACGATGTAGAATTCATCCTCGTCAGGCGCCGGCAGGACATCGCGCGGGACGTAGAGGTCGGTGCCCTTCAGCGCTTCCCATTCCTCGCGCTGCAGCTGCTCGTCGGCGACCACGCCGAACACGTCCTTCAGGGGCCTGTGGCGCCTCGGCGTGAGGATGACCTTGCCGGTCTCGTCCATCAGCGGGCCGTAGCCAAGGCAGGCTTCGGGGTCTTCGGTGAACGAGCGGACCCGGACCTCGCCTTTCACGCCAAACGCGCCGGCGATCTGGGCGACCACGATCAGGTCTTCGCGCGGCTTGCTCATGATGCAGCGACCGGACGTTCGAGGAGCACGACGGTCTTGCCTGCGTTCGAAAAGCGCGTGCCGAGGCTGATGAAGCCCATGCGGTCGTGGAAGGCGAGGCTTGCAGGATTGGGCGGCATCTCGTTGACCTCGGCGGTGACGCGCGCCTCGCCGGCCTCGCGGGCCAGCTGGAAGGCGGCCTCGTAGAGCGCCGCGCCGATCCCCTCGCCTCGCGACATCTCATCGATCGCGACACGGTCGACATAGAGATGGCTGTCGAACCGCTCCTCGAACCAGGCGTAGTTGTCGCTGTCGTAGGACGCGCCAGCGCGCAGCAGAATGAGAAAGCCGACGGGGCCGCCGCCGGCTTCCGCAATCAGGATGCGATGCGCCGCTTGGCAGATCTGCGCGAAGCGGCCTGCATCCATGTCGCCGACCTCCGGCGTACAGTCGGCGTTGAGGCGCAGAATGAACGCCTCATCGCCGGGTCCGTAGTCGCGGATCGTCGTCGGCAAGCGATCCTACTCGGACGCTTTTTCTTCTTCGGCTGCTTCATCGGCAGGTGCCTCGGCGGCAGCTTCTTCAGCCGGCTCTTCGGCAGGCGCTTCGGCGGCGGCCTTGGCGGCTTCGGCTTTCTCAGCCTTCTCGGCGGCGCGTTCCTTGGCTTTCTCGCCGGGCTCGGCCTTCTGCGGGTTGTTGCCGTGCACCCACTTCACCACGCCGGCGGCGCCGAGGAAGCGCGCAACGCGGTCGGTCGGCTGGGCGCCCTTGGCGATCCATTCCTTGGCCTTGTCGAAGTCGAGGATGACGCGCTTCTCGTCGTCTTTCGCGAGCAGCGGGTCATAGGCGCCGATCTTCTCGATGAAGCGGCCGTCACGCGCATAGCGCGAGTCAGCGACGACGATGCGGTAGTAGGGACGTTTCTTCGAGCCGCCGCGGGCGAGCCGGATTTTCAGTGACATGTGTCTAGCCTTTCAGTGGATACGTAAGTTCGGTTTGTTTTCAGGTCTGGGTTGTCGTCATCCCGGAGGCGCACAGCGCAATCCGGGATCCGGCCACATGCGGGGGCCGGAGAACGTTTCCGGATCCCGGGTTCGCTTCGCGCCCCGGGATGACGAAGGGAGTGCGGAGGGTCATTTGCCCTCCTGCAATTTCTCATGGTGGCGGATCACCTCCGTCACGATGAAATTGAGAAACTTCTCGGCGAAGTCGGGGTCGAGATCGGCGTCGCGCGCGGTGCGCAGGCGTTCGATCTGGCGCGCCTCGCGGTCCTTGTCGGCAGGCGGCATGGCGTGTTCGGCCTTCAGCCTTCCGACCGCCTGCGTGCACTTGAAGCGCTCGGCCAGCATGTGGACCACCGCCGCATCAATGTTGTCGATCGAGGCGCGCAGGCGATTGAGTTCGGTTTGGGGATCGGTTGTCACTTCTTCTTCCCTCCCCCGGGTCCGCCCAGGCCGGGCAGTCCGCCGGGCATGCCGCCGCCGCCGAGACCGGGAAGCCCGCCGCCACCTGCGCCGCCAAGGCCGCCCATGCCGCCGGGGGGCATGCCGCCGCCGCCTCCCATGGACTTCATCAGGTTCTTCATGCCGCCCTTGCCCATCTTCTTCATCATGGTGGACATCTGCTTGTGCATCTTGAGGACGCGGTTGACCTCGGCGACGTCGACGCCTGCGCCCGCCGCGATGCGGCGCTTGCGCGAGGCCTGCAGGATTTCCGGCTTGGCGCGCTCCTTCGGCGTCATCGACGAGATGATCGCTTCCTGACGCTTGAGCACTTTGTCGTCCATGTTGCCGGCGGCCATCGCGGCCTTGGCCTGCTTGGCGCCCGGCATCATGCCCATCAGGCCGCCGAGCCCCCCCATCTTCTGTAATTGGCGCAGCTGGCTGGCGAGGTCTTCAAGGTCGAACTTGCCCTTCGCCATCTTCTTGGCGAGGCGCGCCTGCTCTTCCTCGTCGACATGCTCGCGGGCCTTCTCGACCAGCTTGACGATGTCGCCCTGGCCAAGAATGCGGCCGGCGATGCGCTTGGCGTCGAACACGTCGAGGCCGTCGAGCTTCTCGCCCATGCCGATGAAGCGGATCGGCAGGCCGGTGACCGCGCGCATCGAGAGCGCCGCGCCGCCGCGCCCGTCGCCGTCCATCCGCGTCAGCACGAGGCCGGTCAGCGGCAGGCGGTCGTTGAAACGCTTGGCGGTCTCGACCGCGTCCTGACCGGTCAGCGCGTCGGCGACCAGCAGGGTTTCCTTGGGCTGTGCGATGGAGGCGATTTCGGCCGCCTCGTTCATCATCTGCTCGTCGAGCGTGGTGCGGCCCGCCGTGTCGAGGATGATGACGTCATAGCCTGACAGCTTGGCGGCGTTCAGGGCGCGCCTTGCGATGTCCGCCGGGAGCTGGCCCTCGATGATCGGCAGCGCGTCGACGCCCGCCTGCCCCGCCAGAACCTTCAGCTGTTCCATCGCCGCCGGACGGCGCGTGTCCAGCGAGGCGACCAGCACCTTCTTGCGCTCGACGTCCTTCAGCCGCTTGGCGATCTTGCCGGTGGTGGTGGTCTTACCCGAGCCCTGCAGGCCGGCCATCATGATGACGGCGGGCGGGCTGTCGATCTTCAGCGCCGGCGGTTCCTTGTCGCCGCCCAGCATGTCGACCAGCGCGTCGTGCACGATCTTGACGACCTGCTGGCCCGGCTTGATCGAGCGGATGACGCTGTCGCCGACGGCCTTGGGCTTCACGTCGTCGATGAATTGCTTGACGACCGGGAGCGCGACATCGGCTTCGAGCAGCGCGACGCGGATCTCGCGCAGGGCGTCGGTGACGTCCTTCTCCGACAGCGCGCCGCGGCCGGTCAGGCTGTCGAATACGCCTGAAAGCTTGTCTGTCAGCGCGTCGAACACGTCACTTCTCCTAGTCGAAATTCCAACCGCAGGTTTCGGCTAGAGGGGATGCAGCCTCCCGCAAACCTCTGACATCGAACACAGCAGTGACTGGGTTCTCACCATAAGGTGTAACCTGCGCGACGAACTCGTCGATTTTGGCGATCCGCTTGATCCAATCGCCACCCCAACCCGGCGAAAAGGTCGCCTTCGAGTCGGTTGACAGACTCCAACGATTTTCCTCGGCCGACGAGGAGCCCATACGAGTCGTAACGAGCTTGAAGTCCGAATAGATACTAGTGCTGTCGTTTCCTAGATAGTCTGACCAGTTGATGTAAAGTTCCGTTTTGTCGGACTTGCAGCGTGCGATCATCGTGATTGGCTCGCCGAAACGAGATTTCCCGGATTTCGCCGTGATGGACACAACCACCGTGCGAGTATCATCGAGCGGGTTTGTGGAATCCGAGACCCTCCAATCGCCTGAACCTCGGCTGGTGGTCGTTCTCGAAACCGTTGTCATCTTGTATTTGTCGGCGAGCGTGTCGAAGCAAGCCCCCCGCCGGACTGTGTTTTTTTCCGCTGCACAAGATTTTATCTCGTGATCCGGCACGGTCTGCGCCAAGGCGACCAACTCAAAGCTTCCCACTACTGCGAAGGTAGCGCTCGAAACCACCAAACTTGATACCGCTCTCATTTCCAACCCTCGTTCCAAAGCATCCGTCCCAGATACGTATAACTTCCGCACAAACCGGTAGCGCCCGCTGAGCGCAACGCGCCGGGCGGGGACCTCGCCGGGCTCTGGTCCCGGTCAAGGCGCAGATACAAATCTGCGCGGAAGAGCGCGTCCGATAGGCCGCTCCTGTGGAAAGGTCAAGGTACGCCTCGCCCGATCCCCTGGCCCAAGCTTCTCGCCCCTAAAGTGTGCGGGCTGGCCTCGCCTGCTTGCCGGAGCCTTAACTGCACAGGGTGAAACTGCGCAAATCCCTTTCAGCGGGCATTCATGTGACGCAGTTATGGTTACCGGACGCCGAGAAGTTGATGGGACGCAATATGCTCCGGACGTTTGCCGCCACAGCCATTGCCGCCTTCGGGACGGTCGGATGCGCCGCCAACATGCCCCAGCAGGCGCAGGTTCGCTATGCGCCGCAGCCCGGCTATGCACCGCCGCAGCCGGTCGCGCCGCGCGTCGATCACGGACCGTTCGCCAACGCCGGCTGGGCGCCGGTGCACGGCGAGCTCTTCGTGTGCGGCGGCAGGGTTTCCAATTCCGGGCCGATCGGCGCACGCGGCGAAGCCCAGCTCTATACGCCCTACATCCAGACCCATGCCGGCGCCCTGCTCCGCAACCCGACGCAGTCTGCGTGCATGTCTTCGGGCTACGGATTTCGCTCCCGCGCCATTGGCGGCGGGCGCAACCACACGGGGCTCGACCTCGCCAATCCTGCCGGCGGCTTCATCTATGCAGCTGGCGCAGGCCGGGTGACGGCCAATGGCTGGCAAAGCGCCTATGGCCAGGTGATCGAGATCGATCACGGGCGCGGCGTGAAGACCTTCTACGCCCACCTCGACAAGCCGCATCCCTTCCTCGCGGTCGGCGATTATGTCGACGCCGGACAGGTCATCGCCCTGATGGGCCGGACCGGAAACGCGACCGGCGTGCATCTCCACTACGAAGTCGAGATCAACGGCCAGAAAGTCGATCCGCTGAGCTATGGCTGGCAGCAGCCGGTCTATGACGGCCCGGTCTCCTAGGCGTTCAGGCCGCCCCTATTCCTCATTCGCCGCTTCCAGCACCTCGCCCCGCTTCTCGCGGACGCGGGCGCCCATCAGGATGCCCTCCATCGAGTAATTTCCCTCGTGGCAGGCGAATTCGTGGATCCGCTCGTCGTCGCGCCGCCAGGTGACCTCGCCGCTCCACGGCTGGGCGTAATAGGCGGGATCCTCGACCGTGAATTCGTATAGCAGCTCGTCATCCGCGACGCGCGAGAAGCGTTCGGTGACCCTTGCATCCGGCGAGAGGTAGGCCGGATGGTCCTGCCATGAATGGTAGGGGCTGAAGTTCGTCGTCTCGATCACCAGCGTATCGCCCTGCCAGCTGGCGATGGAATCGCCGAACAGCGGTTGCGTCGCAGGGGTCGTGTGGGCGCCTCGCAACGGGATGACGCGCGCGTGCGAGATCATCTCCGTATGGATCATCACGTGCTCCGGCGTCTGCACGATCTGGTAGTGGTTGTTGTAGAGGCCGTTGACCATAGGCGGACCGGTGCGCCCGCCGGTGGCGAGGCAGCGGTCGTTGAGCGGCCGGGATTCGGGATCCGAATACCCTAGACGCGCATCGCCCGCCGCCGCCAGCTTGCGGCCCGCTTCGTGGTATGGAATGCGCCCGTCCGGCGGATCGACAATCCACGCCGTCCGGGTCTCGCCCTTCACGACGCCAAAGCGCATGCCGGGATCGATCCAGAACGCATTGTAGCCGCGCCCGCGCGCGAGGTCCGATCCGTCCAGCAGGCCATCGGAGAGCTTCTGGTTGTCATCCGTCGCCTGCCGTACGACCTGGGGGTGGGCTGCGGTCGCCGCTTCGACCTCGTCCGGCCTGAGCACGTTGGACTTGTAGCGCTCGTTGCGCTCCAGCGTGGTGATGGAAGCGTTGGTCCAGACGCCCTGCAGGTCCGGATGTCCATCGTTGGACAGCGGCGGCTGGTAGTCGGCTGTCTGCGCACTGGACGGCGCTGCGCTTAGCCAGACGCACACACTGATAGACGCCGCGATCGCGACGGTTTTCGGCAACATGCCGGCCTCCCCTGATGCGGGCGAGACTTCGCCGGACTCGCCTCGTGACTTCGTGATATGGTGTAGCTTGCTTGCAAGTGGTCTCGACTGCAAGCTGGGCCGATGACAAGGGAGACGCGCATGACGTCACGGGCCTCAAACAGGGGTTCTGACCGGGACTCTGGCGGCACGCCAGGAACAATGCCCGGCGGGCGCGGCCGGTTGATCTCCGGCCTGCGCAATGGTCTGGCCGCCATCGCCATGGGCGTCCTCGGAACCTCGGCGATCGCCCAGGAGCAGGCCGAACAGCGCGTCGACCTGGAGCTGGTGCTGGCGGTCGACATTTCCCGGTCAATGAGCCCCGATGAACATGAGCTGCAGCGCAACGGCTATGTCGACGCCTTCCGGCATGACGATGTCATCAGCGCCATCACCTCGGGTCCGACCGGGCGCATCGCCGTCACCTATATCGAGTGGGCGGGCGACTTCGAGCCGTGGGAAACCATCCCGTGGACGATCATCGATGGCGAGAAATCCGCCAACGCCTTCGCCGACCGGCTGGCGTCGGAGCCTGTCTTCGGCGAGCAGCGCACCTCGATCTCGCGGGCGCTGATCACCGCCACACGCAGCATCGAGCGCAACAGCATCACGTCGTACCGGCAGGTGATCGATGTGTCCGGCGACGGCGCCAACAATGCGGGACCGCCGGTCGAGCCGATCCGCGATCAGGTGCTGGAACGCGGCATCGTGATCAACGGCCTGCCGATCATGCTCAACAAGCCGCGCGAGTATTACGACATCGACCACCTCGACCGCTACTACAAGCAGTGCGTGATCGGCGGCGAAGCGGCCTTCATCGCGCCGGTCTACGACCTCCGCCACTTCGCGGCGACGATCCGCAAGAAGCTGGTGATGGAGATCGCGTCACTGGATGTCGCGCCGCCCAACACCGCGCCGATCGAGTTTGCCGAAGCCGATGCGGACAGCGGCCTCCTTCAACGCGTGCAGTTGAAGATCCCCGAAGAGGAAATCGACTGCATGATCGGAGAGCGCGTGTGGGGCAGCCGCGGCTGGGGCGGCGGCGGCTTCGAGGACTTCCGCAGCTTTCCGCCGCCGCGCTAGCGCTGCGACTTTTTCGGTTTGCGGCTGCGCGCCTTGTTGGCGAACATGGCTTCGTCCGCCTGCGCCAGCAGCGCTTCGGCTGAATCCTTCGCATTGAACGGGATCACGCCGATCGAGGCGCTGACCTTCAGCCGTTCGCCGTCGTGCAGGATGCGTTCGCTGCGGATCGCGCCTTCCAGCGCTTCGGCCTTCAACCGGGCCGCCGTCTTCGGCAGGTGAGTCAGGACAACGGCGAATTCGTCGCCGCCGATCCGGCCGACAATGTCCGTCTCCCGCGTCTGGCGGATCAGCACCTCGCCAACCGCACGCAGGACCGCATCGCCAGCCGCATGGCTGTGGACGTCGTTGATCTGCTTGAAGTTGTTCAGGTCAAAGAAGATCAGGCTAGCCTCGACCTCGTGACGGCGGACCATGGCGATGATGCGCTGGGCTTCGCGCATGAAGGCGCGGCGGTTGTAGACCGGCACCAGCGCGTCGTGGTCGGCGGCGGATTCAGCCTCCGCCAGCGCGTACTTCAGCTCATCGACATCGAGGCGCAGCGCGTCGACTTCGCCCATCAGCGCCTTGAAGCCCGCCCTCACCTGCCGCGTCATCTGGTTCGCGGGGATGCCGAACAGCCGGGCCGCACGCTCGGCGCCGTCCTCCACTTCGGGGGACGTGTCGGGATCGTGATCCGGCTCGCGCGCGGCGAAGATGGAGAGGAAGCGCATCTGTTCTAAGGACTCCGGAGGCCATCAGGCCCCAATCACGTTATCATCTGATTAAGGTATCCGGCGCGTTAAGTGAAAGACCGCGTTGCGGACGGGCGGCGGGCGCCTATAGTGCACCGCTTTCTGGAGACGGCGGGCCGCCGGGGAGCTTTCAAATGGCGTCTAAAGGGCCGGACACTGCACCGGACGGGGGGCCAGTCGTAGGAATCGTGATGGGCAGCCGTTCGGACTGGCCCACCATGCAGGCCTGCGCCGAGATACTGGATGCGCTGGGCGTTCCCTATGAAGCGAAGGTCGTTTCCGCGCACCGCACGCCGGACCGCCTGTGCGATTACGCCAAGAGCGCCCGCGACCGCGGCATCAAGGTAATCGTGGCGGGCGCAGGCGGCGCGGCCCACCTTCCCGGCATGGTCGCGTCGATGACCGCCCTGCCCGTGCTCGGCGTGCCGGTAAAATCGTCTTCGCTTTCCGGTCTCGATAGCCTGTTGTCGATCGTGCAGATGCCGAAGGGCGTTCCGGTCGGCACGCTGGCCATCGGCGAGGCCGGCGCCGCAAACGCCGGACTGCTCGCCGCATCGATCCTTGCGACAACGGACGCTGAGCTGGCCGAACGGATCGATGCGTGGCGAGCCGAACAGACCGCTTCGGTTCCTGACGACGCGGTTGGCGAATGAGCGACGCGCCGTCCGGCGTACTGGCGAAACCCGGGGAAGCGATCGGCATTCTCGGCGGCGGCCAGCTTGGCCGCATGCTGGCCTGCGCGGCGGCTGAGCTCGGCCTCGATGTCCACGTCTTCACCCCGGAAAAGGACAGCCCCGCCTCGCGCGTCGCCCGCAGGACCTGGGTCGCGGAATGGGACGACGAAGCCGCGCTGGCCGACTTCATCGCCGACACGAAGGTCGTGACGCTGGAATTCGAGAATGTGCCGACCCGCACGGTCGACACCCTCGAGACGCTGGGCCGACAGGTCCGCCCGGGCGTTCGCGCCCTCGCGGTGGCGCAGGACCGGCTGGCGGAAAAGACCTTCTTCCGGGAGAACGGCATCGCGCCTGCTGAATTCCGTCGCATCGATCAGGCTGACGACATCCTGCCGGCGCTCGAGGCGCTGGGCGGCAAGGCGATTCTGAAGACACGGTTCTCAGGCTATGACGGCAAGGGCCAGGTCGTTCTTGAGACCGGGGCCGATCCGGTTGCGGCATGGTCCGAGATCGGGGCCCAGCGCGCGATCATGGAAGCCTTCGTGCCGTTCGCGCACGAGATTTCGGTCGTCTGCGCGCGCAGCGCCGACGGCGATTTCCGGGCATGGGATCCGCCAAAAAACATTCACGAGAAAGGCGTGCTGCGCCGCTCGATCTTCCCTGCCCCGCTGAGCGCCGATGTGCTGGCGGCGGCGACCGGGCTTGCGCGCACGCTTGCCGAGAAGCTCGATTATGCCGGCGTGCTGGCGCTCGAAATGTTCGTCGGCGAAGACGGCTCGCTCCTCGCCAACGAGTTTGCGCCGCGCGTCCACAATTCGGGGCACTGGACGTCGGACGCCTGCCATGTCGGACAGTTCGAACAGCATGTGCGGGCCGTGTGCGGCTGGCCGCTGGGCGATCCCGCCCGGCATTCCGATGGCGAGATGCTCAACCTCTTGGGCGCGGAAGTTCACGACTGGCCGCAGCACCTGACCGACGGCGCCAGGGTCCATCTCTACGGCAAGCGGCGGGCGCTGGACGGCCGCAAGATGGGCCACGTCACCCGGCTGTCGCCACGCTAGTCCCCCGCCCTACGAGCGGCGCGATCCGAGAATGTCGAACGGGTCGGGCATGCGGGCGACGAAGTCCTGCACCTGCTTCTTCGACTTCTCGAACTGCATCACGTTCTCGATGCGGTGGTCGAGGAACTCGTGGACCTCGTCCTCGTCGTCCGTCCCGAGCCAGGCGAGGAGCGTCGAGCCGATCACCGCCGAAAGGGTCATGCGCTTGGTGTACCAGTTGAAGTCGGTCGACTTGTCGCCAAGCCCGACCCAGATCGCGTCGGCGGCCTTCCAGAGAGCGGTCGGCCCGGCGAAGAGGTTGAAGGGCGAACCGGCCGCCCGTTTCATCGCCGCCTTGTGCGGGTCGAGGAAGGCGATATAGGCCCTCACCCCTGCGGCCACCTTGTCGCGGATCTTCATCTCCTTCACGTCGGCGGCCGCCATGCGCTCTTCAGCAGCGTTCGCGGCGCGGACGGCCAGCGCCTCGAGAAGGTCTGCGACGCCGCCCGGACAGGCCAGTTCGACCTCGCCTTGCGACAGGCCTGCCTCCTCCGCCGCCGCCCTCAGCGCCCCCTCGGTCCACCCGCGTTCGGCTGCGATCTTGAGCATCGCGTCCAGCAGGCGCTCCCGCGCTGCATCGCTCGGCGCCTGTCCCTGGGCCTGATTTTCAGTCGTTTTTCTTGAATCCGGCATTTTGCGAACCCATCATCCTCCAGTTGGCATTCAACCAGTAGGCGCCTGCAATCCTTTATGGTATCGGATCGCCGCACGCCCGTCATGGGCTGAGACAATCAAACGGCAGTTCAACGCCTCGCCGCGGAGCGGTTCCGCGGTGTGGGGCTTTTGTGGTATACTACGGCGTTGAAGCCGAACAGAATTTGGAGAGTGTCCCATCGTTCAGATCGTTGTCCGCGACAACAATGTCGAGCAGGCATTGAAAGCGCTTAAGAAGAAGATGCAGCGTGAAGGTCTCTTCCGGGAGATGAAGCGCCGCAATCACTTCGAGAAACCTTCGGAAAAACGCGCCCGCGAAAAGGCTGAAGCCGTTCGCCGCGCCCGCAAGCTCGCCCGCAAACGCGCCCAGCGCGAAGGCCTGCTGCCGAAGAGCTAGACGATCTGCGCTGCGCGCAGGATTTGAAAAAGGCCGGACGCCCCGAGAGCGCGTCCGGCTTTTTTCGTATCCCGAGGCTTTAAGACCCAGACGGTCATTCGCCCCAGTGCGGGGGCGGAGGGTCCACGGGGGCGGACGTGTCGAACTCGACACGGAAGAAGCGCTCCGGCCGCTCCAGCTCGTAAGCGAACAGGGAATGCGTCGGCCGCACTTCGATCGCCCAGGTGTTGGCCTTTGAAACGGGGATGCCTTCGCGGTCGAACAGGGCCTTGGTGGCGTCGTCGGCCGGAAAGGTCTGGCGAGAGCCGCTGGAATTCTCCGAGGCCGCGCCGCCATAGCCCGTGACAGGGTCTTCCGTTCCGTCTTCATGCAGGTGGACATGGTGGAGCGCGAGGCCCCCGGCATTGCGGCTAAGCACCCAGGTGCGCGAGCGATCCTCGCCCACGGCCAGCGGAATGCGGATCTCCGATTCCGAACAATCGCGCACGTGCATGACCACCCGTTGCGCCCGCCAGTCGTCATCGACGGCGTCCGTGCTGACGATCTCACCCTCGAACGCCTTGCCGCACAGCAGGCTGAGACGGTCCCAGAACTCATCCTCAGCGCCAGACGCGCACGACGACAGGAGAACCAGCGGCGCAAGAGCAGTGATGCGTAAGAACATTCTCCGAGGTTAGGCGAGCAGGCGCCGCCTGCCTACACAAAAGGCCGCCTGGCCAGCGCAGCGTCGAAGTGAATGCGCCCGCGCCCGTGACCCCGCCTGTCATTCCGGCCGAAGCGCAGCGCAGAGCCGGAACCCAGTCCTCGACATTACTCTGGTCACTGGGTTCCGGGTCTGCGCCGCTGCGCGCCTCCGCCCGGAATGACCCAGAACATCCCGCTCATGCCAAATATCCCGCTCATCCCGGCGAAAGCCGGGATCCAGTCCCAGGGATAGATTCGGGCGGAGCCCGCCTGCAGCTGCCTGCCTCAACATGGATTCCGGCTTTCGCCGGAATGAGGCGGGTGGTGGAGATTGCGGGACAACCCGGAAATTATCCCCCACCCCGCCCGCCACACTACATTCCCCTCATCGCCGCCCCACGAAGGGCGGGTCCGGACCGACCGATCCGGGGCGGCGTGCGGCGGTCCTGAAGCGATGGACGGGAATAACGGTCCCGCACCGGCTTGAGGCGCTGGAGGTGTCAAAGGGCATCCGGGATACGGTGGAAATCCGCAGCCCCGGCTTGGGTAATCGTGAGCCTTGCTTGCGGAAGGGCCCCTGTAAGGACGCCGGACCCAGACGTCATCCCGCCGCGCGGGGCGCGACTTTCGCGTCCACTTGAAATCGCCGACTACCGGCACGACGGACAAGAAAGACGCGCCCCGCGCCCTTCATTTTCGTCTGGCGGTTTGATTCACGCGCTCGGGACTCCCTCGCGCGATCAAACCGGCCGAACCAGAACGGATACCTCCACGCTTCAAGGCGATGGAGCTTTTGGCGCATGTCTCTCCGCCGCTTTCCCCGCGCAGGCGGGGATCCGGGCAGGACGCGCCAGCGTCCTCTTGGCAGAGTGATAATTGCGCGGCCCTAGCTCGCCTTCAGCTCGTCCTCGTCGCGGACCTTGAGGTCGTACTCGCGGACCTTGCGGTAGAGCGTCGAGCGGCCGATGCCGAGGCGGCGGGCGACTTCCGACATGTGACCGGAATAGTGGTCGATCGCGAACTGGATCAGGTCGCGCTCCACTGCTTCCAGCGTGCGCAGGTCGCCGGACGCATCCGTGAAGCTTGCCGGCGTTTCGCCGTCTTCCGCTTCTTCCGCCTCGGCCTGGGCAACCGGTTCGGCGACGAGATCGGCCGGCATCACGCCGGAGATCTGCGGGAAGTCGTCGGGACGCAGCGCCTCGCCTTCCGACAGGACGACAGCGCGGAAGATCGAGTTCTCGAGCTGGCGGACGTTGCCCGGCCAGTCATAGTTCTCGAGCATCGCCATCGTGTCGGCTTCGACGCCCGGGATGGACTTGCCCTCTTCCGCGTTGAAGCGGTTGATGAAGTGATCGATCAGGGCCGGCAGGTCTTCCTTGCGCTCGCGCAGCGGCGGCGCTTCGATCGGGAAGACGTTGAGGCGATAGTAGAGGTCTTCGCGGAACGAGCCTTCCTTGACCAGCTGCGCAAGGTCCCGGTTGGTCGCCGAAATGATGCGGACATCGACCTTGGTCGGGCGGCGCGAGCCGATGGCGTCGACCTCGCCCTCCTGCAGGACGCGCAGGAGTTTGACCTGAACGTCCAGCGGCAGTTCGCCGACCTCATCGAGGAAGAGCGTGCCCTGGTCGGCCTCGACGAACTTGCCGAGCTTCTTGTCGACAGCGCCGGTGAACGAGCCTTTCTCGTGGCCGAAGAGGATCGACTCGACGAGGTTTTCCGGTATGGCGCCGCAGTTGACGGCGACGAACGGCTTGCCGGAGCGGTCCGAGTCGCCCTGGATGCAGCGGGCGAGAACTTCCTTGCCGACGCCGCTTTCGCCGAGGATCAGGATCGGGATGGTCGAGGCCGCGGCGCGCTGGCCGAGCCGCACGACTGGCGCATCGAGGCGGCGCCCGCGATCATGTCGTTGAAGCTCATCGAGCCGCCCGACTTCTTCGACAGGCGTTTCACTTCGCCGCGCAGGTCGGACAGTTTGAGCGCGTTGCGGATCGATACGCCGACACGCTCGGGGCTTGCCGGCTTGACGAAGAAGTCGACGGCGCCAGTGCGCATGGCGCGCACGACCGTGTCGATGCCGCCGGTTGCGGTGAGAACGATGACCGGGAGATCCGGGCGGCGCTGCATCAGCTGTTCAAGCGTCTGCATGCCATCAAGGCCCGGCATGACAAGATCGAGGAGAACGACATCGACGCCGTTGCGGGCGTCGGAGGCTTCTTCCAGCGCGCGCTCGCCGCAATCGACGACACGGGCGCGGAAGCCCTGCTTCTCGGCAGCCGCCTGCATCAGCCTGCGTTGGGTAGGATCGTCATCTACGACGAGGACCGTCTTAGCCATTGCACCACACCATCTCACCGTAGGCGACTCTTTGCCGGTCGCCTCTCAATTACGGATCAAACTGGCACGAACAGCTGAAATTGCGCTTAATCCGGACCGGTGAATTCGCTGCGTTAGCGTTAAGACGGGCAGATTCCGGCCCAATCAGGGACGTTTTCCCTGCTGGAGATTGGCCAGATGCTGCGGGATGCTAAAGACATTCAGGACGGCGGTCGCGCCAGCGTGAGTGAGTAATGGCGGCAGAAGCGGAAATCTATCCCCCCTCCTCCGAGGCGTACGATACTCCGGTGGTCGCGCCGCTCCCTCCACTGTGGCGGCGCATACCGGGCGGGATCCTGATGGGGCTCGGCGGCCTGATTGTCGCGGTGTTCGCCGCACTGGGTGTGACCGTAACGCTGACGTTCATCGACTGGAGGGCCGCGCTGGACGGCCTTGCCACCGTCCTGATGGTCTGCGGGCCTGCGATCCTCTTGGGAGCGCTGTTTGCGGCCGCCGGCCGCTGGCTGTTCGGCGGCTGGACCACGCAGGCGCCGATGGCGTTCGCAGGCTCCTACGTACTGCCCGTTGTGGGGGTGATCGGCGCCTTCACGGCCATCGCCATCTTCTTCATGGCGCTGTTCGACGAGACGGGACGCGGAGGGGCATGGGCGCTCAGCCAGTTCCTGCTGAGCGTAACGGTAAGCCTTGGTCTGGTCGTCTACGGGCTGACGCTGCGCAGGAAGCGGACGCGCTAGCGCTTGTCACTGCGCGAGCGCGCCTTGTCCGGCTGAGGCTTGGGGCCGCCCGGCATCATCGGGCGAGCTGGATAGCCGCCAAAGCAGATGATGCGGTCGTACATCACCAGCGCGCCGGCGAGAGAGACGTTGATGCAGAAGCGCGTCGGGATCTTCACGACATGGGCGCAGCGGCTGAGCATGTCCTGCGACAGGTCCCCCTTCTCGCGGCCGAGCACGTAGGCGGCGTTCAGCGGGTGCTTGAACGCCGGCAGGTCGACAGCGTCGTCGGTCAGCTCGATGCCGACCAGATCGCAGCCTTTCGGCAGCACCATCTCGTCGATCGAAGCCCAGGAGTAATACGGCACGTGTTCCGCCGATTTCGACGTATCCGACTTGTAGGCCTGCCGGATGCGCTGTTCGGCCTCGACCGAAAAGGTGAAACTCGCCCCGAAGGCGTGTGCGGTGCGCATCAGGGCGCCGAGATTCATCGGCTTGGAGATGCCCTCGGCCCCAATTCCAAAATATCCGCGCATCAGCCCTGTCCGTTCAATTCGCAATCTTTCCAGCCGCGCGCGGGGTCGTTAGGGTCGCCCGCGCAAATCGAGACAGCTGCATAGCGGAGAGTTGAGAACATGAAAGCCGTCCTTTCCAAAGCCCCGGGCCTGCCCGACACTCTGGTTATGGAGGACGTGCCCGCGCCGGAACCCAAAGCCGGTGAGATCGTCATCTCCGTCAAAGCCGTCGGGGTCAATTTCCCGGACTTCCTGATCATCCAGGACATGTACCAGTTCAAACCGGAGCGTCCGTTCTCGCCCGGCGGCGAGATCGCCGGCGTCGTCAAGGCCGTGGGCGAAGGCGTCACCACGTACAAGCCCGGCGACAAGGTCTTCGGTTCGTGCGGCTGGGGCGGCATGGCCGAAGAAGTCGTCACCGAAGCCGGGCGTATGACGCCGCTGCCGGAGGGCATGCCGTTCGAGGAAGGCGCAGCCCTCCTGATGACCTACGGCACGTCGCATTACGCCCTCAAGGATCGCGCCGAACTCAAGGCTGGCGAAACGCTGCTCGTGCTAGGCGCCGCCGGCGGTGTCGGTCTCGCCGCAGTCGAGCTTGGCGTGGCGATGGGCGCAACCGTGATTGCCGCGGCCTCTTCACAGGAGAAGGTGGATTTCGCGATCTCCAAGGGCGCCGCGAAAGGTCTCGTCTATCCGCAGAACCCGCTCGACAAGGACCAGCAGAAAGAGCTGTCCAACCAGATCAAGGAGCTGGGCGGCGGCGGCGTTGATGTCATCTATGACGGCGTGGGCGGCGATTATTGCGAACCTGCGCTGCGGGCGATGAACTGGGACGGCCGTTATCTTGTCATCGGCTTCCCCGCGGGGATCCCGAGACCGCCGCTGAACCTGACGCTCCTGAAGTCATGCCAGATCGTCGGCGTATTCTGGGGGGCGTTCGTCCGCGCCTTTCCGGATCGTCATGCGGAAAACCTCGAGGACCTCTTTCGCCTGTATCGCGAAGGCGCTATTCGGCCGCATATCTCCAACGCGTATCCGCTGGAACGGGCTGCTGACGCCATAAAAGAGCTATCTGAGCGCCGCGCGAAGGGCAAAGTTGTCGTCAAGATCGACTGATCATTCGAGACGACCTGATTCGGAGGACGAGTTCATGAGCATTCGCCTTGGCGCGCTGGCCGCGACAGGATTGCTGGCCGCTGCGTGCGCAAGCCAGCCGGCCAGCACATCCAGCGCTGGCGCGAGCAGCACCGGCGCGACCGCGCTGACCCCCGCCGCTACTGCCGCCATCGCCAACATGGCAGGCACGACGACATGGGTGAGCGAGGAGCGCCTCCTGCCGCAGGAGCCGATCCTGGCGATGGTGCAGACCGGCGGCTCCGTGGACAGCCCCCAGGGCTTCGCCGTGACGTGCAACCCGGACAATGGTTCGCTCACGGGCCACCTCGGCATGCAGCCCGCCGACAAGGCCGGCTCGGAAGCCGAGTACCGTATCCGCCTCGGCGGGCGCGCGGATCGCATCAACGGGTCGTTTGTCACGGATGCGAGCGGCGACACCAAATTCGTGTTCCCGATGGAATCATCGGCGCTCCGTCAGATGTCGACGCTGGACACCGTCACCATCCTGGATGCGAACGCCGAGCCGCAATGGGCCTTCGTCTCCGATCCCTCGACGCAGGTATCGGCGAAGTACATCGGCTCGCTGAGCAATATCGACATGGCGACCCAGGAATTCCTGGTGTTCTGCAACCCGAAATAGGCTTCGACAGCCGGACAGAAGAACGGCGGCTCGATGAGCCGCCGTTTTCCATTCGGGTCGGGCGTCAGCTCTTCAGCACGTCAGCCCATTCAGGGTGCTTGTCGAACTGCGCCTTCGCGAAGGGACAGAGCGGAATGATCCTGAGGCCCTCGGACCGGGCGTCCTCAATCGCTCTCAGCACCAGCTCTTTGCCGACGCCCTGCCCGCCCAGCGCTTCCGGCACGCCGGTGTGGTCGATGATGATCAGCCCCTTCCCCGCCCGCGAATACGTCATCTCGGCCTCGTGGCCGTCGACGTTCACGACATAGCGGCCGCCGGTTTCACCGTCTT
Organism: Hyphomonas sp.; assembly: GCA_017792365.1. Classification (GTDB taxonomy): domain Bacteria; phylum Pseudomonadota; class Alphaproteobacteria; order Caulobacterales; family Hyphomonadaceae; genus IH12. The sequence continues at coordinate 2,631,284 of CP051229.1, read as the reverse complement.
CGCGTTTGATATCGAGATCGCTCAAGCAAGCTCCTATTGTGGGTCGGCGTCTTCGTGGGCCCGTTGCAGGATATAGGCGCGAACCGCCTCGGCATCATCCTCGGTCATGACGTCTGCGAAGCTGACCATCCCGGCGGATTCGTAGCGGCCGTTCAGGACGACCTCAGCGAAGTCCTCCTTCGAGCCGGGCGCTTGGGCCCAGCGCAGGTCCTGGATGACGCCGCCCGAGACCACCGCCTCGCCGTGGCAGACCATGCAGTTCGCGTAGTAGACTTCCTTGCCGCGCGCGATGACCTGTTCGCTCCCGAACTGGTCGCCGGCAGGAACGTTCTCCATCGGGAAGGCCTCGTATTCCTCGATCTCGGCTGTGCCTCCGAGCTTGAAGACGAGCACCATGCCGCGCTCCTGCAGCCCTGTCGCCGGGATGCCGAAATCGCCGAGCAGCGGAAGCACCGTGCCCCACCCTGCGGTGACGGCGATATACTGCTCACCGTCGAGTTCGTAGGAGACCGGGCCAGAGAGCGCGGGGTACATCGCGCTCGATTCCCAGACCGTGTCGCCGGTTTCGGCGTTGTAGGCGCGGAACTTGGCGTCGATCCCGCCTTGGAAGACGAGATTGCCCGCCGTGGCGAGGACGCCGCCATTCCACGGCGATGGGTAATCCACCGTCCAGCGCGGCGCCTTGGCGACGGGGTCCCACGCCACCAGCTGACCGCTGATGTTCAGGTCTTTCACGACCTGCATGCGTTCATCGCGGTCGCCCGGCAGCGCGCCCGGCAGGCTGCTGGTTCCGGTGTTCCAGAAGCCCGGCCGATAAGTGAAGGTTTCATCGTCGGCGTAGATGGCCGGCAGCGTGTGCGCAGGGATGTAGACGAGACCCGTATCGGGGCTGAAGGCCATCGGGTGCCAGTTATGGCTGCCCAGCGGTCCGGGATAGGTGAGCTGCGGCTCTGCGTCGTAGCGCGCGTTCGTCGTTTCGATCGGTCGCCCGGTCGCCGTGTCGATGCCGCTCGCCCAGGTGACCGGCTGGTACATGTCGCCTGACAGCAGTTCGCCGGTCGCACGGTCGAGCACGTAGAAGAAGCCGTTCTTGGGCGCCTGCATCGCGACCTTGCGGGTCGCGCCATCGATCTCGAGGTCTGCGAGGATGATGTGCTGGGTTGCGGTATAGTCCCAGGTTTCGCCCGGCGTTGTCTGGTAGTGCCAGACGTATTCACCAGTGTCAGGCTTCAGCGCCAGAATGGACGACAGGAACAGATTGTCGCCGCCGGACGGCGAACGCAGGCGACGGTTCCATGGCGTGCCGTTGCCGACGCCGATGTAGAGGATGTCGAGTTCGGGATCATACGCCATGGCGTCCCACGCCGTGCCGCCGCCGCCGGTATCGCGCCATGCGCCCTCGTCATCCCAGGTCTCGTTGGCGAGCTCGGCGAAGACCGCGTCGGATGCTGCGCCATCAGGCTGCTTGTCGGCATTGGGCGTCGTGAAGAAGCGCCAGGCCTGCTCGCCCGTTTCGGCGTCGTATGCGGTCACGTAGCCGCGCACGCCGAGTTCGGCGCCGCCATTGCCGATGAGGACCTTGCCTTTCACGACGCGCGGCGCGCCGGTGATGGTGTAGGGCCGGGACTGGTCGACCGTGACGGTTTCCCAGACGGGCGCACCGGAGGCGGCGTCGAGCGCGATCAGGCGGCCATCGATCGTTCCGACGAACAGTTTTCCGTTCCAGATGGCGACGCCGCGGTTCACCACATCGCAGCAAGCGTAGACGCCGCGCGCCTTGTTCACTTCGGGGTCGAACTTCCAGAGGCGTTCGCCCGTCCTGGCGTCGAGCGCGTAGACGACCGACCATGCTGAAGTCACGTACATCACGCCGTCCACGACGATGGGCGTCGATTCCATGCCCCGCATCGTGTCGAGCTCTTCGGTCCAGGTCAGGCCGAGTTGCGAGATATTCGATGCGTTGACCTGCTCAAGCGGCGAGAAGCGCTGTTCGGAATAGGTTCGTCCATGGGAGAGCCATACGCCGGGCCGCTGGTCAGCTGCGCCGATCGCCTCGCCGTCGACCTGCGCGGCGGTGATCGGTTCGAGTGCGGGCGGCGCGGTGTCGGCGCCCTGCTCCGTGCAAGCCGAAAGCGCGATGGCGCCAAGCGCCGCGACTGCGACCGACTGAATTCTCATGCTTTCCTCCCGTAGGCGGCAGCTCCGGGGAGCTCCGTTTGCCGCCAGCATAGGGTTGCGCATTGAGGATGTCAGCCCGCGATCCGGCATTGCCCGACGTGCACGCCGGCGGTCAGCCTGTCCCCACGGCAGCCGGGAGACTGTTCAGCGTTGCGAAGGCTCGTCGTCTGGGTAGCCCGCCGCCGCGCGAAGATCGTTTTGCGCAGCGTTGATCGCCTTTGCGATCGCCTCATCCCACTGGTCGGCGGTTTCGGCTTCGTCTGTGCCCGGCAGATAGGTGACGGAGCGTGACGCATTCACCACGCCGCCCTCCATGCCTCCGGGCCCCCGCCGAAAACCGCTCATCGCTTCCCCGGCGCTTGCGCCTTGCGCTCCGTAACCAGGGACAAGAAACAGCGATTTCGGCGCCACTTCGCGGACCTTGCGCGCTTCGTCGGGGCTCGTGGCGCCCACGACCAGCATGAGGCCCGACCATTTGCCTTCCTTCGACATCAGCCGTTCGGCGAGGGGTTGGAGGCTGCGCGCGACACGCTGAAAGACGGGTTCGCCATCGTTTGTGGCCGCCTGGAAATCAGCGGCGCCAGGGTTGGACGTGCGGGCGAGAACGATGACGCCCTTGCGCGCCTTCTCGGCCTCTTCGACAAACGGTTCGATCGTCTCGACGCCCATATACGGGTTGACCGTAATGGCGTCGCACTTGCAGCAGGCGGACGACGACAGATAGCCCCGCGCATATCCTGCAGCCGTCGATCCGATATCGCCGCGCTTCGCATCCAGCAGCACGATGAGGCCTGCTTTCGTGGCGGCCTCGCACACCTTCTCCAGCGCTGCGACGCCTTTGGATCCCCACCGCTCGAACAAAGCCGCCTGCGGCTTCACGATGCCCACGCGACCGGTGCACTGTTCGACAACCGCCTGCCCCCAGCGGGTGATGCTGGCTGCGCCGACCGGTCCGAACAGCGCCGGCAGCATATCTTCATGGGGATCGATGCCGACGCAGAGCGGACCGTATTCCCGCGTTGCCTTCAGCAGTCGATCAGCAAATACGGGCTTCACCATGGGGTCACTCGACAGATTACTTTCACGATCGCCCGCTCGCTGCGCAGCCGGTTCGCCTCGCTGGCATATGTTTCGGGCGACAGCGGGACCGTGTCGCCGCTGACGGCGACGGCGGAATGCTCATCCAGGAACCGGATAACGGAGCTTGGGGCCGCCGTATAGATGCGCCCGCGGCGCGGGCTTTCAGCCACCGTCACACCGACGACGGATCCGTCGGCGTCAAAGACCGGTCCGCCGCTCATGCCCGCGAGCGTTCCGCGTACGTTTGTCGTCCGCGCGGTTTCGGCCCACGCCAGAACGCCCTCCTCCAGAGAGTAGCGACCGCGCGTCACCAGCCGGCTCCTCGCCAGGAGGCGCGAGGAGACCTCGCCGGAATTGCCCTGCGGGAATCCGACGTGATAGCCGGCCTCGCCGACACGCATCTGCTTGTTGAAATCGACACCCAGCGTACGCGGCGCACGGTCGGTATAGAGGATCGCGAGATCTGAATCCGGCGAACGGACCACTTCCTCTACCGGGACCATCCGGCCATTGCCGATCGCCAGACCAACCTCGGAGCAGCCATCGACGACGTGCCGGGCCGTGAGCCACAGGCCAGCTTCGTTGATGGCGAACGCCGTTCCGATCCCGTCTTCGACCTCGCCGACCTGCACGAGGATGCGTTCGTCAAACGGATTGGTTTCCGGAAGCGGCGGACCGGACGGCGCATCAGACGGCGCGGGGATGATGACTTCGCCGTAGGTCGTTTCCGGCGCAGCGATCTCGTCTCTCGTGTTCTCGCTGACAAAGAGCGTGAACACGATGACGGCGAGAACAAGGGAATAGACGAGCCAGTCGGGTATGCGCATCAGAGGTTCACGTCCTTGCGCATCCGCGCGCTACACCCCCACGATAAACGGCGCCCAGAGTGCGGCCGCCATGACGAGGGCCGCGGCGAGCTTCACCGAAACAAGGACAATCGCCGCGCCCATTTCATCTTTCTCTATACGGCCGGGGAGGTCCCTCAGGATCAGGTCGGCGACGCGAAACGCGATCATCTGCAACAAGATGGCGACGACGCCCCATATAACAAGATCGTAGATCGAGGTCGACGAAGCGAGGCAGGCGGACATCGGGATCGCCAGACCCATCACGATGCCGGCCAGCCCGACTCCCGCCGAGGCGTTGCCCTCGCGGATGAGCTTCAGCTCCTTCATCGGCGTCATGAGCACATGCACCGTCACGCCCAGAATGAGCATAATGAGCGTTACACCGCCCTGAAGCAGAAAGTGCGGGAACCCCTGCACGAATGCGCTGACCGCAGGCTCCACCGTCCCCTCCTCCTACTAAACGGCCCTCCGGAGGCCGTGATCAAATCTTTCATTCATGCCTGACGGGGATTTGACAATAGAAGCCACTCCTGTCGTCATTGTTGCTACCGGATCGATTCAATAATTCCGGACCAACAGGGAGAATGACAATGGATCACCGAGTATCCGCAGTTGCGTCCCTCGTCGTCGCTACTGCGTGTCTTTCGGGATGCGGCGCCAGCGCGGGCAAAACCGAAATGACAGACGCCTGCCTGGACAAGTTCGGCGGAAGAACCGAGCTCTGCGATTGCTTCGTGACGTCTTTTGAATCCAAGCTGTCGGCGGACCAATTCGCCCGCCTGTCAAAAGCCGTGCATGACAATCGGCGGTTTGCGGGGGACTGGATTCCCGGGCCCATTCGTACCGATCGAGAATTCAGGATGGTCGTATCCGACGCCAACACTGCGTGCGTCGCGCCAGCCTAGACGCCCATCACGGCCAGAACGGCCGCGGCGAAAGCAATACTCGTCATCATCAGGGTCAGCGCCACGGCGACGACCCTGCGGGTGGAGTTTTTACGTCTGGCTCCCGGCAACGCCTTGTCCTTGCGCGGCGACAATGTCCACACATTCGAGAAGAACCCGAGCGCCGCGAGAATCGACGTCGTGAAGGCGGCCACGGATTGGGACAGGATGGCGAAGCTGGCTGCGATGACCAGGAGGACAGCCTGAAAGGTTGCCGACGACACCATCAGCTTGCGCAACACCCGATCTGCGCGTCCTGCGTCCAGACCATCGTACAGGACGTTTGCGCCGATGACGCCGACGTTCCAGCCAGAGGCGGCGGCGCCCCCGGCGGCCAGCGCGGCGATTGCCTGAAAGATCTGATCCAAAGTCGGCATCAATGGCGCACTAAACGGATTCGGCGCGTCTACGCACCTGCAATCTTCGCTGAACGGATTCCATCGACATGAAATCGGCGCTGCGCCATTCTGGCGACTGTCGTTCGATTTTTGTTCACAGGGGTCGCATGCGTATCCAACGATCGGCTGCAATCGTATCCTGCCTGTCTGCGCTCGCGGCCTGCGCTGCGGGTGATCGAATGGAAGCGGTCGCGCCAGAGGATGAAGCGCAAGCAGTCTCGCGGCTGGACGGCGCAGCGGTCTACGAATGCACGGATGGAACTGTGCTTCAGGTTCGCTTCAATCACCAGCCGGCAAGCGCAAGCGTCCTTCTGGGAGAAGACCTCAACGACTGGGCGCTGTCGGAGCGCGCCGAATTCGAAACATATACGAACGCAGACATGTCGCTCGTCGTCGGCCCCGGCGACGCCCGGCTTGTTCGCAGCGGCTCAGCGGTGGAGTGCGAGGGCGTGAGTCGCGCCGTACCGCCGCCGGGTGCGCCGGATGTTGTGCGCGATCTGCGCAGCGCCGATGCCGGCTCAACTCTCGACATTGCCGCAGGCGAGCGGTTCTCGGTCTCGCTCGTCGGCGTGCCGACAGCAGGATATGAATGGGCGCTGACTGGCCTCCCGGCCTTCCTCAAGCTCGTGGACGAGGCCGGCGGCGCGACGTCCACAGCCCAGTACCTGCCGGGCTACACCGGCGGGAACCATTGGGAGGTGTTGGTATTCGAGGCGCTCCAGGCTGGCGCGGGAGACCTTGTCCTGGAGCAGCGGCGTCCCTGGGAAGACGAGAGCGAGCCGGCAGTCGACAGTTTCCGCATCACGGTGACGGCGCGTTGAGACGCAGCGCCGTTTGGATCGCAACCCTCTCATGTCTGATCGCGTGCGCTGCGCCTGAAGAAGCGCCCGATCCCCGTGACATTCAGGCGGCCCGTCAGGCCGCGATGCAGGTTGAGTCGAGACTTCACCGCGAGGTCCTTGGCCAACTCGAGCAGACGCCGGCAGCTGCGATGTACCTGCGATATCGACGCGAAGTTCCCGAACTCGTTCAGCAAGTTGCGAGTGAACACGAGATCGCGATGCGACGCACCGGGCTACGTGTCCGCAATCGTCAGAATACAGCCGATGACTGGGAGTTCGACCAGCTTGAAGCGTTCGCGTTCTCGATCGATGCGGGTCTCGACCCTGCCCTGCTGGAATTTGCTGAAGTGACCATCGATGATTCCGGACAGCGGATCTTCCGCTGGATCCGCCCGATCATGATGACCGAACCGTGCCTGGTCTGTCACGGCGAGACCATCCCGATCGAAGTCCTCGATCTCCTCGTTGAGGAATATCCCAACGACGAGGCCACCGGCTATTTCGCGTACGAACTTGGGGGCGCATATTCGGTCACGCGCGTGCTCGACTGACGGCCTGACAAGCCCGAGGTTCGTTCAGGCCTTCGCCCCCTTCAGCCCCGCGCCATAGACTGGATTGGCTGCAGCAGATTCCTCGTCGAGCGGCCAGCGGGGGCGTGCGGGGGCGTCGAGGGGAGATGCGAGACCGGCACGGAGCCTCTCGGCGCCCGCGAGGGCGATCATCGCAGCGTTGTCGGTGCACCATTTCTGCGGCGGCGCCTGGAAGGCATAGCCCAGCTCAGCAGCCGCCGCTTCGAGTTCCGCGCGCAGCACGGCGTTCGCCGCCACACCACCTGCGACCACAAACGCGAGATTCTCAGGACCACCGCCAGCGAAGAGCTGCATTGCGCGGCGCGACTTCTCGACGAGGCAATCCGTAACCGCGCGTTGAAAGCTGGCGCATACGTCGGCCAGCCGCTGGGGGTTCATGTCCTGCGACTGCACCTCTCGACGGACCGCAGTCTTCAGACCTGAAAACGACATGTCGAGACCTGGGCGATCCAGCAGCGGCCGGGGGAAACGAATGGCGGTCGGGTCTCCCGTGCGCGCTTCCCGCTCGATCGCCGGGCCGCCAGGCGCCGGCAGGCCAAGCAGTTTCGCCGTCTTGTCGAAGGCTTCGCCAGCGGCGTCATCAATGGTCGATCCCATGCGCTGGTAATCGCCGAGCCCGTTCACCGCGATGAACTGGCAATGGCCGCCGGAAACCAGCAGCAGCAGGTACGGGAACGGAAGCTCGCCGGAGAGCCTTGGCGACAGCGCATGACCCTCAAGATGATTGACGGCCACGAAGGGCAACCCGGCCCCGAGTGCGATGCCCTTGGCCGCTGAGAGGCCGACCATCACGCCCCCGATCAGGCCAGGTCCCGCAGTCGCCGCGACGCCCGAGAGCTCGGCAACGTCCAGACCTGCGTCCTCAAGCGCGAGCGTGATCAGCCCGTCAATCCGGTCGGCATGGGCGCGCGCCGCGATCTCCGGCACGACGCCGCCATAGAGCGCATGCTCTTCGATCTGGCTTGCGACGCGGTCCGACAAGACTTCAACGCCCTCCCCTGACAGGCGAACGACAGCGGCCGCAGTCTCGTCGCAGCTGCTCTCAATTCCCAAAACCATCAGGGTGTCTTGCATCATGTTGGCCCCGCTTGTAGGCCGCTCGCGCTGGCTGGCAAGGTAATCGCCCGCCTCAATCGGCTGGCCGGAGCACTACGGATGCCCAAATCGAAGCGTCCAAAACGAGCGGACAAGTCGCGGCATACCGTCGTGATCGGTTCGCGCGCATCTCCGCTGGCGGTCGCACAGGCGGAGGCCTTTGCAAAACGGCTGTCGCAGGTCACCGGCGACATGATTGTCGCTGAAATCAAAACGTTCAAAACGACGGGCGACCGGATCCAGGACCGCCCGCTTCAGGATGCTGGCGGCAAGGGCCTGTTCACCAAGGAACTGGACCGCGCGCAGAAGCACGAGCTGATCGATATCGGCGTCCACTCCCTCAAGGACGTGACGGTCAAACTGAACAAGCACCTCACGCTGGCCTGCTTTCTTCCTAGGGAGGACCCGCGTGACTGCCTGATCGGCCCCGCGCCGCGAATTGCCGATCTGCCGGAGGGCGCGGTGGTTGGCACCTCCAGCGTGCGACGGCGCGCTCAGCTGCTGGCGCTGCGCCCGGACCTGAAGATCGTTGAGTTCCGCGGGAATGTGCAGACGCGGCTCGGCAAGCTCAGAGACGGGGTCGCCGACGCGACACTGCTGGCTGCGGCAGGGCTCAATCGCCTAGACCAGATGGAGGTCGCCGCCGGCGTGCTGTCCGTCGATGAAGTCCTCCCTGCCGCTGGTCAGGGGATCGTGGCGGCCACCATTCGCAAGGACGCACCGGACTGGCTGCATGCCGCCTGCGCCGCCGCTGATGATGCGGACGCACGGTTGGCCGCCGCTGCCGAGCGGGCATTCCTGCGCAGGCTTGATGGATCGTGCCGGACGCCGTTCGCCGCCTATTTCAGGCTGACCGCTGAAGGCGCCGAGATGCAGGGCGAAGTCCTTGCCCTCGACGGCTCCAAGCGATGGCAGGCGATGGGTCAGATACCGCGCCGGCCGAGCGAACGGGACGCGGAGGAGCTCGGCCTCATCGTCGCAGAAGACATCGCGGCGCAAAGGGCGTCGGCCCCATGACGCATCGTGTTCTGGTCACGCGTTCTCAGCCGCGCCGATGCGACGGCGGCAAAGCTACGGGATCGCGGGATCGAGCCGGTCATTGAACCGCTGATATCGATTGAGGCCATCGCCGCCGAAACGCCGGCGTTCGATGCGCTCGCGTTTACCAGCCTCAATGGCGTCAGGCGCTTTCGCGAGATATCTGCATGGCGTGACGGGCCGGTCTGGTGCGTAGGCGATCGCACAGCGGCGGAAGCGCGTGACAGCGGCTATCAGGACGTGCGCTCGGCGGACGGATCCATTGAAGACCTCACCGACATGTTGCTTCGGGAATTGCCGCCCGAGGCCGCCCTTCTTCATGCCGGCAATGAGGAAAGCCGGGGGGATCTTGCAGGCGAGTTGCAACGGAGCGGCTGGAATGCGTCCTTCCTGCCGATCTACCGGTCGGTCGAGCTGGAGACGCCGCCCCCTGCCCTTGCGCAGGCCCTCACAGAACCTGATGCGGTCGCCTGCGTGCTGATCCATTCGCCGAAGGGCGCGCGCGTGCTGGCGCGGCTTGCGCGCGAGCTCGACAGTCCGGCGTTGAAGGTCGCGACCATTTCCTTAAACACCAGTAACGAACTCGCCGGACTGGATGCCGAGATCGAGACGGCTGCGCGTCCGACTGAGGACGAGCTGTTGAATGCGATGGATCGCCTGCTGTCAGGTTCCTAGCGGGGTTTTACTGGCATTAAGATGCCGACTACTATGATCTGACGGAGCAGATCGAAGACTAGTCGGCACGAGTGCAGCAGACGCCAGGCGGAACATGAGCAGCGACCCGAACAACCCTGAACCGGAACCGATCGAAGCCGAGTTCGAGCCAACCGGCGCAGCGGGCAATACCTCAACGGACGCCAGGGGCGTGAAGGCTGCAAGGCGGCGCAAGGTCGGCTGGGTCGAGCTGGGCGGCGGCATGGTGGTCGCTGCGCTTGCGGGGGCGGGTATCGCGACGGTGATGACCGGCGGCACGACCGGATCGTCAACAGGTCCATTGGCGCGGGACGTGAACTCCCTTTCGACGGAGCAGCAAGCCCTGGTCGCGCGCGCTGATCAGGTCTCGCAGGAGCTTGTCGCATTGCGTGCGCGCGTCGACGCACAGGCCGATCAACTGGCGAGCCTCCAGTCGGGCGACCAGGAAATGCGTCAGGAACTCAATGAGGCGATGGACCAGATCGGGGTGCTCACCGGCGAAGGCGAAAGCGGCGATGTGACCGCCGTCTCCAGCAACACGCCGCTTGGCCGTCTGCTGGCCCGGATCGACACGCTGGAAGAGACGATCAACGAGGAAGCGTCGTCGCCGCAAACCACGCGACAGATGCAACGCAGCCTTCGCAATCTCACGCAGCGCGTCGAAGCGCTGGACGAGGCGAGCGTCGATCTGTCCACCGCATCAGAAAGACGGCGGGCGTCCATCGCTGCGCTTGAACAGGGGCTTGAGCGGATACAGGCGGAATTCAACTCGATGCGCGAACAGTTCGCCAGCGTCGAGGACGTGGAGAGCGAGATCGGCGCCGTGCGCCAGTCCGTCACCGCGCTTGCAGAATCGGCCGAAGCCGACCGGGCGCCGATCATCGCCGCCGCCGAGGAATCGCGCGCCATCCGCGCTGTCGCCGCTGTCGAGGCTGCGGCCAACAAGGGCGGCGCCTTCGTCCAGCAGCACCGGACGCTTGCCGGCCTGTTTCCCGACGATCCGGACGTTGAAGCGATGAGGGAAATCGCGCGACGCGGGGCGCCGACCGTGGAACAGCTCCGTACAGAGTTTTCTCGCGCTGCAGACCGGGCGGAACAGATCGCCGCCGGTCAGGTCAATGACGGCTGGGGGTGGCTGCGCGGCGCCATGTCGGGGATCGTGACGGTCCGGCGTACGGACGCCGATGAAGCGACGCTCCAGATCATCTCCAGCGCGCGCGCCGCGCTCTCCAGAGGGGAAGTCGCCGAGGCCGTTGAGACTATTGAAAGGCTCGAGGGTGAAGCTGCGGGGGCGATGAACGGCTGGCTCACGAACGCCAACCGCCGCGCGGAACTGGATGACCGGCTGGCGTCAATCAACGAGCGCCTGCTCTCGCCTGCCGGTGAAAACGGGAACTGATCGTGGCGCGGTTTTCAGGTCTGATCGTCATTGTCGTCGTCGCCATGGGCGTTGTTCTGTGGGCGGTGCAATCGCCTGACGAGATCTCATTCACGGGGCCGGGGTTCGAAGGATCGACATCGCGCGCCGCGCTCGCGCTGGTCGCGGTTCTGCTTGGCGCGGTGATGGCTCTGGCGTGGTGGGTGCTGGCCTGGATCTGGGACCTGCCCGGCCGCATCTCACGGACGGCAAGGAAGCTGCGCAACAAGCGAGCGCGGGAATCGATCGCCGAAGGGCTGCTCGCTGCCGAAGGCGGCGACGCCGCGGCGGCGGCGCGTGCGGCTGGGCGGCTGCTTGAGGTCAGTGAAGACGGTATCGGTTCGCGAAAGCTCGCCATGTTGCTGCGCGCCCGTGCGCACGAGGCGAACGAGAACTGGATTGAAGCGGAGCGCGCCTACTCGGACCTCGCACGCGAAAAGGGCGGCGAACTTGCAGGGCTACGGGGCCTTGCCGCGGCTGCCGTCAAACGTGGCGATCATCGCACCGCGATCATTCACGCCCAGTCGGCCGCCGCGCTCAAGTCTTCTGCCGCATGGCCATTCCTTTCGATGCTGGAGTTCCAGACCAAGTCGGCTGACTGGAATGGGGCGCTTGCAACGCTGGCGGATGGCGAGAAGCGAGCGATCCTGACGTCGGACGCATCCCGGCGGCGACGCGCCGTTCTGTTGACCGCCGAAGCCGCGCAGAAGCGTTCGACGGATGCGGCCGAAGCCGAGCGGCTTGCGCTAGAAGCGCTCAAGGCGGCGCCAGGTTTCCCGCCCGCCGCAGTCATCGCAGCCAGGCTGGCGCTGAACGCGGGCCGGGCGTCCAAGGCGCAGTCGGTGCTTGAGACCGCATGGCGCAACCGTCCGCACCCTGCCCTCACGATCCTGTGGTCGGACCTCAAACCAAACGAGGACCAGCGCGTCCGGGCTCGGCGATTGCGGACGCTTGCAGAGTTCAATCCCGAGCATCGCGAAAGCCGTATCCTGATCGCGGAGGCCGCGATCGCCGACGGCGACTGGCCTTCAGCGTATGAGGCGTTGCTGCCGCTGGTGACGGAATCGCCGTCCGCCCGGCTCTGTTCGCTGATGGAGGCGGTTGCGCGCGGGCGTGGGGATCGCGAAGACGCTCACCGGTGGGCGCACCAGGCTGCATCGGCCCCGCGCGAGCCGGACTGGTCGGACCTCGATCCTGATGGCCGCGCCTTCAACTACTCGGTCGAGGAATGGTCGCGGCTGGTTTACACGTTTGGCGACGCCGCGCAGCTAATCCATCCGCGCTACGAGTCCTATGGCCGCGAATTGGGGGCCCTGGCCCGCGTCGCCCTGCCGGCGCCGCGCGAGACAGATGCAACGCCGCCACAGAAGAAAAAAAGCCCCGGAAGCCGGGGCCGCAAGACTGATTCCGATGAGGCAGAATCGCTGCTGCGGTCCTACAAGCCGCCGGCGCCCGACTATGCGCCGGAGGATTGAACCGGCTGGTCCGCGCGGCTTGCGCTTTGCGGTCCAGTTGCGGTATAGCGCCCTCCTCTGACGCACAAGTCAGGCCGCCTTAGCTCAGCTGGTAGAGCATCGCATTCGTAATGCGGGGGTCAGGTGTTCAAGTCACCTAGGCGGCACCACTCCCCATGACATATTCCGGACGTCGTTCGCCGCCATCGCATTCAACTTGCTTCGTCGACACGGCGCGAGATGGCTTCGATTCTCGTCGCCGCCTCCATCAGGGCGGTCGCCGCCTTGCGTTCCAGGGTCTCTATCCGCGCGTCCAGCGCGTTGCCGCCGGCTGCAGCGTCTGTACTTTCAAGCTCATCGAGCAGCGAAATCCCGGCGGCCAGAAACAATCGCTCAGGGCCGATGTCGCCAAAGGCGTCGACCAGTTCGCTGACACGGCGATCAAACTGCTCGCCCAGTTCGCTCAGTCGCTCCTCCTGTCCCGGCGCGCAGGCCAGCGCGTACCTGCGACCGTTTACGGTCAGCTCAGCCTTCGCCATGTGCTCCTCCCGATCGTCTATCTGGTTGGACTATACCTTACCAAGCGCATCGCGCACTTCACTGATTGCTGCGCCCAACGCTTCGGACGCTTCATCCGCTAGCCGCTGCAGCTCGCGTTCGCGGGCGCGCGAAGCGTCGAGGTCCCGCGCCAGGCGCGCCCGGTCCATCTTGAGCGCCGCCGCCTCCCCTGAAGCGGCCCCGCCGGTTTCAAGCTGCTCGAAAAGGCCGTCGATCCGCACTTCCAGGCGTTCGATCGCCGTGGCCAGCCGGTCAGCCGCCGCCTGCAGATCAGGGCCGGAAGGGTCAATCTCGCTCATTCGATCCACAGTCTGTGGCAAGGCGCATGTCGGCGCAATCTCCCAAAAGCGGCCTCATGCGCCTTGCAAGCTGGCGCGGAATGACTAACCACTTGGCCGATTCTCCGCTCAAGAGGCCCTCGGCATGCCTTCACACTCCGATCTCGCCAACGCCATCCGCGCGCTGTCCATGGACGCTGTCGAGAAGGCGAAGAGCGGGCATGTCGGCCTTCCCCTCGGCATGGCCGATGTCGCGACGGTCCTGTTCGGTGAAATCCTCAAGTTCGACGCTGCAGCCCCGGACTGGGCCGACCGTGACCGGTTCGTGTTGTCCGCCGGGCACGGTTCGATGCTTCTGTACGCCCTGCTGCACCTGACCGGCTATTCTGACGTCAGCGTGGATGAGATCCGGAACTTCCGGCAGCTGGGCTCGAAGACGCCCGGACACCCGGAATACGGTCACACACAGGGGGTGGAGACAACCACCGGACCGCTGGGACAGGGCCTGGCGAACGCGGTCGGCATGGCCCTGGCCGAGCGGCATCTCAATGCCCGGTTTGGCGACGAGCTGGTCGATCACCACACATGGGTGATCGCCGGTGACGGCTGCCTCATGGAAGGCATATCGCAGGAAGCAATCACGCTCGCCGGGCACCTGAAGCTGAACAAACTGATCGTCCTGTTCGACGACAACGCTGTCACCATCGACGGCTCGACCGATCTTGCGGACAGCACCGACCAGCTGAAGCGCTTCGAAGCCTCGGGTTGGCGCGTGTCGCGGGTGGACGGGCACAATCCGGATGACATCCGCAAGGCGCTCGCCGACGCGAAGTCCAGCGACCGGCCTGTCATGATCGCGTGCAAGACGATCATCGGATACGGCGCGCCCAAGCTCGCCGGCACAGGCCCTGCCCACGGCGGCCCTTATGGCGCCGAGGAAATCGCAGGAATCCGCGAAAACATTGGCTGGCCCCACCAGCCCTTCGAAGTTCCTGGAGACATCCTCAAAACCTGGCGAAAGGCTGGAGAGCGGTCCCGGCCAGCGCGCACCGAATGGGAAGCACGGCTTTCCGGCTCGGACCAGGCGTCGGCATTCAAGGCGGCGGTTGCCGGCGAACTGCCCGATGGCGTGGCCAGAGCTGTAGCCGACCACAAGAAAAAGGTCGCCGAAGGCGGCGAAGCGAAAGCGACGCGCGCCTGGTCAGGCGCCGCGCTTGAGCCGCTCACAGCGCTGATCCCCGAGATGGTTGGCGGATCGGCAGACCTTTCCGGTTCTAACAATACTAAGACCAAATCGCTGTCTCCGCTGACGCCGGAGGCGTTTGGCGGCCGCTATATCCACTACGGCGTGCGCGAACACGCGATGGCCGCGATGATGAACGGCATGGCGCTGCATGGCGGGATCATCCCCTATTCCGGCACGTTCCTGGTCTTCTCCGACTACTCGCGGCCGGCGATCCGGCTTGGCGCACTGATGGGGCTGCGCGTGATCCACGTGATGACGCACGATTCCATCGGCGTTGGGGAAGATGGCCCCACTCACCAGCCGGTCGAGCATGTCGCCTCGCTGCGTACGATCCCGGGCCTCAACGTCTTCCGCCCGGCCGACGGCGTTGAGACGGCCGAATGCTGGGAGCTGGCGCTGCAATCGTCAGACGGCCCAAGCGTCATGGTGCTGACGCGGCAGAATGTCGGACCTGTCCGCGGCAGCCATGTCAGTGAAAATCTGTGCGCCAAAGGCGGATATGTCGTGTCCGAGGCGAAATCTCCCGCGAAGGCGGTCATTCTCGCGAGCGGGTCCGAAGTGGAAGTGGCGATCAAGGCGCAGACTGCGCTTGAGGCGGACGGCATTGGCGTTCGTGTGGTCTCGATGCCGTCGTTCGAGCGCTTTGCAGCCCAGCCAGACGTCTATCGGGCTGAGGTGCTCGGTGACCTGCCGAAGGTCGCTGTCGAGGCAGGCGTGCGTCAGGGCTGGGACCGCTGGATCGGGCCGGAAGGCGGGTTCGTCGGAATGGACAGCTTCGGTGCATCAGCCCCGGCCAAGGCGCTGTTTGAGCATTTCGGCATCTCGCCGGAGGCCGTTGCCGCGAAGGTCAAGTCGCTGATCTGAGGCGGTTGGGTCCGTCTCGTCTCACTTTTCCAGCCGTCTCCCTCCACTTTTGGAATAAATGGACCTATGACGCCCTGAATTCCGGGGCGAACGGCCCCGATTCTGCACACGAGAACCCAAATTTCAGCACCAGAGGACACTTCAATGGCTGTGCGCGTCGCAATCAACGGTTTCGGTCGGATCGGACGGAATGTCCTTCGCTCCATTCTGGAACACGGCCGCAAGGACATTGAGGTTGTGTCCATCAACGATCTCGGCCCGGTCGAGACGAATGCTCACCTTCTCAAGTTCGACAGCGTGCACGGCACGCTCCCCATGGAAGTTGAGGTCGAAGGCGACACGATCAAGGTTGGCGGCCAGTCCTTCAAGGTTACCGCGATCCGTAACCCGGCTGAACTCCCGCACGGCGAGAATGGCGTCGATGTCGCGATGGAATGCACCGGCATCTTCACCGACAAGGAAAAAGCCTCGGCTCACCTCACGGCAGGCGCCAAGCGTGTGCTGGTGTCCGCCCCGGCCACCGGAGCCGACAAGACGATCGTCTACGGCGTCAACCACGACACGCTGACGGCCAAAGACACGGTCGTCTCCAATGCTTCCTGCACCACGAACTGCCTGTCGCCGGTCGCCAAGGTGCTGCACGACGCCATCGGCATTGAAAAAGGCATGATGACGACCATTCACTCCTACACCGGCGACCAGCCGACCTTGGATACGATGCACAAGGATCTCTATCGGGGCCGCGCCGCCGCCCTGTCGATGATCCCCACTTCCACCGGCGCCGCCAAGGCTGTCGGCCTCGTGCTGCCGGAGCTCAATGGCAAGCTTGACGGCTTCGCCATGCGCGTGCCGACCCCGAACGTTTCCGTCGTCGACCTGAAGTTCATCGCCAAGCGCGCCACATCGGTCGAGGAAATCAACGAAGCGATCAAGGCGGCGGCCGACGGCCCGATGAAGGGCATTCTTGGCTATACCGACCTCAAGAACGTCTCGACCGACTTCAACCACAACCCGCACTCGTCGATCTTCCACATGGACCAGACGAAGGTGATGGACGGCACGCTGGTCTCGATCCTGTCGGTATGACAACGAGTGGGGCTTCTCCACGCGCATGTCCGACACCGCGATCGCGATGGCCAAACTTATCTAGAGTCCAGGAGGGCCCGCAATTGCGGGCCCTTTCACATTTCACGATCTGACGAGTAGCAGCTTCATGAGTTTCCGCACACTTGAGGGACAGGATCTGGCCGGAAAGACCGCGCTGGTCCGCGTCGACTTCAACGTTCCGATGGACGGCGGGAAAGTCAGCGATGACACACGGTTGAAGGCTGCGCTCCCGACAATCGAGGCGCTTTCCTCTGCAGGGGCCAAGACAGTCCTGATCGCGCATTTCGATCGGCCGAAGGGCAAGCGGGTTCCGGAAATGAGCCTGCGGCCAGTCGTCGAACCGCTCGCCGCCCTGCTTGGCAAGCCCGTCGCGTTTGCGGATGACGCGGTCGGCGAACCTGCCGCTGCAATGATCGCATCCTTGAACGATGGCGACGTCGGCATGCTGGAGAACATCCGGTATTACGCCGGTGAAGAGCAGAACGATCCGGCCTTCGCCGAAGAACTCGCCAAGCTTGGCGACATCTACGTCAACGACGCGTTCTCCGCGGCTCACCGGGCGCACGCCTCGACTGAGGGCCTGGCGCGCGCCCTGCCCGCCTACGCCGGCGTCAACATGCAACGCGAGCTTGAGGCGCTGGATGCAGCGCTTGGCAATCCGCAACGGCCGGTGCTGGGCATCGTCGGCGGCTCGAAGGTTTCCACCAAGCTCGACCTCCTGAAGAATCTCGTCACCAAGCTGGACAAGCTGGCGATCGGCGGCGGCATGGCGAACACGTTCCTTTACGCCCAGGGCCACGAGGTCGGCGCTTCGTATTGCGAGAAGGACCTCGCCGACACTGCGCGCGAGATCATCAAGCTGGCCGGGCAGAATAACTGCAAGCTGTTCCTGCCGCTCGACATCGTGGTGGCCGAACAGATGGCCGCTGGCGTACCGACGCGCGTGCGAACGCTGGGCGCTGTCGACGACCACGAACGCATCTTGGATGCCGGCCCGGAAACCGTCGCGCGCCTCAAGCGCGCCATGGCGAACTCGAAGACGCTGATCTGGAACGGCCCGCTCGGCGTGTTCGAGATCCCGCCATTCGACAAGGGCACGGTTGAAGCCGCTCAGGAAGCCGCGCGCCTTGCGCAGAGCGGCGCCCTCACCGCCGTCGCAGGCGGCGGCGACACAGTCTCTGCACTGAACCACGCTGGCGTCAAAGACCAGTTCACCTTCGTGTCGACCGCAGGCGGCGCCTTCCTTGAGTGGATGGAAGGCAAGGAGCTGCCCGGCGTGGAAGCCCTGAAGACCAACTAACCCAGTTTGATTGCAAGTACGGATACAGGAAAGAACAGATGACCAATCCTCAGATGACGCAACAGGCGGCCCAGAAGGATGGCTTCATTGCAGCGCTGGACCAGTCCGGCGGCTCGACGCCCAAGGCGCTGAAACTCTACGGGATCGAAGAGGCGCATTCTCGAATGATGACGAGATGTTCGCGCTGATCCACGAGATGCGCGCGCGGATCATCAAGTCGCCGGCGTTCAGCGGCGACAAGGTCATGGGCGCCATCCTGTTCGAGCGGACGATGGACGGCGAGATCGATGGCGTGCCGACCGCCGCCTACCTCTGGGAGAAGCGCGGCGTCGTCCCGTTCCTGAAGGTCGACAAGGGTCTGGCGGATTCGGCGAATGGCGTGAAGGTCATGAAGCCGATGCCAGAACTCGACGCCCTGCTGGAGCGCGCCGTCGCCAAAGGCGTCTTCGGCACCAAGATGCGCTCGGTGATTGACGCTGCAGAC
Organism: Hyphomonas sp.; assembly: GCA_017792365.1. GTDB lineage: Bacteria > Pseudomonadota > Alphaproteobacteria > Caulobacterales > Hyphomonadaceae > IH12. Next base: position 2,612,870 of record CP051229.1, on the reverse strand, counting down.
AGGGACGGCGTCAACGCGGTCGTCGACCAGCAGTTCGAGGTCGGCAATCAGATCCTCGGTCATGGCCTGGTGCCGATCATCGAGCCCGAGGTCACGATCTCGATCAGCGACAAGGCGCAGGCGGAAGACCTGCTGCTGGCGGCGATCGCGAAGCAGCTGGACGCCCTGCCCGCTGACAAGCAGGTCATGCTCAAGCTGACGCTCCCGGAAACGGCAAATCACTACAAGCCGTTGGTGGATCATCCGCGCTGCATGCGTGTTGTCGCCCTGTCCGGCGGGTACTCCCGCGAGGAAGCCAACGATCGCCTGTCGCGCAACACCGGCGTTATCGCGAGTTTCTCCCGCGCCCTCACCGAGGGATTGTCAGCCCGGCAGTCTGACGACGAATTCAACGCGACTCTGGCGGCGACCATCGACAGCATTTTCCAGGCCTCGCGCGCCGGTTAGCAGCGCCGCGTTCGCCAATACGTCAGGTCGCGAACGCGGCTTGTGCTGCACCGCCATCTGGGCGTCAGACGATTTCAGCCAAGGCTGGGTCGCTTGACGCCCGATCGCACTCAGGCGACTAGCCAGACATGCCAAAGAACCAGAGCCATCGCTGCCGGCTGTATCTGATCACGCCGCCGAGCGTCGCCGACATCGAGAAGTTTCTGGTGCAGGCGGCCGAAGCGCTAGATGGCGGCGATGTCGCCTGTCTGCAGGTTCGTCTGAAGAACGCTGAGGGATCACCCCCGACAGACGACGTGATCCGCGCGCTTGCGCAACGACTGATCCCGCTGTGCCAGCAGAACGATGTCGCGGTCCTCATCAATGACCGGCCTGACCTTGCTGCATCGCTGGGCGCGGACGGCGTCCACATTGGTCAGGGAGATGCGCCGTACGCTGAGGCACGGCGGCTGGTCGGGCCCGATGCGATCGTCGGCGTCACCTGCCATAACTCCCGGCACCTCGCCATGCAGGCAGGTGAAGCCGGCGCCGACTATGTCGCGTTCGGCGCCTTCAATCAAACGCAGACCAAGGATGTCGTGCACCGCGCCGAGCCGGAGCTGCTGGAATGGTGGCAGGAGACGATGGAGATACCCTGCGTCGCGATTGGCGGCATTACGGTAAACAATGCCGAACCGCTGGTTCGGGCTGGCGCCGATTTCCTGGCGGTTTCCGGCGGCGTCTGGGCGCATCCGGACGGGCCGCGAGGCGCCGTACAGGCATTCAACGAGATTTTTGACCGGGTCGCCGAAGCTGCCGGCGATTGAGCCCGCAGCTTGACCGGGAACGCTGCTGCGCCTAACCGGCCCTTCCGCACCAGACTTCAGGTAGACGATGACACGGCCCTCCCCCACCGTATCTGTGATGATCGACGCAGCCCGTGCTGCAGGCCGGCGGCTGGTGCGCGACTTCGGCGAGATCGAAAACCTGCAGGTGTCGCGCAAGGGCCCAGCTGACTTCGTGTCGGCCGCCGACAAGAAAGCCGAACAGATTATCCATGACTTCCTCGAGAAGAAGCGTCCCGGCTACGGCTTCCTGATGGAGGAAGGCGGCAGCATCGAGGGGTCCGACAAGACCCACCGTTTCATCATCGATCCGCTCGACGGAACGCTGAACTTCCTGCACTCGGTGCCGCACTTCGCGATCTCGATCGCGCTTGAACGCGAGGGCGAGTTGCGCGCCGGCGTCGTTTTCGACCCGATGCGCAACGAGATCTTCTGGGCGGAAACCGGCGAAGGCGCATGGATCGAGAACCGTCGATTGAAGGTGGCGGCGCGCCGGAGGCTGTCGGACTGTGTCGTGGTCACCGGCATTCCGCAGCTCGGCGTCGACGGGTTCGAGCAATTCCTCGACGAGATGGTGAGGGTTCGTCACGAAGTGGCGGCGATACGGCGGTTCGGCTCCGCCGCGCTTGATCTCGCATGGGTGGCGTCCGGCCGCTTCGACGCGTTCTGGGAGCGCAAACTGTCTGCGTGGGACGTGGCCGCGGGGATCGTTCTTGTCCGGGAGGCAGGCGGCACGGTACTCGGCCTCGGAGGCGCCAGACCCGAGACTGGCCATCTCGTCGCCGGCAACCCGTCGATCGCGACGAAACTGGCTGAGCGTATCGAAGGCAAGGTGCCGACGCGTCCGCCGGGCGCACGCAGATAGCCCGCTGAAGCCGGCTGCATTGCCAAGCCGGGATCACCCGCTAAAGTTCCTCGCGGGGCGAAGGTGATCGACATGGAAAAAGTAACAGGCATCGGCGGCTTTTTCTTCCGGTCCAAGGATCCTGAGGCGTTGGGGCGCTGGTACGCCGAGAACCTCGGGATCGATCCTGTTCCCAAGGATTACGACACGCCGCCGTGGACGACTGACGCAGGCGCAACGGTCTTCGCGCCGTTTCCGCAGAACACCGCGATGTTCGGCGACGAATCCAAGCAGTGGATGATCAATTTCCGCGTCCGCGATCTCGAAGCGATGGCGGCGCAGTTGCGCGCGGCCGGGACCGAGGTCGACATCGAGACCGAGGTCTATCCCAACGGGCGCTTCGCCACGTGCAAGGATCCTGAGGGCAATCCGATCCAGCTGTGGCAGCCCGCCTGAGCGTTAAGGCGTCCGGGCGGCGGCCTTCGGTTCGATGATCAGATAAACGGACGTGTCATCGCCGATATTCTGGTTCTCGTGGACGGAATGTTCTGGCGTCCACCATGAGAACCCGTCGGGCGTCGTCGCCTCGCGTTCGCCGTCCGCATCGCGTATCCGCGCCGTCCCACCCTTCACGGCATAGCCGACATGCGGCGCGTGATAGTGCAGCTCGTGTCCAACGCCTGGCGGAAAGGTGCAACGCATCACCCGGATGAACTCATTGTCCTGCAGCTGCTCGCATACGCTTTGGCCCTCCCAGCCGGCGGCCAGCGGATCGGGAAGCGATTGTGCCCCGGCCGCCTGATCGGCGCTGGCGCACGCCGCCGCGAACAGGGCCGGCGCCAGTGCGAGACATGGTTTGATCATCGTTCTCCCCTAGCCGCTGGTGAACTGGAGCTCCGCCAGCTCTGCATACAGGCCCGAAGCGCGAACCAGACTGTCGTGGTCGCCCTCTTCCACGACCCTGCCCTTGTCCATCACCACGATCCTGTCCGCCTTGCGCACGGTGGCCAGCCGGTGTGCGATCACGAAGCTGGTGCGCCCTTGGGCGGCGTGTTCGAGCGCTTTCTGGACCAGCCGCTCATTGGCCGCATCGAGGGCCGAGGTCGCCTCATCCAGCAGCATGACTGGCGCGCCGCGAACCAGCGCACGGGCAATGGCGATGCGCTGGCGTTCGCCGCCGGAGAGCTGCTTTCCCTTTGAGCCCACTTCCGCCATCAGCCCCCCGCGCCCTTCGAGGAAGCCCCACGCCTCGGCCCGCTCGAGCGCGGCGCGAACCTCTTCCTCGCCGGCCGCCATTCGTCCGAACCTGACGTTGCCTGCAGCGTCGCCCGAGAACACGGGCGCATCCTGCGGCACATAGGAAAAGCGGGAGCGCCACTCCGCAGGGTCGACTTCGCGCGCATCGATACCGTCCAGCCTGATGGAGCCGGTCTGCGGGTCGAAGAACCTCAATAGCAGGCGGAAGATCGTGGACTTTCCTGCACCCGAGGGCCCGACCAGCGCCACGAGTTCGCCGGGCTTCGCTTCAATCGAAACGCCAGAGATGATCGGCGCTTCCGCACCAGGATAGGCGAAGGTGACGTTCTCGAGCGTCACCCTGCCCTCAGACTTCGCGGGGAGCGAGACGGGTGAGGCTGGCGCCGCAATGTCAGGCCTCTCTTCCAGTATCTCGGTGATGCGTTGCGCTGCGCCAGAGGCGCGCATGGCGTCGCCCATCACTTCCGCCACCGTCGCAAATCCGCCGACGCCGATCATGGCGAGGAACACGAACTGGATGAACTCGCCCAGCAGGATTTCCCCGCCGAGCACAGCCAGAGCGCCGATCCAGATCACGCCAGAGAGCCCGCCAAACATCAGAACGATGATCACGCCGGTGAGCAGTGAGCGTGCATTGATCCGTTTCAGGGCCGCCTGGAAGCTACGTTCCACCGCGTCGCGGAAGCGGTGTTCCCGCTCGGTCTCCATGCCATAGGCTTGGACGAGGTCCACGGCGTCCAGCGTTTCCGTCGCCTCAGACGCCGCGTCGGCGATCCGGTCCTGCGCTGCGACCGACAGCTTGCGGACGCGGCGGCCGATCGCGATGACGGGCAGCACGATGAACGGCGTGACCACGAAGAGCATCAAGGTCAGCTTCCAGCTGACCAGCATCATCCAGCCCAGCGCGAAGATCGAGGTCACGATCGAGCGCATCGCCATCGAGAAGGTCGACCCGAAGAACGTGTCGAGCAGCGTCACATCAGCGGTCAGCCGGGAAACCGCCTCCCCTGTCCGCAGCCGGGCGAAATAGGCCGGGGACAAGCCGAGAAGGTGGGCATAGACGTCCGAGCGAATGTCGGCCGACAGCCGCTCGCCGAAGCGCGAAAAGAAGTAGAACCGGATCGCGGATGAGACGCCCCAGACGATTGCGATCGCCACGAAGGCGATGCCGATCGAGTTGATGTCGCTGGCGCTGACATTGTCGAAATCGATCGTGTCGATCTGCCGAAGCGGCAAGCTGATCCCGACGTTCAACAGGGAAGACAGCAAGAGGAAGAAGGCCGCCAGCGACACAATCAGGCTATGGCGCTTCACGTACGGCATCAGGCCGACGAGCGGCCGCAAAGACCTGCCGCGCGGTCGATCCGGACTTCCCCCGCCCCATTCCTGCTGATTGGCCGCGCGATCGTATTCGGCGGTGTTTTCGCTCATCTGGATCGTCTCTCCCGCCGCGAATCCACGCAGACCGACCATTAACCGCGGCAGCCTTGCATGATCCCGGGCTTTCAGGTAAGAGCCGCGCTTCCAATTTCCAGCTGGGCCTCACCGCGCCAAGGAAAGCGTGCGCCGCCCGGGAGCTTTGTACGATGAAAAAAGACGGCCATCCCGATTATCACTTCATCAACGTCACGATGACGGATGGATCGACTTACCAGACGCGCTCGACCTACGGGTCAGAGGGCGACACGCTGGCGCTGGATATTGATCCCAAGACGCATCCGGCGTGGACCGGCAACGACCGCAACCTGATGGATCGCGGCGGCCGGGTGTCCCGCTTCAAGGACAAGTTCAAGGGCTTTATGAAGTAGGCTCTACTTCTCGCGCCAGATCGCGAGAGGGTCGAACGCCCCGCCTTCTGCTGCATTCCGCAGCCGGTCGATCTGCTTCATCACCAGATTTTCCGTCGGCTTGGTTTCGCTCGAATAGAGAGCGTCATCCAGCCGCCACACGCGCTCGTAGAGTGCGCGCGACTGGTCGATCAGGTCACAGAGCCGCGCAGGCAGCGCCTTGCGATCAACCGGGTGAATCTCTTCGATCGGCGCGATGCGATATTTCTCGTCGCCCGCCTCTTCCGCGGTCATGTCCTTCTCGCGTACGGCGCGCTGGACGACGAGCCATGAGGCCGACTGCATCAGCCGGGTCGTGACTTCCATGCTTTCCGCTGCATAGACCAACGCCAGTTCGCGATCGAGCTTGCGGCTCTCCTCGCGGCCGGGGCCATCGAGATAGGCTGCAGCGACCTCCACCAGCCCCATGCCATCCTTGAACAGGCGGTCGAAGACTTCTGAGCCTGCAAATTCGTCCACACGCGCCCTCCAGTCGCCGGATGAAGGTTTCGATGTGGAAAGTGCGTCACGCATACGGATACTCGGTTGTGTCAGAGCGACAGGGTCAACCCTGGAGATTGAAAGACAATTACATCCCACGCCGCGAACCCAACCTTTCAGGCGCCCGATAGTTGAGCAAGTCCCGCGCCAGTCAAATACAGGCCGGGTCAGCTCTTGAAGAACGCGGCCTCCGCAGCCTTCCGCGACGCCTCCTTCTTCGCGATTGCGGCTCGGCAGGCCTCGATTTCTTCCGTTAGCGAGGCGATGCGTTCCGTCAGCTCCTCGATCGACATGTCCTCCAGCAGGCGCTTCTTCTTCGGCAGGGCTTCCTCGTCCATCATCATATCCTCTCGTCTGCTGCTCGTGTCCAACGCGAGCGTGACCCCCTCTATTGGTGAACAGGCTGACCCGTCTGGCAGGCTTCGCGCTGCGTCGTCACCGGACTCCCGTAGTTTGCGAGCCTACCGCCTTGACCGGACGCATCGCTAGCCACCAAAGAAGGCGGGCTACAGAAGACCATACTTGGCAAGGAGTCGCCAAATGTCGAACGCTACAATGCGAGCCGTCTCGTGTGTCGTTGGCCAGCCGCTGGGGTTGCACGACCTGCCCCGGCCGGAAGCCGGGCCGGAGCAGATTCTCATTCGCGTGGCGGCGGCAGGCGTCAACCGGCCCGATATGATCCAACGCGCCGGCAAGTATCCGCCGCCTCCGGGCGCTCCGGAAACCCTGGGGCTTGAGGTGTCGGGCTGGGTGGATGCGCTCGGCGATGGCGCGGCGGACGCAGGTTTCAAGATCGGCGATCCGGTGATCGCGCTTGTGCCTGGCGGCGGCTACGCCGAATACGCGATCGCCCACAAGGGCTCGGTCCTGCCCGTCCCTGAGCCGCTGACGATGGAAGAAGCCGCTGGCCTTCCCGAGACCGTCTTCACGGTGTGGAACAACGTCTTCGACATTGGCCGGCTGCAACCGGGCGAGCGACTCTTGGTTCATGGCGGCGCCAGCGGCATCGGCACGACCGCGATCCAGCTGGCGGCCGCATGGGGCGCGACGGTATTCGTCACCGCAGGCACCGACGACAAGTGTCGCCAATGCGAGCAGCTGGGCGCAAAACGCGGGATCAACTACCGGGAAGAGGACTTCGAGGCGGTCCTCAACGAAGCCGGCGGCGTGGACGTCGTTCTCGACATGGTCGGCGCGCCCTACTTCGCCAAGAACCTCTCGATCCTCAACGACCTCGGGCGACTGGTCTACATCGCCTTCCTACACGGCGCGAAGCTGGAGAATGCCGATATCTCCCGCATCATGATGAAGCGCCTGACGGTCACCGGCTCGACGCTGCGAATCCGGACAGACGCCTACAAGGCCGCGCTCGCCGCCAAGGTGCGCCAGCATGTCTGGCCGATGATCGCTGAAGGGACCTTCCGGCCCGTGGTCGAGGAAATCTTCGATATTTCAAAGGCAGACGACGCGCATGCGCGGATGGATTCTGGCGGTCACGTCGGCAAGGTCATCCTGAAAGTCGCCGAGAAGTAGCTGATTTTTGTCGGCTGTGACGTTCACAACGAATTCACAAACGGCAATTTCCCGCCTATATGGTCCTTTGCACAGGACTAATCCTTCTTACAGGTAGACGGACAGCCCGGCCCCAGCGCCGGGTTTTCCATATCGGAGACCGAAATGGCGAAGATCCTCATGCCGAAAGCGACAGCCGTATGGCTGATCGACAATACGGGCCTGACGTTCGACCAGATTGCGGATTTCTGCGAGCTGCACCCTCTGGAAGTCAAAGGCATTGCCGATGGCGATGTCGCCGAGAACATGCGCGGGGCGGACCCGGTGGCGTCCGGCGAGCTGACGCGCGAGGAAATCCAGAAGGGCGAAGGCGATTCCTCGTACCGCCTCAAGCTGCCCGCGCCCAAGCACGCGACGGTGCCCCAGCCCAAGCGCAAGGGCGCCCGGTTCACCCCGGTTTCGCGCCGCAAGGATCGCCCGGATGCTATCGCGTGGTTCGTACGCAATCACCCGGAAGTCACGGACGCGCAGATCTCCAAGCTGATCGGGACGACAAAGTCGACGATCGAGAGCGTGCGCTCGCGCACCCACTGGAACTCGGCCAATCTCAAGGCGGTCGATCCGGTCACGCTGGGTCTATGTTCGCAGATCGAGCTCGACGCGGTTGTTTCGAAGGCTGCGGCCAAGCGGGCCAAGGAGCAAGGCTCCAAGGCAGAGCGGCCTTCTGGTCCCACGCTTCGCAAGGTGGCCCCTGCCCCGGTTCAGCCCGAACCTGCGGCCGAGACCGCAGACGACGAAGACGATAACCGTCGCGAAGTTACGGCCGAAGAAGTGTTCGCGAACTTCAAGGGCGGCAGCGACGAGGACTAGGCGGCCCTGCCGGGCGGTTCGGCAGCGTCACGCCTCGTCAACTCCGGTAGGTTCGTCGGCCTTGGCCGTCTTTGGGGCGGGCTTTCCGGCAGCTTGTGCGGGGTCTGGCGGGTTGCGCATCGCGGACAGACGATCGACAGCCTGGTTCTGCAGGATGACGAGGTCCGCGAGCAGGCGCAGGCCGATCCAGATCGCCAGTGGTATGGCGACGCCCGAGGTGAACTTCACGAGCGCCGATCCGATGCGCAGCGTGAAGAGATCGCCCAATCCGCCCAGCACATTGAGAACCGCCAGGGCGCCAAGCAGGAGGCCCAGGAAGGTCAAGGACGTACGGACCATGGAGGGTGAGACGGGCCGCTCCTGATCCCACAGGCCCTTCATCGTGTCGCTCCAGTTCTGTGCCACCGTCCTAGCCTTTCGTGCTCGCGCCGTACTGCGTCCGAGATACAGACAGCCAATTCGACCGTTTCGGCCGATCGGCGTCAATACTCATCGTTTCCTGCGTGTTATGAGCAGCTGGCGCGAAGCAGCGGCTATCCGGTTCGAAGCTGGGCGATCTGGTCCTTCAGGCGGAGCTTCTGTCGCTTGAGTTCGTGGACACGCGCGTCATTTCCGGTTGGGTGCTTCATTTCAGAGGCGATTGCGTCTTCGATGCGCTTGTGACGCTCACTCAACTCACGAATGCGGGCATCCATATTCATCAACGGTCTCCTGTAGCCAGAGGGAGCCGCGGCCGGAGGTCTGTTGCCAGGCATTCCGGCGCGCCGTCCACCACCATGATCACGGCGGAACCACCTGAACTGCAGGCCGACTCTTGGCGGGCCCTTGTCGGTGGCCGTCGTATCGGAATGGAAGCACGATCTCGGCTGGCCGTCACCTGTCCCCGCCGCGAGAAGCGGAGTTTTCATGACAAAAAGTACATAATTGGCGTTACACTGGGTCAACGTTGGCCCGGGGGCGGTCAGTGAAACTTCCGAACCACGACGGGTTCTGATACCTGATCTGTCCACCAAGCAGCGATTCCTGCGCGGTTCGGAGCGTCGGACGTGACAGACGAACCCCTCGATTTCCAGGATCTCGACAGGCTCGAGGCTGAGCTACTATCGCTGCGGGAGCGGCATGCGCGGCTGGACGCCCAGATTTCCGAGATGCAGGCGAGCGGCGCGCAACCGCTGCAACTCATGACGCTGAAGCGTGAAAAGCTGCGCCTCAAGGACGCCATCACGTGGATTTCGGCGCGATTGACGCCTGATATCATCGCCTGACCTTCCAATTGACCGGCGCGGCAATTGATTGGCGCAGCGCAAGATTGATTTTGCGATGCTGTCCCGCGATGGTCTCAGGCTGTTGAGGTCAAACGGGAAAATGCGGGCACATGGCGGAGCAAGCGACAGCTGACGAAGGCGGTCAGAAGGGGTTTCTCGGGTGGGTCGAACGGACCGGTAACCAGCTTCCCGATCCGGTCTTCATCTTCTTCTACCTGATCATTGCGCTGGTGATCGTCTCGGTGATCTGCGCGCTGACCGGCGTCTACGCGCTCCACCCCACCATCACCAACGAGGCCGGCGAACCCGATACGATTCGTTCTCTCAGCCTTCTTGCACCCGACAATATCCAGCGGCTGCTCACCGAGATGCCGCAGACGTTCACCCACTTCCACCCGCTGGGTTACGTGCTGGTCGTCATGCTGGGCGCGGGCGTCGCCGAACGGTCGGGTCTCTTCGCCTCGGGGATGAGGGCGGCGGTGAGCGGCGTGCCGCGCGCCATCCTTACGCCCGTCGTCGCACTGGTCGCCATGCTGGGCAACCACGCGGCCGATGCTGGCTACGTTGTCCTCATCCCGCTGGCGGGCATCATCTTCGCGGCGGCAGGACGACATCCGCTGCTCGGCATCGTCGCAGCATTTGCGGGCGTCTCGGGCGGCTTCTCCGCCAACATCTCCCCCGGCCAGCTGGACGCGCTGCTGTTCGGGATCACCGAACAATCGGTGCAGGATTCCGGGCTCGATCCGGAATGGGGCATGAACATCGCGGGCAACTGGTACTTCATCGCCGCGATGACCTTCATCTTCCTGCCGGTGATCTGGTTTGTCACCGACAAGATCATCGAGCCGCGTCTCGGCAAGTGGAAGCCTGAAGGCGATCACGCCGCGCAGTATTCCGACGAGAAGAAGGAACTGACAGCGCAGGAGAAGAAGGGCCTTGGACGCGCCGGCCTCGCCTGCCTTGCGATCATCGGCCTCTGGATCTTCCTGACCGTCGGTCCCGGCACGCCGCTGATCGACGAGGCGGCGTGTGCGCCGGGCACGCTGGCGGACGGGTCATGCTCGGTTCACACGACGCTTCGTCCGCTCTACACCTCCCTCGTGGCCGGGTTCTTCCTGCTCTTCCTCGCCGCCGGGTGGGCCTACGGCGCGGCTGCAAACACGATCAAGGATCACAAGGACCTCGTCGAGATGATGGCGGGCGCGATGAAGGACATGGGCTATTATCTGGTCCTGGCGTTCGCCGCCGCGCACTTCGTGGCGATGTTCGGATGGTCAAACCTCGGCCTGATCTCCGCGATCCACGGCGCCAACGCGATCCAGTCCACCGGGCTGCCAATGCCGGCGGTGCTGGGCCTGATGGTCCTGTTCACGGCGTTGCTGAACCTGTTCGTCGGCTCGGCAAGCGCAAAGTGGGCGTTGCTGGCCCCGGTTCTGGTGCCGATGCTGATGCTGCTCGGCATCAGCCCGGAGGGCGCGACCGCCGCCTATCGTGTCGGCGACAGCGCGACGAACATCATCACGCCGCTGATGGTCTATTTCCCGCTCATTCTGGTGTTTGCGCGGCGCTGGCAGTCGAACTTCGGGATCGGCAGCCTGACGGCGCTGATGATCCCCTACTCCCTGTGGCTGCTGGTCTCGGGGATCATCCTGACCGTCGTCTGGGTGTTCGCGGGCCTGCCGCTGGGTCCGGACGCGCCGGTCGGATACAGCTTGCCGGGCGCGAACTAGGAGAGCGGACCGGAACACTGCGTCCCGTGCTGCTGTCTTGCGCTAACGCGCGCGAGGGATCGGTCGCTTCTCGACGCGGTCTGCGTGCAGCAGCTCGATCGCCAGATCGTTCGTCGCGAGCCGGGCGACCGCCGTGATGAATTCGCGGCAGTAGTCCTGCGCGAAATGCTCATCAACGGCGGCCTGATCCCGCCAGCGCTCGACGAACGTAAAGCGGCAAGGCTGCAGTGTGTCCTCGCCGCAGGCGTAATCGATGCACCCGGCTTCCTGCCGTGACAGCGTGATCTGTCGCTCGGCGACTTCGAGGAACGCCTGGCGATCCGCCGCCTCTACCTCAACCGTTCCGGTGATCAGGATCATCGATGGATACCGCTATTCGCCGTCGATCAGCTTGCGCGCGAGGTAGGTGTATTCGAGCGCAGCGCGCCGGGCGGCTTCCTTCTGGTTGGCCGCAGCCGAGTGCCCGCCGTCGATGTTCTCGTAATAGAGGAAGGGCTTGCCCAGCTCCTCCAGCCGCTTCGCCATCTTGCGTGCATGGCCCGGATGGACACGGTCATCCTTTGTCGATGTCTCGAAGTAGATCTCGGGATAGTCCGCCTCGGGATCGATGTTATGGTACGGGGAGATGCTTTCGAGGAAAGCGCGCTCTTCCGGAATATCGGGATCGCCGTACTCGCCCATCCAAGACGCGCCAGCCAGCAGCATGTGATAGCGGAGCATGTCGAGCAGCGGCACCTGGCAGACCACCGCCGCGAACAGGTCGGGCCGCTGGGTGAACATCACGCCCATCAAGAGCCCGCCATTCGATCCGCCGACGATGCCCAGCTTCTTATTGGACGTGACGCCGCGCGAGATCAGGTCCTCTGCGACGGCGATGAAGTCGTCATAGATCACCTGGCGATTGGTCTTGAGCCCAGCCTGGTGCCATGCCGGGCCGAACTCGCCGCCGCCGCGGATATTGGCGAGCACGTAGACGCCGCCCTCCGCGAGCCACAGGCGGCCGATCGTACCGGAATAGCTTGGCGTGTAGCTGACCTGAAACCCGCCATAGCCGTAGAGCATGGTCGGGTTCTGGCCGTTGAGCTCGGTCTCGCGGGCGCGCACGACAAAGTACGGGACCTGCGTGCCGTCCTTGGACGTCGCCATGAATTGCTCGGCCACGTAAGGCTCCGCGTCGAACCATTGCGGCAGCGACTTCGATGGCGAAAGCGCGCCCGTGTCAGTGTCGTAGGCGTAGAGCGTATCGGGTTCGAGGAAGCTCTCGAACGACAGGAAGGCGTGCTGCTCGTGTTCATCGGCGAACGTGACGCCTGCTGAACCGTTGGCCGGGAGATCGATGTCGGTTGCGCTCCAGCCGCCGTCACCGCGCGTCCACGACTGCACCTTGAGGACGACATTGTCGGAGAGCGTCACCAGCACGCCGCCTGGCGTGATCTCGACATCCTGCAGCGCCTGACGCGCCGTCGGGCGCAGGATCAGTTCCACCGGCGGCAGCTTTTCATCCGCGAGAAAGCCGCTCCAGCTGAAGCCGACCAGATCGCCGGCCTTGAACGCGGCCTGCCCTTCCGGCGTCCAGTCCTCCTCAAGCTCCACCAGCAGCGTGTCCTCGTAGATCCCGTGCGGCGACGACTTCATCGGCACCGGCAGACGAAGCGTGGTGTCGTCGTCGCGCAGCAGGAAATAGCTTGTGGTGTAGAAGGTCTCCGCGCGCAGAACGCCGAACCATTCGCGTCCTTCGACGTCCTCCAGCGCAAATGGCGAGGCGGCGACGTCCTCTACCTCGCCGCGAAAGATTTCCTGCGCCTGATCGAGCGGCTGCCCGCGCTTCACGCGCTTGATGACGAAGGGATAGCCCGACTCGGTCAGCGTCCCCTCGCCCCAGTCGGTTGCGACCAGGAGAGTGTCGTCATCGACCCAGAGATCGTCGGTCTTTGCCTCCGGAATGACGAACCCATCCTCGACAAAACTCCTCGTCTCAAGATCCCACTCGCGAACCACAGCGGCGTCCTTGCCGCCATCCGACAGGCTGATCAGGCACTTGGTGTTTTCCGGTTTGAGGCAGGAAACGCCCGCGTAGACCCAGTTCTTGCCCTCGGCCTCGGCCAGCGCGTCGACATCGAGAAGCGTCTCCCATTCGGGCGCACTGGTTGAGTAGGACTCGAGCGTGGTGCGCCGCCAGATGCCGCGCACGTGCTCGTCGTCCTGCCAAAAGTTGTAGACGTAGCCGTTGCGGATCGAGCCGTACGGTATGCGGTCAGAGGACGTCGCGATCTCCAGCGCCGCTTCGTAATAGCGCTCGTACCGTTCATCGCCCTGTAGGACGGCGAGAGAGCGTTCATTCTGCGCGCGGACCCAGGCTAGCGCCTCTTCGCCCTCGACCTCTTCGAGAAAGAGGTGTGCCTGGGGATCAAATTCCGGGGCTTGGCGCGTCGCGCTATCGGACAATTCCGTCTCCTTGGTTACGCATGAAACGAGTACTGCGAGTCCGAGCGCCGCCGCCAGTGTCCGCATATGACTTCTCCCGTGCTTCGGGCACTCTTACCGTGCGCAGGCAGGCAGGCAAGCCGACGTTTCAGGCTGTTGCTCTGGCGTGATGCGACGCAATCCAGTCCGCAGTCAGGTCGAGCAGCTCCGGCATGAGCTTCTGCTTCATCTGTTTGGGATAGCTCGCGAAGGTCGCTTCGCCCGGTTCTGAGCGCAGAAGATGCGTCATGTTCGCGATGACGTGCGCATCCGCCCTCGCGCCCAGGATCGCTTCGATCTGCGGGACATCTGCAGGGTCGCACTGGAGGTCCTTTTCACCCCCAACGACGAGGGTGGGCGCATCAACGCCCGCATAGATTGCGTGATGGTCGAGGCGGAGGCATTCCCGCAGCCACCGCGCCGGCATCCGCCTGCCCATGAACCGGATCGTCGGCGTCTCGGTCGCCTTGAGCTTGCGGATCAGCCGGGACTGCCAGTTTGCCGGCCGGCCGAGCACCCGCATGGCGAACCTTTGGACGGCGCCAGACAGTCCGGCTGCGCCTGCGATGGTCGCCTCTACTTCCCTCGCCTGTTTCATCAGGATCGTTTCCATGTCGGTCAGGTATGGACAGATCAGGACAAGGCCATCGACCTCACGCTGTTGGCACAGGCGCGCCGCAATCATCGTTCCCTCGCTATGGCCCAGCAGGAACCGCGCACCGAAGCGATCGGGAAACTGCGCCTGCAGCCCGTCAAGACAGATAGCGGCGTCATTCAGGAGGTCGGTCTGGTCGGCGGTGATGTAATCGCCTCCCGATGCGCCGCAGCCGCGCTTGTCGTACCGGAATGAAGCGATGCCGCGCTCTGCAAGGGCTGCGGCGATGGCGTTGAACACATCCAGCTTCTGGCCGGCGCCGTTCTCATTGCGGTCCAGCGGGCCGCTGCCGTGGATCATCAGGACAAGCGGCGCCCGCGTTGCGCCGTCGCCATTCGGCTCGGTCAGGGCGCCTGCGAGCTGGCCAATGCGTAGCTCGGTCTCTTTCATCAGCTAAGTCCCCTTCTGGTCCGACACGCTAACCCCTTCCCGGAGACGAGATTAGCGCCTAAATCCGCTCGTCATGAAATTCTACAAGATGAACGGCGCCGGCAATTCCTTCGTCATCTTCGACGCGCGCGAAGAGGCGTTGATGGCTGATGCAGACAGGATACGCCAGATTGCCGATCCGCAGACCGGCGTCGGCGCGGATCAGGTGATCGCCATGGAGAAATCGCTCCGCGGCGACGTATTCATGCGGATCTGGAATCGCGATGGTTCAGAAGCCGAGGCATGCGGGAACGCCACGCGCTGCGTCGCCTGGCTGATGATGCGGGAAGCCGGCGCGGAGAAGGTGACGATCGAGACGGTGGCCGGGCTACTCGCCTCGCGCGACGCCGGCGAGCGTCTTGTGACCGTGGACATGGGCTCCCCTCTACTGAAGTGGGAGGAGATTCCGCTAGCCGAGCGCATGGATACGCGGGGGATCGATCTCAAGATCGGCCCGATCGACGCCCCCTACATGCAGCTGCCCGGCGCCGTGAACATGGGCAATCCGCACATCGTGTTCTTCGTGCCTGATCTTGATGCGGTGGACGTTACCGCTGCCGGCTCACTGGTCGAAAACCACCCGCTCTTCCCTGAAGGCGTCAATGTGGGTTTTGCCGAAATACTGGATGAGCAGAATATGCGCCTGCGGACATGGGAACGCGGCGTGGGTCGCACGAAGGCCTGTGGATCGAACATCTGCGCTGCGGTCGTAGCCGCGCACCGACGCAACCTGACCGGCCGCTCCGTCTCCGTCCAGAATGACGGCGGCATGGTCCACATCGACTGGCGCAGCTCGGACGATCACGTTCTGATGACCGGACCGATCGAGCTCGAGTACGAGGAACAGGTTTGAAGGTTCTCAACTGGAATCTGGCGCGGCACGCTCCGGGAACGCCAGAGGGGCGCGAGCTACTCCGTCGGATCGGCGCCGAACGCGCTGACATCATCTGCGTGACGGAAGCGCATACCGGGTCGCTGGCGGAGCTCGGCGGGCATGTCCTCAAGGATCGGGGCGTTCGGTGGGACGAGGAGACCGAGAACGAATGCAAGGTCGCTCTCTGGAGCCCCGAGCCGTGGACCGACAGAGCGCCGACACATGAGCTATCCGAGGTCGGCGGCGCCATCATCGCCGCGACTGACACCCCTCTGGGCCGGGTGCAGGTGGTTGGCGTGTGCATGCCATATAATATGGCCTGGCCGAAGGATGGGAGCCATCCGCAACGACCGCAGCCCTGGTCGCAACACCTCTTGTTTCTCGATCGACTGAAACCGCTGCTGGCTCAACTGGATTCCGACTGCGCGACCATCGTGGTGGGTGATTTCAACCAGTACAACCCGTTGAACTGGGGTAGCTGGGACGCTCACCATGCGCTCAATGATACGCTGGACGGTCTTCATATTGTGACGACCGGCGCCATCGAACCGATCAGCGAACAGACCGTGGATCACGTTGCGGTGTCTCCCCATCTGCGGGCCGCCTCAATCCGCGGGCTGGACCGGTATGCGGAAGACGGTTCAGCGCTGTCCGATCACTTCGGTCTCGCAGTCGAGCTGGAAGCCGGCGGCGTGCGTCTCATCAACTAGCGCAGTCGACTTGCTTGCCGAAACGCCCGGGCGGGTTACACTTTCCGAATTCGCTAGCGCGAGCCGTTCGGAGGGCAGCAGATGAATCTCACGATCAACGGGGAAGCCGTCGAGGTGAACGTCGCGCCGGGAGACGACCGGCCGCTGCTCTGGGTGCTGCGCGAGGACCTCGCGCTGACCGGCACCAAGTTCGGATGCGGCGTATCGGCGTGCGGCGCCTGCACGGTGCTGGTCGACGGGCAGCCGACCCGTTCCTGCGTGACGCCTGCCGCCACCCTTGAAGGCCGGTCCGTCACGACGATCGAAGGCCTCGACACCCCGCAAGGCAAGGCGGTGCAGCAGGCCTGGACGGAGCTTGATGTGGTGCAGTGCGGGTGGTGCCAGTCCGGCCAGATCCTGGCGGCGACCGCGCTCCTCACGCAGAACGCCAGTCCGACCGAGGACGACGTCAATACCTCGATGTCGGCCAACATCTGCCGCTGTGCGACCTACGACCGGATCCGGAACGCCGTTGTGCGCGCCTCCCAGCTTGTCGGTACGGAGTAGGACATGGCCGAGACATCCTCCACGCTCGGATCCCCTACCCGCAGGCTGGTCCTGCAGGTCATCGGTCTTGGCTCTGCCGGGTTTGCAATCGGGTGCGTGCCGGAAGGCGCGACGCCAGCCGACGATGCAGCGGGCAATGGCGTTTCGACGCTCGCGCTAGGCCCCTTCGTCAAGATCAGCACTGACGACAAAGTTACGGTGTTGCTCAAGCACATCGAGTTTGGGCAAGGCGTTTCAACCGGGCTGCCGACAATCGTGGCTGAAGAACTCGACGCGCGTTGGGACCAGATGAAGTTCGAGCATGCGCCGGCTGAAGTGCCGACCTATGGCAACCTCGCCTTTGGCGGGGCTGTCCAGGGAACGGGCGGGTCGACGGCGATCGCGAACTCGTGGGAACAGCTGCGCCGGGCCGGCGCTGCGGCGCGTTACATGCTGGTACAGGCCGCCGCTGAACGCTGGGGTGTGGATGCGGCCGAGATCACCGTCGCCGATGGCGTCGTTTCCGCTGGCGAAGACTCGGCCACGTTCGGCGAGCTGGCCGAGGGAGCAGTGGCGATTGCACCACCCGACGCTGCCAGCCTCACGCTGAAGGACCCTTCAACGTTCAAACTGATCGGCCAGGAGAAGTCCGCGACAGGCGTTTCTGCGCGCGCCGACACCGCGGCGAAGATCAACGGCTCCGCAAAGTACGCGATGGATTATCATCCGCCCGGCACGCTGGTCGCGCTGATCGCGCGCAGCCCGAAGTTCGGCGGCAAGGTCGCTAGCTTCAACGCCGAGGCTTCGCGCGCCATACCCGGCGTGATGCTGGTTCGTCAGGTGCCGAGCGGTGTCGCCGTGATCGCCCGGGATTTCTGGGCGGCCAAGAAAGGCCGGGACGCCATCCTGCCGCAGATCCAATGGAACAATGACAACGCCGAGATGCGCTCCAGCGACGCGATCTTCGAGGATTATCGCGAGACATTCGACGTCGCCGGCCACGAGGCCCGGCTTGAAGGCGACGGCGCCACCGCGATTGGCGGCCCGGGCCGTATCATCTCCGCCGATTTCGAATTCCCGTACCGCTCATGCGCCGATGGAGCCGCTGAACTGCGTCGTCGAGTTCACGCCCGGCGTATCCTGCAAGATCACCTCCGGTTCGCAGATGCCGACCGTCGACCAGCAGGTCGCCGCGCAGGTTCTGGGCCTCCGTCCCGACCAGGTCACGATCGATACCCGTCTTGCCGGCGGATCCTTCGGCAGGAGGGCGACGCCCAATGCCGATCTCGTGGCTGAGGCGGCGGAAGTTGCGAAGGCGCTCGGCGGACGCGCGCCGGTCAAGCTGATGTGGACGCGCGAGGACGACATCCGGTCCGGCAAGTACCGGCCGATGGCGATCCACCGCATGACCGCACGCGTGAACTCCGATGGCATTCAGGCTTGGACTGATCGGACATCCATCCAGTCGATCATGGACGGCACCATGTTCCTGCCGCCCGGCGAGAAGGACGTCTCATCGATCGAGGGATCAGACGACATCGCGTATGCGATCCCCAATATCTCGGTCGACGTGAACTGGCCGCAGTCGCCGGTATCGGTCCTGTGGTGGCGCTCGGTCGGCCATACGCACACGGCGTATGCAAAGGAGCACTTCCTCGACCAGCTGGCGATGGAGCTGGATCGAGACCCGTGCGAACTACGGAGAGAGCTGTTGTCGCAAACCGAGGGCAGCGCCGACCATTCGAGGTTGCTGGGCGTGCTCAACCTGGCCGCTGAAAAGGCCGACTGGGGCGCAAGCCTGCCTGCAGGCCGGGCCAGAGGCATTGCAGTCCACAAGAGCTTCAACTCATATGTTGCGGAGGTCGCCGAGGTCACTGTGCAGGACGGCGGCGGCTTCAGTGTCGATCGTGTCGTCTGCGCGGTGGATTGCGGCATCGCGGTCAACCCGGATGTGGTGCGCGCGCAGATGGAGGGCGGGATCGGCTATGGCCTCTCCTCGATTCTTCATGAGGCAGTCACGCTCACCGAGGGCGCGCCGGACCAGACCAATTTCTTCGACTATCCGGTCCTGCGGATGTCGGAGATGCCAAAGGTCGAAGTCCATATTGTCCCGTCGGCGGAGGCGCCGACAGGCGTTGGCGAACCGGCCGTGCCGGTCATCGGCCCGGCGGTCGCCAATGCGTTGCTTGCGGCGACGGGCAAGACCTTCAACAAACTGCCGATAGGCCTCACCGTCTGACGCGTTAGATCAGGCCGCGTGGCGGTCGATCCAGTCGGCGAAGCTGCGTCCGAACTTGGCGAAATATTCGCGGGTGCTGTCGTTCGCCGCCCTGCCCTCGTCGTTGAACCATTTGTCGTTGACGCCGCCGATATACATCTCCGGCCCGGGGAGCTGGGGCGTGTTCAGTGCGGAGAGAATGGTCCGCAGGTGCTGGTTTGCGCCGAACCCGCCAACACCGCCCGGCGAGGCGGAGACAATCGCCGTGGGCTTGCCGATCAGCACGCTCTTTCCGAATGGCCGCGAGAGAATATCGATCGCGTTCTTCAGGACGCCGGGGACAGAGCGATTGTATTCGGGTGTCATGAACAGGATCGCATCGCTCGCGCGCACAGCTTCGCGCAACGCCGTCCAATCCTCCGGAGGGTTCTCCGTTTCCAGCGACTGGTCGTAATATCCAAGGTGCTGGATCGGGATTTCTTCGAACTGAGGGAGTTGGGCGCCTCTGGCTGGATCGCGTGCGCCACTCGCCGCGTGAGACTTGGCTGGTGGACCGAACCTACGATCAATCCGACTTTCTTAGACATTTCGGTTCTCCAGACTATGTATGGCATCGATTGGCGCGCTTGCGCCTTGTTGTTGCATTTGCAACATAGTGTGGCGGTATGCAGATTCAACGGAACGACGCCGAAAAAGTTCTCGAAGAAAACGCCCACCAGGCGTGGATCGCGCTGCAGCGGGTTGCGCCGCTCCTGCAGGAGCGCGTCGACCTTGAGCTGAAGCGCGCCGGATTTCCCGATCTGGCCGCCTATTCGATCCTGTGGGCGATCGACCGGGCCGGCGCGCCGATCCGGCCACGCGATCTTGGCGTCCTGCTGTTTCTGCCGCGCTACAAGGTGTCGCGTCAGATCGACCGGCTGGTCGATGACGGACAGGTGATCAAGCTGAAATGCCCGGAGGACGCGCGCGGCCACCTGCTTGAACTGACCGCGAGCGGCCGGAAGCTCCGCAAGGCCATGTGGGACGTCTATCGCCCCGCAATCGCCAACGTGATGAGCGGGATCACCGAAAGCGAGGCGGCGGTGCTCGCCAAGGTCCTCAACCGGCTGGCCTGAGCGGTTCTCGACGGGTGACAATCCCGGGTGGCGGGCTTATGTCCCGCCAATGGCCGAGCCACCTGCCCCCGATCATCGCGGCGTCGACGTCCACACCATGGGCTGTCGGCTGAACGCCTATGAGTCCGAGGTCATCCGCCAGAATGCGGAAGCTGCGGGGCTCACGGATACGGTGATCGTGAACACGTGCGCCGTCACCAGCGAGGCTGTGCGGCAGGCGCGGCAGGCGATCCGGCGAACGGCCCGCTCGCGACCCGGCGCAACCATCATCGCGACAGGCTGTGCGGCGCAGATCGACCCCAAGACATTTTCCGATATGCCGGAAGTCTCGCGGGTCATCGGCAATCTGGAGAAGTTGTCGCCGGCGACATTCGCAGCCGGTGACGGAGCCGGCAGTCGTGTAGATGTCGGCGACATCATGTTGGCGCGCGACGTCCGTGCGCCCACTGTCGGGGGCATAGAGGGGCGTGCGCGTGCGTTCGTCCAGGTGCAGACCGGGTGCGATCACCGCTGTACCTTCTGCATCATCCCGTTCGGGCGCGGCAATTCCCGCTCGGTCGCGCCAGCGGATGTCGTCGCGCAGGCGCGCAGGCTGGTGGAAACCGGACACTACGAGATTGTGCTGACGGGTGTTGATCTGACGTCCTGGTCGCATGACGGGCTGACGCTTGGCGATCTTGTAGCCGAGGTGCTGAATGCGCTGCCCGAATTGCCGCAGCTGCGTCTGTCTTCGATCGACGCCATCGAGATCGACGACAGGCTGTTCGACCTGATCACGACCGAACCGCGGATCGCGCCCTATCTACATCTGTCTTTCCAATCCGGCGACGACATGATCCTGAAACGGATGAAACGCCGGCATACGCGGACCGACGCGATCGAACTCTGTCACCGGCTGCGCGCCGCGCGTCCGGAGATGGCCTTTGGGGCCGACTTCATCGCGGGCTTCCCGACCGAAACGGGAGAAATGTTCGCCAACACGCTCAGCGCCGCAGACGAGTGCGGGCTCGACTACCTGCACGTCTTCCCCTACTCCGCGCGTCCCGGAACGCCGGCGGCGCGGATGCCCCAGGTCGCGAAAGAGATCGTCCGCGAGCGCGCCGCACGCCTGCGGGCGAAGGCTGGCGAGCGGCTCAGGCTTCGTCTCGATCGGCATGTGGGCTCGACACAGCTTGCACTGGTGGAAAGCGGCGGGCGGGCGCGCCTGCCCGACTTCGCTCCAATACGGCTCGTGGGCGAGACACCGGCCGATGGGAGGCCGGCGCCCATCGAACTCTACGACAGCACCGAAACCGAACTGCTGGGACGCATTGCATGATCCTCTGGTGGGGCAAGAAGAAGAAACAGACCGACGGCGTCGTGACCGATCCGGCGACGCCCGAGCAACCGCCTGCGATTGAAACTGGCGATGATCCGCTGGGGATTGAGAGCGTCGCCGCGCGTCTTGCCGCGGAGAAAGGCGAGGTGGCCACTTCGACTGCGCCGCCCGCAGACGTCGATCCGGACGATCCGATCGGCCTCAAGAAGGCGGCGGAAAAGATCGCGCAGCGCCGGGCCGAAGAGGCGGCGCGGCGCGAGGCCGCCCTGCTCAACCGGCTGTCCGATGGCCTCAAGCGCACGTCCGGACGCCTGGGCGATGGGCTGGCGTCGGCGTTCTCCGCGCGCCGGATCGATCAGGATGCGCTGGATGAACTCGAAGACCTGCTCATCATGTCTGACATGGGCGGCTCGGTTGCCTCACGCATCACCGGCGCGATCTCGAAGACGCGGATGGACAAGGAAACCAGCGACGCAGAGATCAGAGGCGTGATCGCCGACGAGATCACCCAGATCCTCAAGCCTCGCGAAGAGATCGTCGATTTCGCCGACGGTCCCTCCCCCCGGGTGGTGCTGTTCGTCGGCGTCAACGGATCCGGGAAGACGACGACAATCGGCAAGATCGCTTCAAAGCTGTCGGCTCAGGGCGCCAACATCCTGCTGGCCGCGGGTGATACCTTCCGCGCCGCCGCGGTTGAGCAGCTGAAAGTCTGGTCGGAGCGCGCCAACGCAACGTTTCTTTCGCGGCCGAACGGCGCCGATGCTTCCGGGCTCGCCTACGACGCCGTCGACACCGCGAAGAAGGATGGTCACGACCTCGTCCTGATCGACACCGCCGGGCGCCTGCAGAACAAGTCGGAGCTGATGGAGGAGCTGGCCAAGGTCGTGCGCGCGATCCGCAAGGTCGACCCGACAGCGCCTCACGACGTCATCCTGGTTCTGGACGCGACTGTCGGCCAGAACGCGCTCTCGCAGGTCGAAGCCTTCCGCTACACTGCAGGGGTCACCGGCCTCGTGATGACGAAACTCGATGGCACGGCGAAGGGAGGCGTGCTCGTCGCCATCGCAGAGAAGTACGACATCCCGATCCATTTCGTGGGGGTCGGCGAAAAGGCTGAGGACCTGCATCCGTTCAGCGCGAACGCGTTTGCACGCGCGCTCGTCGGGCTTGAAGCGGCAGGACAGTAGGCTTGGATCCTGCAGGACTTGCGCTGCTTCTCGGGCTCGGCTCGGCAATTACGCTTGCCGCAGCGAACGCGTTCGTCAAAGCGTCTGGCGATATCCTGATGACGCGCGCGACGCTGTCGCTGTCAGGGGCGGCAATCGTTGCGCCAGCCGCGTTCTTCGTTCCGCTACCTACCACGCAGACCTGGACGATCCTGGCGCTGTCGCTGCCGGCGCACTGGTTCTACCAATTCGCGCTGATCCGGGCGATGCATCGCGGCGACCTGTCGCTCGTCTTTCCCGTGATGCGCGGCTCGGCGCCATTGCTGACGGCCATCGCGGCGCTGGTCATCCTTGGCGAGGAACTCAAGCCGCTGGCGATCGCAGGCCTCCTCGTCGCCAGCCTGGCGACCATCGTCTTCGCCCTGCCCGAAGCCGAACGGATCGGCGACAAGTCGATCAAGCGCGCCGCACTGTTCTGGGCGGTGATCACCGGCATCGGCGTGGCGATGTACAACATCATCGACGCGCAAGGCGTGCGCACCGCTCCCAGCCAGTTCACGTTCATCGTCTGGCTGTTCCTGCTCGACTTCATCGGGCTCAACACTTTTGCGGTCTTCAACCGGCGCGGTGCCTACCTTTCAGGGCTGGCTGCGCGATGGCGGTATGGGGTTTCAGCCGGCGCGCTCTCGGTATTGTCATTCGGCATGGCGCTTTATGGCTTCTCGGTTGCGCCGGTCGCCTACATCTCTGCGCTGCGGGAAACGGCGGTCGTTTTTGGGGCCCTGATGGGCTGGTTCTTCCTCAAGGAGGGGTTCGGCCCGCGACGGACAATGGCGGCGTTCGCACTGGCCGGAGGGTTGGTGCTGCTGCAGATCGCCTGACCGGTTGATCTTCCATCCCGGCTGATCCGTAGGGGTTGTGTCACCCTCGCCACAGCCGCTAACTGTGCGATCCCGTTACCTCACGTCAGGCCCCCATGACCGACCCCAAAGCCGACACTCCGGACGCCGACAACCAGGGCGGCACAAAGGCCGCCGCCCAGAGCGCCGGAAACCTGTGGACCGATATCGGTCCGGTGCTGCTCTACGTTGTCGTCTACAACGTTCTTCTGCGCCTTCCTGAAGGCAACTCGCTCTTCAATGAAGAGACGGCGCTCTACTGGGCGACAGGCGTCTTTGCCGCTGCGATCCTTGGCGTGATCGGGTGGACGATGATGCAGGGTCGGCGCATCCCGCCGATGCTGATGATCACCGGGGTCGTCGTCGCGGTGTTCTTCGCCATCGGCGTCGCGTTGCAGGACAAGCAATTCCTCAAGATCAAGCCGACAATCATCAACCTCCTGTTCGCGGGGACGATTCTCGGAAGCCTGGCCATCGGCCGCAACATCTGGAAGACGGCGTTCGAGCACGCATTCAAGCTGCCGGACCACGCATGGAGAGTGTTCGCGCTGCGGTGGGCGGGCTTCTACGTGTTTCTCGCGATCCTCAACGAGGTGATCTGGCGCAACTTCTCGGAAGAATTCTGGATCAACTCAAAGGTCTTCCTGCTGATCCCGATCTCGATCGCGTTCATGTTGCTGAACCTGCCCTACCTCCTGAAGCACCAGATCGCTGACGAGGACGCCGCTAGTCAGCCGCAGGGCCCTGACGCGTAAGCCGCTCGCTTCCCGGCGGGTTGCCTGCAGGCGGGAAGACATCAAGGCCGCGCGTGCGGTCATACTGCTCCAGCGCCCACAGCACGGACGGAAACGCAATCTCGTTCAGCGGCATCTCCTCGCGGCGAACGAGGCGCACCGCCTCGCTTTCCGGTCCCGGCTGCGGCTCGTTCAGAAGCCTCGCGCGGAAGAAGATCTGGACCTGGCTGATCCGGGGGATCGAGAATACGGCCAGCATGGGACCGAGCTCCAACTGAGCATGCGCTTCCTCGCGCGCCTCGCGCATTGCGCCCTCCTCCACGCTCTCACCGCGCTCCATGAAGCCCGCAGGCAGCGTCCAGAACCCCTTTCGCGGCTCGATGGCGCGCTTGCAGATCAGGATGCGGCCGTCATCGTCATGGGCGACCACGCCGGCGACGATGCGCGGGTTCACATAGTCGATGAAGGCGCAGTGATCGCAGATGCGCCGGTTGCGGTCGTCGCCGCTCGGCGTCTTTTCAGAGAACGAAACAGGCAGATTTTCTGGCGGCACAGGCGTTCCTCGCTGTTGGCCTAAGTGTTGGCGTGTCCGGACACGGAGCAACCGACAAATAAGTGTCACTCTAGTGTGCTTTATTCCACCGCGTTGAACATGGGTGCATGCAGGCAGCCGGGGCGGGACATGGACATGGCGACCGAGACCGTTCGGCCACCAGACAGGACGCAGGCTGAGTCTGACGACATTTATCGTCTGTCGCAGTCGCCCTCACATCTCCTCCGACGGGCGCAACAATACGTCACCGATATTTTTGCGCGTTCCGGGCTCTCGGACAATGTCACGCTTCGGCAGGTGGTACTGCTCGGCGCTGTCGCCGAGACCGAGGGCGCGAGCCAGACCGAGCTTGTCCGCGCAACGGGCGTCGACCGCTCGACGCTGGCGGAAATGGTTTCGCGCATGGAGCGCAAGGGCCTGCTGTCGCGCAAGAAGGACCGTCAGGACGCGCGCGCGAAACGCGTCTGGCTGACCGAGGCCGGACGCAGGCGGCTGGACCAGGCATTGCCGGCAATGAAGGCCGTGGATGACGCACTGGTTTCGCTGCTGCCCCGTACGCGACAGCAATCCTTCCAGACGGCGCTGGAGGCGATCGTGCGCGCAGCCATCGATGCACAGCTCGCCGAACAGGAAGATCTGAAATCCGTCCAGACCGAGCACAAACCGCGCAAGATCGTGAAGTCGGCGAAGAAGACCAAGAAACGGAAGAAGAAGGCGAAGAGCTAGCTCGCCCCGGCTTCGGACCGGGCGGCCTCATAGGCCCGCAGGAATTGCGATGCGTGATCGTAATTGATCGGGCTCCGCATCGACTTGATGATCATCCCGTCCTTGTCGACGAGGAAGGTCTCCGGCACGCCGGCGATGCCAAACGCGATGCCGGCATCCCCGGTTGGGTCCATCGCAACAACCTCGAACGGGTTTCCGTCCCGCGCCAGCAATTCCCGGCCGAGCTGTTCGTCATCCTTGTAGAGCACGCCGACGATCCGCACGCCCTGTTCTGCAAGGTCGACCAGCACGGGGTGTTCGGCCTTGCATGGCGTACACCATGTCGCCCAGAAATTGACGAGCGTGACTTCGCCATCCGCCGCGAAATTGTAGTTCTCGCCCGCCAGTGTTGCCATGTCGAACGACGGCGCCGGCCGCATCGGCGAGGCGAACGAGTCGGTGTTCGGGTCGTCCGTGGTCAGGCGAACCGTCGCGATTGCGACCAGTCCTACCAGGATTGCGAGCGGGATTGCGGCCAGCCATCGTTTCATTGGTTTGCGCTCCCTTGTTTCCGATCGGCCTGCACGACATCAAGACGCCGCTTTGCTTCGCGCGCGCGATAAGCCGTCCATGCGACGAGCCCGACAAGGACCACGATCGCGATGCCGTAGCAGGTCCAGACGTAAGGTGCGTACTTGTCGAATTCCGGCATGTTCAGGCCGCTCCCGCGAGTTTTCGCTGCAGCATCATTTCGGCCCGGGTCAGCATGACCTCCGAGCGCATGTTGAAGAGCGTGATGCCGCCAAAGAAGCTAAGATAGCCGAGCGCAACGACATACATCGGGATCTTGAAACCGTAGGTCGCTTCATCGCCGCCGGTGAAGAAGGTGCGGGTCTGGTGGAGCGTGTTCCACCACTCAACCGAGAAATGGATGACTGGCAGGTTGATCGCCCCGACCAGGCACACGATGGCGGCGGCGCGCGCAGCCTTCTGCGGCGTCTCCATCGCATTCCAGATCGCGATGTATCCGAGGTAGATGAAGAACAGGATCAGGACCGACGTCATGCGGCCATCCCACTCCCACCAGGTGCCCCAGATCGGATAACCCCAGATCGAGCCGGTCATCAGGCAGACCGCGGTGAAGGCCGCGCCGATCGGAGCGGCAGACTTCGCCGCCACATCCGCCAGTGCATGACGCCAGACGAGAGAGATGAAACTCGCAATCGCCATGAATGCGAAGATGAACATGCAGAGCCACGCCGCCGGCACGTGCACGAACATGATCCGCGCCGCGTCGCCCTGCCGGAAATCGGTGGGGGCTTCGTACAGGCCGAGGTACACGCCGTAGAGGATCAGCAGGGAGCCAAGAACGGTAAAGCCCCAGGCGAACGGCTTGGACACGCCCATGAAGCGGTGCGGGTTTGCGAATACCGAAAGGACGTCCATGCCAACTCCCAGTGACGCTTCCTCAAGCGCGGCCCGTGTCTGTCATCTAGTCAATCGCCGTCCGCAGGGCCATGGCGGAGGCGAAGGGCGCGAGCGCCAGCGCAAACAGGCTGACAGCGCCGGTGAACCGCAGCGGCGTCCACCAATCCCCGCCGCTCGCCGCTCCGTAGAGCGCGGCGGCGCCGAAGATCATGACTGGAGCATACAGCGGCAGCGCTACAAGTGTAATCAACATTCCGCCACGACGAACTCCAGCCGCCAGCGCTGCGCCGATCGAGCCGAACAAAAAGAACGCGATCGACCCGATGAGCGAGATCAGCACGACCAACCCGATCGCTTCTGACGGGCCTTGCAGCATGACCCAGAGAATTGGCGAGAGTAGGGCCAAGGGGACGCCGCCGGCGAGCCAGTGGGCGGCGGCCTTCGCCGTCGCGATCGCCTCCAGGGCGAGGCCGGACGTCGCATAGGCGTCCAGCGTCCCGTCCTCGAGATCGGCCTGGAACATGCGCTCCATGGGCAGAAGGCTCGACAGGGCCAGCGCAATCCAGATCACCCCTGGTCCCGCCGCCTGCAGAATCTCGGTCTCGGGTCCGAGAGCGAGCGGCGTCAGGCTGGCTGCACCTGCGAAGAACCCCAGAGGCAGGGCCGCCCCTCCCCCGCTGGTCCAGGCGAGGCGCAATTCGCGCAGGAAGACCGCCAGCGCCCCGCCCATCACGCTGCGGGCTCGAACTGGCTGACGTCGAGCGCGCGGGCGCCGGGAAATCCTTCGCCATGCACGGCGGTTACAATCAGCCCACCCGCGGCCACATGCTCGGAAGCCAGCGCCCGCACCAGCTCCGCGCCGCGTGTATCCAGAGACGCCATCGGCTCGTCGAGCAGCCATACCGGTCGCGGGTCGATCAGCAGCCGGCTCAGCGCCAGCCGACGCCTCTGACCCGCCGACAATCCCCTCCCCGGGGCTTCCAGCCTGCCGGTCAGACCCACCCGATCAAGGGCCGCCATCGCCGTCTCGACCGGGTGGCCGAGATAGCGGGCCCAGAACACGGCCTGCTGGCGCGTCGTCTCGTTCGGTTTGATCGCGTCGAGATGGCCAAGATAGTGGCGGAAGCGATCGCCCTCAGCGCCGCAGAATTCCACCTCGCCCAGGTCCGCTCGCGTGAGGCCGGCGAGGATTCTCAATAGCGTCGACTTGCCTGATCCGTTCGGGCCGCGCAGCTCCATGACCTCACCCCCGGCCACCCTCAGGCCCACCCCACGGAACAGCACCCGATAGCCTCGGGAGACGGCAAGCTCGCTCGCCTCGAGCACGATTTCCGGCCAGTCAGGGGTCAATTCATCGCCGCTTCTGTCACGATTTGCAGAACCTGCCCCGCTAATATACGAACGCGCCCAAGGACAGGGATAACCACCAGATTCTGGCGGGATTCCCGGGTTCCATCACCAGGTTCTTCAAGCAGGGGTAATCCCGCCATGCCGTCCCTCGACAGCTTCAAAGCACGCCAGACCCTCAAGGTCGGAAACAAATCATACACATACTACAGCCTTGAAGCTGCACAAAAAAATGGGTTGGGCGATGTGTCGCGCCTTCCCGCCTCGCTCAAGGTTCTGCTCGAAAACATGCTGCGGTTCGAGGACGGAAAGTCCGTCACCAAGTCTGACATCGTCGCTTTTGCAAACTGGATCCAGGATCGCGGCTCCGCCGAGGTGGAGATCGCCTATCGCCCGGCGCGCGTGTTGATGCAGGATTTCACCGGCGTTCCGGCTGTCGTCGACCTCGCCGCCATGCGCGATGCTGCAGCGAAGCTCGGCGCCGACCCGAAGAAGGTGAACCCGCTCGTCCCCGTCGACCTCGTGATCGACCACTCGGTCATGGTCGACAATTTCGGGACGCCGTCGGCCTTCGAACAGAACGTCGCGCGTGAGTACGAGCGCAACGGCGAGCGCTACGAGTTCCTGAAATGGGGTCAGGGCGCGTTCGACAATTTCCGTGTTGTGCCGCCGGGCACCGGCATCTGCCACCAGGTGAACCTCGAATATCTCGGGCAGACCGTCTGGACCTCGAAGGATGGCGCCGACGAAGTCGCCTACCCCGACACGTGCGTTGGAACCGACAGCCACACCACCATGATCAACGGCCTTGCGGTCCTTGGCTGGGGTGTCGGCGGCATCGAGGCCGAAGCAGCGATGCTGGGCCAGCCGGTCTCCATGCTGATCCCGGAAGTCATCGGCTTCGAGCTGTCCGGCAAGCTGCCCGAAGGCGCGACCGCGACCGACCTCGTCCTCACCGTCACCCAGATGCTGCGTGCGCGCGGCGTGGTCGGCAAGTTCGTCGAGTTCTACGGCGACGGCCTCGACAATCTTTCGCTCGAAGACCAGGCGACCATCTCCAACATGGCGCCGGAATACGGCGCGACCTGCGGCTTCTTCCCGATCTCGAAAGAGACCGTCACCTATCTCGAGGCGACCGGCCGCGACGCCGACCGCATCGCCCTTGTCGAGGCCTACGCCAAGGCGCAAGGCATGTGGCGCGCCGAAATGGAGACGCCGGTCTTCACCGATACGCTGTCGCTCAACCTCGCCGAAGTTCAGCCGTCGATTGCCGGTCCCAAGCGCCCGCAGGACCGGATCGTCCTGTCTGACGCTGCCGACGCCTTCGCAACGGCGCTCGCAGGTGAGTTCAATCGCGCCGAGACCGCGCTGGATCGCGCCAAGGTCGAAGGCGAAGAATACTCGATCGGCAACGGCGACGTCGTGATCGCAGCCATCACCTCCTGCACCAACACGTCCAACCCGTCGGTTCTCATCGCGGCCGGCCTGCTGGCGCGCAACGCCCGCAAGCGCAATCTTGAGGTTCGTCCGTGGGTC
This sequence comes from Hyphomonas sp., assembly GCA_017792365.1. Taxonomy (GTDB): domain Bacteria; phylum Pseudomonadota; class Alphaproteobacteria; order Caulobacterales; family Hyphomonadaceae; genus IH12. The sequence continues at coordinate 2,583,119 of CP051229.1, read as the reverse complement.
AAGACCTCGCTGGCGCCGGGAAGCCAGGTGGTCACCGACTATCTCGAGAAGGCGGGCCTGCAGGACGACCTCGACGCGCTGGGCTTCAACCTCGTCGGCTATGGCTGCACGACCTGCATCGGCAATTCCGGTCCCCTGCCCGAGAAGATCTCGAAGGCCATCGCCTCCAAAGACCTGGTTGCGTGCTCGGTTCTGTCGGGCAACCGGAACTTCGAGGGACGCGTGAACCCGGATGTGCGCGCCAACTACCTGGCGTCACCGCCGCTCGTCGTCGCGTACGCGCTCGCCGGGTCGATGAACATTAACGTCACCACCGATCCGATCGGCTATGACGATGAGAACGAGCCGGTGTTCCTGAAGGACATCTGGCCCTCGTCCAAGGAAATCGCCGACACGGTCCGTCAGGTCGTCACGGCGGAAATGTTCGCCTCGCGCTATGCTGACGTCTTCAAGGGCGATGCGGCCTGGCAGGGCATCGATGTCTCCGGCGGCGAAACCTACGGCTGGCCGAGCGAGTCGACCTACGTCCAGAACCCGCCCTACTTCACGGGCATGGGCATGGAGCCCGAGCCAATCACCGACATCAAGGACGCGCGGATCCTCGGGCTTTTCGCCGACTCCATCACGACCGACCACATCTCTCCGGCCGGTTCGATCGCGGTCGCCAGCCCTGCGGGCAAGTACCTGCAGGACCATGATGTGAAAGTCATGGACTTCAACTCCTACGGCGCACGCCGCGGCAACCATGAAGTCATGATGCGCGGCACGTTCGCCAACATCCGCATCAAGAACCAGATGGTGCCTGGGGTGGAAGGCGGCGTGACGCTTCGCCAGCCGTCTGGCGAGCAGATGCCGATCTACGACGCCGCCATGCGCTACGTCTCGGAAGGCACGCCGCTGGTCGTGTTCGCAGGCAAGGAATACGGGACCGGTTCGTCGCGCGACTGGGCGGCCAAAGGTACGCGTCTGCTTGGCGTGCGTGCGGTGATCGCCGAGAGCTTCGAGCGCATCCACCGCTCCAACCTGATCGGAATGGGCGTCCTGCCGCTGCAGTTCGAGGACGGCTCCAGCTGGAAAGCGCTTGGCCTGTCAGGGGCCGAAACCGTCTCGCTTGACGGCATTTCGGACATCTCGCCACGCCAGAATGTGACCGCAAAAGTCACCTTCCCCAACGGAACAACCAAGGAATTCACCGCAAAAGTGCGTATCGATACGGAAAACGAGCTGGACTACTACCGCCATGGCGGCATCCTTCACTACGTGTTGAGGTCCTTGGCTCAGGGTTCCTGACGTCCGGCTCACACCGGATTGATTCGTATGTGTAGGGCACTGGCGGTAGTCGGTAATTCATGAAGTTTCGCCCTTCCCGCGTACTTCCGGCGCTGCTGGCGCTGGCGATTGGCTTTGGCGCCCAGGCGCAGCAGCCATCCGATAACGTGCGCCCGGTCGTCATCGAGCTGTTCTCCAGCCAGAGCTGCGGGAACTGTCCCGTTGCAAACCGGAATGTCGGTTATCTCGCCAAGCGGGATGACATCATCGCGATGACCTATCCGGTCGGGTATTGGAACTATCTCGGGTGGGACGACACGTTCGCGAAACCGGAATTCACCGAGCGTCAGAAGGACTACAACCGCTCGCTCGGCTATCGCGGCCCCTATACGCCGCAGGTCGTCTTCGGCGGCAGGCTCCACTCCTCCGGCGTCAAACTCGAGAACATCGAAGAAGGTCTCGCAAAGCGCGATCACACGCCCTACCCGGCTGATGTCCGTTTCGAACCGGGCCGCGTCGTCCTGACCGGCGACTATGACGGCGACAGCTCTGTCGTGCTGGTTCGGGTGAAGCCGGGCTATACGCGCGTCACACCGAAGAGCGGCGAGAACGAAGGCAAGCCGATGGCTTACTACAATCTCGTCACCAGCGTTGAGAAGATCGGCTCGTGGAGCGGCGGCTCGGCGTCCTACCCGGCAGAGAACTGCCATGCGGGCTGCACCGTGCTTGTCCAGCAGGACAGCGCGACCGGACGCATTATCGGCGTCGCACAGAAACGTCTGTCCTGAGCCGTATCAGCCCTCGACTGCGAGAAGCGCAAGCGGCGAAGTGAAAGCTTCCCAGTCCGTAGCGCTCAGCGCATAGGCCCAACCCGCAGCTGCTTCGTCGATCTCGCGCGCACGTCGCTGTGCTGCGTCGGAAGCCGTATCGTCCGCGAACGCGGAGATCGTGATCCAGCCACGATCGGCGGTGCGGAATGCAGTCGTTTCGACCATCACGCCATCATCCAGCCTTGTGACGTGACGCCCGCCAAGGCTGGCGCCGTTGGTCACCGAGGCGGGCGCGACATCGAGCGGCGACAAGGTCGAGATCGCGCCGCCAACCATCGAGAGGGCAAACGGCACGAGGACGCGCAGACCGGTGTGCGGAGCCGCCAATTCGAATGCCTGACCTTCAGAGTCGACCGGCGTCAGACGATAGGCTTCGCCCAGCAGCGGGCTCAACTCTACTTCGGAAATGCGCGCGCGGTCCGCGTCGACGGGGTCAAGATCGAGCCAGGCTGTTGCGCGCTGGAGCGGCGGCATGGCGGCATCCGTTTCAACTGCCCATGTCTGCAGGTCATCCGGCCAGCGCACGTAGCTTCGTCCCGACCGGTAACCCACGATCAGCTTGGCGTAGACATCGCCGCGGCCGTTTCCGATCTCCAGCAAGGCGCCGGTCCCGCCTGATAACGGATCGCCCACGCCGATCAGATCGAACTTGCGCGCATCGCGCGTCATCGCCTCGGCATACCGCATCGAAGCGATTGCTTCGACCAGCGCGCCGATCCGGCCTTCGGCAACGGGATAGCCGCCCTTCTCCGTCATGACCCAGCCCTGAGGATCGCGCACGAGGTGGTAGGTCTCATAGGCTGTCGACACCATGATCAGGCCAAGCTCGTCGATGCGCTCATCCAGTCCGGGGACAACCAACTGGCCGACCTCGGCTCGCACCGCTTCGGCGCCATCCGGCCTTGCGCTCACCAATCCGATGGCGGCGACGCCCAGCAATGCTGCGGCCAGGATCGCCAGGATGCGTCTGCGAGGATCGGAGAGAACGCCGCTCACGGTCTGCCGGCCCTCCTCCGGCTTCTCCACACGAAGACCCCAAGCCCCGCGATCGCCACGAGCGCTGGCAGGAGCCAGACGTTCGCCGCCACCAACGTTGTCTCAACCCGGTCCAGATCAGCGCGGAAGTTGCGTTCGATGCCGCGCAGGCGCGTGCGCGTCTCGAGGATCTGCGTTCGCAGTTCCTCTGCTTCGGCATCGCCAGAGCGCGAGCGGTCACGCCCAGCGTCCAGAAACGAAGCTTCATTGCTTTCGATCTCGGCCAGACGGGCTTCGTACTGCTCGAGCTGTTCCTGCAGTTCGGTCTGTTCAGCGTAGTAGCGCGACTCCGCTTCCCGGCGGATTTCGTCGATCGTCGTCATCGGGCGCAGGGCCGGGGCGCGCGAACGCAGGCTGCTCAGCGCTGCACCGCCGGCCAGATTGTCGAGGGCATTCAGGACGAAGGCGGCGTTGTCCGCCACCGGCGCGCCAGCGGACGGATCGAGATGAAACCCATCCGCCAGAAAATCGCTGTCAGCCACCACGATGACATCCGAGACGACGCCGTCGCTCTCCTCAAGATCCGAAAGTTGCAAACGCTCGCCGGCCTCGGTCGCCGGCCCCAGCCGACCTGAAATCCGGGCAGCCAGGATGCGCGCTCCCGCAGGCGGCGACATGGCCTCGAACACGCGCACCGGCCCGGGCCCGGTGACCGCCAAATCCGAGGACACGACCATCGCCTCATCCGAGCTCTCCATCAGGGGTTCGACCGTCAATCCGCTAGCTTCGTCGAACTCAAGCGCGCCAGCCGCGCCGAGGTTGATTGGCCGTGTCAGATCGCCCGTCACCGGGTCGGTCGAAGCCATCAGTGCGCGCGGGACACCCAGGAAAAGCGGCTGACCCAGAATGTTGGTGCGCCCACCTCCTGCGTCGATCTCCACGGGAAGAGCGATCACGGGGTCAGCGACCGTCGTCGTCAACATCCGGAAGCCGAGCGTCTGGCCAAGCTGACCGGCTTGTGATGCTACTGTCGGCGCGCCGCTTGCGGCCGCGACGCGAGATGCAGGATCGAGCGCCACGAACGCCCTGCCCTTCGTGCGCATGAAACGATCGATCATCGCCTGACGCTCATCATCCAGTGCTGGCGGATTGACCAGCATCAGGATGTCCGCATCCGCCGGCAGCTCGTCAAAGTCCGGCGTCAGGACGCGGACCTGAAACTGTCGCGCCATCTCGCGCAGGATGAAGGCGTCGCCCTCGCGTCTCCCATCACCCTGAAACCCCGGCAGTCCGGACAGCAGCGCGATCACTGGCGGCGCCGGATCATCCAGTTGAGCGATCAGGCGAATGAGATCGTACTCAAGGAAAGCGTCACGCGCAGGCGTCAATGCCGGTATGATGATTTCGTCGTCTACGGTGTTGCGACCGATCACACCGAGGAACATCGGCGCGCCGCCATCGCCTAGGGATGTGAGTCCAGCCAGCGCGACCCGGTCCTCGTCCTCGGAGTATTCCTCCGGAAACGTCTGCCGGATGACGACCTTGCCGTCTGACTGCGCGGAAATCTCGCCGAGCAATTCCCTGATCCTTGCAGCATGTGACTGTAGGCCGGGAAATTCGCTTGCCGCCGCACGCGAGTAGACAAATTCGAGTTCGACGGGTTCGACCAGACGGGAAAGCACCTGCTCTGCCGACTCTGACAGGGTGTAGAGCTGGTTGCCGGTGAGATCGATGCGCAGCGGCGCCAGCCAGCGCGAGAGCACGGCATTCGCCGCGATGAACAGAAGGAAGATCAGCGCACTGGCGATCAGAACAAAGGCGCGGCGGGTCATGGTCGCTCCCTCCGTGCGCTGATCCACAGCGTCGTCAGCGCCAGCCACAGGGCGATGAAGCCCACGTAGAACACGACCGCCCGCAATTCCAGGACGCCTCTCTGCGCCGCTTCGAACCTGGCGAGCAGAGACAGACCGCCCAACACGTCCCCGACAGCAGCGCCGAACGTATCGACGACGCCCGACTGCACGATGGGCAGACCCGAAACCGTGAACAGGAACCCGACGGTGACGGCGATGACGAAGGCGACCACCTGGCTGGAGCCGAGCGCCGACATCGCGCATGCAATCGCGAGGTAGGCGCCGGCCATCATGAAGCTCATCGTATAGCTCAGGGCGATGGCGCCGTGATCGGGAGACCCGAGCCAGGCGACCGACAACCACATCGGGAAGGTCAGCGCCAGCGCAGCTGCGGCGACGGTCCATGCGGCAAGAAACTTCCCGAGCACGATCGACCAGACCGGCGCCGGGAATGTCAGAAGGAGCTCGATGGTTCCCGAGCGTAATTCATCCGACCAGAGGCGCATGCCGATCGCCGGGAGGAACACCAGATAGAGCCAGGGGTGGAACACGAAGAAGGGCCCGAGGTCCGCCCTGCCCTGATCGAGGAAGCCGCCCACCTCGAACGTGAACGCGCCGACCGCCACCAGGAAGATGGCGATGAAGACATAGGCCAGAGGCGTCAAGAAGTAGGCGCGCAACTCGCGCAGCCATGTCGCGACAAGGGCGTTTGACCAGCTTGTCATCCCGCTACGCCCGCGACTACGGGCGACGGCGATGTCGCGGTGAGTCTGGAGAATGTCTCCTCTGGCTGTAAGCCGAGCACATCCCCTGTCGGGCCATCGGCTACGATTGCGCCGGCGGAGATCACGATGGCCCGCTGGCACATGGCGCTCGCCTCATCCAGCTGATGCGTCGAGATCAGGATCGCCTTGTCCTTCGCAAGCTCGCGCAGCCAGATGCGCATCGCCTGCTTCTGGTTCGGATCAAGGCCGTCAGTCGGCTCATCGAGGACCAGAACGGGCGGATCGTGGAGCATTGTCCCGGCAAGCGCCACGCGCCGGCGATATCCTTTCGACAGCGCATCCAGCGGCCGGTGCATCACATCGGTGATCCGCGCGCTTTCAGCAACGCGCGCGATCGCCCCTGCCCGCTCACCTGCGCGCACGCCACGCATCCTGGCGACGTATGAGAGGTAGGAGGATGCGGAGAGGTCCGGATAGAGCGGCGCGCCTTCTGCAATATAGCCGAGCTGCGCCTGCGCCTCCTGCCGCGCCGTCGCCATCTCGTGGCCGCCCACCGTGACGCTGCCCTCGTCGGGATCAAGAAAGCCCGCGATCATTCTCAGCGTCGTGGATTTGCCTGCGCCATTCGGCCCGAGGAACGCCACCGTCTCCCCTCGGGAGACCTCGAAACTCACCTCCCGGACCGCCGCCACAGCGCCGAACGACTTCGAAAGCCGCTCAACGACAAGGAGTGGATTTGCGCTCAACTCGGCCGCTTCCGGCACGGCGACTCCATCGTTCGTTCAGCTGCCGAATCGACTGGCGCTTCGCGTCGCAATCCAGTCACTCCGGCGAATCGATTCGAAGCGTTCACACACAGCAGCGCCGGCCTGAAACGCGCGCATTAGGATAGGACAAGCAGCCGCGACTTGCAGCTTAAACATTTGAATTTTTGAGAGAAGCGCCGGGCGGACCGATCAACCGTAACCCTGGGGGGCTGGGGGGCTGTTGGGTCCAAGGTCGGCGGTAAAATCATCCGCCCGACACGAATGAATGTGGCCGTGATTCACGGCTTTGGCTAGTCTGAATTGGGGTGGGATTGTGAATTCTTCATTAGGATTGCAGGTTGGCTGTGAGCAACCCAATGAGGCTTCCGCATGCGCTATCAGACATCGACCGGCGAACAGATCAATTCCTCCGCCGCCATCGACCAGGTCTGGTTCCAGCGCAACGAACTGAGCATCATTCTCAGCGTCTATGGGCGGCTGGTGGCGCAAGGTGTGTGCAAGGATTACGCGATCGGCGCCCACAAGGACCACGCCACCTTTTGCATGCACCAGCGCTCCTCGGAGGCGCCGACATGGACGATCGAAAAGCGCCCAGCGCTGGCGCGCCGGCAGGGCGCCTACTGCGTCTACAACGCCACCGGACAGATCCTGAAGCGCGGGCACGAGCTGGCGCAGGTGCTGAAGGTGTTCGATCGCCGCCGCTTCGAGATCGTAGAGTAGCGCGCTCCGCCTCGTCCAAACAAACGCCCAACAAAAAAAGCCCCGGCTCGCGCCGGGGCTTTCTGTACTGGAATGAGTGACGGCGCTATTCGCGCGACGCCAGCAGCATCAGGACGATGCGGAACATGTTCACGAACGAGATGAAGAAATTCAGCGCGCCCCAGTTGGTCATCACCGCCAGCGAGCGAGCGTCGCCCGCGTACTGGTAGTAGCCGTTCTTGAGATGCTGGGTCTCGGTCGCGACGAGGACCGCCGAGAGCAGAAAGACCGCGCCCATGATGATCCACTCGAACATGCCCGACGGCGGCAGGATGAAGTTCAGCAGCGACAGCGCCACCACACCCCACAGCGCCATGACGGCGAAATTGCCGATGCCCGACAGGTTCCGCTTCGTCGTGTAGCCCCACAGTGACAGGGCCGCGAAGGCGGACGCCGTGATCAGGAACGCTTTAGCGATCGTCACGTAGGTCAGCGACATGTTGGTGCCGCCGCGTGTGGCGAAGCCGGTCGAGGATTCCGCCATGGCGACCCAGACGCCGAGGCCCAGGCCAAGCAGCGTCACGATCGACCAGTACATGATGCCGGTGCCGAGCGGCGACGGGTTCTTCATGAAGAACATCGAGCCGACGAGCAGAGCGATCGGGCCCCACTGGACGACGTAGACCAGCGGCGTGCCGAACACGAGCTGCGTTACGGCGGGAACGGTGCCGGCGACGAACGCCAGCAGACCCGCCAGAGCGATGCCGAGCGTCAGCTTGTTGTAGACGCCGAGCATGAATTTGCGCAGGCCGACGTCGGTCGACGTGTCGCCGACAGCGCCGGTGCGCGACTGGGCAAACTGATAGTCAGCCATCTTTTTGTTCAACCTCTCAAATTCCGCCGGAATGTGCGGTTTTCTCTAAGAATAATGGTGATTGACGGCTTTTCTTGCAAGTAAAACCGGCATCCAACACACTGCAATCCGGTCCTCAATGGATTCGATGAAGACCTTGCTAACCTTGAAACATGGCGATTTGCAGGGCGCGGTAAGCAAGCGCAGCCTCCGGCGTACGCCTTCACCTGCGCTCCGGTATCTAGTTCTCCGCCAGTTTTGATCCAGACAGCCTCTCACCTCTGACACATGCTGCTCCGCCTCTTCACCGCGATCTCCCTGCCCGACGAGGTGCTGGACCGGCTGACCATGCTGGAAGGCGATCTCTACGGCGCATCGTGGCGCGATCGGGATGCGCTGCACCTCACCCTCGCCTTCTATGGGGATCTCGACCACGCCGCGGCGCGCGAGCTGGACACTGAACTGGCGGCAATTCGCGCCGCGCCGCTCACCTTGTCACTTGATGGCATTGGTTGGTTCGGGCGCAGGGAGCCGACCGCCGTCTGGGCGGGCGTCGCTCCTAATGCCGAACTGGGCCAGCTCGCCCACGCCTGCGAGCGGGCCGGCCGGCGGCTCGGGATCGACATGCCGCGGCGACCCTATCGTCCGCACGTCACCCTCGCGTACTGCCGCGGAACATCGCTCACCGAGGTCGGCGCCTATCAGAATGAAATGCGGGAGTTTCGGACCGAACCGTTCGAAGTCAGTCAGTTCGAGCTCTACTCGTCGCACCAGACCAAGTCGCAGAACCGGTATGATGAAGAGGCGACCTATCCGCTCGGGGACTTCTAGCGGCCGACCAGCTTCTGCATCACGCCCAACAGGCCGGTGAATTTCAGACCGGCGTCCGTCACCGCCAGCACGTAGCAAGGGCCGTCGCTGTCGGCCACCGGCCGATGGGTGATCGACGGATCGGTGATCGACACGTCGCCAGGCCCGTAGGCGCCGATGCCGTCGCTGAACCCGCCAGACAGGCAAAGCGTCAGCTCCTGACCGCCGTGCGTGTGTTTCGGCACGCCCGCGCCCGCAGGAATGCGCATGATCTCGGCCTTGCACTCACCGCCGAGCGCGAGATCAAGCGACGTCAGCCCGCCGCCGGTCTTCCAGCCGCCCTGCTCCTCAGCCTCGACGATCCGCGCACGCAGCGCCGCAGGAATGCTGATCAGTTCGCTGTCGGCGTCAGATGGGCGCTTGGTATCATTCTTCGCCGCCGGCGCGCCAATCCGGGCCAGCACCTGCTCCAGCGCCCCTTCACCCATCAGCGCCGGCGTCTCACGCTCGAGCGCAACTCCGGCGGCGGCTTCTCCGGCCTGCAGCGACAGCCCGCGCATCTCTGCAGCGGCTTCAATCAGGAGAACCAATGCCGGGTCCAGCCTGCCGGACGCGATGACCGACAGCGCTTCAAGACTGAAATCAGATCCATTTTCTACGCGGATCATGAGCGAACCTCACACGAACAGGCAGGACATGGTCCTGCGACCATCCTGATACGCGGTGGAGGCGCAACTGGATCACTCATCGTTGAGCCGGCCTTTCATTCTTTGAAACGCCAATCGATCCGTGACTTGACTGTGCCGAGCGGCAGATCGAGCTGTTCGGAGATCTCGCGATGGGTAAGCCCCTCGTAGAATGCCAGCTGGATCATCTGGAGCTGTTCTTCAGGGAGGCCAGACATGGCGCCGCGGACCTGGGCTTCAAGATCGAGGGCCTCGACGCCGGCTTCCGGAGCCGGGGCGGCTGCGGGCAGGACCAGCGGCTCTTCCGGGTCCAGGGGCGGTTTCTTGGTGCGGCGGAAGACGTCGATGCGGCGGTTCCGGGCGATCCTGAAGATCCAGGTGGAAACTGACGCCTGAGAGCGGTCGAACAGGCTGGCCTTCCGCCAGACCGTCACCATGACATCCTGGGCAATCTCTTCTGCGGCGGCGTCGTCAGATCCCAGCCGCATCAGGTAGCTTTTCACGCGGGGGGCGTAATATCCGAAAATCTCGCCATAGGCCGACCGGTCCTGATGCCTGGCCACCGCTTCGAGAAGATCGCTGAAACGCTCGCGCTGCTCGGCGCTCAGCATCTCCCCCGCAGGCGGCGTTTCTGGCCGTTTATCCGGCAATCCTGAACCTCCCGGCATACCGCTCTGCGCCCGATCATCGGCTGTTTCGCGCAGTCAGAATACTGGATTAGATCACTTTTTCCTTTTGGTTGAGTCCGGTCGGGTTTTCGCCGCAGGCGTCGCACCCGGCCTCCCCTTGCCGTCCTTCCCCGAGCGAATGGAACCGCCGGTTCCTTCCTCGTCGACAATCATGACTTTCGGGTTCTGGGGGTCTGGACGCTCGAAGCCGCCCCTGTCGGGTCCGACGAACAGGTCTAGCTGTCTCGGGTCGACCGCCGGGCGGCGCCGGCGCGCGCTGGGACGCGAGTTCGCCCGCTTCGAGAAGTAGAGATCGTCGGTATGGTCTTCCGCCGGCTTCGTCGGCTTGGGCTTCGCCTGCTTGCTGCGCTTCCAGTAGGTCACCGCGATGACAGGTTTTCCGCCCTTCCCCTCGTAGAGCTGGACGTAGCCGTCACGGAGCCCCTCTTCGATCCGGGCCGAAATCTTTTCGTATTCGGCGCCGGTTGGTCGAAGCCAGTCGGACACGAGCGTCACGTCAGTCTCCGCGGTTCGTTTCGCCTCGCCCAGCGAACGCGCATGGACCTTTGCGGCCAGCGCGGTTCTGGCGGACGTCGCGATCGGATAAGTCAGAGGCATCAGTCTTCCGGCGACTCAATTGGGACACCGTTCACTTGCGCGGCGGGGTCACCGGTTACGACCCGCAAGCGCGCGGCCAGTCGCGCGAAGCTGAGGGTAAGCGCCTTGCGCCTGGCGGCGGGCAAACGGTCCTCGTTCGCGTCACGCACGATCGCGCCGCCGAACTGATCCGCGACGATATAGCCTTCACACTCAGGAAGGCGCTCGTGCGGGAAATCCGTATCGACCGCGAAGAAAAATCGGTCACAGAACGCCGCGTACTCCGGCCATTTCTGGTCGGTCGCGTAGTCGGTGAGGCAGGACTTCACTTCGACGATCACGATCTCGCCCTTGCCGGAGATCGCGACGATGTCTGCGCGGCGGCCGCTCGCCAGCGTCATTTCAGTGAGCGTTGCAAAGCCGAGTTCACCCATCATGCGCTGGACGCCACGCACGATGTCGGCCGCCCTGCCCTCCGGGACGGGGTCGCCGAACGCCTGGGTTGGCATCACGCTGTGCATCGCAAGACCGATCGACTGGTGTCCGGGTCTTATGGCCCGCAGTCGGCCTGCTTGCAAACCGCGCCCGGCCGGTGCGATAGCTCGGCCCCATGGCCGAGAAGAAAACCTGGGGCGTTGCGCCCGACAACGATGAATTCGCCCGGATTGCGCAGGCGGCCCTCGACGAGATGGATGAACCGTTTCGCTCGCAGGCTCGCGCGGTCAGCATTCGCATCGAGGATCTGGCGGACGCCGAGACGCTCGAGGCCCTGCACATCGACGATCCGTTCGAACTGACCGGCCTTTATTCCGGCGTGGCGCTGACGCTGGAAACAATCTCAGCCCCCTCGACGATCCCGCCCGTCGTTTGGCTTTATCGCCTTGCTATTCTGGATGAATGGATGATGCGCGGCGACATTGAGCTCGAGGAGCTCGTCGCGCACGTCTTGGTGCACGAACTCGGCCACCATTTCGGGTGGTCGGATGAAGAGATGGATGCGATTCAGGAAGCTGACGATTAGGAGATCGAGCCGATCACGGCGCGTCTGCGAAGAGCGATGCATCTCCGGTTGCCAGAAAACCGGCAAGCATCAGGAACCCGGCGCCGGATAATGCGACCGTCACCAGCCGTGAAAAAAACTTCGAGCCTGATCCGCTTGTCATCCGACACCACCTCTGACCCGATCCGCCGGGCGCATTACGCGATGAATTGCTGTTCATCACCCCAACGCACTGATCCTTCCGAAGGTTGCGCGCCGCGCGACAAGACCGAGACGATTGCAAGACGGATTGCGGCAGGCTCGTCACAAGCCGGCAATGTTGGCGCGCCGGTCACGCGCCTGCCGGACGTTCTTGATTACGCGAAGGCATGATAGTTAATTCGCGAAAGACCAAAGAACTCCGATAAAAACTGTCGCCTGCACCTGCCGGCGACAAGCAGACAGGGGATTGGGTGATGGATACTCGTCGGCTTTCGCGCTGGCTCTCCCTCGGAGCCGCTTTGACGCTCGTTTCCGCGTGTGAGGCGGCCGACCGGCGCATGCAGCAGTTCAGCGAACTTGCAGACGCTGTCATGGAGCAGATCAACACCGAAGTCCTCGGCAATCCGCCGGCTGATCCGCTGCTCGCTGCGCCGCTGGACGCGCGCGCCCTCGCTGGCGTTCAGGTCGCGGCTGTGGAGCTCGAGCCAGTCAGCCTGCAGGAGCGCCTGTCGACCCAGACGTTCTTTGCGGTCGGCTCTGTGATCGCCAAACCAAGAGAAGCGCTCGTCGAGCCTGTCGTGGAGGATGAAGAGCTCGACGCCATGGTCAGCCCCGCCGCCGCGCCGGCTCCCGTGATCGAGACTGACGATACCGCCGCACCAGCGCCTGCGGCTCAGGAATCTGCGCCAGCCCCGCTGGAACTCAACCTTCGCAGCACGCAGGGCGCCCAGCTCCTCGAACGCGCGCCAGTGGATGTCGCACGCGCTCCGGCCCCGCCCGTGGCCCCGATTATCATGGAGGCGCCTGACGATGTGGCGCCGCCAACGGAGAATTGACCCATCCGAGCTGCGGCGGCGCGCCGAGACGGCGCCGCGGCAGTTGCAGCAGGAAGTGATCAGCAAGGAGCGCATGGTCACGGAGGATTCCCTGCGCGCCGCACGGCGACTTGCCGAGCAGCAGGTGCGCCGCGACAGCGACAATGCGCAGGCGATCGGTGACGAGGTTGTCCGCAGATCCAGGGACGCCGAAGCGCCGGTGCCGAAATCGCTCGCCGTCCGCAACAAGTTGCAGGTCGATCGCGCCCTGAGCGCCCGCGAACGCGCCTACAACAAGCTTGAAGAAATGGGGCTGTCCGGCGTGGTGACGCCGGATGAAGGCGGCCAAATGCGGATCACGATCGGCGTCGACCCGTCGAAGTTCGAAGACGGCGACGCAGCCGACCCGACACGCGAAAACGCGCTTGCCGCGCGTTTCGCACGGCTGAAAGCGGAGCCCGAACAGTGCGTCGGCAATCCAAGCCGCGAGCAGATGCAGTCTGATCCGGTCCTTGCGACCGAATGCGTGGTGAAAGCGCTGCAAGAGACCGGCGATTACGAGTACGTCGAGAAAGACTACATGTTCACCCCGCAGATCCTGCGGCGGCCGCGCAACCAGCAGCCTGCAACGGTCTCAACCGGCCCCAACGATCCGCTTTACGGCCTGCAATGGCATTTCAAGAACCAGGGCTCTGGAGACGGCGAGTCTGCAGGCGGCGCGGCTTTCGCCGATTTCTGGGAGCGCGCGAAGGTAACTGGCTCGCGGTCGGTGACGGTCGCCGTGATCGATACCGGACTGCAGATGAACCATCCCGACATCGCCGGTTCCGCCAACCTCGGCGTCGGCTTCGACATGGTGTCCGATCCGGCGATGGGAAATGACGGCGACGGTCGCGATCCCGATCCGAACGATCCGGGCGATCGCTGCGATCTCTCCGACGTGACCTCCCGGGACAGTTTCCACGGAACGCATGTCGCCGGAACGATCGGCGTGGCAGCCACCAACAACGCCAGCGGCGTCGCCGGCGGCGCGTGGGATGTCACCATTGTGCCGGTGCGTGCGCTTGGCCGCTGCGGCGGCCGCCTCTCGGATATCAACGACGCCATCCGCTGGTCCGCCGGCAAGGTTCCCGCCCGCGACGAGCTGGGCGGCGAAATCTGGATCGACGAACCGGCTGACATCATCAACCTGTCCATCGGACTGTTCGAGCCCTGCCCTGCCTCGATGCAGGCCGCGATCGACGACGCCGTCGCCGCAGGCTCCATCGTCGTGACCGCTGCGGGCAACGCCCGGATCGACACGCAGTACTTCGCTCCGGGCGGTTGCCGGAATGTGATCTCGGTCGCCGCCAGCGATGCGCGCGGCGTGCTGACCCCCTATTCCAACTTCGGCGACAACGTTTCGATCATGGCGCCGGGCGGCGACATGGCGCGCGATGACGATGGCGATGGGCGGCCGGACGGCATCCTGTCCACCAAGTTCGCGCGCGACTGCTATGACCCCGCCAATCCCGGCACGCAGGTCGCCGAATGCTATTACGCGTACGAAAACGGCACCTCGATGGCTGCGCCGCACGTTTCGGCGGCGCTTGCGCTCCTGAAAGCACGGTTCCCGACCGCGGTCCCATCCGACCTCAAGGCGCGCTTGCTGGCGGCCACAACGCCCCGGTCGGCCACGCAATGCTCCGGCAAGTGCTCCGCCTACCCTGGAACCGCGCCAATTCCCGGTCAGGAAGGAATGTGTTACCGGCCTTGTGGCGATGCGATGCTGAATTTGTCGAACGCATCGCTCCAGTAGTGCGTTGTATTGATTGATCCTGCCGACGCGCCAGACGCAGATATGCGCCGCTCGGCCTTACGCAGGGGGCGATTGGCTGTTGCGGTTTCCGCAGCGGCTTTCGCCTCGGAAGGAGCAAACCATGGGCGTCGATGACGCGCCGAACGAAGAGCCGATGCGCATTGCAGCGCCCGCTGGCGCTGCGGCGTTGGTGGCGATTGCTGGCGTGGTAACCATGTCTCTCGCCAACAACCCCTCCACCGAACAGGCCACAGCCAGCGCGGGATATTCCCAGCCTCAACAGCCGCCCGGATCGGGCGTCCCCGGCATCGCCCAGAACCAGGCGCAGGGCCGTGGCGCGCCGGAAATGGGCGTTGAAATCGTCGTTAAGTTCAAGGACGACGGCATGGTCAAGGACATCACCGATCTGTTCTGGCGCGATCAGGGCGCAGCGCAGACACGGTTCTCCTCGTTCAAGCGGCGATGGGATGTCTTGGCTCCAGTTCGTCTCGCGCGCGTGACCTATTCCAATGAACTGGTCTTGTTGCGGCGGGCAACACCTCGGCCGACGAGATGCGCCAGATCGCCCGCGACATCGGACAGCTGCCAGAAGTTTCTTACGCCGAACCCAACTCGACCGCTCAGCCCGGAGAACGATGATGCGTCTTTTGCTTTGCCGCGGGCCGCGGCGGCGGCGTTGGCCGCCTGTGAAGACCCGAGGTTGTCGCTGCGCAAGACCGCGCGGCGCAGGAGGCTGCAGCAGCGATGAATCAGCAGGCGCCGATCGGTGACGCCGATGTGCAGATTGCGCAGGCGAACCAGCCCGCTCCGCCGGAAGGGCCGGATCAGGTTACGACGGAGATTGACTGGGAGGCCGCGCGCGCCGCCCGCGCCAGTTCCAGCGTGAACTCATCCAATGTCACCACCCAGAACGCGACCGGCGCGCCGCCGGAAGTTCCGGTTCTGCTGCCGTCGGGCGTCGTCCAGGCCCAGAACGCACGTCCGCCCGCCATGGTGATGACCGATGACGGATACTTCGCCACCTACGAGATGCCGCGTTACGACGCCATCGTGAACGGCACGAAGACCGCCTATGGCGCACAGCGCGCCGACCGCGGCGACGACATGGACTTCACGATCAGCGAAGGCAGCGCACAGCTGGCGTTTTCCCGCTTCGGCGCCGACTATCTGATCGAGTTCGAATGCCGCCAGGTGGACGGCGCGCCGAGCTGTGTCACCGAGGAAGAAGCACAGGCTTTTGCAGAAAGCCTGTTCGTCGCTGAGACGCGCTAGAACGCATCGCGGCGCAGCCGGTAAGTCAGTGGGAGACTGGGATGGGACGGGTCGTGTTCAGATTTCGCGCCGCCGCACTGGCAGCCGCCTTCGGTCTGGCGTCGGCGTGCGACGCCGGCACGTATGTGCTCTGGCCGTGGGTAGAAGAAGTGGAGCCGGGCGACCAGCCTGAAGGTCCGCGGACGCCCCCGCCTCCCCCGCCGCTGGAACCGGTTGATCCGCTCGACCCCGACGCGGTCGATGACGACGACCAGATGGCGGATGCGGGTGAAGTGCCCGAGACGGTTCCCAATCCGAACGCCAACACCGGCGCTCCTGAAGACGGAACGCCGTTCGAGGATCTGCCGGAGAACGAGGAAATCCCGGTAAGCGATTCGGTGCCCACGCTTCCGGTCGAGGATGAACCCGTCGACGACGAACCGGCAGAGACGCCGGACGTTGGCGAGCCGGAAGCGCCGCCCGTTGAACCGCCAGCGCCGGTGATCGAACCGAGCTTCGACTATTACGCAGCCGGCGACCTCGAACCGCGCAGCGGCACCGGATCGGGCGACGAAACGGTCTTCGTTCCCGACATGCAGTTTCCCATCCGGTCCGCAGCTTCCTACCCGCAGTCGCAGGTCTATCGCTTCGGCGGCGGCGTCAAAGGCGGCGACCAGTGCGATGCGCGGAACTTTGCCGCCCCGTGGCGCGACAATTATTGCGAGTCCCGCTCCCGCACGACCACCACGCCGTTCTGCGAAGAAGTCGGCGTTCACCTCGGCCAGGACATCCGGGTCGGCGACCGCGAAGGTTGCCTTGCGGAGCGGTCGACGCCCGCGAGGGAGCGCGCGCGCTACGAGGTCGTCGCGGTGGAAGACGGGGTCATCTCCAACGTCGGCAGTTACTCGATCAACCTGAGAGCGAACGGCCGCATCTACCGCTACATGCACCTCAACATGTCGCAGCTGAAGGTCGAGATGGGCCAGCAGGTCAAGAAAGGCGACCTGCTCGGCTATGTCTCCAATGATTTCGGCGGCACGCCGACGACCCTTCACCTGCACTTCGAGATCAAGGTGAACACCGCCGAATACGGCTGGCAATACGTTCCGCCCTACACCTCGCTGCTCGCCGCCTATCAACGACGCGAGGAGAATCCCGGTCAGCTGGTCGAGGATACGGTCAACGTCGCGACCACGCCGTGAGGGAGATCGAGCTCGCGCCAGAGCGCCGTGAGCGGCTCAAGGCCCATCTCCAGCACTTCTTCAACGAAGCGTTCGATGAGCCGCTGTCCGACTACCGCGCCAACGAATTGCTCGACATGTTGCTGAGAACGCTGGGACCAGACGTCTACAACCAGGCCGTACAGGACGTGCGGGCACATCTGCAGGTCCGTCTCGACGATCTCGACGGCGAGGTCTTCGCCGATGGCGACCCATAATCGGGCCTGCATGCGGTGTGATGTTTGCAGCCCGGCGCGCGCCTGCTAAAGGCTTGCCGCGAAACAGGTTTGCAACAGGGACGATCCGGAAATGGCCAAGCTTGCGCTCATCCGACATGGGCAAAGTCAGTGGAACCTCGAGAACCGGTTCACGGGCTGGTGGGACGTCAACCTGACCGACAAGGGCGAAGCCGAAGCGCGCAACGCGGGACGTCTTCTTTCCGGCGCCGGCGTTGAATTCAGCCAGGCCTTCGCCAGCGTGCAGACGCGCGCGATCCGCACACTCTGGCTCGCGCTTGAAGAAATGAACCGTGTCTGGCTTCCGGTGACGAAGGACTATCGCCTGAACGAGCGCCATTACGGCGGCCTCACCGGCCTCGACAAGGCGGAGACCGCAGCGAAGCATGGCGACGACCAGGTGAAGATCTGGCGGCGCTCGTTCGATATCCCCCCGCCAGACCTTGAGCCGGGTTCCGAATTCGACCTCGCGAAGGACCCACGCTACGCAGGCGTCGCCATCCCGAAAACCGAAAGCCTCAAACTCACGCTGGAGCGCGTCCTGCCCTACTGGGAGAGCGATATCGCGCCGCGCCTCAAGGCTGGCGAGAATGTCATCATCGCCGCGCACGGCAATTCCCTCCGGGCCATCGTAAAGCACCTCTTCAGCGTGTCGGACGATGACATCACCGGGTCGAGATCCCGACCGGCAACCCGCTGCTGATCGATCTTTCCGCCGACCTCAACGTCGCCAGCGCGGCCTATCTGGACGAGGCGCGCGCCACGCCTCTCCCAAAGGTGTGACACCCCGACACCGACAATGGCTGGATGACGCGCGCGCTCGCGCTCGCCCGCGCACAGCTCGGCAAGACGGCGCCAAACCCGTCTGTGGGATGCGTGATCGTTGCGGACGGAGAAAACGTGGGCGAAGCCGCCACCGGCGATGGCGGCCGTCCCCATGCAGAGGAAGCCGCGCTGATACAGGCCGGCGCGCGCGCATCTGGAGCGACCGCCTACGTCACGCTGGAGCCCTGTTCGAAGCGGTCGTCGGGCGCCGACGGCTGCGCCCAGCGCCTGATCGACGCCGGTGTGAAGCGGGTCGTGTTCGCCTGCGCCGACCCTCACCCGGATGCGAGAGACGGCGTCGTCATGCTCACGGACGCGGGCGTCGAGGTCGAAGCCAACGTTCTCAAGGAGGACGCCGAGGCGCTCAATCGCGGCTTCTTCAAGCGGCTGGAAACCGGACGGCCGCTGCTCGCCGTCGCCGCATCTCCCGACACCTATGACGCCGAGTTCGATCTCAAGCGGAACGAGACATTCGAGGATGCGCTCGACCGGCTGGGCGCTGCCGGCATGACGCGCGTCTGGGTGCGTTCCGGCACGCCCCTCGCCGCCCAGCTTGCCGCGCGTGGTCTGGTCGATGAGGCCGATGATCAACGCGGCCTCAAATAGAAATCGGGCCGGCAATTGCCGACCCGACCAGGAATTCGTTTGAAGGGAACTCCTTGAGCCGACGCTATCGCGCCGACCGTTCAGGAGTTAGGCGTTCGTGAGTTGGGTCGCCGCCATTTTGCCCGAGCGTTTGTCTTTTTCCAGCTCGTAGCTGACTTTTTGTCCTTCGGTCAGGCCGGGGAGGCCCGATTGCTGGACCGCAGAGATGTGAACGAACACGTCGCCGCCGCCAGACTCCGGCTCGATGAAGCCGTAGCCTTTTTGATCGTTGAACCACTTAACAGTGCCGATAGCCATAGTCAGATAGTCTCTCAGTAAATGTCCTTGGACGTCGTCGCCGCCGCCAGACTTTTAGGGTACTTAGCCGCACCCGGAAGCAGCCAATCCAAGAGTTGGAGTCTCGAATTGACGGCGTGCTTATCGCACGAAGCCTGTGGATTGGAAAGGCGACGGCGCAGACGTGACGCAGAGTTTAGATCGGTGTCGAAAGCGTGACACCGAGTTCCCATTTCTAACTTGCACATCCTGAACAAGACGAACCGCCATGCCAGCTCCCATTCGCCTCGATCATCGCGCCATCATTTCCGTCGCCGGAGAGGATGCGACCACGTTCCTGAGCGGCCTGATCACGAACACGGTTGCCGGCGCTAACGATACTTTCCCAAGGTACGCCGCCCTGCTGACGCCACAGGGTAAGGTTATCGCCGACTTCCTGGTGTTCCGAAGCGAGGATGGGTTCCTGTTCGACTGCGCGCAGGAGGTCGCTGATGACCTCATCAAGCGGCTGTCCATGTTCAAGCTGCGCTCGAAGGTCGCCGTCGCGCGCCGCGACGATCTTTGCGCAATCGCCTTCGACGGATCGGCTGATCCCAGACACCCCGACGCCCCTGCCCGCTCCATCAGACCGTGCGATGCGGCGCCACCAGATGTTGCGCCCGCCGCCTATCATGAAGTCCGGATCGCGTGCGGACTGGCGGAGCAGGGAATTGATTTCGGCGCGAGCGAGGTGTTCCCCGCCGACATCAACATGGACGAGATCCACGGCGTCGACTTCAAGAAAGGCTGTTTCGTCGGCCAGGAAGTGGTGTCGCGAATGAAACGCCGTGGGACCGCCCGGCGCCGCACAATGGTGCTTAAGTTCGCTGAGGACGCAGTTGTGGGACCGGTCATGGCGGATGATTTCGAGATCGGCGCGGTCACGTCTGCGGCCGGCGCACATGGTCTGGCGCGCCTGCGGGTCGATCGGCTGGCGGAAGCGGAAACTGCGGGTCACGCTGTGACGGTCAACGGTGCATCTTGCACGGCCTTGTGGCCAGACTGGCTGGAGAGCGTCAGGAAGGAAGGCCAAGCCTGATCCCTGCCGGTTGTTTGGCGTTTGTTTCTGTTATATTCTTTTTCTGTTCAATCTATCCACGCCCTGCCCCCGGATTGAGGAGCGACCATGGCCGCCACCGAGTCGCCGCCCTGCGGATGGGCCCCGCTGAATGATCCGCTCTATCGCGCCTACCATGACGAGGAATGGGGGGTGCCCGAGCGCGATTCCCGGGCGCTGTGGGAGAAGTTCCAGCTCGACGGTTTCCGTGCCGGGCTTGCGTGGATCACCATCCTCCGCAAACGTGAAAGCATGCGGGAAGAATTGGAGGGTTTTGATCCCGAGCGGATCGCAAGGTGGACGCAACGGCGCATCGACAAGGCGCTGAAGAACCCCGGCATCATTCGCAGCCCCACAAAGATCAACGCCACGATCAACAATGCGCGCGTCTATCTCGATATGGCCGAGCGCGGCGAGGATTTCTCGGACTATGTCTGGTCGTTCGTTGACGGCAAACCGATCCAGACGCGGCTCAGGCACTGGCGAGACGCGCCGGCCAAGACCCCGTTGTCAGAAGAGATCGCCAAGGACATGAAGAAACGGGGTTTCAAGTTCTGCGGGCCAACGATCGTCTACGCGGTCATGCAGGCGATGGGGATGGTGAATGATCATGAAATTGGCTGCCCGCGACACAAGCCGATCGCGAAGCTCGGATAGGAGGCGTCAGATGCGGCTCCCCGCCCTCCTGCTTGTGCTGATCTTGCCGGGCGCCTGCGTAGATCTTCAGGGCAGCTACACCGCGGAAGCCCGCAAACAGTGCCGCGATATCATCAATGCCGATGAGCGCAGGAATGCTTGCGCGGTCGCGGAGAACGACACGCGCGCCGGGCGGAACGCCGGAACGAGCAATGACCGGTTTCGAGGAGGCGCTCAGGCGGGTCATCACGGGCGATGACAGCGACGGTCAGTCCGTTGTCATCGTGGATGGGCCGCCGTCGGTCGCATCAGGCACGCCCTCTACCGGCGGCCTGTTCGACATCTGGCAGGACAGCCTGACCGGGCTGCTGGACCCGACCGCCCCTGACGACCTGGGCCCGAGGCAATCGATCCTGTCGCCGGACAAGGGCAAGGTGAAAGTCAGGTGGTTCGTCATTCATCCGCTCGACCCCGCCGTCAGCGCCGAAGAAGCCAATGCGGGCGCACGGGAACGTTTCGCGGCGTTCGGCGCCGAAGATCATCTGCGGGACCAGTCCAAGCATCCGGCGATGCACCAGACCGACACACTCGACGTGATCTGCCTGCTGCAGGGTGACGTATCGCTGGTGCTTGATAGCGGCGAAACGCGGATCAGACCGGGCCAGGTTGTGATACAGCGTGGCACGAGCCACGCCTGGCGCGCCCATGGTGGCCCTGCCCTGTTGCTTGCCGTACTGATCGACCGACCGCTAGCCTGACCCTCACTGGAGATCGCGGATGAGACTGACGCCGTTGAACGCCGTACGCGCCGCACTTGGCATCGCAGCAGCTGTCGGGCTCGGCGGCTGCGTCAGCGACACCGTGAACCAGCGATCGGCCGAGGAGCAGATTTGCCTGCACCATCATGAAAACAGTCCGGAGGAGCAGGCGCGCTGCCGTCTCAACCCCGCCCTGCGTGACGGACCGCCGCCTGACATGTCGCCGAGAGAATTACCGGTGCGAGTCGAACGGCCGTAGCGAACGGATCAGGCCGGCGCCTTGGCGCGCTCGACAGCCTGTTCAATCAGTTCCTTGGCGTGGCTGGCGCCTTTCAGGCCCTCGATCTTCACCCATTTGTTGGGTTCGAGGTCCTTGTAGCGCTCGAAGAAGTGCACAATCCGCTCGACGAGGATGTCCGGCAGGTCCGTGTAGCAGTGGACCTTCTCGTAATACCGCGTCAGCGTCACGTGCGGGACAGCTAGGATCTTTTCGTCCGGGCCCTTGTCATCTTCCATCAGGAGCACGCCGACCGGCTTCGCCCGCACTACGCAGCCGGGAACCAGCGCGCGATTGCCCACCACCATCACGTCGATCGGATCGCCGTCGAGCGACAGGGTGTGCGGAATGAAACCGTAGTTACACGGATAGCGCATCGACGTGTACAGGAAGCGGTCAACGAACATGGCCCCTGAGGCCTTGTCGATCTCGTACTTGATCGGCTCCCCGCCCAGCGGCACCTCGATAACGACGTTCACGTCCTCGGGCGGATTGCGACCGATTGGGATTTTTGAGAGGTCCATCGTAATTCCGTGTCCTGCTGACAGCGCGCTTCAAGCCCGCACGGTCTGCAAGGTCAATGCCTTCGCTGTCTTATATGGCCGTGACAAAGCGCGCGACAATTGGGCGCCTAATCCATAGGCTTACTTGCGCTGTCCGAGAAGCCGCAGCCGCAGGGCGTTGAGGCGGATGAAGCCTTCGGCATCCTTCTGGTCATAGGCGCCGGCATCGTCCTCGAATGTAACGTGCGCTTCGGAATAGAGTGAATTGGGCGAAGCGCGGCCGACCACGATGACATTGCCCTTGTAGAGCTTCAGCCGGACTGTGCCGCTGACATGCTCCTGGCTCTTGTCGATCGCCGCCTGAAGCATTTCCCGTTCCGGGGCGAACCAGAAGCCATTGTAGATCAGCTCAGCATAGCGCGGCATCATCTCGTCCTTGAGGTGACCTGCCCCGCGGTCGAGCGTGATCGATTCAATGGCGCGGTGCGCCGCCAGCAGGATGGTGCCGCCCGGCGTCTCGTAGACGCCGCGCGATTTCATGCCGACAAAGCGGTTCTCGACGATGTCGATACGGCCGATGCCGTTGTCATGCGCAAGCTGGTTCAGTTGGGTCAGCAGCGTCGCTGGCGACAGCGGCTTGCCGTTGATCGAAACCGCATCGCCGCGCTCGAACCCGATCTCGATCTCCGTGACCTTGTCCGGCGCATCCATCGGCGAGATCGTGCGCTGGTAAACATAGTCCGGCGCCTCGACGTTGGGATCTTCCAGAACCTTCCCCTCGGACGAGGAGTGCAGAAGGTTGGCGTCCACCGAAAACGGCGCCTCGCCCTTCTTGTCCTTGGGCACCGGGATCTGGTTCTGCTCAGCAAAGTTGAGGAGATCGGTGCGCGACTTGAAGTTCCAGTGCCGCCATGGCGCGATCACCTTGATGTTCGGATTGAGCGCATAAGCCGACAGCTCGAAGCGGACCTGGTCGTTGCCCTTCCCCGTGGCGCCGTGCGCGATGGCGTCGGCGCCGGTTTCAGCCGCAATCTCGACGAGCCGCTTGGAGATCAGCGGCCGGGCAATGGACGTGCCCAGGAGGTATTGGCCTTCGTAGACAGCGTTGGCGCGAAACATCGGGAACACGAAGTCCCGGACGAATTCCTCCCTGAGGTCCTCGATATAGATGTTCTCCGGCGCCAGCCCCATCAGCTCCGCCTTCTTGCGCGCCGGCTCGACCTCCTCGCCCTGCCCCAGATCCGCGGTGAAGGTGACGACCTCGCAGCCGAGCTCGGTCTGCAGCCATTTCAGGATGATCGAGGTATCGAGCCCGCCGGAATAGGCGAGGACAACTTTCTTCGGGGCGTCAGGCATTGCGAGAGCTTTCGGGCGCTGGATGATTTGGCGCGCAACATAGCCGCGAAGTCATGCATCGCAAGCGGCGCAGCCGCCACAGGCCTTGGCGATCTGCGTCGTTCCGCTCGCAAAAGTGTCCGGCAGGCGGCCAGGCTCGTCTGCCAGCCCGCCGTCCGGTCGTCATAGGACGGTCTTAAGCCAGAACGCCCTGCCGGTGCGCCGGATGACGGTCGCCGGCGTCCAGCGCGAACTCCTTGCCGATCTCCTTGTTGAAGGCGTCCAGATCGTCAGGGTTTCGGGATGTCACAAGGCCATTGTCGTTCACGACCTCAGCATCCCGGACCTTGGCGCCGGCGTTCTCAAGGTCTTTCTGCACCGCCTTCACCGACGTCATCTCGCGTCCTTCCACCAGCCCGGCGGAGATCAGCACCTGCGGCCCGTGGCAGATCGAAAAGACCGGCTTGCCCTTCTCGAAGAACGCGCGCGCGAAACGCTTGGCGTGCTCGTCGGTGCGAAGCTGATCGGGATTGAACAGCCCGCCGGGAATCAGGATCGCATGATAGTCGTCCGGGTCGGCGTCCGACACCACCTTGTCGACCTTGATCGACTTCCCGGACTCCATGTGCTTCAGCCCCTTGATTTCGCCGGACTTCAGCGAGATCACTTCGACCTCTCCGCCCAGCTTCTCGATTTCCTCCTTGGGTGAGAACAGTTCGGATTCCTCGAACCCGTCGGCCGCCAGAATGGCGAGTTTCTTGCCGCGACCTGTCGCAGTGTCTTCCATGATGCGTCTCCGATTGTGCTGGTGTGTGCCTGCGCAACGGGTGCGGAGGTCAGACTGTTCCTTTGACGCTGGAATCGAAGGACGTCCTGCGCCACTCGATCAAGGTCGCGACCGCCAGCGTTCAAAACGTTTCCGACAGACGGAGCGCGGACACGAGTGTCGCAACATGTTTGGGCGGCATCGGCGCCGCCGTCGACTTTCGATCCGCCGCCGCGCGCGATCTCCAGTATTCCATGTGCGCGAACATTTGCCCGGTGCCGTCGTGGTCCATCGGACAGTCATTCACGCCCCACCCCAGTCCATCGTGGTTGCGCGCGTTCGAGATGGGTCCGCCGATGAGATCGCCGGCGAGGATGAATCGTCGCGTGCGGAAGAACAGATTGGTCCAGCGCACCGGACCAAAGCAGGCCGAGTGAGCGAACTTCTGGCTGCCCGGCCGGGGTTCATAGGTGAGCCGGCGGGCGATGAGCTGATCGTCCCACCCGCTGGGCATGGCGTCGTCCACACACGTGGGCGGACAGGTGTAGAGCTTGCGGTCCGCCTGCCGGTCAGCGAAATCCTTGCGGCTCGAGGCCATCAGAAGCGAGGCGTAGGTCAGCGGCGATCCAAGCGTGACAAAGTCGGAGATCTTCCAGCTTGGCGCACACGGATGCATCTGCTCGTCCTGATCGACCTGCGCGGTGCGCAGCGCACGCCACAGGTCGGCTTGCGCATCCTGATATCGTTTCACCGGCAAATCGGAGACCGTGCGGTCCCGTCCCAGCTCTGCAGCGGCCGCGTCGACATCGTCGATCGCCGCCTGCAGCATCGGATCGCCGTCAATCTGGTAGCATCCGCTATGGCGTGCCCAATAGTCCGTGATCAGTTCGTAACCGACCACCGATCCAAGCGAATGTGCGACGATGATGATGCGGTCATAGCTTCGCGCGTTCGGCGTCAATCCGTGCAACTGATCCATCAGGGCGATGCCAGCCTTGCGAATGGATTCGCGCGCAGCGATGCTCTCAGGTTCGCGACCGAAATAGCGCGCTGAGTCCGCCATCACGGGCACCAGGAACGCCTGGTTGGCTGCGTTGAACAGGATTGCGGTTCCAACGACGATCAATACCAGCAGCCCGCCGAGCCAGAACACAAGCGCGTGTTCCGGCAGGATCACAAGGCCGGTCCAGAACATGACAACGGACGCGGCAACCGACAGCGCGATCCAGATCAATGCGAGCGCCAGTCGCACCGCAGCGAGCTTCTGCGCCCCGGTCGATTCATTCAGTCCTGCAAGGAACCAGCAACCGGCGAGAAACTGGACGAAGAAGAAGGCGTGCGTCAGCAATCCGGCGCGGGGATAGAGCCAGTCATAGCCCAAGGCGGTCCGCAGCTCGGCGGATTGTTGCGCCAACCAGTCCTTCCCTGTCAGCCAGTTGCCGTCAGCCAGCGCCGCGTCGCCCAGAAACAGCACGCCGTAAGCGTTGGCGGAATCGAGCGGCGCTCCGAACGCGGCCGCAAGCGCGAGCAATGCCGTCACAAGCGAGAAAGCGACCGCAGTCGCCACCAGCCTCATTATGGCAAGCAGGGCGGACGCGATCACCATCGGCAGGATGGCGAACCGGAGGTCGGCTGTCTCCAGCGTTGGTCCAAGCGCGGTGGCGCCGATCGCCAGCAGCAGGAAGAAGACCGGCGCCAGCATGATCTGCCACAAGGCGCGTCGCCCACGCCTGCGGCTGTCTCCCTTCAGCTGCCGAAGCGTTCTGGCGCGCGCAGGTCGCCACCCTCCCCCGCGTATGTCAGTCAGGACAATCCAGATGACCGATGCGAGCGTGGCCGCGAGACCGAGCCAGCTCAAGGCAAAGGCGGCGTTCAGTTCGCTCCAGCTAAAGCCGGTCGCAATGCCGGCGAAAAGTCCATCAGCGTCATCGGACACATCAGGCAGCGGCAACATCAACGCAACCAGCATCGCGAAGACCAGCGCGATGAAGCAAAAGCTTTCAGCCGCGCGCAGGATTCCCTGCCGGACTACACGCAGGCGATCCGGCGCCTCCTGCCTTGGACGCTTCTGGAGCGCATGGATCCATTTCAGGACGTGATCGGCGCGGTTGCCGGTCATCAGGTGCGCCCAGTAAAACTCCAGGAAGTCGATGCGGCTGTGGTGCACGCCGGCATCGGTTGTCACCCGGCCAGTGTCCGCGAGGCCAATCGTCGGGTCAGGCACCGTCCAGGTTTTCAGCGGTCTTCCGTCGCGTAGATTGCGCAGCTCGGGATCGTTCTCGCAGACGGTGCGCGCGAGCTCCTCGATATCCTCCATCGGCCGCTGTTCGCCCTGGCCGTGAATGAACACGACCGCGATGCGCCGCTCATCGCGCGCAGCCTCCGACATGTTGCCCTCCCCGGCATGTCCGTCCGGGTGCATGATGCGCACAGGGCGAGTTGAGGCTCAAGGGATCAACTCAGCCGGGAAATCGCGATCGGCCGTCTGTTCAGTGCCGGAAGTGCCTCATGCCGGTGAAGGCCATCGTGAGACCGGCTTTGTCTGCAGCCGCGATCACCTCGTCGTCGCGCACCGATCCGCCCGGCTGGATCACGGCTGTCGCGCCTGCGTCCGCTGCAGCCAGCAGTCCATCGGGGAACGGGAAGAAGGCCTCGGACGCCACGGCGCTGCCCTTCGTCCGCGCGGCGTCCCACCCAGCAGCCGCTCGCGCCTTCTCCGCCTTGTGGGCCGCGACGTACGTCGATTCCACGCGGCTGGTCTGGCCGGGCCCGATTGCGGCCGTAACGCCGTCCTTTGCGAAGACGATGGCGTTAGACTTCACGTGCTTCGCGACCGTCCAGGCGAACATCATGTCCGCGAGCTCCGCCTGTGAAGGCTGGCGTTTGGTGACGATCTTAAGATCGCGAGTTGAAATGCGCCCGGCGTCGCGATCCTGAACCAGGAACCCGCCGGCAATGCTGCGGTAGCTGAGACCCGGCGCGGAAGGGTCCGGCAGCCCGTCGGTCAGCAGCAGCCGCAGGTTTTTCTTCTTTGCGAAGATCGCCAGCGCCGCATCATCTGCGCCGGGCGCGATGACGACTTCCGTGAAGATCTCGGTGATCGCCTCGGCAGTCGCCGCATCCAGCGGGCCGTTGAGCGCGACGATGCCGCCGAACGCCGACTCGCGATCGCACGCCAGCGCTTCATGATAGGCCGCAAGCAGGCTGTCGCCGCGCGCGACGCCGCACGGGTTGGCGTGCTTGATGATTGCAACGGCAGGCCCTTTGGCCGGATCGAACTCCGCGACCAGTTCGTAGGCCGCGTCGGTATCATTGAGATTGTTGTAGGAGAGCTCCTTGCCCTGCACCTGACGGGCCGAGAGCACGCCGGCGCGGGGCTCGGCCCCGGCATAGACCGCTGCCTTCTGGTGCGGGTTCTCGCCATAGCGCAGCGTCTGCCTCAGTTGTCCGCCGAGGCTGCGCCAGTCGCCTGCCGGTTCGTCCACTTCGCGCAGATACCAGGTCGAGATTGCGGCGTCGTAGGCGGCCGTCCGCGAATAGGTCTTGGCCGCCAACCGCCGGCGCAGGCCAAGCGAGACGGCGCCCTTCGCGGCGTCCATCTCCTCCAGCGCGGCGGTCACGTCATCCTGGTCGGTGCAAACGGCGACGAACTCGGCATTCTTCGCCGCTGCGCGCAGCATGGCGGGGCCGCCGATATCGATGTTCTCGATGCAGTCATCAAAGCCCGCGCCCGACTGCAGCGTCGCTTCGAAGGGATAAAGATTGATCCAGACGAGATCGATCGGGACGATGCCGTGCTCGTTCGCCGCAGCGACGTGGGCGTCGATGTCGCGCCGGAACAGCAACCCGCCGTGGACCGCCGGGTGAAGCGTCTTGACGCGTCCGTCCATCATCTCGGGAAAGCCGGTCAGCTCCGAGACGTCCTTCACCGCAAGCCCCGCTTCCTTGAGGGCCTTGGACGTACCGCCCGTCGAGACGAGCTCGACCCCGTGCGCCGCCAGCCTTTTGGCGTGATCGATCAGGCCCGTCTTGTCCGACACGGAAATAAGCGCGCGCGTGACCCTGACGGCGCCATCAGCCGATTTCCCAGCGCTCATGACCGATCTCCCATGCTACCCGCCCGGCACGCTCAAGCCGGAATGGCCCGACCTAACACCGGCGGTTGCGCGGGCCAAAGGGAAACCGCGCCAAGGGCGCGCGTGTCGCGTTGGAGACGTCCGTTTCGTGTGGATTAGCTCGCTAATGCACCTGCATTGGCTGTTCGCCCCATGCGTCCTCGTCGAACAGCTCGGGGGCCAGCGCCTGCATCATGCTGAGCGAGGCCTGCGGGTCGCGGCGGGAAGCATGTGAGATGATCGCATCGAGCCTCGCCTGGACATCCGCAATCGGCGGTCTGGTGCTGTGCATCACCTCAAGCACGCCATCGACGGAGGTCTGGGACACCTGTTCGCGCTGGTAGAACACCGTCTCGGTGAGTTTCTCCCCCGCCCGCGGTCCCGTCGAACGGATCATGATGTCCCGCCCGGGGGTCAGGCCCTTCATGCGGATCATCTTCTCCGCAAGGTCCATGATGCGGACCGGATCGCCCATATCGAGCACGTAGAGGATCGCCTCGGTCGTGTCGGTCTTGGTCGACAGCGCGGCCGCCTGCAGCACGAGGGCGGACGCCTCTTCCACGCTCATGAAGTAGCGCGTCATTTCCGGATGCGTCACCGTCACCGGCCCGCCGTCCTCGATCTGGCGTTCGAACAGCGGCGCCACGGAGCCCTTCGAGCCCAAAACGTTGCCAAACCGAACCAGCGAGAACCGCGTCCCGGGGGCCGTCGGCGCATACGCCTGCAGGAACAACTCGGCGGCGCGCTTGGTCGCGCCCATGACGTTGCACGGGTTCACCGCCTTGTCGGTCGAGATGAAGGTAAACGACTTGACGCCCAGGGTCGCCGCGATCGTCGCTGCGCGGCGGGCGCCGAGCACGTTCGTCAGGATCGCCTCGTTGGGGTTCATCTCCATCAGCGGCACGTGCTTCAGCGCTGCGGCATGGATCACGACATCCGGCGCGGCTTCCGCCATCGCCTGCTCAAGCCGGGCTTCATCGCGCACATCGCCGATCACCACCCGTCGATGGACGTTCGGGAACGAACGCGACAGCTCCTGATCGATCTCGAACACGTTGAACTCCGAAGAGTCATAGATCGTCAGTTCCGCCGGTCCGAGCGCCGCACACTGGCGCGCGAGTTCGCCGCCGATCGTGCCGCCGCCGCCGGTGATGAAGACCCGGGCGCCGGAAACCAGATCCGCCACCGGTTCAGAATCAAGCCGACGTTCCGGCCGCGCCAAAAGATCGGCCGCGCGCACCGGCATCAGCGCAGCGTTCCCGTGCAACGCCATGCGCAGCAATGTCAGCTTGCGCGCCGAAGCCACGGCCAGCGCAGCCTCCATCGTCTGGCGATCCTCGGGAGGCGCTGCGATCGCGATCCATGGCAGCGCCCCATAGCGCGCGGTGTAGTGATCAATCAGCCCCGCGAGCTGATCCAGCCCGCCCATCACCTGCACGCCTTCAACGTCGCGGCCGACGTTGCGACCGCCGGTCTCGACGATGCCGATCGCCCGGATCGGCGGACCGAGCGGCGACTTGCGCGCGAGACGCAGCGCCTCGGCCACCGCCTGGGTCGGGCCAACAACGATCGCGCGCGGCGCCATTGGCGGCTCGCGCCGGAGAATGTTGACCAGGTCGCCGGTCGCCCTGCCGCGTGCGAACATGCGAACCGCGATCAGAACCAGCATCCACATCGGGATCTGCAGCAGCATGCCGACGGCGGGATAGCCGGTACTGATTTCCGCTAGGACAAGGATGGGAATGAAGAGAAATGCCGCGGCGAGCACGCCCTGCCCGATCCGCACAAGGTCCCGGATCGACGTGTGCCGCCAGACCTGGCGATGCACGCCATTGAGCCAGAAACTGACGCCGGCCGGGATCGCAAAGGCGGCGGCCATGTAGATGTTGACGTTAAGTGAGGCGCCTTGCCCGGACACGGTCTGGACGATCACCGGCGCGAGATACATGGCGACGACGCCAGCCAGGACATCAAAGCCGAAACAGAACGCCTTGACCTCGATCGCGGTACGCCGAGCCGAGTTAGTACCTTGTTTTGTCACGCAACCCCCTATTACGCCACTGAATCCACTCGCGAAAACGCCCAGCGCATCCGATTGGGCGCCTTCGACCCATCCCCTAAGGCGCTTGCTTCTGCTGAGACAACGATCTGTTTCGTCGCCTTCGCTCCACCATCTCCCCAATAGCGCGAATCTTGGATGAGAGGCAAAGTCTCTGCGCGAAATCTCCAGATTTTTTTCTCTCTCGGCAATCCAAGAAAAACAGTCCGGTCGTCCGGGCCCGGCGCCACCTCAACATCCGGGTGCAGATGAAACCGGATTGCATAGGGCGCAACCGGATTGGTGACCGGCGCAGTTTCGGAAACGGGCCGCGAAAGGCTGTCCTCGCCGGTGATGCGCGCGCCATCTCGAGAAACGTAGATCCTGCGCCGGCACAGCAGTCCGTGTGAGGCGCGCCGCGCCATGCTGGCCCTCGATCAGGTGCTGGTCATTCTCCTCCAGCCGCCGGGCCGAGACGCCCTCGGGCCCAATCGGGGCCAGCAATCCCGTATCCTCGCAAAGCTCGAACTCGGCTGAATCCAGCCCGTCCAAAGTCAGCGTCGAATGCGCAGGCGTCCGGCGCGCAGCTTCGCGAAGGACCGGCGCCATTGACGCGTGGGCGCCGCAGGACGTCACCAACGCCTCCGCCCCGTCGAAGATCTGGAGGCCGAGTATGCCTGCGTGCGCGCGGCCTCCCAGCTCCAGCTCAGGCGCGGCGCCGGTATCCATCAGAACCGTCAGCCGGTCAGCGGTGATCTTCTGGTACCCGGACAGACGCGCGAAGGAAAACCGCGCCGCGACATCGCCATGGCCGGCAAGAGCGGCCGCGCTCAGCCCGCCCGCGCCGTCACCGCCGCCATTGACCGGCGGCAGCCGGCCGCCCGGAAAGGTGAAGAAGCTGAGCATCGGCGCCATGCGGGCGAGCAGCTTGGTGAGGAAGGATGGCGCGTTGAGGCCCAGCCGCAGCATGAGATCCTCGACCGCGGACAGATCGATCATCGCTTCGGCGAGGGCTTCCGGCGACCGCGTGGCGTGTCCGCCGTCGGCGAGGATCTGGCGCGCGCATTCGCGTTCCAGACCTGCAAGGCCGGCCTCCACATAGTCCGGCAGGTCCATTGCCGCGCCAGCCAGCGCCAGCGCAACGAAGACCCGGAACCGGGCCCGGGGATCCGGTTCGTCGTCGCCGCTGAGGTGAAGATGGCGCGCGTGTCGCGCAAGCGCATCCAGCATGTCTTCGCGCGCCTGCGGCTCCAGGCCTCCGAGCAACCACGGTCCGGCGGACAGAAGATTGATCAGGCGATCTGCAGTCACCGCGACGCGCCAGGCGAACGGCTCCCACTTCCCGTAGCGGTCGACCCAGGAGACGCAAAGCGCCCGCGCGCGCGACGTGCCCGCATCGCCCTGCCCGGCTACGTCTCTCAGCCAATGGAAGCGGTGGATGCAGTCAGCGACATGGGCGTTTGGGAAGGGCGGCCCCCACGGCGCGTGTCCCTTGGGCGTGACGACCTTGGAGGCGCCGAAGCGCCATACGCCCTCCAGTATCTGCTCTCCGCGACGATGATTGACCGGTCGCGGGTCCTTTGGAAGCGCCTTCAATCCCGATGGCGTCGGCCCGGCCAGCTTCATGCGGTAGACCGGAGAATGCGAGGGGACCTCGCCGGACTTGCCGGCGTATTGCAGCCACGTTTCAAAGCCGGTTTCTCCCCGCTCGGACGGGAATTGTGACGCCTCGCTCAACCCGCGCCTGCCCGCAGCGCGGCAATGGCGCTGGCGTAGTTGTCCGGCCCGCCGCCAAACACAGCCGAGCCAGCGACCAGCGCGTTGGCGCCCGCCGACAACACGGCTGCGGAATTCTTCGGCGTCACGCCGCCATCAACTTCAAGGATGGTCTTGAGGCCCCGGCGCTCGATCATAGCGCGGATCGCTTCGATCTTTCTCAGCTGGCTGTCGATGAACGACTGGCCGCCGAAGCCCGGGTTCACGCTCATCACCAGGACGAGGTCCAGCTCATCGAGGACGTAGTCCAGAACCGTCTCAGGCGTTGACGGATTGAGCGCGGCCCCGGCCCGGCTGCCGAGCGATTTAATCGACTGGATCGTGCGATGGAAATGCGGTCCCGCTTCCGGGTGCGCGCTGATGAT
This sequence comes from Hyphomonas sp., assembly GCA_017792365.1. GTDB lineage: Bacteria > Pseudomonadota > Alphaproteobacteria > Caulobacterales > Hyphomonadaceae > IH12. The sequence goes on along the minus strand of CP051229.1, from coordinate 2,550,494 downwards.
GTCAGCGCCCGCGTCAGCGAACGCCTCAAGGTAGGCGTCCACCGGCGAGATCATCAGGTGAACGTCAAACGGCTTATTGGAATGACGTCGAAGGTCCTTCACGACGCCCGGGCCGATCGTCAGGTTCGGGACGAAATGGCCGTCCATCACATCGACATGTATCATGTCGGCGCCGGCTTCATCGATGGCGCGGATCTCTTCGCCCAACCGCGAAAAGTCCGCAGACAGAATCGATGGCGAGATGAGGCAGCTGGACATGGCAATCGCCTATCAGCGCCCCTCAGCGCGCGCAAGAAGCGAAGCCCGGGGCCGTTATTCACCCGCTACTTTCCCGGCGCGCGCAAAAGCAAACCGCCCGGATCCATCGGATCCGGGCGGCGCGAAAGTGGTCTTCGATGTCGGACTAGCTGGCGCTAGTAGCCGATCGAGGCGTTCTGCGGGATCACGCGCGCCCGGTCGCCATATTCGACCAGAACCGGCGTACCGTTGCCGATGGCGATATCGCCGCCCTGCGTGATGGTGATCAGCTCGCCCGAGCGCAGGCGCACCGTGTAGGCGTAACCCGGCTGCTTGGTCGTGTTGCTTCCGACCGCATTACCCAGAACGCCGCCAGCGACCGCGCCGACAATCCCGGCGATCGCGCGCTCATCGCTTCCGCCGCCGATCTGGCTGCCAGCGATGCCGCCGATCGCAGCGCCCGTGGCGGTGCCAACCGTCTTGCCGGTGCGCGAGCCCTCGATGACGATCGGACGCGAGGCGACGACCGTACCTTCATCGACGCGTGAAACTGCGCCGACTGTGCCGCGTTCGTAGGAATTGGCGCCGAGGCCCGATGCGCAACCCGCGAGGGCGAGCGTCAGAGCGGCAAAAGCGGCGGCGAAGGCGGAATGTGGGCGGGCAATGGTGGGTGCGGCAGGCACCGGGGAAGATACGTCGTTCATAGCTCTAATCTCGGCTCCCGTGGGGGCCCGAGATCGGACCCCAAACATGCGTACGGTTTTACACGTGCTGCCTGAACCCCCGCTGAACCCTATTAAGCAATTTCATCGCTTATCGGTGTCAAAACCGTGGCGGCAGGCCCGTCCGCGCACCCGACGTGTTAACGGTGGAATGGTCTCAAATCGGGGCGTATTCAAGACGCGAGACGAAGAAAACGTCCGAATCTATCGCATCTGCGGCATTTTGCGTCGGCGCTGAGGCAATTGAGTCACGCGCGACAGGGGCAGTCAGTAAATCACCCTCAGGTGTCAGCGCGTTAACAAATCCGGGGACCTCGTCGGGGCGAATCGGGCTGCGTTTCCATGGTCCACTGTTGAGCGCGCCCTCGACGACGTCCCTTCCCTCCCCGGAAAACGGCGTGCAGACGCAGTAGATCAGCGTGCCACCCGGCTGGAGCATCTCGCCTGCCGCATCGAGGAGCGCACGCTGCGTCCTGGGGTATTTTGAGAGACTCGCAGGGTCGCGACGCCATGCCGCCTCCGGGTGCCGCCTCAGGACGCCCATCGCTGAGCACGGTGCGTCGAGCAGGACTGCATCGACCTTCTGGTCCGGTCGCCATGTCCTAGCGTCACCCTCCGTGATCTCCATCCGCAGGCCTGTCCGTTCGACATTGGCGCGCAGCACGTCGAGGCGCTGGCGGGAAATGTCGAGCGCGGTCACCTGTGCGCCGGCGGCCGCCAGCTGCATCGCCTTGCCGCCGGGCGCCGCACACAGATCAAGGACGCGCTTGCCCGAAATCTCGCCCAGCACGCGCGCCGCCTGGGTCGCGCCGGCGTCCTGCACCCACCAGTCGCCCGCCGCATAGCCCGGCAGGTCCGACAACAGCCGCCCGGCCTTCAGCCGCACCGATCCATTCGCCAGCACTTCGCCCTCGATCTCCGCAGCGAAGTCTTCGGCGTTGATCCGCGGCTTCAGGGTCAGATCGACAGGCGGTTCGCGGAGCTGGACTTCGGCGAGCGCCGTCGCCCCGTCAGGTCCAAGCGCTGCGCGATAGCGGTTGGCCAGCCAGTCCGGCCAGATCGTCGTGGGATCGAGATCGGTGAAGACTTCCGGCCGCTCGCTGGCGCGTCTCAGCACGGCGTTGACCAGCTTGCCGCCGCGGCTCGCTGGTCGCCAGCGCCGGGCCGCCTCCACCGTCGCCGACACCGCGGCGTAAGGCGCGGTCTGCTGCATCCAGATCTGGGCGACCCCGGCGCGCAGCACGGCCAGCACCGGCGCTTCGACCTGGTCCAGCGGACGATCGATCAGCTGCGCCAGCCCTCCATCAATCCGTCCCAGCGCCCGCAGCGCGTTCGAGGCGATCGCCCGGGCCAGCCCGCGATCCGCGCCCTCCAGCCGGTCATAGGCCTCGTTCTGGGTCAACGCAGAGTCGAGGTCCGCGCCAGACGCCATGACCGAATGCAGCAAGGTCGCTGCAGCCATCCGGCTTTCCCATCCGGCTGCTGGCGGCGGCCCCACAGGCTTGCGCTGAGGTTTGCGTTGAGGTTTGCGATGCGGCCCGCCCCGCCCGCGCGGCGGACTCTTTGGCATCAGTCGTTCGCGCTTTCCAGTTCGGTCGCCTGACGATGCAGGCGCGCCACCCTACGTTCGGTCGGTGGATGCGTTGCGCTCGCCTTGCGCCGCGGGCCCTGCAGCGGATCGACGACAAACAGCTGCGCCGTCGACGGATTGCGCTCCGCCAGCGGGTTCACCAGCGACACCGTATGACGTTCGAGCTTCAAGAGCGCATTGGCGAGGTTGATCGGCGACCCGCAGATCTTTCCGGCGGCGCGATCTGCGGCGTATTCGCGCTGATGGCTCTGGCCGACCCGCGCGATCATCCCGGACACGATGCGGTCGACATTGCGACGCTGGCCCAGCGGCCAGGCCAGCGGGGTGAGGATCACGGTCGCAAGGCTGGAAATGGCCGAACACACGCTCATCGCCAGCGCATCGCCGCGCTTCACATGCGCAAGCTCGTGCGCCACGACCGCGGACACCTCGGCGCGCGTCAGGGTCTTGAGCAGGCCGTCCGTGATCGCGATGGCGGCATGATGCGAGTCGCGGCCAGCCACGAAGGCGTTCGGCTGGTGCGTATCTATGATGTAGGTGCGCGGCCGGGGCATGTTGGCGCGCATGGCCAGCTTGTCACAGTCGGCCACGAAGGCGCGGATCATCGGCGAGTCGCTGTCGGATGAGACTTCCTTGGCGCCATGCAGGCGCAGGATGATCACGTCGGCGCACCAGAACACGACAAGGTGGAAAGCCAGCGCGACGACCGTGGCGATCGTTGCCCCTTCCCTGCCGGCGATCATCCAGCCGATACCGGCGAAGGCGAGGTGAATGACGAGCATGATTCCGGCGGCCTTGAGGTAGCTCATCTGCATCTCCTGAACCAGTCGCGACGCCCGGTGCGCCGCGTTGCTCTGGCCTTGCCGGCCCTCCCGGTCCATGGTTCGCCGGAACCCTGCGCACCATGGTCTGCCGCCCCGCGGACTTAAGTGTGAATCATTCCCTAGCAAAGACTTCCAAATGGTGAACGAGCCTCAACCCCCTGCGGAAACTCACAAGTCAGACGAGACCCCGGACATCCCCGGCGCGGCTCCCGGAAAGGCCCTGTCCCCGGAGGCCGAACGCGCGCTCAAGGAGGCGCAGGCCCGGCGTGAACAGACGGAAGACGATGAGGCGCCGAAGGAAATCAATGGTCCGTCCGGCGAAGAACCCACCCGCTACGGCGACTGGGAGCGCAAGGGCATCGCCGTCGACTTCTAGCCAGCAAGCCGGTTCACGGGAATCTTTAGATAGGTTTCCCCATCGTCCTCCGCAGGCGGCAGGCGCCCTGCCCGGATGTTGATCTGCAATGACGGCAGGATCAGGCGCGGCGCGGCCAGGGTTGCATCCCGTTTGGTCCGCATCGCGATGAAGTCCCGCTCGCTGACCTCCTCGCGGACATGAACGTTCTTCTCGCGCTGCTCGGCGACCGTAGTCTCCCAGGCGTGTTTCGTCCGGCTCTCCGGCAGGTAGTCGTGACCGACGAAAATGCGTACCTCTGGCGGCAGCGACAGGATGCGGCGGATCGACTGGTAGAGCGTCGCGGCGTCGCCTCCCGGAAAGTCAGCCCGCGCGGTTCCGTAATCCGGCATGAACAGCGTATCGCCGACGAACACCGAATCCCCGATCAGGTAGGACACACAGGCCGGCGTGTGACCGGGCGTGTAGAGCACCTTGGCCTCCAGCTCGCCGATGCGGAAGGATTCGTTGTCCTCGAACAGCACGTCAAACACGCTGCCGTCAGGGTTGACGTCCTTGGCGTTGAATAACGGTCTAAAGGTCGCCTGCACCCTGGTGATGTTGGCGCCGATCCCGGCGCGGGCGCCTGTGCTGCGGCGCACGTGATCGACCGCCGAGAGGTGGTCTGCGTGGGCATGGGTGTCCAGCGCCCAGACGATCTCCAGACCCCGCGCCGCCGCCAGATCGAGAATCTCGTCCACTGACGCCGTCGAAAGCGATCCGGAATTCGGCTCGTAGTCCAGCACCGGATCAATCAGCGCCGCCTGATGCGTCGCCGGATCGGAAACCAGATACGTGACCGTGTTGGTGGCTTCATCGAAGAAGGCTTGAACGTTTGGCATCTCGACTCTCCTTTCCGCCAATATATTAGGATTTGCTAAATTAGCAATAGCTGATATATATAGACGCATGATGCCCAGCCAGACGCTCGATCCCGAAGTCTTTCACGCCAAGGCGGCCAGCGCCGCGCGGCTCCTGAAGTCGATGGCGAATGAACGGCGCCTGATGATCCTCTGCCGCCTCGGCGGCGGCGAATTGTCCGTCACGCAGCTGCAGGAGGGTTCAGGCCTTTCGCAGTCGGCCCTCTCCCAGCACCTCGCGACGCTTCGCGAGGAAGGCTTGGTGGCGACCCGGCGCGAGGTCAGGTCATCCACTACCGGATCGTCGACCCCGCCGCCCTGCAGGTGATCGAAACGCTGGCGTCCATTTTCTGTCCGGAGATGTTTGAATGACCCAATTGAACAAGTTGTCGCCACAGGACGTCGCTGCCAGACTAAAGCGCGGCGAGATCCGGCTGGTCGATATCCGCAACCCTGACGAACGCGCCCGCGAACATATCGAGGGCTCGCTGGCCGCACCGATCGGATCGCTGTCTTCGGCCGGACTAAAGATCGATGCCGGCGATGCCGTTGTCTTTCACTGCAAGTCCGGCATGCGCACGGACCAGAATTGCGAGCTGCTCTCCGCCAGTGTCGCCGGGGACGCCTTCATCCTTGAAGGCGGGATCGACGGCTGGAAACGAGCAGGCCTACCGACCCGCGCCAACCGGTCAGCGCCGCTGGAGCTCAACCGGCAGGTCCAGATGGTCGCCGGTCTGCTGATTCTGCTCGGCGTCATCTTCGGCGCCTTGGTGCATCCGCGTATTACGGCCTGTCGGCCTTTGTCGGCGGGCCTGTTCTTCGCCGGCGCGAGCGGCTGGTGCGGCATGGCCCACGTGCTGAAAATCATGCCGTGGAATCGTAGCGCCGGAAGCGCTTGAGACCATGGCGGGCCCGGCGACAGAAACGCTCGGCTGGCTATCGCCAGCGGCGCCCTCGTCGGCTGCTGCTCGCGACGTTTGGCGGCGGCGATCTGTGCTCGCGCCCTCCTCCTCTATGTGGTCGGCGTCAGCGATACGCATGTCGCCATCGGCACGTCGGCCGCAGCCGTCGCCGTCATTGCGCTTGTCAGCCTGATCGGTCACTGGCGCGGCGGCCGCGTGAAATGGCCGTGCGCGATCACCTTTGCGGTCTCAGGGCTGATTGGATCGATCGCCGGGTCATCGATCGCCAAGCTGATCAACGGCGATGTGCTGCTGCTCGGTTTTGCGATGGCGATGGCGTTCATCGCCCTCTCAATGCTGCGCAAACCGCAAACCGAAGGCGACGCCGGGGTCCACATCTCACCGGCCATCGTGCTGAAGCTCGCGCCGGTCGGCCTCCTCGTAGGCTTCGCAGCCGGCTTCTTCGGAATCGGCGGCGGCTTCCTGATCGTGCCCGGCCTGATGCTCGCAACCGGCATGACCATGGCGAACGCGACGGCGTCCTCCCTCGTCTCGGTCGCCATATTCGGCGGCGCCACGTCGGCGAACTACGCGCTGTCCGGCATGGTCGATCTTCGGCTGGCGCTGGCGCTTCTGGTTGGCGGCGCGCTCGGCGGCTTCCTTGGCCTCCCGATCGCCAAGAGACTTGAGAGCCGGGCACGCATCGCCCGCACCGGCTTTGCCGCGCTGGTCTTGCTGGTCGCGGCCTTTGTCGCGTGGCAGGCCGTAGCGGGCCTGTCGGCGCCGCACCCTGCCTAGATCCAGCCCCGCTCCTGCTTGTCGCGCCACAGCGCAGCCGCCCCCAGAAGCGCGCCTTTATCTCCGGTCACGAGGCGGATCGGGATGTCAGCGAGCAAGGGGCTGCGCGGGCCCCTTTTCCGAAACCTCGCAATCGCCTCCGCTTCCGTCAGCCAAGGCTCGAGGTATGGGCTGACGCCGCCGGCGATGAACACTCCGCCGGTTGCGTTCGCCGCCAAGGCCGCATCGCCGAGCGCCGCCATGGTGCACCGTGCGCGCAACCTGCAGAGCGCCAGGGCGAGCGCGTCACCCTTTTCGGCCTGCTCGATGATCGCCGCAGGATCGTCGGTAGTGACCGGCAGGTCGAGTACCATCGCCAAGGCATCGAGCGTCACGCGGAAGCCCGAGCCGGAAGCGATCACCTCGTTGGATACATAGACGCCGTTGGCGCGCAGCGTCTCGGCAACCCGCCACTCGAGGTCGGTCTCCGGCGAAAACGCCTGGTGACCGCCCTCACCGCCAACCACGACCCATCCAGCGGGCCGCTGTCCGGACCGCGCCTGCTTCAGCGTACCGAGCCCGAACCCGGTGCCCGGACCGCCGACCACGATGTTGCCGATCGGGTCCGCTGAACCCTCGGACAGCATCTGTGTCTGGTCGTCGGTCAGCTCCGGCGCCGAACGCGCCATCGCAACGAAGTCGTTGACCATCAGGACGGCGTCAGTCGACAGGTGGGTGCCGATGTCGGCCGCATCGACGACCCAGCCCGAGTGCAGCATCTCGACCCGGCCGCCGACCACCGGTCCGGCCAGCCCGAGCGCGATGCCGACGGCGCCGCCACCCTCTAGGCCCCCTCCACGCGCGTTTTTCACCCGAGAGCCCCCCTCGGCCTCCGGATGGGCGGCAAGGAAGTCGTCGAGTGCGTCGCGGAAGGTCGCGTATTGGCTACCGGGTTGTTTCCAGACGGATTCGAGCGTGACGCTGTCGCGGTTCAGGCGCGCAAACGCCAGCCGCACATTGGTGCCGCCAATGTCCCCGACAATGATCGTCTGTGCGTCTTCCGCCATGCAACCACCCTAGGCTCCCCCTGCATCAGGCGACAAGCAGCGCGCCCTCACGCAGTGTTGGTATATCATATCGTTGTATTCATTTGCCTTTTTGGCTTATCGGCGCCATCTCCCGGTCATGCCTCACGACGCCGGCCACGCCCACCACCATCACCACCACAGCGAGCGCCGCATCGGCCTCGCTGCACTGCTGACTGGCGCTTTCATGATCGCCGAAGTCGTCGGCGGCGTCATCTCCGGATCGCTGGCGCTGATTGCCGATGCAGGCCACATGCTCTCGGATTTCGCCAGCCTGACCCTCGCCTGGCTCGCCTTCCGTATCGCCCGCCGCCCGCCAGATGCGCGCCGCACCTATGGTTTCGGCCGCGTTTCGGTTCTCGCAGCCTTCGTCAACGGCCTCTCGCTGATTGCGATTTCAATCTGGATCGTCATCGAAGCGGTGCGCCGCATCTTCGAGCCGGGTGAAGTGCTCGCAGGCACGATGTTGTGGGTGGCCGTGGCTGGCCTTCTTGTGAATGTCGCCGCCTTCGCAATTCTCCACGGCGCCGACCGATCCAGTCTGAATGTGCGCGGCGCCCTGCTACACGTGATCGGCGACCTTCTGGGATCGGTCGCGGCAATCGCGGCGGCGCTGATCATCATGGCGACCGGATGGACGATCGCGGATCCCCTGTTGTCCCTCCTCATTGCGCTTATCATCCTGCGCTCCGCGTGGATGCTGATTTCCGAGTCCGGCCATGTGCTGCTCGAAGGCGCGCCGACACAAGTCGCGGTCGAAAGCATTTCACGTGATCTTGTCGAAGCGATCGATGACGTTCTGGATGTCCATCACGCTCATGTCTGGTCGCTTGACGGCGTCGCGCCGCTGATGACGTTGCACGCGCGGATTAGTGAGGGAGCAGATGGACCCGCTGTCGTATCTTTGATCAAGCACCGGTTGAGCGAAATACACGGCGTGCAACACGCAACCGTCGAAATCGAGACTGACGTATGCGCCGGCGCCGACTGCAGCGAAACTCAACCGGCCTGAAAACGGAAATCCAGAAAGACGGGCTCGCAGTCGCCGAGCTTCTTCGACTGGTAGCGCGTTTTGAAATGGTCAGGCGGCTCATCGCGCCAATCGGTGGCTGTCTGTGCCGACCACGCAAAACGCCCATCATTCAAGAACACGGCAAGCGCCTGCTCAGCGTAATCTGCGATGTCAGTCGCGAACCGAACACGCGCACCCGGCTTCAAAGTATGTGAAAGGCCGCAGAGAAATTCTGGCTGGACCAGCCTGCGCTTGCGATGCCGCTGTTTGGGCCACGGATCGGGAAACAGGATGAAGACCCGATCCGTGGATTGCTCTGGCAAGAGCGAGAGAATTTCTCTGATATCGCCCGGATGAATCCGCACGTTCTCGAGCCCTTGAGATTCAAGCTCGGCGACGAGTTTGGCCTGTCCTTCGACAAATGGCTCAGCGCCGATGATCGCTGCCTGCGGGTTCGCCTTGGCCTGCTGTGCGAGATGTTCGCCGCCGCCAAATCCGATCTCCAGCCAAAGCTCCGATGGCTCAAAGCCGAATAGTTCAGATGTCGAGACATCTTTGTCCGTCGGGATGATCAATCCGGGAAGACGGTCCTGGATGAGCGCTGCGCGACGAGGCGATAGAGGTCGGCCGCCTGTCCGCCCAAACGAGCGCAATGGTCGATCCGACCCGTGAGAACTAGTGGCCATCTGGAGCCCTAGATAATGCGACCGACGACTTGCACGTCGCGCCGTCGCTAGTTGGATTTCTTCGAGGCAGGCGCCGCTTCGGCCGCTTTTCTCGCACGGCGGACCATCTCCTTGCGTTCAGCCGGATCGGGCAAAGACCGGTATGCGATGAGAAGATCGCAGGCGTCGGCATCAATCGGTGCGGCGAATTCGGCGCCGTCTTCTGCGAGCCCTCGGGTTGCAACGGTGTCGACAACATCCACGCCGTGAAAAAAGTAGGCGATCGACGTGTCCAGCGCCCGTGCGAGCTCATACAGCCGGCCGGCGGATATCCGGTTTGTGCCCCGCTCATACTTCTGCACCTGCTGAAACGTCAGGCCGAGCTTGGTGGCGAGACCCTCCTGCGAAAGCTTCAGCTCGCGGCGACGCGCATGCAGGCGGCGGCCTACGTATTGGTCGACATGGCTTGGGGACTTTGCTTCCATTCTGCTTTCTCTGGCGCAACCCGTTCGACCACAACCAGTGGTGGCCATGTCATAGCCTATCGACGGGGCAGCACCAAGAACGCCAGGCCCATACTGAGGAACATAAGCCAGAAAATGCCGTCCCGGTATCGCGAGTATGGCGTCGGCGGCGCACTCTGTGGGATCTGGGCATCCACGATCCTCGCCTCCCAGCCACGTGGGTCGGGACCGTAGATGTCGGGGTCCGGCGACTGGCCCTTGGCAGTCCACCTGCCGTAAGCGTCGATCATTCCCGTGGTTCCGCCGACCGCGACGCGCGCCATTGGCAGCCCTTCTTCGATCGTGCGGTACCGCGCCTGCGCCGCGTGCTGGTACGGTCCAAGGAATGCGCCGAACCAGCTGTCGTTCGAAATGTTCACCAGCCAGCTCGGGCGATCCAGACCGGCGGGCGCCAGTCCGGGGAAAATCGCTTCGTAACAGATGAGAGGCGCAAATGCCGGCATGCCGGCGATGCTGACGGTCGCTGGCGGCGGACCGGCGTCCCACCCGCCCGGCGAGAGGTTCTGCAGCGTTTCAAGACCGATGGCCTCCAACACACCGCCGAACGGCATGAACTCGCCAAATGGCACCAGCATATGCTTGTCGTAGACATACAGCGGTCCATTGAGCGCGCTCGCCCCGGTCAGTACGGCGAGGCTGTTGTAGGCGCTGGCCTCGCCCGCTTCGTCAAACTGGCGCCGCGCCACGCCGATAATGAGTCGGCGATCTCCAATTCGGTCCGCCACTGCGTCCAGCGCTTCCGGCCATTCGAACAAGTAGTATGGCAGCGCGCCCTCTGGCCAAATGACGATCGGGGGCGAGGATCCATCATCCGGCCCCGAGAGCGCGCGGAAGCGCTGGATCAGGAGCTCCGCTGTGCCCGCCTCAAACTTCTCTGATTGCGGGACACCGGCATCGACAAGCCGTGCCGAAATCGTCTCGGTTCCATCCGGGATATCCGCAAGGCGTCGGGCGCCCCACCCCCAGATTGCTCCAAACACGATTGCGGCGACCAGCACCGGGGCGACCCTCGATGGCAGCGAGCCGCGCGGGCGAGAGTCGAACACCGCCGCGGGCGCGGCCAGCGCTATGACAGTCAACAACGACAGTCCGTAAATTCCCCAGATCGAGGCCGACTGCGACACCGCCCCGCCAGGTTCCCAAACCATTCCAGGCAGGTTCCACGGCAATCCGCCAAGCCCGAACAGCGCGCCGCGTATCCATTCGGCCAACGTGAAGAAGATCGCAAATATCACCAACCGGGCGGGACCGGCATTCCAGAAGCGATAGCCAAGTCTCATGACGAGAGCGAAGATCAGCGCCAGTCCGCCGGGCAACACCACCAGCGGCATCCAGATCAAAGCGAGGTGAGCGGAGGCGTCGACGACAAAGGCGGCGGCGATCCAGTGCAGGCCGCCAAGAAAGTAGCCGAAGCCGAACGCGAAAGACCGCCAGAACGCCGCCCTGCCTCTCCTCGGCGTCGCTCGAGCGCCATCCAGCAACCAGACAAGGCCGCACAACGCAGCGGCCAGAGCTGGCCATATCCAGATTGGGGGAAATGCAAGGTTCGCCAGCAGACCTAGCAGGAACGCCAGTCCCAAGGCCTGCTTCCCGCGCACGCGGTAAACCCAGTCGTAGGCAACGACGACCGGGTTACGACGGGCCAAGGCAGCTGGTGCCGGCGGTGCGCCCTTCTCGTGTGCCTGCTCCACGGATCGCCCTACCCCTCTCGACGGGCAGATGAACCCGGTTGGCTGACCGGCTCCGCTGTATGGTCGTTTGCCAGCTGAGGTTTCGCCGTCGGCCGGATGCGCACACGGAGCACCCGCCGCGGATCAGCCGCCAGAACATCGAGCGCCAGACCATTTGGATGGGGAATCGAGTCGCTGGCCTTCGGCACCCGCCCGGCGAGAGCGGACACCAACCCGCCCATGGTTTCGACTTCATCCTCGAATTCGGCCACGCCTAAAGCCAGCCCGGTGAGTTCCTCGACCTGCTCGATCTCGGCGAGACCGTCGACATCCCAGGTGTTGCGGCCGCGCCGCTCGGCCGCCGGCGAGATCTCGTCGTGCTCGTCTTCGAGATCACCCACGATCTCCTCGACAACATCCTCGAGGCAAACCAGGCCGTCTGTCCCGCCAAACTCGTCGATGACAATCGCCATGTGCATGCGCGAGGATTGCATGCGACGCAGCAGGTCCGGCAGCGGCATCGATTCAGGGACAAACATGACTTCACGAAGCAGCCGATCGAGCGGCCGTGAAGCGAGCGTTTCAGGGCTCCAACCTGCCTCGACGAGTTCGGCAACGATGTCCTTGATGTGCACGAAGCCCAACGGCGAATCCAGCGAGTCGCGGTAGACAGGCATCCGCGAGTGCGCCTCGGCGACGAAGAGCTTCAGGACATCGTCAAGAGACGAGTCGATGTCTACAGCAGTGATGTCGACGCGCGGCGTCATGACGTCAGCCACGCTCGCTTCCTCGAATTCACTGACCCGGAGACCGAGCACATCGCCCGCGCGATTGAGCGCCATTGCGGATGCAGCGTCACCTCCAGGACGCCGCCCGATCAGCTCAGCGATCCGGCGGCGCAAGTTGGTTCGTGGTGGGGGATCGCCTTCAGTCATCGTACCTGAGTAGCTGCATCTGATGCCATACGCTCATAGGGGTCGGCATAGCCGAGGCTGGCCAGAACCTTCGCTTCCAGCGCCTCCATGACGTCTGCCGCTTCTGACTCCTCATGGTCGTATCCAACCAGGTGGAGGAAACCATGTATCGTCAAATGGGCAAGGTGAGCCTGCATGTCTGTGTCAGTTTCCTTAGCGTCGCGTACGCAAGTTCCCCAGCCAAGCGCAATATCTCCAAGGAACGGCGAACCGATTCCAAGCGCGGCTTCACCAGAGGGGAACGACAGCACATCCGTCGGCTTGTTCTTGCCGCGCCATCGGGCGTTCAGCGCCCGCATCTCATCGTCTGACGTGAGAAGCACATCTACCGAACCGCCTGGTGCGTCCGCCGCCTTCGCAGCCGCATTGATCGAACGGGCGATGAGGTCTTCATCGCGCGCAATGACGTCCTGCCAGTCCTCGCTGGCGATGCGAACGTCTACGTCAACGCCGCCCCGGCTCATGATCTTCGACCTTGGACCGACTCGGCCCGGTCATACGCCGCGATAACTCTGGCCACCATTTCATGTCTGACGACGTCCCGCGCTGTAAGGCGGCGGATGGAGACACCCTCGACATCGTCGAGAATGCCCATGGCGTGCGCCAGGCCGGACGGCGTCCGCGCGTCGAGATCTGACTGACTGGGGTCTCCAGTGACTACCATTCTTGATCCCCGACCCAGTCGAGTGAGCACCATTTTCATCTGGGTGATCGTTGCGTTCTGCGCCTCATCGATCACGACAAAGGCGTTCTTCAGCGTACGGCCGCGCATGAAAGCGAGCGGAACGACCTCGATCTCCTTGCGCTCCTTGCGCCGCTCGACCTCCTGCGGACCGAGCGTCTCGTTCAGAGCGTCCCAAACCGGCTGCATGTATGGGTCGACTTTCTCCTCGAGCGCGCCCGGCAGGAAGCCCAACTTCTCTCCTGCTTCGACAGCAGGTCTCGCCACGACCAATCGCTCGCGTCGGCCAGCTTTGAGTTCTGCGGCTCCCGCCGCTACGGCCAGGAAGGTCTTTCCTGTGCCTGCCGGGCCGACACCGAACACGAGCGGCAGTGCATCAGATTTCAGATCGGCCAGATAGCCGCGCTGCCCCGCGGACTGCGCCATCACGGGCTTGCGCAGCCCGCCGATGACGGTGTCGTTTCCCTCATTGTCGCCGGCATCGAGCGACAAGCGGATGGCAGCTTGCAGTTCGCCCTGGCTCGCTTCAGCGCCAGCTGCGAGCCGGCGCGCGAACGTTTCGATGGCGCGCGCCGCGCGCTCGCAACCGCTCTCCTCCCCGGTCAGGACAATTTCACCGCCCTGACTTTCAGCTCGGACATCGTCACTGGCAAACGCAGCTTCGATCATCTGGAGGTGGCTGTGTGCAGGGCCGCAAATGTCCCGCAGCAATTGCGGTGACTCGATCGGTACGACACGCCGACACTTGTCCGGTGCACGCGCGTCCGTACTCACTCGATCACCCCGTCCAGCTCGCGATCGTGAGCGGCGCCAAGGCGCGCCCTGCCCTGCAGGCTCGCCTGACCCGCGGAGGTGATTTCCACGTCGACCATGGTTCCGAGCATGTCCGGATCAATTTCGGCATGCACGACTTGCTGATATGGCGAATAGCCGCGCGCCAGCCCGTCTCGACCCGATCTGGTTTCGAAGAGTACAGGCAGGACTTTGCCGACAGTCGCGCTGTTGAACTCGAACGCCTGTTGCCGCAACAGCGCCAACAGCGTCGCCAGACGGCGATCCTTTGTGACCTCATCCACTTGCGAAGGCATGCCGGCGGCAGGCGTTCCGGGACGGGCGGAGTATTTGAACGCGTACGCCTGCGAGAACCGGACATCGCGCACGAGCTGCAGCGTGGCCTCGAAATCGGCTTCGGTCTCTCCGGGAAACCCTACGATGAAGTCGGACGTAATCGCGATGTCTGGCCGTGCCGTGCGTGTCTGGCGGATGATCTCAAGGTACTCTTTCGCCGTATGCTTGCGGTTCATGGCGGCCAGCACGCGATCCGATCCGGATTGCACCGGCAGATGGAGGAATGGCGCCAAGGCCTCTACCCCGGCGTGCGCATCGATCAACTCATCATCCATGTCGCGCGGATGAGAGGTGGAATACCTCAGCCGATCAACGCCGCCGATCTTGCTGATGTGCCGGATCAACCGACCGAAACCCCAGGTGTCGTCGCCGCTCCCGGCGGGGGCCGCTCCGCGCCATGCGTTGACGTTCTGTCCGATGAGCACGACCTCTCGCGCCCCGGCGCGAACGAGCTCCCTCGCTTCGGCGGTGATGGCGTCCGTGCCGCGCGAGTGTTCGGCGCCGCGCGTATACGGCACCACGCAGAAGGTGCAGAACTTGTCGCAGCCTTCCTGCACGGAGAGAAACGCCGAGGGGCCGTTGACATGCCGATGCGCCGGTAGTTGGTCGAACTTCTGGACCACGTCGAAGTCGACCTCGAGACGATCGCCCGTCTTCCGCGACAACCGCGCCAACATCTCTGGCAGACGATGATACGCCTGCGGCCCGACCACGAGGTCGACCGCCGGCTGACGCGCCATGATCTCTTCGCCCTCAGCCTGCGCTACGCACCCGGCGACGACAATTCGCATTCGCTCGCCGCTAGCTTCCTTGTGCTTCCGCAGTCGCCCAAGCTCGGAGAAGACCTTCTCGGTGGCCTTCTCGCGAATGTGGCAGGTGTTCAGCACGACCAAGTCGGCGAGTTCGGGCGCATCGACGGACGCATATCCAAGCGGTGCAAGTATGTCCCGCATACGATCAGAATCGTAGACGTTCATCTGGCAGCCGTAGGTGCGGATATAGAGGCCGCGGAGCGGTTTCATTTGTCCGGAAGACGCCACTGATTGGCTACTTTTTGTCGTCAAGCGGGACGCCATACAATTCCAGCCGGTGATCGACCAGTCGGTAGCCGAGCTTGCGTGCAATCTCGACCTGCAGCCGCTCGATCTCCTCGGACGTGAACTCGATCACCTCGCCTGTCTTTGCGTTAATCAGATGATCGTGGTGATCCTCGGTAGCTTCCTCGTAACGCGAGCGTCCATCGCGAAAGTCGTGGCGCTCGATGATGCCCGAATCCTCAAACAGCTTCATCGTCCGGTACACGGTCGCCAGCGAAATGTTGGAATCGATTGCTGCGGCCCGCCTGTGGAGCTCCTCAGCATCGGGATGATCTTCCGCTTCTGACAGAACGCGTGCGATGACGCGACGCTGTTCAGTCATGCGCAGGCCTTTTTCAGCGCATTTTTGCTCGATCATTAGCCGATCCACAAATCCCGCCGCTATCGATGCGGCATGCTTAATCCCGATATGCGGATCAATCCGATCCGTGTCCACCCAAGGAAGTTGGCTCCAGTCCCACCGGTCGCGCAAGGACGAACCCGTCGAATTGATCCGGACCAGCAGAATAATAGCCCTTCCGGACCCCGATTTCCACGAAATTCAGGCGCTGATACAGCGTGCGCGCAGGCTTATTGTTGCAGGCGACCTCAAGCACCCAGCGCTTGAGACCCATCTCCTGCGCTTTCTGGTCGAGCTCGCACAAAACGGCCCGCGCCGCGCCCTTCCTTCGAACCGATGGACTACTGGCAATCGTCAGCAGTTCCGCATCCTCGCCTGCGGCCATCGCAAATCCGAGCGCGGCGAGGCGCCCACTTCGCTCAACGACCGCGCCGAATGCGTTCTCGCGCCGCAGCCAGGTCTCAAAATCCAGTCTGGACCAAGGTTTACCGAATGCGCGGGCGTGGAGCCTCGCCATACGCGCAGCGTCCCGTAGCTGTGCCCCCCTTGCGATCACGAGACCGGCTTGCTGGAGACAGACGCCATGGGAGTCGCGTCAGGCGGCCGAACATAGACGGGGCGAACCGGGCCGCCAGATTTGCTCATACGGCGACAAAGGCTGGCGGCGGCTAGCGCTGAGGGCGCACGCTCGACAAACCGAACCGGCAACGCGACCGGGGGCGCCAATCCAACCACCACGGCTGACGATGAGCCCATCTCGCGAACCGCGACTTCATCGATCTCGACCGGGTCGGATGCTCCGAGGCCATCGTTAAGCCGCTGCGCCCACCAAGTCCGGTCGGGCGGGCGGCGCTGTGCGGGCAGGATCGCCAGAATGTTCTCACTCTCCTCGACACCAATCGCCTCCAGCGCCGATACGCCATGGACAGGAAGCCGAAGCGCGAGCGCAAGTCCGTGCGCAAACGCGACGCCAACCCGGATGCCGGTAAAAGACCCCGGACCTGTGATCACGCAAATCCGGTCGAGTTCAGACCAGGTGAGCGTGCTTTCAGCAATGGCCTGCCCGGTCAGCACGGCGATCCTGGCATCATGTCCGCGCGTCATCTCCTCGCGCACGCAGAATTCTGCATGCGCGGTCTGCACACCGATCTCACAAGCGGGACCGACTGTATTAATCGCGAGTATGTTCATGTCTGGTGGCAAATCTAGCAGGAAAGCCGCCTTGCTGAACCCTGCCAGATCGATGCGCTACATTACGGCTTCGACCGCCGTGACTTCAGGAACATAGTGTTTGAGCAAATTCTCAACCCCCTGCTTGAGGGTCATCGTCGACGACGGGCAGCCAGAGCACGCGCCGCGCATGACGAGCTCAACGACGCCTGTGCTTGCATCGAAGCGGTGAAACTCGATATCGCCGCCGTCCTGCGCCACCGCCGGACGCACCCGCGCGTCGATCAGCTGCTTGATTTCATCGACGATCTCGGCGGTTTCGCCCGTATAAACTTCTTCAGGGGTTGTCTCCTGCGGGTCGGCCGCAGCGCTCAATACCGGTTGCCCCGACATGTAGTGATCCATGATCGCGGCGAGCACTTGCGGTTTGAGATACGACCAATCCGAACTTTCCGCCTTCGTGACGGCTACAAACTCGTCGCCCAGGAATACGCCATCGACGCCATTGAGCGCGAAAATGCCTTGTGCGAGCGGCGATGCGCTGGCGGAGTCGCGGTCGCGATATTCGTGAGTTCCAGCCGGAGACACCTGCTTGCCCGGTATGAACTTCAGCGTGGCAGGGTTGGGCGTCGACTGAGTCTGAATAAACATGCGTAATCCTTGAGCCTGATAGGCACATGGCCCCTTCCGCTTCCGCGAACAAGTGCGCGCGGCGCGGACTAGCCCACCATTCCGCCCATTTCATCGAGCTGAGCATCGCTCAATCCGCCGGGCACGACGGTGACGGCAATTGGCCGGTCTGCGAGCGGGCGACCCTTGCCAAGTCTCGACACGAGCGGTCCCGGCCCCCCTCTCCCCTCGCCTGAAGCGAGAACCAGGACCTTTATCGTCGGGTCGTCGTCCACGAGCGAGCGAATTGCGTCGACCGGCTCGTCCTGGCTGACAATCAGCTCCGCTTCGACGCCCGTCCGCTCGCGGATGAGGTCGACATGCTTCATCCCGGCCAGCCGGGCGCTGTCGATGGCGTCTTCTTCGATGTGTTGGTCGAGCCCGATCCATCCGCCCCAGCCCGGAACGCGAATGCACCTCAACACTGCAAGGCCAGCTGGAATCGCGCGCGCGCGCAGGCCCGCATAGACGAGCGCCGAGAGGCATTCCTCGGTCTCGTCTGACACGACCAGGAACTTTCGTGTCGGTTCTGTCATGTTGGCATGAGGCTCCGTGCGCGTCGATCGGTCAAGCCCGGCATTGGCGCCGGGCATGGATCCGCGCCCTCAGGCGCCGTCAACCGGGCCGGCAGCAACGCCATCAGCCGGCGCCGCATCCTGCGGCTCGCTTGGGAAATACGCCAGGTAGGATTGGGTCTTCGCCATCGCCTGAGCCGTCAGGAAACTCATGGACGATGCGTGGTTGCCAAACAGCGCGGCGTCCGGGGCGCCGTTGAAGACAAAGACCGGACGGAACTGGGCCGCCGCCTTCCAGGCAGCCAGCGCCTCGCTACGGGCGGCAAGCGCCCGCGAATCGTCTGGCCAGGCGATCGTATCGAGGAACAGGTAGGCGGCCTGGGCACGACCTTTTGCGGCATAGACCGTCCGGGTCGCCGCCTCGTCCCACGGGCTTCCACCTACCATGGATGCGGTCATGACGAGCTCGGTCTGGCTGCGCTCGGCCCATTGCTGGATTAGTGAAAACCGGGCGTCGAGATCGACCGGGCGCGTGGCCGGTTCACCGGAGCGCGCTCGTACGCGGCCGTCATACCCAACGAGAGCGTCCCGCGCCGCCCTGAGCTGCACGCCGGTGGTGTTGGCGTTGAGCAGCCGCGCAGCCGCTTCGAGATCCGTGTCGGGCGCGCCGCGAGCCGAGGCCTGGCGCGCAACCAGGCTGACGTATTCCCCGACCGACTCAGCCAGCGCAGCCTGAAAGGCAGGTTTCGCTGTCAGCACGCCCAGCGGCGCCCACGAAGGTGCGTCAGTGGCCCAACCCAGGTGCCTGTAGTGATGTTCGAGCACGGTCGCGGCGCCGCCGGCCCATGGGGCTGACCATTGGGTTCGATCGACAAGCCCGTCGATCTCCCGATCGCCGACATCGCTCGAAAGCACGATCAACGCCGGGTAGACCGCCAGAAGCCCAATGAGAACAAACCAGCGCACCGTGCTTCCCACACGCCGCGCGAATGATTTTTTCGGCTTCCCAGTCTGATCGTTGGAGGCGCGGGCTCCCGGCCGGTCCTCGACGGCGACCAGCGGAAACGGCGTTTCAATCTCTACTACCGGCTCTTCGGCCACGACCATGTCGCGGCGGAGATGCAGCACCGACATAGCCCGTTCCCAGCTCCAAATGGACCCAGCGTCAGAGTGAGTCGCTCCGACGTTAACCTCAACCCAATAATCCCTTACGCTTTGTTAACGGCCTAAGTGCGGCAGGGCGTTACGGAGTTGAGAGCTCGGATTCCACGGTCAATGTGACGCCAGACTCCAGCTCGATCCTCAGCGGAAAAGTCTGATCCGCTTCAAGGGGTTGTGGGTCGATGATCATCAGGTGCAGACCCCCGGGTTCGAGCGCCACAGGGGTGCGTGCCGGCAGCTCAAGGACGCCGATCGGGCGCATGGATGCGCGTCCGTTTTCCACAACTGTCTCGTGGATCTCGACCGCAGCAGCCATCGGCGAGGAGAACGAGACAACGCTGTCGTCACTTGCAGATTCGATCGTGAAATATGCGGCCCCGACACTCCCTGCGCCGAGGGGCGGCCGGTAGACAGGATCCGATACGGTGACCGGCGCGCCACGCTGTCCGCAAGCGGCAATCAGGAACGCTGTAGCGGCGAGGCACATCGCGCTTCGCCGAACGCCTGTCAGCAAGAGAGCATTGGTCACGGTGACCAGAACCCGACAGTCTGTCGAACATCTTTCAGGACGCCCTCCGCGATGGCGCCTGCCCTGTCGGCGCCATCGGCCAGAACGCGGTCTACTTCGGATGGGTTGTCGGCAAGCTGCCGCATCCGCTCCGCCACCGGCCCCAGCTTCTCGACGGCCAGTTCCGCCAATGCGGGCTTGAAGACGCCGAAACCCTGCCCGCCGAACTGACCGAGAACTTCCGCTTCGCTGATACCTGCCAGCACGGCGTAGATCCCCACGAGATTCCGGGCCTCCGCCCTACCCTCCAGCCCGTCAGGTTCCGAAGGCAGCGCATCCGGGTCCGTCGTCGCCTTCTTTATCTTGCGCGCGATCTCGTCGCTCGTGTCCAGGAGGTTGATCCGCGAAAGCTCGGAAGGATCGGACTTCGACATCTTCTTCGAGCCGTCCTTGAGGCTCATGATGCGCGCGCCCGGCCCGGTGGTCAGCGGTTCCGGCAGCGGGAAGAAGCCCGGTGCATCGAAGTCACGATTGAAGCGGTCAGCGATGTCGCGTGTCAGTTCAAGGTGCTGCTTCTGGTCCTCGCCTGTCGGCACATGGGTTGCCCGGTAGACGAGGATGTCTGCGGCCTGAAGAACCGGGTAGGCAAACAGTCCCACAGAAGCGCGCTCGCGGTCCTTGCCCGCCTTGTCCTTGAACTGGGTCATGCGCTCCAGCCACCCCATGCGGGCGGAGCAATTGAGGATCCATGCAAGTTCGGCATGCGCCCCAACCGAGGACTGGGCAAATATGATGGAACGCTTGGGATCAACGCCCGCGGCGATGAACGCGGCTGCAATTTCCCGGGTCTGCGCGGCGAGACGTTTCGGATCCTGAGGCACCGTGATCGCGTGCAGATCGACGACGCAGAAGATGCAGTCCCGCTCTTCCTGCATCGCGACAAACTTGACGAGCGCGCCAAGGTAATTGCCGAGATGGAGACTACCCGACGGCTGGACGCCGGAAAACACACGCTCTGGCCCAGTGTAGCTGATGGTCTGATCGTTCATCGTCCGCTCCACAAGCCGCCGTCCGCGAGACGCCCGCGCTTTATCAGTCGGGTGACGAGCTCGGCAAGTCATCCGTCTTCGTTGCGCGATCTCGCCGCAGCGCGCCGGTAATCTCCGAAGCCTTCACTGCGCCCAGAATGAACGCCGCCAGGAGATAGATGGCGAAGCCGCACAAAGCGATCGAGACCACCGCCAACTCCTTGGCCAGCAGGATGTCCGACAGCATTTCATAGTTTGCGGCGGCCAGGGCGACAAAGGCGCCCATGATTGCGCTGGCGAGACCGAGCCTCGCAAGTTTCAACCAGGCGCGGCCGCCGACAACATAGACCCCCTCCGCGGCCAGCGTCCCGGCCAGCAGGAAGACGTTGAGCCAGCTCGCGGCGCTTGTCGCCCAGCCGAGACCAATAGCGCCGTCCACGCCCTGCGTAGGAAGCCAGTACCATAGCGTGGCGCCGAGGATGATGTTCGCGACAACGGTGATGAGCGCGAACTGCATCGGCTGCTTGGTCCGCTGCCGTGCGAAGTACGCCGGGGCAAACACCTTGGCGAGCACAAAGGCTGGTATACCCCAAGAGAAGGCGCGCAGCACCTCCGCCGTGCGCAGCGCGTCGGCGCTCGTGAATGCGCCGCGGGTCATCGTCGCGTCGATCACGACGTAGGGCATGATCAGGAAGGCGATGGTCGCGGGAACGGTGAAGGCCATGGCCAGCACGAGTCCGTCATCCATTGTGCGGTCCGACCCGCTGCGGTCTGCGTCCGCAAAGTGTCGTGTGAGTCTGGGAACCAGCGCGATGCCTACCGCCACGCCAATCAGGCCGAGGGGCAGCTGGTACAGCCGCTCCGAATTGTAGAGCACGGCGCGCGCGCCCTTGTCGGAGCCGGAGAGGTATTGCGTCACCAACGTGTTGATCTGCAGCGCGCCGCCGGCGATGGCTCCGGGCACGGCCAGCGCGATAACCTTGCGAACGCCGCGATTGACGACCGGAAATCCTGCAGACAACGAAACGCCGAGCCGCCGCACACCCCACCACAAGAGGATCACCTGCAGCACGCCCGCGATGGTGACGGCCAGGCTCGCGAGCAGCGCCGCGGTCCTTTGGTCCTCGATGACCATGGGCGGAATGATGGTGCAGATGTTCAGAAGTATCGGCGCTCCGGCCGTAAGCGCGAATCTGCCGAACGTGTTCAACACGCCTGACAGCAACGAGGCGAGCGTCATGGCGACCAGATACGGCATCGCCAGCTGAGCCATCAGCACGGCGGTGGCCATGGTTTCAGGATCATCGATATAGGCTTGCAGCAGGACCGGCATGATCCAGGGCATCCCCACCTCAATCGCGATCACGAGCAAGGCGACAACCGTCAGGATGACGGCCATCACGTCCGACGCCAGCTGCTGCGCCGCCGCCTCCCCTTCCACTTCTCGCGTCTTTGCAAAAGAGGGAACGAAGGCCTGCGCGAACGCGCCCTCAGCAAACAGCCTGCGGAAGAAGTTGGGGAGCATCTGCGCCGTGCCCCATGCGTCCATAAGGGGTCCCTGCCCGCCGAACTTCGCGTTCAATGCGAGATCGCGCGCGAAACCAAGCACGCGGCTACCCAGCGTGAAGCCGGTCTGCACAAGCACGTTGCGTGCGAGCGACATCCTTCGGCCCTAGCGGTTGGTCGAGGCCGGCGCGCGCGCCAGCGTGTGCGCCGGTATCTTCGGCGCATTCGGGCCCGCCGCTCTCAACACCTTCGTCAGGCGTTCGACGAACTCACGATCGCCTTCGGGCGGGAAGGCGCCCTCCTCCATCGGTTCGACGTAGAAGACGTCCTGCACTCTCTCCCCATAGGATCCGACGTGCGCGGACCGTACGGAGAGGCCAGCCGCCAGAAGCTCGGAGGCGATTTCGTAGAGGACACCGGGACGGTCACGGCATGCAACCTCGATGACAATTCCGCTCGAGGTGGCGCCGCGGTCGATGCGGATCTTGGGGGTGATAATAAACGCGGCCAGACGACGGCTCGGCGCGGTAGGCTTTCCCGGAGCCTTGATGCCGTCGCCACCGATGGCGGCGGTCTTGAGGTCAGTAAGCAAACGTTCCAACGCTTGCGGGTTGTCATGGCCGAGAGGATCGCCGCGGCTGTCCTGCACCTCGAACACGTCAAGGATGCGATTGGCGCCGCTCTCGTAAAGGTGCGCGGCGGCGACGTTGGCTCCAGAGGCGCTCAACGCGCCACACAGGTCCGTAAACAGGCCGCCCCGGTCGGGCGCGGAGAGCACGATCTCAGTAACCGAGCGTTCCGTGTCGATGCTGGCGTTGACGACGACAATCTCGTCGCGACCAGCCTCGAGTGCGGCAGCGTGGCGGATGTGAGCCTCGGGCGTGAACTGAACCCAGTATGCGTCCTCGACGCCCTCAAGCACAGCCGATGACCTGCCGAGCTTTTCAACGAGCGCTTCGCGCGCGCGCGCGGCGCGGTCCTCGAGTTGCGCCCGCACGCCCGCTTCATCGGTTCGACCGCCGCGCAGCGCCGCCTCTGCGGCGTGATAGAGGTCGCGCAGCAATTGTCCCTTCCAGGCATTCCACACGCCGGGCCCCACAGCGCGAATATCGGCGACGGTGAGCACGAGCAGAAGCCGCAGGCGTTCGAGACCGCCTACCATTCGACAGAAATCTGAAACCGCCTGCGGGTCAGAAACATCGCGTTTCTGCGCTGTATCGCTCATCTCCAGGTGATGGCCCACCAACCATGCGACCAGCTCGGCTTCATCCTCATCCATGCCCAGACGCAGCGCAGCGGTTCGCGCGACCTTCTCGCCTTCGACCTGCTGATCGCCTTTGCCCTTGCCAGTGTCGTGCAGCAGCATCGCGATAAACAGAGCACGGCGGTTCTGGATCTTCGGCAGGATTTCGGTCGAAAGCGGATGCTCGTCCGCATACTTTCCGTGCGCGATGTCGTGGATCGTTTCGACCGCTTTCAACGTGTGCTCATCGACCGTGTAGTGATGGTACATGTTGAACTGGGTCTGGCCGACGATGCGCCCGAACTCGGGGACGAAGCCGCCAAGAACTCCGGTCTCGTTCATCAGCGGAAGAATGCGACCCGGGTGGTTTTCGCCGGCGATAATTTCGATGAACAGCTCGCGCGCATGCTTGTCCTGACGCAGGCCACGCATCGTGCGAGCCGCGGTCCGGCGCGCGGCGGCCATCGCGTTGGGATGAATGTCAAGTTCTTCTCGGAGCGCGATGGCGAACATGCGCAGCAAGTTGACCGGATCCGAGCGGAACACGTCCGAACCAGTGATCGAAAGCCGGCCGCCGTCGAGGACGAAGCCCTTTTCGTCCATCGGTTTGGGCGATGAAAAGTCGAAAAGTCTGGTCCTTCCGCCAGGCCGCTTCTGGTTGTCGGCCTCCAGCTTGGCGCACAGGATCCGGGTCAACGACCCGACCTCCTTGGCCGCCAGGAAGTAGCGCTTCATGAAGCGTTCGACCGCAGTGTTGTTGCTGCGCGAGGCAAAACCCATCCGCTTCGCCATCTCGGGCTGCAGATCGAATGACAGGCGGTCTTCTTCGCGGCCGGTCAGGAAATGCAGGTGGCACCGGACCGTCCAGAGAAACCGGGCGGCACGCAGGTAGGTGGTCTTGTCCTGTTCGTTGAACGCGGCGTTTTCCAGGACTTCGTCCAGCGTACGACCGCCGTGCAGGTATTTGGCGATCCAGAACAGCGTCTGAAGATCACGCAGACCGCCCTTCCCATCCTTGACATTTGGCTCGACGCGGTAGCGGGACCCGCCTTCGCGTTTGTGACGGTCATCGCGTTCGGCAAGCTTTGCGCTGACGAACTCCGCCCCCCTCCCCGCGACGACATCCTTCTCGAATTTCTGGTCCAGGCGAGCGGCGAGCTCTGCATCTCCGAACAGGAAGCGCCGATCAAGGATTGAGGTCTGGATCACCACGTCCTGTCGTGAGAGCCGCACACACTCATCGACCGTTCGGAAAGCGTGCCCAACCTTCAGCCCCATGTCCCAGAGCGCATAGAGCATGTATTCGATCACGCTCTCCGCCCAGGCGGTTTGCTTGTAATTGCGGACGAACAGCAGGTCGACGTCAGAAGACGGCGCGAGAACGGACCGCCCATATCCCCCGACCGCGAACACCGCCATCCGCTCGGCCTCTGTCGGGTTGTGCGCCCTGAAAATGTGAATGACTGTGAAGTCGAATAGCGCGGACAGCGCCTCGTCCATCACCGCCGACAGAAGATGCGCCGTATCCAGGCCATCAGCGCCTTCCTCGAGGCGCTCCTGCGCGATCATCCTGCCGCGGAAAAGGGCGGCGTGTATCAGGTCCAACGCCCGGGCGCGCTGGGCCTGAGGATCGGATGCGTTGTCCAGCGCAGCGGCCGTGAGCTGCACCCGCAGTTTCCGACCGTCGATGATGTCGCCGATCCGCCATGGCCGCGTTCTGGCCGGGAGAATGGATTGCCGGGTGGTTTCGATCAGGCTCATAGGGCCTGAATAGCGGGGTTCATGCGAACGATACAGTCACCAAGGCGCCGCCTGACCAAATAGCCGAAGCCCGGCTGCCATTTTGTGGCGGCCGGGCTCGGCGAGTGCGCCTGTTGGCTCGGGGAGGAACTCGCCGGGTGTCAGGCGACCGGCCGGTTGCGCTGAAAGGGTGTAGACGAAGGCGCCGAGGCCGCTCACGACCAGCATCAGGCTGGCGTAGACATCGATGTCGGCAGGTTTGGGAAGCTCGTTCAGACCGCGCATTTTTTGTTCTCCTGGCTTTTGTTGCCGGCCGTTCTGCCCTTCGGGTCTCTGCGGCCGTGCCAGATATTTTGCAAACCCCATGCCATCTTTTGTTAAGCACGTTTGGCTTTGTTTACATTGGCTTTTCTTGATCTTGCCGGAAGACCGCGCAAGGCGATTGGCGAATTTGGCCGCCGAGGTGTGGCGCCTTTCGCCGCAAGATGGCCAAATTTACTTCTGGTCGCCGCTCGCCAAGTTGCGCAGCTGATAGATGAGCTCGAGGGCGTCTCGAGGGGTGAGCGCGTCGGGATCGATCGTCTCGACAATCTCCAACAGCCGACGCCCCTCTTCCGAGGCCGGCGCCGCCTCTTCCTTCGCAGCGAAATCGGCAAAGAGCGGCAGATCGTTCAACCGGTCCCGGACGGGTTCTCCGACTCCAGCCGCTCAAGGATGGCTTTGGCGCGCTTCACGGCGGCTCCAGGCATGCCCGCGAGTTTCGCAACCTGCACGCCGTAGGACCGATCGGCCGGGCCGGGCTGAACTGCGTGGAGGAAGATGAGGTCGCCCTTCCACTCCTTGGCACGCAAGGACACATTCGCGCACGCCTGGAGGGTATCCGCGAGGCTGGTCAGCTCGTGGTAATGAGTTGCGAACAATGCGCGGCACCTGTTCACGTCATGCAGATGCTCAACCACCGCCCACGCGATCGACATCCCGTCCCAGGTCGCGGTGCCGCGACCGACCTCATCGAGGATGACGAATGAGTGTGCCGTGGAAAGATTGAGGATCGCGGCGGTCTCGATCATTTCGACCATGAACGTCGACCGCCCCCGCGAGAGATCGTCGGCCGCCCCGACCCGGGAGAAGACGCGATCGGCGACGCCGAGCCTGAGGCTAGCCGCCGGAACAAAGAAGCCGGCCTGGGCGAGTATGACCGCCAGCGCCGCCTGACGCAGGAAGGTCGACTTGCCCGACATGTTCGGCCCGGTGACGAGCGTCAGCCTGGGGCCGGCGTTTCCCGATGCATCGAGTTCGCAAGAGTTGGCGGTAAAGCCCTCCCCTCCCTGCGGAGGGCCGCTTCGACAACCGGGTGGCGCAGGTCGACCGCGCAAAAGACCGGTTCGGTTGTCAGTTCAGGCCGGACACTGCCAGTCTCATCGGCCCACTCCGCGGCAGCACTTGCCACGTCGAGTTCCGCGAGCGCGCTGGCCGCCGCCGCAACGGCGGCGCCAAGCTTCTCAAGCCTCGAGACAAAGCCGTTGAAGATTGCTGTTTCGCGCTCAAGCGCTTCCTGATCGGCGCGCGAAATCCGCGCCTCAAGCTCTGAGACCTCGAGCGTGGAGAAACGCACGGCGTTGGCGAGCGACTGCCGGTGCGTGAACGTTGCGGCATGCTCATCGCGTGTCAGCGCATCCGCGTGCCGCGCGGTGACCTCAATGAAGTAGCCCAGTACATTGTTGTACTTAATCTTCAGCGCGCTGACGCCGGTCGCCTTGGCGTAACGCGCTTCGAGTTCGGCGATCACGCCGCGCGCATTCTCGCGGAGTGAGCGCGCTTCATCCAGCGCCGGATCGTAACCGGCCGCGACGAAGCCGCCGTCGCGGGTGTGGACCGGGAGTTCGGCCGCGAGGGCGTTTTCAAGATCCGCGACGAAGGTCGCCAGGTCCGGCTTGTCCGCCATCGAGAGACACTGCGCCGCCCGGCTCACGAGTTCTGCCAGCGGGGCGCCTTCGCGCTCGAGGATTGCAGCGATCTGCTCACCGAGCGAAAGTCCATTCGCGATGGCTGCAAGGTCGCGCGGACCGCCGCGCCCATAGAGCAGCCGCATGCGCGCGCGCTCCAGGTCAGCCGAGGATTTCAAGAGCGAGCGAACGTCAGCTCGCGCCCCGCGGGCATCGAGGAACATCGCGGCGGCATCGTGCCTTGCGGTGATGGCGTCCACGTCGCGAAGCGGTCGCGAGAGATTGGTCGCCAGCAGCCGCGCGCCAGGCGCTGTGACCGTGCGGTCAACCGTGTCGACCAGCGAGCCATTCCGGTCGCCAGAGAGCGTTCGATCGATTTCCAGGCTGGCGCGTGTGGCTGCGTCAATCGCAAGGAATTCTCCCGGGCCGCTCCTCTTCGGCGGATCCAGACGCGCCTGCCGTCCAGCCTGTGTCAGCGAGAGATAATCGAGCAGGAGCGCACACGCAGACAGTTCCGCGCGGTTGAAGTCGCCAAATCCGTCAATCGACGAGACGCCATAGACCTGCTTGATCAGGGTCTCGCCGAGTTGTGCGCCGGAACGGGCATCGGGGCGCACGACCAACTGCGCCCCTACCAGCTCGACCAGGTCAGCGCAGTCAGATGCATTGGCCTCCGCCACCAGGCATTCCTTCGGGCTGCACGCGGCGATCGCCTCCCCTTCCGCTCCCGGCGCGGCGCGCAGGAATTCAATCTGTCCCGTCGAGACATCGGCAATGGCGAGACCGACCTCGGTTCGACCCTTGGCGTAGCCGAGCGCCGCGATGCGGTTGGAGGTGCGCGGTTCAAGCAGCGTATCTTCAGTGAGGGTACCGGGCGTGACGACCCGCACCACTTCACGCCTGACGACAGCCTTCGATCCCCGTTTCCTGGCCTCTGCGGGATCCTCTACCTGCTCGCAGATCGCGACGCGAAAGCCCTTGCGGATCAGCCGCGCGAGATATGCGTCCGAGGAGTGATGGGGGACGCCCGCCATCGGGATCGGATCGCCCTTGTGCTGGCCCCGGTGGGTCAGCGTGATGTCGAGCGCTGCCGCCGCCTGTTTCGCATCTTCGAAGAACAGTTCGTAAAAGTCGCCCATTCTGAAAAACAACAGGGCGTCGGGATGATCCGCCTTGGCTTCGAGATATTGCGCCATGAACGGCGTCACAGCCTTGTCCGGCGGCGATTTCTGCCCTGCGGCCGACTCTTCGGCGGGCAAAATATCCTGTACGCTCCCGCCCTTGCGCTTGGTCGGGGACGATTTCGCCGCAGTTGTCGAGGCGGATCCCTTGGTCTTCATGCTTGATTCAGCCATGGTTTCCGGCTGAATGCGCTCCAGCCACTGTGCCCCGTGCGGGTACGCCCCTGCCTAGACGACGACAAACCGACACCTCAAGCCCCGACTCAACATGCCCCCAACCAATGTACCCCTGACCGAAGAGGAAGCGCTCGCGTTTCACAAGTTGCCGCGCCCCGGCAAACTATCGGTCACGCCGACGAAGCCCATGGCCACCCAGCGCGATCTCGCGCTTGCCTATTCCCCGGGCGTCGCCGTGCCGGTCAAGGAAATCGCGCGCGACCCGGACACCGCCTACGACTACACGTCCAAGGGCAATCTTGTCGCGGTCGTATCTAATGGAACCGCGATCCTCGGGCTTGGCGATCTTGGCGCGTTGGCCTCCAAACCGGTGATGGAAGGCAAGTCGGTCCTGTTCAAGCGGTTCGCCGATGTCGATTCGATCGATATCGAGGTGGACCAGAAAGACCCTGCCAAGTTCATCGAGTGCGTGGCCGCCATTGCGCCCACCTTCGGCGGCATCAACCTTGAGGACATCGGCTCACCAGCCTGCTTCATCATCGAGAGCGAGCTGCGCGAGCAGCTGGATATCCCGGTCTTCCACGATGACCAGCACGGGACAGCGATCATTGCCGCCGCCGGCCTCATCAATGCATGCGAGATCACGGGGCGGCGTCTGTCCGACCTGACCGTCGCGGTATCGGGCGCCGGCGCCGCCGGTATCTCGGTCTCGGGACTCATACGGCACCTCGGCGTGCGTCCGGAAAACATCCTGCTCTGCGATTCCAAGGGGGTCATCCACACAGACCGGACCGATGTCGACCAGTTCAAGTCGGGTTTCGCGGTCAAGACGAAGAAGCGGACGCTGGCCGAAGCCATGGAGGGCGCCGACTGCTTTCTCGGCCTGTCGGTGAAAGGCGCCGTCACGCAGGACATGGTCAAGTCGATGGCGGCCAACCCGATCATCTTTGCGATGGCCAACCCTGATCCTGAGATCACACCCGAAGAAGTCCGCGCGGTTCGCAAGGACGCGATCATGGCGACGGGTCGCTCCGACTATCCGAACCAGGTCAACAACGTCCTCGGCTTCCCCTACATATTCCGCGGTGCGCTGGATGTGCGCGCGCGCACGATCAACGAAGAGATGAAGGTGGCGGCCGCACGCGCGCTCGCACAGCTTGCGCGTGAGGACGTGCCTGACGAGGTCTCGACCGCCTATCACGGCGCCCGGATGAGATTCGGCCCGGAGTACATCATCCCTGCCCCGTTCGATCCGCGGCTGATCTGGTACATCCCGCCATTCGTTGCGCAGGCGGCCATGGACACCGGCGTCGCGCGCAAACCGATTGAAGACATGGAAGCCTATCGCGATCGCCTCGCGCAGCGCCTCGATCCGGCGGCTTCGTTCATCCAGCGCATCCACGGCGCTGTCCGCAACGAACCGAAGCCAAAGCGGATCGTCTTTGCAGAGGGCGAAGAACCATCGGTGATCCGGGCTGCCTACGCTTTCAAGTCGCAGGGCCTTGGCGAACCCGTGCTGGTCGGGCGCGAGGAACAGGTCGCGCAGAACATGAAGGCGCTCGGCGTGCCCGAGGGCGAGCTCGTGATTATCAACGCACGGATGTCGGAGCGGAACGAGGAATACCTCAACTACCTCTACGCACGCCTGCAGCGGCACGGCTACCTGCTGCGCGACGTGCAGCGGCGGGTGAACAATGATCGCAACGTGTTCGCGGCCTGTATGGTCGCGCTGAATCATGCAGATGGCATGGTCACCGGCGTCACACGCAACTTCGCGACAAGCTTTGAAGAAATCTCGCTAGCGATCGACCGGTCAAAGGAAGCGCGGGCGATCGGCGCGACCATCGTGATCGGCAAGAGCGGACCGATGCTGATTGCGGATACCGGCGTGACCGAGATGCCTGATGCTGGCGATCTGGCGGAGATCGGTCTGTCGGCCGCGCGCACAGCCAAGCGACTGGGCTTCACGCCGCGCGTTGCGTTCCTGTCCTTCTCGACGTTCGGCAACCCGCCGGGTGAGCGGATGGAGAAGGTTCGCGACGCCGTGTCGATCCTCGACCAGCGCGGCGATATCGAGTTCGAGTATGAAGGCGAGATGGCGGTCGATGTCGCCCTCAACCCCGAGGCGCAGAAGCTTTACCCGTTCTCACGCTTGTCGGGTCCGGCCAACGTTCTGGTCATGCCAGCGGTACACTCCGCAGCGATCTCGACGAAGATTGCCGCAGTGCTCGGCGGGGCAACGGTCATTGGCCCGCTGCTGGATGGTCTGGACAAGTCGGTGCAGATCGCGCCCCTGGACGCCAAGGTTCAGGAGATCGTCAACCTGGCCGCGTTCGCAGCTTACTCGCCGCAGAGCTGACCGCCCTACTCCGCCGGGGCCGTTTCCGTTTGAAGCGGCGCGCCGCCAGGCGCCAGCTTCTGGCGCGCCCACTCGATGGCCGTGAGCAGCACGGCGATCCCGCCAAGCCACGCTGTCAGCACGAAGAAGTCGTGGAAGCCGTAATTGTCGATGTACTCACCCATCGCGCCGCGGCCCAGCGAGCCGATCAGCATCGTGAGCGAGACAAGCAGCGCGTACTGCACCGCGGCGAATGCCGGGTTCACGATTGAAGTCAGGAACGCCACGAACGCGACACTTGCAAGCCCGCCAGCGAGGTTCTCCATGGCGATGGCGACCGTCAGCCGCGCCAGCCTCTGATCCATCCCGACAATCGACAGCGCGTTATCGAGACCAGTGAATGCCAGAAATGCATCCATACCGGCGCCTCCGATGGCGAGGTCGGCAAACAGAAGGTTGGTGATTGCGCTGAGGAAAGCGCCAATGAACAGGCAAGGCAATCTGCCGACAAACAGCAGCATGGCGCCGCCAACGGCCGCTCCCGCAACGGTCGCCAGTACGCCAAAGGTCTTGGAGGCGATCGCAACGTCTGTATTGGTGTGTCCCAGCGCTCCCAGGCTGACTCCCGGGTTCACGATCTGCATGACCGTCGGATCGCCGAGGTAAAACGGATAGGCGAAGCCTCCCCAGATCAGATCCACGAAGCGGTACGACAGCACCAGAGCCAGGATGAGCACGGTCGCCCACTTCAAGCGCTGAATGAGGTCCATCAGCGGGTCGAGGATCGTGTGAAACAGCGCCTGCGCCGCACGGTCCGCCCTTCCGCCGCGGTCCACGAGATGTGAACCGGCCTGAGGCGAATAGCGCAGCAAGACGGCGCCGAGGATGCCCGGAACAATGATCGAGAGGATCACGATGATCGGACCCTGTTCGCGCGTGAAGACGGCAGCGCTCGGCGGGTCTTCTGCGCCCAGAGATGACACGGCGAACGTTACGATCATGGTGATGGCGATCGCCCAACCTATCGCTACGCCCAGCATTGAAAGTCTGATTGTGCTGGGCCGTAGTTTGCTAGCGAAGCTCGGCCGGGCGTCGACGCCGTTCACCTGCATCCGGCTGTGGTCCGGCTCAGGCGCGATGATTGAACCGATCGCCGCGATCAGCATCCCCACGGCGATCATGCCGTAGATCATCGACCACGGGATGTGGTCCGCAAGCATCAGCGCGAATAGCCCGGTAAACAGACCGGCGATGCGATAGCCGAACTGATAGACAGCCGACATCAGGTCCTTGTCTTCATCGCTCTCGGCGATCTCGATCCGCCAGGCTTCCAGGACGATGTCGTGCGTGGCGGACGAGAACGCGACGAGCACGCCGACAAGCGCTACGTAGCCGATCGCGGTCGCCGGCTGGGAGAATGCGAGCAGAGCCAGCAGTACGGCGATGACCGCCTGCATGGTCAGGAGCCATGCCCGCCGGGGGCCGAGCCCGTGCAAGCCGGGGATGCCGATCTTCGGAAACCAGGCCTTCTGGAAGCCGGGCGCCCAGATGAACTTGTAGCTGTATGCGAGGATGATGAACCCGAGCACCCCGATTTCGGCCGGCGTGATGCCCTCAGCAGTCAGCCAGGCGTTGAGCGTGCCCAGCACTGCGCCGTAGGGGATCCCTGCCGCGAACGACAGGAGAAGCATCGCCAGCATCTTCCGCTCGCCGAGCGATCGCAGCGCCCGCTCCCAGCGCGGGCGCTCCTTGTCTGGGATGTCCGTCGTGCTCTGTCCGCTCATTCGGCAGCCTGCGCACGTGAACCTGTCCAAAGTTCGGCCAGTTTCCGCAATTGCAGCGGATCGATCGGCTTCGCCGCCAGCTGATTAATGCCTGCCGCTTCAGCCCGACCCTCGAGCTCAGGATTGATATCGGCCGTGATCGCCACAATCGGCGTCGTTGAAGCGCTACCCGGCAGCCGCCGGATCCGCCGGGTCGCCTCAAGGCCGTCCATCACTGGCATGCGGATATCCATGAAGATGACATCGTATTCGACTTCACCGGCGCGTTCCAGCGCTTCGGCGCCAGTCCCTGCGGTATCCACGCGGAACCCTGCGGACGTCAGCGCGCGTGAAGCCAGCAAGGTGTTCACGGCGTTGTCATCGGCGATCAGGACGCGGCCGGCATCGCGTGGTCGAGCTGCCGCCTCGACGAGTTCGTCCTCGGCCTCCACGACCTCGCCGCTCATCGCCAGCCCTACCCGCTCGATGATGGACTGTGCGCGGAGCGGACGAATGAGATAACCGGCGCACCCCATCTCGCGGAACTGGGGAATGCGCGAGCGGTCCTCCGGGCGCAGCACCACCAGTGTCGGATTTGCGCGCGCCATGGCCGTGATCTGCGCTGGCGGCAGAGCCGCATCGGCAATCGTGACGTCGACCTTCCGCGGACCTGTCGGGCGTCTGACATAGACACGCGCGTCTTGCGACGCCGCGGCCATTGCACAGGCGACACGCGATGCGGGCGGCAGATCGAGAAGTATGTCGAGATCCAGGTCTGCATCGCCCCGGCGCGCGCCGCCGTGCCCGACCGCTGGAAAGAGTGGGATGTCGACGCGAAACGCCGCGCCCTGGCCCGGCTGGGATTGCACTGTAATCCGTCCCTTCATGGCCCGGACAAGTTGCGCGACGATGGCCAGGCCGAGACCGACGCCACCGTCGCGCGTCGAGTCATCTGCGCGGGTCTGGCTGAATGCTTCGAACAGGCGCTCGCGCGCCTCATCCGGAATGCCGCGGCCGGTATCGCAGACGACGAATGCAACACCTTCCCCGTTCCGGCCCCGACGCGCGGAGATCAGGATGCCGCCAGACTCGGTGAACTTCACTGCATTGCCGGCAAGATTGAACAGGATCTGCCGCAGCCTGCCTGCGTCGCCCACCAGCTGGGTCGCAAGTTCAGGTTCCACCACCGCTGCGAGGTCCAGACCGGCGGCGTGAGCCCGCGGAGCGAGGAGTTCAGCAACACCCTGAACGAGGTCGGCCGGACTGAACGGCGCGTACTCCAGAGGCACGTCGCCAGCTTCGATGCGGGAATAGTCGAGGATGTTGTTGAGCAGATCCAGCAGCCGAGCGCCGCTGCTGCGGATCGCTGATGCGTACTCCTTCTGGGCTGGCGAGAGTTCGCCTTCCTCCAGCAGCGCAGTCATTCCGAGAATGCCATTCAGCGGGGTACGGATTTCGTGACTCACCGCCGCGGTGAATCGCGTCTCGGCATCGAGGCCAGTATTGGCGTCGGCGATCGCGATCCTCTCGCCACCTACCAATTGAGACAGCCGCCACTGGCGGCCGGTTGCATCCTTCGCCAACGCCGGTCCGGGCGCTTCCGGCGGGCGGAATGGCGGCGACATGCCGGTGGTGATGCCCGATTGCGAACTTGCAGCGATCACTCGCCCTGCCGCATCGAGCGCAATCGCTGGCGCTGACCACTTTTTCGCAAGTTCGACAAGCGCGCTCTCGCCCGTCGTCTGGGGCACGGCATTCGGCTTGGAGGCGGCTTTGTTCATGGGCGCAGATTGCCGCGATCTACTTGACCAGAGCATTAACGCCCGGGCTGGTGCAGAATTGCTGCCTTCGGCCTCAAACGCTCAGGCGCGAGCCGGTCGCGTGTCGCCGCGCGTCATCCTGCGAACTCCTGAACCGGTAGGACAAGGCCTCCGCGATATGCAGGCGCCTGACAGCGGCCGCGCCGTCGAGATCGGCAATGGTGCGTGCAACCTTCAGGACCCGGTAATAGCCCCGCGCCGACAGCGCCATCTTTTCAGCCGCCTTGGTAAGAAGCTCCCTCGCCTCACCATCTGCTGCACATGCGGCCTCGATCTCGGGACCCGGCACGTCGGCGTTTACAGGTCGGCGGGATGCGGGCGCGGCCGCATAGCGCGTATCCTGCACCTGCCTCGCCGCGCGCACACGCGCTGCAATCTCCGCCGTGCCTTCTGCGGGCGGCGGAAGCGACAGATCGGCTGCAGTCACCGGCGCCGCATCAACGAACAGATCGATGCGGTCCATGAACGGTCCAGAAATCCTGCCGAGATAGTTCGCCTGACAGCTCGGACCTTTGCGGCAGGCATGGGCTCCTGCGCCCCCGCCGCACTTGCAGGGGTTGGCGGCAGCGATCAGCTGAAACCGGCTTGGATAGCGCACGTGACGGTTGGCGCGAGAAATCATCGCTTCGCCGTTCTCGAGGGGCTGCCGCAGCGCGTCCAAAGTCTGGCTGGCGAACTCCGGAATTTCATCAAGGAACAACACTCCGTGATGCGCCAAAGACACTTCTCCCGGTCGCGCGCGGATGCCGCCCCCGACAAGTGCGGCCATGCTTGCAGAATGGTGAGGCGCGCGGAACGGCCGCGCACGCGACAGGCGTCCCCGCTGCAACATGCCCGCGATCGACTGGATCTGACTGACTTCCAGAAGTTCGCGGGCGGACAGCGGAGGCAGCAAGCCCGGCAGACGCTGGGCCAGCATCGACTTCCCAGAACCCGGCGGGCCGATCATCATCAGGTTGTGACCGCCAGCCGCTGCGATCTCGAGCGCGCGCTTGGCCGCCTCCTGCCCTTTCACGTCGCGCATGTCGGCGACAGCAGGTTCGCTCTCGAGTTCGCCCGGGCGAGCTGGAGAAAGCACGCTTGTGCCGTTGAAGTGATTGACGAGCGCGATGAGGCTCGGCGCGGCGATTACGTTGGCCCCCGACCAAGCCGCTTCCGCTCCGCATGCAGCGGGGCAGACCAGCGAAAGTCCAAGAGCTTCGGCGCCCATCGCCGCCGGCAGCGCGCCGACCGTGTCAGCAAGGCCGCCGTCCAGCGCCAGTTCACCGATCGCGGCTACGCCATCGAGTGAATCGCGCGGTGCGGCCCCGATCGCGGCAAGGATCGCCAGCGCGATCGCGAGATCGTAATGGCTTCCTTCTTTCGGCATATCAGCCGGCGCGAGATTCACGAGCACGCGGTTGGGCGGCATTGCGAGGCCAAGCGCCGAGAACGCCGCCCTCACCCGTTCGCGGCTTTCACCTACCGCCTTGTCCGGCAATCCCACGATCGTGAAGGTCGGTGCGCCAGAGGAGAGCTGCACCTGCACATCAATCGGACGCGCCTCCACACCCTCGAATGCGAATGTGGTGATCCGACTGATCGCGCTGGCCACTGACCGCCCCTCCAAACCCAATCGGTAAAGCGCTACC
Source organism: Hyphomonas sp. (assembly GCA_017792365.1). Lineage (GTDB taxonomy): Bacteria > Pseudomonadota > Alphaproteobacteria > Caulobacterales > Hyphomonadaceae > IH12. The sequence goes on along the minus strand of CP051229.1, from coordinate 2,514,614 downwards.
ACGGTCGCCGGAACAGAACAAGAACAACGAGGCGATCAGGAGATCTTTTTTTCGATGACGTCCCACATGCGCGCGACCGCATCGATACCGGACAGATTCTTCACCGCACGCGCGCCGGTTGGCGACGTTACGTTGATTTCGGTCAAGGCGCCCCCGATGACGTCGATCCCCACGAACAGGAGGCCGCGCTTGCGGAGTTCCGGGCCGATCTTCGCACAGATCTCACGTTCGCGATCGGTGAGGTCGGTCGCCTCTGCGGTGCCGCCGACGACCAGATTCGACCGGATCGCGCCTGTTGGCGGTTTGCGGTTGATGCCGCCCACGGCTTCGCCGTCGACCACAAGGATGCGTTTGTCGCCTTCCGCCACCGCCGGCAGGAACGCCTGGGCGATGATCGGCTCCGGGACCGAACCGAGCAGCAGGCCGGCGACCGCCTCCAGATTGCCGTCGTCCCTGCCGAGCTTCACGACGCCCGCGCCGCCGTGACCGTGGAGCGGCTTCAACACGATGTCACCGTGACGCTTCTGGAAGGCGCGCATCTCGGAGATATCTCGCGTGATCAAGGTCGGGGGCTGCAGGTCGGGCCAGAGCAGCGGCAGAACCTTTTCCGGACTGGACCGGACGCCCGCCGGGTCGTTCACCACCAGCGTGTCGGCTGAAACTAGCTCCAGCAGATGAGCCGCCGAGATGTAACCCATGTGGAAGGGCGGATCCTGACGCATCAGCACGACATCGATGTCGTGGCGCAGGTCGATCTTCGTGGCGGCCTCGAATGAGGCATGCGGCGTCTCGCCGGGATGGACGCGAGCCGGACGGGCGGTCGCGCGCACCACGCCCTGCTCGTAAGCGAGGTCATTCACCCCGTAGACCCAGACAGCATGACCGCGGGCCTGCGCTTCCTCGATCATCATGAACGAGGTGTCGCCCGCCGGGTTTACGGACTCGAGCGGGTCCATCTGGACGGCGACGCGTAGTGACATGGCGGCTTTCCCCGGCTGGCGACGTGCGCCTGTCCGGAGATAGGTCGGCAGACCCTGCTAAGCAATCGTCTCCCGCCAGAAGTGCGGGACCACTCGTCTACTGGAATTCACCCTCGACGGGCGGAAGCGGGCTGCCGGTCAGGCGCGTCGGGCCATTGGACGCCGGCTGTTGCGCCTCAGCGCCCGCGTAGGGGTCGGAGTAATTTCCCCGGGTCGTCGGCTGCCGCTCAGGCGCCACGACCGGCGCCGGCGCCTGCTCGTCTTCCGAAACCGGCTGGGCGCCAGGGACCTGCGCGGTCTGGCTTGGCGGCACGATGCGGTCGCGCAGCTTCACGTAAGACACCACCTTTTTGACGCCTCGGATCACGCTCGCATGCTGCGCAGCCGCGCGCAGCTCTTCTTCGTTCTGGGCGAAGCCAAGGAGGTACACCGTCCCATCAAAGACATGGATGTTGTAATTCACGCCCTTGATGGAGCTGTCACCCAGCAACCGGCCGCGCACGCGCGCCGCGATCCATGGATCGTTGATGTCGCGGACAAAATCGCGGTTCGCAACGACGAGCTCATTTGCCACCTCGTCGATCGCGCTGATCGTCCAGGCCAGTCGCTCGGCTTCCGCCCGATCCGCTTCCGTCGGCACGCGACCGACCAGCAGGGCCAGGCGGTCGGCGACCTCAACGTCCACTTCACCGAACTTCGAGACGCCGCCATTGGCGAACAGAACCGTCTCGATCTGGGTGCCCGCCGAGGTGTCGTCGATGCTTTCGCCGATCGTGCGTTCCTGAACGACCGCGCATCCGCCGGCAGCGACGCCCGTCGCCGCTAGAAGTACTGCGTAAACTGCTGCGCGAGTTTTCAACTGATGCCTCCAGTCCGGGGTGCAATACCCAAAGTTATCAAGTTCCTTACAGGCGCTTAGCGGCGATTTGTAGGCGAGATTTCCACAGACGGGCGATGGCGGCCACGAACGGGACACCGCCCTGCCCTTCATAACCGTTCCGGGCGCCAGGCGTCGCGGAGATGATGGGGCAAGCGCCCCGGCGCGATCGCCATGATGTCAAAACGCCAATGACACTCTTCAATATCCTGACGCCGGGCCGCCCAGAGGCGGGCTGCGCGCTCTATTCGTTGCCGGTTTGGCGGCGTGACGGCTTCGATCGCCGCCGCCTGGGAGGCGCGCGCCTTCACCTCGACGAAGGCGAGAATTCTTCCCTTCCGCGCCACGACGTCGATCTCGCCATGCGGCGTCCGTGCGCGACGCGCCAGAATCCGGTAGCCCTTCAGCCGCAGCCAGACTTCCGCGAGCCTTTCGGCCCGGCGGCCATGGGTTTCGCGCGCCTGTCGTTGCCGGGTCGGCTCCGCCCTGCTCACTTGCTTCGCAACTCCAGAGCGCGGGCATAGACGTCGCGTTTGCGAAGACCAAGCGCCTCTGCGATTTCCGCCGACACCTCCTTCAGCGGCCGATCTGCATCGGCGCCGCGAAGCATCGCATCCACATCCTCGATACTGGCTGACGTCTCCAGCGGCGGCGCCACCAGCACGACAACTTCACCGCGCGGCGGCGTATCCGAATAGGCGGCCGACAGCTCGGACAGCGGTCCGGATCGCAGCTCCTCGAACTTCTTTGTCAGCTCCCGCGCAACCACTGCGTCGCGGTCGCCAAGACAAGCAGCCATGTCAGCCAGGCTGGCCCCGACACGCGAGGGGCCTTCAAAGAACACCAGCGTCGCAGCAACCGTCCTCAGCTCCTCCAGCAGTTTCCGGCGCGCGCCTGACTTCTGCGGCGGGAAGCCGACGAACATGAACCGGTCGGTCGGCAGACCTGCACTTGCAACGGCGGCGAGGACGGACGACGCACCGGGTATGGCGTAGACCGGATGACCCGCAGCCCGCATTTCACGCACCAGCTTGAACCCCGGGTCGGATATCAAAGGCGTACCCGCGTCGGAGACCAGCGCGACGCGCTTGCCCTCTTCCACCAGCGCGATGATTTCGGTGCGTGCGCCTGCCTTGGAGTGGTCATGATATGGCCGCAGCGGCGTGGCGATACCGTAGGCTGCAAGCAGCTTTCCGGTGACCCGCGTGTCCTCCGCACAGATGACATCAGCAGACGCCAGCACATCCAACGCTCTCAGCGTTACGTCGCGCAGGTTCCCGATCGGCGTGGCGACGACATACAGGCCCGCAACGAGGTTCGGATCGTGGATGAACAGGCGTCCACCCGGCTTGCCCTCAGCTACCGCATCCTTTGCTTGTCCGGCTGGGTCTCGCATCCTAGTGTCCGGCTCCATTGCGGCTTCCCCATCGCGAATGCGATCAGGCGCAGACTTCCACTACGAGGATCAGCATGTCGACTGAATCAGGTATCCTGAATCCCGCCAAGCGCCCGTCCGGCGCTCGCAAACCCCTGCTCGTGATCGCGATCATGGCCCTCGCGGCGCTCAGCGGATGCGTCGGCGACGGCGGGCCACGCCCGACGACGCCTACCTATACGGGCAACCAGCGCCCCGATCCAAGCCGTCCGCCCCGCCCCGACGCGCCACAGCCCGGCACAACCATCGCCGATCCGTTTGCAGGGTCCGGCCCCTATCGTCCCCGCCACATGGCGGACGTCCGGTCCCGCGATATCCAGCGCGTGGCGGTGCTTCTGCCGTTTTCCTCGACCAACCAGCAGGTCAGCCAGCTTGCGGACAGCCTCTTCAACTCGATGCAGATGTCGTTGTTCGAGATCGGCGCGGAAAATGTGGTGCTGATGCCGATGGACGCCAGCGGTTCAGCCGAGGAAGTCGCCGCACTCGCAGCCCAGGCGATCGACAAGGGCGCCGTCGCTGTCGTCGGTCCCGTGTTCGGTCAACAGATCCCGGCTGTCGCGCGGGAAGCACAGGCTTCAGGCGCACCAATATTCTCTTTCTCCACCGATACGACCGCGACCGGCCAGGGCGCGTACCTGATGTCGCTGACGCCGAATGCCGAAGTTGACCGGATCGTCGAATGGGCGACCCAGCAGGGCGTGACGCGCTTCGCCATGCTCGGGCCCAACTCGGCATACGGACACGCCGTCGACCGGGCCCTGCGCGACTCCACCGGCCGTCACGGCGGGTTGGTCATTGCATCGGAATTTTACGCGCCCGGAACAACTACCCCGACTGAAACGGCGCAGCGGCTTGCCGGCGTCGTCAAGACCGAGGACCGCGCCTATCCAGGCCAGGTGGCTGTCCTGATCCCCGAACGGGGCGTGCAGCTGCGTTCCGTCGCCTCGCTCCTCCCTTACTTCGATGTCGACCTCCGTCAGGTCCAGTTCCTTGGAACCGGCGCGTGGAACGACCCTGAAGTGTGGCGCGAGCCTTCCCTGCGCGGCGGCGTGTTCGCTGCGCCCGACCCGGCCGCGCTGGAAGACTTCCGCATGAGATACGAAGCGACGTTCGGCGAAACGCCGCCAGCAATCTCCAGCTTCGGTCACGACGCCGGCGCGCTCGTCGCAACCCTTGCGGTCAACGACCGGCTGGACCGCGCCACGGTGGAAACCCGTGACGGGTGGCTGGGCGTCAACGGCCTGTTCCGGTTCCTTGCCGATGGCAGCGCCGAGCGAGAGCTCGCCGTGATGGAAGTCCAGAATGACGGAACGGTCCGTACTGTTGCGCCGGCTGCGCAGTCGTTTGCACCCGGATCCTGAGGCTGAGGTTACGGCGAGATCATCGCCGCCACGCGGTCCGCGGCGAGCCGTCCGGCAATGGTCAGCGCAACGCGCCCGTCCGCTTTTGTAATCAAGCCTTGCTCGGTCAGCTCCGCGATCGCATCGCCGTCGAGCGAAAAGCCGAGGTCTGCAAGATCGCCAACCGGAATCCCGCTGGTCATGCGCAGCCCCATCGATACGCGCTCCCGGGCCTGATCGAGTTCAGACAGCGGTTCTGAGACTCTCCAGCCGCGTCCGGTGTTCGTGACCTGCTCAACATATCTGGCCGGCTGCCGCTCGCATTCGATCGCCACCCGGCCTGACTCGGTTGTCAGCCGTCCGTGCGCCCCCGGACCCACCCCTACCCAGTCTCCGCTGCGCCAGTACACCGAGTTGTGGCGCGAGCGGTGTTCGGGGCTGCGCGCATGGTTGGAGATTTCATAGGCAGGCATCCCGCCACTTGCCGTCCGCTCGTAGGTGAACTCCATGAGATCGGCCGCAACGTCATCGTCCATGGGCGCCCACTCCCCTCTCCGCACCGCGTAGGCGAAGGCTGCGCCCGGCTCGACAGACAGCTCGTACAGGGAGAGATGGTCCGCACCGAGCTCGAGAGCGCGGTCGAGCTGGACGGCCCAGGCATCAAGCGTCTGCTCCGGGAGACCGTAGATGAAGTCCAGCGAGACCGAAGGGAAAGACTTTCGCGCCAGATCGAACGCATCAAGCGCGTCCTCGGGCCGATGCAACCGGCCAAGGAAACGCAGCTCTTCCTCATCGAGCGACTGAACCCCCAGCGACACCCTGTCGACGCCCGCGCGGGCGATGTCCGGAAGCCGTGCGCGATCCTCCGGGTTCGCCTCCAGCGTCACTTCCGCATCGGCGCCAAGACCCCACAGGCTGTCGATGCGTTCTAGGATACTGGCGATCTGGCCGCCCGACAGTAGCGACGGCGTGCCCCCGCCAAAGAAGACCGAAGTCACTTCCCGCGGCCCGCTGCGCGCCCGCCAGTCACCCAGATCGGCGTTGATCGCCGCGAGCAGCGGCTCGGGATCGCGGTCCTTGGCGGCGAAGACGTTGAAGTCGCAGTAGGGGCATTTCCGCGCGCAGTACGGCCAATGGACGTAGATCGCAAAGCCGCGATCCGATACCGCCGCGTCGCTGCTTTCGCTCATCTGTTCTCGAGCCGCGCCTTCAGCTTGGCGAAGGCGACGGCGCGGTGGCTCATTGCGTGCTTTTTTTCCGGCTCCATCTCGCCAAACGTGATGTCCTGACCGTCGGCCACGAAGATCGGGTCGTATCCAAACCCTCTGTCCCCCGTGGCGGCCACACCAAGCGACCCTCCACCTCCCTCTGAAGGTTTCAGTTTCACCGTCCGGCCAGCCAGCGACAGGACGCACACAAACTTCGCGCGCCGATCGATTTGCCCGTCAGGCCCGGATTTGGCCTGCAGCGCCTCCTCAACCTTCTTCATCGCCACCGAAAAGTCCTTGTCGGGCCCAGCCCAGCGGGCCGAATAGATGCCCGGCGCTCCATCGAGCGCTTCCACCGCAAGCCCGGAATCGTCCGACAGAGCGATCTTTCCGGTCCCCAGCGCCGCGGCCACGGATTTCAGGTCAGCATTGCCCTCAAACGTCGTTTCGGTTTCTTCGGGCTCCGGCAGCCCCGCATCCCCCGCCGAGGTCACCGTGAACCCCAACGGCTCCATGAGCGCAGCCAACTCCTTGAGTTTCCCCGGATTATGCGTCGCGGCCACGATTTCGCCGCGTGGGATCGGACGGCGGCTCATCGGTTGTTTCCTTCGGCCAATTGTCCGACTCCCGAAACTAACTGGATTTTCATATTGACATTCGATATGTTGTATTACTTGCGTGCGCTGTCGATTTGGCTGGCGGCGCGGATGGCGAGTCCGGGTGGGCGAGCTTGGAGGCATACATGCTGCGCGCAATCGGCCGCGGATCCATCTCTTCGGTCCTCAAGGTTGTTGTCGACATCGCCTGGGTTCTGGCCTGCGCCGGACTGGGCTTTGTCGTAATCATTGCCGCGATCTCGGTCTACGCCCTCGCCAACCCCTCCGCCAGCATTCCCGGCTTCGAGCGAATCGCAACCAGCAGCCCCGCGGAGGTGACCCGCTGGATCCTCAACTGGAGCGCTCTCTGCGTAGGCGCGATGATCATCTGCGCCTATCTTCGCGGCATCTTCGGCACACTGATCAATGGCGATCCGTTTGTCCCTGAGAATGCAGGCCGCCTTCGCATGATCGCCATCGTTGTCGCGGGCCTTGAGCTGTTGAGAACGTTCGTAAACTTCGTGGTTCCCCTGCTCTTCGTTGTTACCGGCGGTGCGAACGGCGATGGAACAACTGCCGCAACCCTGCATTTCGACCTCACGGTGTGGATGGGCGTCCTGACGATCCTTGTCTTGTCGCAAGTCTTCAGTGAAGGGTCCGCTCTGCGTGAAGACCAGAAGATGACGATCTGATCGATGGCGACGCGCACCACCAATGACGGCTCGTTCCAGTCGCAACCCAGAGCGTTGCGAAGTTCACCCTCCAGAGACTGGCGGGATAGCCGCAACCCAACCGGGATGATCAGTGCATGAGCATTCGCGTCACCCTTGACCGGGTCCTGCTGGATCGCCGGATGTCGCTCACAGAGTTGGGCGAGCGCGTGGGCATTACGCTGGCCAACCTCTCGATCCTCAAGACTGGAAAGGCCCGCGCAATCCGCTTTTCGACCCTGGAGGCGCTGTGCCGGGAGCTGGAATGCCAACCCGGCGACATCCTCGTCTGGGAGCCCGGCGAGGCGGCCGACGAGGACAGCGACGACGATGGGGCCAGCGCCGTAGCCGCCGAGTAGCTCCTAGCCAATCGCCTGGAGCTGAGCTTCGAAGAGGCTGGCGCAACCAGCCTGTGCGAGATCGAGCAATTGATCGAACTCCTGCCGCGAGAATGCGCGCTCTTCGCCGGTGCCCTGGATCTCGATCAGCCGGTCGCCGGACGCCATGACGAAATTGGCGTCGACCATGGCCGAAGAATCCTCCGCATAGTCCAGATCCAGAACCGGATTGTCTTCGAAGATGCCGCACGAGACCGCAGACACCTGGGCGCTCAACGGGTCGGCCTCAATCACGCCCTCCTCGACCAAGTGTTTGCAGGCGAGCGCCAGCGCCACATAGGCGCCCGTGATGGCGGCCGTGCGTGTACCGCCGTCGGCCTGGACCACGTCGCAATCCAGCGTGATCTGGTTCTCCCCAAGCGCCGCGAGATCCGTCACCGATCGAAGTGACCGGCCGATCAAACGCTGTATTTCCTGTGTCCGGCCTGACTGCCGACCCTGAGCTGCTTCGCGACGTCCTCGCGTATGCGTGGCGCGCGGCAGCATCCCGTATTCGGCCGTCACCCAGCCGCTGCCACTACCCTTGCGCCAACGCGGGACTTCGCGCGCCCAGCTGGCCGTACACAGGACGTGGGTGTTGCCGAATTTCGCAAGGCAGGATCCTTCAGCGTACCGGCTGACGGCGGGCTCCAGCGAAATGGTGCGAAGTTCGTCTGGTTTGCGGCCGGAAGGTCTCATGGCGTTTCCTGAGGGTCTGCGGATCACGGATTGGCTGAAGGATCGTGATGTAGCGTTGAATCGCGACGGCATCACCCATAATTTCGCGATCATGAGCCGCGGTTCCGAAAACAAGCCCCCCGCTTTGCGAAGCGTTTCGCAGTCGACGTTCGCTGCGATGGATGCGCGTTCGCGGGAAGTGCTGCGCGAGATCGTTGAATCCTACCTTTCGACTGGAGAGCCGATCGGATCGCGGACCCTGTCGCAGCGGGGCTTCGACCTCTCGCCTGCTTCGATCCGGTCGATCATGTCGGATCTGACGAGGATGGGCCTGATCGAATCTCCCCACACGTCCGCAGGCCGGATTCCCACCCATTCGGGCCTCAGGCTCTTCGTCGACAGCTTCCTGCAGATCGGCGAGCCTGGAGAGGCTGACCGCAAGTCAATCGAGAGCCGCCTCGCGGGCACAGGCCGGCAGATGCAGAACGTTCTCTCCGAGGCGTCGCAGCTCCTGTCCGGGCTAGTCGGCGGCGCGGGCGTGGTTTCAGCATCGACGCATGAAGCGCCGATCAAGCACATCGAGTTCGTCAGGATTTCCAACGAACAGGCGCTGGCCGTCATCGTGTCGGAGGGCGGCGATGTCGAGAACCGGCTGCTGGCGCTGCCAAACGGCCTGCCCGCCTCGGCACTGATCGAGGCAGGCAACTTCCTCAATGCCCGGATGCGCGGGCGAACGCTAAGCGAGGCGCGCGCCTCCGTTATAGAGGAGATCCGGTCCCGCCGCGCCCAGCTGGACGCTACGACCGCACGGCTGATCGAAGACGGATTTGCTGAGTGGTCCGGCGAAGACCCTTCCAGTGGTCGCTCGCTCATCGTGCGCGGACAAGCCAATCTGCTGGAGAATTCCCACGCCGTGGAGGACATCGAGCGCGTGCGGCAGATTTTCGCGGAACTGGAACGGGCCGAGAATCTCCTCAACGTCCTTGAGACAGCCAGCAAGGCCGAGGGGATCCGCCTCTATATCGGCCTGGAGAACCCCCTGTTTTCGCTGTCCGGTTCTTCAACGATTATCGCGCCCTATATGAACGCCGAGCGAAAGATCGTAGGAGCCTTGGGCGTGATCGGACCCATGCGGTTGAATTACGCTAGGGTAATCCCGATGGTTGATTACACCGCTCAGGTCGTGAGCCGTGTGCTCAGCGATCCGGCGGGGACCAAGTAGAGAGCAGGAAGTGATGAGTAACGACACGGCACAGGACGCTGATGGGAAACCGGAGAGCGGCAACCATCACGCAGATACAAGCGGCGAAGCTCAGCTCGATGAGCTGCTCGATGGTGCGGACCCGGAAGCCGCCGCCGAACACGAGCCCAGTGCCACCGCCGACCCGCATGCCGCCCAGATGCAGGCTCTTGAAGCTGAACGCGACGGCCTGAAGGACCAGCTTCTCCGCGCGCTTGCCGAGACGGAAAACGTACGGAAGCGCGCCAACCGGCAGATTGACGATGAGCGGATATACGCGGTCGAGCGGTTCGCCCGGGATCTCCTGAATGTCTCCGACAACCTGTCCCGCGCTTTGCTGGCCCTGCCGGAAGACAGCCGAGCTGGACTTTCCGACGCAGGAAAAAATCTCGTTGCCGGCGTGGAGCTGACCGAGAAGGAATTGCACGCTGTCATGAGCCGCCACGGCGTCTCCCCTATCGACGCAGCCCCGGGCGCGTCGTTTGATCCGAACCTGCACCAGGCCGTCTCGCAGATCCCCTCCGAGCATCCTGCCGGCTCCGTTGCCCAGACCTTCCAGTCAGGCTGGAAGATCGGGGACCGTACGCTGCGTGCGGCGATGGTCGCGGTCAGCGCCGGCGGCGGGCAAGCGCGCGCCGAGGCCGGATCAGCTGAAGACAGCAAGGAAGAGCCGGCGTCCTAGCAATCGGTACGACTCCAGCGGCGAAGGTATGGAAACAGAAATCCAACTTGAAAGCCTGACCGGAGCCGCCATCGAGACCGCCCTCCTCTCGCTGGCCCGACTGCGGATCGAGGTCTTTTACGCGTTTCCCTACCTCTATGACGGCGACATGGCGTACGAGGCGTCGTACCTGCGCGTACTTGGCGAAGCGCGTGACAATATCATTGTGGTTGCGCGTCGCGGCGAGGAGTTGATCGGTTGCGCGACTGGCTCCGCGCTGGACGGTCACCACAACTCGTTTGCGGCTCCGCTACAGGCGCACGGAATCGACCCGGCGGCCTGCTTCTATTGCGGTGAGTCGGTCCTTCTTCCGGGATATCGCGGTCGTGGGATTGGCCATGCCTTCTTCGACCATCGCGAAGCGCACGCCCGCGCGCGCGGTTATAGGTATTCCTGCTTTTGCGCGGTTATCGGGCCTGAAGATCATCCGATGAGACCTGCCGACTATTCTCCGCTGGATGAGTTCTGGCAAAAACGCGGCTATCGCAAACTGGACGGCGCGGTCGCGACATTCAGCTGGAAAGATATCGGCGAAACGACTGAAACCGCCAAGCCGATGCAGGTCTGGTTGCGAGAACTCAGCTAGGCAGTCACGCCGGCCTGACCGCCGTTTAGCTGCAGAAGGTAACGCTGAACCAGTCGGTCAACGAATTCCGGATCCTGCAGCTTGGTAATGTCGAGCCGCTGATTGACCGCTTTCTCCTGCGCCACGAGAGACTGCAAAGCGATCTCCTTGGGCAACCCGAGTGCAGTCGTGACGACTTCCCGGCCCAGCGCGCTACCCAATACCTTCACGGTTTCATCAAGGCTGGCGGCGACGCGCTTGAAGAGGATGGCTGTGCCAAGCCCCGGCAGTTGCTGATCGAGTTCGTCGAGCCTCATTTCCCCGAGGTAGTTTTCGGACACCTCTTCAATTGAGGCCGCGGTCTTGAGTTCGGTCAGACCGAACAGCGAAAAGTTGAACTTGGTCGCCATCTCAAGCCACGCGCCATTGATGTTGGCGAGCTTGTTCGCGAGCGAGTTCTGGTCCGACGGGTCAGATGCGAGCGCCTTCTTCACGAGGCCGACATAGTCCGCCTGGTCTCCGAGCCCGAACCCTTTCAGGAGCACGCGCCGCGCGACCGGGTCGTCGATGAGATCGTCAAGCGTCTCGGCTTCCGCGACGACCTTTGCATAGCGCTCGAGATCGCGCTGAACGGTCGGCGACTTGCGGAGCTGATCCAACTGTTTCTCTTCGTTCGCCTCAGCCTGAGAGAGGGCAACGTGAACGCTCCCGGCGTTGAAGATGCCGCCAGCGCCGCCGCCTGCCGATCGCTGTGCAAATATGGAGAAGTCGAACCCGCCGGATCTCGGTTGAGGCAACAGCGAAACAGCTATGGCGAGGTTTGAAACCATGCCCGTCTGATAGGGCGTCTCGATTAAGTCCTGATTAACATTCGGGCGTAGAAATCCCTGTTTTCAATGGTTTCCGATTCGGGAGCATGCGGAACCATCCTCACTATCGGGCGTTCGAAACTTGCTGGGCCGGGCTGGCCCGATCGTCAACGAGACGGGATGAGGGCTAAAACATGTGGCCGTTCAAGAAATCGACAACGCGTTCTGTGGTCGTGCTTCACATTGATGAGGACGGCCAAGCCAAGGGCGCCTACTTCAGGGGCGACGCGGAAGTTCTCATCATTGACGAACGCGATACCGGCGATGGCGTTTACCGTATGTCCCAGCAGACGCCCGTGGATGAGCTCCGCCGCCGGATCGGTAAACACCCTCTGCGTCACGTCGTGGACCAGCTTGAGGAAAACGATCACACACCCGTGCTTAACCTGCATTGGAGCGCACCCCGCCGGCCCTATCCGGCTTGAGGGCGCTACAGCTCCGGGCGTGTCACCCGTCGCATCGTCAGATTGATCCGCCCTCCTCCGGGCGCCAGCCGCGACGTTCCGGGATGAATGCGATCTATCCCATGATAGGCATGGCGAGCTCGTCCCCCCAATACAACTACATCCCCGGACGCGAGCCGTACGGAACCAGTTGGGTCTGACCGTTTCAGTCCGCCAATTCGAAACAAGGCTCGATCACCAAGAGATACGGATATGACGGGGGCGTCTTGGGCGTCCTCGTCAGCGTCAACATGAAGTCCGAGCTTTGCGCCGGGTCCGTACCAATTGACCAGGCAGGCTTCCGGACCAGCAGGGTATCCTGACAACTCGTCCCACAGCTCGATCAAGCTTTGCGGGATTTCCGGCCAGGGCCTTCCCGTGCGCGGGTGCAACGGATCGTAGCGATATCCGCTGACGTCTGAAATCCAGCCGAGCGGACCAAAGTTGGTCATCTTGACTGACAACGGCCTGCCAGTGCGCGGCATGACCGGCTGGTACAGCGGCGCCCGCCCGATGCGCTCCGTCACCGCGTCGACCAGATCTTTTTGAGCCGTCGGGGATAGAAATTCTGGAAAGACCCGGAAGCCCTCGATCATTTGACCACCATCAGCGATATCGTTGCGGCGCCTAGTGTCCTGAAGCAGATGACGGCGCAGCCGGAATTCTGACACCGTCTACCCAGCGACACGCGAACAGACCTTGCAAGCAGCCTCCATTGCGTCAAAAAAGGCCTTGAAGCGCGGGCCAGATGAGGCGAAACGCGCTTCACACAAGTTTGACCCGACCTATTGAGCAAGACGGCGCGGCTCCCATATCAGCCCCAGTGAAGTTGCGGGGAGACCCGCGGGGCCGTCAGGACCCGGCGCCGAGAACGGGCCGAGTAACAGGCGATGGCGGCCGCCAGAAGAGGACCTTGAGTATTCATGGCAAAGATCATTGGCATTGATTTGGGCACCACCAACTCCTGCGTCGCCGTTATGGACGGCTCGAACGCGCGGGTGGTCGAGAATTCGGAAGGCGCGCGCACGACCCCTTCCGTCGTTGCGTTCACTGCGGGCGCAGAACGACTGATCGGCATGCCCGCGAAGCGGCAGGCCGTCACCAACCCAGAGCATACTTTCTACGCGATCAAGCGCCTGATCGGACGGACGTACGACGATCCGACGGTCCAGAAGGACAAGGCGATTTCTCCGTTCGACATCGTGAAGGGTCCGAACGGCGATGCGTGGGTCAAAGGTCGCGACAAGGATTACTCGCCGCAGGAAATATCCGCATTCATCCTCCAGAAGATGAAAGAGACGGCCGAGGACTACCTCGGCGAAAAGGTGACCGAAGCTGTCATCACGGTTCCGGCCTACTTCAACGACGCGCAGCGTCAGGCCACCAAGGATGCTGGCAAGATCGCGGGCCTGGAAGTCAAACGGATCATCAACGAGCCGACCGCTGCCGCCCTCGCCTACGGGCTCGAGAAGAACGACGGCAAGGTCATTGCCGTTTACGACCTCGGCGGCGGTACGTTCGACGTGTCGATCCTGGAACTCGGCGAAGGCGTCTTCGAGGTACTCTCGACAAACGGCGACACCTTCCTCGGCGGCGAGGACTTCGACCTGAAACTGGTCGACTACCTCGCGTCAGAGTTCAAGAAGGAACAGGGTATCGACCTGAAGGCCGACAAGCTGGCCTTGCAGCGTCTCAAGGAAGAAGCGGAGAAAGCCAAGAAGGAGCTTTCGACCACCACGCAATACGAGGTGAACCTTCCCTTCATCACGGCGGACGCATCCGGCCCCAAACACCTCAACCTCAAACTGTCGCGCGCCAAGTTCGAGTCGCTGGTCGAGGATCTCGTGAAGCGGACGATTGAGCCTTGCCGCAAGGCGCTGCTCGATGCCGGCAAGACGGTTGCAGAAATCGACGAAGTCATCCTCGTGGGCGGCATGACCCGCATGCCGAAAGTGCAGGAAGCCGTGAAGGGCCTGTTCGGCAAGGACCCGCACAAGGGCGTGAACCCGGACGAGGTCGTCGCCGTCGGCGCGGCCATTCAGGCCGGCGTGCTGCAGGGTGACGTCAAGGATGTTGTTCTGCTCGACGTCACGCCTCTCTCCCTTGGCATCGAAACGCTGGGCGGCGTGTTCACCCGGCTGATCGACCGCAACACCACCATCCCAACCAAGAAATCACAGACCTTCTCGACGGCCGAAGACAATCAGGGCGCGGTGACCATCCGTGTCCTGCAGGGCGAACGCGAGATGGCGTCTGACAACAAGCTGCTGGGCAACTTCAATCTCGAAGGCATTCCCCCTGCCCCGCGCGGCCTGCCGCAGATCGAGGTCACGTTCGACATCGACGTCAACGGCATCGTCAATGTGTCGGCCAAGGACAAGGCGACCAACAAGGAACAGAAGATCACCATTCAGGCGTCCGGCGGCCTCACCGAGGATGAGATCAACCAGATGGTGAAGGATGCCGAAGCCAATGCGGCGACCGACAAGAAGCGCCGCGAGGAAGTCGAGGTCCGCAACCAGGCGGATGCGCTGGTCCACGCCACCGAGCAGCAGCTCAAGGAGCATGGTGACAGCGTCGGCGACGAGGTCAAAAAAGACATCGAGGCCGCGATTGCCGATCTCAAGGCTGCCTCAGAGAAAGGCGATGCAACCGAGATCAAGGCGAAGTCGGACGCCCTTGCGGCTGCAGCGATGAAGCTCGGCGAAGCCATTTACTCCAAGCAGGAAGCTGCCGCCTCTGGTTCAGAGGGTGATTCGGCGCAGAGCGCTCAGCCTGAAGACGGTGACGACGTTGTCGACGCCGACTTCGAGGAAGTGAAGGACGACAAGAAGAGCGCCTGATCGGAAATCCCTGTATTTTGTAGCAATTCCGGTGTGTTCGATGCGTTCAGGGGACTTCAAAGCAGCCCGCGCCAACCCATGTTTCTTAGGGGTTGGTGAACGCTCGAATTCTAGGCTCTCCTTTTGCAGGCGAGCCGGGAGACCTGCAGTGGAATACGTTTGGCCGAAACAATGAGCGATCGCAGTTTCTACGACATTCTGGGCGTCGCCCAGGACGCCGACGAGAAAGCTCTCAAGTCTGCATTTCGCAAGCTGGCGATGAAGTACCACCCGGACCGTAACGGCGGGTGCGAAGAAGCGGCTGCGAAGTTCAAGGAAGCCAGCGAAGCCTACGAGACACTCTCGGACCCCGAGAAGCGCCAGATCTACGATCAGTTCGGACGCTCTGGCCTGAACGGGATGGGCGGCGGCCACGGGGCTCATCGCCCCGAGGATGTCTTCCGGGATGTGTTCGGTGACGTCTTCTCCGAATTCTTCGGCGCCGGAAGCCGGCGTCCGCGCAGCGGCCCGGCGCGGGGCGCCGATCTGCGGTACGACTACGAGATTTCGCTTGAGGAGGCTCATGCCGGCAAGCAGGCCGAGATCGTCATCCCGGCAAACCAGAAGTGCGACACCTGCAATGGTTCCGGCGCAGCTGAAGGCACGAAGCCGGATGTCTGCGAGACCTGCGATGGGCACGGCCGCGTTCGCACCCAGCAGGGTTTCTTCACGATGGAGCGCACCTGCGCGCGTTGTCAGGGCAAGGGACACTTCATCAAGACGCCGTGTTCGACCTGTTCGGGTCGCGGCGCGGTCCGCACCGAGCGCACGCTGTCGATCAAGATTCCCGCGGGCATCGAGGACGGGCAGCGGATCAGGCTGAGCGGCGAAGGCGAACCGGGCGCGCGCAACGGGCCGCCAGGCGATCTCTACATTTTCGTATCCATCGAGCCTCACGAGATCTTCGAGCGCGATGGTCCGCACCTTTACGCTCGCGCCGCCGTGCCAATGTGCAAGGCCGCGCTTGGCGGCGAGATCGACCTGCCGACGATCGATGGCGGCCGGATGCGGATGACAATCCCCGAGGGCGCGCAGACCGGCAAACGCATGCGTCTGCGCGGCAAGGGCATGCCAAGCCTACGCGGCGGCGGAACCGGCGACCTGTTCGTCGAACTGTTCGTGGAGACGCCGAGAAATCTTTCTGCTCAGCAGAAGGAAATCTTGCGGCAGTTCTCGGAAGGATGCTGTGAGAGCAGTCACCCGGAGAGCCGCAGCTTCCTGACGCGCGTGAAGACATTCTTCGACAAGGATGGCGATGGGGGCGATAGCGCCGTCGCGTGAGGACGCCCTCCCCTAACTCACTGAACTGAAGTTATAGTGCGCCCATGACAATCAGACTTGCCATTGCTGGCGCTGCCGGGCGCATGGGACGCACGCTCATCGCGGCGGCCAAGAACCAGAATGACCTGACCGTGGTCGGCGGCTCCGAGGCGCCGGACGGATTGGCGCGGAGCGGCGAACTCGGACTTACGCTGAGCGAGGATGCAGGAACCGCGGCTTCCGAGGCGGATGTCTGGATCGACTTCACGTCGCCGCTTGTCACGCTATCGGCGCTTGACGCCCTGACGCTCACGCCCGTTCGCGCTGCGATCATCGGAACGACAGGTTTCGGCGCCGAAGAAGAAGAGGCGATCGCGAAGCACGCTGAGCGGATTGCGATCGTCAAAGCGGGAAACTTCTCCCTGGGCGTGAACCTGATGAACGCGTTGATCGAACAAGCCGCGCAAAGGCTGGGCGCCGATTGGGACATCGAAATCCATGAAGCGCATCATCGCCACAAGGCCGATGCGCCGTCGGGCACCGCGCTGATGATGGGCGATGCGGCTGCAAGCGGCCGCGGATCGCCGCTCGCTGACCTCAGGCTTCCGCCAGCCGACGGGAAGACCGGCCCCCGCAAGTCTGGCGGCATCGGGTTTTCGGTGACCCGGGCCGGCGGCATTGTCGGCGATCATACCGCCGCGTTCGCGTCGGACGCGGAAGTCCTGTCGATCAGTCACCGCGCGCTCGACCGGTCGATCTTTGCGCGCGGCGCGCTGGAGGCGGCGCGGTGGGCGGTCGAGCGGCCGCCGGGTCTCTATTCCATGCGGGATGTGCTCTCGCTCTGATTCGTCTCATTTTTTCCGATTTTGGCCTTGGTCTGTGCAGATATCAGTGGGCATAGATTCAGGCCATGACGTCGATACCGGATACGTTTCTGTCCGCCCGGGACATGCTGGCTAGCCTTCACGCTGGCGATATCGACGCGTCCGAACTCCTTGAGCTCCACGTTGAGCGGATGGAGAAGGTCAACCCGACCATCAATGCCGTGGTCCGAACCGACCTGCCCGCAGCGCGCGCCCGCGCCCGGGAGCTGGACCGGATGGCGCGGGCTGGCGAGCGCGCCGGGCCGCTGCACGGTCTGCCGATGACGGTAAAAGACACGTTCGACGTGAACGGCATGCCCGCCGCCGCAGGCGCGCCGGAATACATCGACAGGCCTGCACGCACGCCCGATGCAGAAGCCGTTGCAAAGGTAAGATCGGCGGGCGCTGTGATCTGGGGCAAGACAAACACGCCCTACCTTGCAGGCGACAACCAGACCTTCAATGAGATCCACGGCCGGACAAACAACCCCTGGGATCTGGGACGAACGCCCGGCGGTTCGTCGGGCGGAGCCGCCGCAGCGCTGGCGACCGGACTGTCCCCGATCGAGATCGGGTCTGACATCGGAGGTTCGCTGCGATTCCCGGCGCACTTCTGCGGCGTGGCCGCGCTCAAGCCGACCTTTGGTCGTGTGCCGATCCTCGGACACGTCCCTCCTGCGCCTGGCTCCCTGTCCATTCGAGACCTGAACGTCGCGGGGCCTATGGCGCGATCTGCACGCGACCTGTCGCTGCTTTATTCTGTTCTTTCCGGCGAGCCCGACCGGGTCGGCCGCAACGCCAGCCTGAAGTCCCGGCGTATCGGGATCTGGTCCGAGGAGAAAACCTTTCCGCTGGACCGGCGGTGCAGCGAAGCGATCGAAGACGCAGCCGATGTCATCAGCCAGACCGGCGCAAAGGTGTCGGTCACCCGTCCTCCGATCGATGGCCCCGCCCTCCTCGATCTCTACCTGCAGCTGCTTCTGCCAATCCTCGCGACGGACATGCCGCGTCCGTTGGTCAAGGCCATGGAGATGGGCCGCCCGCTTACCAAGCTTCTGGTGAAGCGGGAGCCTTATTCGCACGGCAAGTGGGTCGCGTACTCCGCCGCGACCCACCACGACTGGCTGAAGGCAGACGAGGCGCGGCAGCGGCTCAAGCGAAATATCGCGCACTACTTCGACAACTGGGACGCCATTATCTGTCCGATCGCGCCTTCAGCAGCTTTCGAACACATCGACAAGGGCAACAGCGTTACGCGGAAGCTACTGGTCGACGGCGAGAGCACCCCTTACCACACCTTCCACTCCTGGATCGCGCTAGCCACGGTTTGCCACCTTCCCGCGGTGGTCATCCCGGTACCCCAGAAGGGCGGCGGTCTTCCAGCTGGCATTCAGATCATTGGTCCGGAAGGCGCCGATAATAGCGTGCTGGCAATCGCCGAAGAGATCGAGCGGGTGCTTGGCGGGTTCGTCGTTCCGCCAGACGATCCACCGACGTCCCCCCCTCCACCGCCGCCCGGGCCCAAGCCGAAGCCGAAACCAAAGCCTGCGCGAACCCGGTCGAGGGCGCGCGCCAAGGCTGTCAAATCACGCGCACAGCGGGTCAGGAGAGCGCGCAAGAAAGCGCAGAAGTAGCACTCACCAGGAGCCGATATTCTCCGCGCTCTTCCAGGGTTCGCGGGGCTCGAGCGGACTGCCGGACTGGAGCAGCTCAATCGAGATGCCATCGGGTGAGCGCACGAACGCCATGCGACCATCCCTAGGCGGTCGATTGATCGTCACGCCCATGTCCGCCAGTCGCTCGACGGCCGCGTAGATATCATCGACCCGATAAGCCAGATGCCCGAAGTTCCGACCTCCAGTGTGGGGTTCCGGGTCCCAGTTATAGGTCAGCTCGATCATCGGCAGGCCGGCCGGCAGAGGCCCGTCAGTCCCGGCGATTCCACTTCGTTCAATATCTGCAGGCGAAGCCAGGAAAACGAGCGTGAAGCGCCCGCCTTCGTTCTCAGTCCGCCGAACTTCCCTGAGACCTAGGCCGTCGCAGAAGAACCGAAGACTCGCATCCACGTCGCTCACGCGGATCATCGTGTGCAGAAACTCAATCGTCATTCGTCTCGCCCTCCGAGCTATACCGTTCCCGCCTTGCGTCACGGAGGGCGGCGTCGATCCTGGTCGCCAGCGACGACTGCTCGTCGGCGCTCAGGTGTTCGCCAATCTGAACCGCCTGATCCCCAGATACGATCCGCAATGCGCGCGCACCCCGCATTCGGGCGTCGTGAACAACACGGGCAAAGTAGGCCGGCAGCCATTCACTCTTCTCTGCGCCATCAGCCGATACACGCCGGACTTCAATTCGCTCGGCTGTCACGCGCAACAGCGTTCGGGCCGCCCTGCCCTCAACCTTCCGTTTCATGAGGATCCACAACAGCAGGACCTCTGCGCCGAGAAACCCGACGACTGGATAGGCGCCGACCGCGAGAAAGCCCAATGAGAAAATGCACGACAGAGACCCCAGCGCCAGCATCAGCCGGGCGAAGCCCTTCCGACTGAGGGATCGCGGCGGTTCCAGAACAGCATCCAGATAGACAGCGGTTTGGCTCATGCCGCTACACTGGCAACGGCCCCGGACACAGGCAAGGGACGTCACGCAGGCGGGGGCTGGCTTCTAGTCGCGTTGTCGTCGCTGACGATTGCACCTAGTTTCCCGCCGATGGCCCAGGCTCCGAAAACGTCCATGAAGTCAACGCGCTCAAAGGCGCGCCGCGGGCCGAGGGGCATGCCAAGAGACAAGGCGGCCGAGCTTTATCGTCGGTTGGCGATCGACCGCCCTGATCCCAGGACAGAGCTCGATTTCAAGGACCCGTTCACGCTTGTCGTAGCGGTCGCATTGTCTGCGCAGGCGACAGACGTCGGCGTGAACAAGGCGACGGAAAAGCTGTTTGCCGTCGCAGACACGCCCGAAGCGATGGCTGCGCTCGGCGAGGATGGCGTTGCACAATACATCCGCACGATCGGCCTGTGGCGGAACAAGGCGAAGAACGTCGTGGCGCTGTCACGC
This sequence comes from Hyphomonas sp., assembly GCA_017792365.1. Lineage (GTDB taxonomy): Bacteria > Pseudomonadota > Alphaproteobacteria > Caulobacterales > Hyphomonadaceae > IH12. Next base: position 2,494,513 of record CP051229.1, on the reverse strand, counting down.
CAGATACTGGAATTGCACGGCGGACAGACGCCGAGGACACGCGAGGCGCTCGAAGCCCTGCCTGGCGTCGGCCGAAAGACGGCGAACGTGGTCCTACACGAGGCTTATGGTGAGCCGACGATTGCGGTCGACACCCACGTGTTCCGGGTGGCCAACCGAACAGGACTGGCCCCTGGCGCGACACCGGACAAGGTCGAAGCGCTGCTGATGAAAGTGACGCCTGAGCAGTATGTGCATGGCGCCCATCATTGGCTCATCCTGCATGGCAGATACACCTGCCTTGCGAGGAAGCCGCGCTGCGCGGAATGTTCGATCCGCGACCTGTGCAAGTTCAAGGACAAGACAGGTTGAGGATCGCCGACCGGGCAACGCGGAAAAATCGCTCCGGCCTTAGTCCGCCTCTGCAATCCCCTTCATGGTTGCGAGCGCGCCTTCAAATTGCGCCCGCCGGCGCGCGACATCGGCGTCTTTCGCAGCCTGGTCCTCAAGCATGGAGACATCGTACATCAGCGTGTACTTGAGCTTGGAGGCGCCGTCGGAAACCGGCACGGCTTCAAGGAAGCCATGGTACAGATTGTACGGCTGACCTTCGGTCACGGGCTGAACATAGCCGTAGGAAAGGTCTGTCTTCGCCACCAGAACCTCAAGAATCCGGCCGCCGACGAGCGAACGCACTGTGCCGATGCCGCCCTCGCCCGATGTGAGTTCGCAGGGAATCTTGAACCATTCGGAGATGTCGCAATAGCCCCCGACCTTGCTCCAGGTTTCTTCCGCCGATTTCGAGACGTCGGTCTCCATCTCGATCGTCACATACTCTGGGTCGGCAAAGGCTGGTGCGGCCAACCCGATCGCTGCGGCCAAGCAAAGGCCGGTGGTTACTCGGTTCATCATTCCCTCCAGGTTCAGCGAACTCCTCCGTTTCGCTGTTCGGCGGCCACACTGCACCTTGGAATGGGTCAATGACCAGATGCTATCTGATCAACGAACAGTCAGTCGTGACCTTGGTGATGCGCATGTCTAGGCTATGGTCCGGACCAACAGAATTTATTGCCGACGGGGAGCGCAGGCTGAGATGACGTTCGAAGACATACTGTATCGCGTCGTGGACGGCGTCGCTGTTATCACGCTGAACCGGCCGGACAAGCTTAATGCCTGGCGCTCAGAAATGGATCGCGATGTTCGCGCTGCGATGCGCGCCGCGAGCGATGACGATGATGTACGCGTCATCGTTCTGACCGGCGCAGGCCGCGGCTTTTGCGCCGGCGCAGACATGAGCCTGCTTCAGTCTATCCAGGCCGGATCCGGCGATCGCAGTGGCGCCGCCGAAGTGTTTGATCCGAATGCGCGGGACGACTTCAAAAAACAGAATTCATGGTTCCCGTCCGTCCCGAAACCCATCATCGCCGCCATCAATGGCTCGTGCGCAGGCCTCGGGCTGGTGCTTGCGCTTTACGCCGACATCAGGTTCGCGTCCGCATCAGCCAAGTTCACGACGGCCTTTTCCCGGCGCGGCCTCGTCGCCGAGCACGGCGCATCCTGGCTGTTGCCGCGCCTCGTGGGCTTCGCGAACGCTGCGGACCTGCTCTACTCCGCGCGGACGTTCACCGGTGAAGAGGCCGAACGTATGGGTCTCATCAACCGCTCCTATCCTGCCGAAAATTTCGAAGCCAGCGTGTTGGACTATGCGCGCATGCTGGCAAACGAGGTTTCGCCCCGGTCGCTGCGCGAGATGAAGCGCGAGCTGTGGGAGGCCCAATTCCAGACGCTGAGCGACGCGATAGAAACAGCGAACGCGGACATGCCGCCAAGCTTTGCCTCGGAAGACTTCAAAGAGGGCGTCGCCCACTTTGTCGAGAAGCGCGCCCCACGCTTCACCGGCCGCTGAGCGCTGTTGCGGGATATTGCCGCCGCGAGACTTCTCCGCTTGGCCTATGGGGCTGTCGGACGTATGACGCCCAACTTCAAACGAGACAGCTCCCAGCCGATCACGAGGTAGACCCATGGCCAACAGCTACAACGTTGTCGCGGTGGGCAACGCCATCCTCGACGTCATCGCCCGGGTGGATGACGACTTCATCGCCGCGCATGGCATCGAGCGCGGCGCGATGAGCCTGATCGATGAGGCCCGCAGCGAGGAACTGTATAACGACCTCCCGGACACGCGTATTGAGACGTCGGGCGGATCGGCGGGGAACACCATCGCGGGCATCTGCAGCCTCGGCGGTTCAGCCGCCTTTATGGGTAAGGTGGCGGATGATGATCCGGGAGAAACCTATGTCGCCGACATGCGGAAGATCGGCGCGGAATTCTTTGGCACGCCGCTGAAGAACGGGCCGGCGACCGCCCGCTCAATGATCGCCGTCACACCCGACGGCGAGCGGTCGATGAACACCTTCCTTGGCGCGTCGACAGAGTTCGCACCCACCGACGTCGACGCAAACGCCATCGCCGCGGCTGAATGGCTCTATCTGGAGGGGTATCTCTTCGACAAGCCGGCTGCGATGCGCGCGTTCGTTCACGCATGCGAGGCCGCCCAAGCCGCCAAGCGGAAGATTGCGCTGACGCTGTCGGACGGTTTCTGTGTGGACCGTCACAGGGATAGCTTCCGCCAACTCATCCGGACTCACGCCGACCTGGTGTTCGCAAACGAAGGCGAGCTCTTGTCGCTCTATGAGACGGACGACTTCGACGAAGCGCTCGTCCAGATTCGAAATGACAGTCAGATGGCGGCGGTCACGCGTTCCGACAAAGGGTCGGTGATCATCGCCGGGTCCGATACCTGGCGGCTCAAGGCCCTCCCCGTGGATCAGGTCGTGGATGCGACCGGTGCCGGCGACCAGTACGCGGCTGGCGTATTGTACGGGCTAACCCACGGACTCACGCCGCCGGAAGCCGGGGCGCTCGGTCACATGTGCGCGATGGAAGTCATCTCGCATCTTGGTCCGAGACCAGCGACCTCGCTGAGGGAGATGGCCGGCCAACTGGGCTTGAAGGTCTAGCGGGTCAGCGCGCTTTCGACGAAGTCCAACCGGTCCTGGCCGAAGTGCAGTTCTTCGCCGACAAAAAATGACGGCGCGCCAAATACGCCTCGGGCGACGGCCTCATCTGTGTTGGCCTTGAGCGCTTCCTTGTTGGCCGGATCCTTAGCGGCCGTCCAGAACGCTTCTGGATCCACACCGCCGTCTGCGAGCGCCTGGGTAAGCACCTGCTCCTGCGCAACGTCCTTGGCGTTGACCCAGATGGCCTCGAAGACCGTTTTCAGGAACGTCTCGAAGTCTGCCCTGTCCTTAAAGGTCATCGCCGCGCGCATGATCGGCAGCGTGTTCATCGGGAAGGCGGGGTTCTGCCTGTATGGCACGCCGTATCGCGCCGCAAAGCGCGCGAGATCGGCGGTCATCCACCGGCCTTTGGCTCCCACGGTCCCGGGCGGGCGGTTTCCTGTCGACGCCATGACTCCGCCAAGAAACATGGGCCGGTAATCGAGTTCCGCACCGGTGCGTTCAACCAGCGCCGGTAGCTGCGTCCACGCCAGATAGGCGGTCGGACTCACGACGTCGAAAAAGAACTCCAGCTTGCGCGCCATGAGTATGGGCCCTTCCCTTCTAGCGGGTGATCAGAATTTCTCGATCCACGGACGCAGGTCTAGCTCATGGGTCCAGGCGTCGCGCGGCTGGCGATGAAGCGTCCAGTAAGCATCGGCGATATGATCAGGGTTCAGTATGCCGTCCTGATCCTTCAGGGCGTATCGCTGAGGAAAGTTCTCGGCGATCCAGCTCGTGTCGATCGCACCGTCGATCACCGCATGCGCAACGTGGATGCCTTTCGGACCCAGCTCTCGCGCCATCGACTGCGCAAGCGCACGCAGCGCGAACTTGGCGCCGGAAAAAGCAGAGAACCCGTCGCCGCCGCGCATCGATGCCGTGGCGCCCGTGAAAATGATTGTCCCCTTGCCTCGCGGTGTCATCACCCTTGCCGCCTCGCGGCCAGCGAGAAAGCCGGAGAACGCCGCCATCTCCCAGACCTTGCGGTAGACCCGGCTGGTCGTCTCCGCGATCGGAAAGCGAACATTCGCGCCGATATTGAAGACCAGCACTTCGAGCGGAGCGATATCTGTCTCAATTTTCCGGAAGAGTTCGACGACCTGCTCTTCGTCGCGGGCGTCGGACCCGAATCCGTGCGCGACACCTCCGTCGGCGCGGATCTCTTGGAGCAGCGGCTCGAGACTCTTGGCCTCTCGACGGGTGCAAACGACCGTGTAGCCTTCCCGGGCAAAACGCCGGGAGATAGCGCCGCCTGTCGCGTCGCCCGCGCCAACGATCAAGGCCGCCCGGGTTCCGTCCAAAATTTTCGCCCCTCGTCCGGAATGCGTTCTATTATAGAACCTATCACTCTCTTGTGAGTTCTGCAAACCGGTTCATACTGGTGCCATGAAATGGGATGAACTCGACACGAATTGGTGCCCTGTGGCGCGGGCGATGTCCGTGGTTGGCGACCGCTGGACCCTGCTCATCCTCAGGGACTGCTTTCTGGGCATTTCGCGGTTTGAGGATTTCCAGAAGAGTCTCGGTGTGACGCGCCACGTCCTCTCCGAACGTCTGAAACGGCTGGTCGAAGCCGGCGTGATCGAAAAACACGCCTATTCCGTCAAGCCGCCGCGATTTGAGTACAAACTCACGCCCAAAGGCAAGGATCTCGGACCAGCGCTCGCCGCCCTGAAGGACTGGGGCAAGATGTACATGCCGGTGAGGCGGCAGGTCCAATCGGAAAACTAGCACATTCTATTATAGAATGTACTTGGACAGATCGCCGTTGTTGGCAAGTTCTCCAACCGTCTTTCGAACGTAGTCGCCTGACACCGTATAGATTTCGCCCGATCGATCCGTGGCGGAAAAGCTGATCTCATCCAATACACGTTCCATTACGGTATGCAGTCTGCGTGCGCCGATGTTCTCAACTTCGTCGTTCACCTGCACAGCCAGGTCCGCGACAGCGTCGACCGCGTCCTGTTCGAACACGAGCTGCACACCCTCGGTCTTCATCAGCTCAGTGTACTGCCGCACAAGGTTGGCCTCAGGCTCAGTGAGAATACGACGGAAGTCCTCGCGGCTCAGCGCGGACAGCTCGACGCGGATCGGCAGCCTGCCCTGCAGCTCGGGAAGCAGATCCGACGGCTTGGAGACATGGAAGGCGCCCGAGGCGATGAAGAGGATATGGTCGGTCTTCAGCGGACCGTATTTCGTCGCCACGGTCGTGCCCTCGATCAGGGGCAGCAAGTCGCGCTGTACACCATCGCGGGATACGTCGCCGCCGCCACGCTCCTGTCGCGTTGCAATCTTGTCGATCTCATCGAGGAAGACGATGCCGTCCTGCTCGGTCAGCTCCATCGCCTCACGGGTGACGGCGTCATTATCGAGCAGCGCGTCGGATTCCTCGTTGACCAGCGGCCCATAGGCGTCGCGCACCTTGGTTCGGATCCGCTTGCTGCGTCCGCCAAACCCCTTCGACAGCAGATCCCCAAGGTTCAACATCCCCATGCTGGAGCCTGGCTGGCCGGGGATCTCAATGCCGGAAAACGGCGAAGACGTGTCGGCGACATCGACTTCGATGTCCTTCTCGTCCAGCTCTCCGTTTCGCAGTTTCGCGCGGAAATTCTCGCGGGTGGAAGCTTGTGCTGTCTCACCGACGAGTGCGTTCAGCACCCGCTCCTCCGCCGCAGCTTCGGCCTTGGGGAGTATTTCTGCGCGCCTGCGATCCTTAACAATCGAAATCGCGACTTCTACGAGGTCCCTGACAATCTGTTCCACGTCACGACCAACGTATCCGACTTCGGTGAACTTGGTCGCCTCGATCTTGAGGAACGGCGCCTTGGCGAGCTTTGCGAGCCTGCGCGAGATTTCTGTCTTACCCACACCGGTCGGGCCGATCATGAGGATGTTCTTGGGCGTCACTTCCTCGCGCAAGCCGTCAGGAAGCTGCTTGCGGCGCCAACGATTGCGCAGCGCGAGGGCGACAGCTCGCTTCGCCTCCGGTTGACCGACAATGAAGCGGTCCAGCTCGGATACGATCTCTCGGGGGGTGAATTCGGTCATGCCTCTCCCACATGGGGCCGCTAGGGTTGAGAGACAATCCGCTACATCAGGCCGGCTCCGGCGGAAAGATGCGAGAAATGGTCCCGGTGGCCGGCATGAAGCGCAACAGCGCTCGCCGCGCAGTACGCCAGCCTCCGCCAAGCAGAACGATCGATCCGCCGATCAGCAGCGCCGACAACATCAGGGTCTGCCCTGTGTCGCCGCCGCTTACCGAGTTCAGCAGCGCGATGATTGCAGTCGCGAACGTGAGCAGACCCGAGACGATGAGCGCGCGGCGGTTCAGCGCGACCGACAGGAGGGCGAAGAACGCCAGCACAAGGATCATTGCGGAGGCATCGGCGGCGCCGGCTGGCGCGAAGCCGGAGCCCAGGACCAGACCCCGTATGCCGAAAATGATCTGCGGCGCTGCTGCGAGGTGCAGCCAGAACGCCTTGTCTGAAGACAGGCTCGCGCGAAGCGGGTCCTTCATGTCGAACCAGATCGCGGCGATCAGTGTTGCAACGCCGATGGCGAGTGTCGCCGCGCCGCCCAGAATCTGATCGCCCTGCCCGGCCTGCGCGATGGCCGTGTAGAGCAACCCAGCGATCGACAGGGCGAATGGCGCAAGAGCGAACGGCAGGTTGAAGCGCAGGTGGCTCGCAAGCGCGGCGGCCGCCGATCCCAGGAACCCGGCATACATCGCGGTTGAAACGGCGCCCGCTGCCTCGTCGAATGAGCCGACACTCGAATCTTGAAATGCTGGCGCGATGAGGGCTGCGCAAACCGCGAAGGCGGACCCGCAGATCGCCAGCACGAGCGTCATCGCAGGCAGGAGAAGGCGGCGACGCCCAGCGAAGTATTCTGCAAGCGCCCAAGACGAAGCCAGCACTGGAAGCATAATCCAGACAATGCCCCAGCGGCTGGAGCCGCTGTCGCCGACGAGGAAGGCCGCAGCCACTCCAACACCGAAGACGAAAATCGTGAGGCCGACCGAAAGAAAGATATCGTTGAAATTGGTCAGGAAGCGGAGGTTTTCTGAGCTGAGGCCGCGATCCGGATCTGATCTTTGCTGGACAAAGTTCTCGAAGGCGCGCGCCTGTTCGGCGGTCAGAATGCCCTCTTCGGCAGCTGCGCGTATTTCGCGCCGGTCAAACACCAAGCACCTCGATGACCGTCTGGGAGTTGGTATAGACGCAGATGTCGGCCGCGATCTGCATCGCACGCTTTGCAATCACTTCGGCGTCTTCTTCGTACTCGTAGAGCGCGCGCGCTGCCGAAAGGGCATAGTTTCCGCCTGAACCGATGGCCGTAACCGAGTGCTCCGGCTCCAGCACATCGCCACGGCCGGTGATCACCAGTAGCGTCGTTGCGTCGCCAACGATGATCATGGCTTCCAGATTTCTCAGGTACTTGTCTGTGCGCCAGTCCTTGGCGAGCTCAACCGCGGCGCGCTGGAGGTTTCCGGGAAAGCGCTCAAGCTTCTGTTCCAGTCGCTCGAACAGCGTGAAGGCGTCGGCGGTGGCGCCTGCGAAGCCGGCGAGAATATCGCTTTTCTCGCCAAGCCGGCGGACCTTGCGCGCGTTGCCCTTCATCACGGTGTCGCCAAGGCTCACCTGTCCGTCGCCGATGAGCACCAGCTTGGCGCCCTTCCGGACAGCAAGGATCGTCGTGGCGTGCCAGCTCGCGGATGTCGTCATCAGGCAATCGTTCCCTTGATCTCCTGACCCTACTCCCGGAACCGGGAGCTGATCAAAGAATTTATCGTTTATCGATGAATAACTGTCTACGCTACCAGACGGCGCAGGTTACGCGGCTGCCGGTTTTTATGAATGCGTCGAACTCGTCGGCCGGCAACGGCGGCGAGAAATAGTAGCCTTGCCCGATCGTGCACGCCCGGTTGAGCAGGAATTCGGCCTGCTCGGCAGTCTCGATGCCCTCTGCGACAGTCTCCTGCCCCAGGGTCTCCGCCATGGCGAGGATCATCTCAACAATCGATGGCGCGGTCGGATCGTTCTGTAGTCCGCGTATGAACTGCTGATCGATCTTGAACACGTCGAAGGGCAGCCGCGTGATCGAGGCGAAGTTCGAGTGACCTGTGCCGAAGTCGTCGATCGCCATGTGTACGCCGCGCTCGCGGAGCGGCCACATGATCCGGGAGACGCGATCCGGGTCCCGCACCGCCGACGACTCGGTGATCTCGAGTTCAAGCTGTCGCGGGTCGAGGCCAGCCTCGTCGAGGATGCGCTCGACGGTCTCAGCGAAGTCCGGTTCGTCGAACTGCACTGGCGAAACATTCACTGCGATCCTTGCGGCTCGGCCGTGCATCTTCCATCTGGCGGCAGTCATGCATGCGTCGCGCAGGACCGATTTGCCCAGCTCGGCGATCAAGCCCAGCTCCTCGGCAATCGGGATAAAGACGCCCGGAGAGACCAGCGCGCCATCGGGCCGCCTCCATCTTGCAAGCGCTTCGGCGCCGGCAAGCGCTCCGGATTCCAGATAGATCTTCGGCTGATAGACGGCGACGAATTCTCCATTCTCGATTCCGCGCCGGACCTCTGCCTCCAGTCGTGAACGGTTGCGCGCCTTCTCGAGCAGCTTGTCGTCGAAAAGAACCAGCCGGTTCCCGCTCCGGCGCTTCGCCTCCTTCAGCGCGATCTCTGCCTTTTTCATCAGGTCGTGAGCCGCGATCGCGTCGTTAGGTGCGTGCGCCGCGCCGAATGAACACGTGAGATTGTGTCGATGATCGTCGAGCATCATCGGCTCGGCAATGGCCTGCCCTGCTCTCTTCATCAGCGACTGGATCGCATCGGCGCCCATACCGGTCGCGATGATCGCAAACTGATCCGCCCCCAAACGCCCGAGAATGACGTTTCGAACTTCGCCCGTGAAGGCAGCCTGCAGCCTTTGGCCAACGATCGCCAGCGCTTCATCAGCCACACGCGGACCCAGCGCCACGTTCAACTTGCTGAACCCGTCGAGGTCGCAAACGGCAAAATAAAGCGGGGCCGCTTCATCCTTGCTCAGGAGCGCATCGAGTTTCGCCATCAGGTGCAGGCGGTTGGGAAGTCTGGTCACCGGATCCGAGTAGGCAAGCCGCATCGCGCGCGCTGCGGTCGCCTCGGATTTGGCGTGAGCCTCGTCAATGGCCGACAGCAAAGGCTTCAGCATCGCGTCATCTTCGGTGCTGGCCAACGCCGATCGATCGTGGGCTGAGCGCCTCCGGATGCGTTGTTCGAGGTCGGTCACAGGCTTCAGCACCCGACGCGCGATTGGCAACATGAACGGCGCGATGACCCCAAGCACGAGCAGCAGCGCGAGGCACGCCAGCGGTATGACCGCCGACATCATCGCCGTCAGCGCCCGCGGCTGGAAGGAGTATGCCGCATAGCCGCGTAGCTCCCCTCCCTCGACGATTGGACGGGACATCGCGTACCGACCATTTGCGACGAAGACCTGATCAGGAGGCGCGCTGAGGAGACCGGGCATCGGCGGACTACCGGCGCCGTCGAAGTGCGCGATCACATTGCCCTCGGCGTCGAACAACGTCGATGCGCCGCCCGGCAAGGCATTCCCGATCGAGTCGAGAATTGCTTGGTATTGGGCGTCGTTGTCTTCGCCAAGATCGAGCGCGCCGATCGCCGCGAGCGTTTCCAGGCCGGCGCGGACAGCGGCCGTACGCTGGAACTGCAACTCCGGGCGCATCAGCAGCGGCGTCGCCACCCATTGCGCGATCGCGGCGACAATCACCGCGCAGCAAGCCAGGGAAACCACCCTGCCGGCGAGACCCATTCGCGACAGCCCGTCCAGGAGTTTCATGACCTGCATCCCACTTCTGATGGCGTCATTGTTGTGGCTTTACGTGGAACACTGGCGTAGTGGGTCGTCTTGTCTTCGGAATTCCTAGATGGAATCACGGTTACGCTAGGAACCCGGACCAAATAGTTGGTTAATGCGAGATAACAGTCATGGGTGATAAACGGCGGTCAGCCACGGTCACACGCGAAACCAAGGAAACGCAGATCAGCGTTACGGTTGATCTTGATGGTTCAGGAAAGGCGAAAGTCTCGACCGGGATTGGCTTTTTCGACCACATGCTGGAATCCCTCGCCAAGCACGCCGCGCTCGACCTCGAAATCGACGCCAAGGGCGATCTGCACATCGACCAGCACCACACGATGGAGGATGTCGGCATCGTCCTCGGCCAGGCCGTCAAGGAGGCCTGCGGGGGGTATGGAGGGGTGGTCCGGTTCGCCCACGCCTACATCCCGATGGATGAGACCCTGGCCAGAGCCGCCGTGGATCTCTGCAATCGTCCCTACCTGATCTGGAAGGTCCAGTTCGACCGCGACAAGGTTGGCGAGGTCGACACCGAACTCTTCAAAGAGTTCTTCCAGGCCTTTGCGATGAACTCTGGCGCGTGTCTTCATGTCGAACTCTTGTACGGCGCGAATTCGCATCACATCGCAGAAGCGTGCTTCAAGGCGCTGGCGCGATCGCTTCGCACCGCGCTGGCGCGCGATGAGCGGTTGCGCGGGGGAATCGCCTCCACCAAGGGCAGTCTTTAAGAACCTGCCTGCCCACAGCGTGACAACGGCCTCCCCCGGCGATAGACGGCGCGCATGAGCCAGATCGCTCTCATAGATTACGGGTCCGGGAATGTGCGCTCAATGAGCCGCGCGCTCGCAGCGGCTGCGGATTCACTGGGCGGGACGACGTTGATCACGCTGACGGATGATCCTGACGTCATTCGCAAGGCGGACCGCATCGTGCTGCCCGGGGTCGGCCATTTCGCGGATTGTGCATCAGGCCTGCGCGGACGACCGGGCGTCGTTGAAGCCATGTCCGATGCAGTCCGAAAGCGCGGCGCGCCGTTTCTTGGCGTCTGCGTCGGCATGCAATTGCTGGCGGATGTCGGGCGTGAGGATGGGGATACTGAAGGTCTTGGGTGGATTCCCGGATCGGTCGAGCCATTGGCGCCGGATGATCCGCAATTGCCCATCCCGCACATGGGCTGGAACGAGCTGAGTATTGATCATGAGCACGAGGTGTTCAGCGGGCTCGGCGCATCCCCAAACGTCTACTTCACGCACTCCTATGTATTCAGCCCAGAATCTGCAGCGGACGTCGCGGCCAGCTTTTCCTATGGCGGAAACTTCGCCGCCGCAGTTGCGCGAGACAATGTCGTCGGTACGCAGTTTCACCCCGAGAAAAGCCAAGCCGTCGGCATCCGGCTGCTCGCAAATTTTCTTTCGTGGTCGCCGTGATGGAATTGTATCCCGCAATCGATCTCAAGGACGGCGCATGCGTGCGATTGATCCGCGGAGACATGGCGCAGGCCACAACCTTCAATACGGAGCCCGGCGACCAGGCCGCGCGCTTTGCGCAGATGGGTTTTTCCAACCTGCACGTCGTTGATCTCAATGGCGCGTTCGACGGACAGTCGCGGAACGTCGAGGCTGTGAGGTCAATCCTGAAAGCGACGCCCTGCCCCGTCCAGCTGGGCGGCGGCATTCGCGACATGGCCGGCATCGAACACTGGCTGGCCGCGGGGGTGGCGCGGGTGATTCTGGGAACGGTGGCGGTGCGCAATCCGGACTTTGTCAGGGAGGCGGCCCGGAAACACGAGGGCAAAGTCGCTGTCGGCATTGATGCGATCGACGGGATGGTGGCTGTGGAGGGTTGGGCCGAGACAACCGATCTCGACGCAGTGGAGCTCGCGAGGATGTTCGAAGATTGCGGGATCGCGGCGATCATCGCCACAGACATCGGCCGAGACGGCATGAAGACCGGCGTGAATGTCGACTTCACCGGACGGCTTGCCGATGCGGTGTCCATCCCGATCATCGCATCGGGCGGCCTTGCCAACGCGCAGGATATCCGCGCCCTGCGCGCGCGAGACGGCGCTCGACCGGTGCACGGCGCCATTCTCGGTCGGGCCCTTTATGACGGCGACATTGATCCCGCCGAAGCCTTGGCCGCCGCGCAATGAGCGTTCAGGTCCGTCCGATCCAGAAGACCGACGAGCCGGCGTGGCGGGAGCTCTGGACTGGCTATCTGCAGTTCTACAACTCGACCGTCGCCGAGGCGGTTTATGCTTCGACCTTTGAAAGGTTCTTTTCCGACGGCGCGTATGAGCCCCGATGCCTCGTCGCGGAAAGCGGCGGGCGCCTCGTGGGGATCGTCCACTACATGACGCATCGCCACTGCTGGAAGCTTGGCGATGTCTGCTATCTTCAGGACCTGTTTGTCGCCCCGGACCTCAGAGGTACGGGCGCCGGCCGGGCGCTGATCGAGGCCGTGTATGCGGAGGCGGATCGTCACGGGTGGGAAAACGTGTACTGGAACACGCAGCACTTCAACGAGGTTGGTCGACGCCTTTATGATCGCGTCGGCGAGCTTACGGCGTTCATAAAGTACCAGAGGCCGTCAGGAGCATGACATGCTGAAGACGCGCATCATTCCCTGTCTCGATGTGAAGAACGGGCGAACCGTCAAAGGCGTGAACTTCGTCGGGCTACGTGATGCGGGCGATCCGGTCGCCCTTGCCAAGGCTTACGATGAGCAAGGCGCCGACGAGTTGTGTTTCCTGGACATCACGGCGTCGGTCGAAGGCAGAGGCGCGATGATCGACGTGATCGAGCGGACCGCCGACCAGTGCTTCATGCCGCTGACCGTGGGCGGCGGCGTACGGTCCGCGGATGACATGGTGGCGATGCTTGGCGCCGGCGCCGACAAGGTCGCGATCAACACGGCCGCAGTCGACAATCCCGACATCCTGCGATCGTGCGCGCGGAAAGTCGGGCGCCAGGCCGTCGTCATGGCGCTCGACGTGAAGCGGCGGGGCGATCAGTGGGAAGTCTTCACGCATGGCGGACGCACGCCGACCGGGAAGGACGCCATCGCTTTCGCCCGCCGCGCGGTCGAACTCGGCGCCGGTGAGATCCTCCTGACATCAATGGATCGCGACGGGACGAAGGAAGGATTCGACATTCCCCTGCTCCGCGCTGTGCGTGACGTCGTCACCGTGCCCATCATCGCCTCTGGAGGCGCAGGCAACGCCCGGCATCTCGCCGAAGCGGTCACCGAGGGGCTTGCCGATGCTGTGCTCGCGGCGTCCATCTTCCATTTCGGCGAATGTACGCTGGCTGAGGCGCGCGCAGCGCTTGCCGAAGCTGGCGCGTCAGTGCGACCTTTCTCCGCCATTGGATCAGCTGCGGGTGAAGCGCGATGAAGCTTGAACACAATCCGCTAGGCGATGCGTCGAGCCTAGCTGCGGCCATGTCTGACTTAGCGAACACGATCGATGCGCGCGCTGGTGCAGATCCCGGCTCGTCCTGGACCGCCAAGCTGCTCGCAGGCGGGCCCTCGCTCTGCGCCAAGAAGCTTGGGGAAGAAGGTGTCGAGGCCGCCCTCGCCGTCGCCTCCGAGTCTGACGCCGCGGTCACTCAAGAGGCTGCTGACTGGTCTACCACCTGATGGTCGCTCTGCGCGCGCGCGGCGTGACGCTCGATAAAGTCGCGGACGTCCTGCGCGCCCGGGAGGGCGTTTCTGGCCTAGCTGAAAAAGCGGCCAGAAACGACTGAACCGCCTCTGCTCCAGAGACGGTTCGTCGCTTCACAGCAGGCGTGGTCTCGCCTAGCCGCGGTATTCGCCGTTAGCCCAGTACGTTCTGCCGGACTGGCCATCCACGTAGTAGTACCGGTTTGAACGGGTGTCGTAGATCAGACGCTCGCCGTTGGGCCCGGTCTGATACTGCGAGCTGTTATTGCGCTTGTCGGCTTCACGCCCGGCGTAGGCGCCCGAAGCGCCGCCGACGACTGCGCCGATCGCAGCGCCGGTTTCTGCGTCACCGCTTCCGACGTTGTTGCCGATAATTGCGCCGGCCGCGCCGCCGAGGACGGCGCCGGTTGCTGCGCCACGCTCAATATTGCCGGTCGACGTGCAGGCGCCCATCAGCAAGGCAGCTGTTGCGCCAATTGTATAGGTCGCGATCTTCATGGTCGTCTCCTTCGAACTGGAGTCTGGAACGTCGGACACAAAGCCTGGTTCCATCTCAGCTTTCCCCGCCAGTTTCGATTTCCTGAGCTGAACTAGCGATTAACAACGGTGTTTTCGTTGAGTTGCAGCAGCGCCTCGGACACTTCCCGCAGGCGCGCTGGCTCGCCGCCAGCCATGTTCTCTCCGGCGCTCTCAACCATATGGCTCGCCTCGTCCTTCCAGCTTTCGAGGATTTTCTGTTTCAGATGCACAGACAAATTCTCGTCTGCGAGCACGTCGGCCGGGCGGTCGAAATGTCCGGCCGGATCCGCGATCAGCGCTTCAATGTCTCTTGTGGGTTCCATATCTGCCTCCGCTGTCGCCAAACCAACGCGAGGCCTTGCAATGACGTTCCAATTCGCCAGCAGGCGCTAGGCGGTTAACCGCTTCAGCAGCAGATAGTATGCGCCATCTCCGCCATGCCGCGCATTAGCTGGCGCGTAGCCTGCAACGGCGAAACAGATCTCGGGGTCGTTGATCCAGTCGAGAAACCGCTGCCGCAGAACGCTGGCGCCCGCCCTGCCCTTGCCGGTTATGATCAGCAGACAGCGGTCGCCCGCTGCGTGGCGTTGATGCACGAACGCCTGGAGGGTTCGTCTGGCGGTCAATTGAGTATGCCCGTGGAGATCCAGGGTGGCGTCGATCGCCAGCTGGCCGCGGCGTACACGACGGTGTCCGGATTGATCCTGAGCACTGAATCCGGGCGGGTTGCGCTCGACGCCTGTCGCTGAAACGGGTCGCGCAAACGATGTCGGTTGGACCGCCGGAGCGGGTTTGGTTGCGCCCTGTCGATTATCCTGTTCGGTGTCCGGCAATGGCGTGCGGATGGGCTGAACGGTTCGCGCAACGCGCCGCCACAGGCGCAATTCCTGGTCTGTGAGCTTCCGGTTCATTGCTAGAATCCGCGCAACGGAAGCCTGCCGCCAGGCTTCGGCTCGGTCAGTCGGCGATCCCGACTTCGTCCAGAAGCCAGTTCGGATCGTCCGAGGATACATCGCGCTTGAAGGTCCACACCTCCCGTGCGCGCCGCATGTTCTCGCCATCGCTCAGTTCGGCCTCGAAGGCGACGCCGACGCGGGCGACATGATCCGCCTCATCGATCGTGGCCTCGACAATCTTTGCGGACTTCGTCCTCAGCAGGCGCATCGGCTCTGCGCCCGTATCCTCGCGCTGATCGATCGCCGTGGCGTAGACCTCGTACACGTCATCATCGACCAGCGGACGCAGCTTCTCCTTGTCGCCATCTGCGTAGGCGCCGACGATCGCTGCATATGCGAGCTTGGCGCCCTTGAGGAAACCGTCGGGATCGAAGCCGGGATCGTGGTCTGCGATCTGTTCGAGTCCCGCAGCCGCCGGGCCGGTGAACGTCGGACGCAGCTGCGGCGGCACATCGTCTGCCTGCTGCGAATCTTCCGCGCGCCTCGCCGGCGAAACCGTCTCGCCCACGCGGCGGGCCGGCGGCTCTGCGCCCGTCTTCTGACCCAGAACGCTATAAAGGCGGGAGATCACGAATACCGCCACAACGGCGAGAATGATGAGTTCGATTTCCAATGCTCGGCCTCTCAGAGGACGCTGGGTAGCTGGGCTTCAGCGTTTATGCACAATCAATATAGGCAGAAATGCCGCTGAGTCAGCCCGCGGTTGCGGTAGATAATGGCCCATGATAGCGGGCGTTCCTCAATAAACTGTCATAATAGAGGTCCAAACCCGACATGGCTGATGAGCAAGACGATGGCGCTGGCGTCGAAAACGAGGCCCCTGCCCCGCAGCCTGAAGCTAACGCGCCACCGCGCCTGCGGGTCCTCGCCCAGTTCACCAAAGATCTTTCTTTTGAAAACCCGGGGGTTCTGAGCGGTCAGTCCGGCCAGAAGACCCCTGAAATCGAACTCGGCATCGACGTGCGCGTCGAGCCCGGGCCATCAAGCGAATCCGTGTTCGGTGTCGATCTGAAACTCTCGGCAAAGGCCCGGCGGGAAGACAAGATCGTGTTTATCGCGGAGCTGGTCTACACCGGCGTGTTCCAGATTCAGGACCTGAACGGTCGCGATCCCGAGCCCCTGCTGCTCATTGAATGTCCGCGCCTTCTGTTCCCGTTCGCGCGACGTATCGTTGCGGAAATCACGCGGGATGGCGGACACCCGCCGTTGCTCATCGATCCGATCGACTTTGTCGGACTCTACCAGAAGCAGAAGGCCAATCGCGCTGCAGGAGCGTCGGCTGCCCCCTCGGACAATGGCTCAGGCCAGGCCTGAGCCGGCTAGCCGCCGCCTGCCAGCTTTCGCCAGACCGCGTCCGCTCCAAACGTCTCGATGAAAGCGGCGTGCGCCGCTGCTTCTTGCTCGGAAACCCTGGACGGTAGTGGCGATGGGCGGGGCTGCCGCGCAATCCGGACGGCGCCCGTGGCCGCGCTTGCCGAAGCGTCGTCGAATTCGAACTTGCGCTCCTTGCCGCCGCGAAGTTCCAGATATGCCTTCGCCAGCAACCTCGCGTCCTTCAAGGCGCCGTGCAGCTCGCGGTCTTCAATCGAGATGTTGAAGCGTTTGCAGACAGCATCCAGCGACGCCGGGGCCCCGGGCCGGTTCGCACGCGCCAGCGGGATGGTGTCGATAAAACGTTCCTTGGGGAGTGCGGGACGCCCAAGCCGTTTCAGTTCCGCGTTGAGGAATCCGCGGTCGAACTCAGCGTTGTGGGCGACAATTGGATCCTCGCCGAAGAAATCCATCAGCACGTCGACAACATCAGGGTCCGAGAACCGCTTCTTGTCGCGAAGAAAGTCGTCGGTGAGCCCGGTGATCCGGACGGACGCTTCGCTGAGCGGTTTTTCCGGATTGATGTAGATCTGAAGTTCGCGGCCAGTCTCGATGTAGTTGACCAGCTCTACACATCCGACTTCGACGATGCGTTCTCCGTCGCGTGGCTCGAGCCCCGTTGTTTCGGTGTCGAATGCGACTTCCCGCATGTGTCGTCAGTCTCCGTGGTCGCGCCGTCGCCGCGCAGCGCCTTGAGAATTTCGTCGACGGACGCCGGCGTAAGCAAACCCGTACGCCGTGTTGACCGTGAAATCAGCGCGCTGCCGTTTTTCCGAATCGGGCGTTTGGCGCGCAAGTATCGCTTCGAACTCTTTCTCCGTCATCCCCTGCCGGGCCATGACGCGCGCGCGCTGCAATTGCTCGGGCGCCGTTGCAACCACGATTGCGTCGACTTTCCCATCCCCGCCTGTCTCGAACAGGAGCGGTATGTCGAGCACCACGATATCCGCGCCGGCCGCCCTGGCTTCCTCGAGAAACCGGGTGCGAACTTCGCCTACGATCGGGTGGATGATGGCCTCCAGTTTCGCCATCGCCTTGGGTTTGCCGACCACCTTCTGCCGGAGGGCCTTGCGGTCAATCTCGCCGTCGGCGGTCACCACGCCCGGGAACGCTTTCCCGACCGGTTCGACGGCGGCGCCTCCGCGCCCGTAGGCTTGGTGGACTGCGGCGTCAGCATCGTAGACGGGTATGCCGCGCTCCGCGAACAGGCGGGCGGTCGCCGATTTGCCCATGCCGATCGAGCCAGTGAGACCAAGCAGGATCATGGCGCCACCGTCAGCTTATCGCGGCACGCTGTGAGTGCGCTCTCCTGATCAGGCGACACAGAGAACCAGAGTTCAAACGCGGCGGCCGCCTGCGCAACCAGCATCGCCAGCCCGTCATGCGGTTTCCAGCCGGACTCTTCGGCCGACCGTAAAACTCCAGAAGCGGCCTTTCCGTAGCTGAGATCGAGAAACGGGCGTCCCTCGCCGGCTGCCAGCGTTGGCAGCGCTGCGCCGCTGTGCCCGAGACTGGCGGCGTTCACCACCAGATCGGCCCGCTCGGAGAGCTTCATCAGTTCGGACATCTCCGCCACCTCAGCCGCCGGCGCGAACTCCGCAGCCAGAGACTCGGCGGTCGCGCGCGTCCGGTTAAGAATTGCAAGCTCTGCGCCAGCCTTCCCAAGATAATAGGCTGCTGCGCGCGCGGCGCCTCCCGCGCCGATCAATACAACCCTCAGCTGATCGAGCCGCGCTCCAGCTGCATTTTCTGCAGCGCGCGCAAAGCCTTCCACATCGGTATTGTGAGCGATCCATCCATCGTCCGGCCTCAGACAAAGGGTGTTGGCCGCCCCGACGGCTCTTGCGGTGTCAGAGATTTGTTGTGCCGCCGACAAGGCGCTGATCTTGTGCGGCAAGGTGACGTTCAGGCCGGAGAACCCGATGTCCGCCATGGACCTGATCGCTCCGACCGGGTCGTCGTGCGTCAGGTGGACCGGCACATAGACGGCGTCCACCGACAGCTCACGCATCCATTGATTGTGAATCAAAGGTGAAAGGTGGGCGACCGGATCTCCGACAACTCCATAGACCTTTGTTCCGCCGGAGATGCTCATGTCGATATCGAGTTGCGGTCCCTCAACCAGGCGAGAAGCGGCAGCAAAGGTAACCCGAGAATGCTGAAGAAATCGCCTTCAATGCGGTCGAAGAGCTGCGCGCCCCTGCCCTCGAGCTTGTAGCCCCCAACGGTGCTGCAGAGATCCATGCCTTCGCGTTCGAGATAATCCTGCAGAAAACCGTCAGAGAAATTCCGCATGGTCAGGCTGGGCTGCGCAACGTGCCGCCAGACCGGCGCACCCTCGATGCATGCAACCAGCGCTGTCTGCAGCTTGTGCTGGCGGCCGCGCAGCATGATCAATTGCTCGCGCGCGGCATCTAGGTCTGCGGGTTTGTCGAAGGCCTCGCCATCAAGGTCGAGAACCTGATCTGCGCCAAGGACAATTTCGCGCCGGCCCCGCGATACCTTGACCGCCTTCGTTTCCGCCAGGAGCTCCGCCTGTTTCTGCGGCGAGGCGCCTTCGGCCCGCAGGCCCGCCTTGATCGCCTCTTCGTCTACGCCAGCGACGATCTGTTCAAACTCGATGCCGCTGCCGCGCAGCACGTTGGCGCGCGCCGCGCTTTTCGAGGCGAGGATCAGGCGGTCGGTCACGATCTATGGTCCTGGATGATGTTGAGAATGGCCGCTGCAGTCTCCTCGACGGAGCGGCGACTGACATCAATGGTCGGCCATTTCTTGCGGACATAAAGACGATTGGCGTGGGTCGTCTCCTCCCTGACCGCGGCTTCGTCGGCGTAGGACGTTTCGGATGACTCGTTCAGGGCAAGCAGGCGTTGCCGCCTGATCTGGACCAGCCGGTCGGGTGAGATCTTGAGCCCGATCACGAGCGGCGCCCGCTCCCCGTCGAGGACGTCCGGAAGCTCGACGCCGGGAACGATCGGTATGTTTCCCGCCTTCACCCCGCGATTGCCAAGATAGACACAGGTCGGCGTCTTTGACGTTCGGCTGACGCCAACCAGCACGACATCCGCCTCCCGCAACCCTTCGACCGATTGCCCGTCATCATGTTGCAAGGCGAAATTGATGGCTTCCATGCGTGCAAAGTATTCGGCGTCGAGGCCGTGCTGCGCCGCCACCTTGTGCGAGGATTGCAGGCCGAGATAGCGGCTGAGCACGTCAACGGCCGGATCGATCACCGCAAGGACCGGCGCGCCGAGATCGCGGCAGCAATCTTCCAGCCGCTGCCTCAGCGTCACATCGCTGATCGTGCACAGGACAATCCCCGGCGCCGCTTCAATTTCCTGAATGACCCGCTCAAGCTGCCGCGGCGACCTTACAAGATAATAGGTGTGTTCGAGCGGGGCGATGTTGTCGAACTGGGCGCTGGCCGCACGCATGACCGCATTCAATGTCTCGCCGGTCGAGTCCGAGACAAGGTGGACATTGAAGAAGATCTGGAACGCCATTGCGATGCCTCAGGCGCGGTCTGGCCGCGGAGGCTCGATCAATAACGCTGGGAGCGAAGTGTGGACAAGCGGAAGGCCCGGATTCGAGTCAGAATCCATCCACATCTCGATCCCCAGCCGTGATTGGGCACAAGGTTTTTCACAGATTGCCGCCGCCGCGTTCGGATTCAGACTCGACTCCAGCAAACCCGTTCGCGGCTCAGGACGAGGACCCGGCGCGTGCCAGATGCACGCTGAGAACAGATCGGGATTCTCCGATGCGCGGTTGTGACTCTTTGGTGGAGGACGACTCGCCTCCACTTATCAAACGTGTATCTACCACTGACTCTTTCTTTCTAAGAATCAGATTCAAGAATGAAGGAGTGTGCAGATCGATAGGTGACGCTTGGCCTTCAAAGGCAAACCTCTTCTCAACGTCCTTCGCGGTGAAAGACAGGATCGTGCTCCTGTCTGGATGATGCGTCAGGCTGGACGGCACTTGCCCGAGTATCTGGAGCTTCGCGCGCGGGCGAAGGACTTCCTAGACTTCTGCTATTCCCCTTCCCTTGCAGCAGAGGCGACACTGCAGCCGATCCGCCGCTACGACATGGACGGCGCGATCCTGTTTGCCGACATTCTTCTCATTCTGGATGCGATGGGGCGGAAGGTTGAATTCGTGGCTGGCGAGGGGCCGCGTGTCGAACCGATCAGAAGCGCTGCGGAACTTGATCGCGAGCCGCTGGAAAAGGTGATGGCGAAGCTCGCGCCGGTCGGTGAGACCGTTGAACGGGTGAGTCCCCGCCTGAGCGAGAAGACGACGCTGATCGGCTTTGCGGGTGCGCCGTGGACGGTGGCGATCTATGCGATCGAAGGCAAAGGCGGCACCGACAAGACCTTTCCGCGCCAGTTCGGCTACGAGAATCCGCAAGAGCTTGATGCGATCCTGGCGCAGCTGGTCGAGGCCTCCGCCCATTATCTCGCAATGCAGGCGAAGGCCGGCGCACACGCCCTGATGCTGTTCGAGAGCTGGGCTGAAGGCCTCCCGGAGGACGGCTTCGATCGGTGGGTGATCCAGCCGACGAAGGCGCTCGTATCCCGGCTCAGGGAGTTGGGCGTCGATCTGCCGATCATTGGATTTCCCAGAGGCTGCGGATCGTTGTTGGCGCCCTACGTTGAACGAACGGGAGTGGATGCGGTGGGCCTCGATACGGCTGCGTCACTGAACTGGGTGAATAAGACCTTGCCGAAGGGATTTCCGGTCCAGGGCAATCTGGATCCGTTGCGGTTGCTCGCTGGCGGTGACGGCCTTGAAGCGCGTGTGCGTCAGATCCTCGATGGACTGAACGGCCGTCCCCATATCTTCAATCTCGGCCACGGCGTTCTGCCGGATACGCCGATCGAGAACGTCGAACGCGTGCTGAAAGTCGTGCGCCAGGGCGCTCAATGAGCGAGAAAATCGCAGTAGTGCTGTTCAATCTGGGCGGACCGGATGGTCCCGACGATGTTCAGCCGTTTCTCCAGAACCTGTTCTCTGACCCGGCGATCATACGCGCGCCAGGCCCGATCCGCTGGATGCTGTCCCGCTTCATCTCGAGGACCCGCGCGCCTTCAGCAAAGGAAAACTACGCCCGAATGGGCGGGGGTGCTCCCTGAGACCAAGAAACAGGCCGCCGCGCTGGATGCCGCGCTTTCGTCGCGAGGCGTGTCCGCTCGGTCGTTCATCTGCATGAGGTACTGGTCGCCGTTTGCGAAGCAGGCTGTGCGCGGGGTCCGGGAATGGGGCGCGGACCGGGTAGTGTTGCTGCCGCTCTATCCGCAGTTCTCGACCACTACGACCGCGTCGTCCGTCAAGTCGTGGCGCGATGCCGGGGGCGATGAAGCCATCACCGTCTGTTGCTATCCCACAGCGGACAAGTTCATTCGCGCCCATGCAGCGTTGATCCTGGAGACGTGGGAGAAAGCCGGTCGGCCGGAGAATGTCCGTCTGCTGCTTTCCGCACACGGACTGCCGGAACAGGTCGTCGCCGACGGCGATCCCTATCAGTGGCAGGTCGAGCAGACGACTGCGGCGCTGCGTGAATTTCTGCCAGCGGAATGGGAAGTCGAGATCTGCTATCAGTCGCGCGTCGGCCCGCTGAAATGGATCGGGCCGGCGACCGATGATTCCATCCGCCAGGCGGCTCGCGACGGCAAGGCGATCATGATCGCCCCGATCGCTTTCGTCTCGGAACACATCGAAACGCTCGTCGAGCTCGATCACGAGTACAAGCTCATCGCAGACGAAGAAAACGCGACCGCCTATATCCGCGCGCCTGCCCTGGGGTAGCGGAAGGCTACATCGAGACGCTTGCCGACATCGTTCAGGACGCCACGGCGGATGGGTCCGTCGGTGACCCGCGATCGCATTGCGGAGGCCGGATCTGTCCGGCAGAGTGGGGAGTGCCCCAATCGCCGGCTGGCGCGGGTCTGAGGAAACCGGGTCAATGAGCGTCTTCGAGTGGCTGCGGGCCCTCCATATCATCGCGATGATCGCCTGGATGGCGGGCCTTCTCATGTATCCGCGGCTGCTCATCTACCGGATGGAGGGCCAAGGAAACGCGGAACTTGAAAAGGCGATGGATGATGGCGCTCGCAGGCTCGCCACGATCATCCTCAACCCCGCGATGCTGCTGACCTGGCTGTTCGGGCTTGGCCTGATTGGCCACAACTGGGGGTTCTACCAGGCCCAGCCTTGGTTCTGGCTGAAGATCGGATTTGTCGTCATCCAATCGGGCGTCACCGGCTATCTCATCGCGATGGGCAGGAAGGTCGCGGCCGGAGAACGGCCGATGGATCCAAAAAAACTTCGTATGTTCAACGAGATACCGATGCTGATCGCCATCGTCGCGGTGATCATGGTGGTTGTGCAGCCGTTCGCGGCGTGAAAATCCGGGCCGGTACGCTCGGCCTGCGAGGCGGCAAAATGCTTGACCTTGCAGGGATTTTGTGGTGATGCATCCGCGTCGGTCGTCCTGACCGGCGACTCCCAGTGGTTCGGCCCGCCTTCGTCGGCTCCCCCAATACCCTGCAAGACAGATCAAATTCCTGATCCGATTCAACCAGATACAACACTCGAGTTCCCATGTCCGATGACGTGATTGAAGCGCGCGAGCGCGTTCTCCTCAACGATCTCAAGAAGAAAGCCCCTGCCGATCTCCTGGCGCAGGCTGAGGAACTTGAGGTCGAGGGGGCGTCCCTCCTCTCCAAGCAGGAATTGCTGTTCGCGATCCTGAAGGAACTTGCAGAGCGCGAATGGGAGATCATCGGCCAGGGCGTCGTTGAGGTTCTGCCGGATGGCTTCGCTTTCCTCCGCTCGCCGCAGTCCAACTATCTCCCGGGTCCGGACGACATCTATGTGGCGCCCCAGATGCTGCGGAAGCTCGGGTTGCGCACCGGCGACACTGTCGAAGGTCTGATCAGAGGCCCTCGTGACGGAGAGCGCTATTTCGCGCTGGTGAAGGTCACGCAGGTCAACTTCGAGGAACCCGAGCGCGCCCGCCACAAGGTGCCGTTCGACAACCTCACCCCGCTCTACCCCAACCAGCGCCTCCACATGGAGATGGGCGATCCGACGCTGAAGGACCGTTCCGGCCGCGTGATCGATATCGTGTCGCCGATCGGCAAGGGCCAGCGGGCGCTGATCGTCGCCCCACCCCGTACCGGCAAAACCGTCCTGCTCCAGAACATCGCCAAGTCGATCGCTGAGAACCACCCGGAGTGTTACCTGCTCGTCCTTCTGATCGACGAGCGTCCGGAAGAAGTGACGGACATGCAGCGGACGGTGAAAGGCGAAGTCGTCTCCTCGACGTTCGACGAGCCGGCCACGCGACACGTCCAGGTCGCCGAAATGGTAATCGACAAGGCGAAGCGCCTGGCCGAGCATGGCCGCGATGTCGTGATCCTGCTCGACTCGATCACCCGTCTTGGTCGCGCCTACAACACGGTCGTCCCCTCCTCCGGCAAGGTGCTCACGGGCGGTGTCGACGCCAACGCCCTCCAGCGTCCGAAGCGCTTCTTCGGCGCCGCGCGTAACCTTGAGGAAGGCGGATCGCTGACCATCATCGCGACGGCTCTGATCGATACCGGCTCGCGGATGGACGAAGTCATCTTCGAAGAGTTCAAGGGCACCGGTAACTCGGAAATCGTTCTCGACCGCAAGGTCGCCGACAAGCGGGTCTTCCCGGCGATCGACATTCTCAAGTCGGGCACGCGGAAGGAAGAGCTGCTGTCAGATCCGAAGGATCTCCAGAAGGTCTACGTGCTTCGCCGGATCCTCAACCCGATGGGCGCCCAGGACGCGATCGAGTTCCTGCTCGACAAGCTGAAGCAGACGAAGAACAACGGCGAATTCTTCCAGTCGATGAACAACTGATCGGGCGACGTCCGCTTGCGCCGCCCGACCGGTCGCGCCCCTCAGTTAGCTCGTTGCTGACGCCCGTTGCGCCGTAAGATCGCAAAGTCGCCGGTCGCGCAGGATGACCCGCGGGCGTGATGACGCCGGCTTCACCGGCTCTTCGCGTTCAATGATCTCGCCTTCAGCATACCCCAATTTCGCGCGCAGTTCCGCGATCGACATTCGTCGCTCCTTCTCGCCAGATTGTCAGTTTTGCACTCGCCGGGTCAGGTGTCTCGCCACGTCCCTGACCATGGAAAGCATGATGCCCGGGGAGTCTTGCCCGAATGCAAACGTCCAAACTTTCTTCGAGAAAAAATGCGGACATCGTCTTTCGATGGAGTGCGATCGCTTCCGCGCACGTCCCGGTTCGACGAAGTTGGCTCGGTCTCGGATTACGCGGCCGCCGGTTTTCGGCTAACGATTGGGGATGGCGTCACACCAGTTCTTCGCAACCGACATCCATCAGGAGAGCCTGACCTCGACGCACGGGTGGCTGGAGCTCAACGATGATCTGGAAGCCTTCGCGCTAAGCCTGGCTGAAGAGGACACGGCGGGCATCCGCTGGTGTGAGAAAAATGGCTATGACGGGTACACCTCCTATTCGTCGCTTGATGACCTGACGCGCAGGGCCTCGTGCTTCGAGGAGCTCCATCAATTGCTTCAGCCGCGGATCGTCCGCATCGCGCTGCTGCATCAATGGGAGCTGCGATCCTCGAAGATCGTGCTCGACAATATGTGGGTGAACGTTCTCGAACCGGGGGGCGCTCATACCGGCCACGTCCATCCGCACTGCATCTTATCAGGCACCTATTATGTCTCGACCCCGCCGGACTGTTCCGCGATCCGCTTCGAAGATCCCAGGCTTCAGATGATGATGGCGGCGCCCGCGCTACGTCAGGACTGCGATCCGGAGCGGCGGCGCTTCGTGTCCTTCGAACCGGCCGCCGGAGACCTTCTTGTTTGGGAGAGCTGGCTCCGGCACGAGGTCCCGACGAACCGGGCGAGAGATGTCCGCATCAGCATCAGCTTCAATTTCCGTCTCGACTGACGATCCGCCTGAGCGCGCCCGCCCATCGAGGCGCGCTATCATCTGTTGTCGCCGGACCTCTCCCCTCCCCTGCCGTCCGAACGGCACGCCCCTCCGACCACGCTCTTGGCCGGTTACAATCCTTAGCGTGGTCTTAACGGGGTGTCGGGCTGACCTGCACTACTTCAGGTAGGTCCGGAAGAAATCCAGTGTCCGCTCATTCGCCAGCTTCGCGTCAGCCTCGTGGTAGTGCTCGCCGCCCTGGCGCGCGAAGGCGTGGTCGCGCCCGGGGTATGTCCGCATGGTGAAGTGCGGGCCTTTCAGGCCCTCGGCCATCTTGGCCTGACTCTCCTTGGAGACGAAGCCGTCCTCTTCGGCGACGTGCAGGAGCAGCGGGTTCGAGACGTTCGAGGCTTCACCGAGGTAGTTGTCGATACCGACCCCGTAATAGCTGACAGTCGCGTCCGCATCCGTCCGCGCGGCCGTCAGGTACGCCATGAGACCGCCCAGGCAATACCCAACAGCGCCCACCTTGGCATGTCCGCCGTCGCGCAGGTGAGCGATGGTCGCCTTGATGTCCGTGATGCCGGTGTCGACGTTGAAGGCCTTGAACAGCTCGAACGCCCGATCCCATTCGGCCTGCGTCTTGTCGGTGATGTCGATCCCCGGCTCGATGCGCCAGAAGAGGTCTGGGCAGATTGCATGGTAGCCCTCGGCAGCGAGCCAATCGCAGGTCTTGCGCATCACCTCGTTGACGCCAAAAATCTCCTGGATCACGACGACGGCCGGCGCAGCCTTGCCGGCGGAAGCTACGTAGGCGGAGAACGATCCGTCCGGCCCCTTTATGGTCACGCGTTCGCCCATAGCCAGTTCCTCCTTCTGGATTGTCGTCCCGCCCAGTTGTAGTGGTCGCGCGGTTGTCGGCAAGTCGACAGGAGCAAACGCGTATGCCGTCAGGCCACTCTACCGATCGCGGCGAGACGATCGTCGCCCTCGCCAGCGGCGCCGGGCGCGCCGGCGTCGCGGTGGTGCGGCTGTCCGGTCCGGCGTCGCTGGAGACGGCGCACAGACTGTTTCACGTGAAACAGTCACCGGCGCTTGCGCCCCGTCACGCCACCCTGCGCCCCCTCTACGCCCCCGGCAATGGCGCCTTCCTCGACGAGGCGCTGGTCATCTTCATGCCCGGCCCAAACAGCTTCACGGGCGAAGATGTTGTCGAGCTTCAGATCCATGGCGGCGCCGCGAATGTGGAGGCGATGCTGCGGGCCTGCATTGAAACCGGTCTCTGCCGTGTGGCCGGGCCCGGCGAATTCACCCGGCGCGCCTTCGAGAACGGGCGGCTTGACCTGACCCAGGCTGAGGGCCTCGCCGACCTGATCGACGCCGAAACCGAAGGTCAGCGCGCTCAGGCCCTGCGCCTACTCCAAGGCGAAGCCGGCAATCGTTTCGAGTCGTGGCGGGAACGGCTGATCGAGGCCATGGCCGCTCTTGAGGCTGCGATTGATTTTCCCGATGAGTCGGATGTTCCCGAGCAGATCGCCAGACGGTCGCTGGAACCCTTGGCGCGCCTGCAGACAGAAATCGAGGCCGCGCTCTCAGACTGGGAGCGAAATCGATCCGTGCGTGAGGGCTTTCGCATCGCCATCCTCGGCAAGCCCAATGCGGGCAAGTCGAGCCTGCTGAACCAGCTGGCCGGCCGCGAGGCGGCGATTGTGTCTCCGATCGCTGGGACCACACGCGATGTCGTGGAGGTCCGCATGGTGCTTGGCGGGTTCCCGGTATGGGTGGCGGACACGGCGGGGCTGAGGGAGGCGGTGGACCAGATCGAGGCTGAAGGGGTGCGGCGGGCGCTGGACCGCGCCCAGTCAGCGGACCTCAGGATCTGGCTTCTCGACGTGACGGATGACGCCGACACGCTAGAAAGGGTTTCACGTGAAACATCCTTCGCCGAGAGCGATCTGGTTGTCTGGAACAAGACCGACCTGGCGGCTGGGCGAATGACTGACGACGCCACGTCTGCGATCAGCGCCGAGACAGGCGATGGGATCCCGGCGCTGCTCTTGGCGCTCGAACAGGAAGTGGTCCGGAAGCTGTCCTCATCGGAAGCGCCAATCGTTACGCGCGCGCGGCACCAGTCGCTGACGTCACAGGCGCTCCACCATCTTCAGTCCGCGCGGCGCGCATTTCAGGATGGCTTGGGGCCGGAGCTGGTCGGCGAGGATGTCAGGATGGCGGCGCGGGCCCTGGGCCAGGTGACTGGTAAGGTTGACGTCGAGGACCTGCTCGACCGGATCTTCTCGGACTTCTGCATAGGTAAGTGACAGACCGGCTGGCAGGCTGGCCGGCTGAGACCTGGCTCGGCCTTGCGGGAGTCGGCCAAAG
Source organism: Hyphomonas sp. (assembly GCA_017792365.1). GTDB lineage: Bacteria > Pseudomonadota > Alphaproteobacteria > Caulobacterales > Hyphomonadaceae > IH12. The sequence goes on along the minus strand of CP051229.1, from coordinate 2,466,773 downwards.
AGGCAAATGACTCTTCGCGCCCAAATGTTTCACGTGAAACATCGCATCACAGGATCGCTCGACTGACGCCTCTGGCTGCCTTAAATGGGCGGCAGAAGCAGAGGGTCGTATGGACCAGTTCGACGTAATCGTTGTTGGCGGTGGACACGCAGGCGCCGAGGCGGCCGCCGCCGCTGCGCGCTTTGGCGCGCGGACGGCGCTGGTCACGCACAAGGCGGTGACCATTGGCGAGATGTCGTGCAACCCGGCCATCGGCGGATTGGGCAAGGGTCACCTGGTCCGCGAGGTCGATGCGCTGGACGGTCTGATGGGCCGCGCGGCTGACCGCGGCGGCATCCAGTTCAGGCTGCTGAACCGGTCGAAGGGGCCGGCGGTTCGCGGACCCAGGACGCAGGCGGATCGGAAGCTCTATCGGCAGGCCGTGCAGGAGATGCTCGCTGAGCAGGCCAATTTGACGATCATCGAGGATGGGGTCGAGGACCTGATTGTCGAGGGAAACCGGGTGGTCGGCGTGATCGGGGCGTCGGGCGCCCGGTGGCGGGCCGGGGCGGTGGTGGTCACGACCGGGACCTTCCTGAAGGGGTCATCCATATCGGAGACAAGCGCATCCCCGCTGGCCGGGTTGGCGAGGCGCCGGCGATCGGTTTGTCGGATCGGCTCTACGCAAGCGGGCTTCGGATGGGGCGGTTGAAGACCGGGACGCCGGCGCGGCTGGACGGCTCGACCATCGATTGGCAGGGGCTGGATATGCAGCCGGCGGATGACGAGCCGATTCCGTTCTCCTTCATGACCGATCGGATCACGACGCCCCAGATCGCCTGCGGGATCACTTGGACGACGCCTGAGGCCCATGCCGTGATCGCCCAGAACCTCAACCAGTCGGCGGTCTACTCGGGCGCGATCTCCGGGCGGGGACCGCGCTATTGCCCCTCGATCGAGGACAAGGTCTCCCGGTTTGCGGACCGGGACCGGCACCAGATCTTCCTTGAGCCCGAAGGGCTGGACGACGACACGATCTATCCGAACGGGATATCCACGTCCCTGCCGGAGGGGGTGCAGGAGGCGTTCATCCGCAAGATCCCGGGGCTGGAAGCGGTGGCGATCCGGCGGTTCGGATATGCGATCGAGTACGACTATGTGGACCCTCGGGAACTGACGCCCGACCTCCAAGTCAAACAGATGCCGGGCTTGTTCCTGGCTGGTCAGATCAATGGGACGACGGGATATGAGGAGGCGGCCGGCCAGGGACTGGTCGCCGGGCTGAACGCCGCGCGCATGTCCGCCGGGTCGGAGCCGCTAATTCTCGACCGGTCGCAGGCGTATATTGGGGTGATGATCGACGACCTGGTGACCCGGGGCGCGAGTGAGCCCTATCGCATGTTCACATCGCGGGCGGAGTATCGGCTGACGCTGAGGGCCGACAATGCGGATGAGCGCCTGACCGGTTTGGGGATCGAGGCGGGGTGTGGGGTCTCGGCGCGCATCGGTGTTTCACGTGAAACAGTCGGCGATGTCGGACGCCCGGCACCTGATGGGCGAATTGAGCCTTACGCCGAACGAGGCGCGGGCGGCTGGGATGCAGGTCAACCGGGATGGACGGCGACGGTCGGCGATGGAGCTGCTGGCCTATCCGGAGATCGGGTTCGAGACGCTGGCTGGTATCTGGCCTCCGCTCGGGTTGCTGGCTCCCGCGGTACGCGAGCGGATGGAAATCGAGTCGACCTATTCGGGGTACCTGGACCGGCAGGAAGCGGACATTCGCGCATTCCGCCGGGATGAAGATTTGCGGATTCCGGCGGACCTCGATTACGCGGCCGTCGGCGGCCTTTCGAATGAGGCCCGCGACAAGCTAGCGTCCGTGCGGCCGGCCACGTTCGGCCAGGCGTCGCGCATCGAGGGGATGACCCCGGGCGCAATCACCGCGTTGCTCGGATATGTCCGGGCGATGGCGAAGGCCCCGGCGAAGTCGCGCGCATGAGCTACGCTCCGCAGGACGAGGACGGGTTCGGGCGGGACGATGTCGTCCGCCTCACGGGTGTTTCACGTGAAACGATCGGCCGGGTCGAGGCCTTCCTGGACATTCTCGACGAGTGGCGGGAGCGATACAACGTGATCGGCCCGAACGAAGGACGGCACATCTGGCGACGCCACATTCTGGACTCAATGCAGCTGGTTCCCCTGATGGGCGAAGATGTCCGGTCGCTGGCGGACCTTGGAACCGGAGGGGGGTTCCCCGGGGTCATCCTGGCGTGCGCACTGGCGGATCGGGACGTGGCGGTGACCCTCGTCGAGAAAAGTGTGCGTAAGGCGCAGTTCCTGGAAGACGCCGTCAGACGCCTTGGGCTCAACGCTATGGTCTCGAATCAGAGAATCGAGGATGCTCCGGAGGGGCCGGTTGATGTCGTGACGGCGAGGGCGTTGGCTCCGGTCGCCCGTCTGCTGCCGATGCTGGATCTCTGGCTGAAGCCGAGCGGCCGCGCGCTTTTGTTGAAGGGGCGGTCTGCGGACGAGGAAATTGTTCATGCTCGGGAAACCAGGGCATTTGATGTTGAGAGGCGTTCCAGCCTTTCGGGGCCGGATGGGCAGGTCCTGATCCTCTCAAATCTCAGCAAGCGGGCGGAGCAATCATGCGGGTAGTCGCGATCGCAAACCAGAAAGGCGGGGTCGGCAAGACGACGACCGCCATCAACCTCGGCACCGCACTCGCGGCCATTGGCCGGAAAATTCTGATCATCGACTGTGACGCGCAGGGCAACGCTTCGACGGGACTGGGCGTGGATCCCACCGCGCGGGCGCGCAGCAGCTATGACGTCCTCGTTGGCGAGGCGAGCCTGGAGCAATCACGCATCAGCACGGCGGTTCCCAATCTCGACATCGTTCCGGGCAGCGAGGATCTCGCCGGCGTCGAGACGCTTCTTCACGAAGACCCGCGCAAGAACTTCAAGCTCAAGGAAGCCGTGGCGGCATATCGGGCGCGCGTCAGTGCGGGCGAGGACACGCCTTACGAGATGGTGCTGGTCGACTGCCCGCCGTCTTTGTCGACCGTCACGATCAACGCGATGACCGCGGCTGATTCGGTTCTGGTTCCTTTGCAGTGCGAGTTTCTGGCGCTGGAAGGTTTGAGCCAGCTGCTTCGGACCGTTGATCTGGTGCGGGGCGGTCTCAACCCCGACCTCGACATCCAGGGCGTCGTGCTGACGATGTACGACCGCCGCAACAACCTTTCCGACCAGGTTGCCAGTGAAGTGCGCAGCTTTTTCGGAGCCAAGGTATTCCAGACGGTCATACCGAGGAACGTACGACTTTCCGAGGCGCCGTCGTTCGGTAAGCCCGCAATCCTCTACGATCATAAATGTTCCGGTAGTGAAGCTTACATAAGACTTGCGCAGGAACTTATGGAACGCGAGCGCGAGAGGACTGCAGCGTGAACGAGCAACTCAAGACGGCCCGCCTGGGCAGGGGACTATCGGCACTACTCGGGGACTACTCCGGCGCGCAAAACGCCATGAAGGAGCCGGGCGTCGCCGCCGACAATGATTCGGGCGAATCACTTGGTCCGACCAGCGAGCTGGCGATCGAACTGGTATCGCCCAACCCGCGCCAGCCGCGGCGCACGTTTGTCGAGGCGGATCTCGAAGACCTTGCGAACTCGATCCGCCAGAAGGGTGTGATCCAGCCGATCCTGGTGCGTACCGACCCGGAAGCTTCGGGTCGCTATCAGATCATCGCGGGCGAGCGCCGGTGGCGGGCGGCGCGCCGCGCCGGCCTCAAGATGATCCCGGCCGTCATTCGCGAGATGGACGACCGCGAGGTTCTCGAGATCGCGATCATCGAGAACGTGCAGCGCGCGGATCTCAACGCGATCGAAGAGGCGGAAGCCTACAAGTCGCTGATGGACCGGTTTGGCCGGACTCAGGATTCGGTTGCGACCCAGGTCGGCAAGAGCCGCGAGCACGTCGCCAACACCCTTCGCCTCCTGCAATTGCCGGAAGAGGTGCGAGCCAAGGTGAAGGAAGGTCTTCTGACCGCGGGCCATGCACGCGCGCTGCTCAAGACCGAGAACCCCGACCAGTTGGCGCTGACCGTCATCGAAAAGAAGATGACGGTTCGCGAGACCGAAGCGCTGGCCAAGGCGGAGAAGGGCGGCGGCAAAGCGGCGGGCGCCGAAGACAAGGACGTCGACACCAAAGCGCTGGAACTTGATCTTCAGCGGGCGCTTGGTTTGGATGTCGAGATTCGTCACACGAACGGCAAGGGCGGCGAGGTTCGCATCAAGTATGTGGAGCTCGAGCAACTGGATGAAGTCTGCCGCATCCTGTCGCGTCCGAAAATTCGCACGCGCGAGGCGCCCGAAACTGAGCCGGCGCCGGCGGCTCCGGTCATCAACACTGGCGGCTCTTCATCGATCAACTAGAGCGCGGCCCGGCGCCTGGCTAGTGTCAGGGCTGGCGGGTTGCGATCGAGAGTATGAGCTGGCCGGCGATCGCTTCTGCAGGCGCGCCGGCCTGTTTGCAGGCTTTCTCAGACGCATAGAGCTGGCTGAAGGCGCGCTCGATCCGAGCGGGGTCCAGTCGCGCAGCGCGCTCTGGAAGGCGGGCCATTCCTTCTCGAAGACAGGCGGGCGGAGCGCGCGTCCGTTCGGCCGTTCCATCGCAGCCGCATCCGGGACCCGCAGCATGCGGAAGTGCAATGTGCGCATCGCCGAGATCGGTGAGCCGCCGGCGTCGAGGAACCGGTTCATGGCGATGGTCGCCGCTTTCACGTCACCCAGAATTGCAGCATCTGCAGCGACGTCGGCGCCGCGCGGCTGTTCGGCTGCGGCGATCGACTGGATGTCGTCGATGGTCAGCGGCCGCCCGATGTCATGTGCGAACAGCTGGAGCTTTTCGATTTCGGACATGGCGAGGCGGCGATCGCCGGGGAGCTCGGCGCAGAAGGCCGCCGGGCATCCGGTTCGATGCTGATTTCTGCTGCGGCCAGCTGGGCCTCGGCGTAATCGGTGACAGACGTTTCATCGTCCGGGAAGAGGTGCAGGGCGAGCGCGGTCTTGGAGGCCTCGAAGGCGGCCCTGAGCTTGGATGATTTTCCCAAGTCTCTTGCTTCAATGATCCAGAGCGCTTCGGCGTGCAGCCGGTCATTGTCGATGTCGGAGAGGACTGCGATCACCTGCTTCGCATACGTCTCCTTTTCCAGCCGCAGCCGGACCAGCCGATCGCCGCCAAGGAGCGAGCGCGCCACCAACTCGTCGGCGAGCATCGCGTCGTCGTTCTTGAGGTTGTCGTCGTTCAGTTTGACGACGTTCATCGGATCGATGTCAGGGAGCCGTTTTGCGACCAGCGTGTCGGCCGCGCTGGAGACGAGGCCGGGGTCGCTGGAAAAGATCAGGATGGCCTGGTCGCGCGGCTTTGGCTTTTCGCAGTAGGCGAGCGCCTTTTGTCCCGCCAGCTTCATTGGCCCGACGTGATCTGAGGCCGTTCGACTTGCTGGAGAATCTGCTGGCGTATGGAGCGCGCCAGGAGAATGGCTACGCGTTCCTGAGCTGCGGACTGCGCCGAGATGTCCGCGAAGGCGGCGTTGGCGAAGTTGAAGCTGGCCGCCTCGCGCGATCCCCCAGAGGCGACTTCCTCGCCGTTTGCATTGAAGAGCGTCCAGAAGGAAACGGCGACGTAATCCGAACGGGACGCCGCCTGGTCGGGTTGGAAGTTGAGGTTTTCGATACCTTCCTCGACCCGGATCTCGAGGCGTCCGCCTTCAATGCCCGGGACGCCCTGGCCGATCGAGCGCACGAGCTCTTGACGAAGAAAGTGTCCTGTCCGGCCCGTGATCTCAGGAATGGCGACTGAGCCGCCTGCATAAGTCGAGGGGGCATAGGCGGGCTGGAAGCCGCAGGCTGAAGCGCCAAGCGTCGCGAGGACGAGAATGGTGGTCCTGATCATGACGCCACGATATTCACGATGCGGCCCGGGACGACAATCACTTTTCTCACGGTCACGCCTTCCAGGTGAGACGCCACGTCCGGATTTGCGCGCGCGGTTTGCTCGACTGCATCGTTGGAGGCGTCCTTGGGCACCACGATCTCGCCCCGACGTTTGCCGTTGACCTGAACAGGCAGTGTTACGCTATTGGACGTCAGCAGGTCCGGGTTGGCGACCGGCCATGAGGCCGTCGCAACGAGGCCGTCGCCTCCAATTTTGGCCCAGCATTCTTCACCTAGGTGGGGCGCGAACGGCGACACGAGCTGCGCAAGCGTGCGGGCGGCTTCGCGACGCGCCGTGCCCATACCCGGCGCGCTGGAGCTCTCGGCCTTACGCATGGCGTTGGCCAGTTCGTAGAGCTGGGCGACTGCAGTATTGAAGCGAAACTGTTCGATGCCCTGGGTCACCTGCTTGATGACGCGGTGGGTGAGGCGGCGCAGTTCGAGCGCGTCGCCCTCGGTTGCTTCGCCATCGTCCTGTTCAGGTGATGCTTCAACAACGGACCACGCCTTCTGGATGAAGCGCCAGGCGCCTTCGACGCCTTCCTGCGACCACTGGACATCGCGTTCCGGCGGGCTGTCGGAGAGGACGAACCAGCGGGCGACGTCGGCGCCATAATCCCCGATGATGGCGACCGGATCGACGACGTTCTTCTTTGACTTCGACATCTTCTCGACGCCGTGAACCGTCGCCGGCTTGCCGGTAGAAATCTCGACAAGGGCGCCGTCCCGCATCTCGACTTCGTCGGGCTGGATCCACTGGCCGGACGCGTTCTTGAACGTCTCGTGCGTGACCATACCCTGGGTGAAGAGGCCGGCGAACGGCTCTCCGGACGGCAGATCCAGCAATCCGCAGGCGTTCAGCGCACGAGCGAAGAAGCGGGAGTAGAGCAGGTGAAGCACCGCGTGTTCGACGCCGCCGATATACTGATCGACTGGCAGCCAGTAGGCGGCTTCGGTCTTGTTGATGGGGGTTTTCGACTTCGGATCGCAGAAGCGCGCGAAGTACCAGGATGAGTCGACGAACGTGTCGAGCGTGTCGGTCTCGCGTTCAGCCTCGCCGCCGCACTTCGGGCAGGTGGTGTGCTTCCAGGTGGGGTGGCGGGCGAGGGGATTGCCGGGTGCTGAAAAGTCCGGGTCGTCGGGCAGGCGGACAGGCAGTTGGTCTTCGGGGACCGGGACAACGCCGCAGGATTTGCAGCGGACAGCCGGGATGGGGCAGCCCCAATAGCGCTGGCGAGACACGCCCCAGTCGCGGAGGCGCCAGGTTGTCGCTGCGGTACCCAGTTCCAGGTCTTCCAGCCGCTTGATGGCGGCTTCGATGGCGTCGGCGGTGGAGAGGCCGTCGAGGAAGTCCGAATTGTAGATCGTGCCGGGGCCGACATAGGCCTCGTTTTCGATCGTGTGCGTGGCGGCGTCCGCCTTGGGCGGAAGCACGACGGGCTTGACCGGCAGATCGTATTTGCGTGCGAAATCAAGGTCGCGCTGGTCGCCGGCGGGAGAGCCGAAGACGGCGCCCGAGCCATAGCTGGAGAGCACGAAATTGGCGGCCCAGACGGGGATTTCCCAGTCGGGGTCGAAGGGGTGTTTGACGGTGAAGCCGAGGTCGACGCCGAGCTTGGGCGCCTTCTCGATCGCTTCTTCGGAGGTGCCGAGGGCGGCGGCCTCCTTGATGAACTTCGCAACGTCCGGGTTCGCCGCCGCGGCCGCTTTGGTGAGCGGATGGTCGGGCGCGAGGGCAAGGAAGCTGGCGCCGTAGAGGGTGTCGGGACGGGTGGTAAAGACGTCTATATGAGTGGTCTTGCCGTCCGGCGCCTTGCCCGCGACTGGCCAGCGGATCGTTGCGCCGCGTGACTTGCCGATCCAGTTGGCCTGCATGATGCGAACTTTTTCCGGCCAGCGGTCGAGACCTTCGAGACCCTGAAGCAGGTCTTCGTTGAAGCGGGTGATGCGGAAGAACCATTGCTCGAGCTCGCGGCTCTCGACGGGCGCGCCCGACCGCCAGCCCTTGCCGTCGACGACCTGTTCGTTGGCGAGGACGGTGTTCTCGACCGGGTCCCAGTTCACCTTCGAGGTCTTGCGGTAGACGAGATCGTTTTCCCAGAGCTTCAGGAAGATCGCCTGCTGGTGGGCGTAATAGTCTTCCTCGCAGGTCGAGAGTTCACGGCTCCAGTCGAGCGAGAGGCCCAGCGGTTCGAACTGGTCCTTCATCGCCGCGATATTTTGACGGGTCCAGCCACGAGGATCGGCGTTGCGTTCGATCGCAGCATTCTCGGCTGGCAGGCCAAACGAGTCCCAGCCCATCGGGTGCAGAACGTTATAGCCGTTGGCGCGGTAGCGGGCCACGACGTCGCCCATCGCGTAATTGCGGACGTGGCCCATGTGCAGCCGGCCGGACGGGTAGGGGAACATCTCCAGCACGTAGGCCTTGGGCGCGTCGCCGGCTTCGGTCGAGGATTTCGCACGGAAGACCTGCGCGTCCTGCCAGCGGGCGCGCCATTTCTTTTCCGTCTCACGCGGATTGTAGCGGGAGGCCATCGGCTTGGTTATTCCTGGCTGGTCTTACAACTCGTCTGTCGGAGCTGTTTTTCGGGCCCGCGGCCTATTCGTCAATGGTCGAAAGGCGGAGGTCCCGGGCGCGGGTAAGGATCGCGTTCTCGATTGCGATGCGGGTGTCGGTGGTGACCGGACCGGTCACCCACTCGCCGGTATCGCTGCGGACCTCGCGGGTCACGGCGGAGCTGACGCCATCGGCGCGGAGGCGCGTGTCGAGAATGTAGACCGTAACCTTGAAGCGCTCGTCCGGGGTTTCCGGCGGGGCATACCAGTCGGTGATGATGACGCCGCCCCACGGATCGGCCGATTCAAGCGGCATGAAATCGAGCGTGTCGAGGCTGGCGCGCCACAGGTAGGCGTTGACCCCGATATTGCCGGTTTCTTCCGGACCGGCGTCGGAGATGCTGAAGCGCTCACGCGCCGGGTTCGCCAAATTGATGCAGCCTGACAGACCAAGGGCGCCAGCGAGGGCAAAAAGTGCGGCGGCGCGAAGCGTCATGTGCAATCTTCTCCATAGGCGCGCCAACGCGGCGCGGGCGCGCGCAGGCGCCTGAGACTGTTGGCATAAAGCGCAATGCGCGCCAAGTGTGGCCCGCACAAGGGAAATGTCGCATGAGCAAGGCAATCAGGTCTTCAGTCGGGATGGTCGGCGGGTTGGCGGTCGCGCTGGCCGGCCTTGCGGGGGCGGGCGCCGGCCCAGCCAGCGCGCAGGCGGCGGAGGAAGGCTGGGCTGTCGACACGCGCCTGACGATCGCCGCCATGACGGGCGGAGACAATCCGGCTTCGGCGCCCGATGGGGACGGGCTGGCCGCGGACGCCGGGCTTGTGGTTTCGCGACGGGACTACCTGGATAACGGCGTTGCGCTGGACTGGCGCGGCGAGCTGCGGCTGAGGCGGGATGCGCCGGGGCGGCCGTCCTTCGCCGGTGGGTTTGGCGATTGCGCCGGCGGTCCGGCATGCGGCGCAGTTTCGCCTGCGACCGGGCTGTTCGTCGGCGGGCAGATTTATGAGAACGCAGTTGAAGCGCTTGTCGAGGGCGCCTCGCTGGCCGCCGTCGGCCCGTGGGGCGAGGGCGTGATCGGGCTTGATTCCGGGGTCGCGGCGCGGCTGGACGCCCGAGCGCCGCAGGTTTTCGAGGCTGTTTCGGCGTTTTCGCCGATGCTGGATCCGGCAGGGCTCGGCGTCGTGCGAGCGCGCAATGACGTGACGGGCCCGTCGGCCAAGGTGAGCTACATGACGCCGCGATGGCTGGGTGTGCGGGCTGGCTTGTCCTACACGCCTGAAGCGAACCTTGCCGGCGCAGACTTCGATCCGGAGGTCGCCAATGGCGGGCTTGTGGGGGCGGACCTTGAGAATGTCGTGGAAGGCGCGTTGTCGTTCTCGCGGCGGTTCCGGTCGAACGGGGTGCGGATCCGTGCGGCGTTGACGGGGACGTCGGCTGAGAGCGGGTCGGCGATCGGCGGGTTTGACGATTACGAGGCTGTCGGCGCCGGCGTTGAGCTGGAGCGCGACGGCTGGATGGGCGGCATTCGCTGGCTGAGCAGCAACAATGCGCGCGGCGGGGCGGGCGATTACGAGGCGGTCGAGATCGGGCTGGCGCGCGAGGCGGGGCCCTGGCGATTCGGCGTCGAATGGGGCAGTGCGAGCGACGATTTCCTCGCTGTGGAGGGTGAAAGCTGGCTGGTGGGCGCGCGGCGCACGATTGGGGACGCTTTTCCGTCGGCGTCGGCTATCAGGGTTTTCTGACGAATATCCAGTGCTTTCAACGGTGTCGGGCCGCCGGACCGCGATGGCGTTGTGCTGGAGCTGAGTGTGCGGAATTAGTGACAGTCGGGCGCAGATCGCCGTTTCCAGCCCATAAATTAATTCTCGTTAACTTCTGCCCTGTTCATCTGCTGTATAGTTCGGGTACAAAGGGCTCAACATGCGTACGCTAGTCGGACTTTGCCTCGGTATCTGCCTCATGTCGGCTCCTGCCTTCGCGCAGGAAACGCTGAGCGATTCCGCGCGCGCGACGAGCGCTGTCGAATCCACGCGCGCCAGCCAGGACGGCCTGACATTCGGCCATCTGGACCAGCTGCGCGTTTCGCGCGCGCCTGAGCGGCCGATCTCGGCCATCGCGCCGTTCGATACCGACCAGCTGGCGCTGGCGTGGCGTCCCGGCTCGAAGTGGGGAATCACGCTGGACCTGACGACCCGCTCGAACAACGACGTGCTGCCGCGTGAAGAGTTCAGCGCGGGCGCATACTACCAGATCACCCCGCGCTTCCGTTTCGGCGGCGCCCTGTCGCTGAACGGCGACTCGATCAAGAGCGCGGCCGAGGGCTGGCGCGAGGAAGAGGGTGAAGCGGGCGTGCGGCTGGAATCCGCTTTCTCGTTCTAGGCTGTCGCGCTTCCGCGCTCAGACTTTCCAGTTTTCGTGAATCGACGATACGGCGGCGAAACCTGCAATGGCGTCCCCTGTCAGCGACGTGAGACGCGCGGCGTTGGTCTCGTCGATGCCGCCCAGACCGTAAGCCGGGACCGGCAGGCTTCTCGCTATCGAACGGAAGCGGGGAAGCCCGATCGGGGTTCCGGCGGACGGGCTGTCGCTATCGAATACTGGCGAAATGATCACCGCGTCGACGCCGGCGCGGACTGCGCTTCTGCGCTCCTGGGCGTTATGGGCGGAGGCGGTTTCGAGACCGAAACGGGCGCGACCGGATCGGCCCGGCAGCAGCCGGGCGGGCCAGTGGACGCCATCGGCGCCGACCTTCAGGGCCAGGTCGGGATCGGCGGCGATGAGGAGGCAGAGCCCGCGTCGCGCCGCGAGCTGTGAGAGTGTTGAGGCGATCTCCTCGCGATCGTGCGCGCCGAAGTGGCGGTAGATGACGCCCCAGCCGGCGGGCAGGCGCGCGACGACGCCCAGGATGTCGGGCGTCCGTTCGGTCCGATCGGTCATGAAGAATGCCGGGGGGAGGCGTACGGCGGGATCATCTGCACGGGTTACAAAGCGCCGGGCGGCCGCTTGCAGCTTGCGGCGGGCGGTTCGTTGCGCTTGATGGTTGGTCATGAGCAGCGAGATCGAACGAGAGATTGCGGAACGGCGCGCCGGTGTTCTGGCGCGGATCGCGAAGGCAGCCAAGTCGGCGGAGCGATCGCCGGATGACGTGACCCTGATCGCCGTCTCCAAGGTGCAGCCCGATGAGCGCGTCGATGCGATGCTGGCCGCCGGCCAACGCGTGTTCGGGGAGAACCGGGTGCAGGAGGCGCAACAGCGCTGGACGGAGCGCAAGCGGTCCGATGGCGGGATCGAGCTGCGGCTGATCGGACCCTTGCAGTCGAACAAGTCGCGCGATGCGGTGGCGCTGTTCGACGTGATCGAGACGCTCGACCGCGAGAAGCTGGCGCGGACGCTGGCGGATGCAATCCAGGCGGAGGGGAGGGCGCCGGGAATTTTCGTGCAGGTGAATACGGGCGAGGAAGATCAGAAGGCCGGGATCGCTCCGCTGGAGACGGATGCGTTCATCGCGAAAGTGCGGAACGAATACGGTATTGAGCCGGAGGGCCTGATGTGTATTCCGCCCGTCGACGAGCCCGCCGGGCTGCATTTTGCGCTGTTGGCGAAGATCGCGGCGCGCAACGGCCTGAGGAAGCTCTCGATGGGGATGAGCGCTGATTTCGAGAGCGCGATCCGCTTCGGGGCGACGCATGTGCGGGTTGGGACGGAGCTGTTCGGTGCGCGTGCGTGAAGTTCGTTAAGCTTGCGCAACATTGCGCGCGCGTTTACGCATATTCGGCTGGGGGGCGCGTCTGGGGGCGGCGGAGCGTGTGAGCGATCCGCTGCAGGTTGCGGCTGGCTGCCGAAGGACGGGAGCAGCCGTTCGATCATCAAGCCGCAGAGACATGCGGCCCGGGAGGTGTGTGGGTTATGTCGACGGCCAAGACCATTCTGCTCATTGATGACGATGACGACCTGCGCGAGGCGCTGGCCGAGCAGTTCGAGCGCCATGAAGGGTTTCGCATCGTGCAAGCCGCGACCGCCGGTGACGGCATCGCGAAGATGGAATCGGAGCGGGCGGACATTGCGATTCTCGACGTCGACCTGCCGGACATGGACGGGCGCGAAGCCTGCCGCCTGATGCGGTCGAAGGGGGTTGCGGCGCCGATCGTGATGCTGACCGGGCAGGTGACGGATTCGGATGCGATCCTGGGACTGGATTCCGGCGCCAATGATTACGTGACCAAGCCGTTCAAGTTCTCGGTGTTGCTGGCGCGGGTGCGCGCGCACCTGCGGACGTTCGAGCAGAGCGAGGATGCAACCTTCCAGCTGGGGCCGTACGAGTTCCGGCCGGCGGGCAAGACGCTGGTGGACAGCAATGACAAGAAGATCCGCCTGACCGAGAAAGAGACCAACATCCTGAAGTATCTCTACCGTGCGGGCGGCAAGCCGGTGGCGCGCGAGGAGCTGTTGTCAGAGGTGTGGGGCTATAACGCCAACGTCACGACGCACACGCTGGAAACGCACATCTATCGCCTGCGCCAGAAGATCGAGCCCGATCCAAGCAATGCGCGGCTGTTGCTGACGGAGAGCGGCGGGTACCGGCTGCAGGCTTGAAGGACGCACTGGGTTCAGGCGCGTTCAAGCACTGCTTCAATTGTTCGCCTGAGCTGGGCTGGGAATTTTCGCGCCAGCTCATTGTGATGGCGGTCCGAGAAGATGGCGCGCAGGGTTGGTTCCGAGATTGCGAAGTAATTGATAGCGCCGAGGATCTAGATTGCGGCAAGCGCTTCCGGCCGCGTTCTGTCGCGCCATTCGGGGAGCCGTCGCAAGGTGTCGACCAGGTTCTTCAGAAAGTCGCGGAGATACCAGGTCTCGACCGTGTCGGCGCGGACCTGGTTGTCGAGCAATTCCCGCATCAGCAGGCGAGAGCGGGTCGGATCCGCCAGCGCGTCCTCTGCGAGTGACAGGAAGAATGCCAGCAGTCGCTCAGATGGCTCCCCCGATCCTGACAGGGCTTCGTTCTGCATTTCTTCGTAGCGGTCCGAGATGCGCTGCAAGACTTCCCCGTAGAGTTTTTCCTTGGTCGAGAAGTGGTGGAGCAGGGCCTGCTTGGTCAGCCCCAGCTCGTCCGCGATGTTGGCGATACTGACGCCGTAGAACCCCCGCTCGGCGAAGAGCGTCTCCGCCATGTCGAGAAACTGTGTGCGTGTGTCTGTCGGCATCGGGTCTCCGGTGATCTTGACGACCTACCATATGGTAGGTATTAGAACTTACCGAGCGGTAAGTTGGGAGATCGTCATGGACGTGCAGACCGAGCATGAACTGATCGAGGAGCTTCTCGCGCTGAAGGCGTCAAAATCAACATTTCTCGACCCTGATGTGCGGCGGAACCCGGTTGATCGATACACGAGCCCGGACCGCTTCGCGCTTGAGCGGGAGCGTATCTTCAAACGCCTGCCGACCACGGTGGCGCATGTCAGCGAGATCTCCAGTCCGGGCGATTTCGTGAGGCGTGAGGTTCACGGCGTGCCGCTGCTGATCACCCGCAACAAGGCGGGGGAGGTGAACGCGTTCGTGAATGTGTGCCGGCATCGCGGCACGAGGCTTGTCGATGACGAAGCAGGTTGTCGCCACCGCTTTTCCTGCCCGTATCACGCATGGACCTATGCCAGCAGCGGCGAGCTGATTGGTGCGCCGCATTTCGATGCTGGATTTCCCGAGGTCGACCGCGCTTCGCTATCCTTGAAGCGGGTCGCCTGCAGCGTGCGCTTCGGATTTGTATGGGTGATGTTGTCGGATGAGGCGACGGACTCGTTCGACCGGTACTTTAAGGGCATCGCAGATGATCTTGAGGCGCTGGGGCTCGGTGATGCGGTCGTCGTCGGCCAGGTGACCCAGAAACGGCGCGCCAACTGGAAGATCCTGGTGGAAGGCGGGATCGAGGCCTACCATTTCCGTATCGCGCACAAGTCGACCATCGGCCCGCACTTCGAAGACAATTTGTCTTCGTACCGGATGTTCGGACCGCACATGCGATCAATCCTACCGCGCACGAGCATGGCGAAGCTGTCGCCCGAGACCCGGTCTGACTGGCGGCTCCGGGATCATGCCAATGTGCTCTACACGCTGTTTCCGACCACGCAGCTGCTGGTGCAGCAGGATCATGTGGCGTGGATCAGGCAGGAGCCCGTGTCTCCAGGCGAGTCGATTCTAAAGCTGGTCCTGCTGGCGCCGCAGGGCGCGGCTGAGGATACGGCGCACTGGGCGAGGAACCTCGAGATCACGCGCACGACGCTGGATGAGGATTTCGACATTGGGGAAAGCATCCAGTCGGGCCTCATGTCCGGCGCGAACGACGACATGCTGTTCGGGCGGTTCGAGGGGGCTCTGGGCGCCTTCAACGATACGGTCGACCGGTATGCAGCCTAACCGGCCGCCGCGATCTTCACCGTCACGGGGACATGGTCTGAGGGTTTGTCGCCGTCGCGTTCGGTGGTGTGGATCTCGTAGCTCTTGATGTCGACGTGGGGGGTGGCGCGGTGGTCGGACCAGATGTGGTCCAGGCGGCGGCCGCGGTTGTTCTTCCGCCAGTCGGGCGAGCGGTAGGACCACCAGGTGTAGAGCTTGTCTTCGGGCGGATGTTTGGCGCGCGCGATGTCGGTGAACCTGCCGTCCTTGATGATGGCTTTCATGCCGTCGGTTTCGACGGGCGTGTGGGAGACGACTTTCAGGAGCTGGCGGTGGGACCAGACGTCGTGTTCCTCCGGTGCGATGTTGAGGTCGCCGACCACGATGAGGGGAGGGGCTGAGCGCTTCTTTGCGCGCGACTGGTAGTGGCTGCGCATGCGCTCGATGAAGTCGAGCTTGTGGGCGAACTTGTCGTTGAGGACGGGGTCGGGGATGTCGGCGCCGGCGGGGACGTAGAGATTCTGAATCTCGTGTCCGGCGACGGTGACCGCCGTGCAGCGGGCGTGGCCGTGCATGCAGAAGGGCGGGCCGTCAGCGGGTTCGAGCGGCAGGCGCGAGACGATGGCGGTGCCGTGCATGCCTTTCTGTCCGTGGACGACCATGTGCTTCATGCCGGCCGCCTTCAGGGCCTTGGCCGGGAACTGGTCCTCGAGGCACTTGATCTCCTGCAGGCACAGGACGTCGGGCTTTTCCCGTCTGATGAAATCGGTGACGCGGTCGATGCGCAGCCGCACGGAATTGATGTTCCAGGTGGCTAGCTTGAATTTTGGCATTGAACGTGGGTTTCCCGAGGCGGCCTGATCGGCGCGCACCATCCCGCGCGGGGAGGGGGCGATCAAGCAAAGCTTGGCGTTAGCCTCAGAAACTGGCGGACAAAGAAAGCGGACGAGGAAGCTGGTGAGAAAAGCTAACGCGCCTGACCGCGGGGACAGCCAGGCGCGCTGTGCGCCGTACCGAGGCGCCTCTTGGCCGGAAGGGGATAGCTACCGGCCGGGCTGATCGGCGATTTCGCCCTGCGGGGGGATGTCAGGATACGAGCCGTCCAGCCGTGGCAATTTGGCCACACTCGATGATCAAATGCAAGTGACTCTGCGGAAATCTTCCCCGGCTGGACGAGCTCCGCAGGCCCTTATGCACAGTAACGCGAATTACCTTCTGCTGGCGGCGAATGACTACCGGCGATCGTCGAACCGGTCGGCGGGGTCGCGCACGACGAACAGTGACGGCCGGGGGTTGGTGCCGGTCTTCACGTCGGTGAGCGAGACGAATGTCTGGTTGCCGAGGCCGTCGACGGTTCGCCAGCCGCGCAGGTCGAATGCGGAGCGGCTGAACTCGAGGATCATCTGACCATCAGCTTCGCCGGACTTGTCCTCCAGCGCGACGAAATAGGAGGCGTCGGACGCGCTGACGTCGACGACGTTGCCGTCGCGGTTGAAGTCGAGATCGTCGCGGAGGAAGAGGCTCAGCTGCGTCGAGCCGAGGGGGACGGAGTCGAAGGCGTCGCGTTTGGGTTCCTCGATCGAGACCGACACGCCGTCCGAAACGATGTGCATCGGCTCGGGCGACGTGTAGTCGAAGCGGACCTTTCCGGGCCGCGAGATGTAGAATTTGCCCGACGCGGAGCCGGTGTCGTCCTGCTGGGTGAAGCGGCCTTCGGCCGTGCGAACGCCTGCAAGCGCCTTTGCGGCCCTGGCGATGACTTCATCGCGGTCGAAGCCGACTGAATCGGCCTGCGGCTGGGGGCGAGGTTCCGGGCGCGGCTCGGGCGCCGGCGCATTGATGCGGACCAGCGGCGCGGCTTGAGGCGCGGGGGTCTCAGCCCTGAGACTTTCAGCTGGCGCCGAAGGGAGGGGAGACGTGGCGATGGCGCTGGCCTGCGTTACTGGCGCCGGCGCCGCGACAGGCGGCGACAGCTCCAGGTGTGAAACCAGAATGGGAGTCAGGGTGGCGATCAGAATGCTCATGGGGGAAAGTTCGTCTTTGGGGCTGGCGAAAACAAGCCGGGAAAAGGGTATTTTGGCCGTCTTTCGCTGAATGCCGGTTCAGGTGGGAAAGTCCAGTCGATTGTGGCGACGGAACGTGCCGTTGCGGGTTGGGTTGCCGACCAAACGCAGCGTGACGCAGGCGTGCGGAGGCGCCGGACGCGCGATTTGCGGGTCCGGTTCTGGACGAGAACGGTTAGATTTGGCCGGCGCCGTTGGGCGGCCGTCCGGTCTGGACGTGAAGGGCGCGGGGCGCTGGCTTCAGCTTTTGGTTTGTCGTTCGTAGTCGAGGTTTGCTGTCGCCAGCGCGCCCGCGGCGGTCGGTCTTCGCTGCTTGCAGGGTGGTGTGGACCCTGCTCGCTGGCGCGGACGTTTCGCCTCGCGCTTCAGGTTGGTTGGCCTGCCCTTCGTGAAGCGCGATGTGGGGAATGTAGCGAGGGTGTGGGGGGTGTTGGATTGATTGTGGGATATCCAAGAGGTTTCTCGGACCGCTCATTCCGGCGGAAGCCGGAATCCATGGTGCGCTGGAGGAGATGCGGTCGGGCTGCGCCCGGCTTTATCCTGAGGACTGGATCCCGACTTGCGTCGGGATGAGCGGGGAGGAATTGGACGTTGGTTCGATGGACTGGGTTCCGGGTCTTCCCGCCAATCAAGTCCGGGGTGCGGCCGGAATGACAGACGGGATGAGGGCGGAAATGCGGGTTCGAGGGAGTTGGCGATGACACCTGAGGCGTTCGAGGCGCTTTGTCTGTCGTTTCCGGAGGTGGAGGCCGGGACCAGTTATGGGCGGCCGTCGTTCAAGGCGTTCGGGAAATTCATGACGCGGCTGCGCGATGAGGATGGCAGCGTGGTCATCGGCTGCGTGGATTTCGACGAGCGCGAGCTGCTGTGCGAGGCGGAGCCCGACACGTTCTTCTTCACCGATCACTACCGGAACTATCCAATCGTTCTGGCGCGGTTGGCGAAGATGGATGCGGATCGCCTGCGGTCGTTGCTGACGCGGCAGTGGCGGAAGAATGCGCCGAAGCGATGGCTGAAGGTTCATGACGCGGACGAGGCGTCTGCGTCGACACAGCGCCGGAAACGATGAGGCGGGAGCAGGTGGATTGCGTTGCGGTCAGCGGCCGAGACGTTCGAGTTCAAAGACGGGATAGGCAGGTTCGAACGCGCCAGTCAGAACCGCCGCGAGGTAGCGGCCGGCGTTGCGGATGTATTCCTGATCATCCGCAGCCGCCTGTTCGATAACCGGCAGAGCGGCCCGCGCGGCGTCGCCACAATACGTGAGCGCATTCAGCGCCTGGAGGCGGATCGATGTTTCCTCGCCCGCGGCGGAGAGCTGCGCCAGCAGGGAGATGGCGGGGTCCGCTTCGCCGAGGCCGACGGCGGCTTCGGCGAGCACGATGCGGACGTGATCGGAAGGGTCGCCAGTCATGGTGCGGAGAATGTCGTCCAACGCGGGCGCTGCTGCATCCTTCAGCATCAACAATCCCATCGCCGCCCAGTAGCGGACGATGTCGTTGTCGTCGCGCAGGGCGGCCTGGAAGGCTTCGAGGTTGGCGGGATCGCGACGGGCGGCGGCGGACGCCAGTTGCATGATGGCTGCGAGCGGATAGGCGCCGGGGTCGCGGCTGGCGGCGCGGCCCTCGGCGGGCGCGCCTTCCGGAATGAAGCCGTTGTCGTTGATCGCCAGCATGTGCGCATCGAGCGCGCGGCGCATGCCGTCGATGCGATCTGCCTGTGCGCTCTCGGCGATCAGGTTTGTCGTCTGATCAGGATCAGAGCCGAGGTCGTAGAATTCCTCGAAGTCGCGCGCGCGGAAGAAGCGCGCCTGGACGTCTGTCAGCTCGCCGTTGAGGTAGAGGCGGTGCCAATCCTGGTAGCACCCCAGTAGCCACTGGAATGCGCCGTGCTGTCCGGCGGGGCGCAGAGGCATGTAGTTGCGGATATAGCGGTAGCGGCCGTCGGTGACTGTGCGGACGAAGTCGTACCGTTCATCCATTCGATTGCGCATGCCGAAGGCGTGGGTCTGCGGCGGGACGCGCGTGTGTCCGAGCAATGGCTGGCCGTGCATGGCGTCGGGTATCGGCGCGCCGGCGATGGACAGGAGTGTGGGAGCGAGATCGAGCAGGGTGACGGGCGATGCGATTTCCGCTCCGGCGCTCGCCGGCGCGAGATGCGCCCATTTCGGCGGGATGCGAACAATGAGGGCGCAGCGCAGGCCTTCGTCGTAGCAATAGCGCTTGCTGCGGGGGAGGACGCCGCCGTGATCGGAATAGTAGAAAACGATCGTGTTCTCGCTCAGGCCAGCGTCGTCGAGTTCGGACAGTTTGCCTGCGATTTCAGCGTCGAGCGCGTCCATCAGGTTGTAGTAGCTGGCGTAGTGGTCGCGCATGATATCGGTGTCGGGCAGATAAGCTGGCGGGCGGACGTCGGCGGATGTCACCCGGCCGGGCGTGGGGCCAAACAGCCGAGACTCATGGGTCGTCATGAAGTTGAAGACGGACAGGAATGGTTTGCCCGGGGGGCGGTTGCGCCAGTGGGCGTCGGGGCTGGTTTCGTCCCAGATTTGCGCGGGGTCCGCGTCGCAGTTGTAATCGTGTTTCGGGTTGTTGGTGCAGTAGTATCCGGCCGCGCGCATCAGTTCGGGGTAGGTGGGAATGTCGGCGGGCAGGGCGGCGCTCGCGCGCATGTGGTGGGCGGGCCCGCATGATTCCGGATAGACGCCGGTGAGGATCGCGAAGCGCGAGGGCGCGCAGACCGGCGCGACGGCGTAGGCGTTGCGGAACAGGACGCCTTCGCGGGCGAGCTGGTCGATCGCCGGGGTATTGGCCAGCGGATCGCCGTAAGCGCCGATGATCGGGTTGTTGTCCTCGCTGACGAGCCAGAGAATGTTGGGCAGGGCGGTCGTTTGCGGCGCGCAGCCCTGCAGCGATGCGGATGGCGCCACGGCCGCAGCGGTTCCGGTCGCAAGGACGGTCCTGCGCGTTTCGCCCAGCGGCGGTTTGTTCGCGGCCATGAAATCTCCCGCACCTATCGCGATCCGGCGCGGGTCCCATCAGGGCGCGCAGGCTGTTCTGCAGCGGAGACTATACGTGCAGCTGGCTCAGCGGCCAGATGCGGGCGCCATCGCGCTGAGCCGGCTGTGCGGGGTTGGATGGGCAACCCCGTTTTCGCGGGCGTTCGACGCTCAGCGGGAGGCGGTCAGGCGGCTTCGTCGTCGCGGCTTGGGCGATCGCGGTTCTGGATGATCTCGCGCTTGCCGGCATTGTTCGGCGCCGAGATGATGCCGTCGTCCTGCATGCGCTCGATGAGCGTGGCGGCGCGGTTGTAGCCGATGCGCAGGACGCGCTGGACGTAGGAGGTCGTCGGACGCTTGTCGCGCAGGACGGCCTGCACCGCTTCGCGGTAGAGGTCCTCGTCGGGATCGCCTGAAGACGTGCCGAAGGCGTTGTCGGCGACGGATGCGTCTTCGACTTCCTCGGTGACGTCGGCGACGTATTGCGGCTGGCCCTGGTCCTTCAGCCAGCCGACGACGCGGTCGACTTCTTCGTCCGACACGAAGGGGCCGTGGACGCGCTGGATCTTTCCGCCCGAGGCCATCCAGAGGAGGTCGCCCATGCCGAGCAGCTGCTCGGCGCCCTGTTCGCCGAGAATGGTGCGCGAGTCGATCTTGGTGGTGACCGAGTAGGAGATGCGCGTCGGGAAGTTGGCCTTGATCGTGCCGGTGATGACGTCGACCGACGGGCGCTGGGTGGCCATGATGATGTGGATGCCGGCGGCGCGCGCCATTTGGGCGATCCGCTGGACGGCGGCTTCGACGTCCTTGCCGGCGACAAGCATGAGGTCGGCCATCTCGTCGATGACGACGACGATGTGCGGCATCTGCTCGGGCTTGATGTTCTCGTTTTCCCAGATCGCTTCGCCGGTGGACTTGTCCCAGCCGGTCTGGACCTGGCGGGTGAGGTATTCGCCAGCGGCTTCGGCTTCGGCGGCGCGCTTGTTGTAGCCGGCGATGTTGCGGACGCCCATCTTCGACATGATGTCGTAGCGGCTCTCCATTTCGCGCACGACCCATTTGAGCGCCAGAACGGCTTTCTGCGGGTCGGTGACGACGGGCGAGAGGAGGTGGGGCACGCCTTCGTAGATCGACAGTTCGAGCATCTTCGGGTCGATCATGATGAAGCGGCACTTCTCGGGCGGCAGCTTGAACATGAGCGACAGGATCATCGCGTTGATGCCGACCGACTTACCCGAACCGGTCGTACCGGCGATCAGGAGGTGAGGCATCTTTGCGAGGTCGGCGATGGTGGCGTTGCCTTCGATGTCCTCGCCGAGGGCGAGCGGCAGCGAGGCGCGCGACTTGGCGAAGTCCTTCGATGCAAGGAGGTCGCGGAGATAGACGGTTTCGCGGGTTTCGTTCGGCAGTTCGATGCCGATGGCATTGCGGCCCGGGATGACGGCGACGCGCGCGGCGGTGGCCGACATGGCGCGGGCGATGTCTTCGGCGAGCGCGATGACGCGCGAGGAGCGGACGCCGGGTGCGGGCTCAAGTTCGAAAAGGGTGACGACCGGACCGGGGCGAACCTCGGTGATGCGTCCCTTGACGCCGAAGTCGTTGAACACGACCTGCAGGCGCTCGGCCATGGCGAGGAGGCGTTCCTCGTCGATCTCGGACTGGCGTGCTGGCGGCACGTCGAGGAGGTCGATGGTCGGGACCAGTTCCTCGTCGTCGCCAAAGGCTGCGGCTACGTTGGCGCGCATGACAGCGGGCTGCGGACGCTGTTGCGGGACGGGACGCTCGGGCTGTTTGACGGGTTCGGGACGGCGCGGCGGCGGCGCGACGTAGGTCTCGACTTCGTCCTCGTCGTCTTCATCGTCGACGGGCTGGCTTTCGAGGATGCGCGGCTCGGCGCGGCGCTTGCGGCCGCCGACGCCTTCGGCCTTCTCGACAGCCGAGAAGAAGGCGTGATCGCCATCCTCGAACTCGTCCTCGTCGGAATAGACGATGGGTTCGATGACGTCTTCGTCGTTGCGGCGGTTGAACAGGCCGGCGACGCCATCGCCGATGGCGGTGAGCATGTTGGGGATCTGCAGGACGGGCGAGGGCGCCGTGCGCTGGCGTTGCGGACGGGGACGCGGCTTGAGGGCGCGCAGGAGCGCGGCGCCGTCGGACGTGCCGAGGCCCATCGACATGGCGGCGAACAGAACGGCGGTGATGCCGGCGAAGGCTGCGGCCCACGCTTCAGGCGAGGGGGCGTTGAGCGCGGCGAAGGGCATGGAGATGACGGCGAGGAGGACGTCGCCCAGCATGCCGCCGAGGCCGGCGGCCAAGGGCCAGGTCTGCGGGATCGGCCATTCGGCGAGACAGCAGGCGGCGAGGACGAGGGCTGCGGCGGCCCAGGTCCAGGCGCCGGGGTCGCGCGGGCCGATGCCGAGCGTGCGGCGCAGGCCGCCGACCATCAGCGCGAAACCCATCAGCCAGGCGGTCCACCCGAAGCTTTGCGTCAGGAGGTCGGCGCCGATGGCGCCGGGACGGCCGAACAGGTTGGCGGGCGTCACGGACACGGCGGAATTGATGCTGGGATCGGCGGGCGAATACGAGCCGCAGGCGCCACAGATGAACACGCCTGCCGAAAAGGCCAGAAGACCCGTCAGGAAGCGGACGAACGGGCTGTTGGCCCGGACCTCGTGGTCGATGTCTTCAGAGTGCGGCGCCCGTCCGTGGGACATTCGCAGACCTCGTCTGGTTAGGGTTAAAAACAGCCGGTTCACCCTGACTCGCGGGGCCTTAACGGGCGGCAAACAGGGCCATGAATTCCCCGAAATCTGTGTAAAAAAGCCCCGGAAGGCGTAAACCTTCCGGGGCTTCCCCATGACTGGTCCCGAGAGACCAGATTTGCGAGTTGTTAACCCTTCTTGAACTCGGGGTAGGCTTCGAGGCCGAGTTCCCCAAGGTCGAGGCCTTCGATCTCTTCTTCCTCGGAAACCCGGATGCCGACCGTGAACTTCAGGATCGTCCAGACGATGGCCGAGGTGATGAAGACGAACGCGCCGATGGCGACCACGCCTGTGGCCTGAGCGACGATCGGAACCCCGGTGTTGGTCCAGGACACGATCAGCGTTCCCCAGATGCCGCACACGAGGTGGGCCGGGATGGCGCCGACAACATCGTCGATCTTCAGCTTGTCGAGGGCGGGGACGCTGAGGACGACCAGTACGCCGCCGACGCCGCCGATGAGGACCGCCTGCCAGATTTCCGGCGTCAGGGGCTCGGCCGTGATGGAGACCAGGCCGCCGATGGCGCCGTTGAGGATCATGGTGGAGTCCATTTTGCCCTTGTAGAGGACCGAGGTCATGATCATCGCGGCAATCACGCCCGCAGCGGCTGCTGCGTTGGTGTTGATGAAGATGATCGAGACCGCGTTGATGTCGGCTGCGGTGCCGGCCGCGAGTTGCGAGCCGCCGTTGAAGCCGAACCAGCCGAACCACAGGATGAACGTGCCCAGCGCCGCCAGCGGGATGTTCGAGCCCGGCATCGGGACGGTCTTGCCGTCGACGTACTTGCCAAGGCGCGGTCCGAGGATGATTGCGCCCGCAAGAGCCGCCCAGCCGCCCGTGGAGTGAACCAGCGTGGAGCCCGCGAAGTCAGAGAAATCCATGCCGTCGAGCCAGCCGCCGCCCCATTCCCAGGAGCACTGGATCGGGTAGATGACGCCGGTGAGGACCGCCGTGAAGATGATGAACGGCCAGACCTTGATGCGCTCGGCGAGGGTGCCGGACACGACCGAGGCCGCCGTCGCGACGAAGACCATCTGGAAGTACCAGTCCGAGCCGGGCGAATAGCCGGCCTCGCTCATGGCTTCGCGGTCGCCCCAGTGCCATGGGCCGCCAAAACCAAAGACGCCTTCGACGATCCATTCCGACGGGTAGATGATGTTGTAGCCGGCGATCCAGACCATGATGCCCGCGACCGAATAGAGCATGATGTTCTTGGTCGCCTGCGTTGCAGCGTTCTTGGCGCGCACAAGGCCCGCCTCGAGCATGCAGAAGCCTGCCGCCATGAACATGACGACGAGGCCTGAAATCAGGAAGAGGTAGGAGTTGTCGACATACGCTGACACAGCGCTCGCCTCCGGGACTTCCTGCGCCAGCGCCATGGGCGCCAGTAGTCCGGTCGCAGCGACGGCCCCCGCCAGTCGTGTTACCCATCCGGGTCTGAATCTCATTCTTGGTCTCCCGTGGCTGAGGCGACGCCCCCCATCATGTTTTCGGGGCCGCCAGAGCCCCAGATCGTTGACGGCGGGGGGCTGAAGGCAAGAAAGTGGAGCGCGTCTCGCCAGACTCGGAGAAAAGTGAGCAAGGGCGAGGCGCACCCGGTCCATGGCGCCTAATCTTCGGGCGCCTCCAAATTATGCTATATTGATCAGTTATTTAGAGCCGCATCTGACGTGTCCGTAAAACCCAATTCGACCGAAATTCTGATCTCAGGCGCCGGACCGGCGGGCCTGACGCTGGCCCTTGGACTGGGTCGTGCCGGGTTTTCGACCACCATCGCAGACCCGCGTCCGGTGGGTCCGGAGGGGGGTGTGCGGGGGGCGCCAGGCGCCGGCCGGGTGTATCTGGTGGCGGCGGGGTGCTGGCGGATTTTCGATGCGCTGGGAGTCGGCGAGAAGCTGCGACAGGTCGCCGAGCCGGTACTTGAGGTTGCGGCGGCGGCAGGGTCCGATGCGATCGCATTCGATGGGCATGACGCCGGTGCGGGCGATGCGCTGGGTTATGTGATCGAGAATGCAGCGCTGGTCGACGTACTTGGCGCTGCGGTGCTGGAGACAGCCAATGTCGAGGTTCGTGCGCCTGCGGGCGTGACGGAGCTGGCGATCGGGGCGGCTGGCGTGCGGGCGGGCCTTGGAGACAGTGGTGACGTGGCGGCGCGGCTGGTTGTCGGGTGTGACGGCGTGCGGTCGGCGGTGCGCGCGGCGACCGACATCGGATTCGAGGGCTGGGATTACGACTATCAGGCCGTGTCGACGGTGATGACGTGCCCGGATGCACATGGCGGGCGGGCGCGACAGGCCTTCCTGCGCGGCGGGCCGATCGCGGCGCTGCCGATGACAGAGGGCCGGGTCAACGTGGTGTGGTCGGTGAAGTCGGCGATCGCCGAGGCGCTGGTTGCGATGAGCGATGCGGCGTTTGAAGCCGAGCTTGACCGCCAGGCGCCGGGCTTCCTTCCGGATGCGCGGCTTGCCGGGCCGAGAGGCGCCTTTGCGTTGTCCAACCGGATCGCCTCGCGCTTTCATGCCGAGCGGGTCGCGCTGGCGGGGGACAGCGCGCACATTGTCCACCCGCTGGCGGGGCAGGGCCTCAATCTTGGCCTGAAAGATGTCGCGGCGCTGATCGATGTGATCACGGAGGCGGATCGCGTCGGCCTTGATATCGGTTCAGAGGCTGCGCTGATCCCCTATACGCAGTGGCGGCGCGCGGACGTGGTGGCGACGGCCGCAGCGATGGAAGGGTTTCATCGCGCGTTCACGGCGCCTCGTCCTGTGCGGATGATTTCAGGCGCGGCCATGCGGGCGGCTGGCGGGGTGCGCGGCGCCCGGAGCATGTTCGCGAAAGAGGCGGCAGGAGTTCTGGGTGAGACGCCGTCGCTGATGCGCGCGCCGGCGGCCTAGTCGCGTGAGCGGCCGGCGGCTTTCAGGCGCTTGAGGTAGTCCGCCATGAGGGTGTCGCGATCCTCGGCGAGTTCGCGCAGCCAATCCCACGTGTAGAGGCCGGTGTCGTGTCCGTCGTCGAAGCGGATGCGCAGGGCGTAGCGTCCGACGGGATCCGCGCCGATCACTTTCACTGACTTCTTGCTGGGCGGCGGCGGCGGGCGATCGGCCGGGCTGTGGCCGCGCGTTTCGGCGCTGGGGCTTTCGACCCTGAGGAGTTCGAACGGGATGGTCTGGGAATAGCCGTCGTCGAACACGATTTCGAGTTCAGCGCGTGCGGCGTTGAACTCGAGGCGGGTTGGCCAGACGGTTGCGGTTGGATCGGCAGACATGGCGGAACGCGCCGCTACTCCGCGGTCGACAATTCGCGGGCTTCATCGCGCAGCATGATCGGCACGCCGTCGCGGATCGGATAGGCGAGGCCTGCGCTGCGCGACACCAGCTCGTTGGCGGACTTGTCGTAGGTCAGCGGGCCGCGGGTAACGGGGCAGATCAGGACCTCGAGCAGGCGCGGATCGACGCCGTGCTTGCCGACGGATCGAGCTGTGCTGCGCGGGGTGGGGTGAGCTGCGGAACTACGCGTCATTGCACGTACTCCTTTTGCTGGCGCCCGATTGAACTCATTGAGAGCAGGGCGACGAGAGCTGCGCATCTGTCTTCCAATGTGCGCGCCTCCAGAAGCGCCTGCTTTTCCGAGTTCGTAAAGGGGCAGTCAGCAGAAATTGCGTTGATAAGCGTTTGCGGTGGCGTGTCCGATATCGCTGCCATGTCAGACGTCAAGCCGTTTCGCGAAAGATAGTCACGCAGTGCACTCGTGAGTTCACCGGTGTCAACGTCGTCGGCGTGCGCGTGTTCCGTCAGGTCGGCGTGGTAGGGTGAGAAATCGACGCGCGCTTTTCTGTAGAGCGCATCGCTCTCGCACTCTTCGAGAATCCTGAAACGGCACACACCCTTGAGGACGATGAGGTAGCGACCGTCGCCGGTTTCCTGGAAGCCGGAGATGCGTCCGGCGCTGCCGACCTGGGCAAGCTCGCGACGCGACTGGCCGTTGAGCGATTGCATCGGCTGGATCATGCCGATCAGTCGCGGTTGCGCGAGCGCGTCCTCGACCATCTGCACATAGCGCGGCTCGAATATGTTCAACGGCAGTTCTGCGCCGGGCAAGAGGAGCGCCCCGGGTAGGGGAAACAAGGGCAGCGTGTCCGGCAGGTCTGTGCGCGACGTGTTCATGTGTAGTCAGGCTCTCGAACTTTTGGTTCGGGGCGGTGAAGAATGCGTTCGGCGTCGGCTTTGGCCCCCCAAAGCGAACTGAGCCGGGCCTACGCCGATCCAATGCCGGCGTCAAAGGCGCGTAGCAGTAGGGCTGCAGCGAGCGCGAGGTAGACCAGCAGCGTTCCGAGGGTGCCGAAGGCGCGGCCGGGCGAGAAGCCATCCTTGCTCGCAAGGCCGAATGCGTGGCCGAGGCGGGATATGACGAGCACCGATCCGGCTGCGTGGATGAGCCATACGGGCGCCGCCAGCATGGCGCTGAGGACCAGCGCGATCACCAGGACGGGGACGTCCTCGACCGCGTTCTGCTGGACGCGCTGGACGCGGGCGAACTCCGGATTGGAGACGTCGCCGGACGGCACTTTCAGCGCGCCCGGCGCGCGCCGACGAAGAGTTTCAGTCCGAGAAGAACAAGTGTGAGCAGCGCGGTGTAGAGCGCCGCCGCCTGCAGTGCAGACATGCCAGTGAACCAATCCAAGCCCGCCTCCCGATTTGTGGTGAGGCGAACATGGATGGATTTCGCGCCGGGCGGAAGGCGCCGCTAGGTCAGCGGAACATGAGGGATGAAAGGCGCTTGCGGCCGTCCTTGGCGACGTCGGATGTCGCGCCGGCGGCGTCGAACACCTTGAGCAGCTGTTCCTTCGCGGCGCCGTCTTTCCACTGCAGGTTCTTTTCGAGGATGTGGAGGAGGTGGTCGGCCGCTTCGGTGCTTGCCCTTGCCGGCGGGAGGCCCGCGAGTTCGAAGCGCGCGTCGTGGTTGTCGGGCGAGTTCTGCACGGCGGTCTTGAGGTCGAGGATTTCATCCGGCTCGGCGACGTGCGCTGCAAGATCGAGCGTGGAGAAGATCGCGGCGGCGGCCGGTTTGGCGCGCATGTTTTCCGGGATCTGGTCGGCGACAGCGCGCGCCTGTTCGATGTCGCCGAGCTTGAGGAAGGTCTTGGCGAGGCCGGTGAGGCCGTCGAAATTGTCCGGCTCCATGTCGAGCACGGCCGCATAGAGCTGGATGGCGTTGTTGTAGTCGTCGGCGTCGAAGGCATCGTTAGCCGCGGTCAGGATTTCCGAGGGCGTCGGTTCGCCGTTCGAGGGCTTGCCGCCAAGTTTGGCGATGAAGGCGCGGATCTGGCTTTCGGGCACCGCGCCCATGAACGCGTCGACCGGGCGGCCGTCCTTAAAGGCGACGACGGCGGGGATCGACTGGACGCCGAGCTGGCCGGCGATGCCGGGGTTCTTGTCGATATCGATCTTGACCAGGCGGACGGCGCCCTTGGCTTCCTCGACGACCTTCTCGAGCATCGGGCCGAGCTGGCGGCAGGGTCCGCACCAGGGGGCCCAGAAGTCGACGATGACGGGGTTGGCTTTGGAGGGCTCGATGACGTCGGCCATGAAGGTCTGGTCGGACCCGTCGATGACGTTCGGGCTTGCGCCGCCCGCGGCCGCGTTTGTTGGGCCGCCTGCGCCGATAATGTCCATGTGTTTCGTCTCCTGCCGGCGTGCGGGATCCGGTCCCGCGATTGTCTGGCCCCTAGATGAGGGTTTGCCGGCTTCGGGGCAATGGCGCGTGAGGGATTAGTGCTGCGCGCCGGGCTGGGCGAGGGCGGTGAAGTCGACGGTTTCGGGGTCGTGGCCAGTGGCGATGGCGAAGGCGAGGAAGTCTTCGCGGGCGATGGAGGTGGTCATGTCATTGCGCAGCGGGTGGAAGTTCAGCGATTCGAAGGCGAGCAGCTTCGCGTCGAGGATGAAGCGGATGCGCGGCGGGTCGTCGTGCATGAGGGCGAAGCCGGTGACGGAGCCGGGCGTGACGGCGAGCGCTTCCCAGAGGAGGTCGGCGTTGGTGAAGGAGAGGCGCTGGGCGCCGATCTGCTTGTGAAGCTGGTTGAGGGCCAATTCGCTGTCGGCCCAGGCGGAGATCAGGACGAGATTGCCCTTCTTGTCCTTCATGAAGAGGTTCTTGGTGTGGCCGCCCTCAATGCCGGTCTTGATGGCGCGGCTATCGGCGACGGTGTGGGTGGGTGCGTGCTCGACGTTGGTGAAGGCGAGGCCCAGTTCGTTGAGGCGCGCGAAGAGGGCGCGTTCGGGCTGGCGGGAGAAATCCTGAGGGTCAGGCATGGGCCCGCGCGCGAATGACATGGAATTATCCGTGGTCACTGGTTTGTATCATGCCGAGGGCATAACAAGGTCCGTGTTTGCAGCCTTCACCGTGCGGGGACAAGCATTCGATGCGACTTGATATCTACCGGATCTATGACACCGGCCCTGAGATCGTGCCCGGCGTGCAGCGGCGCGCGTGGATGGATGCGTTCGATGACCGGCATCCCTATCGCTGCCTGCCCTTGAACATCGCGAACTCGTCGGGCTGGGAGATCCTGTGTCCGAACGGGCTGACGATCGAGTGGGATGGCGGCCTGATGGAGGAGAACATCAAGCTGACGGCCGACGAAGGGTGGCCGCCGGTGAGCTCGTTCGCGGACAGTCATTTCCGGCGCGGGATCGTGACCTTTCATACCGGGCACCTGTTCCGGACCGATCCCGGCTGGTCGCTGATGGCGATGGGGCCGCCCAACGAGCCCAAGGACGGCATCTATCCGTTGACCGGGATCATCGAGACGGACTGGCTGCCGTTTCCGTTCACGATGAACTGGCAGATGACGCGGCCCGGGAAGGTGCGGTTCGAGAAGGGCGAGCCGTTTTGTTTCGTGACGCTGGTTCAGGACAAGCTGCTGGAGCAGGTGCAGCCGACCTTGCGGCAGATGTCGTCGAACGCGCAGCTGCAGAAGGAGTATGAGACCTGGCGCGACAGCCGCAGCGACTTCAACAAGCGGCTGGGCGATCGCGAGGCGGATGCGATGCGCGAGCGCTGGCAGCGGCATTACATGACGGGCAAGAATGCGGCGACCGGGCAGGCGGCGGAGTCTCATGTCACCAAGCGCAAGCTGAAGGCGCCGGCAGCGCCCAAGCCGCCATTGCCGGGGTTGGGTGGATAGCAGCGATGATCGACCGGTCGTTTGTGGGGATGATGGCGCGGTACAATCGCTGGCAGAATGGTTCTCTTTATGCCGCGGCGGGCGGACTGCACGAGGCGGCGCGACGGGCGGAGCGGGGCGCGTTCTTTGGTTCGATCCATGGAACGCTGAGCCATATCCTGTGGGCCGATGCGATGTGGATGAGCCGGTTCTGGCCGGAGCGGGTGGAGAAGCCGGGCGTCGGGATCAAGCAATCGCCGGAGCTGGTTGCGGAGTGGAGCGAGCTTTGCGCCCGCCGTGTTGCGTTCGACGATGTGATTTCAGAGTGGGCCCGCGTGGTTGCGGCAGACTGGCTTGCCGGCGACCTGACGTGGTTTTCCGGGGCGATCAACAGGCAAGTCACGCGGCCGGCGGGGCTGTGCGTGGCGCACTTCTTCAATCATCAGACGCATCATCGCGGACAGGTTCACGCCATGCTGACGGCCGCAGGGGCGCGGCCGGAGGACACCGATATCTTCCTGATGCCGGAGGAAACGGCCGCCTGAAGGCGGGCTACGGCGGCGGCGGCGGGGCAATCCGGGCAGATCGTGCGCGCGACCCCTTGTGTCGGAGGCGGCTTTGGGCTTAAAGACGCCCTCCCGGCCCTTGCTGGCCGGCATACCCTCAGGAAGCGGGCGTAGCTCAGGGGTAGAGCACAACCTTGCCAAGGTTGGGGTCGTGAGTTCGAATCTCATCGCCCGCTCCATTATCAGCACATTCAGGGCTCTCAACCGTCGCCTCTGGCGCGGTTGCGTTTTACGCGGCCCGGGTTGTCTGGAGTCGCCGATTGGTGGAGGACTTGGTTCTAGGCGGTGTGCGGGTCGCTGCAGGCAACGGGAACCTGGGGACGTGTTGCGGGGCATTCGGAACTTTGTCGGCGAAGTCGCGACGATGCCTTCGCGGCCTGTCTGGTACTGGGGTGACAAGCCCTCGATCCTCGCCTTCATCGTCTTTCACCTGTTTGCCATCGCGAGACTGTTCAGTCCGCTACAATGGGTGAAACTCTGCCACCGCAAGTTCAAGCAGAGGTGGAGCGTCAGCCACCGGTCGCGGCGCCCCAACTTCCATGCGCTTTATACGGAAGTCTATTTCCTGGCTGTGCTGGGGCTGTCGCTGGCTCTGTATGTCGGCTCTGAAGGATTGTTCGACGAACGCTGGCTGTTTGCAGGCTGGCACATCTACCCGTTGCACGCGTTCGCGTATCTGATGGTCTTCGAGACCGGGCTCTGGGCGCTGTATTACCTGTTCATCCGGAACTTCGCTGAGCCGGGCTACACGCTGTATCACCGCTCGGAGTACTTCGTGCTGTTCCCCGTCGTGCTTGCCGTCCAGATTCTGAATCTGGGCCTCTTGTTCGACCAGCCGGCGGGAGAGTTGGCGCAGGCGATCTTCGTGGGGGGGTCGGATCTTCCAGACCGGCTGGCGCACCCGCTGCGGGCGCTCGGCCTGATCTACACCATCATAGTGATCGGCAATCTGCGTCAGATGTATCCATCGACCGAGTTCAAGACGTTCCCGCAATTCTCGGTCATCGGCGCCGGGGATGTTGTGTCGAGGCGGGTCATTCCGGCGCTGCGCGCATTGCGGATTGGCACTGACCGCTACCGGCTGCATGCGCTGCCCGGGTCTGATGCTGCCGGACCGATCAAGGCCAGCGATGTTCACCTGATGCCTGAAACCGCCATCAAGGCGAGGGCCTCGGCCGAGGGCCATCCCGTCTACATTGCGACCTCAACCGGCGCGCATGCTGACTACATCCGCCACTGTTTCGAAAACGGGCTGCGATTTGCGGTGGAAAAGCCGATCGTCGCAAGGCCGACAGAGATCGCCGATCTTCAGGCGAAGGCTGCAGCATGGTTCTCGAACGGGTTCGCGCTCAGTTATTACAGCCTCGAGAAAGCGCTGACTCTGAGATGGGTGTTTGACCGGGTGGAAGCGCACGCGCCGCTCATCCGCGTGTCTGGCAACCTGCCATCGCCTGAAAACCTCGTCGCGCGGCTGGGAAACCTCAACTCCGGCGAACTATACCTGTTGGAGACCGACGCGCGGTCCCCAAGCCCTTCTCGCCGGGCCTGGACGGAACAGGCCGAGGAGGGCGGGCTGCTGTTCGAGACTGGCGTTCACCTGTTCATGCTGCTTGAGAAGGTTAGCGGACCGCTTTCGAAGTGGAGACCGGAGGCGGTGAAGCTCGGCTCATCCGATAGCAGCGTGGTGCAGGATGCGACGACGCTGATCGATACAACGCTGACATCGGGGGATGGCGCGCGGGTCAGGCTGGTTGCAGGTAAGTACATGCCGGTGGACCGCGCGCAGCGGTCAGCGCGATTTGAATTCGAGCATGGATCGATTGCGACGGATTTCGAGACGGGTGAGACCGTGCTGACGCTTGGCGAAGGCGGCAAGGAGACGGTGGTCCGGCTCGAGATCAGGCCGAAGTATCGGACGCCTTATGCCGTGCAGATGTATCTGATGCTCAAGTTCTTTCGGGAAGGCTGGGCGGGCGAGCGCTATGATGAGCTGGAAGACCAGATCCCGGTGCTCGCCTGGCTGTCGGAGCAGGACACGTTGCAGGCGCCAGCGAGCTGGGCGTACGGAGATACGATCAGCGAGGACGCTTGTCCGCGCGACATGGCCTGATCGGGCGAGAGCAAAGCGGACGGCGGCTGAAGATGACGGACAAACCTATCGCTCTTGAGGATCGCGGCGCGGATGGCGGGCGGCTGTTTTCTCCTTCGGCCGGGCGCAATCGTGAAGTCGTGCGCGACGTGTTGCTGCGGTTTGCGCCGCGCGAGGGCGAGGTGCTGGAGGTTGGGGCGGGGACCGGCGAGCATGCGGTGACGTTTGCGGCGGCGCTGCCGGGCGTGCGCTGGCGGCCGGGCGATCCTGATCCCCAATCGCGGGCCTCGATCGCTGCGTGGGCGGCGCATGAAGGGCTGGCCAATGTCGCGCCGCCGCATGCGATCGATGTGTCGGCTGCGGACTGGGAGGGATGCGAGGCGGGGGCGCTTGCCGGGATCGTGTCGCTGAACATGATTCACATCTCGCCGTTCGAGTCGGCGCGCGGCCTTCTGGCGGGCGCGGGGCGGTACCTCGCGCCGGGCGGCGTGCTGTTTCTTTATGGACCATTTTCCCGGGGCGGGGTTCATACGGCGCCGTCGAATGAAGCGTTCGATGAAAGCCTGAAATCGAGGGACGCACGTTGGGGCGTTCGCGACCTTGAGGGCGATATCGTTCCTCTCGCGCGCGATGCGGGGCTGGAGCTTGCCGACGTGGTCGAGATGCCGGCCAACAATCTGAGCGTGGTGTTTCGCAAGGGCTGAAGCGTCAGATCAGAAACGCTTCGCCAGACGCGCGGATTCGTCGCTGGACGTTTATTTTGCGGGGAGTAGGGTCAAGGGCGTCAGTTCGTCCGGATGCGCATAAAAGCCGGACAATCCAGCGGGTGGGAGAGACGCCGGTGAAGGCTACGGACATCAGTCGTCCGGACTATTTTCATAAGGTCGTGGACTGCCAGTGGGCGTGTCCGGCGCATACGCCGGTGCCGGAATACATCCGGCTGATCGCCGACAAGCGCTATTCCGACGCGTACATGATCAACTGGAAGTCGAACGTGTTTCCCGGCGTGCTGGGGCGCACCTGCGACCGGCCGTGCGAGCCGGCGTGCCGGCGCGGCCGGGTGGAAGAAGAGCCGGTGGCGATCTGCCGGCTGAAGCGCGTTGCGGCCGACAACAAAGGCGATGTGGTCGAGCGCATGCCGCAGCCTGCGGCCGCCCTCAACGGCAAGAAGGTGGCGTGCATCGGGGCCGGGCCCGCCTCGCTGACCGTGGCGCGCGATCTCGCGCCGCTCGGGTACGAAGTTCATGTGTTTGACGGGGACAAGCGCGCTGGCGGGATGATCCGCAGCCAAATCCCGCGTTTCCGCCTGCCGGAAGAAGTCATCGACGAGGAAGTCGGGTTTATCACGCGGCTGGGCCCGGTCATGCACCTTGAGAAGTGGGTCGACAGCCTGAAGGACCTGATGGCCGAGGACTATGACGCGATCTTCGTGGGGTCGGGGGCGCCGCAGGGGCGGGACCTTGATCTTCCCGGGCGCAAAGAAGCGGACGCCAACATCCATATCGGCATCCAGTGGCTGGCGAACGTGTCGTTCGAGCACACCAACAAGATCGGCAGGCGCGTGATCGTGCTGGGCGGCGGCAACACGGCGATGGATTGCTGCCGGACGGCGCGCAGGCTTGGCGGCGACGATGTGAAGGTGATCGTGCGGTCCGGCTATGAGGAGATGAAGGCGTCTCCGTGGGAGAAGGAAGATGCGGTCGCGGAGGACATTCCGATCCTCAACTATCTCGTGCCCAAGGCCTTCCTGCACGAGAACGGCAAGCTGACGGGCATGGTCTTCGAGAAGGTGAAGGCCGAATACGACGACAAGGGCCGCCGGAAGCTGGTGCCGACGGGCGAGCCGGACGAGACGTTTGAGTGCGACGATGTTCTCGTCGCGGTTGGACAGGAGAACGCCTTTCCGTGGATCGAGCGCGATTGCGGGCTGGAGTTCGGCAAGTGGGACATGCCGGTCGTGGACGAGGACACGATGCAGTCGTCGATCCCGAACGTGTTCTTCGGTGGGGATGCGGCGTTCGGGCCGAAGAACATCATCTGGGCCGTAGCGCATGGACATGCGGCAGCGGTGTCGATCGACATGTTCCTGAGCGGGGAAGACGTCAGCCAGCGGCCGCCGCCGGGTGTGACGATCACCAGCCAGAAGATGGGCATCCACGAGTGGTCGTACGACAACGATATCGCCAATGACGTTCGCTACGCCGTGCCCCACGCCGACAAGGCGGCGCGGCTGAAGGACATCAAGATGGAGGCCGAGCTGGGTTTCGACCAGGAGCTCGGATTCAAGGAGGCGCAGCGCTGCCTCAACTGCGATGTGCAGACCGTGTTCAACGACAAGACGTGCATCGAGTGCGACGCCTGCGTCGACATATGCCCGATGGACTGCATCACGTTCACGGAGAACGGGCCCGAGCCGGAGCTGCGGCAGCGGCTGAAGCAGCCGGCGACCAATCCCGAGCAGGACATCTATGTCAGCCCGCCGCTTGAAGAGACCGGGCGCATCATGGCGAAGGACGAGGATGTCTGCCTGCATTGCGGGTTGTGCGCGGAGCGTTGTCCGACCGGCGCGTGGGACATGCAGAAGTATATTATCGATATTGCGCAGGCCGGGTCCTGCGGGCGGGCCGGGTAGTTCACCGACATGGACAAGCTTAGCGCAATCAACGACTTCGTTGTGAAGTTTGCGAACGTGAACGGGTCGGGGTCGGCTTCGGCCAACGGGCTGTTCGCCAAGACGATCATCCGGATGGGCGTGCCGGTGTCGGCGCGGAACATCTTTCCTTCCAACATTCAGGGCCTGCCGACCTGGTATGAGGTGCGGGTGACCGAGGCCGGGCATCTGGGGCGGCGCGGGGGCGTCGATCTCGCCGTGGCGCTGAACCCGCAGACCTGGGACGACGACCTGCAGGAGATCGTTCCGGGCGGGTATCTGTTCTACGATTCCACCAAGCCGATGCCGCCGTCGAAGTTTCGCGAGGACATCAACATCATCGGCGTACCGCTGACGGCGATCTGCAACGAGGCCTACAAGGTTCCGCGCGAGCGCCAGCTGTTCAAGAACATCGCCTATGTCGGGGCGCTTTCGTACCTCATCAATATCGAGCCCGAGGTGGTCGAGGCGGTGCTGAAGGAGACGTTTGCCTCCAAGCCCAAGCTGATCGACGCCAACCTGCAGGCCTTCAATCTGGGTCGTGACTGGGCGCGCGAGCATCTGGAGCCGATCGGTCTTCAATTGCGGCGCGCGGATGCGGTCGGCGACCGGATCTTTGTCGAAGGCAATGACGCAGCCGCGCTGGGTGCGGTCTATGGCGGGGCGACGGTTTGCGCCTGGTATCCGATCACGCCGTCCACGTCGCTGGCCGAGGCGTTCACGGCGCACTGCAAGAAGCTGCGCACGTCGGAGGACGGCAAGGCGAAGTACGCGATCGTTCAGGGCGAGGACGAGATCGCCTCGATCGGGATCGTGGTCGGGGCGGGGTGGAATGGCGCCCGCTCGTTCACGTGTACGTCCGGGCCGGGCATTTCGCTGATGAACGAGTTCATCGGGCTGTCGTACTTTGCGGAAATCCCGGCGGTGATCTTCGATGTGCAGCGGGGCGGGCCGTCGACGGGGATGCCGACGCGGACGCAGCAATCGGACCTGTTGCTGGCGGCGTATGCGAGCCATGGCGACACCAAGCACGTGATGCTTTTGCCGGCTGATCCCGGCGAGTGCTTCGAGATGGGCGCGCAGGCGTTCGATCTCGCCGACCGGCTGCAGACGACCGTATTCGTGATGCTTGATCTCGATATCGGGATGCAGGAATGGCTGGTCGAGCCGTTCAAGTGGGATGAGAAGCGGACGCTGGATCGCGGCAAGGTGATGTCCGCTGAGGACCTGGAGGCGGGGGCGAGCTTCGGGCGCTATACTGACCTCGATGGCGACGGCATTCCGTACCGGACCTATCCGGGCACACATCCGGAGAAAGGCGCGTTCTTCACGCGCGGCACGTCGCGCAACCGGATGGCGGGCTATTCGGAAAAGGGCGTCGATTATCGCGACAACATGGAGCGGCTGCTCCTGAAGTTCGGGACGGCGGCGAAGCTGGTGCCGGCGCCTGTCGTGCGGAAAGCGAAGAAGAAAACCAAGACGGGCGTGATCTATTACGGATCGACGGCGCCGGCGATGGACGAGGCGCTGGAGACGCTGGAGGCGCGCGGGCAGAACATCGATGCGATGCGGGTGCGCGGGTTTCCGTTCTCCGACGAGGTCTATGATTTCATCCGGGCGCACGAGCAGGTGTTCGTGGTCGAGCAGAACCGCGATGCGCAGTTGCGGACGCTGATCATGAATGAGGGTGAGATTGATCCCAAGCGCCTGACGAAGGTGCTGCATTTTGACGGCACGCCGATCACGGCGCGGTTCCTGATCGAGGCGATCGGGCAGCAGTTGAAACCGGTGAAGGCCAGCGCGGAGATGGCGAAATGACCTACATTCTCAAACCGCGCATGCACCATCCGGCGTTAAAGACCAACGCGCTCGGCCTGACGCGCCGGGATTATGAGGGCAAAGTGTCGACCCTGTGCGCC
Organism: Hyphomonas sp.; assembly: GCA_017792365.1. GTDB lineage: Bacteria > Pseudomonadota > Alphaproteobacteria > Caulobacterales > Hyphomonadaceae > IH12. The sequence continues at coordinate 2,429,646 of CP051229.1, read as the reverse complement.
GGGTGCGGGCACGATTCGATCAGTGCGGCGATCATCCAGGCGGCGTTCGAGCTGGAGGTTGAACCGCACCGGCTTGCAAAGATGTCCGGCATCGGCTGTTCGTCGAAGACGCCGGATTATTTCCTTGGACAGAGCCACGGGTTCAACACGGTGCACGGCCGGATGCCGTCTGTGCTGACGGGCGCAAACCTCGCCAACCGGGACCTGATCTATCTGGGCGTGTCGGGCGATGGGGATTCTGCTTCCATCGGTCTGGGGCAGTTCGCGCATTCGATGCGGCGCGGCGTGAACATGACCTATATCGTCGAGAACAATGGCGTTTATGGCCTGACAAAGGGACAGTTCTCGGCGACGTCGGACAAGGGTTCGAAGTCGAAGAAGGGTGTCGAGAATACCGAATCCGGGATCGACCTCGTGGCGCTGGCGCTTCAGCTGGGGGCGACTTACGTGGCGCGCAGCTTTTCGGGCGACAAGGGCCAGCTGGTGCCGCTGATCAAGGGCGCGCTGCGCCATCACGGTCCTGCGTTTCTCGACGTGATCAGCCCGTGTGTGGCGTTCAACAACCATGACGGGTCGACGAAGAGCTATGACTATGTGCGCGAGCACAACGAGGCGGTGAACCGGCTGGATGTGATCACCGGGCAGGCGGCCATCACGGCTGAGTACGAGCCGGGCGAGCTTCGGGAAGTGACGCAGCATGACGGGTCTGTGCTGCGGCTTCGGAAGCTGGGCGAGGACTACGATCCGACGGACCGGATCGCGGCTGCCAACCATGTTCAGGAGAGCGCCGCTGCGGGCGAAATCTCGACGGGTCTCCTTTATGTCGATCCGGATGCGAGCGATCTGCATGACCGACTGCGTACGTGCGAGACGCCGCTCAACCAGCTGTCGGATGCGGATCTCGTTCCCGGCGCCAAGGCGCTGGCGGCCATCAATGCGAGACTGCGCTAGCATAGATTGATCTGCCGGCCCGGGTCGGCGGCTGTCGGCGAGAGCGCTCTTGTATGCTGGATCGTGTGCGGTAAGCCTCACCGGATCGGGTGAGAGCTGGCTTCATGAATGTTGCGATTGCGGGCGCGGGCATTGGCGGGCTGACGGCGGCCATAGCGTTGGCGCAGCGCGGCTTTGCAGTGAACGTGTTCGAGCAGGCGCAGGTGCTGGAGGAGGTCGGCGCGGGCATCCAGCTGAGCCCGAACGCCATGAAGGTGCTCGACGCGCTGGGCGTCGGGGACAGACTGGTCGAGGCCGCCAGCCTGCCGGAAGCGCTGGAGATGCGGCTGGGGGTGAGCGGGCGCCGGATCTTTTCCATTCCGATGGGAGAGCGCGCGCTGGATCGCTATGGCGCGCGCTATGCCCACCTGCACCGGGCTGACCTTATCTCCGTATTGCGGGCGGCTGCGTTTGATGCGGGGGCCCGCCTGACGCTGGGCGCCCGCGTGATCGAGGCGCTGGACGAGGGCGGGCAGGTGAGGATCGGCTTGTCGAACGGGGGCGTTGAGCGGTTCGACCTTCTGGTCGGGGCCGACGGACTGCATTCGAAGGTGCGGGAGAAGGTGATTGCGCATGACAGTGCGCGGTTCACGGGGTGCGTCGCCTGGCGGATGGTGGTTCCGGCCGAGGGGCTGGGCGGGCTGTTCGATCCGGCGAAGGCGACGGTTTGGGTGGGGCCGGGGAAACATGCAGTCACCTATCCGCTGCGCGGCGGGAAGCAGGTGAATTTCGTCGGTGTGACGGAAGCGGACGACCATCGCACGGAGAGCTGGAGCGAAGCCGGCGACGTGGCGCAGGTGGCGAAGGATTTTGAAGGCTGGGCCGAGCCGGTGGTGCGGACGATTGCGGCGGGCGCGAGCTGTCACAGGTGGGCGTTGTTTGACCGCGCGCCTCTGGCGCACTGGTCGCGCGGGCGTGTGACGCTGCTGGGCGATGCGTGCCATCCGATGCCGCCCTTCCAGGCGCAGGGCGCGGCGATGGCGATCGAGGATGCATGGGCGCTGGCGGATTGCCTGGATGCGCGCCGGGGCGATCATGTCGGCGCGCTGGGGGCTTATGAGACGCGGCGGAAGGGCCGGACGCGCAAGGTGATGCGTAGTGCGCGGGCAAACCGGGGCATCTTTCACAGACGGCGCGCGTTGGGGCAGCTGGCGACCTATGGCCCGATGTGGCTGGCCGACCGGATGGCGCCGTTCATCGTGCACGGCCGTCAGGACTGGCTCTATGGCCATGACGAAGCCGCCGTTAAGGTGTGAGCGATGTTGAAGGGTTTCGTTCCTGTCCGCGCGGGAGTTCTGGCCGTTGCGGCGCTGATGGCGAGCGCCTGCGATGGGCCGGGCGAGCGGATGGTGCGCGCGCCCGCCGTCGTGGTTGCTGAAGGGCATCCGCTTGGGGATGCGCTGTGGCCGGCGCTGTTGCAGCATTGCAGGCGCAATCCGTCGTGCGATCCGATGTCGGCTTTCGGGCTGGGCGCGGGCGAGGCGTCGGGGATCGCTGTCTATTCGACGTGGTTTGCGGAGACGGCGGATGTGCTGGAGGACGGCGCACAGTTTGGCGACCGCATCCGGATTTCATCGTTCGCTTCGCGCGGGGAGGCCGGGAGCGTGGGCCGGCCGCTATCGGTTGGCGAGCGGGAGGGAAACCTGCGGGCCTATCGCGACGGGCTGTCGCGACTGACCATCGAGTATCGCGTGCGCGATGGCGCAGCTGCGCCGATGTTCGCCAGCGTGCGGACGCAGCAGGTGGTGATCGCCGCGCCGGGAATCGAGGAGGGGGCGCCGCGCGAGGACGTGGTGGCGGCGACGCAGGCTCGTATTGAGGGATGGGAATGGCCGAGCGGCGCGCGGGGCGTGGAGATCGAGCTGTCGGCTGACGGCAATGTGTTGCTGAGCGGGCTGACGGAAGGCGGGGCGTCGCGGACGACGTGGAAGGACGAGGAGCCCGATGCGCTGGAATATGAGCCGTGGACGTTCCTGATCCAGGCGCCGCTGGAGAGCGGGGGTGAAGCGCCGCTGGTGGAGACCCTGCGCGGCGATGGGCATATCCGCATGATGGTGCAGACGCCGAACGGGGATGTGGTGATCAGCGATTCATTCGCCGCCGGGGGCACGAGGCGGCGCTGGCCGAAGCGCTTGCAGCGCTTGCCGATCCGAAGATCCGGTTGCCGCTGACGGACCGGTGCGCGGCCTACGTCGGCTGGGACAATGACGACTGGGCCGATGCGGACGGCTTGTCGCCCGCGGAAGAGACCTGCGATCCGCTAACGGATACCGCCCGGCAGCGGATCCTCGATCAGCAGCCGTCGGGATCGCCGATGTAATGGCCTTCGGGCTGGTCTTCGGGTTCTGCGTCTTCTGCTGATGCCGAGGCCAGTTCCGCGGCGGGCTCTTCGACCTCGACGGGTTCGGGCGGCGCCGGGGGCGGGGCGGGCTCGGGTTGCTGGCCTGCGGCGAGGGCCGGGCCGAGCAGTTCGATGCGGTTGGTCCAGACATAGCCGCCAAAGCCTTCGGGGACCTGCTTGAGGTCCGTGACGCTGTCGATGCCGGATGAGCCGATGTCGCCGTTCTCCATTGCGCCGAGGAGGATGACGTTGGTGTTGGCCGCTTCCATCCGGCGCGTGAACTTGTGCGGCCAGCCCCAGACCATCCATGCGTAGTTGGCGGGCACAGCGACGGTTGTGTTGCGGCAGGCGTCCGGGACGATGCCGGTCCAGCCGAGCAGCATGTAGTCCCTGGCGCAGGTCATCAGGCTGTCGCGGGTGTAGCCGGTGAGATCGGGGACGGCGTTGAGCGTGGTGTTGGTGGGCGCGTCGCCGCCATAGACGCCCCAGAGCTGGCCGCGCCATTCCGGATGGGCGGCGATCAGGTCGACCAGCGCCTGGCCTTCGTCGGCGCGATTGGACTTGAAGTTGACGAGGAATTTCTGGTCGGGATTGGCGGCGAAGACCTCGCCGAGGGTCGGCATCATGCCCAAGCCCTTGCCGCGCAGGGGATAGGTGGCGCCGTTGTCGGCAGTGTAGCCATAGCCGACGTCGAGCGTGCGGAGGGTGGGCATGGGGGTGTCTTCGGTTACGCCCTGGCCGTCGGTGCGGCAGTCGAGCGTCCAGTCGTGGAAGACGGCGAACTCGCCATCTGGCGTGAGGTGGACGTCGAGTTCGACGATCGCGGCGCCGGCGTCGAATGAGGCCTGCATCGAGGGGATGGTGTTCTCGATATAGTTGTGGGTGGGCGCGTGGATGCGCGTTGCGGTGCAGGTGTCGTTTGCGACGCCTTCGAGGTCGAATGTCTGGTGGATTCCGCGATGCGCGATGAGCTGGGCAGGGCCTTCGCGGTGCGGGTCATCCAGCCACAGAAGTTGTAGGCGAATGCGCCAACCACCGAGAGGATGACGCCCCAGAATAGAATTGCGAGGAAACGTTTCACGCCGCGCGGGCCTTCTGCTCAGCGCCCCGCGTCTAAAGGCATTTCCGGGCCTGTTTTTCAAGGCTTTGGCTGGTGAAGGTGCTGTAAGATCATTGTTCCCGTCATTGCACGTCGATGGTTGTGGCGAGGATCGGGTAGAGCGTGGCGACCCGGAGAAGCGCCGCAGTGACGTTGAAGATGCGCAGGTGGAGCGGGCGGCTGAGCAGCCTGCGGATCTGGGTTCCGAGCACGGTCCAGGACGAGACGCAGGGCAGGTTGATGGCGCCGAAGACGCCGGCGACGATGAGCAGCGAGACCATCGGGTTTTCGGGGATGGTGTAGGCGCCGATGGCGGTGAGGGCCATGGTCCACGCCTTGGGGTTCACCCACTGGAAGAGCACGGCCTGGAGGAATGTGAAGGGCTTTCCCGCGCTGGCGTGGCTGGCGTCACCCTTGGGCGGGGCTGCGTTGGCGATCTTCCATGCGAGGTAGAGCAGGTAGGCGGCAGAGCCGATCTTCAGCGCCAGCATCGAGCCGGGGATGGCGTTGAACAGCTGCACCATGCCGAGACCGAGCAGGACGATCATGCCGGTGAAGCCAAGGCCCACGCCGAGCATGTGGGGGAGCGTCCGGGTGAAGCCGAAGTTCGTGCCGGATGCCATCAGCATCAGGTTGTTCGGCCCCGGCGTGATCGAGGATACGAATGCGAAGGCGATCAGCGCGAGGAGCAGGTCCTGTGTCATGGCCGGGAGTCTTAGCCTGACGCTGGGTGAAGGTGCTTGCGTTTATGCGGCGTTGGAAGCAATTATTGCAATGAATGACGAAATTGGACGACATTGACCGCAGGATATTGCATGAGCTGCAGCGCGACGGGCGGCTGAGCAATGTCGACCTCGCGGCGCGGATCAACCTGTCGCCGTCGGCCTGCCTGCGCCGGGTGCAGGAGCTGGAACGGACCGGCGTGATCTCCGGCTATCGCGCGGTGCTGGATCCGGCGGCGATGGGGCGCGGGTTCCTGGCGTATGTGACGGTCGGCCTGTCGAAGCACACCAAGGCGGATCAGGACGCGTTCGAGAAGGCGATGGCGCGGGCGCCGCAGGTGCGCGAGTGCTACAATGTGACCGGCACGATCGAATACATCCTGCGCGTCGAGGCGGAGGACATCGCCGCCTACAAGCAGTTCCACACCGAGTATCTCGGCCAGGTGCCGCAGGTCGCCTCGATCACGAGCTATATCGTGATGGGGGCGCCGAAGGATGAGCGGGGTTAGCTAGGCGTCCGCCATTGCTTTCGCGTGGCGTTTGCGGTCGTTGGGGTCGAGGTGGAGTTTGCGGAGGCGGATGTTCTCCGGGGTCACTTCGACCAGCTCGTCGTCCTGGATGTAGGCGAGGGCCTTTTCCAGCGTCATCTGGATCGGGGTGGTGAGGCGCACGGCTTCGTCTGTGCCGGAGGCGCGGACGTTGGTGAGCTTCTTGCCCTTGAGGACGTTGACGTCGAGATCGTTGCCGCGCGTGTGCTCGCCGATGATCATGCCTTCGTAGACCTTGACGCCGGCGTCGATCATCATCGGGCCGCGGTCTTCGAGGTTCCACAGCGCGAAGGCGACGCTTTCACCCTGTGCGTTGGAGACCAGAACGCCGGTGTGGCGGCCCTGGATGTGGCCCTTGTGCGGGGCGTAGGCGTGGAACAGGCGGTTCATGATGCCGGTGCCGCGGGTGTCGGACAGCAATTCGCCCTGATAGCCGATGAGGCCGCGGGTGGGGGCGAGGAATTGGAGGCGCGTGCGGCCGGTGCCTGAGGGGCGCATGTCCATCAGTTCGGCGCGGCGTTCCTGCAGTTTCTGGACGACTGCGCCGGAATGCTCGTCATCGACGTCGATGACGACTTCCTCGATCGGCTCGAGGGTCTCGCCGGTGGTCTCGTCCTTCTGCATGACGACGCGCGGGCGCGAGACGCCGAGTTCGAAGCCTTCGCGGCGCATGGTCTCGATGAGAACTGCGAGCTGGAGTTCGCCGCGGCCGGAGACGGTGAAGCTTTCGCTGTCGGTGGAGCGCTCGACCTTGAGGGCGACGTTGCCCTCGGCTTCCTTCACGAGGCGATCCCAGATGACGCGCGAAGTGACTTTCTTGCCCTCGGTGCCGGCGAGCGGTGAATCGTTGACGCGGAAGACCATCGACAGGGTGGGCGGGTCGATCGGCTGGGCTTCCATCGCTTCGGTGACGGACGGATCGCACAGCGTGTCGGCGACGTTGGCCTTGGTGAGGCCGGCGATCGAGACGATGTCGCCCGCCTTGCCTTCATCAATCGGCGACCGCTCGAGACCGCGGAAGGCGAGGACTTTCGAGACGCGGCCCTGTTCGATCAGTTCGCCGGTGCGCGAGAGCACCTTGATCTGCTGGTTGGGCTTCACGCTGCCGGCGGCGACGCGGCCGGTGAGGATGCGGCCGAGGAAGTTGTCGGCGGAGATGGTGGTCGCGATCATGCGGAACGGGCCGTCGTCGACCGCGGGGGCGGGGACGTGCTTGATGACCAGTTCAAAGAGCGCCGCCATGTCCTTGGTCGGGTTCTCGTAATCGTTGGCCATCCAGCCGTTCTTGGCCGATCCGTAGATGATCGGGAAATCGAGCTGCTCATCGGTGGCGTCGAGGTTGGCGAAGAGGTCGAAGACCTCGTTGATCACTTCGTTGGGGCGGCTTTCCGGCTTGTCGATCTTGTTGACGCAGACGATCGGGCGCAGGCCGACCTTGAGCGCCTTGGAGACGACGAACTTGGTCTGGGGCATCGGGCCTTCCGCAGCGTCCACGAGGACGATGGCGCCATCGACCATGTTCAGGATGCGCTCGACTTCGCCGCCGAAATCGGCGTGTCCGGGGGTGTCGACGATGTTGATGCGGTGGTCTTTCCAGACGACGGACGTCGCCTTCGCCAGAATGGTGATGCCGCGCTCACGCTCCTGGTCGTTGGAATCCATCATCCGCTCGGTCGTCTGCTGGTTTTCGCGGAAGACGCCGGACTGTTTCAGTAGGCAGTCGACGAGGGTCGTCTTGCCGTGGTCGACGTGGGCGATGATGGCGATATTGCGCATAGACATGTGAAGGCTCGCAAATTCCGGGGAGTTGGCCGCCGTCCGGCTCTGTTTGCGGGGCGTCTACAGGGAATTGCTGAAGAAAGCGAGGGGAACGTTCAGACGCGGCGCGGCGTTTCACTTGATTTAACCCTGAGTTTCAACGCAGCCAGAGAGGGGACAAGCGGGCCGATGAGTTACGTCGACAAGCGATTGGCGCCTGGCGAGGTCATCGTTTACCGGGGCGCGTTTCACTGGCTTCAGCACTTCTGGGCGTGGATGGCGCTGTTGTTCCTCGGCGTGCTGCTGATCGGGGTGTTCATCTGGATCAAGGAGATGGTGCGGCTGAACACGACCAATTTCGTCGTCACCAACCGGCGGATCGTGCTCAAGAAGGGCATTCTCGACGTCGATGTCGACGAGATGAACCTGTCGTCGATCGAGGGGTCGCATATCGACCAATCGATCATCGGGCGCATTTTCGGATACGGGCGGCTGACGGTGAGGGGGCGGGGCGATTCCAGGATTCATTTCCCGACCATGGCGCATGCCGGGCAGTTCCGGGCGGCGGCGGAGGGCGCGCGCATGGAGGGGGAGGTGCATCCGGTCGAGGAGGCTGTCGAGCGGGCGGCCCACGTCACGAAGTAGGCCGGGCTTTCGCAGAGTGCCGGTTGGGGGCTAGAATGCGGCCATGAAAGCCTGTTCCTCCCTGTTTGCACTTGTGGTGACCGCAGCGCTGGCTGGCGCATGCGGCGGCACCGAGGCGAGCGAGGAAGCGCCGCGCGCGCCGGTCGCTGCTGAAGGGGTTGCTACAGCATCAGCGCCTGAGGTGGATCCGGCGCAGGTTCAGGAAGGGCGGGACATCGCCGTTTCGATGTGCGGCGGGTGTCATGCGCTTGACGACGCCGACCAAAGCCCGCGGCCAGACGCGCCGCCGCTGAAGACCCTGCTGGCGGGCTATGATCCCGACGCGTTGACCGATGACCTGATCAACGGCGTGAAGATGGGGCATCAGGACATGCCCAATTTCGATTTCAACGTCATCGCCACGGACGCGCTGGTCGCATACCTGGTCTCGATCTCCGAGGTCGACGCCGCGGCTGAGCGCTAGCGCGTCCTCGGGTGGGAAACTTCAGTCTGCAATCAGCGCTGGCTGTTGTTGCGCTGCTTGACCTGTTCTTCCTGGGCGACGGCGCGGTCTTCGGCATCCCACTCGATGGTGGCTTCCTGACCGTTGGCGTAGGCCTTGGACTTGTCGGCCAGCCGGCCCATGGATTCGGTCAGCTGCTCCTTCGAGACGGCCATGTTGCGCGATGACGTCTGGCCGACGCCTTCGGCGTCGTCGAAGTTCGAGAATTCGGCGCCGAGAAATACGATCTCCCAGCCCTTTTCGCGCGCGCGGTCGAGCGCGGCCTTGGCGCCTTCGCGGGTGAGTTCGCGGCTGGCGTTTTCGAGACCGTCAGTCATGATGACGAGGACCGCCTTGTTGGGGCGGTCGGTTTCGGCGACCGAGACGATGCGGCCGATGGCGTCGTAGAGCGGGGTCATGCCGCGCGGGCTGGCGTCGGCGTCGGTGACGTTGCGCCATTTCGTGGCGTCGACATTGTCGCGGATGACGTCGAACTGCAGGCCTTCCTGCGCGTCGAACACTGCGAGCGTGACGTCGGCGTCAACGGCGGGGCCGCCTTCAAGCGAGGCGAGGCCTGCGGCGTAGGCGTTCACCGATGACAGAGCTTCGGCCCACATCGACGACATCGATCCGGTCCGGTCGAGCAGGATGTAGGAGTGGATCGAGGCGTCTGTGGTCCGCGGGGCTTCCGCTGTGGCCGTGGCGGCGGTCGCCGCGGCCAGCACCGATGCGATGGCTGTCTGGATGTGTTTCACGTTCGTCCTCCCTGATAAGCGTGAGAGGACAAGGTGCCGCCCGGATTGCGGCGGTCAGACGGCGCAATCCGGGACAAACATGGGTTATGACAGCTGTCCTCGTCCCCTGCAGGGCGAGCGCTAGTGGCTGGCGGTTTCGACGGCCGCCGGTTTCGACTTGCCGCGACGTGCCAGCATGTTGAGCATTTCCACGAAGCCCGAGAACGCCATCGCCGCGTAGACGTAGCCTTTCGGCACATGGATGCCGAAGCCGTCGGCGATCAGCACCATGCCGATCATCAGGAGGAAGCTGAGGGCCAGCATCACGATCGTGGGGTTCTGCTCGATGAAGCGGGCCAGCGGGCCGGCCGAGATCATCATCACGCCGACCGCGAAGATGACCGCAACCACCATGATCGGCAGGTGGTCGGTCATGCCGACCGCCGTGAGGATCGAGTCGATCGAGAAGACGAGGTCGAGCAGGATGATCTGCACCAGGGCGGCGCCGAAGTTGAGGCTGGCGCGGCCGACGCGCGGTGCGCCCTCGTGCTTGTCCGGCTCCATCGAGTGGTGGATTTCGGTGGTGGCCTTCCAGACGAGGAACAAGCCGCCCGTGATCAGGATGATATCGCGCCAGGAGAACTCGGTCTCGAACGCCGGATTGCCATGGGAGTCGGGCGAGCCGGTGAGGCCGAGGTCGAATACGGGCGCGGTGAGGCCGATGATGAAGGTGATGGTTCCAAGCAATACCAGGCGCATGATCAGTGCGAGGCTGATGCCGATGCGGCGCGCGTTGGCGCGTTGCGCTTCCGGCAGCTTGTTGGTCAAAACGGAAATGAAAATAAGGTTGTCGATGCCGAGCACGACTTCCATGACGATCAGCGTGATGAGTGCGGCCCAGGCGGCCGGATCGTTCAGTAGCGCTGCAATTTCCTGCATTCGAACAACTCCCTAGCGAATCCTGCTTTAGCCGGTTGTGGGTTGGAGGTTAAGCGGGGTGAGTGGGGGATTTGAGGTGGGACTGGGGGTCAACGCTCGGTCGAGAGATCAAGCCTCATGATGATTTCGTCGTCCATGGTCTCGCCGACGGGGAACTTGTACTCGCCGACCTTCTCAAAGCCGCGGTTTTCGTAGACGGCGATCGCGCGCTCGTTCTTGGAGAAGACGCCAAGGAGGAGCTGGGCGGCGCCGCGTTGCCGTGCGCGTTCGATCGCCCAGTTCAGGAGGATGCGTCCGACGCCGACGCCCTGGCGGGCGCGATAGACGTAGATGCGGTGGAGTTCGAGGGCTGGGTCGGCGCCGGTGTCGATCGGCAGCTTGCACGGACCGATCTTGGTGTAGGCGACGATGCGCTTGCCTGCGAAGGCGATCCGAACCTCGATCTGGGGGTCGAGGATTTCGGCGCGGATGGTTTCAATGGCGAAGGCGTCGTCGAGGTAGGTTTTCAGGTCGTGAGGCGGATAGAGGTGCCCGAACGTCTCGATGAACGTGTCGCGGCCGATCTCGGCGACGTCGACAGCGTCGTTCTCGCGGGCGTCCCTGAAGGTGAGGGCGCGGTCGAGCACCAATGTTTCCTCACTATCTTTCTGTTCAGAGGCTGGGCGCGCTGCCAGGAGTTCGGCTGCACACAGCTACGAAATCGCGCACAGCATCGCCCAAGAGAACCAGTTTCGCCAGCGACCACATGCCGGAACTCTCAAATGATCCTGCAGGTTGCGTCAGCCGCTCTGCAAAGGTGCGATTTGGCGCAATCCGGCGTGTACGGCGGCAGCGGCGCCCGCCGCTTCCAGTTTTTCGGGTTTGACGCCGTTGCGGCCGGCTGTGTCGATGGCGGCGTTGACCAGCTTGATCTGCTGGCGGGGCAGGTCGTCGGCGACGCCGTTCAGCGCGATGCGCTCCCATGGATCGTTCGGCGACAGGTCGCGGGCGGCGGCGCGCATCTGGTCCAGTCCCAGCTGGCGGCCGACCTGATGCTGCATCAGCGCGACCGCCCTTAGCGGCCAGCCGGTGCGGCGGGCGATCTCGATGGTTTCCCGGGCGGATGCATTGGCGCGGATGAAGGCGACGTCGCGCGCGAGGTCGACCGGCGCGCCGGCCTCTGTGTAACGCTCGGCTCGGGCCTCGACCCGGCTGCGCACCAGCGGCGAGAGCGCTTCGGGCAGGATGGACTGAAGCTCGCGCGTGGCGTCGCGGTAGCGTTCGATGAGCGCGCCGGCGCCTTCGCCATCGAGGAGGCTGCGATCGTCGGCGAGCGCGCCGGCGATGAGTCTCAGGTTCTCGGATGTCTCTGAGGCCATCAGAATCTGCGCATCGGCCATGCGGTCTGCATCGAGTTCATTGATGCGGTCGTAGATGTTCCCGAGGCCGAAGATCTCGAGCGCGCATTCGAACGCGCGGGCGACGCGGCCGGCGTCCGCCCCGGCGGCGCACTTTTCCGCCGCGTAGGTGGGGCCGGTGAGATTGACCATGCGATTGGACAGGCGCGTTGCGATGATTTCCCGGCGCAGGCGGTGGCTGTCGAGCGCCTTGTTCATCCTGGAGAGGGCCGGCGGGAAGTAATCGCGCAACAGGGATTCCAGCGCGGGGTCGTCGGGCGCGTCGGAGTCGACGATGCGGGCGTAGAGATCGAGCTTTGCGTAGGCCATCAGGATGGCGAGTTCGGGCCGTGTGAGGCCCTGACCGCTGTCGCGCAGGGCGCGGAAGTCTTCGGTCGAGGGCAGGCCTTCGACGTCGCGGTCGAGCTTGCCTGAAGATTCGAGCTGTTCGATCAGCCTTTCGTGGCTGTCGAGATCGGCCGCCGCCGAATGCTCCCAGGCGCTGAGGGCGCCGGTCTGGTCGTAATTGTTCTGGAGCACGAGCTGCGCCACGTCGGCGGTCATGGATTCCAAGAGGTCGTTGCGGTCCTCCCGACGGATCGTCTCGTTGTTGATCGCTTCCTTGAGCAGGATCTTGATGTTGACCTCGCGGTCGGAGCTGTCGACGCCGGCCGAGTTGTCGATGGCGTCGGTATTGATGCGCCCGCCGCGGCGCGCGAACTCGATGCGGCCCGCCTGCGTGACGCCGAGATTGGCGCCTTCGCCGATCACCTTGGCGCGCACCTGGTTGGCGCTGACCCGGATGGCGTCGTTGGCCTTGTCCGAAACGTCGGCGTTGCTTTCGCGCGAGGACTTTATGTATGCGCCGACGCCGCCGAACCAGAGGAGGTCGGTTTCCGATTTGAGCAGGGCGTTGATCAGTTCCGCCGGAGACATGCTCTCCGCCTCCTGACCGATCATCTCCTGGATTTCGGCGCTGAGCGGGATTGACTTCACCGAGCGCTCGAAGACGCCGCCGCCCTTGGAGATCAGGTCCTTCTCATAGTCGGCCCACGAGGAGCGGCCCATGTCGAACAGGCGTTTGCGCTCGTTCCATGTCGCTTCGAGATCGGAGGGCGAGGGGTCGAGGAAGATGTGGCGATGGTCGAAGGCGGCGCGCAGGCGGATGTGTTTCGACAGCAGCATGCCGTTGCCGAAGACGTCGCCCGACATGTCGCCGATACCGATTACATCGAAGGCTTCTGACTGCGTATCGCGTCCCATCTCGCGGAAGTGGCGCTTTACGGCTTCCCAGGCGCCGCGCGCGGTGATGCCCATCTTCTTGTGATCGTATCCGGCCGAGCCGCCCGATGCGAAGGCGTCGTCGAGCCAGAAGCCGGCATCCTGCGAGATGGCGTTGGCGGTGTCGGAGAAGGTTGCGGTGCCCTTGTCGGCTGCGACGACGAGGTAGGGATCGTCGCCGTCCCATGCGATCAGCCGCTCGGGCCGTACCGCTTCGCCGTCGACGAGATTGTCGGTGAGCTGGAGCAGAGCGGAGATAAAGGTCTTGTAGGCGCTGGTGCCGATCTCGAAGGTCTGCTCGCGCGAGGCGTCGGCGGGGATGGTCTTGGGGTAGAAGCAACCCTTGGCGCCGACGGGCACGATCACCGCGTTCTTTACCTGCTGCGCCTTGACCAGTCCGAGCACTTCGGCGCGGTAGTCTTCGCGCCGGTCCGACCAGCGCAGGCCGCCGCGCGCAATCGGGCCGAACCGCAGGTGCAGGCCCTCGACTTCAGGCGACCAGACGAAGATCTCGCGGTAGGGGATCGGCGCAGGCAGCGGCGTCGCCTTTGCGCTGTCGATCTTGATCGAGATGTGGCGGTCGTGGTCGTCGGGCGCTTCGGCGAGGTAGAAGTTGGTGCGCTGGATTGCGAGGATGAGGTTGTGCAGGCGCCGCAGGACGCGGTCCTCGTCCAGCGAGGGGACAGCTTCGAGGCGCTTGAGGATGTCCGCCGACAACAGCTCGACATGGCCGCGCCTGACGTCGATCGGGTCGGACAGGGTTGGATCGAACTTGGTCTCGAACATCTTGAGCATGTCGGCCATGATCTGCGGATGGTTCCGCATGGCGTCGACCTGCGTCAGTTCGGTCGGATCAAGGCCGGACTGGCTGCGGTAGCGGCAGAGCGTGCGCAGCAGCGCGGCGTGGCGCCAGTCGATGCCGAGCGCGATGACAAGGCTGTTGAAGTTGTCGTTCTCGGTGCGGCGCGACCAGACGGCTTCGAAGGCCTGCTCGAAATTGGCGGCCGGGCGCGCCTGGCCTGCGGGGCGGTCGAGCAGGATGTCGTGGACGAAGACGGTCGCGGCGGCGCCGTCCTCGGGGGCCGGAAAGCCGATCGGGTAGGCGACTTCGTAGTGGGCGTGGACGCCCATGCGTTCGAGAACCGGCACGATCTCGGCCAGATGCAGCGCCTTGTCGCGGTGATAGATTTTGAGCCGCGAGACGCCGGATTCGAGTTCCGGTCCCCAGACGCGCGTCGACAGCGCCTTGTCATCTGGGAGCGAGTTGATGGCGAGGATGTCGGCGAGCCCTTCTTCGGGATCGAACGCTTCGCGATAGGCGGCCGTGACGCTGACGCCGTCGATCAGCGAAGGATCGGCGCCGGTTGAATGGGCGATGCGGGCGACAGCGCCCTCCCATGTCTCGAACAGCTGGCGCATCTGGAGGTCGAGCACATCCTCGTCGGGTTCGGGATGGCCCGGGTTCAGGCCGACGATCAGGTGGATGCGCGCCAGCGGGCCGTCGCCGAAGCTTGGATAGTAGGCGGAGGTGCGGCCTTCAAAGGCGTCCGCAATGATGGTGTGCGCGCGCTGCCGCAAGTCGGAATTGTAATTGTCGCGCGGCGTGTAGAGCAGGGCGGAGACGTAGCGGTCGAACGGGTCGCGGCGGATGAAGAGGCGGGTGCGCGGGCGGATCTGAAGGTTGAGGACGCCGACCGCGATGCGTGCGAGATCGTCTTCGGTCGCCTGGAAGAGTTCGTCGCGCGGAAAGGTCTTGAGCACCGCATCGAGGCGACGGGTCGAGAAGCGCGAGCCGCGTGAGAAGCGCTCCTTCACGCGCGCGATCTTGCGGCGGATGAGAGGCACCTCGCCGGCGTCGCGGGTGTAGGCGTCTGACGTGAACAGGCCGACGAAGCGGGTTTCGCCGCAGGCGACGCCACGATCGTCGAAGCGCTTCACGCCGACATAGTCTGCGTGGACGCGGCGGTGGACGGTCGAAATGAAGCTCGCCTTGGCCACGGTGACCGGAGCGGGCTCGGATAGGTGTTCGAGGATGGCCGAGGTTGTGCGGGTCGGCTGTGAAGAGCGGTTGAGGATGCGACGGGCCGGATCGCGGAGGATGCCGAGGCCGGATTCGGGATCAAAGCTGGGCGCCCCGACGGGCGTCTCCGGCGCGTAGGTGTAGTCGCGGGCGCCGAGGAACGTGAAGTTGTCGCCCGCGAGCCAGTTGAGGAACTCGCTGGCCTCGGCGATCTCATCGGCAGAGCGATCGGGGCTCTCGTCGAGATCGGCGAGCGACTCGACGCATTCGAGCATCTTTCCGCGCATCGCGTCATGGTCGAGGTTGACGTGGCCGACGTCGGCATAGGTGTCGGCCAGTCGGCGTTCGAGGTCCGCCATCTGCTCGGGATGGAGCGGTTGCAAGTGGATCTGGATCATCGAGCGCATGGCGTCGCCGGCAGCCATCACCGGGTGCAGCACTGCGCGGATTTCGATGCGGGCGGACTGGCAGGCGATGATGGCGCTGTCGACGAGGAAGGCCATGTCGGGGCCGACGATTTCCGCTACGGTGGTCTTGAGGGGGCGGTCGTCGTGGCCGTGGGCCGCGCGCACGCGGATGGCGCGCTTGTCCTTGTCCTGCTGCTCGCGCGAGAACTCCCAGAGGTCGAATGCGAGGCAGACGGCGTCTTCGGTTGTCAGCGCCGCGAAATCCTCGGCGAAGGCGTCGGCGCGGTATTGCTCAAGGTATTTGGAAAGGGCGTTGACGCCTGGGCGGTCGCGGCGCGTCGGTGCAATGCGCTCGGCGGCGGCGAGAAAGTCTTCCTGCGAGAATGCGAGTTCGTCGGTGCCCATCAGCGTGAATTCGGAATCCGCTCCTCGTACAGAAAGCTAGCTAGACCGGAGCGTACCGGGTCGCAAGGTGGTTGATCCAGAACGATATCTGGCTGGACAATCGAAATGGTGGGGGCGGGCGGTAAGCGATTTGGGGCTCCGTGCGATCCGCCAAACGGGGACGTGTTCTGCGGACCTCAGGATGACGCGTTAGCTGGGTGGGGGACGCACGCGACACCTGCCCAGGATCACGGAATGCCCCGCCCCTGGAGATTAACATATGCGTGTCGGGGCCATTTCGCGCAATGGGAGAGCCCTAATTAGTTGGCCGGTTGTCCCCAATAGCTGTTGATCGCCCTGTTTCCGCCGTCTTTGGCCGACCGGCCGGGTTGCCGTCGTCGGAGAGTATGACGGCGATCCAGCGGGCGCCCGGGGTGTGGGCGAGTACGATCATCAGGAGGACAGTGAGCGGCGCGGAGAGGAACATGCCGGGAATGCCCCAGATCGCGCCCCAGATGGCGAGCGAGAGCAGCACCGCCAGGGGGTCGAGATTGAGGCTCTTGCCCATCATGCGCGGGCCGAGAAAGTTTCCGATGATGAACTGCCAGGCGCTGACCCCGGCCAGGACGGCGAGGGCGCTGAAGAGCGGGTCTGCGGGCATGTAGCCGGGCCATTCCGGCTGGGCGATCGCGAACAGGGCCGGAAGCGCGGCCGCGAAGATCGATCCGATGGTCGGGATGTAGTTGAGGATGAAGATAACGACCGACCAGAACAGGGCGTTGTCGAGGCCCATGACCAGTAAGGTCGCGTAGGTCAGTGCGGTGATGATCAGGCTGAGGACGGTCTGCACGGAGAGGTATTCCTCCATCGCGGAGCGCACCGCATCGCCCATCATGTTGGCTTGTGCGCGTTCTTCCTTCCTAGTGAAGACGCCATCGAGCTTGTTCGAGAAGGTGGTCGAGGAGATGTAGAGGAAGGCGATGTAGATCACCATCAGGACGAGGTTGGCTGCCAGCGAGCGGGCGGTGGACAGGACCGGTTCGATGAAGCGGGCGGTGGCGTCGGAATAGAACAGCTGTGACAGGGTCGGCGCATCCTGCAGGCGCAGCATGGCGTAAACATCCGAGATGATCTCGTTGATCCGGACTTCGTAGACGTCGGCGTTCTCGGCGAAGCCTTCGACGGCGCCGCGCAGAATGGCGACGAAACCGATGACGCCGCCGAGCACCACGAGGATCGAAATGGCGTGCGCCAGCACGACCGGAACGACCGGAATTCGGTTCCGAATCGCGCCCGCGAACCCTTCCATGACGAGCCAGACGAATACGGCGAGCGCAAACGGCGTCAGGATCTCCGAACCCTGGTGGAGCACGTAGCCGATCGCGGTGACTGCAATGATCCAGACGCCTGCGGTGATGAAATAGCGGGCGCGCGTTTCGGGTTTGGGGTCTGTGGGCTCCATCTCGACAGGATTAGCCCTGTGCGGTGCGCAAGAAAAGCGGTCGCGCGATACGGTGCGGCGGCTGGCAAGTTGACCGCAGCCCCCCTAGAGTGGGCGCTCAGGTGTGACGTTAGGTTCCCGTCAGGGTTTTGGGGGGAAGCAGGCCCATCACCTTGCGCGTAAAGCGACATGCAGCGCCGACGAAGCGGTTCGAGACTGAAGGGATCCCATGAGCGACGAAACTTTGCCGAGCATCTTCCTTGGCGGCGGCGGCGAGGGTTACAGCGCAGCGCAAAGCCTGTTGCTGGGCAAGGCGAACCGGCACGGGCTTGTCGCGGGGGCGACGGGCACCGGCAAGACCGTGACGCTGCAGATCATGGCGCAGCAGTTTTCGGATGCGGGCGTTCCGGTGTTCTGCGCCGATGTGAAGGGCGATCTGTCGGGCATCTCGCAGCCCGGGAACGCGGAAAACAAGCTGCATCCCAAGCTCGTCTCGCGCGCGGAGACGATCGGGATGGGCGAGCTGGCCTACAAGGCGGCGCCTGCATTTTCTGGGACCTCTACGCCAAGACCGGGCATCCCATCCGGACCACCACTTCCGAGATGGGGCCGCAGCTTCTGGCGCGGATGCTGGACCTCAACGAAACGCAGGAAGGCGTGCTGACGATCGCGTTCGAGTATGCCGACGACAACGGCCTGTTGCTGCTCGACTTCAAGGATCTCAGATCGCTGCTGACGCACATCGCGCAGATCGCCGGCGAGATCCGCCAGACCTACGGCAATGTGTCGTCGGCATCGATCGGCGCCGTGCAGCGCTCGCTGCTGATGCTGGAGCGGGAAGGGGGCGAGATCTTCTTTGGCGAACCGGCGCTTGAGCTGTCGGACTTCATGCGGACGACCGAGGACGGGCGCGGATACATCAACCTTCTGGATGCGACCAAGCTGATCAACTCGCCGCGGCTATATTCGACGTTCCTGTTGTGGCTGCTGGCGGAGCTGTTCGAGCAGATGCCGGAGGTGGGCGATCCGGAGAAGCCCAAGCTGGTGTTCTTCTTCGATGAAGCGCACCTCTTGTTCGACGATGCGCCCAAGGCGCTGGTCGACAAGATCGAGCAGGTTGTGCGGCTGATCCGGTCGAAGGGTGTTGGCGTGTTTTTCGTGACGCAGAACCCGCGCGACCTGCCGGACAGCGTGCTGGCGCAGCTTGGCACGCGCATCCAGCATGCGTTGCGCGCCTATACGCCGACCGAGCGCAAGGCGGTCAAGGCGGCGTCGGATTCGTTCCGGCCCAACCCGGCCTTCGATACGCAAGAGGCGATCACAGACCTCGGCACGGGCGAGGCGCTAGTGTCGACGCTGGATGCGAAGGGCCGGCCGACCGTTGTGCAGCGGACGCTGATCCGCCCGCCGTCGTCCCGCATGGGGCCGGCCAAGAAGCTGGAGCGGGCGGCATGCCAGGCCGGATCGCCGCTGATCGGCAAGTATGACACGGTGATCGACCGGGAATCCGCCTACGAACTTCTGGAAGAGCGTGAGGAGCAGGCCGCCAAGGAAGCGGCGGACCTCAAGAAGAAGGAAGAGAAGGAAGCCGCCCGCAAGGCCAAGGCCCGCAAGAAGGCGCCGACGACGCGGCGCACCTCGCGGCGTAAGTCCTCGACCGAGAAGGCGACCGACACCTTCATCCGGACGGCAACCCGCGAAGCGGCCAAGTACATCTTCCGCGGGATGTTCGGTTCGCGAAAACGCTAGCGTACGTACGCCGGCTAGAAGCTCGAGCGCACGCTGAACGCCAGGCGCCAGTCGTCCTGTCGCGGCTCGTCGCCAGGGATGTCGATCGGTCTCGCCGCTTCGATGTTCAGATGGGATTTCTCGGAAAGGCGGATGCGGAGGCCGGCGCCGGCCGATGCAAAGCCGCGGTCTGGCAGGGCGAGGCCGGGGCGGTCGGTGAACCAGGTCTGGCCACGATCGGCGAAGGCGTAGAGCTCGCTGCCCTTCACGAACCGGGTCTCGCCGCGCAGCGTGCGCGCCATCTCGACGGCGGCTGCAATGCCGCTGTCGCCGGATACGGCGCCGGTCTCGAAGGCGCGGCCAAAGCGGTCGCCGCCGAAGCTGACCAGTTCGGAACCGGGGAGGCGGTTGCGGGAATACTGCGCCTTGGCCGACATCGTGACGCGCCAGTCGTCGCCGACCGGCCGTGTCGCCACCGCGTTGGCGGAGACCTTGGTGAAGCGGGCGGAAGCGAAGGTCTTGTTGGTGATGTCGGCGCCGAGCGCATCAAGGCCCTGGCTGAAGGATGCGCCGCCGGCGAGGGTGGTCTTGCCAACCTTGTTGGAGGCCTGAACCGATGCGCGGACCACCCGTGTCGAGTCGTTGGATACCACCTGACCGAAGAGAGCGTTCTCGCTGTCGACACCGTCCATGCCCAAGCCGAGCGTGACCTGGCGACGCATTGTCCTGACGACCGGTATGGTTGTCTGGACGCCGGCGATCACCGCGTCACCGTCAGCTGCAAATCCTTCAGGACGTGTACGGACGTATCCGATTGTGCCGGAGAGTGTCGTTCCGGAGGGGCCGAAGGTGTGCGAATGGCCAGCTGATGCGGACAGGTAGCGTTCGAAGTCTGACGAGCTGGCGACGGTCAGGCGGGTCTGTGCGCCCTCGTGGCTCCAGCCGTTGAGATAGAGCGAGCCTTTCAGCTGGATGCGCCCGAGACGCGCCGCGCCGCGGGTGGTGATCGCCAGTTCGGATTCGATTGGTTCTTTCTTGGTGTCGAGGGCGACCTTGACGGTGTTGACCCGATCGCCAGTCAGGACGCGCGGCGTTGTTTTCGCGCCGGGGATCGCATTCATCAGGATGAGGTAGCGCTCGAGCGCGGAGCGGGTGAGCGGGCGGGCGGCCGCCATGGCTGCGGCGTAGGACCGGGTGAGTTCGGACCTGCCTTCGGTGTCGCTGAGAATGACCTCGTCGATGTGGTTCTCGATTGCGGCGAGCTTCACTTCGCCGCCGCTGAAGTCCTGTTGCGGCACGAGGATCGTATAGAGCGCGATGTCGGTATCGGCGTAGACAGCGGAGACAGCGTCCGCGAGCTTCCGCAGCTCGCCGGCGTCAAGCGGCGCGCCGATAAAGGGGCGATTGCATCCGCGAAAGTGGCCTCGAGAGGCTGGATCCGAGGACGCTGATCGTTGTGATCGTATCCTGAGCCGTCTGGGGGCGGCTTCGATGCGCGTGGAGGCGATTGGGGCGGTCGGGGCGTCACGCCCTGTTGACGGGAGCGGCGCTTCGTCGAGCCGATCGGGCTGCACCGTCTCGGTGACGATCTGCGCTGTGGCGGGAGAGAGCAACGCCAGGCCGAAGGCGTTGCATGCGACGATGGTCGCAATGCTGCGAGGGGAGAAAAGCATCTGTCTGGCTCACTGTTTCTTTTTATGGTGAGGTGTGAGGCGATACCGGGGGAGGGGGAGGCGCCGCGCGATCCGGCTCCCCTGAAGTCGGGTCAGGGGAGCCGGAGGCTGCGGTTAGCGGAAGAGGCCGCCGCCTAGTCCTTCCAGTCCTTCGCCGATCGTGACGGGTCCGGAGATATCGGTTTCGACGAGGCCGCTGGTCAGGTCGCTGGTCAGATCACTGGTCAGGTCGCCGGTCAGGCCTTCGAGGCTCTGGGCCGGGTCCTGGCCAAGTCCGGACAGCGATCCGGAGAGGTCGGCTGCGCCCGCATCCGGCAGAAGCGCGATAGATGCGATGTCGCCGCCGGCGATATCCAGGGAGGCGGCCGCCCCGCCGGAATTGAGGGCGTTGATCGAGGCCAGCGTGCCGGCGTCGTCATGGGGGGAGGCCGCCGCGACGCCGATCAGCTGAGAGGCGCTCGTCGCCAAGGAGCGGCGCGTCGAGCGCTGTCACCGCGACCTGGCCCTGGCTGTCGCCAACGAGCCCGGCGAGCGGATCGGTCGAGGGCGCACTGCCGCCCAGTTCGCCGGCGAGGTGGGACGCGCCATCGATCACGGTCTGCGCCTTGCCGGTCACCGGGGCCAGATGTCCGCTATCAACCGGCGCGAGGAGCGCGTTGACGTCGGCTGCATCGCTGAGACTTGCGATGCCCGCGGCGCCGTCGGGGAGGACATCGAGGTTGACCGCGGCGTTGTCACCGCCGCTCACCAGCGTCTCACCGCCGAGATTTGCGCTGAGCAGCGAGTCGAGGTTCTGGCTGCCGGATACACCCGCAGGGAGCGCCGATACGCTGGCCAGATCGCCGCCGGCCAGGCTGGCGGACACACCTGCGTTGTCGGCGTTCGCCACATTGACCGACGCGAGGGTTCCCTGCGCGGATGATGAGGACGCCATCGCGATGCCTGCGAGCTGCGCACTGCCGGGATCGCCGCTGCCGAGGACCAGTTGGTTAGTGATCGTCAGCTTGCCGACAGGCGCCGTGGTTGTGTCCGCCGCCTGCACCATGCCGGAGGCGAACCGTTCGCCCACTGGCAGAGACCCGAGACCGTCGTCGCGGAGCGCAGCGCCGAGCCGGCTGAGGTGAGGACTGGCGATGGTGTTGCCTGAGCTGTAGAGGAGCGCGCCGCCTGAGCCGGCGAGCAGTTCCGTCAGTTCCTCAATGCCGCCGGGGTAGGACGCAGGGGTGGACCCGCCGCCGTCATCATCATCGTTTCCGCCGCCGCCGCCGCCGCCGCCGCCGCCGCCGCCGCCGCCGCCGCTGCCAGGTTGATCGTCGTCGTCTTCACCTCCGGTTCCTCCGCCGGTTCCGCCGCCGTCACCGCCATCGGTTCCGCCGCCACCGCCGGTTCCACCGCCGCCGCCGTTTCCGTCACCGTTTCCTCCTCCGGATCGCCGCCGCCAGATCCGCCGCCGGATCCATCGCCGCCGCCGTCTCCACCGCCAGCGCCGCCTCCGTATCGATGCCGCCCCGCCGCCGGCGTCAGCGACGGTCAGCCGGGTTGCATGCTGGCAGCCGCTGATGGCGAGCAATGCGGCTGCTGAGAGACAAATGAAAGTGGTTGATTTGAGCGTTCCGAGTCGGGTCACGTGAATGTCCTCCGTCTTCATGTGCGACAGGACAACACAGTTGCTAATAGGAATTTCTCCGGGCCGAAGGCGAATCGGCCAATTTCGAGCGCCGCGTTTACGCCGATTTGCGCCTGATCACGGCGGGAAGCAGCAAAACCGGGGATTTTCGCATTAACGTCTGTGGCGAAGGGCCCTCATACCTTCGGATGACCGGCGAAACGGACGAGAGAACTGCACGCGGCAGGCGCCCAAATCTACGAACCGCGCGCTGCACTTATATCTTAGCGATGGCTGACTGGATCGTCCCCGAACCGACTGGAATCTACGTGGCGCCGGCGGGGGTCTGGGTGGACCCTTCCGTCGCGCGGGAACATGCGCTTGTCACCCACGGACATGCCGATCATGCGCGTGGCGGCCACGGGCGGGTGATGGCGACGCCGGATACGCTGAACATCATGCAGTTGCGGTACGGCGAGACCCCAGCGCAGGGGGTGAAGTATGGCGAGAAGGTCAAGGTTGGCGATGTCGAGGTGAGCTTCCATCCGGCCGGGCATGCTGGGGTCGGCGCAGATCCTGCTGGAATACAGGGGCGAGCGGGTTGTCGTGTCGGGCGATTACAAGCGGCGGCCGGATCCGACGTGCGAGCTGTTTGAACCGTTGGCCTGCGATGTCTTCATCACGGAGGCGACGTTCGGGCTGCCGGTCTTCCGCCATCCGGACACGGGTTCGGAGATCGCGAAACTCCTGGACGCGCTGGCGCAGTCGCCGGAGCGATGCGCGCTCATTGGGGCGTATGCGCTGGGCAAGGCGCAGCGGGTGATCGCGGAACTTCGTGTCGCTGGGTATGACGCGCCGATCTACCTGCATGGCGCGCTCGAGAAGATGTGCGCGCTGTATGAGGAGGCGGGCGTGGCGCTGGGCGATCTGCGCCCGGCTGCCGGCGTGGCGCGTGAGGACCTGCGCGGGCAGATCATCATGGCGCCGCCATCGGCGCTGAACGACCGCTGGAGCCGGCGTCTGCCTGACCCGGTCACAGCGATGGCGTCGGGCTGGATGCGGGTTCGCCAGCGCGCCCGGCAGCGCAATGTGGAGCTGCCGCTGATCATTTCCGACCATGCGGACTGGGATGAGCTGACGCAGACGATCAGCGAAATAGCGCCGCGCGAAACCTGGATCACGCACGGACGTGAGGACGCGCTGAAGCACTGGTGCGAGACGCGGCAGATGAAGGCGCGCGCTCTGGCGCTGGTCGGCAGGGAAGATGAGGATGAGACGTGAAGGCGTTTGCATACCTCGTTGACCGGCTGACCTTCACGCGTTCGCGCAATGAGAAGATCGCCCTGATCGCGCGGTATCTGGCCGATGCGCCGGGCGCGGATGGCGGCTGGGCGCTGGCGGCGCTGACCGGGGACCTGGCGCTAGACGCCGTGAAGTCTTCGACCGTGCGGTCGGCGATTGCGGAGCGTGCCGATCCCGTCCTGTTCAAGCTGAGCCGGGATTATGTGGGCGATACGGCCGAGACGGCGGCGCTGATGTGGCCCGAGCGCAGCATCGGCGATGCGGCGCCGGTGGGCCTTAGCGAAGCGGTGATGATGCTGGGCGCCGCCAACCGGGCGAATGCGATCGAGCGGTTGTCGCGGCTGCTGGACGCGATGAACGCCGAAGAGCGCTATGCGCTGTTGAAGATCGTCACGGGCGGGATGCGGGTCGGCGTGTCGGCGCGATTGGCGAAGGTGGCGTTCGCCGAGGCGTTTGAACTCTCGGTCGAGGATGTCGAGGAAGTCTGGCACGCGCTGAAGCCGCCCTATGCGGAGCTGTTCGCGTGGGGGCGCGGCGAGGCGGACAAGCCGGACCTGACGGGCATTCCGCACTTTCGACCGTTCATGCTGGCGCAGCCTCTGGAAGCGGAGAGCGTCGACCTTCACGAGTACGCCGCGGAATGGAAGTGGGACGGCATCCGCGTGCAGGTTTCGGGCGCGCGTGAGGGCGTGCGGCTTTATTCGCGCGGCGGCGATGACATCAGCGGGGCGTTTCCGGAGATTGTCGAGGCGTTCGATGCGATCGGCGTGGTCGATGGCGAATTGCTGGCAGGCGGCGATGTGCAGGGCGGTGAAGCGGGAAGTTTCAATGCGCTGCAGCAGCGGCTGGGGCGCAAGAGCGTGTCGGCGAAGATGCGGCGGGAGTATCCCGTCTTCCTGCGGCTCTACGATATCCTGTTCGATGGCGAGCGCGATGTGCGCGACCTGCCGTGGACGGCGCGGCGGCTGGCGCTGGAGCGGTTTGCGGAGCGGCTGCCGGGCGAGACGTTCGACATTTCCTCGGTCGTGGAGGCGGGCAGTTTCGAGGAGCTGGGAGCGATCCGGGATGCGGCGCGCGAGGCCGCGATCGAGGGATTGATGCTGAAGCGGCGGGACAGCGCGTATGTCGCCGGGCGCAAGGCTGGGCTTTGGTACAAGTGGAAGCGCGATCCGCTGCGTGCGGACTGTGTGATGATGTATGCGCAGCGCGGCAGCGGGAAGCGGTCGTCGTTCTTTTCCGATTACACGTTCGGTTGCTGGGATGCGAACGGCGCACTCGCGCCGGTCGGCAAGGCGTATTCGGGTTTCTCCGATGAAGAACTGAAATGGCTCGACAAGTTCGTGCGCGGCAACACGGTGCAGCGCTTCGGTCCGGTGCGGGAGGTGGAGAAGACGCTGGTGCTGGAGGTGGCGTTCGATTCGATCCACGAGAGCAAGCGGCACAAATCGGGCGTGGCGATGCGGTTTCCGCGGATTGCGCGTATCCGGCGCGACAAGCCGGCGGCGGAGGCCGATACGCTTGAGACGCTGAAGGCGCTGATCACCTAGCGCCGCGTTCAGACGAGGCGGCGGGGAATTTCGGAGACGTGGGTGCGTTCGAAAATCTGTTCGCCGTCGCGTCTCGCGATGAGCCATTCGCGCAGGAAGAACGTGGTCGCGTCGGCGGTGAGATCGTAGCCGGCCTCCAGTGCGCAATCCCAGTCGTCGCGTTTCCATGAGCTGGTGGAGGTTGCAGTCCAGCGGCACGCGGCGGGCTGGCCTTCGATGATCTCGCTGGTCTCGGTTGTCGATGAGGAGAGCATGGTTCCGACACCGGGCGCCGGATAGGCGAAGGGCGGCGTCTCGTTGACGATGCGGATGCGGCCTTCGGCGTCGGGAGGCGCGGGCTCGTACGCGGCGGGGGGCGGCGCCTGCGATGTGCGGACCGGGATGGGGAAGTCGTGTTGATCGTCGATGTCGGTGCGGATCGGGAGCGCGATGTTGGATGCGCCGGGATGGATGCTGAGCTGCGCGGGTGCCGGGGCGGGCCAGACGAGCGGCCACAGGGATTCGGAAATCGCAACGCGGATGCGGGCGCCGCGCGCGAAGCGATGACCGGTGAGCGAGAGAGGGATGCGGTGGGTGAAGGGCGCGCCTGGTTCCAGCGCTGCCGGCGCTTCGTGGCCTGAGCGGTGCGTCAGGTTCTGTAGCGCATGGCTGACGAGGGAGGAGGCGCCGTCGGGTGCAACTTCGCTGAGGCGGATGGCGATGTGGGCCACCGGCTGGCTGGCGGACAGGCGAAGCTCGAGGGTCGGGTGGCCGAGGACTTCGATGTCTGTTTCGAGGGGAGCCGTTTCGAAGACGAGCGAGCGCTGGTCGTCGTGGGACTGGTCGATCGGCAGCCGGTCGAGCCATTCGGGTTTTGTCTGGCCGACGACGCCTGCGTCCGGCGTTGTCAGCGGCGCGCCGTCGCGCGGCTGTTCGGCGAGCGTCTGGTCGCTGTTGAGGTGCAGGGTCAGGTGGGTCGGCGATTGGGGCGTCGAGGCTGCGACCCATTTGCCGGGGATGGGATCGGGGAGGGCGACGCGGGCGGTCTTGTCGGGTATGAAAGCCCAGACGTCGGGCTGGTCCATGATGCCGGTGTCTTCGCCCTTCAGCCAATGGGCCCACCAGCGGACTTCTTCGTGCGCCCAGTCGAGGCCTGTCGGCGTCGCCATGTCGGGGTAGGTGTGGCCCCAGGGGCCGATGAGCGTCTTCTTCGGGACGTTGAGCGCGTCGCTCATGCGGGCGAGGGGGCTGTTGTAGGAATCCTGCCAGCCGCCGACGAAGTAGGCAGGGACCTTGATGGCGCTGTAGTCGAGCGCGATGGAGCCCCGCCGCCAGTAGGCGTCGAAATGCTGGTGTTCGGTCCAAGTCTTGAGGATGGGCGGCGTGGCTTCGAGACGCTGGCGCCATAGGTCGGCCCAGTTGTCGCCGGTGATAGCGGGGTCGGGCGGGCCGGCCATGACCTTCTTGAAGAGGAGGCCCCACTGGAAGTTGGTGTGGCCGAGCGCGCCGCCGACATAGTGGGCGTCGTCGGTGAAGCGGTTGTCGGTGCAGCACATCGGCATGATGGCCTTGAGCGCGGGCGGCTGGCGGGCGGCGATCTGCAGGGTGTTGATGCCGCCCCACGAGATGCCGCGCATGCCGACCGCGCCGTTGCACCAGTCCTGTTGTGCGATCCAGTCGATGACGGCGACGCCATCTGCGAGTTCCGGTTCTGAGTATTCGTCGGTGATGACGCCTTCGGAATCTCCTGTGCCGCGGACATCGACGCGGAGGTAGGCGACGCCGCGGGAGGCCAGCATCTCGCCGGTGATGTCGTCATAGGGGCGGTAGGTGTCGCGCTTGCGATAGGGAAGGTATTCGAGGACGGCGGGGGCGGGTTCGGTTGTTGCGCTGTCGGGGCGCCAGATGCGGGCGGACAGTCGGACGCCGTCCGGCATGGGGATCCATTCTTGCTCAGTGACGGTGAAGGGCTGAGGATCGGGGAGGCGCCACGACCGGGTCTGCGGGGCGGCTGTCTCTGGCGCGCATGCGGATGCGATCGACAGGGCTGCGATCGAGGTTGCGCTCAGGAGAAGGCGCCGTCGTGACAGATTCATGGTGGATCGTCCTCCCCGCCATTTGTTGTGGCTGCGTGAGCGTAGGCAGGAACGGGCGGTCGGGGAACCGGTTTGGGTCGCTAGAACGGCCAGGCGTCGAGGAGGAGGAGCAGCGCGACGACCGCCGCCGTCAGTCCGGCGCCGGCGGCGCTGCCGACGGAGAACCATGCCCAGCCGGGGAGGGCGCGCTGGCGGGTTTGGTCTGGCCGCGGTTCGCTGGCGCGCGCGAGGGCGATGTCGAGGTTTTCGAGCATGGCAGGGAGGCGGCGCAGGCGGATAGCGGTCTGCTTGAGGGTCGCCTGTGCGACGCGGGCGACGCCTTCCGGCCCGAACTCGCGCCGGGTCCAGCGTTTGACGACGGGGTCGGCGGCGGTCCAGATGTCGTGGGACGGATCGATGTTGCGCGCGACGCCTTCGACCTGAACCATCGTCTTCTGCAGCAGGATGAGTTCGGGGCGCAGGTGCATGCCGAACTCGCGGGTGATGTCGAACAGCTGCAGGAGGACGCGGCTCATCGCGACCTCCTCGGCGGCCTTGCCGAAGATCGGTTCGCCGACCGAGCGCAGGGCCTGTGAGAATTCTTCGGCGGAATGGTTGTTGGGGACGTAGCTGGCTTCGAGATGGACTTCGGCGACGCGCTTGTAGTCGCGGGCGAGGAAGCCTGCGAGGATTTCGGCGAGGAAGCGGCGCTCATTCTGGCCGATCCGGCCCATGATCCCGAAGTCGACGAGGTAGAGCTTGCCGTCGGGCGAGAGGATGATGTTCCCTCGTGCAGGTCGGCGTGGAAGAAGCCGTGGTCGAGCGCGCAGGCGAGGAAGCCGCGCGTGATGCGGTTGGCGAGTTCGATGCGGTCGACGCCTTCGAGCGCAGCAGGGTCTGTGAGCGACTTGCCGTCGATCCACTGGGTGGTGAGGACGCGGCGGGAGGTGCGCTCCCAGTCGACCTCGGGGACGAAGACGTAGTTGTCGACAGCGGCGATCTCGGCGAATTCGTGGGCGGCGGCGGCTTCGAGGCGCAGATCCATTTCGCGCGACATGGAGCGCGCCAGCGTCTCGACGAAGGCCTTTGGCTCCATGCGCTGGATTTCTTCGTTGCGGGTCTTCTGCGCGATAGCGGCGGCGCGGCGCATGGCGCGCAGTTCGAGCTCGATCTCGCGTTCGATGCGCGGGCGGAGGATCTTTACGGCGCGGGCGCCGTCTGGAGTTTCGATGCGGTGGACCTGCGCGATCGAAGCGGCGGCGACCGGCTGGCCAAGGTCGGGGAAGAGGAGGGCGGCGTCGTCGGTGAACTCGGCGCGCAGTGCAGCTTCGGCCTGTTTCTTCGAGAACGGCGGAACGGCGTCCTTCAAGCGCGACAGGTCGGTTGCGGCCTGCATGCCGATGACATCGGGACGGGTGGCGAGGAACTGGCCGAGCTTGATCCAGGCGGGGCCCAGCTTTTCGAGCGCAGAGGCGAAGCGCTGGCCGGGCCGCTTTTTCGAATTGGCGCTGCCGGAGAAGAAACGGAAGAAGCCGCCAGCGAACCGTGCGGGCCATGGCGCGCGCACGCGCAGGTCTGCCGGCATGACGACGTCGTGGCTGGCCATGACGGCGCCCGCGCGAGCGAGCCTGAACGCGTCGGCAAGCGCCTTGAACATCGTGTCAGACCGCCCAGCCGGTGTGGAGGGCTGCAACGCCCGCGGTGTAGTTGGTGTAGGCGACGCGGCCGAAGCCGGCGGCCTCGATCATCGCTGCGAAGTCGTCCTGGCGCGGGAACCTGCGGATGGATTCGACAAGGTATTGATAGCTGTCCCGGTCGCCGGTCACGAGTTCGCCCATGCGCGGGATCACGGCGTAGGAATAGCGGTCGTAGGCTTCCTGCAGGAGCGAGTGGGTCATCTGCGAAAATTCCAGACAGGCGAACCGCCCGCCGGGCTTCAGCACGCGCCGGAACTCACGCAGGGCGCCGGGGATGTCTGCGACATTGCGGATTCCGAACGAGATGGTGATCGCGTCGGCTGTCCGGTCGGGAAAGGGGAGGTGGGCTGCATCGCAAACGACGCGCTCGGTCTCGCCGTACGGGCCGGGGTCGGCCTCCGCCAGCATGTCGGCGTTGAGGTCGGTGAGGTAGGCGAAGGTGTTGTCCTCGATCCCGCGGCGTGCGGCTGTCTGATGGGCGCGCTTGAGAAAGGCGCGCGCGATGTCGCCCGTGCCGGAGGCGACGTCGATCAGCGTTTCGCCGGGTTGCGGATTGAGCCGCGCGAGCATGTTGGCCTTCCAGACGCGGTGGACGCCGGCGGACATGAGATCGTTCATCAGGTCATAGCGGAGGCGACGGAGGAAAAGACGCCGCGCACGCGCCGCATCTTCTCGTCCCGGGAGACGTCTTCCGATCCGAAGGGGACCGTATCCTCGCTCACTGATGATCCTTCCGCTGTGCTGCTCTGGGGCGGTTTGTGATCGCGAAACCGATTTCAACCGGGATGCGGCCTAATTGCCTGAAACCATAGGCGAAGGGCCTTACCAGAGCTATATGCAGCGGCCATGCCCGAGCTGCCAGAAGTCGAGACTGTTCGTCGCGGATTGTCGCCAGCCATGGTGGGGCGGCGGATTGTCGGTTGCGAGGCGCGAAGGCCGGACCTCAGGTTCGCGCTGCCGGAGAAAATGGCGGAGCGGCTGACCGGCGCAAGGATCGTGCATCTCGGACGGCGGGCGAAGTATCTGGTGGCGGAGCTCGATACCGGCGAGGCGCTGATCATGCATCTCGGCATGACCGGGCGGTTCACCATTTCTGGACAGCAGCTGGGAGATTTCGCGCATCAGGCGGGCGGCGACGACAAGCACGATCATGTTGTGATCGATCTCGATGACGGGGCGCGCATCACGTTCAACGATGCGCGGCGGTTCGGGTTCTTCGAGATGTGGCCCGCCGGGGAGCTCGAAACCTATCCGGCGTTCGCCTCGCTCGGGCCTGAGCCCATCGCCAACGATTTCAACGGGCCCTACCTGAAAGCGGCGTTTCAGGGGAAGCGGACCCCCATAAAATCGGCGCTGCTGGACCAGCGGGTGGTGGCCGGGCTGGGCAATATCTATGTGTGCGAGGCGCTCTACAGGGCCCGGATCAGCCCCCGAAGGCTGGCGGCGTCGCTGTCGCGTCCGCGCGCGGAGGCGCTTGCGGCGGCGGTCAGGATGGTGATCGAGGAGGCGATCGAGGCGGGCGGATCGTCGATCAGCGATTTCGCCTCAACCGATGGGTCGCTTGGGTATTTCCAGCACGCCTTTCAGGTTTACGGGCGTGAGGGCGAGGCCTGTCCGGCCTGCGGGCGGGCCATCAAGCGCCTCGTGCAGGCGGGGCGGTCGACCTTCCATTGCGGGACCTGTCAGCGATGAGGCGCGCGGCGCATGCGAGGACGGCGCAGGTGAAGATTGTTTGAAGAGGTGCGGTGAGTGGAATTGACCCCTCATGCCGTCACTGTTATGGAGCGCCTCCCCGATTGGGGGAGTGTTGCCGGAACGGGCCTTCAAGGAGGTTTCCAGAACCGGCGAATTCAGGCAGACAAGAGCTATGGCCAACACGAAATCCGCCAAGAAGATGGTACGGAAAATCGAGCGCAGGACGGCGGTCAACACGTCGCGCCGCTCGCGAATCCGCACGTTCATCCGCAAGGTGGAAGAGGCCATTGCAGGCGGCGACAAGCAGGCGGCGCAAGCTGCCCTGAAGGCGGCCGAGCCTGAAATCATGCGCGGCGTCAGCAATGGCGTGCTGCACAAGAATACCGGGTCGCGGAAGGTGTCGCGCCTGGCTGGTCGAGTGAAGCGTATGGCCTGATGCGGCGGGCCTTTGTCGGGCCCGGCACCGCCTCATACCAGACTGTAGCGTGTGCGACGTGCGCCCAAATTCCGGGCTGCGCGCCCTTCATGTATTGGGGAAGTATTCGTCCGCGTGCGGCAAATCATGGCGAGGCGAAGAATTGCAAAAAAGCTCGCTTGACTAGGCGTTTTTCAAGTTAATTCAGACCTTAACGAATTTCTTTCTGGCGATGTTCATAAAATCTTAACCGTGGGCGCCTCGGCGACTTGACGGGTGCTGAGATTGTCGTTGATATCGCCCTGTACCGAGTAATTCCCTGTACGGATTTAGTACCAAATCAGCGGCCCCTGGGCGGGGCTGGACGGGGAAGTTTTGCGTAAAATTGCAAGTCATCAACAACTCCCACCCGAGGTGCGCCTCGGATAACAAATAGGGCGATGAGGGGCCATGATTCAGAGACAGAACACCACTCGTTTCACGCAAGGTTCGGTCGCGGGGGGCGCCAGCGCGCCAGTGACGGACCAGAGCGCCAATGTGCGAAAAGCGTTAAGTTCCGAGTTTGCCGGCGATGAGGCCGGGCTGGGCCGTATCTGGGAGCAGGTGCTCGTCGAGCTGCGCGCCAGCACGCCCGCAAAGTCCTTCGAGACGTGGATCGCTAATCTTGAGCTGATCGCGGAAGTTGGCGAAGACGTGCTGATCGCGGCGGCGAGCGAGCTCGACTGCACGATGGTCGAGAACCGCTATGGTCGTGAGATTCACGGCGCGTGGAGCCGGCTGGACCCGCGCGGCCGCAAGATCCGTCTGCGTGCGCGTGACTCGATCAGCGAAGAGATCCTTTCGCTGGCCCGTCCGCTGCCTGCCGCGCGCAGCGCCGCAGGCGAGGTAGCGGCTCCCGCCGCGCGCGCGGAGGACGTGCGCGACGTCATGAAGACGCTCGACTCCTACCTGGTCGGCGATTCCAACAAGGCCGCCTACAATCTCATCAAGCAGATCGTCGAATGCGGCGATGCGCCTGCGCCGTTCGTGACGATTGTCGGGCCGCATGGCGTGGGCAAGTCGCACCTTTTGCATGCGCTGAACCGGTGCCTCGATTCCCGTCGTCCGATGGGCGAGACGGTGTTCTTCAGCGCCGAGGAATTCACTTCGACGTTCGTCGAGGGGATCAAGCGGAACGACACGTCCGAACTGCGCGCGACGATGCGCAAGGCCAAGGTGCTGATCCTCGATGATCTGCAGCTGCTCATCGCGAAGCCGAAGACGCTGATCGAGTTCTTCGCGCATGCGCGGGCGATCGCGGCGAATGGCGGGCTGGTCGTGATGTCCTGCGACAAGTCGCCGGCGCTTCTCGAGGTGGATCATCGCATGCGCGATGAATTGCTCGGCGGCATCGTCACCATGATCGACCTGCCGGACCGGGACCTGCGTCGCGAGATCGTGCGCGCCAAGGCGGCGGCGATCGCGGAGCGCGATCCGGAATTCATCTTCCCGGAGGACTGGGTCGAGACGGTCGCCGAGCGGCTGCCGACCTCCGGCCGCGCGCTCTATGGCGTGGTGCGCAATGTCTATGTCGCGACACGGTTTGGCGGCCGGTCACTGAGCCGCGAACTGGTGGACGAGGCTGTGCAGGGCCAGCTGGGCGGCGTGCCGCAACGCGCGCCGAAGATCGACACGGTGAAGGACGTCACGGCGCGTCACTACGGCATCAGCAAGGCCGATCTGGAATCGCCGTGCCGCAAGCGCATCTATGCGCAGCCGCGCCAGTACGCGATGTATCTGTGCCGTAAACTGACGCGCAATTCCTATCCGATGATCGGGCGGGAGTTTGGCGGCCGCGACCACACTACGGTGTTGTTCGCGTACAGAAAAATCGCCAAGCTGATGAAGAGCGACCCGGCTCTTGCGGAAGAATTGCGGCAGCTGGAAAGCCGCGTCCGCTCCGATCCCCGGAATTTCCGTTAATACCTGCTGCAAGGGACGGAAAAACGCCAAGTTTTCCTTTCCGCGCGGCCTGATTTCGGTAATCTCTCGGCCCGCCCTCCCGGCGGGCCGATGCTTTTCTGGCGAAGGCGTCGGAGATCAGCGAATGGCGGAAATGGTTCGATGTGTCGCTCAGGCAGCGGCGTTCGGGCGACCGCCGACGGGGCGCGCGCAGGGCGCGCTGCGGAAGGTGAAAGAGAATGAAGCTCCAGATCGATCGTAACCATCTGATGCGGGCGCTGTCGCACGTGCAGGCCGTTGTCGAGCGACGGAACACGATCCCGATCCTGTCGAACATCCTGCTGCAGGCGGAGGGCGATCGCCTTCAGCTGACGGCCACCGACCTCGACCTTGAGGCGTCCGACGCCGCCGAAGCCAAGGTCGGGAAGGCGGGCGCCATCACGGCTCCGGCGCAGACGCTGTTTGATGTGGTGCGCAAGCTGCCGGAAGGCGCGGAGATCCTGCTGGAGCAGAAGGAGAACCAGCTGGCGCTTTCGGTGGGGCGTTCGAACTATGCGCTGCCGACCTTGCCGGCGGGCGACTTCCAGACCATGGCCGAGGAAGCCATGCCGGTGTCGTTCGAGGTTGAGTCTGCGGAGCTGCGCCGCATCATCGATAAGACGCGGTTTGCGATCTCGACCGAAGAGACGCGCTATTATCTCAACGGCATTTACCTGCACCATGCGAAAGGCGCCAACGGCAACGTGCTGCGCGCGGTGGCGACCGACGGACACCGGCTTGCGCTTGCGGAGACCAAGGCGCCGAAAGGATCGAATGACCTCAAGGGCGCGATCGTGCCGCGCAAAGCGGTCGCGGAGGCGCGGCGGCTTCTGGAGGATGCGCCCGAGACGATTTCCGTGTCGGCTTCGGATTCAAAGATCGTGTTCCGTATCGGGGAGGCCACGCTGACCTCGAAGCTGATCGACGGGTCTTTCCCCGATTATCAGCGCGTCATCCCGAAGGAGAATGGCCGCATCCTGACCATCGACACGAAAGCGTTCGCCGATGCGGTCGACCGTGTCGCCACGGTTTCGGCGGAGCGGTCGCGTTCGGTGAAGATGGGCGCTGGCGATGGCAAGGTCGTTCTGTCGGTCAGTCACGCGGAAACCGGGCAGGGCGTGGAAGAGGTCGAGGCGGATTATAGCGCCGAGGCGCTCGAGATCGGCTTCAACGCCAAGTATCTGCTCGACGTGGCGCAGCAGATCGAGAGCAAGGAGGCGCGCTTCGAGTTCAATGACAGCGCTTCGCCTGCGCGCGTTCTGGATGCTGAGGATGCGGGCGCACAATACGTGCTGATGCCGCTTCGGGTGTGACGGACGCGCCAACCGAACTGCCTGTTCAGTCGCGGGGGCGTTTGACGCGTCTGGGGCTTCGGACCTTCCGCAATCACGGCGAGACGATGCTGCGGCTCGACGGGCGACACGTGTGCCTGTTCGGCGCCAATGGGGCGGGGAAGACCAACCTTCTTGAAGCCGTATCAATGCTGTCGCCCGGGCGCGGACTGCGCGGGGCTGAAATGTCCGAGCTGGCGCAGGCCGGGGGAGATGGCGGATGGGCGATCTCGGCTGATCTCAGCGAGGATGGCGTCTCGCGCCGCCTCAATGTCGAGTTCAGCGTTGACGAGCGGGGCAGGTCGAAGCGCGCGGTGAAGATCGATGGCGCGCCGACGCCCCAGAACCAACTCGCTGAAATCCTGCGCGTGCTGTGGATCACGCCGTCGATGGATCGCGTGTTCGCCGGGCCGGCGGGGGATCGGCGGCGGTTCTTCGACCGGCAGGTCATGGCGCATTTTCCGGCGCATGGCGCGGCGGCTGCCCAGTACGACAAGGCGATGCGCCAGCGAAACGCAATGCTGGAGCAGGGGCGCATCGATGCGGCGTGGGCGGAGGCGGTCGAAGCGCGGATGGCGCAGGCCGGCGCGGCCATGGCGTCCTACCGCTGGCAAGCCTGCAACGCGATGCAGGATGCGATCGATGCGCGTCCGGACGGGCTGTTTCCGAAGGCGGAGCTGTCGATCGACGGGGCGTTCGAGGCGATGGCTGCCCGCGGCCTGGATGTCGGCGCGATCGAGGGCGAAATCGCTGAGCGGCTGCGATCCGGGCGGAGCCGAGATGCCGGCGCGGGGCGGACCCTGGAAGGGGTGCACCGCTCCGATCTGGCGGTTGTTCACAGGCCCAAGGGGCTGCCTGCCGCACAATGCTCCACAGGGGAGCAAAAAGCCCTGTTGATGGGGCTGATACTGGCCAATGGACAGGCGTTGATTGGGCGGGACTTCGCCCCCAATACACTGCTATTGTTGGACGAGGCGGCGGCCCATCTTGATTCCCACAGACGGGCCGCGCTCTACGATGAACTCTCTGATCTCGGGGGCCAGGCCTGGCTGACCGGGACGGACCAGAGCCTGTTCGAGGCGTTTGGTACGCGTGCGGAAATGTTTGAAGTGACGGACGGGGCGGTGCGCCCGGTCTGAGAAGAATTGAAAGGCGGTCAGGCGCCCGGGCGACGCCCGTCCTGTCCGAACGTGCTGGATGGTTTCCAATAGCGGCTCCGAAGAGAATGCTGGCGCCAAAGCGGCGCCCTCACGGCCGGAAAAGATGAAAGGCGCCTATGGCGCTGAATCCATCAAGGTGCTGCGCGGCCTCGAGGCGGTGCGCAAGCGGCCGGCATGTATATCGGCGACACCGATGACGGCTCGGGCCTGCATCACATGGTCTATGAGGTCGTCGACAACTCGATCGACGAGGCGCTGGCGGGACATGCCGACCATGTGGCGGTGACGCTGCATGCCGACGGGTCGGCAGAGGTCTCGGACAATGGTCGCGGCATCCCGGTGGGCATCCACGCGGAGGAGGGCGTCTCGGCAGCCGAGGTCGTGATGACCCAGCTGCACGCGGGCGGCAAATTCCAGAACGAGGACGAGGCCGGATCCTACAAGGTCTCGGGCGGTCTCCACGGCGTTGGCGTTTCGGTGGTCAACGCGTTGTCGGACTGGCTCGACCTCACGATCCGCAGGGAGGGCAAGGAGCATTTCGTGCGCTTCCGCGACGGCGCGGCCGAGGCGCCGCTGAAGGTGATCGGAGAGGCGCCGCTGAGAGATGATGGCGAGCCGGAAACGGGCACGAGGGTGAGGTTCCTGCCGTCGTCGTCGATCTTCACGATGACCGATTTCGACCGCGCGACCCTGGAGCATCGACTGCGGGAGCTGGCGTTCCTGAACTCTGGCGTGAAGATCGTCTTCCGTGACGAACGCGGCGCTGAGCCGTGGGAAGTCGTTCTGCAGTACGAGGGCGGCGTTGAAGCCTTCGTCAAGCACGTCGACCGGCAGCGCAATCCGCTGATCGAAACGCCGATCTATGCGAAGGCCGAGCGCGACGGGATCACGGTTGAAGCGTCGCTGCAGTGGAATGACGGCTTCCACGAGAACGTGCTCTGCTTCACCAACAACATTCCCCAACGCGATGGCGGGACCCACCTTGCGGGCTTTCGCGGGGCGCTGACGCGCGTCATCAACAAGTACGCATCCGAGACCGGCGTCGCGAAGAAGGAGAAGGTCGATATCTCCGGCGACGATGCGCGCGAGGGGCTCACCTGCGTCTTGTCGGTGAAGGTGCCGGATCCGAAATTCTCATCGCAAACAAAGGACAAGCTGGTTTCCTCCGAGGTGAGGCCGATCGTCGAGAGCCTGATGGGCGACGCCTTGTCGGAATGGTTTGAGGAAAATCCGCAGTCGGCACGCCAGGTGATGCAGAAGATCGTGGAGGCGGCTGCGGCGCGCGAAGCGGCGCGCAAGGCGCGCGAGCTGACGCGCCGCAAGACTGCGCTCGATATCACCTCGCTGCCGGGCAAGCTGGCTGACTGTCAGGAAAAGGACCCGGCGAAGTCGGAGCTGTTCATCGTCGAGGGCGACTCGGCGGGCGGGTCTGCGAAGCAGGGGCGGCATCGGGAAAACCAGGCGGTGCTGCCGCTTCGGGGCAAGATCCTGAACGTCGAGCGGGCGCGTTTCGACAAGATGCTCTCCTCGGACCAGGTCGGCACTCTGATCACGGCTCTGGGGGCCGGGATTGGCCGCGAGGAGTTCAACATCGAGAAGCTGCGCTATCACAAGATCATCATCATGACCGATGCTGACGTGGACGGCGCACACATCCGGACGCTGCTTCTGACGTTCTTCTATCGCCAGATGCGCGAGGTGATCGACGCCGGCTATCTCTATATCGCCCAGCCGCCGCTATATAAGGCCGAGCGCGGCAAGTCCGAGCGGTACCTGAAGGACGACGCCGAGCTGGAGGCCTACCTGATCGAAGAAGGCGTGAGCGGGCAGACGCTCATTTTGGGGAATGGCGAGCAGATCGCCGGCGCTGATCTCTCATCGCGCGTGCGGGAAGCGGCGGCCTTCCGGGCTGCGGCCGCGCGCCTGTCACTGCGCGCCCCGCCGGCGGTGGTCGAGCAGGCGGCGCTTGCTGGCGCGCTCGGCGAGGGCGCCGGGCAGGCCGAGGCGGAGGCGACGGCCGTTCGTCTCAATCGCATGGCCGAAGAGGGTGAGGACACCTGGGAAGGCGCTTACGAGAACGAAGCCATGGTGCTGAAGCGGGTCGTGCGGGGCGTTGAGGAGCGGGCGGCGCTCGACCGTTCGATCCTGTCCATGCCCGATGCGCGCCGGCTTTCGGAGCGGGCGGTCCGATTTGAGGGTCTCTACGACCAGATGGCGATCCTGAGGCATGATAAGTCCGGCGACATCCAGATCAGCGGGCCGGTCGCGCTGATCGACGCGGTTCTTGAGTCCGGCGAGCACGGCATCAAGATCCAGCGGTACAAGGGGCTGGGGGAGATGAACCCGGGCCAGCTGTGGGAAACCACGCTGGATCCGAACGTGCGCACGCTCCTGCGCGTCAATGTCGATCACGCCGATACCGCCGACGAGATGTTTTCCAAGTTGATGGGCGATGTTGTGGAGCCGCGTCGCGAGTTTATCCAGAGAACGCACTCGAAGCGGAAGTTGACGCTTAGGGGAGCCGCGAGGCTTACGAAACGTCCATTTCGCTTGCGATTTGCCCGAGCGGGCTGCTCAGCCGAAGAACATTCTTGCCCAAAACGAGGGCTTCCGTCGCGTCGGCCTTCCGTCGCGTTTCGGATTCTGCTGGTTTGGCGGTTGTTTATGCTGAAATCAGAACGACTGATGCACGATTGCTTCAGGCATTAGAAAAAATCACCTCAGCTTGCATCCCGGGCCCAAGTCACGTTGACGCAGGCCAATCGGCAGGTGCAGATGACTACACCGTGACAGGAATGTGGCGAATGTGGGCTGCCGCAACTCTCAAAGTCCTGTCTTGAATTCAAAGCCAAGAGGTCAATTGATGAATAGCCGTAGCTTCAAGGGTGCGCTGCTACGCACTTCTGTTCTTGCGGGTGTCGCGCTTAGCGCGGCCTCCGGCGTCGCTGTCGCACAAGAAGCGCAAGCTGATGCGGATCGTGAAGTCGTCGTCGTCACGGGTACGCGTATCGTCGCGCCGGGCATCGAGTCTTCGAGCCCCGTTTTCACCGTTAGTTCCGACCAGATCGCGCTGGCGCAGGAGCCGGAAGTCGAGCGGCTCATCCGCGACCTGCCGATCGCGCTGGCTGCTGACGGTTCCAACGTCAACAACGGCACCGTCGGCGCCGCCACGATCAACCTTCGCGGCCTGGGCGCTCAGCGGAACCTGATCATGCTCGATGGCCAGCGTCTGACGCCGTTCGATGAAGACGGTGAGGTCGACACGCAGGTCATCCCGACCGCGATGCTGGACCGCATCGACATCATCACCGGCGGCGCGTCGACCGTTTACGGTTCGGACGCCATGTCGGGCGCCATCAACTTCCTGCTCAAGCGGGACTTCGAAGGCATCGAAGCGAGCTACGACTACTCGATCACCGGTGAAAACGACGGCGACATCCACAACCTGTCGCTGACCATGGGCGCCAACACGCCTGATGGCGCCGGCAACGTGATGGTCGGCATGAACTACACGAAGCGTGAAGGCATCCTGCTTGGCGACCGTCCGCTTGGTCAGCTCGGCATCGTCACCGCTTCGGGCGCTGGCTATGACGAATTCCTCGCCGGCGACGTGCCTCCGCAACCGCCAGCCGGGTGCCAGGCGCCGTTCGCTGCTGCGGCAGGCGGCTCGACCACCACGATCCCGACCCGCGTCGCCATTCAGGGCGGCCCCGGGATTGGCCAGTTCCGTGACGATGGTTCCATCGGCGCGAACTGCTCGGTCTTCAACTTCAACCCGTTCAACTACTACCAGACCCCGCAAGAGCGTTTCGGCGCCACGGCGGTTGGCTATTACGAGATCAACCCGCACGCTGAAGTCTATGCGCGGGCGTCGTTCTCAGCCACGAACGTGATCCAGCAGGTCGGACCTTCCGGCATCTTCGGCACGGGCTCTGGACGCCGCTGTCCAACCCGCTGATCGGCGATCAGGCGCGGGCCGCGATCATTGCTGCGGGTAACGCAGGCATTGCCGACGGTACGGTTTCGGAGAGCCTGGCGGTGCCGAACTTCCGCGACAACAACAACGATGGTGTTGTGGACGCTGGCGATGAGCTGCTGATCTCCTATCGTCGTCGTACGCTCGAGCTTGGGCCACGTTCGTCTGATTACGGACGCAACTGGTTCCAGTTCGTCACGGGCGTTCGCGGCGAAATCAACGACAGCTGGAACTATGACCTGATGTTCTCGCACGGCGAATCGGACTCGTCCGAGGTTCGCGCGGGCTACACCAACCTCGAAAACATCGAGCAGCAGATCAACTCGGTCGCCCCGGGCGTCTGCGCCGGAACCAGCGATCCGGCATGCGTGCCGATCAACTTCTTCGGCGGCTTCGGCTCGATCACTCCGGCGATGGCGGCTTACGCCCAGGCGCTGGCGATCGAGGAGAAGCGTTACATCCAGACCATCGTCAACGCGAACGTCGCTGGCGTTGTCGACCAGGTCCGTACGCCCTGGGCCGCCAACGGCCTCGGCCTCAGCTTCGGCGCCGAGTATCGTGAAGAGAACGGCGAAACGATCCCCGACGAGTGCCTGAAACTGGCTCCGGTCAGCTGTCAGGGCGGCGCGGGCGGCAACGTCCTGCCAATCAAGGGCGGCTTCTCGGCCACCGAGTTCTACGCGGAAGGCATCATGCCGATCGTCGATGGAATGACGGGTGTCGAGTCGCTTGACCTCGAACTCGGCTTCCGGACGGCGAACTATGACCCGACGGGCGTGGTGGAGAGCTGGAAATACGGCTTCAGCTACGAGCCGATCCCGGGCCTTCGCTTCCGCGCCATGCAGCAGCGCGCTGTGCGTGCGCCGAACGTCGGCGAGCTGGCCTCGCCGGTCGTGACGGCTCTCGACAACGCTGCGTTCGATCCGTGCTCGGTGGGCAACCCCAACACGATCGACGCTGCTCTGGCGGCGCTGTGTATCTCGACGGGCATGCTGGCTCCTCAGGTCGGTACTGTTGAGGACATCGTTTCGGGTCAGATCAACGTCTTCACCGGCACCAACCTGGCTGCACTGCCGGGGCCGGAAGTCGCTGACACGACGACGGTCGGTGTTGTCTGGACCCCGGACAGCCTCGGCATCCCGGCGATCACCCGTCCGACGATGACGCTCGATTACTACAACATCGAGATCAACGACTACATCGAAGGCCCGCCTGCTCAGGCGGTTCTGGACGGCTGCTACGTGCTGGCGGATCCTGCCCAGTGCGCGAACATCGTCCGCGTCGGCGGCAACCTGACCAATGACGGCTCGGGCGTTCGCACCCTGACCACCAACCTCGACTATCTGCAGGCCGAGGGTGTGGAATTCGGTGCGTTCTTCGGCGTCGATCTGGAAACGGCCGGCACGCTGGACTTCTCGCTGAACGTCAACAAGTACATCACCAACGAGTTCCAACCTGACCCGCTGGTCGGCGTGACGAACTGCAGCGGCGTGTACTCGGTGTCGTGTGGCGGCAACTTCGGCACCCCGCTGCCGGAATGGCGCTTCACGCAGCGTACGATGTGGAACTACGGCGACTTCCAGCTGGGCTATCAGTGGCGCTACCTGGGCGAAGTCACGACGGATGATCCGGCGAACACCTTCGACGCCTTCGAGACCATCGACGCCTACAACTACATCGACCTGATGGGTAACTGGCAGGCCACGGACAACCTTCGTGTCAACGCCGGCGTCCGTAACGTGTTCGAGGAAGAGCCCCCGGTTGTCGGTGGCGAGGCCGGCGACACCGGGTCGAACAACGGCAACACCTTCCCGTCGACCTACGACGTGCTGGGCCGTGTGTTCACGATCGGTGTGGACGTCGCCTTCTAAGCGATACGAACCAAACAGAACCGGAGACGGCGGACCCTCGGGTCCGCCGTTTTCATTTTGTCAGACTGGTTCTTCTCGCGGGGCGAAACCAGTTGCGGCCACGCACCGAATGCGCAGGATGCATGACATGACCAAGCTTGATGAACTGGTGAGCGCCGCGAACGCGGCGGTGGCTGCGCGAAACTGGCAGGAGGCGGAGCGGCTTTGGGAGGAGGTCCACGCGATCGACCCGAAACATCCGCGCGCTCTCTATGCATTGACTGCCCACGCGCTGCAGCGGGGCGATCTTGGCCGGGCGCACGAGCGGCTGATGGAAGCGCTGTCCGCTGCGCCGAGCGATCTTTCCATTCTTCAGCTTGCGATCTCGATCCACGAGAAACGCGGCGATCCTGCGAGCGAGCTTGAGGCGATCGAACAAGCGTTGACGGTCGAGCCCTATTTCCTGTCCGCGCTGCTATCGAAGGCCAGCTGGATGGAGCGACAGGGGCGGGGCGTCGAGGCGGCGGCGACCTATCGCAATGCA
This sequence comes from Hyphomonas sp., assembly GCA_017792365.1. GTDB lineage: Bacteria > Pseudomonadota > Alphaproteobacteria > Caulobacterales > Hyphomonadaceae > IH12. Next base: position 2,387,922 of record CP051229.1, on the reverse strand, counting down.
CTGACGGTTGCTGGGCCCGAGCGGAACTGGCCGCAGGGCATGGGGCCGATCCTCATGCACGCCCGTGACGTAGCCGGGGGGCATTCGGCGCGGTTTCACGAGTATCTCAGGGCTCAATTGTCTGATCGTCTCAATGGTCTCAGCGGTCAGACACGCGAGCGGTGGGAGGAAGCGACGTCGATCCTGGCTGGCGCCAGCGCGGCCTACCCGTCGGTGTCCAACCAGCTCGCGGTGCCGCGGCTGCCGGCGATCCCGTTTCATGACCCGGCGGATTTTGACTGGGTCGAGGGCCTGGAAGCCCAGACAGACGCGATACGGGCTGAGTTGCTCGCGGCGCAGGAGAGCCTGCAGGACGCGTTTGCGCCCTATATCGCGTATCGGCCGGGCGATCCGGTGAACCAATGGGCTGAGCTCAATCATTCCGACCGCTGGAGCCATCTCTCCCTGTGGCGGAGCGGCGAGAAGCAGGAAGACACGCTGGCGGCCTGTCCGAAGACGCGGGCGGCGCTTGAAGCGGTCGACATGGCGGACATTGGCGGACTGTGCCCGAACGTCATGTTCTCGGCGCTGGCGCCGCATACGGAGATCCCGCCGCACCATGGGGAAACGAATGCACGGCTGGTGGTGCACCTGCCGCTGATCGTGCCGGAGGGGTGTACCTATCGCGTCGGGTTCGAGCAGCGGAAATGGGAGGTCGGCAAGGTGCTGATCTTCGACGATACGATCGAGCACACGGCCCGCAATGACAGCGACGAGCTTCGGGTGGTGCTGATCTTCGACGTGTGGAATCCGCTGCTGTCGACCGAGGAACGGCAGGTCGTTCGCGAGCTTGCGAACGCCGCGCGCACGTTCGGCGGATAACCTACTTTTCTGAGATGGCGTAAAGCGCCGAGCCGCGCTCCTGCAGCCAGTTGCGCGCGTCCTGCCAGTCGGGGATGCAGCGTTCGACGTGCTTCCAGAACCGCTTGGAATGGTTCATCTCGCGCAGGTGGGCCACTTCGTGCGCCGCGACATAGTCGAGGGCGAAGGGCGGAGCGCAGATCAGGCGCCACGAAAAGTTCAGGCGGCCTTCGGAGCTGCACGAGCCCCAGCGCGAGCGCATGTCCTTGATCGCAATGGACCTTGGCTGGACGTTGAGCGTCTCTGCGTGGAATGCGACCCGCTCGGAGAAGTCGGTCCGGGCTGCATTGCGCAGGAAGGCGCGCGTGCGGTCTGCGAAGGCTTCGCGCGGCCCGGGCACTAGGATGTTGGGGGTAAGGCGGCCCTTCTCGACGCGGACCGTGCGTCCAGTGCCCGCGCTCTTCAGGCGGTGGATTACGCCTCTGACGGGAATATACGCGCCTGGTTTCAACCTGACCGGCGGCGGCAGGGCGCCTAGACGTTCGGCGATCCACTCGACGCGTTCGGATGCGAATGACAGCGCTTCGAGGGCGTATCTGGGGGATGGCGCGGTGGCCACCGCTTCGCGGGCCTGTGGGTCGATTCGCACCGAAACGCGCCTAGCGCGCTTGTCCACATTAACGCGCACCGGAATCGACGAGCCGTCCTTTGACATCAAGAACACGCGGTGGTGCGATTCCGAAACGATCATGCTAAGGGCGTAGCCTCCTGCGCAGATCGACGCAACAAAACTTGAGTGAGGGACTGCCAATGAAGCACTTGTTGGCCTGTGTCGGGGCGATGGCGCTCGCCGGTGCATGTGGCGTCAGCGGCGAGGCCAATAAGGCGCTTGCTGCAATGAATCTCGCCACTGGCGATGGCGAGCTGGTAAAATATGCCTCGAAGAACGGGTCTGGCGACAAGGTTACCCTCAAAGACGTAACGATAGGCCCCGATGGGGACGGGCTGAATGCCGGGACAATGGTCCTTGAAGGCCTCAGCATGAACGATGCCGGCGAGCCTGTCGTAACCGGCATTACGCTAAGTGATGTGACGCCCGCGGAAGAGACGCCTGGCGTGCAACTCAACGTTGCAACAATCACGTTCACCGGGCTTGATGAAGTCACGGGCGCTTACCTCGCAAAAACCTTCAAGGACGGCGAGTCGGTGGAGCCGCCTCCGTTCGAGCAATGGGTGATTGGGAGCGCGTCGATCGAAGGCCTGTCGGTTGTCGGCGACATGGAGGCGATGGGTCAGGGCGGCGGGTCATTCAACCTGACGCTGGATGAAGTGTCGTTGTCGGATCTCGAGAATGAAGTTGCGGGCCGCTTTGGCTGGAACGGCTTCAAGGGCACATTCAACGTGCCGCCGGAAGCTGCCGGCTATGAGGTCGACGGCAGCTTCGACTTCGGCACGCTCGAGATCGGCGGCCTGCAGGGCGGTACGTTCGCCGACGCGTTTTCATCGGGCATGGCGTCGATGATGAGCCCGGGCGCAGTGACTGACCCGGCGGTCGGACTGCCGCCCAGCCCGATCGATCCCGGCTTCAACCAGCTCGACTGGAGCGGGATGAATATCAACGCCGCCGGGTTGATGCTGACCGCCAGCGAGATGAGTTCACGCGCCGAGCGCAATGGCGATGGCGTGGTGACTGCGGTGGACAGTCCTCGCGCGAGCCTGAAGCTTGCCATCGATCCGGAAAACCCGGGTACGCTCGGAAGCCAGGCGCAGATGTTCATGGGCATGCTCGGCTTCACCGAGCTTGAGCTCTACGCGGAATCCAAGGGGACATTCGATCCTGAAACGGACACCACCCGCTATGAGACGGCCAATATCGGGATCACCGATGCTGTCGATGTCTCGCTGACGGGCGGCTTCCAGGGCCTGAATGATGTCCTGCGATCCGTGATGGCGTCCGGCGCGGCCCAACAGCCGGACATGTCCGGGCTCGCCAGCCTCAAGATCGTCGATATGGAGCTGGTGATCGACGACAATTCGCTGATGAGCAAGATCTTCAACCTGGCTCCGATGTTTGTCGGCCAGGACGCCGCCACGTTCCGGGCGGATCTTGTGAGCCAGGTCTCCGCGCTGTCTCAGGACATGGCGGCGGCGGGCGTTGATCCGACCATCTCGGAAGAGCTGAGCGCGGCGATCGCGAACTTCATTCAGCAGCCCGGCGTGCTGCGGTTCAAGCTGGATCCGGAGACGCCCGTGTCGTTCGCAAATCCGGAGGGGCCATTGACCAAGGAGTCTCTGGGCTTTGTAGCGGAGTACGAGGCGAACTGACCGGAGTGGCTGTGGCGGGGCCCGGCCCCGCCATCGCATTCGGTCTGGAAGGGCGGTCGGAGCAGCTGGTTCGGTTTCTACTTGTCGAGCGCTGTCAGACAGGCGGCGATCGATTCCGGCGTGTCGGACGGTGTGAAAAAGCTCTCGAGGTTCCAGTCTGCGTCCATCAGGTAGAGAAACGCCGAATGGTTGACGAGATAGCCCGAGGCCGTCGCCTCGTCTTCGACCTTTTCGAAAGGCGCGAGGAAGTTTTCAGACACTTCGGTCAGCTGCTCCGGCGTGCCGCTGAGGCCGATGATGTCTTCGGGAAAGCCGTTGCTCTGAATGTACTGGGTGACCGTCTCGGGCGTATCGCGCTCGGGATCGACCGAGATGAAGACGGTTCGCGGCTGTTCGACGCCGTCTTCGAGCAGGTCAATCGCGCGCCCCGCCTTATAGAGGGTGATGGGGCAGATATCGGGGCAGTAGGTGAAGCCGAAGAAGACCAGCGACCGCCCGCCCATCATGTCCTGTTCGGTACGTTCAACGCCGGTATGATCGGTGAGCGTGAAGGACCCGCCGATCTCGGTCGTCGTGCGGTTGAAGCAACCGGGATCGACGCCAGCGACCGACTGGTCGCCAGGCGCGCCGCATCCCGCTACAAGCAGGACCAAAGGGGCGAGGAAGCGTTTGACCATATGTCTTTATGGGCCGGTCTACGGGGCGACGACAAGCTTTGCCCGGTTGGCGATAGTGTCGCGGCATGACTGAAAACCTGCCTGCACGGCGCCTTGCCGCGCCCGCGTCGACTGCTGGCGGCTCCGATCCGCTGAAGGGCATCGTCTCTGCGTTCGGCCGCATGCGGCAGCGGACGCTGATCACGCTGCGCTGGACCGCGATCATCGGGCAGGCGGCGGCCGTGCTGTTCGTCTACTTCGTTCTCGATTTCGAGTTGCCGATCGCCCTGTGTCTTGGCGCGATTGCTGCGTCAGCTTGGCTCAACGTCTTTCTGATGGCGTTCTTCCCCGCGCAGCACCTGTCCTCCTCGATGGAGACGGCGGCGCAGTTGGCTTTTGACATCGTCCAGCTGTCGGTGCTGGTTGGGCTGACGGGCGGGCTGCAAAATCCCTTTCTCCTGATGATCCTCGCGCCCGTCACGGTGGGCGCTGCGCGACTCCTGCCGGCCTATGGCGGGCTGCTGGCGCTGGTGGCGCTCGGCTGCTGCGCTGCGATGCCGATATGGGGCTGGGAATTGCCGTGGCGCGAGGGAGAGACCCTCAATCTTCCGATCCTGTATCAGGCGGGACAGCTGACGGCGGTTGCGGTCGGCCTGATCTTCTTCGCGGTGACCGCCTGGCGCACGGGCCGGGATGAGGCGCGGCTGATCTCCGCGCTTGAGGCGGTGCAGGCCGTTTTGTCGCGCGAGCAGCAGCTGTCTGCGCTGGGCGCATTGTCGGCGGCGACGGCGCATGAGCTGGGGACGCCGCTGGCGACGGTTCACCTGGCTGCGAAGGAATTGTCGCGGACGTTCCCCGAGGATCACCCGGCGCGGGACGATATCGACCTGATTGTCGAGCAGTCGGAACGTTGCCGGACCATTCTCAAGCAGTTGTCGGAGAGCCGGCAGGACACTGATGCGGCAATGTCGCGAACGCCGCTGCCGTCGCTGCTCGAGGAAGCGAGCGAACCGCACGGCAATATGGGCGTGCGCGTGCGGTGTTCGGTATCGCCCCTGTCAAATGCCGGCCCGGACGATCAGCGCGCGCCAATCGTGCTGCGCAAGCCGGAGATCATTCACGCGCTTGGAGCATTCATCGAGAATGCCGTCAGCTTCGCCTCGCAGGAGGTCAGCGTGAACGGGCGCTGGTCCGGCGAGGAGATCCGGATCTACGTAACCGATGACGGGCCGGGATTTGCGGTGTCGGTGCTGGCCAAGCTTGGGGAGCCGTACTTCACCGAGCGCAAGGTGGAGCAGCGGGGAGGCGGGCTCGGACTGGGCTTCTTTATTGCATGCACGCTGCTGGAGAGAACCGGGGCGATTGTTACGCCGTACAACAGACAATCGCCGGCGCGCGGCGCCGTGGTCAGGATTGTCTGGCCCCGAGATGTGTTCGAGGCGCCGCCGGGCTGGGAATCGTAACTGTGGCGTCGTCATAAATGCGTCGCCGATGCTTGGCCTATGCGGATTGAGCGTCGTATAAGGCCCGAAACTGAAGATGGGAGACAGGCGTGGAACAGCCGGTCGAACTGGATGCAAGATTGGAAGACGTCAGCGATCGGACGCTGATGGTGCTGGATGACGACGCCCCGTTCCGCACGCGGCTGGCGCGCGCACTGGCGCATCGCGGTTTCGACGTGATGCCTGCCGGATCGGTGAGCGAGGCCCGCCAGATCGTGAATTCGACGCCGCCGGCGTTCGCAGTGGTGGACCTGCGTCTTGAGGACGGTTCGGGCCTCGAGGTCGTGGAGGCGCTTCACACCAAGCGGGAAGATTCGCACGCCGTGATCCTCACGGGCTATGGCGCGATCGCGACTGCTGTCGCGGCCGTCAAAGCTGGCGCCATCGATTACCTGCCCAAGCCGGCGGAAGTCGAGGACGTGGTCAACGCCCTCCTGTCCGGCAAGGAAGACAAGCCGGAACCGCCGGAAAACCCGATGTCGGCGGATCGTGTCCGCTGGGAGCATATCCAGCGGGTTTACGAATTGTGTAACCACAATGTTTCGGAGACCGCGCGGCGGCTGAACATGCACCGCCGGACATTGCAGCGGATTCTCGCCAAACGCGCGCCGCGTTAAGCCTGCCGTCAAAATTCTTCCGTAATCCGTGGGAATGTGGGTCCCAGGAGGTAGGTGCATGACTGCACTCATGGACATGCATGCCGCTCGCCGGCATGGACTGGCCGCCGTGCTGGCCGCCGGCCTTGCGTTTGGTCCGGGCGTCAGCGCCGCGATCGGTGAGGTCGAGGCGATCGGGCGCTATCGCGACTGGCGGGTCTACACCGAACGGGTGGACGGCGATCTCGTCTGTTTCGCGGCGACGCCGGCCGAGGACATGGCGCCGAAATCCCTTGACCATGGCGAGGTCAATTTCTTCGTGGCCAGCTGGAAATCCGGCGCGGCGCGGAACCAGCCCAGCCTGACGGTGGGCTATGAGCTGCGGCCGGACATCGCCGCCCGCGCGATCATCGGGCGCGAACGGTATTCGATGTACGTTGCGGGCAAGGAGGCGTTTGTGCGCGACGAGGACGAGGATGGCCTGGTGCAGGCGCTGAAGAAGGGGTCCGAGTTGAGGGTGGAGGCGGCCGAGCAGGGAATGCGGACGGCCTATCACTTCTCGCTAAGCGGTTCATCCGACGCGATCGAGAAGGCCCAGTCGCTGTGCCGCTGACCGGACGCCCATCGCCCACTCGAGTGTGACTTGACAGTCCGCCGTGACTAGGAGCTCTTCGTCGGCGTCGAGGGGAGAAAATCTATGAAATCACTGATTCTTGCGGTCGCCGTTGTCGCGGCCGCCGGTTGTGCTGCAACACCGGAAGGCGCGACAGGGCAAACGGCGGCTGCAGCGCCGTCATCGGCCCAGGGCCCCGCCACGGAAGCGGCGGCCGGGAATGAGCGTGTCTGCAGGCGCATGGAGGTCATGGGGTCGATCCGGCCGCAACGCGTGTGCGCCACCGCCGCGGAATGGGCCGCGAAAGAGGAGACCGACCGCGAAGGCGCGGAATCATTCGACCGCGCACGGCGCCAGACGGGCGGCGTCGGCACCTTCGAGTAACCAAATGGATGTGTTCTGAGTCCCGCGCGCGGTCTGGTGCGCGCGCCGGTTTGGGACTATCCAGCCCGCATGAGCGTCGAACTCGATCTCTCGCGAGCGCCTGCGGTCAGCGCGCCATTGAACCTGGCGGGGCTGTCGCGCGCTGGTCTCCTGCAGGCAATGGTCAACGCTGGCGTTGAGGAGAAGAAGGCGCGCATGCGCGCCAATCAGGCCTGGCGCTGGATCTATCATTACGGCGTCACCGATTTTGGCGCGATGACTGACGTCGCCAAGGAGATGCGCGGCCAGTTGGCGTCTCGATATGTCCTTGAGCGGCCGGACATTCGCGACATGCAGGTGTCGGTGGACGGGACGCGCAAATGGCTTGTCGGGTTTGGTCCTGGCGTCGAGGGCGAGAGCGTGTTCATTCCGGGCGTCGGCAAGGCGGGGGCGTTGTGCGTCTCGAGCCAGGTTGGCTGCACGCTCAATTGCACGTTCTGCCATACGGGCACGCAGAAGCTGGTGCGGAACCTGACGGCATCGGAAATCGTCGGGCAGGTGATGATCGCGCGCGATGCGCTCGATGAATGGCCGACCTCGAACGAGGATCGCCAACTCACCAACATCGTGTTCATGGGGATGGGCGAGCCGCTCTACAATCTCGACAATGTCGCTGAGGCCATCGACACGATTTCCGACGGCGAAGGGATATCGATCTCGCGGCGGCGGATCACGGTGTCGACCGCCGGGATCGCACCGAAGATTCCGGAACTGGGTGAGCGCACTGGCGCGATGCTGGCGATTTCGCTGCACGCGACGCGCGACGACCTGCGCAACGAGCTGGTGCCGATCAACAAGAAGTATGACCTGCAGCAGCTGTTCGAGGCGATCCGCGCCTACCCCGATCTGTCCAACGCCAAGCGGGTGACCTTCGAGTACGTGATGCTGAAGGGCGTCAACGACACGCTGGCCGAAGCGCGGGACCTGGTGAGGCTGCTGAAAGGCGTGCCATCCAAGATCAATCTCATTCCATTCAATCCGTGGCCCGGCACGCAGTATGAGTGTTCGGACTGGGATACAATCGAGGCCTTTGCCGAAGTGCTGAACCGCGCCGGTTATGCATCGCCGATCCGCACGCCGCGCGGCCGCGATATTCTCGCAGCATGCGGCCAGTTGCGGTCCGAGAGCGTGAAGCAGAAGGCGAGCGAGCGGCTGGCCGCCCGGCTCGCGGAGAACGCCTCCCGGGAGTAGACGATGGGACGGGGATCACGCCGGCTCCGCAATCAACGAAAGCGTTGAGTCAGCTGCAGTCGAGCGACAGGCTTTCGACTGCGGCGCTGGTTCCGTTCCCGCTGGGGCGGGTGGCGCCGCCGACAGCGTAGATGGCGTCTCCGATTGTCACGCCGCCTAGGCCGTGGCGCGGCGTCGGCATCTCGCCGACAATCTCCCAGCTATCGCTTGCAGGATTGTAGGCGCAGACTTCGGCGTGGACGCCGCCGCCGTTTGCGCCGGAGAAGAATTCGCCGCCGAATGCGTAGAGCGTTCCGTTGATGACGCCGGCTGCATTGCCGCCGGCCCCGATCCCCTGAGGCATCGGCGAGGCCTCGCGCCAGCGATCTTCGGACGGGTCGTAGACTTCGTGGACGTCCAGCGGACCTCCGCTCACCTGACGTCCGCCGACAACGTGCCAGAGGCCATCGATCACGACGCCTGCCGCACTGTTGCGTCGGGCCAGCGCCGGGGCGGCGCGCTCCCAGCTGTCCGCATCCGGGTGATAGACGAGGTGGCTGTCGCTGTCCGTGTGGTCGCCATAGCTCATGTTGTCGGCGCCGGTATTGCGCCGCCCGCCGATGATATGGATCCGGTTGTTCAGTATGCCCGCGACCGTTTCGGCATGGGGTTCCGGCGCCTCGGCGAGCGCCGACCAGCCGGTTGCGTCATCGTAGATGAGCGTTTGCGTGCTCATGATCCAGTTGACCATGTTGGCGAGCGTTTCGAAGCCGCCGAGGCAGTAGAGCTTGTCGCCGGCTGAAACGAGTTGAGGGTGGTGCCTGGCGGACGGGAGGGCGGCCAGCGTCTGGCTGTCGCCGCTTGCCGGGTCGTAGGCGATGTGGCGGTCCGATACGCCGACGACGCGGCCATCCTCGCCGAGCAGACCGCCGGCCAGATGGATGCGGCCGCGGTGAGCGATCGGGTAGATCTCCTGAACTGCGAAGGGGAGCGGGGCGCGGGCGGACCAGCACGTTGAACCTGAAGTGGGTGTGGCTCGGGCTGCCTGAGGCGCGAGATCGGGGGACGGTTCCTGCCGGACCGAGCAGGCGGGCAATCCGATTGCTGTGAGCGCGATGGCGCTGCGCCGCGTGATCTTCGGATGAGGGTTGTGAGGCGACATCAAAATCTCCGCAGCTGGCTGATTGGCGATAGCATTTGGCTGGGGATTGCGCCAATCTGCCGGCATGAAACAGGTTCTCGCTCTCTTCGCGCTGTCGGGTCTGGCGGCATGTTCAACGGCTGCAGATGGCGGTCTTGCTGGCGGGCCGGAGGCCGATCCGGCGGTGTTCATGCGCGGCTATACAGAGGCATGGAACCGTCATGCCGCCGGTGAGATCGCGGCGTCGTATTACGACATGGGCCAGAGCGTCGAAGAGCAGACTACCGCGCTGGAAGCGACCTTCGAGCAGATGCGCGCCCAAGGCTACGACAAGTCGGATATTCACGAGATCGAGGCCTGCATGACGGGTGAGGATGAGGCCTGGTCGGGGATGAAGTTCACGCGCCTCAAGACGGACGGCGAACCGCTCGGCCCTCCGTTGCGCGCGAGCGAATATCGTCTGGCTTGGGACGATGCGCGCGGCTGGCGGATCAAGTCGATTGGCGGGCGTGATGTCGATGCGCCGCTGGAGTGTCCGGCAGGCTGACCGGTCAGACGCGCCGTTGAAGGTGCGGCCAGTCGATGTCGGCGATGCGGGTCACGCCGGCCTGTCGCATGGCTGAGGCCAGCTCCGCATCGAGCAGCGCGAGCGCAGCGGCGACGCCTTCCTCGCCGAACGCGCCTAGGCCCCAGATGTATGGCCGGCCGATGCATACCATGTCTGCACCCAGCGCCAGCGCCTTGAAGGCGTCCGTACCGCGCCGGATGCCGCCATCGACGAGGACGGGCACGCGCTTGTTTGCGGCCGCTGCGATCTCGGGCAGCACGTCGAGCGTGCCGATGAGGCTCTCCTCGGCCCGGCCGCCGTGGTTCGAGACGATGACGCCGTCGACGCCGCGGGCGATGGCTTCCTCCGTATCACCGGCCGTCATGAGACCCTTGATCAGAAGTCGGCCTTGCGTCTGGTCGCGCAGTCGCGAGAGATGGTCCCAGGTCAGGGCGTTGGTGACCGGACTGAAGACGCCGGAGAGATCGAGATCGCTGTACATGGGCTTGCGGGTGAAGTCGTAGCCAGGGCGCGGCGTGTGGCAGGTCGAGCATTCGCGACTGTCCTGGCGGGCCATCAGCGCCTGTGTTTCGCGGCGCATGCCGCCGGCGAGGTCGACCGTAAGGACAATCGCCGCCGCGCCGTCCGCCTCCGCCCGCGCTGCGACCTGTTCGCCGATTCCGGGCCGGTTGGTGGAGTAGATCTGCTGGTAGACCGGTCCGCCATTCGCCGCGATCACGTCTTCGAGCGACACGTTGGTGAGGGCAGAGAGGATCTGGAGCGCATTGCGTCCGCCGGCTGCGCGCGCGACGGCTGCTTCCGCTTCGGGATGGAAGGCGCGCTGGCTGGAGACGGGGCACAGCGCGATCGGGCTTGCGAAGGTCTGGCCGAAAAGCGTGGTGGAGAGGTCAACGCGGGAGACGTCGACGAGGCGCCGGGCGCGCAGGCCCCACTTGTCAAAGGCTTCGCGGTTGGCCGTTACGGTCTTGTCGTCGAGCACGCCGCCTTCGAGGTAGCCGAGGTGGGCGGGCGGCACTCTGGCGTTAGCTACGGCCTGCAGTTCGAACACGTTGAGGGCGTCCGACGCACTGGCGATGAGGTCGGGCGGGGGCGACTGACTGTGCGCCGCCTTCATCGCCAGCGGCGAGCTCGCCAGCATTGCAAGGAAGCGCCGTCTCGCTCGGAGATTCGTGCCCGCCAATTTTCCCTCCCGGATTTTCGCGAGAGGTTAGCGCAGGGGACGGTACGACAAAACCGCTTCTAGGGCGCGACCACCGAGAACGCGCCGGTTTGGGGGTCGCGCCAGTGGAGTTCGCCTTTTCCGATCGAGAACCATGCGCCGTTGATGGTCAGCGCATTGGCGTCGAGCGCCGCTTTGACGAAGGGGAAGGTCGCGAGATTCATGATCGACTGACCGACGGCGGCGTGTTCCAGCGCTTCCTGACGGTCCTCGGGTGCGATCGACTTGTCCGCAAGGATGATGTCCCGCGCCGGGGCGGCAAGCTCGACCCAGGGCGTGATGAACCTGCCGACGGGACCCTCCTGCGCCACACGCAGGCAGGCATTCACGCCGCCGCACCCGCCGTGACCCATGACGAGGATGTGGCTCACCTTGAGCCCCGTGACGGCGAACTCGATCGCTGCCGACACGCCGTGGAAGCTGGCGTCCTCCTCGCAGGGTGGAACCAGCGCCGCAACGTTGCGGACGACAAACAGCTCTCCGGGGGCGGCGTCGAAGATCATCGAGGGGTCGGCGCGGCTGTCTGCGCAGCCGATGATCATGGTCTTCGGGCTCTGGCCATCGCCGAGCTTGTGGAAGAGGTCGGCGGCCTCGCGGTAACGACCCGACCGAAACCGGTGGTAACCGTCCAATAGCTCGCCGGCGGGGGTTGCGGGGTCGGGAAGAGTGCTTGTCATGGCCACGCTTTTGACCTGTTCCCCCAGCAGGATCAAGCGATTGGAGCGATGGCCGCTCGCGTCGGTGTTGAGGTGATTTGACACGGTTGGAGGCGGGGGAAAAGGTACGGCTTGTTCCTAGTATTCCAAGGTTGGGAGGCCACATGGCCCAGGATCATTCGACCCCGGCGACGCAGCCGTCGGATGGCAAAACGCCTCCCCGCCGACGCGTTGGTCCAAGGCGATCGCAGGCGTCCACTGACGCTGTGCTCGACGCCGCCTATGGCGAGCTGGCCGAGCAGGGGTGGCGCGGTTTTTCCGTCGATCGCGTGGCCAAGTCGGCGCGCGCTTCGAAACAGACGATCTATCGCTGGTGGAAGACGCCTGCGTGCCTGGCTGTCGAGAGCGTCCTGCGGCGCGTGCCGGAAGGGCGGAGCGCGCAGGATGCGCGGGACCGGATCTCCGCCGTGGTCGAGCCGATGCTGCTGATGTTGCGCAGCGGCGACGGCGCGCACGCCTGGCGGGGGGCATTGCTCGCCGCTGCAGATGACGAGGCTGCCGGCGAGCTGTTCCGCGGGTGGTTTGCGGAGCGGATCAAGGCCCCCATGCGGCATGTGCTGGCGGAGATGGCGATCCGCGGTCAGGTGCGTCGCGACTGGGACATGGACATGGCGACGGAGTTGATGCTGGGCCCGGTTTGGCATCGGCTGATTGCGATGCGCGGGCCTGTGCCCGAGAACTATGCGCGGCGCCTGATCGACAATGTCCTGAGGGCGTTGGCTCCGGAGCCGGGGGCCTAGCCTGCGCTGACCTGGCGGGGCTGGTAGATCGCAACGTGGCGTCCGGTCATGGCGGGTTCATCGCCGACGAGGATTGCGAAGTTCAGGGCGACGATCAGGTGGCCCTTCCGCTCGAAATTGTCGGCGACGCGCGCGCGGACATCGATGGTGTCGCCGTCGCGTACGAGGCGGTGGAGGCGGATGTCGCTTTCCGAGTGGATCCAGGGCCCGAGGGTGACGTTCTCTGCGAGGATGTAATTTGCGCGACGGAGCAGCCACGCAGGATTTGCAATGTCGCCATCGTCGAACAGGGCGGGGTCCTGGCGGGTGTCTGCGAGATGTTGGCGGCCGATCTCTGCGGTGTAGGGTTCGGCGTTGAAACCCAACACCGCGCCGACCGGCAGCGAATCCATTGAGGCGGGCGGCCTGTTTTGCTGATCGGGCCGTGCGCCCGGCTCCGGAATGTCGAGTGAAGGCGATGCAGCCTTTCGGTAGGCGCGGCCTGTCGCACAGGATTCGCCGCGGGAGGAGAGGGCCAGCAGGAGCGCGTCTTCGCCGCCCTCTGTTGCTTCCAGCGTGGCGTCGTCGCCATCATACACAGGCTTGAGAAAGCGGGCCTGCATGGCGCCTTGCTGGAGCCAGTCGTGTCCCCAGACGGCGACCGGGGCGTGGGTCATGTAGGCGAACACATCGACGCCCGGAACGAGGCCGCCGGTGAAGCCGAAGCGGCTGGCGGTTTCGTCATCGTGGATGCGGTTCTCGCTCTCCGTCGCGGTGTTGTAGGCGTTGATCGTGCGGGAGAGCGGAAGCTCAGCCATTCCCTGCATCCTGTTCCTGATAGCCTGCATAGGAGTGTTTGAGGGTTGCGTGGTTGAGCAACATCTCGGCTTTCAGCGTCTTGCCATCCCGGTCGTAAATGCGGGTGCGGACCCAGTAGCTTTCCGTGCGGCGGCTCTCGGACAGGGCGGCGATCTCGCGGCGGATCAGGTAGTCTTCGGAAACGAATAGCGGCCCGTCGATCATGCGGATTTCCTGGTCCGCGAAGAGGCCGACGGCGGGGCCTTTCACCGGGAAGCCTGCGGACCGGGCCGTATACTCGGCAAGCACTGAGACCATTTCCAGCGGGATGATTGCGCGTCCCCATGGCGAGGCGGAGTCATCAGAATACCAGGGCGACGTCTCGGTGATCTTGGCCAGTTTCTGGTTCAGCGAGAAGGGATAGAGATCGCCCATGTGCTGGTCGGGGTCCATCCGGACGCGCTCGTCCTGTTTTCCCTTCATGCCGACGTGGAGGTCTTCGAGGATGAGCAACTTTTCGGGCGGGCGGAGCTTCGCCATACGGGCTTCGAGCAGCGTTTCGCCGTGGTCGGGACCGATGGTGGCGCTGGCTTCCAGAACGGGCGTGCCGTCGGCCTTTTCAGCCCACACGCGGGTGCGGTTGGACCCTGCAGGCGGGATTTCCGCAAATGCGCGGACCTCTTCGCCCTCAACGACCATGTTCTGGTAGTGAGCCGACAGGCAGCCGCGCTCGTACCATTCCTGACCGAAGATGCGCTCCAGCAGCGGGGGGAACATGCTGAAATGCGTCGGCCCCTCGATCGGGCCCGCCCGGAAGCCAAGCTTTTCGGCCATGTCGTCGTCGTGGATCGAGGTGTGGCCGTCGTAGGTCTGCTCTTCGAGCATCTGCAGCGGCTTGCGCAGCGGACCGCAGAGCGTGAGCGGGGTGGAGAATGTCATTCGGCGCCCGCGTCCGCTGATACGAAATCGTAGCCGCCATAGACCCAGCTGCGGTTGAGCGCGCGGAAGCGATCCGACGCCTCGTTGTTCTGGATCATGAAGACCATCGTGATGTCGTTCTGCGGGTCGACCCACATGTTCGTGCCGGCATAGCCGCCCCACGAGAAGTATTGGCCCCTTGAAGGATCAGCCATGTCGACCGGGAGCAGGCCGAATCCCAGCCCGAAGCCGCCGAGGGGTCCGTAAAACCATGCAGAGCGATCGACGTCGTCGGTGATGCGGTCGGTGAGCATGTTGGCGAGGGTCGCTTCCTCGATGATGCGGACGCCGCGGTATTCGCCCTTGCCGCGCAGCATCTCGACGAAGCGGAAGTAGTCTTCGGTCGTCGAACTCAGGCCTGCGCCGCCGGACAGCATCGGCTGTTCGACCAGCGGCGTGGAGAGCGGGGGAATTGTGGTCGGCGGCTGGGCGAGACGGTCGGCCTTGTCCGCGGGCAGGTAGAAGTGGGTGTCGTCCATGCCGAGCGGGGTAAAGATGCGCGCGTCGAGAAGTTCGTCGAGCGGACGTCCGTCGGCGACTTCGATCACTGCGCCCAGGACGTCGGTCGACCGCGAGTAGTTCCATGCGGCTCCCGGGTCCGACCGCAGCGGCAGGCCCGCGAGCGTCTGTGAGAGCTCCAGACCGGTGATGTCGTTGCGGCTGGAGCCGGCTGCGAGGTATTGCTGGCCGAGGACGCTTTCCGGGTCGAATACGCCGTAGATGAGACCCGACATGTGGGTCAGAAGGTGTTCTACCGTCATGTCAGCCGTGGCCGGCCGGGTTGAGCCGTCGGGCTCGAGCACGGTGAGGTTGGCGTATTCCGGGATGTATTTCGAGACGGGGTCAGACAGCGACAGCTTGCCCTCTTCGACCAGCTGCATGGTCGCGATCGAGACGATGGGCTTGGTCATCGAATAGATGCGGAAGATCGTCTCCTCGCTCATCGGCGTTGCGTCTTCGGGGCCTTGCTGGCCCACGGTTTCGAGCGCGACGACTTCGCCGCCGCGCCACCAGAAGCACGCCGCCCGGAATCACGCCATCATCGATGCCCGCCTGCAGGTCGGCGCGCGCCTTCTCGAAGCCTTCGGACGAAAAGCCCAGCGCGCCGGGATCTTCGGCCATCACAATCGAGGTTTCGGAGATCGCGGGGCCGGCCGTCTCGACGGCCGTAGCTTCGGTCCGGCTTGCCGGGGCGGTGTTGTCGGGCGCGCAGGCGGCCAGCGCAAGGGCGCTAACGGTGAGCGCGATTGAAGCCCTGATGCCTGCCTGCCCCAGTCGGCCGCCTGTCGATTGCATGCCCGTTCCCTCCTGACGATGTCGTTGTTGCTAGAGGTTTCTCGCGATTTTGCAGGCGAGTCGAGCCGTTTGGAGGATCTTGCCGCCCTACTTGAATTCGCGAGGAGTCCACCAAGGATAGAAGGACGGCATGTCCGTGGAGACCCGCGACGGGAATTCCGGTTTGCGCTTTTCAAGGAAGCTGGTGACGCCTTCGCGCACGTCTGCGCCGCGGCCCAGCTCGTCGATGCCCCGGCTGTCGATCTTGTGGGCCTCCATCGGGTGATCGGCGCCGAGCATGCGCCAGATCATCTGGCGCATGAGGGCCACCGAGATCTGGGAGGTGTTCTCCGCGATGTTGCGGGCGATCGCGCGCGCAGCCGGCATCAGTTCGTCGGGGGCGTGGACGGAGCGTACGAGGCCGCGTTCGAGCGCGTGAGCGGCGGGAAAGACGTCGCCGGAATAGCACCACTCGAGCGCGGTGGAGGGTCCGACGAGCCGGGGCAGGAACCAGCTTGAGGTCGCTTCCATGACGATGCCGCGCCGGGAGAAGACGAAGCCGAAGCGGGCGGTTTCCGAGGCGATGCGGATGTCCATGGGCAGCTGCATTGTGGCGCCGATCCCGACTGCAGGACCGTTCACGGCGGCGATCACCGGTTTCAGGCTGTCGTAGATCCGCAGGGCGACCCGGCCGCCGCCGTCGCGGCGGGTGTCGTTCTCGCCAAGGTCCTGTTCGATGTCGTCACGCTTGGTGCGGTCGAAGGTGTTTCCGCCGCTGGAGAGGTCGGCGCCGGCGCAGAACGCCCGGCCTTCGCCGGTAACGATGACGGCGCGGACGTTGTCATCGGCATCCGTCTGGTCGAAGGCGGCGATGAGGTCGTTCATCATCTGGCCGTTGAAGGCGTTCAGCTTGTCCGGGCGATTAAGGGTGATGGTGGCGATGTTCTCTTCGATATCGACGAAGAGGGTGTCCATTTCGGTGCGCGACATTCACGAAGCCCTGTGGTCTGAATTGGTGTGGAACTGGAATAGCGGCAGAGTGGGGGCAGAGGCCAGCCCGGAGGCAGGGCAGATTCGCGGTTCGCCTCTCGACGACTGGCGGAAAAGGGCCTATATGGAGTCCCAAGCTGAAATTTTATTGAGGCGGCGGCTCGGGAAACCGGGCCGCCGCTTCCCATTCTGGCCCCTGTTCTGACGTGTGTTGCGACATGGGCCGGCAGTATGGAGCAAGGCCCCGATGCGGGCGCAAACCGAAGTCGAACGTCGCGTCCTGGAACTGATCGAACCCGAAGCTGAGGCTGTCGGGCTGGAGATCGTGCGGGTCAATCTGACCGGCGGGCGGACGCCGACGCTGCAGGTGATGGCGGAACGGCCCGACGGATCGATGGATGTCGAGGACTGTGCGCGGCTGTCGCGGCGGGTCTCGCCGCTGCTGGACGCCGAGGATCCGGTCGTGGGGCAGTACACGCTGGAAGTGTCCTCGCCGGGGATCGACAGGCCCCTGACGCGTGAAGGCGATTTCGCCAAGTGGGTTGGCCATGAGGTGCGCGTGGAAATTGGCGTTCCGGTCGATGGCCGGCGGCGGTTCCACGGGTTTATCGCCGGTGAAGCCGGCGGGGTCGCGACGCTGGACCTGAAGGATGGCGCGCGGGCGGAAATACCGCTTGCCGACATGGTCAAGGCGCGGCTGGTGCTGACGGATGCGCTGATCGACGCCGCCCAGGCGGCCGGACAGATACCGGAGACTGACGACGAGGAGCGCTTCGACGAGATCGTCGAGGAGCTCAACGAAGAGCTGGACGCAGAAGCCGAAGCGGCCGACGCGGACGAAGACAAGGGCTAGGGAACCAGGAGTTCGAACATGACCGCTGCCGTTTCAGCCAACAGGCTGGAAATCCTGCAGATCGCCAATGCGGTGGCGCAGGAAAAATCCATCGACAAGGGCATCGTGCTTGAAGCGATGGAAGAGGCGATCGAGAAGGCCGCGCGCTCGCGTTACGGCCTCGAGCACGACATTCGCGCCGAGATCGATCCTGAGACGGGCGAAACCCAGCTGTGGCGCGTGCAGACGGTCGTGGAGGAGGTCGACAACTCGATCACTCAGATGTCGCTCGCTGATGCACAGAAGATCGATGCGGAGGCCGAGGTCGGCCACGAGTTCCGCGAGGAGCTGCCGCCGTTCGAGTTCGGACGTGTCGCCGCGCAGACCGCCAAGCAGGTGATCACCCAGAAGGTGCGCGATGCGGAACGCGAGCGTCAGTACAACGACTTCAAGGACCGCGTCGGCGAGATCATCAACGGCATCGTCAAGCGCGTCGAGTATGGCCACGTCATTCTCGACCTTGGCCGCGCCGAGGGCGTGATCCGTCGCAATGACGGAATTCCGCGCGAGAACTTCAATCCGGGCGATCGCGTGCGCGCCTATCTCTACAAGGTGGTGCGCGAGACGAAGGGGCCGCAGATCTTCCTGTCGCGGGCCCATCCGCAATTCATGGTGTCGCTGTTCGCGCAGGAGGTGCCCGAGGTTTACGAGGGCGTCATCGAGATCAAGGCGTGTGCGCGCGATCCAGGCTCGCGGGCCAAGATCGGGGTCTATAGCCACGATGGCTCCATCGATCCGGTCGGCGCGTGCGTCGGTATGCGCGGCGCGCGCGTTCAGGCGGTGGTGTCTGAGCTTGGCGGCGAGAAGATCGATATCATTCCGTGGTCTGAGAACGCGGCGACGTTCATCGTCAACGCGCTGCAGCCGGCGGAAGTCTCGAAGGTCGTGATCGACGAGGACGAAGGCCGGGTCGAGGTGGTGGTCGAGGAAAGCCAGTTCCCGCTGGCGATCGGTCGTCGCGGCCAGAACGTGCGTCTCGCCTCGCAGCTGACCGGCTGGCAGATCGACCTGATGACGGAAACCGCTGATTCCGAGCGCCGTCAGAAGGAGTTCAAAGAACGCACGGACCTGTTCCAGCGCGCGCTGGAAGCCGACGAGACGCTTGCCCAGCTGCTCGCCTCTGAGGGCTTCGAGACCGTGGAGGAGATCGCCTACGTCGAGCCCGACGAGCTGGCGGTGATCGAAGGCTTCGATGACGAGGTCGTTGAAGAGCTGCAGCAGCGCGCCCGCGAATACCTTGAGCGCCTTGCCGCCGAGCTGGATGCGAAGCGCAAGGACCTGGGCGTCGATGACGATGTCGCGTTCATGGAGGGCGTGACGCCTCAGCTGGCCGTCAAGTTCGGCGAAGAAGGCATCAAGACCGTCGAAGACGTCGCCGGCCTCGTTCCAGACGACCTGATCGGCTGGAAGGAACCGGGTCCGGACAACAAGCCGCGCTGGCAGCCAGGCTTGCTCGAAAAGGGCGAGATGAGCCGTGAAGACGCCGAGCTCTTTATCCTGAAGGCGCGTGTGGCGGTCGGCTGGGTCGAGCCTGAGGCGCTTGAGGAAGAGCTGGCCAAGCGGGCTGCTGCGCTGGACGCGGCTGAAGCTGAGCTGGAAGGCAGTGAGGAAGTTGAGCCGGCTGCAGCAAATCCTGCCGATCAATTGTTCAACATCAGGAGCCAGGATGGCGAGCAAGGCTCCGACAACCCATGAGGTCGCAGACGGCCTGATCGACGACGAACCGGAGACCGATAACGGTCCCCAGCGTTCGGGACGAGCGAAGGCGCAGCCTCAACGCCGGTGCATTGTCACCGGCGTACGCGGCGATCCTGCGGACATGGTGCGGTTCGTCCTGTCGCCTGACGCCGTGGTCACGCCCGATGTCGCGCAACGACTGCCTGGGCGCGGCGCATGGGTGACGGCCCGACGGGACATCATTGAAAAGGCTGTGCGGACCGGGGCCTTCTCGCGAGCCTTCAAATGCCAGGCGATCGCGCCCGCGGACCTTGGCGAGCAGACGGCGGACCTTGTCAGGGCGCGCGCGCTTCACCATCTTGGATTAGGAAGGCGCGCCGGCGACGTGCTGTGCGGCTTTGAAATCGTACGAGAGGCTCTCAAAACTGAAGGTTGCGCCGTGCTCATCGAGGCTTCCGACGGGGCCAGCGATGGGCGCGAAAAGCTGGTTCAGATACTGAGGGCGCGCTCGGGACATTCAGTTTCCCGGAGTGATGATAAGGTCACAGACTCGACTTGCCATCCGCCTGTCCTCGCGGGATGTTTTTCGGCTGAGGAATTGGGCATGGCCTTGGGACGTGAGCGTGTGGTACATGCTTGCGTTCGATTTGGCCGGTTTGCCGATGTATGGTGCGCTGAACTGGCGAGATTTTCGGGATTTGCGCCGATCTGGCCCGCGGAGTGGCCGGGCCTGACGAGCGGTGCGGCAGCGGGGCAGGGCGTCAGGGCTGCGGATGCAGACGATGCGGCGCCAAACGGGATTTCGCCGGAAGGCGAGGAATAGGGAAGATCTGGGCCAGAGGGTCCGGAGGCATGTTCTCCGGGCGTTGTGGTCATAAATGAAGCGGATTGAATGAGCGATACGAAAGACACTGATAAGCCCGCCCGCCGACCCCTCACGCTGGGTCGCAAGACCGATACGGGAACGGTGAAGCAGAGCTTTTCACACGGGCGCTCCAAGCAGGTGCTTGTCGAGACCAAGAAGAAGCGCGTTGTCGTGGCCCCTGGGGCTGCGAAAGCAAAGGCTCCTGCTGCGCCGAAGAAGCCGACCGAAGCCGCTCCGCTGGCCGCAGCCAAGAAGGCCGCCGAGAAGCAGGGCCTGTCGGAAGCCGAGCTGAAGGCCCGGCAGGCAGCGCTCGCCCAGCGCCAGAAAGTTGAATCCAAGCGCCGCGCCGAGATGGAAGCCCAGGAAGAGGCTGATCGCCGGCGGCTGGAAGAAGCCAGGCGGCTTGAAGAAGACGAGCGCAAGCGCGTTGAGGCGAACCAGCGTGCTGAGGCGCAGGCCGAGGCTGAAGCGCGCGCGGCTTCCGCGCCGCAGCAACGCAATGATGGTCCGGGTGCGCGTGGCCGCCCCGGCGCCGGCGATCGCAGCCCTGCGCGCGGACGTCCCGCGCCGGCTGCGCCGGATGTGCCGCTGGAGCCGCTGGCTGAACTCGGCGGCCGCATCAAGCGCCAGAAATCGAGCGACGACGGCCCGGGTGAAGGCCGCACGCCAGCCCGGCCGCGCAGCGAGCCGAAGCGCCGTCAGGGCAAGTTGTCGGTCTCACGCGCGCTTGCGGATGATGATGATCGGCAGCGTTCGTACGCGGCCGTGCAGCGCGCCCGGCAACGCGAGCAGGCGCGCCGCAAGGCGATGGCTGGCGGCGGCGGCTCGGAGAAAGTCGTCCGTGAAGTGCAGCTTCCGGAAACCATCACGGTTTCGGACCTTGCAAACCGGATGACCGAGCGTGTCGCTGACGTCGTGAAGTACATGATGCAGCAGGGCGAACTGGTTCGCGCGACAGATACGCTTGACGCGGATACCGCCGAACTGATCATCGAGGAATTCGGCCACACCGTCCGGCGCGTGTCGGAATCGGATGTCGAGATCGGCCTTGAGGGCGTCGACGACGCGCCCGAGACGCTGAAGGCGCGTCCGCCAGTGGTCACCGTCATGGGTCACGTCGATCACGGCAAGACTTCGCTTCTCGACGCGCTGCGCTCCACGGACGTTGTCGCTGGCGAAGCCGGCGGCATCACCCAGCACATCGGCGCATACCAGGTGCAGCTGGAATCGGGCGCGCGGATCACGTTCCTCGACACGCCGGGCCACGCCGCATTCTCCGCAATGCGCGCACGCGGCGCCGACGTCACTGACATCGTCATTCTCGTGGTGGCCGCGGACGATGGCGTGATGCCTCAGACGATCGAGGCGATCCAGCACGCCAAGGCGGCCGAAGTGCCGATCATCGTCGCGGTCAACAAGATCGACGTTGAAGGCGCCGACCCCAACAAGGTGCTGACGCAGCTGTTGCAGTACGACGTTCAGGTCACCGCCATGGGCGGCGAAGTTGAAGCCGTCGAGGTCTCGGCGCTGAAGAAGATCGGGCTCGACAACCTGACCGAGACGATCTCGCTGCAGGCCGAACTGCTTGAGCTGAAGGCCAATCCGGATCGTGAAGCGGACGGCGTCGTCGTGGAGTCGCAGCTCGACAAGGGCCGCGGCGCGGTGGCGACCGTGCTGGTGCGGCGCGGCACCCTGAAGCGGGGCGACATCGTTGTCGCCGGCGCAGAGTGGGGCAAGATCAAGGCTGTCACCAACGAGCGCGGTCAGGCGCTGGAAGAGGCTGGTCCTGCGGCCGCGGTCGAAATTCTCGGCCTCGCCGGGACGCCGGATCCGGGGGATCCCTTCGTGGTCGTCGAGAACGAGGGCCGCGCGCGGGAGATTACCGACTACCGCCAGCGCATGAAGCGCGACAAGGCGGCGGCGAGCCCCGGTTCGCGTGCGTCGCTCGAGCAATTGCTGTCGCGTCTCAAGGAGGGCGGCGAAGGCGGCGCCGAAACGCAGGAGGCTGCCTTCATCGTCAAGGGCGATGTGCAGGGCTCTGTCGAAGCGATCACGCAATCGCTCGAGAAGCTGTCGACCGATGAGGTGCGTGCGCGCATCGTTCTGGGCGCGGCTGGCGGCATCAGCGAAAGCGACGTGCAGCTGGCGATCACGGCGGGCGCACCGATCATCGCGTTCAACGTTCGGGCCAACAAGCAGGCGCGTGACCTTGCCGAGTCGGAAGGCGTGGAGATCCGGTATTATTCGGTGATCTACGACCTCATCAACGACGTGAAGGGCACGCTGTCTGGGATGCTTGCGCCGGAGAAGCGCGAGACGTTCCTCGGCTACGCGGAAATCCTGCAGGTCTTCTCGATCTCCAAGGTCGGCAAGGTCGCCGGCTGCCGGATCACGGAAGGCGTGGTCAAGCGCGGTTGTGGCGTGCGTCTCCTGCGCGACAACGTCGTGATCCACGAGGGCGAGCTTTCCACCCTGAAGCGCTTCAAGGACGAGGTCCCGGAAGTGAAGCAGGGCACGGAATGCGGCATGGCGTTCGTGAACTATCAGGATATCCGTGAGGGCGACCAGATCGAGTGCTTCGAGGTCGAAATGATCGAACGGACGCTCGACTAGGCCTGATCGCAGTTCCATTCATCCTCTGTTGAAGGCTGGCGTGCTGCTATTGCCGCGTGCGTTTCTGCACGTGTTTCCGTACGCTTGCCCGACCAGGGGAGGACGTGATGTTTCATAGGCCATCGCTCCTGATGACCGGGATCATCCTCATGATGGGGATGGCCTGGTTCGGCATGCATTACTATTTCGGCGACAGCCGGGCCGCCAACGCGGAGACATCGCTCGTCGAAAGCGGCGAGCGCTGAGCGAAGCTCACCGAATTTTGCGCGCACGACCTCTGTGAACGTGTAGTAATTCCTCCGGATCGATCGATTTGGGAGGATTGCACGATGGCTGCACTGAGATTGCTGGGCGCGACGATGCTCGCCGGTACGGCGGCGCTGGCTGCAGGATGCGTTGCGACAGAGGCGCCGGCCGCCAGCGCGCCAGACGCGGCTGGGCCGACGGTGGGGCGTATCGAAGCCAGCGTGCTGTCGTCGAAGCCGGAATTCGTGACCGGCGGGGATGCGCTGGTTGAGTTCCGGGCGCTGGATGGGGCGTCGGCCGCCAATCTCAGTGTCAGCGTCAATGGGACGCCCAGCGACGCGGCCCTTGTCGTCGATCCTGCAACCAACACGGTGCGCACGCGCGTGATCGGATTGCGCGACGGCGCGAACACCGTCACCGCCACGACGGCGCGCGGCGCGGTGGGAAGCATCGAGCTCACAAACTATCCGAAGGACGGACCGGTCTTCTCTGGCCCGCACATGACGCCTTACGAGTGCAGGACCGTCGAGAGCGGGCTTGGCGAGGCGCTCGATGAAAACTGCAACGCTGCGACGCGCTATGATTGGTTCTACAAGGCGACGGACGGGGACTTCAAACCGTTCACGCCGGGCGCTTCGACCCCGACAGACCTGACGCCGACGACGACTATCGATGGCCGCACCGTGCCCTACATCGTCAGGGTGGAGAGCGGCGTCATCAACCGATCCGTCTACCGGCTAGCTGTGCTCGACGATCCGGTCACCGATGCGTTCATGCAGGATGAGGGCTGGAATGGGCGCCTCGGCGTCACGTTCGGCGGCGGCTGTGGGACGAAGTACAACCAGGGCGCCAACACCGTCGAGTCGGTTCTCAGCGACCTATATCTGTCGCGGGGGTTTGCGTTCATCAATTCGACCGAGCTCGTGAACAACCAGCACTGCAATCAGGTGCTGCAGGGCGAGACTCTGATGATGTTGAAAGAGCATTTCATCGAGACTTACGGCGTGCCGAAGTGGACGGTGGGAACCGGCGGGTCGGGCGGCGCGATCCAGCAGCTTGGCATCACGCAGATGTATCCGGGCCTGCTGGACGGATTGCAGCCGTCGCTGGCCTATCCGGATTCATCGCTACACACGGCCGATTGCGGCCTGATCGAGAACTTCTTCCGCAATGAAGGGGCAAGCTGGCCCAAGACCAAGAAGCAGGCGGTCGAAGGTTACTACGTCGATACCTGCGCCTCGTGGGAGCGCTCGTTCGTTCCGGTGATGTTTGCCGAGAATGCGCGCGGCTGCGACCTCTCCGACGAGAGCCTCGTTTATAATGCCCGTAACAATCCGCGCGGCGTGCGCTGCACGGTGCAGGAGATGCGCGCCAACATTTATGGCCGCGATCCCGCGACGGGTTTCGCCCGCAAGCCCCAGGACAATGTCGGCGTTCAGTATGGTCTCAAGGCGCTGAATGACGGGGTGATCACGCCCGGGGAGTTCGTCCTCCTGAACGAGAATGTGGGCGGCTATGACATCGACGGGAAGCTGGTGGCCCAACGCGTCGCCGGCGATCCGATCGCCATCCGCAACGCCTACAGGTCCGGCCTGATGAATTCGGGCGGCGGCGGTCTCGCGAACGTGCCGATCCTTTCCTACCGCTGGTACACGGACGAGATCTCGGACATCCACTCGCGTGAACGGGATCTGTCCGTGCGTGCGCGGCTTGAGAAGGCCAATGGGCGTTCCGACAATCATGTCATCTGGATCGCCGGCAGGACGGCGCGGCCGACCACGAATGCGGAGGGCGAGGTGGTCGATCTTTCGTCGCTGGCGCTCGACGTGATGACCGAGTGGCTGGATGCGATGGCTGCTGATGACGCTCCGCTGTCGCCCGACAAGGTTGCAGTCAACAAGCCGGCGGGCGCTGTCGACGCGTTCTGGACGCTCGAAGGGGTGAAGACGCCAGCGGTCATGGACTGGGACATGTCTAGCCCGGTGAACCAGGTCTATCCGATCCATCTGGAGCCAAGGCTGGTCGCGGGCGCGCCGATCGCGAACGATGTCTTCAAGTGCCAGCTGAAACCGATAGACTTCAGCGAATACGAGGTGGAGTTCGCGCCTTCGCAGCAGCGCCGCCTGGAACGTGTGTTCCCGGACGGCGTCTGCGACTGGTCGAAACCAGGTGTCGAGCAGGTCGCGCTCGGCGGCGCCTATCAGAAATGGGGCGCCAGCGCGCTGGACTAGCATCGCACCGGTCATCGAGCTGAAACGATGAGGCGGCCTCCACGTTCATGTCGTGGAGGTCGTTTCATGTACGCAATCGCATATCGCTGGAAACTCAAACCGGGGACCGAAGCGCAGTTCGAGCGGGCGTGGGCGGCGGGAACCAGCGCTATCTCGGCCGAGTTCGGCGGCCTCGGCTCGCGCCTTCATGCGGGCGAGGACGGTTTCTATTACGCCTACGCCCAATGGCCGGACAAAGAGACTTACGAGAAGGCCATGGAGACACGGATGCATCACTCGGACGACGTCGCGCGGGAAGCCTATCGCGACGCAATCGCGGAGGACGGTTCCGAGATCCTGTTTGCCGGTGAGATGGTCTGTGACCTGTTGCAGTCCATCCCGAGGGCCGGCGACTAGAGCGGCGTTTTACCGGTGTGGCGCTGTTCGTGTTCAAGGAGCCACTGCTTTCGCCACAGGCCCCCGGCATAGCCGGTGAGGGAGCCGTCGGATCCGATCACCCTGTGGCAGGGGAGGATGATGGCGCACCGGTTCTGGCGATTGGCGTTCGCCACCGCGCGCACGGCGCTGGGGCGTCCGATCGATTTGGCGAGATCTGCGTAGGATTGTGTCTCGCCGGGCAGGATGGCGCGCAGCGCTGACCAGGTCTGCTGCTGGAAGTCGGTGCCTGCACCCGCAATGTCTGATGCGAAGGTAAGCGATCGTCCCGAGAAATAGTCCGCAACCTCCTGACGGATCCGGGCGAGGGCGGGACTGTCGCCGGGCGTAACGCTGGCGTTGTATTGGGTGCGGTACCGCTCGAGGTGATCTGCAAGCTTCTTGCGCTCGACAAATTCGAGCATGTGGAGATGCGTGTCGTCGGCCACGGCCAGCATCGGTCCGAGCGGCGTGTCCAGCCAGTCCATGACGAAAGACAGGGCGTTGCGCGAACGGTTGGGCGGGTCGCCGAACTGGCGCGCGAATGCATTGCGGAAGCCGCTGCCGGATTCGAATCCGGCATCCAGTTGAGCTTCGATCACGCGATCCCCTTCCTTGATGGTCTTGAATGCATGGCCGAGCCGGCGTGCGCGGACATACTGCGAGAATGTCATGTCGAACCGGCGCTGGAAGTGTCGACGCGCCGTGGCAGGTTCGACGCCAAGGGCGCGCAGGTCGGCTTCTGACCAGCGGCGGGACGGATCCGCCTCAACGAGCTCGAGCAGTTTCTGCAGCAGGTCTGAGGGTGAGTCCGGGTGGTCCAGCGGGCGGCAGCGCTTGCAGGGCCGGAACCCGCCAGCCAGGGCGTCTTCGATCGATGAGACGAACTCGACGTTTTCCGGCTTCGGCGTTCTGGCCGGACAGACCGGCCGACAGAAGATGCCAGTGGTCTTCACGCAGACATAGACGATCCCGTCGAGACCTGCGTCCCTGCGGGTGATGGCTTCGTAGAGCCGCTTCTTGTCGGGCAGTTGGTTGAGCATGTCCTGAACCTACATGCCCCAGCCGATCCGGTGAGCCGAAAAAACGACAGCGCTGTGCGCATTCGCCCCCGGTATTCGTGAAGATGATCTCCGCAACAGGGCCGTTAATACTTATTAACGGCGGTTTTACCCTAACGAAATCGCTCGAATCGCGAATTTGTTGGCAACACATTGTTGACTATTGTTAACCGCTCGTTTACTAACAGCCTACGGGAACTTGTGGACTTGGGGCGCTTTCATGAAAAAATTCAAGGGATTTACCGCTTCGCTCACGGCGTCGGTTGCACCGATTGCGCTGGCGATCGGTTCGCCCGTTGCGTTTGCAGAAAACGCGACAAGTCTTGAAGTTACTTCCCCGGAGGCCCGCGCGTCGGCGAGTTGGGGCGAGATTTACGCTTTCGGCGGCAAGGCCCAGCCGAGCTATGGCGAAATCTACGCGTTTGCAGGCGACGCCAAGCCCAACTGGGGCGAGATTTACGCCTTCTGGGGCGAGATCTACGCGTTTGAAGGCGCAGCCCAGCCGAAATGGGGTGAGATCTACGCGTTCGATGGCGCGGCGTCCCCGAGCTGGGGTGAGATTTACGCATTCGACGGAAAAACCGCGCCCAACTGGGGCGAGATCTATGCCTTTGACGGCAAGGCTGCGCCCAATTGGGGTGAGATCTACGCGTTCGGCGGCGATGCGTCCCCGCATTGGGGTGAAATCTATGCGTTTGGCGGCGGCGCCAGCCCGAGCTGGGGCGAGATTTATGCGTTCGCCGGCAAGAACACGCCGAGCTGGGGCGAGATCTACGCCTTTGAAGGCGATGCGTCTCCGAAGTGGGGCGAGATTTATGCCTTCGATGGCGACGCCCGCGCCAACTGGGGCGAAATCTATGCCTTCAATGGAGCGGTGAACCCGCTCTGGGGTGAGATCTACGCTTTCTGGGGCGAGATCTACGCTTTCGAGGGCAAGGCCGATCCGAGCTGGGGCGAGATCTATGCGTTCCTGGGCGATGTCGATGCCTTTGGCGGCGACGCGCTTCCCAACTGGGGCGAAATCTACGCGTTCGATGGCGATGCCACGCCGAGTTGGGGAGAGATCTACGCCTTTGCGGGCAAGTCGCTTCCGAACTGGGGTGAGATTTACGCCTTCGGCGGCGACGCCAACGCCAGCTGGGGCGAGATTTACGCGTTTAACGGATCGGCTCTGCCCAACTGGGGCGAGATTTATGCCTTCGATGGCTCGGCCCTGCCGAACTGGGGTGAGATCTACGCTTTCGACGGCGATGCGGCAGCCCAGTGGGGCGAGATCTACGCATTTGACGGTTCTGCGCTTCCCAACTGGGGTGAAATCTACGCGTTCGATGGCAAGTCGCTGCCGAACTGGGGCGAGATTTATGCCTTCGACGGCGACGCGAAAGCGACGTGGGGCGAGATTTACGCCTTCTGGGGCGAGATCTATGCGTTCCAGGGCAAGACCGCGCCGAACTGGGGCGAGATCTACGCCTTTGACGAAAATGCCGTGGCCAGCTGGGGCGAGATCTATGCCTTCTGGGGTGAGATCATGCGTTCGGCGGCGATCTCGACGCCCAGTGGGGAGAGATCTACGCCTTCGATGGCGACGCTGAAGCGAGCTGGGGCGAAATCTACGCGTTCTGGGGCGATCTTGCGCAACAGACAGCGCAGCAGAACGCGTACGCGGCTCTTCAAGGGCGCATGCAGGGGCTTGTCGATCAGTCCGCATCGTTCTGGGGCGACAAGGTCTTCGAACAGACGGGCCAGAATTTCTGGGACGGCTTTGCCGCCGGGCTGTTCGCCAAGCACGGCATCGACCTGAATGATCCCAGCACGCTGGCCGACATGTCGGAACTCGACCGCTTGGCGTTCATGTTCGACTGGAACGACGGCCTGATGCAGTTCTCGGGGCTGGACCAGGCTGATTACTGGATGAGCTCGACCAACTGGTCGCCGGCGCTGTCTTACCTGGCGGGCGGCGGACGGGACACGGTCATCGGCCTCGTCGACTTCCAGCTGACGGACAGCGCGGAGCTCGGGTCGCGGCTGACGTCGACCGGCGGGTACGATCTCAATATCCACGGCCACGGTTCGGCCGTCGCCAGCCTCCTGGCCGCAGGACATGACGGGCAAGGCGTGATGGGCATCGCGCCCGGCGCGACGGTCGCTGCGTACAACCCGTTCGACGAGACGCAGACGGCGGGCTGGGAAGACATCAGTCTCGGCGTGCTCGACGTTCTCGGGCAGGGCGCCAGCGTCGTGAACATGTCGCTTGGCGTGCCGGATTCGACGTTCCATCCGGAATGGCTGGACGTCTACGGCAAGCAGTCCGTCATCGACGCCGGAAGGAATGCAATCTTTGTCCACGCCGCCGGCAACGAAGGCTTTGCGCAGACCGAGAACATCAACTGGGAAGGCGCCTCGGCGCTGAACATGATCGTGGTCGGCTCGGTCGGGCCGACGGGTCAGATCTCGAGCTTCTCGAACACGCCGGGTTCGGCCTGCTTCCTCGTCGACGGTTCGTGCCTTGCCGAGAACATGCTGCAGAACCGCTTCATCGTCGCGCCGGGCGAATGGCTGCTGGTCGCCGACGGCGAAGGCGGCGTTACGCGCCGCTCGGGCACGTCGTTCGCAACACCCATGGTGACGGGCGCGGTTGCGCTGCTGCAGAACCGGTGGGAATGGCTGAAAGATCATCCGACCGAGACAGCGGACATTCTCTTCCGCACGGCGACGGATCTGGGCGAACCCGGCATCGACTCGACCTATGGCCACGGGCTGCTGAACATCGCCGCCTCGCAATCGCCGCTGAACATCGCTGATCTCTACATGCTAAGCGGGTCAGAACATTCGTTCTACAAGACGCCGCTGGCCTTCGCTCATGGCAGCGAAGACCTGATGTGGCGGACGAGCGGCGCGGTGATGCCGGTCTATGAAGACATCGGCACCACGTTCCGCGACTTTGGCGTTCCGGTGGACGCGATGCTGACCGGCACGCGCACGCTCACCGGCGATCCGAACGAGTCGCTGGAGACGTTCCTGCACGACAGCTTCTCGAACTGGCTTGCAGGGCCCGCAGCGCGCGTCAGGAGGCGGCGCTGTCCAATCCATACGGCTGGGACATGCGCATGAGCGTGTCGCAACTGCCGTACGGCACGATGGCGCGCCGCGAGGGCCTGCCGTTCGCAACCGAAATCTCGATGACGTCGCCGGACGAGGTCACGCTTCGCTTTGGTCGCGGCCATGGCGCCAACGCGCTGCAGGGCTTCAGCGCCATCGGCTCGGGCGCATTCGATCCGCGGACCGGCGGTCTCAACCCGGTTCTGGGTCTGGCGTCGGGTGGCGGGTTTGCGAAAGCCGAGATTCCGGTCGGAGAGAAGACAAGGTTCGATGTCGGCTTCACCGAGCGGCAGTATGAATCGCTGTTCTTCATGCCGTTCTCCGGCGAAGAGCGTTTCATGTACACCGACGTCGATCCGTATCGGGCGCTGGCGGTCAATGCGACGCTGACCCACGGGCTAAGCGACACGCTCGATGTGACGGCTGGCTATACGTACCTCACCGAGCGCGACGGCCTTCTCGGCGTGCAGTCGCTGAACCCGGCCGGCTTCTCGGCTGGCGCCCAGACCGATGCGCTGACCGCGGGTCTGTCGTGGACGCCGAACAGCCGCCTGCAGTTTGGCGGTTCGGCGACGGTGGCGCGCACGCGCGGCCACGACAGCGGCGAGCAGCTGTTCGCCGTCGACAATGGCGGCATCGTCAACACCGCCTTTGAGGCGTCGATGTCGATCAACGGCGTGTTCGGCAAGTCGGACAAGGCGCACTTCGCCCTGGTTCAGCCGCTCCATGTGGAAGATGGCGCGCTCAGCTTCACGAGCCTCGAAGTGGTCGATCGCACTCTCGGCGTGATTGGCGGGCAGCGCTACCTGACGCCGATCGACAACCGCTCGCGCGAGCTGGCGCTGGAGGCCTACTATTCCGTGCCGGTGCTTGACGGTCAGGGGTCTGTCGCAGGCTTCGTTCGTACGGAAGCCAAGTCGTCGGACGACATGGGTCGTGAAGCCGAAAACCTCATCGGGGCGCAGTTCCGGTTCGGGTTCTAGGCCCCGGCCTTCTGAAAGATCGGGAAAGGCGCCCTTGCACGGGCGCCTTTTTCGTTGGGGTCGGCAGATTGGGACGGGCGGGCGTCTGCGCGTGATGAACCGCTGCATCCGAGCGGATTGCGCAGCGGCGCCGTGCGTTCTATCGGGGTGGGATGAAGGGTCCCTCACAACGACAATTGCGCGCCGGCGAGCTGGTGCGGCACGCGCTGACCGACATCCTCGCGCGCGAGGAGTTCGACGATCCCGATCTCAAGGGGCGCTCGATCACCATCTCGAAGTCCGGGTCTCGCCCGACCTGAAGCACGCCACCGCGTTTGCGCGCCGCTTGGGGGCGAGGAGATGGATAGCGTCGTTTCCGGCCTCAACCGGGCGTCGCGTTTCATCAGGGGCCGGCTCGGCAAGGAAGTCGACCTGCGCAACACGCCCACGATCCGTTTTCTCGCGGATGGCAGCTTTGCCGAGGGCCAGCGGATGGACCGTTTGCTCGCCTCGCTGAAGCCGACCGCCGACGATGGCGCGGAGGATAACGAGCAGGAGGAGTAGGGTGGCGCCCTTCATGATCGCCATTACGGGCGGCACCGGCTCGGGGAAATCCACGCTCGCCGAAGCCCTGCACGCCCGACTGCGCCAGCGGGGCTGCGCGATTGTCACCGAGGACAATTACTACCTGCCACGAACCGACCACACCCCGCCTGTGGTCGGCTGGTCCAATGAGCGGGTCGAGCGCGAGATCAATTTCGATGATCCGGCGACCAAGGACATGGCGATGTTTCGCCAGCACCTGGTGTCGCTGCGCGGGGGGCGCGCGGTCTTACAGCCGGTCTACGATTTCGCGACTCACGAACGGCTGGCCGGACGCACGCTCAAGATAACGCCGGAAGCGTTCGTGATCGTGGAAGGCGTGCATGTGCTCAGCGATCCGGGTTTTGCGGAATGCTTCGACCTTTCCGTTTACGTCGATGCGCCGGCCGATATCCGCTTAATCCGCAGGCTGCGCCGCGATCGGGACGAGCGCGGCCGGGATATTGAGCGCACGGTCGGACAGTATCTGACGTTCGTTAGGGACGCTCATGAGCGGTTCACGGAGCCTGCAAAGTCGATCTGCGACCTCGTGATTTCGGAGTCGGGCGAACCTGTCTGCGATGGGAGCGGGCCCGATCAGGCGGCGATCGACGCCCTCGTGGCGCCCGTCTGGAAGCGGCTTGGCGAGCTTGGGGCGCTCGACTGAACCTTATCGATAGTCGCGATGTACACGTGAACGTGAGAATTGTAACTTATACCCATCGAAGTCGGGCGTACCGCAAGAGACCCGACCTCCTCCCCGACAACTAGAAAGCGCTGGCGCGCGGCTGATTTCGGGCCGTGACGATCAGTGTGGCGGAGGAAAGTCGATGACCACGTCGCTCAATGCGCGCGATCATGAACACTACGAAGCAGGCGAGCATTCCAACCTGCGCGGGATCGTCACCACGGTTGCCTGCTCGACGTTGCTTGTCGGTTTGGCGTTCTGGCGATGAAGTTCCTGACCTCGCCAGAGGGCTGGGTCGCGGAGGCTACGCTGACGACCTATCAGGGCGGTCAACCGACCATCATGGCGACGAACGCACCGGCAGCGGACTAGACCGTATCCCTTGGTCAGTCGTCGGACGGATCCGGGACGCCGACGACGTGAAACCTGCATCCACGTGGATGACCTCGCCGGCAATAGACCGACCAAGCGGCGACAGCAGGTACAGCGCACAACCCGCGACACCTTCCATGGACGTGTCCTCCTTCAGGAGTGACCATTCCTTGCCTGCGTTCATCAGCTGCTTGCCACCGCGAATGCCGCCATGGCCAGCGTGCGCATCGGACCTGCCGAAATCGCATTGACGCGGATGCCGGCCGGGCCGAGGTCGCGCGCCGCGTAGCGCGTTGCGGCTTCAAGGCCCGCCTTGGCCACGCCCATGACGTTGTAGGACGGCACGACGCGCTCCGCGCCAAGATATGTCATGGTGACGATCGAGCCGCCGTTGGGCATCAGCTCCGATGCGCGGCGGGCGGCGTCGACGAACGAAAAGACCGAGATGTCCATCGCGCGGCGAAAGCCTTCGCGGGTCGTGTTGCCGACGAATGAGCCCTGCAGCTCGTCCTTCCCGGCGAATGCGATCGCGTGGACCAGGAAGTCGATCGTTCCCCACTTCTCCTTGAGGCTGGCGAACGCCGCATCCATCTCGGTGTCGTTGGTGACGTCGGCGGGGATCATCGTGTCCATGCCGATCGACTCGATCAGCGGGCGGACGCGTTTTTCCAGCACCTCGCCTGATAAGTGAACGCAAGCTCGCGCCCTGCGCAGCGAGCTGCTGGGAGATGCCCGGGCGATCGACTTGTCGTTGGCGACGCCCATGACGAGGCCGCGCTTGCCAGCCATCAACTCGCCTTTGGGGAAGGTCCAATCGGCCATTGGTTCACACTACTCCTGATCAGATCGTCGAACGCTCTAGACCTTGGCGACGGCGACGGATCCGTTGGTTCCGCCGAAGCCGAATGAGTTCGACATCACCATGTTCAGCACGGCGTCGCGGGCCTCGCGGATGATGTTCACGCCGTAGGCGAGGGGATCGAGATCCTCGATGTTGATCGAGGGGGCGACGAATTTCTCCTTCATCATCAGAAGGGAGTAAATCAGCTCCTGAACGCCTGCTGCGCCCATGGCGTGGCCCGTCATCGACTTGGTGGCGGAGATCATCGGCTGGTCGGCCGCTTCCTGGCCGAAGATCTGCCGCACCGCGTCGAGCTCGACCATGTCGCCGACCGGCGTCGAGGTCGCGTGGGGGTTGAGGTAGTCCGGCGCGCGGCCAGCTGTCGCCAGCGCCAGCTCCATCGCGCGGCGACCGCCTTCGCCGCTGGGCGCGACCATGTCGTGACCGTCCGAGGTGGCGCCGTAGCCGACGACTTCCCCATAGATGGTGGCGCCGCGCTTCTTCGCATGCTCGTACTCTTCGAGGACGACGATGCCGCCGCCGCCGGAGATCACGAAGCCATCGCGGTTTGCATCGAACGCGCGCGAGGCTGTCTGCGGCGTATCGTTATACTTGGAGGACATGGCTCCCATGCCGTCGAACAGGACGGAGAACGTCCAATCGACCTCGTCGCCGCCGCCGGCGAACATGACATCCTGCTTGCCCCACTGGATCTGTTCGGTTGCGGCGCCGATGCAATGGAGCGACGTCGTGCAGGCCGACGAGATTGAATAGTTGACGCCCAGGATCTTGAACATCGTGGACAGCGCAGCCGAGGCGGTCGAGCTCATGGCTTTCGTGACGCCGAACGGGCCGACGCGCTTGGGTCCTTTTTCGCGGGCGACATCAGCCGCGGCGACGATGGCGCGCGTGGAGGGGCCGCCGGTGCCGACGATCAGGCCCGTGCGCGGGTTGGTCACCTGGCTCTGGGTGAGGCCGGCGTCCGCCAGCGCCTGCTGCATCGCCATGTAGCAATAGGCGGCGCCGTCGCCCATGAAACGCATGGCGCGCTTTTCGACGTGGTCCGCCGGATTGGCCTTCGGTTGTCCGACCACCTGAGACCGGAATCCGCGCTCGGCGTATTCCGGCGAGAAGGTGATTCCCGAGGCGCCGGCCTTGAGGTTTTCCGTCACCTCTTTGACTGAGTCGCCAATTGACGAAACGATCCCCATGCCGGTGATCACGACACGTCGAAGGTCTGTACTACTCATATTCGGCTATGCTCCTGCCCGCCGTCCGGGCGAACGCTTCCATCCTGAATGTAGGGCTGTTACGCGCCCGCACGCACGAGGCCGACCTTCAGGCCCTTGGCCTGATAGATTTTCTTGTCGTCAACATACACAAGCCCGTCCGCTACACCCATCACCAGAGACGTTCGAATCGCCCTTTTTATATCGATTTCGTAACGTACCAGCTTTGTATCGGGCGTCACCTCCCCCCCAAAACGCACTTCCTCGACCCCCAGGGCGCGCCCGCGGCCGGGCGATCCTGACCAGCCGAGCCAGAACCCTACGAGCTGCCACATGGCGTCGAGACCGAGGCAGCCGGGCATGACCGGGTCGCCGGGAAAGTGGCACTGGAAGAACCAGAGGTCGGGTTTGACATCGAGTTCGGCTTCGATCCGGCCCTTGCCGTAGGCGCCGCCATCGCTCGTCATCAGCGTGATGCGGTCGAACATCAGCATTGGCGGGGCCGGAAGCTGGGCGTTGCCCGGCCCGAACAGCTCGCCACGGCTGGACGTGATCAGATCGTCATAGTCGTAGCTCGGCTTGGGTACGTGAGACATTGAGGGCTCCGGCCAACCTAATTCTTGAAGGCCGGTTAGCATGCAGCGAGCGGACTGCTCAAGCGCGCCGGTAGGCGTGCGGCAGAAGCGTGATCAGGGCGCGCCGTTTAGCGTCTCGACGCCCCAGAGCTGGCGACGAAGCGCCCAGCCGCGGAAATCTCCGGTGCTGACCTCGCACCATGCGCCGTCGCACCGCTCAAGCTTCATGACGAGGCCCGATGGGAACCTTGCAACGATTTCGGCGCCGTCATCCCTGGAGCGGAAGATCTGCCCCTCATACATCGTGATCACGGTAGGATCGCCCGTCAGCAGGGCGCGATGAATCCATACTTCATCGCCTTGCGGGTCACGAATCTTGCGCCAGTCGGCCGTCTCGCGGATGACCACGACCGGCAGGCCCTTCATCTGGTACTGCCAGCGCACGGGATAGTCCGGCTGGGTCCGGCGCGGCCATTGGCGGCGCGTTCTTGAGGCTCGAGTAGCGGGGGACCGGCAGGCCGGAGAAATTGCTGATGCGGGGTTCGCCCCCATCGCTGGCGTAGGCCCGGAACTGGTAACCAGAGGCTTCCTGCGCCAGCGCCGCGGGCGCGAGCACCATCGCGGCGCCGCAAATTTGCGCAAACAGGCGAAGTAGAGCGGATCGGCGCGAAGAAGGTTTCAAGGCGGCCCTGCGTCGTGCTTTCGGGTGGCTGACCCCTATCAAACCCGGGAAGCGTAAAAACCGCTTTAATCATTGATCTAGCGGCACCAAGGTGATGGTTGGAGTTGGCGGAAGCGTCTGCTAAATGGCGCCCATTAGGAACAAGGCGTCGGTTGGACGCCGGTCTGAGGAACGTTCATGTCGGGGTCGAAGCTTAA
This sequence comes from Hyphomonas sp., assembly GCA_017792365.1. Taxonomy (GTDB): domain Bacteria; phylum Pseudomonadota; class Alphaproteobacteria; order Caulobacterales; family Hyphomonadaceae; genus IH12. The sequence continues at coordinate 2,352,167 of CP051229.1, read as the reverse complement.
GGTCATCGTGACGCGGAAGCTGCCGGAGGCAGTCGAGACCCGCATGAGCGAGCTGTTCGACGTCGAGCTGAACACGTCGGACAAGCCGATGACCATCGAAGAGCTGTCAGATGCAGCCGGTCGGTGCGATGCGCTTGTGCCGACCCTTACGGACAAGATCGACGGTCGGGTGCTGGCGCGTGCAGGCGATCGCCTGAGGCTGATCGCGCAGTTCGGCGTGGGCGTGGACAATATCGACGTGCGATCCGCGTCGCTGCGCGGCATCACGGTCACCAACACGCCCGGCGTCCTGACCGAGGACACGGCCGACATGACGCTGGCGCTGCTTCTGGCTGTGCCCCGCCGGATCATCGACGGCGTCGATGCGATGCGGCGCGGAGAGTTCGAGGGCTGGTCGCCGACCTGGATGCTTGGCCGTCGGATCTACGGCAAGCGGCTGGGCATTGTCGGCATGGGCCGGATCGGCCGGGCCGTCGCGCGCAGGGCCAAGGCGTTCGGCCTGCAGATCCACTACCACAACCGCAAGCCTGCCCCTGCGGCGGTCGAAGAAGAGCTGGGCGCGACCTACTGGGAAAGCCTCGACCAGATGCTGGCGCGGATGGACATTGTGTCGGTGAACGCTCCCCACACGCCGGCATCGTTCCACCTGATCAGCGCGCGGCGGCTGAAGCTGATGAAGCCGAGCGCCTACATCGTGAACACGTCGCGCGGGGAGGTCGTTGACGAGGCGGCCCTGATCCGCGCCCTTGAAACGGGTGAACTGGCGGGCGCTGGGCTCGACGTTTACGAGAACGAGCCGGCGGTGAATCCGCGGCTCCTGAAACTACCAAATGTCGTGCTGTTGCCGCACATGAGCTCGGCGACCGAAGAGGGCCGGATCGACATGGGCGAGAAGGTAATCATCAATATCAAGACGTTCGCTGACGGACACAGGCCGCCTGACCGTGTCCTGCCAGCAATGCTGTAGCTGAAGACTGGTGTTGCCGGCCCGTTGTTCCAACCGACGCGGGCTTTGCTTCGGAGGCGGAAATGAGGGCAGCGGCGTTGGCGTTCGTGGGTCTGATGGTGCTTGCGGCTTGCGAGACCGCCGAAGGCTATCGTCAGGAGATGGCCAGCTGGCAGGGGCGGCACAGCGATGATCTGATTGTCGCCTGGGGCCCGCCGGAAAGGACGGCCAGCCTTTCTGACGGTAGGGAGCTGTGGGCGTACGAGAAGTCCTACGTTCAGGAGAGCGCCGGATATTATCGGGACGAAACCCGCAACGTTACGCGCACCTATGTCGATTCCGACGGGAACGAGCAGCAGGAGACCATCTCGGAGACCTTCCCGGTCTGGGAGCCGCCGAGCACCTGGCGGAGCTCGTGTGAGACGCGGTTCGTCATCGGCGCCGGAAGGCGTGTCGAGGGTGTCAGCTTCGATGGCGACGCCTGCGTCGCGCCCGAGCGCAACTCCTAGTCTCGCATAGCCGCTCGAGAGCGACTGACTTGCGAGCCCTGCCACTTGCGCAGCCCGGATGCTCTGGCATGCTCTCGGCAAATAGCTGGACCCGGAGACGTCGCCTCGCATGTGAGGGCGATTTTGCAGAACGGCGGTCGTTCCAGGGTTTACAGCGCCAGGGGAGTGGACGCCATGAAAGCATTTGTATTGTGTGCAGCGACGTTGGGCGCGGCTCTGTTCGGGGCGAGCGCAGCGTCGGCCCAGACCGATCCCTACCAGCGCGTCATTGATCTCGGCGACGGCATCTCGATGCTGATGGGCGCCGGCGGCAATCTCGGCCTGCTGGATGGCGACGACGGCGTGTTCATGATCGACGACCAGTACGCGACGAACGCCTCGGCCAACCTCGAGAAGATCGTCGACATGTTTGGCGAGAAGCCGAAATTCCTCGTCAACACGCACTGGCACTTCGACCATGCCGGAGGGAATGAAGTGTTCCAGACGGCTGGCGCCACGGTGTTCGCGCATCGCAACGTCAGAGGGCGGCTGTCAGGGGAGATCGCATCCAGCGGCCCGGCCAATCGCGGGACGTCGCCAGAGGCGGCGTGGCCGATGATCACGTTCGCCGAGGGTGTCGACTTCCATCTCAACGGCCAGACCATCAATGCCTTCAAGGTGCCCGCTGCGCATACCGATGGCGATGTCATGGTGCACTTTGTCGAAGCCGATGTGATCCACATGGGCGACACCTACATGAAGGGGCGTTTTCCCTTCATCGACACCGGGTCGGGCGGGACCCTGGATGGCATGATCGAGGCCCAGCAGATGGCGCTCGAACTGGCCGGAGACGAAACGCGCATCATTCCAGGCCATGGCGATCTGGCGACGAAGGCGGACCTGCGTGAAACCAACGAGACCGTGGTCGCCGCGAAGGCTGCTGTGCAGGCGCGCATCGATGCGGGCGACACCCTTGAAGAGGCCGTCGCCGCCAAGCCGCTGGCGCAGTGGGATGCGACGTATGGGTCGGGGTTCATCAACTCCGATGCGTTCGTGGCGACGATCTACGGCGAGCTGACGAAGTAGGCGCGCGGATCAGTCTCCGCAGACCGGGCAGTGCGGGTCGGGCCGGAGTTTCACGGTGCGCGTGTCGCCGGACAGGCCGTCGAACAGCCAGACCTTGCCGGCGATCGACTCGCCAGCGCCTGTGATTTCCTTGATGGCCTCCAGCGCGAGGCGCGAGCCGATCATGCCGGTGAGCGGTCCGACAACCCCGACGGCCTCGCAGGTCTCCTCGGTTTCGGGCGGCTCGGACACGAAGCAGCGATAGCAGGGAAGGCGGTCGGCGAGCGGCTGGCCGCGGGTTTCGCCTGAGCGGAACACGGAGACCTGCGCGCTCCAGCGCCCGACTGCGCCCGACACCATCGGGATTCCCAACGCGTGCGCCGCTTCGTTGATCGCATAGCGGGACGAAAAGCTGTCGGTGCCGTCGAGAATGCAGTCGGCGTCGCTCGCGAGGTCTGTCGCGTTGCCGGTTGTCAGCCGTTCGTTTCGGACCACGACCTTGCAGTCAGCGTTGAGGGCGACCAATTCCCGGAGGGCGATTTCGGTCTTGGGGCGGCCGACATCACCGGTTCGAAACAGCGTCTGGCGCTGGAGGTTCGAGAGCGAGACGTCGTCATCGTCGATCAGCGTCAGTTTGCCGACACCGGCGGCGGCGAGGTTCAGAGCTGCGGGGCCGCCGAGGGCGCCGAGGCCCACGATCGCAACATGCGCGTTGAGGAGGCGCTGCTGGCCAGGCCCGCCCAGCTCGCGAAGCATGATGTGGCGGGCGTAGCGCTCCAGCTGCTCTGGCGTTAGACTCATGGTTCTGAACTGTCCGTCACCCTGCCTGCGAGATTAGTCAAATCATGGCCGTGCATCATGTTCAATGGCCGGTGAAAGCGCGCGTTTCGATCGCCGCAGGCCCGCTCAGGACGGTCTGAGCGGTGGAAAACGTGTATGCCCCCCTGCTGGACAGTATCCTGCATGAAGGCAGGAACATCTTCCTGACCGGTCGCGCCGGCACGGGCAAGACGACGCTGCTTCGGCGGATCATTGCGTCTGAAGGCGATCGGACGGTCGTGCTGGCGCCGACTGGTTTGGCCGCGGTGAATGTTGGCGGACAGACGATCCATTCCTTCTTCAATTTTGCGCCGCGACTGCTCGATGCGTCGGACGCCAAGCGGCTGCGAAACCAGCGCGTTGTGCGCGCGATGCAGACGCTGATCATCGACGAGGTCTCGATGGTGCGGTCTGACATGATGCAGGCGATCGACAATTCGCTTCGGCTCAATCGCGGCATCAGGGAGCCGTTCGGCGGGGTCAGGATGATCCTGTCCGGCGACCTTCACCAGCTCCCGCCGGTGGTCGAGGGCGAGGTGCAGCCGATCCTGGACTCAGAGTATGGCGGGGCGTGGTTCTTCAAGGCGCCCGCGATCGAGAATGGCAATTTCCGTCTGGCCGCGCTGAAGCGGGTCTTCCGGCAGGAAGATGAGGACTTCATCCGGATCCTCAACGGGTTGCGCAATTCGTATCTCGATGAGGACGACGAAGCCTTGCTTGCCGAGCGGGTTTCGGATCGGACGCCTGCGGAAGCCAGCCTGACCCATGTCGTTCTGACCCCCAACAACGCGGCCGCCTGGCGGATCAACCAGATGCGACTTGCCGAACTGCCTGGCGAGCCGCGCGAGTACACCGCCACGCTCGAGGGCAATTTCGACGCCAAGGCGTTCCCGACGGAAGATGTTCTGGAGCTGAAGCCGGGCGCACGGATCATGATGATTCGGAACGATCCGCAGGGCAGGTGGGTCAACGGTTCGCTGGGGACCATTGTGGCGCTGGGCGAGAGCGATTGTTTCGTCGAGATCGGCGACGAGACGCATCGCGTCGGGCCGCAGGCCTGGGAGAAATATCGCTACGAGTTCGATGACAAGAAGCGGTCGGTGGAGCGGTCGGTTGTGGGATCGTTCAAGCAGCTGCCGCTGCGCCTCGCCTATGCTGTGACGATTCACAAGAGCCAGGGACTGACGCTTGAAAAGACATACATCGATTTTGACCGGGGCATGTTCGCGCACGGACAGGCGTATGTCGCATTCTCGCGCTGTCGGTCTCTCGAGGGCCTTGAACTGTCGAGGCGGCTGCGTCCTCGCGATGTGATCATCGACCGGTCCGCATTCGATTTCGGTCCGTTGCAGACGGTGCAGGACAATGACGACTTCCTGATCGCCGATATGGCGCCGCCGACGCTTGAACTGGAAGGATGACAGCCGGGCTCGTTAGGACTCGCTGCACTAGTGCTGCAGCTTCGGCTCAGCGTCCGGTCGATCCGAAACCGCCAGCGCCGCGCGCCGTTTCGCTGAGCGCCGTCACGACTTTCATCTCTGCCTGCGTGACCGGAGCGACCACCATCTGCGCGATCCGCTCGCCACGCTTGATGACGAAGGCCTCGTCGCCGAGATTGATCAGGATGACCTTCACCTCGCCGCGATAGTCAGCGTCGATCGTGCCGGGCGTGTTGAGGCAGGTCAGGCCATGCTTGGCGGCCAGACCCGACCGCGGACGGATCTGCGCCTCGTATCCGGCGGGAAGGGCGATCGAGAGACCGGTGGGCACCATCGCCCGCGCGCCGGGCGCCAACGTCAGCGGCTCGCCGTCCGGCACGGCGGCGCGCAGGTCCATCCCGGCCGCGAGCGCCGTCTCGTAGGCGGGGAGCGACAAGTCTCCGAAGTGCTCCAGCGGGCAGACTTCGACGATCACAGCTTTCGACATGGCGACTTCTTCAGCGGTTGCGATTGGGCGATTTCAGAATGACCAGATGACGCATCATCTGTTTGTAGCGCCTGAGGTGGAAGCGGTGTTTGTGTCGTATCCACAACCTATCCGGGCGGTCGATGACCTCAGCTCGGGAAATGGTCAGCCCGGCTGCGGAAGCTGCGCGGCGCTAGGTTTCGATGTCGGCGGCGAACCGCAGCTCGCGCATCGGACGGACGATCGATGTGACATCTGCGTAGGTCGGGTGCTTTTTGTAGGCCTGGAGCGCATCGATGCTGTCGAACTCGCCATAGACGACGATATCGATGTCATTCCCGAACTGATCGGCCTTGGCGTTGCGCCTGACCTTGAAGTTCGTTGCGCCAGGAATGGTGCCGAGGCGTTCCAGATGCGAGATGGCGTCCTCGGCCTTGGCCGGATCTTTCATCGTGAAGAAGACGATGTGACGGATCATCCCGCCTAACTAGGCGGGTGTGAGCCGGTAAGCCAGATCGTGTGTCCGCGCTATTCCGCCGCGTCGAGCGCGCGCGGGCCCAGCGGACTGGCGAGACGGCGTCCTTGCTCATTCGGTCCCAGCGCTCCGCGCCATCGCGGGTCATGAGGACCACCCGGTTTTCGGTCCCGCCCATGACATCGCCCGAAACATCGTTGGCGACGATCCAGTCGCATCCCTTGCGCGCGAGCTTGGCTTCGGCGTGGCGTTCCACATCGGTGGTCTCGGCGGCGAATCCGACCACGAGGCGCGGGCGCTTTTTCTTCTTGTTCGAGATATGGCGCAGGATGTCGGGGTTCTCTACAAGCTGCATCGCCAGGTTGTCGTCGGCGCCCTTGATTTTCAGCTTGTCGTCGGCGCGTTTTGCGGGGCGCCAGTCGGCGACGGCCGCCACCGAAATGAATGCGTCAGCGGGCAGGTTCGCCTTGACCGCCGCGAGCATGTCGCGCGCCGTCTCAACCGGCACGAGCTCGACGTTCTTGGGCGGTGCGATCGCGACCGGGCCTGAGACCAGCCGCACGTCCGCGCCGAGATCAGCGAGGGCCTTGGCGATGGCGTAGCCCTGCCGACCGGAGGAGTGGTTGGACAGGTAGCGGACGGGATCGAGCGGCTCACGGGTGGGGCCGGCGGTGACGACGATGCGCTTTCCCTGCAGGACCTGCTCGGGCGCGCTGATTGCGAGCGCGTTCAGGATCGCGTCAGCGATGTGCTGGGGTTCGGGCAGCCGGCCGGGGCCAAACTCGCCGCACGCCATCTCGCCTTCGTCCGGCTCCATGACGGACACGCCATCGGCGCGCAGGCGCTCGACATTGCGCTGAACAGCCGGGTGCAGCCACATGCGGACGTTCATCGCGGGCGCCATCAGGACGGGCTTGTCGGTGGCGAGCAGGGTTGTGGAGGCGAGATCGTTGGCGAGGCCGTTGGCGGCCTTTGCGATCAGATCTGCGGTCGCGGGGCAGACGACCACGAGATCGGCGGAGCGGGACAGCTGGATATGTCCCATCTCGGCTTCATCGGTCAGGTCGAAGAGGTCGGTGAAGACCTTCTCGCCGGACAGCGCCGCGGCCGAAAGCGGGGTGACGAATTCCTCGCCCGCCTTCGTGATGATCACGCGCGAGCGGACGCCCGCTTTGGACAGAATCCGGATGAGCTCCAGCGACTTGAAGGCGGCGACGCCGCCGCCAACGATGAGGAGGACAGACTTATCGTGCACGTGATCGAGGCTCCATCAGCCTAAGCTATGTAAGCGATCACGGTGAAAAATGCACACTTCGGATCCGAGAAACTCGCAGCATCTCAGCAATTTACCGTCAAGGTATTGGAGCGGGGCCTCTGGCGGCCGGCCTGGCTCGTCTGCGCCTCCGCAGTGCTCCGCGCTGGGCCAAGGAAGTTTTCCAGCGCTTTCTGGTTCCGGATGGCAGGCTGCAGAAGCTGTTCGGAATCAGATAGATGCGGCGAGAACCGGGAGGTTTGGGGCTCTGCCAGACAATGCATTGGGCGCGGCCGGCGTCTTCGAGGGTTTCGCCAGTGGGCCGATTCTGGCAGAAACTGGGGTTCGCGTGTCGGGCGTGTGGGTTCTCTGGTTCGGGGAATTGCGGGCGCTTCTCGCATGTGACGACTTCCACGACTGCTGACTTTGCTAATCGAGCCGGGACGGGCGCCGAATGTTCGGGATGGGCAAAAAGCATTCGCCGAGTGTCGGCGTAAGGTTGATTGGCGAATGGCGCGCCGAGACCGCTCGCGGCGAGGTCAAATCGGCAATCCATGCGATCTACAATGGCGACGGCAGCTTTTCGGTCCGCACCCGCGTCACCGGCGGGCATGAAACCAAGCCGCGCACGCAGGTCGGCCGGTACCGTATCGAGACGATCGACAAGACGCGCTTTCGGCTGGTCACGATTGACGAGAACGGCACGCCGATGGGCTCGTCGGTGCGCAAATTCCTCGATGACAACACCATGCTCAACGAGATGGGGCAGACCAGATTTCAGCGCGTCATCCGCAGTCCGGTCCAGGCATGAGCGCCATTGGAGCCCGACCGAACTTGCGCTAACCCTTTGTTCTGCAAGTGTGGCATTGGCTGTCAGGGAGCGGCGGGAGAACCGCGACCGTCAGGCTGGGGAGGATGAGCATGGCGTTGGCGGCAGCCGGAAATCCGCAGTGGACGTCGCGTTTCGCGTTCCTGATGGCGGCCATCGGGTCGGCTGTCGGGCTTGGAAACCTCTGGGGGTTCCCATTCAGGACAGGCCAGAACGGCGGATCGGCGTTCGTGCTGGTCTATCTCTTGTGCGTGCTGCTCGTAGCCTATCCGATCCTGATGTCGGAACTCATGGTCGGGCGGCACAAGGGGCTCTCGGCGATTGAATCGACCGCCCAGCTTGCCAAGGATTCCGGCAAGTCGGCCAACTGGGGCATCGTGGGCGTTGTCGGGGTGTTCGGCGCGTTTCTCCTGCTGACGACGTATTCGGTGATCGCCGGGCAGGTGATGGCGTTCGGCGTCATGTCCACCACTGGCGGGTTTTCTGGCGGTCCCGGCGCCGGCCTTTATGACGGGACGCTGATGCCGTTGCTCTGGCACACGATCTTCATGGCCATGACGATCTTTGTGGTCGCCCAGGGGCTGCACAACGGGATCGAGCGGTTTGTCACCATCCTGATGCCGGCTTTCTTCGTGATGCTGGCGGGGCTTTGCATCTACTCGCTGGTGAATGGCGCCAGCGGGCAGGCATTGTCCTACCTGTTCGAGCCGCGCTTTGACGAAGTCACGCCGTCAGTCGTGCTCGCCGCAATGGGCCAGGCCTTCTTCTCGCTGAGCCTTGGCTGCGCGACGATGATCACCTACGGCACCTTCCTCAGCCAGGATGAGAATATCGCGAGTTCAGGCGGGCTGATCGCTGGCAGCGACACACTGGTTGCGGTGATTTCGGGTCTGATGATTTTCCCGATCGTGTTCGCGTTCGATCTGGATCCGGCGCAGGGTTTTGGCCTCATGTTCTCGGCCATGCCGGCGGTGTTTACCGAGATGCCAGGCGGCGCGTTCATCGGGGCGACGTTCTTCGTGCTCGCGCTGGTCGCAGCGCTGACGTCGGCGATCTCGCTTCTCATCGTGGCGGCCATCGCCGGACAGAACTATACCGGCCTCGGGAAGGCGGGGTCGGCGATCGTGTTCGGCGGGGCGGTATGGCTGGTCGGTGCGGCGACGATCTTCATTTCTGGCCTGGGGGCCAATATCGACTTCTTCGCGAACTCGATTGCGCTCCCCGTCGGGGGGCTGCTGGTTGCTGTCCTCGTGGGGTGGGTGGCGCCGAGCGCTGCGATGCGCGGGGAGTTGCCGCATGCCAGCGACCGGTTGTTCTCGGCGTGGCGGTTTCTGGTTCGCTACGTTGCTCCGGTTGCGATCACGATCACGCTCATCCTGGGTCTCGACCAGCGCTTCGGGTTCGGGCTCAACAGGGCGCTTGCCTCACTTACGGGTTAGACGGCGGCTTTCAGAACCGGGACGGATACCATGAGACCCTCGCTTTCGGCGCTGATGGCGCTTCTGCTTGTCGCCTGCGCGAGCGTGCATGAGACCGCTCCGGAGCGCCGGGATAGCGTCGAGGTGGAGGTGGCCGACGTGCCGCCGATCCATCTGCGCTCAGTGCGCGTGCCGGTCAGCGATGTCGAGGCAGGCGCTGAGTTCTACCGGGAAGCGTTCGGAATGAAGGAGGTTCGGCGCCTCGGCGCCGGTCCCTCGTTGCAGATCGTAATGAATACCGGCGAGACGGTGGAAGCCGCGACAGCAAACCCGCGGTCTCCGCTGGTGATCGTCAACCGGCCGGATGGGCTCGAAGTCGGCGGTCTTGCGGCGCTGATCATCAGCGTACCGGATGTCGACGCCGTTCTGACGGCTGTCGTTGACGCGGGCGGGACGGTAGTCCGGCCGAAGGTCGCCATTCCGGATGGGCCGACATTCGGGTTCGTGAAGGATCCCGAAGGCAACCAGCTGGAGCTTTTGTTGTCCGAATAGCGCCGCGCCGGATAGTTCTCGGCAAGGGGGTACGCATTTGCCGCCGGCTGACCTATCTACTAACGCAACCACGCGGTTTATCGCCGTTGTCCACTCTGTTCCCGGGAGATGCCCATGACTGACTACACGAAGTTCTACATCAACGGAGAGTGGGTGGACCCGGTCGAGCCTCGGACGATGGATGTCGTCAACCCGGCGACCGAAGAGGCCTATACGAAGATTTCGATCGGTTCGAAGGCGGACGTCGACAAGGCGGTGGCCGCCGCCAAGGCCGCTTTCCCGAAATTCGCGGCGACCACCCGTGAGCAACGGGTTGAGCTGCTCGACAAGATCATCGCCGGCTACAAGGCGCGCATGGGCGATATCGCCACCGCGATTTCCGACGAGATGGGTGCGCCCATGTACCTCGCGAGTTCCGCCCAGGCCGGATCAGGCCTTGGTCACTTCATGACCGCCGCCAAATACCTCCGCGAGTTCGAGTTCGAGGAAACGCGCGGCACGACCAAGATCGCAAGGAGCCGATTGGCGTCTGCGGTTTCATCACGCCGTGGAACTGGCCGGCCAACCAGATCGCCTGCAAGGTTGCACCCGCGCTGGCCGCTGGCTGCACGATGGTGCTCAAGCCATCCGAGATCGCTCCGATCGACGCCCTGATCCTTGCAGAGATTCTGCACGAAGCGGGCGTGCCCCCGGGCGTGTTCAACGTCGTCAACGGCGATGGCCCTGGCGTCGGGGCGGCGCTGTCGTCTCACCCCGACATCGACATGGTGTCGTTCACCGGCTCGACGCGCGCAGGCGTGCTGGTCGCCGAGGCAGCTGCGCCGACGGTGAAGCGCGTGGCGCAGGAGCTGGGCGGCAAGTCGGCGAACATCGTGCTGGAAGATGCGGATCTCGCCAAGGCGGTGAAGGTCGGCGTCTACACGATGATGAACAACTCAGGACAGTCGTGCAACGCGCCGTCGCGTATGTTCGTGCCGCGCGCCAAGCAGGACGAGGCCAAGGAAGTCGCGAAGGCGACCGCTGAATCCGTCAAGGTCCAGAACCCCAAGGAAGCGGACAAGGGCGCGATTGGCCCGGTCGTATCGGAGACCCAGTTCAACAAGATCCAGGGCCTGATCCAGAAGGGTATCGACGAAGGCGCGACCCTGCTCGCCGGCGGAACCGGTCGCCCGGATGGCCTCAACCGCGGCTATTACGTGAAGCCCACCGTGTTTGCGGACGTGACGAACGACATGACGATCGCGCGCGAAGAGATCTTCGGGCCGGTCCTGTGCATCCTGCCCTATGACTCCGAAGAGCAGGCGATCGAGATGGCGAACGACACGCCGTACGGTTTGTCCGGGTATGTGCAATCGGCGACGACGGAGCACGCCTACGAAGTTGCAAGCCAGCTGCGGACCGGCATGGTCCACCTCAATGGCGCGGGTCCGGATCCGGCCGCGCCGTTTGGCGGGTACAAGCAGTCAGGCAACGGGCGCGAATGGGGCGTTGAGGGGCTGCATGAGTTCCTCGAGACCAAGTCGGTGTTCGGCGCCGCGAGCTAGCAAATCCCAAGGCCGGGGTGGGGCCACCCACCCCGGACTGCCTTGAGGTGGTTTCGCTAACGCCGTTTCGCACCTACATTGTATGAGGTGTTGCGGGTATGAATGGCGAGGCCAAGATGAACCTGAAATTCCCAGTAGCGGCTGCGCTGGCGGGCCTGCTCGCCGCATGCGCGAGTTATGGACCGACGCCCTACCAGCCGGCCGGCGGCTCGGACATGGGCTATTCGGACACGCGGATTGAGTCAGACCGCTTCCGGGTGTCGTTCCGCGGAAACTCGCTGACGGATCGCGAGACGGTCGAGAACTACCTGCTGTATCGCGCCGCCGAGCTGACGCTCCAGAATGGCTATGACCATTTCACGATCGCCGACCGGGACACTGACCGGGACCGGCAGATCCGCTCGAGCGGCCCGAACTATTATGGCTCGCGCCTCGACTATCTCTATTTCCATCCCCGCCATGGCTGGATCGGCGCCTACTCACCGGTCTGGGGGCCATCCACGTATCGTGAGGTGACGCGCTACGAGGCGTCGGCGGAGATCGTGCTGGGCCGTGGTCCGAAGAGTTCAGACGCGAATGCTTTCGATGCGCGCGAGGTTTCGAAGAACCTCGCCGGCAGCGTCGCGCGGCCCGCGCAGTAGCAATCTCCCGTTAAGGGTGAGCCTAACCAAACGCCAACCCTTGCTAGATAAAATGATCACCGGAACCCGCAGCAGGCGGGTGCTCTGGTTGATCGAATGTCAGCTTCTGGCAACCCTTGTTACTCGGTCGTTATCACGACCTTCAGGCGGCCGCGCGCGGTCATTGCAGCTGCGCAGTCGGTTCTCGCGCAGGACGCGCCGCCGTTCTTCGAGCTCATCATTGTCGACAACGATCCGGACGGCTCAGCGCTGAAGCCGGCGCGGCGTCTTGCGGCTGAAGCCGGATTTCCAGTGCGGGTCGTCCACGAGCGCAGGATCGGGCTGCATGCTGCGCGCAATGCCGGCGTTGAAGCGGCGGAGGGGGAGTTCGTCGCGTTCCTGGACGACAATCAGATCGTTTCGCCGCGGTGGCTGAAGCAGCTCGCAGAGGTGCAGCGGACTACGCAGGCGGGTCTGGTCTTCGGAGCGGTGCACGCACGCATGCAGCGCGGGGCGGCGGAGCACTCGGAGTTCTACAAGGCCTACTTCTCGCGCGACCCCGACCATCGTGAGGGGCTGATCGATCAGGTCTACGATTGTCGCTGTTCGCTGATCCGGCGTGATCTCTTGAGGGAGGCGGGGCCGTTCGTGCTCGACGCAATCGAGGATCGTGACGCCGTTGATCCTGCGCTGGCACAGCTGCGGGACGAAGGGCAGGCGATCGCCTGGGCGGCAAGCGCATGGGTCTGGCAGGCGCCTCAGCGCGAGCAGTTGTCGCTGAACTATGCGCTGCGGTCGGCCTACAATCTCAGTCGCGAGTGCACCAAGCTGGCGATCTGCGGCGGGCGTCGCCACTTGCGCTCCGGTGCGCTGAACCTGCTCTCGGGTCTTGGAATGGTGTTGAGCGCAGCGCCGGCGGCGCTGGCCATGTTTTGCGTACGCTCGCGGCGCCGGGCCTTCATGTATCGCCGGCTCGTCGATGGGATGGGACGAGTGCTGTGGGCGTCGGCGTTCCGCCTGTCCGGACCTGATCGCGAACTCATGCCGGTCGCCCGCTAGCCGGGTTTCTGGAACGCCAGAATGTAGCGCGAGGTGCGGCCTCTGAGGTTGGGCCTGAAGACGTTGAATCGCAGGTCATCATGCTCTGAGGCGATGTCATCCCTGCTGCTCAGGACAAAGCCGGCTGACTCCATGAGCCCGATGACAACGCCGCTGTGGAGCCTGTGCAGGCCCACCTGTTTTCCGATAGGCATTGACGCATCCGCTTGATGATCCTCGATCACGAGCGTCCCGCCCGGCTTGAGCATCCCGAACAGGTTGCGGTTGACGGTTTCAATGTCGGCGCCTTCGAGCAGAACGTCGTGGTACACCTGACCGAGCAAGATGGCGTCGTAGGCGTTTTCGGGCGCAGCGAGCTCGTCCCATGGCGCCACCAGATAGGTGCTGTCGGCCCCGTCAAATGCGGCTTCAAGGTATTCCGGCGCCATCGAGGGGAATTGGGCGATCCAGCCGGGCGTGTTGTGGATGTCGACGCGTCCGGTCGGCCCAACGATCTGGATCGCGATCTGCGCCAGGTAGCCGCCGCCCGCGCCGACATCGAGCAGGGCGTCACCAGCCTGCAGGTTCATGGCGCGGAACAGGCGTTGAGGCTCCCGTTGCTCGTCCCGCAGCCGGTGGGCGAGCGTGCGGGCGGGGGAGGCGAGCGCGCGTTCCACGGCATCATCTGATGCGACCTGTGTGCTTGCCGGCGCGATACTTGCCACCGCAACGGCAACGAGCAGGGCCAGACATCGAGCGGAAAGTCTCCTCAAGGTCTGACCTGCGTAAAGGGGCGGATTGTCTGATCGGCCTGCCCGCCAGGCGTAGGGGTCTTCCGCAAAGAGCGAGCGCGCGTTTTCGATGTCGTCGGCATCGATCATGATCATTGAGCCCACGGGGTTGCCGGATTCATCGATGAATGGTCCGGCGAGCTTTACGCGGTCGCCGAGTGCGTCGATCCAGTCGAGATGAGCCGGGCGCGTGGCTTTGCGGATCTCAAGCGCGTCGGGCTTGTCCAACCCGGTCATCACAAAGAGCGGCATGGCTTCACTCCTCCTTGAAGGGACGTTCGAGCAAGAGTTTCATGGCGTCGCCAGCGCTCAGCCGGTCGGCGACGAGCTCGGCCACGATCGTGCAGATGGGCATCTCGACGCCGTGCCGCGCCGCAAGCTTCACGAGGGCTGGCGCGGTGGCGGCGCCTTCCGTGACCGCCCTGCGCTCTGCCAGCACGTCTGCAGCAGACCTGCCTTTGCCCAGCGAGGTTCCGAAACTCATGTTGCGAGACTGAGGCGACGAGCAGGTGAGAACCAGGTCACCGAGACCCGAGAGGCCGGCGAGCGTTTCGGGCTTCGCGCCAAGCGCCCGGGCAAGCCGCTGCATTTCTGCAAAGCCGCGCGCGATCAGGGCGGCGTGCGCAGACTTCCCCAAACCCAGCCCCTCACAGGCGCCGCAGGCGATCGCCAGCACGTTCTTGACGGCGCCGCCAACCTCCGCCCCGATCATGTCGTCGCTGAGATAGATCCTGAAACTGGATTGGCCGAGCGAGCGCGCCCACGCCTCTCCGTTGGCGCGGTCAGGCGTCGCGAGGGTCACAGCTGTCGGCAGGCCGTTGGCGACGTCGATGGCGAAGGAAGGTCCTGACAGGACGGCAGGCGTCGCGTCAGGGAAGTGTTCGGCGAGAATGTCAGTCGGCCAGCGCAATCCCTCCTGGATCAGACCCTTTGCGCAAAGGGCGATCGGGGTCTCTCGTGCGATGGCGCCGGACAGGGTCTTCAGCGCACCGGCCAGGTGTTGTGCGGGGACGACAGCGAGGATCGCGTCGCATTCGGCCAGAACCGACATTGCGGCGCTGGCGACGAGCGGTGGAAGGCTGACGTCAGGCAGGTAGATCGTGTTGCCCCGGCCGGCATTGATGTCTTGAGCGAGCTCGGGTTCGCGCGCCCAAACACGTACGCCCCGTCCCGCGGCATGGGCGCAGGCTGCGAGCGCCGTTCCCCAGGCGCCCGCGCCGAGCACGCCGATACGCTGGTAATGAGAACCAGACTGGGCTATCGGTATTGACGAATTTGTGATTTGTTCAGTATTCACTGGTGCAGCTTACGCGTTCGATCGATTCATGACCCAAAACACCGCCGAAAAACCCGATTCATACGAGGTTATCCTCAAGGCCGCTGCGCAGCGTATCCTGCACTATGGTTACAACAAAACGACCATGGCCGAGATCGCCAACGATTGCGATATGTCAGCGGGCAACATCTATCGCTTCTTCCCGTCAAAAATCCATATTGCCGAGGCGATGACGCGGAAATGGGATGCTGAGGCGCATGAGGCGTTCAAGGCCATTATCAAGGATAAGGCACGCTCACCATCCAGAAAGATAACGGATTTTTTCCGGTTCAAGCTCGATCGGAACTTCAACGTCTGCCGCGAGCATCCCAAGCTCGGCGAGCTCGTAGAGATCATGGGGCGGGAGCGGCCCGACTACATTCGGGAAGAGCTGGCGCAGGAACGCCGGTATATCGGCCAGATACTTGAGGCCGGCGTCGCCAGCGGCGACTTCGTGCTGCCCGAGGACGTTGAAACGACATCAGATTTTGTACAGTGCGCGATGTTCCGGTTCCAGTTGCCGTTCTTCTGGGATCGCGAATCTCTTGATGCGCTGCACAAGGAACTGGAGGGGGTCCTGCAGCTCATGTTCACCGGCCTGTCAGCCAGGCACTGAGCCAGCCCCCTTAAATCACTGAAAATACATATGATATTTAGCGAAGGCGGCGCGGTGCGCAGCTGTTAGCCGTGCTATTCTTGCGCCGCAGCAGAAATAATGAACATTTTCGATTTCATTCATTGCATTTCGATCAGGACACGCGTATATCGGTGTCGTGGCAGACAACTGAAGACAGTGTCTGACACGAAAAAGGGGGCCGCAGAGCTCCCGGATAACAGGAGCCAAACCGATGAACTTCCTCCCCAAACCCCACCGGTCGCTGAGCGACCTTCGGAACTTCGCATTCGGCGCGCCCGTCGCCCTTCTGGGCACCGCGTTCATGCTGTTCCTCATTGATCTCAACGGGCGGCTTGCCGTCGCCGCCTGATCTGAGAGCGCCCGATCCGGCGTCGCGAAACTGACACCTCCACCCTTTCCAGTTTCGCCCCGCCGGACCGGTCGCAATGCACAGAATTGATGCCGCGTCTCTCGGCATCCACCGCGCCAGGCGAAGCTCTCCTCCCCATTCGCGCTAGGCGCACGCCTCGACGCCGGTCCCTCAGGGGCCGGCGTATTTTTTTGGCCATTGCAATTCGGACAGGTGGGCGCGTCCTTAATGAGGCGTTTACCGACGCAGGACCCAAATCGTCGACAAATCGCTAAACTGGAGGCGCGCGATGTCGGTGTATTACCGACTGGTCCTACACTCTATCTGCCGGAGCAATCACCACCGCATCGCGGTGATGGCGCTCGAGCACCTTCAGGATTCGAACGCCGAGAAATGGCGCAAGCTCTTCCTGCATCACCAGCAGGCCTATCTTGAGGGCGCCAAGGCGCCGGACACGGTCTTCAAGGATTTCCGCAATCACGTCCTGCACGTGCGCGACGACAACTGGGGCGGCGCTCCGCAGGCTGCTGCGGAGTGGTACAGACGCACGGTTCGCGCGCTGACGCAGAATGACTGGAAGCACGCAGCTTACTGCGCTGGCGTGATGAGCCACTATGTCTGCGATCCGGTGCAACCATTCCACACCGGGCAGACCGAGGAAGAGAACACGATCCACCGGGCGGTGGAGTGGAGCTTCTCAAAGGCATTCCCCGAGCTCTACCAGATCCTCGAGACCGAAGTGGGCTACCCCGATATTGAGATCGGAGACGATGAGGCGTGGCTGGAGGATGTGGTCTGCGCCGGCGCGGCTGAGTCAAACCAGTATTACGAGACGGTCGTCGACCACTACAATTTCGAAGTCGGGCACAAGCGGCCAGAGGCGGGGCTCGACCAGGAACTCAAGGATGTCGTTGCGGGCCTGCTTGGCTATGCAACCGTTCTTCTTGCGCGTGTGCTCGACCGGGCGTTCGATGAGGCCGCTGCGGCGCCGCCAAACACCAACCTCGTGCTCGACACCCTGTTCGCTGCGGTCAACACGCCGATCCGCAAGCTGCTGAAAGCGCTGGAGGATGACCGCGACCGCGACCTGGTCGAGGCGCAATACAAGGAATTCAGGCGCACCGGCAAAGTGAGGGAGACGCTCGGCGAAGACGACAAGGTCGTCCGCGCATTGCACGCCGAGGAGGTGCTGGGTGTATCGCTGGCCACCCTCGATTGCCAATGGCCGCGCGAGACTGGCACCGCGCATGGCGAGGGCGCGCCGGCGCGCAAGCTGGCGAAACGCCAGAAGAAGCCGGCAGCCGAGGGGAGCCAGTCGCTCGACGACCTGCTGGGTATGGCGCAGCCGGAGGCAGCGGAGCGGGAGCTTGAGGCTGATGCAGCTGTCGTGGCCCAGGATGAGCCATCCGCAGACCTCGCCGAGGAGGTTGAAGCCGAGGCCGCCGACGACGAACCGGAGACGGTCGTCGCGTTGTCGCGGCAGGACATTGAACGCGCCGACGCTGGCGCGCTTGAGGTCTACGAAGACCAGGACGACGATGACGAAGACGAGCTGTCCGACGACGATGATGACGATATCGAGCTTGAGGCGGATGGCGAGCCAGACGACGAGGCCGATCTCGCTGACGAATATGATGCGCCGATAGAGCACAGCGACGACGCCGAGCGCGACGCGGAGCGTGACGCCGCGCGAGAGGGGATCAGGAACCCAACCGAGCTACGGCGCGAGCGCATACGGTTGCGGCGCGAAGACCTGGTCGTTGATGCGCCATCAATCGGTCCGAAGACGGCCAGCCGCCTGCTGGTTGTCGGCGTCAAGACGGTGGCCGACCTTCTGGAACTGGCGCCGCATGAAGCGGCGAAGAAGATCAAGGCGAGCCATATCAACGCGCAGGTGATCAGGGACTGGCAGTCTCAGGCGCTGCTGGCGTGCACCGTTCCCGGCATCAGCGGAACCATCGCGCAGATGCTGGTGGGCGCTGGCGTCTATGCGCCCGAGGACATGCTGGACGCGGATGCCGAATTTCTCCACGAGGCGATCCTCGATTTCTGCGACACGAAGGAAGGCCAGCGCCTGCTGCGGGACAATGATCCGCCGGACCGTGACCAGGTCGAGGAATGGATCGATGCAGCGATCAGCGCCATCGAGGACCGCGACGCGGCCTAGTCCGTTCCAATTCTACGGATCATGAAACGGCGGCAGCGCTGGCCCGGTGGGGCAGGTCAAAGCCACAGTGACGGCTGACGGCGTAGGTCGCATCTATCGCATATCGACGTCGACCTTGCCTGCCTGAATGCTCGGTTCGGGTCCCGTTCATGCAACCTGGGGTTTCCTTCGCGTGGGACAGCGCAAAGGAGACCATCATGCGCAGATTGATTCGGGCGATGGTGGCGGGCGCTCTGGCATTGAGCCTTGCAGCGCCCGCTCTGGCGGATCCGCCGCGACATCATCACGGTCGGGGGTACGACCGCGGTTATGACCGCGACTACAGGGATCACCGCCGCGGCGATCACCGCCGATATGACAATCACCGGCGCGATCACCGCCGGTATCGGGAGCACCGTCGAGACCACCACTGGCGAGATTATCGGCGCTACTCAGGCTATCGGTATGCTCCGCCTGTCTATCACCCGCCGCCGGTCGTCTATTATGCGCCTCCACGACACGTGTGGCGGCCGGGCGCGTATCTTCCGCGCCACCATGGATACCGCGTGGTTCACGACTACCACCGTTACCGGTTGGCGCCGCCGCGGCGAGGTCACTACTACGCCGACGTGGACGGAGACATCCTGCTTGTCGCCGCCGCGACCGGCCTGATCGTGTGGGCTTTGAACAACTAGACTGGATAACAAGACTGTTCGTCCTCCCCGACGAATGGCAGGCAGACGGTTGCTGCGCCGAGCGCCAGCGGCCGTCGTGCTGCATTTTCCGGTCGGCTTCGGGGCTGACTCCCGCTAGGTGAGCTTGACATTGTCACCGCCTCGCAAAGAGTCCTGCTCAGCAATTGGCCGGAGGATCGAACATGCTGATGCGTACACTGGCGGCGGGGGTGGCGGCGACTGTGATGGTTTCCGCGTGCAGCCCGGCCGATGAGACGGAAGAAGCCGCAACCATCTCGCCTGGCCCTGACGCCTACACGGCGCTTCAGACAGCGCTCATCGAGGCGCAGCCGGGCGCGGTGATCGAGCTTGGCGCAGGTACCTTCAACTTCACCGACGGCCTTTCGCTCGACGTCGACAATGTCTCGATCCGCGGCGCCAGCGAGGGCGAAACCATCCTTTCGTTCGCAGGGCAGGAAGGCGCCGGCGAAGGCCTGTTGATCACGTCCGACAACGTCGTCGTGTCAGACCTGACCATGCAGGACACGAAGGGCGACGGCATCAAGTCCAAGGGCTCGAACGGAATCACCTTCCGCGACCTGACGGTTGAATGGACGCGCGGTCCGGACCCGGACAATGGCGCCTATGGCGTCTATCCGGTCGAATCCCAGAACGTGCTCGTCGACAACGTCACGGTGCGGGGCGTCCGACGCCGGCATTTATGTCGGGCAGTCCAACAACATCATCGTTCGCAATTCGCTGGCGGAATACAACGTCGCCGGGATCGAGATCGAAAACTCGTCGAACGCCGACGTCCACGACAATGTGGCGACGAACAATGCGGGCGGGATCCTCGTCTTCGACCTGCCCAACCTGCCAGTCATGGGCGGGCACTCGACGCGTGTGTTCAACAACCGGATCGTCGACAACAACACGCCGAACTTCGCGCCGCCCGGCAACATCGTGGCCAACGTGCCGGCGGGTTCGGGCCTGATGATGATGGCCAACCAGAATGTGCACGTGTTCGGCAACGAGTTCGACAAGAACCAGTCCGCCCACATCCTGATCTATTCGTACTCCTATGAGTTCGATGATGAGCGGTACAATCCGCTGCCGCGCGATTTCGTCATTCGCGACAACAGCTATGGCGAAGGCGGATACGATCCCAAGCAGCGGCTGGCGGAACTCTCGCAGCTGACCGGCGGCACGCTGCCGGACATCGTCTGGGACGGCATCACTTCCTATCCTGGCGGCGAGGCAGATGTCCGGATCGTCGTGGATGAGCCGGAAGACGTTGGCTATGTGAGCCTTGGCCTGGGATCGACGCCGATCGATCCGAGCGCCGCGCAGGTGACCAATGAACGCCAGCCGGTTGTCGAGATCGCTGAACCGGCGCCGGTCGTCCTGCCACAGGACGCCGCCTCCTGATGACATCGGCCGCCTTTCGTTTTCTTGCGGGGGGCGTCGCCTTGCTGGCTGCAGCTTGCTCCACCGGCAACGAGCCGGATGGACCCGACCTGTCTGTCATCCTTGCAAGCGAGCCCGCCCCGACCATTGATCAGTACGGGCTGTTTGCTGATCCGTCCGGACGGGAGCTGAGCGAGGGGGTGGTCGCTTACGATCTGATCAATCCGCTGTTCTCGGATCACGCCGCCAAGCACCGCGCCGTCTTCGTGCCGACAGGGGAGACGATCAGCTACGACGGCGAGGAGGCGTTCGAGTTCCCGGTCGGGTCGGTCCTCATCAAGACGTTCGCGTTCGCCCCCGATATGAGGGCGGCTGATGTCGGCGAGCGGTATCTCGAGACGCGGCTTCTGATCCGCAAAGCGGATGGCTGGCAGGCCTACCCGTATATCTGGAATGCGGATGAGACGGAGGCGCGCTACGCGCCCGTTGGCGGCAAACAGACGATCCATACGATTGCCCCGGACGGCGAGGCTGTTGAGATCGCCTACGCGGTTCCCAATCGCAACCAGTGCAAGACCTGCCACCAGTCGGGCGATGAGATCGTGCCCATCGGCCCGAAGGCGCGCAATCTCAATCATGTCGGTCCGCACGATGTGAACCAGATTGCGGACTGGACCGCGCGGGGCATCCTTGCCGGCGCTCCGGCGGCGGAGCAGGCGCCGGCGGTTCCGGCGGCCTACGCCGACGCAGAACCGCTTGAGCTCCGGGCGCGCGCCTGGCTCGATATCAATTGCGCGCACTGCCACAAGGCAGACGGCGGCGCGTCAAACTCGGGACTGTTCCTGGACTGGCACGAAACCGACCCGACGGGCTGGGGCGTTCACAAGCGTCCTGTCGCAGCCGGCCGCGGCGCAGGCGACGACCTGTTCGTGATCGAGCCGGGCGCACCCGAAAGTTCGATCCTGCTTGGGCGCATGGAATCGACCGAGCCCGGCGTCCTGATGCCCGAGCTTGGCCGCTCCGTTCTGGACCATGACAGCATTTCGCTGATCAGGGACTGGATCGCCGCCATGCCGGCTGACGCTGGGTGAGATAGACAGCGTCAACCAGAGGGTCCAAAGAGGTCTGAACGATAGTTTCGAGGGACGATACGTTCATGAAAACCCGGATCACCGAACTCTTTGGCATCGAGCACCCGATCATTCAGGGCGGCATGCATTATGTCGGCTTCGCCGAAATGGCGGCGGCCGTGTCGAATGCTGGCGGGCTCGGGATCATCACCGGGCTCACGCAGAAGACGCCGGAGGGGCTTGCGAAGGAAATCGCGCGTTGCCGCGAGATGACGGACAAGCCGTTTGGCGTGAACCTGACCTTCCTGCCCGCTGTCACGCCTCCGGATTATCCCGGCTTTGTCCGCACGATCATCGAATCCGGCATCAAGATCGTGGAGACGGCGGGGAACAACCCCCAGAAAGTCATGCCCGCCTTTAAGGAGGCTGGCGTCAAGGTCATCCACAAGTGCACGTCCGTACGACACTCGCTGAAGGCGGAATCGATTGGCTGTGACGCCGTGTCGGTGGATGGTTTCGAGTGCGGCGGTCACCCCGGCGAAGATGACGTGCCTAACTTCATTCTTTTGCCGCGTGCGGCGGAAGAACTCAAAATCCCGTTCGTTGCGTCGGGCGGCATGGCGGATGGCCGCTCGCTGGTCGCGGCGCTGGCGCTGGGTGCTGAAGGCATGAACATGGGAACGCGTTTCATCGCGACGAAAGAAGCTCCCGTCCACGAGAACGTGAAACAGGCGATTGTTGCTGCGTCCGAACTCGACACGCGCCTCGTCATGCGTCCGCTGCGCAACACCGAGCGCGTCCTGAACAACGCCGCCGTCGAGAAGATCCTCGAGATGGAGGCGGAGAAGGGCAGCGACGTCAAATTCGAGGACATCATTGCGATGGTGGGCGGCGTCTATCCGAGGATCATGCTCGAGGGCGAGATGGATGCGGGCGCCTGGTCGTGCGGTATGGTGGCTGGCCTCATCCACGACATTCCGACCTGCAAGGAACTGATCGACACGATCATGGCCGATGCAGATGCGATCATTGCGAAGCGGCTCGGCAAGATGGCGAGCTAGGAACTCAGGACGGCGCATATGGCGGGGGTATTGAAGTGGGTCGCGCTCGGGCTCGGTGTGGGTGTCGCCGCATCGGTGATCGGCTCGGGCGTCTATCTCTGGACTCCCGCCAAACCTGACTTCGATGGCGAGGCTGCCCGCGTGGCCGCGACCGCGTACGATGCGCGGATCATCAGGGACGCGTATGGCGTTCCGCACATATACGGCGCGCGCAACGCGGATGTCGCGTTCGGCATTGCCTATGCCCATTCCGAGGACGACTGGTTCCACATGGAGCAGGTTCTGATGCAGAACCGTGGTCGCCTGTCGGAGATAAACGGGCAGGCGAGCGTGCAGTCGGACTACCTGATGCATGCGCTCGGCAATATCGAGCACGTCGCCGCAAATTACGAGACAGGCGTATCCGAGCCGGCGCGCGCGGTGCGGAGGCGTATGCAGCGGGCTCAATCTCTGGTGCGCGGACAATCCCGAGACCGGCTGTGAGCGTGCGATGCCGGCGACGGGCGCCGACATCATTACCGGCTTTGCGAACCGGCCGCCGTTCTTCTACGGCCTCGATGGCGAGATCGCGAACATCCTGTCGGGGGAGGGGCCGATCGAGATGGCGGCGCCACCGGCGCGCGAAGCGTATCTGCGCACGACGGCGGATGTGGAGCTGGGATCAAACGCTCTCGCGGTTGCGCCGTCGCGTTCCACCGATGGTCACACCCGGATGGCGGTCAATTCGCACCAGCCCTACACCGGCACGGTGTCGTGGTACGAGACGCGGCTGAAGTCTGAAGAAGGGATCGACGTTATTGGCGGACTGTTTCCCGGGTCGCCTGTGATCTTCGGCGGCGTTGGCCCCAATTTTGGGTGGGCGGCGACCGTCAACCGTCCCGACCTGTCGGACGTGTTCAAGCTGACTGTCGATCATGAAGACAGGCCGACGCGGTACATGATGGATGGAGAGTGGCGCGATCTCGACGTGACGCAGATCCGATTCCGCGTACCACTTTGGGGGCCGTTCTCGCTTCCGGTGAACCGCCGTGGCCTGCGATCCGAACACGGACCGGTGCTGGTCACCGACCGCGGCGTGTTCGCCGTTTCCTATGTCGGCGATCGCGAGCTGGAGCACATGGACCACTACCTCGCCATGAACACCGCCAGGACGGTGGACGACTGGCGGCAGGCGCAGATCCGCTACAACGCGATCCCGTCGATCAATTACGTCACTGCCGACAGCCAGGGAAACATCGCCTATTTCTACAATGCACACATGCCGATGCGGGAAGAAGGCTGGGACCGCGGGAAGGTCCTGCCGGGAGATACTTCGGCCACGCTCTGGAAGGGGTGGGAGACCGTCGAGCGTTTGCCGGCCGTGATCAATCCCGCCTCAGGCTATGTCATTTCGGCCAACCACTCGCCGCTGCTCGCCAGCGCGCCGGAGGACAATCCCTCGGCGGAGGATTTCCCTGACAGCTTCGGTCTCGACACGCTGGTCACCAATCGCGGTCTGCGGGCGCAGGTGCTCTATTCCGAGGATCAGGAGATCAGCCGCGAGGAGTTTCTCGAATACAAGATGGACCACATCTACGATCCGCGCTCCAACGTCATGAAGATGGTCGCCGATCTGGTTGCGGCTGGCGCTGGCGGAGACGCCGACCTGCAGGCTGCGCTCGACGTCATTGCAACGTGGGATGGCTCCGCGGATCGCAGCAGTCGCCCGGCGGCGCTCGCGATCCTCACCGGCCAGCGGACGATGGGCGGGCAGATTCACGGCGAAACGACACTGGAAGCCGCGCAGGAGATGCTCAAATCAGTCGCGGTCGAGTTGCGCGACACCTACGGGCGGATCGATCCGGAATGGGGCGAGGTTTCGCGTCTTGTTCGCGGCGATGAGAGCTGGGCGCTGGATGGCGGGCCGGACACGCTGCGGGCGGTCTACGCAAACGGCGACATGCGCGCGGATGGCCATCTGGCTGGCGTGGCGGGGGACACCTATGTCGCGATCGCCGACTGGGCGCCTGACGGAACCTACCAGATCGACACCATTCATCAGTTTGGCGCGGCAACGATGGACAGCAGCTCGCCGCACTTCGCCGACCAGGCGCCGCTGTTTGCCGAGGAGCGCTACCGCCAGCCGCCGATGTTGCTTGACGATCTGCTGGCGCAGGCGACCCGGGATTATCGACCCAGCCGGATGGACTAGCCAGCTTGCTGACTGTCCGCGCCGCGCTACAAGTCGGGCATGAAAGAAATCCTGATCCGCAAGCGCACGTTCGATCGCATCGCAGACGATCTGAAGCGGCACGAAGGTAGAATCCGTCCGGTCTGGCTTGATGAGGAGGGCGCCTTCTATGCGCCCTGGGAAGCGCAGACGGTGGAGACCCCGCAGCCGGCGATCGCGTTCGGCAATATCGACGTCTGGTTCCGGCCCAAGCGGCGCGAGTTCATCGAGGCCGTGATGGCGACGCCGCGACTTGAATGGTTTCAGTCGGGGGCGGCGGGGATCGAAAATCCGGTGCTCGTTGGTTTCGGCCGCAAGGCCGAGATCTACACGACCTGCCACACGCAGTCGGAAGCGATGGCGGAGTGGGTGTTGTGGGCTGCGCTGGACTTCTTCCGCCAGGGCCCGGCGCATCGCGCGCAGCAATCCCAGAAGTCATGGGGCCGGATCGAGAGCAGGGAGATCAGCGGATCGAACTGGCTGATCGTCGGCTTCGGTTCGATCGGCAAGGCGGTGGGCTGGCGTGTGCGCGCGCTCGGCGGGGTGGTGACGGGCGTGCGGCGGTCGGGCGGTTCGGCTGATGAAGCCGACCGGATCGTGACCGAGGCCAGCGCGGAAGAACTCGCGAAGGCCGATGTCGTGCTGCTTTGCCTGCCTCATACGCCGAGCACCGAGGGCATGGCCGATGCGGCCTTCTTCGCGGCCATGAAGCAAGATGCGCTGTTCATGAATATCGGCCGCGGCAAGCTGGTCGATGAAGCGGCGCTGATCGCAGCTCTTGATGGCGGTCGCCCGGCGTTCGCTGCTCTGGATGTTGTCGCGCAGGAGCCGCTTCCGGAAGACAGCCCAATCTGGAGCCATCCGCGAGTGATGCTCACGCCGCATAACTCGCCGGCGACGCATGGGTCCATCGTGCGGTCGGACGAGCTGTTTCTCGACAATCTGGAGCGCTTTCTTTCGGGCGGCGAGCTGCTCCACGTAGCCGACCGTTCGCTATTCGAATAACGGCTCAGGGAGCGGCGCGTTTGCGCGCCGGCTCTCACAAAAGAAAAGGGCC
Source organism: Hyphomonas sp. (assembly GCA_017792365.1). GTDB lineage: Bacteria > Pseudomonadota > Alphaproteobacteria > Caulobacterales > Hyphomonadaceae > IH12. Next base: position 2,326,500 of record CP051229.1, on the reverse strand, counting down.
GCCCGGATATCCGGGCGGCCCTGATTCAACCTGAGACGAAGAACCTAGTCAGCGTCGTCCTTCTTGCGACGACGCCCGCCGCCGCCGCTACGGCCGCCGCGATCACCGCGCTCCTTGCGCGGACCGGGATCGACTTCTTCCGGCTCGCCTTCAGCGCGCGGGATTTCCTCGCCGGTTTCCTGGTTCACGACCTTCATCGACAGGCGGACCTTGCCGCGATCGTCGAAGCCGAGAAGCTTGACCCATACCTCGTCGCCTTCCTTGACCACGGCGGCGGGGCTTTCGACCCGCTCCTTGGCAAGTTGGGAGACGTGGACGAGACCGTCCTTGGGACCGAAGAAGTTCACGAAGGCGCCGAAATCCATGACCTTCACGACCTTGCCCTTGTAGATCGCGCCCACTTCCGGCTCGGCCGTCAGCGAGTGGATCCACGTGCGGGCGGCTTCGATCGAGTCCTTATCGGCGGAGGCGATCTTCACCGTACCGTCGTCCTCAACGTTCACCTTGGCGCCCGTCTCTTCGACGATCTGGCGGATGACCTTGCCGCCCGTGCCGATCACGTCGCGGATCTTGTCGACGGGGATCTGCATCGTGACGATACGCGGGGCGTTGCCAGAGACATCGTCGCGCGCGCCGGTCAGCGCCTTGTTCATCTCGTTCAGGATGTGCGAGCGACCGCCGCGGGCCTGTTCGAGCGCCGTGGACATGATGTCCTTGGTGATGCCGGCGATCTTGATGTCCATCTGCAGCGAGGTGATGCCTTCGCTGGTGCCGGCCACCTTAAAGTCCATGTCGCCGAGGTGGTCTTCATCGCCGAGAATGTCGGAGAGAACCGCGACGCCTTCAGGATCCTTGATGAGACCCATTGCGATGCCCGACACCGGCCGGGTGATCGGCACGCCGGCGTCCATCAGTGCGAGCGAGGTGCCGCAGACGGTGGCCATTGAGGATGAACCGTTGGATTCGAAGATCTCAGAGACGACGCGGAGCGTGTAGGGGAAGTCTTCCTTTTTCGGAAGGACCGCCTTCACGGCGCGCCACGCCAGCTTGCCGTGGCCGATCTCGCGGCGACCGGCGCCGCCCATGCGGCCCGTTTCACCAACCGAGAAGGGCGGGAAGTTGTAGTGGAGCAGGAAGGTCTCCTTGCGGGTGCCTTCCAACGCGTCAATGAACTGCTCGTCCTCGCCGGTGCCGAGGGTCGCAACGCAAAGGGCCTGCGTCTCGCCGCGGGTGAACAGGGCCGAACCGTGCGTGCGCGGCAGGACCGAGACTTCCGACACGATCTGGCGGACCTGGTCGAGCTTGCGCCCGTCGATCCGTTCGCCGGTCTTGATGATGTCGCCCCGAACGACCTTGGCTTCGGCTTCCTTGAAGACGCCCTTGAAGACGAGCGCGTCCATGCCGTCTTCTTTTTCTTCTGTCGCAACGAGTGCGGCGGCGGCTTTCTCGCGCGCTTCGCCTACGGCGGCCTGACGGTCGCCCTTGTCCTTGATCTTGTAGGCGGCTGAGAGATCCGCGCCAACGAGGTCCTGAACGGCCTTAAGCTCATTCGAATGATCTGGCGGCTCGTAGGGGAACGGCTCCTTGGCGGCCTGCTCGGCGAGATCGATGATCGCGTCGATGACCTGCTGGAAGCTCTCATGGCCGGCCATGACGGCGCCGAGCATGACGTCTTCGGAAAGCTCCTTGGCCTCCGATTCCACCATCATGACCGCGTCAGCCGTACCCGCGACAACGAGGTCGAGCTGGAAGTCTTCGAGATCATCGAAGGTCGGGTTGATCTGGTATTCGCCGTCCTTGTAGCCGACGCGAGCCGCGCCGATCGGGCCCATGAAGGGAGCGCCGGAAAGCGTGAGGGCGGCGGAGGCGGCGACCATGCCGACGACATCGGGATCATTCTCGCCGTCGAATGAGAGAACGGTGATGACGACCTGCGTCGTGCTTGAAGCCTTTGGCGAACAGCGGCGGATCGGACGGTCGATGAGGCGCGAGGTCAGCGTCTCTTTCTCGGTCGGGCGGCCTTCGCGCTTGAAGTATCCGCTTGCCGGCTGCGTAGTATTTTTCCGGTAGTTCACGGTGAGGGGGAAGAAATCCAGGCCCTCTTTCGGTTTCTTCTCGTAGACGACCGTCGCAAGGACACTTGTCTCGCCGTAGGTCGCCAGAACTGCGCCGTCTGCCTGGCGCGCCATCCGTCCGGTCTCGAGCGTCAGCGGGCGTCCTGCCCAGTCGATCGTGACCCTTTTGATATCAAACATCTATTCTCTTCTCTTTCCTGCATACGAAAACCCGCCGGACCCCATGGACCGGCGGGTGTTTGGCGGGCGGCCTAGCGGCGCAACCCTAGCTCCTGGATGATGGCCTGGTAGCGGCCTTCATCGCGGGATTTCAGATAATCGAGCAACCGGCGGCGCTGCGAGACCATCTTGAGAAGGCCGCGGCGCGAGTGGTTGTCTTTCTTGTGTTCCTTGAAGTGCTCGGTCAGCGTGTTGATCCGGCTCGTCAGGATCGCAACCTGCACTTCCGGAGACCCAGTGTCCCCCTTGGTGCGGGCGTGCTTGGTGATCAGTTCGGCTTTCGCCTCAGGCGTAATCGACATCGGGTGCTCCTAAAGCTAGCGGTTGAAAACGCGCACCGGCATGAACCGGCCCGCTCGGACTTCGCCAAGAGCCACCGCCACTTCCCCTTCCTTGGCGAGGCAAATGCGGGAGGCATCCTCCCCGTTTACGGTGCGGGGACGGCGCATCTCCCGAAACGCCTCGATTTGGTGGGGCAGGAGGACGATTTCGCGACCCTGCCGAAGCCTGGACGCGTCGTCGCCCTTGATGGCCAGTGCCGGGATGTCGTCCAGCGCGGTCTCAATGGGCGCCAATAGCGCATCCAGCGCGGGCTTATCGCTCATTTCCTGCACTTTGGCCAGTTCCGCGGCGTCCTTTTCTGAAAACGCGCCGACGCGCGTACGGCGCAGCGCGGCGACATGGCCTTCAGCGCCCAGCGCGGCCGCAAGATCTCGCGCCAAGGCCCTGATATAGAAGCCTTTTCCGCAAGTAATCGCGAGCACCGCAAGGTCGGCGGAAGGGGTATCGACCAGTTCTGCGGAGTGTACGGTTACCGTGCGGGCCTTGAGCTCGACGGTTTCGCCGTCGCGGGCCAGATCGTAGGCGCGTTCGCCATCGACCTTCACGGCGGAGAATTGGGGCGGCACCTGCTCGATGTCGCCCACGAAGGATTTCAGCGCCTCTTCAATGGCTTGGCGTGTGGGGCGGACGTCGCTCTCTCCGGTGATTTCGCCCTCGCGATCCTGTGTGGTGGTCGAGGTACCCCAGCGGATCGTGAAGACATAGTCCTTGTCGCCCTCCATCACGTAGCCGACCGTTTTCGTGGCCTCGCCGAAGGCGAGCGGCAGGATTCCGGAGGCGAGGGGGTCCAGCGTGCCGCCATGGCCGCACTTCTGCGCATCGAACTGCCTCCGGCAGATCGCGACAGCCTGGGTCGAGGTGACGCCCTCAGGCTTGTCAAGCACCAGCCAACCCGTCACCGGGCGGCCGCGCTTCTTCTGTCTTCGGGACATTGTCGGTCTTCCAATGAGCCCGGCGGACGGATCGAACGTCAGACGGGAGCTGAAGGTGGCTGCGGGGTAGGAAGAAGGGGGACGCCGGTCAAGCTGCCGGCTTACGGCTTATAGTCGGCGCCCGGCATGTACCGCCAAGCCTGCAGGAGGGAGTAAAGACCATAGGCGCCGATCACCAGACCGGAGGCAAGGTATAGCCAGAAGCCGAAGGGCTGCTGGCGCAGCCAACCCATGGTCTCCGCAAGACCCAGGGCGTCATCCGGATTTATGCTGAAGCCGGCCCAGGCGATCGAGACCGCTGCTATGAGGAATAACAGGCCGCGACCGGTGATTGCGTAGCCGCTGACCCATTCAAGCCAGCGGGTCTTGTCGTCCAGCCGGATGCGCTTTTTCCAATGGCCGCTGACGCCTCTCCAGATCTGCGCGCCGCCGACGCCGGCAATCACAATTCCCATGATCAGCACCAGCCAGGAGCCCAGCGGCAGCCTGATCAGATAGTCGACGGTCTCCTGGGTCGATCCGCCGCCCGCTGTGTCCGTCTGATCGAGCGCGACGGAAAAAGCTGCTATCGCGACAAGGCCGTAACCGATGCCGGAAGCGAGCATGCCAAGTCTGGCGAGGCGATCCTTGGCGTCTGCGCCCAGACGGTCGAGATCCAGAATGCCCTGTCCAAGGCGCCACGCAGTGTAAAGCAGCAGGCCAGCGCCGATCAGCAGCAGGATCGCCTTGCCCCACCATTGCTGTTCGATTTCAAGAAAGGCCCGCGATGGAGAGGCCTGGTCGCCATCGCCGCTGCCGGTAAAGAGCGCGCGTATGAGGAGCGCGGAAATCAGGAGATATACAACGGCGCGCGCGCCGAGCCCCATCCGCGCAATCACGCGGATCAACTGCTGTGCGTCGGGTATGCCGCTCAAAGCATCGCTCTCATATGAGCCATGACGCGAGAACGGGCGATGGGTTCCGCAATCGTGCCGGCAATGTCATTGTAATGGACGCGCTTGTCGCGGCGACATGGCCGGTGCACAAAGCGCTCCAAGGGTGATTGAGCAATCCCAAGGGGACCAGACCATGCCGGAAATCGTCAATATCTTCGCCGCGTCTTCACAACCCAAAACTTCCTCCACGTTCGACACGGAAGCGCTCAAGCGCTCGTTCAGCGAACAGCGGGCTACGGACTGGACAATCGGTGAGGCGTTCATGGCGCTGCACCTGTCTGCGGTCAGCGCCGATGGTCGTCTCAGCGAAGAGGAGCATGCCGAGCTGTTTGCGCTGGCGCGGCGCTCGCGCGTCCTGAAGTCCTACACGCAGGATCAACTTGCTCAGGTCAACACGATCGTGTCGAAGCGGTTGGGCGAGCGGTCGGAAGGTCTGGTGGAGGCGTGTGAATCGCTTCCTCACGACATGCGTCTCACCGTCTTCGCGCACTGCGTCGATCTCATCCTCGCTGACGGCGAACTCCATCAGAACGAGGCGGATTTCCTGAACAAGATTACCGCTTACCTCGGCATCGACCGTTCCGACGCTGAGCGCATCCAGCAAGTTCTGCTGATCAAGAACCGGTTCTAGGTCGGCGATCGCGGCGGACGCATGCAGGCGGGCTGCAGCTAACTGTCCTGCCTGCGGCGTGCGCCGCCGTGGGCGCTGTCGGCGCGCTGCAGCAGCTCGGCCATGTCGCCAGGCGCCTCAACCGCCATCAACTCCGCATAGGCGGAGCTCAGTCGATTGCGGAAGTATAGGGCGATCCAACGGTCGTATTCGTCGGGTATGGGCGGGCCTAGCGGCTCTGAGCGCATGTGTTTCTCCTGTTCCCTTAGAAGGGAAGGCGTGACACCCGCGACCCGTGAACAAATTCGAAAGATTCGATTAACGAGTGGTTTACGAAGAAGAAGCGGCTCGACTTTTCGGCGCGCTACGAGGTCTCGAGCGACGTCTCGCTCACAGGCTCTCGCGACGACGCTTGCTCCTTGCGCCGTTGCTCGGCACGCTTGAGCAAGTTCATGAAATCGCGAGGCAAATCAGACTTCGCAATTCCATCAAGCGACCGCTCCAGGCGTTGGCCCGCCTGGCGTTCAAATCGCTTCTGGTATGTGCGCTCCGCGCCCATGAGACTTGCTCGTATCCTCTTGTTTCGTACCGCTATTATGAAACACCCGCACACAGGCGTAGTTCCACGTTTCTGCTGCATCCTGACCGTCGACTATTGAGAAACCTTCAACAGGCACGTACCTGACTCAGGTCAGTGTGGACGGTCTCGCGCATCGCCGCGGAATGGCATTAGGCTGGACGCGACACGTACGCGGCAAGGACGCGAGGAGTGAATGTTCGAGTGGGATCAGCGCGCGCGTCTCGACAACTTGCGAAACAACGGCGTGGATTTTGTCCGTGCGGCGATGATGTTCGAAAACCCGGTGGTCGAGCGTGAGGACCTGCGTCAGTTCGCTGGCGAGAAGCGCCATATCGCCATCGGACACTCCAAAGGCTACTTCATGGTGGTGGTGACGAGTCCGCGTGGCGCGCGGCGCAGGATTCTGGAGGCGTGGAAGGCCGATCATGAGGATGAACGGATCTATCGCGCGGCCGTCCCGCAAACAGCTGCTTCGGATGAAGGACTACACGGACGACGACGCATGCTCGCGGGACAGTCTAGGGCCGGACTTCTGGGCCATCGCCAATCCCCGCTTCCCCTCCCGAAACCGCAAGGCCGTTCGTCTCCATCTGGATCCTGAAATCGTCGCATGGTTTCACGCGCACCCCGAGGAGCGGGATGGGATCAATGCGGTGCTGCGTTCATATGTCGAGCAGAAGAAAGCCGAGCGCCGCGCCGCGCGGTCGAAACCGGGCGCGCAGCCGACGCAGCGCCAGATCACGTCGAAGTAGTCATTCACCGCCTTGCTAGTGCGGCGCCGGATCGAGCGGCGACGTCGATTAGAAACAGATCATCTGGTCTGTTTGACTGTCCTCGGATTTCGAGGCCATCTGCTTCCCAAATGATGAGACGGGCGTTCGCATCGCCCGCAATTTCGGGGAGAGAAAACCATGAAACGAACCAGCCTGATCATGCCGAGACCAATTCCGTCGCTGACGCGAAGGTCGATGCTGCAGACCGCACTGGCTGGCGGGTTCGCCGCCGCCTGTGCAAGTCCCGGCGGATCCGGCAGTTCCGGCGGCGGGCTCGTGGTCGAGACGTCGGCCGGCCGTGTTGAAGGCTATGCAGAGCGTGGCGTGCAGGTCTTCAAGGGCATTCCCTACGGCGCATCGACCGCCGGCGCGCAACGGTTCATGCCGCCGCGTCCGCCGGAAGCGTGGACCGGCGTCAAGGAAACAAAATCATTCGGACCGTGGGCGCCGCAGGGCGATTCGACCGCGCCGTTCGAGCCGCGCGACGATCTGCCTGCGGACTTTCCGGACGACGAACCCCGTCGGCTGATCGCGAACCTGCCGGCCGGCACGGGACCGGGCGAGGACTGCCTGGTGCTGAATGTATGGACGCCCGCCACCGACCGCGCGCGTCGGCCCGTCCTCGTCTGGCTGCATGGCGGCGGGTTTTCGGCCGGCTCCGGGTCGTCGAGCTGGTATGACGGCGTCAACATGGCGATGCGTCAGGATGTGGTGGTGATCACCATCAACCACCGTCTCAACGTGTTCGGCTATCTCTACCTTGGCGATCTTGGCGGCGGGGAGTTCGCCGATGCGTCTTCGGCAGGCATGCTCGATTGTGTGCGAGCGCTGGAATGGGTTCGCGACAACGTCGAGAATTTTGGCGGCGACCCGTCGCGTGTGCTGATCTTCGGGGAGTCCGGCGGCGGCCGAAAGACCTCAACCGCGATGGTGATGCCGCCTGCGAAGGGGCTGTTCAATCGCTGCGTCGTTCATTCGGGCTCGCAGCTTACGCTGGATACGCCGGACATTGCGATGGAGCGGACGGAGAAGCTGCTTCGGGCGGTGGGCGTGGACAAGTCCAACGTCCGCGCGCTGCAGCAACTGTCTCTTGACCAGCTGCTTGGCGCTGTTGCTGCTGCGACTGAGGGCACGGGGCAGTTCCGTCCTGTCGCCGGCGCGCCGTCGACGCCGCGCCATCCGTTCTGGCCGGATGCGCCTGACGTGTCCGCGGATGTGCCGATGCTGATCGGTTCGAACCGCACGGAGCAGTCAGTCTTCCTTGGAGGCAACCCCGACATCGTCAACTTGAACGACGCGCAGCTTGAACAACGTCTCAACGGCTGGGTCGATCAGGCGAACAAGCAGCAGGTGATCGACATGTACCGGCGGCTGTACCCGGACTCGCGCAATGACGAGATCCTGTACATGGCGACGACCGACCGCGGCTACTTCCTCGACTCGACGATCCAGGCGGCGCTGAAGGCCGAGCAGGGCGTTGCCCCAGCCTATCACTACCAGTTCTACCGGGAGACGCCCGTCGAGGGCGGCCGTTATCATGTGCCGCACGCGGCGGAGATTCCGTTCGTATTCGACACGCTTGAGTACTCGATCTCGATCAATGGGCAGCCAACACCCGCCGCTCAGGCGCTCGCCAGCAGGATGAGCGCTTCCTGGGCCGCGTTTGCGCGAACCGGCGATCCGAATACGGCTGACCTGCCTGACTGGCCCGCCTATAACACGGCCGAGCGTCCCAGCATGGTGTTCGACGAGGGCGCCTCTCAGATCGTCAACGATCCGCGCGGCGAACAGCGCCGCACGTGGCTGCAGATCGGTTCGCAGCAGCACGAGGAGCGTTACCTGCAGCCGTAGACGCCATTCCAGTGCCTGCGCTCCGGTGGCGGTTTCCAAAGCCCCGAAGACTGCTAGCGTGAGCTCCGGTTCAGGGCAGGCGGTGCTGCAGGCATGGTGAAGTATCTCAGCATAGGCGCACTCGTTGCGCTGGTTGTCGGCGTGGCCGTGGGGGCTGCAATCGAAGCGTCGGGCAATTCGGCGCTGGCCTCGGCTGCGCTCATCGTCGAGGGGCTCGGATCGCTGTGGCTCAATGCGCTGCGCATGACGGTGATCCCGCTCATCGTTTCTCTGCTGATCACGGGCATTGCCTCGGTGGCCGACGCTGCTTCGACGGGGAGGCTGGCTGGCCGCGCTGTGTTCGCATTCGCAGTGATGCTCGTTGCGGCGACCCTGTATGGCGTCATCGTCATGCCGATCCTGCTCGCCCTGTGGCCGGTGGACCGTGAGGTCGCCGACGCGTTCGTGGCGAGCGCAGGCGGCGCCGGCGTGCCGGATGCGTCGCCGTTTTCCGAGTGGCTGGCCTCGCTTGCGCCGTCGAACGTGCTGGCTGCGGCGGCGAGCGACGCCATTCTTCCGCTGGTCATCTTCTCGATCATCTTCGCCTTCGCGCTGACGCGCCTGCCCCAGTCACAGCGAGAGATGCTTGGCGGATTCTTCAAGGCGATCGCCGATGCGATGATCGTAATCGTGAAGTGGGTGCTGCTGGTTGCGCCGATTGGCGTGTTCGCGCTCGCGCTGGGGGTAGGCGCGCGCGCAGGACTGGGCGCGACCGGGGTGCTGGTGCAGTACGTGGTCCTTGTGGCGGGGATGACAGCGGGCGTAACGATCCTTGCGACGCTGTTCGCCATCGTCTGGGGGCGGGCGGCGCCGGGCAGGTTCCTCGCTGCGGCGGCGCCGGTGCAGGCGCTGGCGATCTCGACCCAATCCTCGCTCGCGTGCCTGCCAGCCATGGTGCAGCGGTGCCGCGATGTGCTCGGCGTTTCGGAGCGAACGGCCGATCTGGTTCTGCCGATGGCGGTCACGGTGTTCCGGATCACATCGACGGTTGCAAATCTCGGCGTCGCGTTCTTCGTCGCGCACGTTTACGGGCTGGAGCCGTCTCTGGTGCAGATCCTTGCTGCGTGCGCTGTCGCGCTGGCGGTCAGCGTGGGCACAGTGGGCCTGCCGGGATCGGCGTCGTTTTTTGCATCCATTGCCCCGATCTGCCTGGCGCTCGGCGCGCCGCTGGATCTGCTGGCGATCCTGATCGCAGTGGAGGTGATACCGGATATCTTCAGGACTGTCGGGAATGTGACCGCCGACATGGCCGCCGCGGTGATTGTTGACCGCAAGCCTAGTTCGGAAGCGGCGGTTCCCGATGCACAACCCGCGCAGCCGTGACGACTTCCCTGACTGCCGACACGACCACTTCGGGCTTGTGAAAGAAGAAGGCGTGACCGCTCTCCGGTACGATCTCCAGACGCGCACGGCTCGACCACGTCGCAAGGTCCGCCTGCAATCGCCTCCAGACCACTTCGCCTTCCGGGATGTCTTCGCCCGTTGCGAGCCCATCGGCGGATAGCAGGTAGGCGTTGCGTGAGTCTTCGCGTTTCCAGGCCTCGGTGAGTTCCGCGGGTTCGCGCGCCAGTACGACGACCGGCCATGTCCGCAGGTCGCGAAACTTGCCGGCGAATTCGAGTGTCTCGTGACGCCTGCGCGCCTCGCGCGCATTTGCGGCGGCGGACTTCGGATAGAACGCTTCGACTTCTGCGGCGATCGACGGGTCAACGGGATAGTCGACCATGCGCATCATCCCGGTCCAGCGGAGGGCGAGGCCAATTTCCTGTGCAGGCGAGACATAGGAGCCCAGCGGTATTCCAGCCTCGGCGAAGGCGGTCTCCTGATCAGGGTGGGATGAATCGGCAAACACCAGTCCGGCGATCTCGTCCTGGTAGAGCCCGGCGTAGATCATGTTGTAGAGCCCGCCGCGCGAGTGGCCGACCAGAACATATTCGCCGCTTTCGCCGGCCGCATTCAGAGCTTCATGAAGATCCTCGGCCACCTCCCTCGGATCGAAGGCGCCGCTCCGGGCGTCCGACCAGAGCACGCCGGCACGACTGTAGGCGCAGGCGCGGGTGAAGACAGCGACACGATCGTGAACCGGCTCCCAGCCCAGTGAACCGAGGACATCCCCGCCGGACTGGAAGACGACGGTCGGTGCGCCTTCACCGCGGCAGTCGAGCTGAATTCGCCGACCGTCCTCAAGTTCGACCATTTCGCCGTTGGGCGGAAAGTCCTGCTCTGCCCGCTGCTGCATGACGGTTTCGCAGGCGTTGAGTCCCATCAGCCCGGGCAGCACGATCGCCGCCAGCGCTTTCTGCAACACCGCCATTCCGGGCGTTCCTGTCATGTATCCACGCTAGTTGGGTTTGTTTCCATTGCAAACGCTGGAGCGATCCATCGGCTGCAACAGCGTTCAACTTGGCGCGAAGTCGGGCGGTTGCGTTGAGCCAGCCCCGATTTTCACCCCTCTCGTGTCGCTAGGCGCCCATAGCTGGCGCGTGTAACGAGACGGGATGTCGTTTCACATCACATGCCTGACGCTGTTCCCGGAGGCGTTTCCCGGGCCGCTCGATCTTTCGATTATCGGGTCGGCGCGCGCCAAGGGAATGTGGTCGCTGGACACGGTCGACCTGCGCGAATTCGGCAAGGGGAAGCATCGGCAGGTCGATGATACGCCAGCCGGCGGCGGCGCCGGCATGGTGCTGCGCGCTGACGTGGCTGCTGAGGCGCTGGACAGCATCCCGTCGGATGGCAGACCCCGCATCCTGTTGAGCCCGCGCGGCAAGCCTTTGCACCAGTCGAGGGTTCGGGAACTAGTTCAGGGTCCGGGTCTGGTCGCCTTCTGCGGGCGGTTCGAGGGCGTAGACCAGCGGTTGATCGAGGCGCGGCAGCTGGAAGAGGTCTCCATCGGGGATTTCGTGCTCGCCGGGGCGAGGTCGCCGCCATGACGCTGATCGAGGCCTGCGTACGGTTGCTGCCGGGAGTTGCGGGCAATCCCGCGTCGCTGGAGCAGGAAAGCCACGAAACGCCGCTTCTGGAACATCCGCACTATACAAGGCCGCAGGAGTGGGAAGGGGCCCGGATTCCTGAGGTTTTGCTGTCGGGCGACCACGCCGCCATTGAAAAATGGCGACAAAATCAGGCTGAGGAGTTGACGAAAGCCCGTAGACCGGATTTATACGCGCGTTTCCGGGACATCTCCGCGCGCCCTGTTGAGGGATCGTCGCGTACGCGAAGGTAGAGCCAATGGCCGCAAATATCATCGAGACGCTGGATCGCGAAGAAATCGAGCGCGTGACGGCAGACAAGAAAATCCCAGAGTTTCAACCCGGTGACACGCTGCGCGTGAACGTTCGCATCTCCGAGGGCGATCGCGAGCGGATTCAGGCGTTCGAAGGCGTCTGCATCGCCCGCGCTGGCGGGGGGCTGAATGAGAACTTCACGGTTCGCAAGATTTCGTTCGGCGAGGGCGTGGAACGCGTGTTCCCGCTGTATTCTCCCGTGCTGGAAGGCATTGAGGTGAAGCGTCGCGGACGTGTTCGCCGTGCGAAGCTCTACTACCTGCGCGGCCGGACCGGCAAACGCGCCCGGATCGCGGAACGCGCCATGCGCCGCGAGACCACCGAGGCCGCCGCCGAGTAGGCAAAAGCTGCGAATTCAGTCGACTTTCGCCGCGCGCCTGAGCGCGGCGCGCTGGCCTGTGCGCGTCATTTCGCGATAACGTCGCTGTTCTTCAGTCCAGAGGATCGCGATGGCGCTCAATATCGGTTTCGTACTCTTTGATCGGCTGACCCAGCTTGACCTGACAGGGCCGCTGCAGGTGCTCAGCAGGCTGGAAGGCGCGAAGTGCCACCTGATCGCCCGCACCCGGGAGCCGGTGAAGACAGATACCGTCCTCGACATCGTGCCGACCACAACCTTCGATGAATGCCCCCAGCTCGACATTCTGTGCGTGCCGGGCGGGAGAGGGGTGGCGGCGGCGATCGGCGATGCCGAGCTGGTGAACTTCATCCGCGGGCAGGGCGCCACCGCCAGCTGGGTCACCTCGGTCTGTACGGGCTCGTTCCTGCTGGGAGCAGCCGGCCTGCTCGACGGGCGGCGGGCGACCACCCACTGGGCCTACAAGGAATTGCTGCCGCTGGTAGGGGCGTCTCCGGGCGGGGCGCGGGTGATCTGCGATGAAAACCTGATCACGGGCGGCGGCGTCACCGCTGGCATCGATTTCGCGCTGCAGGTGGCGGCTGAGGTATCCGGACCCGGGGTGGCCCAGGCCATCCAGCTGGCGCTGGAATATGATCCGGTGCCGCCATTCGATTCCGGTAATCCCAAGTTTGCGCCCGGGCCTGTGCGCGACTCGCTGGAACCGACATTCGAGCGGGCAAGGCAGGAAATGCGCGAAGCGCTTTCGCGCCGGAAATAGAACAGGCCCGCCGGGAGGCGGACCTGCATGCTTCGATGCGGGATCGGCTATCTCGCGTCTTCGAGATTCCACTCATAGGCCACGACGTGTCCGCAGACCGCTCGTTTCCGTCCATCCATCGTGGCGGGCTTGAAGCGGGCGTTGCGCATCCAGTTCAGCGCCGCATCGTCGAGACGGGCGAAACCGCTCGATTCAGTGACCTGGACGGACTGCGCCCGGCCGTTGTCGCTGACGCAGACGCTGAGGGTCGTCACGCCTTCTTCCTGGCCGCGGATGGACGCTGGCGGATAGGCGGGCTTGTTGTTCACGATGAGGCTGGGCGCGCTCGAGCCTGAGCCAGACACTGGCGCAGCGACCGGCGGTGTCTCAGGCGGCGGTTCGACCGCGATCGCCGTCTCGGCCGGGATTTCGATCTCGATTTCGGGGATCACGATCTCCAGGGGAAGGATGTCGGGCTCGATCTCGATGTTCTCCAGATCGGGCTGCACAACCTCGGTTGGCGTCACGGTCTCTTCAGGCGCATCGATGAGCGCGATCTCGGTGACCTGTTCAGGCTGCATGATGATATCGCGCGCGAGGCCCGCAGAAATGCCGACCGCGGCGAGCGCCGTCACGATGACGGCCGCCGAGGCGCCGACAAGGTGGTTCTGGCGATGGGGCGTGTGTGTCTGATACATCGTTTTTTCCTCCTGCACGGTTCGCTGTTTCGACAGACTTCCGTGGCGAATACTTTCATCGTTCAGGGGGAAAACGCGGCAATTGGGGACGAGTCCAAGCAATGCTGTGACCATGTGGTGCGGATATTGGCGCAGATTATGGCGCGTATCCGGCGCCGTTTGCGCGAACTGGATGAAGGCAGCGAGTCGCTAGCGGCCAAGTTCCGGGGACAACGACGCGAAGTTACGCGTCCGTGAGGCACGCCGCCCATCGAAGCTTTGGGCGACGCTTACGACCGCGTCAGCGGACAAAATATTTTAGCAAAATCAGCGGACAAGCGAGAAATGGGCTCGTCTCGATCAGTTCGTGTCGCTGGCCGGTTTGAGGATTTCCAGCACAGTCTCTTTCGGCCTGCAGAGCCGCACGCCGAGCGGAGTCGCGACGATCGGGCGGTTCACTAGCACGGGGCTCGCAATCATGGCGTCGAGGATTTGCTCATCCGTGAGCGACGGGTCGAACGCGCCGAGCGTTTCCGTGTCCCAGTTCTTCTCGCGCAGCATTTCGCGCGGCGTCTTTCCCGCCGCTGCGAACAGCGCCAGAAGCTGGGGCCGCGTCCAGCCCGTGTCGAGGTAGTTGATGACTGTCGGCGTGTAGCCCGCCTCTTCGATGATCGTCAGCGTGTTGCGGGACGTGCCGCATTTGGCGTTGTGGTGGATGACGACCGGGAAGTCGGCAGGCGCCGTCATGTAACGCGCTCGACCATCAGTTTCTTGATTTCGCCGATGGCTTCGGCCGGGTTGAGGCCCTTGGGACAGACCTGGGCGCAGTTCATGATCGTGTGGCAGCGGTAGAGCTTGAACGGGTCTTCCAGGTCGTCGAGGCGCTCGCCGGTCGATTCATCGCGGCTGTCGATGATCCAGCGATAGGCCTGAAGCAGCGCCGCCGGGCCGAGAAAGCGGTCGGAGTTCCACCAATAGCTCGGGCACGCCGTGGAGCAGGACGCGCACATGATGCACTCGTAGAGGCCGTCCAGCTTGGCGCGGTCGTGTTCGGTCTGGCCCCATTCCTTCTCGGGCTCGGGCGTATCGGTCTTGAGGTAGGGCTGCACGTAGGCGTGCTGGGCGTAGAAGCCGGTGAGGTCGGGCACGAGATCCTTCACCACGGGCTGGCTGGGCAGCGGGGCGATCGAGATCGTGCCGGAAATCTCGTCATGGCCCTTGGTGCAGGCGATGGTGTTGCGGCCGCCGATGTTCATGGCGCACGAGCCGCACACGCCCTCGCGGCAGGAGCGGCGGAAGGTGAGCGTCGGATCGACCTCGTTCTTGATGTAGATGAGCGCGTCGAGGACCATCGGGCCGAATTTCGACGTGTCCAGCGTGTAGGTGTCCCAGCGCGGGTTCTGTCCCGTCTCCGGATCGAACCGGTAGATCTTGAACGTGCGCGTCTTCTTGGCGCCCGAGGGTTTTGGCAGTCTTGCCGGACTTGACCTTGGAGTTCTTGGGCAGGGTGAGCTGGACCATGGAGGTTCTTCGTTTCTCTCAGTCGTGCAGAGTGATTGGCCGGGCCTAGTAAACGCGCGCCTTGGGTTTGATGTACTCGATGTCGTTGGACATCGTGTAAGCGTGGACCGGGCGGAAATCGATGTTCACCGCACCGTTGTCGTCACACCAGGCGAGGGTGTGCTTCATCCAGTTCTCGTCGTCGCGTTCGGAGAAGTCCTCGCGCGCATGGGCGCCGCGGCTTTCCTGGCGGTTGGCGGCGCCGTTCACGGTGACGGCGGCCTGGGCGATCAGGTTGTCGAACTCGAGCGTCTCGACGAGGTCGGTGTTCCAGATCATGCCGCGATCCTTGACCGAGATATCCGGCAGGCCGGTGTAGCATTCGGCGATCTTGCGGACGCCTTCCTCAAGCACCTCGCCGGTGCGGAAGACGGCGCAATTGGTCTGCATGATCTTCTGCATGTTGAGGCGCAGGGCGGCTGTCGGCGTGCCGCCTTCGGCGTGACGGTACTTGTCGAGGCGCGCGGTGGCGTTGTCGCCGGCGTTGGCGGGCAATTCAGGCTGGCGGGCGCCCGCTTCGATCGTATCGCCGCAATGCAGGCCGGCGGCGCGGCCGAAGACGACAAGGTCGATCAGCGAGTTGGAGCCAAGACGGTTGGCGCCGTGCACCGACACGCACGCCGCTTCGCCAACAGCCATCAGGCCCGGCACGACATGATCGGGATCATCGCCCTTCTTCGTCAGCACCTCGCCGTGGAAGTTCGTCGGGATGCCGCCCATGTTGTAGTGAACCGTCGGGATGACCGGGATCGGCTCCTTGGTGACGTCGACGCCCGCGAAGATGCGCGCGCTCTCGGAGATGCCGGGCAGGCGCTGGTGCAGGATCTTGGGGTCGAGGTGGTCGAGGTGAAGGTGGATGTGGTCGCCTTCAGCGCCCACGCCGCGGCCTTCACGGATTTCCATGGTCATCGAGCGCGAGACAACGTCGCGAGAGGCGAGGTCTTTGGCCGACGGGGCGTAGCGCTCCATAAAGCGTTCGCCCTTGGAATTGGTGAGATAGCCGCCTTCGCCGCGTGCGCCCTCGGTGATGAGGCAGCCCGAGCCGTAGATGCCGGTCGGGTGGAACTGCACGAATTCCATGTCCTGCAGCGGCAGGCCGGCGCGCAGCACCATGGCGTTGCCGTCGCCGGTGCAGGTGTGGGCCGAGGTGCAGGAGAAGTAGGCGCGGCCGTAGCCGCCGGTCGCGAGGATGACCTTCTGGGCGCGGAAGCGGTGGAGCTGGCCGTCGTCGAGTTTCCACGACGTGACGCCCCGGCATGCGCCTTCCTCGTCCATGATCAGGTCGAGCGCGAAGTGTTCGATGAAGAAGTCGACGTCGTATTTGAGCGACTGGCCATAGAGCGTGTGCAGCATGGCGTGGCCGGTGCGGTCGGCGGCGGCGCAGGTGCGCTGGACAGGGCCTTCGCCGTAATTCTTGGTCATGCCGCCGAAGGCGCGCTGGTAGATTTTGCCTTCTTCGGTGCGCGAGAAGGGCATGCCCCAGTGTTCGAGTTCGTAGACGGCGTCGGGGGCGTGGCGCACGAGGTATTCGATCGAGTCCTGGTCGCCCAGCCAGTCAGACCCCTTGACGGTGTCGTACATGTGCCAGCGCCAATTGTCCTCGCTCATGTTGCCGAGCGAGGCCGCGATGCCGCCCTGCGCTGCGACGGTATGCGAGCGGGTGGGGAAGACCTTGGTGACGCAAGCCGTGCGCAGGCCCGCCTGGGCGCAACCCAGCGCGGCGCGCAAGCCCGAGCCGCCGGCGCCGACGACGACGACGTCGTAGGTGTGATCATTCCACTGGTAGGTCGACATGAGGCGTGTCCGGGTTTCAGGCAGCGATAACCACGACGGAATAACCCGCCACGGCAAAGAGGAGTACGCAGAAAAAGGTATTGAGGATGAGCAGGATCATGCGGGTAATCGGCCGCGAGATGTAGTCTTCGATGACGACCTGCATGCCCAGTCTCATGTGGTAGGTGGCGGCGCCCAGGGCAAGGAAGATGGCGAGGCCGTTCAGCGGCACCTCAATCCACATCATCGCGGCTGTAGCCGCCGCTGACCGCGTCCGGAGGCCGATCAGGAGCCACGGAACGAGGAAGATCAGGGCGATTGCGCTGCCGCGCTGGCCGATGAAATGGCCGACGCCATGCTTGGCCGATCCGAGTCCGCGAACCTGCGCGCGCGGGGTCCTGATGGACGCCTTGGCTTTCGACATCTCAGGCCCCTCCGCCGATGGCCACGCCGGGGACAAGTCCGGCCAGGAGCCAGATCGCCGCCGCGCCGATAAGCGACAGGCCGAGGACGATCCACGCCGTCATGCTGGCGAAGGCCGGCTTGTAGCCAGCGCCGGCGTCGAGGAAGAGGTGCCGGACGCCGTTCAGGAGGTGGTAGACGATCGAGAAGGTGAATCCGAAGAGGATGATCTGGGTGATCGGATGGGCCGCAATCTGTTCGTACTGGGCGTAGCGGCCGGGTCCCATGGCGGCGGCGAACAACCAGAGCACGATCAGCGCGACGCCGACATAGTTTGCAAAGCCTGTTGCGCGGTGGAGGATAGAGCCCAGCATCGTGACGTGCCAGCGCCAGACCTGCAGATGAGGAGAGAGCGGGCGCTGCTCACCTGTACCGATTTGCGCCATTGGGTTCGATTCTCCAGGACCCCGGCGCCGGAAATGCGCCTTAATTAGAGGAGTTCTAGGCTCGCGCTGCAGCGTGTCAACGCGCGCAACGTCTCACCCTCCTACTCGCTACCCCCTTGGCGGATAGGGATTTCCATCCCATGAATGGCGTCATGTTGGTCACGATCGTCGAGACGGGGCGGCCGCCGGGCCAGCTTGCTGCGACATGGCCGGGTTATCCCGACATGTTTGAAGCGCTCCTTGGCCGCGCTGACGATGCACTCCGGTTCCAAAACGCGCCGATCGTGGATGGCGCCCCGCTGCCTGATGCGTCACAGACCGAGGCGGTGCTGATCACGGGTTCGCCGGCTGGCGTCTACGATGACGAGCCCTGGATGAACCCTCTGCGGCAATTCATCCGCGACATTGCCGCCCGCAAGGCGCCAATGATTGGCGTGTGTTTCGGACATCAGATCATTGCTGACGCGCTCGGCGGAGATGTGCGCAAGTCAGAGAAGGGCTGGGGCGTCGGGCGGCATCACTACGAGATTGTCGAGCGCCGGCCGTGGATGAGCAATGCCGGGGCGTCCTTCGCTCTCTCGGCCAGCCATCAGGACCAGGTCATCACGCCGCCCGACGGCGCAACAACGCTCGCTCGCTCCGCGCATACCGAGCACGCGATGCTGGTCTATGAGCAGGCGCCGATCATGTCGGTTCAGGGACATCCGGAGTTTTCGGACGGGTATTCGATCGCCCTGTTCAATGCGCGACGGGCGAGCCTTGGCGATGAGCTGGCTGATACGGCGATCGAGTCCATGGCGGCGCCTGAGGACAACGCGCTGCTTGGCGAGTGGATGACGAAGTTCCTGCGCCGTCGCGGCTGACCCGGCTCAACCGATCAATTGCCAGGTCTGGTAACCGGCCAGCGAGATCACCACGATGCCGACGAGCACGGTGAGCGTTCTGCGCGGAATATGGCGGACGGCAAATCCGGCCAGCGGCGCGGCGGCGACCCCGCCCACGATCAAGCCTGCAAGCGCTGAGCCCTGCTCCATCAGGCCCATCGAGTCGTTCCAATGCCCCGACAGGAGGGCGGCAAGGAAGGCAGCCGAGGTCGCCGAGGTCACGATGAATTCGGCGGCGCTGACCGTGCCGATGACTTTTCTTGGCGCTCCGCCTGCGCCGATCAGTGTGGTGGTGACGGTGGGGCCCCAACCGCCGCCGCCGATGGAGTCGAGGAGGCCGCCGATGACGCCGAGCGGCGCCAGAAGCGCGCGGCGCTGCAGGGCTTCGATCCTTGGCAGCGGCCGGAACGCCTTCATGAGGATCCAGACGCCCATCAGGGCGAGATAGGTGGTGATCAGCGGACGCATCACGGCGCCATCGACGCTGGTGAGGATGAAGGCGCCGACCACGCCGCCGATCGCGCCTGCGAGGGCGAGCACCGCCAGCGCGCGCCATTCCACGTTGCGGTTCCCGATGTGGCTGGTTGCAGACGCCGCTGTCGTGAAGACCTCGGCAGAGTGCACCGTGGCCGACGCCAGAGCGGGGGAGACGCCGAACCCCAGCAGGAACGTCGTTGAGACGACGCCGTAGGCCATGCCCAGTGCGCCGTCGATCATCTGCGCGCAGAACCCCACGAGGGCGAACAGCACGAATTCTTCTGGCATTTCTGGAAGGTCTCCGGCGACCGCCATGACTTACGGCTGGCCGGAAAGCTCCGCAATTGAGCCGGATTGATTGTTGAAAGGAGCTTTTCTGTCAGCGGCGCCCGAGGAACCGGGTCGAGGCGATCCAGCCGGCGGCCTGGTAAAGAGCGGCGAAGCTGAGAAGGACGTTCAGCACCCAGCGCGTGTCCCATACCGGCCAGATGGGCAGAAGGACGATGATGGCGATCAGGGCCGAACCGCCATCGAGCCAGCGGTCGCCGAGCAGGTAGCCAAGCCCGGTGCGGTTGCGCAGCACCTCCGCGCGGGTGACCGGGAACACGCCGTGCTCCAGGCGCGGCGGACCGAAGGCGTGCTGCAGGTCTTCAAGCTTCATGATGCCGGTAAGGTCGCGGAGGTGTTCGGCGGTCGCGCGCCCCTGCTCAACCGCGTCCCACGACGCGCCTGAACGGATCGAGCGCACGATCACGGAAAGCAGAATCGCGATCGCCGCAGCCGCCTGAGTGAAGCCGGGCGCCATCATGGCCGGTCTAGCCGCGCAGCGGGATGGCCGCCCAGTAATCGAAATCGAGGATCACATCCGGCAGGTGCTTGCCGTCATTGTCGCGATAGGGGAAATCGTTGCACGGGCGGTTCTTGGTCGCGACCAGGCGAAGGCGGAGCGCGCCGAGGCCGTTGCCCAGCTCGGCCTTGTCGAGCACTTCCGACCACGCATAGACGGTGTCGCCGGCGAACAGCGGGTTTGTGTGGCTGCCTGCGTTGATGGCGATGACGTCCGGCGCATTGGCGAGGCCGTTGAAGGCCAGCGAGCGGGCGAGCGAAATCGCGACGCCGCCATAGATCAGGCGCTTGCCAAAACGGCTTTCAGCCTGTGCGTGCTGGTTGAAGTGGACCTTCGCGGTGTTCTGGTAGAGGCGCGTCGCGATCTGGTGCTCGGCTTCCTCAACGGTGAAGGCGTCGACGTGGTCGATCTTCTCGCCGACCTCGTAGTCCTCGAAGGCGAACGGCGATCCGGAGAGTTCGAAGTCGAAGCCATCGGACTGCCAGGACGGTTTCGGCAGGTCGCCGGCGTCCACGGCTGCGGGCAGTTCGGGCACGACCGGCTCGGGCGCCGGATTGGACGGGTCCTGCTTGTTGACCATCACCCAGCGGACGTAGCTCAGGACTTCGTCGTCTTCCTGATTGTAGCCGGTGGTGCGGACCCACACGACGCCCGTCTTGCCGTTTGAATTCTCCTTGACGCCGATCACCTCGGAGACGGCGCGGAGCGTGTCGCCCGGATAGACGGGCTTGGAAAACTTGCCGTCGGCATAGCCAAGGTTGGCGACCGCGTTCAGCGAGATGTCGGGCACTGTCTTGCCGAACACGACGTGGAAGGCGAGCAGGGGATCGACCGGCGCGCCTTCGAGGCCGCAATCGACGGCAAAGGTGTCGGCTGAATACAGCGCGTAGCGTGAGCCGGTGAGGCCGACATAGAGGGCGACATCGCCTTCCGTGACCGTGCGTGGGGTGGCGTGTTCCAGTTCGTCGCCGACGTGGAAGTCTTCGAAGAAGTTGCCGGGATTGGACTTCAGGGTCATTGGGCCTGCTCCCGTTGTGCGATGGCTTCGGCCATGGCGACCATGCGTTCGGCCTGAGCGAGATGGAGAAGCTCGGTCATCTTGCCGTTCACCTTGAGGACGCCCTTGCCCTTATTCTCGGGTTCCGCAAACGCAGCGATGACATCGCGGGCGTGTGCGACCGCGTCCGGCGCCGGGGCGTAGATTTCGTTGCAGGGATCGAGCTGGCTGGGGTGGATCAGCGTCTTGCCGTCGAAGCCGAACGCGCGGCCCTGCCGGCATTCAGCGGCGAAGCCTTCGGTGTTCTGGATGTCGTTGTAGACGCCGTCGAAGGCGAGCAGGTCGTAGGCGCGCGCAGCGGCGAGCGCGAGGGTCAACGTGGTTGCAAGGTTTGACCGATCGGCCAGCGGCTCGGCGCGGAAGTCCTTGATCAGGTCATTCGTGCCCATGACGAAGCCAGTGAGGTGCGAACGCTTCGCTTCGGCGGCGATTTCCTTGATGTTGAGGATCGCAAGCGGCGTCTCGATCATCACCCACAATGCGGGCGGCTTGTCGCCGGGGGCGGATTTCATCGCCGCATCGAGGCGGGCGATGTCGTCCGCAGAATCGACCTTGGGCGCGAGAATGGCGTCTGGGCCGGCTGCGCAGGCCGCCTTGATGTCGTCCTCTCCCCACTCGGTGTCGGGGCTGTTGACGCGGATGACCAGTTCGCGCGGGCCGTATCCGCCGGCTTTCACCGCCGCGCAGACGCGTTCGCGCGCCTCGACTTTCGCTTCGGGGGCGACTGCGTCCTCGAGGTCGAGGATCAGGCTGTCGGCGGGGAGCGACTTCGCTTTTTCCAGCGCGCGTTCGTTTGCGCCTGGCATGTAAAGCACGGACCGGCGCGGGCGGATGGCGGTCATGGGCGAAGTCCCCTCGTGGCGGAAATGTGTGCAGGAGACATGCCCGTGAGGCAGGGGAATATCAAGGTCGCGCAAAGGGCAAACTTTGAAAGGGCAAACTGACGCTGGGGGGTTCGCTTCCGCTAGCCAGCCGGCGCGGTCGCGCTCATGATGCGGACATGGCTTCGGTGCTCGTGATCTCATCCTATGTGGCGGCGTCCCGGGTCGGCGGCGGCATCGCGCCCTATGTGCTCGGGCCGATGGGGATCGACGCCGTTCATGTGCCGACGACGATGTTCGGGCGGCATCCCGGCCACGGCGCGCCGGGCGGCGGACGGATCGATGCCGACGTCATGCAGGGGATGCTGGACGGGATCGAAGCGCAGGGGCTCTATCAGCGCTTCGACGCGGTGCTGACCGGCTATTTCGCCGATCCGTCACAGGTCGAGGTCGCGGCGCAGGCGATCGAACGCGTCCGGGCGGGGCGATCGGGCGCAACCGCGCCGCTCGTGGTGGTCGATCCGATCATGGGCGATCTCGATACCGGGCTCTACGTTCGCGAAGACACAGCGGCGGCAGTCACGTCCCAACTTGTGCCGCTCGCGGATCTTGTGGCGTGCAATCACTGGGAGTTCCAGCGGCTGACAGGTCGCGCGCCGACGGTTGGGGATGTCATCAAGACTGCGCGGTCGGTTGGCGGCGACTGGCTGGTCGGATCGATCCCGTTCCGCGATCGCATGGCGAACGTGATCATCTCGGGGCAGCGTGTCTACGCTGCAGCCGGCGACGTTGTGCCGGAGCCGAACCCGAAGGGGACGGGCGACCTGTTTCGCCTGGTCTATCTGGGGCAGCGGCTGAAGGGCGTGCAGGAGGCGGAGTGCGTGCATCGGGCGATCTGGTCGGTGGAAACTGTGCTGCGGACCGGGCAGGCGCATGCGGGTGATGCGGCCGAGCGCGATGCTTTGGGCCTCTCGCTCGCCGCATGTTCCCGGTTGCTGGCCGATCCGCAGCAGGGCGGCGTCGTGATCCCGCTTGAGGGTCTGGACTAGAACGCCTCGTCAGGGCGCATCGCCTTCACCTGATTGTCGTGGTCGAACACGCCCTTGCCCGGGACATGGTTGATTTCCAGCCTGACGCCGTCGGGATCTTCGAACAGGATCGAATAATAGCCCGGCGCCCAGCCATCTTCCTGCGGTGCATGGATGATGGGAACGCCGAGCTTAGAAATGAAAGCGTGCGCTTCGTCGACGTCTTCGCGCGAGCGGGCGCGGAAGCAGACATGGTGGAGCCCCACGCGGCGCTGCACGAACCGTTCGCCGTCGTGCTCGGGGTCGGGCGGGGACACGAGGACGCCGGTGCGGCCGCCGACACAGTAATAGCCGCCGGCATTGTCCATGACTTCGCGGAGACCGAGGAAGGGGAGGAGCTTCTGGTAGAACGGTTTCGACCTGGCGAAATTGCCCGCCGTGATCTGGATGTGGGCGATGCCGTTGATTTCCATGCGGTGAGTCTCCCCTGATGCAGCGACGCTAGGACGCCGACTGGTTCTTGACCATGGGCGCGCCCGCCTCCAATCCATGGTCATGAGCATTTCAACCGGTTTCGTTGCGCGTGGATTCGAGCCTGTCCGGGAGGCGTTCGAGAAGAATTTCGAGGACGATCTCGAGCTTGGCGCCGGGTTCGCCGCCTATGTCGGAAGCCGGAAGGTCGTTGATCTCGTCGGCGGGTTCATGGACCGGGCGAAGACGCGGCCGTGGACCGAGGATACGCTGTGCCCGGTCTATTCGACCACGAAGCCGACAGCGGCGCTCGTCGTGGCCTTGCTGGCAGATCGCGGACATGTCGACTACGACGCGCCGCTTGCCGATTACTGGCCGGAATTCGGCGCCAACGGCAAAGGCGATTTCACCGTCGCGGAAGTGCTCTCGCACCGGGCGGCCTGCCGGGTTTTGCCGATGCTATTGACCCGAACATCTGGCTCGATCCTGCAGCCACCGCCGCCGCCATCGCCGAGATGGCCCCGATGTGGAAACCCGGAGAGGGGTCCGGCTACCATCCGCTGACGTGGGGCTACATCGCCGGAGAATTGGTGCGGCGCGTCGACCGTCGGACACTTGGGACGATACTGAGCGAGGACATCTGCGCGCCGCTCGACATCGACTACCGGATCGGCACGCCGGACAGCGAGCATGGCCGCTGCGCCCAGATGAAGAAGCCGACGGAGATCACGAAGTTCGGCGCGCAGAACGATGCGCTGAAGGCTGCTTTCCTGTCGCCCTGGTCGGCGCCAAATCGCTCGGCGACGGAGTGGCGGCGCGTGGAGATTCCGTCGGCCAACGGCCACGGCACGGCGGCGGCAGTGGCGCAGCTCTACTCGGCGTTTGCGCTGAAAGGCATGATCGGCGAGACGCGGATCATATCAGAAGAGACATGGGAAGCGCTGACGCGCGAGCGGGTGTCAGGTCCGGACCGCATCCTGCCCGGGCGGGTTGCGTTCGGCGCGGGCGTGATGCGGAACCTGCCGCTGATCTACGGACCGAACCCGGAGACGCTGTGCCATTCGGGTTGGGGCGGTTCCGGCGCGCTGGGCGACCCGGACAGCGGACTGTCGGCAGCGTACGTGATGAACCGACAGGGCTCGCACCTGCTGGAGGATGCGAGGCGCACGCGGATCATCTCCGCACTGTACGAATGTCTCTAGGCGCAGACGGAGGCGAGCTTGGCGAGAAGCGCTGAGCCCTCGCTGTCCGGTTCGCCACGAACGTCGCGCTTGTGCACCGCGTCGAGCGCCGTCAGGTAGGTCTTCACCACGAGCAGCATCTGATCGTCGATCACGTCTGGTCCGCCGCGCAGGCGTTCCATCAGCGCGCGGGCCATGTTGCCGACCAGGTGATACTGGAACACAGGTGCGAGGCCCGCGAGGTCGTGGACAGGGGCGTAGACGTCTTCGCGCTTCAGGTCGCCAGCAATTGCGTCGCGCGCCTTTTCCCAGAGGTCTGCCAGCGCCGTGTCAGCCTGTGCGCGCCAGTCCCGGCGGGCTTCGGCCCATTCCGGCGCTTCAGCTGGCTCTTCGGCCGGCGCTTCGAATTGGTCGTGCGCTGCGTCCATCATTTCAGTTCCGGTCGTTCTGATCGCGATTTGCCCCGAGGTGCGCTGCAGGTTGTCGCCTGTCGTGCAGTCCTCAAACGTGTCCCCAACCGGCCTCTTGACCCGGTTGCCGAAGTTTTGATCGCAAAAGCTTAAGATAGCATTTTGGGGATCGTGAAGATCGGACGGACCTGCCGCAGCGACGCCGAACGAGATTGCCGGATAGGTTACTGGCGCGGGACTTGCTGAAGTTGGATCGAGCCGCTTCTCGCGGATCATGCATGGTTAACTTCATCGACCCGGCCTCAGCTTTGAGCGTCGGGTCTTTTTCTGTCTGAAATGATCATTACGCCGGCAGCCGGGTTGCGCGTCGATCAATGCGCAGCGACGACACGCAATAGATGCCGACGCCGATCCAGATCAGACCGAACGTAATGGCGTGGGCCGGCGTGAAGGTTTCGCCGTACGCCAGTGCGAGTACGAACTGGAGCGTCGGGGCCGAGAACTGCAGCAGCCCGATCGTCGACAGCCGCAGGGCGCGGGCCCCGATGGCGAACAGGATCAGCGGCATCGCCGTTACGGGTCCGGCCAGCATGAGCAGCCAGAAGTGCGGCCAGTCCGGCGCGCCAAGCGCCACCGCCTGCTGCACTGGAAACAGCACCAGCCAGGCAAGGGCGAGCGGGGTCAGCCACAGCGTTTCGATTGCAAAGCCGGTGCGGCTGGTGACGGGGGTCACCTTGCGAATGGCGCTGTAGAGGGCGAACAGCGCGCCCAGCGCAAGCGACACCCAGGGCACCTGCCCGACAACCAGCGCCTGATTGAGAACGCCGAGCGCTGCAATCGCAACCGCGAGCATCTGAAGCCGCGTGAACCGTTCTCCGAACAGCATCGCGGCGAGCGCCAGCGTCATCAGCGGGTTGATGAAGTAGCCAAGGCTCGCTTCGAGAATGCGGTCCGACAGCACCGCCCAGATGTAGACGCCCCAGTTGGATGCGATCAGGACAGCGGATGCGAGCAGGGGAAACACCACTTTCGGGCGGCGGACGGCGTCCGAGATTTCCTGCAGACGACCCGACAGCGCCAGCATGGCGAGTACGACCGGCACAGCCCAGATGACGCGGTGGCCCAGGATTACCCACGGGTTCACCGCCTCCACCAGCTTGAAATAGACGGGCATGAAGCCCCAGAGCATGTAGGCGGATGATGCTGCGATGAGGCCGCGCGTGGTCTCAGGATTTTGGGGCGCGCTCACTCAGTGACCTTGCGCGCGAAGGCTCCGCTCCTGGCGAGCAACTCGGCGGTCATGACGGCGTTGAGCGCCGCGGCCTTGCGCAGGTTGTCTCCGGTGATCCACATGGCCACGCCATTGGGAACCGACGCGTCTTCCCGAATGCGGGATACATACGTCGCCCATTCCCCCACGGTTTCGATGGGCGTGACGAAGGTTTCTTCTTCCCGGTTGTCGACCACGACCACGCCGGTTGTCTCGCGCAGCACTTCGCGCAGCTCCTCGATCGGCATCGCGCGGCCCAACTCGACATTCAGAACGAGCGAGTGGCCCACAAATACCGGCGCCTGCACGCAAGTTGCGGAGATCGGAATGTCGCCAAGGATACGCTTGGTTTCGTCAGCGATACGCTGTTCCTCGTCGGTTGCGCCGTCATCGCGGAAGTCGCCGGCCTGCGGAATGAGGTTGAAGGCGATCTGGCGTGGATAGCGATCGGGTTCGGGCGGCTGGTTGACGAAGACGCCCTTGGTCTGCGTCCACAATTCATCCATCGCGGCGCGGCCGGCCTCGGACGCTGACAGCAGCGCGGTCACCGTCGCCCTGTTGACCCCGGCAGCGTCCTTCAGAGCGCGAAGGATGGTCGTAAGGAATGCAGATGATCCGCCCGGGACGGTCAGGAGGCGTGTGCCGCCTAGTTTCTCGATCACCTCCGGGTTGGCCTCCGGCGCGATCAGCGCGGCGTTGGCGTCCATGCGGAAGGCGGGCGACACATCGATCAGATAGCCGCCGCCAGCCAGAACCTTTGGCGCCAACCGCCGGGCCGCCTTCTCGCCGACCGCCATGATCGTGAGGTCGGTCTGCGAGAAATCGAAGTCTTCGAGGTCGCGCACCCGCAGGCGGCGGTCGCCGAAGCTGACCTCCTTGCCAGAGGAGGCGCGCCGCCCGAGGGCGATGATATCCTTCGACGGAAAGCCGCGCTCGCCGAGAACATCGAGAATCTGGCGGCCGACCGGGCCGGTCGCACCGAGGATTGCAAGCTTGTGCGTCATGCGCGCCTTTCAGCTGGTTGCGATCTCCTGGCGGGTATCGAACGAGAGGCGGGTCTCTCCTTCGATCGGAAGGCGATGCGGCATTGTATATGGTCTCGCCATCGACAGGCGCAATCGCGGCTGTGGCAGCTTTTCCGCGCGCCGGGAATATTGTCTGCAATCGGCGGCTTTTCCGCAAATTGTTAAGGGTCGATGGCTAATCGGCCGCGATGAATTTATTCGGCCTGCAGTTCGATTCCGCCATCTGTGGCGTGGACATGAGCCACGATCCGCTGCTCGTGGGTCTGTCCTTTCTGGTCGCTACGCTGGCCTCATACTGCTCCCTGGACATGGCTGAGCGGATGCGGGCGTCCGAGGGCGCGGCGCGCCGGTACTGGCTGGGGTTCGCCGGGCTCAGCCTAGGGGCCGGCATCTGGTCGATGCACTTCATCGCCATGATCGCATTGGATCTGCCGATCGAGCAGGGCTACGAACCGGTCGCGACCGTGGCGTCGGGGCTCGTCGCGGTCCTCGCGGTGATCGGCGGTGTTGCCTATCTCGGCCGGAACACCAGCCGCTCGCGTCTGCTTGTTTGCGGCGCCATTGTCGGGACGGGGGTGGTCGTCATGCACTACCTCGGGATGTCCGCGATGCGGGTCGCCGGGGAAATCTACTACCGTCCGAGCCTGTTCTCTCTGTCTGTTGTCATCGCGCTGACAGCTGCAACGGTCGCGCTGTGGCTGGCGATGAACCTCAAGACCTTTCTCCACCGCGCGATCGCGTCGGGCGTCATGGCGGTTGCGATCTGCGGCATGCACTACACGGGTATGGGCGGCACCGTCATTGTGTCACTGCCGATGCTGGATAACCCAGAGGGCCTCGTGTCCAAGGGATTGCTGGCGATGCTCGTCGCCATCGGCATGGCGGCGCTGGTGATCGCCGGGCTGGTGCTGGCGCATTTCGACCGCAAGATGGATGCGGCGACCGTCGCCGAAGCGGCGCGCCTCAGGGAAGTCAACGCCCAGCTTGAGGATGCGCGGGTCAGGGCCGAGGCCGCTGCGCGCGCCGAGTCGCAGTTCCTCGCGACGATGAGCCATGAAATCCGCACGCCGATGAACGGGGTGATCGGGATGATCGAGGGCGCGCTCGGGAAACCCGGACTCGATGCGGATGTGCGCGATTACCTGACCACCGCGCGCGAATCTGCTGACGGGCTGCTGCGCATCCTGAACGATATCCTTGATTATTCGAAGCTGGAGGCGGGTCAGCTGAGGATCGAGACTGCGCCGCTCAGCCTCTCGCGCCTGATCGATGAGGTGGTGTCCAGCCACAGCTACCGCGCAAAGGAAAACGGCGTCGCGCTGACGGTGGAGATCGACGAGGCGACGCCCGAATGGATACTAAGCGACGGCCTGCGTGTGAAGCAGATGCTGAACAACTTTGTCGGCAACGCCACAAAGTTCACGACCGAGGGCGAAGTCGCGATCATCGCGCGATATCATGATCGCGATGGCGGCCAGATCCGCATCGAGGTTCACGACACCGGGATCGGCTTCGATGAGGAGACGCGCGAGCGGCTGTTCAAGCGCTTCGTGCAGGCTGATGCGTCCACAACGCGCAAGTTTGGCGGCACCGGGCTTGGCCTGGCCATATGCCGTGAACTCGCCATCTCGATGGGCGGCGAGGTGGGTTGTTCCAGCGAGCCGGGCAAGGGCAGCGTGTTCTGGCTCGTCGTGCCGGCGTCTGCGTGCAGTGAGCCCGATCTGAAGATCGAAACGCAGTCCGCCGAAATGGTGTTCGACAGGCCCCTGCGGCTGCTGATTGCTGAAGACAACTCGGTCAACCAGAAGGTCGTCCGCGTTCTGCTCGGCCACCGCGGCCATGATTTGGTATTTGCAAACAACGGGCGCGAAGCGTTTGAAGCCGTCCAGGCGGAAGCCTTCGACATGGTGTTCATGGATGTCCACATGCCGGAAATGGACGGCCTTGAAGCCACCCGCCACATCCGGGCGCTGAAGGGCGCGGCTGGACGAATTCCGATCATCGCGCTCACGGCCAATGCGATGAGCGGCGATCGCGAGGCCTACATCGCCGCGGGCATGGACGATTACGTCGCCAAGCCGCTCCAGATCCAGCAGGTGCTCGCTGCCATTGCCCGCAATGCGCCGGCATCCGTCGGGCGTCGCATCGCCAGCAATCCGCCCGCGAGCCGGAAAAGCTCTCCCCCGGCTGCCAGCGGGTCAAAGCCTGCGGGCAAGTCGGTTCAGGACCTGATCGCCGGGCTGGACGACGTCGTGGCCGGCTTCAAGGCGAGCTGAATTCAACACACGTTGCATCCCGGCTGCTGGCGCCGCGGCGCGGATCAGTTCATCCTGTAGCCATGATCCGCTTCAGTTGTCTCACCGTTCTACTCAGCTTAGCGAGCTGCGCGCCGGCGCAGGGACCGCAATGGAGCCAGCTCCTGCAGGTCGAAGACCGGTTTTCCGTTTACCTGCATGAGACCGGGCAGTCGGAGTCCGGCGATCTCAGGCAGGTGCGGCTGGTCTACATCTACGGAGAAAACGAGATCGAATGGGAAGGGGCAGAGGTTGCCTGGCAGGAATATCCCGGCATGACGATCGACTGCGCCAGCGGGCAGGTGGTACTCGGCGAACGGGAACGCTATGCGCCGGACGGAACGCTCGTCTTCAGCGACGACAAGCCTGAGCCCAAGCTGATTGCCCCGGGCACCCTGACCGCCATTGCGGCTTCGGCCCGATGCGACGGCCTGTATCCGGCCGATACCCATTCGATCGCCGACAAGCCCGGCTGGATGGGCGAGGCGCGCCAGATGCTGTCCGCCTGGATCGAGACGCGCTCGCTCTAGAGCGCCTTCGCGATCGCATCGCCCATGCCCGCGGTCGACAGTGCGCCGCCGAGGTCTGCGGTGCGCGCGCCATCTGTCAGCGCGCGGTCGACGGCCTTGATGATGCGATCCGCCGCGTCTTCGCGGTTGAGGCTCCAGCGCAGCGCCATTTCGAAGGACAGGATCGCGGCGCACGGGTTGGCTTTGCCCTGACCGGCGATATCCGGCGCCGATCCGTGGACGGGCTCGTAGAGACCGGGCGTTCCCGGATCGCCAAGCGCCGCCGAGGGCAGCATGCCGATCGAACCAGTCAGCATCGCCGCCTCGTCCGAGAGGATGTCGCCGAACAGGTTGTCGGCGAGGATGACGTTGATGTCCTTCGGTTTGCGCACGAGCTGCATGGCGGCGGCGTCAGCGTACATGTGCGACAAGGGCACATTGGCATATTCCTCGTCGTGCAGCTTCGTGACTTCCTCGCGCCAGAGGACGCCGGACTCCATCACGTTGGCTTTCTCGCAGGAGAGCACGCCCGGGAATGCGCCGCCCTTGCCCTGACGGCCCTTCGCCAGCTCAAAGGCGACGCGGGCAACGCGGCGGATTTCACTGGAGGTGTAGGTCTGGGTGTCGAAGCCACGTTTCTGTCCGTCAGGCAGGGTTTCGATGCCGCGCGGCTGGCCGAAATAGACGCCTGAAGTGAGCTCGCGCACGATCATGATGTCGAGGCCTTCCACGAGTTCGCGCTTCAGGGCGGAGGCGTCGCTCAGCGCCGGAAAGCAGAAGGCAGGACGCAGGTTGGCGTAGACATCGAGGCCCTTGCGCAGCGCGAGCAGGCCCGCCTCGGGACGCTTGTCGCGGGCGACGCCATCCCATTTGGGGCCTCCGACTGCGCCCATGAGGACCGCGTCGGCAGCCTTCGCCCGATCGAGGGTCTCCGCCGTAAGCGGTTCGCCGTGCGCTTCAAAGCTTGCGCCGCCCAGCAGGCCGTCTTCAAGCACGAGGTCGGGCGCAACGATTTCGGCGATCTTGCGGGTCTCGGCGATGACCTCGGGACCGATGCCGTCACCCGCCAGCAACAGAAGCGTTTGCTGATTGGACTTGCTGGCTGATGAACTCATGTGCGGCCACTCCCTGAATGAGGGGCCTCTAGCGCAGGGTCAGGTCGAGGGTAAAGCCTTCGATCAGGCAAGCCAGGGGGCCGACAGCCGGCGACGCTCCTCGTGGACGTCGATGGCGGTGGCATGGGTCAGGGTTTCGCCAATCTCGTCCAGCCCCGCCATCAGGTTGGCCTTGCGGCCGGGGTCGATGTCGAAGGCGTGCGATTTGCCGTCCGGTCCCGTGACCGTCTGCGCCTCGAGGTCGACCGTAAAGACGTGGTTTGGCCCGCCCGCCTGCGCCATGAGTTCGTCCACCGCTTGACGCGGGAGAACGATCGGCAGGATTCCGTTCTTGAAGCAGTTGTTGTAGAAAATATCCGCAAAACTTGGCGCGATGACGCAGCTGATGCCCTGATCCAGCAGCGCCCACGGCGCGTGCTCGCGGCTGGAACCGCAGCCGAAATTCTCGCGGGCGATCAGGACGCTGGCGCTCTGATACGCCGGTTGGTTGAGGACGAAGTCAGGGTTGGGCGATCCGTCAGGCAGCGTCTTCAGCTCGTGAAAGAGCCCTTCGGCCAGTCCCTTGCGCGAAACCGTCTTCAGGAATTGCTTCGGGATGATCATGTCGGTGTCGACATTCGCCAGCGGGAGCGGGGCGGCCGAGCCGGTGAGTTTGGTGAAGGGCTTCATGTCGCCCGGTTAGCCGGTTCGTTGGCGAGGATCAATGTCGGCACGCCGAGCGTCCCGCTCTTGACGGAGAAGACCCGCGAGCCGGGGCGCCGGCCCGGGCGCGTGTCGCTCAGCTGCAGACCTGCTGACTGCAGCCGCGCATGCGCAGCCTCGATGTCGGGCACCCGCCACGACAGTCCCCAGAGCTTGTCGGGCGCGTGGCTTTCGCCCTTCGACAGGCGGTGCGCGAGTTCAACGGTCGAGCCGCCGGTCCGGAAGAACATGAGGCGCGCGTCCCAGCTGGCGTTGGAGCGGTCCAGCGCGAGGTTCAGGCCAAGCTTCGCGCCGTAAAGAGCGAGCGCGCGGTCGGGGCTGAAGGTGTTGATGACGACATGGTCCAGGGTCGCCGCTGCCGCCGGTCCTGCCGGCTTGTAGGTCATGGGGTCGCCTTCGCCGCGCTCCAGAATGAAGATCTTCGTGCCGTGCGTGGCTTCGTCGGACAAACGAAAGCGCGACCATGACCGCGCCGCCCCGTGTTCAGGATCGATGCTTTCGCCGGGCTGGATTTCATCAGGCTTCAATCCCCTGCGGGCGAACAGGCGATGGGCGTCGTTGATGGACTTGGTTCCGAACACCATCGATTCGAGACGGGGCCCTTCCTGATCGAGCAGCGTATGCAGGCGTCGCGCAACCGGACCCGAGCCCGACGGCGCGAGGAGTTCGAGGGCCATGGTTTCCATCTGGAAAAACACGCTGGCTGAGCCTGCGGAATCGCGGGAGCGCCAGTCGGGTCTGCGATCCAGAAGTATCGAATAGGCCGCCTCCGCATCATCTATCGACGAGCAGAGCAGGACGAGGTGGTCGAGACCGGTGATCATGCTTTCCCTCTTGGCGCCAATTCCTTTCCAGAATCTCGCGTCAGAGGCCGAGTTTCAAGACAAGATGTCGCCCTAGGAAATCGCCTGACTAATCAAGCCCGGTCTGCTTCTTGATCAGCGTGATCAGGCCAAGCACGATCAGCACGAGGGCCGTCGTGGCCGCCGCGATGGTGTAGGCGCCCGACCCGCAGGCCACCCCAATCGCCGCCGCAGTCCAGACGCCGGCCCCGGTCGTCAGGCCCTGAACCTTGCCGCGATGCTGGAAAATGATGCCGGCCGCCAGAAACCCTGCGCCAGCGGTCACCGCTTCGACGACACGGATCGGATCGCCTGCAAGCCCTGCTGCGTCCGATCCGGCTTCCATCTGGTACTGGCGAACCTGCTCGAAGATTTCCCAGGACACGAGGGTGAATGCGCACGCGCCCAATGCAGTCAGCATGTGCGTGCGCAGCCCGGCATCGCGCGCCTTCAGTTCACGCTCCAGCCCGATAAGCCCGCCGAACAGACAGGCGAGCGCCAGCCGGATGGCGATGACCCATTCCGGCGTCCAGCTACGCAGCGATGCGCTGAATTGCTCGAGTTCCGACAAATCTTTCGTCCTGTGTCGTTCTTACAACGCACGACATCCGCCAGCGGTTCGGCGCCGCTTTGGCTGCGGAAAACGCAGACTTTCCGCTCGTCAGACGGCGAATTGCTGAACAGCAGTTCAGACTCAGGGCGAGGGCGGGCTCATATGCCGAATTCAAGCCGCCCAAGTGTCCCAATCCCGTCTCAGTGCTGTCCCGAGCGGCAGACACGTTGTTGGAACGGTTCAGCGAGCCGTTCGTATGAAAGAGGTCAGTAGAAGCAACCGCGTGGAAAGATGAGCGCCAAAGCAGACAGCATTACGATGGCCCCGGAAGGCTCAGTGGAGTGGTATCCCCAAGACCACCGCGCCGAATGGATCGCAGATATCGTCGTTCATGCTGTCGGCCTCGCACTCGCGGTCGCCGGGTGTATCCTGCTCGTCACGACGGCGGCGAATTCCGGAAGCGTGAAGCTGACGGCGGCGCTGCTGGTCTATTCGATCGGCCTAATGTCGATGCTGGTTGCGTCAACCATCTGCAACGCCAACACCAACGAGAAGCTCGCCAGGCTGTTTGGCCATGTCGATCTCTCCGGCATCTTCCTGATGATCGCAGGCTCCTACACGCCGTTCATGCTGGCCAAGCTGTCCGGGCCGTATGCCTGGACGCTGCTCGGTTTCGTCTGGGCGGTCGCGCTGTGCGGCGTTGCACTCAACCTGCTGGTTCGCTGGAATGCGCCGCGCGTCTACATCGCGCTCTACCTGATGATGGGCTGGGCCGTGCTGACGGTGGTTCACCTGCTGGTGACCAGCTTGTCGCCTCTGGGACTTGGCCTGCTCGCGGCGGGCGGCCTGCTCTATACGGTCGGCATCGTCTTCCACGTCAACAAGAAGCTGCCATTCAACTCGGCGATCTGGCACGGGTTTGTCGTGGCCGCAGCCAGCTGTCATTTCGCAGCCATCTATTTCGACATCGCAGCGGCGCAGATCGTCTAGGTCTTCTGCCTGCAAGTGGTCCGATACGGATCGATGCGCGTATCCAGTCGCAGATTGGAGATACGCCATGAAGTCCGCCATCGCCGCCGCTTTCGTTCTCGTCGCCGGGTGCGCCGGCGCGCCCAAGCTGCCTGCTGAAACGCAAGGGACGTTCATCATCGAGCGCGACCTGATGGGCGAGACGGTTGCGCGCGGTGAATTCTCGGCCATCAACGGGACGCAGCGCGCATTCACCGCCTATCTCACCGGCACGCTTGAAGGGGATACCTTCACGCTCAATGAGCGCTTCGAATACGATGATGGTGAGCGCGACGAGAAGACCTGGGTGCTGACGATTGTCGAAGATGGCCGCTACACGGGCACACGCGAAGATGTCGTCGGCGAAGCGGTGGGGTATCAGGACGGTCCCGCCTTCCGGCTTGAGTACGATATCCGCCTGCCGAACGATGAGGGCGAACCCGGCATGCAGGTGCGATTCCGGGATGTGATGGTGAAGACGGAGACGGGCTCGGTCCTGAACCGCGCGCGTGTTTCGAAGTGGGGCTTCAATGTCGGCCGCGTCGAACTGGAGATCACTCCGGGTTCGGCTGATGTGGCGGCCAGCCAGTAATGCACCCTGGCGCAATGCCGCCGACATAGTCGCGGATGACGGAGAGCTTGGACGCCTCCTCAGCGCCCTCAAATGACGCAAGCTCGAAATAGCCGACCAGCCTTGGGTAGGCGGCGAGGAATTTCGAGGCGACGGGCATGTATGACCAGTGCCACTTTTCCATCTCGTATCCCGCAGGCCGGTCAGGGCCTTTCGCCGTATAGGTCTGGCAGAACCCGTAGCTTGCTGCGTTAGCATTCAGCCAGTCGTAGACCCGCGCGCCTTCGGGCGTATCGAACCACTCGTTGTTGAGATTGTTGAAGTCGACGTCGGTGCCCCAGTGGTGGCGCGACGTGCCCGGCATTGACGAGAATTCGAGGATCTTCAGTGCGCGCTGCTTTGGATCCGGAACGGTCTCTGGAAGCGCGCCGCCTTCGACCAGCGTTGCGCCATTCCACTTGTTGTTCCAGATGCGTCTTTGATCGCCCATCGAACGGAAAGCGGACAGCACGACCAGCCGGACGCCGTCTGCAGCCGCCGCTTCCGACATGCGGGCCAGCGCTTCCGCCGTCTCCGTGCGGGTATACAGGCCTTCGCGCGCTGACAGGGAAGCGGGGAGAAGCACAAAGCCCTCATCCTCGGCGGGGTCGAGGTCGCCGGTCAGGGCAGCGATGAGCTGGCTGTTGTCCGGCGCAGAAGTCAGGGTGAGTTCGTCCCGCAGGATTTCGGCCCAATCTGGCTCAGGCGGTGGCGGCGGCTCTATTGCGGGCGCTTCCGCCGGTTCAGGCGCTGCTGCTGAAGGCGCCTCATCCTTACCCGGGGAGCAGGACGCCAG
Organism: Hyphomonas sp.; assembly: GCA_017792365.1. Lineage (GTDB taxonomy): Bacteria > Pseudomonadota > Alphaproteobacteria > Caulobacterales > Hyphomonadaceae > IH12. The sequence goes on along the minus strand of CP051229.1, from coordinate 2,291,002 downwards.
CAGCGCAGCAGCGACGATCCCGTGAATGTTGCGCAGACTCATGCCGCGGTTTCCGATCCTCAGTCGTTCTTGGGGCGGGGTTTGACCGGGCGCATCAGGCCTTCCTGGGCGAGAGAAGCGACCAGCGTTCCGTCGGAGGTATAGACTTCGCCGCGGTTGAAGCCGCGCGCGCCGCAGGCCGACGGCGCATCGGTCGTATAGAGCAGCCAGTCCTCGAAGCGGAACGGCCGGTGGAACCACATCAGGTGATCAAGGCTCGCCATCTGGACATTGCCCTGCACCCAGCTGACGCCGTGTGGACGGGTCGCGGTGTCGAGAATTCCCATGTCGGATGCATAGGCGAGCACGCACTGCTGCATGGCGATGTCGTCGCCGATCTCGCCGAGCGCGCGCATCCATATCTTTTTGCTGGGCGGCATGGGCTTCGGCGACAGCACGTTCTGACGGTCGACCGGGCGCATCTCGATCGGGCGCGGCCGCGCGAACGACTTGGCGAACTGAGGCGGGATCTTGTCCTTCACCATGTCGCGGATTTCCGCCTCTGTCGGCAATTCCTCGGGCGGCGGCGCCTCGGGCATGTCCGACTGGTGTTCGAAGCCGTCTTCGTGGGCCTGGAAGGAGCAGGCCATGTTGAAGATCTGTTCGCCGTGCTGGATCGCCACGACGCGCCGGGTCGCGAAGCTGCGGCCATCGCGCGCCCTGTCAACTTCGTAGAGGATCGGAACGGTCGGATCGCCCGGGCGGATGAAATAGGCGTGCAGCGAATGGCAGGTGCGGTCGGTCACGGTGCGGTAGGCGGCGACCAGCGCCTGCGCGATCACCTGTCCGCCGAACACGCGTTTCATGCCGTCATCGGGCGAAACGCCGCGGAAGAGATTGACTTCGATGCGTTCGATATCGAGCAGCTTCAGAAGCTCCGGGAGCGACTCAATCGGATCGGTCATTTGCTGGGGAGCGGGCATAGAGAGGTCCTTGGGTCGTTCGCGGCGGCTTGGAATCGCGCTTTTGGCGCATCTATATAGGTGTCTCGCGCCGCGTGCGAGGCGCGCTGCGGTGAATTAGCGGTGGATCGGCGCGGGCGCCGGGCTGCGCCTTGCCGTCTGCGTCCGGCCTCGGATAGACACTCCAGTTCAGAAATCCAGACGCTACCAAGGGTGAAGTCGTATGGCCGGCCATAGCAAATGGGCCAATATCCAGCACCGCAAGGGCAAGGCGGACAAGGCGAAAGCCAAGCTGTTCTCCAAGCTGTCCAAGGAGATCACGATCGCCGCCAAGATGGGGGCGCCCGATCCCGACATGAATCCGCGCCTCAGGCTGGCGGTCAGCAATGCGCGGGCGCAGTCGATGCCCAAGGACAATATCCAGCGGGCCATCGACAAGGCCGCGGGCGGCGATGTCGCGGCATATGAGGAGTTTCGCTACGAGGGCTTTGGTCCAGGCGGGGTGGGCCTGATCGTCGAGTGTTCGACCGACAACCGGAACCGCGCTGCTGGCGACATCCGCGCCGCGTTTTCAAAGAATGGCGGCAATCTGGGGGAGACCGGATCGGTTTCATTCGGGTTCGAGAATGTCGGCCAGATCATCTTCCCGCCCGGCGCCGGGGACGAAGACGAGATCATGGAAGCGGCCATCGAGGCCGGCGCCTCGGATATCGAGAGCGATGCCGACGGCCACTACATCTATACGGGCCGGGAGGACCTCATGGAGGTCGCTTCGGCGCTGGAGGGGAAGTTCAAGGAAGAAGCGACCTCCACCAGCCTGATCTGGAAACCGACCAATACGGTGGAGGTGGAAGGCGAGGCCGCAGACACGCTGTTCAAGCTGCTCGAGGTCCTGGACGATCTCGATGACGTGCAGAACGTCTATGGAAACTATGACATCTCGGACGACGAGATGGCGCGGCTTTCCAGCTGAACCGGGTGCGTAGCCCTGGTGCGGCTGATCCGGCGCGCATCGCGGGGATCGAGCACACCTGAGCTTTTCAGGTATTCGAGCGCGGCGCCTTCAAGCCGGGCCGCGCGCAGCCGGTGGTCGTCGTCATTGACGCGCATGTCGCGGATGGCGGCGAGCAGCTGGGCGATGGCGCCGGCGGCGGACCTGGCGGGCATGGCGGCGAGATCGTCGCGCGCGGATTCGCTCTCGAGGCTCAGTTTCAGCTGGATGCAGTGAAGCGAGCTCATCAGTTCAGAGTCTTCCGCAGCGCTCCCTGAACCGAGGCGAACGATCGAGCGATCGACGAGGTCCGCGCTGGATTCGATGCGCGACAGGGTGTTGGCAGTGCGGGTTGCTGGGCAGAAATCAATGACGGTCATGGCGGCCTCTCCGATTGGCTGTTGCGCTCGGCGCCTCAGAGCTGCTTTCAGCTGCTCTTCGATGCCACGGGAAGCTGGCGCAGATCGCTAAACAAGAGGTTAACGCGCGTTAACCACCTGTGGATGATCGGATTTTTTTGGAAGTGCTAGGCGGCGCGGATCAGGATTTTCCGGCGGGCCGCTTCAGGTCCTGAAGGTAGCGCAGGATGATCTGCTTTGCGACCTCGGCGCGGTTTGCGCCGTAAACCCCTTCAGAAACAAGCTCTTCGAGCATGTCGGTGGCCGCCTTGGGCAGCCGGATCGAGAACTGAACGGTCTCGTTCTTTGGAGGTGTACGCGCCATGAGAATGTTATTGCATTCTCAACGCAATCTCTTCAAGTTGCGATTCGTGTCGCGATCAGCAGCTGATGGAGTCTCTGCGTGACGAAAAGCGCTAACAAAACACCGCTTACGGTTCGCCTGGACCCCGAGTCCAAGAAACTGTTCGCCGAAGAAGCCGAGCGTTGCGGACTGGAGGCCGGCGTCGCCGCCCGCCAGATCCTCGAATTGTACGTCCAGCGCCTGCGCGAGGGCGGCGATTACATCCAGACCCTTGCGGACTTCTCCGCGGCGCTGAAGGCCCGCACGCCGGCCTGATCATCCCGGCGTCGACGTCATTGTCCTGAGACGGCCGTGGTCCATGATGGCCCTGGACCGGCCAGCCAGGGAGCCATCATGCGCGTCATCGATTCCATCGCGTCGCCCGGCAGCGCCCTCGGCGGCGGCATGAAGACCGGCTCCGGCGATGACCGGTATGTCTTCGACGAAGCCGCCGGCTGGGCCTGTGTCATCGATGGCGCGACGGATGTCGGGCCGGTCCGCATCTTTCGCGAAGAAGAATCCGACGCGGCGTGGTTTGCGGAGATGTTCTCGAAGGAATTGCTGGCGACCCCGATCCAGCCCGACGAGTCTCCCGAGGCCTATTTCCAGCGGTTCGCCGTCCGCCTGCGTGACCAGTCGGCCAAGGCGTCCCGCGTACCGTTGGAGGATGCGCCGCATTCTGCGCTTCCGACGGCAGCGGCGGTTTGGGTGCGGGCGCGCAATGGCCAGATCGAAGGCGCATGGCTTGGCGACGCCATGGGGATCGTCCGCTCGCCGAATGGCGCGCTGGAGCTGGTCGGTGACGCGGGCAAGGCGGATGAGGAAAACGAGCGCGCCAAGAAGGTGATGAAGCTCAGCGAGGCGGAGCGTCGCCAATGGCTGCAGGACACGCGCGAGCTGCACAACCGGCCGGAGGGCTACTGGGTGTTTGGCGTCCAGCCCGAAGCGGCGGGGCGCATCTCGCATGTCCGCCTTTCGGGCGATCCCGGAACATTGGTGCTGATCATGTCAGATGGCTTCTATCGCCTCGTCGCGCCCTATGGCCGCTATACCGACGGGGAATTGCTCGAGGCGGCTGCGGGTAGGGGTCTGGGCGCGCTTCTGAGCGAATTGCGGGACCTCGAAGGCTCGCCCGCCGACGACGCCGAGATCGGCCGCTTCAAGACGTCCGACGATGCGACGGCGCTGCTTCTGGAACTCTGATCTGGCCGTGTCGCATTTTCGTCGGCGACGCCTTTCTTGTGCGCTAGTGTGCGCGCAGTCGGGAGGCAGACATGACCAGCCAATCAGAAAAAGCCGAAGCGTTTGCAGCGCTGCATGAGGCGCCGGGATGCTTCATCATTCCGAACCCGTGGGATTCCGGGTCGGCGCGCATCCTTGCCGCGCTGGGATACAAGGCGCTGACAACGACAAGCGCCGGGTATGCATGGTCGCTCGGGCGGACAGACTATGAGGCGGGAAGGGACGACGTACTGGCGCATATTCGCGCCGTCGCGCCGATGGTTGACCTGCCGCTCAATGGCGACCTGGAGAACGGCTTCGGACACGCGCCTCAGGATTGCGCGGACACGATCAGGATGAGCGCGGAAGCAGGGCTGGTCGGCGGATCGATCGAGGATGCGACCGGCGATAAGGACGACCCGATCTATGCGATGGATGCAGCGGCGGACCGCATTCGCGCCGCCGCCGAAGCCGCCCGAGCCTTGCCGTTCCGCTATATGCTGACGGGGCGTTGCGAGAACTATCTGCACGGGCGTCCCGACCTGAAGGATACGATCGCCCGCCTGCAGGCCTATCAGGATGCTGGCGCCGACGTGCTGTTTGCGCCCGGGCTCCGGACCGCCGACGAGATCCGGACGGTCTGTGCGGAAGTCGACCGGCCGGTGAACGTGCTGTTCGGCCCCTGGAAGGAGAGCGCCACGATCGAGGATGTCGCGGCGATGGGCGTGAAGCGGATCAGCATCGGCGGCGCGCTGGCGGCCGCCGCCTACAAGGCGCTGATCGAAGCGGGCAGGGAAATGCTAGGCTCCGGCACGATGGACTGGCGCAAACAGCTGAATCCGCCGGGCGAGGTCGCCAAACTCATTTCGCAGGGCGGACCGGGCTGATTCTGGCGGTCTAAGCCGGTCACACGCGACGATGGCTTCACACGCAGGCCTGAAAAGGGTGTTATGACCCCTCTCGCCTTTTGTGGAGTTGTCCTGAATGTCATCGCCCCTGCTCGAAATCCGGGACCTGTCCGTCGCGTTCGATACGCCGGACGGCGAAGTTCAGGCGGTGAAGTCGTTGTCGCTGAATGTTGCGGCCGGCGAGTGTGTGGCGCTGGTCGGCGAGAGCGGCTCGGGCAAGAGCCAGACCGTGCTCGCCGCGATGGGACTGGTCGCCGCCAATGGCCGCGTCGGCGGTTCGGCGAAATTCCGCGGCGCTGAACTGATCGGGATGTCCCGCAAGCAGCTCAACGAGGTGCGCGGCAGCGATATCTCGATGATCTTCCAGGATCCGCTGACTTCGCTGACGCCCCACATGACGGTGGGCGCCCAGCTGGGTGAGATCCTTGCGCGCCACGAGAACATCAAGGGCGCCGAGGCGGAACGGCGGATCATTGACTGGCTCGAACGCGTACGCATTCCTGAGGCGCGCCGCCGTCTGCACCAATTCCCTCATGAACTGTCGGGCGGCATGCGCCAGCGCGTGATGATCGCTGCCGCGATGCTTTGCGAACCCGACCTGCTGCTGGCTGACGAACCGACGACGGCGCTCGACGTAACGGTACAGGCGCAGGTGCTGGACCTGATGGATGACCTCAAGCGCGAGACCAATGCTGGACTGGTGCTGATCACGCACGACATGGGCGTGGTGGCGCGCATGGCTGATCGGGTCGTGGTCATGCGGAATGGCGAAGTGGTCGAGCGCGGCGAGGTCGATGCGATCTTCTCCGCCCCGACGCACGAGTACACGCGCATGCTGCTGGAAGCGATGCCGCGGCTCGACCGGACGGATCGCGGAAACCGGCCTGCGCTCGTCGAAGCGCCAGCGGAAAGCGTCGAGCCGATCCTGAAAGTCGATGACCTGCGCGTGACCTTCCCGGTGAGCGTGCCGGGCGGCTTCTTCGGAAAACGCGTGCCGCTGCGCGCCGTCGATGGCGTCAGCTTCGATTTGCGTCCCGGCGAAACGCTGGGCGTCGTCGGCGAGAGCGGCTGCGGGAAGTCGACGCTGGCGCGCGGCGTGCTGCGTCTGCTCGACCCGAAGTCGGGTAGCGTGGCGTGGCTGGGCAAGGACATCGCCACGTCGTCGCGCAAGGAAATCCAGCCGCTGCGCGATGATCTTCAGATCGTCTTCCAGGACCCGCTGGCGAGCCTCGATCCGCGCATGACGATCGGCCAGTCCATCGCCGAGCCGCTGCTGGTCTACAAGCCGGACATGGATCGCGCGGCCCGGGAGGAGGCGACCTGCGCGATGCTCGACCGGATGGGGCTGAGCGCGGAATACATCAACCGCTATCCCCACGAGTTATCCGGCGGACAGAACCAGCGTGTCGGCATTGCCCGCGCCATGATACTGCAGCCCCGGCTGGTGGTGTGCGACGAGGCGGTCTCGGCGTTGGACGTGTCGGTGCAGGCGCAGATCCTCGACCTGTTGATCGACCTCCAGAAGGAGTTCGGGCTGTCAATGCTGTTCATCAGCCATGACCTCTCCGTCGTGCGGGAGGTCTGCCATCGCGTGATGGTGCTCTATCTCGGGCGGGTGGTGGAGATGGCGCCGCGCAACCAGTTGTTCGACGATCCGCGTCATCCCTATACGCGCGCGCTGCTGTCCGCCGTGCCGACGCCCAACCCGGCGCGGGAGCGCGCGAGGGAGCGCGTGAAACTTGAAGGCGACCTGCCGTCGCCGCTCGATCCCACCGCCACGCTGCGGTTCATGAAATCGAAGCTGGGCGAGGGCGAGGACGTCTACCGGCCCAAGCTGGTCGAGGTGGCGCCGGGCCATTTTGTCGCCGAGCACGATCCCGCCAATGGGCGCGAGGGCCTCATCGCGCCTTAGGCTAATAGCAACAAAACCGCCGGGTGCGCCCTTTCCCCATGCGCATAATCCTCTATAGAACCGCGCTCGGGCCGGTTGCGGCTTTGAAGGACGGGACGTTTTGAGCGTAACACTTGAGGATATCCAGGCCGCCGCGAAGGCGATCGAGGGGCAGGTCGAGCGCACGCCGCTGCGACGGTCGCGGACGTTGTCGCAGATCACCGGCGCCGATGTCTGGATCAAGTTCGAGAACCTGCAGTTCACCGCCGCCTTCAAGGAGCGCGGGGCGCTGAACCGTCTCCTCAATCTCACCAATGCGGAACGCGCAGCAGGCGTCATCGCGATGTCGGCGGGAAACCATGCTCAGGGCGTCGCCTATCATGCGCAGCGGCTGGGCATTCCGGCGACGATCGTGATGCCGAAGGGCACCCCCTTCGTGAAGATCGAGCACACGCGCAATTTCGGCGCGAAGGTCATCATTCGCGGCGAGACACTGGATGGCGCCAACGCCTATGCGCGCGAGTTGGAGAAAGAGCAGGGGCTGACCTTCATCCACCCGTTCGACGATCGGCACGTGATCGCCGGTCAGGGAACGATCGGCCTCGAGATCATGGAAGACCTCGACGATTTTGACGTGATGCCGATCCCGGTCGGCGGCGGCGGGCTGATCTCCGGCATTGCTGCGGCGGTGAAGGCGCGCAAGCCGCATGTTTCAATCATCGGTGTCGAGCCGACGATGTATCCCTCGCTGAGCGCCGAACTGCGCGGTGAAGAGGCGCATGTCGGCGGCGCGACGATCGCCGAAGGTATCGCAGTCAAGAAGGTCGGCGCGCTCACCGGAGAGCTGTGCCGCCAGCTGGTCGACGACGTGGTGCTGGTTGACGAAAGTCAGCTCGAACGCGCCATCACGCTGTACTGCACCGTCGAGAAGTCGGTTGCGGAGGGAGCTGGCGCCGCCGGGCTTGCCGCGCTGCTGGCGGAGCCGGAGCGCTTCAAGGGCCGCAAGGTCGTGCTGGTGCTGTGCGGCGGGAATATCGACACGCGTCTCCTGTCGTCGGTCCTCACGCGGTCGCTGGTGCGGGAGAAGCGGCTGTCCTCGATCCGTATCATGGGGAGCGACCAGCCGGGTCTTCTGGCCAAGGTTTCGCAGATCATTGGGGATGAAGGCGCGAACATCATCGAAGTGGCGCACAACCGGATCGCGCTCGACGTGCCGGCCAAGGGCGCGGAGTTCGACATCATGATCGAAACCCGCGACGCCCTGCACACCCAGGAAGTCATCGATGCGCTGACCCGGGAGGGCTTCCCGCCGCGCACCCAGACGTGACTGCGCACGCCGTCGTGAGACGGGTCGCGCCCAAGGGCTGCGGGTGCTAGGGGATGCTGAACGGGCCTGATTTGCCCCGGATTACATGGAGAGAACGTATGGTTCGGCTTATGGCGGCGGCAGGTATGGCGCTTGCGCTGGCGGCATGTTCGCAGTCCGCGTCGCAGATCAATCCGGACGATCCGTGGGCTGAGCTCTATCCCTGGGATGAGAGCCGGGCCGACATCCAGGAAACCGAAAACGGCGTCAAATACGTCGTGATCGAAAAAGGCGATGGCGAGAGCGGCAATCCCAGCCCCGCTGACCGCGTCACCGTGAACTATGCCGGCAGGCTGGTGTCGGACGGTACGGAGTTCGATTCCTCCTACGAACGCGGCGAGCCAAGCTCCTTCCGGCTGAACCAGGTCATCCCCGGCTGGACCGAAGGCTTGCAAGAGATGCAGGTCGGCGACCAGTTCATGTTCTTCATCCCTTCCGATCTGGGATACGGGCCGATGGGCGCTGGCGACGACATTCCGCCGGATGCAGATCTCCTGTTCCGCGTCGCGCTGCTCGACATCGAGGAAGCCATTACGCCAGATGAAGAGGCGTGGGCGAAGGTGTCGCCGTGGCCGACGGATTCGAACGAGATTGTCCGAACGCCAACCGGTCTTGAGTACTACATCATTTCCTCGGGAGAGGCCGATGCGCCTTCTCCGGGTCCCCAGGATTACGCCCTCGTGCATTTCGAGGGTCGTCTGGACGACGGCCTCGTCGCCGACTCCACGTTCACCGACCAGAACCCGCGCATTTTTCCGATCGAGCAATTGGTGCCCGGCTGGTCGGAGATGCTGCAGGCCATGCGCAAGGGTGATCGCTGGATCGTACGCGTGCCGCCGCACCTCATGTATGGCGCCGAGGGGTACGGACGCATCCCGCCAAACGCCGTCGTGCGATTTGAGGTCTACCTTGAGGAAGTCATCCCGGTCGAAGCGACGGAGCCGCCTGACGATGCGGCCTCCGATAACGCGGCTGCTGACGACACCGCTCAATAGCAGGACGAAGCGCTAGCCGATCGCGACAAGGCCGCGCGCGAATGCCGGGCGCGACCTGAGCCGCGCAATCCATTGCCGGACGCTTTCCGGAATGGTTGCGGGTTCGACGCTGGCGGCGATCACCTCGGGCGCTAGCGCGAAGTCCGCGGTGGTGACCTCGTCGCCTGCGGCATGGTCGTGCGCCGACAGCAGTCCCGCCAGTGCATTGACGCCCGCGCCGGCGTCCGTCTCCAGTTGATCGAGGATTTCAGACACGCTCTGGTCGAGCGATCGGGGTTCGAGCTGAAAGCGTCCGGACAGTTCGGCAAGGTGAGACAGGATAAGAAGGCGGCCGGTGATCCGTTGCGCGTTTCCATCCGGCGTCGCGAGCACAATTGCTGGCTCGCGATCCGCCGTCTCGGCAGGCTCAATCCGATAGTCCAGCTCGCAGGCCTCGAGCATGATCGCGATTGACTGGTAGGCAGGCGTATTGCGCGCCCGGAACACGATCGCGGCTGTTGCGCGTTCGGCTGTGGCGTTCACGCGGAGACCTAGTCTTCGTCGAGGTATGGTTCGACCGTGCCGTTCAGGCGCATGGTCATGGGCTGGCCTTTCCGGTCGAGCGCAGCGCCGGCGACGACCCTGATCCAGCCTTCCGAGATGCAGTATTCCCAGACATTGGTTTTCTCGACGCCGTTGAAGCGGATGCCGATGCCGCGCTCCAAGAGCTCGGCGTCGTGATAGGGACTCTTGGGGTCCTGGGAGAGGCGATCGGGCAGGGTGTCAGTCATCGCTGTCTTTCCGTTTCCGGCGTTTGTTCTCGGCTCATGCCATGAGAACCGAACTCACGCCAAGGGCTTGTCGCCCCAAGCTATGAACGGGCCATTGCGGAACCCGTCCTTGAGCTTGCCATAGCCGAGCGGCTCGCCCTCGGGCGTCATCACGCAGCCGCCCGCGGCCGAAAGGATGGCGTGGCCAGCGGCCGTATCCCATTCCATCGTCGGTCCCCAGCGCGGATAGACATCGGCGCTTCCAGCGGCGATGCGGCAGAACTTGAGCGAGGAACCGAACGATACGCGCTCGGCGATCGACAGCTTGTCGAGGAAGTCGACGGTGTGTTTCGTCAGGTGGGACGAGGAGACGACCGCCGTGAGGCCGGATCCCGGGTAGGCGCGTGATCGGATCGGCGCGGCCGCCGCCGGCGCTGCGGGTTCGCCCGGGGCAAGGTTGGTCCAGACGCGCGCCGCCATGCCGCCGATGAACATGTCCTGGTGGGCCGGCGCATAGACGCACCCGGCGATGGGGACGGCGTCAGCCACAAGGCCGATGTTAACCGTGAAGTCCCTGCGCTTGTTCACGAACTCCCGCGTGCCGTCGACGGGGTCGACGAGGATGAACATGTCGCCCGGGCGGCGGTGCGCGAGGCCGTCGGCCGCCGCCTGTTCCTCGGCGATCACCGGCACGCCCGGCATTTCGCGCGACAGCCGCTCAAGGATGATTTCCTCCGCGCGCTCGTCGGCGTCAGACACCGGCGATGAATCGGCCTTCTCGCGTGTTTCAAAGTCGGAATTGAACACGTCCATCACGGCGACGCCTGCTTCGCTCGCGATGTCGGCGAAGAGAAGCGCAATCCGGTCGCGTTCTGCGGGACTTGCTGAAACAGAAGACATTAATGGCGTCCCGCGGGTCATGGTGAATGCGATCCGAGGCCGATAGCCCATGGCTCCGTCCGGCTCAACTCAGGGGCTGAGGATGGCCGCTAACTTGCACGCAGTTGACAGCCGCCAGCCTTCACAGAAGGTTCGGCCGCCGTTGCGTATTCAGAGCTGATCGGACCCGTTTTCATGCGCATTCTGTTGACCGGGGTGGCCGGATTCATCGGATTTCACCTCGGAAAAGCGCTGGTGGCGCAAGGACACGAGGTCCTCGCGATCGACAGCCTCAATGATTATTACAACCCGCAGCTGAAGCTCGACCGGCTTGCGGCGCTGGGCGAACACAAGAACCTCACCTTCCGCAAAGTCGACATTGCCGACATGGATGCGCTGACCGAAGCGGTTGACGATTTCAACCCGGAGGCGATCGTCCATCTCGCTGCGCAGGCGGGCGTGCGCTACTCGCTGATCAATCCGCAGGCCTATGCCGACGCCAACGTGCGCGGCCAGATCAACATGCTGGAATTGGCGCGCCGCTGCAGCAATCTCGGCCACTTCATCTACGCCTCGTCCTCATCGGTCTACGGCGACCGCAAGGACGGCCCGTTCCGCGAAACCGATCGCTGCGATGCGCCGGTCTCGATCTACGCCGCCACGAAAAAGTCCGGCGAGCTGATCTCGGAATCCTACGCCCGGCTGTACGGACTGAACGTCTCGGGCCTGCGCTTCTTCACCGTCTACGGCGCCTGGGGCCGTCCGGACATGGCCTACTGGATCTTCGCCAACGCCATTGAGAACGACGAAACCGTTCGCCTGTTCAATCGCGGTGAGATGCGCCGCGACTTCACCCATGTCAGCGACGTTGTTGAAGGCATCTCGCGGATGCTCGCATCGCCGGTTCGCAAGGGGCACGAGGTTTACAATATCGGCTGCTCGAACCCGGTTCAGCTGCGCGATTTCCTGAGCGTGCTCGAAAACACGATCGGTAAGAAGGCCCAGACCGAATTGCTGCCGATGCAGCCCGGCGATGTCGGCGACACCTATGCCGACCCGACCAAGTTCGTCGAGACGTTCGGCTATTCGCCGAGCAAGCCGATCGAGGAAGGTCTGCCGGAATTCGTCAGCTGGTGGCGGGATTATCCCAACCGCTCGGCGATCTAGAGCTTCTTCAGCAGCTCTTCGATCTTGGCGCGTGCAGCGCTTCCCAGTTTCGGGTTCTCCAGCGCCATCGCGACGAATGCTTCAAGATAGAGAAGCTTGTCGCCGCAATCGTAGTCCTGGCCCTCGAACTTGAACGCATGGAAGTCCTGGTCCGCCATCAGGCGCTCCATGGAATCGGTCAGCTGGATTTCGCCGCCAGCGCCCGGGGTCTGATTTTCCAGGAGCGCGAAGACTTCCGGCTGCAGGATGTAGCGACCCGTGATCTTCAGACGCGACGGCGCGGATTCGACTGGCGGCTTTTCGACCATTCCCTTCATGCGGATCAGACGATCGTCGGCGCCCGCTTCGGCTGGATCGATGACGCCGTAGGACGATACGCGCTCTGCGGGGACCTCATCGACGGCGACAAGATTGCCGCCAACCTCGTTGTAGGCCTTGACCATCTGCGCGAGGCAGGACGGCTTTGCGGAAACCAGCACGTCGGGCAGCAGGACCGCGAACGGTTCGTCGCCGACGACGTCGCGCGCGCAGAGCACGGCGTGACCAAGTCCGAGCGGCTTTTGCTGGCGGACGAAGCTTGCGGCGCCCGCAGGCAGAACGGTGGCGACGGTTTCTTCGAGGATGTCGGTTTTCTTCTTCGCCTCGAGCGTCGTTTCGAGCTCATAGGCATGGTCGAAATAGTCCTCGATCGCGCCCTTGTTGCGGCCAGTGACGAAGACGATGTGTTCGATGCCAGCTTCCAGCGCCTCGTCGACCACGTACTGGATCGCCGGGCGGTCAAACACCGGCATCATTTCCTTGGGGATCGCCTTGGTCGCGGGCAGCACCCGCGTGCCGAAACCGGCGACGGGCAAAACGGCTTTACGAACAGGCTTCATCTCAGGCGACCTCAATCACAGCGTTCCCACTACGCGACCACGCGGGCTGCAAGATGCACGCCTTTGGGGCCCCTGTTCCTTAACGCAAAGCTGCTATCAGAGTGTTTCCAGAACGCGAAATCTTGCGCTGGCCTTCGGCTGACACGAGAATTGCCCGGAAACGCCCTAGCAGCCGGGCTTGTTGTCGGTGACGCCCGGGATGCAGAGCTCCTGGTCGGGCAGGCGGGTCGGCGGGCGGGAGACGCCCGGCACGGGGATCTGGTCGAGCTTTTCTTCTTCCGTGGCCAGGTAGGCGGCGTACTGGTCCAGCGTGTTGAGATAGGTCTGGCCCCAGTTCGGGATCGGACGGAAGTCGATGACGCGGTTCTTCCTCGTCGCTTCTTCAGTGAGCTCTCTCACCTTGGCTTGGATCGCATCCGCACGTTCCTTGGCGCCGTTCACGGTGCGCAGGAATTCGGCGTTGGCGTCATTTGCGGCGTTGAGCTGCGAACGCGTAGCCTCCAGCTCCTGCGCCGTCTCGTACTGCGCGACGGCCAGCACGCCCGTGGCGATGGCGAAGCCGCCGAGCATGATGCCGAGCAGCATGACGCCGGTCGGGCCAAGCCATGCGCCCTTGGGCTTCTGGTTGTCCTGCTGCTGGGGTTGTTGCGGTTGGCCGTAGGGCGCGAACACGTTCGGTACGAACTGGGCCGGGACCATGGCTCCAGGCGGCGGCTGCTGGCCGTTATTCGACTGGGAAGGATCATTGTTCCACATCGGAGCGGCTCCATAGGATGATTGTTGCGAGGGACCGGCTGCGCCGGCGCCAGCGGGCGCCGCCTCGCTCAGAAATGCGCGGATTGGTTTGAATGCGACGACAGGCTGCTTGTGTTCGACGCCGAACTTCGCCGCGAGATCGGTTGCAAGACGCGAGGCGAGCCCGGTTAGGTCGCCCTGCAGGATGGACGCGTGGCTTGCAGTCGGCAGGGCGAAGACCGCCAGCGTGCGCGTGAACGACTTGGTTTCGATGCGGTCGCGGTCGACCTGCACACGGCCGCTGAAGACATCGCGGACGAAAGCGTGGACGGTGTCGAAGATCCGGTTGCCGGCTTCTTCTTCGGCCTGGGCCCATACCGGTTCCTTGCCCTCGACCGCCTCGATCCGGACCTCGATGTCTACAGCATGCATGAGCGCGCCTGCGCCGCCCGACGACATGTCCTAGTTCATCCTCGCTTCCGCATCACGTTCAACCTGTTCATCAAGACGGCCTGCAGCGGAGCGTCTTGTAGGTGTTGAGGTACTGGCCGGCTTCGGCAGCGCCAGCCGGATTTTCCGCATTCAGCGCGTCGATGATGCGCTGCCCGATAATTGGTTGCCCGGCGCAGCCCTGCGCCACGCCTTTCGCCATCTCCAGCCTCGCGCGCGTGCGTTGTTCGGCGGGCGATTTGGGTTCGCGGTTGGAATCGTAGAGTTGTGCGCCTTCTTCGAACGCGATGATGGCCAGCTGCAGGTCCTGCTGCTGGTCGCGTTGCCCGTGGAAGTGGCTGAGGCGGAACTGGTATTGGCCGCTGAGCAGATAGGATTCAGGAGACTGCATCGCGCCCGTGCACCGTGATCGCGCCGCAGTTGCTTCCTCGTTCGTGCCGGTGAGATAGGCTTCGCGTCCGCCATTGCCGCGGGTGATCCGCGCGAGGCATTCCTGCGCGCGGTTCTGGAACGAGTTCACGCGGTCGTATGCAAGGCCGGCGAAGGTGACAGCGTCATCATAGTCGGCGTTCGGGATCTGCTCCGGCGTCTCGGTCGTGATCCGGCTCATGTGATAGAGCGCTTCGGATTCCAGCTCCGGGTTGGCCGCCGCCGGATTGGCTGCGATCTGCTGGGCGCTGACGAAGCTGTTGAACGCAAGACGCGCGCTCGGTTGCCCAGCCACGCCTGCAAGCGTCGCCGGCGCGACCGGGTCGGTCTGCGAGAGCCGATAGTAGAACTTGCCGAGTTCGAGGTGGGCGAGCGCCAGTCCGCTGTCGATCGCGATCGCTTCGCGCAGGGCTTCGTGCGCTTCGGCCTGCTGGCCCAGCACCGCATAGGCCTCGGACTTGTCGAGGAATGTGCGGGCGTTGGTGAGGCGGATGCTGCGCAAGGTCTGCGGGTCGGTAATGCCGGATGTCTCGATATAGGCGCTCTCGAAGCTGCGGATCGCCTGGTCCAGCGTTGCGCGCGCATTGGCGGGCAGGGTGTCCGGCCCGCCGGGACGCGTCGTCGCCATGTCGTGCTGGAGGAGGGCGAGATCCTTCAGCACACGGCCGAGTTGAAGGTGGCGCACGGACTGGGTGCGCACGTCGCCGGTCTCGCTGTTGCGCGCAGCTTCAAAGGCGCTGCGTGCGCGCTCGAGTGCGCTCAGCCGGATGCTGCGGGATTGCGGATCGGTCGGCGCGAGCGCCTGGGTGGCGCAGCCGATGCCGGCCATCGCTTCGGAGTACGATCCTGTCTCGACCGAGCCGTGCGTCTGTGCGACCTCGAAGGCCGAGCGGGCTGCTTCAAGGCGTGCGGACCGTCCCTGTCCTGATGCGCAGCGGAACTCGGCTGCGCGCGCGGGTCCCTCGAAACCGGCCAGTACAAGCTCTGCTGTTCCAAGCTGGTTGGAGAGCCGCGCCAGCGCCTCGACCTTAGGCGTCGGCGTGACGGCTGGATTGATGCCGGAACGCACGACGGTCGTTGCGATGTCCAGCGCGCGTCTCGCGTTTTCGGCCGGCGCGCGGGCCTGATCCGGCGGCAGCGCCGAATAGCGCGGCGAGTCCAGTCCGCGATCGGCAATGCCTTCAGCCACCGCGATCAGCTCGGCGCGCGCTTCGGCGTGCATCTGCTGGCGCTGGGCCGCGAATGGATCGGAGACGCCCGGCGCCAGGGGCGCAGTGTCGCTCCAGGCGCGGTTATAGGCTTCGAGCGCCGTCAGCATCTCCTGATCGTTGACCTGTTCGTACTGCGCCGCGCGGTCGCGCATAATGCGCGCCTTGGTCAGTTTGGCCCGCAGGCTGAGCATCGAGTCAGCGTCGATCCGGCCGAATCCGCCCAGCGTCTCGAGCGGCGAGAGGATCACCAGCGCGCGGTCGTAGTAGGACAGGCCTGCCTGTGCGCGTGCGTGCTCCAGCTTGGCCTGATTAAAATTCGGGCTGTCGTTGAGCAGTCCTTCGAGGATGTCGTTGGCTTCGCGATAGTATTCCTGGATCCGGTAGGCTTCCTGCGCCGAACCGGTCGCCTCGGTCATCGCCGCGAGTTCGATCTTGGCGCGGGCCGTGTTGAAGCGCGCATTGGCGCGTTCGCTGATGCTGTCGAGCGAGGAGTCGTTCGCGGCGGCCGTGCAGACGCGTTCGACGTCTTCCCAATGGGCGCGGCTGGCGGAATCATAGATCAGCAGCGATTGTCGGCATGTGCTCATCTGGCCGTCGAAATTCGAGGCCGGACGCGTCGTCGGCTGCTGGCCGGAGCCGCCGCCGCACGCGCTTAACAGGGATGCTGAAACAACAAGCGTGGCCGCCAAGACTCTCGGTCGCATCATCATACTCTGGTGCCCTGGAATTCCCCGAAAACGGTCCACCCGACGCCAGTCGTCCCTTACCGGCCGCCTAATCCTTTATTCACCATTTTCGGCGGGCTGCAAAGGCTTGTCCAGTTTTAGACGCAGAGCCGCCGCATTCAGTCAGCGCGTGAATTCGTGTGCAAAGCGAAGCGCATGCAAGCGAATTCACTTGTTCGCAACGGTCTCGCTCCTTAGCTAGTATCCGGCGGTTCGCTGCTGCGTGCGAACGGGTTCCATTCCGTCGGCCGTACATTTTCGTACGGGAGCTGGCTCTGGCGGAGACCGTGGTCTCCATCATCCGGCGCCCACCTAGCTTTGCTGGGTCGAACGGGAATGCAAACGCCCGCAACGGCGCGAGCGGCGCCGCCACCCATTTTGCGTTCGCACTGCGACGCCGGGAAAACATGTGTCGGGAGCAAGCTTGAACGAACACGCGGAACAGAAAGCGATTTTGCGTGAGCACATGGCGGAAATCCGCGCCGAGTCCGCTGCACGCGATCCCGACGCCGCAGAGCATCTCGCCAGCCGGTTCCCGATCAAGCTGTTCGACCGGTACGGACCCATTGTCTCCGGCTACGTCGCCAAGGACGATGAACTCGATCCGGCGCCGCTTCTGGAACGCCTGCGCGGAGCAGGGGCGACGATCGCGCTGCCGCGTATCGAGACGGATGGTTCCATGACCTTCAGGTCGGCGGATGACGGCGCGCTGGAAGATGCGCCGTTTGGCCTCAAGCAGCCGACTGAAGCCGCCGCCAAACTGCGTCCAAGCCTGGTGCTGGCGCCGCTGCTGGCGTTTGACCCCCGCGGCAACCGCCTTGGTTACGGCAAGGGGCATTTCGATCGCGCGATTCAGCAGCTGCGCGAGTCGGGACGCGTCTTCTATCTTGGGCTCGCCTACGCCCAGCAGCAGGCGGACGTGGTGCCGTCAGAAAAACACGACATTCCGCTCGACTGGGTCGAGACGCCGGTTCACTCGGTTCCGCTCTTCCTCGGCCGCGCGATGGCGCGCTAGTCGCCGCGCGCCGGATTGATCACCAGCTTTTCGATGAAGAATTCCATCATCCGCGTCCGCGGCAGGCTCGTGTGGCCGCGATCCGGTCCGACCTGCACGTCGTAGCTCTTCCCGGCCTCGTCCAGCGCCGCGATCAGCTGCAGCGCGTTCTTGGGATGGACGTTGTCGTCTGACGTGCCGAAGTAGAGCATCAGGTCGCCTTCGAGGTTCTCGACCTGGTTGGTGACAGAGCCTTGCTCGTATGCTTCCGGCGCATCCTCGGGCAGTCCGAGATAGCGTTCGGTGTAAGCGGTGTCGTAGAGCC
Organism: Hyphomonas sp.; assembly: GCA_017792365.1. Taxonomy (GTDB): domain Bacteria; phylum Pseudomonadota; class Alphaproteobacteria; order Caulobacterales; family Hyphomonadaceae; genus IH12. The sequence goes on along the minus strand of CP051229.1, from coordinate 2,273,406 downwards.
GCCAGTCGGTGACCGGCGAGTTGCTCACGGCCGCCCTGAACAGCTCCGGATAGCGCATCAGCAAGAGCGCCGAGGTCGTGCCGCCATACGACGTGCCGAACACGCCGACGCGGTCGGGGTCCAGCCAGGGCCTGTCGTGAAGCGCACGCACGCCGGCGGCGAGATCGTCGACCTCGGTGACGCCCAGTTGCTTGTACACGGCGTCCAGGCCTATTCGTCCACGATTGTCGCTGGAGCGCGCCTCGATTCGCGCGACAACGAATCCGAATTCGGCGAAGTCATCTGGACGCCGGAACCTTTCGGTCACGTCGTTTGACGACGGGCCGGCGTAGACGCTGAGGAGCAGCGGCCAGCGACGGCTCGGATCGAAGTTTGACGGAAAGACGAGTTGTCCGTGCAGCTTGGTGACGCCGTCAGCTGAGGTGAAGGTGAAGTCCTCCGCACGCCGGAAGCCCAGCTCGTCGAACGCCGTCAGATCGCTCAAGACGACGTCGCCGATCAGTTCGCCGTCGCGATCGCGGACCGACGAGACCGGAGCTGCGTCATGCGTCTCGGCGATATCGACAAAGTAGCGCTTGTTGGGAGAGAGACTGACGCGGTGGCGCAAGGCGGGATCTGTCAGCATCCGGTCATCGCGGCCATCCAGCTTCACGCGGTGCAGCTGCGACTTCATGTGATTGTCGCCCGACCACGCCATGTACCAGACTTCGTCGCGCGCCTCGTCGACCGCGATGACGGATTGAATGTCGAACTGATGCGATGTCAGCGGTGTGATCAGCTCGCCGTCCAGATTGTAGAGATAGATGTTGCGGAAGTCGTTGCGCTCGGAAAACCAGATGAAGCGCTCGCCGTCTTCGAGGAAGACCGGATCAGAGCCCTCCGCCCAGCTCTGCGGGCGGGTTTCGCGGACGACGGTTCGGCAGGCACCGGTCGCGATGGCGCAGGCGGCGAGGTCGTAGACCTTCTGCAGGCGGTCGGCGCGCCTAACGAGGATCTCGTCGCCCGCCTTGGTCCACTCCGCATCCCAGACATAGTGGCCGACGACGTCGTCGGAGAATTCCTGATTGTCGCGCACCGCCATGCGGCGCGTCGTTCCGGTGTCGAGATCATGCACCATCAGGTCCGCCACCGGGTTTGGTTCGCCGGGGTGGGGGTAGGCCTGGATGTGGGCGGTAGAGAAGGTCTCCGTCTGGTCGAGCGCGAGGATGTAATCCTTCACGTCGCGCTCGTCATAGCGCATCCACGCAACCTTGCGGCTGTCCGGCGACCACCAGACCGGCGCCTCCGTGCCGAACTCTTCAAGGTAGACATAGCTGCCGACGCCATTGCGGATGCGCTGGTCGATGCCTCCATCGCTTGTCAGCGCCCGCTCGTTGGCGCCGTCGACGTCAGAGACATAAACGTTCAGGTCGCGGGAGAAGACGCGATGCTTGCCATCCGGCGATAGCTTGTTGGCGTCTGCGCCGCGCCCGCGTGCGAGCACCAGCGGTCTCGGGCTCGCGTGCGCAGCCGCTTCATCTGCCTCTGCATCCGTCTCGGGATCGGTCGCCGCACCATCCTCGATCGGCGCATTGCGTCCGCGGCGCACATCATAGCGCCAGGTCTGTCCGTTCAGCTTATAGGTGAAGGCGTTCGAGTTCTCCGACCATTTCGGCGAGATGCTGCCGGTCTTGATCGATCCTGACAGCTTTGGGGCCATCTCCTTCCAATTGGCATAGCCTGGCATCGTCTCGATGCGTGACTGGGCCTGTACCGGCAAGGCCGTTGCCGCAGCGACAACCAGAGATGCGAACCCTTGCAGGGCTGTGTTGCGGATACGATTGGCCATGTCTCTCCACTCATCGCAGTCCAGAACCGTTCAGCGCGGCGCCGGCAGGCGGTCGCTTGCGGGCCAGTGTGGGACGTAACGCAAGCATGGTCGAGAGGTTAAGGGATGCGCTGCAGGCTCCAACTGCTCGCTTGACGCTCCTGACGGCTTTCGACAATCCGGCGCGATGGACATGATCCCGCCAACCTCGCCAACGCCTGCAAGGCCGGACCGGCGCGGGGCGTTCCTGATGCTGTTCTTCTGCCTGGTCGCCGTCGGCGCCGGCAACACCATGCTGACCGGCGCGGTGCTCCCGCCGCTGACCCGCGAACTGGGACTGCCCGACTGGACCGGCGGCGCGATCTTTTCCCTGTCCGCGGCGCTGTGGGTGGTGACAGCGCCATACTGGGGGGCGCGCTCCAACGAATGGGGCCGCCGGCCGGTCACCGCGCTCGGCATGATCGGTTTCGCCCTCTCGATGCTGCTGTTCGGCATCGTGTCCGCGGTGGCGCTTGCAGGCTGGATCGGCAACTGGGTCTGGGTCTTCGTCCTCCTGCTGGCGGCGCGCGCACTGTTCGGGATTTTTGGTTCGGCCACCAATCCGGCGGCTCAGGCCTACATCGCCGATCGCACGTCGCTAGAAGAGCGCACCGACGAGATCGCCTCGCTCACCTCCGGCTTCACGCTTGGCCAAATCGCCGGACCCGCCGCTGCGGCGGTCATCATCGGCGTCTGCAGCCTGATCTCGCCGGCCTTCGGGCTGGTCGCGCCGGTGTTTCTCATCGCCCTCATCGCCGTGTGCATTGCGTGGCTGGTGATGTCCAAACTGCCGGAGAACCGGCCTCCGCAGCAGGACGCCAGTCTGCAGCGCAAGGGCGAGAAGGGCCTTTGGAAGCACAAGGACATTTTCCCGTACCTCGCCTATGCGGTGGGGTTGTCCCCGGTGACCGGCGTGCTGCAGCAGACGTTTCCGTACGCGATCATGGACAAAATGGGGTTGACCGGCCCGCAGTCGGCCCAGTTCACGGGCCCCGCGATCACGATCGGCGCGATGGCGACGCTGGTCGCGCAGCTGGTGCTGATCCCGCGGCTGCGGCTGCCGACGCGTTCGCTGATGATCTACGGCGCCGTGATGCTGGCGATCTCGTCGTTGATGATGGTGTGGGCCGTGCAGTTCGCGGTGTTCGCGTTTGCGCAGATGCTGTTCGGTCTTGGTCAGGGTTTTGCGCGACCGGGTTTCTCTGCGGGGGCATCGCTCGCCGCCAGCGCGGAGCAGCAAGGGGATGTGGCGGGTCTCGTCACCGCCGCCAACGGGATGGGGTTCATCGTGTCTCCCCTCTTTGGACTTTGGATGTACGAGAATGTCGACCCGTCGGCCCCGTTCATCTTCGTCGGGGTCCTGCTGGTTGTGATGGCCGTCTACGCGCGGTTGGCGGCCAAGCCGGGGGAAAGGCCGAGCCGGCCTGATCCGCCAACCGCGAGTTAGGCGTTAGCCCTCGTTCGCGGCGTCCGCGACGTCTTCTGCGCTCTCACCGACATCTTCGGCTGCATCGCCGACCGCTTCCGCGGACCGCTCAATCGACGATTCCGTCGATGATTGCGGTCCCATGTACATGAAACCGAGAACGCCGACGGCAACAACGAGCGCGCCGACCACGAAGTAGAGAAAGCCGTTAGACGATGAATTCGACCTTGGTTCAGTCATGGTGATTCTCCTGCCATACAGCCGGAGAAACGTCGTCATTTCATCCCGGTTCCGCGCGCCCGCTAGTTCTCGGCGCCGAGCACCGACGCGGTTTGAACCGCGGTCAGCATCTCTACTGTCGGGAAACCGTCTGCGACGAGACCGCGATCTTTCTGAAAGCCCTGCAGGGCCTTGCGGGTATTCCTGCCGATGATGCCGTCGACGGCGCCGGCGCTGTAGCCAAGATCGTTCAGGCCGGATTGCAGTTCACGCGCCTGGTCCGGCGTCAGCATGGTGATGTCGGTGGGCCATGGGCGCGAGAGCTGGGGGCGGCCCGCCAACTGGTCCGCGAGCAGGCCGACCGCCAGCGCATAGCTGTCCGCATTGTTGTAGCGCTTGATCACGTTGAAATTGTCGAACAGCAGGAAGGCCGGACCGTACGAGCCGGCCGGCAGGAAGAGTTCGGCCTGCAGGATGTCGCTGTTGGCGAACGCAGGCGCGGTGGCGGGCGTCAGGCCCAGCGCCTTCCAGGCGGCGACGGATTTCTTCTGGCCGTCTCCGAGGCTGTAATCGAAATCCGCAGGAATGCTCGCCTCGATCGCCCACGGCTCTCCCTTCCGCCATCCCGAGGCGGAGAGGTAGTTGGCGGCCGACGCCAACGCGTCGCCGGTATTCTCCCAAAGGTCCTTGCGTCCGTCGCGGTCGAAGTCGCGCGCGTGGGCAAGGAAAGTCGTCGGCATGAACTGTGTCTGGCCAACGGCGCCGGCCCACGACGCCTTGCGGAACTGGTCGCGCGTCGCCGAGCCGTCCTCGATCAGTTGCATGATCGCCATCAGCTGGTCTTCGTTGAAGTCCTTGCGACGGCCCTCGGCGGCCTGCGTGGCGAGTGCGGCAGGCGCGTCGAAGGTGCCGATGAAACCGCCATAGCTGCTTTCCATACCCCAGATCGAAGCGAGGATTTCACGCGGCGGCGCATAGGACCGCTCGATCTCGGCGAACATGTCGGGCAGGGAGGCCAGCTTCGTCCGCCCGGTCGCAATCCGCGTCGGGGACATCGCGGACTCGGCATAATCCCATATCGGCTTCACGAACTCGGCCTGCTCGAACGCAGCGGTGCTGACCTGCTGGGTGACCGGGGTGAGGTCATCCAGAACCGACACGATGGCGTCCGGATTGCGTCCGCTCGACTGGGCGCGGGCGGCGAAGGTGCGACGCCAGTCATCGAACGTGTCGCTACCAGAGGTAGAAAAATCGAAGGATCTGGGATTGGAGGGGCCTGGCGGCGGCGCCGGCGTGTTCGGGGCGGCCGGGTCTTCGGGCGCGTCAGGGCCGTTTGGGGCGGGCGTTTCGCATCCGGCGGCCAACAACATGCTAGCAGCAAGAGCCAGTCCGGCGGTTAAACGCGTACGCACTGCCATTTGTCCTGCTCCTCCCGGGCCTGGGCGTAAACGACCCAAGTCCCATGCCAACGCTGCAGCTGGTCATTCGGTTCGCGAAGATGCGTGAGAATGCGTGAACGCATTCCGAACGTCGCCCATCGCATTGTCTGCGATGATTGACACAGCTTTGAGATGCCGATAAGGCCACCGCTCCAATTTTCCCCGACCAGCAGCAGTGCCCGATATGAAAGTCAAAAGCTCGCTTAAATCGCTGAAAGGCCGTCACCGGGACTGCAAGGTTGTGCGTCGTCGTGGACGGGTCTTCGTGATCAACAAGACCGACCCGCGCTTCAAGGCCAAGCAGGGCTAGTTTTCGCCCTCCGCCTTGCGGATTTCGAGTTGAAACACAGTGATGTGCCTTGAGCCCGCCTCAAGGCAGGATCATAGTTTTGCCATGCCCAACGCCACCGGCCTTGTCCGTACCTGTCTCGTTTCGGCCGTCTGCTGCCTCCTTGCCGCCTGCGGCGGGTCCGAGGGCGGACGCGACGTCTCGACGGGCGAAATGCTCGATGCGCTCTCTGGTGCAGAGGGGACAGCTGGTGACAACGCCAGCTCCGGTCAGGCCAATTTCTCGCAGGACTTGCTGAACCAGCTCGCCGAGACCTCGAGTTCGGCCGAGGCCGCCAACCTCGAAGAAGAGATCTGGGAGGCGTGGCTCCTGTCCGGCAGCCCGACGGTCGACATGCTGATGCTGCGCGGCGTCGAGGCGACGCAGACCGACGACCTTGAACTCGCGCGCGACATGTTCGACCGGGCGATCCGGATCAAGCCGGATTACGCCGAGGCGTGGAACCGCCGCGCGCTCCTGTTCTTCAATGACGGGCAGTATGACGAGGCGATCGCGGATCTCGAGGTCGCGCTGACGCATGAACCCCGGCATTTCGGCGCGTGGACTGGCCTCGGCATGATCTTCGAGTCGCTGGAGGAGCCGGACGCCGCCCTGATGGCCTACCGCAAGGTCCTCGAAATCCATCCTCACGCGGCCGCCGCCCAGCAGGGCCAGTCCCGCCTCATCGTGCAGGTGGAGGGGCGGGCGCTCTAGCCTGACCTTCAACTGCGCTCCCGGCCCATCGGTCATTCACAGCAATTGCGGGCGATCACCGCCTTGCGCGTTGGAAGCTGCGCCGTGGGAGCCTAGAAGGGGCTTCTGGGAGATCAAGACAGGTTTATCGGGGCTGCCGCGCCATCCAGATCGCGCAAGCTCCAAGCTTTCCGGAGATACGCCATGGATGATGGAGCGCCGGCAGTCAGCCTGAGCGAAACCGCGCGGGAAAAACTCCGCCAGGTGGTCGCGAAGATCGAACGCCTCGAAGAGGAAAAGAAGGAAGTCGCCGCCCAGATCAAGGAGGTCTATGGCGAGGCGAAGTCCATGGGATACGACACCAAGGCGCTGCGCGCGGTGGTGCGCCTGCGCAAGCAGGACCGCCAGGAACGCGAGGAGCAGTCGATCCTCGACACCTATCTGCTTGCGCTCGGCGAGATCGAACCCTTAACGTGACATCAAGGGCGCAACAGGCTTAATTCCTTCCGCAATCGGGAGGCCCCTCTGGCGCGCGACGTCGACAAGAAGAAGACGCGGAAGGCCCTGCGCAAGCTGCGCAGGGTGGCCGAGCGCCGGCGCCGGGATGCGCCCGATCTCAACGAGTGGGAAAAGGAGTTCGTCGAAGGCGTCTCCGAGCGGCTGGAGACGTACGGCTCGGCGTTCCGCGATCCGGCGAAGGGCCCGCTCGATGAAGCCTTGTCCCAACGCCAGACGCAGATCGTGCGCGTGCTCGACAAGAAGACGCGGCCCAAGTCCAAATCGCTGGAGGCCTCGCGCACGCCGATGAAGTCCGGGTCCGGCTTCAAGCGTAAGACGCCCGAGCGCAAGGGGCGTGTGCGCGACATCAACGAAGACATCGCTGAGCCGCCGGCGGCGCACGAGGCGGTCCTTGATCAAAGCGCGGCGGAAACGCCTGCGAAGCCGGCCGGCGATCCTGACCAGCTACGGGCGGGCCTGCGTGTTATCCGGGGCGGACGCTCCGACGACTAAGGCTCATGGCCAGAGGGGGCTTGCAAGGCGGCTTGCAGGTTGGGAAGGTCTGATGGTCTAGGAGGGATAGCTTGCAGATGTCCGGTATCCTGCGGTCGCTCGCCATGATCGGCGCCTCGCTTGCTGTTGCGGGCGCAACCCATGCGCAGCAGCGCGATCCGTTCAACGGACAGTTCGGGGCGATCGAGCGTGCAATGGCGCCTGCCGAGGCCGTCGCCGATCTCGAGCTGATGGCGGGCAGTCTTGGCCAGCTGGCGCCGCAGCGCCCTGGCGTTACCGACACCTATGTGCTCGCCGCCGGATTGTGGAGCGATCCGGTCTTCGAGCGCGAGGCCGAACAGGCCGCAGAGCTTCTGGCCCGCCGGTTCGACGCTGCTGACCGCTCAGTAGTTTTGTCGGCAGGGCAGGCCGGCCAGCCGCGCAAGTATCCGGCGGCGACACCGAACAACATCAACGCCGCACTCGGCAAGATCGGATCCCTGATCGATCCCAACGAGGACCTCGTGGTCGTCTTCCTCACCTCGCATGGCGGGCAGGATGGCGCGATGGGCCTGCAGGAGGTCAACCGGCTGGGCGGCGCTCTGCGCGCACAGCACCTCCGCTCCTCGCTCGCGGCGGCGGGCATTCGCAACAAGGTGCTCATCATCTCGGCCTGCTATTCCGGGCATTTCATCCTGCCGTTCTCCGATCCCAACAGCGTGGTGCTGACGGCGGCGGCGGCGGACAAGACGTCCTTCGGCTGCCAGCCGGAGCGGGACTGGACCTATTTCGGCGACGCGCTGCTCAACCATTCGCTCCGCTCGGGCGCAGCGCTGGTCGATGCGTTCGACAGTTCGCTTGGCCTGATCGCGGACTGGGAGCGCGACCTGATTGCGGAATGGGACGGCAAGACGCCAGCGGCGCGCGGCGGCCTGCCGCGTCCAGAACCATCCAATCCGCAGAAGCATGTCGGCGCGACCGTCGCGCTGATGCTGCCGCTGGCCGAACACTACGGCATGGCGATCGAGTGCGCCGGCACGCTCGGGGTCGCCTTCGACCGCGCCCGGACACAGCGTCCGCTGGAAGGGCTGTCGAATGCTTCTAACGTCGAGGCGGCCAGGGACGAGAACCGGGCCGAGGCGATCCGGCTGGGGGCGAGCGTGATGCGTACCGAAGATCAGGTCACGCGCGCAATCTCGGCGGCGCGCTCTTCAGCCGACAGCGCCGCCGCCAGCAATGCTGACACCCTCTCGACGCATGGTTCCCGTTGCGCGGCGGACCTCGGCGGCTGAACGATTCCAGCGATCGTGCGTTTCTGAACTGAGACACACGATAGAGGACAACATGCAGACCCAAACCGAGAGCGGCTCCGCCGACATCATCCGGATCCTCCTCGCCATCCTGTTGCCGCCGCTGGGCGTGTTCCTGCAGGAGGGCCTGAAGGGTCATTTCTGGCTCAACGTCCTGCTGACGCTGCTGGGCTATATCCCGGGCATCATCCACGCCGTGTGGGTGATCCTGCGACGTTAGCCCTGCGCTTTAGGACTAAGCGATAGAGCGCTGCTTCGGACGCGTTCCGAGGCGGCGCTTTTTTGCGTATCTGCCCGTTAGTGCTGGCCCGCCAACCGTCAGAACGATTTGACGATGTTCTCGACCATCTTCTTGGCGTCGGACAGCAGCATCATGGTGTTGTCGCGGAAGAAGAGCGGGTTCTCGACGCCGGCGTAGCCCGACGCCAGCGACCGCTTGATGAAGAACACCGTCTTGGCGTTCCACACCTTCAGAACCGGCATGCCGTAAATCGGCGAGGCTGAGTTGGTCTCGGCGTCCGGGTTGGTCACGTCGTTTGCGCCGATGACGAAGGCGACGTCCGCCTGTGCGAATTCCGAGTTGATGTCTTCGAGCTCGAAGACCTCGTCATACGGCACCTGCGCTTCGGCCAGCAGGACGTTCATGTGGCCCGGCATCCGGCCCGCAACCGGGTGGATGGCGTAGGAGACGTCGACGCCCTCTTCCTTCAGCAGCTCCGCCATCTCCTTCAGGGCGTGCTGTGCCTGTGCGACCGCCATGCCGTAGCCGGGCACGATGATGACCTTCGAGGCGTTCTTCATGATGAAGGCGGCATCGTCCGCTGATCCGATCTTCACCGGTTTTGCCGGACCCGCATCGCCGCCAGCAGCTGCTTCCTCGCCGCCGAAGCCGCCAAGGATGACCGAGATGAAGGACCGGTTCATGCCCTTGCACATGATGTAGGAGAGGATGGCGCCGGAGGAGCCGACCAGCGCGCCCGTGATGATCAGCGCGGTGTTCTCCAGCGTGAAGCCCAGCGCTGCGGCGGCCCAGCCCGAATACGAGTTCAGCATCGAGACGACGACCGGCATGTCGGCGCCGCCGATCGGGATGATCAGGGTGACGCCCAGCACGAAGGCGAGGACGGTCAGCGTGATGAACATCCACGGCTCTGCGCCGCCGGTCTGCACCATCATGACGACCAGCGCGACGATGGCTGCGGCGATTGCGATGTTGAGCAGGTGGCGCGCGGGCAGGAGGATCGGTGCGCCCGACATGTTGCCGTTCAGCTTCGCAAACGCGATGACCGAGCCCGAGAAGGTCAGGGCGCCGATCGCGGAGCCAAGCGACAGTTCGATGATCGAGACGATGTTGATCGCGCCGGCGAACCCGATGCCGAAGCTTTCCGGGGCATAATAGGCGGCGGCGGCGACGCAGACGGCGGCGAGACCCACCAGAGAGTGGAAGGCGGCGACCAGCTGCGGCATCGCCGTCATCGGGATGCGCTGGGCGATGATCGCCCCGATGATCCCGCCAACAGCCAGGCCGCCGACGATGATGCCCATCGTCATCCCGTCCAGCGCCTCGCGGCCGAACAACACCCACAGCGTGGTGCCGATGGCGATCGCCATGCCGATCATGCCGTTGCGGGCGCCCTTGCGCGCGGTCTCGGGGCTCGACAGGCCGCGCAGCGAGAGAATGAAGAGGACGCCGGAGGCGAGATAGAGAAGTGCGGCGATGTTTGCGATCATATCGGAAATCCGGGACGGGTTCGGGTATCAGTTCAGCTCGAAAGTGGTGAGGGCGGCCTCGGCGATGGGCGCGCCCCATTCCTGCAGGAAGTGGCCGCCATCGGCGATGCGCATTGGTTCGGGGCAGTTGCGGATGATGGCGTGAAGGCGCTCCATCGCGGGCGGGCCGAGTACGGGATCCTGCTCGCCGATCGCCATGAAGCTCTCGCCGCTCCACTCGTTGCGGAAGAAGTCCACGGCGGCGCGGCCATGCTCGACGCCCGCCATGCCGGGCGACACCGGCACGAGCGCCGGGAAACGCCGGACGCCAGCCTTGTAGGTCTCATCCGGGAAGGGCGCATCGTAAGCGGCGACTTCCGCGTCTGACAGGATGGGCGTGCCGCGCTTCATGATCTCGCCAACCTTCAGAACCGGCGCGTTGGCGACATAGTTCTTCCAGGCATTGAAGCCTTCGCCGGGTGAAACGCCGACGCCGATGCCGGTATTCATCACGATCATGCGGGTGATCTGCGGGTAGTCCTTCGGGATCGTAAGGCCCAAGAGGCCGCCCCAGTCCTGCACGACGAGGCAGACATTCGTCAGCGCCATGCGCTCGAAGAAGGCGGTCAGCGTGCCGCGATGAAAATCGAAGGTGTAGACGTCGTCGTCCACCGGCTTGTCGGAACGGCCAAAGCCGAACCAGTCGGGCGCGACGACGCGATGTCCCGCCGCGAGGAAGACCGGCGCCATCTTGCGATAGAGGTAGGTCCAGCTGGGTTCGCCGTGCAGGCAGAGGAAGGTCACCTCCGCATCCTTCGGGCCCTCGTCGACGTAGTGCAGGCGCATGCCCTCATAGCCCGGCAGGTCTTCGATGTAGTTCGGCGCAAACGTCCAGCCCGGCAGGTTCTCGAACCGCTCGTCGGGTGTGCGCAGGATCTCGCCGAATGGGTGGGGCATGATCGGTCTCGTGTGTCGCGAAACTCAGGACGCTTCCGGCTTGGGCGCCGGCTTTTCCTTTTTCTTGTACATGGCCAGCATGCGCTGGGTGACGAGGAAGCCGCCGAAGATGTTGACCGCCGCAAGCGCGACCGCGACGCCGCCCATTCCCTTGGCGATCCACAGGTCGCCCGTCATTTCGGCGCCAGCGCCGGAGGCCGCCGCGATCAGGGCGCCGACGATGATGACCGACGAGATGGCGTTGGTGACGGCCATCAGCGGCGTGTGCAGCGCCGGGGTGACCGACCAGACCACGTAGTAGCCGACGAAGATCGCCAGCACGAAGATGGCGAGGCGGAAGATCAGCGGGTCAACGCCTTCGCCCGAGGAGGTTGCGGCAAGGGCGGGCGCAGCGAACGTCGCGGCGAAGGCCAGGCAGGGAAGCAAGCGTTTGAGCATGAGATCCGTCTTTCAGCTCTTGTTCTTTCTGGGGCTCTTGAAGGTATAGCGCAGTCCAACCGAAATCATCGCCAGGGCGATCGCTGCGACGACAAAGATGTCCAGCGCGGCCGGTCCCGGCGCCCACAGCATCTGGACGAACCAGACGCCCAGAATCAGCCCGGCAATGGTCAGCGTCAGACCGATGCCGCGCGTGATACTCATCCGTCTTTCAGCGCCGGGTGAACCACTGCGCCGTCGCGGGTCAACGCGGCGGCCGTGACGATTTCATCTTCCCAGTTGGGTGCGAACTCGCCGTTCTCACCGGTGAACAGCGGCAACAGCGCCAGCAGGTTCTTGGCATAAAGCGCCGATGAGTCCGCGGCCATCCGGCTGGGCAGGTTGGTGAACCCCGCGACCTTCACGCCGTCGACGTCGACGACTTCGTCCGGCTTCGAAAGCGGGCAGTTGCCGCCCTGCGAGACGGCCATGTCGACGATCACGGAGCCTGGGCGCATGGCGCGCACCATCGCTTCGGTTACCAGCGTCGGCGCTTTGCGGCCCGGGATCAGCGCCGTGGTGACGACGATGTCCTGCTTGGCGATGTGGTTCGCGACCAGTTCGGCCTGTTTTTTCTGGTATTCCTCAGACATCTGCTTGGCGTAGCCGCCAGCCGTCTCCGCCTGCTTGAATTCCTCGTCCTCGACCGCGACGAACTTTGCGCCGAGCGAGGCGACCTGTTCCTTCGCGGCGGGGCGAACGTCCGTCGCCGTCACGACGCCGCCCAGCCTGCGCGCCGTAGCGATTGCCTGCAGCCCGGCGACGCCTGCGCCCATGATGAAGCATTTCGCCGCCGCCACCGTGCCGGCTGCGGTCATCATCATCGGCAGCGCGCGACCGTAGAGCTGGGCGCCTTCGATCACCGCGCGATAGCCGGCGAGGTTCGCCTGTGACGACAGGGCGTCCATCGACTGGGCGCGCGTGATGCGTGGAACGAATTCCATCGCAACCGCCGTCACGCCCTGCGCGGCGTAGGTTTCGGCGGCTGCCTTCGACCCGTAAGGTTCGAGCAGCGCCATCAGGCCTGCGCCCTTCGGGTACAGCTTCACCTCTTCCGCCGAAGGCGCGCGCACCTTGAAGATGACGTTGGCGTTCCTGACGGCGTCAGCAGGCGTTGCGGCGATCTCGGCGCCGGCGTCCTTGTAGTCGCTGTCGCGGACGCCAGCGGTCAGGCCGGCGCCGGCTTCGATGCTTACGGTGTGATTGAGGCCGATCAGTTTCTTGACGGTGTCGGGCGTCGCCGCGACGCGCTGGTCGCCTGCGTGCGTTTCCTTGAGAACTGCGATGCGCATCAAATGTCCCTAGAACAGGGCTGAGCCGAGCGCGATCATCAGCTGGACGAACAGGCCCAGGATGCAAAGGCCGATGACGGTGGCGATCCAGGCGCCGCCCATGTTCATCAGAAGGCCGCAGATGATGCCGAACGCAGCGAAGCCGATCATCGCCCCGATCCACGGAATGCCCATGGTCAGCGTGAAGGTCGCGTAGCCGACCACCATCATCAAGAGCAGCGAGCTCCGGGCGGTGAAGACGCCGAAGCCCTTCCACATGCCGCGGCGGGCGTCCATGTCCATGTACGCGTCGGTGTGAGCCGGCGGCGCCTCGATTGGCGTATTGTCGGTCGAGTGGGCAGGGCTGGACATTGGCGGAATGCTCCCGTTGCGATCGCAGACCGCTGTATCGCCTCAAAACGTCAATGAAAAGCGCTGTATGGCCGCATCCACCGAGAATTTGGTCGCGTTTGGGGCTGAACCTAGCTGGCCGGGATCTGTCGGCTCGGCGCGGAATGCCGCCATTCCTGCAGCAATGTGCGCAGCGCGCCGCGAACGCCAGCGGCTGGTCCAGCATGATGTGATGGCGGGCTTCCGGAATCTCGATGAAGGCCGCCTGCCGTCCTAGAAGGTCGTACATGTACTCGCGTACGTTCTCCTCCCAGATCACCGACTTGTCGCCCTTCATCAGGGCGATGCGGCAGCGTGTGGACTTCAACAGCTCTTCCGGCGGCTTTCCGACCGAGAAGCGCTGCCAGATCGCCGGGTCGAATTTCCAGCCCCAGCCTTCGCCATCGCCCTCCGGCAGCGGCTTCTTCCCGAGGCTGGCGCGGGCGATGTAGTCCATGATGAAGTGGTTTTCGCAGTGCTGGGGCGGCGCCAGCCGGAACCGCGCGAGCGCGGCTGCGAGGCTGGGATAGACTTTGCCGCCGCCAACCTTCGGTGGGCGACGCCGGGGATGATCGGGTGGATTGACGGGCGTATCGACGATGACCACGCCCGCGAACCTGTCGCCGTATTCCGCGCCGGTCAGGATGGTGACAAAGCCGCCGAACGAGTGCGCGACGATGATCGGCTTTTCGTCGCGATCAAACAGCCCGGCGTCCTCGCAGACAGCCAGCTGTTCGATTGCGAAGGTTTCCAGCGTGTACGCCTCGCGCCGGTCGCTGTCGCCCATGCCGGAGAACGTCATGGCGACCACATGGTACTCATCCATGAGATAGGGCGCGATAAAGTCCCACCAGTGGGCATGAGCGCCGTTGCCGTGCACCAGCAGCAGGCCGGGTTTCGTGCGGTCGCCCCAGCTCTGATAGTGGATTCGGACGCCGTCAGATTCGACGAAATGGGTCTCGTAGGGCGTCGCGATCGCCTTCTCGAACCATTCGGGCGCCGCCGGTTTCTCGCCGTTGTAAACAGCCAGTGGTCCCGGCTCGGACGGCATGCCGACCGGCTGATTTCGAACGAGTTTGCCTGCTTCCGGATCCCGGTCCGACATGAGTCCTCGAGTTTCTTGGTCCTGAGCCGGCAGGCAATGCGCCTGCATGCCATTCACGTCAACAGCATGCAGGCGGTCTGCTCAGGTCAGTCGATCAGCCGGCTTTCGGCTTGAACGCCAGCATCACGTTGCCCGCGCCCTGCCCGAACAGGCCATAGCCCGAGTTCACGAACAGCAGGCCGTTGGCCGCCACGATCGACGCGTTGTCGACCGCGCCACCATTGCCGGGCATTCCGTTGATCGTCTCGAAGTTGCGGGCGGTCTGGTATTCCCAAACCAGTTCGCCGGTATCCTTCTCAAGCACGAAGATACGGCCATCGAGGCTGCCGGTGATGATGTGGTCGCCGATGATCGTCGGCGCGCCGGACAGGCCGTAGTTCGACTTGCAGCGCGGAACCAGTTTCTGGGCTTCCTCGTCACACGCGGATTCCACGTAGAACGACCAGTCGATCGAGCCGTCATTGAGGTCCAGCGCATAGATGCCGCGCTTGATGAACTCAGGCACGTCCTGGTCCGGGATCGGCGAACCGGCGTTCGAGATCGGCGCATAGACGTGCGTGTCATCCGCCGCGATGCCCCAGTGGACGCCGCCCATGGCGCCGCCGGTGCCGAGGTCGGTGCGCCAGACGACTTCGCCGTTGTCCGGGTTCATCGCCCACACCGTGCCGGATTTCTGTCCGGCCAGTACAAGGTCCTGCCCGTTCGGCGCCGTCTTGAGGATGGTCGAGGCGCCGAAATCGACGTCGCGATAGACCGTATCCTTGGCGCAGTTCAGCATTTCCGGGCGCGGGTTCGGGCCGCAGCCGACGTTGTACACGTCGTTGGCGGTGGCCTGGTACGACCAGTTGATCTCGCCGGTTTCAAGATCGAAGGCGAGCAGGGCGTCGGTGTTCGGGTGCGCGTTCTCCGAGTTTGCTTCGCCGGTGCCGACATAAAGCTGGCCCCGCTCAAGGTCGATCGCCGGGGAGTTCCAGACCGGCGCGCCCGCCGGGCCCCACAGCATCTGGCCGTCGCCGCGATCGCGGATCGGCTTGGCGTCTTCCATCGTGTGGCCTTCCCACACGCGCTCGCCCGTCATTGCATCAAGCGCCACGACGCCGCCGTGGATCTTGCAGCACTCATAGGTCGGCTGGGCGGCCATCATGATCTCGAACTGCGAGGACGGCGCATAGACCTTGTCGCCGACCAGAACCGGTGTGCCGGTTGCAACCGAAGCATCAGACAGGCCGATCGAGCTTTCCCAGATCTTCTCGCCGGTTTCCGCATCGATCATGTGCACGAAGGCGCCCATGTCGCCGACCAGCACGACCTCGCGGCCATCCTCTCGCACGCCATAGCCGGCGCTGGAACGCAGGGTGCGGGTGCCCTCATATACCCATTGCAGGCAGGGCTCGGCCGTATCCGAGACGTCGAACGCGAAGAGACGGTTCTTGCTCTCGCCCACCGGCACGAACAGCGAGTTGCCGACCACCGCAGCCTGGCTGCGCATGGTGATGGCCTGCGGGAAGGCGATCGCCCAGGCCAGCTCCATGTCGCCGAGCTCCTCGGCGGTCAGGCCGGCGTCGGCATAGGACATCTCGCGCGTATTGTGCTGGTCGAAGCCGAAGGTTGAGACGGTCGCCTTGGCGCTGAGATTGGGAACCTTGCGGTCGGCCGGGCAGGCCATCGCCTCCATCCACGCATCGTCGCTCACCTCGGTGTTCGACAGGTAGTTGGCGACGTTGTCGATTTCTTCGGTCGTCATGCCCGCGGCCTGCGGGATCATGATGCCGGTGATCATCGCATTCACGATGTGGCCAGAGGTTAGCCGGCCAAGGTCGTCGACGGACGGCGCTTTCGTCGCCTCCGGGTTGTCATGGCAGGTCGCACATTTGGCTTCGTAGACGGCCTTGCCCGGGTGCGGGCCTGCTGCGTGCGCTTCGTTCATCGCGACGGCAGTGGAGGCGGTTTGAGCTTCGTTGGCGGCGCCGGCGTCTGACGCCATCTCAGCGCCATCTTGGGTGCCACACGCGGCAAGCGCCAGCGCGGCCGTAGCGGCAGCGCCAGCCAGAATGTTCCGGACTGACATTATGAGTCTCTCTCCCTTTGCCGTTTCAGTGTGTCCAACCTTACGTCAGCGTCAATCGGTGACGTAACGTCAGGGGCGTCTCGGTCGCAGCGCCAGCATCACGTTGCCCGGGTCCTGTCCGAACATGCCGTAGCCGGTATTCGCCAGTAGCAGACCATTCACGCCGACGATGGAGGCCGCGTCGATGGCCCCGCCATTCGCCTCGACGCCATTCAGCGCCTCGTGGTCGCCAGCGGTCTCGATGCGCCACAGCATTTCGCCGGTCGCCGCGTCCAGCGCGAAGAGCTGGCCGCCGAGCGACCCAGAGATAACCACACCGTCGATCACGGTCGGCGCGCCGGACATGAAGGCTGATCGTACGCAGGCGCGGCGCTCCGCCTCCGCTGCGTTCGCGCAATCCACCTCGGGATTGAAGCTCCAGAGGATCGATCCGTCGCTGGCGTCCAGCGCATAAAGGCCGGGATTGATCTCCGGGTCCCCTTCCCATTCGCCGGGGATCGGACGGCCGGGCGCTGCGATCGGCACGAACACCTTGTCGTCGGCATAGGCGATGCCCCAATGCACGCCGCCCAGCGGTCCGCCCGTGCCGAGCGCGGTCCGCCAGACAACTTCGCCCGTCTCGGGCTCAAGCGCCCAGACCGATCCGGACTTCTGTCCCGCCAGCACGACATCCTCGCCGCTGGAGCGTTCCGCGAGGATCAGGGACGCGCCGAAATCGACGTCGCGATAGACGGTCTCGGATACGCAGTTCAGGCGATCGGCGGGGGGATTGGCGCCGCACCGCGAGTTGTAGATGTCTTCCGGCGTCGCCTGGTGGCTCCAGACTTCCTCGCCGGTTTCGAGGCTGATCGCGATCAGGGCGTTGGTGTTGCGGTGCGCTGGCGGCGAGTTGGATTCGCCGGTGCCGAAATAGATCAGGCCGCGCTCGGTATCGACCGAGGGCGAATTCAGATCAGGCGCCGGACGGTCCCATCAGCGATTGCCCATCGCCGCGATCGCGCTGGTGGACCGCATCCTCCATGGTGTCATAGCGCCATTGCTGATCGCCGGTCGCAGGATCGAGCGAGAGGACATAGCCGTGATTGGTGCAGCACAGCGTGCTGTTATCGGCGGCGACGGAGATTTCGTATTGCGCCACGGGGACGATGACCCGGTCGGCCAGAACCGTCGGCGTGCCGGTGGTCAATGAATACGAATAGACGCCGACGCCCTTCGTCCAGACCGCCTCGCCGGTACGCGCGTCCACGGCGTGGACGGTCGAATCGAGCCCGGAGAAGACCAGCAGCGGCGTCCCGTCCGCGACAACGCCATACGAGGCGGAGGTGCGCAGCGGCGCGCCGCCGGGCGTGTTGTAGATCCACTGGACGCAGGGATCGGCCGGGTCTGACAGGTCGAACGCATACATCGCGCCCGCATCTGCAACCGGCAGGAAGGCGTTGTGGCCGACGATCGCCGCCTGCGACCGCATGGTGGTCGCATCGGGGAAGGCGATGCTCCAGGCGATCTCCATGTCTGCAAGCTCGGCCGCCGTCAGGCCCGCCTGTTCAGCGCTCAGCTCGCGGGCGTTCGCGCGCGTGAAACCGAATGTCGTGACGGTCGCTTCGCCCGACAGGTCCACCTCGCGACGGTCGGCGGGACACATCATCGCCTCGGCCCATTGGTCGAGGGACGAGGTGTCACGCCCGGTCAGATAGCTGATGACAGCGCCACGCTCTTCGGCTGAGAGCGCCGCGCCCTGCACCTTCATCTTGCCTTCGGTCAGCGAGAAATTCAGGAACTGGAAATTCATCGCCTGAAGGGTCTCCTTCGACGGCGAGCGGGTCAGCTCCGGCTGGTCATGGCAGGAGGCGCAGGCCTGAGCATAGATCGTCTCGCCCGGATGCGCGCCGGCTGGTCCGGCTTCGGCGAGCACAGCAACGGCCGCATCTGGAGTGTCCGGCGAAGCCGTCGTCGGTTCCGGCTCGCTGGTCTGGCACGCGGCGAGGCCCAGGCTGGCGACGCCCAGCGCCATGGCTGCAGTCGTGCGCAAGGTGCGCCCATGAGATGGTCGCGGCATCGATACTTCCTCCCATGCGCGCGATTGGCTTGGCCCTCGCGCGCTCGTTCCTGCTCTCTGGCCCGCTCTTCGGCCCGACCGTGCCGCAGCGGGCCGGTCTTTGGAAGCGCAGGTAGGCCTCTGACACGGGCATGTCATCTCGATATCTGGTAAATCGTGCGTTGGCGCCACAGGTCGATCTGGCGCATTGTCGAGGCGGCTGACGACGGTCGATCGAGGAGGGCTCGCCGGAATGAACAGACCGACGCTCGCAACCGCACTCGCTGCGATCAGCGGCGTGTTGCTGGCCGCCTGTGGCGGCGGCGACGGCGGCGATGGCGCGGCCGCCCGCCTTCTTTTCGGAGCTTCCAGCGCCAGCGCGCCGTCGCAGCCGGCAGCGGATGCAACGCCGGTCGAGCCTGTCGATTATGCCGGTGACGACGCCTGGTTGTGCCTGCCCGGCAGGGCCGACATCTGTGAAGCCAATGCATCGGTTACGCGGGTTGCGCCGGACGGCAGCCTTGAGGTTGTGTCCCACGAAGTCGATCCCGAGGCGCCGATCGACTGCTTCTATGTCTATCCCACCGTCTCGGACGACGCCGCGGCGAATTCGGACATCGTTCCGGGCCCGGGCGAGGAAAACGCGGCGCTCAACCAGGCCGCCTACCTTTCCTCGGTCTGCCGGGTCTATGCGCCGATGTACCGGCAGGTCACGCTGGTCGCCCTGCGCGCCATGCTTTCGGGCGGCGAATCCATGACCGACCGCGAGATGGCCTATGCCGACGTGCGTGCGGCATGGCGGCACTACCTTGAGACCCATCATCAGGGCAGGGGCGTGGTCCTCATCGGCCACTCTCAGGGGGCCGGCATCCTGTCGCGGCTGATCGCCAGCGAGATCGATGGGCCCGAGACCAGCGACCGGATCGTGTCCGCCGTGCTGGCCGGCATCAATGTCGAGCACGATCCGGCTAGGCCGTCCGGCGCGGTTCTTGGCAGATTGCCGCTCTGCGCGGACGACACCCCCTATGGCTGCCTGATCGCCTACGCGTCCTACCGCGACGACCGCCCTGCGGGGCCGGATGCGCTGTTTGGCGAGGCGACCCAGCGCGGCCGCGAAGTGGCCTGCGTCAATCCGGCGGAGCTGGACGGGTCGAACGGCGCGCTGAACGCGCTCCTGCCGGTAGGGCAGGCGTTTGAATCTTCCGAAGCGCCGCCGCCATGGTCCAAGGCTGATGTTGAGATCGAGACGCCGCTGGTCGCGCTGCCCGGCATGCTGACGGCGCAATGCAGGCGAACGGGCGGGCGGTCCTTCCTTTCGGTCAGGGTCGCAGGCGATCCGGCCGACATGCGCGCCGACGACATTGTCGGCGATGTCGTGGTCGACGGCGAGGCGCAGCCTGGCTGGGGTCTCCACATCCTCGACATCAACCTCGCGCTGGGCAATCTCGCATCGGTCATCGAGGCGCAGGGCGAGGCGTGGCGCATCGCGCACGGGCAACTTGCTCCGCCCGACAGCGCCAGCAATGATCCGCCCGCACCAGCCGAAGCGACGCCGACGGAGCGCTGATCGCAGCCCTCAAAGCGCCAAGCGCCTTGGCGCGCAGGGTCGGCGGCGCCATCTTCTCCTCATGACCGGTTGGATCATCGCTGCGGCAGAGCTTCGCATTCCGCGCAGGACTTCGTTCGCTGCGCACAAAATGGTGATCGTTGTTGATCCTGACGGGCGGGCTGTCCGCCAGCTGAATGGCCTCGCGAGCTGGTACGACAAGACGTCGGGGACGTGGCGGCACAAGCCGATCGGCTACCTCAGCTCGGACCGTTTGCGCGCCTACGACACCGATGCTCACCCCAGACCTTCCTGCCGATGAACGGCGTGGCCCCGCGCAGCCGGGACGTCCGCGCGGCGATGGCGAATGGCGATGTCGTCAGCCTCTCCGAGCCGGCTTCAGGCATGGACGCTGACGAGCTGCAAAGCGCCATTTTTCCGGCTCTTTCCGCAATCGAGCGCATCAATGCGCTGTCGCCCGGCCCGCATGGCGGCGGCGGCGTCCGCTATCCGTTTCTCGGGCTCGGCATCAACAGCAATTCGGTCTTCGCAACGCTCGTGGAGGCGATGGGATTTGCCCCGCCGACCTTCGCGCGGCCGGCGCGACTGACGCCGGGTTCAACGCGCCGATTGCTAGGCGCACAAGAGATCGCCTCGCTACGGAACCGCCCGAGACGCGACGTTCCGTTAAGCGCCTGAATTTCCGCGCGCGGGAACGCGAACGTGCGTCGGGCCCAAGGTCGCACGTCCAACACGGTTCTTGCGCTCGGCCGCAACACCGGTATGTTCGCGCTCGTTGCGCCAAACCGTGGCGCATTGAAAAATGGGCGGTTCTATAGCTGCGCTGGGTGGGTTCCAGCCGGCAAGAATCATCGGATCTCAGAAGCGACGACGTTCGCTTGTTATGGGCGTACGGGGAGGTGTCATGAAGAAAACTGTTTTGACCTTTGTGCTGGCTGCTGCCTTGGGTGCATGCCAATCCACGGGGATGGAGAATGAACCGGCGCAGGCGGCTTCGTCGTCGGCTGAATGGAGCGCCGAGCGCCTCCCCGGTACCGAGCTGCCGAACATGAACGGCGTCTGGCAGGTGATGAACCCTGCAAACTACAACATCGAGGCCCACCCGGCCCAACACGCGATGCAGCTGCGTCCTGGCCCGTACGGTCCGGTTCCTGCCGCTTCGGTCGTGGCGCTGGGCGCCGTCGGCGCAGTGCCGGCCGGCATCGGCATCGTCCAGAACGAAGGCGGCAAGATCCCCTACACGCCGGAAGCGCTTGAAATGCGCAACGAAAACCGCGTGAACTGGGTGGATCGCGATCCGGAAGTGAAGTGCTACCTGCCGGGCGTGCCGCGCGCCAACTACATGTGGCTCCCGTTCCAGATCTTCCAGTCGGACAAGGCGTTCTTCATCGCTTATGAATTCGCCGGCGCCGTTCGGAACATCTACCTCGACGAAGAGACCCCGAACCCGGATGACGTCTTCCCGAGCTGGATGGGCGAATCCTACGGCGAGTGGGACGGCGACACGTTCGTGGTCGAAGTCTTCGGCAACAACGGTGAAACCTGGCTCGACCGCGCTGGCAACCAGCTCAGCGCCGAAGCCCACATCACCGAGCGCTGGACGCTGACCAGCCCGCACACGATGCGTTACGAAGCCACGATCACCGATCCGGCCCACCTGACCGAGCCGCTCGAGATCGCTTTCAACCTCTACAAGAAAGTCGGCGAAGACGCTCAACTGCAGCAGTTCAAGTGCGTCGAGTTCGTCGAAGAGATGATGTACGGCCACCTGCGTCGCAACCCGCTGCCGGGCCCCGCCCTGGAGCGTGCGCGTGCAGAAGCTGAAGA
This sequence comes from Hyphomonas sp., assembly GCA_017792365.1. Classification (GTDB taxonomy): domain Bacteria; phylum Pseudomonadota; class Alphaproteobacteria; order Caulobacterales; family Hyphomonadaceae; genus IH12. The sequence continues at coordinate 2,251,748 of CP051229.1, read as the reverse complement.
GCGTGGCGACGATCCGGATTCGATCGTTGCAGCGGATCTGCCTGATCAGCTCTCGGTCGAGGACCTGAACTAGGCTGAACTTGTCGCCGCCAATTGCAGTTGAACTGCAGTTGGCGGCGACGGATGCCTGAAGGGAGCGTTGGAGTACTGAACCTGTAATCGCAGTTTCGTGAAGACGAACCGAGGGTGTAAAGGCAGGCAGCACTGCGCTGGTTGCTTGAAAATCCGGGAAAAAGACGCGACTATGCAGGTCAATCGTGCGGTCAGGGCTGGCGTTACGTCGTGACGTTACCAGGAGCCGGAAGTGACGGCGGCAGGAGTGATGCCGCCAGACGTTGCAGGAGGACGTTCATGAAGAAGAAACTGGGGCTTGCAGTTGCTGGCGTTGCCGCGGCTGCCATGGCCGCCGCCGGGCTTGGCATGTCGGCCAATGCTCACCACGCCTTTGCGGCTGAGTTCGACGCTGATGCGCCGGTCAAGCTGACGGGCGAAGTGGTCACGGTGGAGTGGGTCAACCCGCACACCTGGATCCACATCAAGGTTCCAGACACCGATGAGCGCGGCCAACCGAAAGCCGGCTCGACGATCAACTGGGCTGTTGAAGGCGGTACGCCGAACACGCTGCGCCGCACCGGCATCAAGCCGTCGTCGCTGAAGCCCGGCACCGAAATCGTTGTCCGCGGCTATCAGTCGAAGGACTTCCTTTGCGAAGAACACCGCAAGACGGGCGAGCGCACCTGCAAGGCCAACGGTCGTGACGTGACCTTCCCGAACGGCTGCAAGCTGTTCGTCGGTTCGTCGGGCACCGGCGCGCCGCGCGATGGTTCGGACGCTTCGGAAGGCGGCACCTGGAGCAGTGCGCAGCCACCTGATCGGCTGACCCGCTTCAGGCAAGCCTGAATACAAGAAACCGCCGGCCGCGAGAGCGACCGGCGGTTTTCTTTTGCGCCGGGTCGCGGCGGGCGCCAGCCTTTAGGATGGTCTTGTGTCGCTCATCCGAGCCTCGGGTATGGCTCCGAACAGTCTGCGATCGGGATCAGCATCAGTCTGCTGCAAGGTCGTCCGACGCTGCGGCTGTGAGCCAGCGCCGCCGCCCATCGGCGGCTCTCAGCATTCCGGCCAGCGCAGGTCCCCGCAGCTGGCGCGGCGGACGGATGCGCCACATGCCGGGCCGCGCGCCTCAGCAGTTGCGGTGTCACGGGCGGGCAGGGGTAGGCTCTTACGTGTCGCGGCGCTGGTCCGCATTGCATCGAGCTTCGCCAGCATCGTCCATCGGGGCCCGGCAGCCAACAAGAAACCCCGAGCCCATGAGGCTCGGGGTTGTCTTTGTTCCGGTTGTCAGCATGCGGGAAAGGCAGGCCGGTGCATTGCTGCTAGCTGAACCCGATCCAGCGTCCCGCGGCGGCCACGGTGACCCACGACAGGATGCTGAACAGGGCGATGAGTTTTACAGTCGCCCCACGATCGTCCTCCGTGGTGCCTGTGAAGATCTCGTAGCCCATGAAGGCCACGGCGGCGACGGCGGCGGCGCGGACGAACCAGACTTCGGTCGTCAGAACCATCTCGTAATTGTCGTCGAGGTTGTAGATCCCGTGCGTCACGATGGCGCCCGCCACCACGATGATCCCCAGCACGATGGCTGCGATGATGCGGGTGCGCTTGCCAAAGGCGAACAGGATCGCAAACGCCGCCACGATCATGTGGATGGTGCCGGGATTGACGCCTTCGACCACCGCAAACACGCCGATCGACCACAGCCACAGGCCAAAGGCGATCGCGGCCATGGCCATGACCACGGGCGACAGCTTCACGCCGCTCTCCTGCCGCGCCACATTGTTGGTGACCGCGAAGGAGAAGATCAGCGCCGACACCATGGCGATCATCTTCGTGAAAAAGGCCGGGCTGGTGTACAGCTTTTCCGGGTTCAGCATGCCAATGACGATGCCTGTCAGCAGCACCGCCGCAACGCCCGAAATCAGCCACGGACGGAGGTTGCGCTCCATCAGGGCCGGCGTCGCGCTGGTCATGCCAACGCCCATCAGGCGCATGTTCAACAGGATGACGCAGCCGCCCAGAAGGCCCAGCGCCAGAAGGTGCACGGCCTGAATGGCGGCGAAGCCCCACTGCGTCTGGTTGAGCAGCGTCACCGGATAGGTGGTCTGCAGGCTGGCGACCCAGGGCTGGATGTCAGGAAAGAGGGTGTAGAAATCCATGACCTATTCTCCTTCCGTCGCCGAAAGCTGCGCGGTCTTTGCGCCGCTGGAAAGCATCGCCTCGACTTCCACTTCAAGCGGTACGGCGCCGCCATAGGTCGAGGAGCATTCCTGAACGAAGTTGGTGAAGGCCGGCTGCGGCTTGCCGCAGTCGAACCAGTTGTAGGCGATGAACCGCCCCAGGATGATGATCAGGATCCACGACGTCATCGAAATCAGGGCCGAAACCTTGACGCCCATGGGCGGGTTGGGATGCCGGTTGTGGTGGAGCCAGAACTGCCCGGCGATCAGCGCGATGACCAGCAGGATCATCGGCGCCAGCCAGGCGGATTCAACGACCGTCGGCAGGAAGATCGGGAAATAGGCCAGTCCCACGACCAGTGCGATGGCGAGGCCCGCGCGCCGGCGCCAGTTGGTCCCTTCGACAGGCGCATTTGCGCCCGGACCCAGCAGCAGGAAGCCTGATGCGGCAGCGCCCAGCGCCACCACAGCAGCCCATACCGCCTGGCCGGAAATCGCGGCAAACGCGATCACGGCCAGAAGCAGAACGCCAGACGTCACCGCCGCGAACCAGTAGGCGCCGTCCCTTGCGGTCGCGGCGCCAGTGGCGTCGGGCATCGTGTTCCACTCGTCCATGTTCTTCTGGAGCCGGTGGTGGAACCAGTAGATGTTCACAGCCGCAATCAGCAGGAACAGCATTTTCGCCCGGAACCAGATGTTGTGGTAATAATCCATCGGCTTGGCGAGGAAGAGGATGATCCCGGTGATGATCATCACCGCGAAGCCGAGAATGGTGAAGGGCAGCACCCGGTCGTTCAGCGTCGAGAACGGCACGTTCTTGAAGGCTGCGCCCATCATCCGCAGGTCGACGATCCAGATCGTGCCCGCAAACAGCATCAGCGTCAGAACGTGGGTGCCCTCGGTGACCGACCAGAGGTTGAGCGAGCCCAGGAACTGGGCGCTCCAGGATGGCGGATACCCGTCCGGATGAGCCCCAAGGCCCTCCTGTATCCATAGAAAGAAATCATGCAACACGTGTCGTTTCCTCCCGTACTGGCCGCGCGGATCGTTCTATCTGTCCGGCTCGCATACCCCGTTAACGCGCCGGCGTGCGGTCAACTGTCGCCTCTTATACTATTAACCGGCGGTAATCCCGGCAATTTGATTGGCGTCAAATAGGCCCATGTGAGGCCACATGACGCAACGTTATTTACGGTTATGGTAACGGCCCCCGCCTATTCGATGTCGCCGATCACGAATTGCTCGTGGCACGAGCGACAGACGACATAGATGTCGCCTCCCGCATCAAAGAAGGCTTCCTTGTCCTGCGCTTCGGCCCGCTGCATGGCGACAAGCGAGGTCCGGTTCAGCTCGTGCGCATAGCTGATCCAGTCCGCGGCATCGTCGGCGTCTGGCGGCACGCGTCCGGGCAGCAGCAGCGTGTTGGACAGCTCCGCCAGCGTCGCGGCGGCGTTCTCCGCGGCGAACCAGCCCTCATCGTCCGTTGGGAACAGCTCCTCGACGCCGTCAGCGCTGTAGATCCAGCCCTGGCGATGCCAGATCTCGAAGGCATTGTAGTCGATGACGTGCGCCATCAGCTCCTGGCTGTTCAGCTCGGTGCGGAATTCCGCCTGTGGCGCGCCCGCCGCAGCCTGTCCGGCAGTCGCCGCCGGCGCGCTCTCTCCGCCGGAACACGCCGCCAGCGCCATCATCAGAGCTGCGGTCATACCTGTCCGCACCATGCTCGCTCCTCCACTCTCTTCGTCTCCGGCGCCGCTTCCGGGCGGGTCAGAGACCGGATACTGGTTTTGCCCGTAGGGTAAGTCATCTGTACGTGATGCGCGAGCGCTATGTCGACGCACGAAAACGAGCGCGAGACGTGGTTGACGCGGCGTAGGGATGGCGGAAGCGTCATGCCGTGTCATAGAAGCGGAACGCCGCCTCAACGGCGAATGGGAGATGGATATGCGGACCAACACGAAACTTTTCACAAGATCCGGCCTGCTGGCTGGCTGTGCGGCTCTCGTTCTTGCAGCGGCGTGCAGCACCGCGCCCGGAGATTCTGCGCAAGGTGAAGCGGCGCAAGGTGAAGCGGCTGCATCGCCCGCGATGGAGCGCGCCGAAGCGGCCAGCGCTGCTGCGCCTTCGCTCGCAGCGTCCTCGATCGAAATGGGCGACCCCGAAGCGCTCGGCTTCGATACGGCGAAGCTCGACGAGATCCGCGCCGCGTATGAGGCCGATGTCGAGAGCGGCAAGCTCCCCGGCGCCTACCTGCTGATCGGCCGCAACGACAAGGTCGCGTTCGCCGAAGGCTTCGGCGTCCAGGGCCCCGACCAGACCACGCCGATGAGCGAAGAGACGATCTTCCGCATCTTCTCGATGACCAAGCCGGTCGTCTCGGTCACGGCGATGAAGCTGGTCGAGGAAGGAAAGCTCGACATCGACGATCCGGTTTCCAAGTACATCCCCGAGTTCGCCAACGCCCAGATCCTGCAGGCGGACGGCACGACCAAGCCCGCCGAGAACGAGATGCTGGTTCGCCACCTCATGAGCCACACGGCCGGCCTGATCTACGGTTTCGTCGTCCCGACGCTGCCGCTGGCCAAGCTATACGCCGAAGGCGGCGAGAACCGCACTGATCTGTCTGCCGCCGAATACTCCAGCGTCTTGGCAGCCCTGCCGTTGGCTGCAGAGCCCGGCACGGCCTGGAACTATTCGCGTGCGACCGACGTCCTTGGCGGCGTCATCGAAGTCGCCAGCGGCCAGTCGCTGGAAGACGCGATCGCTCAACGGATCACCGGACCGCTGGGCATGACCGACACCAAGTTCTTCCAGGACGCATCCGAGGCCGCGCGCTTCGCCGAGCCGAAGAACGCCGCCCTGCCGTACTATTACGACTACACGGCCCGGACGCCGTTCATGTCGGGCGGCGGCGGTCTGTCTTCGACGATGGAAGACTATCTCCGCTTCACGCTGATGCTGGCGAATGACGGCACCTATCGCGGTGTCGAGATCATCAAGCCGGAAACGCTGGCCCGGATGCGGGTCGACGAGACCTCGCCGGAGATCCGCTCCAAGGGGCTGTTCTTCCCGGGGCAGGGCATGGGCTTTGGCCTCGGGTTCTCGCTGGTGCTTGACGACACCAAGCAACGTCCGGGCAATGGCACGTTCTCGTGGTACGGCATTGCCGGCACCGAGTTCTGGGTCGATCCGAAGAACGACCTCTTCATGGTCTTTGGAATCCAGGACGTCGCGCTGACCGCCGAATACCAGCGCAAGAACCGCGACTTCATCTACGACGCCTTCGTCGGCGACTGATCTCGCACGACAAGCCAAAGCTGATGCGGGCGCTCCATCGGAGCGCCCGTTTTCATGTCAGTCGGTCTGCGACCGCATCGCGGCCTCTCTGGCTTCGGCTTCGGCGAACCGCTGGCGCACCGCGTCTGGCGTCCAGTCATGTTCTTCAAGTTTCCCATGATCCCATTCGCGCCGCGGGGTGGGCGGGGCGAAGAAGTCGCCGAGATAGACGTGGAGCGCGCGCGAGCGCATGCCCAACGGGTTGGTCACAGAATGGATGATGTCGCGGCCCAGCGTCGCGACTTCGCGCGGACCCAGCGTCTGCGCGCCGGCCGCCTCGATGCCGCCATCGCGACGCCGCCAGAAGATGTTGTCCTCCCGCCCTGCATAAACGCCGATCAGGGCGGGAACCTCGTGCGTGTGCGGCGGCAGCGTCATGTCGGGCGCCCAGACAAAATCCAGCACCGTCAGCTCGCCGGAGCGATGCAGCGTCCGCAGGCCGATCGGCGCATCTTCTCCGAGGCCGGCAAGCAGCGCCATGGGCTCGCTGACCCAGCGCGCCACGACCTGGCGCATCGCCTTCTGGCCGCCGGCGACAGCGTCCAGACAGTCTTCGACAATGCGATCCGGCAGACTCATTCGGCAGGTCTCCTTAAGCGGACCCTAGCATAGCCGCTGCTGCGCCGATGAACGCCTATTCCGCCGGTGAGAGGTTGGCCTCCGGCGCATCCTTCTCTTCGCGGCGCAGCTTGCGCGTCACGTCCTGTGGCGAGCCAGTGCCCTTGGCCAGCAGGGAGTATGCGGCCGGAACGATGACGAGGGTCACAACCATCGCCGCCAGCACGCCGCAGAGGATCGTGATCCCGATCACCGAGCGCGTCTCCGATCCTGCGCCATGCGAGAAGATCAGCGGGATCGCGCCGGCGGCGGCCGTCAGGCTGGTCATGATGATCGGCCGGAAGCGGGTGATCGACGCCTCGCGCAGCGCGGCGTGGAATTCCATACCCTTGTCGCGCAGCTGGTTTGCGAACTCGACGATCAGGATGCCGTTCTTCGCCGCGAGGCCGACCAGCATGATGAGGCCGATCTGCGAATAGATGTTCAGCGTGTTGCCGGTCAGCCAGATGCCCAGCAGGCCGCCGCCGACCGTCGCCGGCACGCACAGCATGATCACGAACGGGTGGATCCAGCTCTCGAACTGCGCGGCGAGCACCAGGAACACGACCAGCAGGCCGAAGCCGAAGACAAAGGCGATCGATGTGCCGGCGCGCTTGTAGTCGAGCGACTGGCCCTTGTAGTCGATCTGGGCTTCGTCAGGCAGCACGTCGCGGGCAAGCGCCTCCATCTCGTCCAGCGCCGCGCCCAGCGACACGCCGGGATCGAGCGTCGCACTGATGGTGATTGCGCGGACGCGGTTATAGCGGTTGAGACGACGGCTGTCGGCCATCGGCTCCACGGTCACGAGGTTGGACAGGGGGATGAGTTCGCGGGTGCGCGCGGACCGCACATAGATGCTTTGCAGGTCTGTCGGCGTCGCCTGATCTTCGCGCTCGCCCTCGAACACAACGTTCCGCTCTTCGCCGTTCTCGATGAATGTCCCGACCCGCTTGGAGCCAAGCATGGTCTGCAGGGTCGAGCCGATCTCGCGAACAGAGACGCCAAGGTCCGCCGCCCGGTTGTAATTCACGCTGACGCGGTATTGCTGCTGCGTTTCCTTGAAGTCCCAGTTGATGTTGGAAATCCCCGGATTGTTCTGGTCCAGCGCGGCGATGAAGGTGTCGCGCCATTCCACGAGCTTCTCGTAGGACGGGCCGCCCAGCACGAACTGGATCGGCTGGCCGGAGCCGCGGAACGCTGTGCTCATGTTGGCGAAGGCCTGCACGCCGGGCAGGTCTCTCAGTCTGCCGTTCATCTCGTTGACGATCTCGAAGCCATCGCGGCGTTCGCCCCAGTCGGTCAGGTTCACCATCACCATGCCGCTGGAAAAGCTTGAGGCGGGCCCGAAGCCGGGCGCCACGATCATGATGCGGTGGATCTCGCCATTGCCGACCATGGGCACGAGACGTTCTTCGACCTGGTCCATGTAGCCCATCAGGTAATCGAAGGAGGCGCCTTCCGGTCCCTGCACGAACACCATGAAGCTGCCGCGGTCTTCATCCGGCACGTATTCGCCGGGGATCGCCCGCAGCAGGCCCCAGCAGCCGACGAGAACCGCGAGCAGGGCGACGCCGATGGCGATCGGGCGGTGCACGGTTGCATCGAACACTCTGCCATAGGCGTTGCGCGCCCTGTCCGACAGGTTTTCGACCTTCTTCTGAAACCCCGTCTCCTCGGCCTCCTGCTCACGCTTGTGGAGCAGTTTCGATGCGAGCATCGGGGAGATCGTCAGCGCCACCAGCATCGAGAAGGTGACGGCCGCAGCCATGGCGATGGCGAATTCCGAGAACAGGCGGCCCATCTGTCCTTCCATGAAGGTGATGGGAATGAAGACCGAGACCAGCACCATCGTGGTTGCGACCACGGCGAAGCCGACCTGGCGCGTGCCGCGATACGCGGCGACCAGCGGGCTCTCGCCATATTGCACGATGCGCCGGTGAATGTTCTCCAGCACGACGATGGCGTCGTCGACGACCAGGCCAATCGCCATCACCAGCGCAAGCAGTGTGAGAAGGTTGATCGAGAGGCCAAGCGCATAGATCACGCTGAAGGTCGCGATTAGGGAGATCGGCACGGTGACGGCGGGTATGATGGTTGCGCGGAATGTGCCCAGGAAGACGTAGATCACGCCGACAACAAGGATCACCGCGATCCCGAGGGTGATGAAGACCTCGCGGATCGATGCGGAGATGAAGACCGATCCATCCATGTTGATGACGATCGTCATGCCCTCGGGCAGCGTCGGGGTCACTTCAGCCAGTCGCGCCTTGGCGTCGTCAGCCACCTGCACGACGTTGGCGGTGGACTGCTTGACGATGCCCATCCCCACCATCGGCACGCCGTTGCCCCTGAAGACGTTGCGGTCCTCCTCAGCGCCGAACTCGACGCGCGCGACATCTCCCAGCCTGATGACCTGTCCGTCGGCCCCCTTGGCGATGACCAGCGCCGCAAAATCCTCAGGCGTTCGGAAGGGCCGCTCGATTCTAGCGGTGAAGATGAGATCTTCCGACTGCAGGCTGCCTGCCGGCAGCTCGACATTCTCGGTCCGGACCGCAGCCTCGACATCGCCAACGGTCAGCCCGCGCGCGGCCATGGCGCGCCGGTCCAGCCACACCTTCATGGCCGGCGTTCGGGCGCCGCCGACCTGTACGCGCGCGACCCCGTCGATGGAGGAGAACCTGTCGACCAGATAGCGTTCCGCGTAGTCGGTCATTTCCAGCGGCGTCATCGTGTCTGACTGGATATTCAGCCACATCACGGTTTCTTCGCCAGCGTCCGCCTTCTGTACGTCGGGCGGGTCCGCCTCCAGCGGCAGCATTCGCAATATGCCCGATACGCGGTCGCGGATGTCGTTGGCGGCGGCGTCGATGTCGCGGCGGACATCAAACTCGATCGTGATGTTGGATGCGCCGTCCGACGAGGTTGAGTTGATGAAGCGGATGCCTTCAACGCCGGCAATCCGATCCTCGATCACCTCGGTGATGCGGGATTCCACGACGTTGGCGGATGCGCCGGGGTAGGTGGTGCGGATCGAAACGATCGGCGGGTCGATGTCGGGAAATTCGCGCAGCGCCAGGCGCGTATAGGACACCAGCCCTACCGCAATCAGCAGGAGACCAACGACCGAGGCGAGCACCGGTCGCTTGATTGCGGTATCGGACAGCAGCATGGGGGCTACTCCAGTCCGGCCGCAGCCAGCGCGTCGCCGGCGGGCGTATAGGATGCATCCTCGGCAATCGAGGCCGGAGAGGGTCGTTCAGGTTCTGGCACGCGGACCGGCATGCCCGGCCGCAGCTTGAGGATGCCGTCGGTCACGACCTCAACGCCTTCGGAGACGCCCGACAGCACCTCGGCATAGCCGCGCTCGCGCACGCCAAGCTCCACCTGCGTCTTGTGGACCACGTTGGGCTGAACCGTGTCATCGACCACGAAGACAAAGGTCGAGGGACCTTCCGCGATGACAGAGATTTCCGGGACGAAGAGCGAGTTGCGCGGTTCAGACCGCAGGTCGACCGTCATGAACATGCCGGCTTTGAGATCGCCGCTCTCGTTCGGCAGCGTGGCGCGCACGCGCACCGAGCGGGTGACGGGATCGATGGCGTTGTTCACGCTGGTCAGTTCGCCCTTGAAGGTCTGGTCGGGCAGGTCGTCAGTGCGCGCCGTGATCTCGAGACCGGGCTTCAGGTCGGTCGCGAAGATGGAGGGCACCGAGAATTCAAGCCGCATCTCGCTGTCGTCGATCAGCGTGGCGATCTGCTGGCCGGGCGAGACATAGGCGCCGGGACTCACCATCCGGAAACCAAGCACGCCGTCAAATGGCGCGCGCAGAACGCGGTCGCCCAGCCGGGCCTGCAGCGAGCGGACCTGACCATCGGCATTCTCGGCGTCGCGTTGCGAGCGCTGCAGCTCCAGCGTCGAAATCGCGTTCTGTTCGACCAGGCGCTGGTTACGCTCCAGCTGGCGGCGGGCCTCGGCCTGGGTCGCCTGCGCGGCGTCGAGCTGGGCGCGCTCTTCGGCGTTGGCCAGCAGGATCAGCGTGTCGCCCTGCTGCACGCGCTGGCCATCTTCGAAATAGACGGCCGTGACGCGGTCGGCGGCGTTGGCGGTAAGCTCGACGCGCTCCTTCGGCTCCAGCGTGCCGAGCGCCTCAACCCGGGTGAAAAATTCGCGATATCCGGTCGTCTCGACCAGAACAGGCGCCGGTCCGCCAAAGCCGCCGCGGCCGGGCGGTCCGCCGCGCGCCTGCTGCTCTGCGCCATCTCCGCCGCCGCCGCTGGCAAGGCCCAGCCATGCGCCAGCGGCGATGACGAGGGCGACGCCCAAGGCTATAAGGTGATTGCGGCTCATGGCCATGGTCTCGACTACTCCGGAAATCAGGTCACCGCCGCCCCTGGCGTCGCGGTTCTCATGGACCGTTCTAGCCAAGAATAACGTGTATACGGTTACAATCTGTCGTGAGATTGCCAGTTCGGCGGGCTCAAATTGCAGAATGCCGCTCAACTCAGCGTGAGCCGGCCGCAGGCGCCCGCAACTTGCCCCGCGCGATAGTGTGGCCATCGCGCATCGGGTCCGCGCTGAAGGCCCGCTAATCCATATCAAAGTGTTGACGCAGCGGGGTCGCAGAGGCCTTTTCACCGCCGTGGTGCAAAGGCTCCGCATACCCCAGAGCAGGACCTCCCAGAATGAAACTCAATCCTCTGCCCAGCACACTCAATCGGCTGCTTTCGGCCACGGCCATCGGCGTTGTCCTCACCCTCCCGTTCCAGACGGCGGCGGCGCAGCAGGCGCAGTCCGGCACGCAGCCCGAAGTCGTCGTCGTTGTCGGGACCCAGATCCCGGGCGCCCAACCCACCGAAGCGCTGCCGGTCACCGTGGTCGGCGAGGATGAGATCGACGCCATCGCCGCCACGTCCGGCGATGACCTGTTCCGCTCCATCCCCCAGCTCGGCGCGGTCGAGTTCAACACCACGCGCACGATCGGCTCGGTGAACGATGCGCGCGGCGACACCGCCTCGATCAACCTGCGCGCGCTCGGCACGGGCAACACGCTGGTTCTCCTGAACGGCCGCCGCATGGTGAACCACCCCGGCACGCAGGCGGAAAACCTGGTGCCTGTCGTCACCGTCAACACCAACTCGATCCCGGTTGCTGGCGTTTCGCGCGTTGAAGTCCTGCTTGATGGCGCATCGGCAATCTACGGCACCGACGCTGTCGCAGGCGTCGTGAACAACGTTCTCAAGACGGATTTCGAGGGCTTGACCGCAGAAATTCGCGCCGAAGGCGAGGAGGGCGTCGACACCAAGGAGTATTCCGCCAACTTCCAGTGGGGCGTGAACTTCAATGACGACCGCTCAAACCTGTCGGTGTTCGGCTCCTACCTGACGCGCGATCCGGTCTTCGCCCGCGAGCGCGGCTTCACTTCGCAGGCCGACAACACCTATCGCCTGCCGGCCGACTGGGTCGGCGAGACGACCGCCTTCCGCAACAGCTCGACCACCACGCCGTGGGCCGGCTTCGACCGCACGCCCGGCACGCTCAGCGTGAACGGCGCGCGCGTCACCGACGCATCGGGCGAGTTCAACATCCAGCCTTCGACGCTGCCCGGCTGCACAGCCGATCTCGGCGATGGCATCTGCATCGCGCCGGATTCAACCGGCAACAACGCGCTGCGCTACAACGTCAATGATGAAGCGACGGTCCAGAACGGCGTCGACCGGGTCAACCTTTTCACCTTCTTCAATCACGAGTTTGAAGGCGGGCTCGAACTGTTTGCAGAGGGCGGCGTCTATCTCGCCGACTCGCTTCTGTTCCGTGAATCGGCCCCGCAGCTGGGCGCGGTCGACATCGAGGTGCCGGCTTCGAACTACTACAACCCGTTCGGCGCGGTCGGCTCGCCCAATCGTCTGCCGGGCTATGCCGGACCCGCTGGCGGCGTGAACGTGCTGCTCGAGAGCTATCGTCCGGTCGACGCCGGTCCGCGCCGCGTCGAGGTCGAGAACCTGTCGACCCGCATGCTGGCCGGTCTGCGCGGCGATATCGGCGCGTGGGACTGGGAAAGCGCACTCCTCTACACCGAAGCCAACACGACGGACACGAGCAACCGGGTTTCCAACACGCGGTTCCAGGAAGCGCTGTCGTGGAACACGCCGAACGCCTACAATCCGTTCAACGGCGGCTGCACCGACGATTTCAGCAATGGCGATTGCACCCCGACCGATCCGGCCACGATCGACTACATCACCGTCCTCGTGACCCGCGAGAACTCGACCTCGCTCGCTTCGTGGGACGCCAAGATCTCGCGTCCTGACCTGTTCTCGATCTGGGCGGGCGATGTCGGCGTCGCCGCGGGCGTCGAGGTCCGCCGCGAAACCTTCGAGGACGATCGCGATCCGCGCCAGGACGGCACGATCAACTTCGTGGATGCGATCAGCGGCCTTGAGGCCAACGACCTGCAGGGCAACAGCGCCTCGACCGACACGCGCGGCTCGCGCAACGTCGAGTCCGCCTTCCTCGAATTCGCGATCCCGCTGGTCTCGCCTGACCAGAACATCCCGCTGTTCCAGGAAGTCGATCTGCAGCTCGCAGCGCGCTACGAAAACTATGACTCGTTCGGCGAGGTCACCAAGCCTAAGGCCGCGCTGTCATGGCGTCCGTTCGACTTCCTCCTGTTCCGCACCGCATGGTCGGAAGGCTTCCGCGCCCCGAACCTGCAGCAGCAGTTCGAAACCGGCCTGCAGCGCTCCAACAACCGCGAGGACTACATCCGCGGCGTGAGCCAATCGGTCATCTCGAACCGTTCGGGCAGCCTGTCGCTCGAGCCGGAAGAATCCGAGAACTTCTCGGCCGGCCTCGTGTTCGAGCCGCTCTTCCTGCCGCCATCGCTCGGCGAGATTTCCTTCACGGCGGATTACTGGGAGATCAAACAGGAAGGCGTTGTCGGCATCTTCGGTGACGACAACCAGATCCTGCTCGACTTCGTGCGTCGCCTGCAGGGCTCGTTCAACCCGGCGGTCGTGCGCGATCCGCCAGCGGCGGGCGAGACGGTCGGCGAGATCCTGTTCGTCGACGACAATTACCGCAACCTCGAACAGCGCACCGTCAAGGGCGTCGACCTTGGCCTCTATTACGACCTCGACGGCACATCGCTTGGCGACTTCTCGTTCCGCGTCAACGCAGCCTACCTCGACACCTTCTTCCAGGAAGTCTCGCCGCTCGGTCAGGAGATCAACGACGCCATCGCCGCCGGCGTCATCCCGGACACGTTCGTGGTCTCGGGCCAAGGCGATCTCGTCCGTCGCGAAGGCCGTCCGGAATGGCGGTACTCGTCGGCGCTCACCTGGCGCAATGGCGACTGGGGCGCCGGCTGGTTCACCTCCTATGTCGGCGATGTCGAAGACCCGTTCATCGTCCACAGCGACGGCCGCGTCTGGCAGATCGACGATTATCAGACCCACAACGCCTACGTTCAGTACACGTATGACGACGGTACTGATTCGCCGATGCGGCTGCGCGTCGGCGTGGAGAACCTGACCGATGAAGAGCCGCCGCTCGCCGACACCAGCTATGGCTATCTCGGCAGCATCCACTCCGCTTCGGGCCGCTCGTTCTACGCAAGCATTCGCAAGGAGTTCTAAGCGTGGGTCAAACAACACTTGCGAGGGGGAGGGCGGCGGTCGGCGCCGCCCTTTTCCTTTCCGCCATCGGCGGTTGTGCGTCGGTGCAGTCGTCCGGCGGCGACGCTGCCATCTGCGCTTCGGATGCTGTGCGCGTCTATGCGGACTTCCCGGCCGCCGGTCGTCATGACTGCATCATCGCGCCCGACGGGGCGATCATCGTCACCGTCGATCACGAACCGTCGGTCGAAGACGGCATCAACCCCAGCCCATGGTTCGCGCTGCGTCTTGAGGCGCAGGCGGCAGGCCGTCACACGCTCGTGCTGGACTATCCCGGCTACGATCACCGCTATTCGCCGGAGACCAGCACCGACCGCATGTCATGGCGCGCGCTGGATACCGCGAACATTGCGCTGAGCGAAGACGAGACTCGCGCCACCCTGACGCTCGATCTCGCCGTCGGCGATAACTGGCTGGCCGGACAGCCCATCGTTTCATCCCGCGAACAGGTCGAATGGACCCGCGCCCGCCTCGCGCCCGCAGGCTTCCGCGAAGTCGAATACGGACGCTCGCTGCAGGACCGCCCGCTCATCGGTTTCATCGGCGGCAATCTGGATGCGCCGGACGTCTATGTCGCGCTGACCCGCCAACACCCGCCCGAAACGACGGGACAGGACGCCTTCCGCGGGCTGGTCTCGCGGCTGGTGGACCGGGACGATGCGGCCATCGAAAGCTTCCTCTCGCGTCACAAGATCCTGCTTGCGCCCATGGCCAACCCGGACGGCGTCGACGGCGGGTACTGGCGGCTCAATCGCGGCGGCATCGACCTCAACCGCGACTGGGGTCCCTTCACCCAGCCGGAGACGCGCGCGATCACCGACTGGATCCTGCGCGAAACCGAAGGCCGCAACGTTATCGCCTTCATGGATTTTCATTCCACCAATCGAGACGTGATGTATGCGCCGCCGCTCGATGCGCCATCTCCGACGATCGATTTCCTGCCGTACCTGGAACAGCGCTTCAACGCGACGCTCGCTGCGCCGCCGGAATGGAGCTACGCCCACAACGAGAACAGCGGCACATCGAAGGGCTGGGCGCTCGACGTGTTGAAAGCGCCGGGCATTACGGTCGAATTGTGGGATGAAACCCCGCAGGCGGACGCCGAGCGCATCGGGTCGGTCATCGCCGATGCGCTCGCCGCCTATTTTGCGGAGTAGGACCTAGCCGCCAAGCTGTGCCACGATGAAATCGACCGCGCTCGCAAGCGCTGGCTCCACCGGCCAGTGGCCGTCGCCCGCATAGGTCTCGAGTTTCGGCTCGTGGCCTGCCGCTTCAAGCGAAGCGATGCCGGCGTCGATGCGTTCGCGGTTCACGGTCGTGTCGCCCTCGTTCCACACGATCAGCCCGTCCGGCGAAACCTCGCCCGTCTGGGAGCAGACTGCCTCGATGACGCCCGCCAGCGAGACGAACGCGGTGGCGCCCGGCGTGATGCAGGTCGCGGCCTGGGCTGCAATGCCGCCGCCCTGCGAGAAGCCGACGGTCACGATGTTGTCCGGCGAAATGCGCATCGAGTTCGACAGGTTGGAGACCAACTCGGCCGCCGCCGCGCGCGCAGCTTCCTTGGTCGCCGCGCTGTCGTCGCCGCGGAAGTTGTACCAGCTATAGCCATTGCCCGCGGTCAGCGGCGCATCGTTGAACACGAAGGCAGCGTTCGGCAGGCGCGCGGATATCTGCTCGGCCAGCGGACGCATCGCTTCGCCAGACTGCGTGTAGCCGTGGAAGAACACGACGAGCTGTTCGGCGGGCTGTCCGGACGCAGGCGCCATGCCCTGATGTCCGAGCTCCGCGACAGTCGATGCGCGCGGCTGGTCAACTTCGGCCGGCGCCGTGGCGCAGGCGGCGGTTAGCGCTAGGGCCGAAGCCGCAAGCAGTGAACGTAGCATTGAATCATCCTCCCGAATGGATCTTGGCCGAATGGCTTTGGCCGGCTGGATCCGGCCGAATGCAGCTGGACGCGCGCATCTGGCGAGCCAGGTTGACCCCAGCCTATGCCAGACCCGCCCGCGTGCAAGACGTCATCCGGGAGGATGTCAGGTGCGATGCGAGTTGGTTTCGCGTGCTACCAGCCGCAGGTGCGGCCCTCGTTTTCTTCTTCCAGCCATGCCGTCAGCGGCGCGAAATATTCAACCAGCGGCTCGGCAGACATCTGGCGCGTGCCGGTGAAAGCTTCCAGCGCATCCGGCCAGGGCTGGCTCGCGCCCATCTCCATCATGGCGTTGAATTTCTCGCCCACTTCCTCGTTGCCGTAGATCGAGCAGCGGTGCAGCGGTCCGTCCCAGCCGGCCATGTCGCAGGCCGCCTTGTGGAACTGGAACTGCATCACGAACGACAGGAAGTAGCGCAGATAGGGCGTATTGCCCGGGATGTGATACTTCGCGCCGGGATCGAAGGCGTCAGCCGGGCGCTCGCCGGGTGGCATGATGCCCTGATACTGCGTGCGCAGCGCCCACCAGTCGCTGTTGTAATCCGCAGGCGCCGTCTCGCCGCGGAAGACCTGCCAGCGCCACTTGTCCATCATCAGGCCGAACGGCAGGAAGGCGATCTTCTCCAGCGCGCGATCGTAGAGCAGTCCGATATCGGCGCTCGCCGACGGCACGGTCTCGATCAGGCCGATCTGCTGCAAATATTCCGGCGTGATCGAAAGGGCGATGAAGTCGCCGATCGCCTCGTGGAAGCCGTCGTGTGCGCCGTCGCGGAACAACAGGTCCTGTTCGTTGTAGGCGCGCTGGTAGTAGTTGTGGCCCAGTTCGTGGTGGACGGTCGAGAAGTCCTCGGCGTTCACCTCGGTGCACATCTTGATGCGGATGTCGTCGACATTGTCGAGGTCCCATGCCGAAGCGTGGCACACGACTTCGCGATCCTCGGGCCGCGTGATCTGCGAGCGCTCCCAGAACGTCTCCGGCAACGGCTCAAGCCCGATCGAGGAGAAGAATTCTTCTCCGGTCTTCACCATCTTCAGGGGGTCATAGTCGGCTTTCACCAATTGCTCGGTCAGGTCATAGCCTGGGCCTTCCGATTGCGGGCCGACGATTGGATAGATGTTGTTCCATTGCTGGGCCCACATGTTGCCCAAGAGGTCGGCGCGGATCGGACCCGTCGCGGGCTGGACCGCGTCGCCGTAATGGTCGTTGAGGCCGGCGCGCACCTGGCAGTGCAGCTGCTCGTACAGCGGCTCGACTTCCGACCACAGGCGCTCGACTTCCTGTTCCATGTCGGCGGCCGGCATGTCGTAATTCGACAGCCACATCTCGGCGAGATCGCTGAAGCCCAGCTCGCGTGCGCCCTCGTTGGCGATCTCGACCATGCGGACATAGTCGGCCTTCATCGCCGGCGAGACGGTGCGCCAGCCTTCCCAGGCGGTCTTGATCGCTTCGGGATCGCGCGACTGCTCGACGATGTCGGACAGTTCGTCGAGGTTCAGTTCATCGCCCCCGATCTCGAACTTGCCGGTCGAGTAGGTCGACGACAGCCGCGTGGTGATCTCGGCGAGTTCGTCCGCAGCGCCGGGCGTCGACGGCGCCGGAATGGTGATGCCGGCGCGCAGGCGGTTCATCTTCCGCTCCTGCTCCTGCGTCAGCGCCACGCCCTCGAACTTCTTGGTCGCATTGGCCAGCTCGACGGCCAGCTCGGTGCCGCGCGCGCTCGCACGCGACAACAGCCAGTCCGTGTCGAAGTTGATGTAGGTCGCCTGCACCCAGGCCGTGCGCGCAGAGAATTCGTAGAAATCGGTCAGTTCCGCTTCGGTTTCAGCAAGGAAGCGTTCGGCATCCGCAGCCGTTGGGGCCGCCGGCGCCGCTTCCGCCGTCTCCTGATTGGTGTCCACCGCCGTCTGGCAACCCGCCGCCAGCAAGGCGCAGCCAGCCGCGCCGGCCAGAAGAATTTTCCGCATGTTCATCACCCTTGTGGAATTCCGTGCGCCCTGACGGGCGAGAAAGGGGACATTAATTCGCGGAATGCCCGGGTCAACGCCCGCACGCCCCTAACGATCGTCATCCCGGACGGCCAATGGCCGATCCGGGACCCGACCACCTGCGCGGAACCAGAGCCTTCACCCTGACGCCGGATCCCGGGTTCGCTGCGCGCCCCGGGATGACGCTGGATACGGCTGCGCGATCATGCAAGCTGGCGTCGGTTGGATGGGGCATGACCAAACAGTTCTGGGTCTACATTCTGGCGCGCCGCAAACGCGGGACGATTTACGTCGGCCTGACCAGCGATCTGCTGCGCCGCGTGTGGGAGCACCGCACTCAGACCGTGCCGGGCTACACGGCTCGCTACGGGATCGATCGACTGGTCTGGTTTGAGCAGCATCCGGACTTCGCCAGCGCAGTTGAGCGCGAAAAGCGGCTCAAGCGCTGGCGGCGTGCATGGAAATACGACCTGATCGAAGCAGACAATCCCGACTGGCGGGACCTCTACAACGATCTGCTCTAGCAACGCTCTATGATGTCATCCCGCACAAGCGAAGCGCAGATGCGGGACCCGGCGACAAGCGTCCATCATGGCATGAGTGCGAGCTGCCGGATCCCGGATCGGCCAATGGCCGTCCGGGATGACAATACGTTAGTTGCGGTGGCTGCGGCCGCTATTCGCCTTCGGCGGTGTTTGCGTCGCTTGGCAGTGGCGTCGGGGTGAGGGGCTGGCCGCCCAGCGCCTGGTGCAGCGCGATCCACTGTTCGAGCTGCGAACGCTTGATGGCGATCAGCTGGCTCTCGGCCAGGTCGGCGCGGTCCCGCACGTTGATGAGGTCAAGCAGCGACTGGCTGCCCTCGTTATAGCGCAGCTCGCCAAGGCGCAGCGATTCCGCCGCCGCGCCTGATGCGGTCTCCAACGCCACGCCGCGGGCCTTCAGCGTCTCGTACTGGTCGAGCGCATTCAGGATGCCGGCATAGGCGTCGATCACCGTCTGGCCATACCGCTCGAGGGCTGCGCGCTTGGACGCCTCGGCTGCATCGATGCGTCCAGAAATGCCGCCGCCGTCGAACAGCGTCTGCGCCAGCTGCGCGCCGATGGTCAGCGCGATGCCCTCCAGATCGAACAGGTTCGACGTCGAGTTCAGCGTCGAGTTGTTGACCGAGGCGGTGAACGTCGCATCGAGGTTAGGCCAGCGCGCCAGACGCGCAATGCGCACGTTGGCGAAGTTCTGGATCAGGTTGTACTCCGCCGCCACGACGTCGGGCCGGGCGCGGATCGTCTGTTCCGGCAGGCCAAGCGGCGGGGTCGGCGGCGGCTCGGGCAGGGTGCCCGTGATATCCAGCGCGTTGCGCGGGAAACGGCCCAGCAGAACCTCCAGCGCGCGCTCGGCCGAACGCACGGCGGCTTCCGACGCGATGATCGACGCCTGCGACTGGGCAAGGCTCGATTCACCCAGCACAAGTTCGTCGCGCGCCACCGAGCCCGCGTCGAAGCGGGCGGTCGTGATACGATAGGTGTCTTCGGCGCGCGCGAACGTCGCCTGGTCGAGCGCCAGCTGCATCTGCTGTTCGATGATCGTGAAGTAGGCGCGCGCGGTCTGCGCGGCCAGCTGGCGACGCGCGAGTTCGTAGGTCGCCTCGGTCGAGCGCAGGCCGGCGATGGACGACCGGATCGATGCGGACACATCGCCCATGATGTCGGCGCTGTAGACGCCGCTCAGGCCGAACGAATAGCGCTCGTCGGAAAACGACGACGCCTGCTGCGGGAAGATCGGCGGGTTGGCCTGGAGATCGCCGGCAATGCCGTCGACGTCCGTGGCGCTGACGCCAACCGATGCGCGCAGGCTGGGCCACAGGCCGGAGCGGCTCTGTTTCAGAAGCGCTTCTGACTGGTTCACGGCCTCCATCGAGGCGCGCAGCGAACGGTTGTTCTCAAGCGCTTCCTGAATGAAGGCGATCAGCTGCGCGTCCTGGAACACGGTGTAGTCGGCGATCACGGCTGCCGGATCGCCGGACATTTCGGCGATGGTCAGTCGGCGGGCAGGCCCGCGCGCATGTTCGCCATGTCCTCGAAGGCCGGCTGGGAAATCGGCATGTGACCGCACGCGGAGGCGAGGGCGGTCATTGCAGTTGCGGTGGAGAGGCGGAAGAGGAGCTTTTTGTTGTTATTGCTCGGATCAGTCATGTCGGAGTGCCTGTATTGGGTCTAGTTGTGCGGCTCGTCGGGCGGGGAAGAACCCGAACACAATACCTATAGCGGCAGCTGCGCCCAGGGATATGCCGATCATGGTCGGGGACACCGCAAACGGCCAGCCGCCTATCTCGGCGGCCGCGTATGCGCCAACCCAACCGATCGCTATGCCGACGAGACCGCCGAACGAGCACAGCGTGATCGCCTCGACCAGGAATTGCGTGAGAATGTCGCCGCCTCTTGCGCCAATCGCCATGCGTAGCCCGATCTCACGGGTGCGTTCGGTAACGGACACGAGCATGATGTTCATGACCCCGACGCCTCCCACGATGAGCGCAACAGAGGCAGTAAAAGCCAGGAGCATGCTCATCGTCTGCTCCTGCTCTGCTCTCTGCTGTATCATGTCGGCAAAGTTAAAGAATCTGAAATCGTCGTCCTCTCCAGGATCGATCCGCCGGATTTCCCTCATCTTTACAGCGGTCTCTTCCTGGGCGAGCGTCATGTCGTAACCGTCCTCGACGAGGAATTGCACACGCTCGACATGCCGCGGAACCCAGCGGCTGCCGCCGGTGATTCGATTGCGCACCATGCCCAGCGGCGCGACGATCGTGTCGTCGCGGTCCATGCCCATGCTGGCTGCGCCCTTGGAGGCCAGCACCCCGATGACCGTGACCGGCACCGAATTCAGCCGGATGCGCTGGCCGATCGCATCGCCGCCCGGGAACAGCTCGTTCGCGACAGTGGGGCCCAGCACCACAACGCTCGACCCTGACCGCACTTCCTGTTCGGTGAATGCGCGCCCCTCGCTCAGCGCCCAGTTATTGACCTCGAAATACGCGGCGCTGCCGCCCTCGATGCTCGTCGACCAGTTGGAGCTTTCGGACACGGCGGTGACCGGGTCGTTGAGAATGCCGGTCGCCGCCGTGACGAAGGGCAGGCTCTCGATCTCTGCGACCACCGATTCCTCGAACGGCCGGCCGGACCCGCGTCCGCCCCTGCGCCCGCCGCGGCTGATGCTGCCGGGCGAGACTGTCAGCATGTTGGCGCCAACCGAGGCGATCTGCGCTTCCATCTCTCGCTTCGCGCCTTCGCCCATCGACATCATCACCATCACAGCGGCTACACCAATGATGATGCCAAGCATTGTCAGCAGCGAGCGCATCGGGTTGGAGATCAGCGCCTCGATCGCCGAATTCGCCGCAACGGAAAGGTTCATGCCAGCTCCTCCGTACCGACAAGCATGCTCGCGCCGGCGCTGTCGGATTCAATCCTGCCATCGCGGAAGTGGATCTGGCGCTGCGAGTATGCGGCCACCTCGGGCTCGTGCGTGACGAGGATCACGGTGATGCCCCGGGCGTTCAGGTCCTGCAGCAGCTTCATGATCTCGCCGGTCGTCCGCGTGTCCAGCGCGCCGGTCGGCTCGTCCGCTAGGAGGATGCGCGGCCGGTTGACCAGCGCCCGGGCGATGGCGACCCGCTGCTGCTGTCCGCCGGACAATTGCATCGGGCGGTGGTCCATGCGGTCGGCAAGCGAGACCATCTCAAGGCATTCCTTGGCGCGCTCATCGATGTCGCCGACATCATGGCGGGCGTAGCGCATCGGCAGTTTCACATTGGCGAGCGCGTCGTGGCGCGCCAGCAGGTTGAACTGCTGGAAGACAAAGCCCAGCGTCTCGTTGCGCAGGTCCGCCAGTTCGTCGCGGCTCATCTTCATCAGCGAGCGGCCGTTGATCCACATCTCGCCGGATGTCGGACGGTCCAGCGCGCCGATCAGGTTCATCAGCGATGACTTGCCAGACCCCGACGGCCCCATGATGGCGACGAATTCCCCGGCGCGGATGTCCAGCGAAACGCCAGCCAGCGCATGCACCTCCTGGTCGCCCATGCGATAGACCTTGGTGAGGTCACGGCATGAGATCAGCGCGCGGTCTTCGGTCATGATTGCGGTCAGTCGGCGCTGTTGGAGATCGCGCGGGTGACGAATACATCGCCTTCCTCCGCGCCGGATACGATCTGGACGTTCGTGCCGTCGCTGATGTCGATCACCAGCTGGACCGGCTCCAGTCCGCCGTCCTCGTCCGGCCTGTAGGCCGTCGCCCGTCTCTGGGACTGCATCGAGGCCTGCACGCGGCTGAACTCGACCATCTCGTCCGCCGTCAGGTGACGCTTGAGAATCTCGTCCTGCGCCGCCGATATCCGCCTGCGGAATTCCTGCATCTGCTGCTGCATCACGATGGTGCGCGGCGGGCCGCCGCCGCCGCCGCCAAATGCGCCGCCGCCGCCCTGGCCCTGCGGCATCAGCTCTGCCCGCAGATCCTGCATCACCGTCTGGAAGTCGGCGGTAATCGTCTCGATGCGAGCTGGGTCGACGCCCATCTCCGTCAAGACGCCGCTCATCGGATTGCGCCCTTCGCCGCCGCCGGGAAACCCGCGCATGCCGCCCGGACCGCCGCGGCCGGGGCCTTGCGCCTCCTGCTGCTCGCCTTCGGGAAGCAGGGCCCGAGGCGGGTTGAAGGACGTTGCGGCGCGCGCGATGCGCAGCGTGTCGTCCACGCGGTCAGCCGTGATCTGCGCGTCTGCGGTCATGCCGGGCAACAGCTTGCCGTCCGGATTTCGCGCAGCCACCACGACCGTGTAGGTCACGATGTTCGCCGATTCCGTGCCCTGCCGGCGCACCTGGCTCACCTGACCGCGGAAGGTCTCGCCGGGATAGGCGTTGACCTCGAAGGTCACCATGTCGCCGGGATCAATGCCGCCGATATCCTCCTCGAGCACCGAGGCCTCGATCTGGATCTGCGACAGGTCCTGCGCGATGGTGAAGAACTGCGCCACGTTCATCGACGACTGCACCGTCTGGCCGACCTCGACCTGGCGCGACAGCACCACGCCATCGATGGGCGAGACGATCTGCGTGCGGTCCAGGCGCAGGCGCGCCTCGGCCAGCGAGGCTTTCGACTGCTCCAGTCCGGCCAGCGCCGATTGCAGCGAGACCTTGTTGGTCTGCAATTCCACCTGCGCGTACTTGTAATTCTGTTCGGCCTGTTCCCACGCCGCCTGCGAGATGGCCTCTTCCGCGAACAGGTTCTTCTGGCGGTTGTAGGTTTTCTCGGCGACGTCGAGGTTCACCTCCGACCGCTCGATCGCCGAGCGCGCATTGGCCACCGACGCCTGCGACTGCATCAGCCGCGCTTCGGCCTGCTGCACCGCGGTCTGAAACGTCTCCGGATCGATCTGCGCCAGCACCTGTCCTTCGGTGACCGGATCATTGAAGTCGACGAACAGCTCGATGATCTTGCCCGACACCTCCGAGCCGACATCGACCTTGTTGACTGGCTCGACGGCCCCGGCGGCGGAAATCACCCGCGAAACCTCCCCCCGCTCCACTTCCGCCGTTTCGAAAGTGTAGTCGCCAACCGCGCGTTCGCCGCCCCCAGCCAGCAGCGCGAACGCGCCAACGGCCACGATCGCCGCGCCGGCGCCTCCCATGACGATCTTCTTGTCCATCAGCTGTCCCCGGTCATGCGGGCAGGGCCCTCGTGAGATCTGTCGTATGAGCAACGGTTAGTATGCCTGTTAAAGCGCACAGAATCTCCTAGTCCGTCGCCGTCTCACGGAATTTTCAAAGCTGTAACAAAGTGTGGCGTTCGCGCGTCCGTGTTGGGGACCAGGCAGAAACGCCAAGTCATCCGGCTGCAAACCGGATCAATGCAATGCCGCTACGTCGCGTCCGCGCGTCGCTCAGCGCATGAGGTCAAACGTCTCGTCGCCGACGGTGATGGCCTGCGCCTTCCATTCCCGCCCTCGGACTTGTTTCTGGCTGGGCGTCGACCGTCACGGTCACGCCGTTCGCCAGGTCTTCCCGCTGCAGGCCGCGCGATACCATGCGGGCGAGCGGCGACAGCCAGATTTCGAGCCGTTCGCCATCGCGATCGATCCAGACAATCGCGTGGGGCTGCTCCCACTTAAGGTCCACCACCGTTCCGGTGACGTCCTGCTGCTGGTTCGACTGATAGGTCGACCAGCCATGGTGGGCTGCGGCGGGCGCGGCGATTGCGATGGCGGCGAGAACAGAAACGGCGGTTACACTGACACGCATGAAAACCTCCTCTTGCTGGGAGCAAGCATAGCACACGGTGCGGCCGGCGCTTGCTCACATCTCGCTGAATGCAATCACTCCGTCGGGCCGATCATCTTCTCGGGCCGCACGATTGCGTCGAAGTCGTCCGCCGGAATGCCGTCCTTGATCGCTTCCTCGCGCAGCGTCGTGCCGTTCTTGTGCGCGGTCTTGGCGATCTTGGCGGCGCGGTCGTAGCCGTATTTTTCCTTCAGCGGCGTCACCAGCATCAGCGACTGCTCAAGCCCGCGCTGGATGTTGTCGAGACGCGGCTCGATGCCGACAACGCAGTTCTCGGTGAAGCTCACCGCCGCATCCGCCAGCAGCCGCACCGATTGCAGGAAGTTGTAGGCCATCATCGGGTTGAACACGTTGAGCTCGAAGTGACCCTGGCTTCCCGCAAAGCCGATCGCCGCATTGTTGCCGGCGATGTGCGCGCACACCTGCGTCAGCGCTTCGCACTGGGTCGGGTTCACCTTGCCCGGCATGATCGACGAGCCCGGCTCGTTCTCAGGCAACGCCAGCTCGCCAAGTCCTGCGCGCGGACCGCTCCCGAGGAAGCGGATGTCGTTAGCGATCTTGAAGCACGACATCGCCACCGTGTTGATCGCGCCATGGCTCATCACCATCGCATCGTGCGCCGCCAGCGCCTCGAACTTGTTCGGCGCGCTCGTGAACTTCATGCCGGTGATCTGCGCGATCTTGTCTGCCACCATTTCGGCAAAGCCTTTCGGCGAGGCGAGGCCGGTGCCCACCGCCGTGCCGCCCTGCGCCAGCTCCATCAGCGCGGGCAGGGTCTGTTCGATGCGCTTGATGCCGTTCTCGATCTGCTTGGCGTAGCCGGAAAACTCCTGGCCCAGCGTCAGCGGTGTTGCATCCTGCGTATGGGTGCGGCCGATCTTGATGATGCCGGTCCAGGCCTGCGCCTTGTCGTTCAGCGCGTTGTGCAGTGTCTGCAGCGCTGGCAGCAGGCGGTGCGTGATCTCTTCCGCGCACGCCACGTGCATCGCTGTCGGGAAGGTGTCGTTCGACGACTGGCTCATGTTGCAATGGT
The DNA here is from genome assembly GCA_017792365.1 of Hyphomonas sp. Taxonomy (GTDB): domain Bacteria; phylum Pseudomonadota; class Alphaproteobacteria; order Caulobacterales; family Hyphomonadaceae; genus IH12. The sequence continues at coordinate 2,226,636 of CP051229.1, read as the reverse complement.
CGTTCGGGTGGATCGGCGTCTTCGATCCCATCTCGCCGCCCATGATCTCGATCGCCCGGTTCGAGATCACCTCGTTGGCGTTCATGTTCGACTGCGTGCCCGATCCGGTCTGCCAAACGACCAGCGGGAAATGCTCGTCCAGCTTGCCTTCGATCACTTCGTTGGCGGCCTGAACGATCACCTTGCCCAATTCCGGGTTCAGCTTGCCCATGGCGACGTTGGTTTCCGCCGCCGCACGCTTCACGATGCCCAGCGCCCGCACGATCGGAGCCGGCTGCTTCTCCCAGCCGATCTTGAAATTCCCCAGCGATCGTTGCGCCTGCGCGCCCCAGTATTTCGAGGCGTCGACCTCGACAGGGCCCATCGTGTCGGATTCGGTGCGGGTTTTGGTCATGACAGGTCCGGTTTCGGGAGTTCAAACGGGTCTTGCGGGCGGATTACGGCCTTCACGCCGCCGGATCAAGCGAGCGCGTGGCGCACCGGGCGCTGCATGCTAGTGTCCGCCTCATGAAGCCCGCAGCACGGCGGGAGGGGACGGTTTGGCGACACGGCTCAAAGACCTGCTCAGGGCATGGCGCACCCATGGCTGGATGCGGAAATCCGGCCCGCAGAAGGACGCCCACCACAAGGCGCTCGAGCGCATGTCCCAGCTCGAACTGGCGGTCGCCGCCAGCAATCCCGATCATTGCGACGCCGCCCGCTCCGCCGCCGAAAACGAACTGACGGGCAGGGGGGGTGCGATCGGAGAGGTCACACCCGTCATGCCCGGCTTCGTGAAGCCCGCCCCGCCTGAAGCGCTCAGAAAACGCTTCTTCGGCATCAGCCGCGCCATCCGCAAATGGATGGGCTTCACCACCATCCTCGGCTTCCTCATCGCGATCTTCGTCGTCGGCTATGGCGAGGAACAGAAGGAGCCGGTGCTGCGCGAGGCGCTCGCAGCCGGCCTCATCACCCAGACGGACTACGACAACCGCACGCGCGGACTGAGTGATGCAGAATACACCGCCGCAACCGAGGCGGGCGTCGATTTCGACAGCGCCTGGCCGTCGGATGCAACGCTCGAGGAAGTCCTCCTGCACCGCGTCGTCGACCAGACGCCCAGCGGCCAGGCCTACAGGATGTGGACCGCCGCCGGCTGGACGGTGATCGGTGTCTTCGTGTTCGCGTGGTTCACCTGGATGTTCACCAGCTTCCTGCGTGGCCAGCCGGCGCGCGTCCTGCTGCTGCGCAAGTTCAACGACAAGCAGCTCGCCAAATCGATGGGGCAGGTGATCCAGAACGAACTGCGCCCGTTCGGACACATCGCCACCCTGTCAGACCAGTTCATCCGCCGCTCGAAATGGGGCTGGCTGTCGCGCATCATTCCCACCAGCCCGGTTCACGCCGTCCTCCTCGTTGTCTGGCTGCCGATCCGGCTCATCCTGCGCCAGTTCAACCGCGCCCGGCATGGCCCGCCCTATGTCGGCTCGGCGCGGGACTTCCGCAATCTCGCCAAGCGCCTGCGCGACCGCGTCGGCCTCAACATCGAGGTTGCAACCACCTCGAAGGAAGCCTTCATCGTCCGCAGTCACGACAAGTGGTGGAAGCAGATCGTGTCATTGCTGATGGGCTCGGCCGACATCATCGTCGTGGACCTGTCGAACGTCACCAGCGGCACGGAATGGGAGCTTGAGCGCCTCGACCGGCTCGGCCTGTTCGAGCACGCCGTCTTCACCGCGCACGAAGATCGCGTGCTGGACGCGCGCGCCGCCGCCGAACGCTTTCCCGGCGCGGCGCTGAAACACATCCATACCTACGACCAGTTCGGCGACATGGCCGACCGGCAGGCGTTCCGCACCGCGATGCTCGAGACGATGTCCCACACGCTGTCCGACAAGGCGCGCAGGCCCTCTTCGCGCCCATAAAGAAAGGACGCGAGCGGTGCTCGCGTCCTTCCGTGGTCCTGATGGTCAGGTCTACTGAACCTGAGCCGAACCTTCAGCGGCGGCCGAACCGCCAGCCGAGACCGAGGCGCCCTCGGCCGTGCTGCGGGCGCTGTCAACCGCGCCGCGCGCCGTGTTCTTCGCGTCGTTCGCTTTCGAACGCGCATAGTTGGTCGTGTCGGTGGCATCGACACCAGCCGAAGCCGAGGCGCTGCCCGAACCGCTGGCGTTGACGCCATCAGAGTCCGCCGAAGCAGAGCCCGTGATGTCGGTCGCCGCATCTGCGGTCGCGTCCGGGGTCGCGTTGCGCGCGTCATGGGCCTCGTCGCGAATGGTGTCGCGGGTCGAGCCGATCGCGTCCTGCGCCGGAGCGGTCTGCGGAACCGATGCGCCAAGACCGCCGCCAATGCCGCCGCCGACGCCTCCGCCGATCACCTGGGCGCTGGCAGACGCGCACATGATCGCTGCAACCGATGCTGAAATGAGAATGGGTTTCATAGTGGTATCTCCGTTTCCTCTACGGCCAACCAACGCCATCCCCGCGGAGCGGGTTCCTGAAGAAACGCCGGCTGCGCATTACCTTGCTGACAGACTTCAGTCGGGCATAAGGAGGCATGTACGGCAGGAGGCGAAACAGGCTTGGCGGACTCGTGGTTAACTGCCGGAAAGGTCCGCGCGCGGTTCGATGATGCGGGCGCGCTCGAAGTCGCCGTCGACGGGCTCACCACGCAGACGAAATACTACAAGCCGCTGCTCGGGGAATTCTTCCGCAAGACCTTCACGCGCGTGCGGCCCAGCTGGGGCGACTTCGACGTCCACATCGAGATGCGCTTCACCGGCGATCCGCCGCAGATGGATCTCGACAATCTCGCCAAGGCGCTGCTCGACAGTGCGTGCGGCGCCGCCTTCTACGATGACAGCCAGGTCGCCCGCTTGCTGGTCGAACGCATCGCCAGCGACCGCGAAGGCATCTGGATGCGCATCGCGCGCACCGAGGCCCGAACAGATAACTGAGGACAGGCCGCGCCTTCCGCTTACGGTAGGGCGATCCACGTCGTCGGCATCAATGCTTTGAGAGCGCCATTGGCAGGGCGGCAAATCTGCGGCTCTATAGTCAAAACGACGTTCTGGGAGGAACCAATCATGATCAGACCCGGCAGGGCAGGCTTGCGCCTCGTCATCGCCGCCTGCGCACTGGCGCTCGCGGCTCCGCTTTCCGCGCACGCCCAACGCATCGGCGAGGGCTCGGGCGTCGGCTACGCCAAGGACGATGGCCCGGTCGAAGGACCGAAGACGATCGGGGGCGAGGAAGCCTTCATTTCGCCGGTCCCCTATTTCCGCGACCTCGGCGCCTGGGATCCGAACTACGAACCGCCGCGCACCGCCTTTGGCGCGCCGGATTTCCAGGGCGTGTGGACCACGGCCTCGCTGACCACGCTCACCCGCGGCGCCAGCGGCCGCGCCGGCGCCGACATCGAGACGCTCGTCATCCCCACCGAAGAGGTCGAGAATTTCGCCAACCAGACCGACTACGTCAGGCTCGCGCGCGACAGCCAGCTGCGCACCGACCCCGATGCCGGAACCTTCACCGACCGCAATCCCGGCGCCGGCTACAATGCGTTCTGGATCGATCCCGGTTCGGAATACGGCAAGGTCAACGGCGAATACCGTTCGTCATGGGTGGTCTATCCCGAGGATGGCCAGATCCCGTATTCGGCTGAAGGCCGTGAGGCGCGCGCCGCCCGCATGTCCGCTGCGCGCGGGTCCGACAATACCGGGCCGGAAATCCGCACGATCGGCGATCGGTGCCTCACCTCGTTCTCCAACCAGGGCGGCCCGCCGATCACCAACACGATGTACAACAACCACATCCAGATCGCGCAATCGCCTGACCACATCATGATGAACATCGAGATGAACCACGATGCGCGCATCATCCGCATCGTCGATGGTCCGCAGGATGCTCGCACCGTCCGGACGAGGTCGCGCAATGGTTCGGCGATTCGGTCGGCTGGTGGGAAGGCGACACGCTCGTCGTCAGGACCCGCAACCTCCACGACCTGCAGGCCTATGGCCGCATCCCGCTCTCGGCGGAAGGCGTCGCCACCGAACGCTTCACCCGCGTCTCCGATCAGGAGCTGTTCTACGAATTCACCATCAACGACCCGGTGAACTACACCTCCGAATGGCGCGGCGAGATGCCGATCCGCCTCACGTCCGAGCGCCTCCACGAATACGCGCCTGCCACGAAGGCAATACGCCCTCCTCCTCCGCGGCATGGTCATGGGCATCGACACAGCCCTCGACGCCGAAGGCGAGTAGGGCAATCGGTCATCGCCAACCAAGCGCCCGCAAACGCGGGGGCGTTTTTTGGGAGCGGGGACGCTTCACCCCGCCAACCCCTTCCCACCCCCCACCTCCGGACCCCAGCCTCTGCTGGGGACGCGTCTCTGAGACGCTTTGAATTGAAGCGTGACAAAGTCGCGTCCCCAGCGAAGGCGGTCCAGCCAATGAGAAAAAGCCGGGCGCAGCCTGACGATCTGTCCATCAGGAAAACCGGCGAGACGTCCGCCAGAACAGCAAATCCCCAAATCCTGTCCAACACCCCACGCCCACCCGCATCATGTCCCTCACATGACCACGGCCCCAACATCACAGCACGACCACAACCCGACGCTAGACCGCGTCCGGGCGCTGATCGCATTGATGCTCCAGTTCCTCGAAGACCCAGCCCGCCATCTCGAACTCGAGCGCCTCTTCGCCGAAGCCGAACAGCTCCTCGCCCGCCTCACCTTCGAAGCCGCAGCAAGGATCGCCGGCCGCCCCGACCTTCTCGAAACCCACGAAGCCTACGTCGTCAGCAACCGCCGCCGCTTCGAGATCGGTGTCCGCCTGAAACCAAGCGCCCTCCACCCCCACCACCGCATCATCATCAACCGCCGCCGCGCCTCGCGCATGGCGCAATACCGCCGCGCCATGGGACGCCGCAGCCGCTTCTCACGCAAATTCACCTACCTCTATTTCCGAAACCAGCGCCGCCGCTACGGCGTGCGCCTCACGCGCCACGCGGCCTGCGCCGCTGTCCCTGCACACACTCCATCCCGCATCGCGGCGCCGCCTTAGACCCACCCCCCAAGTGTCATTCCGGACAAGCGGCGCAGCCGCGCCGATCCGGAACCCAGCGGTGCGAAGTTACTTCGAGGACTGGGTTCCGGGTCTGCGGCGCTGTGCGCCTCCGCCCGGAATGACGCCGTTGTCTGACAACCAGAACAAACACTCCGCCAGCAACGCTGCACGGAGGCGCCGGCGCGCGCCTAGCCGCGCAGCGCGCCGCCCGTCGCCTTCTCAACGCCCGCGACGATCGCTTTGGCGATCCTGTCGATGTCCTCGTCCTTCAGCGCCTCGCCGCGCGGCTGCAGCGTCACCTCGATCGCCACCGACTTCTTGCCATCGTCCAGCCCGGTTCCGCGATAGATGTCGAACACAATGATGTTGGCGATCAGCTTCTGCTCCGCCTTGCGCGCCGCCTTCAGGATGTCTCCGGCCGCAACCTGTTCGTCGACGACGAACGCAAAGTCGCGCCGCACCGGCGTCTGGTCCGCCTTGTCGAGCACCGGCTTCGTCTTGCCGCCCTTCGCCCGCGCTTCCGGGATCGCGCCCAGGTCCACCTCGAACCCGGCCACGCGCCCTTTCACGTCCAGCGCCTTGAGGAAGCCGGGGTGCAGTTCGCCAAATGTCGCCAGCACGTTCTTCGGTCCCAGCCGCAAGGTCGCTGCGCGGCCCGGATGCCAGTGCGGGCCCACCGGCTCCATCACCATTAGCTTGTCGGTCGGCTGGCCAAGCGCCTCGAGCACCGCGAACGCATCGGCCTTCGCCGCCATCGCGTCGTAGGCTTGCGGGTTGCCGGCCCAGTGGCGCAGCCTGCCGGCCTGCACCAGACCTGCAACCAGCGTGCGCTGCCCGTCCGGCGCATCGCTGGCATAAATCGGTCCCGCCTCGAACAGGCGCACGTCCTCCGCGCCATGATCCATGTTGCGCTGGGCCGCTTCGGCGAGGTTCGCCATCATCGTCGGGCGCATGTAGTCGAGGTCGGACGCAATCGGGTTGTCGATTGTCAGCGCATCGCTCAGCGCATTGGCGCCATCCAGCGACAGCGCCGCCTTGTCCTTCGACATGAAGCTCCACGTCACGGTCTCAAGAAAGCCGCGCGCCGCCATCACCCGCCGCGCAACGCGCACACGGTTCTGCAGCGGCGTCACCACCACGCCCATCGTCTCCAGCGACGGCAGCGGCGCATCGGGCAGGGCGTCATAGCCCTCGATGCGGATCAGCTCCTCGACGATGTCGGCAGAGCCCTCGATGTCCGGACGCCACGACGGAACCTTCAGCGTCCAGTCGTGCTTGCCTTCCTTCTCGATCTCGAACCCGAGGTCCTCTAGGATCGCCTTCATCCGCTTTGGTTTCATGTCGACGCCGGTCAGGCGCTCCATGTCGCGCACGTGGAACACCACTTCGTCGCGGCGCTTCGGCGGCTTGCCGGCGACAAGGATTTCCGACGCCTCGCCGCCGCCATGCTCCAGGATGATCGCGGTGGCCGCCTCGATGCCGTCCTCGCACGAGCGCGGATCAACGCCCCGCTCGAAGCGGAAGCGCGCATCGGAAAGGATGCCGGTGTCGCGCCCCGTCCGCGCCGTCAGGTCCGGGTCGAACCACGCCGCCTCGATGAACACGTCGGTCGTCTCAGCCGAACAGCCCGTGCTCGCCCCGCCCATCACGCCGCCAAGCCCGATGGCGCCAGACTCATCGGCGATCACGCACTTGCCTTCGAGTTTGTCGTACGTCTCGCCGTCCAGCGCGACGAAACGATCCGCCCCCGTCCCCATCCGCGCGACAATGCCGCCCTTCAGCTTCGCGGCATCATAGACGTGCAGCGGACGGCAGCGGTCGAAGGAGATGTAGTTGGTGACGTCGACCAGAAGGTTCTTCGGATTGATCCCGATCGCCTTCAGTCGGTCCTGCAGCCATTTCGGCGACGGCCCGTTCTTCACGCCCCTGATCAGCCGCCCTGCGAAGATCGGGCAGGCGTCCGGCGCCTCCAGCTTGATCGAGACGGGACACGGAAAGCCGCCCTTGGTCTCTTTCATCTCAGGCGGCTTGAACTTGCCGGGGCCTGTCGCCGCGATATCGCGCGCAACGCCAACCACGCCAAGCCAGTCGGGCCGGTTCGGCGTCACTTCGAAGTCGATGATCTTGTCGGTCAGGCCCAGCGCTTCGGCCGCCGGCTGTCCCACTTTAAAATCGCCTTCAAGGTCGATGATGCCGTCATGATCGTCGCCGATCTCCAGCTCCTTCACCGAGCACATCATGCCGTGGCTCTCGACGCCGCGGATTTTGCGCGGCTTCTTGTCCAGCGCGAAGTCGAGCCCAGGGATGAACGTCCCCAGCGGCGCATAGACCGCCGTCATGCCGGTGCGCGCATTCGGCGCCCCACACACGATCTGCTTGGTCCCGTCCTTGGTCTCGACCGTGCACACGCGCAGCTTGTCGGCGTCCGGGTGGGGCTTTGCCTCGATCACCTTCGCGATCGTGAAGTCCTTCAGCTTCTCGGCCGGGTCCTCGACATGCTCGACCTCGAGCCCTGCGCGCATCATCGCATCGAGGATTTCGGGCAGCCCCGCATCCGTCTTCAGATAGTCCTTCAGCCAGGAGAGGGTGAATTTCATCAGCTCAGCCCCCCGGTCACGCTCGGCAGCAGCCACGGCTTGAAGCCGTAATGTTTGATCCAGTCGACATCCGCCTCGAAGTAGGGGCGCAGGTCCGGCATGCCGTATTTCAGCATCGCCAGACGATCGACGCCGAGGCCGAAGGCGAAGCCCTGGTATTCCTCCGGGTCGAGCCCGCAATTCCTGAGCACGTTGGGATGCACCATCCCGCAGCCGAGAATCTCCAGCCAGTCATCACCCTCGCCGACCTTGATCTCCTTGCCGGAGCGGTCGCAGCGAATGTCCATTTCGGCGGACGGTTCGGTGAACGGGAAGAAGTGTGGCCGGAACCGGCTCTCCGCGCGCTCCACCTCAAAGAAGCGCGAGAAGGCCTCCGTCAGGCACGATTTCAGGTGACCCATGTGGGTCGACTTGTCGATCACCAGTCCCTCGATCTGGTGGAACATCGGCGTGTGCGTCGCATCCCAGTCCTTGCGATAGACGCGGCCGGGAATGATCACGCGGATCGGCGGCTTCTGGTTCATCATGGTGCGGATCTGCACCGGCGAGGTGTGCGTGCGCAGCACCTTCCGCCTGCCCTCGGCGTCCGGCTTCATGAAGAACGTGTCGTGCATCTCCCGGGCGGGGTGGCCCTCCGGGAAGTTCAGCGCCGTGAAGTTGTGGAAGTCGTCCTCGATGTCGGGACCTTCGGCGACGGCGAAACCCATGTCGGCGAAGATCGCGGCTACTCCTCGAACACCTGCATCAAGCAGCAGCGCCCGCCGGCTGCAGCTTCGGCGGTAGGTCAGGTCTTCGCGTTCGGTCTCGAGCCGCTGGTTCAGCGCCGCCATTTCCAGCTCGGCCTTGCGCGCGGCGATCGCGGTCGCCAGCTTGTCGCGCAGTCCATTGAGCGCAGGCCCCGCCGTCTGGCGTTCTTCCGGGCTCATGCCGCCCAGCGTCTTCATCAGGCCGGAGACGCGCCCCTTCTTGCCCAGCTCTGCGACGCGCACAGCCTCCAGTGCCGACTCGTCGGCGGCGCCGCTGACGGCGGCCATCACTTCGGTCTCGATGGTGGACAATTCGTCCAGAACAGACATGTCGGCCTCGTGCCTCTGGTTGGCATGCACGGGCCCATATCCGCCCCGCGCTTGCGGTCGGAACTAGCGGAGAATGCTAGGGAAAGTAAGTCTGGCCCGGCGCGTCTCCGTGCGGAAACGCGCCAGAAGAAACTAGGCCAGCGCGCCCCGGGCCTTCTCCACCAGGGCGGTAAAGGCGGCAGGCTCGTGTACGGCGAGATCAGCCATAACTTTGCGGTCGACGGTGATGCCGGCTTTCGACAGGCCGTCGATGAAACGCGAGTACGTCATGTTCTCGTCGTTGGCGCGGACAGCGGCGTTGATGCGCTGGATCCAGAGCGAGCGGAAGGTGCGTTTCTTCTGCTTGCGGCCCTTGTAGGCGTTGGTTCCGGATTTGATGACCGCGGCCTGCGCGGTGCGGAACGTGTTCTTGCGGCGGCCGTAGAAACCCTTGGCGGCCTTGATGACTTTACGGTGCCGGGCGTGGGCCGGAACGGTTTGGCGAGCGCGTGGCATGAAATGCCTCCAGTAGATCTGATGAGAGAACGAAGAAGTTCAGGCGAGCGTCTAGTCGAGCCCGTACGGAAGGAACTTCTTGTGAATGCGAGGCGTATCCGCCGACGACAGCAGCTCTGTGCCGCGGTTGGTGCGAATATACTTCGAATTGTGGCTCATCAGCCGGTGGCGTTTGCCAACCACGCCGTGCTTGATCTTGCCGGTCGCGGTGATCTTGAACCGCTTCGCAGCGGCCTTCTTGGTCTTCATCTTCGGCATTTTCATCTCCTTGGGCGACAGTCAGACCCGCAAAAAGCGGCGCGACGCCAATGATTTAGGCCGGAGAGGCATGCCTTTGGCCCCGTCCAGCGCATTCGTGGAAGCGGCGGTTATACGCACAAAGCGCCCAGAATCAAGGAAGGAATCGAGGACTGGATCGAAGGTCCTAGCGGCCCCGGGACGGCTCAGGGCCGCCTAGCCGCAGGTGATTTCGGCGATCCGCCCGTCCTCGTCGATGCGGAAATTCACCCGGTCAGGGCGGAAGTCCATGGTCACCTGGGTGTCGGGATAGATATGGCGCAGGTCGGCGCTGGCTTCGATCATGCCGGGCATGTCGATCGGGCGCCCGATCAGGTGGGCGTAGCGCGCGGCGTTGCAGGTATCGTCTTCCGGGATCGCGGCCATCTGCTCCTCGCTGGCGGCCGGCGGCTCAGCGGACGATCCGCCATCATTGTCGCCCGTGCCCGCAGGGGCGCACGCCACGGCCAGAAAGGCCATGCACATCGAAACGTAGGCGGTGCGATAGTGAAGAGGGCGCATGCGCTTTACTGCTCCGTGCCGGTTGTTCGGCATCAGATACAGTAAAGCGTCAGCGGTTTGAAGCGGGAAGGGCGCGCCTAGCGCGGCGCCATCACCATGATCATCTGGCGGCCCTCAAGCTTGGGCTCCAGCTCGATCTTGGAGACGTCAGAGAAGTCTTCCTTGACCTTGGCCATCAGCTCCATGCCGAGATGCTGGTGGGCCATCTCCCGGCCGCGGAAGCGCAGGGTGATCTTCACCTTATCCCCGTCCTCGAAGAAGCGGCGTATATTGCGCGCCTTCACTTCGTAGTCGTGGGTGTCGATGTTCGGCCGCATCTTGATCTCTTTGAGATCAGCGGATTTCTGCTTCTTGCGGGCTTCGGCGCGCTTCTTCTGCTCGGCAAAGCGCTGCTTGCCGTAGTCCGCAATCTTTACAACGGGAGGTTCGCCGTCTGGCGCAACTTCAACCAGGTCGAGCCCGGCTTCGCGCGCAGCGTCGAGGGCCGCCTCAAGAGGCATCACCCCCTGTTTTTCGCCATTCTCGTCGATGAGTAGAACGCGTTCGGCCTCGATATCCTCATTGACCCTCGGGCCGGTCTTCTTGCTGGGCGGCGGGGCCGCATTTGGTCGGCGAGCTATGGCGATTCTCCATGGATGTTGTCGTTAAGGCGGTGGAATATGCCTGTTCCGGGTAAAATGTTCAAGAATCATCGCTTTCGGCGAGGGCTTCTGCGCCAGACGGCGCGCCGCGGATGATCTCTCCGTCATCCTCCTCAACGCTTTCAGCGTCTTCCGGCTCGATCTTCTTGGGCGGGGCGGGCGGCGCCTTGATGGTTTCCGGCAGAACGCCCAGCCGCACCGCCGCGTGCTGAACGTCCCAAACCCGGATCTGCTCGAGGGTCGGCGCGTAGAGCACGAACATGTGGCTGCCGCGCGGGGCGCTGCGCCCGAGCCGGGTCTGCGGGTTCCACACGCTGCTCAGTTCGTGGCGCATGCCCTCGTTCCAGTCCTGCGCAAACAGGCAGACGCCGGGCGCGCCGGCCGCCGCCGCAAGGTGCATGGGACCGGTGTCGCCGCCGATCGCCATCACCGCCATCTCCGACAGCGTCGCCAGCTGGAACAGGTCGGTGCGCCCGATGATGCTCTTGGCGCGCTGTTCGGCGCGCACGATCTGCATCCCGATATCGCCCTCGGCCTTGCCGCCCACCACCACGGGGGTGATGTCATTGTCGGCGAACCAGCGGGCCAGCTCGATGTAGTGCTTGATCGGCCAGCGCTTCTGCTCCTGATCGGTGGACGATCCGGGGATCAAAAGGACGTACGGCCCGTAGAGGCTGAAGTATTCCGGCTGGAAGCGCGGGGGATCGCGAAACGCGGGCCGCACCCAGTCGAAGCTTGGCAGCAGCGGCGCGCCTTCGACCCATCCGGTCGGATCGCCGGGCGGGCCGGGGCGCAGACCGGCGTGGCGCAATTGCTCCTCGATCCGGTCCAGCCGCTGCATCACGTCCTTGTTGGGGTTGCGATGCTGGTGCGATGCGCCCTCGGCGGCGCCGGACCATTTCGGCCGCTTCGACCCAAGCCCGGAGAAATAGCCTTCCGTGCGTTTGCTGTTCTGGAAGTCGTAGACCATGTCGTAATTGGCTTGGCGGATGCGGCGGACCAGATCAGCGCTGCCCTTGGCGTCCTCGGGCCGCCCGTCGGTTTCGACGATGTCGAAATAGGGACACGCCTTGGCCAGCGCCTCGAACGGCTGGGTGGTCAGAAGCGTGATCCGTGCCGACGGATGGGTCATGCGCACGACACGCATCGCCCCCATGGCCTGCACGAAATCGCCCAGCGCGCCGAGCTTGATCACCAGCACGCGGCGGATCGTGTCGCCGGGATTGACCGGCGCGGAGAAGCTGTTTTCGGCCTCAGGCATTCACCGGTTCCAGCAATTCTTCATAGGCCGCCAGCGTCGCCCGCTGCAGCGCCTCGGTGGTGTACGACTGGCGGATCCTGGCCATGGCGGCTTCACCCATCGCAGCGATGGCGTCCGCCGGCCGGATCAGCAAATCCGCGATCGCATCGGCGAGTTCTTCGACTTTGCCTGGCTCGATCAAGATGCCCGTCTCCCCGTGCCGGATCACTTCTCGCTGTCCGCCGAGGTCCGAACCCACGACCACGCGCCCCATCGCGCCAGCTTCAGCAGCGACCCGTCCAAACGCCTCCGCACGGTTCGATGGTGCGATCACGATATCCGCCAGCATCAAGGCTGCCGGCATGTCGTCGCAATGGCCGACGATGGATATGCGGTCTGAAAGGCCATTGGTCCGGATCAGCTCCTGCAATTCTGACTGATAGCGTTCACGCCCCTGTGCGTCACCGACAAAAACCATGCGCCACGCAGGTAGTTCCCATTTACCAAGCCGCGCCGCGGCCTCGACGGCTTCGCGATGGCCTTTCCAGCTGGTCAGCCTCGCCGGCAGCACGATCAGTTTGTCAGCCGATGCCGGATCGCGCCCCCAGTTGCGACGCACGCGATCCATCCGCTCCGGCGAAACGGCGTCCGCCGAAAATGCCGAAATATCCACGCCTCGGGGGATGGTGATAATCTTCCGCGCCTTGCCGGGATGAAGCTTGCGGACATGGTCGGCGGTGAAGTCGGAATTGGCGATCACCACATCGCCGCGCGCCATGATGGAGTTGTAGGCGATCTTCAGCCGTCCGCGTCCGGAGTAGATGCCGTGATAGGTGGTCACGAAGGGCACATGTTCCTGGCGCGCCGCCCACATGGCGCTCCATGCCGGCGCACGCGACCGCGCGTGCACCAGATTGACCTTGCGGTCCCGGATGATCGCGGCGAGCGTCCTGGCGTTGGCGCGCAGATCGAGCGGATTCTTCGAGCCGAGCTTCGCGATGCGAACCAGCTCGCCGCCGGCATCCGCCAGCTGGCCTTCCAGGCGTCCGCCCTCGCTCGCTACCAGCGCGGAGGCGCCGGCCTGCTTCAATGCTGCAGCCACTTCAATCGCCGTGCGCTCGGCGCCGCCGGCCGACAACTCAGGAATGACCTGAAGGATGGTTGCTCCCGATAGTCCCATGCATCCTTCCGACCGGACTCAACCCTCAGCTCACCCCGAATGGCGCCCGCGAAAGCCGATTCATCACCCGGCATGAGCATGCCACGCTGATAATGTGTAATACAGACGCCGCAAAGCCCCGGAGCACGCAGATGCCGCTCGACAAGACGGAATTTCTCAGCACGAGCAACGGAAAACTTGCCTATCGTCAGAGCCTTGGCGACCCCAGGCGAGTCGGCATCGTGTGGCTGGGCGGGTTTCATTCCGTGCAGGGGAAAAGGCCTCCGCCCTGCACAGCGCCGCAGAAGCCGACAGGCGCGGCTTCGTTCGCTTCGACTATTCCGGTCACGGAGAAAGCGACGGCAAGTTCGCAGACGGCACGATCAGCGCCTGGCGCGCTGACTCTCTGGCGGTTCTCGATGAGCTGACTCAGGGCCCTCAGCTCCTTGTCGGTTCATCGATGGGCGGCTGGATTTCACTCCTGTGCGCGCTGGCGCGGCCGCAACGTGTGCCGGGCCTCGTGCTGATCGCTCCGGCGCCGGACTTCACGGAGAAACTCATGTGGGCGCGCTTCGGCGAGGCCGAGAAGCGCCAGATTCTTGAAGAGGGTTCATGGACGCGCCCGTCGCCCTACAACGAAGCCGGTTATCCAATCACGCTCAGTCTGATTGAAGATGGCGCCAAGTGGTCGATCCTCGATGACCAGATTTCATTCGACGGTCCGGTTCGCATACTGCACGGCGCGCTCGATACGGATGTCCCGCCGGATCACTCGCGCCAACTGGTCGACAAGCTCTCATCGGCGGATGTCGTGTGGACGCTCATCAAGGATGGCGATCACCGGCTGTCCCGCGCCGAGGATATCGACCGGTTGATGCGTGAAACGCTGGCGCTGGCCGATCAGCTGGATGCGGCGTCCGCCTGAAGGCACGCCCGCAACCCTTCGCGGTAGGTGGGGTAGGCGGGCCGCCACCCGAGTTCGGCTTTCGCCAGCGCGTTCGAGACCCGCTTGCACTCGGCGTAGAAGCGCTGCGCGGCAGACGAGAGGTTGGCGTCCTCGAAGGCGACGGCCGGCGGCGGAGCAATGCCGAGAAGCCTGGCTGCATGGACCAGCACCTCGTCCGCCGGCGCAGGCTCGTCGTCGCAGACGTTGTAGGCCGCTCCGGGCCGCGGCCTGCTGATCGAGGCGCGCAGCGCGCTGACGATGTCGTCACGATGGGCCCGCGAAAACACCTGGCCCGGCTTGATGATCCGGCGCGCATTGGGCGCCTGAACCCGCTCCAGCTGGGAGCGGCCCGGACCATAGATGCCCGGCAGACGGAAGACGTGTGCGCCGGCGCCCAGCCACTGGTCCTCGGCAATCATGCGGCGCTGCGCTTCGACGCTCTGGGGGCGCCTCGGCGTGTCCTCGAAGGCCCATCCGCCATCAAGGTCGCCATAAACCCCGGTTGTCGAAAGATATCCAACCCATGACGCATTGCCGGCATGCTCGCCGAAAGCCTCGAACACCGGGCAGCCTTCATCGCCCGGCGGAACAGAAATCAGCCATGCGCTTCCATTTTGGGGCAGGGCGGCGTCCGGACCGGGCCAGATCACAGGTTTGATCCCGGATGTTTCAAGCCGCGCCGCCCCCTCGGCGGATCGCGTCGTGCCGGTCGCGGCCCCGCCGGTCTGAATGATCTGGCGCGCCAGCTCGCTGGCGACATAGCCGCATCCGAATGCCTGCAACTGCAACTGGGCCATGGCGCCTGCCGTCAACTCGTGTAGTCCGTCCGTGTAGGCGCACGCGCGCCGCTTGCCAAACCCGTGAAGTCAGGCCCCGTCGTGAAGAAACGTTTGGTCGTCCTCAGTCTTGTCGCGTTGACGCTGGCGTCTGCACCCGCCCTCGCGCAGACCCAGTCGCCGCAGGCGCGGTTGAATGCATGTATCGCCAAGATCGATACCGACGCCGAGGAAGCCTACGAGGATGCGCTGGCGTGGCTCAACTTTGGCGCGCCCTATCAGGCCCGCTACTGCACCGCGCTCGCGCTGATCGGGCTGGAACAGTACGCCGAAGGCGCGATCCGTCTCGAAGAACTCGCAAACGCCGATGATGGCGGCAGCCTCGACGCCCGGCGGGTCTACCTGACGCAGGCGGGCAATGCATGGCTCCTCGCCGCCGCCCCCGACGCCGCCCTCGTTGCGTTCGGAAATGCGCTCAAGCTCGCGCCGCGGGACGCCGAACTGCGCAAGGACATCGGCCGCGCCCATCTCCTCAACAAGGATTGGGAGCAGGCCGGCAAAGCCTTCGACGAAGCCATCGAGCTGTCCACCGGAGACGCCGAAGCGCTGACGCTGCGCGGTCGCGCGCTCCTGGAGATGGGCCGGCTGTCAGATGCGTGGGCGGATGTGCAGGCCGCGCTGGGTCTGGATCCCGCCAGCGTCGATGCGGTCGTCCTTCGTGGCGACATCCGCGAGGCGATGCATCGCGAAGGCTTGCCCGATCCCGTCGCCGACTAGCTGACGACGCACGCGTCCAGGCCGTCCCGCCGCACCACACCCATCAGCGTCCGGATCTGTCCGGCCCGGCCCTGCGCATACGAGCCGTCAATCCGCCAGCGGTGCGGGCTTGGCAGCACCGCCGCCATCAAGGCTGCCTGAGTCGGCGTCAGGTCCTTGGCCGACACGCCGAAGCGCGCCTGCGCCGCGGCTTCCGCGCCGAACAGACCATCGCCCCACTCGGCAACGTTGAGGTAGGTCTCCATGATGCGGGGCTTGGACCACATGAACTCGGTCAGCACCGTGAACCACGCCTCGATGCCCTTGCGGACAAACCCGCCGCCATTGAAGAGGTAGACGTTCTTCGCGGTCTGCTGGGTGATGGTGGAGGCGCCGCGCAGGTTGCGGCCGCGCTCCGCCGCCTCGATCGCGCGGCGGATCTCGACGACGTCAAAACCGTTGTGGGTGCAGAAGCGCTGGTCCTCTGCGGCGATGACCGCGCGCACCAGATGCGGGGAGACGTCCTTCAGCGGCGTCCACTCTCTCTGGACGTCCATGCCGGCCATTGCGCGCTGGGTCATGGTTATGGTCGGCGGCGTTCCGGTCCATCCGAATATGAAGACGGCAAGGACGCTGAGCACGCTGAACGCGACGCCGATCAGCAAGGTCGCCTGGATCAGAAGGACAAGAAGGCGGCGCCAGATCGGCGGCGGCCGACGGCCGCCGGCATTGGGATCGGCGACCCCGGCCCTGAAACGACCCAGTGCGCCGCCGCCGCTGGAAGCGGCGCCTTGGCCTTCCCATGGCGGGGTGTCATCGTCGGGTTGGTGAGCGGCCTCGCGCGCTGATGGCTCCAGGTCAGATGGTGGTTCCGTTTTCTGGTCCAGCATCCCACTCCTCACACACTTGGACGTCGGTTTCGTCAGGTCGGCGCGCAGCGCGCTCGCTTTCGAATGTCAGGGGCGAGAGGACGCCCAAGGCCCAGACCGCTGCGCCGCGCACCAGCGCCGACGGATCGTCGAGTCGCTGAATACACGTTTCCGCCAGCCCGGTCGTCCCCGAATTGCCAATTGCAGTCATCACATTTCGAACAAAGCGGTCACGCCCGATCCGCTTGATCGGCGAGCCCGCAAAGACCTGACGGAAGGTCGCATCGTCCAGCTGCGCCAGATCGGAAAGCTGTGGATGGCTTAACTCGGGACGCGGGTGAAAGGCGGCCTCCCGGGCCGTCTGCGCAAACTTGTTCCACGGGCAGACGGCAAGGCAGTCATCGCAACCATAGATGCGGTTGCCGATCGCGCGGCGGAACTCCCGCGGTATCGGTCCCTTCAGCTCGATGGTGAGGTAGGAGATGCACCGTCGCGCGTCGAGCTTGTAGGGCGCCGGAAAGGCGTTCGTCGGGCAGACGTCGAGGCAGGCGCGGCAGGCGCCGCAATGATCGGCTTCGGCCGCGTCCGCTTCGAGCTCCGCATCGGTGAGGATCACGCCCAGAAACAACCAGGAGCCATGGGATCTCGACACGAGATTTGTGTGCTTGCCTTGCCAGCCGACGCCGGCGCGTTCTGCGAGCGGCTTCTCCATCAGCGGCGCCGTGTCGACGAAGACCTTGACCTGCGCGCCTTCCCCATCGGCAAGGGCCCCTGCGACGAGCTTGAGGCGTTTCTTGATGACGTGGTGGTAGTCGGCGTTCTTTGCGTAGGCTGAGATCAGTCCCTCATGCTTTCGCTGAAGCCCTTCCATCGGGTCGTGATCCGGCCCGTAATTCAGCGCGAGCACGATCGCTGACTTAGCGTCAGGCCACATCTGTCGGGGATGGCGGCGGCGCTCCAGCGTATCGGCGAGCCACTGCATGTCGCCGTGCCAGCCAGCCTCGACAAAGCGCGCCAGATGATCGGCGGCTGACCATGGCTCGCTGACGGAGGCAATCCGTACGACATCGAAGCCGTGCGCACGGGCTGCTTCCTTGATGCTGTCTTCCAGGCTGCTCACGACGGCTCCGGCAGGGCGATACTGATGCGCACCACGAGAGTTAACGCAGACCTTCTGATCGTCTAGTGTCAGGAAAACTGTCCCACGGTGGAGGAAATGCGATGTTTGGTGAGAGCTTCGATCTGGCGGCAGTGGCGTCCGCAGCCGGCCTCGGCGGCGGCGCCGTCAGCGCGATCACGGCGGCGATCGTATTCAAGGGCGTGATCATGCGGTTCCTCGCACAGATGCTGATGACGACCGCACTGACCGGGGCGGGGTTCCTGGGACTGTTGTACTTCCTCGGTTTCGAGATCGTGCCGAAGGACGAAGCCCAGGCGTTCGGATCGATGCCCAGCGGCGTCAGCGACAGCTTCCAGGCGCAGTCGGCTCCGCAGAGCGAGACTGCGCGCAGGATCGAAGAGGCCGAGCGCGAGGGCGCGCCCGTCTACTACGTCAAGTCGCCGTTCCGGCAGTCCTGAGGCGTCGCGCGCCTATTCGGCGGCGACCGCCTCCAGCGGAACCTCGAGCCGGGAGAGCACTTCCTTCGGCACCACCTGCACGAAGTTCTTCAGCTCGAGCTCCCAGTTGCTCAGGATCGTCTTGGCGTGGATCGAGCCTGTGCGATGGACATGCCTTCGATCATGTTCCTCAGCTGGGCTTCCCAGTGCGGGTTGGAGATCGGCTGCCAGACGAGACTGTCAGGATTGACCATCAGGTCGAAACGTCCTTCCGGGTCGTAGACGTAGGCCATGCCCCCGGTCATGCCCGCTCCGAAGTTTTCCGCGATTTCTCCGAGGATCACGATGGTGCCGCCGGTCATGTACTCACACCCGTTCGAGCCACACCCTTCAACCACCGCAGAGGCGCCTGAGTTGCGCACCGCAAATCGCTCGCCCGCCTGGCCCGCGGCGAAAAGTTTGCCGGAGGTTGCGCCATAGAGGACCGTGTTGCCGATGATCGTGTTCTCGTCGCTCTCAAAGCGCGCGACAGACGGCGGACGCAGAATGACCGTCGCGCCGGAAAGACCCTTGCCGACATAATCGTTGGCGTCGCCGATCACCTCAAGTGTCAGCCCCTTCACGCCCCACGCGCCAAGCGACTGCCCTGCGGACCCCTCAAGGGTCACCCAGAGCCGGTCTTCTGGCAGACCGTCCATGCCGAACTTGCGAACGATATGGGACGATGCGCGGGTGCCGATTGCGCGCCGTTGTTCGCACATGGTAGTCGAGCTGCATCTTCTCACCGCGCTCGAAGAAGGCGGCGGCGTCGCGCAGGATGAACTCATCCAGCGCATCGGGCACCGCATTGCGGAGCGTCGGCTTGTACTCGACGCGCGCATCCGCATCGGCGCGGACGAGCAGGGGAGAGAGATCGAGGTCGTCCAGCATCTCCGAGCCGCGCGAGACCTGCGCGAGCAGGTCCGTGCGGCCGATGACTTCGTCCAGCCGCGTGAAGCCAAGCTCCGCGAGGATGTCGCGAACCTCTTCGGCGATGAAGGTCATCAGGTTCACGACCTTGTCGGCGCTGCCTGTGAACTTGGCGCGCAGGCGCTCGTCCTGCGTGCAGACGCCAACGGGGCAGGTATTGGCGTGGCACTGCCGGACCATGATGCACCCCATGGCCAGGAGAGACGCCGTGCCGATGCCATACTCCTCGGCGCCCAGCATCGCCGCCATGACGATGTCGCGCCCGGTCCGCAGCCCGCCGTCGGTCCGCAGCGTCACCTGATCGCGCAGGTTGTTCAGCGTCAGGACGTGGTGGGCTTCAGCCAGACCGATTTCCCACGGCAGGCCAGCATACTTGATCGAAGTCTGCGGGCTCGCGCCCGTACCTCCGTTGTGGCCCGCGATCAGGATCACGTCGGCTTTGGCCTTGGCGACGCCAGCGGCGACCGTTCCGACGCCGGAGCGCGACACCAGCTTCACGCAAACCCGCACGCTCGGGTTGATCTGCTTGAGGTCGTAGATGAGCTGCGCGAGATCTTCGATCGAATAGATGTCATGGTGCGGCGGCGGCGAGATGAGCATCACGCCGGGCGTGGAGTGCCGGTTCTTGGCGATGAATTCCGTCACCTTGAAACCCGGCAGCTGGCCGCCTTCGCCGGGCTTTGCACCCTGTGCGACCTTGATCTCGATTTCGCGGCACTGGTTCAGGTATTCTGCGGTGACGCCAAAGCGGCCGGAAGCCACCTGCTTGATCGCCGAGTTGGCGTTGTCGCCATTTGGCAGCGGGGTGTAGCGCTCGCGCACTTCTCCGCCTTCGCCAGACACAGACTTTGCGCCGATCCGGTTCATCGCGATGTTGAGTTCGCCATGGGCTTCCGGGGAAAGGGCGCCAAGGGACATGCCCGGCGTGACGAAGCGTTTGCGGATTTCGTTCACCGACTGGACGTCATCAAGCGAGACCGGTGTGATGTCCGATCTGAAATCCAGAAGGTCCCGCACCTGAACCGCCTTGGGACGCTCGTTCACCAGCTTGGCGTACTTGCGGTAGGCGGCGTACGAGTTGGTGTCGCAGGCGGCCTGCAGCAGGTGGATCAGCTCGCCATTCAGCGCATGCGTCTCGCCGCTGGTGCGCAGGCGATAGTATCCGCCGATGGGCAGGATCGCGACGTTCTGGCCCCAGGCGCGGGCGTGCAATTCCATGGCCTTGCGTTCGAGACCCGCGAGACCAATGCCGGAAATCCGGCTCGTCATGCCGGGGAAGTAGTCGGCGACCAGTGAGCGCGAGAGGCCGAGCGCCTCGAAGTTATAGCCGCCGCGATAGGACGCGATGACCGAGATGCCCATCTTGGACATGATCTTGAGCAGACCGCCCTCGATCGACTTCTTGTAGTTGGCCACAACGTCGGCGAGCGACATGTCGCCGAACAGGCCGCGCGCATGCCGGTCGGCAAGCGCTTCCTGCGCTAGATAGGCGTTCACGCATGTCGCGCCGACGCCGATCAGGACGGCGTAATAGTGTGTGTCGAGGCATTCGGCCGAGCGGACCGTGATCGAGCAGAACGTTCTCAGGCCGTGGCTCACCAAGTGGGAGTGCACCGCGCCGGCGGCGAGGATCATCGGGATGCCGATGTTCTCGTCGTCCTGGTTTTCATCAGAGAGCACGATGTGGCCGCGTCCCGAAGAGACAGCGACACGCGCTTCTTCGCGGATACGTTCGATGGCTGCGCGCAACGCCTCGCCGGGCAGGGCTTCTGAGTCCGGTCGCGTGAAGGTGCAGTCGATCTGCGCGACGCTGTCGCCGGTTTCCGCAAGCGTGCGTTCGAGCATGCCGTTGGTCAGCACCGGGCTGTTCAGAAGGAACACGCTGGCCTGCGTCTGGTCTTCGGCGAGGATGTTGCCGAGGTTCTTGAAGCGGGTGTGCAGCGACATGACCCGCTCTTCGCGCAGCGGATCGATCGGCGGGTTGGTGACCTGCGCGAAGTTCTGAC
Source organism: Hyphomonas sp. (assembly GCA_017792365.1). Taxonomy (GTDB): domain Bacteria; phylum Pseudomonadota; class Alphaproteobacteria; order Caulobacterales; family Hyphomonadaceae; genus IH12. Next base: position 2,205,703 of record CP051229.1, on the reverse strand, counting down.
GGAAGAAGTGCGACAGCGGCCGGTAGTGGTCCGAGAGAACCGCCAACGGGCTGTCATCGCCCATCGAGCCGATCGCTTCCTTGCCGTCCTCGGCCATCGGCGCGAGGATCAGTTCGATGTCTTCCATCGTGAAGCCAGCGGCATGCTGGCGGCGCTGGAATTCGTCACGGTCGTTGAACAGCCGTGTCTCCGCGCCTTTCGAGATGCGGGGCTCGAGTTCGACAACGTTGTTCAGCCACTTCTGGTAGGGGTGTTTTCCCGCCAGTTTGTCGATGATCTCGCGATGGCTGTAGAACTTGCCCTCTTCGATATCGACGGCGATCATGCCGCCCGGACCGACGCGACCCTTCCGGATGATGGTTTCGGATTCCAGCGGGCACATCCCGGCCTCAGAGCCGACAGCGAGAACGCCGTCTTCCGTCAGGGCGTAGCGCATTGGCCGCAGGCCGTTGCGGTCCATGCCGGCGATGGCCCAGCGTCCATCAAAGCAGGCGAGGGCGGCGGGGCCGTCCCACGGCTCCATGACGGAGTTCGCGTAGGCATACAGCGCCTGATGTTTCTTCGGCGTCAGCTTGTCGTTGGTCGACCAGGCCTCGGGGACCATCAGTGTTTTGGCCATCGGTCCGGACCGTCCGGCCCGCACCAGTAGTTCGAAGACGTTGTCGAGAGCGGAAGAGTCCGAGCCGCCAGGCAGGACGACGGGTTTGACGTCGTCGCCGTATTCGCCGAACGAATTCGAGACCATCTTGATCTCGTGCGACTTCATCCAGTTGATGTTGCCCGAGATGGTGTTGATCTCGCCATTGTGGGCGAGCATGCGGAATGGCTGTGCGAGGCGCCATTGGGGAAAGTGTTGGTGGAATAGCGCTGGTGGTAGATCGCCACCGCCGAAACGAAGCGCGGGTCCTTCAGGTCGAGGTAGAAATTGTCGATGTCCTCGGCGAGGAACATGCCCTTGTAGATGAGGGCGCTCGAGGAGAACGAGCACACGTAGAGTTCGGACATGCCGGCCTGACGGGCGCGCTTCTCGATGCGGCGGCGGCAGACGTAGAGCGCACGTTCAAGCTCAAGCTTGTCGCGACCCTGCGCGTCGGTGAACAGGATCTGTTCGATTTCGGGACGCGTGGCGTTGGCCTTCTGACCGATGATCGTCGTGTCGATCGGTGGCTGGCGCCAGCCATAGATGTAGAAGCCAAACCGGACGACTTCATTCTCGATGATCGTCCTGGCCGCCTCCTGAGCGCCGAGGTCTGTGCGGGGCAGGAAGATCTGGCCGACGCAGATTGGCGTGTCGCCTGACGGTTCGTGGCCGAGACCACGGATCTGGTCGCGGAAGAATTCCTGCGGAACATCGACCCGGATACCGGCGCCATCGCCTGTCTTGCCATCGGCGTCGACTGCGCCGCGGTGCCAGACGGCCTTCAGCGCACGGATCCCCATCTCCACGATCTCGCGACGGGGCGTACCATCCATCTGCACCACGAGACCTACGCCGCAGCTGTCATGCTCGTGCGCGGGATCGTAGGCGTTGGCGGCGATCAGACGCTCGCGCGTCTCAAGATACTTGTCGATCGATGTCATGTGTCTACTCCGCCGCAATGGCAGCGCGCTTGCGGCGCGTGGCTAGAAACTCGTCCATGGATTTCGCCGCGTCCTGGCCTTCCTTGATCGCCCAGACGACAAGCGAAGCGCCGCGCACGATGTCGCCGGCGGCAAAAATGCCGTCGATCGACGTGGCCATGGTGATCGGGTCGGCCTTGACGCCGCCCCAGCGGTTCACCGCGAGGTTTGGTTCACCAAACAGCTCTGGCAGGTCTTCCGGATCGAAGCCGAGGGCCTTGATAACGAGGTCGCCCTTGATTTCGTACTCGGAGCCGGGGATCTCCTCGGGCGCCTGGCGGCCTGAGGCATCGGCCACGCCGAGCCTCATACGCGTCGCGCGGACGGCCTTCGCCGCGCCGGACTTCTTGACCACGACGCTCTTGGGAGCTGCGAGCCAATCGAACTTCACGCCCTCTTCTTCGGCGTTGGCAACTTCGCGCTGCGATCCGGGCATGTTGGCGCGGTCGCGGCGATAGAGGCAGGTCACCGACTTGGCGCCCTGGCGAACGGCAGTGCGCACGCAGTCCATGGCGGTATCGCCGCCGCCGATGACAACGACGTTCTTGCCCTCAGCGTTCAACTCGCCGCTCTCGAAACCGGGGGCGTCCAGTCCGAGCCCCTTGCGGTTCGATGCGATCAGATAGTCGAGCGCTCGTGCGACGCCCGGCGCATCTGCGCCATCGACCGGCAGTTCGCGCGCGCGATAGACGCCGGTGGCGATCAGTATCGAGTCATGCTTCTGGCGAAGCTCCGAGAGCTTGATGTCCTGGCCGACATCGACCCCCAGTTTGAACTCGATGCCGCCGTCGGCTAGTCGCTGCGTTCTGCGCTCCACGACCTCTTTTTCGAGCTTGAACCCGGGGATGCCATAGATCAGCAGGCCGCCGGCGCGGTCGTGCCGGTCGTAGATCGTGACGTCATAGCCCTTGATGCGAAGGTATTCAGCGGCGGTGAGGCCCGCAGGACCGGCGCCGATGATGCCGACCGACTGTCCCAGGTTCGCGCGCGGCTTGATCGGCTGAACCCAGCCCTCCTGCCAGGCGGTATCCGTGATGTAGCGCTCCACTGACCCGATCGTCACGGTCCTGCCGGATTGTTCGATGATCCCGCCCTCGCAGAGCCGGTCCTGTGGGCAGATGCGCCGCATCTCGGCATGCTCGACGTCGCCGACGAGATCTCGTAGGCTCTTGCAGGCGCCTGTTCGCGGTCAGCATCAGCCAGTCGGGGATGTTGTTGTGCAGGGGCAATGCTGCTGGCAGAAGGGGACGCCGCATTGTGAGCAGCGCGAGGATTGCTCCTCTGCCTTGTCAGCGATGTAGTCGGAATAGATTTCGTGGAAGTCTGACTTCCGTTCACCGGATTCGCGCTTGGCTGGCGCTTCCTGTTCCACCGTCACAAAACTGAGCATGCGCCGCTGCGCCATGGCATACCTCTGCCGTTATTCAGATGGGCCGGTTTTTCGACCGGACGTGTTCCGTAGAAGAAAAGCTGCTGTCTCACAAGGAAAAATGCGGAGGTAACTACCATTTGGTATCTAAATTGCGGGCTGAAATTCGGGCAGCGCTGAGAAAAATTGATGCAGCGCGCTAATTTGTCTCCAAATGGTACTTAAACTGCAGGTTTGTCAGACTGGCGCGAACCATGCTCTGACGTAGTCAAATTCCAGCCAGACCGGGGTCAAGATGGACAGCGAGACAATCCTGCAGGCGCTTTCTGCTCGGCCCGGTGGAGGGGCTCACCGAGTTCATTCCCGTGTCGTCCACTGGCCACCTGCTGCTCACTCAGATGGCGCTGGGGCTCGATGACCCATTCTGGGATACCTTCGCGGTGATGATCCAGCTCGGCGCGATTCTCGCGGTTGTCGTCATCTATTTCGGCCGTCTGTGGAATGTACTGGTTACGCTGCCCAGCGACCCGGCCTCGCGTCGTTTCGCATTGTCCGTAATCATCGCCATCATTCCGGCCTTCATCGCGGGCGCATTGCTGCACGACTTCATCAAGACGTTCCTGTTCGACAGCCCGCAACTGATCTGCTGGTCGCTGATTATCGGTGGCGTCATACTGCTCGTCATCGACAGGACGGCGCCGACGCCGACCGAGGAGGACGCGATGGCGCTTCCATTGTCGAAATCGTTGATCATCGGCCTGTTCCAGGTCCTCTCGATCGTTCCGGGCGTCTCGCGCTCGGGCTCCACCATCGTCGGATCGATGCTGATCGGCGTTTCGAAGCGCGCGGCGGCGGAGTTTTCATTCTTCATGGCGATTCCCATCATGGTCGGGGCGTTCGTCCTCGACTTCTGGGAGAGCCGGGACGCGCTCACGAACGATAACCTGGGCATCATCGCTGTTGGATTTGTCGCCTCGTTTGTATTTGGCCTGGTGGTCGTCAAATACATGCTGGACTTTGTCCAGAAGCGCGGATTCGCACCCTTCGGCTGGTGGAGAATTGTGGTTGGAACCGGCGGCCTGATCGCGCTGAACTTCCTCTAGGATCGCGCGCCGCCAAAGACCCTCAGGATGGCTCGAAGCAGCAAGGCGCCGATGATCGCCGTTGTTGCGATGTCGAGCCAGATCGCGAGGTCGAAGTTGTCCGGCGCCCAGGAGAAGATCATCACGGCGAGATCGAAATCGAACGCCCGGAACAACGTCCCCACCAGGAATACGCCTACGAGGCCGATTGCGGCATCGCCCCAAAGCCCAAGCAGCGACCGTCCGCGTGTGACCCGGCGGGCGAGATAGCCAGCGGCCGTCGCGATCAAGAACCAGGCTGTCAGCACGCCAGCGTGCATGCCTGCATAATCGATATCCATTGCCCACCGCTCCCCGTTTCGTCGGGGCAGGTTAGGCCGCGGGCCATGCAAAGGACAAGGAAAACGCCCGTCAGGTGTCGGCGCGCGACACCTCGTCCGGCGCCTGGGCGTGAAACTGACCGTAGGGCCGGTGCCGCCACAGGTACGTGGGGGCGATCGCTTCGAGTGTTTCGAGGTCGGTGACGCCGAGTTCGGCAAATCCCGGGAGTTCGTCAGACGGAACGTTGTCTTCGCGCAGCAACTGGACCTGATCGCCTGTGAGGGGCGGCCCGCCAAAGGGGTTCAGTTTGGACAGCAATCCGATCGTATAGCCCAGCGGGGAGGCGATCAGCCACGGGACGGGGATCAGCATGCGGGGGCGATCGATCTGGTCGAGCGTGAATTTCATGATCTCCCGCATCGTGTAGACGCGGGGGCCTCCGAGTTCGTAGATTTTTCCGGCGGTTGCAGGGTTTTCCAGAGCATTTGCAACGGCTTCCGCCACGTCGCCGACATAGGCTGGCTGGAACCTTGAGCCGCCGCCGATCACCGGCAGGGCGGGGGTGAGACGCGCCATCTCGGCGAAGCGCGTGATCAGGCCGTCTTCCGGTCCGAAGATGATTGAAGGGCGCAGGATGGCGGCCTCGGGGATGGCCTCGAGTGTAGCCTTTTCGGCCTCCGCCTTGGCTCGCGCGTAGTGCGAGCGCGAGTCAGCAGATGCGCCGATGGCCGACACCAGCACGAAGCGCGAGACGCCGGCTTCCGCCGCCAGTTCGGCGACGTTGCGCGCGCCCTCGACCTGGACTGCAGAGAAGGTCTGTGAACCGCTTTCGTAGAGCAGCGCCACGAGGTTGATGGCGGCGTCAGCGCCTTCCAGGGCCCGGGCGACCGAGTCGCGGTTGCGGACATTGGCCTGGAAGAGCTGAACCTGTCCGACGTCGCCTGAGAGTTTGAGGTCGCCGGCGATATGCGGGCGGCGCATCGCAGCCCGGACACGCCAGCCCTGACGGCACAGGGCGCGCACGACCTGGCGGCCGACGAAGCCGGATGCCCCGAATACGGTTACGACCTTGCCTGACATCTGTGACGCCTCTCACCACGTAATCTGGCCCGGATAGAGCAAAATTCGCCGGTTAAGTCCATGCGACGGCCCGGCGCTGCGACGGGTTGGGCCGCTGGCGGCACGGAACCGCCAGTCAAACCGCTACCAGATCCGGACGCGTTCTTCCGGCGGCAGGTACAATTCGGCCTCGGACGAGACGTCGAACGCCTCGTACCAGGCGTCCATGTTCCGGACGACGCCGTTGACGCGGTATTTGGCCGGGGAGTGGGGGTCAGTGAGGATCTGCGCGCGGGCGGCGTCCTCGCGCTGGAGCGCGCGCCAGACCTGGGCCCAGGACATGAAGAAGCGCTGGTCGCCGGTGAATCCGTCGATTTCGGGCGCTTCCTCGCCATTCAGGGACAGCTGGTAGGCGGTGTAGGCCATTTCGAGCCCGCCGAGATCGCCGATATTTTCGCCCATCGTCAGCCGGCCGTTCACGCAGGTGTCCTCGAACGGACAATAGCTGTCGTACTGGGCCGCGAACCGGTCGGTGGCCGCCTTGAACTTGGCGTCGGTCTCGGCCGTCCACCAGTTGCGGTAGGTGCCGGACTCGTCGAATTGCCGGCCCTGATCATCGAACCCGTGCCCGATCTCGTGACCGATGACGGCGCCGATCGCGCCATAGTTCACCGCCGGATCGGCGTTGGGATCGAAGAAGGGCGGCTGGAGGATGGCTGCAGGGAAGGTGATCTGGTTCATCAACGGGTTGTAGTAGGCGTTGACGGTCTGCGGGTTCATCTCCCACTCGGCCCGATCAACCGGATCGTTGATTCTGGATAGCTGGCGGTTCCACTCGAACTGGCGCGCGGCTTCGACGTTTTCGAACAGCTTGTCGGGTTCGACGGTCAGGCCGCTATAGTCGCGCCATGTGTCCGGGTAGCCGATGCGCGGCTCGAAGGTTGAGAGTTTGGTGAGGGCCGCTGTACGCGTCTCGTCATCCATCCACTCGAGGCCTTCGAGGCGCGTCCTCAGCGATGCGCGGAGATTGCGGACCAGTTCATCCATCTGGGCCTTGTTTTCCGGCGGGAAGTGGCGGTCGACGTAAAGCTCGCCGAGGCCCTCGCCGATATAGAGGTCCAGGAGGGTGACGCCGCGCTTCCAGCGTTCCCTTTGCTCCTCGATCCCGCGGATCGTCTTCGAGTAGAAGTCGAAGCTGGCGTTGTCGAAGGCCGCAGGAAGGTAGGCGGCGTAGGTCGAAGCGATGTGGAAGCGCAGATAGGTTTTCCAGGTTTCGAGCGGCACGGTGTCGATCAGGGCGCTGGAATCGCGGATCGCGGAAATTTCAGCGAGAATCAGCGTCTGGATGTCCGGTACGCCGGCTTCGGCAAGGACGATGTCCCAGTCGATCGCGGGGACCAGCGTATCGAGTTCCGCGCGCGTCACGGCGTTCAGGGACTCTTCGAGGTTCCGGCTGCGCTCGCGGGTCCAGTGGTGACCAGCGATCTCGTTCTCCAGCGAGATGACGGCTGCAGCCGACAGGGCGGGTTCGGCGTCACCGAGCAGTTCGAAGATCCGCTCGACGTAATCCCGGTAGGCTGTGCGATAGGTCTCGAAGCGGTCGCCTTCTGCGAGGTAGTAATCCCGGTCGGGCATCCCCAGTCCGGACTGGTCGATGGAAATGGTGTAGCGGGTCGTGTCGGCCGGGTCCGGCAGGATCGAGATCGTGAATGGCGCGCTGTAGTCGATCTTGCCGAACATGCGCTGCAGGTCGGACGTGCTGGAAATGGCTTCGATTTCCGCCAGCTTCGTCTGCAGGGGCTCTAGCCCGCGCGCTTCGACCGTCGCTTCATCCATCCAGCTTGCATAAAGATCGCCGACCTTCTGCTCGGTGGAGCCGGCGGCGGCGCTTTCCGCCATCACGTCGGTCACGATGGCGTGGACGTCTTCCTCGGACTGGTCGCGGAGTTCGTCGAACACGCCGTAGCGTGACTTGTCGGCGGGGATCTCGAACGTGGCGAGCCATTTGCCGTTGACGTACTCGAAGAAGTCATCGCCCGGCCTGACGTCAGCATCGATCTGCGCGGTGTCGATGCCCCAGGCGCCGATCTGGGCCGACGCTTCCTCGGCCGGCGTTTCGCTGTTATCGGCGGGCGTGCATGCGCTGGCGAGGACCGCCGCGACAGCGGTGACGGCGAGGTAGGTGCGCATGACGAAATCCTTCGACTTTTCGGCGCGAACGAGCGGAGCATCGAGCGCTTCACTTGTCGGCGATCTTGGGTCACCGATGGAATTAGTCAACATATCCCGGATGGACTAGTCGTCGAACATGGCCAGGCAGGAACAGTCCCGCGGCGGCGGTCGCGATCATCGCGGCCCTACGAGCGCAGAGCGGTCCCATGCGCAGAGACGGCTGGACATGACGTTTCTCGTGGGCGCCGTGTTCGCGGTGCTGGCTGGCATCTGGCTTGTGGGGGAAATCAGCCTGCTGGCCGCGGTGATCGCCGGCGGCGTGATCGTCGTGTTCGGTATCATCTACCTCAACGGCACATCGGATATCGCAGGGGCCAGCTTCCGGGAGGACGACGAGCGCGCCGCCAAGGATGAGCGCGCGCTCAGGACGGCGAGCGAAAAGGGGTTTCGCGCCGCGATGATCGACGCGCTGCCCGAGCCCGCTATGTACATAGACGAGCAGGGCAGGGTCGAGACGGCGAACGCGGCCGCGCGCCGGGAATTCCGCTTCGTGGCGCCCGAGCCGCTGCTGTCTATGGTTGTCCGGCGTCCCGAGCTTCTGGAGAGCGTTGCCGCCGTGCGGCGAGAGGACAAGGCGCGGCTGTTCGATCTGGTGATGCGTGACGAGACGGATCGCCATTTCACCGGCGTGGCGGCTCCGATTGTTACCCATGACAGCCGCGGCGTCTTGGTGACGATGCACGACCTGACCGAGATCAAGCGGTCGGAGTTTGCGCGCGTCGATTTCCTTGCGAACGCCAGCCACGAGCTGCGGACGCCGCTGACTTCGCTGGCCGGGTTCATCGAGACGTTGAAAGGCTCCGCCCGCGACGATCCCGAGGCGAGGGATCGCTTTCTCGACATCATGGAGGCGCAGGCCGAGCGCATGGGCGGGCTAATCAATGACCTGATGTCCCTGTCGCGCATCGAGCTGAACGAGCACCGCCCCCCTGACTCGGTTGCGGACCTCGCCGCCACCGCCGGGGAGGTCGCCGACGCCATGCTGCCGGTGGCGCGGGCGCGGGATGTCAGCCTGAGCCTGTCGGGCACTGACGACGAGCTGCACGTGGTAGGCGTCGGCAGCGAGCTGACGCAGGTGGTTCAGAACCTTGTCGACAACGCCATCAAGTATTCCGACGAGGGGCGTTCGGTCGAGATCGACGTGCGCGGCGGATTGTCGATGAGCGAGGCGATCCGGTTTGCCGGACGTCGCTGGCCTGAAGCAGGGCGCATGTCGATTGCGACCAATGTCACTGACACGCGCGGGGCGTTCGTCGCGCTGCGGGTGAGCGATCAGGGGCCCGGCATATCGCGCCAGCACCTGCCGCGCCTAGCCGAACGGTTCTACCGGGTCGATCAGGGGCGGGGGCTGAGGCCCGGAACCGGCCTGGGGCTTGCGATCGTCAAGCACATCATCGCCCGGCATCGCGGGGAATTTCTGGTCGAGAGCGAGGTCGGGCGCGGATCGGCATTCGGCGTGGTGATCCCGCAGCCGCGCCCCGAGGGCATCGGCGGGACCGAGGCCGCATCCCCTGCGGCGGGGGAGAGCGAGCCCGGCGATTCAGCCGCTTCGGCAGGGAAATCAGCGACAAATTGACTGAATCTGGGATTCGGGTGGGCGAGTTCCCAAGCCGTCACAAGTCTGTCAATAAAGGCGCATAGAAGCGCGCTAGCGGTTTGGGTGTCGACTCGGTTCGTCAAGGCGATACATCGGGGTTCGGCAGGGTGCGAGCGCGCGGATGCGCGATGATGCATGGCGCCGGACTGGCTATGCAGGCTGTGCAGAGGCAGACATGAACCGGATGGATTCAGTGGGCATTGAGGCTGCACAGCGCGAGGCGGCTGCGAAAGCGCCAGCCGAAGCGCCGACGAAGATCAACGCGAAGGACGTCTCGATCTTCTATGGCGACAAGCAGGCGCTGTTCGATGTCAGCCTGGGCGTGCGCGAAAAGTCGGTCACGGCGCTGATCGGCCCTTCGGGCTGCGGCAAGTCGACCTTCCTGCGTTCGATCAACCGGATGAACGATACCATCGACGGTTGCAGGATGACCGGCGCGATCGAGATCGATGGCGAGAACATTTACGACAAGTCGATCGATCCCGTTTTGTTGCGGGCGCGGGTCGGCATGGTGTTCCAGAAGCCCAATCCATTCCCCAAGTCGATCTTCGACAACGTCGCCTATGGCGTCCGCATTCATGGCCTCGCCCAGACCAAGAGCGAGATGGAAGAGGTGGTGCAGACCTCGCTCGAGAAGGCCGGGCTGTGGGAAGAGGTCAAGGACCGTCTCAACCAGCCGGGCACCGGACTGTCCGGCGGGCAGCAGCAGCGCCTGGTCATCGCCCGCGCGATTGCGGTGAATCCCGACATCATTCTCATGGACGAGCCGTGCTCGGCGCTGGACCCCATCGCCACTGCCAAGATCGAGGAACTGATCGACGAATTGCGCTCCAATTACTGTATCGTGATCGTTACGCACTCGATGGCGCAGGCCGCGCGTGTCTCGCAGCGCACCGCGTTCTTCCACCTGGGCAAGCTGATCGAGGCGAATGATACGGAAACGATCTTCACGAATCCGCAGGATTCGCGCACACAAGACTATATTACGGGGCGGTTCGGTTAGTCGGCCCGCCCGTGCGGCGGTGCAGCGGAGCTAGGACGTCATGGACCATACAGTACGCGCCTTTTCCCAGGACCTCGAGCAGATGACCGGCGATCTCGCCCGCATGGGCGGCCTGGCCGAAGATCTTCTGACTGACGCGTTGCGGGCGATTGTAGATCAGGACACCTCGCTGGCGGATACAGTTGTGGCGCGCGACGTCCAGATCGACGATCTGCAGGTTGAGGTCGAGAAGAAGATCCACCGCTTGCTGGCGCTGAGACAGCCGCTGGCGAACGATTTGCGCCAGACGATCGCCGCGCTCAAGATCGCTGCAGACCTTGAGCGTACCGGGGACCTTGCGAAGAACATCGCAAAGCGCACCAAGATTCTCGATGGCACGCATGTGCCGGCGGCGCTGAACGGCGTCAGCCGCATGGGCCGGGTGGTGATCGCGCAGCTGAAGCGCGTGCTGGACGCCTACGCGGCCATGGATCGCGAGGCTGCCGTGCAGGTGTGGGAACGCGACGAGGAAGTCGACGAGCACTACACGTCGCTGTTCCGGGAAGTGCTGACCTACATGATGGAAGATCCGCGGACGATCACGGGCTGCACGCACCTGTTGTTCGTCGCCAAGAACCTCGAACGGATTGGCGATCATTGCACGAATATTGCTGAGGAAATCCACTTCCTCGTGACCGGCAATCCATTGACGAGCGAAAGGCCAAAAGTTGATGCCCTTAGCGACAGCTGAAGCGCCCCGCGTGAATTCCCGTTCGACCACCCGTCCGTTCGCCCTCGTTGTTGAAGACGAACTGCCGCTGGTGGAGCTCATCAAGTACAATCTTGAGAAGGACGGGTATGAGGTCGAAGTCGCCAGAGATGGCGAGGACGCGATCCTGATGGTCGAGGAGCGCCAGCCGGACATCATCGTTCTGGACTGGATGCTGCCGAAGCTTGCCGGCATCGAGGTCTGCCGGCGGCTGCGATCGAAATCGGTGACGCGCAACGTGCCGATCATCATGCTGACGGCGAAGACGGAAGAGGCCGACCGCATCCGCGGCCTCGATACCGGCGCTGACGATTACATGACCAAGCCGTTCTCGATGGTCGAGCTGACGGCGCGGATGCGGGCTGTGCTGCGGCGGATCCGTCCGGCGCTGGCCGAGGACAAGGTCGAGATCGGCGACATCATTCTGGACCGGACGGCGCACCGGGTGGTGCGCAACGGCGATGAAATCCATCTGGGGCCGACCGAGTTTCGGCTGCTCGATCATTTCATCCAGCATCCCGGCCGGGTGTTTTCGCGCGAGCAATTGCTGGATGCGGTCTGGGGCTCGGACGTCTATGTCGAGACGCGGACCGTCGATGTTCATATCGGCCGGCTGCGCAAGGCGCTGTTGAAAGTTGGCGGCGAAGACCCGATCCGGACGGTGCGGTCGGCGGGATATGCGCTGAACGTCTGAGGTGTTTCCGACTTCAAGTATTCGAGAACTGAAAAGGGCTGCAGGTTTCCCTGCAGCCCTTTTCTATCCACTGGTCAGGCCTGCTGGATCAGCCGGCGAGCCGCTGGATGTAGTCGAGTTCGCGGGCCTTGCGCTCGCGCTTGCGGGCGGGCTGGAAGGCGAGGCGGGCGTGTTCGGTGCAGTAGGGCGCGCCATCGTGCGTGGGGTGGCCGCAGAAGCCGAAGGCGGGATCAGCAGGATCGCCGACCGGCCATTTGCACATCGTGTCCTTGACCGTCAGGACGGTGACCATCTCGCCATTTGGCAGGCGCTGGGGTTCGACGTTGACCTCGCGGATGACCGGCGGGGGCGCAGCTTCCTGCGGGGCGCTCTGCGCCGGCGCGGAGGAGGCGGTTCCGGCCTGGCGGGCGACGTGCTGCGGCTTCGGACGGGCCAGACGAGGCGGACGCTTGACCGGGCGCGACGGCGTGGCGCGGCCGGAGAGGCCAAGACGGTGCACCTTGCCGATCACCGCGTTGCGCGTGACGTTGCCGAGCCGCTTGGCGATCTGACTGGCGCTGTGGCCTTCGGCCCAGAGTTTCTTGAGTTCTGCTACGCGTTCTTCAGTCCAGCCCATGGGGAAGTTCTCCTCAGCCGCGAAGTCCCAGACTCTTACGGAATCGTCTACACTCAACACACTAGATGTAGATAACCGTGCCCAGGCCCTCGCCCCAATCTGTCTAGGGATAGTAGCTGGGCGTGTTCGACACGCAATATACTGCTGTCATTGCTAACAGGTTAATCAATATCTTGCGCTTATTAACAAGCACCCGAGTCAATCGGTCGCATACGGACATACGGTTATGGCGGAAGTGAGTCCGCTCGGACCCGAGGGTGGTTGCAAGTTGGGGACGATGCGCCGATCTGGAGAGGGGCGGGCAGCGGGCAAGAGGCCGGGCATGGAACAGACTGTAAAGAAGCCGATCATGGAAGCTGCGGCGTTCCAGCCGCCGCGAAAGTTCGGCGCGGCCAACTGGGTCGGTCTGTGGACCCTGTGCAAGCGCGAAGTGAAGCGGTTCTGGAAAGTCGGCATGCAGACGCTGTTTGCGCCGGTCGTCTCCGCCCTCCTGATGCTGGTCGTCTTCAAGCTGGCGTTTCCGCAATCGACATCGGCGGGCGTTGGCGGTGTGACATTCGAAGCCTTTCTCGCGCCCGGCGTGGTGATGATGGCGATGCTGAACAATGCATTCGCGAACACGTCTTCCTCCGTGATCATCGCCAAGGTGCAGGGCAATGCGGTTGATTTCCTGATGCCGCCATTATCGCCGCTTGAGCTGACGGTCGGATTTCTTTCCGGCGCCGTGGTGCGCGGCGTTCTCGTCGGCATCGTGGCGATGGTGACGATCTGGGTTCTGCAGATCACGCCGTTCCGCGTCGAGTCGCTGTGGGCGCTGATTTACTACCCGCTGGTCGCGGGGTTGTTCATGGGCGCCATCGGTCTCATCGGCGGTGTGTGGGCGGACAAGTTCGACCACATGGCTGCGGTGCAGAACTTCGTCATCATGCCGCTGACGATGCTGTCCGGCACGTTCTATCCGATCAGCCGGCTGGGCGCGCCGTTCGAGGGCCTGTCGCACTGGAACCCGTTCTTCCACATGATCGACGGCTTCCGGTATGCGTTCACCGGCAATCATGAAGGCGACCTGATGCTGGGCGCGCTTTATTGCGCGGCGATCACGCTGGTTCTGTGCGCGGCGTGCTGGATGCTGTTCCGGTCGGGCTGGAAGCTGAAGGCCTAGGTTCCGAACACCACGATCTTGACCTGCTGTCCGGCCTGAAGCGTCTGGTCTGGCGTTAGGCCGTTGATGACGCGGAAGCGCTCTTCTTGGTAGCTGTCGAAGGCCATGCGGCTGGAGAGCGATGCGACCGTGTCGCGCGCGCCGACGGTGACGACATCGATGCGGCGCGGCCTGAGGGCTGCGGCTTCTGCATCCGAGAGGCCGCGGAACGATGACAGGAGCGATGCGAAATCCTGCCCGCCGTTTGCCGGAGCCAGCGTGATGAAGTGGAAGGCCGATTCCGGGCGGAAGCGGTAGGCGGTGACGGCGACATCGACGAACTGGCCTTGCGAATTCTGGACGCGGGCCGGGAGGCGTGCGGCCTGAAAGCCGTGCACGTCGGTGAGCTGGATCTGGCCGACCTGCGCCTGCGCCTCGCCGAGGAAGTTCTGCAGGACGGTGCGCGTGTACTGGCTGATGTCGCCCTGCAGCTGGCCGCCGGAGAACATGGCGCGCTGGTTGTTGGGGCCGGTGATGAGGACGGCCTGCGGCGAGTTGGTGAGCGAGAAGCCCTGCGGCGCTTCGAAGGCGAGCTTGAGCGTCGGGTGGGCGAAGGTGCGGCCGAGGATGAAACCCTGCTCGGGATCGTCGCCATAGATCATGTTGTCGGTGGCGGCGAGGAAGGGCGCGATCGTTTCGGCGCGCGCCGTGGGCGGGACGCCGGACGCATTGGCGTTGGCGATGGCGCGCTGGACGCGGTTTTCCGACAAGGGGTGGGTGCGCGACCATTCGGGAATGGCTTCGGCGTCGTCGCGGCCCTTGGTGAGGGCGTCGAGGGAGGAAGCGGCGCCAAGGGCCGCGAGCATGTCGGCGGCGGCGTAGGGGTTGTAGCCGTTGGCGAGCATGTAGCGGATGCCGAGATCGTCGCTTTCGTATTCCTGGTCGCGGGAATAGCCGAGGGTCCAGACCTGCGCGGCCTGTCCCGCCGCGTTCATCAATTCGCCTGAGCCGGAGAGGACGCCGACCAGCACCGCGCCGAGGCCGGCGATGGTGCCGCGGTTGGCGCGGCGGTCGGAATGGTCGGCGACGACATGGCCGACCTCGTGGCCGAGGACGGAGGCAAGCTCATCTTCGGAGTTCATGACGGCGAGGAGGCCGCGCGTGATGTAGATGTAGCAGCCGGGCACGGCGAAGGCGTTGATGACGTCGGTGTTGATGACGGTGAAGTTGCACTGGCCAGGGACGCCTGCGGCTGCGGCGGTCTGCGCGCCGATGCGCGCGACGTAGTCGGATGCGGGGCTTTGGTATTCGCCGCCGAACTCGGCGAGAATCTGCGGGTGTTGCTGGGCGGCCTGCTGGCGTTCGGCAGGGAGGATGACCGGCGCGTCCGGCGTGGAGTTGACGCTGGCGCATGCGACGGCGGCGAGAAAGACTGCGCCGGGGATGATGGCGCGCAGACGTGCTGCGCCGGTGGTGATGTTCATGATCGCCCTCCTGATGCGGCGGCGCGGCGCGCCCGTCATCGGCGCCGGCCTGCTGGTAGTTATCATAGAGCGCATGAGGGGTCTGGAAAGTTGCGCATGCAGGCGGATTTGGCGGGGATGCGGCGGCGCCTCCGCGCAGCGTGGCTGGCGGAGCATTGGGGGCGGGGTGTTCGATCTGTTGCCAGACAGCCGTGTCATTCCGGACAAGCGGCGCAGCCGCGCCGATCCGGAACCCAGCCATGGGAAGTTGCTTCGAGGACTGGGTTCCGGGTCTGCCCCCGGATCAAGTCCGGGGTCCGCCCGGAATGACGGTGATTAGGGCGGCGCCGCGATGCGGGATGGGCTGTGGGATGTTGGGGCGGCGCTTGCTGCGTGGCGTGCGAAGCGCCCGCCATAGCTGCGGCGTTGGTTGCGGAAATAGAGGTAGGTGAGCTTGCGCGAGAAGCGGGTGCGGCGGCCGATGGCGCGGCGGTATTGCGCGATGCGCGATGTGCGGCGGCGGTTGAGGATGATGCGGTGGTGGGGGTGGAGTGCGCTGGGTTTCAGGCGGACGCGGATTTCGAAGGTTCGACTGTTGCTGACGATGTAGGCTTCGTGGGTGTCGAGGAGGTCTAGGCGTCCGGCGATCCTTGCGGCGGTTTCGAAGGTGAGGCGGGCGAGGAGCTGCTCGGCTTCGGCGAAGAGGCGTTCGAGGTCGAGGTGTCGGCTGGGGTCTTCGAGGAATTGCAGCATCAACGCGATCAGCGCCCGGACGCGGTCGAGCGTCGGGTTGTGGTCGTGCTGTGATGTTGGGGCCGTTTTCATGTGCAGGGCATGATGCGGGTGGCTGTGGGGTGTTGGACAGGATTTGGGGATTTGCCGTTCTGGCGGACGTCTCGCCGGTTTTCCTGATGGACAGATCGTCGGGCTGCGCCCGGCTTTTTCTGTTGGACTGGACCCCAGCCTACGCTGGGGACGCGTGACATGCGTCACGCTTCCTGGCCTGAGGTCTTCTCACTCGAACAGAGCTGACATGTGATGACGTCCTTTCGTCAGAGTGGCTCGAAGAGACGCGTCCCCAGCGTAGGCTGGGGTCCAGGGGCGAGACGGACCGGTGCTGGAGGGAGCGAGGGTGAGACGGGGTAGGGTGACGGGGTTGGCCGGGTTGGGGCGGACTCTTGGGGTGATCGTGGTAGGGTTCGGGAAAGATCATGAGGGAGAGAGCGGCATGTGGGTGCGGCGTGGTGTGTGGGCTTGTGTGGTGCTGGGGCTGGCGGGGTGTGCGAGCGGCGGTGGGGCCCCGACGGAAAACGCGCCGACGGTCGAGCCGGATTTCACTGCCGAGGTGCGGCGCACGGCTTATGGCGTGCCGCATATCAAGGCCGACGACATGGGCGGGATCGGCTTTGGCTTTGGGTATGCGTCGGCGGAGGACAATCTCTGCGAGATCATGGACCGGCTGCTGACGGTGGCCGGCGAGCGCGCGCGGTTTCTTGGGCCGGGTGAAGACGGCGAGAATATCGACAGCGACATCTATCACCAGCGGGTGATTGCATCGGGCCGGGTCGAGGCGCTGCTGGCGGGGCCGGCTGGGTCTGCGGACACGCCGAGTGAAGAGGCGCGCAGGCTGGCGGAGGGGTATGCCGCCGGGATCAACAAGTACATTCGCGAGACGGGCGTTGCGAACATTTCCGATCCGCGCTGTTCGGGCCAGCCATGGGTGCGGGAGATCAGTGCGCTGGACTGGTGGCGGCACATGTATGTCGGCCAGACGGTGAACTGGCAGTTTGCGCCGACCACGAAGGCGGCGCCGCCCGATGGCCTGCAGCAGGCGAGCTTGCCGGCGGACATCGTGTTCGACGAGGTGGGGATCGGATCGAACGCCTATGCAATCGGCCGCGAGATGACCAAGGGCGGGCGCGGCGTGCTGCTGGGCAATCCGCACTATCCGTGGGATGGTGTGAACCGGTTCTACCGCACGCACTTCATTATTCCCGGCGACATCAACATTGTCGGCATGAGCTATATCGGGATGCCGATGATCCGCATCGGGCATACGGAAAACCTGGCGTGGACCAACACCGTCTCGACGGCGCGGCGGACGGGATATTACGAGCTGACGCTGAACCCGGCCGATCCGACACAGTATCTCTATGAGGGCGCCTGGGTTCCGATGGAGCGCGAGGAGGTGAGCGTTTCGGTGCTGCGCGACGGCGCGCTGACCGAAGAGACGCGGACGCTCTATTCGACGCGTTGGGGCAAGGTGGTCGAGACGGAGTCGATGCCGTGGACGTCGGAGCGCGCGTTTGCGCTGCGCGATGTTGAGGTGGGGCTGCGCGATCCGGACCAGTATATCGCGGTGTGGCGCGCGGGCAGCGTGCGCGAGATGAAGGCGGCGCTGGCGAAGTATCAGTCGTTCCGGTTCAATTCGACGGCGGTCGATTCCAGCGGCGAGGCGCTGTACGGCGATCTCGGCATGATCCCGAACGTGTCGCCGGAACTGGCGGCGATGTGCACGAAGTCGGAACTCGCAAAGACGATGTGGGCGGAGGATCGCATCGCGGTGCTCGACGGGTCGCGCGCGGCGTGCGACTGGGCGAGCGATGCGGATTCTCGCAGGCGGGCGTTGCGGGGGGGGCGGACGCCGCACCAGTTCCGGACCGACTATGTGCTGCAGTCGAACGACAGCTACTGGCTCACCAACATGTATGCGCCGCTGACCGGCTATTCGCCTGTGTTCGGCGACGAGGCGACGGAGCGCAGCCTCAGGACGCGGGCGGCGCACGAGCAGGTGGAGCGGCGGATTTCCGGGTCGGACGGATTTGGCCAGCCGAAGTTCGACCTGAAGTCGATGCAGGAGGTGATGTATTCCGATCGGCATTTCGGCGGCGAGCTGGTGCGCGATGATCTCGTGAACCTGTGCGAGATCGCGGTGAAGGATCACGGCAAGACGGAGCTGGGCGAGGCCTGCGCGGTGCTCAACGACTGGGACCTCAAGGTGAACCTCGACAGCCGCGGGGCGCACCTGTTTCACATGTTCGCCGATGCAGGCGGGCTGAAGTTCAAGGTACCGTTCGATGCGGCCGATCCGGTCTATACGCCCAACACGCTGGACATTGCCGACCCCGAAGTGCTGGCGGCGCTTGAGAGCGCGGTGACGAAGCTGCGCGAGCTGGACATTCCGCTGGATGCGCGGCTGGGGGATGTGCAGGCGGAGACGCGCAACGGCAAGCGTATTCCGATCCATGGCGGGCCGGGGACGCATGGCGTGTTCAATGTCATCACACTTCTGGAGGCGGAGAAGGGGTGGACGTCGATCCAGCATGGCGCGAGCTGGATCTATGTCGTCGAGTTCACCGATGACGGGCCGAAGAGCGAGGGCATCCTGACCTATTCGCAGTCGACCGATCCGACATCGCCGCACTACTCCGACCAGACCGAGCTTTATGCGCGCAAGGGATGGGACGACCTGTTGTGGGCTGACGAGGCGGTCGAGGCCAATACGGTGAGCCGGATGATGCTGCGAAGCGATGCGCAGCCGGACTAGGCGCGGGTTGAGCTGAACGTCAGGCCGGGCAGGATCAGGCGGCGAGGCAGGTGGCGCGCAGGCGGGCGCGGAAGGGCTTGTCGCGCTTGAGGTGCTGTTCGCGGCTCATGGCTTCGGACTTCGAGGCGCAGCGTTCGGCGTAGAGCAGGATCCAGACCTTGCCGCGCGTCGACTTGGCGCCGGCACCGGCATTGTGCCGGGCGAGGCGCGCGTCGAGGTCGGTGGTCCAGCCGACATAGGTGACGGGGCCGGCGTCGGTGAGCGCGCCGAGGATGTAGACGTAGTTGTTGGCGGCGTCGGACATTGTGGGAGTTTGTGGGGTGGGGGTGAAGGAAAGGTTGTGGTTTGGCCCCCTCCGGCCCCTTGGGCCACCTCCCCCTTCAGGGGGAGGAGTTGGGGCTGTGATCGGTGCGGCATTGGCGGCGGGTTGGGTCGGAGCGGGTTTCCGGATCCCGGGTTCGCTGTGCGCCCCGGGATGACGGCGGTGTTGGGTCGAGGGCGTGTTCCGGCCATTGACTTGGGGGCCGTGCGGTCCAATTGTCCGCGCCTTTCTTGACTAGAACGATCCCGTGTTACGTTCGGCGCAAAAGGAGACAAGCCGATGAGCGACGCCATTCTTGCCGTTTACAGCCCTGCGCAGGTGGTGCTGGAACGAGGCGAAGGCGTGCGCGTGTGGGACGACAAGGGCAAGGAGTATCTCGACTTCATCGGTGGCATCGCGGTGACGTCGCTGGGGCACCACCATCCGCATCTCGTCAACGCGCTCAAGGAGCAGGCCGACAAGATCTGGCATCTGTCGAACATGTTCCGGATTCCGGGACAGGAGCGGCTGGCGGAGCGGTATTGCGCTGAGTGTTTTGCCGACAAGGCGTTCTTCACCAATTCCGGGTCGGAAGCGATCGAGCTGTCGCTGAAGCTGGCGCGGCGCTGGCAGTGGGCGAACGGGGCGCCGGAGCGGATCGGCTTCATCTCGTTCCATGGGTCGTTCCATGGCCGGACGATGGGCGCGATCAATGTCGGCGCGCAGGAGAAGTATCGCGAGGGCTTCGGTCCGCGCATGGAGGGCTTCCGCTCGCTGGAGTGGGGCGATCATGACGCGCTGAAGGAAGAGATCACCAAGCCGGACGTTGCGGCGGTGATGATCGAGCCGGTGCAGGGCGAAGGCGGCGTGCGGGAAGTGCCGCACCAGTGCCTGCAGGGGCTGCGCAAGCTGTGCGACGAGAACGGCGTGCTGTTGATCTATGACGAGGTGCAGTGCGGCGCGGGGCGGACCGGCAAGCTGTTCCACCACCAGTGGATCGAGGGCGCCGAGCCGGACATCATGGCTGCGGCCAAAGGCATTGGCGGCGGCTTCCCGCTGGGCATGGCGCTGTGCACCGACAAGGTGGCGAGCGCGATGGCGAAGGGGACGCACGGCTCGACCTATGGCGGCAACCCGATGGCCATGGCGGTGGGCAATGCGGTGCTGGACGTGATGCTGGCCGACGGCTTCTTCGAGGGCGTGCAGCGCGTGGCCGGAGACCTGACCCAGGCGCTGGAAAGCCTCAAGGGGCGGTATCCGGAACTGGTCGAGGACATTACCGGCGCCGGGATGCTGCGCGGGATCAAGATGAGCCAGGATCCGATGCCGCTGCGCGCCAAGCTGATGGAGCGCGGTCTGCTGATCGGGACGGCGGGCAACAACGTGCTGCGGCTTGCGCCGCCGCTGGTGGCGACGTCGAAGGAGATCCGCCAGGCGGTCGACATCATCGACAAGCAATTCTTCGACATCATCTCGCGGCCGGGGGACTAAGGCATGGCGAAGCATTTTCTGGATCTCTGGCCGGTTCCGGCCGGGGAGTTGCGGGCGATTCTCGACAACGCGAAATCGCGCAAGGCGGCGCGCAAGGGTCTGCCGAAGGGGACGGTGGATTCCGATGCGCCGCTGGCGGGTCGTACGCTGGCGATGCTGTTCGAGAAATCGTCGACCCGGACGCGGGTGTCGTTCGACATGGGCATCCGGCAGCTGGGCGGATCGTCGATCGTGCTGCAGGCGGGCGACATGCAGCTCGGACGCGGCGAGACGGTCGAGGATACGGCGAAGGTGCTGTCGCGCTATGTCGATGCGGTGATGATCCGCGCCAACCGGCATGAGGACGTCGTCGCCTTTGCGGAGGCCGCGAGCATTCCCGTGATCAACGGGCTGACGGACAAGTCGCACCCCTGCCAGATCATGGCCGACTTGCAGACGCTGGAGGAGCATGGGCTGGAGCTGAAGGGCGCGCGGATCGCCTGGGTGGGCGATGGCAACAATGTCGTGTCGAGCTTCATCCATGCAGCGCCGAAATTCGGCTTCTCGCTGGCGATCGGGACGCCCGCCGGGTACGAGCCAAATGGCGCCGATGTCGAGCGGGCCCGGGGCGAGCAGGGGCGGATCGATCTTTATTCCGATCCGGCCGAGGCGGTTGCGGGCGCCGATGTGGTGGTGGCCGATACGTTCGTTTCGATGGGCGACAAGGATGCGGACAAGCGCCTGGCCGAGCTGTCGGCGTTCAAGGTGAGCGAGGATCTGATGGGCAAGGCGAATGGCGGCGCGAAATTCCTGCACTGCCTGCCGGCGCACCGCGGCGAGGAAGTCGACGCCGGGGTGATCGATGGCGAGCAGTCGCTGGTGTTCGACGAGGCCGAGAACCGCCTGCACGCGCAGAAGGCTGTGCTGGAATGGTGTTTTCGTAGGGGTTTGGGGGTGTGTGGTCGGGCTGCGCCCGGCTCTTTTTTGTTGCTGGACCCCAGCCTCCGCTGGGGACGCGTGACTAGCGTCACGCTTCCATTTGGGACGCTGGGGTCGTGTGTAGGGTCAGGCTTCCAATAGGGCGCGTGATATCTGGCAGGCTTCATTACGGACGGGAGACCCACGTCTCGCCTCGGTCGGACAAAGCGGCTCGAAGAGACGCGTCCCCAGCGGAGGCTGGGGTCCAGGCTGATGGGACATGGCGGGCTGATGGAGCCCCTCCGTCACGGACCTCGTCCTTCGACAGGCTCAGGATGAGGTCCGCGCCATCTCATCCCATTTCTTGGGTGGAGGAGATGCTGCGGAGCTGGCGCCGGCGGGGGTGAAGAAGGGGGTGAAAGCGCCGGTGTGGGCGCCTATGTTGGCCGGGCCATGACAGACCAGAACAAGACTGACCAGAACAAGCTGATTTCCGCGCTGCCGGATGACCCGTTGGGCGAGGGCGATGACTTTGTCGCCGCGTTCCAGATCGAGGATCAGCCGGTGCGTGGGCGCATCGTGCGTCTGGGCGATGAGACGCTGAATGCGATCCTGCAGCGGCATGATTATCCCAAATGGGCCGCCACTTTGCTGGGCGAAGCGCTGACGCTCGCCGTGTTGTCCGCGGCGTCGCTGAAGTTTGACGGCAAGATCACCGTGCAGGCGCAGGGCGACGGGCCGGTGTCGCTGATGGTGGCCGAGGCGCGTTCGGATGGCGGGCTGCGCGGCTATCTGCGGATCGACAAGGAAAAGTGGGACGTTCTGGAGGCCGTCAACAAGGGCGGTCGTCCGCATGTGCCGCAGGCGATCGGCAAGGGCGTTTTGGGCATGATCCTGACGCCGGATGATCCCGACCAGTCGCCCTATCAGGGCATCGTGCCGCTGGAGGGCGCGACGCTGGCGGATTGCGCGCAGGCGTATTTCAACCAGTCCGAACAGATCCCGACGCGGGTGCACCTGGCGGTCGGGCAGATCGTCGAGCCGGGCAAGCCGACGCGGTGGCGTTCGGGCGGGGCGCTGCTGCAGCAGGTGGCGGGCGATGATGCGCGGGGCGAGACGGCGGAGCAGTGGAATACCGCCTCGATCCTGTTCGAGACGCTGAGCGATGTGGAGCTGGCGGATCCTGACCTTTCGGCCGGGCGGCTGCTGTTCCGGCTGTTCAACGAGGACGGCGTGCGGCTGGAGCCGGGCAAGCCGATCGTCGACCGGTGTACGTGCACGGAAGATGCGTTGCTGCGCAGCCTGTCGAACCTTACGGTCGATGAAGTGCGGTCGCTGGCGGAGAAGGACGGGACAATCCGGGCCGGATGCCAGTTCTGCGGGCGCAGCTATGGCGTCGAATTAAGCGCGTTCGAGAGCGGATTGAGCTGATTGCTTAAGATATAATGACCGTTCGTTAGGGTTTCCGGTTCATCCTGTGACGGAAGGAATCCGTCCACATGACCGGGCAACCGCGTAGATCACTTGAAGGCATGAAGCTGCCGCGCGTGACCGTCACCAACTCCCGGCCGGGAGGGGGCGACGCCGTATATCTTTGCGACCTCGTGGGCGTTGGCCGGCACGTGATTGTCGGTTTGCCGGATGCGTCCGCTTCGATCTTCAACGGGCATGAGATTCCCGAACTGCTGATGCGCGCCGACGTGCTGATGCGCTCGGGCGTGCGATCGATCAATTGCGTGGTGAGCAGCCGACCGCAGGCGGTGCAGACGTGGCGGCGGAGCGTTGATCCGGACGAGCGGCTGCGGTTCTTCGCCGACCCGGGGCTCGACTTCTCGCGCGCGCTCGACCTTGTCTATGAAGTGCCGAGCGATGCGTGCGCGATGCGCTCGCGCCGCTTCATGCTGATGGTCGACAATGGCGTGATCACGGGCGCGCGCGTGGAAGCAACCGCGCGGGATTTCGATTTCGGCGATACGGACGTCGTGCTGCTGGCGGTCTGAGCGAGGTCAGCTCAGCTCGGGCGGCGCAGGTCGTAGGGGCTGTCGAGGTTGAACATCGGGATCTGGACGTCGTGGATGTCGCCGTTCTCGTCTGACAGCGAATAGGCGCCGTACATCAGGCCGGAAGGCGCAGCCAGCGGCGCGCCGGATATGTATTCGAAGCGGTCGCCGGGTTCGAGCACGGGATGCTGGCCGACGACGCCGGGGCCCTCGACATCCTGCACGCGGCCGTCGCGGTCGGTGATGCACCAGCGGCGGGTTTCGAGCTTCAGCGTGCGGCTGCCGTGGTTCTCGATCTCGACGTGGTAGGCCCAGACGTAATGGTTGCGTTCGGGCGAGCTCTCCTCGTCGACGAATTGCGGGGAGACGCGGACGAGAACGCCGTCGGTCTCGGCTTCGAACGACAAATCGGTCTCCATCGGCGCGTCCTCGACCTTACTCAACATGCTTACGTCCCTGCGGCATCCAGCGCCTGGCGGACATCTTCCGCGAGATCATCGGCGTCTTCAAGGCCGACCGACAGCCGCACCCAGCTAGCGTCGAGCCCGATGGCGGCGCGGTCCTCCTCGCTGAGCGAGCGGTGGGTGGTGGTGGCCGGATGCGTGGCCAGCGACTTGGCGTCGCCGAGATTGTTGGAGATGTCGACGAGGCGGAGGCTGTCGAGCAGTTTCCACGCCGCGGCCTGCCCGCCCTTCATCGACATGGCGATGAGCGTGCCGCCGCCGGTCATCTGGGCGGCGTGGGTGTTGTGGTGGGGGTGATCGGGACGGCCGGGATAGCGCAGGGAGGCGACCGCCGGGTGGTCGGCGATGACGTCGGCGAGCCTTGCTGCGTTTTCGGACATGCGGGTGACGCGCAGCTCGAGGGTTTCGAGGCCCTTCACGAGCGTCCAGGCGTTGAACGGCGACATGGACGGGCCGGTGTGACGATAGAATTGCTGGAGCTCGTCCTCGATCGCCTTCTGACGGCCGAGGATGGCGCCGCCGAGGACGCGGCCCTGACCGTCGATGTGCTTGGTCGCGGAATAGACGACCCAGTCGGCGCCGTGCTCAAGCGGCTTTTGCAGGATTGGCGAGGCGAAGACGTTGTCGACGATGAGTTCGCCTCCGGCCGCGTGCGTGAGATCTGCGACGGCCTTCATGTCGACGGCGTCGAGCAGCGGGTTTGACGGGGTTTCGATGAGGGTGAAGCGGCAGGGCTTTTCGAGCGCCGCCGCCCACTGGTTCAGATCGGAGCCGTCGACCCATGTGACCTCGACGCCCATTTTCGGCATGACGTTCTGGAGGATCCAGACGCACGAGGAAAACAGGGCGCGGGTGGCGACGATGCGGTCGCCCGGCTTGCAGGGCGCGGCCAGCATGGTGTGGATCGCGGCCATGCCGGATGCGGTGGCGCGGCAGTCTTCGGCGCCTTCGAGCAGGGCTAGGCGTTCCTCGAACATGCGGACGGTGGGATTGGCGTAGCGCGAGTAGATGAAGCCGGGCTCGTCGCCGGCCATGCGGCGGGCATGGGATTCCGGTGAATCGTAGACGAAACCAGAAGTGACGTAGATCGCCTCGGAGGTTTCGCCATAGGGCGAGCGCTCAAGACCGCCCCGGACCAGTCTGGTGGCTGGTTTCAGGCTGCGGGCGTCGATTTCTGGCTTTTTGCCGGTCATGGGCTCGTTTGTCCTATACGCAAGGCAGGGACATAGAGCGATCAGGCGCTTGTTGGAAGCGCCGGTGTCTCCCTGAGCGCCGAGAATTCGGCCATAAGGGCCTGTCGCGGGCTGTACCGGGCGCCCTGGGCTGGTAATCAGCGGGCTGGAGAGGGTCGGCATGATTCTGATCGGGATGTTTGATAGTCCGTTTGTGCGGCGGGTCGCGGTTGCGCTGGACCTCTATGGCATGGCGTTCGAGCACAAGGACTGGTCGGTGTTTCGCCAGGCAGACGAAATTTCGGCGTACAATCCGCTGCGACGCGTGCCGACGCTGGTGCTGGATGACGGCACGGTGCTGGTCGAGACGCTGGCCATCCTCGATACGCTTGATGAGATGGCGGGGGATGAGAAGCGGCTGAGCCCGAAGCGGGGCGTCGAGCGGCGGCGGGTGCTGCAGGTATGTGCGCTGGCGGGCGGGGCGGCGGAGAAGATGGTGGCGCTGGTCTATGAGCGCGCCGTCCATGACCGGGCGACGCCGTCATGGGAGCAGCGCTGCAAGACGCAGATCGAGGATGTGCTGGACCATCTGGAAGCTGTGGCCGCCGGGCGGACAAGCAAATGGCTGGAGGGCGAGCGCCTGACGCATGCCGATATTGCGGTGGCGACGGCGCTGACCTTCATGGACGACGCCGCGCCCGAGTTGTCCGATCCGGCGCGGTGGCGACATCTTCAATCGCTTCGCGATGCGTGCGAGGCCATGAGCGCGTTTGCCGATCACCATCGTTCGTTTCTAGCGCCGCCGCCGAGGTCGACATGAGCCCTACAACGCCTGCGAAATCATCCGGCGGCAAGGCGTCGAACGCGTCATCGCTGGTGACGATGGGCGAGGGCGTGCTGCCGGATCATGAGTTGCGGCGGCTGGTGGATCGCGGCGTGATCTCGTCGAGCGCGTCGATCAAGGATGACCAGGTGCAGCCCGCCAGTCTCGACCTGCGGCTGGGCGAGGTGGCCTACCGGCTGCGGGCCAGTTTCCTGCCGGGGCAGAAAGTTGTGGCTGACCGGCTGGACGACACGATGGTGATGCACACGCTGGACCTGACGGGCGGCTCGGTGCTGGAGACCGGGTGCGTCTATCTTGTGCCGTTGCTGGAAGAGCTGAGCCTGCCGAAGGATCTGTCGGCGGCGGCGAACCCGAAGTCTTCGACCGGGCGGATCGATGTGTTCGTGCGCGCGGTGGCGGATAATGGGCAGGCGTTCGATGCGGTGCCGGCGGGGTACAAAGGACCGCTTTATGCGGAGATCTCGCCGCGGACGTTTTCGATCCTTGCGCGGACGGGAGATCGGCTGCTGCAGCTGCGCGTGCGGCGCGGCGCGAAGGCCGAGACGCGTGAGATGGTGTTCAGCCTCGACCTGCATCCAACCGACGGCGATGTGGTGGGCTATCGCGCCAAGCGGCATTCGCGGGTGGTCGATCTCAAGGCGATCGCGGCGCACCAGGTGGAGGATTTCTGGGAGCCGGTGAAGGCGCAGGGCGGGCAGATCGTTCTGGATCCCGGCGAGTTCTACATCCTGGCGTCGAAGGAGAAGATCGTGATCCCGGTGGACGAGGCGGCGGAGATGGCGCCGATCGCGCCGGAGCTGGGCGAGTTCCGGGCGCATTATGCGGGGTTTTTCGATCCGGGTTTCGGCGTGAAGCAGAAGTCGGGGAAGGCGGTGCTGGAGGTGCGCTCGCGCGAGGTGCCGTTCATTCTCGAGGACGGACAGCCCGTGGGGCGGTTGGTGTTCGAAAAGATGACGTCGCCGCCGGATGTGCCCTATGGGGCCGAGGGCTCGTATGCGACCTATCAGGGGCAGGGCCTCAGATTATCGAAATATTTCGGGTCAACCGAGGACTGAAACGCGCGACTGATCCAGGTTCAGTTCGCGTTCAGGGAAAGGCAGGTTAGGTTCGCGCGATGACGCGGGCTGGGAGGCTTGTCATGGGGACTTCGCGACGGAGCGTGATTTCCGGCATCGGGGCGGGTGTGCTAGTGACCGGCGCGCAGGGTTGCGCCGGGCGGCGGGAGACGCGTGAGGCGGAGGCGCAGCAGGCGCCGGGTCCGTTCTCCGCTGCGGCCAATTATTCTGCCGAGAGCAATGGCGTCTCGATGCTGGTGATGCGCGGCGGGGAAATCCTGTTCGAGGATTATCCCGGCGACGGCGCGGTGGATCGCGGCTGGCAGCTCGCCTCCGGCACCAAGAGCTTTACCGGGATCATGGCGGCGGCTGCGCAGGCGGACGGCCTTCTCGACATCGACGAGCCTGTGCAGGATGCGATCTATCGCTGGCGCGCCAATCCGGGGCTGCGGACGATCACCACGCGGCATCTGCTGACGCTGACATCGGGCATCCGCATTGCCGGGCCGACGGCGCGGCCGCCGAATTATGACGAGGCGGCCCGCGATGCGGAGGCCGAGCATCCGCCGGGCGAGGTGTTCGCCTATGGGCCCGAGCCGTTCCAGATATTCGGCGCGGTTCTGTCGGAGAAGCTGAAGGGCGCGGGGCTGGATCTGTCGCCGGTGCACTGGTTCCGCTCGCGCGTGCTGGGGCCGATGGGCGTTTCCTATACCGACTGGGGCGACGGGCTGCGGCCGGGCAACGACATGCGGCTGGCGCAGGGCGCGGAATTCACGGCGCGGGCGTGGGCGACGTTCGGGCAGTGGGTGATGGACGGGGCGGCGGGGGTGGACCGCAGCGTCTACGCTGCGCTGTTTGAAGGGACGGCGGCCAACCCGGGCTATGGCCTGAGCTGGTGGGTGATCCGTCCGGGCCTCAAGGGGCCCGGTGAGCGCGCCGGGATCAGCGAGGCGAGTTTCGGCGAGGACCTGTTTGCCGAAGACATCGTGATGGCGGCGGGCGCGGGCAACCAGCGGCTCTACCTGTTGCGGCGGCGCGGGCTCGTCGTCGTGCGGCAGGCGGACGGGGTGATGGAGGGATTGCTGCGCCGCCGCCGCGTGGAGTGGAGCGATGCGGAGTTTCTGCGGCGGGTGCTGGCGGGGGTTTAGTCCTGATAGCGATCCCCCTCCGGCGCTTCGCGCCACCTCCCCCGTTCGGGGGAGGAGTTGGACCCGACGCAGTCTCTAATGCTTTGCTGAATGTCGATGCCGGGTTCCTCCCCCGCGCGGGGGAGGACAGGAGGGGGTGTCGATCGCCGACCTCGAGAAGTTCGCTTGACGACCTGTAAAGCGTCCTTTACTGTAAAGAACACTTTACAGGAGGGTTGGATGACGGACGTCACTTACAAGGAAGCGAACCGGCGGTATCGGCGGATGTTCTTACCGGTGATGGCTGTCTATGTCGTGGCGTGCTTTGCCGGGCCGCTTGCGCTGAAGGCGATGGGTGATCCGCCGGACTGGGTGATGGCGGGGATTGCCGTGTTCACCGCGCTGCCGATTGCGGCGGTGTTCTGGCTGAAGGGGCGGTGGCTGCTGGAGACCGACGAGTACACGCGCGCGCGGCAGGTGGAGGCGATGCTGGTCGGCGGCGGGGTGACGGTGTGCTTTGCGATCATCTGGGGGTTCCTTGAGCTGTTCGAGCTGGTGCCGAACCTGTGGACCTTCCTGATCGGGCCGATCTATTTCGCGAGCTATGGGCTGGCCTATCTCGTCGGGAAGCTGCGTGGCGGGCGGGTCGTGTCTTGAACAATCGCCTCAAGGAGCTGCGCGCGGCGCATGGCTGGAGCCAAGGGGCGCTGGCCGATGAGCTGGGCGTGTCGCGGCAGTCGGTGAATGCGATCGAGACGGGGCGGTATGACCCCTCGCTGCCGCTGGCGTTCCGGATTGCGCGGCTGTTTGGCGTTGCGATCGAGGATGTGTTCGACGACGGCGAGGGGGAACGCGCGGCGGCGGAGTAGCCCTGTCGATCAGCCGCCGAGTTCTCGGAGGAGGACGTTCCAGTATTCGAGGCCGCCGTAGAAGGAGGCGACGGGGATGCGTTCGTTGAGGCCGTGGACGAAGACTTCTTCGGGGCGCGTGAACAAGCCGGTCGTGCCGTAGGTGGGGATGCCGGCTGAGCGGATGGCGGCGCCGTCTGTGGCGTAGGGCGCCATGAACGGTATGACGGGCGTGCCGGGGAAGCGGGCGTGCAGCGCCTTTGTGATGGCGCTGGTCACGTCGTCGCGCAGCGGCGAGGCGGGGGCGGCGACGGGATCGCCGAGACCTTTGACTTCGACTTCCGGATCGTCGATCGCGTCGGCCAGCGCCTGACGCACGTAGGCGGCTTCATCGCCCGGGAACATGCGGCAGTTGACGTAGGCGGTGGCCGATTGCGGCAGGGCGTTGCCGGCGTGGCCCGCGTCCAGCATCGTCGCGACGCAGGTGGTGCGCAGGATGCCGTTTAAGCCCGGATCGCGCGCGAGGATGTCGGCGGCTTGCAGGTCAGTCGGGTCGGCGGCGAAGGCTCTCATCGCTTCGCCGAGTTCGCCGGGGGTGACGTCTGCGGACTGGCGCAGGTAGTCCAGCGTGATGTCGAGATGCTGGACGGGGAATTTGTGCGCCTCGATTTTCTTGAGGGCGCCGGCCAGCTGGTAGATGGCGTTGTCCGGGCGCGGGGCGGAGGAATGGCCGCCGGGATTGGTGACGATGATCTCGAAGCTGGCCGAGGTCTTTTCGGCGGCCTGGATGCGATAGGAGACCGGCAGGCCGTCTGAATCGAGAATGCCGCCGCCTGCGTCGGCGTTGAGGGCGAATTCGGCGTCGACGAGATCGCGGTGTTCGTTGACCAGTCCGCTGGTGGAGCGGCCTGCGGTTTCTTCGTCGCCGGTGAAGGCGATGATGAGGTCGCGGTCGGGGACGTAGCCGTCGGCCTTGAGGCGCAGGAAGGCGGCGGTGAGCATGGTGGTGCCATACTTGTCGTCGTGCGTGGCGCGGCCGAAGAAGTAGCCGTCCTCTTCTATGAGCGTGAACGGATCGCGCGCCCAGTCGACGGGCAGGGCGTCGACGATGTCCATGTGGGCGACGAGGAGGACGGGCTTCTTGCCGGATGAGCCGTCGCCGCGATAGCGCGCGACGAGGGCGGCGACGTTCTCGCCGTTTGAATCGAAGGGGATGACGTGGATGTCGGCTTCCGGGAAGCCGCCGTCGCGCAGGGCGGTTGCGAGGTATTCTGCAAGGACGGGCGTCTGTTCGTGGCCGCGCGCCGTGCGCATGGCGATGGAGTCGCGATAGATCTCCAGAGCGCGCTGCTGGTAGGGCTCGGTGTAGTCGGTGCTGCTGGCGTTGAGCTGGGTCTCGGTCTGGGCTTCGAGCGGGGGGCTGGCGCAGCTCATTGCGGCGAGCGTGAGCGCGGCGGTGCACAGGGTGGGGAGCTGGCGCATCGTGGCTGGGTTCCGGAGGTTCGCGAGTGAGGCGCGGCGACTATGTCAGCGGCGGGGCGGGGTCACAACCGGGGGTGGGGTTTGGGGGTTGGTTGGTGAGGCGGGTGGAGCAGCTTTGAGGAATGGGTTCCGGGTCTTCGGCGCTGCGCGCCTTCGCCCGGAATGACGGGGGTGGCCGGAATGACGGCGGGGGAATGCGCTAGTGCAGGTCGCCGAAGACGCTGGCGCCGGTTTCTGGGTCGCTGGCGGCGTTGCGGAAGACCTGGAAGAGTTCGCGGCCGTAGCCGTGCTGGTCGGGATGGGGTTCGGCGCGGGGGCGTTTGGCCAGCTCGGATTTGTCGACCTTGATTTCGAGTTCGCCGGTGGCGGCGTCGAGGAGCACGATGTCGCCGCTCTTTATGCGGGCGAGCGGGCTGTCGATATCGGCGGCGGGTTTGACGTGGATGGCGGCGGGGATGGCGCCGGATGCGCCGGACATGCGGCCGTCGGTGACGAGGGCGACGCGGTGGCCCTTGTTCTGGAGCGCGGTGAGTGACGGCGTGAGCTTGTGCAGCTCGGGCATGCCGTTGACGCGCGGGCCCTGGAAGCGGACGACGGCGACAACGTCGCGATTGAGGTCGCCGGCCTTGAAGGCGTCGAGGAAATCTTCCTGGCTGTCGAAGACGGCGGCGGGGGCTTCGATGCGGCGGTTGGTTTCGGGGACGGACGAGATCTTGATGACGCCGCGACCGAGCGAGCCGTCGAGCAGGCGGATGCCGCCTTCGGCTTCGAACGGGTCGGAGGCCGGGCGCAGGACGTCGAGGTCGAGCGATTTGTCCTGTCCGTCGCGCCATTTGAGGACGTCGCCGTCGAGCCATGGCTCCTGGGTGTAGGCGTGGAGGTTGTCGCCCTGTGCGGTGAGGGTGTCGGGGTGGAGGAGGCCGGCTTCCAAGAGTTCGCGGGTGAGGAAGGCCATGCCGCCGGCGGCGTGGAAGTGGTTCACGTCGGCCGAGCCGTTCGGGTAGATGCGGGTCAGGAGCGGGGTGACGTGGGAGATTTCCGCCATATCGGACCAGTCGATGATGATCCCGGCTGCGGCGGCCATCGCCGGGATGTGGAGCGCGTGGTTGGTGGAGCCGCCGGTCGCCATCAGGCCGACGACGCCGTTCACCACCGCCTTCTCGTCGATGATGTGGGCGAGCGGGCGCTCGTTGGTCTTGCCGAGTTCGGCGGCGCGGATGGCGGCGGCCTTTACGAGCGCGGTGCGCAGCGGCGTGTCGGGATTGACGAAGGCCGTGCCGGGAGGTGGACGCCCATCAGCTCCATCAGCATCTGGTTGGAGTTGGCGGTGCCGTAGAAGGTGCAGGTGCCAGCGGTGTGGTAGGAGGCGGCTTCGGCTTCGAGGAGGCCTTCGCGGTCGATCTGGCCAAGCGCGAACTTCTCGCGGACGCGCGCCTTCTCCTTGTTGGGAATGCCGGAGGGCATCGGGCCTGCCGGGGAGAACATGATCGGCAGGTGGCCGAAGGCGAGCGCGCCGATCATCAGGCCGGGCACGATCTTGTCGCACGTGCCGAGCATCAGGGCGGCGTCGAAGGCGTCGTGCGTGAGAGCGATGGCGGTGGCCTGCGCGATGACCTCGCGCGAGAAGAGCGAGAGCTCCATGCCGGGGCGGCCCTGGGTGACGCCATCGCACATGGCAGGGACGCCGCCTGCGACCTGGGCGGTCGCCTGCACGGCGCGGGCGGCTTCCTTGATGATGTCGGGATAGTGCTGGAACGGCTGGTGGGCCGAGAGCATGTCGTTGTAGGCGGTGACGATCCCGATGTTGGGCGCCTGCGTGCGCATGGAGAGCTTGTCGCCAAGGGGTGAGGCGGCGAAGGCGTGGGCGAGGTTTCCGCAGGACAGATGCGCGCGGCCGGGGCCCTGCTTGCGGGCGTGTTCGATGCGTTCGAGGTAGGCGGTGCGCGTGGGCTTGGAGCGCTCGATGATGCGGTTGGTGATTTCGGCGATCTTGGGGTGCAGTTGGGTCATGTGACTGATCTGCGCTCTCTGGCGGAAAACTCAAGGCCGGGTCATGGCGGTGCGTAGTCGGGACGCCCGTGTGGTCACGGCGCCCAGAAGGTGTGAACCGCGTGGCGGTTCTGGGCCAGCAGGTGACGAACGGGTGAATGGCCCTGCTGGTTGCGGGCTTCCTCGAAGACGCGGCGCTTCCTGTCGCCCATGATCAGGAGCGCGATGACGCGCGCCTTGAGGATCGCGGTGAGCGTGAGCGACATGCGGTCGGGCGATCCGGCCGCGTGCTCGGCATGGAGGCCTGCGATCATCTTGGAATTGTTCGGGTCGGCGGCGACGTCATAGCCGGTGGCGCCGGGGACGAGCGAGGCGATGTGGCCGTCGGTGCCCATGCCGAGAAGGCAGATGTCGAGCGGCAGGTGCGGCTTGAGGCGGCGTTCGGTTGTGGCGGCGCCGGCGGCCGGGGTTGCGTGATTGGTCTTGAAGGGGATGAAGGTTGCGGCCTCGGCGCGGCGATGCAGCAGGCGGCGGCGGATGAGGTATTCGTTGCTGGACGGGTCTTCGGGTGAGACCCAGCGTTCGTCGGTGAGGGTGACGGTGACCTTTTCCCAGTCGAGCGGCTGGTGCGAGAGGTCCTGATACATCGGGCCGGGAGATGTGCCTCCGGAGAGAGCGATCGAGATCTTGCGGCGTTTTGAGAGCGCGTCCTGCATCCATTCCGTCATGGCGCCGCAGAGGCCCGTCATCAGGCGAGTGCGGTCATGGAAGGTGTGTTCCTCTAGATTCATTCGAACCACTTGTGCTGCGGTTGCTGGAAGATCTTGTCGCCGCCGGGCGGGCCCCATGAGCCGGCCTTGTAGAGGTCGGGCGTCATGTCGAGCTTGGCCCAGCCTTCGAGGATGCGGTCGATCCATTGCCATGCGGCTTCGGCTTCATCACGGCGGACGAACAGGGCGGAGTTGTTGTTGATGGCTTCGAGCAGCAGACGCTCGTAGGCGATGCGGCGGCGCGGGCGCGACTTGAACGCTTCATCGAGCGAGAGGTTGAGCCAGAGGGGCTGGAGTTCGTAATCGCCGGTGGTCAGGGTCGGCGTCTTGTTCATGATTTCCAGCGAGACGGCTTCTTCCGGCTGCAGGCGGATCACCAGCTTGTTGGCGTCGAGCTGGCTGTCCGGGAAGATCGAGTGCGGCACGTCGCGGAACTTGATGATGATCTGCGA
Source organism: Hyphomonas sp. (assembly GCA_017792365.1). Taxonomy (GTDB): domain Bacteria; phylum Pseudomonadota; class Alphaproteobacteria; order Caulobacterales; family Hyphomonadaceae; genus IH12. The sequence goes on along the minus strand of CP051229.1, from coordinate 2,172,319 downwards.
GGCGCGCTTCGGCATGCGCTTGCCGGTGCGCAGGTAGAAGGGGACGCCGGCCCAGCGCCAGTTGTCGATGTGGGCGCACAGGGCGACGTAGGTTTCGGTGTTGGAGTGCTTGCCGTCTTCTTCCTGCGTGTAGCCGACGACGGTTTCGCCATCGATCTCGCCGGCGGCGTACTGGCCGCGGACGGTGAGCCTGGGCAGGTCGTGTGACTGGATTGGTCTGAGCGAGCGCAGGACCTTCACCTTTTCCGAGCGCATGGATTCGGCCTGAAGATCCGACGGCGGCTCCATGGCGATCATCGACAGCAGCTGGAGGAGGTGGTTCTGCACCATGTCGCGGCTGGCGCCGTATTCGTCGTAATAGGAGAAGCGGCCGTCGACCCCGAGCGTCTCGGCGACGGAGATCTGTACGTATTCGATCGACTGGCGGTCCCAGAGCGGTTCGAAGAGGGCGTTGGCGAAGCGCAGGGCGATGAGGTTCTGGACGGTTTCCTTGCCGAGATAGTGGTCGATCCGGAAGATGCGCTCTTCATCGAAGTGGGCGCCGATGGCTTCGTTGATTTCCTCGCAGGTGGCGCGCGAGCGGCCGATGGGTTTTTCGAGGATGATGCGGTTGGGCGCGCCGGTCATGTCGCGGGAGGCGAGGCCTTCGACGATCGGCTTGTAGAGGAAGGGGGCGGTGGAGAGGTAGAAGATCGACCCGCCCGGCGGATCGCCGATCAGGGCTTTCAGCTCTTCATAGCTGTCGGGCTTCGTGGCGTCGCCGGAGAAGTAGGCGATGCGGCTGGCGAACCTGTCCCACGTCTTTTCGGAGATGTCGCGATCGCCGGCGCGCTCCTTGACCCATGCGCGGACGTCATCCCGGAAGGCGTCGTTGGTCGCCTTGTGGCGGGCGGCGCCGATGATGCGGAAATCGTCGGGCAGGAGGCCGTCATGATCGAGGTAGTAGAGCGAGGGAAACAGCATGCGCTGGGCGAGGTCGCCGGTTGCTCCGAAGATGACGAGGGCGCCGGGTGTGGTCATGCGTGGTCGCGTTTCCTGGGTTCGCGCGCCTTGCGGCGGTCGCGTGCGGTTCCTGACATGTCTTATATCCGAAATGCCTTAAGGGCGAATGCCGACCTGGGCCCGCCGATATTGAAACGAGGGCGCCCGCCAGTTGTTCGGGATCGGACTGTGGTGATAGAAACGGCGGCGCGCGGGTGTAGCTCAATGGCAGAGCAGAAGCTTCCCAAGCTTACGACGAGGGTTCGATTCCCTTCACCCGCTCCAGCCGCCATAGATCAGTTTCCGTTTCGCCGACATGCTTCCCGTCATGTGGATCGTGCGCATCGCTGCAGATGTTGTGACGCGGGAACCAGTTGGCGGCCGGATAGTTAATCGGTGCTCGCGTCACATTAACACTGAACATCTTTGTGACGACTTGTCTTAGTCTTTGTAGTTGCCTAGCCGTGCGCGCCGGTCCAAGAGAACTGCGCTGGGTTGAGGGATAGTCATCCAGTCGCCGGAGGGGGCGCTCACATGAAGTCTTGCGGTATGGCGCGTCTGCTCGAGCAGACTGCCCGCGCCATATATGATGCGCGTGGACCCAAAGCGGTTCATCCCGGCCAATGGGCGGTGTTGCGCTATCTTGCGTCCGCTCCTGACAAGGAACGGACCGTGAGCGGCGTCGCCAGCTATCTTGGCGTGACGCATGCGCCTGCCTCGCGCGCGGTGGCGGCGCTGGCGCGCAAACATTATGTGACCGTTCAGTCGTCGAAAGACGATCGCAGGGTGCGCCAGATCGACCTGACGGAGACGGGGGCGGCGCTGTTGCAGAACGATCCGGTCAACCGCCTGACGTCGGCGCTGGACGACCTGGATGAGCAGCGCGCGCGCGAATTCGCACAGACGCTGGAAATCATCTACGATCGACTCGCGAAAGCCTGAATGTTCGGGCTTCCAGCGAGGAGCCCGCATGCAGCCCGCCAATATCGAATATCCGGAGGACCGTGACGCCTGTTATGAGCAGGTGGCTGCGGAGCTGAGATCGATCGTGTCTGGCGAGCTTTATCTCGTGGCGCGGATGGCCTCGACGGCCTGCGTTTTGAGGCAGGCGTTTGGCGAGCGGTTTTTCTGGACCGGGTTTTATGTCGTCGATCCGGCCAAGGGCGACGAGCTTGTCGTGGGGCCGTACCAGGGCACGCTGGGGTGTTTGCGCATTCCGTTCGACAAGGGCGTGGTCGGCGCGTGCGCCAAGCGGCTTGAGACCATCGTGGTGGACGATGTCGAGGCGTTTCCGGGCCATATCGCCTGTGACAGCCGGTCGAAGTCAGAGATCGTGGTGCCGGTGCTCGGCGATGACGGCGCGCTGGTCGCCGTTCTGGACGTAGACAGCGAACAGCCCGCGGCGTTCGATGATCGAGACGCGCGCGGGCTGCAGGCAGTGGTTGCTGCGATGATGGCGGCCTAGGCCGCCTCCACCTAAGCTGTCTGGGGCGCAGCGCTCATTGCGGCGCGGTCAGCCTTTTCCTTCTTGCCCAAGGCGCGCGCCATGAACAGCAGGAAGAGAACCGCCAGACCGAAGAACGGCGTCAGCGCGTAGAACGCCATTTTCAGACCTTCCACCGGACCCATCGTGGCGCCGAACGTGTCGGACATAATGCCCATCAGCGTCGGACCGCCGCCGAGGCCGATCATGTTCAGAACCATGAGCAGCAGGGCGCCGGCCATGGTCCGCTGTGACGGCTTGACGGTGTTCTGCACGACGGCGAGGGCCGGCGCGAGATAGAAGATGTTGAGGAAAGTGGGGCCGGCGAGCAGGAGCAGCGCGGCGACCCAGCCGGACGATGCGACGTAGGCAAGGTGGAACGGGATGCACAGCGCCATGGCAATGGCGGGGAGCAGGCCGTACCAGACCTTGGAGCGCTTCGCGAGGATGTCGACAAGGAAGCCGGACATGAAGGTGCCGGCGCCCATGGCGATGGCGAGCATCAGGGCGTAGTAGGCCGCGATGTCTGCGAGCGCCATATCCTTGACGCGCATCAGGAAGGAGACGTTCCAGTTCAGACCGGCATAGCCGACGAAGGCCGACAGGCCGCAGCCGAGCGCCGTGAAGAGCAGGATCGGGTTGGAGAAGAATTCCTTCACCGTGGTCAGGAAGCCGGGCTGCGTGACGGCCTCGTCCGCGCCGGGGCCGGTTGCCACAGCGGGCTTTTCATCCATCGCGCCGCGCTTGGGCTCGCGCACGACGATCAGAAGGATGATCGAGGCGACGATGCCGGCGATGCCGATGCCGACAAAGGCGTGCCGCCAGGACCAGATTTCAGCGATCGTGCCGCCAAAGCCTGCGCCGAGCGCCATGCCGAAGGGCACGCCGAGCGAAAAGATGGCCAGCGCCATGCCGCGCTTGTGGGCCGGGAAGTAGTCCGACACGATCGAATAGGAGGGCGGGGCGCCAGCCGCTTCGCCGACGCCGACGCCGATCCGGGCCACGGCCATGGTCGGGAAGGTTCTGGCGAGACCGCAGAGCGCGGTGAACAGGGACCAGATGAAACAGCCCGCCGCGAGGATGCGGACCCGGCTGGTGCGGTCGGCGAGGAAGCCCACGATGACGCCGAAACCGGTGTAGAACAGGGCGAAGAAGAAGCCAGTCATCAGGCCGAGCTGGGTGTCTGACAGGCCCAGATCCGCCTTGATGTATTCCTGGAGCGTCGACATCAGCTGCCGGTCCAGGAAGTTGAAGATGTAGATGAACATCAGCATGAAGAGCACGAACCACGAATAGGGCGGTGTGCGTGCGTCTGCTGGGGCTGCCGATGCGGCTGCCGGTGCGGCTGCGGTCATGAGTTTTCCTCCCGGTTTCCGCCTCTGCGTGGGCGTTGAGGCGCGGACCTTTCCATAACGTAAGGCATTTGGCGAGAGCCAAGTTGACGCGAGGGCGAGGTGCGTTTTCTACTTTGCTTCCAGCACCTTATTCGAGGTTTTCGCCGCCCAGCGTGTCTTCATACTGGGCTGCGGCGTCATCCCAGTTGAAGGGGACGGTGTCGGGGATGATCGTGACGCCGGTGGTGAACTTGAAGGGCTGTTCGCCGGGGCCGGGGTAGGTCAGCTCGACGAAGAAGGCCTTGAAGCCGGCTTCGGGCTGGTCGACCTGCGCGATATAGGTCCCGTCCGGTTCGGGCGACAGGATGGTCGAGGTGTAGGCTTCGCCGAGGTGCTCGACCCGGAAATCACGGGTTTCCGGATTGTGGGCCTGCCAGAGGGTGACTTCGAGCGGCTGCGTTTCGGTCTCAACCACGATGGTGTCGGGCGATGGCGTCGTCCAGGAGTAGTCGGGCCGCGGCGTGCCGGTGATGACGGCTTCGTAGAAGGCGATCATGCTGTCGACCGCGTCCGAGCCGGCTAGGTTGTGGGCGGCGTTGGGGACGTAGCGCAGGCGTTTCTCGTCCGGCATTTCGGCGTAGTAGAAGCGCGAATTGTCGGGGTGGAAGTACTGGTCGCCTGCGGCGTTGATGATGAATTTCGGCAATTGGAGGCGTCCGCGGTCGCGATATTCGTAGGGGTCCTCGATCTCGAGCACCCTGCGGTAGTCGTCGGTGCCGACCATGTGCGGGAACAGGCCGTGGTGGACGTAGTCTCCGAGCGAGGGGGCGAAGAAGCCGAGCACTTCATAATGGTGGCGGGTGATGGCCTCGCTGTTGAGAGCGTCGATCACGAGCGGCATGATGCCGATGACGCGTTCATCGACCGCGCCGACGAGCCATGTCGTCCAGCCGCGGAGGCGCCGGAGACGACGAACCGGTTGATGTCGATTGCGCCGCCCTCTTCGGTGGCGAGGTATTCCTGCATTGCATCCATCGCCTTGACGCCTGACTTCACCATGGCGAGGCGGACGAGCCATTCATCGTCCTTGGTCTTGAAGTGCTTGTCGCGGGTGTAGGCGATGAGGTCGTCCTCGTAGCGCGCCTTGTCGGCCGAGTCGGTGAAATGGAGCGGCTGGTTGGGGACCATGAAGAGTTCAGCCGCGATCGAACCGGTTTCGGTTGCGATGCGGATGGCGCGTTCGGATGCCTCGGTCGGGCTGTCGTTGTCGTTCGATCCGCCTGTAATGTAGAGGAGCGCGGCGTCGCTGGTGACTTCATCGGGTTCGACGATGGTCAGCCAGTGCTTCCATACCGGCCTGTCGACTTCGGTTTCGCCGCGCCAGGTCTGGGAGGTGACTTCGAGGACGTGGGCGGAGAAGCCGTCGCCATCGAAGCCGCCTACGCGCCGCCAGCCGTAAACGTCTTCAGGCTTGTCGATGTAATCATCGAGCGGCGTGCGCTCGCTGTCGGCGACGGCCGTCGGGAACGCGGTTGCGCTTGCGTCCGATGCCGTCGGGGTTTCGACGGCGGTCGTGTCTTCGGCCTGTGTGCAGGCTGCGGCGGCGATCGCGAGCGCCAGCGCGGCGGAGCGAAGAAGGAATGTCATGGCGCTCTCCCTGAGCGGTTTTGCGGGCGGTTTCGTGGGCGTTGGCGGGGTTAGTCGAGGTTCTCCCCGCCCAGCGTGTCGGCGTATTGCTCTGCTGCGTCTTCCCACTTGAAGGGGAAGGTGTTGGGGGTGATCGAGACGCCGGTCGTGACCTTGAAGGGGTGGCCCGAGGGGGTGTTGAAGGTGAGTTCGACGAATGACGCCTTGAAACCGCTCTCCGGCGCGGTGATCTCGGCGATGTAGTCGCCGTCGGCGCTGGGCTGGAGCACGGTCGACTGGTAGGCGCGGCCGAGGCTTTCGACGCGGAAGTCACGGGCGTCGGGGTTGTGGGCTTCCCAGAGGCGGACTTCTGAAGTCGGGGGTGGAGACGATTATGGCGCCGTCTTCGTCCCGGATCGTCCAGGAATAGGTGGGCCGGGGCGTGCCGTTGAGGATCATCTGGTAGAAGCCGATCATGGTCTCGACCACGTCCGAGCCGCCGAGCGAGTGATCGGCGTTGGGCACGTAGCGGAGGGATTTCTCCTCCGGCATCTCGTCCCAGTAGAATTGCGAGGTGTCGGGGTGGAAGTACTGGTCGCCGGCGGCGTTGATCACGTATTTCGGCAACTGCATGCGGCCGCGGTCGAAGTATTCGTAAGGGTCCTCGATATCGAGCACGGCCTGATAGTCCGGGTCGCCCTCCATGTGGGGGATGAGGCCGTGGTGGACATAGTCGGCGAGCGCGGGGGCGAAGAAGCCGAGCACTTCGTAATGGTGGCGCGCGAGCGCGTTGGTGTTCAGGGCGTCGATGACGAGCGGGATGATGGCGCTGACGCGTTCATCGACCGCGCCGACGAGCCAGGTCGTCCAGCCGCGTTTCGAGGCGCCGGAGACCACGAATTCCGAAAGGGTATGGCCGCCGCCTTCCTCGGTGGCGGTGAATTCCTGGATTGCGTCCATCGCCTTGACGCCTGACTTCACCATGGCGAGGCGGATCAGCCATTCATCTTCCTTGCTCTTGGTGTGCTTGACCCATGTGTAAGCGATCGAGTCGTCCTCGTAGCGGGCGACGTCCGGCGTGTCCGAATAGTAGAGCGGCTGGTTGGGGACCATCCGCAGTTCGGCCACGATGGAGTTGGTTTCCATCGCGACCGGGACCAGCATTTCGGGGACCGAGGTCGGGGCTTCGTCATCGTTGGAGCCGCCGGTGATGTAGAGGAAGCCGGTGTCGGTGGTGACATCATTCGGCCGGATGACGGTGAGCCAGTGCTTCCAGACGGGGCGGTCGACGTCGGCCTCGCTGCGCCATGTCTGGGAGGTGAGTTCGAGAATGTCGGCGGTGAAGCCCTGTCCGGGGATCTCGGCGACCTTGGTCCAGCCGTACACGTCCTCGGGCTTGTCCATGTAGTCGTCGAGGGCTGTGCGTTCGGTCTCTGCGATCTCGACTGGGAAGCCCGTGTCGGACGATGAGGCTTCAGGCGCCGGGGCTTCGGTGTCCACGGCTGCGGGCGCGCACGCCGCCAACAGGATTCCAGCCGCAATGGCGGCCTGCCAGTTCCTCATACTTCCCTCCCATTTGTATCTCGTTTTGGCGGAGCATTGCTCAATCGGAGGCGCGGGTGAAGCCTGTCGTTGGATGACAGCGGTGGTGGCTTGATTCCGTAGCGCCAAGCGCGCATCTAGGCGGCGCAATTCCTCTAAACACGCGAGTTCTGCACGCATGAGCGTACAATACGTCTATCACCTCGACGGCCTGTCGAAGACCTACCCGGGCGGAAAGAAGATCTTCGAGAACATCCGGCTGTCCTTCCTTCCGGACGCCAAGATCGGCGTGGTGGGCGTCAACGGCGCGGGTAAGTCGACGCTGCTGCGCATCATGGCGGGCGAGGACAAGGAGTATAACGGCGAGGCCAAGGCGGCGGACGGCGTCAAGGTCGGCTACCTGCCGCAGGAGCCGAAGCTCGATCCGACCAAGACCGTGTTCGAGAACGCTGCGGAGCTTTGCGAGGAGAAGCAGTGGGTTGATGAGTTCAACGCCATCTCGATGAAGCTTGGCGAGGATTACAGCGACGAGCTGATGGCCGAGATGACGGCGCTGCAGGAGAAGATCGACGCTGCCGACGCCTGGGACATCGATGCGCGGATCGAAATGGCGATGGAGGCCCTGCGCTGCCCGCCGGGCGATGCGGATGTGACCAAGCTGTCGGGCGGCGATCCGGCGGGTCGCGATCTGCCGGTTGCTGCTGTCGAAGCCTGACATGCTGCTGATGGACGAGCCGACCAACCACCTCGACGCCGAGACGGTGAACTGGCTGCAGAATTACCTGATCAACTTCCCCGGCTGCGTAATCCTGGTGACGCACGACCGCTATTTCCTCGACCAGATCACGGGCTGGATGCTGGAGCTCGATCGCGGGCAGGGCATTCCGTATCAGGGCAATTATTCGGCGTGGCTGGAGCAGAAGGCCAAGCGGATGGAGCAGGAGCAGCGCGAGGAGGCCGGCAAGGCGCGCTCGCTGGCCAAGGAACTGGAATGGGTTCGCTCCAGCGCGAAGGCCCGGCAGGCCAAGTCGAAGGCGCGTATCTCCGCTTATGAAGAGAAGGCCGCCAAGGCCGAGAAGGAAAAGGTCACCACCGCGCAGATCCGCATTCCGCCCGGTCCGCGGCTTGGATCGGTGGTTGTCGAGGCCGAGCACCTCAACAAGGCGTTCGGCGACAAGCTGCTGATCGAGGACCTGTCATTCCGCCTGCCGCCCGGCGGCATTGTCGGCGTGATCGGGCCGAACGGCGCGGGCAAGACGACGCTGTTCAAGATGATCACCGGCAGGGAAGGGCCCGACGGCGGCGACTTCAAGGTCGGCGAGACGGTGAAGATGGGTTACATCGACCAGTCGCGCGACAGCCTGAACGACAACAATTCGGTGTGGCAGGAGATCTCCGACGGGCTGGACATCATCGATGTCGGCGGCGTCGAGCAACCCTCGCGCGCCTATGTGTCGGCGTTCAACTTCAAGAAGACGGACCAGCAGAAGAAGGTTGGCCAGCTGTCGGGCGGTGAACGCAACCGGGTGCACCTCGCCAAGATGTTGCGCGAGGGCGGCAACCTCTTGCTGCTTGACGAACCGACCAACGATCTTGACGTCGAGACGCTGCAGGCGCTGGAGGCGGGGCTTGAGGATTTCCCGGGCTGCGCCGTGATCATCAGCCACGACCGCTGGTTCCTCGACCGGATGTGCACGCACATTCTCGCGTTTGAGGGCGACAGCCATGTGGAATGGTTCGAGGGGGATTTCTCGTCCTACCTCGAGGACAAGAAGCGGCGGCTGGGCGTTGAGAGCCTCGAGCCGAAGCGGCCGACGTTCAAGAAGTTCTCGCGGGCTTAGGGGTCGCTGGACTCAGCTCGCGTGTTGAGCTTTGCTTCCCCGGCATATTGGGGGGACGCCATATGAAGTGGATCTTGAGAATCGCGCTTGCGCTCGCGCTCGGGACCGCGGCTGCTCCCTCGCACGCTCAGGATGTCGTCGCTCCCGCGCAGTTTCGCGACGAGGTAATTGATCTCCTGCGCAGTGAGCGAGCCGATCTTTGCGTTCGCATCGCGGACGACTGGACCGTTTATTTCGGCCCGGATGCCGCAGCCTGTGAACACGTCTTGGCTACCGAAAACATGTACAGGGAGTACGCCAGGGATCCATCGCGAAAGGCGGACCTGCAAGGACGGCTCGCGAGAATGGGTCTGGCGATGATGGCGGGGCCGCCGGATACGTCCAATTTTCGCAACAGGCTGGTCGTAGTGCTCAGACCCGAGGGCTATGCGAGCATTCTCGAAAATTCTACGGCGGTACATCGTCCCTTCGCGGGCGACATGATTGCTGTGCTCATGCTGGATAGCCCGGAGACGCTGGCCGCAATGGGTCCTGAGGCTTTGTCGGATCACAACCTGTCCGAGGCCGAGGCGTTTGAGTTGGCGGAGGCCAACTTGAAGGACCGGATAGGTGAAGTTCGAACCACGACCGAGTTGGGCATAGAGATTGTCGAAGCAGAAAGTGGGCTTGCGACAGGTCTCCTGTGGCTTCCTGATTCATGCAGATCGGAGTCGGAAGGCGATCAGGCGCTTGTATTTGATCGAAATGGCTACTTACGGGTTGGCACAGACGACCGTGCGGCGATCCAATCCTTCAGGATGGTTGCGGAGGGATCGATTGCCGACAATGCAACACTGTCGCGTTCCGTAATTGTGTGTCGCGCGGGATCCTGGGTCGCTGCGGATGCGCTCTAGACCGTGAGGCGATTGCCAAGCTCGCCAAGTCGGTTGGCCGCAAGGTAGGGGTAACAACTCGCAAACGTTCTGACCAAAATTCGGTCAGCCGCAGAAATTCATAGGTATCTCCTTTCCAATAGTTGAATCACTGTCGCCTTTTTGGCACACATTGCAGGTCGATGGCTGGCGGGGCCGGAGAGGGTGTTGATGTTGCGTAAAAATGTGCTGGCTGGCGTGGTGGTGATGTCAGCGTTTTCGATGATGGGGTTCGCCGCCAATCCGGCCTGGATCCCGCTTTCCAACACAACGATCGCTGAAGTCGGCCGCTGCAATGCGACCGCGCTGGATGTGCGCCTGAGCGGCGACGGGACGATCCTCATCAATGGCGAACCGGAAGATCTTCGCGGCCTGAAAGTGGCTGCGATGCGCAAAGACGACGCCTGCCGGAGCACGCCGGCGCTGGTGAATTACGTCTTCGAGGGCGCTGCGCCGAACAACCTGAAGAACGAAGTGCGGTACTGGCTGACCCACATCGTGACGAACATCTCGCTGACCGAGAAGCTGCGCTAGGCGCTCTCGCGGCGACCTCCATGAGTGTCTGAACGCAAGCTGGCCCGCGCCGGCTGGTCGCCCGCTTTCGCGCGCGGCGATGAAGCGCTGTCTCGCCCGGCACGCCTGTATTCCTGGCTCGTTGGCCGCTATAGGGTGCGCGAAAAGGGAGAGAAAAAATCATGCAGCTTTCGGGCAAGGTCGTGGTCGTGACGGGCGGCGCCAGCGGATTGGCAAGGCGATGGCGCAGCGCTTTGCGAAGGCGGGCGTTGAGGGGCTGGTGCTGGCGGACCTTGATGGTGCAGGCGCCGAAGCGGTCGCCGGGGAGCTTGGCGCGGTTGGCCTTGGCGCTGACGTTACGAAAGAGGCCGATGTGCAGGCGGTTGCGCGGGCGGCTGTCGACAAATTTGGCCGTATCGACCTGTTCTGTTCCAACGCCGGGATATCGATCCGCGATCCTGACATCGACAATGCTGCGTCGACGCCGAACGAGGGCTGGGAGAAAGCCTGGGGCGTCAATGTGATGGCGCATGTCTATGCGGCCCGGGCCTGCCTGCCTGCGATGATCGAGCGCGGCGAGGGGTATTTTCTCAACACGGTGTCCGCGGCCGGATTGCTGTCGCAGATCGGCTCTGCGGTCTATTCGACGACCAAGCATGCGGCGATCGGGTTCGGAGAGCATCTGGCGATCGCGCACAAGGATCACGGGATCAAGGTGTCGCTGTTGTGCCCGCAGGCGGTGGATACGCCGATGCTGGGCGGGGCGGGCGGCGCGCAAAATGTCGATGGGGTGATGACGCCGGAGGCCGTGGCGGATGTGGTGGTCGAGGGGTTGGCTGAGGAGCGCTTTCTCATTCTGCCGCATGAGCAGGTGACGACCTACATGCAGCGCAAGACGTCTGATTATGACCGCTGGATTGGCGGCATGGCGCGGCTGCGCCGTTCGGTGATCGACGGCGAGCGGGGGCAGCGTTAGGACGCATGTGTTGACGCGCAGCCGAGTGGATTGGCATAAGCGCGTCGTGGCCAAGCAGATGGCCGAGGGTTTATGTCAAGAGAGATTGCCTGAGCGCGTGAGCCGTACCGCCTGACCGATGGTCGGGCGGCGCCTGCTCACGTCTGAACCCGCCGCGCGGCCAAGTCGTCGCGCGGACGAATTGCGTTCGGTTTCTGGACAATCAATTGAATATCTCAAAGCATGAGCAGCGCGTGTTGCACGCGCTGGCGCAGGGCGGACTGATCGAGTTCATCCGCGCAGAGAACGGTCGTGTGGTCGCGGTGGAGTGCGTGACGCGCGAGGGCTGGAAGCTGGAAGGCTGCAGCCTGCGTGTGTTTCGCCGGTTGCGGCGGATGCGGTGGATTCGCAGCCGGAGCGGAGGACCCTACCGGATCACGCGGGACGGACTGGCGGCGGTGCGGCCGCAGCTGGACAACCGGTGAGGCGGGAGCGGCCCCCTCCGGCCTTCGGCAACCTCCCCCGTTCGGGGGAGGAAAAGCGTTGAAACATGCTGGCTCGATCTCCTCCCCCTAGAGGGGGAGGTGGCGCAAAGCGCCGGAGGGGGCTTTTTCGTCAAGTTGCATCCCGAGATGACATCGTCCCAGAACCATCGCATAGGAACGCCATGAGTTCACAGGACGATATTGCGATCGCGCGGCGGGTTCTGGCGCTGGAGGCGGAGGCGCTGGGGCAGTTGTCGGCGTCGCTGGATGAGCGGTTTACGGCGGCGGTCGATGCGGTGATGCGCGCGAAGGGCCGGGTGATCTGCACCGGGATCGGCAAGTCGGGGCATGTGGCGCGCAAGATTGCGGCGACGTTGGCGTCCACGGGGACGCAGGCGTATTTCGTTCATGCGACCGAGGCGAGCCATGGCGATCTCGGCATGATCTCGACGGATGATGTCGTGCTGGCGCTGTCGAAGTCGGGTGAGACGACGGAGCTGTCGGATATCCTCAGCTATGCGCGGCGGTATTCGATCCCGCTGATCGGGATGACGACCAAGCCGGGTTCGGCGCTGGGGGAGTCGGCGACGATCCTGCTGCAGATACCGGACGCCGCCGAGGCGTGCGGCCAGACCAATGCGCCGACGACGTCTACGACGCTGATGATGGCGATGGGCGATGCGCTGGCGGTCGCCCTGCTGGAGCGGCGCGGGTTCAAGGCAGAGAACTTCAAGGTGTTCCACCCCGGCGGGAAGCTGGGGGCGATGCTGCTGACAGCCGAAGACATCATGCATGGCGGCGAAAGCCTGCCGCTGGTGGAGGCCGGCGCGAAGTTGGGAGAGGCGCTGGACGTTTTGTCGGCGCGCGGGTTTGGCGTAGTGGCGATCGAGGGCGATGACGGACGGCTGGCGGGCATTGTCACCGACGGCGACATCCGCCGCTATGTCGCGTCCGGCAGGAAGGCCGAGACGATCGCGGAGATCATGACGAAGGGGCCAGTGGTCGCCGAGCGCGAGACGCTGGCTGCGGACATGATGCGGGTGATGAACGAAAAGAAGATCACGCAGCTGGTGGTCGTCGAGGACGGCGTGGCTGTAGGGCTGGTTCACCTGCACGATCTTCTGCGGATGGGCGTGGCCTGAGCCGATGGCTTCGCGCGTCTTCATCGTTCGGCACGGCAACACTTTCGATAGAGGCGATGTGGTGACGCGGGTTGGCGGGCGGACGGACCTGCCGCTGTCGGATTCGGGCCGGGCGCAGGCCGATGCGCTTGCGGGGCATTTCGTAGAGGCGGGCGTCAGGTTCGTATCGGCGCGCACCAGTCCGCTGAAGCGGACGCGGGCGACCGCCGAGGCGATCCTCGCGGCGCAGCCCAATGCCTGCGAGCTTCAGGCTGTGTTGTTCCTGCGCGAGATCGACTATGGGCCGGACGAGAACCGGCCTGAGGACGAGGTGGTTGCGCGCATTGGCGCCGATGCGCTGGCGGCGTGGGAGCGTGACGGCGTGGCGCCACCGGGATGGCGGGTCGATGTCGATGCGCTGATCGGCAACTGGCAGCAATTGTTCGCGAAGCTGGCCGGACAGGATGGCGATCATCTGGTGGTGACGTCGAACGGGATCGCGCGGTTCGCGCTGAAGGCTGTCGGCGCGGCAGGGGAAGACCTGAAGCTGAAGACTGGCGCCTATGGGGTCATTGAACTCGACGGCGAAGGCGAGCGGGTTGCGCGCTGGAATGTTCGGCCCGGCGACGCCTAGGTTACTGGCCGGACTTCGGGCCGGCGACGGAGAACTCGATCGAGCGGATTTCCATGGTCCGGCGCTTTTCGGGCGTGACGGGGCGGATGCCGAGGAAGTCGTAGCCGAGCGTGTCGCCGCGGGAGGGCGGATTGTATTCGAGGACGTAGGGGGCGAACTCGCGGGTGAGCGCGAAGGTCTGCCAGCCGGTTTCTTCGCCTGGGCGGGCGAGGTAGTTGGCTTCGAAGTATGTCGCGGCGACTTCGCCGGTCGAGCGCGCTTCGATGGTGACGGTGATCGGCCGGTTCTCGAAGGCGAATTCCAGGTCTTCTGCGATGACGAGGTGGGTGCCGAGGCGCGGATCCTCGTAGGCGTTCTCCGCGAGGCGGGAGAGGCGGATGGTGGTCTCGCCGCTGTCGGTCGAGAGGAAGCTGATGCCGCCGACGCCGCCGGGCAGGAACCTGCGCAGCTGGTCGCCCGACACCAGCACCTGCTCGGCGTTGCCGGCGCCGGCGCTGATCGGACCGGTTGGCGGACGCTCTGCAAAGGGCTGCAGGGCGAGGAAGACCAGCAGGCCGGCGAAGGCCGCTGCAGCGGGAAAGAACAGGCTGTCAGGCATTTTTCACGTGAGGATCACGAATCCGTCTTGATGCGAGCCTATCCCTAGCTTCGGCTTGCGGCGGCGAAAAGGCCGACTGAGCCGAACGACTGCAACCAATGCTGGCGACCAGCGTTTTCGGAGCAACGGCGGGCGGTCAGCACACAGATTCAGGAATCCCGATTTGACGGATACATCAACCGAACCCGGCGCTGTTTTCGACATTGAGCGGGAGCGCAGCGGCGGAGGCGGTCGATACTGGACGCTGGTGGACGGTCGCACCGGCCTGTTGATGTATGAGGACGAGAAAACTCCCAACGGAATCAGGCGCAATGCCTATTCGACGCGCGTGGATAGCGCCCTATCGGGGCGGGGCGTCGGTCTCGCACTTGTGCAGCGATTGGTGGAGGACGCACGCGAAGAACGTGCTAGTATCAACCCTCAGTGTTCGTTCGTGCGCGTAATGATCGGCCGCAACAAGGATTGGGCCGACGTTTTGGTGGAGGACGGCCCATGATCAAGATTGGCATTACTTGCGAAGAGACCGCGTCGGGCGGGCGCTATGTGGCCCGGTCGCCGGGGCTGCCGCTGGCGGAAATGAAGTTCCGGCGCGAGAAGCAGACGATGGTGATCGACCACACGGCAATCCCTGAGGAGATGCCGGTTGAATGCGTTGACCGGGCGCTGATGGAGCGGGCGGTGATGGATGCGCGGACCGAAAAGCTGAAGATCGATCCGGTCTGCGTACTTGCGCGCTACACGATGGCGCGGCATCCCCAGTGGAGCGATGTGCTGAAGCAGCCCCTCTAGGCCGAACTTGGACGATCTCCCATTCTGGAAAACCAAGACGCTTGGCGAGATGAGCCGGCGCGAGTGGGAGTCGTTGTGCGACGGCTGCGCCAAGTGCTGCCTGGTGAAGATGGAAGACGAGGACACCGGCGCGACAGTGTTCACCAACCTGCATTGCCGGTTGCTGGATGCGAAGACGTGTCTGTGTTCGGACTACGCCAATCGCAAACAGCATGTTCCGGAATGCCTGAAGCTGACGCCGGCGAAGGTGCCGAAGTATTCCTGGCTGCCGAAGACGTGCGCCTATCGCCTGCTTGAGGAAGGCAAGGACCTGCCTGACTGGCACTATCTGGTTTGCGGCGATCGCGAGGAGGTTCACCGGCGCGGGGTTTCCGGGCGCGGACGGACTGTCAGCGAGAGCAGCGTCGCGGAAGAAGACTGGATCGAGCATATCGTCGACTGGGCGGACCGGCCGCCGTCAGCTTTCGCGCGCCGGCGGCGGAAGCGGGTCTAGTCGGCGATGGATCGGGTGGCGTCGAAGGCGGCGTGGGCGTCTTCCTGGATGCGGGCTTCGAGGCTGCGTACGAGGCGGTTGACCGCCTGCTCCTCCGGGTCGCGGTGAAACGCGAACGGGTTGAGCGGGTGGCGCGGCGGCGCATCGAGGGAGAGCGAGAGCAGCGGCAGGCCGCCTGCGGTTTCCAGCACGTGCGCTTCGGCGATGGCCTGATCGCCGCGCGACAGGCGGCTGCGGGCGCCGTTGAAGGCCTTCGAGGCCCAGTTGTCGTAGGCGGGATATTCGCGCCGGCCATCTGATGAGGCGTATAGCAGGATGTGATCGAGGCGGAGATCGGAGGCCATCTGGCGGGCGAAGAGGATGTTCCCGGCGTCATTGTCGAGGCGCGGCGGGTTACTGGTCAGCATGGTGTAGAGCTGTACCGGCTCGAGGCGGCCGATCAGTCCGCCGAGGCGGACGCCCATGGCCGACCAGAGCGCCTGTTCTTCCGCGTCGATGCGCTCGAAGCCTTCCGGACCGATCCGGCCATAGAGGATCCGCAGCGGGTAGGCGAGGCGGGGCGCAGCATGCGCCGGGGTGGCCGCAAGAGCGGTGGCGGCGAGGCCCCCGGCAAGGAGGGTGCGGCGGGTCTGGCGCAGCGGCGTGGTCATCGCGAAAATCTGACCTTCGCCGGTTTCCGGCTTCTTAAGATTGAGCTGTTCCCTTATCGTTCGCTGATAGTGGAGAGACGCGAATGCCGGATTCGGTGCGTATCCTTGGAGTCGATCCCGGCCTGCGGCGCATGGGCTGGGGCGTAATCGATGTGGCCGGGCCGCGCCTGTCGTGGGTGGCGCATGGCGTGATTTCGCCGGACGTGGACGCCGAGCTGGCGCGCCGGCTGGCGGAGCTCAGCACGGGCATTGGAAAGATTGTCGAGGAGTACAAGCCGACGGTGGCGGCGGTGGAGGAGACGTTCGTGAACGTTAATCCGCGGTCGACGCTGTTGCTGGGACAGGCGCGGGGCGCGGCGCTGGCGGCCCTGGCGTCGCGCGGGCTGGCGGTATCGGAATTTGCCGCGCGAAAGATCAAGCAGTCGCTGGTCGGCACCGGGGCGGCGGACAAGGACCAGATCGCGTTCATGATCAAGCGATTGCTGCCGAAGGCGGGGAATGTGACCGCGGACGCCGCCGATGCGCTGGCTGCGGCGGTCTGTTGCGCGCATCACATGGGGCCGGAACTGAGCATGAAGCTGCGCGTGGTCAACGGATGATCGCGCGGCTGCGGGGAAGCGTGGCGGCGATCGGCGATGGGCAGGCGCTCGTCGATGTCGGCGGCGTTGGATACCTCTTGCATGCGGGGTCGCGTACGTTGTCACGACTGAGCGTGGGGGAGGCGGCCGAGATTTTCGTCGAAACCCAGATGTCGGAGAATGCGATCAAGCTGTTCGGGTTCGCGCAGGCGGACGAGCGGGCCTGGTTTTCGCGTCTGCAGGATGCGCCGGGGGTCGGCGCCAAGGTCGCACTGGCGATCCTCGACACGCTGGCGCCGAACGAGTTGATGGACGCGCTGGCGCTGGGCGATGTCGCGTCGATCCAGCGGGCGAATGGCGTCGGCAAGAAGCTGGCGGAGCGCATCATCACCGAGTTCAAGGGCAAGCCGCCGCCGAGCGGATTGTTCGGGACGTTCACGCCGGGCGCGGATCCGGCTGTGGCGGCGCCGCAATCCGGAGCGCGCGCAGATGCGGTCTCGGCTCTGGTGAACCTTGGCTATGGGCAGGCGGACGCCGCGCGGGCGGTTGCGCAGGCTGCGCGCGACCTTGGCGAGGGGGCCAAGGAAGGCGATCTGATCCGGGTTGCGCTGAAGGGCCTCGCGCCCGCCGGCTAACATTTGTTACGATCGGGTTTAACGGGCGCGAAAGTGATTCCCGCTACACACGCCTCAGGTCGGGGATGGCTGGCAAGAGGTGATGTCGCCGTGACCACTGGACTAAAAGGCCAACCCGGCTTGTTTTCCCGCATGCGAAAAATGTTCGGCGACCCATCGGAGCGGCCGGCCGAGGCTGAGCCGCGGCCGGTCGCGCCCGAGCCCGTCGAATCCCGCCGCAGCGTGCGGAAGCCTCAGTTCCGCGAGGCGACCATCACGATCGACCGCAATGGCGAACGGTTTTCTGTCGCCGTGAAGGATCTTTCGGAATTCGGCGTGCGGATTGAATCGTTTCGCAAGCTGGACCTGCCGGACCTTGTCGATTTCTACGAACCCCTGTCGGGCATTCGCGCGCGTGCGCGGGTGGTGTGGCAGGAGGATTTCCGCGCGGCGCTGGAATTCATCCGCTAGCGCGGGTCCGTTCTTCCAAAAGCATGGCTGTCTGGGCGAGGTCCGCGCGAAAGCGGGCCAGTTCCTGTTCGCGCCGGTCGGCATCCGGGAGGCGGAGCAGGTAGGCCGGGTGGACGGTTGTGAGCAGCGTGACGCCTTTTGCGATTTCCAGCGTCTGTCCGCGATAGTCGGTGAGCCTGCCGGCGCGGCCCAGCACGCCGCGCAGGGCGGTGGCGCCCATGGCGAGGATGATCTCGGGCTGGACGAATTCGCGTTCGAGGTTCAGCCACCAGCGGCATTGATTGATTTCACCGGCGTTCGGCTTCGAGTGGATGCGGCGTTTGCCGCGCGGCGTGAACTTGAAGTGCTTCACGGCATTGGTGAGGTAGGTCGTTGAACGCTCGATGCCGGAATGGGCGAGCGACTGGTCGAGGAGTTTGCCGGCGGGGCCGATGAAGGGGCGCCCGGCGATGTCTTCCTGGTCGCCTGGTTGTTCGCCGACAATCATCAGCCGCGCGGATTGCGGGCCTTCGCCGAGTACGGTTTGCGAGGCATGGCGGCAGAGATCGCAGCGTGTGCAGGTACGGGCGGCGGCGTTTACGGCGGCGAGGGTGTTTAGGGGTTCGGCTTGAGGGGCGGTCAGCTCGCGTTGGCGCATGATGGTTGCGGCGCGCGGGTTTGCGGGCTGGGGCGCGGCGGCCTGCATCTCGCGGGCGCGGGTTGTCGAGCTTGCGATCAGGGACGGGATGAGTTGCGCTTCGGGCAGGTTCTTCCAGTAGCGTTTGGGCATCTCGGCCGTCATCGCCTTGGTCTTCAGGCGGGCGGGATTGAAGATCGAGGCGAAGTAGGTGCGCCACTGGTCTTCGACGGCGTCTTCTGCGGGCAGCTGATCGCGGGCGCCGCCGTCGGTGTAGGTGAGTTCGCCGTCGACATAGCGAGCCGTGCGCCGGGGCGTGACGATCAGCCAGTCCATGTTGGGGAAGCGGCGGACGAAGAAGGGGACGGCTAGTTCCTCGATGTAGTTGTCGGGCTCGAACCAGGCGCCGAATTGTTCGCGGCCGAATTCCGAGACGCCCGAGGCGCGGAAGCGGACGAAGGCGTGCATCTTGTGGATGTCACGGCGGACCGCCTTGTCGCGTTTTTCGAGCCAGATGATGTCCGGGTCTGACTTGTCGCTGAGGGCGCAGTCGCGGTGGTGGAGGCGATAGAGCAGGCGATAGAGGCGCGCGAACCGTTCATCGTCACGGTGGCATGCGGCGCGTTCGGCGAGGGTGAGGAACTGGCGAGGGACGCGGACCTTGATGTCGCGTTCGGGGAGCGGGGATGGTTGCTCGCCGAAGAGGTCGCGGTCGGCCGGGTTGGTGCGCCAGGCTATCATTCCGGGCTGGATGTCGGCCGCAAGCAGGCTGCGGGCGCGGGTGCGCCAGCTGGCGAAGTCGGTCTCGGATTTGAGGTCGACGGCGATCATGCGAACAGCGACATCTGCTCCGGTTCTGGCGTGTAGCGCGCGCGCAATCTGTCGCTGTCGGTGAGGGCGCCGGGGGTCCAGTCGGCCGCGGTGATGAAGGGCAGGGATTTGGAGATCGAGCGGGATATCCGGGAGAGATGATCCAGCCTGAGCCGGGCGTGGCGGCGGGATGATAGGATCTTCTTGACCGTGCCGGGACCGAAGCCGGGAACGCGGAGCAGTTGCTCCTTTGAGGCGCGATTGACGTCGACGGGGAAGTAGGCGCGGTTGCGCAGCGACCAGGCGAGCTTTGGGTCGATGTCGAGATCGAGCATTCCGCCTGTATCGGCACCGGCGATCTCGGCATGTTCGTAGCCGTAAAACCGCATCATCCAGTCGGCCTGGTAGAGGCGATGTTCGCGCTGCAGCGGCGGACGTACGGGCGGCAGGTCGCTGCTGGCGTCGGGGATGGGGCTGTAGGCGGAATAGTAGACGCGGCGCAGCTTGTAGGAGGAATAGAGGCGCGCCGAGGTCGAGAGGATGTCGCGGTCGATGGAGGCGTCGGCGCCGACGATCATCTGTGTCGACTGGCCTCCGGGCGCGAAGCGCGGCGGGCGCGGCGGCGGTTTGCCGCGATCGGGCGCCTTTTCGGTCGTTGTCTCGATGTTGCTGCGGACGTCGGCCATCGCCTTGCGGATGGTGGGGCCGGACTTTTCCGGCGCGTACTGCGTGAGGCTAGTCTCGGTCGGCAGTTCGATGTTGACGGACAGGCGGTCGGCGTAGCGGCCCGCCTTCTCGATCAGGAGCGGATCGGCTTCGGCGATGGTCTTCAAGTGGATGTAGCCGCGATAGTTGTGGTCGATCCGCAGGCGGCGCGCGACCTCGACGAGTTGCTCCATCGTGTAGTCGGGCGAGCGAATGATGCCGGAAGATAGGAACAAGCCTTCGATGTAGTTGCGCTTGTAGAAGTCGAGCGTGAGGGAGACGACTTCCTCGACCGTGAACCGGGCGCGCTCGACGTTTGAGGACGAGCGGTTGATGCAGTAGCGGCAGTCGAAGATGCAGAAGTTGGTCAGCAGGATCTTGAGGAGAGAGATGCAGCGGCCGTCTGGCGCGTAGGCGTGGCAGATGCCCATGCCCTCGGTGGAGCCGACGCCGTCCTTGCCCAGCGAATTGCGCTTCTGCGTTCCCGATGAAGCGCAGGATGCGTCGTACTTCGCTGCGTCAGCGAGAACGGCGAGTTTCTGGATCAGGGTTCTTGAAGCCATGGTGTTCTCCGAAACGAGAACATAAAGCGAACAAGGGGATTGGTCACTAATCCAGTTTAGTTTGTCGTGAGGTCAGTGGATCAGTTCCGAGCCGGCGTGGAGGACGAGGCCGATCAGGCCGCCGATCACCGTGCCGTTGATGCGGATGTACTGGAGGTCGCGGCCGACATTGGTCTCCAGCTTCTCGACGATGGTCTTCGCTTCCCAGCCGTTGATGGTTTCGGAGACGAAGTGGGCGACGTCCTCGCCGTGGCGTTCGGCGAGTGCGACCAGCAGTGCGCGGATACGCGCGTTCAGGGCCTCGCGCACCTCGGCTTCGGTGAGGAGGCTTTCGCCTAGCGAGCGGAAGGCGTCGGACAGCCAGCTGACCATCTGGCTGTCTTCGGCTGATGCGTCCTTGCGCATGGCTTCCTTGACGTGGGACCAGCCGCCTTCGAAGGCGCCGGCGACGGCGGGGTGGGCGGCGGCGTCCTTGATCCAGGTTTCGACCTTCTTCTGCATGCGGGGATCGTGCTTGAGGTCGTAGGCGAACTTTTCTGCGAGCTCGTTGATGCGCACGCGGAGCGGATGGTGACGATCGTGGGTGGCTGCATGCAGCTCGGCATAGAGGCTGTCGACGAGGGCGTCGGCGGCGCGCTTGTCGACATTGATGGTGCGCATCAGCCAGCCGGAGCGACCGGAGACTTTCTCGCGGATCAGGTGCTCGTTCTGGCCGAGGAGGTAGACGCCTTCCTCGAGGAGCGCGTCGAGGATGTCGTGGTGGCGTTCCTGCTGGGCGAGTGCGTCGATCACCGAGCCGAGGGCCGGAGCGATGTTGATCGTGCTGGCTGCTTCGCCCGCGCGTTCGCGGAGGAAGTCTGCGACCGTGTCGTCGTCGAGCGTGTCGAGCATGCCCGGAATGGCGGAGACGGCGCCTCTTGCGGCGGCGCGGGCCTGTTCGGGATCGGCCAGCCACGCGCCGAGGGCTTCGCAGAGGTCCTTGTCGGCGAGGCGGTCACGGACCTGATCCGGCTGCAGGAAGTTGTCCGTGATGAATCGGCCGACGGCGGCGGCGATGCGATCCTGGCTGCGCGGGATGACGGCGGTGTGCGGGATGGGCAGGCCGAGCGGGCGGCGGAAGATGGCGGTGACGGCGAACCAGTCGGCGAGCGCGCCGACCATCGAGGCTTCGGCGAAGGCGCGGATATAGCCCCACAGCCCCGCAAACTGGGGTGGGGCCCAGATGTGCGAAATGATGAAGACCAGCGTCATGAAGATGAGGAGGCCGGTGGCGATATTGCGCATGCGCTTGAGCGCATCGGTCGACGGGGCCTGAAGGACTGGATCTGTCATGGGGAATAGGGGTAGCGGCTGACGTGTGCGTCTGGAAGGCATGTCATGAACGGGATATAGGGGCGAAGGCTCCAATTTTCTTCCTGAAATCAAGCGAGACGCAAATGACGCTGGCGGACTGGGCGGCGACGATGGCGGCGATTCTGACGACGGTGTCGTTCCTGCCGCAGGCGATCCACGTGCTGAAGACGCGCGATACCGGGGCGATTTCGCTGTTGATGTATGTGTTGTTCACGACCGGCGTGGGGTTCTGGGAGGTCTATGGATGGCTGGTCGGGCAGCCCGCGATCATCATCGCGAACCTGATCACTTTCGTGCTGGCCGGGGCGATCCTGTTTCTGAAGGTGCGCGATGTGATGGGGCGGTCGGCGCCGTCCGCCTGACTGTTCTTCGGTTGATGGGAGGGCTGGGTTCCGGGTCTGCGGCGCGTTCGCGCCTTCGCCCGGAATGACGGGTTGGGGATCGTTAACTCCCCATTGTTCCGGACCTGTTCCATTCCGTGGCGAACAAGGGCAGAAGCGTTTCCATGTCCAGAGACGGCGACATTACCGATCCTTCGCGCCAGCCGGGCGAGGCAATGGATCGCGCCCTGCGGCCGGAGGCGTTTGACGACTTTACCGGGCAGGCGGGGGCCAAGGCGAACCTGCGGGTGTTCGTGGACGCCGCGAAGGCGCGGGGCGATGCGCTGGACCATGTGCTGCTGTCGGGTCCGCCGGGGCTGGGCAAGACTACGCTGTCGCAGATCATTTCCAAGGAGATGGGGGTCGGGTTTCGGTCAACGTCGGGACCTGTGATCGCAAAGGCTGGCGATCTTGCCGCGCTGCTGACCAACCTTGAGCCGCGCGACGTCCTGTTCATCGACGAGATCCATCGGCTGCCGAGCCATGTGGAGGAGATCCTCTATCCGGCGATGGAGGACCACACGCTGGACCTGATCATCGGCGAGGGACCGTCAGCGCGGTCGGTGAAGATCGAGCTGCCGCCGTTCACGCTGGTGGGGGCGACGACGCGCGCGGGACTGCTGTCGACGCCGCTGCGGGACCGGTTCGGGATTCCGGTGCGGCTGGAATTCTATACGCGGGAAGAGCTGGGCTCGATCGTCTATCGCGCGGGCATGAAGCTGGGCGCGGACATCACCAAGGACGGCGCTGAGGAGATTGCCGGGCGGTCGCGCGGGACGCCGCGGATTGCGATCCGGCTCTTGCGGCGGGTGCGGGATTTCTGCGAATCGGACGGCGTGCGCATCGATGCGAAGGGCGCGGATAGCGGGCTGGCGCGGCTGGAGGTCGACACCGACGGGCTGGATGCGCTGGACAGGCGCTATCTGGAGGCGCTGGTGAAGACGTATGCGGGCGGACCGGTTGGCGCAGATACGCTGGCGGCGGCGTTGTCCGAAGCGCGCGATGCGATCGAGGAAGTAATCGAGCCCTACCTGATGCAGAAGGGCTTCGTGGCGCGCACGCCGCGCGGCCGGGTTGCGACGCCGATGGCATGGCAGCGCGTCGGGCTGAAGGCGCCGGCGACGCTGCAGGCGCAGCTGTTCGAAGACGACGAGGACTGAGCGCCTGTCGCCGTAGCGGCAGATTGAATCCTTTCAAGTATTTCAATTGACCCGCGCGGCGCTCAACCTTTAGCCTTGAGCTGATTTATGTTGATCGGGCGGGCTGAAGTTATGAAAAATCGGATTGCGATGGCTGCTGGCGTGGCGCTGGCGGTGCTGGTTGCCGGATGTGCGCAGGAGAGCGGCGAGGCTGAGGTGGAAATGGCGACGGCTGAGCCGACCGTCATGGAAATCAGCGAAGCGAGCTTTGGCTGCATCCAGGACATGACGGCGGTTCGCGGATTCTTCGTTTCGAGCCTGACCGGGGACCTGGACGCGACGGTGGCGGTCGCGAACGCCGAGGAAGGCGTCTATCCGGTTGGTTCGGTCGTGCAGCTGGTGCCGACCGAGGCGATGGTGAAGCGTGAAGCCGGGTTCTCGGACATCAGCCATGACTGGGAGTTCTTCGAGCTGGGCGTTTCGCCGGACGGCACGACCATCGACGTGCGCGGTACCTCAGAAGCGGTGAACCGGTTTGGCGGAAACTGCCTGACCTGCCACCTGCAGGCCGAGCCGCAATACGATCTGATCTGCGAGCAGACGCATGGCTGCGATCCGATTCCGGTGACGCCGGTGATGGCGCGCGCGATCCAGAAGACCGATCCGCGCTGCGAGCCGATGGAGCTGACCGAGGAAGAGACGCAGGCGCTGCAGGCGCTGGCGGCGTTCGCGGTGGGCGATAGCGAAGAGAACTAGGGCCCGGTCGCGTCAGGCTTCTTCAGTCAGCTGACTGAGCGGCGCGTCGAAGGTGTAGACGAAGCCGTCGGCGGCATAGCGTGTCTCTGGCTGGGAGCCGAAATCCTTCGCCGCGATGGATTCGAGCATCATCGAGCCGAATCCCTTGCGGGTTGGCGCGTTGACCGGCGGGCCGCCAGATTCCCGCCACTCGAAGTTGAGGCGCTGGCCGTCTTCGGCGTCGATTACCCGCCAGGCGATTGCGACCTTGCCGAGCGGCGTGGACAGCGCGCCGTATTTCGCGGCGTTGGTCGCCAACTCGTGAAGGATGAGCGCGAAGGTCTGGGCGGCGGACGGGGCCAGTGCAACGAGGGGTCCGGATGCTTCCGCCTGGGCGCCGAACCCGGAGATCTCGCTGTCGATGATTTCCGCGAGCGCGGCGCTGGCGTGCGCATCGGCAGTCAGCGCGGCGTTGGAATGCGACAGCGCGACGAGGCGGCCTGCGAAGAGTTCGCGCGCCTCGGCGGCGCTGCGCTCATCGGTGAACGTGCGCAAGGCCAGTGACTGGACGACCGTCAGAATGTTCTTGATGCGGTGGCTGCTTTCCTGAAGCAGCATGGCGCGGCGCCTCTCTGCATTCTGCCGCGCGGAGATGTCCCTGATATATCCGGCGAACACCTGATCGGCCCCGGAGTGGATCGGCACGATGGCGACTTCGACCGGGAACTCGGTGCCGTCGGCGCGCATGGCCGTGAGTTCGACGTGATGGTTGAGGACGGTGCTGACGCCGGTTGAGACATAGCGATGCATTCCGGCGTTGTGCGCGTCGCGAGCCGCTGGCGGAACCACGAGTTCGCCGACAGGTCTCCCGACTGCGTCTTCGCGTGCATAGCCGAACATCGAGACGGCGGCCTGGTTGAACTCGATACAGCGGCCGTCGCGATCCATCAGGATGATGGCGTCCAGAGAAGCGGCGAGCAGGGCTTCGTAATAGGCCGATGCGGTTGATGCTTCGCTCATCGGTCGCCGCGCGGCGCCGGGTGGCTCCTGCACGCTGCGGGGCCGCTTTCAGGGCGGCGAGTGAGGTCTGGTCGCGTCATGTGGTGCTTATGCTTTCGTTCCGCCTTGCCTGACATCTCGGGATGTCGTCGGCGCCGCGACACAAACTACAGGTTCCAGTCTGGCCCCACAAACCGGCGAAGTCGATTGCTAATCGCTTGATTGCTATACGAGTTCTTGGCGGATTGGATTAATCTGGATCAGTCTTGCTGCGCACCCCAACGGGCGTGGGCGGGTTTAAGCCCTGTCCCCAATTCAGCAAGACCGGGTACGCGGGCGTGTGGCGCCAGCCTATATTCGCCTGATCAACACGGGAGCAGTTCATGCGGATGATGCAGATCGAGCGGTATGCGGGGCGGATCGAACGGGTGCTGGCGCACATCGAGCGGCAGGGACCGGCGGCGCGGCCATCGCTTGATGAGCTTGCGAAGGTGGCTGCGATCTCGCCCTTTCATTTTCACCGCGTGTGGCGGCTCATGACAGGCGAGACCGTCTACGAGAGCCTGCAGCGCGTGCAGATGGGCCGGGCGCTGACGGCGATGAAGGATGAGCGGACGCAGGTCGTTGAGGCGGCGGAGGCTGCGGGTTTTGCGAGCGGGCAGTCGTTTGCGCGGTCGCTGAAGGCGTTTGCAGGGGCGAGCGCCAGCGAACTCAGGTCTGACCCGACGAAGATGGCTGCGTTCGCCGCGCGGGTGGAGCGTGGCTTGCGGACGGATGTAGACGAGGCGCGCGCGATGGATGTGCGGATCGTCGAGCTTGAGCCCTTGAAGATCGTCGCGATGCGCAATGTCGGGGCCTATGAGAGCCTGTTCAACGGTTATGGCGCGTTGTTCGAACTGGTGGCGGCGTGGGCCGGGCCGGAAGCGGTGCGCGGCATTCATGGGGTGTGGCTGGATGATCCGGCGACGTCGCCGCCTGAGGCTTTTCGCTTCGATTGCGCCTTTGCGGTGGCGCATGAGGGGACGCCGCCGGCTGGCGCCCGCTGGGAGGATGCGCCGGTGGGACCGTGTCTGCGCATGCGGCATGTCGGCGATTACGGAAAGCTGCTGGAGGCGATCGACTGGCTCTATGGCGCGGCGCTGGAGGCGGGACTGGAGCTGCGGGATGCGCCGCTGTTCACGCACTATATCGATGATCCGGAGTCGACGCCGGAGGCCGACTGTCGAACGGATATCTATCTGCCTATCGAGTTGGAGCGCACGTGATGCGGGTTGGCGCATTCGTCCTAGTAGTGTGTGTCGCGTGCGCGGATCTGCGGCCCGCTGATGCGCAGGATAATGAGAGCGGTGCGCTCAGCGCGCTGGGCGGCAGGTGGATTGCGGACTGTGATGGGTTCCAGGAGGGGGCGGCGTGCGAGCTGGAGTGGGCGCCGGGCCTTGGCGGCGACCTGATGCGGGTGCGCTATGAGGTGCGCGGCGATGGCGGGGCGCGACTGTTTGCGGGCGATGGCGTCTACAAGCCTTCGTATGAAGGGTTCGAGGGGTACTGGAGCGACAGCAACGGATCGCTGCATCCGCTGCAGGCGACATATGCTGACGGCGTGCTGACAACCTTGTGGGGGCGGCCTGAGACCGAGGAGGGACGGACCGTCTATGCCGCGACTGGCGACGGCGGATTGTCGGTGACCGACTGGGTGAAGGTGGACGGGGACTGGCGGCAGTTCATGCACGCCGACTACGTGCGGGCGGACGATCGCGCGCAATAGGTGTCGACAGCGGCGCTCAAATCGACACATAGGGGGCGATGAGCGCGGTTGATACACGAGAGCTGAAGGCTGGCGGCGCGGGCGCGGCGATCGCGACGATGTCGCTCGGCATTTTCCTGATGGGCTTGTCCGACATGCTGGCCAAGCACCTGACGGATGCGCTGGATCCGTTTCAGATCGTGCTGGTGCGCAACACGATTGCGGCGCCGTTCATTGTGGGGCTGGTCTATTGGCGGCTGGGGGCCAAGGGTTCGTGACGGCGACGCCGTGGCTGCACGTCATGCGCGGGGTGCTGTTGCTGGGGGCCGGGTATACTTTCTTCTCGGCGCTCAAGACGCTGGGTCTCGCGGAGACCACGGCGATCGGCTTCGCCGCGCCGATCTTCATTACGGTGCTGTCGGCGCTGGTGCTGCGGGAGGTTGTCGGGTGGCGGCGTTGGCTGGCTGTGCTGGCGGGGTTTGGCGGCGTCCTGATCATCGTGCGGCCGGGCGCCGAGGCGTTCCAGCCGGCGTCGTTGTGGGTGGTGGGCACGGCGGTTTTCTACGCCGTCTTCATGCTGTCGAGCCGGTGGATCCATCGCGACGAGTCGCTGTGGACGATGATGTTCTACAACAACATTTTCCCGCTGCTGTTCGCGATCCCGGCGGCGCCGCTGGTGTGGGCGCCGATGTCCGACCTGCACCTGCAATTGCTGGCCGGGATGGCGGTGCTGGCGGCGTTCGGCGTGCCGCTGATCGCGCAGGCCTTCCGCATGGCGCCCGCGTCGATCGTGGCGCGCCGTTCGACTACACGATCCTGATCTGGGCGAGCCTGTGGGGCTGGCTGTTCTGGGGCGAGCTGCCGGACGAATGGACCTGGGTGGGGGTGGCGGTCATCGTCGCCAGCGGGCTTTACATCGTGTTCCGCGAGGCGCGTGTCGGCGCGCCGCAGCATGGCTCAGTTCGCAGCGGCAATATCGGCGAGCAGGGCGTCGATGCTGCCGATCGGTGAGCGGGCGGCGGACGGGACGTCGTTGACGATCACGGTGAAGGCGAGCGTCTGGCCGGACGCCGCCGTCATGTAGCCGGCCAGCGAGCGGACGCCAGAGAGCGATCCCGTCTTGGCGAAGATGTTTCCCTGCAGCGCCCCGCGACGGAAGCGGTATTCGAGCGAGCCGTCGACGCCGCCGACAGGCAGCGTGTCGCGCCATGTCGCGTACCAGGGCTGCTGGTTCGCCCAGATCAGAAGCTGGGTCATGGCGCGTGGCGAGACGCGGTTGTAGATCGAGAGGCCTGCGCCATCGGCGAGATCATGGCTGTCCGGGCTGGCGCCTGCGGCTGCGAGCATTTCATCCAGCCGGTCGACGCCGTCGCCGATGGAGCCGGAGCCGCCATAGGCGAGGCCGATGCGCCGCAGCAGCAGTTCAGCGAACAGGTTGTGGCTTTCCTTGTTGGTGATCTCAATCACGTCGATCAGCGGGGCCGGGAGCTGGCGGGCGAGTTCCTGCGAGTTGGGGCGGCGCAGGGTTGTCGAGCGCGGCGGCGTTGGATCGTTCTGCATCAGGTCGCGCATGTCGGGTTCGTCGGCGATGACGGGCTGGCGGTGGCGGGCGCGCGGTATTCCGTGGATGAGGACGCCGCGTTCGGCGAGCAGGCGCGCGAGGCGCCGGGCGGCGTGCTCGGCCGGATCGTCGATGCCGATCGTCAGTTCGACCGGGCGGGCGCGGTCGCCGAACTCGCCATGGATGCGCATGGTGTCTTCATTGGGCAGGCGGGCGATGCGCAGGTGGTCGCGGTAGCCTTGGACCGTTGTCGCGTCGACGCTCAGATTCATGAGGTCATCGGTTTCGGCCCAAGTGGCGATCACCGGGGCGCCGGGGCCGTCGCCGCCGGTGACGTCGATGTTGAGGACGTTCTCGTTGACGGTTAGCGCGGACGTTGCGGTGGCGAAGGCGAACTTCAGATCCTCGATCGACCAGCCATCGGCGAAACGCTGGTCAGGGAAGAGCGTGTCGTCGCCGATGATGTCGGTAACGGCGGTGACGCCATTGCCGACGATGATGTCGGCGAGCTGGGAGAGGCAGTTGTCCGGGCATTCGGGATCGTCGGCGAGGAGCGGGTCGCCGCCTCCGACGATGGCGATATCGGGCGGGCCGGCGTCGGTCCTGTGCTCGATGCGGATGGTCGTGGCGAACGTTGGATCGGGAATGCGGGGGTCGGGCTGGGTGTAGAAGGCGCCCGCGGTGGTGATGAGCTTGACGATCGAGGCTGGCTGGAAGCGCTTGTCGGCGTTGCGGTTGAGGATCTCACGGCCGTCGAGTGTCGAGACATGGATGCCCCAGCGCGCCTCGGGCGGATTGAGTTCGTGTTCGACCTGGGCGGTTGCGGGCGCCGCAGTGATCAACAGGAGGAGGATGGGGAAGTGCCGTAGGAGCATCTCTGGCCTTTTGCGCGCGGGTTCGCGGTTGCGGGTCAGGGCGTGGCGATTTCTGCGCCGGTGGCTTCGATCTGCTGTTCGAGCGCCGCCTCGAATGCCGATTCCTGCGCCGCGATGTATTCCGCGAAGGCGGTGGGATCGATGAACCGGTTCTCGCTATCATCGGCGGCGTTGGCGTCGCGTTTTTCCAGCAGGTTGAAGAATTCCGGGTGCGGCGCGAGGGGTATGTGGACGGACATGCCCTTGGCCTTTTCGAAGGTGAACCGATAGTCGTCGACGATGTCCTCGTATTGCGGCGTCCCGACGAGACGGTTGGCGGCGACGCTGGCCGAGCAAAAGACGAGTACTTCGTAATTGTCGCCATAGGCGCTGGCGGTGGTGCCCCAGGAGGTGCAGCCGCGGCTGTGGCCCGGGGTGTGATGGGCGATGAGGACCTGGCCGCCGAGTTCCACCGTGTCGCCGTCCTGAACGATGCGATCGACCTTGACGGGCGGGGCGTTGAAGGCGGCGATCCGGGGCGAACCGAGGTAGAAGCCGCCTTCCAGCGCTGACACATCGCCCTCCATGGCGACCATCTGGGCGCCGCTTTCAGCCTTGAGCTGGGCGAGGCCGGCTGAATGATCGAAGTGGGCGTGGGAGTTGAGGAGGTATTTGACGTCGGCAAGTTCGAAGCCGAGCTGCTCGATATTTGCCTTGATGTGCGGGACGGATTCCTCAAGCGCGCCGTCGAGCAGGATGTGTCCCTCGTCGGTGGTGAAGAGGTAGGAGCCGAGGCCCTGCGTGCCGACGTAGTAGATGTTGTCGATGATGTGGAAGGGCTCGGTCGGGACGTTCCACTGGGCCCTCATGTCGGCGACCCGCTGGGTCATCGCATCGTCGGCCGGGGGCTCTTCGGCGGCTTCAGGGGCGGGAGCTGGCGTCTCCTCGGCGGGTTCCGGCGAGCAGGCCGACATGGCCGCTGCGAGCAGGGTGGTGGAGATGATCGTGGCTGCGCGCATGGCGATTTCCCTTGTCTGATGTGGAGACTAGCTGTGCGGCGGAGGGGTTGCGAGGGAAAAACGCCGTAGCGCCAGAGGGGTTCGCGGAACGAGGGCATGGCGCGGGTTAGGGACCGGGACTGTGTGAGGGCTCGGAAAAGTCATTGACTCTTAATGGGTTTGGCCCCACATGCCGCTCGTGTCTGCGCGGGATGGTCCTGCGCATGGCAGGACAGCGTGAAGCTGGCGCCGCTGATGCGGCCGCTCGTTGGTCCTGACCTTCGGACATACCTCCCCAAACGCCCTTGTTCACGCGGGTCGTATCAATGAGCGCCGCGCTTCACATCAAGGAAGCGGCGAGACCGCATGCGTGCGCGCTCCCCGACGTATGAAAGTAATCCATGACAACCTTTGACGATTTCGGCCTTGCCGAACCCATCCTGCGCGCCCTGAAGGGCGAGGGATATTCAACCCCGACCCCGATCCAGAGCCAAGCGATCCCGCTGCTGCTGCAGGGTCATGACCTTCTGGGCATCGCCCAGACCGGGACCGGCAAGACGCTGGCGTTCGCAGCGCCGCTGCTGAACCACCTGCGCTCGGTGCATGTGCAGCGTCCCAAGCGGGGCGCGCGCGTTCTGGTGCTGGCGCCGACGCGCGAGCTGGCCGGACAGATCGAAGCCTCGTTCGTGACGTATGGCCAGTATCTCGACACGTCGGTGACGGCGGTGTTTGGCGGGGTAAAGATCGGGAAACAGATCCGCCGGCTGGAGAAGGGCGTCGACGTCCTGGTGGCGACGCCGGGCCGCCTGCTTGACCTGGTCGAGCAGAAGGCGCTGACGCTGAAAGAGGTCGAGATCCTTGTGCTAGACGAAGCCGACCAGATGCTGGATCTTGGCTTTATCCATGCGCTGAAGCGGATCGTGCCGATGCTGCCGAAGGACCGGCAGACGCTGTTCTTCTCGGCGACGATGCCGAAGGCGATCGCGGAGCTGGCTGGCCAGTTCCTCACCAACCCCGAGAAAGTCTCGGTTGCGCCCGAGTCGACGACGGCGGAGCGGGTGAAGCAGACGGCGATGCATGTCGGCCAGGCGCAGAAGCAGTCGTTGCTGAAGCACGTGCTGATGGCGGACGGCGTCGAGCGGGCGCTGGTGTTCGTGCGCACGAAACATGGCGCCGACCGCGTGGTGCGCAAGTTGATGGGACAGGGCGTGCATGCGCTCGCCATCCACGGCAACAAGAGCCAGCCGCAGCGCCAGAAGGCGCTGGAGGCGTTCAAGAGCGGCGAGTGCCGGGTGATGATCGCGACCGAGGTTGCGGCGCGCGGCATCGATATCGACGGCCTGAGCCACGTGATCAATTACGATGTGCCGAACGTGCCGGAGCAATACGTGCACCGGATCGGTCGGACTGGCCGCGCCGGCGCCGAGGGGCAGGCGATCTCGTTCGTCGCTCGCGAAGAGATCGGCTTCATGAAGGACATTGAGCGCCTGATCCGCATGAAGGTGGATGTGGTGCCGACACCTGAAGGGCTGACGACAGGCGATGAGCCGGATGTGAAGCCGCAATTCGAGAAGCGTACGCAGGACGATCCGCGCAGCCGTGGCGGCCGCAAGGATCGCGGCGAGCGCGGTGAGGGCCGTGGCGAGCGTCGCGGCGAGGGTCGTGGTCGACCGGCGGGCCGTCGCGATGACCGCCGGGATGGCAAGCCAAAGCGCCGCGAGGATGCGCGGACGCATGCGGAGAAACCGGTGCGGACCGCCGATGCCTCTGTCGTGGAGACGTTGGCGCGTGAGCAGCAGCGCATGTCGCAGGGCGAGCCCAGACCGAGGCCGCCGCGTCGCGACGATCGTCCGCAGCGCGCCAAGCATGAAGGCGGGCGCGGTTCAGGGCGGCCGGAAGGCAGGTCAGAAGGCGGTCGTCGTGAAGGCAGGCCGGAAGGTCGTTCGGAGGGTCGCTCAGACCATCGTTCAGAAGGCCGGACCGATCGTCGCCCTTATGGCAAGTCCGAAGGCGGCGGCAATGGCAAGCGTTTCGGGAAGCCGGGCGGCAAGCCGCAGGATCGTGGGCAGAACCGGTTTCGCCGGGATGGTGACGGCGCATCGCAGGGGAAGTCTTCTAGCGGTTCGCACGGAAAGTCGTACGGCAACCCGGGCGGCAAACCCGGTGGGAAGCCGCAGGGCAAGCCGGCGGGCAAGCGTGAAGGCTGGAGCCCGGACAAGCCGACCAACGGACGCAAGCACCGCGGCGGCGCCGGCAAGCCGGGCGGCGGCGGCAATCGCGGCGGATCGCAAGGCCGTTCCCGCAGCAGGGGCCGGACGATGGAGCCGGCCTGAGCGGCGGCTGACCGCGTGACTCTGCGGTAGAATTGAAAACGGCGGCTGATTGCTCAGCCGCCGTTTTTTATTGTCTTGCAGTCGGGCCGGATCAGGCGGATCAGGCCGGTTCGGGTTCCGGGCCGCCGAAGCCCGTATCGGATTCCGGTTTGGACTTCGGCTTCTTGGTGATCACCGGAACGGCCGAGGTCGGGCCCGGATCATCGTCCTCAGGACGCTCGGGCGGTTTGCCGGCCAGGAGGTCCTTGATCTCGTCGCCCGAGAGCGTCTCGTATTCGAGCAGGCCTTCAGAGAGCTTGACCCATTCCTCGTTCTTCTCGGTGAGGATGCGGCGGGCTTCGTTCATGCCGCCGACCACCAGCTTGCGGACTTCCTCCTCGATCTTCTTGGAGGTGTCTTCCGACACGTGGGAAGAGCGCACGAGCTGCTGGCCGAGGAAGACCTCGCCCTGGTCCTCGGCGTAATCGACCGGGCCGATCTCGTCGGAGAGGCCCCAGCGGGTGACCATGGCGCGTGCGAGACGCGTGGCCTGCTGGATGTCGGAGGCGGCGCCGGCGGTGACGTTGTCGTCGCCGAACTTCAGCTCTTCCGCGACGCGGCCGCCCATCATGATGGCGAGGCGCGAGATCATCTCGATCTTCGACATCGACAGCTTGTCGTCTTCGGGCAGCTGCATGACCATGCCGAGCGCACGGCCGCGCGGGATGATGGTGGCCTTGTGAACCGGGTCCGCGGCGGGGACGTTCAGCGCGACGATAGCGTGACCGGCCTCGTGGTAGGCCGTGAGCGTCTTTTCCTTGTCGGACATGACCATGGATTTGCGCTCAGGGCCCATCATGACCTTGTCCTTGGCGTCCTCGAACTCGCGCATGGAGACCGAGCGCTTGCCGCGACGGGCGGCGAGAAGCGCGGCTTCGTTGACGAGGTTGGCAAGGTCCGCGCCGGAGAAGCCGGGCGTGCCGCGTGCGATCGTCTTGGGCTGGACGTCCTTGGCGATCGGGACGTTGCGCATGTGGACCTTGAGGATCTTCTCGCGGCCGACAATGTCCGGGTTGCCGACGGTGACCTGGCGGTCGAAACGGCCCGGTCGCAGCAGCGCCGGGTCGAGCACGTCGGGGCGGTTGGTGGCGGCCAGGATGATGATGCCCTCGTTGGCTTCGAAACCGTCCATCTCGACGAGCAGCTGGTTGAGCGTTTGTTCGCGCTCATCGTTGCCGCCGCCGAGGCCTGCGCCACGGTGACGACCGACGGCGTCGATCTCGTCGATGAAGATGATGCAGGGCGCATTCTTCTTGGCCTGCTCGAACATGTCGCGGACGCGGCTTGCGCCGACGCCGACGAACATCTCGACGAAGTCAGAACCGGAGATAGTGAAGAAGGGCACGTTGGCTTCGCCAGCGACGGCGCGCGCGATGAGCGTCTTGCCGGTGCCGGGCGGGCCGACGAGCAGGGCGCCCTTGGGGATCTTGCCGCCGAGGCGCTGGAACTTGGAGGGGTCTTTCAGGAACTCGACGATCTCTTCGAGTTCTTCCTTGGCTTCGTCGACGCCAGCGACATCGTCGAAGGTGACGCGGCCGTGGCGCTCGGTGAGGAGGCGCGCCTTGGACTTGCCGAAGGACATGGCGCGACCGCCGCCGCCCTGCATCTGTCGCATCAGGAAGAACCAAAGGCCGAAGATCAGGAGGAAGGGCAGGAAGTTGAACAGGATCGACAGCATCATCGAGCCTTCGTTGTTCTTCACTTCGACGGCGACGCCCTTCTCGGTGAGGGTGCGCGCGAAGTCGAACTCGAGCTGGTCACGCTCGACCAGGAACTTGCTCTCGCCAATCGTTGCGGTGACCTGCGAGCCGTCGATGACGGCCTTGGAGACTGCGCCTGCGTCGACCTGCTTGATGAAGTCGGAATAGGCCATCGGCTCGGCGCGGCCGGTTTCCGAAGACGTGCTCATCACGGTGACGAGGGCGACCAAGAGGAGGGCGACAACGCCCAGAAGCGCCAGATTGCGCATGTTCATGCACGGAACCTTTCGACAGAACGTTCTGGGAAGAACATAGGGTAGAGCTTGCCCGAAAACGAGTGCCCAACCGTTAAGCCGCGGAGAGAATCCGGCCGATTGCGGCAATTTGTGCAGAACATCGGGCAGTTTTCCACCAATCGGACATCTAGGGCGTCGCTGCGGGCAGGAGGCGATGCAAGTCGCGGGCGAGCCTTGTCCTAGGTACGCAGCAGGCTGGCGTATGGATCCATGAGGAGTTCACGCGCGCGTCGGGCGGGGTCTGGCGCGGGGATTGGTGGGTGGGCGCCGATGCGACGCGGTGGGGCAGGCGCGATGATGACGCCTTTCCTGGAGCGCCGGATGGTGCAGTTTCCGAGCGTGGTCCGGCTTGCTGTCGCGGCGGCGGAGGTCAGGTTTTCGGCCATGGTCTGAAGGCGCGCTGACTGCAGGGGGGCGGTGCGCGGGGCGTAGCACTGGATCAGCGTTTCGAGCAGGCGCAGCCTTGATTGGGCGGTGAGTTCGGCGAGCAGGCCGGGCGGGATGGAGGCGGCCTCGTTGGCGATGTCGATGTCCGTGAGCGCTGTGCGTGCGCCGGCGATGACGGACGCGCGCAGTAGGGCGAGGCGCGTCATTGAACGCTGGATCGAGGCGCGTGTCTCCGGCGTCGTTGCGGCGAGGAGCTGGCGCATGCGAACGCGTTCGTGGCGGCGCGCGGCGTTGGTGGGGTCTTCGACCCATTGGATGCCAGCCTCTGTGAGGTCCGCGCGCAGCGCCTGTCGCGTCCTGGTCAGGAGCGGACGGATCAGGCGGAGCGGATGTTTGGTCGGCGTGGGCGCGGCGGCGGCTGGCATGGGGCCAACGAGACCATACCAGGTAGAGCCGGCGCGGGCGCGGATCAGGGAGGTTTCGAGGCGGTCGTCAAGCGTGTGGCCGAGGGCGATTGCGCCGATCTGACGTTGCGCGGCCCAGTCGGCAAGCAGGCCATAGCGTGCAAGGCGGGCGATCGCCTGCGACGGGCTCGATTGGGGCGGGCGCCAGACGAGCGTGTCGTGGGCGAT
This sequence comes from Hyphomonas sp., assembly GCA_017792365.1. Taxonomy (GTDB): domain Bacteria; phylum Pseudomonadota; class Alphaproteobacteria; order Caulobacterales; family Hyphomonadaceae; genus IH12. The sequence goes on along the minus strand of CP051229.1, from coordinate 2,136,856 downwards.
GTTGAGCCCGCGGCAATGACTGGCGACACTGTCGGCTTCGGCGGCGGCTTCTGCGCGCAGGCCATGGTCGACCGTTGCGACGAAAAGCGTGCGGTTGCGGGCGCGCGCCCATGCCTGGGCGTGATGCAGCAGGGCGAGGCTGTCGGAGCCGCCGGAAACGGCGAGGCCGATGCACGCATCATCGCCGGCCAGCAAATCGAGCGCGTGCGCGATTACGCCAGAGGCTGGCGCAAGCGTCGTGAGGTCAGGTGAGGCCGAGGAGTTCACGCTCGAAGATTGCCAAGAGCTGGCGCCAGATGTCGAGCGTGTCGCGAAGATTGTCGGCGGTGACGCCCGCGTCGAGGTTGACGTCCATCTGCAGGCGAACCTGGCCATTCACGAGGGTGGCGCGGGCGTAGCGCCAGGCGACGTTGAAGGTGTTTGTGGACGCGAGCGTGGCGGTCTCGGGCGCGGGGGCCTGCGTGATGAACTGGACCGAGTTGCAGAAGAGGCCGTTCTCGCACTCGTAGAAGTTGATGGCGTAGTCGCTGCGCGAGAGGCGGCCGGTGATCTGGGGATTGCCCTCCTCATCGGCGCCGAGCTCGGCCTCGTAGCCATTGCGCCGCATGAAGGCCGCCATGCCGGGCGGGTCGGAGGCGTCGAACATGCCGATGCGGGTGGGAACCACGTCCTGCGCTGAGGCTGGCAAGGCGGTGGTTGTGGCGAGCGTGGCCAGCGTTGCGAGGATTGCGAGCGTGTGGCGATGCATGGCGGCGTCCCCTGAACTCCGGTCCCCTAAACCCCGGTCCCTAGAACTCTGGCCCGGACGATCTCAATCGGCTGCACCCGCAGTGGGCGCGATCAGCAGCCGGCGCGCGAGCGTTCGGTGGCTGCGAGCGTCTTTGCGGTCTGCGATGCGTTGGGGAATTGCCCGCCCATCAGACCAAGCGCCTGACATGCTTCGGTTTTCTTTCCCATCAGACGCATGGAGCGCGCCAGTTTCACGAGCGCTTCCGGGCCGCGCTCGGACTTTGGAAAGTCGGACAGCAGCTTGCCGTAGGCGGTGGCGGCGTCGGCGTAGTTCTCCTGGTAGAGCAGGGCTTCGCCGTAGAGGTATTGCGCCGAGTCGGCCTGCGGGCTTCTGGGGTGGCGCTCGAGGTAGACGCTCAGCGCCTGCTCGGCGGCGGGGTAATTGCCCGAGAGGAGAAGCTCGCGCGATTCCTTGAGGAGCTCGGTTTCATCGGCAGGGAGTTCTGAAACGGGGCCGCGCGAGGCAAGGCCGGTCGGCGCGCCGCCTGCTGCGGCGGTCTGCGTCTGCTGACCGGGGGCGGTCTCGCCCGGAAGCGTCAGGTATTCCTGCGGCGCGCCGGTCGGTCCGACGTCGATGCTCGACAATTCTTCGGTTTCACCGCGCGCGTGGGCTTCCAGGGCGGCGATGCGGGCGGACAGGGCGTCGACGACGCCCTTCATCTGCTGGGCTGCCGTATTGGCGGCATCAGCTTTCTTGTTGGCTTCGCTCAACTGGAAGGCGAGTTGCTCGGCCTTGCCGGTGGCGCTGCGGACTTCGCCTTCCAGCGCGTCGACGCGGGCCTGGAGGCGTTCGATCACCGGGTCCGGCTGGGCGACGTAGGGCGTCTGGCCAAGCACCTGAGCGGCGGCGGTCTGAGGGATGAAAACGAAGACCGCCGCAAGCCCGGCGAGCGCAGGACGTACGGCGGTCAGCATTTGGTGCACCTGAATCATGTCGCTCAAACTATTCGCCGCCCGCGCCTAAAATATGGCGAACGGGCGACGATGTGGTTTTGAGGTCAGCTTAGCTGGAAGCGCCGCCGACGATGTTGGTGTGCGCGTTGCGGTTCTGCGACCATGCGGCTTCGTTGTTGCCCGGGTTGATCGGACGCGACTTGCCGTAAGAGATCGTCGACATGCGCGAAGCCGCGATGCCTTGCGATTGCAGGTAGGACTGAACCGCTTCGGCGCGGCGGGCGCCGAGCGCGATGTTGTATTCAGCCGTGCCGCGCTCGTCGGCGTTGCCTTCGATCTGAACGCGAACGTTCGGATACTGCTTCAGCCAGGCGGCCTGAGCGGCCAGAGCCGTGCGATCGGCTTCGTCCAGGTTGTACTGGTCGTAGCCGAAGAAGACGCGGGTGGCGGCTTTGGCTTCGAAGTCGGCGCGTGAACCAGCGGTCGGGCCAGTGGCGGGAGCCGGAGCTGGCGTAGGCGCAGGACGCGGTTGCGTCGCCGGCGCGGTGTCAACTGGTTCGGGAGTTGGTTCCGGTTGCGATGCACACGCCGAGACCAGTCCTCCCGCGATGACGAGTGCTGCAAGATAAGTAGACCGCATATCGAACTCCTTGTTGCCGCGCGTCGGCTTGAATGACGCGAAACGTAATGCCCGGGCGCATTACCGGCGAATTGCAGACAATTTGCAAGACCAATCCCGACATGTCCTGCGAGTTTTGAGCCTAGCTCACATTACGTTTTGCCAAGCAAACTGAATTTGCAGCGCCGGATACGGCGGGCCTCTGAATTCGTGCCGCGCGTGTTTTATTGCAACAGGGGGCTCCAGGCCGGGTCGGATGCGTCGCCCGGGGTGCGGAGCGCCCGGAGGTTTCGTCCGCTGAGATCGATGGTCCAGAGTTTTGGACCGGCGCCCGGCGCGGCTTCGCGGAAAAACGCGATGACGCGGCCGTTTGGCGACCAGGTTGGGCCTTCGTCGAGGTAGGATTCCGTAAGGAGACGTTCGCCCTGGCCGTCCGGCTGGATGACGCCAATGTAAAAGCGCCCCTGGTGCTGGCGGGTGAAGGCGATCCAGTCGCCGCGCGGGGACCAGACGGGGGTCGAGTAGCGGCCATCGCCGAAGGTGATGCGGCAGGCCGAGTCGCGCCCGCCGGTCGGGCAGTTCATCTCGCTGCCGTCGGCGCGCATGACGTAAAGCTGGGGCGTGCCGCCCCGGTCGGACGTGAAGACGATGTTGCGGCCGTCGGCGGAATAGGAGGGCGAAACGTCGACAGACGGCGAAGTCGTCAGGCGGGTTTCGGTGCGGCGGGCCAGTTCGATCGTGTAGATATCGGAGTTGCCGTTGCGTTCGCGGCTCATCACCACGTAGCGGCCATCCGGCGAGAAGCGGGCGGCGTAGTTCGAGGCGCGCGCCACTTCATTGAGCACTTCCTGGCGGCCCGTCTCGATGTCGTAGAGGTAGGTGCGCAGGCGGGTTGCCAGGGGATCGGCGGGGTCTGGAACGTAGGCCGAGTAGATGATCGTCTGCGAGGTGGGCGAGAATCGCGGCGTCAGCACCGTCGAGACGCTGGGGATGAGGAATTCGGCTTCGGCGCCGTCCTGGTCCATGATGGCGAGGCGGCGTTTGCGGTCCGTCGGCGGACCGCTCTCGGACACGAAGACGATGCGGCTGTCGAAATAACCATCCTCGCCGGTCAGCTGCGAATATATGTCATCAGCAACCTTGTGGGCGACGCGCCGCCAGTTGTCCGGCGTCGGTACCGAGTACTGTTTCGCGAGCAGTTCGGACGCACCGTAGACGTCGTACACGCGGAACTGGGCGGTCATGTTGAAACTTGAGTCGATCAGGACGTTGCCGACGACGAGCGCCTGGATGTTGTAGATCGTCCAGTCCGCGAAGCGCGGGGCGATCGAAATGTCGAGGTCCTGCTGGACGAAGGGACCTTCCTTGATCTCGAACAGGCCGGTGCTGCTCAGGTCGGACATCACCACTTCGGAGATGCGCTGGGCCAGTTCCTCGGCCTGCGCGTTCTCACCATCGAACGTGGGAATGGCGATCGGCATGGGCTCGAAATTTACCCCTTCGACCGTCACCCGCAGCTGGGCCTGGGCGGGGAGGGCGGCGACTGCCGAAGTCAGCGCGAGGAGCACGAGGCTCAGGAAACGCGTGGCGGTGTTCTTCACGATACAGACCTTTCCGGTTCCGGCTTTTGAGCCGTCCTACTTCTAGTAGCCTATCAGGGCAGGAATTCGACATCGATCCACTGTGGCGGCGACACTGCATAGTATTCGGCCGGCACAGTGAACGGCGAACACTGGTTCAGCGCGCGGCGGGCGCGCTGGATGAAGATCTGCATCGGCCGGTCAGCGCTGGGTTCGCGCGAGGGCTCGATCAGTTCCGGCGAGCCGAGCAGGCGCCCGTCGCGTTCGAAGCGGATCCGGATGACGGCGCGCAAACGCTTGGCGTCGGCCATGTCGTCCTGGTCGGCCCAGCAGCCGCGTGAAATCAGCTGCGACCTGATGAAGTCCGCGACCGTGATGGTCATGCGCCGGTTATCGCCGGCGCCGCGGCGCGGATCCTGGTTTTCGACGTTGCGCAGGTCGGCCGCGGTGCGGTCGTTGCTGGGCGCGTTGTTTTCCTTCGGCCGCTCCACCGATTGCAAGATCGAGGACAGGCTGTCGTTGAAATCCGGCTTCGGTTCGGGCTTGGGCGCGGGTTTCGGCGCGGGCTCCGGTTTTGGTTTTTCCGGTTCGGGCTTTGGCTCCGGCTCTGGAATGATCTCGGCTTCCGGCTCTGGGATGGGCTCGGCTTCGGCCGTTTCGGCTTCTGCGGGTTCTGGTTCCGGCTCGGCTTCGGCTGAGGCTTCTTCGGCGACCGGGGCTTCCGGCTGTTCCTCGACGACCGGGATGACGTTGGTGGTGTCGCCAATCGTCAACAGCTCGACCGGGAGCACCCGCATCGGCGTGGATTCACGCTGCGGCAGTTGCGGCACCACAATCAGGCCGGCCGCAGCCAGCGTGAGGTGCAGGGCGAGGGAAAAGGGTACGCCGACACGCATGCGGTCGATCAGCCTCCGCCGGTTTCTTCGTCCTCGACGACGATGCCGGCGTTGGTGAAGCCGGCGGCCTGCAGCAGGGCCAGCACCCTGACGACACGGCCATACTGGGCAGCCTGGTCGCCGCGCACATAGACGCGGCGTTCGAGGTTGTCCTGTGCGATGCCCGCAAGCATCGGCGGCAGGGTTTCGATGTCGACCGCCTCTTCCTGGGTGCCGACGAAGACGAGACCCTCAGCATTAACGGTGACCACGAGGGGCTGTTCCTCCGAGGAGGGGAGCTGTTCAGCGCGCGTCTTCGGCAGGTCGACCGGGATGCCCTGCGCAAGGAGCGGGGCCGTGATCATGAATACGACCAGAAGGACGAGCATGACGTCGACGAATGGCGTGACGTTGATCTCAGCCGACGGCTTGGGACGGCTGCGCCGGCCCCCCGCCGACCTCTTGAGGAGCAGGGCCATGGATCAGATTTCCTGACGTTCGCGAAGACGCTTGTCGAGACGAACGGCGAATTCCTGGGCGAACATCTCCAGACGTTCGGCGAAGCGCGAGATGTCGCCGGAAAACTTGTTGTAGAAGACCAGCGCCGGGATCGCCGCCGCCAGACCCATGGCGGTCGCGAACAGGGCCTCGGCGATGCCGGGCGCCACGACCGTAAGGTTGGTCTCGCCTTGGGCGGCGATGTCGCGGAAGGCGTTCATGATGCCGATGACGGTGCCGAGCAGGCCGATGAAGGGAGAGGCGGAGGCGATGATCGCCAGCGTGGAGAGGCCCTTCTCCATCTGCATGGATTCCCGGATGGCGGAGACGGACATCTGTGATCGGGCCCGATCGACGATCGCTGACGCGTCAGATGAGGTTGGTCCCGCCCCTCGTCGTGCGTCGCGCCATTCGGTTGCGCCGGCTGCGAAGACGCGCGCCATGGCGTCGCCGGAGTTTCGCGACGAGCGGTCCGACATCTCATCCAGAGGCTGACCCGACCAGAAGGCGTTCTCGAAGCGGCTGGCCTTGGAGTTGGCGCTCATCAGCGAGAACCATTTGTCGATCGCCACTGCCCACGACCAGACGGAAGCGACGAGCAGGATGATCATCACCGCTTTGACGATGAGATCCGCCTGCATGAACAGGCTGATCAGTGAAAATGACTCGGTCGTCACTTCGGGGAGAGCGATGGGGTCCATCCGGGCCTCTTGCGCAACAAAAAACGGGCTGACGACAACGCGTCAGGCCCAACAAAGCTCAATCGCCCAGCTTCTGGTGAGGAAATTGGGCGAGATGAAGGACGTAGAGCCCGATTCGCTGCTGAATTGGTCAACAACCAGCGGCAATTGGCGCCTGATGCGCGTTCCACATGGCCTGTTCTTCCTTATCAGGCCGGCGGGGACGACCGTCCTCAGTGATCGCGACAGCCGTAACGCTCGAAGAACAAAGCAGTTTTTCGGCTTTGACGATTTGCTGGGTGAATAGCAGCCGGGGGCCCTTCAGGCCTTCGAAGCGGGTTCTTATGGTTAGCGCGTCGTGAATGCGGGCGGGCGCCTTGTAGTCGATCTCCACGCGCGTCACCGCGAATAGGCCCGGATCGCGGCCGCCTGCCTGCGCCGTCATGATGCGGAGGTACTCGGACCGGCCGCGCTCCATGAAGCGGAGGTAGTTGGCGTGGTAGACCACGCCGGTGAAGTCGGTGTCCTCGTAGTAGACCCGCGCCGGGAGAATGTGGACGCCAGCTTCGATGCGGCCCGAGAGGGGAGTGTCGTCTGTCATGCTTCGCTGCGGATACGACGGATGCCGGAGCGCGTGAAGCCTCTAGCGCGCGGACGGTGGTTGCGGCCGGCGGCGTCGCTCTTTGGCAACAGACTGCAAGATCAGCAAAAGTTTAGACGGTGATGAGGATTGCACTTCTTGACCCTCAATGGGGCGGACACGATTGTCTAAAGAGCCGGTCCGGCTTCAGGGCTGTCGAAAACAAAAGATATAATGAGACTCCTGCTCGCACTTCTCGGCGTGGTCATGATCGTCATCGGTTTCCCGCTGTTCTGGACGCCGATCCCGATTGGTCTGGTCTTGATTGTCGTCGGACTGACGCTTCTCGTGGGCAATTCGGTGATGGCGCAGAACGCGATGCGCGGCTTTCGCGCGCGCAATCGCGCCCTGGACCGCCGGCTGCAGGAAACCGGCGCGCGGGCGCCTGCCTGGGTGCGGGCCGTGCTGGACAAGACCCAGCCGCAGGACACCGGCAACCCGTAGGCTTCCAGAATTCGTTTCGGAATTTCGTGGGCGAGCCCTGCCAAAGGCCCGTGAATGCTGCATAGTGGGCGCGGTGTTCGAGTTTGGCGGGGGGACATGGGATCGCGTCGCACGAAGTCCTGGACGGCGCACTGGGAGTCGCTGACGCGGCCGTTTTCGCCCAAGGGTCCGCTTTCGGCCATCACGCTGACGGCGTTCTGCATTCTCTCGGCGATCGCGACGGCGATCGGTTTCATCGATTTGCGCGCGGCGGGGACCGAGGCCGGCCGGCTCGGCGCATTCGACATGTCGACCAGCATCGCGCTCAGCGTGTTTGTGATCTGCGCGATGGTTGTCGCGCTTCATCATGTGGTCGCGCCGCGGTCGAACTGGTGGAGCGGCATATGGGTTCGGGCCGTGGCCCTCGTCTTCTATCTCTTGTTTGCGGTGTGGTCGGTGGGGTTCGGGTTCGGCTTCTTCTGGAAGGAGCTGGCGGGGCGCGAGTTCACTCGCACTCAATTCACGGCGGTATCTGAGGACATCTCCCGCTCGATGGCGATGGCGAGCAGTGCGCTGGGCGCGGCGGAGACGGCTGTTCTGGAAGCGGCGACGCTGGCGCGCGAGCGGGCGGCGATCGAGGCGCGGGAAGGGCGGACGTGCGCCAACCGACCGAACTCGACACCTGGCGATGGCCCCCTGACGCGGAGCCGGTTCCAGTTCGCTGAACGCGCCGAGAGCGTCGCAACGGATGTGCGCCGGACATGGATTGCGCCGGTGTCGGTCGAGCGCGAGCGAATGACGCGCCGCGTCGACGCCCTCAGCGGGCAGGTCCCGTTAAAGGGCGGGGAGATCGGGGTGGACGAAGCGTTCATGCTTGAGCGGCTGCGGACCGCCGAGACGCTTTCTGTGGCGGATCGGCGGGATGTGTTCGGGCGCATGCATCGCGACGCGGTCGCGTTTGCGGGCGAGGCGAACGGCCTGAGAGCCCTGCATGCCGAGACCTATGCCGGGCGGCTGGCGGCGTTGTCGCGCGAGGTCGGGCCGGATCCTGCGCGTCCGGGCAGCCCCGATCCGGCGCGCACGGATGATACGGGCTATTGCTGGGACGTCGTGCTCAGCGCCAAGCTGGATGAGGCGGCGCAACGGCTGCGTTCGATTGAACCGGTTTCGCCGCCGGACTTCGAGTTTCTGGAAGGGCCGCATGCGACACGGGCCGCGTTCTTCGCGCTGATCGGGCAGATCCAGAGCGCGCTGGGGCTGGGCGAGCCGGAAGGCGGCGAGGGCGCGATACCGTTCGGGCAGAAGGCGTTGCTGGCGCTGTTCGCCAGCCTGGTGGTCGATCTCGGGATCTTCTTCCTGACGGTCCTGCGCGCCGTGAAGGATACGCCGGTGCGGGAACGGGGCGCGCCGGGGCGCGGCGAGCCCAAGCCGCCCGACCTTGAGTGGGTGGCGGGAGGCTAGTTGAGCGACGCGGGATCGGCGCCGGGGCTGGGGAGCTGAAGCTGCGCTTCGGTGTAGACCGGTCGCGGCTTGCGCGTCGCGCTACACCGTGGGCGGGCCAGTGGTGGAGGTTGCGCATCGCAGGCGCTCCATTCATCGCAGGACGAACTTCGCCTTCGCGCCGTTCTCCACTCGGCAGTTCCAGCGCGCCGAAGCCGTCGGGCTGGTCGGCCTGCCAGCGTCCGATCCATGTTCGTCCCTCTGCGTCGGTTCCTGCGCCGAAGCCATGGCGCTGGCCGTTGCTGAATTCGCCGGCATAGGTTGAACCGCATTTGAGGAAAGCGATGACGCCGAGGCCGTGGGGGACGCCGTTCTGGCTTTCGCCATCGTAGCGGGCCGGGTGGCTGGCTGATCCGGCCGCCTTTGGCCATTCCAGCGGGTTTGCGATCATTTCTGCAGCGCGCTGCGCGTCTGCGACTGTCGTCCGCGCGCGCCATACGGCCTCGCGCGCCGCTTCGACCAGCTGGCGCGCTTCGCCTTTCAGCTGGAAGGGGGACCAGGCAGTGTCCTCGAGTTGCGATTTCAGGATCGCGATCTGGTGGCGGAGGATATCGGCTTCGTTGCGGACGGCGCTGGATTGCTTGCCCGCGATGCGGGCGGCGTGCTCGGCCTGCTTGCGTGCAGTGTCGCGCTCGATTGCGGCTTCCTCCGCCTGACGGGCGCGTTCGATGGCGGCTTCGAGCTCGGCGCGGAGGAAGGCGGGAGAGTGAGCGGCGCGGACGTTTGTGGCCAGAGGATCCTGCGGGTAGCGCTGGGCCCAGTCGGATAGCTTGCCCGGATCGCCGCTGCATTCAGCGAATGCTGAAAGGCCGGGCCGTTCGAGCTGCTGACCGAGTGCGCGCAAGAGGGTGGTCCACTGGCGGGAGGGCGCGCCGATATTTTCCGCCGCGATCGGCAGCCAGTGCTTTGGCGCTGTATCGGTATCACCGGTGATCAGGAGCCTCACGGCGCGGGGATGGGCCGGCGCTGCGAAGTGCTCTGTCTGGGGAGAGGCGACATGCAGGGGGACGATGTCCCCGTCGCTGACGTCGTCGTTGGCTTCGGTCGGCGCGTGTTCGATCTCGAGCGCGTTGAGGGCGCGTTCCAGCTGCTGCCGGGTCTCGGCGCCGATCTCGTCGGCGTAGGTGATGACGACGCGTTGGCGTAGCGGCATGAGCTGGGCGTCCTCCCCGGGCGGACACTGCAATGCGTCTCATCCCGCGCCAAGAGTGCGCTGCGAAGTTTGTCCCGGTAGCGCCCTAGTCGCCTGCAGATGCGCCATTCGGTTTGCCGCTGAGGCTGTATTTGCGCAGCAGCCCCCGCATCTGGTGGTAGGACAGGCCTAGCGCATCGGCGGCCTTCTTCTGGTGGCCGTCATGATCCGAAAGCGCCTGCTTCAGGAGCCTTTGTTCGAGTTCGGACACGACTTCTTGGAAATCGACAGGGCCTGCAGGCGGATCGTCGGGTTCAACTTGCGGCGCCTCGGGCGCGGGGGCGGCGGGTTGGGTGAGTGGCGGCACCGGACTGGCGGGCTTAGACAGGTCGGCTCGGGGGCGCCAGGGGGAATCGAAGGGGTTGAGCAGGCCGGGACGAAGCTGAACCGGTCCGAGGAAGTCGCCGTCGGCGCCTTCGGCGAGCGCATGGAAGGTTGCGCGCTCTGCAGTGTTCTTCAACTCGCGGACGTTGCCCGGCCATTCGTGGGCGAGCATCTTGTCGATCGCCGCCTGACCCCAGCCGGGGAAGGACGGCGCTTCGAGTTCGCGGGCGATGCGGTTGCCGAAGTATTCGGCCAGCAGGATGATGTCCTGCGGCCGGGCGCGGAGCGGGGCGACAGTGATCACGTCGAACGCCAGACGATCGAGCAGGTCGGCGCGGAAGCGGCCGTCTTCGGCGCGGCCGGGAAGATCGACGTTGGTGGCGGCGACAACGCGCACATCGCACTCAAGCACCTGCTCGCCGCCAAGGCGCTGGTACTCGCCGTATTCGACGACGCGCAGCAGCTTTTCCTGCACGGGCAGGGAGGCGGTCGCGATCTCGTCCAGGAAGAGCGTGCCGCCATCGGCCTGCTCGAAGCGGCCGGCGCGTTTGCGGGTTGCACCGGTGAAGGCGCCGGCTTCATGGCCGAAGAGTTCGCTGTCCAGCAGGTCGTCGGACAGGGCGGCGCAGTTGACCTTCACGAACGGTTTTTCCCAGCGCGGGGACAGGAAGTGCAGGCGTTCGGCGATGAGCTCCTTGCCGGTGCCGCGCTCGCCGATGACGAGTATCGGTCGGTCGACCAGTGGCGCGCGAGACGTGCTCGAGGGTTTCGAGCCGGCCGGAGATTGGCCGATCAGTTCCGGAGGGTTCGCCGCCATAACAGCGAGACATGCCACGTGGTGGCGAAATACGCCATAAAAATCTGGCGATTTAGACCAAATGTATGGATCAGACGTCCGCTGTCAGCTCATTTTTTGTTATATATCAATGGTTTATATGGTTTCCAGAAAGTTGGCATGGCGGTTGCATCATATGTTCCATGCCGGGACAACACCGGTGGACGTCAGGAGCACAAGATGCGTGATCATGAATACAGGAGCGAAACGAGCACCCGCGACACACTCAAGCGGATCGGCCGATGGCTCACCACCCGTCCGGTCGAAAGCTGGGGTTTCTTCGTCGCCGGCTTCCTGATCGCTCGCATCCTCTTCTGATCGAAACAACAAGACGAAAGGTTCTGATATGGGCGTTTTCACCCGACTGTCTGACATCATCAACTCGAACATCAACGCGATGCTCGATAAGGCCGAAGATCCGGAGAAGATCGCGCGCCTGATCATCCAGGAGATGGAAGACACGCTCGTCGAGGTCCGCGCTGCCGCGGCCCGCTCGATGGCTGACAAGAAAGAATACGAACGCGACCTCGTAAGCCTCCAAGCAAAGAGAGAGGACTGGGCGTCGAAGGCAGAGCTCGCCGTGGAAAAGGGGCGCGAAGACCTCGCCCGCGGTGCGCTCGCCGCTAAACAACGCGCCGAACGCGAGATCGAAAGTCTCCATCAGGCGCTGAAAGCGATCGATGACGTCTCGGCCAAGCGCCAGGACGATCTGGGAAAGCTGCAGGCCAAGCTGGACGAAGCGAAGACGAAACATCGCGCGCTAATCGTACGCCGCGAGGCCGCCGAGCAGCGGATCCAGATGCGCACCCGCATGGAGAAGGACAAGGTGGATGACGCCATCCGCCGCTACGCCCAGGTCGAGCGCAAGGTCGACGAGATGGAAGCGTATGCTGACCTGATCAATGTCGGCGACCAGTCCCTTGAGGCTCAGTTCCAGGATCTCGCGGCTGAAGAGTCGATCGAGAAGGAGCTGGCGGAACTCAAGCGCAAGCGCGGCGGGTCATCGTCCTCCTCGAAAAAGGCCTCCAGCTCTGAAGGCGGAGCCTCGTAATGGAAGGGTTGATCGCAATCCTAGCGATCTTCATCGGGCTGCCCTGGTTGTTCCTTCACTACCTGACAAAAAACCGGGCTTCAGGGCGGCTCGACGGGGACGAGGAGCGGATGCTGGAGGATCTCTGGAAATCCGCTCGTGGAATGGAGCGCCGGGTCGAAACGCTCGAGCGGCTTCTGGAAGATGATGCGCCGGTCGGATCGCGCGCAGCCATGCAGCCAACGCGGCGGGGGTATAACTGATGGATCTCGAAGCCCTATTCGGAATGACGGTTGGACTTGTCGCGATCATCTCGATCTTCGTGGTCCTCCCCTGGCTGTTTCTCCACTACTTCGCAAAGGCCCGCTCATCGGGGCGGCTCTCGGACGATGAAGAGCGCATGCTGGAAGACCTGTGGCGCTCTGCACGGACGATGGAGCGCAGGATCGAAACGCTGGAGCGGCTGATCGACAGCGAGCCGACCAGAGACGGCGCCTCAGCTGGCCGCCATCGCACCGAGGAGTATCGGCGGTGAGCGAGGAAGAGCAGTTCGAGGCGGCGATCCAGAGGGCGGTTGATAGCGGCGCAGTGGATATGGCGCTGGCGGTGGGCTTCGGGGTGGCGGGACTGATCTTCGTCTGCCTGTTCGTGGTGCTGCCATGGATGTTCCTTCACTACCTGACCAAGGCGCGGTCGAATTCCGGGCTGAGCCAGGACGAAGAGCGGATGCTGGAAGAGATCTGGAGAGCCTCGCGGACGATGGAGCGTCGGATCGAAACCCTCGAACGACTGATCGAGACTGAACCAAAAAAGAGCGCGCAGACCATGCGCCAGGACACAGGAGACAGAATTCAATGAGCGATTATCAAACCTCCCCCAACCCCAAGCGGTTCTATCGCTCGCGGCACAAGGTGATTGCAGGCGTGTGCGCCGGCATCGCCGAGCGGATGGGCTGGGACATCATGCTGACGCGGGTCGTTGTCGCGATCTTATTCTTCACGGGCATGTTCTCGGGCGTCATCTTCATCGGCTACTTCGTCCTGTGGGCGATCACGCCGACCCGCCGCTACATGCCGCGAAACCTGACGCCGGAAGAAGAGCGCTTCTGGTCAGGCGTCTCGGATCGTCCTTCGGAGACGTTCTCGAACATCCGCTACAAGTTCCGCGACCTTGATGACCGGCTTGCCGGGATGGAGCGTGCGGTGACCAGCGAGGAGTGGAAGTTGCGCCGCGAGTTCCGCGATCTGGAAGGCGGTGCGCAGTAGAGTCTAGCCGGCCGCGGGACGACAAGAAGCCTGCGGTCAAACACGGGCGAGCCAGACAGGAGAGGGATCATGGCTCGGAAGTCGGGATTTGATACGAGACTAATCATTGCTGCGGGTGTGCTGGTGTTCGGGGTCTTTGCCTCGGTTGGCGCCACCCACCTTGGAGACATCGACCTGGGGGCCGGCGATATGCTGATTTCCATGTCGCGCGGCGAAACCGGAGTGCTGATGGATATCGCGCCGAGATCGTGCCCGCCACATTGCGGCATCGATTTCAACTGGGAGCCGCTGGGTCGGCGATAAGTGGGAAGGCCAGGAAACGCCGATGTTTGACGTCTTCGACAATCCGTTCGCGATGGTGGTCGCCATCGTTGCGATCGTCGCCGGGGCCAGGGTCTGGCGCACCCACCTGGTGACGAAGGCGCGGCAACATCGTTCACCGGACGACGACAAGCTGATCAAGTCGATGCAGGGCGAGATCCATGCGCTCAGCGAGCGGGTGCGGGTGCTGGAAAAGCTGGTGACGGATGACGATCGCCAGCTCGCCAGCGAGATCGATCGGCTGCGCGACATTGGATCGGCGGGGCCGCGCACCTAAATATTACAAGATGTTCAGGGCGGGCCGGATTGGAAGGGACAGGTCATGACAAGCGGAACAGCAGACGGATCATCGGGCGGTCGGTCCCAGAGCTGGGGCGGATGCGGGTATGCGCGACGCCGCAGACGCCGGCGGCAAAGGGCTGACGATCTGTTGACGCAGCTCGGCCTTGGCGGTTCGCTCTACTGGGACAGCGGCGACGATATGGGGGACGGCGCGTCCGGTCAGGAACGGTCGAACGCGGCTGCGCGGATCCAGGAACTCGAACAAACCGTCGAGACGATGAGCGCGACGATCACGGCGCTGGCCGAACGGGTGAAGGTGCTGGAGCGGATCGTTGTCGATGACGAAGCGAACATCGCCCGCGAGATCGACAAGCTGAAAGGTGAAGACCGGTAAAGCCAGGTCTGCGGATCGGGGCGTTGGGGCGCTGAAGACGGCAAAGGAGACGGAATATGGTGATCGGTATCGAGCTTATGCTGATCGCGTTGTTCTGCGTGCTGATCGGCGTCAATACGTTCGTACTGGGTCGCCGGACCAATGCGGAGAAGCGCGAGGCCGCGGCAAGGGCATCCAAGGAAGATGAGGTTGATGCGCTGCTGCGGGCGGTTGCGGATGCGCGGGCCGAGAATGCGCGTTTGAAGGAGCGGCTTGAGGTTCTGGAACGCCTGGCGACGGACGGCGACGAACAGCTCAAGCGCGAGATCGACAAGCTGCGCAGGCGTGACACGCGGCGCGGCGAGGATGATGATCGGCCGAGCGCCTAGGTCGACGAGAAGGGACGGAGCGATGGAATTCAATGAGTGGACGATGATCACGGCGGCCGTGGCGCTGGGATGCATTATCCCGATCATCGGCATCATTGTGGGCTATAAGGAAAAGAAGCTGAAGCTGGCGGGCGCGAGCGAGGCGGTGCGAGCCGAACTCGATCAGACGCGGGCCGAGCTTGAGCGCGCCAATGCGCGCATTGATGCGATGGGCGAGCGATTGAAGGTGCTCGAACGCCTGGCGACGGACCAGGATGTAGAGCTTGCGCGCTCTCTGGATCGACTGAAACAAGAAGCGGACATGTCCGTCAGCTAGTCCGCCGGAAGATAAAGGAGCAGGACTATGGGCGTATTTGAGATGGTCGTGATCATTGTCGCGATCGGCTGTCTGACCGGCGTGGTTTCGACCTATTTCGAGTCGAAGGCCAAGGCGGCCAAGCATGGCGGCGGCGAGGCGGTGCGATCGGAGCTGGCGGCGATGAAGTCTCGCCTTGACGCATCCACGGCCGAGGTCGCCAAGTTGCAGGAGCGCGTGCGCGTGCTGGAGAAGCTGGTGACGGATGACGACCACCGGCTGGCGCGCGAGATCAACCAGCTTGGCGCGCGCGACAGCGCTGAGGCGCGATAGGAAAGGTTCGGGATATGGATCAGGAATTCTTCATCGCCATCTTTGGGGCCGCGTGCATTTTCATTCTGATGCCCACCATCATCGGGTATTTCTCGCTGCAGGAGAAGAAACTCAAACTGCAGCGTGAGCTGGCGCAGTCCGGCGGCGCGGCCGTGCAGAAGGAAGTCGAGGATCTTCGCGTACGGGTGGCCGTGCTCGAGAAGCTGGTGACTGACGGTGACAGGACACTGGCCAGCGAGATCGACCGGTTGGGTCGCATCGAGACGCCAAACCGCCCGATCTAGCTCTCGCGCCGGGCGGCGCGGCGCCTGAAGCGGTCGGGGTCGAGGATGGCGGCGACGCCTGCTTCGACCGGCAGCGGTTCGGCGAAGGCGCGGGCGGCGATGAGTTCGGCCAGCAGCGGCGCCCAGAGGAAGCCGCGCGCGCCGAGACCTCCAACAAGCTGCAGTGAATTGAGCGGCGCCAGATCATCATCCGGCGCCTTCCTGTTTGTGCATGCCGGGCCTGCGAACGGAAGCCGGTCGGGTGTGGTTGCGCGCAGGGCTGCTCGCGAGACTTGATCCGAGAGGTCTAGTGACGCGGGAAGGTCGGGCCGCAGGCGTTTCAGGACTTCGCGGTTGTGGTCGCGCGCGGTTTCGGTGACCTGAGGCGGGCCGTCTGCCGGTTCGAACGTGGCGCCGAAGACGAGGTCGCCGAAGGCTTCGACGACGTAGCCGCCGTCTGTGATCGCTGCGGGCCTGTTGGTCGGGTGCGGGATGGTTTCGAGCTGGCCGAGCCGCGGGGTGATGGGCGGGGCGTTCTCAATTGCGAAGTCTGGCAGGGCGTCGCCTGCGCAGAGGATGACCATGTCCGCCATGATGGTCTGGCCATCGGACAGGTGGATGGCGGCGCCGTCAGTGTGGGCGTCGATGGATGACACGCTCGTCTCGTAGCGTGTCTCGATATCGCCGATGAGTTCGGGCAGCGCTGCGGCTGGACGGACGGCGATGCACGCAGGGAGCAGGTAGCCGGCGCCGGTTCCTGTTGTGGCCAGCGGCGCCAGGAGATCGCGAGGGAGCGGCGGGTCGTCGAGGAGCTTGCTGAAGCGGGTTTCATCGCGGGGCGCACGGGCGAGACGCTCGGCGGGGAGTTCGCAGGCGGCTCCGGGTGAGAGCGCGCCGTAGGTCTGGCGGGCGAAGAGGTAGGCCTCGATCAGGGCGCGCGCTTCTGGGGTGTCGGTGGCGTCGAGGCGGGGCATGACGAGCGCGGTGGGATTGCCGCTGGCGCCGGCGCCCGGGCCCA
This sequence comes from Hyphomonas sp., assembly GCA_017792365.1. Classification (GTDB taxonomy): domain Bacteria; phylum Pseudomonadota; class Alphaproteobacteria; order Caulobacterales; family Hyphomonadaceae; genus IH12. Next base: position 2,120,438 of record CP051229.1, on the reverse strand, counting down.
GGCCCTGATCGATCAGTGTGACGTTGCAGCCGCGTTGGCGGAAGGCCTGGGCGGCGCAGGCGCCTGCGATGCCCGCGCCGATGATCGCGATGGTGCGGGGCGGGTTTGGGGCCTGTGGCGCGCCGGGAAGGCGGGCTTCGAGGCGCTCGCGTTTGGTTCCGTGGCCGGGTTTCTTTTCGACGGTGAAACCTGCGGCGGCGAGGTTGCGGCGGACCTCGCCTGCGACAGTGTAGGTGGCGGCGATCGCGCCGGGTCGCGAGAGGCGGGCGACATGGCGCATGGCTTCGGCTGACCACATGTCCGGATTTCGCGCCGGGGCGAAGCCGTCGAGGAACCAGGCATCGCAACTGGCTTCAGCTTCGGGCAGGGCCGCTGAAATGTCGTCGATGTGGATCGTCAGCGTGACGCCGTCGGGCAGCGGGATGCGCTGCACGCCGCGGGCGCGGACTGGCCAGCGGGCGAGGAGGTGTTGCGAGATTTCGGACAGTTCGGGATGGGCGGCGTGGATGCGGGCTGCGTCTTCGGGCTCCATCAGGAAGCCTTCGAAGCTCAGGAAGTGAAGGCGCGCGGAGGGCGAGGGGCGGTGGTCGCGCCAGAGACGCCAGAGGGCCAGCAGGTTCAGACCGGAACCGAAGCCGAGTTCGCCGACTGTGAAGGTTTCCGCACTGGCCCATGCGGACGGGAGGTTGCAGCCGTCGAGGAAGACGGCGCGCGTTTCCGAGAGGCCGTCGCCGGAAAAGTAGATGTCGGAAAAGTCGTCGGCGCGGGGCGGGCCGGCGTCGGTCCAGCTGAGATTGGGGCGAGGCGGAAGTCGCGGCATGCGCGGCGTTTAGCATGTCCCTTCGCTGCGGGAACCTGCCTTGCGGGCTAGCCGTGCGCGGCGAGCGGGTGGGCGGTTTCGAGGAGGTCGCGCAGTTCGTCGGCGACGACGTGGGTGTAGATCTGGGTGGTGGAGATGTCGGCGTGGCCCAGAAGCAACTGGACTGCGCGCAGGTCGGCGCCGCCGGAGAGGAGGTGGGTTGCGAAGGCGTGGCGGAAGGCGTGGGGCTTCACGCGAGCGACGTCGACGCCGGCCTTGATGGCGAGACCTTCGAGGATCTGGGCGAGGCGGCGGCGGGTGAGGTGGCCTTCGGCGCCGCGTGAGGGGAAGACGTAGCGCTCGGCTTTCTTGCGTATTGCGCCCTTGGGCAGGAATTGCTCGCGGACCTGCTTGTAGGCGTGCAGGGCGTTCATGGCGGGCGTGCCGAGGGGGGCGATGCGTTCCTTGTCGCCCTTGCCGCGGACGATGAGCGTGGTCGCACCCGGGGCCGGCAGTGCGGACAGCGGCATCTCGCAGCATTCGGACACACGCAGGCCGGCGCCGTAGAGCATTTCGACGATGCAGGTGTTGCGAATGTCGGCTGGCTCTGGGCCATCCGCCGCCTCGATGAGCCGCTTCATGTCCTCGCGCGTCAGAACATCGGGCGGTGTGCGGCGCGGGGTTGGTCCGTCGAGGCGCGAGGTCGGGTTGTCGGCGCGTTCGTTGTCGCCGAGCAGGAAGCGGAAGAATCGGCGCAGCGCGGACAGGCGGCGCGCGACGGTGGAGGATGCGAAGCCGCGGTCGGTCAGGTCGCGGATATAATCCGAGAGATCGCGTTCGCCGGCGTCGATCAGGGAGACGTTGCGCGCCTTCAGGAATGCGGATGCGTCTTCAAGATCGCGCCGGTAAGCGTCGATCGTGTTGTCGGCGGCGCCGCGCTCGGCGCGCAAGGTGTCCAGAAACGCTTCTATGCGGCGGGTTTCGAGCATCGCAGGATTAGAGCCGGGATTGCTTGAGGGAGTATGAAGCCCGTTGGGCGGGGCCCTCAAAACGTCTTGTGCAATTGCATCGCTTCAAGTGCGATGGCGTCGGCGACACCGCCCATGCCCGCTCCCCGCAACTGGGTCAGGGCGTCGGCGAGACCGATGTAGGACTGGGTTGAGGGGTCGACAGCAATCAGCGAGAGGGCGGCCAGGGCCGCTTCACCGGGCGCTTCGGCATTGTTGGCGGCCTGGGCGCGCATCAGCGCAGGATCGGAGACGCCAGCGCCTGCTGTCCGCAGGTCGCTCAGGAGGGCGCGGGCTTCGGGCGGCAGGGGGCGACCTGAGCCGGTGAGGAGAAACAGCGCGCGGCTGGTTTCGGTGAGCCGTGTTTCGAAGACGGTGCGGGCTGTGCGGCCATCCGGGCGCTCGGCGTCCTCAGCGAGCGGCGATGCGGCGACGAAGGTGGAGATCGCGGACTGCAGGTCTTCAGGCGGCGCGCCGGCGAGGGCAGATGCAATATCGAGTCTGGCGACCTGCCAGAGGTCGGCGTCTTCTCCGGACGGGATCGCCGTGCGCCACTTGGAAGCTAGCTCGGGATCGCCGACGGCCAACGCGGCGCGCATGAAGAGCGCGGCGTGGTCGGCATTGTTTTCGACGGGTTCGAGGTCGGCCAGCGCGGGGCGGAGGGCCAGCGCGGCGAGGTGGAACAGCGCCGGACGTTCGGCTGTGGCGAGGGCGGCCGCGTAGGCCGTCGACTTGTCTGATGGCGTCGCCTCGGCGTTCGCGGCGGCGACCAGCGCGGCCTGCACCGATCCTTCGGGGGGCGCATCCTCATCCTCAGCAGGCTTCAGCAATTCCGCGATGTCCGCGGCGGTTGCACGGCCGCCCGCCACGGCGGCGGGGAGTACGGTCCGCTTCTGCTGGAGCGGGGCGGCGGGATTGCGCAGGATGAGCTCGGCAATGTCGGCGGGAACGTTGGCGAGGGCGTCCATGTCGGCGGGCAGGCCGGTCGTCAACGTCACGGCTGTCTGGAATGGTGTGGCGTAGCGCGCAGAGGGGGCGCGGCCCGCCGGTTCGCGCTTGTACTCGATTGCGGAAAGGAGCCAGGCCGCCCCATCAGGATCGGAACCTGCGGCCTGTTCGCCGAGGAGCGCGGCTGCGTCGTAGTCCTCGGCGATGGCGTAGCAAAGCGCACGGGCGGGCATCCATGCTTCATCGCCCGCCGGCATGTCGGCGATGCGCGCGCACTGGCTGCGGGCGCGCCCGTCGAGGAGGGCGAAGGCGGCTGCGCGCTGTTCCCCGCCGGCGCCCCATTCTGTCGTCGAGAATCGGCTACGCAGATCATCGGCGCGCTGGGTCTCGCCGAGGCCTTCGAGAAGCCGCAGGCGGTCCGGGATCAGCTCGGCGCCATCTGTGGGGCTGCGCGCGGCGGACATCATCAGCCGGCGCAATCCCTGCCTGGCGGCCGGGGATGCGTTGGCGGGATCGATCGATGAGAGGACCGGCCCGAGAGCGGCGGCGCTGGTGTTGCGCCAGATGTCAGCTGGGAGGGCGCCGTCGGCCTGTCCGAGCCAGCCGACACCCCACGGGTCGACCTGCTGCAAGGGTTCCGAGGAGACGAGCTGTGCGCTGGCGGGGGCGGCGGACGCAGCGAGGCAGAGCGCCAGAAGGCTAGAACGGACCAACATTTTGCGCCTCGACACGGATTTCGCGCTGTTCGGGCCGATTGGCTTCGGCTTTGCCTGCGAAATAGTAAACGCCGCCGACCAAGGCTGCGATGCCGACGACGATGAGGCCCAGAATCAGGCGGATCGGCGGGCCGCGGCGGCGAGCGTAGGGCATATCGGACTCCTGTCCGGTCGCGTGAAGGTTGAGCGAACCGTTGGCGGATCAAAACAGAATGCGCCGGGGCGGTCCAGCGACCGTGTGTCGCCTGCTGCTGGAAGTTGTGTGGGCGTTGCCCGTTGGCACAGAGCCGGTGTAGCTGTGACCCTAGGAAACAGTTTGATGACAAGCCCGGAGAAATCAGGGCCGGACGCAGATACAGCGCCCAGGCCCGGTGAGCTGACGCGCACGATTGCGCTTGTCGGGATGATGGGTGCTGGGAAAACGACGATTGGCCGCAAGCTGGCGTCTGCGCTGGGCGCGGAGTTCGTCGACAGCGACAACGAGATCGAGAAGGCTGCAGACCTCTCCATTCCGGAGATATTCGCCAAGCTGGGTGAGCCGGAATTCCGGCGTGGAGAGCGCGCGGTGATCGAGCGTTTGCTGACGGGCGATCCGATTGTGCTTGCGACTGGCGGCGGGGCCTACATGGACCCGGAGACGCGCAGGCTGATGAAGGCGCACGCGACTACCGTCTGGCTGAATGCCGATATCGATGTTTTGTGGCGGCGGGTGTCGAGACGGTCGACGCGGCCATTGTTGCAGCAGCCCAATCCGCGCGAGACGCTGGAGCGGCTGAACGCCGAACGCTCGCCGGTCTATGCCGAGGCCGACTATCAGGTGCAGTCCGGCGAGGGGCCGACCGAAGACGTCGTGACTGCATTGCGCGAAACGCTGGGGGTGTGATGACAGAGATTGCCGAGAAGACGGTCGGCGTTGAGCTGGGCGATCGCAGCTATGACATCCTGATTGGCCGCGGACTGCTCGGCAGCGCTGGCGCGCGTCTGAAGCCGTTGCTGGCGCGCAACCGGGTCTATGTCGTGGCGGACCGCCGGGTGGCGGAGCTGCACCGCGATGGCCTTGTCGGCGGCCTTGAGACGGAAGGCGTCTCTTCGGACTGGGTGATGGTCGAGCCGGGCGAAGCGTCGAAGTCGATGGCGTCGCTCGAGCGGGTCTGTGATGAACTGATCGGCGCGGGCTGTGAGCGGGACGATCTGATCGTTGCGTTTGGCGGCGGCGTCATTGGCGATCTCACCGGGCTGGCGGCAGGGCTGATGAAGCGCGGCGCGCGGTTCGTGCAGGTTCCGACGACCCTGCTGGCGCAGGTGGATTCGTCGGTTGGCGGGAAGACTGCGGTCAACTCGAAGGCGGGGAAGAACCTGATCGGGATGTTCTACCAGCCCAGCCTGGTGCTGGCCGATCTCGATGTGCTCGACACGCTGCCGGCGCGCGAGCGGGCGGCGGGTCTGGCGGAGGTCGCGAAATACGGGCTGATCGACGATCCGGACTTCTTCGGTTTTCTGGAAGGCGCCGTTGAGGAGCTGGCGCGCGGAGAGGTTGCCGCACTGGCTGAAGCGGTGCGGGTTTCGTGCGAGGCCAAGGCGCGGATCGTTGCAGCGGACGAACGCGAGGGCGGCGTTCGGGCGCTGCTGAATTTTGGTCATACCTTCGCGCACGCGCTGGAGCGCGCGAATGGTTTTGGCGACAGCCTGTTGCATGGCGAGGCTGTGGGCTGCGGTATGGCGCTGGCGATGCGCTACTCGGTCCGGCTGGGTCTGTGCCCGGAGGGGGATGCCGAGCGAGCCGAGAGGCTGCTGAATGCGCTGGGGCTGACGACGCGGATCGGCGAGCTGGCCGGAGGGCCCTATCCGCCGGACGATCTGGTTGCGCACATGGCCCATGACAAGAAAGCGCGGCAGGGGCGGCTGACACTGGTTCTGGCGCGGGGCATCGGGCAGGCCTTCATTTCCCCCGACGCCGACAGCAATGACCTGCGTGACTTCCTGCGAGAGGAAACGTCGGGTGGCTGAAGCCTCGCTTGCCGAGATGACGTTCGTATTCGAGGCCGATGCGCATCACGTGAAATCGCGTGAGGCGCTGATCAACGCCTTCATGCCCATCGCGCGCCGCGTTGGCGCTGCTCACTTCCTGTGCGCCTATGTCGGCGATGATGTCAGCGGGAAGACGATCAAGCGGGCGATCTCCAACATTCCGCGTGAATGGCAGGAGGGTTATCTCGCGCGCGGCTACGAGGCTTCAGATCCCGTCTTTCTCAGTGTGACGCAGACCGGCGCGTGCGGGTACTGGGACGAGCTGAGCAGCCGGGCGGGGCACACAGGCGGCATGAACGAGATGATGGGTTTCGCGGCCCGGATCGGCATGCATGACGGATTCACGAAGCGCGTGACGCTCGACATGGGCGGGTCGGCGATCATGATGGTTGGCGGCAAGAAGCTGGACCGCAGCCCCGAGGCGCGGACCGCGCTGCGCCTGTCTACGCATGTGTTCGCCAATGAAGCTGCGCGCATGCTCCCCGTTTCCACCGCCAACCTCGTCGCCGCCGGTCTGGAGGAGCTTTCACCAAGCCAGATGCAGGTTCTGCAGATGCGCGCTGAGGGCTGGAGCAATATCGAGGTCGCGGCGCGAAGCGGCACGGTGCCCAAGACCGTAGAGAGCCATGTGACGCAGATCCTGAGACGCCTGAAGGCGCGGAACATGATCGACGCGATCCGTATCGCCAAGGATATCGGGCTTTTGAGCTGACGCGACCCGACAATGATTAACTAGCACTGTGCGATTCGGGGTTAGCCCTGATATCGCTCCGCACCGGGTTCAGGAAGGTCGCGCCAAGGGGGATCGGCGGCGCCGGTAATCCCGGCTCAGGTCCTGGGTATGAAACGGCTTCAGTCTGCGGACTGGGGCCGTTTCTCGTTTGTAGGTTCGTGTTTGCGCCGTTGGGCTTCGGTGCTTTGCGCCGCCGCCCTTCAGGATGCGTCGATCGACAGGGCGTGCAGCCCCGTCTCGAACTCTTGCGCCAGCGCCGCGTTGATGGCCCGATGACGACCCACGCGGCTCAGTTTTTCCAGTGCAGGTGAGCGGATCACCACCGCGTAATGGGTCTCGCCGCCGGGCGCGGCGCCCGCGTGACCGGCGTGGAGATGTGATTCATCGCGCACATGCAGTTCGATTGGTGAGAATTCGCGGGTCAAAGCGTCGCGAATGCGTGCTGCACGGCCTGTCAATTCTTGAGCCATTAACGAACGCACCCCATGATCAAACGCATGTCGACTGCCGAAGACCATAAGGACGAGTACCGCGTCAAGTTCGTGGACATCCGGGTGAAGCCGCCCGGTGGCCGCCGCAATCGTGGCGCGAAGCCGCGCGTGTGCGAGCACAAGGGTTGCGACGCGCCTGGGCTGTGCAAGGCGCCCAAGCCGTTTTCAGCGCGGGTCGGGGCTGTGCCGGGGCAGAAGGAGCGCCCGGAAGACCATCACTGGTTCTGCCAACGCCATGCGGCCGAGTACAACAAGAGCTACGACTTCTTCGATGGCATGACGGAAGCGGAAATCGCGGCGTTTCAGGCGTCGGCCCATTATGGTCACCAGAAGACCTGGAAGCTGGGCGCAGGCCCGGTGGGCGGCAAAGCTGGCGCATCGGCGCGCACGGGTCGGTTTAGGGGCCGTAGCTGGATCCTTGATGAAGCGCAGGCTGCATCGCGCGCTTCCCAGCAGGAGAGCGGGCGGCGGCTGACGCGCCTGCAGATTCGTGCGCTGGAAGAAATGGGCCTGAAGCAGGATGCGCAGCCGGCCGAGGTGCGGGCGCGCTATGGCCTGCTGATCAAGCGCTACCACCCTGATTCGAACGGCGGCGATCGCTCGATGGAGCAGCGGCTGGATGTCGTGATCAAGGCGTTCAAGGCGCTCAAGTCGACCGGTCTCGCCTAGCGGGCGGGCGCACCGCCGCTGAAAAGCCTCATGGATCTCATGGGAAAATGCTGCGTTGCAAAGCGTGTGCTGGCGCCTATCTTGGCGGGACTAGCCAGAAGAGATCCTCCCATACATGTCCGTAATTGACGACTCGATCGACCTTTCCTCGCTCAAGCCAGAGAAGCAGGTCGACATCCGAAAGACGTTCGACATCGAGATGGACGGCAAGGCGCCGGCCTTCAAGGAGAAGACGCCTTACGTTCCGGATCTCGATCCGGCCTACAAGTTCGACCTGCAGACGACGATGGCGATCCTCGCAGGCTTCGCGCACAACCGGCGCGTGATGGTTCAGGGCTATCACGGCACGGGCAAGTCGACCCACATCGAGCAGGTGGCGGCGCGGCTCAACTGGCCGCTGATCCGCATCAACCTCGACAGCCATGTCAGCCGTATCGACCTGATCGGCAAGGACGCGATCGTGCTGAAGGACGGCAAGCAGGTCACCGAGTTTCGCGAAGGCATCCTGCCGTGGGCGCTGCAGCGTCCGATGGCGATCGTGTTCGACGAGTATGACGCCGGACGTCCTGATGTGATGTTCGTGATCCAGCGCGTGCTTGAAGCATCGGGCCAGCTGACCCTGCTGGACCAGAACCGGGTGATGCGTCCCAACCCGTACTTCCGTCTGTTCGCGACGACGAACACGGTGGGGCTGGGGGATACGACGGGCCTTTATCACGGTACGCAGCAGCTGAACCAGGGCCAGATGGACCGCTGGTCGATCGTGACGACGCTGAACTACCTTGAGCACGACGTGGAGGCGGAGATCGTTTCGGCGAAGGCGCCGGATGTCGACAAGGAGCTGATCTCCAAGATGGTGCGCGTGGCGGACATGACCCGCAACGCGTTTATCGCCGGCGATATCTCGACCGTGATGTCGCCGAGGACGGTGATCACCTGGGCCGAGAACTTCCAGATTTTCGGGGATGTCGGTCTCGCGTTCCGGATGACGTTCGTCAACAAGTGCGATGAGCTGGAGCGGCCGGTGGTCGCGGAGTTCTATCAGCGCGCGTTCGCCGAAGAGCTTCCGGAAAGCGCGGCCATGGTGAAGGTCGCCTAGGCCTCACTTTCATTACAGACGTTGGGAGCGCGGCGTATGTCGTCCCAGTCCGCAGCAGAGATCGAAGCCCAGCGTCAGGAAGCGCTGAAGCGCATCCGTCAGGCGATGGGCGGCATTTCATTTGATGAAGCTGGCTTTGCGCCCGGTACGCTAGGCTGTCATGAAGCGCTGCACGCCGCCAGCATTGCGCTTGATCTGGTTGAGCGCCAACTGCTCGATCATCCCTCGATCGTCGTCCAGAAGGACTGGTATGCGAAGGCGGTCTCAGCGCATCAGAGCCTGTTCGACCTCTACCAGTCGATTGGCGGGGCGCACATACCAGACCAGCCGTCTGGCGGCGCGGATCGCAAGTCGAGCTAGCGCCCGGTTCAAAGACTTTGCGGAAAGCAGACACAGGCTGCGCAGGATGAACCTGCGCAGTCGTGGTGGTCTTGGCCGTCTGGTCTAGTCGTCGTCAGCGATCTCTGCTGCGGTGCCGGCAGCTGCGCCGATGATTGCACCGCGTTCGGCGTCGCCGTCGCCAGTGTTGTTGCCAATTGCCGCGCCAACGCCGGCGCCGGCGACCGTGCCACACGCCGCCAGCATGATTGCGCTGAACGCCGCGGCCGGTAGGATCATGATCGGTTTCATGACGGGGTCTCCTTTTTCCGTGACCAAGCAACGCCCGTTGTCAGGCGCCGTTCCGGGCGTTGATGAAGCTTGCAGAAGATTCACAGCGCCATGAGGCCGGGCGCGGTCGCCATCGCCGGGTGCGGGATATCCGGGCTTGCCTGCGCTCGCTTTCTCGCACGTGAAGGATGGCGGGTGACGGTGTTCGATCGCATGTCGTCGCCGGCTCCGCTGGGTTCGGGTCTGATCCTTCAGCCGGTGGGGATGGAGGTGCTCGCCGCAATTGGGCTGGCGGATGCGATGCGGGCTCGTGGGGCCGCGATCAGTAGATTGTTTGGCAAGGTGCAGCCGTCGGGCAGGGTGGTGCTGGATGTGCAGTACGCTGCGGGCGCTGGCGAGGCTGGCCATGGCGTCGGCGCGCATCGCGGCGCTCTGTTCGACATCCTGCTGAAGGGTGCGGAAGACGCGGGGGCGTCGTTCGAGTTCGGTCGTGAGATCGCGGGGGCCAGCGGTGGGCGTCTGCACTTTGCCGATGGCGGCAGCAGTGCGCGGTTCGACCTTGTGATCGATGCGTTGGGGGTGTGGTCGCCTTTGTCGGCGCCGCCGGATCAGGTGCTGCCGTTCGGGGCGCTGTGGACGAATGTCGACTGGCCCGAGGGCGATGCGCGGTTTGACGCGACCGCGCTGGAACAGCGGTATGAGCAGGCGCGGAAGATGGTCGGTGTGTTGCCGATTGGCAGCCTGGAGGCCGGCGGTCGTCGGATGGCTTCGTTCTTCTGGAGCCTGAAACATACGGACTTTCAGGCCTGGCGCGCGGGCGGCCTGTCGAGGTGGAAGGAGTCGGTCGTCGCCCTTTGGCCGGAAACCGAGGATTTGCTGCGACAGATCAGTGAGCCTGAGCAATTGGTGTTCGCCTCGTACGCCCATCGCACGCGCCGCGGGCCGGTTAGCGATGGGGTGATCCATGTTGGCGACAGCTGGCATTGCGCAAGTCCGCAGCTTGGGCAGGGCGCCAACATGGGACTGCTCGACGCGCTGGCGCTTTCGAGCGCATTGAGCGCGCATGATGATCTTGCATCCGCTGCTGACAGCTACGCCCGCATGCGTATCTGGCACATCCGCTTCTACCAGACGGTCAGCTGGTTATTCACGCCGGCGTATCAGTCCGACCTGGCGTCGGTAGCGTGGTGGCGGGACTGGGTGATGGCGCCGCTGTCGCGGGTTCCGCCCGGGCCGCAATTCCTGTCCGGATTGGTCAGTGGGACAATTTGCGCGCCTCTGGCTGCAATTCGTCGCCATGCGGCTGCCGGGAAGGATGATGCACGCCTTCCGTCCGCCGCTGTGACGCCTTACAAGCATCGGTGATGAGCAAGAGTTCCGATTCACTCGAGACATTCAAGAATGCGCTGGCGTCGGCGACGCGGGCGCTCGCCGGGCGGGACGAAGTCAGCGTCGAGTTCTCGCTCGATGGCGGCGTGGCGCGCGGCGATGTGCTGACGCTCACCACGCCGAACCGGACGCTGGCGGCGGACGCCGTGAGGCTGTCGCGGGGCGAGGCCGATGCGCTGGCGCTGAGGGTCGCGCATCATGACGCCCGGGCGCATGCCAGCCAGTCGCCGCGACGCGAGGATGCGCGGGTGCTGTTCGAGGCGGCCGAACGGGCGCGGATTGAATCGATCGGCGCCAAGGCGATGGACGGGGTTGCGGAGAATCTCGATGCGGCGCTGGAGAAGCGCTGCGCTGACGCCGGGTATGGACGCAAGGACATGTCTTCCCGCGCCCCGATGGCGGACGCGGTCGAGTTTCTCCTGCGGGAGCGGCTGAGCGACCGCGCACTGCCCCGCTCCGCGGAGGCTGCGGCTGCGCCCTGGCGTCGGGAGATCGAGAAGCGCGCGGGCGCCACATTGTCAAAACTGGCGGGTGAGATGCGCGACCAGGGTGCATTCGCCGAGATCGTGCATGACCTGTTGCGCGATCTGGATCTGGGCGATGAGCCGCAGGGCGAGGAGGAAGGCCAGTCGGACGAAAGCGAAGACGCCGAGGAAGAGACCGAAGCGGCCGCGGACGGTGAGGACAATCCTGAAGAGGGCGAACAGTCCGAAGGCGAGTCGCAATCCGAAGCGGGGGAGGCGGACGAGTCGGAAGCTGGCGAGGAAACCGAAGTGCAGGTGTCTGCCGATGCGGACGCCGACATGGAGGTGGACGATGTCGCGGAGGATGACGAGCCTGCAACGCCAGTGCGTCCGAACTTCCGCGACAGCGATGACTTCAAGTCGGACTACAAGGTCTTCACGACGGTTCATGACGAGGTGTCGCTCGCTGAGCAGCTGTGCGATCCCGAAGAGCTGAGCCGACTGCGCGCCTATCTCGATGCGCAGCTGCAGGGATTGCAGGGAGCCGTTTCGCGTCTGGCCAACCGGCTGCAGCGGCGATTGATGGCGCAGCAGAACCGCAGCTGGATGTTCGATCTTGAAGAAGGCGTTCTTGATACGGCGCGCCTGACCCGCGTCATCGTCGATCCGACCGCGCCCCTGTCCTTCAAGCAGGAAGATGAGAGCAAGTTCCGGGATACGGTGGTGACGCTGCTGCTGGACAATTCCGGTTCGATGCGCGGCCGTCCGATCATGGTGGCGGCCTTATGTGCGGATATCCTCGCCCGGACGCTGGAGCGCTGCGGCGTCAAGGTCGAGATTCTCGGCTTTACGACGCAGGCGTGGAAGGGCGGCCGTTCGCGGGAGGACTGGCTGCGGATGGACAAACCGACCAGCCCGGGCCGGCTGAACGATCTTCGGCACATCATTTACAAGAGCGCCGACGCCCCGTGGCGGCGGACGCGGCGTAACCTCGGGCTGATGATGCGGGAAGGTCTGCTGAAGGAGAATATCGACGGCGAGGCGCTCTTGTGGGCGCACGACCGGCTGATGGCGCGGCCCGAGCATCGCAAGATCCTGATGGTGATTTCGGACGGGGCGCCGGTTGATGATTCGACGCTGTCGGTGAACGTCGGCAATCCGCTGGAGCGGCACCTGCGCGAGGTGATCGCGCATCTGGAAAACAAGTCTCCGGTGGAATTGCTGGCGATCGGGATCGGGCACGACGTGACCCGCTGGTACCGGCGCGCCGTCACGATCGTCGATGCTGAACAGCTGGGCGGGGCGATGACCGACAAGCTGGCCGAGCTGTTCGAGGAAGAGACCGACGGGGCGCCGAAAGGCAAGACGACGTCTCGCGGGCCCAGCCGCGAATTGTCGACGCCGGGGCGGGCGATGGGGCTGGCGGCGAGCATCGATCCGGGACGCGCCGTGCGCAGAACTTCATTCGCCGAGGTCAAGCGTGGCGTCCGCTAGCCGGATCCGGTTGGGGCTGGTTTGCGGGATGGCCGCGCTTGCTGCGGGGTGCGCAACGCGCGCGGCGCCGGCGCCAATCACGATCGCCGGGGCTGACGCGCCTGCGGCGCTTGCGGGTGAGCGAGCACCGGTCGCTGTCGCGGAGGGCGTGGCGCCTGACAGTCGCGACGCTGAAGCGCCGCCGAGACCTGCGGGCTCAACGGGAGACTTCGCAGCCTATCTTGGGAGGCTGCGCGCAGCGTCCTGTCCTGGCGGCGCGAGTGATGCTGCGGGTGAGGTGATCTCGTTGTCCGCTCGCCCGATCACGCTTGGTCGCCTTGGCATGCGACGCGAGACGGCTGGTCGCCTGAGCTATGCCGGGGGCTTCCATCTGGAAAGCAGCGACGCCCGCTTCGGGGGATTGTCCGGGCTGGACGTGCTGCCGGATGGCGGTTTGCTCTCGATCTCGGATCAGGGCGATTTTGTCTGGATCGATCTGGACAGCGATGGCCTCACGCCGTCAGTGCGCGCATCGCCGGCATGCAAGACGAGCAGGGCTCGGTTTTGCGCGGCAAGGCGGAAGGCGATGCGGAGGGGCTGGCGTTTCACGACGGCATCGCGCTGGTTTCGTTCGAGCGCGATCATCGCATCCTGGCGTTCGACATCGGCGCGTGCGGCGCTGATGCGCGCGGCGCCGCGATCGTGCGTGACGGCATGGGCGGCGCGATGAGCGAGGCGTTCAGCGCTGCAGGGTTGGTGGTCACGAGCAATGCGGGGCCGGAGCCGCTCGGGGTGACCGATGACTGGTATGTGTTTGTCGGCACGGAGACGCTGGCGGAAGGTCGGGGGCCTTTGTCCGCGCGGCCGATCGAGGCTGCGCCGCGTTTTGATCTGAGGGTCGAGGAGGGCGCGCCGGCATTTGTTGGCGTGGATCTTCTCGACGAAGGCGACCTAGTGCGCGCGTTCAGCCTGCACCGCGGCTTCGACAGCCTGACCGGGAATGCGATTGTCGTTTCGGAGACGGTCTACGAGCGGCGCCTCAACCAGATCGGGTTGCCGGCGCGCATTATCAGCGAGATCGATGAGCGCTCGCACTACGAGTTTCGCGCAGCGACGAGTCGGCGGCTCGCCGAGCTCGGTGCGGCGATCAACAATGTCGACAATTTCGAGGGGATCGCCGTCAAGCGGATTGATGCACAGCGCGTCCGGATCTTCATCGTATCTGACGACAATTTCTCCGACCGTCAGCGCACGCTGCTGATGGCGTTTGATCTCACTGAGTGAGAGACGCCGGCGGCTGAGGAGCAACCGCCGGCGCCGTCTGAAGCGGCCTAGCCTTCGGCAGCCTCAAGAGACGTGATCTCGCCGGTTTCACGGTCGATGACGCAGCGCATGACTGAGCTGGCGCCGTCTTCATGACGAACGCGAAGCGGGATGTCGGCAACGGCGTTGCTGATGCGCTGGTCATCATCGGTCGCACGAACGCTCTTCACGTTCGGCAGTTCTTTCGCGGCTGCGGTGCAGGCGCGCTCGGCTTGGCGGATCGAAGTCTTTGCGGAGGCGGCCGGTGCAATCACGGCGAAGCTTGCTGCCAACGCGACGGAAAGGGAGAGAATTTTCATGGGAGGAACATCCTTATTGTTTATCAATAAAGACTAGGGAAGAAACCTGACACCGTCAAGTTGCCTTCGCATGAAATATTTTCGATGATTTGCACCAGCAACGGCAGTTGGTTCGCGAGAGACCGACACCGTCCATTCTCGGGGCCTGCGAACGAATGGTGTATGGCCAGTAATCGCAGCAGACATGCAAGGTGTATATGCAAGATTTTGTGAGCGAATTCGAGGCGCTCCACGGCGATTCGCTGTTGCTGGCGCCGAGGCGCCTTGCGCGGGCTCTGACAAATTACGCCAACGCGTTGCTCAAGCCCCTCGACCTCAACATTTCCCAGGTGAGTCTTCTCGTCGCGGTCGCAATCCGGCCTGAGAAGACGCTTGCGGCCATGAGCGAGGCGTTATCGCTCGATTCCAGCACCCTGACCCGCAACCTCGTGATTCTCGAGGGACGCGGCCTGATCAGCAGCGAGGGCGGCCGTGGGCGTGGCGGCAAGCAGGTCGCGATCACCGAAGAGGGCATGGCGGCGTTGCAGAAGACGATCGACGTCTGGCGCGGTGTCGAAGCCGCCCTTCGCGCCGATATCGATCCCGATCTTGTCGCCAAGGGACAGGCGTTCATCGAGGCGCTGACGGCTCGTGCCGAGGCGCTCAACGGCGCTGACGCCGCGTGTGAGCACGAAACCGAAGCGGCAGAATAGGTCCGGCTTACCGCAACGCGCGGCTGCCGGACCTTCAGCCTGCTAGCCCTGGTTTGCCGTGAGCTTCGCTTCGCCGCTTTCCTTTACAACCGTGCAGGTGGCGTCGGAGCGGTTTCCTTCCGCATCGGTGATGCGCACCTGATAGAGGTAGGTGGTTTCGGTCGTGCGGATGTCGCGGCTGTTGACCCGCGCCTTGGCGCCTGGGTTCTGCGCCTCGGCGGCTTCCGTGCAAATTCTTTTGCCCTTGGCGGTCGAGACATCCGCGACGGCGGCGGGCGCCATGATGCCGGCGAGGCCTGAGACCACCAGCGCTGCTGCAACTGCTTTCATGGGGAGGATCCTTCGTTTTCTGGTTAGTTCCAAAAAGGAACATACCCATAGTAACGCGAGTTACAATCTGGCTGCGTTGAGCGGCTGCTCACATTTACGTGGGGTGAGGGCAATCGGCGTTGGCGCAGCTTCGATTATCGTGAGGGTGCAGAGCCTTGGTTGAGCGGTGGAGCATACAGATGGGCAGAAGAACAAGTTTGGGCGGCGGTTGGCCGACGGTTGGCGCGGCGCTGGTCTCGACCCTGCTCGTTTCCTGTGGCGGGGCCGAAGTTGGCGAAGTGGCGGCGAGCGAGGCCGGGCCCCAGGTTGTTGCGGCAGAACCTGAACCTGAACCCGAACCCGTCAACGGCTGGGTTGAACGGTCCCTGCCCGACGGCGTGCACAACCAGTCCGATACCGAGTGGAAGTCGGACGTGATCGAGATCCCGGTGAAGGGGTCTGGCGGCGCGCTTGAGTACAAGCTGGAGATGAAACAGGGCGACGTCATCGTTTACCACATCGATTATGGCGACCTCGCGCACCCGGGGGATATGATTTCTGAATTCCACGGCCACACCGAGAAAAATGCGGAGGGCATCGGGGATTTGATGTTCTACGCCAAGACTGCCGGCGTTGCGCAGAGCGGCTCGCTGGCGGCGCCGTTTGACGGCATCCACGGGTGGTATCTCGAAAACGACGGCGCGAGAGATGTGGTCGTGACGCTGAGCGTCGCCGGCTATTACGAGCTGGTTGGAACGAGCGAGTAGGCCGGCGTCAGGCGAAGACGACCGTGCGGTCGCCGTTGAGGAAGATACGTCCCTCGATGTGCAGTTTCACCGCCTGCGACAGGACACGCGCCTCGGTGTCGCGACCGATGGCTGTGAGGCTGGCCGGGGTGTCTGCGTGGTCTGCGGGTTCGACGGCCTGCGCGATGATGGGACCTTCATCGAGATCCGGCGTCACGTAGTGGGCTGTTGCGCCGATCAGCTTCACACCGCGCTCCCAGGCCTGATGGTAGGGCCGTGCGCCCTTGAAGCCGGGCAGGAACGAGTGGTGGATGTTGATGCAGCGGCCCGCAAGCCGCTCGCACGCCTCGGATGAGAGCACCTGCATGTAGCGGGCGAGGACGACGAGGTTGATCTCAAGGCTTTCGACCAGTTCGAACAGACGCGCCTCTGCAGCCTCCTTGCCCATCTTCGCTGGCGAGACGTGGTGGAAGTCGATCTCGTGGCGCTCGGCCAGCCAGGAGCAGTCCTCGTGGTTGGAGACGATCGCCGGGATGTCCATGCCGAGTGCGCCAATGCGGTGGCGATAGAGCAGGTCGTTCAGGCAGTGGTCCGCCTTGGAGACCATGATGAGGACTCGCGGCCGGGATTCGGCGCTGCGGAGGCTCCAGCTCATCGCCCATTCGTCGGCCAGCGAGCCGAACTCCCTGCGGAATGCGGCGGCATCGAAGTCGGGCGCTTCCGACGCGAACACGACGCGCATGAAGAACAGTCCGGACGACTGATCGCCGAAGTCAGCGGATTCCACGATGAACAGTCGCCGCGTGGCCAGAAAGGTCGCGACGCTGGCGACGATGCCGATATCGTCGCGGCAGCTGATGCGCAGGATGAAACGTTCGGTGTCCGGAAGCGCCATCGGTCCGGCTAGCTTGGGCGGCCGATGCTGGAATAGCTGAAGCCGAGCTTCGCCATGTCATCCGGGCGGTAGATGTTGCGCAGATCAACGACGACCGGAGACTTCAACGTGTCCTTGACGCGGTCGAGGTCGAGCGCGCGGAACTGATCCCACTCGGTGATGATCACCATGGCGTCGGCGCCTTCGACGGCGTGGTAGGGGCCGTCGCAGAAGGTGACGTCGGTGAAGTGCTTCTCGGATTCTTCCATGCTTTCGGGATCGAAGGCGCGAACCGTTGCGCCGGCGGCCTGAAGCGCCGGGATGATGTCGAGCGATGGGGCGTCGCGCATGTCATCGGTGTTGGGTTTGAAGGCGAGGCCCAGGATGGCGATGGTCTTGCCGGACACGTCGCCGCCCATTGCGGTGATGACGCGCTGGGCCATGGCCTTCTTGCGCTCGGCGTTGACGGAGACGACCGTGTCGACGATGCGCACCGGGCTGCCGTGGTCGTTCGCTGTCTTGGTCAGGGCGAGCGTGTCTTTCGGGAAGCAGGAGCCGCCATAGCCGGGGCCGGCGTGCAGGAACTTGCGACCGATGCGGTTGTCGAGGCCGATGCCCTTGGAGACTTCCTGGACATTGGCGCCGACCTTCTCGCAGAGGTCCGCCATTTCGTTGATGAAGGTGATCTTGACCGCGAGGAAGGCGTTGGCGGCGTACTTGATGAGCTCGGACGTGCGGCGGGCGGTGAAGAGGATCGGCGTCTCGTTGAGATAGAGCGGCCGGTAGAGTTCCTTCATGACTTCCTGGGCGCGTTCGCCCTGTTCGTTCTCCGGAATGCCGACGACGACGCGATCGGGGCGCTTGAAGTCTGCGATGGCGGCGCCTTCGCGGAGGAATTCAGGGTTGGAGACGACGGCGAAGTCTGCGTTGGGATTGGTCTTGCGGATGATTTCCTCGACTTCATCGCCGGTGCCGACCGGGACGGTCGATTTCGTGACCACGACGGTGAAGCCGGACATGTGTTCGGCGATCTCTTTCGCCGCTTCGTAGACGTAGGTGAGGTCGGCGTGGCCGTCGCCGCGCCGCGAGGGCGTGCCGACAGCGATGAAAACGGCGTCGGCCTCGGCGATCGCGGCCTTGGCGTCCATCGAGAATTTCAGGCGGCCTTCGGCGACGTTGGTCGCGACAAGCTTGTCGAGGCCGGGCTCGAAGATCGGGATTTCGCCCTTTTCAAGCATGTCGATCTTGCGCGGATCCTTGTCGACGCAGACGACTTCATGACCGAAATCGGCGAAGCATGCGCCTGAAACCAGGCCGACATAGCCCGCGCCAATCATGGTGACTTGCATGATGGTATTCCCTGAAGATCGGTGTGTGCCCGGATGGCGTTGTGTTTAGCGACACAAGATCGGCGGTCGTCAAGAGCGAGACTCGCCGAGCCCTGTTTTGCTACAGTTTTGTGCGGTGCATAATGAATGCCGGGACGCTGCGGATGATCAGCATGATCCAGCGCCAGAACCATGGCCCATAATGGAACGGTCCGCCTTTCTCGGCGGCCTTGTGTATCATGGGCGCGACCTGCGCGGGTGTGGCCCATAGCGGGCCGGACTTGTCCATGCCGTCGGTCATTGGCGTATCGACGAACCCGAGCTTGATGGCGGTGGCGTGTGCGCCGGTCGGGGCGAGGGAGTGGGCGAGGCCCTGGATGAAGAGGGAGATGCCGCCCTTGGCTGCGCCGTAGGCGTAGTTGGACTGGCGGCCGCGGTCGCCGGCGACCGAAGAAATGACGACGAGCGCGCCGCGGTCCTGCTTGCGGTAATGGGCGGCGATGGCCTCGGACCATTGAGCGGCGCTGGTGAAGTTGACCGCGAGGATGCGCGAGAGCTCTTCAGGATCGGTCTGGGCCGCGCTCTGGTCGCCAAGATAACCATAAAACAGCAGGGCGTGGTCGATGCCGCCGATCGTCTTGACCCAGCCAGACAGGTGCTGGCGCGCGTTTGCGGCCTCTGAGGCGAGGTCGATTGCGGCGGTGTCGACCGAAGCCGCGCCGCGGGCGCGCAGATCGGCTGCGATGCGATCCAGCCGCTCGCCATTGCGGGCCA
Source organism: Hyphomonas sp. (assembly GCA_017792365.1). Lineage (GTDB taxonomy): Bacteria > Pseudomonadota > Alphaproteobacteria > Caulobacterales > Hyphomonadaceae > IH12. Next base: position 2,101,668 of record CP051229.1, on the reverse strand, counting down.
CGAGCAGCAGTCTTGCGCCTTCGCCGGCGTAGATCCGGGCGGTTGCGACGGCGATGGCTGACAGCGCGCCAAGGATCACGACACGGCGGCCGTTGCTCGCGGGCGGCGCGCGTTCGCTCGCGCTGGTCTCGGTTTCAGTGTTCATTGCGTTACCCGTCTCCAGAACCCCGAAGACAGGACGGGATCCACGAATTGGTTGAAGCCTTCCCATTGCGGGTAGCCAGCCTTGAAGGTCTCTGCAGAAATCCGGCCGTCCTTGGCCGGGTAGAGCCGCCCGCCCGCCGCTGTCACGATATCGTCCAGCCGGCGCATGAGGTTCTGGGTGGTTTCGCCCTTGTTCGGGAAGTCGAGCGCGAGAGTGACGCCTTCCATTGGGAAGGACAGCAGGCCTACCGGCTCGGCTGAGCCGAAGGTCTTGATGACGGCGAGGAAGGAGCCCTGGCCGGAGGCGGCGATGGCCTGCAGCATGTCGACCGTGACGTCCTGGGCCGCGTCGGGCGGGATCACGGACTGATACTGGAAGAAGCCCTTGGAGCCGTACATGCGGTTCCAGTTGGCGATGGAATCGAGCGGGTAGAGGAACGGTTCGTAGTGGGGGTGGGATGCGCCCTCGCGTGTCTTCTTGAGGGCGTTGTAAGCGGTGTTGAACGCCTTGACCGACGCGGTGTTGAGGGCGAAGCCGGGCGCGTTGAACGGGACGGCAAGGCGCGGGTCCTCGCGGTGAGGTTTGAGGCCGCCCTTTTCCGACCAGTTGGCCAGCGACAGGACGCCCCGGCCGAGCTGGTCGCCGCCGGCGAGGCAGTCGATCCAGGCCATGGTGTGTTCGAAGGACGCGCCGCGCTCCTTCATCAGCTCGAAGTAGTCGTTGACGTTCGCGAACGAGATGTCTTCGGCGTCGAGGTAGGCCGAGGGGATGCGGACCGCCTGGAACTCGACCCACTCGATGACGCCGGTGAGGCCGAGCCCGCCAATGGTTGCATGGAAGAGGGGATCGCCGCGTTCGAGCGTCTGCGGCTCGCTGTCGGAGCGGCGCAGGCCGAGGCGCGTGACCGATGCGCCGAAGGTGCCGGCCGAGTGGTGGTTCTTGCCGTGGACGTCGTTGGCGACGGCGCCGCCCAGCGTGACAAAGCGGGAGCCGGGGGTCGTTGGCAGGAACCATCCCGACGGCACGAGGACCTGCAGGCACTGGGAGAGGCTGACGCCGGCTTCGGCGCGCATCAGGCCGCTGTCGCGGTCGAACGCGATCATCGCATCGAGGCCGGTCATGTCGATGACGGCGCCGTTCGGATTCAGGTTGCTGTCGCCGTAGGAGCGGCGGAGACCGATGGCCAGTCCGGGCTCTTCGGGCGTCAGGCTTTCGATGAGCGGGGCCAGCTCGTCGGGGTGGCCGGGCTTTGCGAGGCGGTGCGGCGCACGGACGACACGTCCCCAGGACACCAGCTTCTCGGTGGGCTGGAACAATTGGTTCTGGTCCGGCGGCACGGAGGACCTTTCGGCTGGGGCTGGTTCAGACGTCGTCCATCTTCATAAACCGATTGGCTTACGGAAGGCTTGATGTCCCGGATGCTTTTTCTGCGCTGCGGCAATGAGTTGATCGCCCAACATTTAGGCATAGCGACAAGTCGACCCGAAATGCAGATTGCGGCTATCCCGGGCCAACGCCCGCAGGGTTCCGTAAGGGTCAGTGCGGCGTTATTTCACTGAGTTCCATTCGCGGTTCGCTTGTCTTCGGCACGCTACCCTCTAGACACTATCAAGCGCGAGCCACGCGAATTTTGGCTTGCGGCGCGTTGTGGGGACGTAGCAGGGCGGTTTCGAACTACGCATGGCGTTGGCCGATCTCAAAACGCTGATCATCGACGACAATGCGCATATGCGCGAGCTCGTGCGCGCCATCCTCTACAGCTTCAGCATTCGAGACATTGTCGAAGTCTCCAACGCAACCGCAGGCATCCAAGCGGTGCATGATGGCGGGATCGACCTTGCGTTTGTGGACTTCCGGCTCGGCGAACTCGACGGCCTGAACTTCTGCCGGGAGATCCGGATGGGGCAGGACAGTCCGGACCCATACCTGCCGATCATCATGATCACGGCCTACTCGGAACGGAGCCGGGTCAAGCAGGCGCTGGACTGCGGAATTGACGAGTTCCTGGTGAAGCCGGTGCGCGCCAATGACGTCGCCGCGCGCATCAACGCGGTCGTGCAACGTCGCCGGGCGTTCGTGAAGTCGCCGGACTATTTCGGGCCGGACCGGCGGCGGCGCAAGAACCCCAAATATCGCGGGCCGTTCCGTCGCGCAGAAGACCCGGGCGAGGTCGATATCTTCTAGCGCGGCTTAGACGGCCGTTTGGCCTGATGGCTACAGGAGCTGGCTCATCGGGCGTTGCCGCCCTGACGCAGATGGCGGACGGCTCACTCAAGGGAAACTCGGACAATGAACAACGCGGACAGGACGACGTGAACAACATCGAGGCTGTGCTCTGGGACTTTGGCGGCGTGATCACGTCTTCGCCTTTCGATGCGTTCAACCGCTACGAGGCGGAACACGGGCTGCCGCACGACTTCATGCGCCGGGTCAATTCGGTGAACCCCGACACCAATGCGTGGGCGCGACTGGAGCGCTCGGAGCTGTCGGCGGAGGCGTTCGATGAAGCCTTCGCGGCGGAGTCCGAAGCGCTGGGTCACAGAGTGCCGGGCGCTGACGTCCTCGCACTGCTGTCGGGTTGCGTCAGGCCGCGCGTGGTCGACGCGCTCAAGGCGTGCAAGGCGAGCTTCAAGGTGGGCTGCATCACCAACAACGCGCCGACCGGGAAAGGCGCCGGCATGTCGCGCAATGAGGAGCAGGCGGCCCAGGTCGCCGACATCCTGAAGCTGTTCGATCATGTGCTGGAGAGTTCGAAGGCTGGTGTCCGGAAGCCGGACCCCCGCATTTACGAAATGATGTGCGAGGCGCTTGGCGTTGCGCCGCAAGCATGCGTCTACGTCGATGATCTCGGCATCAACCTCAAGCCCGCGCGCGCGATGGGCATGACCACCATCAAGGTTACCGACGAGGCGACTTTCCTGAAGGATCTCGCTGCGGCGACCGGTCTGGACTTCAATGCGGCCTGAGGCTTGCCATATAAGGGGCGCTGGCCAATCGAGGCCGGCCCGTGAGGCCCTGGACTGATGAGACTTCTTTCCGCGATAACTATGTTGGCGCTGCTTGGCGCGTGTGGTCCGGGCCCTGTGTCTCAGCGTGTGGTGGTTCAGAATGACCCGGTTGCGGCGCCGGCCGCGCCGATCGAGTTGCCTGCGGCTGTCGTTGCGACCGTTAACGATCTGACCGAGATCGCGAAGGACGGCTCGACCTGGGACATGGCGCGGCTGGCGCGGGCGACGCCGGGCTTCCGTTCAAACGCGGGCGAGCTTGATCATGCTGACTACTGGTATCTCAAGTACCGCACGGGCGACTGGCCCATGGAGCATCTGGGCCGCGTGCTGGCGTATGCCCCTGCTGTTACAGAGCTGGATGGGCAGCTGGTCTACGTCTGGCCCTATATGGCCAATGTCGCTCCGAATGCGATGACGCCGAAGGTGCGCCGCGACGCCGAACTGATCCTGGGAGCGGAGGGCGCGCAACGCTTTGCCGCCGGAGCGGGCTGGCCCGGCTACCGGCTTGGCATCTCCGCCGACGGTACGTGGCGCTATTTCTATACTGGCGCGGACTGACCGAACGGGTCAGGCGACCTTGTCGTCTGCGGATCCGATGCGGGGCGGTCCGCCTTTCGCCGCCTGAGACGGGCCGAACGCGCGGTCGAGCACGCGAGTGGATTCCATCGCGAGCGCAATCGATTCCGAGATGTGCTTCAGGATCGAGAGATTGTTCGACATCACGTGCAGCGCTTCGGGGCGGTGATCGTGGGCGATGGCGTCGCAGCGGTGGATGATCTCACCGCGCAGCGCAAGCAGCAGATCCTCGAGCTTGTAGCCCTCCGGATGTGCGTCGGAGCGAAGGAATCGGGTCACGGCGTCCTCCCTGAACAACCCGGTCGCAGTAGTTTGGAGACCATGGTGTTGCAAAACCACTTACGAATCGTTTCGCTGCGATCACGAATTGGCGGGCCCGCGCAGGCCCAAAGGAGATGAAATGGTCGAGGCAATCGGAGCAGATGCAGCGGTGGCCAAGCTCAAGGGGTGGAAGGCCGCCGAAGGGCGCGACGCCATCACCCGGTCATTCAAGTTCGATGACTTCAAGGCGGCGTTCGCCTTTATGACGCAGGCCGCGCTGAAGGCCGAGCAGATGGATCACCACCCGGAATGGTTCAACGTCTACAACAAGGTGGACGTGTTGCTGGCGACGCATGATGCGAACGGCGTGACCGAGAAGGACGTCGAACTCGCGCGCTTCATGGATGCGGTTGCAGGCGGCTAGCGATCGAAGATGATGACCGATGCGAGGGCGACGGTTGCGGCGTCTGACCCGAGGATGCGATCAACCGAGCGCTGCATCTGGGCGCGGAGGATTTCCGCGTCCGGCCGTTCGCCGATGATGTAGGACTTCGAGGCGTAGTTAAGGACCGAATCGCGCATGGCGTTGACGATGCGCGGTTTCAGCGCGGTGGCGCGTTCGCGGGCCTTGCGGTCGGGAACGTGGAGGCCGGCGTCGACCGAGAGGATGCCGCGAACGCCGAAGCCGCGCGAGATCGTTGCACGAAGCCCGAAGGTCGGGATGTAGGCTTCCGAACCGGTAATCCTGCCCGCGCTGGGGTCGGCGGCTGGCGCGGCGGCTGGCGGCGGGGCCGCTGCGGCAGGCAGGGCCAGCAGGGCCGTGAGCAGGCAGGTGAGAGCCAGTCTACGCATTGGGCCAGTCTATTCGCCAAGCCTTAACGCGCGATTGCGGCGCCAGCTTGACGCCACGCCTCCCACGGAATAGCTAACCGGCTCCCAAATTCCCGGTTCGGGGCCATAGCTCAGTTGGGAGAGCGCGTCGTTCGCAATGACGAGGTCGGCGGTTCGATTCCGCCTGGCTCCACCATTCCCTCCCTCAGTCCATTCCCTGAGTTTCTGGCGGTATATGCCCAATGATGGGCGTAGGGGGCGCCCGCAACCGAATCGTCGGGGCGGCGTTTAACCCAGGACAATCAGCCAGGAGGCGGGAATGACTTTCAAGATGACGGCAGTGATGGGTGCGGGCGCGGCGATGTTGGCTTTGGCGGCCTGCGGCACGACCATGGAGGAGCGCGCGGCGACCGGCGCTGCGACGGGTCTGATCCTTGGCGGGCCTGTGGGCGCTGCGGTGGGCGGCGCGGCTGGCGCGGCGGTCAATGAGATCGAGGAAAGCCAGAACGACGCTGACGACAACGTTCTGGAATAGGCTTTCGTAGTGAGACCGGCAGAGCGCCGAGGCTGATCCGCCTCGGCGCTTGGGCCGTGTTGGGCCGGATCCGTGGAGACGGCGCGGTTCCGCGGTTGCCCTTGGTCGGGCAGGCGCGTTAGATGCCTGCATCGATTCATGTTTTTCCGGGCGACACGATGGGCTTCCTCTGGGCGATCTACACGTTTTTCCTGCACCCGATCCTGGTGCTGCTGTTCTGGGTGTTCATCGCCTATGTGATCGTCAGCTGGTTGCTGGCGTTCGGGATCCTCAATCAGTCGAACCCGAATGCGCGGGCGATCGTCCGCTTCCTTGACCGGATCTGTGAGCCCCTGTGCCGGCCGGTGCGGAAGGTGATCCCTCCGATTGGCGGGCTGGACCTTTCGGTGCTGGTGGTCGTGCTCGCGATCCGGTTCGTCGACCTCTGGCTGTTGCCCACGGTGATCGCATCGATCGCTGGCGCACCCGGCCTCTGACGGGGTCGCGATGACGGCTCAGCGTATCGAAGGCAAGGTGGTCTCGCAGGCGGTGCGGGATCGGGTTGCGGCGGCCGTCAAGGCGCTGCCCGGGCAGCCGTGTCTGGCGGTGGTGCTGGTGGGGGATGATCCGGCCAGCCAGATCTACGTGAAATCGAAGGGCGAGAAGACCGAGGCGGCGGGCATGCGCTCGATCACTCGTCGTTTGCCTGAGACTTCGACGCAGGATGAGGTCGAGGCGGTCCTGCATGAGCTCAACGGCGATCCGGATGTCGATGGCATCCTGCTGCAATTGCCGCTGCCGACAGGGCTGGACGAGGCGTCGGCGATCGCATGCATCGATGCGGACAAGGATGTGGACGGGCTGACGGAAGTGTCGGCGGGCAGGTTGCTGCTGGGCAAGCCGGGGCTTCGGCCGTGCACGCCGACGGGGTGTGTGATCCTCGCGAAGGCGGCGCTGGGCGAGGACCTGTCGGGCAAGAATGTCGTCGTGATCGGGCGGTCGATCCTGGTCGGGAAGCCGACGGCGATGCTGTTCCTTGCCGAGAATTGTACGGTGACGATCGCTCACTCGAAGACGGTGGACCTGCCGGCGCTGTGCCGTACGGCGGACATTCTGGTGCCGGCGGTTGGGCGGACAGAGATGGTGCGGGGCGACTGGGTGAAGCCCGGGGCGGTCGTGCTGGACGTCGGCATCAATCGCATTCCGGCGCCCGAGAAGGGTGAAGGCAAGACGCGGGTTGTCGGGGATGCGCAGTTCGAAGAGTGTGCAGAGGTTGCGGCGCACATCACCCCGGTGCCTGGCGGCGTCGGGCTGATGACCGTGGCCTGCCTGCTGCGCAACACCGTGCTGGCTGCGTGCGCGCGGCGGGGGTGGGCGGTTCCGGTTGAACTCGACGCGGGTTCGTGACGCCAGAGAATTTCCGGACATTGTGGGATGCGCAGGGCGGCGCCTGCGCCTTGTGCGGCAGGGCCATGCCCGCGACGCGGTGGGCGACGCCGCACGCGCGGGTGTGGAAGAAGCTGCGGCCGACCTACGATCATATCCGTCCGCGGTCGAAGGGCGGGGATGACGCGCTGGAGAACCTGCAGCTGGCGCACGCGCGCTGCAACAAGATCAAGGGCAATGATTTCAGGGGCTAGGCGTCGACGCTTGATCGCTTTTTGCGATCGGGCGCGGGTGGGGTAGGCTGTCGGCTCGCGCGAACGATGGAGGGGCCGATGTCGGGCGGGATCTTGAGCAGGGTCGCGGTATCGATGGCCGCCGCCGTCGCCGGGGGGACGACGTGGCTGGTGGTGGAGCCGGGCGCGCGCACCGTGGTGGCGGACTTCATCGGTCTTGAGATTGGCGCGACGCGGTCGGCTGCGGCGGAGGCGGCGACGAGCGAGATCACTTCACGCATGACCTATGAGCGCCACCCGGACGCCAAGCCCAGCTTCGATTGCGACATGGCGGAAACGACGATCGAGAAGATGATCTGTTCGGACCCGACGATCGCGGAAGCCGATCTGGTGCTGGACAAGGTGTGGTCTGCACTCGGCTCGGAAGAAGCGATCAGCGATGAGTTGCGGATGGAGCAGCGGCGGTGGATCAACCGGCGCGATGCGTGCCTGATCGACAATGACCCGCGCGGTTGCGTGCGCAAGGTGATGCTGGAGCGCATCACGGAGCTCAGCGGTCTCTAGCGGCTACGCGGTAGCGGACTTCTTGGTGAAGACCGGGCCGACCCATTTCACGACGCGCCACAACAGCAGGACGGCCAGGATGCCGCCGTGGACGAGCGGTTCGATCTGGAAGCCCTTGACCATGAAGTAGTGGTGCAGGACCGCGAGGATGGCGAGCGGGTAGATCAGGTAGTGGATGCGCTGCCAGGTCTGGCGGCCAAGCTTGCGGATCGCGGTGTTGGTGGACGTCAGCGCCAGCGGGATGAGCAGGGCGAAGGAGGCCATGCCGAAGGTGATGTACTGGCGCAGCAGCACGTCTTCCCAGAGCGCAGCAAGCGACCACATCTTGTCGAGCCAGAGATAGGCGAGGATGTGCAGCGCCGCGTAGAAGAAGGCCGCCATGCCGATGCGGCGGCGGATCAGGATGATCGGCGCCCAGCCGGTGATATCGCGTACAGGTGTGACGAGCAGGGTGACCAGGAGGACGCGGATGGCCGTGTCGCCGAGGAAGCGGTGGGTGTATTCCACCGGGTTGAAGCCCATCTCGTGCGGCAGGTAGGCCAGCATCAGCGCCCAGTTGCCGAATATCCACGCGCCGGGAAGCAGCAACGCGATCAGCGTCAGCGGCTTCATCCAGTGCTTGCCGAATATGCGCAGGGTGCGGCTGTGAATGGCCATGGCTTACGGTTGGCGGCCTAGAAGTTCTTCGTGAGGTCCATGCCCTCGTAGAGATGGGCGACCTGGGCCTCGTAGCCGTTGAACATGTCGGTCTCGCGGCGCGGGTTGAAGCCGCGACCGCCGATGATGCGTTCAGAGGCCTGCGACCAGCGCGGGTGATCGACGTTGGGGTTCACGTTGGAATAGAAGCCGTACTCGTTGGCGTTGGCCTTGTTCCAGGCGGTGCGCGGCTCCTTGTCGGTGAAGGAGATGCGGACGATCGATTTGCAGCCCTTGAAGCCGTACTTCCACGGCACGACGGTGCGCAGCGGGGCGCCGTTCTGTTTCGGCATCGCCTTGCCGAACACGCCGACGGCCATGAAGGACAATTCGTTGCGCGCCTCGTCGAGACGCAGGCCCTCGATGTAGGGCCAGTCGATCACGGGGTAGCGCACGCCGCGCATCTCATCCTTGTTGAGGTAGGTTTCGAACTCGACGTACTTCGCCTCGGCGGTTGGCTTCAGCTTGTCGATGATGCCGGCCAGCGGGACGCCCACCCAGGGCACGACCATCGACCAGGCCTCGACGCAGCGATGGCGGTAGATGCGCTCTTCCAGCGCGTCGTAGTCGACGAGGTCGTTGACGGTGTACGTGCCCGGCGCATCGGTCATGCCGGTGACGGCGATCGACCATGGCGACACCGTCATGGCGTCGGCATAGCGCGGGGGATCGGTTTTCTGGGTGCCGAATTCGTAGAAGTTGCAATAGCCGGTGACGGCGTCTTCCGGCGTCGTGTCGTCGGACACTTTCCATTTCGTGGGGCTGGCTTCGATGCCGGCGCCGGGTTTTGGGTGCGCGGATCCGGCGCTGGTTCCTGTCGGGCCGCCCTGCTGGGGCTCCGAGCAGGCGACGCCGGTCGTGAGGGCAATCCCGGCTGTTGCGACGCCGGCGGCGCGCAGCGCCTGTCTGCGGTTGAAGAATGCGTGCTCGTCGGCGACTTCGTTCCTGAGGTCCTGATAGCGGGGGTTTCGCGTGAATTTCATGTCCTGCTCCCTATCGGGGTCTGTCCGGCGGGTATCGTGTCTATTACGTAACGCATCAGCCGCCGGACCGATACCATTGGAAACATTCACGCATTTGCGAGACGACAGCCGCGCGCGCTCAGTGGTGGTTTTCGCGGCGTCGCCATGTGTTGTTACAGCAAGACTGCATAAGGTGGATAGATTCACCTGACGCCGCGTTTGGCAGGCCGGGCCGGGTCGGCTAAGCAGCGGGCCGTGTGCTGCGTATGATACTGGAGATTTGATGCGTCTGGCCTTTTTTGGCGATGTTGTCGGCAGGTCCGGCCGCAAGGCGATTGCCGAGCACCTGCCGCGACTGAGGGCGCAGCTGGCGCTCGACTTCGTGGTGGTGAATGGCGAGAACGTCGCCGGCGGGTTCGGCATCACGGAGGCGACGGCCGAGGAATTGTTCGAGGCCGGCGCCGACTGCATCACGCTGGGCAACCATTCCTGGGACCAGGCCGAGGCGCTGAGCTATATCGAGCGCGAGCCGCGTTTGCTGCGGCCGGCGAACTATCCGCTTGGGCTGTCCATTCCGGGACGCGGATCGCAGCTGTTCGTCACCAAGAACGACCAGCGCGTGTTTGTCGTGCAGGTGCACGGGCGCGCCTTCATGGATGCGCTTGACGATCCGTTGCAGGCGATTGCGCGCGCGCTGGAGGAAGCGCCGCTGATGGAGGTGGCCGACGCCTTCATCATCGAGGTTCATGCAGAGGCGACGGCCGAGAAATACGTGCTGGGGCATTATGCCGATGGGCGCGCGACGCTGGTTGTGGGGGCTCATACCCATGTACCGACGGCTGACGCCCATATCCTCGAGAACGGCACGGCGTACATGACCGATGCGGGCATGTGCGGCGATTATGACAGCGTGATCGGGATGAAGAAGGAGCCGATCGTTCGGCGGGCGGCGACGCGCTTGCCGACCGAGCGCAAGACGCCGGCGGACGGCGTCGCGACGGTGTGCGGCGTGTTCGTGGAATCCGATGACCGGACCGGGCTGGCGAAGAGCGTGGCGCCGATCCGCGTTGGCGGGCGGCTGCGGGGCGCGATGCCCAGTATGGAAGGCCCGGAGGGGTAGTCATGGCGTGTCCGGTCTGTGGCGGCGAGGCCCACACGCGCGTGGGCGAGAAGGACGGGCACGTGGTTGTCGCGTGTTCGGGGTGCGGGCTGCGCTATGTCGATCCGATGCCGTCGGAGCAGGAGATCGCCGACTATTACGCAAAGTACTGGGTGAACGAGAAGAACATCCGCAACGGCCCGCGGAAGGTGGAGCGGCTGAAGCGCATCCTGCGGCCGGTGCTTGGCAGGGTGGGTGGCGAGGGGCGGTTTCTCGACATCGGCTGCAATACGGGATTTGCCTGCGAGGCTGCGCGCGAGCTTGGTTTCGAGGCGACGGGGATCGACCTCAGCGCCGATGCGGTGGCGAAGGCCGAGGAGATGTATCCGCGCTGCAGGTTCGTGGCGTCTGATCTTCAGTCGTTTGCCGGTGGCGGCGAGGTTTATGACGCCGTGCTGTGCCGGGAGGTGGTGGAGCACCTGACGGAGGCGCATTCGTTCTTCGAAGCGCTGGGGCGCGTGGTGCGGGTCGGCGGCGTATTGCACATGACGACGCCGGACGCGGGACATTTTGGCGTGCCGAAGGATTTCGTATCGTGGAAGGAAGTCATTCCGCCGGAGCACATTACCTTCTACGACCGCAAAACGTTGCAGCGGATGCTGGAGTTGTACGGGTTCGAGATCGTGAACCAGAAGCTGCTGCTGAAGCCGAGCCTGAGGGTGACGGCGATGAAGCGGCGCTGACGCGGTTCAGCCGCACAAATGCGCCATCGGGACTGCAGATGCGATCCAGCCTCTCCCTTTCGGGAGAGGCTGTTTCGTATTGGGCTGTTCGTGGGTGACTAGAACCGGTAGCCGGCGGTGACGGTGCCAGCGTGCGTGTCCGTGTCGTCGAAGTCGAAGTAGGAATAGTCGCCACGGATGGTCCAGTTGTTGTCGAAGTTCAGCGACGCGCCGACGCCGGCAGCCGGGCCATCGGCCGAGTCTTCGATGTTGATGTCGCCGCCGCCGGGGGTCGTGACCGTGGCGTCGAGGTCGATGTAACCGTAGCCGAGGCGGCCGTGCAGGTTGACCATGTCGGAGACCGGCACTTCGGCTTTTGCGAACGCGGCGACGAGGTAGTTGACGCCAATGTCGCCCGAGGCGGCGATGATGTCGTCGAAGTCGCCGTCATCGTTGTCGTCGAAGCCGAACTCGTCTTCGTCGACGTTGTAGTCGAACTCGCCATCGTCGACGCCTGAGGAAATTTCGCCCTCGAGGCTGAACATCGGGGTGAACTTGTAGCCGAGACGTGCGGTGATCGCGCTGGAGTCGACGCCGTCGTCAGAGCCCTCAGGGGTGATGTCGAGATAGGTGTAGCCGCCATCGAGATAGAGGCCGGTGTCGGTCGTCTGGGCGCTGGCGGGGGCAGCCATGGCGAGTGCGCCGGTGGAGGCGAGCGCAATGATCGAGATTGTCGTGGTCGGGAGTTTCATGGGGGAGTGTCCTTTACTTACTCTGTCTTGACGGCGGCTGCTCTTGTGCAGCGCCCGACGAGACAAGCCGTAAGCCCCCCGACCTGTTCCGATTAAACGGCGGTCATGTCTGCGGTGTTGCGCGGAAGTGACTTAAGCACGCGTAACCATCATGGATCAGTTCGGTGCGATGGGCCCTGATGGGGCTCAGGCTTCCATGGAAAGGATGACCTGTTTCACCTGCGGGTAGATGAAGTTCTGCCATCTGCGGCCGGAGAAGACGCCATAATGGCCGACGCTGGGTTGCAGGTAGTGATGGCGCAGGTGCGGGCGCAGATCGGTGATGAGGTCGTGTGCCGCGGCGGTCTGGCCGACCGAGCAGATATCGTCGCGCTCGCCTTCCACGGTGAGGAGGGCGGTGCGGCGGATCTTCGAGGGGTCGACGAGCCGTCCGCGGTGGGTGAGTTCGCCCTTGGCGAGGCGCATGTCCTGGAACACCCACTCGATGGTTTCGAGATAGAATTCCGCGGTCAGGTCGAGCACGGCGAAGTACTCGTCGTAGAACATCCTGATGCGGTCGGCCCCGGCCTCATCGCCGTCGACGAGATGGCGGTAGAGGTTCTTGTGCGCGTCGATGTGGCGCTGGGGGTTCATCGACATGAAGGCGGTGACCTGCACGAAGCCGGGATAGACGCGGCGGCCCCAGCCGGGCAGCGGGAACGGCACTGTCTGGATCATGTTCTGCTTGAACCAGTCGAGCGAGTTCTCGGTCGCGAGGTCGTTCACCGTGGTCGGATTGACGCGGCAATCGATCGGGCCGGCCATCAGCGTGAGGCTTGCGGGCGTCGCCGGGTTGTTGTCTTCCGACATGACGGCGGTTGCGACGACGGCCTGGACGCAGGGCTGGCAGACGGCGACGACGTGCGCGCCGGGGCCGAGATGCTCAAGCATTTCGATGAGATAGTCGACGTAATCCTCGAACCCGAAACGGCCCTGGCCGAGCGGGACGTCGCGCGCGTTCTTCCAGTCGGTGATGTAGACGTCATGGTCCTGCAGCATGGTGCGGACCGTGTCGGAGAGCAGGGTGGCGAAGTGACCGGAGAGGGGGGCGACGACCAGGACGCGCGGCTGGGGCGCGTCGATGTCCTTCCGGAAGTGGAGCAGATCGCCGAACGGGAGCGAAAGGGCGACCTCCTCGGTAACCGCCACCTCCTCGTTTTCGACCTTCACTGTCTCGATGCCGAAGGGCGGACGCGTGTGTGTCAAAGTGGCCCGGCTGGTCATCTCCAGCGAGGCGAGCAATTGGCGCGCGGCAGGGTTGTCGGCTGCGCCGTTAAGAGATTCCTGGAGCTTCAACGAGGCCAGCGCGGCGACGCGCAACGGCTCGCTGGCTCTCATCTGGGCTTCATATATGTGATACCACATGGCCTAGCGCGCTACTTTCTTAGGCAAGTGCGGTGTACCTGCAAAAACCATACGGATTCATAGTTCCCAGTGATGCTGCGCTGCATCATACACTATGACATCAAGATGAAAGGGAAGGAAAGACTGGAATGGCGGCCGCCCGACTTACCATATCGAGCAGGAATTACTCATCCTGGTCCCTTCGCGCCTGGCTGTTCTGTGAATTGGCGGGGCTGGAGGTCGAAGTCGAGGCCTTGCCGCTTGAGGATCCGGGCGTGCGGGCCGAGCTGCTGCTGCTGTCGCCGACGGTGATGACCCCCCGGCTGGACCATGATGGGGCGAGCGTCTGGGACACGATTGCGATCGCCGAATATCTCGATGAGTGGAAGCCGGAAGCAGGGCTGTTTCCGACCGAGCGGGTGAAGCGTGCGCACTGCCGTTCGATCGTCGGTGAGATGCACGGCGGCTTCTATAACCTTCGTTCGGCGCTGCCGATGAACCTGCGGGCGCGGTATCCGAATTTCCGCGTCTTCACCGGGGCCAAGTCAGACATTCGTCGCGTGCTGGCGATTTGGGAGGAATGCTTCGAGAAGTATGACGGCGATTTCCTGATGGGGGACAAGCCATGCGCGGCGGACGCGATGTATGCGCCGGTGTGCACGCGGTTCGTGACCTATGGCGTCGAGATCGATGACCGCGCGTCGGCGTATTGCGACCGCATCATGAAATGGGCGCCGATGAAGGAATGGATCCGCGAAGCCAAGGCGGAGCCGGAGGAGATCGAGGAACTCGACGTCGAGTTCTAGAGCGCGGCGTTGTAGAGGCCTGGCGCCAGGAACTGGACCTTGGCGATGAGGTCGGCCCGGCTGACCGGTTTCTGGGTCCACTCGTTCATGTCGTAGTCGCGCATTTTCGACGCCTTGCGAGTTTCGAAGGCGTCGACGAGCCCGAGCACGGGCAGGTTGGCCCATTCGAGGTTCGAGCGCCGGATCCAACGCAGCGTCTCCGGGCCGTCCATGCGCGGCATGTCGGTGTCGAGCAGCAGCAGATCGAAAGGGCGCAGGGACAAGAGCTCGATTGCGGCTGCGCCGTTTTCAACTTCCATCATCGAGATCGCCGGCGAGGCCAGCAGCAGACGGAGGATGCGGCGATGGAAGATGTCGTCCTCGGCAATGAGGATGTGCGTGACATTGTCGGGACGGCCATTGCGCCCGCCCGGCGGCAAGCGCCTCGGCGCCCATGGCGTCATGCCTGAACGCCATTCGAGCGGCTGGATGTCTCCGGAAGCCCAGTCGGACTTCGGAGGCGTAGACTTCAACGCCGACACGGCAGTGACCCCTGGCTGAAATTCGTCCCTTCGTATGAGTTATCGCAGGGGCGCCTGAAGCAGGTCTGATCAGCGGGGATCGAATTGCCGTGTCGCAATCAACCATGGCCGCCAGTGCAGGGCGCACTGACGGCCATTGTGCGGCCCCGGTGATGGTTAGCGATTTGCCGCGGCCCAGGCTTCGCCTTGCTGTTCAATCACTGCGGCGAGGTCGCCTATTCCGACGTTGGCGTCAACGAGATGCAGGCCCCAACCAGGGTCCGGTGAGCCGTTGGCCATGACGTCCCCGCCATGATCATCGGCGCGGGGATCTTCAGGATCGGCGTGTAGACGGACCTCCAGATAATGGTGGGTCGGGGTCTTCACGCATTGGGTGCGATTTCCGCCATCGAGCCAGTCGACGCCGTCGGCGGAGAAGTAGGCTTCGGGGTTCATGGCTTCCGAACCGTCGAGGGCTGCGGGATTGGTGCACACGGCTTCATTACCGGACGGCCGCGGCCGAAACCAGATGTCTCCGACGGCGGCACGCTTTCGCGAAAAGTGGAGTAGGAAAGAACGCAGCCGAACTGGTCGGCCGAGCGGCAGACCGGGATGTTCTTGAAGGTGCCGCCGATATCCAGGCCCTGCGGCACTTGCACCGACGAGCCAAGCACGATCGCCGAGACCAGCTTGTCCTGCGCGGGTTTACCGTCCACGTGCTCGGCGATCATGCGCATGATCTGGCCGGAGCCCTGCGAGTGGCCGATGATGACGACGCCGCGGCCGTCGTTTTCGTTTTCGAGATACCAGTTCCATGCGCCGTCAACATCGTTGGCGCTGTCCTCGCGCGTGCCGCGTGAGGGAACCGCCTCGCCGGTCCCGCGACCGGCGCGCAGGGCGCCAAGGGAGAACTGTCGATACATCGGTGCGAACAGGCGGCACTTGTCGCCGAAGCGTGCAAGCTGGGTTCTGACAACACTGTGTTCCTCCGGTCCCGGGATGAGATCAGAGAAAGTGTAGGGGTCGAGCGAGACGGTTGGATAAACATAGAAGCAGTCGATCGGCGCATCCGGATCGTGCTCGAAGGTTTCGAGCTCTGTGGAGCCGTCGGCGTTGATCACGGTCGCGGATATGTCGACCTTGCAGCTGTCGTCCGGCTTGCCGGGGCGGCAGAGCCAGTTGGCCATGTTGTCATAATCCGTCGCCGTGCTGGCGGTCTGGGCGTCAGCGTCCGGCGCGGCGGCGGCGGTTTCAGCCTCCGCTGCGGCTTGTTCGGAGCCGGTTGCGGGTTCGCTGCTTGCGCACGCGGCGGCGACGAGCGCCGCATATGCGGCGGCTATCAGGCGTTTCATGTCTGTCTCCCCTCTGTTTTTTTCGATTTTGTCGCGCAACGAGGGAGAAAGTCCAGCATCGAGTTTCCCACCTTGAAATCCGGTGCGGAGTGGTCTGTTCCGCCGGCGCAGGCCGGATGGCCGCGCGGGCGTCGCCATGGAGCCTTGATGCGCAAATTCGAACTGCCGTTGGTGTGGCTGCTGCTGGCCGCGCCTGGAGCGTTCCTCATCTGGCGCTATGCGACGGATGCGATGGGCTATGGCTCGTTCATCACCTGGAGCGGGGACATCGCCGTGTGGCTGTTGATGGCGGCGCTGGCGGTGACGCCGGCGCGCAACCTGTTTCCGGGCAAGGTGACGGCGTTCATGTTGCGGCGGCGGCGCGATCTTGGCGTGGCGTCGTTCGCCTATGCGTGCGGCCACCTCGTCGTCTACCTGTTGCGCAAGGCCGACATCAATCTTGTGCTGGATGAAGCCGCCGGCATCGGCATGCTGACCGGGTGGGTGGCGTTCTTCATCTTCGTGCCGCTGGCGGTGACGAGCAACAACCTGTCGATACGATTGTTGAAGGATGGCTGGCGCAAGCTGCACTGGCTAATCTATCCCGCCACGATCCTGACGATGGCGCACTGGTTCTTCACGGCGTTCGAGCCGACGATCGCGATCGTTCACGCGGTCATCATTGGCGTGCTGCTGGGGCTGCGGTTTGCGCCTGACTGGTCGCAGGAGACGACCAGCGTTTCCGACGAGGAATAGAAAACGCCCCGGCGGATGACCGGGGCGTCTGTCGTCGTGTCGCTGTAGCGGTTGCGCTTATTCATCGTTGAGAGTCACGTAGGACCGCAGGCGTGCGACTTCCGCGTCGTCGACGTATTTGCCGATCTCGCGGTTGAACTGGTCGATCGAGGTGTAGGGCCGGTATTCCTCGAACTCATGGGCCATGCGGCGCGTCATGCCGGGGATGAGCATGATCTCTTCGCGGGTCGCCTTGTTGAGGTCGATTGGGACGAAGACGCGTGCGTACAGCTCGGCCTTGTCGGCTTCCGGCATGTTGGGGTCGATCGCGGCGTTGAAGGCGGCCGTGCTGGCGAAGGGCTGGCCCTCGAGAATGGCTGCCGAAGTTGCGCCGCCGACGCCGGCGGCGTCGAGTTGTTCGGCGGTGGCCGTGTTGGCGTTCAGGCGCTCTGCATGGTCATCAGCGTGAGCGGCTCCGGAGATCATCGCTGCGGCAAGGATGGCTGGAGCAAGTTTGCGGAACATGTGACGGCCTTTCTGGCTGTTGAGAATGGTTCGCGATTGCACGTAGGCGGGTGCGGGTCAAGCGCACTCCACAGCTCGTGATGCTGGTCGTGGGTAGATCGGGCCTGCGGCCGGGTCAGATCAGGTCCGACTCGGCGGGCGCCTCGTAGTCCGGCTCGTGGCAGATGCGCTCGTCGCCCTGGCGCAGCGCCTGGACGGCGGGGTGGTCGCGGTCGACCATGAAGGCCTTGAAGGTCTTCGACGGGTGCGAGCCGATGAGGTCCGGGAAGGGCTGGTTCTCGACGTCCTCGACGAAGACGTCGATGTGGTTGCCCTTGATGGCGCCGCCCGTGTCGGTTGCGATGACGTAGCCGTCATGCGCGAAGGGCAGGCCGTCCTGGAAGAAGATCTGGCCGCGCAGGTCGGGGATGTAGAGCACCGAGCCGCGCTTGATGCGGCGGCGGTCGACCGCGATGGTGCGGTAGGGGATCAGCGGGTCGGGACGCACGTCGCAGCCGGCGGGATGATCGAAGGTCGCGAACCGGGCGCGGCGGGTGGCGGTCTTGACGGTGTTGGTGAGGTTGCCGAGCGCGCCATCGCAGTTGATCTGTTCCGGGCCCTTGGCGTCGATGAAGACGAAATTCTGGGTGGAGCCGTCGGGGCCCTCGACGCGGACCGAGCCCTGCAGCGCTGCATAGCACCAGTCGCGTTCGGAAATCGGGAACGATATCGGCTTCCCGTCCGTTCCGATGAACGACGCCGCTTTCTCGACGAGCGGTTCGGCCGCCTTGATGGTGGGCATGTGGTAATACGTGGCCCACAGGTTCATCTCGCGGCCGAGATCGTCTTCGGACGGGGCGTCGAGAAGAAAATCGATCGCCTGCACTTCGGCCGGCGTGACGCCCGCTACATCAAGCGGCGCGGGCGGCGTGGCCGGCGCAGTGGTTGTGAAAAGGGCAAAACCGCTCAACAGCAGGGCGGAAATCGCGATGCGTTTCATAGGCGTCCCATCGACTAGTCGAGCAACATTCGAGGTGAGCACCGTCCCCAGAAACCTGATGCCGCCGATTCGTGGCGGAAACAAGGTCGGGGCTGCGCTTCGCCAATATGGTTCCCTTAATTCTTAACCACATCTCCGTGTCGTTTCTTTCAATGCGGTAAGGTGGATTTGCGCGATCTCGTTAGTAGTGTCCTTTACGGGGCAGGAGGACGGTCGCAATGCAAATCGAACACGTCTGCGGGGCGGCGCTGGCCCTCGCGCTGACGACGTGCGGGCCCGTGAAGACGGATGAACCGGCGGGCGTTGGTGAGACGACGTCGATGAGCGAGCCGCTACCGGTCGTCATTCCGCGCAGCGAGCAGTTGGAGATCTACTCTGACGTGCTCGGGCGGGCGTATGAGGTTCAGGTCAAGCTGCCTCCGTCCTACGGCGACGCAGAGAGCGCAGATCGCGTCTACCCAGTGCTTTACCTCAACGACGCACCTTACAATTTCCAGGTGGCGGCGGGTATCACTCACCTTCCCATGAATGCCGAGACCATCGAAGAATTCATCATTGTCGGCATCGGCTATGAGACGGGCGCTGATGGGATGGACAGCCGGACGCGCGACTACACGCCGAGCATCAACCCGGAGTTCGAGAGGGTGACTGGAGAGGCCGCAGCCTATCTCGGGTTCATTGCCGACGAGGTAATCCCGGAGCTTGAACAGCGTTACCGGGTCGATGTGAACCGGCGCGTGCTAGGGGGGCATTCATTTGGCGGACTTTTCGGCGGGTATGTGCTGTTTCACCGTCCCGAGCTGTTTTCAGGCTACATCCTGTCGAGCCCTTCATTCTGGTTCCACAATGGCGTGGCGTTCGAATACGAGGAGGCGTTCGCCGAAACGCACGATGACCTGGAGGCGAACGTCTATATGGGGATCGGCGCGCTGGAGCATCCGGCGGCGTCAGGTGGCACGCGCAACGAAATGGTGCAGCAGATGCTGGACATGGAGGCGGCGCTTGCTGCGCGCGGTTATGAGAGCCTGACTTTAAAGGCCGGGATCGTGCCGGGGGCCAATCATGAGACCGCGTTCCCGGCGGTCCTGATGAGCGGGATCCTGTGGCACTTCGCGACGGATCGAGATGTGGCGTATGCGTATTAGGTAGAGCCGAACCGATCCGCCGCCGACAGCGCCTGGGCGTCGAGTCCCTCTTCGCTGATCTGGCGCGCGGCGCGTTGCACGTCTCTCCAGATGTGCGGTTTGAGGTGCGGTTTGAGCGCATCGACCGGCTTCTCGCCGAGGATGCAGAACATGGCGAGTCCGAAAGCCCATTCTGCCTCGCTGAGATAGCCGAGGCTCTGGCGCGACCAGCCTTGGGAATCGAAGTTTGTCACCTGCGAGAAGGTGAAGGTGGAATTTGCCCCGAAGAGGCCGAAGCCAAGATAGATCGCAGTGACATCGGTTGCCGGTTCGTTGAAGTCGAGGCCGCCGGGCGGGTGTTCGGGAAAGCCGCCGTTCAGATAGTGGGCGAGTTCGTGAGCGAAGGTGGCGACGAGCGTGACAGGCGCCTTGATGTGTTTCGGGTCGTAGCTGATCTCGGCGGTGTTTCCAGTTGGGGTGAAACTGCCTGCGGCCTGGCCTGAGTGTACGAGATGGGTGGTCGGCGAGAGCTGGTCGGGTCGTTCGTCCTGCGCGACCAGCCGGGTCGGCCAGTCCTCCATGTCGGCGAGCTGCTTGACGCGATCGAACAACCGCTCGGCAAGGTCGTCGGTGCCGCTGGACAGGCCGGGAAAGAAGTCCTCGTTGGGCAGGACGAGCGGCGTGTCGATCAGGCGTTGGCGGCCCTCGCCGTGTCTGAGCAGCCATGCCCAGCAGGCGACGTGCCAGTCCTGCTCGTCGGGATCGAGGATCGGTTTCGGTTTGAACATCCCCCTACCGCGCCGGTCTAACTGGTGATCGATCCGGCGAGCGCGGCCTTCGCCGCCAGCACCGGGCTCATCAGGTGGGTGCGGCCGAGGCGGCCCTGGCGGCCTTCGAAGTTGCGGTTCGAGGTGGAGGCGCAGCGTTCCCTTGGGGCGAGGGTGTCGGGGTTCATGCCGAGGCACATCGAACAACCCGGTTCGCGCCATTCGAAGCCTGCGTTGGTGAAGATCTCGTCGAGGCCTTCGGCCTCGGCTTGCGCACGGACGAGGCCGGAGCCGGGGACGACCATGGCGCGGACGTGATCGGCCACCTTGCCGGTTTTTGCGATCTCGGCGGCGGCGCGCAGGTCCTCGATGCGTGAGTTGGTGCACGAGCCGATGAAGACGCGGTC
This sequence comes from Hyphomonas sp., assembly GCA_017792365.1. Classification (GTDB taxonomy): domain Bacteria; phylum Pseudomonadota; class Alphaproteobacteria; order Caulobacterales; family Hyphomonadaceae; genus IH12. The sequence continues at coordinate 2,081,362 of CP051229.1, read as the reverse complement.
GATCTTCACGCCTTCGAGTTTCTGGCCGGGCTCGAGGCCCATGTAGTCGAGCGCCCTGATTGCTGCATCGCGTTTGACTGGTCGGTGATGGTCGCCGGGTCAGGCGCATTGCCGGTGACGGCGACGGCCTGTTCGGGGCTGGTGCCCCAAGTGATGGTCGGGGGCACGTCGGCGGCGTTGATGACGACGACCTCGTCGAAGTGTGCGCCTTCGTCCGAGTGCAGCGTCTTCCAGTGTTCGACGGCGGTTTCCCATTGTCCGCCCTTGGGAGAGGCGGGGCGGCCCTTCATGTAGCGATAGGTGGTCTCGTCCGGCGCGATGAGGCCGGCGCGGGCGCCGCCTTCGATGGAGAGGTTGCACAGGGTCATGCGCGCTTCCATCGACAGGGAGCGGATGGCCGAGCCCATGTATTCGATGACGTGGCCGGCCCCGCCGTTGGTGCCGATGATCGAGATGAGGTGGAGCGCGAGGTCTTTTGCGCCGACGCCGGGCGGGAACTCGCCTTCGACCTTCACCGCCATGTTCTTCATCTTGCGGGCGCGCAGCGTCTGGGTCGCCAGCACGTGTTCGACTTCGGATGTGCCGATGCCGTGGGCCAGCGCGCCGAATGCGCCGTGGGTCGAGGTGTGGCTGTCGCCGCAGACGATGGTGAGACCCGGCTGGGTGCGGCCCTGCTCGGGACCGACGACGTGGACGATGCCATTGTTGATGTCGCCCATCGGAAAGAATTCAATGCCGTGCTCGGCGACATTGGCGGTCAGGGTTTCGAGCTGGGTGCGCGCTTCGGCGTCGGTGACGCCCGCGAGGCCTGCCGACTGGTTTTCGGTCGGCGTGTTGTGATCGGCGACGGCGAGCGTCAGATCCGGGCGGCGCACCTTGCGGCCGGCTTCCTTGAGGCCGGCGAAGGCCTGCGGCGTCGTGACCTCGTGGATGAGGTGCAGGTCGATATACAGAAGGGCTTCGCCGGTCTGGGCGTCTTCGTGGACGACGTGGGCGTTCCAGATCTTGTCGTAAAGTGTGCGTGGCGTCTCGGTCATGGCGGGTTATATGCTCGGGGGCGTCGCTTCGGGCAAGGCCGCAGCGGGTTCATCGGGAGGAAGACATGTCCGAAGCTGAAGGCGCACGGAACGCGCCGATCCCGTTTGCGCGCTATATCGGCGTCAAACCGATCGAGATCGGCAAGGACAAGATTGTCGCCTCGATGGAGGTGAAGCCGGAATTGTGCAATCCGATGGGCGGCCTGCATGGCGGCGCGGCGATGTCGCTGGCCGATACGCTGGGGGCGATGGGGGCGTGGCGCAATCTGCCGGAAGGGGCGTCCGGAACCACGACGCTGGAGAGCAAGACTAACTTCATCGGCGTCGCCAAGGTGGGCGAGACGGTGATCGGCGAGGCGACGGCGGTTCATGTCGGCAGGCGGACCTCGATCTGGACGACGCGGATCACGACGGAGGCCGGGAAGCTGGTGGCCGTGGTGACGCAGACGCAGATGACGCTTTAGCGTTTCGGTGTGCGGTCTAGGGCGTTGCGCGATCCGCTGATGCTTTTTTCTTTCTGGGCCCCGGCTGGATTCCCTCGCCTTTGGCTCGGCGCCGGGGATGCGGATCTTTGATCCGCTCGGTGTGGGCGACGTTGTTCGATAGCGACCCGGATGAACAAATGCCGGCTTCGTTTGAAGCCGGCATTATGGGTTAGCGTTTGACCTGTTGGATAGATTGGTCGTCAGACGGTGGTGTCGACGACCTTGGCGCCCGGTGCGTTTCTGGACACTGAGGCGATGCCCGCATTGCGGGCCTTTTCGGTCTTGTAGCTTTCCGAGGCGCCGATGACCTGCTGGTTGCCGGCTTTCAGGGCGAAGGTGAAGCTGGTGCCTTTGGCGTTGGTCTTCTTCTCGAAGCGGTCGGCGGATGCGGCGTTCTTCTGGACGGAGGCGATACCGTTCTTGGCGCCCGTCTTGGCCTTGTAGCCTTCCGACGCGAGGATGACCTCGCCGTTGGTGGCTTTAAGGCGGAAGCGGAACTCGCCCCTCTTGTCCTTGAATATCTCGAACTTGCCTGGCATCGGCCGTCTCTCCTTTTTCCCCGGTTGCAATGCGTTCCCTTACAAACACAGGTTAGTCTCCCGGTTTCGCGAGCGAGATCAAGGGCGCGGCGGAATTCGATGCGGAAGTTTGGCGTGCAGGCTCGCTGGGGTATGCATGATCGAGCGCGACGCAGGATCGAGGGAGTATTGCCGATGTCTCTGGAACGGCGGGTGCGGGCCTACATTTCGGCGGTTGAGGCGGGCGCGGCGGGCGAGGAGCTGGCGGCGTTCTATCATCCCGACGTCGTTCTGGACGAATATCCCAACCGGCTGAACCCTGCTGGCGCGCGGCGCGGGCTTGTCGAAATCCTGCAGGCTGCGGCGGCGGGGCAGGCGAGCATGGCGCGACAGATGTTCGAGATCGTGACGCTGACGGAAGCGGGCGACCGGGTGGCGCTGGAGATGAACTGGACGGGCGAGCTGGCGGCGCCGCTGGGCATGATGAAGTCGGGCGACAAGATGACGGCGCGGATCGCGCAGGTGATCGAGTTCGAAGACGGGAAGATCATCCGGCAGCGCAGCTACGATTGCTTCGACCAGTTCTGAAGATCGATGCGGGTGAGACTGTGCCCCATCCTTCGAGTCCACGCGCTTCGCGCGTCCTCAGGATGAGGCCGTAAATGTCGCAACGCCCGCGCCGAGGGTGGGCGCGGGCGTTGCTGGATCGGCGACCTGTGGGTGTGCGGGGACTAGTTCAGGCCGTCGACCGTTTCGATGATCAGCCCGTTTCAGGGCGATCGCGATAGCTTTCCTCGTAGAGCTTGGCTTCCACGACGCCATCGGTGTTGATGAAGAAGATTGCGGGATGCGGGATGCCGTCGAAGCGGCGGTTGCCGGCGACCTCCTCGTTACGGATGCCGAACGCATCGATGATTTCCGAATCCGGATCCGAGATCAGCGTGTAGGCGAGACCTTCCTTGCCGTGGAATTTCTTGAGGGTGTCGACCGGATCGTAGGAGAGCGCCACGAGCGGGTAGCCTTTCGCGTCGAGATCGGCGGCGATCGAATTGAGGTCCTTCAGCTGTTCCTTGCAGAACGGGCACCAGTCGGCGGAGCGGTAGAAGACGAGCGTTGCGCCATTGGCGCCGACCATCTGGTCGAAGGCCATGGGTTCGCCGTCCTGATTGACGCCCGTAACGAGCGGTACAGTCTGGCCGACGGGTATGCCGAGGTCGGCCATGGTTTCTTCGGCGGCCGCCGGGGCGGCGAGCAGCGGCGTTGCGGGCGCGGCGAGCGCCAGAACCAGTGCTGCGACAAGCTTGTTCATCGTAATTCCCTCTCAATGTGCGGCCGGGACGCCCTGCCCCGATACACCGTACAAAGTCAGGTTCGGTGTTGCTACGCGGGAAGTTACAGGGCGGATCACATGGCGGCTGGGCGGCGATCTGGACGTGCGGATGCGGCCGCGATCCCCGGTGGCGGAGGCGGCGTGACGGGCGGTCTCGAATGCGTCTTCAGGTCAGGAGGTGTCGTTCCAGTGATCGTCGATTGCGCGGGCGGCGGCGGCATCCACATGCCGGAGCGGCGCCCAAAGGAAGCGGCCATTGTCTCCAGGTATTTGCGTGGTGGGGATGAGGCGCGGCGGACGGTTACCCGAGCGGAAGCGGGCCAGCGCCTTGGCGGCGCGCGCGATGAAGGGCGCAGGCTCTGCGATCACGCGGCGCAAGGCTTCGAGGCGTATGGCGATGGGCGCGGCGGGGACGAAGCGCGGGAGATATGCGAGCGGGTCGTCGGAGGGCGGCGCGGGGGTGCGTCGGCGGTGCGGCCAGTGCGACGCCAGCGTGACGTCGCGCGGTTCGGGAAGGTGCGCGCCGAGCAGGGCATTGAGGCGGAGCGGGAAATGGGCGGGCCAGCTGGCGGCGCTTTCGGTTTCGAGTTCGGCTGACCCATCGGGAGGCGGTTTCGGTCTCGTAGATTTGCGATGGGTCGGCGTGATGTGCGCGGCGGCGTCGGCGGCGCGGGGCAGGCGGGTTGCTTCGATGAGAAGGAGACGGCGGACGAGGTTTTCGAGGCCGCGCAGGAAGGCGTTGGCTTCGTTGCGCTGATCGGAGCGGATGAAGACTTCGCCGACCAGCGCGAGGGCGGATCCGAAGAGCAGCGCGAAGGCTTCCCAGCAGCCACGCGCATTGCCCCACAGCGCTTCGGGCGATGCGGGGTCGGGCGGATGGTTGCGATAGAAACAGCAGGACATGGGCCATTGTCGTGCTGCGCGTGAGGGGGATGGACAGATTCTGGCTTGGCCTGCGGGTGCGCGCGGGCGATGCGATGTTTTTGCGAGCGGCGGTGTTGGACAGAGGCCGGGCCGCTTGGTGCGCGCGGCTTGGAGGGTGCGGCGTCGCGTAAAGGAACGTCCGTGCGGCGTGTGTGTTGATATCGCAACAAAGGAGAGTTGCCACATGACCGACAAGTCCGAAATCGCCAAAAAGTTCTGGAAGAACCTCAAGTCGGATCGCACGATCATGCTGGGTCTTGCCAAGCAGTCCGCTGAGGAGATGCAGCCGATGACGGCGATCCTCGAGGATGACGAGGAAGGACCGGCGTGGATCTTCACCGCCAAGGATGTCGACATGGTTCAGGCCATGGCGGACAGCGAGGATGCGCTGGTTCAGTTCGTCGCCAAGAGCCATGACGTGTTCGCATCGTGCGGCGGCAAGCTGACGAAGTGGAACGACCGGGAGATGATCGACAAGCTGTGGAGCCCGTTTGTCGCCGCCTGGTATGAAGAGGGCAAGGACGATCCCAAGCTTCAGCTGCTGCGGCTCGATATTTCGCACGCCCATATCTGGCTGAACGAGAACAGTGTGTTCGCCGGCATCAAGATGCTGTTTGGCGATGATCCCAAGGAAGACTTCAAGGACAAGGTGGCCGAGGTCGACTTCCAAACCTGATCTCGCGCGGATTTCACCGGGCGGTTGGTCAGAGCGCCCCGCAGCTGGCTGCGGGGGCGTTTGTCGTTTTGGGCTAGGCCGTCTGCGGGGCGTTGCGCCAATCGGGGAGCGGGAAGAGGCGGTCGTAGGCCCAATTAAAGGCGAAGGCGTAGGCAATGTAGAAGCCGGCGAAGTAGAGATCCATCACCAGCGCGCGCCAGAGGGAGATGTCGAGCATCCATGCGATGACGGGTAGCAGGGCGACCAGGAGGCCGAGTTCGAATAGGACGGCGTGGAGGGCGCGGACGCGCAGCGATTTCTGCGTCGTTCCGGTGAGACGGCGGAGGGCGCGGTCGAAGCCGTAATTGTAGATGAGGTTCCAGACGGTCGCGAGGGTTGCGCCGGCAAAGCCGACGGCGCCGATGTGATGGGCCGGCATGGCGAAGGCGATTGCGCCCAGAGGCACGATCAGCAGGAGGGCGATGATCTCGAAGCTGAGGGCGTGGCGAAGACGATCCAGCGGGCTGCGCATGGCAACCTCCGTTATGCCGGGCCGTCCCGGATCGCTGCTTCCATGATGGAGAGGTCGTCCTCAGCGTCTACCTAGGGCTGCGGGGATGCGCCTTCAAGCGGCGCGCGTTTGCGCTGGAGGTGCGGGGGGTCAGCTGCGGGTCTTGTCGTAGGCTTCGAGGGCGGCTTCGCGGGCGGTCTTGTGGTCGACGATGGGGTGGGGATAGTCCTCGCCAAGTTTGACGCCGGCGGCCTTCAGCGCGTCTTTCGGCGCCTCCCACGGGGCGTGGATGTATTTGGTTTCGAGCTTTGCCAGTTCGGGGCAGTAGCGGCGGATGTAGTCGCCGTCGGGATCGAACTTCTCGCCCTGGGTGATGGGGTTGAAGATCCTAAAGAAGGGCGCGGCGTCGGCGCCGGAACCGGCGACCCATTGCCAGCTGGCTGCGTTGTTGGCGAGGTCGGCGTCGACCAGCGTGTCCCAGAACCATTCCTCGCCTTCGCGCCAGTGGATGCGCAGATGCTTGATGAGGAAGCTGGCGGTGATCATGCGCAGGCGGTTGTGCATCACGCCGGTCTGCCAGAGTTCGCGCATGCCGGCGTCGACCATGGGATACCCGGTCTGGCCCTTTTGCCATGCATGGAGGCTCTTGCGGGAGGTCGACCACGGGAAGGCGTTGAAGTCTTCCTTCCAGTTTTTCTCCGGCAGGGTCGGGAAGTGGTAGAGCAGGTGGTAGGAGAAATCGCGCCAGGCGAGTTCGGACAGGAACTTGTCGGCTGGTTTCGACAGCTCGCTATGATTCTCGGCGTGGGATTTGACGCGCGCCCAGATCTGGCGCGGTGAGATTTCGCCGAAGTGGAGATGGGGCGAGAGGCGCGAGGTTGCGTCCTCTTCCGGCATGTCGCGGCCCTCGGGATAGCGTTCGAGGCGGGAGCGCAGGAAATTGTCGAGGCGGTTGTGCGCGCCGTCCTCGCCCGGCGTCCAGATGTCTGACCAGCCTTCGGCCCAGTCGGGTTTGGACGGGGTGAGGTTCCAGTCGTCGAGGGTTTCGGACTTCGCCTTTGCGAGCGAGATGTTGCGCGGCTTGTGGGTGGGGGCGCCCGGGTCGCGGGTGCGGATGTTGCGCCAGAAGGGGGTAAAGACCTTGTAGGGGCCGCCTGAGCCGGTTTCGACAGTCCACGGTTCGTGGAGGAGGGCGGCGTTGAAGCTCTCGACGCTGACGCCGTCGTCGGTCAGCGCCGACTTGATCGCCTTGTCGCGCTTGACGGCGTGGGGCTCGTAGCAGCGGTTCCAGACGACCGTTTCGGCGCCTGTTTCCTCGATCAGCTGTTTCAGGATTTTCTGCGGATCGCCGCTGCGCAGGACGAGGCCGCCGAGCTCCTTCTTCAGGGCGGCGAGCGAGTGGTGGAGCCACCAATTGCTGGCGGCGCCGCGTTTGGCAAAGCCGTCGCCGGTCTGGTCGAGGATGAAGACGGGAAGGATGTCGCCTTCGCCTGCGGCGTGGTCGAGTGCGGGATTGTCCGACAGGCGGAGGTCCTGGCGGAACCAGACGATTGTGGTCATGGGGCGTTTACGAGCGGCGTGGGGGTGCGGATCAAGGGTGCGGGATGTCTCTGTTGGTCTTTCTCGGGCGTGTGGGGTGGGGCGTGGGGGCGGCGGGTTGAGTTACTTCGGGCGACTGGGTTCCGGGTCTGCGGCGCTTTTGCGCCTTCGCCCGGAATGACTGGTTTGGCTTGTTGTAACGGCGGTCCCCCTCCGGTCCTTGGGACCACCTCCCCCGTTCGGGGGAGGAGATGGCGCTCGCACCGCGCGGGGGAGGATGCGCTAGCACCGTGCGGGAGAGGATGCGCTCGCCGCCGATCCGGCTCGCGATGAGCTAGCAGTCGGGGGCGGTCATTGGCTGGCCCTGGTTTAGGGCGGCCTTCACGATCGGGGTCCAGATTGCGTAGCCGTCGGCGGTCATGTGGAGGTCGTCGGACACGAAGATGTCCTTGGGCGCGCCGTCGTCGTTGAGCATGGGGTCGACGACGTTGATGTAGTCGAGGTCGTAGCGGACGCGGGCGAGGGCTTCGATCTGCGCATTCAGTTCGGTCTGACGGTCGAGCTGGTCGAAGCGGAGCTTGGACGGCTTGGCGGCGATGTACCAGACGGGCGTCGTGCCGAGCGCGTTTTCCTTCATCGACATGAAGGCCTCGAAGTCGGCGAAGACGGCGGCGGGCGACTTGCCGGCGTTGAGGTCGTTCTCGCCAGCGTAGAAGACGATCTGGGCTGGTTTGTAGGGGGCGACGATCTGGTCGAAGTAGTGGTTGACCTCCGCGATCGTCGATCCGCCGAACCCGCGATTGATGACCCGGCGATCCGGGAAGTCGCGGGCCAGCGTGTTCCAGAAGCGGATCGAGGACGAGCCGACGAAGAGGGTTGCGCAGGCGGGCGGCATCTCGGCTGCGTCGGCCGCTGCGAATTCGGCGATGGCGTCGTCGAAGCGCGTGAGGTCGATCTCGGTTGGCGCTGCGGGTTGATCGGGCGCCTGGCGTTGCTGGGCTTCGGTGACCTGGGGCTGGTCGGCTGCGGCGTCGTCCGCGGCCTCGATGACGACTTCCTCGCCATAGGTCGCGCAGGCTGTGGCGAAGCCGAGCAGGAGCGACAGGGTTGCGGACTTCAGCGCGAGGCTGGGCGATCTCATGGGGCGGCCCTCCGACAAGGCAGCATCCTTGATAGGGCTCGTGGCGATGCTGGCAAGCGTGCGCACGCGATGGATGATGTGCCGGCGATGAACTCTTGGAGAGGGATGCACGCGGCGCGGCGATGGACCTGCCGGATCGCGGCGATGGCGGATGGGGAGGACGCCAAAAAAATCGCCCCCGCGCGGCGTTCGCGGCGGGGGCTGGAGTGGCAGGGCGTTTAGGGAGGAGAGCCCTGCAGGGTTGGTTCACAAGTGGGGCGCTGCGCCCGGCTTTCAAGTCTTGTCGGAGGCTGCAGGCGCAAGCCCTATAAACCCAGCAAGTCGATCGTCGAGATCGGCGATCGTGATGGCCTATGACGGACACGCTGCAGCGACCATCAATGCTAGCCCTGATGGATTCTTCGCATTTCGGCGGGTTTTGGGGGTGGCTCTACGAAAGGATGAGACGCCTGGTCCGAAGGTATGAGCGGCGCAGGCGGGCGGCCGGGTCGCGCTGGCGATCCGGGGCTTCGGGCGCGCAAAACTTGGATGACGCGGCCATTTGGTCACGTGGCGGGCGTCTTCAAAGCCCTGTTTTCGAACGATAAATTCTGTGCGAGCTGTGCCCGGGCGTCATTTGTTGCCGGCGAAAGCAGGAGCACGGGTCGGGTGGCGCGTTTGTGCTTGGCGACGGTCGCAGTGGGGGCCGGACGGAGCGGGCGAAGAAAATGAGAAGAATGTGGAAAGTAATCGTTAACAGCGGTGGGAACCATGTGTCGCACGCCAGCGTTTGAGCGGGATACTGGGGAATGAAAATGGCTGAACGGACACACATCACTTTCGCCGCTTCCACTACGGCAATCACCGCTTTCCTGATCGCTGCGGGCATGGCTGCAGGCCAGGCGCAGGCGCAGGAGACGCGCGGTGTCGTAGCGTCACAGGTCTCAGCATCGCTTGAGCCGGTTCCGGTCGCCGCGAATATCGGCGAGCGGATGGAGACGGCCGACTGCCGGACTGGCGCGGGCGTTGAGGTTGCGCCGGTCTCGTTTGATGAAATGAACGCGCCGCAGGCGTGGGTGATCGTCGAGCGCGCGGGCGGAGAGCCCGTGTCTGCGACGCGTATCGACCCCGATGACACCGTGCTGATCAATTCCATCCGTTGTGGCGACAACGATTGGGTGCGGCCTGGCGATGCGCCGGCTGGCTCGTAGTCAATCCGAGCGGCCGTTATCCGCGGTCGCCTGCCGGCGATTGTTCGCCTTCCTGACCTCCTTTGCCGCCGCCGCCTGCACCGCTGGTCCATCTGCGCGTGAGGTCGCCGCGGTCCAGATCATCAATTTCGATCCGGGGACGACCCCGAGCAGCGCGCCGGAAGGCAGGCTGATGGTCGAGGGATCATGCCTGATGCTGGAAACGGCCGATGGCGCCTTGCCGCTCGCGTGGCCGCCGCGGACGCGTGTGTCGACCGATGGCGTGGAAGTGCCGACGGCGAGCGGGGATTTCCGGCTTTATACGTTCCGGGACACGGTGCGGCTGGAGTTGATGCGCCTGTCCGAGGATGCGCTGGGTGAGCGGTCAGATGCAGCCGCGACCTGTCGTGGGGATGAAGCGGGCGCGGTTTATGGCGTGCTCTACGCCCCGGCGCTGGACCGGCCCTAGGCTGACGGTCCGCCTTTCAGAAGTTCGCGCGAAATGCGGTTGCGTTCGCCGTCTCCCGAGATCAGCGCAGAGGACATCGCCAGCGAGGCGGCGATGCCTGCCTGACGCGCCTGATGATCGGTCTTGAAGCCCCAGCGGCTGGCCAGCACTTCGCTATTGGGTCCGAGTACGCGGAAGCCCCAGCTGGGGTCGCGTCCGTAGGTCACAACTCTTGCAGGTTTAATGGTCATCTCAGCGTCTCCGTGGGGAGGACGCTGCAAGGGTCTTGCCAGACTGTAGGTCTTAACCGTGTTTTGCGCCGGCTTTCAGGACGAAGCGGCGGTCGCAATAACCACATTCGACGAAATCGTCTTCGCCCATGTCGTACCAAACCTTGGGATGGCCGAGCGCGCCGCCGCCGCCGTCGCAGGACACCCTTTTGGTGTCGACTTCGATGATTTCTGGCGCCGGGACCGCGCTGGCGGGCGGGTTTGTCATGGGGCGGCTCTTTGTTGTGGTTGGCGTGGGCACTAACTAGGAGGGCGATGCGGGATTCGTCAATTGGCGGCGCCGCCGAGGTCTTTCAGGGTGCTTGCATGAGCGAACGGGCGAAAATGCCGGAGATTGCGATCGAGGCGCGCGGCCTGCGGAAGGTCTACGCCGCCGCGCCGCGCTCGCCGGAAAAGGTGGCGCTGAAGGGCATCGATCTCAAGATTCCGACCGGCTCGATCTTCGGCCTTCTGGGGCCGAACGGGGCGGGGAAATCGACCTTCATCAATATTCTCGCGGGCCTCGTGAACAAGACCGAGGGCGAGGTGCTGATCTGGGAGAAGAACATCGACACCCATTCGCGGGAGGCGCGGGCGGCGCTGGGGGTGGTGCCGCAGGAAATCAACATGGACCCGTTCTTCACGCCGATGGAGACGCTGGAGCTGATGGCGGGCTTTTATGGCGTGCCGAAGTCGGAGCGGCGGTCTGACGAGATTCTCGATGCGCTGGGGCTGGGCGACAAGAAGCAGGCCTATGTGCGCCAGCTGTCGGGCGGGATGAAGCGGCGTCTGATGGTGGCCAAGGCGATGGTGCACGCGCCGCCGATCCTGATCCCGACGAGCCGACGGCGGGCGTTGATGTCGAGCTGCGGCGGTCGTTGTGGGAATACGTGCGGCGGCTGAACGCCGATGGCGTGACGGTGGTGCTGACGACGCACTATCTCGAGGAAGCGCAGGAGATGTGCGACGAGATCGCGATCGTGAACCACGGCGAGGTCGTGGCCTGCGAGAAGACCGACACGCTGCTGAAGCGGCTGGACTACAAGACGCTGGTGGTGCGGCCGAGCGAGGAGCTGATCGGCGTGCCGGATGGTCTCACGCAACTGGACGCCAGCGTGCGCAAGGATGGGGCGCTGGCGATCACCTACCGGTCGAGCGAGATGGATATCGAGGCGCTGCTTGGTAAGGTGCGCGCGGCGGGCGTCGGCATATCGGACCTGTCGACGGAAGAGCCTGATCTTGAGGAGGTGTTCGTCGCGCTGACGAGTTAGGGCGGCGGAACGTTCGCGGAGCGGGGAGGTTGTTGTGTCATGACAGACCTCAAACTGTATCGCTGGAGGTTCACGCCCGTCGCCGCAGCTGACGATCCGTGGTGGCAGGGGCGTGAGATCTGGGACGGGCTGGAGGTGGAGGCGGCCAGCGCCGGCGCGGCGCAGCTTGAGGCCAACCGCATCTATCTCATCCGCCTTGCCGAATCGCAGCCGTTCCGCGCCGAACAGGACATCAATCCGGGGTTCGATGATCCAAGGCTATATCGCATCGATCGCATCGGCGTAGCGGGGGCGCCGCCCGGCGGGACGGGGTAGCCGGATGGACCCGACGGTCTTCTTCGACGGGTGGAAGGGCCCGGTCCGCATCCTCATGATCGCGCCGATCGCGTATTGCGCGCTGGTGCTTTTCCTGCGCATTTCCGGCAAGCGCACGCTGACCAAGCTGAACGCCTTCGATCTGGTCGTGACGGTTGCGCTGGGGTCGACGCTGTCGACGCAGATTCTTTCCAAGGAGACGCCGCTGCTGGATGGCGTGCTGGCCTTTGCGTGCCTGATCGGGCTGCAATGGCTTGTCACCTTCACTTCGGTGCGCTGGGGTGTGATCCGGCGGCTGGTGCGTTCGCGGCCGACGCAGCTGTTGGAGGACGGCCGGCCGTTGCCGGATGCGCTGCGCCGTGAACGCGTGACGGAGAACGAGGTGTTGCAGGCGGTGCGGGCGCATGGCGGCGAGCGGCTGGAGGATGCGCGTGCGGTCTACCTGCAGTCAGATGGGAGCCTGGCGGCGCAGTTGAGGGGCTGAGTGATGGAAGCTGCGATGGACGGGCTGACGCAGGTGATCGGCGCGAGCACGGGGCCGATCACGTTCTGGCAGATGCTGGCGCGGGCGCTGATCGTTTTCATCATCGGGGTGCTGCTGGTGCGGTTTTCGACGCCGCGCCTGTTTGGCCGCGCGACGCCGATCGACATCGTGCTGGCGGTGGTGATCGGGTCCAATCTCAGCCGGACGATGACGGGCAATGCCCCCTTCGTCGAAGTGGTGACGGCGACCATCCTGCTCGCGGTGGCGCATGGGGTGGTGACGCGGCTGGCGGCGGAGTGGCGTCCGCTGGCGACGCTGGTGAAGGGGCGGACTTGCCAATTGATCAAGGATGGCGAGATCGATTCTGACATGATGCGCAAGTGCGCGGTGGGCGAGCGCGACCTCCTCGCGGCCGTGCGGGAGGCGGGGGGTGTGAAGATCGAGCAGGCGCATCAGGCCTATCTTGAACGCAGCGGCGATATCTTCGTGGTGCTGAGGGATCCCGACGCCGACGATTGATGCGGCGAGCGTAGATCGTGGTCAGGCGAAGAACATGGCGGCGCCGATCAGGATGAAGAGTGCGATGCCGCCGATGAAGATCTCGAACTGGTGCTTTTCCATCCAGTCGCCGGCGGCTTGACCTGCGATGCGCACGAGGGCTGCGAGCACGAGGTAGCGCAGGCTGCGGGACAGGGCGACGGCGAGGACGAACAGTCCGAGATTGTAGCCGGCGGCGCCTGCTGCGGCGGTGCCGACCTGGAAGGGGAATGGCGTGACGCCGACGAGGAAGAGGGCGATGAAGCCGTTGTCGCTGAGATCGTTGAGCGCCTGATCGTAGTCCTGCTTGGCGCCGAGCCATTGCACGAAGGGCTCGATCACCGGTTCGGCGAGCGTGGCGCCGAGCGCGTACATCAGGAGGCCGGCGACGACGTTGCCGAGGGCTGGGAGGAGCGCAAAGAGCCAGATGGTGCGCCTGTGGCTGAGCATTGCGGGGATCAGCAATGGCTCGGGCGCGATGAGGAGGATCGAGCCTTCGAGGAAGCCGATGATCCCGGCGCCAGCATAGGCCCAGCGTCCCTGTGTCCATTCCTTGAAGCTCGCCCGCATCGACATCGCGGTTTTAACGCATGGGGGCGCCGGTCGTTCTCACTTTAGCGCGGAGGGTTGGCGCGGATCAGGACGATTTCTTCTTCTTTGGCAGGTTCTTGCGCTTGGTTTCGGCGAAGTCCTTGAGCTGGTCCTTGCTCATGGATTCGTACATTTCCTTCGATGCGCCCTTGAGTTTCGACTTTGGCGTGTCGCCGCGTTTGGCCGACAGCGCGGCGCCGGCGGCTTTCTGTTGCTGTTTGGATTTTGCGGGCATGGGGGCGTTCCTCGATTGCGGTGGATGCGGTGTGAACGCGCAGGCGCGGCGGATGGATGCGCGGGGCCGGGGTGTTGTTCCGGGTTACGTCAAATGCCGGGTTCCGGGTCTTCGCTGCGCTTCGCCCGGAATGACGGACGGGCGAGATTGCGATAGGCAGAGAGAAACAGAGGAGTTTGCGCATGATCCTGGTTCACCATCTTCGCGTCGGTCGTTCGGTCTTCACGGTCTGGCTGCTGGAGGAGATGGGTCTCGACTATGAGCTCAAGATCTATGTGCGCAACGAGATGGGGCGGGCGCCGCCGGAGCTGCGCGAGGCGCACCCGCTGGGCAAGTCGCCGGTGATTGTCGATGACGGGCTGATGGTGGCGGAGACTGGGGCGATCGCGAGCTATCTTGTCGATCGCTACGATACCGAGAACCGTTTCGCCCCGCCGCGCGAGGATGTGGCGGCCCGTGCGGAGTGGACGACGTGGCTGCATTATCCGGAAGGCTCGGCTTTCATGCCACTCCTGATGACGATGCTGCTGGGGCGGGAGAAAGATCCCAAGCCGCCGATCCTGTCAGCGTTTACGGCGGGCGAGGTGAAGCTGCACCTGTCGTACATGGAGAACGCGATTGGGGATCAGGACTTCCTGCTGGGGGATTCCTTCTCCGCGGTGGATGTGGGGTTCACGTATATCGCCAGCATGGCCGAGCGGCTGGGACTGCTGAAGGCGTATCCGAAGCTGGATGCTTACCGTGAGCGCAACATGAAGCGGCCGGCGTTTCTTCGGGCGGTTGAGAAGACCGGGGGGTAGGGCTGCGGAGGAGAGGGTTGTGCTCGGGTCCCATCCTTCGACAGGCTCAGGATGAGGCTTCGACGGGTTCGGGGTGAGGCTTTGACAGGCTCAGGATGAGGCTTTGAGAAGCTCGGGGTGAGGCTTGGACAGGTTCGGGTTGAGGGCGGAGGGTGATTGTTGCCGGATCCCGGGTTCGCTTTGCGCCCCGGGATGACGGTTGGTGGGGTTTGAGGGGTGGAGCGCCAGATCGTTGGGGAGCTGAGGCGCCCGGGGAGCCGTCATCCCGGGAACGGGGTCCGGGGATGACGGCGGGTCGGGGCTAGGCCAGTGCGCCTTCGAAGAGGGCGAGGAGGCGGGACCAGGCGCGTTCAGCCTGTTCCTCGTCGTAGACCTGGCTGTCAGGCGGGCACCAGCCGTGCATCGCCGGATAGACTTCGATTTCCGCATCGAGATTGTTCGCCGCGAAGGTCTCGCGGAGCACTTCCTTGGATTGCGGGTCACGCTCGTCGTCGTTCTGGGCGACGGCGATGAGGAAGTCCGCCGTCATCTGCGGGATCAGCAAGTGGGGCGAGTTGTCTTCCTGTGTGACCAGTCCGCCGCCGTGGAAGCTGGCGCCTGCCTTGATGCGCGTCGGCACGGTTCCGGCCGTGCGCATGACCATCGGGCCGCCCATGCAATAGCCTGTGGTGCCGATGCCCTTGGAGGTGTCGACCGCTGATTGCTGGTCGAGCCGGGCAGTGAAGGCGAGGGCGTCGGTGACATGGGTTTCGGCGCTGAGGGCGCGTGCGTAGGGCAGAACCTTCTCCCGGACTTCGGGGGTCGAGAAGCTGTCGCCCTCGTTGACCACGGGCGAGACCGCGCTGCGGTAGAATGGGTTGACGGTCAGAACTGCATAGCCGTTTTCGGCGAGGCGCTTGCCCATCTGGCGGAAGGCCGGCCGCAGTCCGAGGATGTCGGGCCAGACCAGAACAGCGGCGTGAGCGCCTTCGGCCGGGTGGACGAAGTAGCAATCCGCCTCACCATCGGGTGTCGTGATCATCACGTCTGTTTCGACAAGCTGCATCGCAGCCGCCGCGGCGGGTTCAGCCGGCGTCTGCGGCGCGGCTTCAGCCTGCTGGCTGTCCTGCGGGGCCGTGCAGGCGACTGCGCCCGCGCCGGCCAGCACCCCGAAGCCGCGGCGCGACAGGTTTGCGGCTTTCGCCTTCATAAAGGCCTCGTTGTCCTGTTCGGTATGTTCGTCACACATGGCATCCTCCACCCATAAGACCGGCCCGCACGGGTGTGCGGGCGCATTCGTTCTGTGCGGGTTGTATCATGTGATCCCGCGCGTGCGAGCATAGGCACAAAACTCGGCGGACACGAAGCCGCGAGTTGGGTTCGCGTTTTGGGGCGCAGGCAGTGGCGGGCGCCGCCCATCCTTCGATTCCACGCGCTGCGTGCGTCCCCAGGATGAGGGTTGCTGGCGCCTCGGGGTGTTATCCTGCGCTTGTCGAAGCCTCATCCTGAGCCTGTCGAAGGATGGATCACTGCGCGATCGCGACGATGGGGCGTCGTCGCCAGACGAAGCTGTAATAGCAGACCTGCAGGATCAGCATGGCGGCGAAGGCGCAGGGATAGGCGATCCAGATGCCGTCGATGCCGATGCGCTCGGAGAGGTAGGTTGCGATCGGCACTTCGACGAGCGCGATGGCAAGCACGTTGAGGATGACCGGCGCCCATACCGTGCCGGAGGCGCGCATGATGCCGGAAAAGACTGTCGCCCAGCCGAACAGGACGACGCTCCAGAGCACGATGTGGAGCAGACGTTCTGTCAGCGCGATGACGTCGGGCTCGGTGATGAAGAGCGAGATGATGGTGCGGCTGAGGAGGTAGACGATCGTGACGCCGATGCCCGTGAGGACGAGGTTCATCGCCAGGCCGGTCTTCATGATGGCGGCGAGGCGATCGATCTTTCCGCCGCCGATCGCCTGTGCGCCGAGGATCGACGCGGTGATGCCGATCGACAGCGCCGGAAACTGGACATAGCTGAGCACACGGTTGGTGGCGCCGTAGGCGGCCGTGGCGTTCGAGCCGTAGGCGTTGACGAGGCCAAGCAGGACGAGTTCCGCCAGCGCCATGATGACCATCTGCAGGCCGGTCGGAATGCCGAGGCGCAGGACGGTCTTGAGGATCTTCCAGTCGAGGCGGACGTGCGCGAACAGCTCGGGCGTGGGCGCGAGGGGGTCCTTGCGGCGGATGAGATAGAAGGAGAGCCAGGCCAGCGCGACGACGAGCGCCAGCACGGAAGCCACAGCTGCGCTGGGTACGCCCAGCTTCGGCAGGCCGCCCCAGCCCATGATGAAGGCTGGCGTGAGAATGAGGCCAGTGAGGGTCGAGAAGATCAGCGTCCAGAGCGGGGTCATGGAATCGCCGACGCCGCGCAGGATGGATGTGTAGAGAATGAAGACGAAGAAGAGCGGCATCGAGAGCAGCATGATGCGCGCGTAGTTCGTGGCGTCATCGAAGATGTTCGCGGGGACCTGCAGGAGGCTCATGATCTGGGGCGCGAAGAGGCCGCCGATCACCGCGATCACGAGGCCGCCGAGGAAGGCGATGGCGAAGGTGGCGCCGGCGACGGCCCGCACGCGTTCGAAATTCTTGGCGCCGAAAGCCTGCCCGATCAGCACGGTCGAACCCATCGACAGGCCGATGACGAAGGCGATGAAGAAGAACATCAGCGGGAAGAAGACGGTGGCGGCGGCGATAGCGTCGACGCCGATCATCTGGCCGAGATAGATCGAGTTGATGGTGCCGGAGAGCGCCTGAAAGGGTTTCTGGGCGTCGGTCGACAAGTCTGCGCGCATGTGGACCCGCCGTGGTGGCCGGAACTGGCCAGTTTCCGCGCTTTAGCGGGTTGGCCGGTGAGCGCGCAAGGCGGCTTTATCCCACATGGACTTTTGGCGGGGATGGTTCATGTTAGTCGCAACAGCGCGGGGATGAGCGCTGTCATCTCGAGGCAGGACAGTGAACGACCGAAAAGCTTCCGCAAAGGATGCGCCGAAGGGCCGCGTTTTGATCGTGGCCGGGTCGGATTCCGGGGGCGGGGCTGGAATCCAGGCGGACATCAAGACGGTGACGGCGCTGGGCGGGTTTGCGGCGACGGCGGTGACGGCGCTGACGGTGCAGAATACGCGGGGCGTATCGGGGGTCGTAGGGGTGGAGCCGAAGGTGGTGCGTGCGCAGATGGAGGCTGTGCTCTCTGACATCGGCGCTGACGTCCTGAAGTCGGGGATGCTGGGGGATCGCAAGCTGATCGAGGCGATCGCGGAGGCGAAGGCGGACTTCGCGAAGGGCGTGCCGATGGTGGTGGACCCGGTGATGGTGGCGACGTCGGGCGATCGCCTGTTGCCGGCCGATGCGGTGGACGCAGTGCGCCGGCTGATGGTGTCGGGCGCGGCGCTGGTGACGCCGAACGCGATGGAAGCTGAAGTGCTGACCGGCAAGGCGGTCGAGACGATCGACGGACAGCGGCGCGCGGCTGAGCGGTTGCTGGAGGCTGGCGCGGATGCGGCGCTGGTGAAGGGCGGGCACGTGGCGGCGTATGCGGACGAGGATGTGATCGTGGATGTGCTGGCGACGCAGACGGGCGAGCACTTCCTCGAGATCGAGCGGATCGTGACGACGTCGACTCATGGCACGGGGTGTACGCTGGCGTCCGGCATTGCGTGCGGGATGGCGCGCGGGCTGGAGCTGAGAGCGGCGGTGGAACTGGCGCAGGCTTACCTGATCGAGGCGTTGCGGGCGGCGCCGGGACTGGGCGGGGGGCATGGGCCGATGGACCACGGCTGGGCAGCGCGCGATCCGGAACGCTACGCGAGCATGCTGGCGAAGGCGAAGCTGGGGTGAGGGTTCGGCAGTTTACCGATCATCCCTGCGGAGGCGGGGATCCGGGCAGGACGCAATCGCGTCCTTAGTGGCGTTTTGGATAGTGAGGCGCACTGGCGTTCGCCGGCCGGGCCCCCGCCTTCGCGGGGGACGCGGGTTGTGAAACCTTCCCAGAGTTAGCCAGGCTGGAAGAGCGATCAGAAATCATCGCTTCGTTTCTGTGGCGCTGCTTGGTAGTTGAGCCTTCGCATGACGGGAGGCGGCGATGGCAGAGTTCAGGTTTTATCAGGTGGATGCGTTCGCGGAGGGTCCGCTCATGGGCAACCCTGCGGCGGTGATGCCGTGCGAGGCGTTTCCTGATGAAGCGACGATGCTGGCGATCGCGGCGGAGAATAATCTCGCCGAGACGGCGTTTCTCGTGCCGACCGGCGCGGGGGCGTGGGACCTGCGCTGGTTCACGCCGACGGTCGAGGTCGAACTCTGCGGACATGCGACGCTGGCCAGCGCGCACGCGATCTGGACGCACTCGAATTTTGAAGGCGACCAGATCGGGTTCGACACGAAATCGGGCCGGTTGACGGTGATCCGGCGCTCGGACGGCCAGATCGAGATGGATTTCCCGTCCAAGCCTGCGGTGAAGGCCGATCATGTGCCGGGCCTCGCGGAGGCGCTGGGGGCGGAGCCGGTCGAGGTGTGGAACGAGCGGTCGAACCTCGCAGTGTTTTCGTCGGCGGAAGAGGTGCGCGCGCTGAAGCCGGACATGCGGGCGCTGGCCGCCATTCCCGGGCTGGATGGGCCCGATCATGGCCATGTGATTGCGACGGCGCCGGGCGATGACGGCTATGATGTCGTCTCGCGCTTCTTCGCGCCGGGCTCGGGGATCGACGAGGATCCGACGACCGGGTCGGCCCATTGCATCATCGCGCCCTACTGGTCGAAGCGGCTGGGGAAGGATGAGCTGAAATGCTTCCAGGCCTTTCCGGGTCGCGGCGGCGTGATCACGACGGTGCTCTATGACGAGCGCGTCGCATTGATCGGCCGGGCGCGGACCGTCATTGAGGGTGTGTTCCGGCTCTAGGCGGCGCGACGCCGGAGCCGGTCTGGCGCATGGAAGGCCGGAGCGAGATGAACGGGATACGCACACGAACGCCGGAGCAGCGTCGCAGGGAGATCCGCGAGCGGGCGGAGGCGATGGGGGTTGATGAGGCTTTCGTCGGTGCGCTGGTGGATGGGTTTTATGGGCGCATTCGTGAGGATGCTGTTCTTGGGCCGGTGTTCAATCGCGAGATCGAGGATCGGTGGGATGTTCACCTCGCCAAGATGAAGGCGTTCTGGAGTTCGGTGGCGCTGGGCAAGGAAGGGTATGACGGGCGGCCGATACCGGCGCACATCAAGCTGCAGGATCTGACGCACGCAGATTTCGAGCGATGGATGGACATGTTCGCCGCGACGCTTGATGAGCTGGGCGCCAGTGAGGATGCGCGGCTGTTCTTTCTTGAACGCGCCGGGCGGATTTCGGCGAGCCTGCAGATGGCGATGTTCGGCAATCCTGAACTCGGTCTGCCGCCGGCGGGCGCGTGGGCGAAGAAGACCACCTGAGGCTTCAGGTTCGCGCGCCACTAACGCAGATCATGATGAAATCGGCCGGACGTTGCGGAACGGCGCCATGACGTATGGAGTTATGTAAGCGGGTCGGGTTTTTCCCGAAGGAAACCGAAAATGAGCGACCAGAAAATCAAGGGCGGCATGAAGGAAGCCGAAGGCAAGGTCCAGAAGAAGTTCGGCGAGACGGTCGATTCTCCGAAGCACAAGGTCGAGGGATCGATGAAGGAAGCCGAGGGCAAGGCCCGCAAGGCGGCCGGCGAAGTCGAAGACGAGATGAAGAAGGACAAGCGCCGCTAGGCCCTTTCCCCCTGTAAGTGGTGCTAAAGCGCACGTCTTTCGGCGTGCGCTTTCTTTTTGGGCCTGACCGATGCCGCGTTTGCGAAAGAAGCGATGGCCGCCATTGACGGCGGGGTCGAAGGAGATCATATCGGCGGCGGGCCAGTCGCCCCCAACGGCGACCAGTCCATCTGTAAGGATGGGAGACAATCAGATGACTTCACCGGTCAAACCGGACGCCAAACCCGCGCGTCCGCACTTTTCTTCGGGTCCGTGCGCCAAGCCGCCGGGCTGGAGCCCCGAAAACCTCAACATCGAAGTGATGGGCCGTTCGCACCGCTCGAAGCTGGGCAAGGCGCGTCTGCAGCTGGCGATCGACAAGACCCGCGAGGTCCTGAAGGTGCCGGCCGATTTCCGCATCGGCATCATGCCGGGCTCGGACACGGGCGCGATCGAAGCGGCGATGTGGTCGATGCTGGGGCCGAAGCCGGTGGATGTGTTCGCGTGGGAAAGCTTCGGCGAGGACTGGGTGACGGACATCACCAAGCAGCTGAAGCTGGATGCGGTGGCGCACAAGGCCGATTACGGCGAGGTCCCGGATTTCTCGAAGGCCCGCAAGGATGCCGACATCGTCTTCACGTGGAACGGCACGACGTCGGGCGCGAAGGTCGCCAATGCCGACTGGATCGCTGACGACCGCGAGGGCGTGGTGTTCTGCGACGCGACGTCTGCGGTGTTCGCCATGGATGTCGACTGGTCGAAGGTCGATGTGCTGACCTATTCCTGGCAGAAGGTGATGGGCGGCGAGGGCGCGCACGGGATGCTGATCCTGAGCCCGCGCGCGGTTGAACGGCTCACCAGCTACACGCCGGATCGCCCGCTGCCGAAACTGTTCCGCATGACCAAGAAGGGCGAGCTGAACGAGGGCATCTTCAAGGGCGAGACGATCAACACGCCTTCAATGCTGGCGGTCGAGGATTACATCTCGGCGCTGGAATGGGCGGAAAGCGTTGGCGGGCTGGAGGGGCTGAAGGAACGCTCGAACGCCAACCTCAAGGCGATGGCGGACTGGGTGGCGAAGACCGACTGGGTCGAGTTTCTCGCCGCCGATCCGGCGATCCGCTCGAACACGTCGGTGACGTTCAAGATCGTCGATCCGCGCGTGGCATCACTCGATGACGATGGCCAGCAGGCGTTCGTCAAGAAGATGACCTCGATGCTCGAGAAGGAAGATGCGGCCTATGACATCGCCGGCTATCGCGCGGCGCCTCCGGGCCTGCGGATCTGGTGCGGCGCGACGGTCGAGACCAGCGACCTGGTTGCATTGCAGCCGTGGCTGGACTGGGCGTTCGAGGCGACAGCGGCGGAGCTGGGGTAGCGGCTGATGAAGCTGCGCCCGGCCACGCTGAAGGATCTTGATCTGCTGCAGCGCTGGGACGAGCAGCCCCATGTGATCGAGTCCGATCCCAATGACGACTGGGACTGGACCAATGAGCTGGGGCTGAATCCGGACTGGCGCGAGCAGCTGATCGCCGAGGTGGACGGCCGGCCGATCGGCTTCATCCAGATCATCGATCCGAGGGAAGAGGAAACCCATTACTGGGGCGATTGTGAGCCGAACCTCCGGGCGATCGATATCTGGATCGGCGGCGAAGAGGATCTCGGCAAGGGATTTGGCGGCGAGATGATGCGCCAGGCCATCGAGCGGTGTTTCGCCAATCCCAACGTGACCGCGATCCTGATCGATCCGCTGGAGAGCAATACGGATGCGCGCAGGTTCTATGAGCGCATCGGGTTTGAGGAAGTTGGTCCGCGCCGGTTCGGCGAGGACGATTGCATGGTCTACCGGCTTGAGCGGGCCGGTTGGTTGAATTCGAATTCCAGGAAGGACGACTAGACATGGTGAAAGTACTGATCGGCGATGACCTCGCACAGGGCGCCATCGACATCTTCAAGGCGCGCGGCATCGAGGTCGACGTGAAGATCGGCCTGTCGAAGGACGAGCTGATCAAGGTGATCCCCGAGTATGACGGTCTTGCGGTGCGCTCTGCGTGCAAGCCGAATGCGGACGTGATTGCGGCGGCGACCAACCTGAAGGTGATCGGGCGTGCGGGCATCGGCGTCGACAATGTCGACATTCCTGCGGCGACGGCCAAGGGCGTCGTGGTGATGAACACGCCGTTCGGCAATGCGATCACGACGGCGGAACATGCGATCGCGATGATGTTCGCGGCGGCGCGTCAGGTGCCGGCGGCGAGCGCGCGGACGCAGAACGGCGAGTGGCCGAAGAAGGATTATGTCGGCGTCGAGCTGTTCGCGAAGACGCTGGGCCTGATCGGCGCGGGCAATATCGGTTCGATCGTGGCGGACCGTGCGCTGGGCCTGAAGATGAAGGTTGTGGCGTATGACCCGTTCCTGACCGAGGAACGCGCGGTCGAGATCGGCGTGGAGAAAGTGGAGCTGGACGAGCTGTTGAAGCGCGCCGACTTCATCACGCTGCACACGCCGCTGACCGATCAGACGAAGAACATCCTGTCGGCGGATGCCATCAACAAGACCAAGAAGGGCGTGATCATCGTCAATTGCGCGCGCGGCGGTCTGGTGGATGAAGCTGCGGTGCGTGCGGGTCTCGACAGCGGGCATATCGGCGCGGCTGCGTTCGATGTGTTCGTCGAGGAGCCGGCGAAGGAGAACGTGCTGTTTGGCGCGCCGAACTTCGTTGCGACGCCGCACCTTGGCGCATCGACCGTGGAGGCGCAGGATAACGTGGCGTTTCAGGTGGCCGAACAGATGGCGGACTATTTGCTGACGGGCGCAGTGACGAATGCGCTGAACATGCCGTCGATTTCGGCGGAGGAAGCGCCGCGCCTGAAGCCCTATGCGGTACTGGCCGAGAAGCTGGGCGAGTTCGTCGGGCAGATTGCTGACGAGGGCTATGACGCGGTCGCCATCGAATATGAAGGCGAGGTTTGCGAGCTGAACCGCAAGCCGCTGACGTCGGCTGCGCTGGCGGGCCTGCTGCGGGCTGTGATGAAGGACGTCAACATGGTCTCGGCGCCGGCGATCCTGAAGGAGCGCGGCATCGAGCTGAAGGAATCGACGCAGGAAGACAGCCCGACCTACGACAACCTCATCCGCATGAAGGCCCGCGTGGGCGGCAAGTGGCGGACGATTGCGGGGTCGATCATCAACGGCCAGCCGCGGATCGTCGAAGTGAAGGGCATGTCGCTGGACGCCAAGTTCCGGCCGTTCGTGCTGTTCGTGAACAACACCGACAAACCGGGCTTCATCGGCGCGCTGGGCAATCTGTTGGGCGAGGCGCAGGTCAATATCGCGACGTTCAACCTTGGCCGCGAGGAATCGGGCGGGGATGCGATCGCGCTGGTCGGGATTGATCAGGACGTGCCGGCGGATACGCTGGAGAAGATCAAGGCGCTGCCGCAGGTGCGGTATGTGAAGGTCCTGAAGTTCTAGGACCTTTGATGAGGTGAAGCATGGCGCGGTGCGTGAAGGCGATTGTGCTGGCTTGGGCGCTTGTCCTGCCGGCTGTCGCCGATGCGCCGTCGCCCGCGCCTGAACCGCTGACCTATTATGCCGGGATGCCGGGCCGCCTGACGGCGGATCAGGATGCGGAAGGCGGCAATGCGTTTGCCTCCGCGCTGATCGAGGTGTGGCGGGACGAGACCGTGGACCTGCGCGATTTCGGCCGGCGGGTTGCGGCGGTGACGATGCACAAGAGCGGCGGCTGGCAATCGCCGGAAATTCCGCGGCGGACGCCGGCGCCGGACTGGTCCTTTGCGGCGAACGAGGACGAGAGGCGCGTGGCGCTGGTGCTGGTGAACGCTGATTACTCCGAGAGCGGTGTGAGCTCGCTGCCCGGGGCAGCGTTTGACGCGGAGCGGATTCCTGCGGCGCTGGATGAGTTGGGATTTGATGTGACGCTGGTGCGGGATGCGGGCGGCGCGGTTGTTGACCGGGCGCTGGCGGACTTTGCGGCGCAGTCGGCGGATGCGGACGTGGCTGTCATCTATATGGGCGGTCATGGCGTGCAGCCGGGGCGGGACGTGTACTGGATTTATGGGGATTATCCTGATCCGGAGTCTCGGGGGCATCTTGCGACTCATGCTTTGAAGGTGTCGGAAGCGGGGAAGGCGGCGCGGGCGCGGAAGCTGAACTTCGTGTTCTATGCGGCGTGCCGGGACGATCCCTTTCGCCGGTAGGGGTGAGGTTCGAACAGGCTGGCCGCTTACGGGCGATGCGGTCGGCAGCGGGGCGTTGAGATGATGACACTTGAGAAGGCGCAGCGGTTTGCGCGGACGTGGGTGCAGGCGTGGAATGACCACGACCTCGAGACCGTGCTGGCGCACTATTCGGGCGATGTGATCTTCCACTCTCCGCGCATTCGCGAGGTGTTGTCGGAAGACGCCGACGCGCTGTCCGGCAAGGAGGATCTGCGCCGGTACTGGAGCGTGGCGCTACAGAATGCGCGGGACCTTTATTTCGAGATCGATCGTGTGTTCGTGGGGTCGGATTCGATCACGCTGCTTTACACCAACCATCGCCAGCAGACGGTGGCCGAGACGTTCGTGTTCGGCGCGGACGGGCGGGTGGAAGAAAGTTTCAGCGCCTATGGCGCTTGACCCTCACGCTTCGTGAGACCCTATCTGGTTCGTCCTCAGACGATGAGTGAGGCGAACGAGATGAGCGACCTGACAGTCAAGCAGCTGGCCATGCTTTCCGGCGTGACGGTTCGGACGCTGCATCACTATGACGAAATCGGGCTGTTGAAGCCGGCGCATGTCGGCGACAACGGGTATCGCTATTACGGGCGGGCGGAGGCGTTGCGGCTGCAGCGCATCCTGTTCCACCGTGAGCTTGGCGTACCGCTGGCCGAGATCGGCGGGCTTCTGGAGATGGAGGAGGGCGACCAGATCGGCGTGCTCCTGCGCCATCGCGAGAAGCTGTCCGCCGAGCGCGATCGTTTCGCTGAACTCATCGCCACCATCGACCGCACGGTCAGGCAATTGAAAGGCGAGGACGAAATGAGCAATGCGGAATTGTACAAGGGGTTCAGCGCGGAGCAGCAGGCCGATTATGAGGCGTGGCTGATCGAGCGCTATGGCGAGCCGATGCACGAAGATATCGAGCAGAGCCGGAAGATCTACGACGCGACCAGCGAAGCAGAGCGAGCGGCGCTGATGAGCGAGCTGCAGACGCTTGAGACGGCGCTTGCCGATGCGATGCGCAATGGCGTGGGGCCGGGAGCTGCGGCGTTGACGGGGCTGTTGTCGCGGCACCGGGCGTGGGTGGCGACGATGTGGGGCAAGGCGTGCTCGCTGGAAGCCTATGCCGGCCTGGCGGACCTCTATCTCTCGCATCCGGATTTCGAGGCCCGGTATGAGACGATCGAACCGGGTTTCACGCGCTGGCTGACGGATGCGATGAAGGCTTATGCCGTGCGGGAGGCATAGGGATTTGGGTTCGGAAGCGTCGGCCGTTGCAGCGTCAGCGGCTGGTCGCTTCGACCCAGTGGCGGCGGCAGAGGGAGGCGTAGGTGTCGCGTGCGACGCCGACCGTATCGCCTTCCCTTGCCGCGTTTCCGCTTTCGTCCAGGCGGATGACCATCGTGGCCTTGGCGCCGCAATGGCAGATGGTGCGGATCTCGCGCAAGCTGTCGGCGATGGCGAGGAGCTGGGCCGAGCCTTCGAAGAGCTGGCCGCGGAAGTCGGTGCGCAGGCCATAGGCGAGGACGGGGATTTTCAGATCGTCCGCAACGCGGGCGAGCTGCCAGACCTGATCGCGTGAGAGGAACTGGGCTTCGTCGACCAGGACGCAGTCCTGCGGCGTCTTGCCGTGAATTTCGGCGATGATCGCAAAGAGATCGTCATCGGGGTGGAAGATGTGGGCGTCGGCTGAAATGCCGATGCGGGAGACGATCCGGCCGTCATCGAGGTCTGCATGGTGGGCGGACGTGAAGATCAGCGCCTGCATGCCCTGTTCGCGATAGTTGAAGGCGGCCTGAAGCAGGATCGTGGACTTGCCGGCGTTCATGGCGGCGTAGGAGAAGTAGAGCTTGGCCATCCGGTCTTGTCCTGCGGGTGCGCGGCTGGCGCGAATCGGGACATTTTGATGCCTGCAGATGCAGTGGCGCAAGAAAGTGCGCGATGATCGCCGCATTCCTTCCACAATCGCCGATCAATTCAGACTTGCGCCCCATGAAGGGCTGCTTGAAATCTTGCAGGCGCGCCTGCCCATCCCATCTAACGGAGTGAGGCGCAGACGTGCGCCAATGCTACACAGATGGAGACGTTCAGGATGAAACGAAGCACGATTGTCGGGGTTGGCGGTGGGCTCGTCGCCGGCGCCGGCGCGACAGTTCTTGCCCTTTCTTCCACCTCTTGGGCTGACAACGGCCAGCAGGCGATTGCACCAGCCGTGACCCAGCAGGCGGCGGTTCAGGCGGTGTCCCAGGCGCGCTGGGGAACGCTGCCGAACCTTGCGGATCTTGTGGAGGCGGCCTCGCCTTCGGTTGTGCAGATCGTGGCGCGGACGCCGAACCAGACGGGCGCGGCGCAGTTCGCCAATCCGTTTGAAGGTTCGCCGCTGGAAGAGTTCTTCAACCGCAATTTTCCCAATCCGGGCGCAGCGCCGGGCGAATTGCCCGACCGCGTAGGCTCCGGCTCAGGCTTCTTCATCGACGCCGAGGGCCACATCGTGACCAACAATCACGTGGTCGAGAACGCGCGCAGCGTGACAATCGTCCTTGATAACGGGCGTGAGATTGAGGCCGATGTTGTCGGGACCGACCCCAAGACGGATCTGGCCGTGCTGAAGGTCAACGCCAGGAACCTGCCGAAGGCGCTGTCGTGGGGCGACAGCGATGCGGCGCGTCCGGGCGACAGTATCTTTGCGGTCGGTTCGCCGTTCGGCCTTGGCAACACCGTGACCGCCGGCATCGTTTCGGCGCGCGGCCGGACGATTGGCGGCCAGTATGACGACTTCATTCAGGTCGACGCGCCGATCAACCGCGGCAATTCGGGCGGTCCGCTGTTCGACGCCAAGGGCGAAGTCATTGGCGTGAACTCTGCCATCTTCTCGCCCAGCGGCGGCAATGTCGGCATCGGGTTCTCAATTCCTGCTGACCTCGCCCAGTCGATCGTCGACCAGATCATCCGCACAGGCACCGTCGAGCGCGGCTGGCTGGGGGTCGCCATTCAGGGCGTCGATGCCGACATCGCGGCGAGCCTCGGTATCGGCAATGCGCGCGGCGCGCTAGTGCAGGACGTGACGGCGGACAGCCCGGCCGACAAGGCGGGTCTGGAGGTCGGCGACCTGATCATGACCTTTGGCGGCGAGCGGATATCGGACCTGACCGACCTGACGCGGGCGGTTGCTGACACGCCGGTCGGGCAGACGCGGGATGTGCGCATCCTGCGCGGCGGCAAGGAACGGACGCTGAAGGCGACCATCGCCAAGCTTGAGGACGCCGAAGAGCCGCAACAGCAGCTGGCGTCTGCGCGCGGCTCGTCGAGCCTCAACAGCGACGTGAAGATCGATGCGCTCGGCCTTGAGCTGGCCAACCAGAGCGGCGTCGTGATCGCGGATGTCGGCATCAATTCGCCCGCTGGCGTGGCGGGGCTGCGTCAGGGCGACCGGGTGCTGATGGTCAACCAGGCCGAAGTTGCGAATGCGGCGGCTGTGAAGTCGGCAGTCGATCAGGCCAAGCGCGACAAGCGGCAGGCGGTGCTGTTCCAGATCGAGCGCAACGGGCGCAAGGCGTTCGTCGGCGTGCCGTTCGGCGATTAAGCGCTTCAGACAATCAATGTAGAGGAGGGCGGAGCTGCGGCTTCGCCCTTTTCTTTTCGGTTGACGCGACGTGAGGCGACTGGCCGGGGCGGTCCTGCTTGTCTAGTGTACGTTTGCGTAAAGGGAGAGCGTTGATGGCGGCTGCGAAGTCGATCCTGATCACCGACCATGCGGGGTTTGCGAACCCGGCGATTGCCGAGCGTCTGGTCGGCGCGGGGCATCGCATGGCTGCGACGGACCGTTCGATTTCGAAGAACGGCGAGGCTGACGGCGTGGCGCTGGTGGCGTGGAGCGATCCTGCCAGCGTGGTGGCGGCTGCGACGGAGCGGTTGGGCGGGCGGCTGGACGCGATCGTGATTTCGCCCTCCAAGCCTGCGCCGCGCACGCCGATCGAGGAGCTGACCGTTGAGGCGCTGACGCCCTATTTCGTGGAGATTGCAGCTGAATCGATCGCGTTTGCGGGCGCCGCCGCCAAGGTGATGCGGCCGCAGAAGTCCGGCCGGATCGTGTTCATGAGTTCGTCCGGGCCGATTGGCGGCATTCCGGGGTTTGCCGCCTATGCGTCGGCTAGAGCGGCGGTGAATGGCGCGGTGCGCACGCTGGCGCTGGAGCTGGCGAAGGACGGCATTTCGGTGAACGCCGTGGCCGCAAATTTCATCCAGACCGAGACCTATTATCCCAAGGCGCTGCTGGAGGACCCGGTGAAGGGCCCCAAGCTGTTGTCGAAGGTGCCGATGGGGCGGCTGGGGGATGCGAAGGAAGTCGCCGAGCTAGTCGAGTTGCTGGCGACGGGTAACAGCGGGTTCGTGTCGGGACAGGTGATCCCGATTTCGGGCGCGTGGTGCTGAGAACAAGTTTCATAAGACCGTGTGAGGAAATCAGATGTCGGTGCTGAACGTCGAGCGGCCGGATTTCATGGCCGAAGAAGAAATCCGCATGTTCGAGGACATGGTGGGGAAGTTCTTCGAGCAGCATGCGCCGCCGGAGACGGTGGACAAATGGCGCGAGCAGCACTGTGTCGATCGCGACATGTGGGACAAGGCCGGCGAGGCGGGCCTCCTGGGCCTGTCGATGCCGGAGGAGTATGGCGGCGCGGGCGGGGATTACCGTCACGAAGTGGTGCTGATGGAGCAGCTCGCCGCCAAGGGCGTCGATGGCTTCGGCATCTCACTGCATAACGCGATCGTTGCGCCCTACATCCTTCACTACGGGACCGAAGAGCAGAAGCAGCGATGGCTGCCGGGGATGTGCTCGGGGAAGTACGTGACGGCGATTGCGATGACGGAGCCGGGGGCGGGCTCTGACCTGCAGGCGGTGAAGACGTCGGCGGTGAAGTCCGGCAACCAGTATGTGATCAACGGGTCGAAGACGTTCATCACCAACGGGCAGACGGCGAACCTGATCTGTGTGGTGGTGAAGACGGACAAGAGCGAGGGCGCGAAGGGCGTGTCGCTGGTGTTTGTGGAGACTGACGAGGCCGAGGGTTTCGAGCGGGGACCGATCCTGAAGAAGATGGGCCAGCCGGCGCAGGATACGTCCGAACTGTTCTTCAACGACGTGAAGATCCCGACTAGCAACTTGCTTGGCACGGAAGAAGGGCAGGGCTTCTACCAGCTGATGGGGCAATTGCCGCAGGAGCGGCTGAACATTGCGGTGCAGGCGCTGAGCACGATCGAGGAAGCGCTGCGGGTGACGCTGGACTATGTGAAGGAGCGTCAGGCGTTCGGGCGGCCGATCCTCAATTTCCAGAACACCCAGTTCGTGCTGGCCGAGTGCAAGACCGAGGCGACTGTCGCGCGCGTATTCGTGAACCACTGCATGGGGCTGCACCTCGAGGGCAAGCTGGATGCGGCGACGGCGTCGATGGCGAAATACTGGACGACGGACCTTGAGGGCAAGATTGTCGACAGGTGCCTGCAGCTGTTTGGCGGGTATGGCTTCATGGACGAGTATCCGATCTCGCGGATGTATCGCGACAGCCGGATCCAGCGGATCTACGGCGGCACCAACGAGATCATGAAGCTGCTGATCGCGCGGACGCTGTAAGGCGTGTGGCGAGGCGGGGCCGCCTGCCTCCCATCCATCGACTGCTCGCTGTGCTCGCGCTCAGGATGAGGCCGGTGGGTGTCGCCGAGCGAGCTCTGAGTATTGTCCGGGAAAGAAGGCCTCACGCTGGGCTCGTCGAAGGGCGAGGCCGAGACGTGAGACGTATCAGGCCTCTGGCGGCGGTTCGATCGGGTTGCCGTGGTCGTCGACGGTGGGGTCGAGGCGGCCATAGGCCAGGATGGGTGCGGCTTCGATCTTTTCGGCGTCGAGGAGTTCGGCGACTTGTTCCAGCGCGGCGTTGATCGAGGCCTGTTGCCAGTCCTTCAATTCGTTGAAGCGCGCGGCGAAGCGGGTCTGCAGCGCGTCGGGCGTGTCATCCAGAAGTTTGCGGCCGGATTCCGTCAGCGTGACGAAGACGCGGCGGCGGTCGGACGCGCCTTGCGTGCGGGTGACGAGGTCGCGCTTCTGCAGGCGATCCAGCAGCGCGGTGACGGTGGCCTGGGTGATCCTGGCCTTCTGGGCGATGGCGCTGGGGCTGATCTCGCCTTCTGAGGCGATGATCTGCAGGACGACGACCTGTGATGCCGTCATGCCGGCCTGACGCGACAGGGAGCGGGAGGATTGTTCGGCGGCGCGCATGATCCGCCGGATGGCCACGAGGGCGTCTTCAACTCGCGAGGGCATGCTCGAATTCACTCCCGAATCACGCGGCGACGGCTTCTACAGACAGGCGAGCGCGGCGTCTATCCAGTATCGCAAAAGAATTTCGTTAAGCGAAATACTTCTGCAAGGAAAAACCCCAATAAACTCTTGGGGGAACGGAACTTTTCCCGCGATTTCGGCATTCCTTGTCTTGACGAAGTTACTTAGAGGAACGAAATACCCCGCAATGGTCGAGGGCGTGATCCAAGACACATCTAACCAGACTTCGAAGCCTGCGGGCGCGAAGCCAGTTGAGATGCGCATTCCGGAGGGTGAAGACGGCCCACAGATACACAGTCTGATCGCCAATTGCCCGCCGCTGGACCCCAATTCGCTGTACTGCAACCTGCTTCAGGCGACGCATTTTGCCGACACCTGCGTGGTGGCGGAGCACGCAGGACAGATCGTCGGGTGGGTGTCGGGCTATGTCCGGCCAGACGCCCAGGATCACTATTTCCTCTGGCAGGTGGCGGTGGATGCATCGATGCGGGGACAGAACCTCGCCAAGCGCATGATCCGCCACATTCTGGAACGAAAGACGCTTGCGCACGTTCGTTACATGAACACGACGATCACTCCTGACAACGCCGCCTCTTGGCGGTTGTTTCGTAGCGTTGCCGAGGAGCTGGGGGGACAGTTTTCAGATCGTCCGCATTTCCTAGAAGCGACGCACTTCGCGGGCCAGCACGCGACCGAACACATGGTCACGATCGGCCCATTCAATTGCGCTGACGACAGGCGCTGAGATTTAGCCAAGACATCAACCAGAAGTGGGAGACACCCATGTTTGACGCCCATAAACAGGACGCCGGTAAGGCGTCGTTTGAAACCTTCGAACGGATCGAATCCGAAGTGCGCTCCTACGCACGCAGCTTCCCGGCTGTGTTCACGTCCGCCAAGGGTTCGCGCATCTTCGACCAGTCGGGGCGCAGCTATGTCGACTTCCTGAGCGGGTGCTCGACGCTGAACTACGGTCACAACCATCCGAAGATGAAGCAGGCGCTGGTCGATTACCTGATGCAGGACGGCGTGGCGCACACGATGGACATGTATTCGGTCGCCAAGGCGCAATTCCTAGAGGCGTTCGACAAGCACATCCTGCGTCCGCGCGGCATGGATTACCGACTGCAATTCCCGGGGCCGACGGGCGCCAATGCGGTTGAGGCCGCGATCAAGCTGGCGCGCAAGGTGACGGGCCGCACCAATGTGATCGCGTTCACCAACGGCTTCCACGGCTGCACGCTGGGCGCGCTGTCGCTGACCGGCAATGGCCACCATCGCGGCGGCGCCGGCGTTGAGCTGACCGGCGTGACGCGCATGCCGTATGACAAGTATTTCGGCGACGGCGTCGATACCGCTGAGCAGATCGAGAAGATGCTGGAAGATGCATCCGGCGGCGTCGATGCGCCTGCTGCGATCATTCTTGAAACCATTCAGGGCGAGGGCGGCCTCAATGCCGCTTCGGCCAAGTGGCTGCAGAAGATCGAGAAGATCGCGCGCGACAATGGCGCGCTCCTGATCGTTGACGACATCCAGGCCGGTTGCGGCCGATCGGGCTCGTTCTTCTCGTTCGAGGAGATGGGAATCAAGCCGGACATCGTGACGATGGCGAAATCGCTGTCGGGCATGGGCCTGCCGATGGCGCTGGTCCTGTTGAAGCCGGAACTGGATGAGTGGAAGCCGGGCGAGCACAACGGCACGTTCCGCGGCAATTGCCACGCCTTCATCACGGCGCGCGTTGCGATCGAGGAGTTCTGGGCGAACGATGACTTCGAGGATGAGCTGAAGCTCAAGGCCAAGAAGATCCGCACGCGGCTCGAGAGCTTCGTGAAGACGTTCCCGGATCACATCAATCGTGTGAAGGGTCGCGGCGTGATGCTCGGCATCGAGGTCGCCAATCCGGAGATGACGTCGGAGATCGTGAAGGCGTCGTTCGAGCGCGGACTGATCATCGAGACGGCTGGTCCGGACGATGAGGTCGTGAAGCTGCTGACGCCGCTGAACATTGCCGATGAAGATCTGGAAGCGGGTCTCAACATTCTCGGCGACGCGTTGCAGGCCGTCTATACGGACGCTTCGCTCCAGGCTGCGGAATAGATCAGAAGGCGAGCGACCACATGATTATCAGAGACGTTGACTCGGCCAACGCGACCGAGCGGAGAGTGGTGTCCGAAGGATGGGAGAGCTGTCGCCTTCTGCTGAAGGACGACAACATGGGGTTCTCCTTCCACATCACCACGATCTACGAGGGCGCCGAGCTTCACCTCCATTACAAGAACCACTTCGAGTCGGTTTACTGCATCTCGGGTGAAGGCTCGATCGAGGACCTGGCGACCGGCGAGGTCCATCCGATCAAGCCGGGCGTGATGTACGGGCTGGACAAGCACGACAAGCACATCCTTAGGGCGACCAAGGAGATGAAGATGGCTTGCTGCTTCAATCCGCCCGTGAGTGGCCAGGAAGTCCACGATGAATCGGGCGCCTATCCGGCGGCGGTCGACTAGCGCGCTCAGGCTTGATAGGGCGGGCTGATGACCTTAGTCGCTTTCGCGGTCTGCCTGTTGGGGTTCGTGCTGGTTGGTCTTGCTTCGGTACGCAAGGCGAAGGGTTCGAACACCGACTACTATCTCGCCAGTTCCAGCGTCCGACCGTGGGTTGCCGCGCTGTCGGCGGTGGCGACGAACAATTCCGGTTTCCTTTTCATTGGCGTGATCGGCTACACGTTTGCTGTCGGCATGGCGGCGGCGTGGATGATGATCGCCTGGATACTGGGTGATTTCCTGACATCGCTGTTCGTGCACCGGCGTCTCCGGCAAGAGACGGAGGCGACGGGCGGCGCCTCGTTCGCCTCCGTGGTGTCTAAGTGGGGCGGATCGGATTTCCGGATCTGGCGACGGATTGCGGCGCTGGTGACGATCCTGTTTCTTGGCACGTATGCTGCGGCGCAGATCTCCGCCGGCGGCAAGGCGCTGCAGGTGATGCTGAACTGGACGCCGGAGGCAGGCGCCATCATTTCAGCGATTCTCATTCTGGCCTATTCCGCAGTTGGCGGCATACGCGCATCGATCTGGACCGATGCGGCGCAGTCGATCGTGATGGTGTTCGCGCTGGCGCTGCTGGTGATCGTGACACTTGTCGAGGTTGGCGGCCTTGGCTCTGCGGGCGCGCAGCTTGCCGAACTGCCGGGCTTCATGAGCCTTTTCCCGACTGAGCTGTCGATACCGGGCTTCCTCGAGCGATGCTGTTTGCGCTGGGCTGGGGTGCTGCGGGCGTCGGTACGATCGGTCAGCCGCACATCATGATCCGGTTCATGGCGATGGAACGTGCGGACCAGATCAACCGGGTTCGGTTCTGGTATTATGGCTTCTTCATCGCGTTCTACACGTTGGCGATCAGCCTCGGGTTGCTGGCGCGCATTCAAATGCCGGATCTGATGAGCGGCGATACGGAACTGGCGCTCCCGTTGATGGCCGTCGAGTTGTTGCCGTCAATCCTTGTCGGCGTCATCTTGGCGGGTGTGTTCGCTGCGACGATGTCGACGGCGGATTCGCTGGTGCTCAGCTGTTCGGCGTCCATCACGCATGACCTTTCGGCGAAGCACCTTGACCGGCCATGGATGATGAAGCTCGCGACCGCCGCCGTGACGGTGTCTGCGCTGCTGTTCGCATTGTTCGGCGCCTCCAGCGTGTTCTCGCTCGTACTCGGCGCGTGGTCGATGCTGG
Source organism: Hyphomonas sp. (assembly GCA_017792365.1). Lineage (GTDB taxonomy): Bacteria > Pseudomonadota > Alphaproteobacteria > Caulobacterales > Hyphomonadaceae > IH12. The sequence goes on along the minus strand of CP051229.1, from coordinate 2,047,100 downwards.
CGTGTGCGTTCGCACCCTTGATGATGTTGCTCGCAATGCAGCGCCGCGTGTCTGAGTGGACGGCTATCGGCATGATGGTGGCGGGCGTCGGCGTTGCTGTGCTCTGGACGCGGGCTGGCCCCGTTGATGTCATCAACGAGGCTCTGCCCGGGATTGCGATCCCGTTCGTGCTGGGCCTGTTGTTGAGCAGACCTGCGCCGGCGACTTCGCCGGGCCGGGAGGCGCAGTCGGCAGCTGCGCGTCAGGCGGCGGAATAGCTTGGCTGAGCGTCAGGCTTTCGAAGCCTCGAGGAATGCTGCGCGGATCATGGCGGGCGACATGCCCAGCGGCGGTGGTTTGTCTCCCTGGGCGATGTCGGCGACGATCATCGCGGGGCGCGGCGTCTCGGCCCATTTGTCAGGCGCGAGGTCTGACAGCCGGGCGCAATTCCTGTCTCCGAGGATCGAGCGGCCGATCGCCAGCCAGTCCAGTTCGCGCGAGGGCGTTGGGACGGAGGCGGTGTATTCGTAGACGCGGTTGTCGACGAGCAGGATTGCGAGATTGTCCGGCTTCGCGTTTGCGATGGTGATCAGCGAGGTGAGGTTCATCGCCAGCGCGCCGTCGCCGATGATGGCGAGCACCTGTTCGTTCGGGCGCGACGCCGCGACGCCCAGCGCGATGGACGTGGACAGACCCATTGGACCCGAGACGTATAGGTTGCGCGCATCGTGACTGGCGGCCTTGAGCCAGCCGGATTGCGAGCCGATGTCGGCGACCGCGTAGGGACGTGTGGGGTAGAGCTTGAGGGCGCTGGCGATGGCGTCCTTCTGGGATGGAAGGTTGGCGGTCATTGGGTTGCTCCCTCCAGCCGGCGCTCGAGGGCGATGACGGCGGGGCGGCGGGCGGCTTCGGCCCATTTGAACGCGGCGGGCACGAGGTCTTTCGGCAGGTTGGCGGCGTCGTAGGTGAAGACGCGCGCGAGGTTCTTCACGCTGAGCTCGAAGGCGTCGTGCTTTTCGATGTCGTAGGAATTGGGGTCGGCCAGTACGCCGCGGTTGGTGACGATGATCACGAAGGGCAACTGGTAGCGCAGGCCCATGGTCGCGAATGCGCCGATTGCGTTGAGGAGGCCGGCGTTCTGGACGAGGATGATGGCGCGCTCGCCCGCCATGGCGGCTCCGGAAGCGACGCCGATGCATTCTTCCTCGCGGGCGCAGGCGATATAGGCGAACTCATCTGTGGCCTGGCAGGCTTCGATCGTGGCGGCGAGCATGCCGTCCGGCACGCCCGTTACCAGTTTCGGGCTGGCGTCGCGGATCGATTGGAACAGGGCGGTCTTGGGAATGGAGGTTTCGGCCATCGGGGCTCTGTCTGTCCTGAATTCGTGTCTCTTCGGGTAGAGGGCGAGGGGCGCGAGGGGAAGGGGCGCAATGGCGATTTGCTGCGGTGCGTCGGGGGGTGGTAGAGGTGGCGGACCCAAGAAAGGCGCTTCATGACCAAGCCAGATCAATTGCCGCTTTCGGAGCTGACAAAAGCGGATTCGGCCGTTCTGGCGCAGGTGCGGGAGCGGCAGGACGCCATGTTGCAGCGGACGCTGGACTGGGCGCGGATCAATACCGGCAGCTGGAACGCTGACGGGCTGGGGCGGTTTGCGCCGCTGTTGGGCGAGGCCATGCGCGACATGGGGATGGAGGTCGAGCTGGCGGGGACGCCGCCGATCAAGACGGTTGGCGATGATGGCGGGAAATCGGAGTTTCAGACCGGGCCGGTGGTGCTTGGCGTGATGCGGCCGGAGGCGCCGGTGCAGGTGGTGCTGACGGGCCATTACGACACGGTGTTTCCGGACGGGACGTTCACCGAGATCAGGGAGCTGGACGACAACCGGATCAACGGTCCGGGTACGGCTGACATGAAGGGCGGGATCGTCGTGATGCTGGAGGCGCTGCGGGCGTTCGACGCCGGGCCGGATCGCGACAGGCTGGGCTATCGCATCGTGCTGTCGCCGGATGAGGAGACGGGCAATTTCGCCAGCGCGGATTTCATCACCAAGGCGGCGACGGGCGCGCATGTCGGGATGACTTATGAGCCGGCGATGGAGACCGGGCAGCTGGCGGGAGCGCGGAAGGGTTCGGCCGTGATCGACATCGTGCTGCGCGGCAAGGCCTCGCATGCGGGGCGTGCTTATTTCGAAGGACGCAGCGCGATCTATGCGGCGGCGGACCTTGCTTCGCGAATCGAGAAGCTGAACGAGAATGAGCGCGGCGTCACGTTCAATGTCGGCACGATCGATGGCGGCAACGCGGTCAACATCGTGCCGGAAATTGCGGTTGTGCGGCTGGGCGCGCGGGCGCCGGATGGCGCATCAGCCGACTGGGCGATGAAGGCGCTGGATGCGGAACTGAAGTCCGTCCTGAAGCGTGACGGCATCTCGGGCGAGGTGCATGGCGGGTTCTATCGTCCGCCGAAGCCGCGCAATGCGGCGCAGGCAGACCTGTTCGATGCGGTGACGGCGACCGGCCAGGCGCTCAACCTCGAGATCGAGTTCGTCGATACGGGCGGGGTGTGCGAGGGCAATAACGTGTTTGCCGCCGGGGTGCCGAACATCGACACGCTGGGCGTGCGCGGCGGGCTGATCCACTCACACGAGGAATTCTTCTGTGTGGACAGTCTTTCGGAGCGGGCGGGCCTGTCGGCGCTGATCCTGAACCGGCTGGCGGATGGGCGCATTGATGCGGCGGCGATACAGGCGAAGATGAGAGGCTAGGATGAGCGGCGCGGGTTCGGAGCAACCGGGAGCATTTGTCGGCGGCAAGTGGCTGGCGGGCGAGGGGGCGGCGTTTCAATCGATCAATCCGGCGACCGGCGAGGTGAGCTGGTCGGGGAAGGCGGCGAGCAAGGCGCAGGTGGAAGCCGCTATCGTTGCGGCGCGGGCGGCTTATGAGACGTGGTCGCGCCGGCCATTCGATGAGCGCGCCGGCATCCTGCAGGCCTATGCCGACATTGTTCGGTCGCGCACCGAGGAAATTGCAGCGGCGATCAGCGCTGACATGGGCAAGACCTTGAAGGAGGCGCGGCAGGAGGCCGGGGCTGTTGCCGGCAAGATCGGACTTGCGCTGAAGGCGTATGAGGAGCGGACGGGTACGCATGCGACGCCGACCGATTACGGCGCTGCGGAGATCACGCATCGTCCGCATGGGGTTGTTGCGGTTCTGGGCCCGTACAACTTCCCGGCTCACCTGCCGAACGGGCATATCGTTCCTGCGCTGCTGGCGGGGAATGCCTGTGTTTTGAAGCCGAGCGAGCTGTCGCCGGCTGTGGCCGGGTTGCTGGCGGATGCGCTGGCGGAGGCCGGTCTGCCGGACGGGTGTTTCAATATTGTCCATGGCGGGGGCGAGGTGGGTCAGACGCTGCTGGCGGGGGATATCGATGCGGTGTGCTTTACCGGGTCGTCTTCGACAGGTCGGAAGATCCACGCCTCGTTCGGCGGGCGGACGGAGGTGAGGCTGGCGCTGGAGATGGGCGGCAATAATCCGCTGATCGTGTGGGAGCCGAATGACGTCGCTGCGGCGGCGGCCGTGGTGCGGGACTCGGCGTTTCTGACGAGCGGGCAAAGGTGCACGTGCGCACGTCGGCTGATCGTGAAGGAAGGGATGGAGGGCGATACGCTGCTGGTTGAGCTGGAGAAGCTGATCGGCGAGATCGTGATCGGGCAGCCGGACAGCGAGGAGACGTGGCTTGGGCCGCTGGTCTCCGCCAAGGCGGCGAACGACGCCGTGGCCTTTCAGGATAAGCTGCTGGAACTGGGCGGGAAGGCGCTGATCAAGCTGGGCGTGCAGGACGCTGGACCTGCGTTTGTCTCACCGGGTCTCGTCGACATGACCAATGCGACCGGCAAGCTGGATGAGGAGTGCTTCGGGCCGTTGCTGCAGGTGTGGCGGGTGAGCGACTTCGACGAGGCGCTGCGGGTTGCGAATGACACCAAGTATGGCCTGGCGGCGGGGCTGGTCAGCGAACGGGCGGATTTGTGGGAGACGTTCCGGGCGACGATCCGCGCTGGAGTTGTCAACTGGAACCGGATGACGGTTGGCGCCAGCGGCGCGTTGCCGTTCGGCGGTCCGGGCTGGTCTGGCAACCATGCGCCGGGCGGATCATACGCCGCCGACTACTGCGCGTGGCCGATGGCCAGCCTGACGGCGGAGCGCGTATAGCGCGTTCGGGGTCCAAAACAACTCAGAGGAATGATGCATGATCGCTGACCGCCTGAAGGCCGCTCCTGTCGTTCCGCTGGTGCAGGCCGATGACGTTGAGGTGGCGGTGAAGACTGCACTGGCGCTGCAGGCTGGCGGATTGCATGTCATCGAGGTGGTCCTGCGGACCGAAGCGGCGCTCGATTGCCTCGAGGCGATTGCGCAGCGTGTGCCGGATGCGATCGTCGGGGCCGGCACGGTGTTGTCGGCGGAGCAGGCGGCCGAGGCGCGCGGGCGCGGGGCGCAGTTCATCGTGTCTCCGGGGCTCGATGAGGGTGTGGTGGAATTCTGCCAGTCGAATGGGCTGGAGGTGTTTCCCGGGACCGTCACGGCCAGCGAAGTCCAGCGCGCGTGGAACCTGGGGCTGCGGACCGTGAAGTTTTTTCCTGCCGAACTGTCGGGCGGCGTGCCTATGCTGAAGGCGCTGTCGTCGGTCTTCGGGCAAATGAACTTCATGCCGACGGGCGGCGTTTCGAGCGGGAACCTGAAGGACTATCTGGCTGTGCCGTCGGTCGTTGCGTGCGGCGGGAGCTGGCTGACGCCGCAGCACGAGATTGACGCCGGCGATTACGAGGCGGTGACGGCGCTGGCGTACGACGCGGTTCGGCATGCTGGCGAAGTGCGCGGCTGAGGAGGCTTGGCTGGGCCTAGCGGCAGACGAAGTCGTCGTTTGTCGTCGGGCGGCATTTGTCTGGCCAGCCGTAGGCCTTCCAGTACGCGACGAGATTGATGTCGTGCATGAGCTGGCGAAAGCCGGGCGTGGCGCGCATGTCGGCGAAGGCGGGTCCCCAGATCCAGACGGCGCGTAACGGGGAGCGGCGCAGGTCCCTGTCCCAGATTTCGAGCGCGAGTTCGGTGTCGCCGAGCCAGGCCGCCAGATGCGCCAGCAATTCTGTTCTTGTCGCGTATTCGTCTCCGAAGTCGTCAACCGCAGCCCGGAGGATCAAGCGGCGGGCATTGTCGTCGGGGGCGTCGAGCAGGTCCCGGGCGAGGCTGGAGGGGCCTGCGGGCGCGTTTTCAGCGATGTTGCGCAGCGACGACAGGATCTCGCCGCTGGGAGCGTCCGCATTGATCTCAGCGAACATGGAGGGAAGCACGAGCGTGTACTGACCCGGCGCCTGATCGAGTTGCTTGTCGATCTCCGCCCTGGCGAGGTCATGCTGGCCGAGGGCTGAGCGGATGACGTCCTCGCGCACGGACATCGGCTCGGTCAGCGGATTGGTGTCGCGGATTGCATGCGCGATCGTCAGCGCGTCGGACAGGTGCCCGGACCTGAGGACGAGGCTTTCCTGATGGGCGAGCGACAACTGGTTGCGCGATTTCGCGACGGCTGCGTCGATCGATTCCCGCGCGCCGATCCAGTCCAGTTCCATGAGGCGCGCCACGCCGAGCGTCGCATGGGCGTTCGCCAGATCGGGGTTCAGTTCGATCGCCCGGCGCGCCATCTCCGAACCGGCTTGCAGCCGGGCGAGGCCCTGCTCGGTTGACCCGGCGGCCCAGGTCGAGTTGATGATGGCGACGGCCATGCCGGCCCAGGCCTCTGCGTATTGCGGATCGATGTCGATCGCGCGCTGGAACAGGTCTTCGGCGGGATAGTCGGTACTGCCGTAGAACCATTGATCGGCGCCCCGAAGGTACCAGTCATAGGCCTCAAGGCTGCGGGTGCCGGCGCCGTCGATGCGTTCGCCCGGGTTGATGTTGAACGCGATGCTGAGCGCGCCCGCTACCTGTTGGGCGATGAGCCGCTGGACGGCGAAGAGGTCTTCGGGCGAGAGCGCGCGTTCATAGGTGCGCGCCCATTGCTGTTTGCCGGTTTCGGCGCTGGACAGCCGGGCGCTGATTCGGACCCTGTCCTTGCCTGTTCGTACGCTGCCGGAGAGGACGTAGCGAACGCCAAGCGCCTTGCCCAGTTCCCGGACGTCGGCGTCGGGGCCGAACGAGAATGAGGAATTGCGGTCGATGACTTCGAGGTCTTCGAGCTGAGACAGCAGGTCCATGATCTCGACGGTTACGCCGCGTGCGAAATAGTCCCGCTCGTCGTCAGGGCCGAGGTTTTCGAAGGGCAGAACGGCGATCGATGCATCCCGCGAACCGGCGATCGCGCTGGGGCTGATCAGGCCGGTGATGAAGACGACCATCAGGACCGCGATTGCCGCCAGGCCGGCGAAGACGCCGCCCAGCCGCGCGCGGGAACCGGTCAGGCGGCTCAAGAGCGTCGCGGGCTGATGGCCTGAACTGGTCTGCCGGGGCGCCGGCGATGCGCCCGGCGCGTGTTCGGCGCCGACCGCTACGGGGCGGTCGATCTGGCGGACCTGCGGCATGAACAGGTAGCCCTGCCGCGGGACGGTCTGGATAAAGCGCGGCGTGTCGCGGCTGTCGTCGAGGGCGCGCCGGATCATCGAGATGGTCTGGTTGAGGTTGTTTTCCTCGACCGTCACGTCGGGCCAGACCCGGTCCATCAGGTGCTGCTTGGAGATGATTTTCCCGGGCTCGGCGGCCAGAACGCTGAGCGTGTCGAAGGCTTTCGATTTCAGAACGATATTCCTGCCGTCGGGCGCACGCAGCTCCCGCCGTTCGTTATCCAGAATAAATCCTTCAAACTCAATGACTTGCAATGTCGTAGTCGCCCGTCAGATCATGAATCAGAACAATTCAGGCCGCGCCCAAAGCCAATTCATGAAACCGGGAGCTTTTTACGCCTGCCAACGGCGCAACGGAAGATGATCTTTCACCGCCGGCAGACATATGAAGGTGATCAAGATGACTACGATCGTATCCAAGACCATGAAATCGCTCGTGCTGGCTGGTATTGCGGCTGGCGTCCTGACCGGCGCGGCGGCGGCCGACCGGAGCGTCGAGACGTTTGTCTTCAAGTTCGACTATGAGCGTTCGGCGCTTGAGTCGGACACCGGCGCCAGTGCGGTCTACAGGCAATTGACGGCACAAGCCCGCCAGGCCTGCGCGACCGGGCTGAGAATGACCGCCTACGCGGCGCATCGGTCGACCGAGCAATGCGCCCGTGACCGGTCGAACAGGCTGTGACGTCCATCAAGGCGCCGCGGCTGGCCATGATCCACTCGCCCAAACGCCCTGTTCTGCTCGCCAGCCGGTAGGCCGCGTGTGGTTAGCATACCGCCGGTCTCCGTTTCGGGCGACCGGCGGTCCACCAAGGAATGAAGAGATGAGACACCTTGCCATGGCCGGACTCGCCGGCCTGCTGTTGACCGCGAGCGGATGCGCCTCGCTTCCGGAAGCGCAGATGGAGCTTCCGTCGAACCTGCAGAGCGCTGCGGAAACTGTCACGATTTCGGGGATCGGCGGCGGCCGGCGCGGCGCGTATCTCGCCGGACCCTATTCCGGCCAGTTTGCGCGGTCGGAAACCCGGCTGGCTTTCTTTGATCCGCTGTTCGAGATGAGGGGCGGGTCCACCAAGTTCACGCTGCAGGGCGGAGAGCTGGAAGGCGTATTCGACGCCAAGTGCACGATGCGCGAGCGCGCGATCACGCTGGGGGATATCAGCTTCAAGCCGAAGAAAATGGCTTACGGCTGCGACTTCCTGCACGAGGGGCGGACATTTCCTGCGCGGTTCGAGCTGCAGGAAATCTCCGAAGGCGTCGGCGGCATGCTCTCCAAGCGCGAGCGCCGCGGGGAGATCGCCATGGACCGCGCGATCGTGCAGATCCGCTCGTCGCATCGCATCGTCGGGTCGGCGTTCGATAGCGCTGCACCGATCGGATACGTGTTCGAGGCGGACGGCGTTCCCATTGGCGCGGTCGACATCAACGGCGCGCCGGTTCTGACGATGAACGCCTCGAGCGACATTGCGCAACGCCGCGCGATGCTGGTCTCGGCTCTGGCGCTGTCCATCTTCTGGGACCCGGCCAACAGCGATCTCTAGATCGTCCGGCGGCGCGATCGCCCGTCGACCGCCTGACGGCCGCGACGAAACCGCAGGGCACGCCGCCCCAGCCGGTTTCGTCGCGGCGCTCTTTTGTTTGCGCAGCGTACAATGCGTCGCTGGCTCCCCGGAGGTCGGCGGCGGGCAGGATTGTCATGGCCTGATCGGGAATCGACGGTAAGGTGGCGCCGGGAGGACTTGCCATGCCGGATGAATTCGACGCCCTCGTGGTTGGCTCAGGCGCGGGCGGAGGGATGGCCGCGTGGGTGCTGACGCAGGCCGGCGCCAGCGTTCTGATGCTGGAGGCGGGCGCGATTATTCGCCCGACGAAGCGCCGATGCTGAACTTCAATCGCGACGCGCCGTTGCGGGGCGTCGGAACGCCGGACAAGGATTTCGGCTATTACGATGCGACCGTGGATGGCGGCTGGGACATTCCGGACGAGCCCTACACGACGGCCGAGGGCTCGAATTTCATGTGGTGGCGCAGCCGGATGCTGGGCGGGCGCACCAATCACTGGGCGCGCAATTCCTTCCGCATGGGGTCGTACGACTTCAAGCCGTATTCGCGCGACGGGCTTGGGGTCGACTGGCCGGTGTCCTACGACGACATCGCGCCCTGGTACGACCGGACGGAGACGCTGGTCGGCGTCTATGGCGCGAACCTTGGCATGCCGAACCATCCGGACAGCGGGCCGGGCGTGCTGCACGAGCCGCCCGCGATGCGGATCTGGGAATTGTACATGAAGGCGGGGGCCGAGAAGCTGGGCATCCCGGTGGTTCCGGCGCGCCGGGCGATCCTGACGCGCAAGGTCGATGAGCGCGACCCGTGCTATTGGGCGTCGCCGTGCGGGCGGGGGTGTTCGATCGGCGCTGCGTTCCAGACGACGACGTCGCTGATCCCGTGGGCCAAGGCGACCGGCAAGCTGACGGTGCAGACCGGCGCGATGGTCTATGAGGTGATGCTGGATGCTGCGGGCAAGGCCTCTGGCGTGCGGTATATCGATAAGGCGTCGGGCGCACACCGCGAGGCCAAGGCGCGGGTCGTGATCCTGGCGGCGAGTTCCGGGGAGACGGCGCGCATCCTGTTGAACTCGCAGCCGAATGGACGGTCTGAAGGACTTGCAAATTCGAGCGGGCAGGTCGGGCGCAATTTGATGGACACGGTTGGCTCGCGCGTGTCGGCCTATGTGCCGGCGCTGGAAGGGCGGCCAATCTACAATGAGAGCGGGGCGCATGGGCTGCATGCCTACATCCCGTTCTGGCTCTATGAGGAGCAGGCGGCCGGCAGGCTGAACTTCCCGCGCGGCTATCACGTGGAGATCGGCGGCGGGTTCGGCGAGCCGGGCATGGGCGGTTATGACGGCTATGACGGATATGGGTCCGAGCTGCGGCTGAACGTGAAGAAGCGCTATGGCGCATCGCTCGGCTTCACACAGCGCGGCGAGATGATCCCGAATGCGAATTCCTATTGCGAGATCGACACCGACACGAAGGACAAGTTCGGGATACCGGTGCTGAAGTTCAGCTTTGCGTGGTCTGATCACGAGCTGGCGCAGGTCGATCAGTTCCAGAGTGCGATGCGGGAGCTGATCGACCAGCTGGGCGGCGAGGTAACGAGCGAGGCGCGACCGGCGTCGGAACTGATTTCGACGGGTGGGGAGATCATCCACGAGGTCGGCACAGCCCGGATGGGGGATTCAGCCGATACGTCCGTCGTGGACCGGTACAATCGCGCATGGGATGTCGACAATCTCTATCTGGTCGACGGGTCGGTGTTCTGCTCGAAGGCGCACAAGAACCCGACGCTCACGATTCTTGCGCTGTCGATGCGGGCGTCCGAGCATATTGCCGGGCGCCTGCGGTCCGGCGAGCTGTAGGGGGCGAGGATGAGACATACGCTGATCGATACGAAGGGCGCCGGGCCGGTGGTCGACCGGCGCACGACGTTGCGCTGGTTTGCGGCGGCGATGGCGGCGGCGCCGCTTGCCGCGTGCGGGGAGTCGCCGGGCGGGTTCACATGGACGCCGCCGGAGCCGCTGACGGGACCGGGATATGGCGGCGATCCGGACCTGCTTGAGCCGAGTGTTCCGTGGCCGCTGACGCTGACACGCGCGGAGCTTGCAGCGCTGACGGCCATGGTGGATCTGATCCTTCCGGCGGATGACAACGCGCTGGCCGCCTCGGAGGTGGGCGTTCCCGCGTTTCTCGATGAGTGGGTGAGCGCGCCCTATCCGGCGCAGCAACAGGATCGGGCGCTGATTGTGCCCGGGTTGGCGTGGCTCGATTCAGAGAGCATGTCGCGAAACAATGGCGCGGTGTTCGCGAGCGCGGGCGACGCGGCGCAGAGAGCAATCCTCGACGACATTGCGTGGCGCGACCGGGTGAAGCCGGGCGCGGAGCAGGCGGCCGAGTTCTTCGCGCGGGTGCGTTCGCTGACGATGGGCGCCTATTTCACGTCCGACGATGGGTGGAAGTATCTCGGCTATCTCGGCAACACGCCGGGCACCGGAGATTATCCCGGGCCGACGCCTGAGGCGCTGGCGCATCTTGAGGGCGTTCTCAACTCGATGGGTCTTGAGATGCCGACCTAGGCTGGCGGTTCGAAGACGCCCAGCGGCTCGAACGTCGCCTGGGCGCGTTCCAGCCTTGCCCGCATGTCGGCGACGACCTCCGGGTATCGCGCGGAGACATCGTAGTTTTCCGAGGGGTCGACCTCCAGATCGATCAGCTGCCAGCCGCCGACGCGTTCGAGCGGAACGTCGATCGTCCGATAGTAGGAGCGCGAGACGTATTTCCAGCGTTTGGTGCGGATGCCGGACACAAGCTCGTTGTTGAACAGGATGAGTTCGGAATGGGGTGAGGTCTGCCTGTTGGTCGTCAGGAGACCGCCGACGTTCTGCCCGTCCAGTTCGACTGCCGGAATGGGTGCGCCCGCCAGCGTGCACAGGGTTGGGAGGAGATCGATGTTCATGGCGATCTCATCGGACCTGATCCCGGCGGGAATGATGCCGGGGCAGCGCGCGACGAACGGGACGCGATAGCCGCCCTCCCAGCCTGCGCCGCCCTTGCGGTCGCGCAGCGCTCCGCTGGAGCCGACGAACCATGGGCCGTTGTCGGAGGTGACGATGACCATCGTGTCGTTGTCGAGCCCGAGGCTTTCGATGTGGCGAAGCAAGCGGCCGACGCCGGTATCGATCTCCTCGACGACGTCGCCGTAATCGCCGGCTGGCGAATCCATCGAGTGGTCGGGATTGGGGTCGAGCGGAACGTGGGGGGCGGTCAACGCCATCAGGAGAAAGAATGGACGTTCGCGATTGTCTTCGATGAAGGTGAGGCTGCGATCGAAGAAGCGTTCGGTCAGGCGGTGGAAGTCAACGTCTTCCTGGGTGAGTTCGACGCCGGGGCCACTGGTGTAGAGGTTGAGCGGCGTCATGTCGTGGCTGTAGGGCAGGCCGAAGAAGAGGTCGAAGCCGTGCTGGGTCGGCGGCCAGTGCGGCGCGACATGCCCCAAGTGCCACTTGCCGACGAGGGCGGTTGCGTAATCGGGCTTGAGCGCTTCGGCGATGGTGATCTCGGATGGCGGCAGGCCGTGCTGGTCATTCGGGAAGATCACGGAATGGGCGAGACCTGTGCGTATCGGGTAGCGGCCGGTGAGGAGGCCGGCGCGTGACGGCGTGCAGATGTTGGCGGAGGCATAGAACGAGCTGAGCTGCGCGCCTTCGCGGGCCATCCTGTCGATCGAGGGCGTACGGATCATGCTGGCGCCATAGGCCCCGACATCGCCGTAGCCGAGGTCGTCAGCGAGGATGACGACGAAGTTCGGCTTGCGGCGCGACTGGGCGGCGGCGGTTGTGGCGCATCCCGCCAGAGCGGTCGTGGCCAGTGCGCCGCGGATGAGGTGTCGGCGATCGAGGCGGAGGTCGTGTGACATCTAGAGCGGCCTGATCCGGATGTTGCGGTACCAGACACGGTCGCCGTGGTCCTGCAGGGCGATGTGGCCGGTGGAGAAAGTGCCGAACAGGGGCATGGATACGAATTTCGAGCCGGCGACCTTGGCGCGCCATTCGTCGTCTCCGTAACTCGACTGAGAGACGATGACGCCGTTGAGCCAGTGCTCGATCTCCGATCCGGTGAAACGGACGACGGCCTCGTTCCATTCGCCGACAGGTCGCGTAGCGCCGTCTGGCGGGACTTCGATGTCGTAGAGCGCGCCGGCGCGGTGGGACGGGATCTGGCCATCGGGGTGGCCGTCGTCATCCAGCACCTGCATTTCCGGGCCGGTGTTGTAGGTGTTGGGCGCGGCGTCGTCTTCCTGGATGAGATAGATGATGCCGCTATTGCCGTTTTCGGAAATCTTCCATTCGAGCGAGAGCTCGAAGGGGCCGAACACTTCTTCCGTCATGATGTCGCCGGCGCCGCCTTCGGTGAGGGTGAGCGTTCCATCTTCGACGGCCCAGCCGTCACCGGGCGCATCCTTCTTGTAGCCGCGCCAGCCGGAGAGGTCTTCGCCGTTGAAGAGGCTCCGCCATTCACTCTCTTCGACCTCGTCCATGGCGGCCTGCTCCTCTGCGGCTGGCGCGGCAGCGGTCTCCGCAGGTTCCGGCGGATCGCCGCTGCAGGCGGCAGTGAGCAGGGCGGCGGCGGCAAGACTTGCGATTGTGCGCATTGGTCTCTTCCTCAGTTGATGGGCGTCCATGCGCCGTGGCTGGCGCTGGACGCAATGGCGGCTTCGATGAAGGCGAGGCCGCGCACGCCGTCGGCGACGCCGGGCGCGAGCGAGGCGAAGCCATGTGGCGCACGGTCTTCGTGGTGGGCGCGGATGAGTTCGGCGGCGTCGGAATAGATCTGGGCGAAGCCTTCGAGGTAGCCTTCGGGATGTCCGCCCGGGATGCGGGTGGCGTGCGCGGCGGCATCCGCAACGCCCGCGCCGCCGCGACGGATGACCTGCTGGCGCTGGCCCAGCGGCGTGAACAGCAGGGTTTCGGGCGTCTCCTGCGCCCATTCGAGGCCGCCCTTGTCGCCGTAGATGCGCAGGCGCAGGCCATTGACCGCGCCGGTCGCGACCTGGCTGGCCCACAGCATGCCTTTCGCGCCGCCGGCGCAGCGGAGCAGAACGCTGACGTTGTCGTCGACCTTGCGGCCGGGGATGAAGGTTGTCAGGTCGGCGCTGATGGCTTCCGCCTGCAGGCCGGATACGAATTCGAGTAGCTGGAAGGCGTGGGTGGCGATGTCGCCGAGTGCGCCGGCCGGACCGGCGCGTGAGGGATCGCCGCGCCAGTCGGCCTGCTTGTTTCCGGCCTGGTCAGTGGCGAGCCAGTCCTGCGCGTATTCCGCCTGGATGACGCGGATGGCGCCGAGCTCGCCGGCCTCGATCATCGCGCGGGCCTGCCGCGCCATCGGGTAGCCGGAATAGTTGTGGGTGAGAACGAAGGGGAGCCCGGTCTTCTTGACGAGCCTAGCCAGATCATCGGCGTCGGCGCGGCTGGTCGTCATGGGCTTGTCGCAGATGACGGGGATGCCGGCATCGAGAAACGCCCGGGCGATGGAATGGTGGGTGGCGTTGGGGGTGACGATAGCGACTGCGTCGATGCGGTCGTCACGCCTAGCTTCGCCCTGCGCCATTGATTGATAGTCCGGATAGGCGCGGTCCGCCGCAAGGCCGAGCGAGACGCCGAAGTCGCGCGACTTGTCCGGGTCCGACTGGAAGCTGCCGGCGACGAGGTCCCAGTGGCCATCCAGTCGTGCGGCCATGCGGTGGACGCCGCCGATGAAGGCGCCCTCGCCGCCGCCAACCATGCCGAGGCGCAGACGCCTCATCTGTCGAGGCCCAAGAGCTTGCGGTTGGCCGCCTTGTCGACGCCGCTGGCCGCGAAATCGTCGAAGGCGCGGTCGGTGACGCGGATGATGTGATCGCGGATGAAGTCTGCGCCCTCGCGCGCGCCGTCTTCGGGATGCTTGAGGCAGCACTCCCATTCGAGTACCGCCCAGCCGTCGAAATCGTAACCGGATAGCTTGGCGAAAATCGATTTGAAATCGACCTGTCCGTCGCCGACCGAGCGGAAGCGGCCCGCGCGTTCCAGCCATGGGGCGTAGCCGGAGTAGACGCCCTGCCGGCCGGTCGGATTGAACTCGGCGTCCTTGACGTGAAACATCTTTATGCGGTCGTGGTAGAGGTCGATGTACTCAAGGTAGTCGAGCTGCTGCAGCACGAAGTGGCTGGGGTCGAACAGGATGCAGGCGCGGTCGTGGCCGCCGACGCGGTCGAGGAACATTTCGTAGGTGGTTCCGTCGAACAGGTCCTCGCCGGGATGGATTTCATAGCAGAGGTCGCAGCCCGCTTCATCGTAGGCGTCAAGGATCGGTTTCCAGCGGCGTGCGAGTTCGTCGAACGCATCTTCGATGAGACCTGCTGGCCTCTGCGGCCACGGGTAGAGGTAGGGCCATGCGAGCGCACCGGAGAAGGTGACGCTGGCGGTGAGGCCGAGCCGTCGAGAAGCCTTTGCCGCGAGATGCAGCTGGTTGACCGCCCATTCCTGGCGCGCCTTCGGGTTGTTGCGGACAGCCTCGGGGGCGAAGCCATCGAACATGGAATCGTAGGCGGGGTGGACGGCGACCAGCTGGCCCTGGAGATGTGTCGACAGCTCGGTGAGCTCGATCCCGGCGCCGGCGAGGACGCCCTTGATCTCGTCGCAATAGGCGTCGCTTTCGGCCGCTTTCTCCAGATCGAAGAGCCGATTGTCGGTCGTCGGCATCTGGACGCCGATGAAGCCCTTCTCCCGGGCCCAGCGCGCGATGGCGGGCAGGGAGTTGAACGGCGCTTCCGGCCCGGCGAACTGGGCGAGGAAGATTGCGGGACCCTTGATCGTCTTCATGCCTTCCTCAGGCCTCAAGCGTCTTCAGGAAGTTGTAGCCGGTGCGCGCGGCTTCTATGCGCGGCATCGTGAAGGGCGGTTCCTGTTCAAGGAAGAAGTGCCTGACGCCCGCGTCGTAGGCGGCCGGCAGCAGCGTTTCCCATTCAAGTGCGCCGGAGCCGACTTCGGTCGGGTTCATTTTCAGCGCAAGGTTGGGTTCGGTGGAGGGCTGGATGTCCTTCATGTGGATCGCCGAATAGCGTCCGCGGTCGCGCGTGAACAGCGTGGCTGGATCGTAGCCGGCGGCAGCCGCCCAGCCGACGTCCAGCTCGAAAGAGACGAGTTCGGGGTCGGTCTCGGCGATCAGCATGTCGAAGCCGGTGCCATCCCCTACGGGTGCGAATTCGTAGTTGTGGTTGTGGTAGCCGAAGGCGATGTCGTTGGCGGCGAGCTTGCGGCCGATGTCGTTAAGCTGGCCAGCCATGCGTTTCCAGTGTTCTTCGCCCATGGCCTGCGCGACGCGGGAGATGAAGGCGTAGCCCTCGCCCTCGCGCGGGCTGATCCCGATGCCGGCGGGGATCATCATGGATGGCGCATAGACATTGGTGACGCCAAGCAAGTGCATGTCGGCGGACAACTTGTCGATGTCGCCAAACAGGCCGGGCTCCTCGGCCGTGCCGGGGCGCATGCCGACGTGGGCCGCTGTGCAGCGCAGGCCATTGGCGTCGAACAGCGCGCGGAGGTCTGTCGGTGTCTTCCCGAGGTAGGAGGGAATTTCGACGGTCTCGTAGCCGATCTCGGCGACGCCGCTGACCGCGGCTTCCGGATTTTCGCGCAGCATGTCGGCCAGCGTGTAGAGCTGGATGCCGATTGGCAGGTTGCGTTTCTGGAAGAAGGTCTGCGACTGCATTGGCGTCGACTGCATGGGCGTCGTCTGGTTCGGCGTTGTCTGACAGGCCGCAGACATTGAGAGGGCTGCGCCGGATGCGCCAAGTCCCTGCATCATGCGGCGGCGGGTGAGGATGGTCATCGTTTGCTCCTGCCTGAGCGGCGCGTGTCAGGTGGCCGATTGCGAACTCGGCGCCGGGCTGGGGACCGGGCCTGCGGGCGCCGGCGCCGGGTCGATGGTAACAGGACGATAGCCGCCGCGCGACCGGAACCACAGGATCAGGCCAAGATAGCAGACCAGCATGAATACGGGGACGAGTGCGACTTCGCGCAGGGCGCCTTTCTTGCCGCGCGTGGTGATGTCGCTGATGAGGGCTTGGTCTTCCTGGGGCGCTGCGGCGACAGCGTTGGGGTCGAGGGCGGTGTAGTCGCCGAACATGCCGGTGCGCTCGCTGAGATAGGTTTCCGCCAGCTGCGTGTTGTTCGCGGCGTCGTGCTGGGCGAGGCCGCGGCTGACGGCGCTGTCCTGCAGTGAGCCGAGCATGACAGTGCCGACGATGCCCGCCGCCAGCATGCCGGCGCCGGCCATGACGTTGAGGGTGACGGCGCCGCCGCGCGGGAATTGCTCTGAGGCGATGGCGAGGCTGGTGCCCCAGAAGAAGCTCTTGCCGACGGCGTAGAGCGTGGCGGCGGCAAGGAGCGCGAGACCCGAGGCGCCAGCAAGCCAGAAGAGGCCGGCTGCTGCTAGGCCCGAGGCGACAGCGAGAACGCCGAGGGGTTTGACGGCGTGAAGCAGCGGACCGGCGTAGAGGCGGACCACGAACATCACGGCGGAGGTGTAGACCAGCACCCATCCGGCCCGGAGGCCGAGCGCGCATTTCGGGCTCCATCAGTTCCGTGATCCACGAGTCGGTGGAGAGCTCCGTGACCGCCAGCGGGATCATGAGCAGCACAAAAATGATGTAGAGCGGGCGACCGGCGGATCGCGCATACCAGGCATAGGCGGCGGTCAGGATGCCGATGATCGCCCAGATCGCCAGTTGCGGCAGCGCGAAGACGCGTCCGACCTCGAGCATCATCAGGGCGATGATGATGAAAGCGCTGACGAAGCCGGCTTCGGCGAGCATGGCCTTGTAGGGTACGCCGGCGGCGGCGCGCTCGGAGCGCGGGAACTTGCGTCCGAAGAGCAGGAAGGCGTAGAGCGCAACCGGCGCGGCCATCAGGCCGACCTTGACGCGCCAGTCGACGGCTTCGCCGAGGCCGATGGCGAGGACGCCGCCCAGCATCAGCCCGAGCGGCCATGCGGCGTGGAGCCTATTGAGCCATTTCGGCTTGTTCTCGGAAAAGATGGTGGCGGCGAGCGGATTGGCGGCAGCCTCCACTGCGCCATTGCCCAGCGCCATGATGAAGGTGCCTGCATAGAGGGACCAGTAGCCCTGTGCGCCGAGCAGGATGCCGAGGCCAAGGACATGGCAGGCGACGGCGAACCAGAAGGTCGTGCGGAAGCCGATACGGTCGATCAGCAGCGACAGGAGAACGATGGTGATGGCGAAGGGCCAGAGGCCTGCGCCGGTGAGTTCGCCCTTCTGGGTTTCCGACAGCCCGAACTCGGTTCCCCACTCGCCGATGACCAGCGCGCGCAGAATGAAGCAGAATGAAGTGGCTACGATTGCCGTAAAGGAAGCCATGAACAGTCCGGAACGCGGACGCGCGGCGGCTACTGACATGGGTCTCTCCCTGTTCCCCGTGCCGGCGGTCATTATGCGCCGCCGTTCCGTCCGTCGGTACTTGATTGCGAACCCCGAACGCTTTCTTCTGGCGCACATTGCACCGGGTTTTCCGGCGCTGTCCACCGAAGAGAGGGGCTGCAATGGCTGGGAGGAAGGTTCTGTCTCGCGCAGCGGTTGCGGGTCTGTGCGCAGGCTTGATGCCGGCGGGATGCGCTGCGGGCCCCCGGGAGGCGGACCCTGCGGGGGAAGAGGCGGGATGGGTGTCGTTGTTCGATGGCGAGACGCTCTCTGGGTGGACGCCCAAGATCCGCGGGTTCGAACTGGGAGAGAACTACCGCGATACGTTCCGCGCCGAGGATGGCGTGCTGCGGGTGTCCTATGCGGATTATGACGAGTTCGGCGAACGTTTCGGGCACCTGTTCCACGAGACGTCATTCCAGTCCTACCGATTGCAGTTCGACTACCGGTTCGTCGATGCGCCCTTGGCGGACACGCCGGGCTGGGCGCATGCAAACAGCGGCGTGATGATCTTCTCGCAGGCGCCGGAGACGATGGCGGTGGAGGACGCGTTTCCCGTTTCAGTCGAGGCGCAATTGCTGGGGCCGGCCAGCGAAGGGCCGCGGACGAACGGGAACATGTGTTCTCCCGGGACGAACGTCGTGATGGACGGCGAGCTGGTCACGCAGCACTGCATCAATTCGCAGACCCCGGCGCCGCCAAATGGCGAGTGGGTGAGCGCCGAAATCGAGGTGACGCCGACCGGCGAGGTTATCCAGCGCATGAACGGACAGGAGACGATCCGATATTCGGACGTGCAACTCGATCCCGAGGGCCGCATGGCGAATCCGAAGCCACTGATCGCATCCGCCGGCGGGGCGGTGGACCTGAGCGGCGGCTACATCTCGCTGCAGAGCGAGGGGCATCCGATCGAGTTCCGCAATATCCGGATCCTCGAACTGGAGTAGGCGCAGGCTTCAGGTCGCCCAGGCGCGGCCGATCTCGGAATAGGGCACGTCGGCGCGCCATTCGCCGGGTACGGCCTTGTACTGAAGGAATTCGGTTGCGCCGTATTCCGAAGTGAAGAAGGCGAGCGTCGTGAGCTCTTTCGTCATGCGGAAGAAGTGGCGCGGCGGATCGGACTTGCCGATGTCGCTCTGGCTCTGGGCGTAGGCTTCTTCGTCCCAGCCTGTCATAAGCTGTACCTGCTGGTCTTCGGTCAGGGCGGCGAATGGCCGCTGGTGCGCCGCCTGCGATTCGCGATCGATGCGCGCGAGGCCTTCGCGTAGGATCTGGCGTTCCTGTGGCTCGTGGTAGTTCGCCATCATGTTGTCGATGTAGGGGACCGCGCCGACCTCCACCGCGCCCAGAGTGTCGGTGGCGGGGATGATGCGGGCGGCGAGCGCCGTCATGGTCGCGGCTTCGGTTGGCGTGAACCAGGAATAATCCGGGGTGTCGCCTTCGACCGGGGGCGTGGCGACGCAGCCGGCGAGGACGCCTGCAGCTGCGCTGGCGGAGACGGCGCCGCCCAGCATGGCGGCGGCGCGCTGGAGCAGTTCGCGGCGATCAATCATAGCTCACCTCTCTTCAGCTGGGTCACGGCGTGGTCGGCTGCGCGCGCGGTCAGCGCCATGTAGGTCAGGGACGGGTTCACGCAGGATGCGGACGTCATTGCCGATCCGTCGGTGACGTAGACGTTGGGACTGGCGTGAACCTGGCACCAGCCATTGAGGACCGAAGTGTTGGGATCCCTGCCCATTCTTGCCGCGCCCATTTCATGGATGCCGAGGCCCGGCGCGTAGGGGCGTTCGTAACCGCGGACGTTTTGGAAGCCGGCGGCCTCGAGCATCTCGACGCCCGCTTCCTGCATGTCCTTGCGCATGGCGAGTTCGTTGTCGCGGATGGTGACGTCCATGGTCAGCGTCGGCAGGCCGTGGATGTCGCGCACTTCATGGTTGAGGCTGATCGTGTTGTCCTCGTAGGGGAGCATCTCGCCGAAGCCGGTGATGCCGATCGTCCATGCGCCGGGGTCCTGGAGCTTTTCCTTCATGCCTGCGCCGAAGCCGAGTTCGGCGACCAGCCGTTGCCAGCCTTCGCGGCTTGCGCCGCCCTGATAGCCGTAGCCGCGCAGGAAGTCCTTTTTCGTCTCGTCGTCGCCGAGGTTCCTGAAGCGCGGGATGTAGATGCCGTTCGGCCTGCGGCCGGAATAGTAGCGGTCTTCGAAGCCCTCGACTTCGGCCTGCGCGCCGACAAGGAAATGGTGGTCCATAATGTTGCGGCCGAGCTGGCCGGAATCGTTGCCGAAGCCGTTCGGGAAACGGTCTGACACCGAGTGCATCATGATCCATGCGGAGTTGAGGGTCGACGCGCACAGGAAGATGACCTTGGCGTAGACTTCGACGCGATCGCCGGTTTCGGCGTCGAGCACGCGGACGCCGGTGGCGCGGCTGGTCTCCGGATCGAAGATGATTTCGGTGACGACCGCATCCGGCTGGAGGGTCATGTTGCCGGTGTGGTCGGCGGCTATGAGGGTCGATCCGTTGGAGCTGAAATAGGCCCCGAAGGCGCAGCCGCGCATGCAGAGGTTGCGGTTCTGGCACTGGCCGCGGCCGAGCTTTACCTGTTCGTCGGTCGGTTTCGTGAGGTGCGCCGTTCGGCCGATGGTTATGCGGCGTTCCGGGAATCTCGCCTCGACCTTCTCCTTCAGCGTGGTCTCGACGACGTTGAACGCCATTGGCGGCTGGAACTTCCCGTCGGGCAGGTGCGCGAGGCCTTCTTCGCGACCGCTGACGCCGATCCAGCTTTCGACGTGGTCATACCAGGGCGCCAGATCCTCATAGCGGATCGGCCAGTCGACCCCGACGCCCTCGCGGGCGTTGGCTTCGAAATCCATCGGGGAGTGGCGATAGCTCTGACGGCCCCAGGTGATTGACCGTCCGCCGACCTGATAGCCGCGCATCCAGTCGAAACGGCTGACCTCGGTGTAGGGGTGTTCGTCGTCCTTTACGAACCAGTGCTTCCACGCGTCGTTGATCGTGTAGCCGGTGCGGCTTTGCTTGGGGTAGTGGCGATCGATCTCCTCCTGGGGCACGCGGCCGCCGGGAAAGCGGAAGTCCCACGGATTGTGTCCGAACGTCTTGTAGTCAGTTCCGTGCTTGACCTGAGGCCCACGCTCCAGAACCAGCGTCTTGAGGCCTTTCTCGCACAATTCCTTTGCGGCCCATCCGCCGCTGATGCCGCTGCCGACCACGATTGCGTCGAACGTGCGCTCTTCACGCGACTTGCTGGCGAGATCTGTCATCGCCGTCTCCACCCTGACATTTCACTGCGCCTTCTTGTGCGCTTGGCCAAACTCTGGCGCCTAATTGCCCGAAGCGCCAGCGCCGTGAGGCGGGCAATCGCGTGCATTGATGGCGGAGGCAGGTGCAAGGGGACCGCAAGGTAGACGGACCCGACGTTCCCGGCGGATCAGCGTGCTTCAGGTCGATACTGCGCGCAGGCGCTCGGCTGCGGTTTCCGGCGTTATGTCCCGCT
Source organism: Hyphomonas sp. (assembly GCA_017792365.1). Taxonomy (GTDB): domain Bacteria; phylum Pseudomonadota; class Alphaproteobacteria; order Caulobacterales; family Hyphomonadaceae; genus IH12. Next base: position 2,025,974 of record CP051229.1, on the reverse strand, counting down.
GCGGCATTGCGAGCATTTCGAAGCCCACCATGTGCTTGCGGACGGTGGCGGACCGCAGGAGCGGCGGATAGAAATGCGCGTGCAGCAGGAACCCCTCTGCGCTCTCGCGAACGGGTTGCTGGTGCCAGCCCATCGTGTACGGGAATGAGGTATCAAATAGCCGGTCATACGCGCGCGTGAGGTCGCCGAGCAGTTTGGCGAGAGATTTCTGTTCTGAGGCGTTGAGGTCCGCCAGGTTTCCGACTGCTCGGCGCGGCAGCACGATGGTCTCGAACGGCCATGCAGCCCAGAACGGGACCAGCGCAACGAAGTGCTCTGTGGCGCAGACGATGCGTTCGTCGGCTTTTTCTTCACGGTCCAGGTAGTCGAGCAGGAGGTAGCGGCCTGTCTGCTCAAAATGCGCCGCCTGTTGATCGCACTCGCGGGCGAGTTCGGGCGGCGTAGTGCTGGTCGCCCAGAGCTGTCCGTGGGGGTGGGGATTGCTGGCGCCCATCATTGCGCCGCGGTTCTCGAATATCGTCACGGCTGCAATGTCGGGGTTGGATGCGAGGCTCGCATACTGTTCGCCCCAGACTTCGACCACCGCCGTGATTTCTTCGGCGGACATCTGCGACATCGTGCGTGAGTGGTCGGGCGAATAGCAGATGACCCGGCAGACACCCGTTTCAGGCTCTGCGACCAGCAGGGGGTCTTCCGATGGTTGTCCTGCTTCGGGCAGGAGAGCCGGGTAGTCGTTGTCGAAGACATAAACGCCGGAATAGGCCGGGTTGGACTGGCCGCCGGCGCGCTTGTTGCCGGGGCAGAGGTAGCAGTCGGGATCGTAGGATATTGCGGGCGTCGCGGCCGCTTTGGAGGCCTCACCCTGCCATGGCCGCTGCAGCCGGTGCGGCGACACCAGCACCCAGTCGCCGGTCAGCAGGTTCTTGCGTTTGTGCGGCGCCTGGTCGGTCAATGGCTCAACTCCCTGACGCCGCCGGCGATCCGGCAGACGAAGCCGCTGGTGCGAACGCCCGCCGCAGATTCATACCGGCGCACAATCTCTTCCTGTGCAGTGTGGGCGGATGGGGCGTCGACCAGAGCCAGCACGGCGCCGCCGAAGCCGCCGCCCATCTGCCGCGCGCCATAGACGCCCTCGAGCTGCCTCGCTTCCGCAGCGAGGGCGTCGGTTTCGGGGCAGGTGACCTCGAACAGGGTCTGCAGGCTTTCGTGGGACTGGTTCATCAGGTCACCGGCAAGGGCGGGCTCGTTGCGTCGGAGGGCATCGCCTGTCTCGAACACGCGCGCGTTTTCCTGCACGACATGAAGGGCGCGCTTGCGGACACGTTCGTCGAGATCGCCGGATGTCACCATATCGATATCGGCGTCACGCAGGACGGTGACGCCGAGGGTGCGCGCGGCGGTTTCGCAGTCTGCCCGTCGCGCGGCATAGCCGCCGTCGACAAGCTGGTGGCGGACGAGGCTGTCGATGACCAGGAATGCGAGCCCGGGCGGGATCTCGATGGCGGTATGGGAGAGCGAGCGACAGTCGATCTGCAGCGCATGACCAGCCGCGCCCTGTGCGGAGATGTACTGATCCATGATCCCGCACGGCATTCCGACGTAATCGTTCTCAGCGCGCTGGCACCAGCGGGCGATCTGGAACGGGGTCGCGTCATGCCCGGCTGCGCCAAGCAGCGCTGCTGCGAACGAGACTTCGAGCGCGGCGGAGGAACTGACGCCGGCGCCTTCCGGGACATCGCTGCCGATCACCACATCGCAGCCCGGGATGTCGACGCCGGCGGTCGTCAGCACGGCTGAGACGCCTGCCGGATAGTCTGCCCAGTCGCCGCGCCTTTCGAACTGGCGGGGGAGGCTGACCTCGCCGTGGTTCAGCGAGAGCACGCGGATGGCGCCAGACTGGTTCGGCCGGATCGCCGTGACACAGAAACGGTCGATGGCTGCCGGTAGAACCCAGCCCTCGGAATAGTCCGTGTGCTCGCCGACGATGTTGATGCGGCCGGGCGCCGAGAACAGCCTCGGGGCGCCGTCGAAGCGCTCCTTGAAAGCCTTCTCGACCTGACGGATCAGCTGAGCGGGCGGATGAATATCTGCTTTTGTGTCCATTCGCGAACAGCTCTAGTACGACTCGTTCATCTGGTGAAAGGAACCTTGCTGCGTGAAGCTCGGCGTCTGTTATTATCCCGAACACTGGCCCGAGGGGGAGTGGGTCGAAAATGCCCGGCGCATGCGCGCGATGGGCATCAGCCGGGTCCGCATCGGGGAGTTTGCCTGGAGCCGGATCGAGCCGGATCCGGGGCGGTTCGACTGGGCGTGGCTGGACCGCGCGATCGAGGTTCTCGCCAAAGCCGGCCTGGACATCGTGATGTGCACGCCTACCGCCACGCCGCCGAAATGGCTGATCGACCGGCATCCCGACATTCTCGCGCATGATGTCGACGGTCGGCCGCGCCGATTTGGGTCGCGCAGGCATTACTGCTTTTCGGGCCGGACATATCGGGCGGAATCCGAGCGGATCACGCGCGCCGTGGGCGAGCGCTATGGGCGACATCCGGCCGTCGCGGCGTGGCAGACCGACAATGAATATGGCTGCCACGATACGGTGGTGTCCTACTCGCCGGAGGCGGCGAGGGCGTTCCGGTCCTGGCTCGAAGACAGGTACAAGGAGATTGCAAGCCTCAACACGGCGTGGGGCGGCGTGTTCTGGAGCCAGGAATATCGCTCATTCGATGAGGTGGATCCGCCGCTGCGCGCTGTGACAGAGGGCTCGCCGAGCCACATTCTCGATTTCCGCCGGTTCGCCTCCGATGAGGTCAGATCGTTCAATCGCGCGCAGGTGGAGATCCTTCGCCAGTGTTCTCCCGGGCGCGACATTCTCCATAATTATATGGGCGTCTCGACGGGCTTTGATCATTTCGATGTCGCGAAGGATCTCGATGTCGCGACGTGGGATTCCTATCCGCTTGGCTTCCTTGAGCAGGGGAACTGGAGCGACGATGTAAAGTCCCGGTTCATGAGGCAGGGTCATCCGGATTTCACGGCGTTTCATCACGATCTTTATCGCGGCGTAGGGGCTGGCAGATGGTGGGTTATGGAGCAGCAGCCGGGGCCGGTGAACTGGGCGCCATGGAATCCTGCGCCGTTGCCAGGAATGGTGCGGACGTGGACGCTGGAAGCCTATGCGCATGGCGCTGAAGTGGTCTCCTATTTCCGCTGGCGGCAGGCGCCGTTTGCACAGGAACAGATGCATGCAGGCCTGTTGCGGCCTGACGGATCGGATGCGCCTGCGGCGCGGGAAGTCGCGCAGGTCGCCAGCGAGTTGGAGCTGTTGGGCGAGCAGACGACGGGGCGCGGAAGGGTTGCCTTGCTCTTTGACTATGTAGCGCAATGGCTGCTGGAAACGCAGCCGCAGGGCCGGGACTTTGGCTATTTTGATCTGGTGCTCGAATTCTACGCCGCAGCGCGGAGGCTCGGGCTCGACGTTGATGTGGTCAGTCCGGATGCTGATCTTGCGGACTACCAGCTGATCCTAGCGCCGAGCCTGCCGATCGTGAGTCAGCAGCTTGTCGACAAGCTGGGCGCAGGCGATGCGCAGGTCGTGTTCGGGCCGCGCACCGGCTCGCGCACAGAAGCGATGCACATTCCGGCCGACCTGCCGCCGGGGCTGCTGCATGCGCTCATCCCCTTACGTGTTTCGCGTGTGGAAAGCCTGCGCGCGGGCTGGAGTGAACCGGGAGCGTTTCCCGCCACGCGGTGGCTGGAGCATGTCGAGACGGATCTTGCGCCGCGCGCCAGCACAGACAGCGGACATGGGCTCTGGTTCGATACGGGGCGGGTTCAGTATCTGGCGACGTGGCCGGATGAGGGCCTGCTCGAGGCGGCGCTTACCGATGCAGCATCGCGGGCGGGTCTTGCCGTCCGGCCGCTTCCAGACGGGCTCAGGCTGCGTCGCTGCGGTGATCTGCAGTTCGCGTTCAACTATGCGCCGGAGGCGGCGGACCTGGTCGACCACCTTGCGGAGGCAGCCGGGTTCGATTTCGTGCTGGGTGGGACGCAGCTGGAGCCGGGCGGGGTTGCTGCCTGGCGCGCATCCTAGCCGACGCGCTGGACGTGGATGAGCCACGCGGTCTCGGGGTCCGATAGCGGCAGGCGGAGGCCTACGCTGGTCAGCGCGGCGCCGCTGAATGTGAGACCGTCTTTCAGGCCTGTCAGGTGCTCTGTACGGCGCGCGACCACTGCCGGCCACGGCTCGACGAGGCGGACGCGATAGGTCGCCGCGCTATTGAGGCCCGGGATGGTCAAAGGCGCGCTGAGCCCATTCTCGGCGACTGCGGTCTGGCCGGCCAGCACCAGCGCTTCGGTGCGATCATTGCTGATGACCGCGCGCGCATCGCCGCCGTCGGGCAGCGCCCAGAAGATCATCCGTCCGCTGTGGATCAGGTTGCGATGCTGCTTGTAGAGCGCGATGTGGTGCGTCAGGGATGAGCGCTCCTGATCGCTGAGGGTGCGGGGATCCACTTCGACTCCCATGTGCCCGAACATCGCGACGCGGGCTCGGAAATCCATGCCGAGCTTTCGACCGGTGATCGGGTTGGGGTAGGGTCCGACATGGGCGCCGAGGATTTCGGGCGGCAGAACCAAGCCGTTCCATCGCTGGATGCGCAGACGTTCGATCGCGTCGGTCGTATCGCTTGGCCATACGCGCGAGGTTCGCTTGAGTATCTCAAGATCGATGCGTGCGCCGCCGCTGGCGCAGGATTCGATCTCGGTGTTCGGGTGCGCGTCCTTCAGGCGGTCGAGCAGATCGTAGGTCGCCTTGACGGTCGCTGAAGAGCCGGGGCGGCCGGCGGCCATCGCCGGAAACTGGAACCGATTACAGTCCCATTTCAGGTAGGCGATGTCGTACGTGCGCAGCAATGTGTCGAGCTGGTTGAAGAGGTGCACGCGCACGTCGTCGCGGGCGATGTCGAGCCAGAGCTGATTGCGCATGGTTGGACGATGGTCGCCGGGCGCGTGGATGCACCAGTCGGGGTGTTCCCGGTAGAGATCACTGTCGGGGCTGACCATTTCAGGTTCGACCCAGAGGCCGAAGTCCATTCCGCGGTCGTGCACGCGCTTGATCAGCGGATGGAGTCCATTGGGAAACAGGCCTGCATCCACGCTCCAGTCGCCCAGTGACGTCGTGTCGTTGCGGCGCCCCTTGAACCAGCCGTCGTCGAGGACGAACCGTTCGACGCCGATGGCGGCGCAGCAATCGGCAAGGTCGAGCAGTTCGGCTTCGTTGAATTCGAAGCCGACGGACTCCCAGCTGTTGAAATGGACCCTGCGCGCGCCATGGGCTGTGGCTGGCAGAATGTTGTCACGGACGAAGGGGTGGAAGGCGTCCGAAACTCCGTTGAAGCCGTCCAGACTTCTGCAGACGTAGGCGCTTGGGGCGGCCAATGTCTCGCCCGGCGCCAGGATGACTTCGCCGTCGTCCAGCAGCGCCGAAGCGATCATCGCGCGGCGTCCGTCCGGCAGTGTCTCGACGGTCAGCTCGTGATTGCCGCTCCATGCAAGATGGATCGCGGTCACGGCGCCGGAGAAGTCTCCTGCATCCGGTTCGAGGGTCAGGAATGTCGAGCCTGCGAACCCTGTGCGACCCGTGCGGTTAACCCGTCGCCACAGCCCGGGCGGAGCGGCGAAGCGGGACGGTTGCAGTTCGCGTGACCAATCACCTTCGAAGGCGAGTATCTCCGACATCTGCGGCGAAACGGGCAGGTAAAGCGATACGAGCTGGCTCAGGTGCAACGGTTTCTTGCCAGTGTTCTCGATCGTTGCGCGCGCGCTCAATATGCCGGTCTTTGCGTCGAGCGCCCAGTTGAGGTTGACGAGGACGCCCGGGACGTCTGCGCGAAGCGCAATTTCGATCTCATTGTCGTGGCGTTGCATCTCGCAGGATGACCACCGGATCGGCGCGGGCGCCTCCGCCGCATGCACGCGGACGGCGGCTTCGCCCATCCAACCCCAGCCGTTCGTCGGCAGGATGGTCTGGGGCGGTTGTACGTCAGGCGTGGACTCGCGCCAGCCAATCGCCTGCGTCGTCTCAAGCTCTGTGAGATCCTGTGCATCAGGCAATCGCTTGCCGAAATACATGAGCGTTGGCGGCCGGGTCCCGTCTGCGGCGAGAACCAACGTCAGGCGCTCACTGTCGATGCGTTCATGGCGTTGCAAGGTGAACTCGATTACTGCTTTCGGCCCAGGGCAAACAGGGATGATGCGGCGTGGCCATGGAATTCATTCGGTTGAGCAACGGCCAGTCCACCCTCGTTGTAGCTCCCCGGTCGGGAAGCGCCATCGTGAATCTGACCCTCGCCGGACAACAGGTTCTGAGAGCCGCTGAGCACCCTGCGGCTGTATCTGCGCACGCGGGAGATCTCGGAGAGTTTCCGATGGTCCCGTGGGTCAATCGGGTGGCCGAAGGTCGGTTTATGTGGGAGGGCGAGCGCGTTGAGCTCGACGCTGGCGCGGCGCATGCCGAGCGTGCGCTTCATGGGATTGGCTGGCATCGCGCCTGGGAGGTGGTCGACCAGTCGGCTGACGAGCTGGTGGTTGAGGACCGGTGCGACGGGCGTTCGGGTTGGCCGTTTCGGTATACCGCGCTGCGCCGGTACTGCCTGTCGGGCGATGCGGTTCGGGTTGAGCTGACGGTGCAGAATACCGGGGCGGGGCCGATGCCTGCCTGTGGCGGCTTTCATCCCTTCTTCCCGGCGCATGGCGGGGCGATCCGCGCGAACGTTGGCGGCGCGTGGCTCTGCGACGAGCGAAAGATTCCGAACGCATGGCGCGCCAGCTATGCCTGTGATCGGCTGGCCGAGGGTTTGCCGGTGGGCGACATGGAGCTCGATCACTGCTTCACCGACTGGGACGGGCGGGCGGACCTGATCTGGCCATCGCACACGCTTCGTCTCGAGGGATCGCCCGGGCTTACGCACCTGCAGATCTATACGCCATCGACCGGCCGGTTTTTCTGCGTTGAGCCGCAGAGCGCTATGCCTGACGCGCTGAACCGGTTGCCGGACGAGAGCGGGCTCGCGGTCCTGCAACCCGGTGAGACGCTCGACATGTGGATGCGATTATCCATCAGCTTTCCCGACGAAACGCACCGCTAGGCGGCGTTGCGAGCCTGCCTCTGAAGAAAGGGGATTGAGGCCACCTTGCGGAACAGCACGGTGTTGAGCAGCAGGCCGAACCCGATGCATGCGAACAGCGTGATCGCCATCATGTGGATGTAGTGGAACGGCGCCCAGACGAACGTGAAGTAGGCATAGAGGCTTGTGCCAAACAGCAGGGCCAGCATCGCAGCACGCGCATCCACATTCTTGAAGACCAGTCCGAGGATGAACGCCGACAGGATCGGCATTGACAGGAGGCCATTGAGCTCCTGCACTAGATTGATGATCGAGACCGCGCCGGAATAGACGGGCACGAGGGCGATCGACAGCACCATGAAGACCAGAGAGATGACGGTGTTCAGGCGCCCGACATCGGGTTTCGATTTGAGGAATTGCTCGTGCATGTCGCAGACATAGAGCGTGACGGACGAGTTCAATACCGACGTGTAGCTGGTGAGCACCGCGGCGGCCATGAACGCCGCGAATGCGCCGGACATCCAGCCCGGCAGGACGTGGGCGACGATCTGGCCGTAGGTCGCGTCGCCAAGGTCGCCAAACAGCTTGTAGGCGACAACGCCGGGCACAGCCACGATGGCGGGAATGAACAGGATGCGAATGCCAGCCGCCGCGAGTACGCCCTTCTGGCCTTCCCTGATCGACGGGGCCGCCATCGCGCGCTGGGTGATGGTCTGGTTGGTGCTCCAGTAGAACATCTGGATGAACAGCATCCCGGTCAGCAGCGTCGGCCACGGAATGGGTGACTCGCTATCGCCGATCATCGACAGACGCTCCATTGGAATGCCGGAGAAATCGAAATCGATGGCCGCCATCGCCAGCACGAGAACCGCGATGCTGAGCGCGAGAATTCCGACGCCGGAGATCGTGTCATACACGGCGACCGCGCGCAGGCCGCCGGAGATCCCGTAGGCGGCGCCGACGACGGCCAGCATTGCGGAGATGACGATGATGGGCGTGTCGATGCCGAACATCGTCTTGAGGAAGAGCGAGCTCGTGTAGAGCATGATCGGCAGGTAGATGAAGATGTTGCCGAGCAGGAACAGCAGCGAGACGCTCGCCCGCAGGTATTTCGACCCGTACTTGCGCTCGAGCAGTTCTGTCGTGGTCGTGCAGTTGTTGCGGTAGTAGATCGGCAGGAAGATGAAGGCGAGCATCAACAGGCCGATGATCGCCGCGATCTCCCACCAGGCCAGCAGCAGCATCTGGTTGCCGTTCATCCCGACGAGCTGGTCGGTCGAGAGGTTCGTCAGGGTGATCGAGCCGGCGATGAAGGGCCAGGAGAGATTGCCCCCGGCGAGGAAGAACTCGCGGTTGGAGTCGGTCGAGCGACCGCCCATCCGTTTGACCTGCCACGCCGTCGCCAGAGCCATCGCGAGCGTGAGGCCGATAAAGACCGACCACTGGATGATATCGATGTTCACGGCGTTTCCCTGCTTTATTCGTAACTGAGCGGCGCACGTTCTTCTGACGTGATTGCGCCCAGTTACTCCTCCCTCGAACGCGTCATTTCGGTCGCGTCTTCTTGCCCTTCGCGGACTTCGCCGCCTCGTGCGCCGCGCCGGCTTTGACGGCGGCCTTGATCATTGCAACCGTCAGATCCTCGACTTCCTGCGTATCGGCGTCGGAATTTTGCAGATGCTCGGCGGCGGCCATGGTCAGTCCCAGTGCGATCTGTGTGACTCGCTGAGACTGTTCCCGTGGCATGTCGAAGGCCTCGGAAATCCGCTTTGACAGATATCTGACGTTAGTGTGGTCGCGTGCGCGGACCGGATCGACGGCTTTGGCCAGCTGCGGATCGCTCATCAGGCGCTGAAGCAGCGGGCCCCAACCTTTTGCTTCCTTCAGTGCGACATGGGTGGTGTTTCGCACGAGGTCAGGGAACGTCGCCGCTGACGTCGCCGCATGCTCCTGCTCGCGCTGGATCCGGAGCATGTCTCGCTTGATGACGGATTGCAGAAGGTCGATCGGGTTCGAGAAGTAAGTGTAGACCAGCGCCTTGCTGACGCCCGCCTCCTTCGCAACCCGGCCCATACTGACCACAGTCAGCCCCTCGTTCGCAACGAGACGCGCGGTGTGATCAAGAATTTGATCCTTGCGTTCAGCAGGCGCCAGTCGAGTTCGTGGCTGCTGTGTTTTCGTCTGCGACATGTGTCCCTACGCGTTCTGCCACTCCAGTGGCTGTGATCAGGTGATCGGGCCTTTCCGTTTCCGTCAAGCACAGAAGCTCGCTCCAAGGCAAATGTCGTCCAAGTAGTTATTGACTTATTGTTCAATAGGGACAAGCCTTCAGCAGGGCAAATCGTTCAAAGAGGGAGGCGGCGTTTTGAGCGAGACCGTCGTAGAATTCAGCGTGCGCAGGCGCGCTGTGTCGACACGAATCAAGGGCATCTGCAGGTTGCCGCGGCCAGTCGGCGTCGCAGCAACTGTCTTATCGATGTGGTCCGCCATAGCGCTGGCGCCTGCCGCCGCCCAGAGCCCGACTGAGCATGCCGTCGACCTCAGCGGCTTCTGGACCAATCGCTCGCTGACGCCGCTGGAACGTGCAAAGGGCGTGGATGAGCTGGTGCTCAGCCCGGATGCCGCCAATGAAATGGCGCACGGAAACCTGTGGGCCCGGCTGAACAGAGAACAAGCGGGCCCGGTCGATATCAGTGAGGCGCCGGAACCAGGCGTGGATCTGAACCTGCATGGTCACGCAGCCTTCTGGGTCGATCCCGGGACGCAGTTCGCAAAGGTGAACGGCGAGTACAGGTCATCGGTGATTACCGAGCCGTCAAGCGGTCGCATTCCGTGGAAGCCTGGCGGACAGGATGAGCTGGAGCGTTTGTCAGGCGAGCCTGCTGTCGGCAGTTTTGACGATTACGAGACTCGCCCGAATGCCGAGCGCTGCCTGATTGGCCGAGCGCCGGTGATGACCAGCGGGCTCTACAACAACACCTATCAGTTCGTGCAGACCAAGGATCACGTCGTTTTCGTGATCGAGATGGCGCACGACGCCAGGATCGTGCCGATCTATGAAGATCAGGCCGAGGCGCGCCGTAACCTGAAGCCGCAAGCCATCTCACAATGGATGGGTGACAGTGTGGGCTGGTATGAAGGAAACGCACTCGTCATCGAGACGGTGAACCTCAGCCCGCAGCAGCGCCGCCATATCTCACCGACCGGCAGGGTGACGGAACGCCTGATGCGTCAGGACGAAGACAAGATCCTCTACCAGTTCACGGTCGAGGACCCGGCGCTCTACACGCAGCCATGGAGCGGAGAACTCGTGTTCAATGCGACCAGTGATCGCCTTCACGAGTACGCGTGTCACGAAGGCAATTACTCAATGCCTGGCATTTTGCGGGGCGCGCGCGTCCAGGAAGCGGCCGGCGTCACGGTTGATGCAAACGCGGAGGTTGAGCGCTGATGCGGGTCCCGGACACAACCAATCAATCGGAGATTTCGTTGATGGAATCTGGTCTCGGATCAGTCGGCGGGCGATCCCTACGCAAGCATGCATTTCCTTGGCTTGATGCACGGCTTGTTGCGATGAGTCTGAGCTGCATGCTGTTCGCCTCGGCCTGCTCGACCAATCCGGACCAACAGCTGGACGCGGGTCAGGTCGCTGATGCGGGTGCGGCGTCAGTTGCCGCGTATGCTGACATGGCCTCAGCTGTTCCGCATGCAGGCGCGGCGCTCTATCAGGCAAATTGCGCGAGCTGCCATGACAATGCTGAGCTCGCCAATGCGCCGGGGAGAGACACGCTGAAGCGGATGTCGGCCGGGCAGATCGCTCATTCGATGGTGCAGGGGAAAATGATCGCCCAGGCGGCGGCGCTGTCGTCTGAAGAGATTTCCGTCGTAGCGGATTACATTTCCGAAGCCGAAACCGTGGGGGACGGCTGGATCGATGCGATGATGTGTCCGACCGAAAGGCGGACGCCGAACCTGTCCAGCGCGCCGAATGTTGCCGGATTTGGATTCGATCTCACGAACACCCGGAACCTGAGCTACGAGCAGGCGGGGCTTGCGGCGGCTGACATTGCTGATCTGGAACTGGCGTGGGCGGTTGCATTTCCGCTGACGGTGTCGCTGCGGGGGCAGGCTGCTGTGGTCGGCTCGACGGTGTTTTTGCCTGTCGGCGAAAGCGACAACCGGCTATTCGCGTTCGATATCTCGGACACGGCGGAGCCCTGCATCCAGTGGGTCTATCAGGGGGGCGCGGCGCTCTTCCGCAGCAGCGCAGCCTATGGAGTCAGATCGGATGGCCGGCGCGTCGTGATGGTCAGCGATCTGGGCGCCAACACCCACATGGTCGACGCACTGACGGGGGAGAAGCTCTGGGTTTCCCGCTTCGGCCTCTTCGACAATTCAATGGGCACCGGCACGCCTGTCCTCGTGGAAGACATGGTGATCGCCCCTTCCTCCCAGTATGAGATCACGCAGGGCGGGTACGACGTGCACCTGTGCTGTCGCTCTCACGGCGGCGTCGTTGCACTGGATGCGATGACGGGAGATCGGGTGTGGGAAGCGCACACGATGCCGGATGCCGAGCCGCTTTACGACCGCGGTGATGGCCAGATGCTGTGGGGACCGTCGGGCGCGCCGATCTGGAATTCCCCGGCGATCGATCTTGAGCGCCGTCAGATCTATGTCGGCACGGGCGAATCCAACTCGCCGCCGGCGCATGAAAGCACTGACGCCATCCTCGCCATCGATCTCGATGATGGCTCCATCAAGTGGATGTACCAGGCGTTGGCCGACGACATCTGGATCGTGCATTGCGCGCCGGGCGGTGCGCCGCGTCCGGGCGCCACGCGGCTGAACTGCGTGCCGGATTCCCAGACCGTCTACCTCGATTTCGATTTTGGCGCGTCCACGATCCTGGCCACTACTCCTTCAGGACGGGACCTGCTGATCGCCGGACAGAAGTCCGGGGACGTCTATGCTCTGGATCCCGACACGGGCGATCTTGTCTGGCGCGCGTTTCCGGGCGGCGGCGGCATGATCAACTGGGGCATGTCGATCGACGACACGCATGTCTACGTGCCCTTGAACTCCTTCGGTCTGGAACCTGAGGAGCCCGGTGGGCCGCGCATCCGCACACACGGCGTCTATGCGCTCAATCTCGAAAACGGCGAGATCGACTGGACGTTTGCGACCGAGCCTTACTGCACCGATGAACGCCGGGCGTTCGTGCCGTCCTGCGAACGCTCCTACGGCCTGAACGCGCCGACCACGATCGTGGGCGACCACGTGTTCGCCGGAACGCTGGACGGCAGGCTCTACGCGCTGGATCGTCGTACGGGCGAGGTCGACTGGTCCTACGATGCGGCGCGGAGTTTCGAGACCGTGAACGGCGTACCGGGCAATGGCGGCACGTTTGGCAACAACGCCGCCATCGCTGCAAACGGGATGATTATCGCGAACTCGGGATATGGCGTCTGGGGGATTGGGCCGGGAAATGTCATGCTCGGCTTCCGCCCACGTAAATAGACAAACGACGTCAGCTGCAAGAAGGTCGAATGTTAGGAGGGTGAAGGGATGAAGGTCAGAGTCGGCGCCGCTGCGACGGTGGCACTTGCCTCACTCACGGCCGTCGCCTGTTCGTTGCAGGCGGGCCAGCAAGCCAGCGTTGCGCCCGATCCTCCAGAAACGGCGCTTGTCTCCGATCCGGAGGCAGAGGTCAGGTATGTCGATCCGGGTTATGCGGCGTTTGGCGATCAGCACCTGACTACGGTCGGTGTTCGGCGGCTCACGGAAAGCCAGTACCGGAACACGATCGCCGATGTCTTCGGGCCCGATATCACCATCAACGCCCGCTTCGAACCGGAACGCCGTGAGGACGGGCTGCAGGCGATCGGCAACGTCAGGCTCTCAGTCTCGACGACCGGTCTTGAGCAGTACTTCTCTGTCGCGCGGTCGATCGCCGATCAGGTCATGGCCGACGAAAGGCGAGAAAGGATCATCGGGTGTCAGCCAGCGTCCGTCGATGATCGTGCGTGCGCGGAGAGCTTCATCAAGTCGCGCGGCATGCACCTGTTCAGCCGACCGCTGACCGACGGCGAGATCGACGCCCGGCTGGCCATCTGGAGCGAGGGCGCCCAACAGAAGGGCGATTTTCACGAGGGTCTGAAACTTGCGCTGGTCAGTCTGCTGGTCGATCCGGAGTTCCTGTTCCGGAAAGAATACGCAGAGGCCGATCCTGCGGACCCCGACGCACACCGCATGAGCGGGTATACCAAGGCGGCGCGGTTATCGTTCATGCTGTGGGACACGGCGCCCGACGCGGAATTGCTAGAGGCGGCGCAGTCTGGCGCGATCCATTCGTCCGAGGGGCTCGCTGGTCAGGTGGACAGACTGCTTGCATCCGACCGGCTCGAGCAGGGCGCGCGCGCGTTCTTCACCGACATGCTGCACTTCGACAAGTATGAGACGCTGACGAAGGATCCCGGAACCTATCCGAAGTTCTCGCAGGCTGTGGCTGACAGTTCGCGCGAGGAGACGTTGCGCTTTCTGGTGGATCACCTGATCGCGCAGGACCGCGACTATCGCGATATCTTTACATCGCGCGACACGATCCTCAATCGCTCGCTGGCGGCCGTCTACCAGATTCCCTACCCCTCCACCGAGGACTGGGCGCGGTACACGTTTCCAGAGGACTCCGACCGCTCCGGCGTGCTGACCCAGGTATCCTTCCTGTCCCTGTTTTCGCACCCGGCGAGTTCGTCCCCCACCGTCAGGGGCGTGAAGCTGCACGAAATCTTCATGTGCCTGCCGACGCCGGAACCGCCGGCCGACGTCGACTTTTCGAAAGTTCAGGCGCTGGAAAACGGCACGGTGCGCGAACGGCTCGATCACATGACCAACCCGGGTTGCAATACCTGCCATGCGATCAGCGATCCTGCAGGGCTATCGCTCGAGCACTTTGACGGGCTTGGTCAGACGCGCCGGCTTGAGAATGGCCAGCCGATCGACGTGAGCGCGAAGATCGGCGATCTGGAATTCAGCGGCGCGCCGGGACTCGGGCAATATCTGCGCGGCAGTCCGCTCGTGACCTCCTGCATCGTCCGCAATGTCCATTATTATGGGGCTGGCCGTCCGTTCGACTACAAGGACGCCGCCTATCTCGCCGAGAAGGGCGAGGCGTTCGCTTCAGGCGGCTATCGGATGACCGAGCTCTATCGCTCGATCCTCACGGATCCGGACTTCTATCAGGTCATCATCCCTGATGGCGCCGGCCCGGATGATGGCGACGCTCAAGCGCTGAGTGACAAACCTGCAACCACAGGAGCTGGCCAATGACCATGAAGTTCAATCGCCGATCCATGCTGCGTGGCGTCCTTGGCGGCGCGGCCGTTGGCGTCGGATTGCCAGCGCTGGACGCCTTCCTGAATGGCAACGGCACGGCATGGGCGGACGGGGCCAAGTTCGCGGATCGCTTCGGCACTTACTTCTGGGGGTTGGGACTGACCGATACGCCAGCGGGCGGGACGAGGTGGGTGCCCAAGACAATCGGCAGCGGATATGAAATAACGCCCGAGCTGGAATCGATCGCCGACCTGAAAAACAAGGTGTCGGTGTTCTCCGGCTTCCGGGTCATTGGCGATGGCAAACCCAATGTCGTTCACTGGAGCGGGCACGCGGCGATTCTTTCGGGTGTCGCGCCGGCTAAGTCGAACGTGATGGATGGTCCGTCCTTCGATACGCGCGTTGCCGATGTTCTCGGCGCCACGACGCGGTTCAAGGCGGTGGACCTGTCGGCTTCAGGCGATGTCTCCGCAAACTATTCGACGCGGACCGGGCACAGTTTCGCAACGCCGGAAACGACGCCGCTTGCGCTCTATACCCGTCTGTTCGGCGAAGGGTTCCAGGATCCCAACGATCCGAACTGGCGTCCGAATCCGGAGATCATGCTGCGTCAGAGCATCCTGTCCGTCGTCAGTGAGCAGCGCCGCTCCCTGAACGCAAGTCTTGGCCACGCCGACCAGGTCAAACTCGATCAGTACTTTACGTCGTTGCGCGAAATCGAAAACCAGCTCGCCATCCAGCTTGAACGCCCGGAAGCCTGCGAGGCTTGCGTCATTCCAGACGCGCCTGAAGACACAGGCGTGGGCCTGACCGTAGATGTGGTCGAACAGAACTGCATCACCATGGCGCGGCTCCTCGCCATGGGGCTTGCGTGCAACCAGACCAATGTCTTCAACATGGTGCACACGCCGGGCTTCTCGACGACTTACGTGCGCGGCGAGACCAAGACGTACCACCAGACGACGCATGACGAACCGACCGATGCAAAGCTTGGCTACCAGCCTAAGTCGAGCGAGCTGGCCGGCATTGTCATGCGGTCCTTCGGGGCTTTCCTGAAACAGCTGGATGCGATTCCGGAGGGCGATGGAACCCTGCTCGACCATACCCTCGTGATGGGGTTCAGCGACACCGGATATGCCAAAATCCATTCCATCGAGAACATTCCCGTCTTCCTCGCCGGGGGCGCCAATGGTCGGCACAAGGCCGGCCAGCATATCGCCGGCAAGGGCGATGCGATCACGCGCCTGTCCCTCACCGCCCAGCAACTGGCGGGAGTCTCGATCGGCGAATTCGGGCAGGGCGCGATGAAGACGTCGCGTCCGATTTCTGAAGTCATGGCCTAGGAGGGCGGCGTGAGACGAACACTCAGACAGGTTTCCTGCGCTGCTGCGCTTGCACTTGGCGGCGCTGGCGTGGCGCATGCGGAATGGAGCCGCACCTACGTCGTCGAATGGTACGAGGCGGCGATGTATTACGGCGCCGACGAGGGCGTGATCGACCCCGGGACCGATTGTCCGGCGGGCACGAATGGCGAACCCGACTGGACCAAGGTGATGCTTGAAGCCGGCTATTCGGCGCAGGAAACGCGCTGGCTGCTGGATCCGACGCACCCGTTCCGTCCGGAAGGGCATTCAACTTCAGGTCAGAACCAGATGGCGTTTCGCGGCAAGGACCGCGCGAACGTCTATTCGCAGCCATGGCTTGCGCCCGATCCGGTCCTGACCGGCGTCAGCGGTTCCATCGGTGAAGGTTTCGACCTTGATGGCGATCCGGACAATGGCTTCACCAGTCCGGATGGATCGATGTCGGGCATCGACAACCAGTTCTACCGCACGCTGGGTTGCTGGCTCACCTATCGTGGTCCGCACCGCCAGTCGCAACATGCGCTGAGCAAGAACGATGAAATGCGCGAGGGCGCATGGACGGTCGCGATCGTGGTCTCCGGGGAGGGCGACGATCCACTGAACGACGACAACGTTCGCATCGGCTTCTACAACAGCGAAGACGCGCTGGTTAAGGATGGAAACGGCGACATTGCGCGCGACTACACGTTTGTCATCGCTCCGGATCAGCGGTTCGAGGCGATCTTCGACGCGAGGACGGTGAACGGCGTGATCGAAACCACGCGCCCGGCTGACGAGGTTTGGCTGCGAGAGGCAAGCTACGTTCGCGAACTGCAATTGCTCGAGGCGCAGGTGCGGCTCGAAATGAAGCCGGACGGAACCCTGAGCGGCCATGTGGGCGGCTACAGGCCATGGTTCGATATCTACAAGGGCTGGATCGATGCGCGCGGCGCGGTCATTGAGAAGCTCACCTGGATCGAGCTTCCTGGCGTCTATTACGCCCTCGAGCGCAACGCCGACTTCAGTCCGGACGGCGCAGGTGGCGAGAAGACGCACATCTCGTTCGCGATGCGTCTGGACGCCGCACCTGCGTTTGTCATGACGCCGGGCGCTGCTGAGCTGGCGACCGAGGTCGTATCCTACAAGTCGATCGCCCCGCCGCCCGGGAAGCGTCATCGCGCAATCCCCGGTCCGCTGGGCGATCGCGTCGTCGATGGGATCGTGTTGACCAAGGACGGCGTGCTTCTGGGCGGGCCCGAGGCGGAAATTCCGCCGCCGGAAGCCGAGAGCCAGATCGCCAGCCTCCGCGAATAGCGGCGTCGACTGTCGAACTGCTCAGATAGCAGGCCTGCCGCATCGCCGGCGATTGCGACGCGGCAGGCTCGCCCCCGGTCATGGTTTGCGGAGCAGCACGACCGAGCCTTGACCGCCATCGGCGCAGACCGAGACCAGTCCGAGACTGCCGGAGGGCATCGCGCTCAGTTCCTTGGCGGCCTGACTGACAATGCGCGCGCCGGTTGCTGCGAGCGGATGGCCGATGGCGAGCGACCCGCCGTTCGGGTTCATGCGGTCGACTGGAAACACGCCAAGATCTGCATCGACACCGGCTCTCGTCCGGCGGTAGTCCGGGTTGGACATTGCCTTGATGTTCGCCAGCGCTTGTGCGGCGAAGGCCTCGTGGATCTCGAACAGCGAGATGTCGGAAAACCGTAGGCCGTGCCTCGCGAGCAGGCGGGGGATCGCCCTGGCAGGGGCCATGAGGATGCCTTCATCTCCGTAGGCCATGGCGCCGAGCTGCCAGTCTACCAGTTCAACCGCATAGTCCGGAGCGAGGCGTTCAAGCCCGAGCTCGTCGGCAATCCATACGCCGGCCGCGCCATCGGTGAGCGGCGATGTGTTGCCAGCACTGAGGGTGCCGGCCGGACCGCTGTCGTAGACGTTGGGCAGCGACGAGAGTTTTTCCAGCGTTGTGTCGGATCGGGGGATCGTGTCCCGATCCATTGTGTCGAACGGCACGATCAGATCCGAAAAGAACCCCGAAGCCTGCGCCGCAACCGCGCGCTTATGGCTGGTCAGGCTTAGCTGGTCCTGGTCCCGTCGGGCGATTGCGAAATACTTCGCTGTATCCTCTGTGTGTTCGCCCATCGATCGGCCAGAGATCCGGTTGGCCCACCCTTTTGCGGGTATGGCGAAGTCATCCATACCGAGCGCCGTCAATGCGCTCTGGGCTTCTAAGGGGCTGGTCTTGAACAGCCCGGCGAGCCTCAGTCCGGCATCGGTCTTGAGATTGACCGGAACGCGACTCATCGATTCCACGCCGCCGACAAGGGCGAGGTGAACGCCGCCATGGCCCAGCATTCCGGCGGCCTGGATCGCCGCCAGCATGCTGGTCGAGCACGCCATCTGCGTCGCATAGGCCGGGATTTCCGGATCGAGACCGGCCTCAAGCAACAGTTCGCGCCCGAGGTTGGACAGCGCCGGGTTCTGGACGACCTGTCCCCAGGCCAGCAGATCCGGTCGCGCGCGATCCGCCATCGCGCGGACAACAGGAATGGAGAGCGCCAGTGAGTCGTGGTGGGCGAAGCGGCCGGCAGCCTTCACGAAGGGCGTGCGCAGTCCCGAAGCGATATACATCCTGCTCATGACACTGCGACTCCATCGCGTTGCGCCGCGCCGCCTTGCGGTCCCGTCCACTCCCTGCCTTCGAGGAAAAGCGCGTTGGCGCGCGAGGCGGACAGTCTGAGGGATTTGAGGCCCGCGTAGGCATCGGACTCATACCAGCTGTGCGCGGCTTCGAGCGTGGGAAACTCGATCAGCACGAGCGCCTTGGGCGCCCATCCGCCTTCCGCTATTTCGATTGTGCCGCCCACAGAGAGATAGCGTCCGCCGTGGGCTGCGACGGTGTCGTGCACCTGCGCGCGATACCGATCCATCGCAGCAGGATCGGAGACGTCGAGGACGTCGGCGAGAAAGTATCCGTTCATGTTCGTTGTCCGTTGAAGTGTTGTGTCTGGGAAAGAGTTCTCTGCGAGGCTTCACGCCCGTGCGGTTGCTGACCGGTTGGCCGCAGGAGCGGGCTGCTGGGGCGAGAGGCAGATACTGAAGAGGCCGCCAGCCATCGAAATGTTCTTCATGAAATGGATGAGCTGGTTCTCATCGCCGATTGCGCGGTGAAAGATCAGCGCCGTCATCAGCGAAAACACAGCGAGCGCTGCAGCGGCGACCAGAAGGCGGTAGCCGACGATGAGGCTTAGGCCGCCGACCAGTTCCAGCCCGGCCGCGCCCCACATCGCGAGAACCGGGAACGGCAGTCCCTGATACTCGATGTAGGCGATCGTTTCGGTCTGGTTGAGCAGCTTGTTCAGGCCGCTCCAGATGAAGATCGCGCTGATCGCGGTGCGCGTCAGGATGGGGCGAATATCGACGTGTGTCACAAGGACCTCCATGGGTGGCATGGCCTGACGGGCCACGTCGGCTGCATCTAGGTTGGCAGGGTCGGCTCGCACATTGACGACTTGTCGATGACCTCGATCAGAATGGTCGATAGCTGCCAGCCGGTCGCGTAGGCGGCCGGAAGCGCGCTATCAAAAAGTCTGATGCCTCCGATCCAATCAATGCGTCTGCGAGCCGACCGGCTCTCGTCCTAGTTTCCTAGAAAGCGTGAACGCCATGCATTTCGAAGGAGAGACTGATGTCGCGCGTCCTGGTGCTGTATTACTCGAGCTACGGCCATATTGAGACGATGGCGCGGGCCGTGGCGGAGGGAGTCCGGGCGGCCGGAGCAAGCGCTACGATCAAGCGCGTGCCGGAACTCGTTCCAACCGAGATCGCAAGTGCGTCAGGCTACAAGCTCGACCAGGAGGCGCCTATTGCGCGCGTCTCGGACCTGGAGGGGTATGACGCCATCATCTTCGGCGTGCCGACGCGCTTCGGGTCGATGCCGGCGCAGATGAAGAACTTCCTCGATCAGACCGGCGGGCTTTGGGCGTCCGGCAAGCTTGTCGGCAAGGTTGGCAGCGTCTTCACGTCGACCGGGACACAACACGGCGGACACGAGAGTACGATCCTGTCGTTGCACACAGTGCTGCTGCATCACGGCATGGTCATTGTCGGCCTGCCCTACGCGTTCGCCGGTCTGTCAGCAGTTGATGAGATTTCGGGCGGTTCCCCCTATGGCGCCGGAACGATCGCGGGTCCGGAAGGCGAGCGTCGACCGACGCCAAACGAGCTGGAAGGCGCCCGATATCAGGGACGACACGTGGCCTCGATCGCTGCGCGCGTCGCCGCAGATCTTGAAGCAGTTTGAGGCGGGCGCTGACTGGCGCGATTGAAGGAGCCTGCGATGGCGAACCAACTCTCCACAACCACCGGATACGAGCAGCTGAGCGTCGTGTTCGAGACACCCGGACCGCACCTGGGCCTTGGCTATCATCTCGATTTCCGGCCGGCGTTGATCGAACCGGACCGGATCGTTTTCGAAAGCCGGCCGGACGCCCGTTTTTTGAACCTGGCCGGGTCGGTCCATGGCGGATATGCGGCTGCACTTCTGGACACCGTCATGGGTTGTGCGGTGCATGCGCGGCTCGGGGCCGGTCAGGGGTATGCGACACTGGATCTGCGGGTCTCGTATTATCGCCCCATCATGCTTGAGCACGCGCCAATCCGCGCCGAGGGGCGGGTCGCCCACCTCGGACGCCGCTATGCGTTTGCGGAAGGGGAGGTCCGGGATGCGACGGGGCAGGTCTGCGCGGCTGCGACGGCCACGCTACACATCGCCTAGAAGTGGCCGGGGACCGTCACTTGCCTATTGCCAACAGGCCATGATTGGCGCGGATTTGGGAAGTCGTCGCACTGTCCTCTGGAGGCGGCTTTGAATATCGAACGTCTATCGCTGGATCAGATGCGGGTCTTCGACGTGGTGAGCCGCGTTGGCACCTTTTCCGGCGCTGGCAAGGAGCTTGGCCGGGCGCAGTCTGCCGTCAGCTACGCGATTTCCGAGCTTGAGAACCAGCTTGGCCTGAGGCTGTTCGAGCGGCCGGGCCAGCGACCGAGCCTGACGCGCGAGGGCGAGCTGTTGCTGCGCGAAGTGCGCGCGGTTCTCGAACGCGTCGACCAGCTGCACGCCAAGTCGCTCGCGATATCGATGGGACTGGAAAGCGTCGTCACGCTGAGTGTCGATCCCGTCTTTCCCTTCCATGCGCTGGGCGGGGTTCTCGCCGAATTTGCCGAGTTGTTCCCCGGGGTGGCTGTGAGGGTTTCGGTCGATACGTTGAGCGGGCCTGCAGAACGCGTGCTCAGCGGCGAGTGCATGATCGGGGTGTTGTGCACGTTTCCCGAAGTTCCCGCCGGCCTTACCAGTTTCAACATGCCGCCGGTATTACTGCTGCCTGTCGTGGCGAGCGTGTCTCCGCTGGCCAAGACCAATCGCGGGGTCAGCGAGAGCGAGTTGCGCGATCACCGGCAGATCGTCTTGTCCGACACGGGTTCGATGACGCTCGGGAAGGACTACGACATCCCTTCGACCCTGGTCTGGCGAGTGTCGGACGTGTTCCTGAAGCGGAGCCTCATCAAGGATGGGCTGGGGTGGGGGTTCCTTCCGCAGCACATCATCGAAGGCGAGCTCAAGGCCGGAGACTTGTGCGAGATCGTGCTGACGAGCCATCCGCTGGGCGGGGACATCATGAGGGTCAATGGCATCGTGCGCACCGGCGCGCCTCTGGGCCCTGCGGCGCAGTGGATGATGGACGCCTTGTGCGGGCTCAAGGATTACACCTCGCAGAACCTCGGTCGGGCCCATCAGCCAGTCTGATCGCCGCCATCATTTTTTGACCGCTGTTGGCGTCGCCGGACGCGCCTAGATTCACTCCATCAGCGACCGCGCGACGCCCTGCCTGTTCCGACCTGCTGGCCGTGCGCATCCGTCGCTCAATCAGATGGAGCTTCAGAATGGAATCGAGTTTCAATCCGGCAGCGGACGTCGTCGCCTTTTCAGGACTGCAGACCCGAATAGAGGTGCCGGCATCCGATGTCGGTGGCCGGGTGTGTGTTCTTGAGATCTCGGTGGCGCCCGGTAAAGGCGCGCCTCTCCATATCTCCCATGACGAGGACAAGTACTTCCGCGTACTTCGCGGCCAGTTTGATTTCCGGATTGGGGATGAGCAGCGCGTCGCAGTGGCGGGCGCTACGATCACGGTTGCGCGGGGGGTAGGTCATGCCTTCACCAACACGGCGAACGCCCAAGGCGTTCTGCTGCTCGTATCGACGCCTGGCGGACACGACGCATTCTTCCGGGACATGGCGAAACTGCGCACGCCGCACGATCCGATCGAAGTGGTTAAAACCATGGGTCGCCACGGCCAGTCTCTGGCTGATCTGACCGACTGACGGAATGCCAGCGCGAGGCGACTGGCAGTGCGATTGCAGCAACCAACCAGCGAACTTTGGTTTTGGCGCATGCTGGACGTCTAGACGGTGAGCGTTATACTGTAACGATAATCCGCAGGCGTCGGGCGTAACATCCGCTGATAAACTCATTCGTGTCGGGTTTCGAAATGAGGGATAAGGAGAGGGCGGGTCTGATGGGGCGCCTCGTGATGGGTGAGACGGTCTTCAACCATCCAAGCCACGCAGACCGGTGAATCGACCGCCAGGGAGTTCGAACATGAGAGCACACATCGTCGCCGCGCTGCTGGTGATTGGATTGTCCCATGCAGCGCCAGCCTACGCGCACTCCAAGACTCAGAGCGTCACGCCGGCGAGCGGATCGATCCTGCCCTCTTCGCCGGAGGAAATCGTCGTCACGTTCAACGAGACGGCTCGGATGACGTCTGCGGTGGTCGTGTCCGATGGCGCGCGAGATCGCAAGCTGGAGATCACGCCGTCAGGCAGCGCGCAGTCCTTCACCATCCAGTCGCCCGAGCTGGGCGAAGGCCGCAACGAAATTGAGTGGAAGGCGCTGTCGAAAGACGGGCACGTCGTTTCGGGCTCCATCATCATTGTCATCGACCCGGGCGCTGAAGCTGTCACGGCGGGCGAAGCTTCGGGCGATCACGAGCACAACGGTCACTAGTGCTTGATGCATTCGCCGTCATCGCGCGGGCCTGCGTCTATCTTGGCCTGCTGACCGCAGCCGGGAGCATTCTCTCAGCGCTGACGTTCGGCGCGCCACTGACTGGAAATGCGATTTTGCGCGTCAGGCTAGGCGCTGGCGTTGCGATGATGGCCGTGATTGTGGGCGTTTTGGTGCTCCTCGCGCGGCTGGGCGGCGCGCTCGATCCGGCCATTGCATCCGCAGTGCTGAGCGGGCCGACAGGGTATGCAGCGGGCCTGTTCATCGGTTCGGCCGTGCTGATGACGATTGCGACAATCCTCCCGCAAGGACTGAGGGCGGTCGTCGCAACGCTCGGAGGGCTGACGGGCCTCATGGGGTTCGCCGTCAATGGACATGCCGCCGCAAGCGGGATTGCGCCCGCCGGTCTCGTGCTGGTTCACGCATGCCTTGTAGCCTGGTGGATCGGCGCCCTGTTCCTGCTGGAGACCGCGTGCAGGGAGCGCGAAGACGGCAGCCTGTCTGACTTGCTGCAGAGGTTCACACGCCAGGCGACCTTGATGGTGTTATCGCTGTACGCCGTCGGAGGCGTGCTGCTGGTCGTGCTGATCGAGGGCGAGGCGCAGCGACTAGTGTCCAGCTACGGACTGGGCCTGCTGCTGAAACTCAGCGCAGTCGGAAGCGTGTTTGCGCTGGTGCTGTGGAACCGGCTGCGCCTCACGCCGCGGATCGCTGCGGGCGATCCGCAGGCCGCCGGAGCGCTGCTTCGAAACGTCAGAATTGAGCTGGCGCTGATTGCAGTGGTGCTCACAGCGACGGCTGCCTGGACGACACTGACTTCACCACACTGACCTGCGGGACAATGCGACGAGGGGCGTCGCGGTAGACGCCAGCGGAATCGCTCGGGTTCAAGGCAGCAATGCCAGCCATCGCGGTTACGTGCGGCGGCGGCGTCGCGGCGCTCTTGATCCTATGTAAGTATTGTATTGCAAGTAATGTCGTGGCTTCCTGCGATGAGAAGATGCCGATGTTGAGAACGCTAGAGCGGACTTGATGCGGCGGCGCCGCTAAATCCGGCCGGCTTTCAATATCTTACCGGGAGGAAATTCGATGGCGAAGTTGGTCAACCGGGTCAGCGCGACGCTGAGCGAAACCGACCACCCGTATCTCAACGGCGCGTGGACCCCGAATTTCGCAGAGTACGACGCCGACGACATGGAGGTGATCGGAGAGATTCCCGCCGACATCGCCGGCATCTATGTCCGCAACACGGAGAATCCGGTCCACGACGCGATCGGGAAATACCATCCGTTCGACGGCGACGGCATGCTGCACATGCTGCGACTGAAGGATGGGAAGGCCAGCTACAAGAACCGGTTCATCCGCACACGCGGCTTCGAGGCGGAACAGGAAGCCGGTGAAGCGTTGTGGATCGGCTTCACCGGGAATCCCAAGAAGTCCCGGCGCAAGGGATGGGGCGCGCACGGCTACATCAAGGACAGTTCCTCGACCGACATTGTGGTTCACGCCGGCCAGCTGCTCTCGACCTTCTGGCAGTGCGGCGAGGGGTATCGGGTGTCCGCAGAAAACCTGGACACGCTGGGCATCGAAGGCTGGGTGCCGCTTGATGGCATCTCGGCCCATCCCAAGGTCGATCTGAAGACCGGCGAGATGATGTTCTTCAACTATTCGACCCATGCGCCCTACATGCATTACGGCGTCGTCGGCGCAGACAACCGATTGAAGCACTACACGCCGATCGAGCTTCCGGCGCCGCGGCTGCCGCATGACATGGCGATCTCGCCGAACTATTCGGTGCTCAACGACTTTCCGCTCTACTGGCCGAAGGAGCTGATCGATCAGGGCGTCTACGTTCCGCAATACGATCAGACGCGGCCTTCGCGCTTTGCCGTGCTGCCGCGTTACGGAAACGGGGACGAGGTGAAGTGGTTCGAGGCTGAGCGGACCTACGTGCTGCACTTCACCAATTGCTATGAAGAAGGCGATGACGTCGTCCTTGACGGCTACTTCCAGAAGAACCCCGGCCCGAGCCGCTGCAGACGATGCCGGACCCGTACAAGCTGATGGGCGCCGGCCTCGACCTTCACTCGCTGAACACGCACCTGCATCGCTGGCGGTTCAACATGACGACGGGGGAGACGCGCGAGGAGCGGCTTTGCGATGAAGACGCGGTCGAGTTCGGCGTCATCAACCCGCTCTATCAGGGGCGGAAGAACCGCTACGTCTACAGCGCTGTCGGCGAACCGGGCTGGTTCCTCTTCTGCGGGCTGGTGAAGCACGATCTCGAGACACGGACGGTCACCCGCTACAGTTTCGGGGAGCAACGCTATGGTTCCGAAGCGCAGTTCATTCCCCGCGACGGAGGCGAAGCCGAGGACGACGGCTATCTGATCAGCTTCATCACCGACATGAAGCTCGACAGGTCGGAGTGCGTGATCCTTGATGCGCGCGACATCGCCGCTGGGCCGGTCTGCCAGATCATCCTGCCACATCGCATCTGCAGCGGCACACATGCGGTCTGGGCCGAAGCTGAAGAGCTGGCGTCCTAGGGGGGTGGAGGGATGGGCAAACCCGCATTCATTCTGGATGGCGGATTGATGGGGCTTGGCCATCCGGTTGGCGCCACCGGCGTGCGGATGCTTCTCGACACATCGCGGGGCACGACGAAGTGCTCCTTCGTCGTCGGCCGGGGCGCATAGAGGACAGGTCATGGCAAGGCTTCTGGTGCTGTTCATTGTCGCCGGCCTGGTCATGGGCCTCACGTGGCTGATTGGACTGGAGGGCTCGCACTGGCGCGCCATGCCCGTCACATTCGTCTGCGCCGTGCTGGCCTTCACCATCAACTGGGCGGCGGCCTTGCCCGCGATCGCATTCCGGACAGAAACATACTTCGATCTGACCGGGTCATTGACCTATCTGAGCGTCGTCGGCGTCGCGCTATGGCTCGCGGCGCCGCATGGCCTGCGGGCGCAGATCGTCGCCGCGATGGTCGTAGTCTGGGCGGTGAGGCTGGGCTTCATGTTGTTCACGCGCATCCGGCGCGCTGGCGAGGACAAGCGCTTCCGGGAGATCAAGGCCAATCCAGTGCGGTTCTTTGGCGTGTGGACGCTTCAGGGGATGTGGGTGACGCTGACCTCGGCATGCGCGATCGCCGTGATTGCGCTGGATGACGGCCGGCCGCTTGGCGTCGTGTTCTACATTGGCGCCGCCATGTGGGCGGTCGGCTTCCTGCTGGAGGTCATTGCGGACTCTCAGAAGATCGCCTTTCGCGCCAAGCCGGACAATCGCGACCGCTTCATCACGCATGGCCTCTGGGCATGGTCGCAGCACCCCAATTATTTCGGCGAGATCCTGCTGTGGGCGGGGATTGCGGTCATCGCTCTGCCTGTCCTTGGCGGGTGGAGTTGGGCGGCGCTGATTTCGCCAGTCTTCGTCCTGGTGCTGCTGCTGCGGGTCAGCGGGATTCCGACCCTTGATCGGGCGGCGAAAGTGAAGTGGGGCGATGATCCGACCTACACGGACTACAAGGCCCGGACCTCGAAGTTGATCCCGCTGCCGCCGCGGCGCGGCGCCTGATCGCGGGACGCTGAGCCGAATGAAGGTCCTGACGCGAGACAAGCCGCAGACGCCACGGATGATCCGCACCTGTTCGATCTGGCGCGCGCTGGATGTCCTGGGCGATGTGCCGACGCTGATGGTGTTGCAGGCGATCTGGCTGCGCGAGCATCGTTTTGGCGAGATCGAGAGCCGCACCCGGCTGACCAGGGCGCTCCTGTCAGACAGGCTGAGACGATTGATCCGCGCCGACGTCGTCATGAAAGGCGATGCGAGATCGGGCGCGACGCATCAGGAATACCGGCTGACAACGAAAGGCGCTGACCTGTTCTGGGTGACGCTGATGCTGTTGCGCTGGGAGCAGAATTGGTGCGGGACGCAAAAGACGTTTCGGGTCGCGCTGGTTCACAAGTCGTGCGGGGCCGAGCTGGTTCCGGTCCCTCAGTGTGGCGCCTGCCATCAACCGTTCGATGCGCGGACGGTGTCGTGGGCTGAAGGTCCCGGCCTCGGGCTGATGACGCCGCGCTACCATCGCCGGCGCCAGCGCCGGGACAGGACTGAGTCCTCGCGCAACGAAATGCTGTTTACTGATGCGGCCGAACTTCTCGGCGACCGCTGGGCTAGTCTGATCCTGCGGTCGATCTTCACTGGCCTCCGGCGCTATGACGAGATTCTCGAAGATACTGCCATGGCCACGAACATCCTGAGTGAGCGGCTGGCCTGGCTGGTCGAGTTTGGCGTTCTTGAACCGACGCCAGTCGGCGACGCATCGAAGCGGCTGGAATACCGGCTGAGCGAGAAGGGCGTCGACTACTACCCGATCCTCGTCATGCTGCAGCTCTGGGGTGACAAGTACTACGCCGCACCAGAGGGCCCGCCCATCCTGCTCGAACACAAGGAATGTCGACTTGCGCTGGACCCAAAGGTCGCATGCATGAGTTGTGGCGAAGCTGTGCTTCCAGGGGATGTCGAGGTTCACCAGAGTCTCAGGTAGAAACTCGCCAGCCTTCCGGTCGGCTCGCTTGCGCTTGAACCGTTCGGGCCATCGGTCCTGCGCCTCGCGTTGCGTCAATGGCGGTTTTAACCGGACGCCATCCGGCCATACCGTCGCTTCAATCCGCCCATGCGCTAACGGCAGGTGTTTCGGCGCCGCTTCCTCCGCCCAGCGCTGTTTCTGTCAGTGATGATTTCGATTGCGGATCAGCACAAATCTTGTTCGGGGGCTGTGAGGCGCCGCGGCATCTGATGCGGTGTTGAGCATCGTTGATGAGAGTTTGTGCGCGCTGATGGATAATCGCGACTAGCTGCGAAAATCTCGGGGCGGTCGGCTTTACCGTGCGGCAGGCCCGCCCAATGCTCCGGTGAGTTCTACGCAGGCTGCGGCCTGGTCTGCGTTCGATTGCTATCGCCCTGAGCGCCGGGCGGTCGATTATGCGCCCAAACACCCCGCCGAAAATTCTGGCATCGGGTCGGTTTTCGCCGTCCATCCGGCGTTTCCGATGGACGCCCGGGGACCGTGGATGATCGACTGGGGAAAACGCTAGGGAGGTTCACCGGACGCTTATGAGTCAGGAACCAGATGGACAAACTGATCACTTCCCCGCGGTCGCGGGCTTCAACGATCGCACTCACCACTGCGATCCTGAGAGGCGCTGCGTGGTTACAGGCGCCGGAGGCGGAAGAGCCGCTACAGCTAGCAGCTCGAGATACTCAACCGGTCTATCTGTTCGGCGGCGCTCACCGGTTTAAGCGGTCCGAAAGCAGGCTGTTGGGACAGCCTGAAGCGCGCCGATCGTTCGCAAACGCCTGCGACGCGATCAGTGTTCGGCTGAGCGTTACACATCCGCGAACCAATGGAATCCAGATTCCGACAACGACGTCGACCACCGCCACCCGGTCGACTCCGTGCAGCGCCCACTCACGCGCCTTGCAGCTGGCGGCTTGTTCCCCTTCTCCCATCGCGATCTCGCGGGTTGCGCGTCCAGCGTTGTATCCGCGCGACGCGGGGATGCCGGCTTAAATTGGGAGCAAACTCGCATGCTGTTCGTGGGTGTCACCAGCGCGGCGGTCGCGGGGGGTACGGGCGCGCAAGAATTACTGATGACCTACGGGCCGTTGGTCGCTGCAATGCTGGCAGCCGGTCTTTTCGCCGGGCTTGTCGCGGGGATGTTTGGAATTGGCGGCGGCTTCGTCGTCGTGCCGGCGCTGATGATGTTGTTGACGGTGCTTCCGGGCGGGGGGGACCCCGCCCATACGATGCATGTTGCGATTGGCACTTCGCTCGCAACCATACTCTTCACGTCGCTGCGGTCCACTCAAGCGCACGCCAAGCGTGGCGCGGTCGACTGGCAGATACTGAAGGGTTGGTTGCCCTGGGTAGGACTGGGGGTGATCGCCGGCGTGCTTGTCGCGGACCGTGTGTCTGGAGACTGGCTGCGCGCGATCTTCGGTCTGGGAGTCGGGCTGATGGGTGTGCACTTCCTGGCGCCTGTCCTTTCGAAGTTCGCGCGGACCGAAGAAAAGATGCCCTCAGGCGTCGCGCGGGCTGGGATGGGCAGCGTGCTGGGGGCGTTCTGTGCGCTGCTGGGAATTGGTGGCGGCACGCCCGCAGTGCTGATCATGACATTGAACGGCGTCGGCATACATCGGGCGGTGGCGACTGCTGCCGGCTTCGGCACCATCATCGCCGTACCAGGCGCCCTCGCAAGCATGGCGCTCGGATTCCAGACGCCCGGCCTGCCCTTGGGATCCGTCGGCTACGTCAACATGATCGCACTGGTCGCCATCACGGTGATGAGCGTAATCACTGCGCCGATCGGCGCATCGATGGCGCACAGCCTGAACCCGAAAGTCCTGAAGCGCGTATTCGGCGTCTACCTGCTCGTGACAGCGGGCTTCATGCTGAGTTCGTCACCGTTGACTGCGGCAATCCCACCGCTTGGCGGCTCACCCCCGGAACATTTGTCACCCACCTAGACGTGGACGCGGCGCGCAGCGTCCAGCCCACGACCACAAATTGATCACGGACCATGCGAGGAGATCGATCATGAGACACCAAATCAACCGCCGGCTCCTGCTGACTGGCGCCTTGGGCAGCAGCGCCGCGCTGGCCGCCGCCTGCGCGACTCAGAGCACGCCCGAGCTCCGGGTCGTGGAGACGCCTGCCGCGCCGCCAAGCCCGCTACCGCCAAACATGTTCGGTCCTAAGCCGGGCATCGCCCTGCTGTCTCGGAACGAAAACCCTTATGGCCCGAGTCCGAGAGTGATGCCGGCGGTTGCCGAGGCGACCGGGCAGGGGGCCTATTACGCCGACACAGCATACCTTCAGGCCATGATCGCCGAAAAGCACGGCATCGCGCCCAGCCAGGTGGCTCTGTCGACCGGTTCGGGCGAAGCGCTGGCCGCCGTTGCAATGGCTTGGGGCGCGGAGGGTACGCTGGTCGTGCCCTCGCTGTTCTGGGAAACCACGGTCCTTTACGCCGAACAGAAGGGCGCCACAGTCAGACGCGTTCCACTGACCGAAGCGTGGGACATCGACCTGGAGGGAATGGAGGCGGCTGTCGATGACAGCGTCTCGCTGGTCCACATCTGCAATCCAAACAACCCAACCGGCAAGCTGCTCGACCCTGTCGCCCTGAAGGGCTTTTGCGAACGCGTTTCAAAGAAGTGCACGGTGATTGTGGACGAAGCGTACAATGAGCTGACGGACGATCCGGATGGCAACACGGTGATGGACCTCGTGCGCGCCGGTGAGAATGTCATTGTCGCCCGGACCTTCTCCAAGATCTATGGAATGGCCGGTATGCGCATTGGCTACATGATGGCGAACGAGGAGAACGCCTCGAAGATATCTTCCTACGTCATGTCATGGATGGGTGCGCCGCAAGTCGCTGCCGCCGTCGCCGCATATAACGACGAAGGTTTTCTTGCGATGTCAAAGTCGAAGGTTGCTGAGGCGCGGGCGATGGTGTCGGAGGCCGTCAAGGCGGCCGGCCTTACTCACCTGCCGTCAGAAACCAACTTCATCTACGTCAAGGTTCCGGATGCGGAGGCGCTGCGCGCGGCGATGGCCGAACAGCAGGTCATGATCAGAGGTCCGTACGGCGAATTGACCGAATGGTCACGCGTGTCGATGGGCAAGATCGCAGATGTCGAAAGGTATTGTATGGCCCTGAAGGCATACTTCGCCTGACACCACACTCGGATGCGAAGCTAGGGGCGGCCCAGTATTCGGGCCGCCCAATTCGTATCCCTTCTCCGAGCGCAGTGAACCTGAGTGCCAGTAGGTGTTGGTCGAACATTTGCGCCCATGCGCGCCTCGCGAACGGGTTTTGCGGAGGTTGAACTGATGGTCGCGCCTGCCGTCGAACCGTTCTGCGAAGCGTACGGCCATCACGTGATCACGCCGATCGTCGGCCGCGAAGCGGTGGAAATCGTGTCGCTGGGCTGGCATCTGCTCAACGCGTTCGCGCCGATCCAGGCGGCGGTCGATCCCCCGCGCGTTGCCGCTGGCGGGCTGGCTTTGGGGTCGCAATGGCGGTCGACGGCGTTGTGCGTCAGCCTCGACAGATCACGACAACGTGCCGCTGCGTAAACCGCAGGCATTGTTGCATTGCAACAATGCAAACCGCCGGGAATTCATGGTTTTGCAGGTTCTTTTCAAACGCGCGCGTTGAATGCTGCGGATGCGAGCAGTGAAGTCGACGCGACGCTGAGGGCGGGGAACAGGCGCCACTCGAAAAAGTCGCAAAAAAGGACACTGCCATGAAGACGAGAGCAATTCGTGCTCAACTACTCCTGTCGTGCGCAAGCTTCGCCGCGCTGGCAGCCGTTCCCGACGCAGGCGCCCAGGAGACTGTCACGCTCGAAGGGGATGCTGAGCGGGTGATCATCACGGGGCGCCGTCTCTCGCAGGCGGATGAATCGATCGGCCTTGATGAAACATCCAACACGGTTGCGGTGACGCGCGAGGCGTTGCTGTCTGCGCCCGCCGGGATCTCCGGACTGAAGATGCTGGAGCAGCTTCCGGGCTTCAACGTTCAAACCGATGGCGCGCTGGGTCTGTACGAGTTCGGCAACTCGGTCACCACACGCGCCTTCAATTTGCAGCAGATCGGGTTTGTCCTGGATGGCATCCCGATGGGACGTTCGGACGCCTTCGGGGGCTCACCCATCTTTCGTTATGTCGATAACGAAAATCTCGGCGCAGTGGTCGCATCGCCGGGGCAGGCGATGTCTCACAACCGTCCTACGCCTCCACGGGGCCGATTATCGAATACCAGTCGATCGACCCCGATCAGGAAATGGGCGGTATGGTCTCTGTCGCCGGGGGCGACGACAACCTGCTCCGCACGTTCGTGAAGCTCGAGACAGGCAATATCGGCGGCTTCTCCGCCTACATCTCACGGTCGAAGACGGACAGCGATCTGTGGCGCGGCGCGGGCTTTATTGATCGCGAACACTGGGAAGGGAAGATCAAGTACGAGTTCGACTACGACACGTATTTTACCCTCAAGTACGTCGCAAACGACTTCTTCGATTACGACAGTCCGTCCGTCAGCCGCGCCCAGTACGAGGCCGGCACGCCGTGCGCAAACGGCGAGGGCGGGCGCTTTTGCGGATACGCTGAGGACCTCCCGGCTGGCGTGCTCGGCGAACCCGACGATTATCCCGGTGAAATTGGCGCCATCGGCAGCGCCGCGACGGGCTGGTATCTCGATCGCGTCAATATTCGCCAGGACTCGCTTTATGGCGGCACGTTCGCGACCAATGTCGGCGACAATTTCGATCTGGAAGTGACGGCCTACTACGAGGACAAGGACGGATACGGCGTGTCTCCGGAATCCTATTCCTCCGTGAACGCGCGCTATGAAGCACAACTCGCCGCTGGTCTGCCTGTCACCGCGCCGCGGGGCACGGCATTCGGCGTTTCCGGGGTTGGCGGTCACCGCAAGGGCGTTGTTGCATCCGGCACGCTGGAAATCGCCAATCACACGATCACCGCCGGCGCGTGGACCGAACTCGACGACTACACGCGCTCGCAGCAGCGTCTCAACCACGTGGGCGGCATCCAGTCGGGCGCTGTCCTGTACGACGAGGTGAACTACTTTCGCCGCCTCTACAATTCCGAGCGGAGTCGCTCCAGCTCTTCATCAAGGATTCCATCAGCCTGCTGGATGACCGCATGACGCTGGAAGTGGGCGTGAAATCCCTGAGGATCGATTACGCGCTGGATGGGTTCCGGGACTACAACGACTACTATCGGACCGTCGCCGGGGTCTCTGTGCCCGGGTGGGGGCCGCAGATGGTTTCGGAGACGTTCGAGGACAACTTCCTGCCTATGGTCGGGGTTGTCTATGAGCTGACGCCGACCGAACAGGTGTTTGCGTCCTACGCGCAGAATTATGCATTGCCGCGCGGCCGCGACATCTTCTCGACCGCGCCGTCCAACGTCGTCACCGTACCGGCGCCGGAGGGCGAAGAATCAGAGAACCTCGAAATCGGGGTGCGCACCCTGCGCGGCGGGTTCACGGGCGCGGCCGCACTCTATTACACGACGTTCGACAATCGCCTCGAGGCTTTCTCTTCCGAAGTGCCTGGCACCGGCGGCACGCTGGAAACCTACAGCCAGAACGTCGGCAGCGTCGAAGCCTACGGGCTTGAACTCACCGGCGCCTGGAAGCCGGAGGTCTTGAACGACGCCGTCTATTTCAACGGCAACTTCACCTACAACCACACCACGTTCCAGGATGACATTCCGGGTGTAGCGGCCATCGCAGGCAATCTGCTTCCCGACAGCCCGGAATACTTCCTGACCGGCGGTGTGACATGGGAACCGACCCCGTATCTCGTGGCCAACCTATCGGCGCGCTATACGGGCGAGCGCTACGCCAACTTCATCAACACCTCAAAGATGGAGGCCTTCACCATCGTCTCGGGCTATGTCGATTTTGGCGATGGCTTCGGCATCGGTCCGATCGAGAACATCAGCGCGCGGCTGAACGTCGACAACATCTTCGATGAAGATGTTCTCGCCTTCGTGTTCACGTCGGTCACCGGGGACGGCTTCTTCCGGCCGCAAAGCCCGCGGACGGTTTCGATCTCGCTGACCACCGAGTTCTAGGCGCCTGGCGCCGCCGCCACGGTGTGTCGTCGGGTGAGTGCATCTTGCACAACATATCTCCCTGATGCACCGGGCGGCCGCGCTGGGGTTGGTCGGTAGGCGGTCCCTTATCTCTCGGCGGGTGCTTGAAAACGGTGTCTGAAGTCCGAGGTGAACCTTTATCCGGGGTGCTCGCGCCGCTGGGCCTCAGATGTTGATCGTCGCTGCAACTCTTGTGTCGATGTGCTTGACCGTTCATGTACGATTTGCGGCGGATCTAGGGCGTCCAGGGTCAGCGGTGCGCACATCATTGGGAGAGACGGGATGAGACTTTGCCTGCTGGCGTCAGCCGCTGTGGTGCTTGGCGCCTGCGCGGAACCGGCCCCTGAGATTGAGGAGGCGGCGCCTGCGTCTCCGCAGGCGCGTGAAGACCGCGAGATTGCATTCGTCGCCAATGCAGAGGCCGCGACGGTTTCACTGCTCGATACTGCGACGCTGACAGTCGTGGGCGAAATCGACATCAATCCGGATGGACGCATTGTCGAGCGCCCCGGAACTCCAAACTACGCACAGGACAGCGATGTCTCGCCTGACGGTCGCCGGCTCTACGTCTCGCGCGGCTATCTTGGCGACGTGGCGGCCTTCGATGTCGCAACCGGCGAGCAGCTATGGGCCACGCCTGTCGACCTAGTGCGCGCGGACCACATGACGATCAGCGCCGATGGGGCGCACCTGTACGTCGCGGCGCTCACGGCGAACCGGGTGCGGCGCATTGATACGCAAACCGGGGAGGTCACTGGCGAGTTTGTTTCCGGCGTCTTCCCGCACGACACGCAAGTGTCTCCGGACGGGCGTCTGGTTTTCAACACCAGCCTTGGAAACATGCAGGTCCCCGTCGATCGTCGCGACAACATCGATGCGCCGAGCGAAACCTCGGGCTATGCCTACGAACTTACCGTCGCGGACGCCGCCAGCATGGAGGTTCAGGAGCGGATCCGTACACCGAATGGCGTGCGCCCCTGGCACATGCGTCCCGACCGTGATGCGTTCTACGCCCAGACGCACAATCATCACGGCGTGATCCTCTTCAGCTATCCTGGCATCGAGGAATTGGGACGGCTCGACCTGCCGGTCGCCGATGGCGTCACGGAGGAGGATTGGGATTTCGAAGCGCCGCACCACGGGCTCGCATTGACGCACGATGGCGCAACGCTGTGCCTTGCGGGCCGCGCTTCCGACTATGCAGCGCTCGTCAATGCTGCTGATCTGACGTTGATCGCAACCGTTCCGGTTGGCGACGCGCCGGGTTGGGCGACGCTCGCGCGCAATGATGAGATCTGCCTACTTCCGAATTCGAGGGCAGGAACCGTCTCCGTGGTTTCGCTGGCCGCCGCCGAGGAACTTGCAAGGGTCAGCGTTGGCGAAGGGCCGAAACACATCAGTGTGGCGTCAGTGCCGGCAGATGTACTCGACCAATTTGGCGGTTCGTAACGCCGCGGCGGTTGGTTCGATCGTTGACGCGGGTTCTCCGAATGGCGGCGCGCTCAATGCCGAGCAGGCTCGTCTCGGAGCGTGTTGAACCCGATCGCGACGTTCCCGGCTCCTTGATTTCGTGCAATGGTCCATGACGACCTGTTGGAGACGGAGATCAAAGACGGAGGCCGCGACCATGTCACAACGAGATCCCGACGGAACAAGACTGCCGATCCGTATTGATTCAACATCAAACGGTGAGTTTGCACCGAAACCGCTCGAGAAACGCAACACTGTCGCCAACGAGCTGGCCCAGACATGGTCCTCGGAAAATGCCCGAAAGCGCGGGATGCCGCGACGCGCGTTCATGCTGTCGATGTCAGGGGCCGCGACCAGCCTTCTGG
Source organism: Hyphomonas sp. (assembly GCA_017792365.1). Lineage (GTDB taxonomy): Bacteria > Pseudomonadota > Alphaproteobacteria > Caulobacterales > Hyphomonadaceae > IH12. The sequence continues at coordinate 1,990,566 of CP051229.1, read as the reverse complement.
CGGTGAATTGCACAAACGAGCAGACAGGACAGACCGGCGGCAGGTTCGATGTTTCGCCGGAAGCAGCGCTCGACGAAGAGGCTGCGCAGGCGTTTCTTGACGGCAAGGAGTTCATCTTCGATGTGCAGGGTCACTACGTAAATCCGGACGGCGACTGGTTGAAGACCATGCCGGAGAGCGCTCGTCCCTTCGTGTTCGATCAGAACGCCTGCGTTGCGGATGCGCCTGATGAGGGTCGGGAATACCTCCAGTGTCTGCGGGCGGAGGAGTTCATCAAGGACGTGTTTCTCGACTCTGACACGGACATGATGGTGCTGTCCTTTGTGCCAAGTTCCCGCGAGGCGGAGCCGCTGACGATCGAGGAAGCTGACGCCACGCGTCGCATCATCGACGCGATGGATGGCGATCACCGCATGCTGCTGCATGGACGGGTCAATCCGAACCAGGCCGGCGACCTGGAAGACATGGACAGGCTGGCGTCGGATTTTCCCATCGCTGCGTGGAAGACGTACACGCAGTGGGGGCCTGACGGCGAGGGCTTCTTCATGACCGACGACGTCGCCGAAGAGTTCATTGCAAGAGCAAGATCGCTTGGCGTCCGCAACATCTGCATCCACAAGGGACTGCCGTTTGGTCCGCGGTCCTATGAACACAGCCTCTGCTCGGACATCGGCGAGGCAGCGAGGCGGCACCCGGACATCAATTTCATTCTCTATCATTCCGGATTCGATCCGTCGGTCGAGGAGGCAGACTTCACAGCCGGGAGCGGCAAGTCCGCTGGCGTCGATGTGCTCTGCCAATCGCTGATCGATAGCGGCATTGCGCCGAATTCGAATGTCTATGCCGAGCTGGGCTCAACCTGGCGCTATCTCATGCGCGATCCCAATCAGGCCGCGCACCTGCTCGGCAAACTGATAACGTATTGCGGGGAGGACAACGTTCTCTGGGGGACAGACTCGATCTGGTATGGATCTCCGCAGGATCAGATCCAGGCCTTTCGCACGTTTCAGATTTCTGAAGAGTACCGTGAACGGTTCAACTACCCAGAACTCACTCCCGAATTGAAGGCGAAGATCTTTGGTCTGAACGCGACGCGTCCGTACAATGTCTCGAAGGAAGAAGTGCTTCAGCGCGCCAGCGTCGACAGCTTGACGCGTCGGCGTCATGCCTACCTCGAAGCCAGAGATCCCAGTTTCCAGACCTACGGTCCGAAGACGCGCGCCGAGTTCCTGGCCCTGCGCCGCAGGCAAGGCGCCGGTCCGGCATGAACAGCTGGCGGTGAGCTTACCCGCGGTGAAGGTGGCGGCGCGTCCTTCAGCAACCCAGGGCTGAGGTCGCAGGTCATCAAGGACGGGAATTCTGGGGCAGATGCGGTAGCTGCGTGGCGGTGAGGGTGGGATTCGAACCCACGAGACAGTTGCCCGCCTACACGCGTTCCAGGCGTGCGCCTTCGACCACTCGGCCACCTCACCGTGCTTCCCGGGGCAGCAGCCGGATCGGGAAGCGCGCGTCATTGCATGCAGCGGTTTCGAGTTCAAGGCCGTAGCGCGCCCTGATCCGCTTGGAATCGCGCCCGAACGGGCCCAAATGGCTGGGGAACGCAATGTCTCTCTCAAGAGAGGAGAAGGCCATGTTTGGCAGAAAGACTGTGGAAATACCGCCGCGCGGCAAGGCGCTGCCGGGTCGGGAGCGGGCAATCCCCACCGCAGAGCGCCATTTTGTCTACGATCGTCCGATTAAGGGGCCGTTCCCGGAGGGGATCGAGGTGGCCGTATTTGGCCTCGGGTGCTTCTGGGGCGCGGAGCGCAAGTTCTGGGAGACGGAGGGGGTGTGGACGACGGCTGTCGGGTATGCCGGCGGGGAAACGCCAAACCCCAGCTATGAAGAAGTGTGCTCGGGCGGCACCGGGCATACCGAAGTCGTTCTGGTCGCCTTTGACCCTAAGACGGTGAGCTATGACGAACTCCTCAAGGTGTTCTGGGAGTCCCACGACCCGACGCAGGGCATGCGGCAGGGCAATGATATCGGCACCCAGTATCGCTCTGCAATCTACACGGACGGCGCTGACCAGGCAGCGCGGGCGGAGGCCTCGAAGGAGGGGTACCAGGCGGCGCTGAGGGGCGCGGGGCTGGGCGCCATCACGACCGAGATCCGGCCGGCCGGGACATTCTACTACGCCGAAGACTACCACCAGCAGTATCTCGCGAAGAACCCGCAGGGCTATTGCGGCCTGGGCGGGACCGGCGTCGCGTGTCAGACGGGCGTTGGGGTTAAGACCTAGAAGCCGCCGTTCTGTTCGAGCCACGCCAGTTCTTCCGGCGTGGACGTGCGGCCGAGTATCTCGTTGCGGTGCGGAAAGCGGCCGAAGCGCTCGATCACGTCGGCGTGCTTGTGCGCGTAGTCGAGCGCGTCGGCGAACAGCGTCCTGTGCTCGGCCGGCGCCGCATCGCGCAGCTCCGTGAACGCCGCGACGCTTGCGCGCTGGGTTGTACGGCTCTCGGCGTGCTCCAGCGGCATGTAGACGAACCAGCGCTCGAGCAGGGAGAGGCGGTGATCGCTTCCCATGACCATCATGTTGCTGGCGAGCGACAGGGCGAGGTGGTCCGACGCGAACGCCTTGGGCGAGCCGCGATAGATGTTCCGCGGGAACTGGTCGAGCGCGATGATGGCTGCCAGCGTTTCCTTGGCGCCCATCGCCGACCAGTCGTAGGCATGTCCTGAGGCAAGCGTTGTCACGAGGGCTTCGAACTTGTCGCGGATGAGCTGGTCCGTCTCGTCGCGCTTCTTGAACCAGAGGTCGAAGCGCGGCTCCGGGTCTCTGGCCGAAGTGAACCAGAAGTCCAGGACATCATCAGGCGTAGGAAGTGACATGGCGAGCCCGAAGTCTGGAGTGCAAACCTGACCTGCATATTCCATTCCGTGCAGGCGAAAGTGTGACCTGCCGGGTCGGATTCCGACGCCCTGTCACGGCTTCGGTCGCGTCGCCGTAAGTAGATAGTTGACCGACGCGTCATTCGAGAGCGACCACTTGCCGGTCAGCGGATTGTAGGTGACGCCGGTCGCTGGCGCGGTGAGCATGCCCGCGCCCGTCAGGGCGGCTGCGGCTTCCATTGGCGTGACGAACTTCGACCATTCGTGCGTGCCCTGCGGCAGCCAGCGCATGACGTATTCAGCGCCGACGATAGCCAGCGCGAAGGCTTTCGCCGTCCGGTTGAGCGTGCCCATGACGAGCAGGCCGCCGGGTTTGACGAGCGCGGCGCAGTCGGCGAGGAAGCGCGCCGGATCGACAACGTGCTCGACCACCTCAAGCGCAAGAACGATGTCGAACGAAGGCTCGCCCGCCGCCAGCAGCCCTTCAATGGCGCCGACCCTGTAGTCCACCTCGACGTCTGCAGACTCAGCATGAACCGTAGCCGCCTTGATGTTGGCGGCGCCGGCGTCGACCCCGGTCACGCTGGCGCCGAGACGCCCCATCGGCTCGGATACGAGGCCGCCGCCACAGCCGGCGTCGAGCAGCCTCAGCCCGGTGAGGGGCCGGCGCTTGCTGTCATCGATGCCGAAATGATCGATCGCCGTCTTGCGGATGAAATCCAGCCGGACCGGATTGAATTTGTGCAGGGGGGCAAACTTGCCCGTCGGCGACCACCATTCGCTCGCCATGGCGCGAAATTTCTCAATCTCGGCAGGGTCTATGCTGGGCGACTGGGGAACGGATTCGTCGAATTCGAGCGTCTTGGGCATGTTTTCCCGGTTGAGGCGACTACATCTCGTCGCAGGCGTGAGTGAACATTGGCGCTACACTAGCCGTCGGGACCGGCGGGCGCTACATGCCTTCCAGCAATTGAAACTTTTGGGCCGGAGCGTTCCGGCCTGTCGGGAGGGTTTGGGCGAAATGGATCGTCTGGTCCTGAAATTTGGCGGTACGTCAGTCGCGAACCTGGAACGGATCGCGCACGTTGCCGACATCGTCGCTGCGCGCAAGCAGAAGGCGAAAGGGCTCGCCGTCATCGTCTCGGCGATGTCCGGGAAGACGAACGAGCTGGTGGCCTGGGCGCGTGAAGCGGCTGGCGACGACCTGCAGGGACCCGAGTTTGACGACGAACACGATGTCATCGTGGCTTCCGGCGAACAGGTGACGTCCGGCCTGCTGGCGCTGGCGCTGCGCCGTCGCGGCCTGAAGGCGCGGTCCTGGCTTGGCTGGCAGGTTGGCCTGCGCACGGATGGGGCGCATTCGAAGGCGCGCATTCTGGGCTTCGAGCGCCCCGAGTTCCAGGAATCGGTCGACGCTGGCGAGATCGCGGTCGTCGCCGGTTTCCAGGGCGTTGATGGCGAAGGTCGGGTCTCAACGCTTGGCCGGGGCGGTTCGGATACGAGCGCTGTGGCTGTGGCCGCCGCGCTGAAGGCCGATCTGTGCGATATCTACACCGACGTTGATGGCGTCTACACGACGGATCCGCGGATCGCGACGAAGGCGCGCAAGCTCGACAAGATCGCGTATGAAGAAATGCTCGAACTGGCGTCGCTTGGCGCCAAGGTGCTGCAGACGCGGTCGGTCGAGATGGCGATGAACCACCGGGTTCCGGTGCGGGTTCTGTCGAGTTTTGAAGGCGCAGTGGCGGAGCCGACATCCGGCACGCTGGTTTGTGATGAGGATGAGATCGTGGAGAAGCAGGTAGTCAGCGGCGTCGCGTATTCGCGGGACGAGGCGAAGGTCACGCTGCTGGGGGTCGAGGACCATCCCGGCGTTGCGGCGAGCATCTTCGGCGCGCTGGCGGATGCCGGCGTCAATGTCGACATGATCGTGCAGGCGAGCTCGCGGAAGGCGGGGCGGCAGAACATGGTGTTCACCACCACCGAGCGTGACGCCGAGCTCACCAAGAAGACGCTGGAAAAGAAGAAGGACACGATCGGGTTCGACGAACTGGTCCTCGAGCGCGACGTCGCCAAGGTTTCGGTCATCGGCGTGGGCATGCGCAGTCATGCGGGCGTGGCGAAGACCATGTTTGAGGCGCTTTCGGCGAAAGGCATCAATATTCAGGTGATCTCCACCTCTGAAATCAAGATTTCTGTATTGATAGACGCTTCGTATACAGAGCTGGCCGTGCGCACGCTGCATACGGCTTATGGACTGGATGCTGACTAATTCCTCCCGGTTTTCGGGGGGGTGATCAGGAACGAAGTTGAGCGAACGCGGCAGACCAGGAGACATTGGGGGGACAGCGCCGCGGCCGCCGGCGGGCGGGGCGCGCCTGCTGCTGAGCCGGCTCCGCTCGCTGATGGCGGACACCGCCCCGGAGCCGCAGCGGCTGAAGCGCGTGGTCGAGCTGACCGCCAACACGATGGTGGCGGATGTCTGCTCCATCTATATGCGGCACGAGGATTCCTCGCTCGGGCTGATCGCGACAGAGGGTCTTTCGCAGGAGGCTGTGGGCAGGACCCGGCTGGCGGAGAATGAAGGCCTTGTCGGCCTGGTGTCATCGACGGCGCGGCCGCTGCGCCTGACGGACGCCTTTTCACACCCACGCTTCTCCTACCGGCCGGAGACGGGCGAGGACCCGTTCCATTCCTTCCTAGGCGTCCCGATCCTGCGCAGCGGACGAGTTCTGGGCGTTGTGGTCCTGCAGAACCGGACCGAGCGGGCCTATGACGACGAGGAGGTCGAGGCCCTCCAGACGATCGCGATGGTGTTGGCCGAGCTGGTCGCTGCGGAGGCTGAAGCCCAGAGCGCGAACGGCCGGTCGTCGCGGCCGATCGAGCTTGAGGGCAGGGTTTTGAACGAGGGCGTCGCTATGGGGCCCGCCCACCTCTACGACCCCGTCGTGCCCCCTGCGCGGCTGTTCGCCAGCGATCCGGAGGTTGAAGAGCGGCGGCTGAACCGGGCGCTGGAGGCGCTGCGGCAGTCGATCGATGCGATGTTGTCCCGTGCCGGTCCGGTGCTGTTCGGCGAGAGCCGGGATGTGCTGGAAACGTACAGGCTGTTCGCGCATGACCCGTCCTGGGAAGCGCGGTTGCGGGAAGCGGTGCGGTCCGGCCTGTCCGCCGAGGCGGCGGTTGACCGGGTGCGCCGCGAGCACCGGGCGCGGCTGGCGAGCGCGCGCGACAACCTGATGCGCGAGCGGCTGCACGATCTTGAGGATCTCGAGAACCGGCTGCTGCGGCAGCTGGCGGGACTGGACGGGGATGAGCGCCGGGCGCTGCCCAAGGGCTCGGTTCTGGTGGCGAGCCGGATCGGGCCCGCCGAGTTGCTTGAGTATCGCGATGCCGGGCTGGCCGGTATCGTCCTTGAGGAAGCGGGCGCGGGGTCGCATGCCGCCATCGTGGCGCGCGCCATGGGGATCGTGGCCATCGGTGCAGTCGAGGGCGCCGTCACGCGGGCCGAGGACGGCGATCTGATCATTGTCGACGGCGAGAATTCCGTCGTGAACATCCGGCCGGGGCCCGAGCTGGTGCAGAGCTGCGTGTCGCGGATCGCGCTGTCGGATGAGAAGCTGGCGGAATTGTCGAAGCTGCGGGACAAGCCGGCGCGTACGCTGGACGGCCAGGATATGGAGCTGTTCATCAACGCCGGCCTGTCGTTCGACCTCAATCACCTCGACGATGTGGGCGCCAAGGGGGTCGGGCTGTTCAGGACCGAGTTCCAGTTCATGACCGCCGAGCGGATGCCCGGAATCGAGGACCAGGCGGCCTTCTATCGCGCGGCGATCGACCGGGCGAGCGATCGACCGGTGGTGTTCCGGACGATCGACCTTGGCGGGGACAAGATCGCGCCGTTCATGGGGCGGTCCGAGCGCGAAGAGAACCCGGCGCTGGGCTGGCGCGCCCTGCGATTGGCGCTTGATCATCCTTACTTTTTTCGCAGGCAGCTGCGGTCCCTGATACGCGCGGCCGGCGGCCGGACGCTGCGCGTGATGTTCCCCATGGTGGCGACCGTGGAGGAGTTTGAGGCGGCGCGCAGCCTCTTGGATGACGAGCTTGAGTGGGCGGTGAAGTTCGACCGGGAGCTGCCGCAAAAGCTTCAGGTCGGCGCGATGGTTGAGACCCCGTCGCTGGCGTTTTCGATACCGGCGCTGGCGCGGCGGGCGGACTTCATCTCGGTCGGCACGAACGATCTGATGCAATTCTTCTTTGCGGCCGACCGGGACAACACGCGCGTGTCGGCGCGCTATGACCTCCTGTCTCGCCCGGCGCTGAGGCTGCTGGCGAAATTGCGGGACGATGCGGCGGCTGCCGATCTTCCGGTGACGGTTTGCGGGGAGGCGGCGGGGCGGCCGCTTGAGGTAGTCGGGTTGATGGCGCTGGGCTATCGCAGGCTGTCGATGCAGGCGGGCCGGGTGGCGCCGATCAAGCAGCTGGTTCGCTCGATCGATATCTCGCAGATCGAGCCAGTGCTTCGCGAGCTGATCGCGCAGCCGGGTCCTACGACGCGGCCAGAACTATTACGCATCATTCAGGCGCAGGGCGTGAGGATTTAGGTTGCTGGGCCTTTAACCAAGCCTTACGGTTGGTAACACTCTTTTAGGGCGGCGGGCGTATTTGCGAAGAGGATCCAATTTCGGGTTCTCCGCCACGGAATTGTTAATGAGCGGCGTAGTCAAAGACGACTCGAAGTCCAAGCCTGAAGCTGAGACCGAAGGAACCGGCACGGATGTTGCCGCGTCAGTCGGGAGTGAGCCTGGAACGGGAGTCGCTATGAGTACCGACGACGCCGATACCCAGATACGCAAGCAGACGCCGCACCTGCGCGTGATTTCCGGCGCACAGGAAGCTGGGGCCGAGGCCGAGCTTGAGGCCGGCGCGTCTGAGGATACTGATCTAAGTCAGGTTCCGACCCGCATCGAGGATGAGCAGGTTGAAGCCCTGCCGCCGCTTTTCCCGCCATCAAAGTCTGCTGTCGCTGAGGACAGTGACGATGCTGAGGATGGCGAACCCAAGATTCGCATCGGCGCGGCCATTCGCGAGGAAAGGGAAGCGCGCGGGCTGAGCCTCGAACAGGTCAGCAAGGAATTGCGCCTCCACGTCAGCATGCTGACCGCGATCGAAGAGATGAACGCGGCAGCGCTTGGCCCCCGGGTCTACGCCATCGGTCACATCCGCGACTATGCCCGCCACCTGGGAATGGAGCCGGGCAAGACGGTCAACCGCTACAAGGCTGAATGCGCAATCCTCGCCGATCCTGTCCGCAAGGAGATGGCGCCGCCGAAGGCCGAGCGTAAAGGCGTCAGCGCCGCGCCGGTGTTCGGGCTGCTGGTCGCCGGGCTCGCGGTGGCTGGCGGCGGCTATTACGTGCTCACAAGCGGCGGCAGCGGCGAGGGCAATCAGGCATCGCCGCGGGTTGCGGCCGGCGCGCCGGCTGCTACGGCGGCTGAAACGGCCGCAACGCCGCAGGCATCGGCGCCGACACAAACACTGCGCATCTATGCGACCAAGCGCGCCCGCGTGGAGTTTCGCGGCGCGGACGGTACAAAGTTCCTCGCGCGCTATTTCTCGCCGGGCGAAAGCTATGCGCCGCGGGTTGGCGCCGGATGGACGGTGACGACCAACGAGGGTGACGCCTTCGAGTGGCGGCTTGGCGACATGACGCTCGGCCAGCTGTCGGAGGATGGCGGTCCGGTCTACGCCCAGAGTGTGGACGCTGCCCTCTCGCGCGACGCCCAGCCGCTGACGGTGACGGAAGAAAACCCGGTCGTCGAGTTCGCCCCGGCGGCGGATACGGACCCGACCACGGCAGGCGCAGCCTCCGGCCAAGCCTCGGTACCGGCCTCTACGCCAGCGGCGGGGCAGCAGGCTACACCGCCGCGCGCAGAAACCGCGCCTGCACCGCGGCCGCAGCCGGCCCCGGCGCGCGCGCAGACCCAGCCAGCCCGGCCAGCGCCACAAGCCGAGCCTGAGCCGGCTCCGGAAGTGGTCGACCCCTCGCTGCTGGCTTACCCGCAGTAGGGCGCGGTCAAAGGCGGCGGCTTTTGCTTCACCTCGCCGCAGCAATGCCCCATATGATGCATTGAGCACTGCGAGAAGGCGTGGGACCCTTGGACCTGCGTTCCGGGCGCCAAGGTTTGCGTCCGCAATCGGCGAGACACGGTGATGGCGACTGACATCAATTCGATCCGGCCTTGGCGCGCGATCGAACGTCGTAAATCCAGGAAGATCAGGGTCGGCGCACTCGAGGTGGGCGGCGATGCGCCGATCCTCGTTCAGTCGATGACCAACACGCCGACGTCGGATGCTGGCGCGACGATCGACCAGATCCGGCGGCTGGAGGAAGCAGGCGCCGACATCGTGCGTGTGTCGTGCCCTGATGTGGAATCGACGCAGGCGTTTCGCGAGATCGTGCGGGCGGCGAAGGTTCCGCTGGTTGCCGATATCCACTTTCACTACAAGCGCGGGATCGAAGCGGCCGAGGCGGGCGCCGCTTGCCTGCGGATCAACCCGGGCAATATCGGATCGAAGGATCGCGTGCGCGATGTGGTGCAGGCCGCGAAGGATCACGGCTGTTCGATCCGGATCGGTGTAAATGGCGGGTCGCTGGAGCGGCACCTCTTAGAGAAGTACGGCGAGCCGTGCCCCGAGGCGATGGTAGAAAGCGCGCTCGATCATGCGCGCATCCTCGAGGAGCATGATTTCCGCGAGTACAAGATCTCGGTGAAGGCGTCAGATGTGTTCCTGACGGTTGCGGCCTATCAGGGGCTGGCCGAGGCGACGGATGCGCCTTTGCACCTTGGGGTGACCGAGGCGGGCGGCATGCGGATCGGATCGATCAAGTCGGCGATCGGGATGGGCTCGCTGTTGTGGGCCGGGATCGGGGATACGATCCGGGTGTCGCTGTCGGCTGATCCGGTTGAGGAAGTGAAGGCCGGGTTCGATATTCTCAAATCATTGAACCTGCGGACGCGTGGCGTGAACATCATCGCGTGCCCGTCTTGTGCGCGGCAGGGGTTCGACGTGATCTCGACGGTGGAGACGCTGGAGCAGCGGCTGGCGCATATCGCCGAGCCGATTTCGCTGTCGATCATTGGCTGCGTGGTCAACGGGCCGGGCGAAGCGGCGATGACCGATCTTGGTTTTACGGGCGGCGGCAAGGATGCCGGCATGATGTATGTGTCGGGCCGGCCTGACCACAAGCTCTCGAATGCCGACATGATCGAGCACATCGTGGAGCAGGTGGAGGCCAAGGCTGAAGCGATGCGCACGGCGCGGGAGAAGGAAGCCGTGGCCGCTGAGTAGCCGGCGCGCTGTAACCGCCTGTGGCGGCGGATCGAATTCATGCGGTGGTTGGGCCGCGATGGGGTGGGAGGAAGCCGAGTGCTGAGGCGGGGAATTGCGCCTGTTCTGTTGTGTCTGCTGCTGGCCGCCGGATGTACGCGGCTGGGGCTGAACACGGCCAGCACCAACATCCAGAGCAAGGAGGCCGCGCGGCCCGACGTGCTGGCGCCGTTCAATGGCGATCCGCAGGTGAGGACGGTTGCGGACTGGGAGCGACGCGAGGAAGTCCTGCGGCGGGCCTTCGCAGAACACGTCTATGGGCCGACGCCAACCGAGCTGACCGCGGTTGAAGTCTCGCGTGAAGTTGTCGATGAGGCTTTCGCCGGCGGGGCGGGGTCGCTTGAGAACATCCTTGTGCGTGTCGGCGAGGGGCCGGACGCGATCGAGTTTCACATTGCGCTGGCGCTGCCAAGAGGTGCGGGTGACGGCAGACCCGTCCCGCTGATCCTCAATGAGAATTTCAGCGGCAATGCCACGGCGCTTGGCAGCGACGCGCTGGGAGATCGTCTTGATCCGGGGAGCGTTCAGGCGCGCCTGATCCGTCTGATTTTCGGGCCGCACATCATGGAAGGGCCGCACCGCCAGATTCTTGAGCGCGGCTATGCCTATGCGACGGTGTTTCCCGGCGAGTTCGCCGCCGACAGCCGCGAGGCGGCGAAGGCCGACTTTGAGCGGTTCGCGAAACTGCTTCCGGCGGAGCGTGCGCCGACCGGAGTGCTGGCGGTTTGGGCCGCAGGGTTTGGCTGGGCGCTGGATGTGCTGGAGGCTGACCCGCGGATCGATGCGTCACGGACCGCCGTCTGGGGGCATTCGCGGCAGGGCAAGTCTGCGCTGTTGGCGATGGCGCTGGACGAGCGGATCGAGGCCGGGTTTCCGCACCAGGCTGGCAAGGGCGGCACGACGCTGACGCGTGCGCGGGCGGGCGAGACGGTGAAGGAGATCACTGACAGCTATCCGCACTGGTTCGATCCGAAGTATGCGAGCTATGCCGGCAACGAGGATGCGATCCCGGTCGACCAGCACCAGCTGATTGCGATGGTGGCGCCGCGCCCGCTGTTGCTGGGAAATGGCTGGAAGGATGTGTGGTCGGATCCCAATGGCGTCTTCCGCGCAGCGCTGGGAGCCGATCCGGTTTACCGGCTCTACGGGGTTGAAGGCCTGACGCAGGACGGGATGCGCGATACGGACCAGCGCGGGCCGCTGGACTTCTGGATCCGGCCGACCGGCCATAGCGTGCGGCCCTCGGACTGGGATTATTTCCTCGACTGGCTAGACCGGTGGATGCCGGAAGGCGAGCCGATCGCGCCGATCGCTGAGGCGCCGGAAACGGTCGAGGCGATCGAGGCCGGTTTGAACCCGTCGCCGTGATTTTCTGCTGGATTGGCAAATCGAGGTGCGGCTAGCCTGCCTGGAGCTTGGGCAGGGAGGCCGATATGCAAAATACGATCATGACGCCGGTGCTGGCGCTGGTCATCTGGACGCTGGTGATGTGGATATGGCTCTACGCCATGCGGATACCGGCGATGCAGAAGGCGAAGGTCGACGCTTCGAAGCTCAAGGGGCCTGAGACGCATGCTGCGCTGGAGCGGATCCCGCCCCATGTGCACTGGCCGGCGCAGAACTACACGCATCTGCTGGAACAGCCGGTCATCTTCTATGCGATCTGCATCTACAGCTTTCTGGTTGGCGTGGCGGACGACCTGAACGTGTGGCTGGCGTGGGGCTATGTGGCGCTGCGGGTGGTGCACAGCCTGATCCAGTCGACGACGAATTACGTCCCCGCCCGGTTCGTGGTGTTTACCCTGTCGTCGATCCTGCTGACGGTGATCGTGGCAAGGAATGCCTGGGCGGCCTTCGTATAGGGGTCAGGTGACCCGGGTTCGCAAGGCGATCCGGCCTGCCGGTTTCTCTGGAAAGGGCATGGTTCCTGTTGCAACCGGCCCGGCGCACGCTATTTGATCGCGCATGGCGAGTATCTCTGAATCGCGGCTGAGAAGCCTGGTGGACCGCTTCGAGCAGGTCGAGGCGCGCATGGGCGTGGCCTCCGACCCGGACGAGATCGTGGACCTGTCGCGCCAGCATTACTCGATGAAGGAAGCCGCCGAGAAGGCGCGCGAGCTGCTCAACCTGCGGGTGCAGATGGCCGAGGCGCGGGCGATGATCGACGATCCCGGCGCGGATCGCGAGATGGCGGCGCTGGCCGAGGAAGAGGTCGCCGAGATCAAGGAGCGCATCCCGGACATGGAATCCGAGATGCAGATCCTGCTGTTGCCGAAGGATGCGGACGACGAGGCGAGTGCGGTGCTGGAAGTGCGCGCCGGGACGGGCGGCGATGAGGCGGCGCTGTTCGCGGGCGATCTCTACCGGATGTACCAGCGCTATGCGCAGCTGCAGGGCTGGAAGGTCGAGCTGGTCTCGGCGTCGGAGGGTGACGCAGGCGGCTACAAGGAAATCATCGCCAGCGTCACGGGCAATGGCGTTTTCGGGCGGCTGAAGTTCGAAAGTGGCGTGCATCGAGTGCAGCGCGTGCCGGTGACGGAAGCGGGCGGACGCATCCACACCTCGGCGGCGACGGTGGCGGTTCTGCCTGCGCCGGAAGAGGTCGATATCGAGATCAAACAGGAAGATATCCGCATCGACACGATGCGGGCGTCGGGCGCGGGCGGCCAGCACGTCAACACGACGGATAGCGCGGTGCGGATCACCCACTTGCCGACAGGGATCATGGTGACGTCGTCGGAGAAGTCGCAGCACGCCAACCGCGCCAAGGCGATGGAGGTTCTGAAGATCCGGCTGTACGAGATGGAGCGCGAGGCGAAGGATGCGGAGCGGTCGGCGGCGCGCAAGTCGCAGGTCGGGTCCGGCGACAGGTCGGAGCGCATCCGCACTTACAACTTCCCGCAGGGCCGCGTTTCCGATCACCGCATCAACCTGACGCTGCACAAGCTGGATACGATCCTTGCCGGCGACGGTCTGGACGAACTGGTGTCGGCGCTGGTGTCGGAAGACCAGGCCGAGCGGCTGGCGGCGATGGACCGGGAACAGGCGTGACCACCATTCCGCTAACGCGCGCGCACGCCATTCGCGAGGGCGCGCGCGCGTTGAAGCAGGCCGGCATACCGGATGGGGCGCGCGATGCACGGTTGCTGCTGGCCCATGTGCAGGGCGTCGATGTCGGCAGACTGATTGCGCATGACGATGACGTCATTCACCGCAAGGACGCCTATCGCTACACCGAAGCGCTGAGCCGCAGGGCCGCCGGGGAGCCGGTCTCGCGCATCCGTGGGTGGCGGGAGTTCTACGGACGGCGGTTCGAGATATCACCGGACACGCTGGATCCGCGACCTGATACGGAGACGCTGGTTGATGTCGCCGTTGAGCTCATGCCGGAGGCGGGGCGCATTCTGGACCTGGGGACGGGCACCGGGTGTGTGTTGATCTCGGTACTGGCGGAGACGCCCGAGGCTTCCGGCGTTGGGGTCGATCTGTCGTCCGGGGCGCTGGAGGTGGCGCGCCGCAATGGAGCGGCGCTGGGCGTTCGTGAACGGGTCGAATGGGTTGAGGGCTCGTGGGATGCAGCCGAGGGTCTTTCGACGTTGTGGTGTCCAACCCGCCTTACATCCGGCGGGACGTCATTCCGGAACTGGCGGCTGAGGTGCGGACGTTCGATCCGGCGCTGGCGCTGGATGGCGGCGAGGACGGGCTGGATGCGGTCCGGTCGATCCTGGCGGCGGCGCCGGGCTATCTGCGGACCGGCGGCTGGCTGGCGCTGGAGGTCGGTTTTGACCAGACCGAGGCGGTGTTGGAGATGGCCGCGGCGGGGGGCTGGCGGGAGATCAGCCGCCGTACGGACCTGGGCGGGAATTACCGGGTGGTGTCGGCCAGGCGGCCCGAAAGATAAGGCTTGTCCCAAGGCGGGACGGGTTGGTTTTCACTCGAATCGGTGCAGATTTGGGCTTGGCGGACTGGGTCAAACACGCTAGCGTTTGAAACAAGAACTTGCAGGCTATTGCTTAGGTGTTCACGGAACGCCCATCTGCCCGAGTTCCACGTTTCTGCAAATTTGCGGAGCTGTTTTCGTCCGTAGGGGACGAAATTCTAGAAACAGGATGAATTGATGAAGCGTCAGCGGGGGCGTGGTCGCAAGTCTGGTGGAAATCCGGGCAACCGTCCGCATGAGAGCAATGGCCCGGAGGTCAAGATCCGGGGTACGGCCGCCCAGATTCACGAAAAATACCTTCAGTATGCGCGCGATGCGCAGTCTTCGGGTGACCGGGTTCGCTACGAGAACCTGATGCAGCACGCTGAGCACTATTTCCGCATCCTGGCTGCGACGATGCCGAAGGACCGGTTGCCGGGTCAGCAGCAGGACAACCAGCAGCGCGGCGATGGCGACGACGAGGGCAACGCCAACGAGGCGGAAGTGGTCAACGCGGAAGCTGAAGCGGAGACCGAGGACGAGGCCGCCGCCAGCGAAGCCGGGTCTGACAAGACCGATGACGGCGGCGATGACGGCGAGAGCAAGCCGCGCCGCCGGCGTGGACGCCGCCGCCCGTCGCAGGATGGCGGAAAGGCCGAGAGCGATGGCGAAGCGCGTTCGGCGCTGGACGACCTCGCCCGGAAGCAGGCGGCCGTCGCCGGCAGCTGATCGGCATCTGACCGCCTGACTGGAACGCGCACGTTGTCGTCAATTGACGCCGTGCGGCGCCGGTTGAATAGTTGGTCTGGAAGCATCTGGCTTTTCTGGAACCTCGATGTCGGTCGTTGCGGTCATTGTCGGGATCTTGCTGGGCGTAGGCGCCTGGCTGTGGCGCGCCAAGCGGGCGAGCGATGCAACCGCCAAGGTGATCGATTTCGCATCCCATGCACGCGGGGCGTATAACCGCGCCCGGTTCAACCAGCGGGCCGGGAGTTCCGTTCTGTCGAGCGTGCAGGACGCCGGGACCGCGGCGGCGACGCTGATGTATTCGCTGGCCACCCTGAAGGGGCCGGTGATGCGCGCCGATGAAGAGGTGATCGACGCCCAGCTCGAGAAAGTCTGCCAGCTCAATGAACGCGACCGGGACGAGGCGATCGCCTTCGCGGCCTGGGCCAGCGCGCAGGTCGCCGACGTCAACGAGGTGATCCGGCGCTTCAAGCCGCTGTGGCGCAATTCGCTGGGCGAAAAAGAGCGCAGGCAATTGATCGACATGGCGATCGCCGCGGCCGAGCGGGGCGGACCGCCCAACGCCGCGCAGAAGAATTCGATCAAGAAGCTGAGCGAAGACCTGCTGCTGCAGAACTAGTCTACTTCAGCCCCTGGGCCAGCCCGTGCGCTACCCCATGTGGAAGACGCAGATCTTGTTGCCGTCAGGGTCGCGGAAGTAGGCGCCGTAGAAGTTGTCGGTGCGCAGGCCCGGTTCGCCTTCATCTGCGGCGCCGAGTTCGAGCGCTTTGGCGTGGGCGGCGTCGACCTTCTCGTTCGATCCGACACTGAGCGCGATCATCGTGCCGTTGCCTGCGGTCGCCGCCTTTTTGTCGAAGGGGGTGACGACGCCGAAGAAGGCGCCCTGGCTGAACCCGTAAAGCTGGCCGTTGTCGATTTCCATCGCGCGCCGGCCGCCGACGACTTCCATCAGTGGGTCGTAGAAGGCGAGCGCCTTGTCGAGGTCGTTGGCGCCGATTGTCGTGTAGCCGATCATGGGTCGGTCTCCTGCGGATCGTTCTGCGGGGCACGGAATCACGCGCGCGGTCATTCCGCAAGACTTGAAACCACGACAAAGCCGACCGGTGGAGGCGAAAATGGCCTCCGATTTTGCAAACCCGGTTTTCAGTTCTGGGGTAAGGCTCTAGACCGGCGATGTCGGGTGGGCCGGACAGGTCAGGAGAGGCATGGATATGGATACGGTTTTGATCATCGGCGCGGGCGCGGCTGGGTCCGTGACGGTGCAGAAATGCGCCATGAACCGGGACGTGTTCAAGACGATCCATCTGGCTTCGCGGCGGATCGAGAGCTGCGAGAAGGCGGCGGCGCTGTGTAAGGGCGAGGTGCATTGCCATCAGGTCGATGCGGATGACGTGGCCGCGACGGTTGCGCTCCTGAAGAAGGTGAAGCCTGATCTCGTGATCAACATGGCGTTGCCGTACCAGGACCTGCCGATCATGGATGCGTGCCTTGAGGCGGGCGTGCACTACATGGATACGGCGAATTACGAGCCGCGCGAGGAAGCCAAGTTCACCTACAAGTGGCAGTGGCCGTACCACGACAAGTACAAAGAGAAGGGGATCATGGCGATCCTCGGCTGCGGGTTCGATCCCGGGCAGTCGAATATCTATTGCGCCTATGCGCAGGAATTCCTGTTCGACGAGATCAGCCACATCGACATTGTCGACTGCAATGCGGGCGATCACGGGCAGGGGTTTGCGACCAACTTCAACCCGGAGATCAACCTGCGCGAAGTGACCCAGCGCGGGAAGTACTGGAAGGAGGGCGAGTGGATCGAGATCGATCCGCTGTCGATCTCCTGCATGGTCGACTATCCCGAAGTGGGGCAGCGCAAGTCGTACCTGATCTATCACGAGGAGGAGGAGAGCCTCGTTGAGAACATCAAGGGGCTGAAGCAGATCCGGTTCTGGATGACGTTCGGCGATGAGTACATCAAGCACCTCGACGTGCTGACGGGGATCGGCATGACGCGCATCGATCCGGTGGAGCACAAGGGGATGAAGATCATCCCGATGGAATTCCTCAAGGACCTGCTGCCGCCGCCGTCCTCGCTGGGCGAGAACTACACCGGCAAGACGTCGATCGGCTGCATCTTCCGCGGGAAGAAGGACGGCAAGGAGAAGATCGCTTTCATCTGGAACGTGTCGGATCACGCCGAAGCGTGGAAGGAAGTGAAGGCGCAGGCGGTGAGCTATACGACCGGCGTGCCGCCCGTGGTTGGCGCGATGATGCTGTTCCGCGGCGAGTGGCCGGTGCAGGGCGGCGTCTTCAACGTCGAGCAGCTGCCGTCAAAGCCGTTCATGGACGAGATCGGCAAGCAGGGCCTGCCGTGGGAGATGAAGGAAATCTCGCGCGAGGATCAGGCTGAGCTGTTTGCTGTGGAGACTTGAGGGGGCCTGTTCCAGTCTGGGCGGCCGGAGTGATCGACTGAAGCCTGCATTCGCGGACGATGAGGCTGAAAGTCGCCGATTGCCTCGGCAGCCTGAGTTCGCAAATCTAACGGCTACCCTCTTGCTCGGCGCGCCTTCGCAAGGCTTTGGGGGCGGCGACGTCGGCCTTGTCGAAAGTGGACAGCCACCCGTCCCGGACGCCAGCGATCAGCGTCGGATCAAGAGCGTAGATTTGTTGCCGCCCCTGCGAAAGAACTTGAACAAGCCCGCACTCAAGCAGAACGCGCAGGTGACGGGAAATCCCCGGGCGTGAAACCTTCTGGAAGCGAGCGGCGATATCGCCGGCGTTCAGCGCTCCCTGGTCGCGGAGCGCTTCAAGAATTTCGCGACGGGTCGGATCGGCCGGCGCGACGTAAACACCTCTACGAGGCCTCAATCAGTCCTCGCAGGGCCTTGAGGTGCTTGATGTCCCACCCTTCCTCATAACCTTCGAGAAGGTCGGCCGCGAGCGCGCCAGCCTGCTCGAATCCGTGATGGAAGATCTCAACTTGTGTGCCGCCGTAGAGTGGGGTTAGCCGAAACGTCCAGAAACTGGGTGTCGCCGTTGAGAAATCCGCTTCCCATGGCTCCCTCCACGCAATCTGGAAGGACATCTCGCATTCGCGATCATAGACTACGACCGAGCCCCCAAAGAATCGACGCTTGCCGTCGACTTCCACGCTAAAGTCCACTTCTCCGCCAGGACGCGGATCAATTGAGTGCAGCGTGTGACCTCGGTCGAGCCAGGCTGCTATGCGATCTGCGCTGGCGAACTCCTGCCAGACGCGCTCCGGATTTGCTCGAATGAAGATGCTTCGCCTGACGGCGAGCGTACCAATCTGAAGACCCATTTCCGTCTCCATTTGGTTGCTGAAGTCGCCATGTTATTCGTAACAGGTTGGTTACGCAATGATTGATCGTCTGGCGAGCGACGACCAATTGAACTCACCGCCGTTTCCGGCCATTGCCGCGAACCCTGTCGCGGGTCCTCTCGCCGCCGCGCCGCCTTCAGGTTTGTATGGTCTGCAGCAGATCCCGACGTGACTAAGCCGCAGCGATCGCGCCTGGAGTCAGTTGCGGAGCGCTGATGCCTTCGTTGCGGAAGGCGCGGAGGACGCGGAGGTTGACGTCGGTTTCGAAGGTCTTTTCGTACTTGGCGTCGAGGACGTAGGCCTTGAGCCGGAGGCGCACGGAGACGAGCGCGGTGGAGGCTTCCTGCGTGACCAGCACGACGATGGGTTTCGACAGGAAGACGTAGCGGCTGGACAGGGCGGCTTCACGGACGATCTCGCGGGCGCGGTCGAAGTCCTGATCTATCGCGATGTGGAAATCCATCACGATCTGCATGTCGAGGGCGCCGAAGTTTCCTGACGAGGTGATGTCGCTGAGAAATTTCGAGTTGGGGATCGTGACGGTGTTGTCGTCGAGCGTCTGCAGACGGACCGAGCGCAGGCCTATAGCCGTGATGTCGCCGTAGAAGCCGCCGAAGTCGACGCGGTCGCCGACCTGGAAGGGCCGGTCGATCAGGATGATGATGCCGGCGATGAAGGAGGCGACGAGGTCCTTGACCGCGAAGCCGACGGCGACGGCGATCGACCCGCCGATGACTGCAAGGACGGTCTGGTCGATCTCGAAGGAGAGCGTGACCACCACGATGGTGATGATGACGAACACCAGGAACTGGATGATCGTCTGCACCTTCTTGAACAGAAGCCGGCGCGCCGTGAAGCGGGAGCTGAGACCCGATACGAAGCCGCCTGCGACGCGCATCAGCATCCAGGCGCCGGCGACGACGAAGATCGATGTCACCACGCCGCTCCAGCGGACGAGGTTGGCGAGCTGGGAGACGGCGTCGAGATCGCTGACCGCCTGTGCGGAAGCGGGGGCGACGGCGAGAAGCGCGGCTGGCGCGATGCGGGCGAGGTTCAGGATGAGCTTGTTCATGCTGCAGCCCTCACCACGAGATTGCGACGCTCCAGCACGCGTTCGGCGGCGCGGTACCAGTGAAGCCTGATGCGGTAGCCGTCAGAGAACTCGCCGATCACTTCCTGGCGCACGAGGCGTCGCAGCGCTTCGGAGATGAGACCGGCGTCGAGGTCGGTTGACCAGCGCAGGGATTCCAGGGTGGCGACTTCCATCTGCATCATGGCGCGCAGGACGAACAGGGTGGCTTCCGGCATGGAGGACAGGTCGTCGGTGGAGGGGCCGGAATAGGTGCGGACCTCGGTCTGGCTGGTGAAGCGGTTGATGAAGAGCGACTGGCGCCAGATGTCGAGCGCGATCGCGGGATTGCCCTTGGAGAGGTCTTCGAGCTTTTCGAAGTAGGCGCGTTTCACCCGCTCTTCCGGCGGCAGGTCGGAGTTGAACATGGACAGCGCGGCTTCGTTGCGCAGATCGAAGACCGGCTTGATGCCGAGCCGCTTGGTGCGGCGTTCGATGAGGCGCGCAGCTGGTCGGCATCCCAGCGCGGGAGGAAGGCGATCTCGTCGAACAGCGAATGATCCGAGCGGGCGCGGCCGATATAGGTCATGGCGGGGCCGCCGATGCCGAAGGCCCATGCCGTCGAGGAGGCGCAGGTGCGGGCCATCGACACGAAGCGGTCGAAGTCGGCAAGGCCGCCGATCGCCGGGACGAACAGGCGATGGAAGTCGTCGATTGCGATGGCTTCGAGGTTGCTGTTCTCGATCGCTTCGAGGACCGCAGATTCGTTTGCCTCGACCTTGAAGGACGCGGCGAGCTTCGAGAGCAGGCCGCGCAGACCGCCGCCTTCGAAGTGTATGTAGAGAACGTTTGCCGGATCGAGGTCGCGGACGAGATCGCGCAGCGCGGTCGACTTGCCGAGGCCGCGTTCGCCGACGACGGCGATGATCTTGCCGGGCGATAGATCCGGCAGGTCGAGATCTTCGGGTGAGCGGTCGGCCGGGTTTTCGATTTCGGGGGCGCGGTGGGGGGCGAGCGCCTCGTAGTCTTCGTCGCTGAGATCCTGGTAGCGGCCGCTGGCTTCGTCTGCGGCGGCCTGTTCGGCCGCCAGCTTTTCGCTGCGCTGGTCGGTGATTTCACGGATGAGGGCGATGTCCTTGATGCGTGATTTCACGATCTCGACGGCGCCGCGGACCAGAAGGACTGCGCCGGCCAGCAGGCGCGCGATATGGCCAAGCGCGCCGGTGCGATGCTTGACCGCCCAGCTGAGGATGGCGTCGGAACCCTTGCCGACCTCGGCCAGGGCGAAGATGCGGTCGCGCCACCACCACGAGAGGAGGATGGCGACGATCGGGGCCAGCAGCCAGCAGGCCTTGAGAATCCAGCTGTATATCGCGCCGCGGCCGACAGTTTCCGCGGTGAGGGCGAGCAGCAGCACGACGCCGGCAATCGATCCGGCGATCAGCTGCAGGGAGCGCACGCGGGTCGGGGCCCAGGGGTCCTTGAGGGGGGAGGACCTGACGAGGCGGTCCGCCATCGTCACCAGCGAGATGGCGGCCAGCACGCCGATGGTGATCGTCCAGATCAGATCGTCGCCGGGGAAGGGCAGGATGTCGTTGAGGATCCAGCGCAGGAGGAGGGCGAAGGCGAGCCATTCCAGCGGGCGACGCACGTCCCGGATGTAGCCGAGCGCTGCGGCGCTGAAGGCGGAGACGACGGTGGCGGGGCGGCGCGTGGCGTAGGTGCGCTGCAGCTCGGAGAGGATACTGCCGCCGGCGGAGCGCCAGGCGCGGAAGGCGAGGGCGAGGATGGCGATCTGGATGAGGCCGAAGATGAAGCTTGGGGTCGGGTTGAAGATCGGGCGCGCCGCCTCCCCGGCCAGCGCTCCGGCGTTGGAGAAGCTGTAGCGGACGATCAGGCCGATCTGGTTCAGCTCGCGGCCGACCTGGGCGATACCGGCTTCGCCGAAGCCCACGATGTCGGACCGCAGATCGCCCGACAGCTCGCCGATCATCATGAGGCGGATGTCGTTGAGGTCGAGCATCGCCTTGTAGAGGGCGTCGCGTTCGCTCGCGCGCATGGAGGCGTCAGCTGTCGAGAGGCGCTGGGCGTTGGCGATCAGATCGGCGTGCAGCGCGGCGACGGCGTCGGCGCCCTCGAAGGCTTCGGAGAGGCCGGGGTCGAGGTCCGGCGGCATGAGCGCGGTTGCAGACTCCGAGCGCGGGGCGTCGAGCGATGCCGCAAGCCGCTGGCGGATGCTCTTCAGGTCTTCGACGAGCCTTGCGTAGAGCGCATCGGCGGCGCTGGAGCGGCTGGCGGCATAGCGCGGCAGCTCGTCGAGTTCGCGCACTTCGCGGCGATAGCGGAGAGTCTGTTCTTCAAGCTGGCTGGTGACGTCGCCGCGGCTGGCGAGCTGTCCCTCGAAGCGGGCCTGCTCCTGGCGCCATTCCTGGAGGCGGCCGCTTTCCTGAGCGACGAGTCGGGCGGCTTCGGTGGCGGCGCGTTCGGCGGCGGCTGCGGCTTCTTCGGCAAGGCGGGCGGCTTCGGCGGCCTGCGCCTCGGCTTCGGCGACGCTGGCTAGCTCGTTGGTGGAGGTTGATTGGAGAGCGAGGAGACGCTGGTAGTCGGCGCTGCTGAGGGCGAGGTAGCGGCCGATCAGGCTATCGAGACGCGCCTGTTCTGCGGCGAGTTCCTGTTCGAGGCCCGTTTCAGCCGGGGTCTCGCCGGTTGTCTCGTCGGTCGCCTCGTCTGGATCGGCTGGCGCCTCGCTGGGCGGGGTTTCTGTCTCGGGGGGCGGTTCGGAAGCGGCTGTGTCGGGCGGGTTCACCTCGGAGAGAATGCGCTGGCGGCGGTCTGCATCCGCGAGAGGTGCGACTGATTGGGTGAAGTTGAGCCGGTCGAGGTCGGCCGGTTCGCCCTGGAGGAAGTTCTCAATGGCGTCGGCGCGGGCGCGCACCTCGTCGAGCTCCGCCTGCAGAGCTGCGTCGGCGTTTGCGATGTCCGCTGCGGCCTGGCGCTGCTCCTCGTGGCGCGCGAGCAGTTCGGCCTGTTGCTCGTCGGGCAGGAGGTAGAAGCGGGCCTCGGCGCGGGCGAGCGCGTCCGCGCCGGGGCGCTGCTGCGTTGGATTCTGCGTCTGCTGGCTCGCTCAGCAGCTCTGGGTTGTTGAGGTACTGCAGCGTCAGGCGGTAGACGTTGCGGCCTGCATCGCCTTCCGGCAGTTCAAACAGCGAGCGGGCGTCGACGTCGAGCGAGAGGTCGCCGGCGAGCAGGTCGTCGATGGCGGCTGCCTGCGCCGCGAGCGGCGTTTCCTGCGGAGTCGTCTCAGCTGCGGGCGTTGTGGGCGGCGCGGGTTCTTGAGGCTCCTGCGCAATGGCAAGCGACAGGTGTACGGCGACGCCCGCCGCAGCAATCGCGGCGGCAGCGCGCTTGATCAGGTCGTGGATAGGATGGCCGAACACTGTACCTGCTCTGCACCGCCCGGTGCATTTCTCATCCCTTATGTACCAGATTTTGGATAACAGAGGCCTTCCGGAGCGGGGCAATCGCGGCTGACATCTTAAACAGACGGTTTACGGATGGGGCGCGCGCGGGCGCGCTGGCGGTTCAGGCTGGACGCGGGCGGCGGGTTAATCAGTCGTTTCGGCGCGTTGCGCGATCGCCCAGCGCGAACCTTGGTCCTGGCCCCTTCTGTGCGATCTGATCGTCGGGGTTGTAGAGCTTGCAGGCGGAGACCGAGAGGCAGCCGCAGCCGATGCAGCCATCGAGCGTTTCGCGCAGGCGTTCGAGACGGGCGATGCGGTCGCTGATGCGGGCGCGCAGGCGGGTGGAGACGCGGCTCCAGTCCTGTTTGGTCGGGGCGCGGCCCATGGGGAGGGCGTGCATTTCCTCGGCGATCTCGGCGAGCGAGAAGCCGAGCTTCTGTGCGACCATGACCAGCGAGAGGCGGCGGATGTCCGAGCGCAGGAAGCGCCGGTGGCCCCCGGAATTGCGGATCGGCTCGATGAAGCCCTTCTCCTCGTAGAAGCGGATAGCTGAGACGGCGAGGCCGGTGCGGCGCGAGATTTCACCGATGGTGATGAGCTGGGCGGGCATCTGAAAGAATCCGGAAAGTGCGCTTGATCTCAAGTTAGGTTGAGATTGTACGACTGGTTCACGCAACAGACAAACAAGGAGATCTGATATGGGCGTGGGCAGGCTGGAGCATGTGAACATCACGGTAAGCGATCCGGAGAAGACCGCTGCAATGCTGGTCGAGTTCTTCGGATGGAAGGTGCGCTGGAAGGGGCCGTCGATGATGGGCGGGCTGAGCGTGCACGTGGGGGAGGAGGATACCTATCTTGCCGTCTACTCACGCGAGCCGGGCAAGCCGCTGGGCAAGGCGTTCAGCAAGGGCGCGCCGATGAACCATATCGGTGTCTGGTGGACGATCTTGATGCGGTCGAGGGCCGGGTGAAGGCGGCGGGACTGGAGCCGTTCGGGCACGACGATTATGACCCGGGGCGCCGGTTCTACTTCTTCGATGACAACGGCATCGAGTTCGAGGTGGTGAGCTACGCCTCATGACCCGCGCGGTGATGCTACTCGTCAAGAAAGGCGAGGATGGCGGCGATGAGGTTTTCTGCGCCGCTGTGGAAGGCGGGCGCGGAGTTGAACATGATGGCGTTGAGGTCCGCGATCTGGCGGATTTCCTTTGGCAGATGGCGTTTCGCTGGCATGGCGGCGCCGTCCACCAGAACGGGAATGACCGGCAGGTTTAGATCCAGCGCGGTCTTGAGTTCGGCGGTGACGTAATCCGTGACGCCGCCGCCGGACTTGCGCCGTGACTTCAGGAGCTGGAGCCAGTCCGGTCCGATCACCGGCACGACGACCGCGCATTGCGACATCTGGGTGCGGATCTCTTTCCAGAAGTCGACGCCGGCCTCGATCGAGCTGGCGTCGTGGAAGACGTTGTGCTCGCCGAAGCGCAGGGAGAGCCGGTCGAGCAGCCGGCCGGTGAAATGGGGTTTGTCGCCGCGGCGGTAGGACAGGAAGATGCGGTCGCCCATTGGTTGCGGGCTGTAGCCGGAGATCTTCGGACGCTCGGCGCCGAAGGCCGAATTGTAGAAGTCCTGCGCGCTGGCCGGACGGGCGGCCGGATCGAGTGCGAGCGAGCGATTGATGGTGTCGTAGAGGCGGTCGGAAAAGCGGAAGCGCGTGTTGATGAGCGTCTGGATTTCGGCCAGCGCTTCGCCGTTCGCGCGCTGCTGGGCGTCGGGCGGGCGGTTGCCCGTGAGCGCGGAATAGAGCGTGGCGCCGAGGGCGTAGATGTCGGAGGCGGCGCTTATCGGGGCGCTGGCGTTTCCGTAGAGTTCGGGCGGCGAGTAGCCGGGCGTCACGATCGGCTTGTATTGCGCAATGTCGTCGGCGGCGAGCGCGGAGCCGAAATCGACGAGCGTGGTGCGGCCTGAATTACGTTCGATGATGATGTTGGCGGGTTTGACGTCGAGGTGGATCAGGCCGCTGGCGTGGATGTGGTCGAGGGCGTTGCAGAGCTCGGCTGTGATCTGGCGGATGCGCTGTTCGTTGAGATCGGGGCCGAGATTACGCGCGTAGTCGGACAGGCGATCGCCGTCGACGTGCTCCATGATGATGTAGTGCGTGTTGTTGGCCCGGGCGTAGTCGTACAGGCGGACGATGTTTTCGTGGCGCAGCCTGGAGAGCGCGCGGGCTTCCCGCGAGAAGATGTATTCGAACCAGTTCCAGAGGTTTTCGTTCTTCGCCTGATCCTCGTAGATTTTCGAGATCACGACCGTGCCGTCTTCAAGGCGGCCGGCGGGCTCGGGGAAGTTCTCCTTCACCACGACCTTGCTCTCAAGCAGGTGGTGCTGAGCCTCATAGACGAGCGCGAAGCCGCCGTCGGAGATGCAGCTTGTGACCTCGTATTTCTCCAGTCTCGCGCCGACCGGCAGGGGCGTACGCGTCTGCTGGAAGGCGGGGTGAGACCGATCGACGTCCACGAGCATGGTGGCGACGGCGCGGGAATCGTTTCTGTCCTCGCCGGGCGGGGCTGCGGGTGCGGGCGGCGGGGCGACTTCGTCGAGGGGCGGGAGGGTGACGTCGTCCCAGAAATTGTCCGACGCTTCCTTATCGGCGAAGTAGTCGGCGCCGTCGTCGGACAGTTCAACCGAGATGCCGTCGGGCTCGAGCGCTGAATCGCCGGAAATGCCCTGCGGCGCGGGTTCCCATGGAGAGGCGGAGGGCGCGGGGGCGAAGATGGTGGGGTTGTCGACGTCGTGGGGCGCAGCGGCGACCGGGGCGGGCGCGGGCGCCCGCTTCTGGGGAGCGCCTGGTTTCAGGTTGACCTTGCCCACGAGCATGGTCGGCAGGTCGCCGGTTGGCGCGGAGGTGTAGAATACGGTCTTGTCCTCGGACATCGGCGGCCTTCACGCTCTGTATCTGGCGCGGCGAGTGTCCTAAGTTGTGGGCGAGAGTTCAACCGCGATGACGCGCTTGCGGCGTCAGCAATCCAGAAAGTCAGGTTTGAATGGCGATCCGGCTACCTTCCAGCATCCAGACCCCTGCCTATGTGATCGATGTCGCGAAGCTGCGAGCGAACCTCGAGACGGCTGCGCACGTGCGCGAGGCGTCGGGGGCGAAGGTGCTGCTGGCGACGAAGTCGTTTGCGATGCCGGCGGTGTTTCCGGTGATGGCCGAGTATCTGGATGGGACGACGGCGTCGGGGCTTTATGAGGCGAAGCTTGCGAAGGAGACGTTTGCGCCGGACGACGCCTCGAAGGAGGTGCATGTCTATTCGCCGGCGTACACCGACGAAGAGTTCGCGGTGCTGGAGGGGGTGGCGGACCATGTCTATTTCAACTCCGCGAAGCAGCTGGCGAAGTATGGGCCGGCGGCGAAGGCGCGGGGGCAGCATGTCGCGCTGCGGATCAACCCGGGCTATTCGAATGCGACGCTGGGCGGGGAGCTTTACGATCCGTGCGCGCCCGGTTCGCGGTTTGGCGAGGTTGCGAGCGAGCTCGCGGGCGTCGACTGGGATCTTGTCGATACGCTGCATGCGCATGCGCTGTGCGAGTCGATGGCCGACGGGTCGGTTGGCCTGATCGAGAAGATCGCGGCAGACTTCGGTGAGTATGTGCAGAAGGTCTCGTCCGTGAATTTCGGGGGCGGGCATTTCCTGAACAAGCCGGGCTATGAAGTTGCGGGACTGATCGGCGCGCTGAAGGCGTTTCAGGACCGGTTCGGCGTGCAGGCCTATCTCGAACCCGGCGGCGGGCTGGTGGTCGATGCGGGCTATCTGGTCTCGACCGTGGTGGATACGCATCGCAATGGCGTCGACCTTGCGATCCTTGATGCGTCTGCGTCGTGCCACATGCCGGATGTGCTGGAGGTGCCGTACACGCCGCGCATCGTCGGCGCCGGCTCACCGGGGGCGAAGGCGCATGATGTGGTTCTGGGCGGCAAGACCTGCATGACGGGCGATGTGATCGGATCGTATTCCTTCGATGAGAAGCTGAAGCCGGGCGACCGGCTGATCTTCGAGGACATGGCGCAGTATTCGTTCGTGAAGAACAACACGTTCAATGGCGCGCCGCTGCCGGATTTGGGCGTCCTGTGGGAGGACGGCAGGTATGAGCTGATCAAGTCGTTCGGCTATGAGGACTTCGCCTATCGGCTGGGTTGATCTAGCTTCGCGTCATGAACCAGCATCCCGACGCCGCCTGTCCCAAACAATGCAATGTGCGTCTGCCTGACTGGGTGTCTGAACTGACGCCCGAAGGCGCCATGGCGGATGACGAGGCGTGCATGGCGCTGGTTCTCGCGCTCACGGAGCGCAACGTCGCCGAAGAGACCGGCGGTCCTTTCGGGGCCCTGGTGCTGGATGATGAGACCGGGCGCGTGCTGGCGCTGGGCGTCAATCTCGCGCCGACGACGGGCAACGCCGTTCTGCATGCGGAGACGGTTGCGCTGATGCTGGCGGCGGAAGGGGGAGAGGCGACGGGGCGGCGGACGCTCTATGCGTCGTGCGAGCCGTGCATCATGTGCCTTGGCGCGGTGCACTGGGCGGGGATCGAGCGCGTTGTCTGCGCGGCCTTGAAGGAAGACGCCGAGGCTGTGGGGTTCAACGAGGGCGAGGGCGCGGGAGATTTGCGCGCGGCCATGGAGGCGCGCGGCGTGAAGTTTCGCGACGGGCTGATGCGCGAGCGCGGCGCGCAGATCCTGCGGGATTACTGCGACGCCGGCGGCGATGTTTATGGGCCCGAACGGGCCTGAGGTTCCCGGTCAGGCCGGTTTCGGAAGAGATGCGATGTAGGCGGTCGCGGCGCGCGCGTCCTCGGCGTTGAGCCGGAAGGGCGGCATGGGCGGCATCGTCATCCCGCCGACGGATTTTTCTCCGGTCTGCAGGAAGTGGGCGAATTGCTCTGCGTCATAGCCGTCGGGCAGGCCTGCGAGGGCGGGCGCGTGGGGCGCCCAGGGCATGTCGATCAGCGGGGCGAAGATGAGGTCTGCGCCCTGCAGGGATTTGGACATGTCGGGTCCTGTCGGGCTCATTGGCGTATGGCAGTCATTGCAGCCGAGCAGTCCTGTGACGAGGTATTCGCCGCGCTCGACCAGCGCGTCGCCGGCCAGAGCGGTCGGTTCGGCGGTTGCGGTGATCGGTGCGGTGGTCGGTGCGGTTGTTGATGCGGGCTCGGACGGCGTGCACGCGCTCGCGCCCAGCGCCAGCACAATGCAGACGAGGCTTGCGGTTTTCATGGTCTTCGATGTCCCCAAATGTCGATGCGCCAGAATATCTGCCTGAGCGAAGTTGTCGGCAAGTGGGATTTTGGGGGTGATCGGGTTCCTTGTTGCTGATGTGAAGGGCGCGGGGCGCTGGCTTCAGCTTTTGGTTTGTCGTTCGTAGTCGAGGTTTGCTGTCGCCAGCGCGCCCGCGGCGGTCGGTCTTCGCTGCTTGCAGGGTGGTGTGGACCCTGCTCGCTGGCGCGGACGTTTCGCCTCGCGCTTCAGGTTGGTTGGCCTGCCCTTCGTGAAGCGCGATTTGTGGAGTGTAGTGTGGTGGCAGGGGTGTTGGATTGTTTGCGATCTGTCCTCACCCCTTCTTGTCATCCCGCACGCAGCGCAGCGGAGATGCGGGATCCATCTATCCGCGAATCCGAATGTTGCAGAATGGATCCCGGATCGCGCTGCGCTTGTCCGGGATGACAATTTTGAGTTGCTGCGGGGCGCTGGGTTCCGGGTCTGCGCTGCGCTTCGCCCGGAATGACATTTTTGGGTGGGGTTGGGTGCGGCGCCGGGGAACAAGAACAAGGGCGGCGATGGTTCGCCGCCCTTTTGGGTTGTTCTGGTTTGTCGCTGTTACCAGCCGCGGCGCTGGCCGCCGCGGATGCGGCGCTTCTTGGGGAAGGGCACGACGTTGGTTTCGGGCTTTTCGACTTCAGCGTACATCGAGGACCAGGGGGCGTCCTTGACGACGATGGTGTCGGTTTCGCCGAAGCCGTTGAAGCGGGTCGCCATGGCGACGCCATAGGCGCCGATCATGCCGATCTCGACATAGTCGCCTTCGTTGATGTCCGCGGGCAGAAGCCACGGGCCTTCGAGCGTATCGATGGCGTCGCAGGTCGGGCCGAAGAGCTTGAATTCCTTCTCTTCGCCTTCGAAGGCGCCGGCTGCGCGGTGGGCCTTGATCGGGAAGGGCCACTTGCAGTGCGTCGCATCGAAGAGGTTCCCGTAGGAGCCGTCGTTGATGTAGAGGGCGCCGTCCTTGGCCAGCTCAACCTTTGCGAGGATCGAGGTGGATTCAGCCACGAGCGCACGACCGGGTTCGCACCACAGGTCGGCGTTCTCGAGAACCGGCATTTCCTCGAAGCACTCCTCGATCACGTCGATGTAGTGTTTCAGGTCCGGCGGCGTCATGCCCGGATAGGCGGAGGGGAAGCCGCCGCCGACATCGACGATGTCCACGGTGACCGCCGCGTCGAGAATGATGCTTGAGGCGAGGTTCATGGCGTCGCGGAAGGCGGACGGGCTCATGCATTGCGAACCGACGTGGAAGGATACGCCAAGCTCGTCCGCATAACGGCGGGCGGACTGGAGCAGCGCCGGCGCGTCGTCGCGGGTTGCGCCGAACTTGCCCGCGATCGGCAGGCCAGCCTCGGAGTTCGACACGGCGAGACGAACGATGAGCGTGAGATCCTTCGCGCCATTCGTGGCGGCGACGATCTTGGCGAGCTCCGCTTCGCAGTCGAGCGCAAAGATGCGGACGCCGTACTGGAAGTAGGCGCGCTCAATCGCCCGGCGCGATTTCACCGGATGCATGAACGCCATGGTCGCGGCTGGAAACCGCGAGGCGATCAGCTCGATCTCGTTTTCCGACGCCACGTCAAACCAGCGCAGACCCGCTGCGTGGATTGCATCTAGCGCCCAATTCGAAGCGTTCGCCTTCACAGCGTAGAGCACTTCGCCCGGAAAGTTTTCCTGGAACCAGTCAGCGGCTAGAGCCACCCGATCCGGACGCACACAGGCGACCGGCTTTTCGGGGAGTCTATCCCGGACCAGGTCCAGGGGCGTTTGGTACGTGAGCAATTCACGAAACCCCCTGTATGTAGTTAACCCAATCCGGCGTTAGTACGGGCCTTCGTCTCGTTTAAGTCTGCCTCTCAACCCGCACACGTCATCCAAACCCCGTAAGGAAAGTTCAGACGCCACGTGGAATCAAGGCGCAGAGCCTCGAGCCGATGTCCGCCGGCAAGCGCGATATAGGGGAATAGAACTCCCCTGTAAACAATCAGTTTCCGCCCCAAATCCATTCGCTGCGGAAACCTGAAAAATTCGCATTCACGGTCCTGCGATGGAGTTTCGCTTGGTGATTGGCGAGGCTAGGGTCCCAAGAAATAAGGAGATTGGGATGGTCAGGAAATTCAAGGGCCTAGGGTTGCGCAGCGTGTTGCTGGCGGGGACGGCGATGGGGCTTGCTGGCTGTGCGAGCATGGGTGCGGAGGATGGCGGCGTCAGCGCAGCGGCTGCGCAGGCCGATCCGACGGCCAGCGAGCTGAGCGCTTTGGCGGCCGAGATCTCCGAACTTGAGGTCGATATCCCGTTCACGAAGTACGTGCTGGAGAACGGGCTGACGCTGGTTGTCCACGAGGACAACCGCACCCCGACCGTCAACGTGCAGGTCTATTACCACGTGGGGTCGAAGAACGAGCCGGACGGGCGGTCCGGGTTCGCCCACCTGTTCGAGCACCTGATGTTCAACGGGTCGGAAAACTTCAACGACGATTTCTTCGCGGCGACCCAGCAGATCGGCGCGACCAACCAGAACGGCACGACCAGCACTGACCGTACGAATTACTACCAGACCGTGCCGACCGAGGCGCTGGATACGGTGTTGTGGCTCGAGTCCGACCGCATGGGCTACCTGCTTGGCGCGGTGGACCAGGCGCGGCTGGATGAGCAGCGCGGCGTTGTGCAGAACGAGAAGCGGCAGGGCGAGAACCAGCCCTATGGCCTCGTCTACAACCATATCGTGGCGGCGATGTACCCGGAGGAGCACCCTTACGGGCATACCGTGATCGGTTCGATGGAGGACCTCGAGGCGGCGACGCTGGATGACGTCCGCGACTGGTTCAACAAGTGGTACGGGCCGTCGAACGCTGTGCTGGTGCTGGCGGGGAACATCACGCCGGAAGAAGCCAAGGCCAAGGTCGAGCAGTATTTCGGCGAACTGCCGCCGGGGCCGCCGGTGTCGCATCCGAAATCTTGGATCCCGGATTCGCCGCCTGACCAGCGCGAGGTGATGTATGACCGCGTGCCGCAGCCGCGGATCTATCGCAACTGGCATGTGCCGGAACTGGGCCATCCCGACGGCGAACAACTTGACGCCATCTCATCGGCGCTGGCGGGGGACCGCAATGCGCGGCTGACGAAGCGGCTGGTGCATGACGAGGAGGTTGCGACCGGCGTGTTCGTGTCCAACGGGCAGAGCGAGATTGCCGGGCGGTTCCAGATCGTGGTGGTGCCGAAGCCGGACGCCGATCTGGACTATATCGAACAGGCGATCGACGAAGAGCTGGCCAAGCTGCTGGCGGAAGGGCCGACGGCGGCTGAGCTGGAGAAGGTGAAGGTCGGTACGCTGCGCGGGCTGGTGGACTCGCTGGAGCGGGCGCCGGCCAAGGCGCAATTGCTGGCGACGTGGGAGACGTTCACGGGCGATCCCAATGGATGGAAGACCTCGCTGGAGCGGCTGCAGGCGGTGACGTCCGAGAGCGCGCGGGAGGCGGCGAACCGGTGGCTGACGCGTGGCTCCTATACGCTGACGGTGTTGCCCTTCGAGGATTACAAGGCGTTTGCGGAGAAGGTGGACCGGTCGGCGATGCCGCTGCCGACCTCTGTCGCGGACGCCACCTTCCCGGACTATCACGAGGCAGAATTGTCGAATGGCATTCGCGTGATGCTGGCGGAGCGGCACGACGTGCCGCGGGTCGACATCCAGCTGATGATTGATACCGGGATCGGGCCGGACTGGGCCAGCGTGAACGAGGGCGTGGCCTCGCTGTCGGCGAGCCTGCTCGACGAGGGTACGGAAACGCGGACGGCGCTGGAGATCGCCGACCAGCTGGACCGGCTGGGCGCCGGCGTCGGCACGGGCGGGGGCAATGAATCCGCTTCGGTCTCGATGTCGTCGCTGACGGTGACGCTGGATCCGGTGCTGGAGATCTTTGCGGAGGTGGCGCGCGAGCCGGCGTTCCGCGAGGCGGACTTCAATCGCGAGAAGGCGCAGTATGTTCAGGGCATTCGCCAGAGCCTGTCGCAGCCTAATGCGATCGCTGCGCGGGTGCTTGGCGAGAAGCTTTGGGGCGAGGATCATCCCTATGGCCGTTCGGTGACGCCTGAAGAGGCCGAGGCGATCACGCGCGAGGATGTCGCGAAATTCCATGCTGACTGGTACGGCGCGAACAATGCGACGCTGATCGTGGTGGGCGACACGACGCTTGAGGAAATGCTGCCGAAGCTGGAAGCGCAGTTCGGCGACTGGGGCGATGCGCCGATGTCGGCGATCGAGGTGGAGCGTACGGCGCGTCCCGCAGCGGCGCAGGTCTACCTGGTCGACCGTCCCGGATCGCTGCAGTCGGTGATCATGGCGGGCTCGACCATGCCGGAGCTGGATGCGCAGACGAACTTCCGCGAGCGCCTGTTCAACGATCTGTTCGGCGGAAATTTCACCAGCAGGGTCAACATGAACCTGCGCGAGGACAAGGGCTGGTCGTATGGCTCGCGCACCGGGATTTCCGGCGGCGAGGGGCCGCGCCAGTTCCAGCTGACCGCGCCGGTGCAGACCGATGCGACGAAGGGAGCGCTGGAAGAATTGCGCCGGGAGCTGACGGAGGTCGTGGGGTCCAATCCCGCGACGCCGGAAGAGCTGGAGAAAGTGCAGACCAATGCGGTGCTTGGGCTGTCGAGCCGTTGGGAAACCGGAGCCGCTGTGGGGGCGTCGCTGGCGGGGATCGTGACGTACGATTTCCCGGAGGACTATTTCCAGACCTACGCCGACAGCCTGCGGGAAGTGACGCTGGACGATGTGCGGCTGGCGGGACGGGAGATCATTCCCGACCAGAACCTCGTGTGGGTGATCGTCGGCGACCTTTCCAAGATCGAAGCCGATGTGCGCAGCGTCGGACTGGGCGATGTGACGGTCGTTGACGAGCAGGGCAACGTGCTGCGCTGACGGGCTCGGGCGCTTCGGGCCTGTCACGGATTTCGCCCGAAGCGCGAGCCTTTCTATGCGCCTCCTGCGCAACGATTGTGCCGTTTCGACACGCGGTTCGGGCGAGGCGAATTTGCGTCTCCGCACACGGATATTCGGCTTGATTTTTGCGAGGCTGCTACGCAGAAAATAGCGCGCCGATCGAGCGTAGGGCCGAGACGAGTCCATGGCGACCGACAAACCGGAGACCGCAAGCCAACTGGTGATCAAGCCTGCCGACATGGCGGCCCGCGCCGTTAACGATGACGCCAGCAATTCGACGCGCCCGGTCCTGCTTCTGGAACTGAACGAGCTGTGCCCGCCCATCGTCGAGCGGATGATGGAGGCCGGCCAGCTGCCGAACTTCAAGGCGCTGCATGCGCGGTCCGACGTTCATGTGACGTGGACGGATGACGCCGATGTCGAGCCGTGGGTGCAGTGGGTGACGCTGCACACCGGCAAGCCGCAGGAGGTGCATGGCGCGCGCGAGCTCGATGAGGGCTATCGTATCGAGGCGCCGCGCATCTGGGACGAGCTGGACAGGCTGGGCTATTCGACATTCGTGTTCGGATCGCTGAATGCGCGCGCGGGTTCGGACGGCGTATTCATATTGCCGGACCCGTGGGCGTCGCGGGTCGAGCCGACTGATCCGGACTACAACGCGTTTCACGAGTTCATTTCCTACAACGTGACCGAGCATACCAATCGCAGGGCGCGGCCTGACCGCAAGCTGGTGATGGGGTTTGCGCGCTTCATGATGCGGCGCGGGCTGTCGGTCACGATGGTGATGAGGGCGGTGCGCCAGCTGGCGGAGGAGCGGACGAGCAAGCGGGACCTCAGATGGCGTCGCGCCATCATTCTCGATCTTCTGATGTGGGATGTGTTCGAGAAAGACTATCGCAGTCGCCGGCCGGACTTTGCGACATTCTTTGCCAATTCGGCGGCCTACATGCAGCATCGGTACTGGCGGCACATGCAGCCGGAGGCCTATCAGGTGCAGCCGAGCCGCGACGAGATGGAATCCTATGGCGATGCGATCGAGACGTCCTATCGCCACCTTGACGAGCTGGTCGGGCGGGCGATGAACCTCGTAGAGCCGGATGGCCGGATCGTGTTTGCGTCTGCGCTGAGCCAGGAAGCCAATCTCCGCTACGAGGATATCGGCGGCAAGTTCGTCTACCGGCCGCTGGATTTTGACGCCTTTGCTGAATTCATCGGTGCGCCGGACGACATCACCTTCGAGCCGGTGATGACGCATCAGGCGTGGGCGAGTTGTGCGAGCGAATACGAGGCTGATGCGTTCGGGCAGGCGCTGGACGACGTGCGGCTCGACGGCGAGCCTGTGATGGCCTGGCGGCGCGACGGGGCGCGGGTGCTGTTCTGGTGCGGGCTGGTCTCTACGGTCGGCGATGACGCAGTGCTGACGGGGCGCGATGGCGCGACGGCGGCGTTCGCTTCGCATTTCGATGCGCTGGGGCAGGTCAACAATTCGCAGCACTGCCGCGCCGGGGCGCTCTGGATCCAGCGAGATGACGGCAAGTGCGTCGTGCATGAGGACAGGCTGCCTCTGGAGCGCGTGTTCGACCTGATCGCCGGTCTGTTTCGCGCGCGCGCGGCGCGTCGCGCAGCCTAGGCGATCCTTATCCTGCCTATGAGTCGCGCGGCTTGGCGCCGTCCTGCGTCGGCTTGGCTGTGGCATCGCCTGCCTGCGGTTCGGCGGTCGTCGCCTGCTTGCGGCGGCGCAGGCGGATGTTGCGGAGCTTGCCGAGGCGGCGCCAGAAGCGGCGGCGCTCAGGGACTGGAAGCGGTTCGAGGTTGTCGAGGAATTGCTCGGCGCAGGCTTTCCACGAATAGGTCTCGGCGTAGGCGCGCGCCGCGTCGCGCGACATGGTGAGCGCCTCCTCGCAGGCGATCTTGAGATCGTCGTTGACGGCGCCGGCGTTGGAGCCGGGGATGAGGTCGCGCGGACCCGGCGCCGGGTAGGCGGCGACGGGCGTGCCGGTTCCCATGGCTTCAAGGATAACCAGGCCGAACGTGTCGGTGAGGCTGGGGAAGACGAAGACGTCCGCGTTCGCGAAATGCGCGGCGAGGTCTTCGGTGAACTTGGCGCCGACGATGTGGGCGTTGGGATAGTCCGCGCGGAGTTCCTCAAGCTGCGGGCCGTCGCCGACCACGACCTTGGAGCCGGGGAGATCGAGGTCGAGGAAGGATTCAATGTTCTTCTCGACCGCGACGCGGCCGACATAGACCCAGATCGGTTGCGGCAGGCCCTCGTAGGGTCCGCGATCGTCCTTGCGGTGGATCGGGTTGAACAGGTCGGTGTCGACGCCGCGCGACCAGGGCGCGATGTTCTTGAAGCCATGCGCCTCCAGTTCGTCGCGCATGGATTGCGTGGCGACCATGACCCGGCCGGAATACTTGTGAAACTCGCGGACATAGCGGTAGCCGGCCCAGAGCGGGATGAAGGGCAGGCGCGCTGTGACGTATTCGGGAACTTGGTGTGGTAGCTGGTGGTGTAGAATTTGTGTTTCAGGCAGATCGCGCGCGCGGCCCAGCCGAGCGGGCCTTCGGTGGCGATGTGGACGGCGTCGGGTTCGAATTCGAGGAAGCGCTCCTCGATGGCTGACTTGGCGCCGATGGCGAGCTTGATCTCGTTGTAGGTTGGAAGCGGGATCGTCCGGAAGCCATCGCTCGGGGAGACGACTTCCCAGACGTGGCCCATCTCCTCGCACTCGGTGATGACGCGCTTCATGGTGCGGACGACGCCGTTGACCTGAGGTTCCCAGGCGTCAGTGACAAGCATGATGCGCATGTATCGTCCTGTTGCGGCGCGTCTGGCGATTTGCCCTGTCCCTGACCCGGCTTAACCGGAGATGTGGGGCTAGGTCCATGATAAGGTCAGAATGAGGCGGCGGCTTTCATGTGTATGGAGTGTCGGAAATGACGGCGGAAACGGGCGGACCGAACGAGGGTTTGCGGGCTCTGGACCGGTTGCGGCACGCCGACGAGAACGAGATGATCCGCGCCATGCTGGGGGCGCCGGCGCTGAGCGGGGCTGAGCGGGCGGCGGCTTCGCAGGCGGCGCGGGAGCTTGTCGTCGCGGCGCGGGCGTCGAAACGCAAGTCCGGCATGATGGAGACGTTCCTCGAGGAGTACGGGCTGTCGAGCCCCGAGGGCCTGGCGCTGATGTGCCTGGCCGAGGCGTTGTTGCGGGTGCCGGACAGCGAAACCGCGGATGAGCTGATCGCGGAGAAGATCGCATCCGGTGATTGGGGCGATCACGCCGGGTCTTCCGATTCGCTGATGGTGAACGCCTCGACGATCGGGCTGATGCTGACGGGCCGGGTGGTGCGGCCGGCTGAGGACGCGGAGCAGGATGCGGGGGCGTTCGTGCGGCGGATGATCCGTGAAGCGGGCGAGCCGGTGATCCGCGCTGCGTCGATGCAGGCGATGCGGATCATGGGGCGGCAGTTCGTGATGGGCCGCAACATCAAGGAGGCGCTGGAGCGCGGCGCGCGGCAGGTGAAGAAGGGCGAGGCGGCGGCGCAGTCGTTCGACATGCTGGGGGAAGGCGCGCGCACCAAGGCGGATGCGCAGCGCTATTTCCGGAACTATGCGGACGCCATTCAGGCGATCGGGCAGGCCAGCGTGGGTGCGGCGTCGGAGGTGTCGCCCGGCGTGTCGGTCAAGCTGTCGGCGCTGGACCCGATGTATCGGGCGGACCGTCCGGTGGAGGTGCAGCGCAATCTCTATCCGATGCTGGCGGAGCTGGCGAAGCTGGCGGCGGATGCGGAGATCAACCTGACGCTGGACGCCGAGGAGGCCGACAGGCTGATCCCGTCGCTTGAGTTGCTGGAGCGGCTGGCGGGGGCGCCGGAGACGGATGGCTGGCAGGGGCTGGGGCTTGCGGTGCAGGCTTACCAGAAGCGGGCGCCGGGCGTGGTGGAGTGGCTGGCCGACCTGGCGCAGCGCACCGGGCGGCGGCTGATGGTGCGGCTGGTGAAGGGGGCTTACTGGGACACGGAGATCAAGCGGTCGCAGATAGAGGGGCATCCGGACTTCCCGGTCTATACCACGAAGCCGGCGACGGACGTTTCCTACCTGACATGCGCGCGGAAGCTGGTGGAGGCCGGGTCTGCGATCTACCCGCAGTTCGCGACGCACAACGCGCATACGCTGGCGGCGGTGGCGAACATGATGGCGGCGGCGGGGCGCGAAGACTTCGAATTCCAGCGGCTGCATGGGATGGGCGAGTCGCTTTATGCGGCGAGCGCGCATGAAAGGCGGTTGCGGGTCTATGCGCCGGTTGGCGCGCACCGGGACCTGTTGCCGTACCTCGTGCGGCGGCTCTTGGAGAACGGCGCCAATACGTCGTTCGTGCATGCGTTCCTGGATGAAGATGTGCCGCCGGAACGGCTGGCCGAGGATCCGTTCGCGATGCTGGAGGCCGCGCCGATGCGGCATCGGCGGATTGCGGCGCCGCCTGAGTTGTTCGGTCCGTCGCGCCGGAATGCGAAGGGTGTGGACCTGACGCGGGCGGTGGTGCGCGAGCGGCTGGAGGCGGAGGCTGCGGCGCAGCTGGGCGCTGGCGTGATCGAGGCGGGCGCCATCGTCAGCGGGAAAGTGACGGGCGGCGAGGCCGAGGCGCGGTTGTCGCCGGTGGATGGGCATCAGGTCGGCGCGGTGCGGATGGCGCGCGATGAGGACGTGGCGGCGGCGTATGCGGCGGCGCTGAAGTTTCAGCCGGAGTGGGATGCGCGGGGCGGGATTGCGCGGGCGGAGATTCTGCGCGGGATGGCGGATGCGATGGAGCGCGAGATCGACCGGCTGGTCGTGCTGATCGCGCGCGAAGGCGGGCGGACGCTGGATGACGGCGTATCCGAGGTGCGCGAGGCGATCGATTTCTGCCGGTATTACGCCAACGATGCGGAGCGGGATTTTTCCGGGCCAAAGGACCTGCCCGGGCCTGCGGGGGAGACCAACACGCTGGAGATGTGCGGGCGGGGCGTGTTTGTCTGCATCTCTCCCTGGAACTTTCCTCTGGCGATCTTCACCGGGCAGATCGCGGCGGCGCTGGCGGCGGGCAATTGCGTGCTGGCCAAGCCCGCCGAGCAGACGCCGGTGGTCGCGTTCGAGGCGGTGAAGCTGTTCCATGCTGCGGGCGTGCCGGTCGATGCGCTGCACCTGTTGACCGGCGACGGGAAGATCGGGGCCGCGCTGGTGGAGCATCCGGCGTGC
The DNA here is from genome assembly GCA_017792365.1 of Hyphomonas sp. Taxonomy (GTDB): domain Bacteria; phylum Pseudomonadota; class Alphaproteobacteria; order Caulobacterales; family Hyphomonadaceae; genus IH12. The sequence continues at coordinate 1,952,276 of CP051229.1, read as the reverse complement.
GGCGGCGTGGCGTTTACCGGGTCGACCGAGGTGGCCCAGATCATCCATCGCACGCTGGCGGCGAAGGATGGGCCGATCGTTCCGTTGATCGCGGAGACGGGCGGGATCAATACGATGTTCGTCGACACCACGGCGCTGGCCGAGCAGGTGGTGGATGACGTGGTGATGTCGGCGTTCCGGTCGGCGGGGCAGAGATGTTCGGCATTGCGCCTGTTGTACCTGCCGCATGAGACGGCGGATCGCATCATCGACATGCTGGAGGGGAATGTCGCGGCGCTGACATGCGGCGACCCGTGGCGACCGGGCGTTGACCTCGGGCCGGTGATTGATCGTGAGGCGCAGGCGATGCTGGAAGCCCATGTCGAGGCGATTGGCGCGGAGGCCAAGGTGCGGTTCCGGATGGATCTTGGCGACTGCGCCGACAAGGGGAGCTATGTGGCGCCGACGATCGTTGAACTGTCATCGCCGGAGCAGTTGCAGAGGGAAGTCTTCGGGCCGGTGCTGCACGTGGTGCGGTATGACCCGGACGAGGTTGAGGCGGTGGGCGCAGAGCTGGCGGCGAAGGGGTATGGGCTGACGCTGGGCGTTCATTCGCGGCTGGACTCGTTTGCGGAAACAGTCCGGCGCGTTGTCCCGGCGGGCAATGTCTATGTGAACCGGTCGATCATCGGCGCTGTGGTCGGCGTGCAGCCGTTTGGCGGGCTGGGATTGTCGGGCACGGGGCCGAAGGCGGGCGGGCCGCATTATGTGGCGCGGTTTGCCGGCGAGCGGACGGTGACGGTGAATATCGCCGCGAAGGGCGGCGATCCTGGGTTGTTCAACCTCTAGAGCGGCCGCGTTACCCAGCCTAGCGCAGCGCGGCGGCCACCAGCGCGCGGATGACCCAGCGGCGCACCTTGCGCGCCTCGTCATCGTCGAGACAGAGCACGTCGCGGAACACGACCATGGATTCCGTGCCGACGACCAGCGCGAGCGCGCGTTGCAGGGTCTCGAGATCCTTCGGCCGGAACTGCTTGCGGCCGGGTTCGAGCGCGGCGGCGATCATGTCGGCGCGCCGGTTCTGGCGCACGGGGCCGTCGGACGGCCCGTCGCGCACGACACGCTCGAGCGACTTGGCGAGCATCAGGCGGAGTTGCGCCTCGTTTGCTGATATCATCTCCTCGAAGACCGCATCGACGCGGTCGAGCCTGGCGATGGGATCAGTGGGCGGTGCGTCGTGCAGAGCGTCGTCCGGATCGGGGAGGGCGACGTCGAGCCCGGCCTCGAGCAGCAGGGCGTCAAGATTTGGAAAGTAGCGATAGGCGGTGGCCCGCGAAACAAGGGCTTCCTCTGCAATGTCCTCAAGCGTGGGCGTGCGGCCCTGCCGGAGGAGGCGTGCGGCCGCCCCCAGCAGGTCCTTGCGTGTGCGGCGGCGCTGGTTCGGCCGGCCTATTTCGGCTGAAGCCGTCATTGCGGCAGCTGCTGCATGATCGAGGCGAGATCGAGCCAGACATTCTCGCGCCGGATGTCGCCTTCGGGGGAGAATTCCATCACGTGCAACAGGCGGAAGCTGAGGGGCCGGTCGCGGCCGTCGAGGCCGAAGGGGTGGCCGACTGCGCGTCCCGTCCAACGCGACTCATCCACCATGAAGTTCTCGCCATAGAGGCGGCGCAGCGATTCAACCTTGCCGTCAGCGAGGTCGGCGAACAGCGACACATAGAAGTCGCGAGCGCCTTCGCGACCGTGGGTGGGGCCGGTGGGACTGCCGACGATGTCGTGCTCGACATGGTCGGACAGCGTGGCGAGCACGCCTTCGACATTGTCTGCGGCTTCGAAGGCGAAATGTTCGTCTAACTTTTGGTCCATCTGTGCAGGGCTAAGCGCCATGACCTGTTTCTCCTGTCGGCTCGGCTGGAACAGCCTGAGCGTAATGAGACGGATGTCTCATTAGTGGATTTGTGTGTCAACAACAGAATTGCAGGCCGCGATGTGCGGCTCGCCGGACAGGATGCAGATAGGTTGAAGCGCCGCGCGGTGGCCTAGTCGACGTAGACCTTGCCGCCTTTCATCACGAAGTCGACGGATTCGAGCTCGCGGACATTGGTCAGCGGGTCGCCGTCGACGGCGATGATGTCGGCCGCCTTGCCGGGTGCGATCGTGCCGATCTCGTGGTCGAGTCGGAAGTGCGCGGCGGCGTTGTTGGTGGCTGCGGTGATCGCTTCGAGCGGCGTCATGCCGGCTTCGACCATGAGGGCGAATTCCTGCGCGTTGTCGCCGTGGGCGGAGACGCCCGTATCGGTGCCGAAAGCGATCTTCACACCGGCGGCGTGCATGCGGCGGAGCATGCCGAGCATCTGCGGTCCCGCCTCCAGCGCCTTCTGTTGCTGGGCGGGCTGAAGGAAGGTGTCTTCCTTTGCAGCTTCGCGCGCGACGAAGTCGCCGGCGAGCAGGGTGGGGACGAGGTAGGCGCCGTTCTCCTTATATAGCCGGGCGGATTCCTCGTCGGAGAATGTGCCGTGTTCGATGGAGTCGCCGCCGGCGCGCAGGAAAGAATTGATGCCGTCGACGCCGTGGGCGTGCGCGGTCACGCTGCGGCCCATTGCGTGGGCGGCCTCGATGATGGCGGAGAGTTCCTCGTCGGTGAATTGCTGGCCGAGCCCGGCCGCGGTGATCGAGAGGACGCCGCCGGTCGCGGTGATCTTGATGACGTCGGCGCCGTCGCGGACTCGTTCGCGCACGGCGCGGGCGCAGTCGTCGGCGCCGGAACAGACGCCGGGGCCGCGCAGGTGGAGGGCCATGCCGCGGGGCATGCCGTTGGCGTCGCCGTGACCGCCGTGGATCGAGATGCCGCCGGCCGAGGCGATGATGCGCGGACCATCAATGTCGCCGCGGGCGATGCCGTCGCGCAGGGCGAGGATGGCCTCCGCATTGGCGCCGAGGTCGGCGATGGTGGTGAAGCCAGCCTCGAGCGTCTTCATGCCGAAGCCGACGCCGGCGATGGCGCCGTCGGCGCTGGTCTTGAGGAAGGTGTTGATACGGCTGTTCGGGCCCTGCTCGCTGGTGATGTGGACATGGCTGTCGATGAGGCCGGGCAGGACGAACTCGTTCCTTAGGTCGATGGCGTCGGCGCCGGCGGGATCGGTGTAGCCGGGGGTGATGGAGACGATGCGTCCGGCGCGGACGATGATGGTCTGTTCGGTGAGGACGGCGCCGGATGCGGGATCGGCCAGGAGGCGGCCTGCGTGGATGTAGGTGTCGGGCGCAGAGCCGGGGGCGGGGATGGGCGACGTCTGGGCCTGTTGCGGGGCCGGTTGCGCCTGGGCGGTCGGCGCCGGCTGACTGGTGCAGCCGAGCGCGCCGAAGATCGCCGCTGCGAAGAAGATATTGCGTGCCATTGGCATGTGCCCCTCCCGGCCTGATGCGAGCTTAAAGGCTAGGCCGGGAGGGAATCGCGTGTCGAGGCGATTCTCCTCGGATGGGCAAGTCGCGCTGGTCTCTGGCAAGGGGACTGTGGACGCGAATCCGAAGAGGGTCTGGCGGGTCGCTTATGGTGAATCCGGTTGCGAAAACGGGGCGTTTTTCAGCCTTCGGAATCGGTTGGTTAACGGGGTCTGAATCACAGGTTTCTTTTCCCAGTGGAAAAGAATTTTTATTAACCGCCCCGGCCGTTGACCGTTAATTAATCCTATGGCGACACTACATGTAGGGCTAGGGCTGAACAATCACACCATTGCTAGGGGTGGCGGTCCTAATAACGTCATGAATGTTGGGAAGAGTCTCGTAGATGTCCGCTAAAGCTGCCTCCTCTGCTCAAACGCAAAAAGCCGCCAAGCGTCGTGGTAAACCCAAGGCGCATGCGAACCTGCGAGTCGTCGAAGGCGTGACCGTCGATCACGCTCGCGATGCACTGCTGACGGAGTTCGGCAAGACGACGCTGCGCGACCGTTACCTGCTGCCGGACGAGACCTTCCAGGGCATGTTTGCGCGCGTCGCCACGGCCTATGCCGATGACGCCGACCACGCGCAGCGGATCTACGATTACATCTCGAACCTGTGGTTCATGCCGGCGACCCCGGTGCTGTCGAATGGCGGCGCCGAGCGTGGCCTGCCGATCTCCTGCTTCCTGAACGGCGTTTCCGATTCGCTGGACGGCATTGTCGAGACCTGGAACGAAAACGTGTGGCTGGCCTCGAATGGCGGCGGCATCGGGACGTACTGGGGCGAGGTCCGCTCGATCGGCGAGAAGGTCGGCCAGAACGGACAGACGTCGGGCATCATCCCGTTCATCCGCGTGATGGACTCGCTGACGCTCGCGATCAGCCAGGGGTCGCTGCGCCGCGGTTCGGCTGCCTGCTACCTCGACATCCATCACCCGGAGATCGAGGAATTCCTGGAGATCCGGAAGGCGGCGGGCGACTTCAACCGCAAATCGCTGAACCTGCACCACGGCATCAACATCACCGACGAGTTCATGGAAGCGGTGCGCGCCGACGGCATGTTCGGCCTGCGCTCGCCGAAGGATGATCGCGTCATCAAGGAAGTGCAGGCGCGTGCGCTGTGGCAGAAGATCCTCGAGCTGCGGATGGCCACGGGCGAGCCGTACCTGATCTTCTCCGACACCGTGAACAACGCGATGCCGGCGCACCAGCGCCAGCACGGCCTGAAGGTGCGCCAGTCGAACCTGTGCTCGGAGATCATGCTGCCGACCGGCACCGATCACCTTGGCAACGACCGGACCGCGGTGTGCTGCCTGTCGTCGGTCAACGCCGAGAAATTCCTCGAATGGAAGAAGGACGAGCGCTTCCTCGAAGACATCTTCCGCTTCCTCGACAACGTTCTGGAAGACTTCATCGGCCGTGCGCCGCCGGAAATGGCGCGTGCCGTCTATTCCGCCCAGCGCGAGCGGTCGGTCGGGCTTGGCCTGATGGGCTTCCACTCCTTCCTGCAGGGGCAGGGCGTGCCGCTGGAATCGGCGCCGGCGAAGGCGTGGAACAACGCGATGTTCAAGCATCTGCGTCGCGGGGCCGATGCGGCGTCCGTGAAGCTGGCGCATGAGCGCGGGCCGTGCCCGGATGCGGCGGACGCTGGCGTGATGGCGCGCTTCTCCCACAAGCTGGCGATCGCGCCGACGGCGTCGATTTCGATCATCTGCGGCGGTACGTCGGCGGGCATCGAGCCGATCCCGGCCAACATCTACACGCACAAGACGCTGTCGGGTTCGTTCTCGGTGAAGAACCCGCACCTCGAGAAGGTGCTGGATGCGCACGACGCCAACACGCCGGGCGTGTGGGCGTCGATCCTCGAGCATGAGGGTTCGGTGCAGCACCTCGATTGCCTGACCGAAGACGAGAAGATGATCTTCCGGACCGCGTTCGAGATCGACCAGCGCTGGATCATCGAGCTGGCGGCGGACCGTACGCCGTACATCTGCCAGTCGCAGTCGCTGAACCTGTTCCTGCCGGCCGATATCGAGAAGTGGGACCTTCACATGCTGCACTGGACGGCATGGGAGAAGGGCCTGAAGTCGCTGTATTACTGCCGTTCCAAATCGCTGCAGCGCGCGGCGTTCGCCGGGTCGGAGCGTGTCCAGGCGGAAAAAATCGCCAAGACGCAAACCGACTACGAAGAGTGCCTGGCCTGCCAGTAGACCGAACCTGCCGATTCCCGTTTCGGGACAAATTCCGCAATGCCTTGGCGCCTGAATTCCACTGTGAATTCAGGCGCTTATTTCTTCTCTCACGAGAATGATTGAATCCGGGTTAGCCTAAGGATAGGCTTGGCCACAGTTTGATCAGGCTTGCGTATTTTTGGGGACTAAGCGGAACACGATTTGGCCAAGTTCGTTAGGGGATTGTAAAGTTCCCGAGCAGAGCATCTTGGTTCGTGTGGGTGGATACAGGCGACTTGCATGATTACGGGTTTAGCAACCAGCTTTGTGGCTATGAGCTGCCTGGGGTGCACTGCGCCCCGGCAAGATGACGGTCAGATCCGGCTTGACGTCGGCCCGGTCGCGCCGAGCCAGGCAGTCGCCGGCGCCAGTCTTACCGAGGATGTCCAGCCAGACTATTCGGCGACGACCGGCGACCAGCAGTTTGGCCTTCCCGTCCGGGTCGGCACGCAATTCAGTCCCGGCAATTTTGCCCGCCCGCAGGCGGCGGCCCGGTTCAGGGCGCTGGACCTGTCGACGCCGCAGGCGCTGCGCGGACAGCCCGGCGAGACGCTGAGCGCCGAGGTGGCGTTTGGCGCGACGGCCGCCGAGACCGGTTTTGCGCTGGACTTCGAGGTTGCGCCGCGCGCCCAGATCGAACGCAATCGCGGCGGCAACGACACGACGCGGACAGGCGGTGAAGTTCGTATCGGTCAGAACCTTTCCGATCGCGACCTGCGCGGCACCAATGTGAAGACTCCCTCGTGGTACTTCTTTGTCGGCGCCGAGAACGAGGCGCTGGTTTGGAACCTCGCCGACGAGCGCAGCGTGAGCGGCGTTTCGCTGCACGATCAGGTGACGGTGGGCGACCTGCAGGCCGGCGTGGCCTGGTCGACGTGGGCCGGCAGCCAGATGTCGCTGGGGCTTGTCGAGCGGGAAATGTCGTATTCCGACGCCAATGGCGACAACGACATCAAGCTGCGCGAGCAGTTCGCGGCCTTCAGCTTCACGCTGCGCCGCTAGGCCTATCCTTTCCTTTTGTTCGGACCCGCTTGCAGGAATCGCGGCGCCTGCGGCGCGTGCGGGCTGATCGTGCGCGTCTGCGCGCACGCGATGTTCTGTGGAGAGCGGGGAGGCCGCCGCTTTGAGGGGGTGCGGGAATCGGTTGGCCATGGCAATTTCGTGGGCTGATTGCGGCGTGGCTGGGGGCCAGCAGGCGCCATATCTAGTTCAAAACACCATTCGTTAACGCTATATATGGTGTTCTGACGGCTCGCAGAATCGTATCCGGAGGGTTCAATGTCCGAGGCCAAGAGAACGGCGCCAGCGCAGGGCGGGAGGGTCGGCCTTCTGACGCCTTCGCATTCCTACAAGCCGTTCCGGTATCCGTGGGCCTACGATTTCTGGAAGCGCCAGCAGCAGATCCACTGGATGCCCGAGGAGGTGCCGCTAGGCGAGGACTGCAAGGACTGGGCGGGCCGCCTGTCGGACGCTGAGCGCAACCTGCTGACGCAGATCTTCCGCTTCTTCACGCAGTCGGACGTGGAAGTGAACGACAACTACATGGAGCGCTATTCGCGCGTCTTCAAACCGACCGAGATCAAGATGATGCTGGCCTCGTTCTCCAACATGGAGACGATCCACATCGCAGCCTATGCGCTGCTGCTTGAAACGATCGGGATGCCGGACACCGAGTTCTCCGCCTTCATGGACTACAAGGAGATGGCGGACAAACACGACTACATGCAGAAGTTTGGCGTCGAGACGGACGAGGACATCTTGGCGACGGTGGCCATGTTCGGCGCGTTCACAGAGGGCCTGCAGCTGTTCGCCTCTTTTGCGATGCTGATGAACTTCCCGCGCTTCAACAAGATGAAGGGGATGGGGCAGATCGTGTCGTGGTCGGTGCGCGATGAGTCGCTGCACTGCGAGGGGATGATCCGCCTGTTCCATTCGTTCGCGGCCGAGACCGGTGCGCTGACGGAGAAGGTGAAGGAAGAGATCGTCGAGTGCTGCCGCACGGTGGTGGGTCTTGAAGACCGCTTCATCGACCTTGCGTTCGAGATGGGCGATGTCGAAGGCATGACGCCGCACGACATCAAGCAGTACATCCGCTACATCGCCGACTGGCGCCTCGGCCAGCTGAAGCTGCCGACGCTGTATGGCGTGAAGGAGCACCCGATTCCGTGGCTTTCGGAGATCCTGAACGGGGTCGAGCACGCGAACTTCTTCGAGGCGCGGGCGACGGAATATTCCAAGGGCGCCACGGGCGGCGACTGGCACGGCGCGGATGGCGTGTGGGCCAATTTCGACAAGGCCGCCAAGGGCAAGGGGCTGGCGGCAGAGTAGACGCCGGCTTTCGATCTGGTCCTCGCTTGTGGAGGCGTCACACGGTTGCGATTGACCGCCGCCGCTGACGTCTTCATTTTTCCGCGATGAAAAGCGAATCTGGACTGACGCCTGTCGAGGCGATGGACCGTGTTGCGGAGCTGTACGAGGCTTCGCGGGACCGGTTGAGGAAGGCCCTCGCGGCTTTCGTTGAAAACGGCGAGACGCCAAGCGAAGCGGAGCGCGCGGGCGGTGCGTTCGCCTATCCGGAAATACGGGTGCACTATCATCCCGACGGGCCGCCGCCGCCGATCTCGCGCTCGTTCGGCAAGCTGTCAGAGGCGGGCGTCTATGCGACGACGATCACGCAGCCGGATTTCTTTCGCAGCTATCTGATTTCGCAGCTCGAGAAGATTGTCGCCGACTATCCGGTTCGCATCGAGGTTACGTCGTCGAGTCTCGAGATCCCGTATCCGTATGTTCTCGATTCGGGCGCGGGGGTGGACGCGGAGGCTTTGCCGCCGGCGGAGTTTGCGCGGTGGTTCCCGGCGCCCCGGCTGAGTTATATCGGCGATGAGGTCGCTGACGGCGATCCGGAAATGTTTCGCGGCGAGAAGCCGCTGGCGCTGTTCGATGCGCCGCGCGTGGATTTCTCGCTGCAGCGGCTGCAGCACTATACCGGCACGCCGTTCCACGATTTCCAGCGCTATATCCTGTTCACCAACTACCATCGCTATGTCGATCACTTCGTCGGATGGGCGCGCGAGGAGTTGAAGGCTGGCGGGCGTTATACCGAGCTGGTGACGCCCGGCGGCATGCGCATCACGCCGACGTCGGAGGAGGGCGGCGAGCAAGTTTCTGACGGGTCGTGGAAGCGCTATCAGATGCCCGCCTACCATCTGAAGGCGGACAATGCGAACGGCATCACGCTGGTGAACATCGGCGTGGGGCCGTCGAATGCGAAGACGATCACCGACCATCTCGCCGTGCTGCGTCCGGAATGCTGGATCATGGTCGGGCATTGCGGCGGCGTGCGGCACTCGCAGCGGATCGGCGATTATGTACTGGCGCACGCCTACCTGCGCGATGACCACGTGCTGGACGCGATCCTGCCGCCGGATATCCCTGTGCCGCCGATTGCGGAAATCCAGGTGGCGCTGCAGCAGGCCGCCGAGACCGTGACGGGCGAGGACCGCGAGACGCTGAAGGCGCGGCTGCGGACCGGTACGGTGATCACCACGGATGATCGCAACTGGGAGCTGCGGTTCACGGCGTCGCTGCGGCGGTTCAACCAGTCACGCGCGATTGCGATCGACATGGAGAGCGCGACGATTGCGGCCAACGGTTATCGGCTGCGCGTGCCTTATGGCGTGTTGCTGTGCGTGTCGGACAAGCCGCTGCATGGCGAGATCAAGCTCGCGGGGGCGGCCAACCGGTTCTACGAGCGGGCGATTGGCGAGCACATCCGGATCGGGATCAATGCGCTGGAGACGCTGGCGCAGGACAGCGAGGCGCGGCTGCATTCACGCAAGCTGCGGGCCTTCGACGAGCCGCCGTTCCGGTAAGGGGCGGGATCAGGGTTTTCTCCATCGACATCCAGAAGTTGCGTCGTCATGATCCTGTAGAAAGGGCGGCGTCCGAGACCGTCCGCGTTCGGGAGGTTTCATGTCTGCTCCGGCTGCTGCTGAAGACGGCAAGCGCGCGCCGCCGCCCGATGCGGCGACGGGCGGCATGTGGGCGCCGGCCGGGTTTTCCTGGTCGCTGTTCGAGTTCGCCCGCAATCCCTATTACTTCCTCGTCGTCATCTATGTGTTCCCGCCCTACTTCGCATCCGCGGTTGTGGGCGATGCGGTGCGTGGGCAGGCGCTGATCGCGGGCTCGATCGAACTGGCGGGGTATATCTGTGCGATCACTGCGCCACTGCTGGGCGCGATGATGGACCGGTCGGGCAAGCGCAAGCCGGTGCTGGCGGTCTTCATCGGGTTGCTGGCGTTGTGTTCGGCGACGCTGTGGTTTGCCGAGCCGGGCGGGGCGGGGCTGCCGATTGCGCTGATCGTGCCGCTGCTGTCGCTTGGGTATGTCGCGTACACCTACTCCGAGGTGATGCATAACGCGATGCTGCCCCTGGCCGGGCGGCCGTCTTCGCTGTCGGCGATTTCCGGTTTCGGACTTTCGCTTGGGCAGGCGGGGGCGGTTGTCGGGCTGCTTGCGATCGTGGTGCTCAGCGTGGCGCCGGGGCTTGTCGGCCTGCCGGAAGGGCGCATGGACCTGATCGCGCGCGGCATCGGACCGGTGACGGCCGTGTGGCTGGTCGTGCTGATGGTTCCGTTCTTCCTCTACATGCCGGATGGCGCGCCTGCGGGCGGGTCGTGGCGGCGGGCAGGGCGGGACATCCTGCTCGGCGGGGCGTCCGGCAACGTGTTCTCGCGCGCGGGCGTGTTCATTCGCTACATCCGGGATCTGTTCAAACAGCATCCGCAGGCGATGCGGTTCCTGATCGTCCGCATGATCTATGCGGACGGAGTGACGACGCTGCTGAGCCTTGGCGGGGTCTATACCGCCGGCGTGCTGGCTTGGGGACAGACCGAGCTGGCGCTCTACGGCATCTGGGGCTCGTTCTTCGGGATCATTGGCGGGTTCTTCGGCGGCTCGTTCATGGACAAGGTGTTCGGGCCGCGGCGCGCCATCATCGTCGAACTGGTGCTGCTGTCGCTCGGGGTGCTGACTGCGATCTCCGTCTCGCAGGAGAGCATCCTGTTCGGACTGATCCGCGCAGATTATGCGGTCAACGGGCTGCCGTTCTTCTCGCAGCTCTACGAGGTGGCGTATCTTGGCGCGATCGCGTTCGTGGCCGTGTTTGCAACCGCGATCATTTCCTCCAGCCGCTACATGCTGGTGAGGGTTGCGCCTGCGGGCCGTGTCTCGGAATTCTTCGGGCTCTACATGATGGCGGCGACGGCGACCGTGTGGCTTGGGCCGTTGCTGGTGCGCCTGGCGACGACGGCGAGCGGGGACCAGCGCATCGGGTTCGCGCCGGTGCCGGCCCTGCTGATCACAGGGGCGGTGCTGATGCTGTTGCTGGTGCGGTCGCCGCCCGGGGAGCGGAATGCACGCTAGTTGCCGCTGGCGGCGCTCTGCATGACCTGCACGCCCTTGAGGGTGTCCTCGATATGGGCGGCGTCGTCGCCGACCACCGGCGTGGCGCGGCAGCGATCGGTGCAGGAATAGGTGTAATTGCCTTCCCCGCGCACAATGGTGAGCTGGTCGGTGCGGTTGTCGGAGACCGACATCAGGTTCGAGTAGACCGTGCGGCCTGCGTGATCGAGCACCAGCAGATTGGTCGAGCCGAACCCCTTGCCGGTGATCAGGAGCGTGCGCGGGTCGTGGATGGCGACGTCGATGACGGCGGCGTTGCCGACGACCACCGAGTTCGCGGGAGCGCTCAACTTTAGCGCGACGGTCTGGTCGACCAGGACGTCGAGGGCTTTCGATTCCGCGTAGGCGGGTGCGCAGGCGGCGGCGACGAGGGCGCTGGCGGCGATCAGGCGGGCGAACATGGCACTCTCCACAGGCCGAACAATTCGGCGGGCCGCGAACGCCGTGCGCGCATGCGGCTCGTGATGGGAGCCTAGGAGGGAACGCTGAACGAATGGCTAATGGAAGCTTGCCCGAGGCGCTGCAATTTCGTTGGCCTCGCCTAGCTGGCGCCGCGCATGTCGGCGATGAAAGCGTCGGCGGCGGCGATCGAGGCCTGCATTTCGGCGATCAGCTCGGAAACATCGCCCTCGATCCGGGCCTTTTCGCGGTCTAGCGCCGCGATGGCGCTGGCGTTGAGGTTGTGTTTGAGGAAGAGCACCCGGTCGCTGAAGACGGCGAGCACCGGATCCATCGATGCTGATGCGGCTTCCATGCGGGTGATGAGATCATCATATCGCGCTTCGGTTTCGGCCAGGCGGTCGGCGCTGATCTGGCGGAGCGAGGGGTCCGAGTACTGGTCGAGCTCGCTGCGCCATTCGCGGAAGAGGTCCCGGGCGACGCGGTTCACATCGCCGATGCGGTCGCGGACCCGCTTGGCGGCTGACTCCGAGGCGGCGTATTCGCCATCGGCCGGTCGTAGAGCTTCTCGAGATCGCCGCCATCGACATCGACGACCGCGCGGAAGGCTTCGAGGGCGTTCTGGAATTCCTCGCTGGCGTCTTCCTGGGCGTCGCGGGCGTCGTCGACGCGGTCGACGAGGATGTCGCGTTTTTCGACCCCGAACTGCTCGAGGACGCCATAGGTGGCGCTGGCGCAGGCGGTCGTGAAGGCGAGGGCGGCGCCGAGCGCGACGGCGCGAAGACTAGCGATCATGATTGGCTGCCCCTTGTTTGCCGAAAGATTCATAGAGTGGGTGCATGAGGGGAACAAGCAAAGCCGGACATCGGGCTTCAGAGTCTGGCGCAGCTCGCCGCCAAGTATTTACAACACAATAACTTCGTTGGTTAAGTAGAAATGAACGGCAATACTGCCAAGTTTTTGTGTTGTTTTACGTAGAAATAACCTGAGTTGTGTAGAACCCAATCTGCCTACTGCGGGTGATGGTACTTCGTAGTGGGGCAAGAACTGCCATGCATTGCGGAGAAGCAAAAATGAAAAACGTCGTTCGCTTTCTGAAGAATAAATCTGGCGCAACCGCCATCGAGTACGGCCTCATTGCCGCTCTGATCGCTGTCGCCGTCATCGGTGGCGTGACCTCGCTGGGTTCCAACGCCAACGCGACCTTCGACACGGTCGCCCAGTCCATGGGCGGCGCCGGTGGCGACGGTGGTGGCGATGCTGGTGCTGGCGCTGCCGACTAAGGCGCGCTGACGCCAACCTACCAAGGTTGAAAGAGAAAGCCGCAGGTTCGCCTGCGGCTTTCTTGTATTCGCGCAACAAGAATTCAGAGTGCGAAACAAAATGTTCAACGCCGCCAAGTATAGATGACCCGATAGAACGGGGCCAACATGATCGCTACTTTTCTCTGTCTGCTGTTTCCCGGGTTGCTGCTGTATGCGGCATGGAGCGACCTGCGGACGATGGAAATCCCGAACTGGGTCTCGATCGCGCTTGCGGTCGGCTTTCTTCCTGCGGCCGCCGCGAACGGGCTTAGCCTTGGCGACATTGGTCTGCACTTGGCGTTCGGCGCCGGTGTCCTGATTATCTGTGCGGGACTCTTTTACATCGGCGTGTTCGGCGGCGGCGATGCGAAGGTGATTTCGGCGGCCTCGCTGTGGACGGGGCTGGCTGCGACCGGGCAGTTCGTCATGGGCATGGCGGTTGCGGGCGGGTTCCTCGCGCTGGTGTTGATCGTGTTGCGGCGGATGAAGGTGCAGTCGGACCACAAATGGGCGGCGCGACTGCTGTCTCCGGAAGAGGGCGCGCCTTACGCAGTTGCGATCGCAGCCGGCGCTTTTCTTGCCGCGCCCGCTTCGCCCGTGCTTGCGGGCGCGATCACTTCGCTCGGCGTTTGACGGCGCGTCGCGGCAGTTAACTATCCTTTAGAGCAGTCATGAAAGTCTGCGCAGGATCAAGAACTCCCGCTTAGGGATTCGGGGACCTGTAGGAGGCGTTCATGTCGCCTGTGCGACTTATCATCCTGCTCGTTGCAGCGGGCGCCGCCATTGGCGCAGTCTTTCTCGTCCGCTCGATCCAGACGCCTGCGCCTGCGCAGGCTGCAGCGGTCGAAGTGCAGCAAGCGCCAACCAAGGAAGTGCTGGTTGCGCGGCGCGAGATTCCGGTCGGCCGGTTCGTCACCGTCGAGGATCTCTACTGGCAGGCTTGGCCCGAAGACAGCGACACATCGTATTTCATCGACAGGGAAAACAATCCGGAAGCGCTGGAAGAGCAGGTTGGCGCCGTCGCCGTCGCGCGGCTGGTGAGCGGCGAGCCGATCGTGGGCGAGAAGCTGGTTCAGCCCGGCGAGCAGGGCTTCATGGCTGCGATGCTGAGCCCGGGCATGCGCGCTGTTTCGGTGTCGATCAATGAGCGCAATGCCGGCGGCGGTTTCATCATGCCGCAGGATCGCGTCGACGTCATGGTCATCCGCGAGCCGATCGGCACCACGGCGATGATCGGCGACCAGGCTGCTGAAACGCTGCTGCAGAATGTGCGGGTACTTGCGATCGACGGCATCTATGCGCCGCCCGAGGAAGGTCAGGCTGCGGTCCTGATCGGTTCGCGCGTTACGCTGGAGTTGTCTGACGCCGATGCAAAACTGTTGCTGGCCGCCGAGAGCGCCGGTGCGCTGAAGATCACGCTGCGCTCTGTCGCTGACCTTCAGGATCGCTCGGGCGCAACGAATGTCGGCCGGGCGTATCGCGACGGCTCCAACCAGAACATCCGCGTGTATCGGTACGGGACCCCCGAAGTTTCAACGGTCCCAGCAGGTTGAGGTGTAATATGAGGCTTACGTCGACATTCGCCACCCTGCTGATTGGGGGGCTGGCCTCCGCGCCCGCCGCGGCGCAGGCAAATGATCTGGCAGGCGGCGAAGTGCGGCCGATGGCGATCGCCAACGCACCAGCACAGGGCGCGCAGGAATCGCTGACCCTGACGGTCAACAAGACCTACATGCTGGAGTTCGACGCCGACATCGTCGACATCATCGTCGCCAATCCGGATATCGCCAACGTGACGGCGCGGGATCGCCGGCGCGTTGCGATCATGGGCATGGAGCAGGGCGAGAGCAACATCGTGTTCCTCGGCCGAAATGGCGTCGAGCTGATGGTCCTGGACGTTTCGGTCACGACCGGCGTTGCTGGCACCGACCAGCTTCGCGATCTCATCAGCCGGTATGTTCCAAACTCCAGCGTCCAGATCGAGATCGTCAACGGGCGGATCATCCTGGCCGGAACCGTGCCGAACATCGCGGCGAACGATCGCGTGCTGAAACTGGCCCAGCAATACACCGAGCGCCCGGAAGATGTGCTCAACATGCTGACCATCGAAGGCAAGGACCAGGTGGCGCTGAAGGTGCGCATCGTCGAGATGCAGCGCTCGGTCATCAAGCAGCTCGGCATCAACATGGCGGGTGCAATCGGCTTCGGCCAGCTTGAGGGCGGCGAGTTCCAGAACGTCTTCAATTTTGCGACTTCGAACGGTTTCAACGTCGCCGGGTCGGCGCTTGGCGGCCTGGCCGCCGATGTCACCGACGTCAATGTTTCGCAGGGCGTGACGCAGAGCTCGATTGCGACCGGGATCAACGCGCTGGAGCGCGTCGGCCTGCTGCGTACGCTGGCTGAACCCAACCTCACGGCGATTTCGGGCGAGAGCGCGCAATTCCTTGCGGGCGGTGAGTTTCCGGTTCCGGTGGCGCAGGACGAGGGCGCGATCGGCATCGAGTTCAAGCCGTTCGGTGTGGGTCTTGGCTTCACGCCGGTGGTGCTGTCCGAAGGCCGCATCTCGCTGCAGATTTCGACGGAAGTGTCGGAGCTGACGCAGCAGGGCGCCTTCCAGTCCAGATCGATTGCAGGCATCGACCCGACGACCGGCCAGCCGACGGTTGGCCAGACGATCGCCGTGCCTGCGCTGAAGGTGCGCCGGGCCGAGACGACGGTCGAGATGCCCTCAGGCGGCAGCCTTGTGATCGCGGGCCTGATCCAGGAGCAGACGCGCCAGAGCCTCGACGGCATTCCGGGCGCCAAGGACATCCCGGTTCTTGGCGCGCTGTTCCGCAGCCGCGATTTCCAGAACGACGAAACCGAACTGGTCGTCATCGTCACGCCGTATCTTGTCGATCCGACCGATCCGCAGCGCTTCCGTGAGCCGGACGACGGTTATGTCACGCCGCGCGATGCGAAGACCGTGTTCTTCGGCCGTCTGAACGAGGTCTATGCGGTGCCTGGCGCCTCGGTTGACGACACGGCTGCGCCTGCCGGCGGCAGCGGTTTCATATTCGATTGATGGAGCGCAGAATGACACGCTGGACAAAAGCTTCCCTTCTCGCCGCTTCCGCGCTTGTGGCGCTTGGCGCCTGCACGCAATCGTCCCGCACCATCGGGATGTCACAAGGCAAGTATCGCGACATCCACGCGCGTGAGGTGACAGCGGAGCTGAAGCTGTCGCCAACAAATGCGCAGGACAGCCTTGGCGAGGCGGAGCGCATGGCGGTCGATTATTTTGCCGACGCCTACAAGGCCGAGGGTTCGGGGCCGATCATGATCGGGTATCCGGGCGCCTCGCCCTGGCAGTCGGCGACCGAAGCGCGCGCCGTGCTTCTGGCGGCGGGCATCTCTCCTTCAGGCGTTGTGGACGCGCCGGGGCGGACGGAGGCCGGCACGGAGCCGCTGGTCCTGACCTACCAGACCTACGAAGCGGTGGTGAATGACTGCCCGGCGATGAACGAGGTCAAGTTCGACAACACGAAGTCGAACTCGCCGCTGCCGTCCTTCGGGTGCTCGGTTTCAATCAATCTGGCGGCGATGATCGCCGATCCGACCGATCTGATTGGCGAGCAAACGATTGATCCTGCGGATGCGACGCGCAGGGCGATCGTGTTCGAGAAGTACCGCAACGGCGAACCGACAGGCGCAGAGCGGGAAGCAAGCGGCGCGATCAGCCAGGCGATTGGACAATAGTGTGAGCGAGCGAGTGAACGAGGGGTTGCGAGCATGAGCGACACCAAGGTGAAATCAGGCTCCCCGAGCGATCTCGAGGATCTGGCGAATGATCTGGATCTTGATCTGGACATGGATATGGACGCGCCGATCGGCTCGTCCTTCGCGGCCGCGCTTCGCCAGAAGGAGAGCAGCGCGACCGACGACGACCTTGACCTTTCATCAGATGATCTTGTCGAGGACATCCTGTCGGACTTCGACGATGATGATGCGTCTGACGATCTGGAGATTGACGACATCGCCGAGATGGCTGGCGTCGAGGATGCGCCTGCTTCATTCGCCGATGCTGAGGCGGATACGGATGAGGATGAGGACACGCTTCGGTTCGAAGACGATGGCGACGACGATATAGATTTCCGCGATGAACCGGAGACGCCTCCGGTGGCGGAGGCTGCACAGGAACCAGTCAGCGCTCCGTTCGCCGACGATGAAGCGGACGACGCCGAGCCGCCGATCGACAATGTCGACGCCTATGTCGCGCGCATCGAGGATGAAGATGACGGGCACAATTACGTGCCGAACGTGAATGGCGGCGACCGGATCCTGCCGCGCATTTCGATGCATGCATTCTGCGTGCGCTCGTCATTGCTGGCGATGATGAACAATATCGGCGAAGACCGCCGCATGGCGAACGTCGCCCTGGAGGTGCACGAGGGCGGCATTCCCGCCGCAATCCAGTATTATGGTCAGGAAACGACGCCGAACCTGCTGCTGATCGAGGCGATCGGCGATCGGCAGCGGATGCTGGCCGATCTCGATACGCTGGCCGAGCATTGCGACGAGAACATTCGCGTCGTTGTCGTGGGCGAAACGAACGATATCCGGCTCTATCGCGAGCTGATGGATCGTGGCGTCAGCGAGTATCTTGTCTCTCCGATCAAGCCTGTGCAGCTGATCCGCTCGATCTCCGCATTGTTCGCTGACCCGGATACGCCATTCGTCGGCAAGACGCTGGCCGTGACGGGGGTGAAGGGCGGCGTCGGCGCATCCGCGGTTGCGCACAACCTCGCCTGGGCGCTGTCGGAACGGATCAAGGTGAACTCGACGCTGGTCGACCTTGACCTGAATTTCGGGACCACGGGGCTCGACTTCAATCAGGAAACCAATGCGACGGTTGCCGACGCGCTGATGTCGCCGGACCGTTTCGATGAGGCGGTGATGGGACGCCTGATTGCGAAGGCCAGCGACCGGCTGTCGCTTCTGACGGCGCCGGCGACGCTTGACCGGACCTATGACCTCGACCCGGAGACCTACGTTCAGGTGCTGGAGATGGTGCGTGGCTCGGTGCCGTTTGTGGTGCTGGACCTGCCGCATATCTGGTCGGACTGGTTCAAGACCACTGTGATGAGTTCGGACGAGATCGTCGTGGTCGCTACACCAGACCTCGCTTCGCTTCGCAACGGGAAGAACATGGTCGACTTCCTGAAGGCTGCGCGCCCCAATGATGCGCCGCCGCGGCTGGTTCTGAACATGGTTGGTCTTCCGAAGCGTCCTGAAATCCCGCCGAAGGATTTCGGACAGGCGATCGGGCTCGAACCGTCTCTGGTTCTGCCGTTCGACGCGCAGCTGTTCGGAACGGCGGCCAACAATGGACAGATGATCTTCGACGTCGCGCCGGATTCGAAGTGCGCGCAGGGGATCGATGAACTGGCAGCTACACTGTCGGGCCGGGAGATACAGGCGACCAAGGGGTCGCTGATCAAGAAAATCCTCGGCCGCTAGGAGTCGTCGAACGTGTTCGGAAAGCGTACGTCTACCGGCGGGCCGCCGGTTCAGGATGCGGAGAAACCGGCGGCTGCAGATGCGCCAGCGCCGGTTGCGCCGCCGCCAAAGCCGAAAGCTGCGGCGCCCGCAAAGGACGTACCTCCGCCTCCGCCAAAGGAGCCGTCTGCTCCGCCTCCGCCGCCGCCCAAGGCTGCTGCGCCTTCAACCAAGACCGGCGGTCGCACACCGCCGCCACCGCCGCCGAAGCGCGAGCGGGTTGCTGCGGTCGATGACCGGTCGGACGAGTATTACCGGACAAAAACGGAAGTCTTCAACGCGCTGATCGAGACCATCGACCTGTCGCAGCTGGCGCAGCTCGACCAGGAAAGCGCGCGCGAAGAGATCCGCGACATCGTCATCGAGATCGTCTCGATCAAGAACCTCGTGATGTCGGTCGCCGAGCAGGAGACCCTGCTTGAGGACATCTGCAACGACGTTCTGGGCTATGGCCCGCTGGAGCCGTTGCTGGCGCGGGACGACATCGCGGACATCATGGTCAACGGCGCCGGCACGACCTACATCGAGGTGGCCGGCAAGATCCAGCGGACGAACATCCGCTTCCGCGACAATGCGCAGCTGATGAACATCTGTCAGCGGATCGTTTCGCAGGTCGGCCGGCGCGTCGATGAAAGCTCGCCGATATGCGACGCGCGTCTGGCTGACGGGTCTCGTGTCAACGTCATTGCGCCGCCGCTGTCGATCGACGGGCCTGCACTGACCATTCGTAAGTTCAAGAAGGACAAGCTGAAGATCTCGGATCTGGTCAGCTTCGGCTCACTGTCCGAGCCGGCCGCTGAGCTGCTGCGGATCATCGGCACGTCGCGCTGCAATACGCTGATCTCCGGCGGTACGGGTTCAGGCAAGACGACACTGTTGAACACGCTGACGTCGTTCATCCAGCCGGGCGAGCGCGTCATCACCTGTGAGGACGCGGCGGAACTTCAATTGCAGCAGCCGCACGTGGTGCGCCTTGAGACGCGTCCGCCCAACCTTGAGGGTCAGGGCAAGGTGACGATGACTGATCTGGTCAAGAACTGTCTTCGTATGCGTCCGGACCGGATCATCGTCGGCGAGGTTCGCGGCCCTGAGGCGTTCGACCTCCTGCAGGCAATGAACACGGGTCACGATGGCTCGATGGGCACGCTGCACGCCAACTCGCCGCGCGAGGCGCTGTCGCGTCTTGAATCGATGATCACGATGGGCGGCTTCGCGCTGCCGCAGCGGACGATCCGCGAGATGATCGTCGGCTCGCTGGACGTCGTCATCCAGGCGACCCGTCTGCGCGACGGCTCGAGGAAGATCGTGGCCATCACCGAGGTGATCGGCCTTGAGGGCGACGTGATCGTGACGCAGGACGTGATGCGTTTCGAGCTGGAGGGCGAAACGCCTGACGGCAAGCTGATCGGGCGCCACAAGGGGACCGGCGTGGGACGCCCGCGGTTCTGGGAACGCGCGCGCTATTTCAACCTTGACGCCGATCTCGGCCACGCACTCGATGCGCTGGAGGAGGGGAGCTGATGGGCGGTGACATGCTGATCTATCTCGTCGCCGCGCTTGGTTTCGTGGCGATCGTGGGCGTCGGGTTTGCGTTTGCCGGCAATGGCGGCGGAAGCGCCGCCAAGCGTGTGAAGGCGATTGGCGAGGGGTCGCGCTCGAAGGTTGATTCTGCCGCGCAGGCCAAGCGCAAGCAGATGGCCGACACGATGAAGGGATTGCGCGAGCGCGAGGAAGCGACGCGCAAGAACCGCGCGGTCGGCAAGTCGATCGAGGACCGCATCAAGCAGGCTGGCTGGTCGTTTCCGGTTGCCTATTTCTGGCTTGGATCACTTGGCGCCGCTGCTGCGGCAGGGCTTGGCGTCTACATCGCGAATTTCGGCTATCTCGCGGCGATGGGAGCCGCCTTCGCTGCGGGGCTTGGTCTGCCGCGCTGGGTTCTCGGCATGGCGATCGGCATGCGCCAGAAGAAGTTCATCAGCCAGTTCGCCGATGCGCTCGACGTCATTGTCCGCGGTGTCAAATCGGGTCTTCCGCTCGGCGAGTGTCTCAAGATCATCGCCAATGAGAGCCCGCAGCCGCTTGCGCAGGAGTTCGAAAGGCTTGTCGACAGTCTGGCGATGGGCGTGCAGCTCGAACAGGCGCTGAACCGGATGTACCAGCGGATGCCGACGCAGGAGGTGAACTTCTTCGCGATCGTTCTGAGCATCCAGGCGAAGGCGGGGGGCAACCTCTCCGAGGCGCTGGGCAACCTGTCGGCGGTGCTGCGGTCGCGGAAACTGCTGCGCGAGAAGATCAAGGCGCTGTCGTCGGAAGCGAAGGCGTCGGCGATGATCATCGGCTCGCTGCCGATCATCGTGATGGCGCTCGTGTACATGACGACGCCTGACTACATCATGGAATTGTTCACCAACGATCTCGGTCACCTGATCCTGCTGATCGCCGGAGGCATGATGGGCGCCGGCATCTATATCATGCGGCAGATGATCAACTTCGACTTCTAGGGAGGCGCGAAATGGACTGGGTTGCATTCCTGACCAGCCCCGCCAACCTGGCGGCCGGGCTTGCAGCGGTGGCGACGTTTGCGACCGTCATGACGCTTGCTGGTCCTGCGTTCGGTGGCGACAAGCTCGAGAGCCGCCTGAAGTCTGTCGCCAACCGTCGCGAGGAATTGCGCCGCAAGAACCGCGAAGCGCTGGATGGGCAGCGCAAGTCGATCCGCCGGTCGGACACGTCGTTCGCCAAGAAGTTTGTCGACAAGCTTGATCTGCAGAAGGCGCTTGAGGACCCCACGGTCGCCAAGAAGCTGGTTCAGGCCGGCATGCGCGGACCGAAGCCGCTGTCAATGTTCTACTTCTTCCGATTTACGCTTCCGATTGTCTTTGGGCTCGCGGCATTCAGCTATCTGTGGTTCGTCAACGACCATGAGCTGACGGTGCAGATGAAGATGGTCGCTGTCGGTGCGGCGCTGGCGGCTGGCTTCTATGGTCCGAACATCTATCTCGCCAATGTCATCCAGAAGCGGATGACGTCGATCATCCGCGCGTTTCCAGACAGTCTCGACATGATCCTGATCTGCGTGGAAGCGGGCATGTCGATCGAGCAGGCCTTCGCCAAGGTTTCGGCCGAGATCGGCACGGCTTCGGCTGAGCTGGCGGAGGAGCTGGCGCTGACCACCGCCGAGCTTTCCTACCTGCAGGAGCGCCGGGTGGCGTACTACAACCTGGCGGAGCGCACGCAGCATCCGGGTGTGAAGGGCGTGGCGATGGCGCTGGTGCAGGCGGAGAAGTACGGGACGCCGCTGTCGAACGCCCTGCGCGTGATGGCCAAGGAAAACCGCGAGATGCGGATTACCGAAGCGGAGAAGAAAGCTGCGGCGCTTCCGGCCAAACTGACGGTGCCGATGATCGTGTTCTTCCTGCCGGTGCTGTTCCTGGTCATCCTCGGTCCGGCCTTCATCAAGATGCAATCGACTGGCGGGATGCCGGGCGGCGGCTAGGACCGCACGCCGCAGCGTTGCGAATTGCCAACACTATCAAATGTAATGCGCGTTTTTTGCGCCGAAGGGTTGGCGCCTGAAAACGAGCTGAACTAGCACTCCCGCAATCCCGGGTCCGGGGCGCCGAACGTTGCGTCTGAGAGGTCCGGACGCGATTGGTCGGGAAAGTAGAGTGCTCATGTTCAAGTTTGGTTGTGCTGCGCTGGCGGGTGTCGGTGTGGCTTCGGTTCCTGCAGCCTTGGCGCAGGCGGTCCCGGATATCCGGGTCGTGGTGACGGCGACGCAGCAGAGCGAGGACATCAGCGAGCTTCCGGCTTCCGTCCACGTCATCGACCAGACCGCCACGCGGCACATCAATTCTCTGACCAGCGCCGAGGAGATCGTCGGCCTCGTTCCCGGCCTTCAGGCGGCTGTGGCGAACGGCGTGCAGGTCGCCTACCAGATCCGCGGGATTGGCGCCGTCGATCACCAGGCGCTGACGCCGACTGCGGCGGCTGTCTATCTCGACGGCGTCTATCTCGCGACGAACGTGCAGACGGGATTGCTGGGCTACGATCTTGAGCGCGTCGAGGTGATGCGCGGGCCGCAGGGGACGCTGTTCGGGCGGAATGCGTCGGGCGGGGCGATCAACTTCCGGACTGTCCGGCCGGATGCCGACCAGACGTCCTACCTTCAGGCCTCTGTCGGGACGTTCGAGCGGTATGATCTGGCGAGCGCGGTTGGCGGATCGCTGAGTGAGACTCTGCACGTGCGTCTGGCCGGGCGGTATCTCAGCCAGGGCGCCACGCTGGACAATGTGCTGACCGATCCTGCGTTCCCGCTCGGGCCCGATGAAGCGGGCGGGCGGCGGGACGAGTTCGGCCTGCGCGCGTCGGCGCTGTGGGATGTGGGCGTGGAGAGTTCTGTGCTTCTGCGCGCACACTATGAGGAGGACAACGGGGTCAATCCTGCGCCGCGCAATTCCAGCCTGTCGGTTGGCGATCATGAGATTTCGGTCGGGCCTGACGGGGTGCAGGACACCGACAACGAATTCTATGGCGCATCGGTTGAGGGGCAGACGGGCCTCGGCGCGTGGACGCTGGATTCGCTGACGTCGGTTGAGGGCTATAACCAGCAGTACGGTTTCGATTTCGACGGGTCGCAGGCGCTGTTCAGCAATCCGGCGTTCAACGCAAACCTGTCCTATGACCGGGACTTCCTGCAGATCGCGCAGGATTTCAGTCTGGCGCGCGAGTGGGCGGGCGGCAGCACGCTCATCGGACTGCACGCGGCGCAGGAGGATTTCGAGCAGCTCTACACGATCTGGTGCGGCGTGCTGAACCCGGTGACGCTGGTCGGGAGCTGCAACTATGTTGGCGCTGCGGGCCGTGTCGGACCGGCGCCGGCTTCGACTGCTCCTGCATCGACTTTGCTGACCGACATTGAGCAGACGCGGACGACGGCGGCGCTCTTCAGCTACAACGACTTCGACCTGAGCGACCGACTGACGCTGACGCTCGGCGCGCGCTACACGTTCGAGGACATCGATGGCTCGGGGTCGGGCCGGCATTTTTATACTGACGGCGTCGTTGCGCTGAACAATCGCAATGGTCTTGGCGCGGCGACCGGATCGAACGAGATCCGCGAATACCGGCTGACGGGCAATGCCGCGCTGCGCTACCGGATCGCCGATGATGGCGTCGCGTATGTTTCTGTATCGAACGGATACAAGAGCGGCGGCTTCAACGGGGAAGTGCAGAACGATGCGACGCACTTCCAGGACGAGGGACTGTTCACAGCAGAGACGGTGACAAACTGGGAAGCCGGCTTCAAGGCGACGCCGTCGGCGACTGCCTCGTGGTCGGTCGCCGCCTTCTACCAAGAATATGAGGCGCCGCAGGCGCGCATCTTCGTGCAGTTCCCGTTGCCGGGCGGCGGGTCGATCATCTCCAACTCGCTGTCGAACCTTGATGCGGCCGAGTCGATTGGCCTGGAGGGCGAGTTCAGCTGGCGGCCGGTGAGGGGGCTGGATCTAGTTTCCGGGTTCACGCTGCTCGACACCGAGATCATGCAGGAAAGCGATGCGGCTGGCACGGGCAATGCGGCGCTGTTTGACGGCAATCCGTTGCCGTTTGCGTCCGAGGTCTCGCTGACGCTTGGCGCACGGTACGAGTGGGCGTTGGGCGCTGACCAGCGCTTCGCCCTGCAATCGAACGCGAAGTATCAGAGCCCGTTCTATCTTGACGCGGAGGGGCGGGCAGACCGCCGGCAGGACGAGTATACGCTGCTGGACGCGTCTGCGAGCTGGTACCTTGATCGTCAGGGGCTGGAGCTGTCTGTTTGGGGGCGCAACTTGCTGGACGAAGACTATGCCGTGTCTGGCTACGGGTTCATCGGGTACAACACGTTCCGATCGCAGCCGGCGATGTATGGCGTTACGCTTCGATACGAGCGCTAGGACGCGGCCGGCCGCTGTCGGCAGAGGTCGACCTTGGCGGTTTGTCTGCTAGGATGTGGCCATGTCGTTGTGGCTCATCCTGTTGATCATCGGCGTCGGCACTGTGCCGTTCATCATCATCGCCATCCTGGTGGAGGCGGCGGCCGGCAATGACGAGGATCCGCCGAAGCGCTCGCGGCGCGACAAGGGCGATGGGCCCGTCGTGCCGTACGATTTCGACTAGCGGTCGACCGCGCGTTCCGGCGCCAATCGACGTGCTAGTTGAAGTCCTAGTTGTCTGTGGCGCGGAGCGCGTCCCAAGTGCGCGAGGGCGTCAGCAGCGTCTTGAAGTAGGCTTCGTTCGCAGCGACCGCGGAGGCGGGCATGCTGTCGGCCACAACGTCTTCGGCTTCCTCGAACTTACCCTGCACGCCCAGCACCAGGGCGAGGTTCTGGCGTACGCGCAGATCGGCGCCGGGAAGCTCTGCGGCTGCCCTTAGGGTTTCCTCGGCTTTGGCGGCGTCGCCGGCCAGCGCATAGGACAGGCCGAGATTAGTGAGGATGTTCGGGTTGTCGGGTGAGAGCGCGACGGCGCGCAGGTAATACTCTTGCGCATCCTTGTGGCGTCCGAGTTGGTCCAGCGTGACGCCGATGATGGAATTGGCGCGCCAGTTGGAGGTCGTTTCGGATTCGATGCGCGCGAGCGGGGCGACGGCCTCCTGAGGGCGGCCGCGGTCGAGGCTGGCCTGCGCGAATGACAGCACGAGTTCCGGGTCGTCGGGGTGGAGGTTCAGCGCTTGGGTTGCGACTTCGGACGCGCGGGTGGCGTTGCCCATCTGGCGCAGGACCTGGGTGAGCTTGATCGCCGCTTCCTTGTCGCCGGGATTGTTGTTGTATTCGCGGCCCCAGAATGCGGCGCGTGTGACCAGATCGGTCTTGTCGGCGGCGTCGCGTTCGGCGCGCGAGGCGGGGATGATCTGGTTCTCGGCGATGATGTCATCGACCAGCGCCACCTCCTGCTGGCTGGGGGCCGAGGTGCAGGCGGCGGCGGCGAGGGCAGCGGAAAGGGCCAGGCTGGCCTTGCGCGAGAGCATGCACGTATCCCGTTTGCAGAATGTGGTATTGGGGATCGTGCCGCGTGTCGTTTAACGAGGTGTTAGCGATAAGCGGCGGTGTGCAGCAGTGAGCGAGGCTTGAAATGACTTCGGTTTTCCTTTCCGACGACGATGCAGCGATCCCGGTTTCGCTGGTGACGACGAAAGGGCTGGAAGACTGGTTGTCGGCCAATGAGGGTCCGCTTGCGCGGCTGGTGAAGTCGTCCGGGTTTGGTGCGAAAGCTGGCGAAGTGGTGCTGGCGCCGGACGCCGATGGTGCGATTGCAAGGGTGGTGGCCGGTGCGGGGTCTTCTGCGGATCCATTCTGTGTGGCGCACCTGCCAAAGAAGCTGCCTGTCGGCAGTTATCGGCTCGATGAGACGCCGGAGGGGTTTGACGCGAGTGTGGCCGCCCTGGCGTGGGCGGACGGCGCCTACCGGTTCCTGAAGTATCGCAAGGAGGAGAAGGAGGCGCCGCGGCTGGTCTGGCCGGAGGGCGTGGACCAAGAGGATGTCGGGCGTCAGGCGGTGGCGATCGATTTCCTGCGCGACCTCGTGAATACGCCGACTTGCGACCTTGGGCCCGAGGGGATCGAGGCGGCGGCGCGGACGCTGGCCAAGGAGTTCGGGGCGAAGGTTGAGGTGACCAGCGGCACCGACCTCGAGGCCGGGTATCCGATGGTGCACGCGGTCGGCATGGCGGCCGATCAGGCGCCGCGCTACATCGAGATGATCTGGGGCGATGAGGGCGCGCCGATGCTGGCGCTGGTGGGCAAGGGGTCGCGTTCGACACGGGCGGTCTCAATATCAAAACCGGCGATTCCATGACCATCATGAAGAAGGACATGGGCGGGGCGGCGCATGTGCTGGCGCTGGCGCGGCTGGTGATGGGGGCGAAGCTGAAGGTGCGGCTGGTCGTCTGCATTCCGGCGGTGGAGAATGCGATCGGCTCGAAGGCGTTCCGGCCGGGGGATGTGCTGAAGTCGCGCAAGGGGCTGACGGTAGAGATCGGCAATACGGATGCCGAGGGGCGGCTGATCCTCGCCGATGCGCTGACGCGGGCGAGCGAGTTGAAGCCGGAGCTTCTGATCGATTTTGCGACGTTGACTGGAGCTGCGCGCGTGGCGCTGGGTTCGGACCTTGCGCCGATCTACTCGAATGACGACGGGTTTGCCGATGCTGTGCTGGACGCGGGCGAGACCGCCAGCGATCCGGTCTGGCGGATGCCGCTCTATGGCGGGTATGCGTCCGGACTTTCGTCTTCCATTGCCGATACGCGCAATATCTCGGATGGGCCGATGGGCGGATCGATCACGGCAGCGCTGTTTCTCAAGAAGTTTGTCGACTGCAAATCGTGGGCGCACTTTGACGTGTGGTCGTGGCGGCCTTCGCGGTACGGGCGACCGGCTGGCGCCGCCGCGAACGGCTTGCGCGCGGTGTGGGGCGTGCTGAAGGCGCGGTATGGCTGAGCAAATCTGATCGCCGGGCGCTTGTACGGTGCGGCGAGGCTGGCTAGCGTCCCGGCGGCCTTGGGTCTTGAACAACAATAATCAGAAGGGCGGTTCGCTATGACGGGTGTCGGGAGATGGGTTGGCGGCGCGATGGCGCTGGCTTTGGCGACAGCTTGCACCGGAGGCGAGGACGCCGCGGTTGTCGAGACGGATGCGTCCGCCGATTCAAACAACGCGCTCGGGCTGACCGATGAGGAAGCGTCTACGGTTGCCTCCAATTCGGTGCTGTTCTGGTCGCACGAAGAGAAGATTGCGGGCTTTCCCGCGATGGAAGCGCAGTTTCCGACCAACACCGTTGTCGCCGGGCCGGTGAGCAATCCCTTGCCGGTGTCGGATCAGACGCTGGAGGTTTCGTTCGAGGCTCCGACCGCTGATGGCGGGAGCGAGGTGTGGACAGTCGACGACTTCATGGCGAAGAACAACACGGCCGGCCTGATGGTCGTGAAGGATGGCGAGATCGTTCTCGAAGAGTACGGCGAAGGGCTGAGCGCGGACGGGCGCTGGACGAGCTTCTCGGTCGCCAAGTCGTTTTCCTCGACGCTGGTTGGCGCGGCCATCAAGGACGGGCTGATCGGGTCGGTCGATGATCCGATTGTCGATTACGTTCCGGGGCTTGAGGGCTCTGCGTACGAGGGCGTCTCGATCCGCCAGGTCCTGAACATGACGTCCGGCGTGGCGTGGAACGAGGACTACGAGGATCCGAACTCGGACGTCGCCAGATTTTCGGCTGAGCCTTCGATCAACAGGTCGGACCCGGTTGTGGCCTACATGGCGCGGCTGCCCCGCGAGGCGGAGCCGGGCACGAAGTGGGTCTACAAGACGGGCGAGACCAACCTGGTCGGTTCGCTGGTGCGGGCCGCGACGGGCAAGTCGATGGCGGACTACCTGACCGAGAAGGTGTGGCAGCCCTACGGCATGAACCAGGACGCTGTCTGGATGCTGGACCTTGGCGCTGGCGAGATTGCCGGCTGCTGCATTTCGGTATCGTTGAAGGACTATGCGCGCTTCGGCCATTTCTTCATGCACGGCGCTGAAATCGACGGGGAGTCGATCGTTCCTGCCGACTGGATCGAGCAGGCGACGACATCGACGCCGGCCGCTGACGAGGGCATGGGCGGGACCGGGGATATGGTTTCCAGTGGTGGCTGACCAATGGGCCGGCCTACCGCGCATCGGGCATCTTCGGGCAGGGGATCTGGATGAACCCGGAGAAGGACCTGGTGATCGTGACGCTGAGCGCATGGCCCGGAGCGACCGACAACCTCTACGGCCAACGCAGGCAAGCGCTGGTTAACGCCATCGAAGCCACCTACTGATCGCGCGCCGCCGCGGGGTGTTAACCGCGGCGGCGCAGCGTTCGCGCCGATCCCGGCCTACGAATTGCATCCTCGTTCACATTAAGCGTGCAGCGGCGTCTTCGCGTTCGCGCGTGACGTGCTGCATTTGCTTGTGGCGGCTGGATGCGCTTTCCGCGTGATGGATGCTCCGGCCTTCGACGGAGTTGGGTGATGGGTGTATCAGGTAAACAGGCGATCATTGGCGCGGTGCTGATGGCGGCGATGGCGGCGCCTGCGATGGCGCAGGACGTGCGCGTGCTGGGCCGGGCGGATGTCCGCGGCGACGGCAGCTTTGGCGTGCAGTGGTCGGGAAGCGGCTTTGAAGCGAGGTTCACCGGTTCGGAATTCTTCGCCCAGATCGACGACTGGGGCCACAATATCTATCGCATCGAGGTCGACGGCATGGAGGCCACGCTGGACCTGCAGCCGGGCCTGCGGACCTATCAGCTTTTTGACGGCGCAGATGGCGAGCACACGATCCGCGTGACGCGCCGCACATCGTCCGGCGCGGGGCCGACCTATTTTGAATACATCCGTGCGGACGGGAAGGTGAAGCCGACAAGGGCGCCGGAGCGGCGCATGATGGTGATCGGCGACGCAAACGTGACCGGCTTTGGCGTTCTCGGCGAAGATGAGCGCTGCTCGTTCAGCTGGGAGACGCAGGATCATGGCCAGTCGTTTGGCGCGCTGGCGGCGGAGTATTTCGGCGCCGACCTGCACACGATCGCGGTCGATGGCGCAGGGCTTACGCGCAATTACGCCGACAAGCGGAGCGATACACTGGCGGAAGTCCTGGACGTGACGCTGCCGTCCGTGCAGCGCGGCTGGCGCTCGTCGAAGTATGTGCCCAATGCGATCGTCATCAACCTTGGCGTGGCGGACTTCTGGAACGGCGATCCGGGCGAGGGCTTCGATGAAGCCTACGTCGACATGCTCGCGAAGCTGCGCCGCGACTATCCCGAGGCGCTGGTGCTCGTCACGGTCGGGCCGCAGCTCAATGGCGAGACCCGGACCGAACTGGTCGGCTCTGTTCAAGGCGCTGTGGCCAAGCGCGTTGCGGGCGGCGACGAGATGGTGGAGTTCATCGAGCTGCCTCTTGCGGATGGCGGGCGGCGGTTGGGCTGCGACTGGCATCCTGGCGTCGACAGCCAGCTGGGGATGGCGAACACCCTGGCGCTGAAGCTGAAGGAGCGCCTTGGCTGGGAGCAGAAGCCGGACCTCGACGCGATGCTGATGTCGAATGTGACGGTGGGCCGATAGGTCCGATCACTGCAGTTTGAGGGCGCTCAGGTTGCGCATCTGCTGGGCCGGAAACTCCCATGATTTCCGGGGGGTGCGGGGGATCGCCGGATGTGTGATTCCGGCGTGCCGAATCAGTCCACATTCTGTAAACGGGTCATTTAGATGTTCGCTGGATGTTCTTCTGGCGTGGCGGTCAGGCCGCCAGTAGCGACATCATTCCCGTTGCGGGCAGGTGGGCTGACATGCGGTACCCGGAAGGGTTCATCAACGAGATCAAATCTCGCGTTCGCCTGTCGGACGTGATTGGCCGCAAGGTGCAGCTGAAGAAGCGCGGCAAGGATTATGTCGGCCTGTCGCCGTTCTCGAACGAGAAGACGCCTTCATTCTACGTCCATGACGACCGTGGTTTCTACAAGTGCTTCTCGACCCAGAATTCAGGCGACGTTTTCACGTTCCTGCAGGAGACGGAGCGGCTGAGTTTCGCCGAGGCGGTGGAGCGTTTGGCGGGATATGCCGGGCTGGAACTGCCGCAGGCGTCGGCGGGCGAGGAAGCGCGGTATCGCCGCCGCAACGCGTTGCAGAAATGGGTGGAGATGGCCGCCGCCTACTTCGAGACGCAGCTGACCGGGCAGGGCGGCGCTGCGGCGCGGGAATACCTGCAGGGTCGTGGCTTCGGACCGGAGAGCTGGAAGACCCATCACATGGGCTTCGCCCCGGATGGCTGGCGCAACCTTCTCGACTACCTCATGTCCAGAGGCGCGACGGCGGAGGAACTGGTCGAGGCGGGTCTTGCGGTGCAGCCGGAGGATCCGAAGAAAAGCCGTACGACCGCTTCCGCAATCGCGTGACGTTCACGATCTGCGATCCGGCAGGCAAGCCGATCGCGTTCGGCGCGCGGACGCTGGATCCGGACGGCAAGCCGAAATACCTGAACTCGTCGGACAGTCCGCTGTTTCACAAGGGGCGCACGCTCTACCGACTGGGGCCTGCGCGCGAGGCGCTGGCGCAGTTCGACCAAGGCGCGCTGTCGCGTGGTCTGGTAGTGACTGAGGGCTATGTCGACGCCATCGCGCTTGCTGAGGCTGGCGTCGGGACCGGCGTTGCGCCGCTGGGGACCGCGCTGACGGAAGAGCAGCTCGACTATCTGTGGCGCGCCGGGCCTGAGCCGATCCTGTGCTTTGATGGCGACCGGGCCGGCATTGGCGCTGCCTACCGGGCGCTGGATCGTGCGCTGCCGATGCTTGAGCCGGGACGCACGCTCTACTTCACGATCCTGCCGGACGGGATGGATCCCGACGACGTGATCCGCCGGCACGGGGCCGAGGCCATGGTCGCCATGCTGGAAGCGCCGGGCCGCTGGTCGAGATGCTGTGGGTGCGCGAGCTGGAGGCTGACCCGCTGGACACGCCGGAGCGTCGCGCGGGAAGACCGGCTGATGAAGGCGGTCGAGCGGATCGAACATCCGGGCGTCAAGAAGGCCTACGAACGCGAGCTGAGGGACCGGCTGTTCTGGCTGCAGCGCGGCGGCGACAGGCGCGGGCGGCGAGGCGGTTCGGAGCGTTCCGAGAGCGAGGCGCCGCGCGGTTTCAGGGGGCGGCTGCAGCCGGGCGTTCAGCCGCGAGGTTTTGTCAATCTTGTCAAGGCGATCCACTCGCCCGGCATCCTCGAACGCGCGCGGGAGGCGATCTGTGCGGCCGAATTCAACGATCCGGATGTCACGGCCATTCGAGACGCCGCCTTTAGTGTTCTGGACAATGGGCAGACCCTTGACCGCGCAGCGGTTGCAGCCCATTTACGAAGCCTTGGCCGAAACAACGCAGTATCATTGCTAGAGACAACAATACCGGCGGGTGAGCCGGTGGAACCCGATAGTGCGGAGGGGAACGTACTGTTGCGGGCGTTGCAGCGGTTTCCTGCAGCGAACGTGATGGCGGACGAGGCCAGAATTACGCGCGAAGGCGGCGAGGTCGATGCGATGACCGATGTCGACGAAGCGCGGCTAAGGGCGATGGTGCTGGAGAGGCGCAAGGTCAACCGCTGGTCGAGCGATGAGCTGATGACGGCGGGTGATGGGGGCGGGTCCGGCAGACTGAAAGAGGCCATTGGGGGCCTCGAGAGCGAGATAAAGCGACGGTCCGGGACTTGACGAAGCAGAACGAGACCAAGGCGAAATCCAGACAGACTTCAGCCGCGGCACGGGCCAGCGCCGCGAAGGCGACGAAGCGCGCCAAGCCGTCAGTGAAGGCGTCCGGACCGCAGGCGAAAACGAAACCGGCGGCGCGCACGGCGCGGGCTGGAACGAAGGCTGCATCCGGGAAGGTCAGCACACAGAAGACGGCGAGCCGGGCCAAGCCCAAGGCGGTCGTCGAACCCAAGGCGAAACCCATGGCGAAGAGCGCCAAGACGACCGCAAAATCCGGCAGCGCGAAGAGTGCAAAGACCGCCAAGACCGTGACGAAGAGAAGCACGACAAAGGCGAAGGAAACAGGCAAGAAGGCGGCGACAAAGACGACGACGAAAACTGCGACAAGCACGGCGGAAACGACGGCGAAATCCGTTTCGGATCGTGCAACGAAAACTGGCGGCGGACGTAAGGCGGCGACGGGTGCGAAAGCTGGCCCGACCGCCCAGCGGAGACAGGCGATGGCGAAAGCGGACACCAAAGGGAAGGCGGCTGCGGAAACGACGTCCGACGGCCCGCTGCTGGATATGAACGACGCGAGCGTCAAGAAGTTCATCAAGGCGGCGAAAGCGAAGGGCTATGCGACCCTGGAAGACATCAACAAGGTGCTTCCTTCCGAAGAGGTGAATTCCGACCAGATCGAGGACATCATGTCCCAGCTCTCGGAGATGAACATCAACGTCATCGAGAGCGAAGAAGACCTCGAGGACCAGCAATCGTCGGACGACGGCGAGGGCAGCACGCAGGTCGCCACGACGGCGAAGGGCACGGCTGTCACAACGACCGGCAAGTCGGACCGCTATGACCGCACCGATGACCCGGTGCGCATGTACCTGCGCGAGATGGGCTCGGTCGAGCTGTTGTCACGCGAGGGCGAGATTGCGATCGCCAAGCGCATCGAGGCCGGCCGCGACACGATGATCCGCGGTCTGTGCGAAAGCCCGCTGACGTTTGAAGCCATCATGGTGTGGCGTCAGGAACTGGTGGAAGAGCGCGTTCTGCTGCGCGACATCATCGACCTGGAAGCGACCTATGCAGCCGCCCATGGCGGCATCGTCGACAACTCACAGATCGTGCTGCAGGGCGGCGAGCCTCCGCCGTCGACCGCGCCGATCACGGCCAACCAGCTTGCGGAGAAGGAACGCCGCGAGAAGGAGAAGGAAGCCGAGCGCGAGAAGGCCAAGCTGGAGCGCAAGCGTGCGCGCGGCGAGGTGGACGAGGTTGAACTGGAGCGCCAGCGCCAGAAGGAGGCCGAAGAGGCCGATGCGCAGGACGATGACGAGTTTGACGATGGCGGCGCGATGTCGATGTCGGCGATGGAAGCCGAGTTGCGCGAAGGCGTGACGACGACGCTGAACGCCGTTGCCGAGAACTTCCAGCGCTACCGCAAGCTGCAGGAGCGGCTGGTCAGCCGGCGGATCGAGGGCAAGGGCCTGACGCCGAAGGACCTCAAGGAATACGACGAGATCCAGACGCAGATCATCGAAAATCTCAAGACGATGCATCTGAACAATGCGCGGATCGAAACGCTGGTCGAGCAGCTGTATGAGATCAACAAGTCGCTGATCCAGCTGGAAGGCAAGCTGATGCGCCTGGCCGAAGGCCACGGCGTGGCGCGGCAGGACTTCCTTGACCAGTATTTCGGTCATGAGCTGAACCCCAACTGGCTGGAAGTCGTGGCTGACGTCTCCAAGCCGTGGAAGAAGTTCGCTACGTCGGAGACGCGCAAGGTGGATACGCTGCGCGATGAGATCGCTCAGCTTGCGCAATCGATGGGTGTGCCGATCGATGACTTCCGCCGCATCGTGCAGACCGTGCAGAAGGGTGAGCGCGAGGCGCGGGTCGCGAAGAAGGAGATGGTCGAGGCCAACCTTCGTCTCGTGATCTCGATCGCGAAGAAGTACACGAACCGCGGCCTGCAATTCCTCGACCTGATCCAGGAAGGCAATATCGGCCTGATGAAGGCGGTCGACAAATTCGAGTACCGCCGCGGCTACAAGTTCTCGACCTATGCGACGTGGTGGATCCGGCAGGCGATCACCCGCTCGATCGCCGACCAGGCGCGCACGATCCGTATCCCGGTGCACATGATCGAGACGATCAACAAGATCGTCCGCACGCAACGGCAGATGCTGCACGAGATCGGCCGCGAGCCGACACCGGAAGAGCTAGCGGAAAAGCTGGGCCTGCCGCTGGAGAAGATCCGCAAGGTTCTGAAGATCGCCAAGGAGCCGATCTCGCTTGAGACGCCGATTGGTGACGACGAGGATTCGAACCTCGGCGACTTCATCGAGGACAAGATGGCGCTTCTGCCGGTGGATGCGGCGATCCAGTCGAACCTGCGCGAGACGACGACGCGCGTTCTGGCTTCGCTCACGCCGCGTGAGGAGCGCGTGCTGCGGATGCGTTTCGGCATCGGCATGAACACCGACCACACGCTGGAAGAAGTCGGCCAGCAATTCTCGGTGACGCGCGAACGTATCCGCCAGATCGAGGCAAAGGCGCTGCGCAAGCTGAAGCACCCGAGCCGGTCACGGAAACTGCGGTCGTTCCTGGATACGTAGGCGCTCAGCAAGGGCGACAGCGCGGAGAAGCGGACGCTTGGCTGCGATCACAGCCTGTCGCGCCGCGCGGGCTTGTCTGCGATCGGACGCTAGTAGTCAGTTCATTTGGCTTAGGCACGAGAGGGGAGTAGACAGCTTGCCTCTGTGTGGAGGCCCGCATTGTCCCATCCCGTTCGCATTGGCATTGGCGGCTGGAGCTATGAGCCGTGGCGCGATAACTTTTATCCCAAGGGTGTGTCGAAGAAGAAGGAGCTGGCCTACGCCAGCGAGCGCCTGACGGCGATCGAGATCAACTCCACATTCTACCGCAATCAGCCGGCAAGCGTGTTCGCGAAGTGGGCCGGCGAGACGCCCGACGATTTCAGGTTCACGGTCAAGGCGCAGCGTGTCACGACCATGCGCAAGACTGCGGACGAGATGGCGGAGTCGATTGAGTGGTTTGTCGGCGGCGGCGTCACCGCGCTCGGCGACAAGCTTGGCGCGATCAACTGGCAGTTTCCGCAGTCGCGCAAGTTTGATCCTGATCACATGGAGGCGTTTCTTTCGGCCCTGCCGAAGGAGCGCGACGGCCTGCGGTTACGTCATGCAATCGAGGTGCGGCACGAGAGCTTTGACGACGATGCGTTTCGCGATCTCCTTCGCAAGTACGAGTGTGCGGTTGTGATGTCCGATCATCCGGACTGGCCGATGGCGGATGCAGAAACGGCAGACTTCGCCTATGCCCGGCTACAGTGTTCGACTGCGGATCACGAAACAGGGTATTCGCCGAGCGCGCTTGATGACTGGTCGCGCACTTTCCAGAAATCGGCGCGGAAGCGGGATCTCTTCGTGTTCTTCATTTCCGGCGCCAAGGAGCGCAATCCTGCCGCCGCCCTGGCGCTGATCGATCGGGTGAGCTAGCCGGTTTCGCGAGCAGCCTCGTGACTGAGCGTCGGGCTCGAAGTCTGGCGCGCGATCAGCTACAATCCTTCTCATGCGATTTGTCTGTGACGCCCCTCGGGGTCTGACCTGGTTCTCGATGGAGACGCAGGTTGAGGCTGACGCTGAGAGCGAGCTGATGGGGCATGCGGTGGCCAAGCACTTTGCGCGCTTTCGTGAGCGTGCGCGATTGAGCTATCGGCCGCGCGAAGGGATCGCGTCGATCGAACGCGATATCGGACTGAATGATCACATCCGCCGCGAGTCGCCGCTGTTCCTCACACTGCGCGATGGCGAGGGCGCAGCGCTGGTGACTGCGATGCTGTCGAAGGATGTGCGGGAAGGACGAAGCGGCGACGTGATTATTGTCGGCGCGGGCAATGCCGACCCCTATCCGGCCTATGGCGACGCGATCAACATACTTGCGGCCCACTTCCGCGTGGACCTGTCGCGGGAGCGCTGCTTTCCTTACGGCTAGAGGCGCCGGTCAATTGAAGGTGTCGCAGGCGTTCGGATCGCCGGTCTGGTAGCCGCGGTTCAGCCATTCCATGCGCTGGTCTGACGTGCCGTGGGTGAAGGCTTCCGGTGTGACGCGGCCTGTCGATCGCCGCTGCAGGGCGTCGTCGCCGATCGCGTGTGCGGTCCGAAGGCCCTCTTCGAGATCGCCAGCTTCGAGCTACGGCGCCATTGGAACGGTTGCGGCGTTGGCGGCCCAGACGCCGGCATAACAATCCGCCCAGTTCGAGGGCGATCGAGTACTGGTTCGCCTCTTCCTGATTGGCTGCGCGTTGCTGGGCGTCTCGCACGGCCTGGCTGGCGCCGGTCAGGGTCTGGACGTGATGACCGAACTCGTGGGCGATGACGTAGGCGCGGGCGAATTCTGCGCCTGACGCGCCGAGCTGGGTTTCCATTTCCTGCCAGAAGTCGAGGTCGAGATAGATCGTCTGGTCGAGCGGGCAATAGAAGGGCCCCATGGCCGACTGGCCGTAGCCGCACCCGGTGCCCGTGCCCTGATCGTAGATCACGACGTTTGGCGGCTGGTAGCCGTCGAGCGTGCGCGACCAGACGTCGTTGACGTTCGAGCCGATGACGTCGACGAAGCGGCCGGCTTCGTCTTCCGGCGTTCCGACCTGGCCTTCCTGCTGCTGGCCCGCGCCGAACTGGGTGGCGACCTGTTGTGTTGTCTGGGGATCGATGCCGAAGAAGTAGTATCCGATGAGGCCGAGGAGAGCGAGGCCGATGCCGCCGCCTGCAACTGCGCCGCCCATGCCGCGCCTGTCTTCGACCCTGCCGCCGGCGCGGCCGCCTCGCCATTTCATCGGGAAACCCTCCTGAGCTTCGCTGAGAACGCATCAGGTGCTGATTTGATCCTTCGATTGTGGCGGCTGCGATTGCCGAGCTGGTGGCAAGCTGCAAGATGGAGGGATGAACGCGACGCTGGAAGTCAGGACAAACGGGCCCGGGCTGACGGAGATTACCGATCAGGTTGCAGCCGCCGTGCGCGATCATGGGGGCAGCGGCGTGTTGACTGTTTTCGTGCAGCACACCTCGTGTTCGTTGCTGATCCAGGAGAATGCCGACCCTGACGTGTTGAGGGATCTACGGGAGTTCTTCAGGCGGCTCGTTCCGCCGGCTGATGACGCTTCGATGAGATGGCTGCGGCATACGACGGAAGGGCCGGACGATATGCCTGCCCATATCAAGGCGGCATTGCTGCCGGTGTCGTTGTCGATCCCGGTGGTGGAGGGGCGGATGCAGCTGGGTACGTGGCAGGGCGTCTATCTG
Source organism: Hyphomonas sp. (assembly GCA_017792365.1). Classification (GTDB taxonomy): domain Bacteria; phylum Pseudomonadota; class Alphaproteobacteria; order Caulobacterales; family Hyphomonadaceae; genus IH12. The sequence continues at coordinate 1,915,381 of CP051229.1, read as the reverse complement.
TTCGAGCATCGCGATGCGCCGCATACCCGGCGAGTGGCGTTGCATCTGTCGGAGTGAGCGAATGAGCACGTTCGAGGAGTGGGAACCGGCGCTGCGCAGAGCTGCGCTGGAGGGCAACGCGCATCCGGTTTGGCCGGACGAGCGGTGAGGATGGACATTCGGTTTCCTACTCGATGAATTCGTACGACGCCGAGGGCAGGTGATCGGCGACGATCGGGAGTACGAATTGCTGAAAGCCGTGTTCGACCCGCTCGAGCGCTTGTCGGAAGGGATCGAAGGAGACTTCATGCTGGAGCTCGACCTGGCGCGTGGCGCAGTCGCGAGGGTGGACGCAAGTTAGACGGAGGCGGTTGATGCGGCAGTATCATCAGGACGGGACGTCCGCCGGGAGTGGGTGGGTGTTTGTCTTCGGCTCCAACCTGGCGGGCTATCATGCTGGCGGCGCTGCGCGGGCGGCGGCGGACCAGTTCGGCGCCAAGTGGGGCGTGGGTGAGGGGCCGACGGGCGATGCTTACGCGATTCCGACGATGGACAGGGAATTGGCGCCCCGGTCCCTGGACGATGTCAGCGACAGCATCCAGGTGTTCGTCATGCATGCGAAGAGCAAGCGAAACCAACGGTTCTTCGTGACCCGGATCGGATGCGGCATTGCGGGCTTCGAGGACAGCGAGATCGCGCCGCTGTTTCGCGATGCGCCGGACAATTGCTCGTTCGCCGAGACTTGGCGGCCGTGGCTGGACGGCGGCTAGGGCGCGAGCACCGACCAGATCATCCGGATCGCGACGACGAGGAGCAGGAGCGCGAAGAGTTTGCGTAGCCGCTGAGGGTTCAGCTTGTGCGCAAGGTGCGCGCCGACGGGCGCCATGGCGACCGTGAAGATTGCGATGAGGAGGAAGGCCGGGAGATTGACGTGTCCGGCGGAAAAGGGCGGCAGGCCTTCGCGTTGCCAGCCGACGATGATTGCTGCGATGGCGCCGGGCAATCCTATGGCGACGCCAAAGCCTGCAGCGGTTGCGACGGCCTGGTGGATCGGGCGTCCGCAAACGGTCATGAGCGAGACCCCGAAGGTGCCGCCGCCAATACCCATCAGCGCAGACAGCGCGCCGACGCCTGCGCCAAGGCCTGCGCGTGCTGGGCCTGTCGGCATGTCGGGCGCGAGACGCCAGTCCGGATGGCCGAACCATAGCTGGGCCGAGAGCAGGAAGCCCATGACGCCGAAGAACAGGGTCAGTCCCTCGCCGGAGATGTAGCCGGAGAGCGCCATGCCGGCTGCGGCGCCGAGCATGATCCATGGCGCCCAGCCCCTGATGATGGTCCAGTCGACGGCGCCCCGGGAATTGTGCGCGAGGACGGAGCGGATGGATGTGGCGATGATGGTCGCCAGCGACGTTGCGACCGCGACGTGCATGGCGGTGTCTTCGTAGCCGAGCGCGCGGAACAGGAAGAAGAGAACCGGCACGATGACCGCGCCGCCGCCAATGCCGAACAGGCCGGCGGTGAGCCCGGCGAAGAGACCGGCGGCTATCAGTGCGGCCAGGAATGGCCAGTATTCGATCAGGAGCCCCATGACCGCCGCCTTGTGACGGCGGCGATGGACTTAGGCAAGCCGCTTCTGGCCGAATGCCTAATCGGTTGCGGAGCCAAGTTGCGCGAGCTGTTGGCTGGCTGGCGCATCGCGGCTGGCGATCGGCGCGCCGGTGTCGACGGGGCGCGGCAGGAGGGTCCACCAGTTGGCGGGGTTGTTCATCCGCTCGGCCTGGGCGCCGGCTTCGGGGCCGGATCCGAAGAAGACATCGCCGCGCAACGGGCCGCGGCGGATCGCGCCGCCGGTGTCCTGTGCGACCAGAAGCCTGCGGAAGGGCGCGCCATTGTACTGACCGTCGACGAAGACGATCGCCCCGTATGGATGGAAGGCAGGGTCAACCGCGATGGAGCCAAGGGCGGTCAGGGGGATGCCGGCGGCGCCTTTGGGGCCTTCCCTCGGATCGGTGATGATCTCCTCGTTGAAGAAGACATAGGAGGGGTCGGCGTTGAGGGCTTCCTTTTCACGACCGGGATTGGCGTCCATCCATTGGCGGAAGGCGCGCCACGAGCCGGAGGTGATTTCGCCGAGGTTGTAGAGCGCGCCGAGCGCGGACCGCCACGAATACCCGTTCTGGGCGGCGAAGGCGGCACGGACCTGCGAGCCGTCCGGGAAGGCGAGGCGGCCCGAGCCCTGGATCTGGAGGTTGTAGACGTCGGCCGGATGTCCGTAGGCGATGATCTGGCCCTCGTAGGGCGTGATCTGGCTGCGCGGCGGATAGGGTTCGACGCGATCGCCGGTGATCCGGCCGGTGAGTGCGCGCGGGGCGCCGCGGAGAACCTCGTCCTGTCGCGCATCGGCGAAGGCGCCGAGGTCGACGGTGACCATATCGACTGGCTTGGAGAGGAAGGGTTCGGTGAAGGGCGGCTGGAAGGTGCGGCTGGCCTGCACGACGGGTTCGAAATAGGCGGTGAGTTTTGCTTCGCCCGGACCGGCGACGCGGGCGGGGTAGAAGTAGTTCTCGAAGAACCAGCGGTCCTGTCCGCGCTGGATCGTCATCGCCTGCCGGCAGGCTGGCTGCCAGTCGCCTGCGACGCCGCCGTATTCGCCGTTCAAAGGGGTGTTGGGGGCGCGGCGGAGGATGACGTCGCAGTGGCGCCGGAAGGCTTCGAGGGCTGGCCAGAGGTCAGCGGTTGTCCAGTCCGGAATGTCCGCGAAGGTGACGGTCGAGAGGCGCAAGGCGGACGGCTGTGGTTGCGCGGCGGGTTGGGCTGTGGGCGCAGTCGTCGGGCCTGTCGGCGTTGGCCGCTGAGGCGCGTTGGATGCGCAGGCTGCAATAGCGAGGCTGGCTACGCTGAGCGCGGCAAAGGCGAGTTTCGGTTGTGATCGAGCGGACATCCGGCATTCCGTTCTACAAGTTGCCCCTGACGCTTCCCCGTGTGTTTGATCGCGGCGCGGAAGACAAGCGCGATGTGCATCTCTCGTGTGAACCGATGATGACGGATGTTTCATCGGCTCGCGGCGGGGTTACGGCGTCTCGACTAGGAAGCGGTCAGCCAAGCGGGTTTTGCGAAGGGCAGGTTGAGGTCGCGCGCGACCGCCTCGTGCGAGACCGCGCCTTCGGCGACGTTGAGCCCCTCGGCGAGGTGCGGGTCGTCGATCAGCGCCTGCCGCGTTCCCTTGTTGGCGATCGCCAGCGTGAAGGGCAGCGTGACATTGTTGAGGGCGTAGGTGGAGGTGCGTGGTACGGCGCCGGGCATGTTCGCGACGCAGTAATGCAGCACGCCGTCGATCTCGTAGATCGGGTCATCGTGCGTGGTGGGGCGCGAGGTTTCGAAGCAACCGCCCTGGTCGATGGCGATGTCGACGAGCACTGCGCCGCGCTTCATGTGCTTGAGCATGTCGCGCGTGATCAGCTTGGGCGCGGATGCGCCGGGTATGAGTACGGCGCCGATGATGAGGTCGGCTTCGAGCACGGCGGCCTCAACCGCTGCAGGGGTGGAGAAGGCGGTGTGGACGGCGCCTGAGAACTGGATGTCGAGCTCTTCGAGGCGCGGCATGGAGCGGTCGAAGACGGTGACGTCGGCGCGCACGCCGACCGCCATCTCCGCGGCATGTCCGCCGGCGACGCCGCCGCCGAGAATGATGACCTTCGCCGGCGGGACGCCGGGCACGCCGCCGATCAGTAGTCCGCGCCCGCGCCTGGTGCGCTGGAGCGCCCATGCGCCGACGGTGATCGACATGCGGCCTGCGACCTGGCTCATCGGCTGGAGCAGGGGAAGCTTGCCGTGGCGGTCGGTGACAGTTTCGTAGGCGATGCAAGTCGCGCCAGACTCCATCAGCGCTTCGGCCTGCGGTTTGTCGGCTGCGAGGTGGAGGTAGGTGAAGAGCGTGTGCGAGGCGTTGAGCATTTCGCACTCGACCGGCTGCGGCTCCTTGACCTTCACGATCAGTTCCGCGTTCTCGAAGACAGCGGGGGCGTTGGGCAGAATCTTCGCGCCGACCTGTTCGTAGTTGGCGTTCGATGCGTTGGAGCCTACGCCCGCGTCGGTTTCCACGAGCACTTCGTGGCCGGCGCGTACGAGTTCGGCGACGCTTTCGGGCGTCAGCCCGACGCGAACTCCTGTGTCTTGATTTCCTTCGGAACGCCAATCTTCATGTCAGTCTCCGCGTGAATGCCGGGAACTTATGCCAATTTCATCGGGTATACGACATGAATTTGCCTTCGGTTCGCGGGGTCAGGCCGATTCCACTTCCGCTTCGTCCTCTTCTTCCTCGGGGTCCTTGAGGAGGCCCCGGCGGCGTAACTGGTCTTCCAGCCACTCGGTGATGTCGGCCTGTTCGACACCGAGCCAGGTGAGGAGGTCCGTCGTCATCTCGACGCCGGCGGGCTTGGCGGCGGAAACGTGGGCGCGGAGGCCGAGGCTGGCGTTGCGGATGCGGGCGGACTGGTCGGGTACGGAGATGAAGCGCGCCGGCGCATCGGCGCCGGGTACGGCGGGCTGCAGGAGTCCGGGCGGCATGGGCTGGCGGGCGAGCGCATGGACGATCGCGCGGGGGCTGGTCGCGTTGGTCATCTGCAAGAGGCGGCCGTCGCGCGGATCGCCGTAGACCACATCGTAGCCGTCCGAGGCTGCGGATACGAATTGTTCGGGATCCGCTTCGAGGGCGACGTAGTGGATTTCGTGGTCGCGCAGCGCGTCGGCTGCGAGGCGGGTTTCCTCGCTCATGCCGAGGATGAGGACCGGGGGGCCGAGGTCGTGTTCGGGGGCTGCCGGGAGGTCGGCCTTGGAGCGGGCGGCGATCCAGTGGGCGAGACGGACGCCGAGATTGGTCCACACCGGCGCTGCGACCATGGTCACGGCGACCGCAGATACGAGGAGCGATGACCAGGTTCCCGGCATTGAGGAGGCGACGGCGGGCAGGGCGACAACCACAAGGGTGAATTCGGAGCCCTGCGAGAGGAGAAAGCCGAGCTGCGCCGAGACGGGTTCGTTGCGCTTGCTGAGGCGGGCGGAGACGAAGATCAGGCCAGACTTGATCAGCAAGATGCCGGCGGCGACCAGCAGCACGGCTGGCCAGCGGGCCAGGACGCCGCCGAGGTCGACGCCCATGCCGACCGACATGAAGAACAGACCCAGCAGCAGGCTCTGGAACGGCTTGATCTCGGCACGGATGACATGGCGGTATTGGGTCTCCGACAGGGCCATGCCAGCCAGGAATGCGCCGGCGGTCAGCGACAGGCCCACGCCGGCCGTTGCCGCAGACGCCGTCAGGACGATGAGAAGCGCGACGACTGTGAAGGCTTCCTGGTTGTTGGTTGCGGCGAGGGCGCGGAATGCGGGCTTCACGACAAACCGGCCGACGGTCAACGCGATGGCGAGCGCGATCACGGCCTTGCCGAGCGACATGACGATGGCCATGCCCATCGCTTCCGGCGCTTCATTGATGACGGCGGCGAAGACGATGATGAAGATCGCGACGATATCCTGAGCCACGAGCACGGCCGTGGCGGAGCGTCCGATCGGACAGCCCGGCTTGCGGCGATCGGCGAGGATGCGGGCCACAACTGCTGTCGAGGACAGGCCGAGCGATGCGCCGACGATCAGCGCGACGGGAATGTCGAAGCCGAAGAGAATGCCCAGTCCGGCGAAGACGAAGCCGCACATCGCGACCTGCATTGGGGCGAAGCGAAGTATGTCGTCGCGGCGGCTGCGGACCTCGTCGAGCGAGAAGTGGAGGCCGATGTCGAAGAGGAGGAACACGACGCCGAGTTCGGCGAGGAAGTGGGTTGTCGAGTTGTCTTCAACAAGATCGAGGGCGGACGGGCCGATGATCACGCCGGCGAAAAGATAGCCGATGACGGGGCTGAGCCGCACGGCGCGGGACGCGAACGCTGACACTACGCCTGCGAGCAGGAAGATGATCGCAGGTGTAAGAGCGTGTTCGGGGCCCACGGAGTCCAGTTGTCCCTAATGCAGATTCTGACCGTATTGTTGGTTACTCTAACCTATATGGGTTTCATTGGCGCAAATTCATGCACGAAAAACCAACGAAAAAGGCCGCCGCATCGCTGCGACGGCCTTTCCCCGTGCCTGACGTGCGTCCCCGCTACGCCCAAAGGCCTGTTTGACTACATCGATTTCGAGATCGAGAAGACCACGTTGTCCTGGTCTCCGCCAATGTCGTTGTCGTAATAGCGCAGGTCGAGATCGACGCCCGCGACCGAGTACGTGCCGCCGAGGTTCCAGCCAGCATACTCGCCGAAGCCTTCGAGGTACGTGCCGTAGCCCGCGTCGATAGACAGTACGTCGGACACGGCGAACGCGCCGGAGATGTCCGCGTAGACCGTCTCGTTGTCCGGATCCCAGTTCAGCGAGCCGCCGAGACCGAAGCCGCCTTCGAATTCCCGGCCGACGGCAGCGTAGAGTTCGAAGAAGTCGAGGTCTGACGTTTCGCTATCCGGGTAGACGTAATAGATGGCGCCGAAGTCGAGATCGACACCGCCTGCCGAGAAGGCATAGCCGCCGTAGAAATCGATCTCGACGTTGGTGTCATCCGGATCGTTGTTGAAGTCGACCGTCGAGGCCCACGTGCCGAGATAGAAGCCGGTGCCGAAATCGACATCGAACCCGCCCTGCACGGCGAGGTCCTGATTCGACTGCGTGACGTTCCGCCAGTGGTAGTCGGTGGTCAGAGTGACGTTGCCGGATACTTCCTGTGCCAATGCCGGTGTGGCGGTCGCGGCGACTAGGGCTCCGAGAACCAAGAGTTTGCGCATTTATCTATCCTTTTCCCCTGGAGTGATTACGCCCCGTGGACGCGAGGAGTGTGTTTCTGTTTCGAACCCGGAATCATGCTGAGGGCTCATCCCGACTTCGAGGTGGACACTGGTGAATTGCGGGGACACACCGTAAGCCAAGAGCGCATGCAAAGCTGGTGATCGTGCGATCCGCCTAATTTCGCGCCAGCGAACTGCCGGAGCGACCAGCTGTTAGGCAGTACGCTGACGAAAGACAGCAGATTGCGAAGACTTTCAGGGACTTGAGACTGCCCAATGGGTGCGCGCTGCGCGCCAGAGACGCCCGATAGCGCTTGCTCGTTGACCAGCGATGGGCGATCTGGGAGGTGTTTTGGGGGTCAAATGACCACTAAACCGATGGGATTGTAGACGTTTTGAGCCAGCTTGGAACCAATGTGCCGCTTCCGGCGTCGCCAGATGAGGCGGTGCTGGAAAAAGTGCCCAATCCGCATCCGGATGCGCTGTATCTGGCGCGTTTCACGGTGCCGGAATTCACATCGCTGTGCCCGGTCACGGGGCAGCCGGATTTCGCGCATCTCGTGATCGATTATGCGCCTGAGGCTTGGCTGGTGGAGTCCAAAAGCCTGAAGCTGTACCTGGGCTCGTTCCGGAACCACGGCGCCTTCCACGAGGATTGCACCGTGGCGATCGGCAAGCGGATCGTCGAAACGCTCTCGCCCAAGTGGCTGAGGATTGCAGGCTACTGGTATCCGCGCGGCGGCATGCCGATCGACGTGTTCTGGCAGACGGGTGCGCCGCCGGATGGGCTGTGGCTGCCGGATACCGGCGTCCAGCCCTACCGGGGGCGCGGTTAGCGTCAGCCGAACGTCCAGCGGGCGCGCACCTGCAGCTGCACCTGTGACTTGCGGACCTCGCGGGTGATCTCTTCGAGCATGCCGGTGTCGCGCGGGCCGTCGAAGGACTGGCGTTCGATCACGAAATCATAGGGGCCGAGGTTCGACAGTTCCGTTCTCAGCGTGAATTGTTCTGTCGGCTTGTACTCGACGAAGGCGACGATGAAGTTGGACAGGTCGAGCTTGGTGACCTCGCTCAGGCTGTAGCGCCGCTCCTTCCAGCCATCAAACCACGTGACGCCGAGCGTAAGGTCTCGTGCAGGGAGATCCTGGCGATACTCGAGCTCGAGGTTGTCGGGTCGCTGGCGATTGATGCGGCGTGTCTGTCCGGTGAGCGGATCGGTGACTTCGCTGTTCTCGTAGACAAGGTTCGCCTTGAACTCGCCGCCGGGCATGCCCAGCCGCTCCATGGGGATTGTGAGGTCAAGCTCGATGACGTTGTTCGTGCCGTCGCCGATATTGCCCGGGCCGGATACGCGGGTCGTATCGAGGAGGCCGTCATTGTCTGCATCATCGTCGAAGACGCCGTCTCCATTCGAATCGACGAGGGCGGTGAAGGGGAAATCGTCGATGACGTCGTCGATCTGTTCGTGGCGCAATGTGAGGATGGCCGCGCCATCTTCCCAGAAGCGCTTTTCGTAGGCGATTTCGTAGGCCCAGGTCTTGTCGGGTTCGAGCCGCGCATTGCCGGTGGTGATCACATCGGAGTCGAGGTTCACGTTGGAGATGAAGTCGCGGAAGTCGAGCTGCCCGACCTCGCGCTCGATCCTGACGCGGACCTGATCCCATTCGGTTGGCGCCCATGTCGCGAGGAGCCGGGGTTTGGGGTAGGTGAAGGACCGCTCCAGCGCCGTATCGCCGGACTGGGTGATTGTGGACTGCTCGACGCGTACGCCGCCTTCGAGGGTCCAGTGGTCCGACGGGCGCCAGGTGGATTCGAGGAAGGTTTCGCTGCGCAATTCCTCGATTTTCACGTCGGATGCGGGCAGGGGGATCGGCGCGCCGTTCACGGTCAGTCCGATCTGCTGTTCGCGGTAGTTGAAGGCGACCTCGCCGCCGCCCTCGAACGAAAGCGCTGGGGAGTGTTCGTAGCGGAGGACAGCGCGGGCGATCGATTCTCCGGCTTCGGCGTCGATGTCGACGGTGGAGACCGTCTGGCCGTCATTGCCGAAGGAATAGCCTTCCCCGAGTGCGAGCTTCCAGAGGCCGACCGTTTCGAGTTCGAACCGTTGGGAAAGCGGGCGTGTGAAGTTCAGGCCGATCTCGCCGCGATCGTTCGAACTCGAGCCGACATAGCGTTCGTAGGTCGTTGAGTTGAAGAAATCGCTTTCGTCCTTGAACTGGTCGGTGCTGACGAGCGCATTGGCGCTGAAGTCGCCGCCGAACTGCGGCCCTTCGTAGTTTCCGCGCAGGTTGTGGACCGAACCGTCAGCTTCGTTGAATGAGTCCTGAAACAGGATGTCTCCGGACGAGACATCCTCGATCGTGCGGTATGCCTCGCCCTGAGAGTCATCCAGCGAGATGCCGCGCGAGAGCTCGAAGTCGAACTGGTGGCCGCCGACATTTCGCGTGGCCTGGTAGTTTCCGCCTGGCAGCGTCTTGCCGTTGCCAAGAAAGGTGTGGGTGCGGAGCGTCAAAATCTGCTGGAACGAATCCTCGTCCGTCCGGATCACGTTGGCGACGACAGACTGGCCCTGCATGTCGACGCCAGTCGCGCCGCCGCGGATCAGCTCGACGCGAATGACCTGATCGATCGGAATGCGGGTGAGAACGTTTTCGAGCGATTCGGATTTGGTGGTCGGCCGTTTGCCGTTGATCAGCACGTTGCCGGCTGCCCCCGCGAACCCCCTGACGTTGTCGCCGCCCTGTATCGAGAAGCCCGGGAGGCGGTTGACCATCTCTAGCGCGGTCGTGGGGCGCGAGGCGGCGAAGTCGGCGGGCGTGAACGAGATGACGCCGTCGCGCTCGGCGGTTTGCGCCGTTTCCTCCGATAGCGACGCGGCCTGCGCATGAGCGGATGCGGCGAACGAAGCGAAGATAAGCGGCGCGAGGCAAAGGGCGCGGTCTGCCCTGCGTTTGAACCGAACCTGCATGGACTCTACTGCCCCCAATTGTTTTATCGTTATTCGATATGAGCGCCACAGGCGCGTGACCAAGTCAACTGGGCAAGTGTGGTGAAACTATGTTTTTAGTTTCTAGAGGAGAAAAATTGCCGTGTGCTGGGTCTTGGGAGCCACGGCTGAGCCTCAGTCACCCCAGAACAGCAAACGCTCTGACAGGTCGGGCCGCTGGCGTTCGACAGGTTCAGTCGCTGCGGTGCCGAGGTAGATGAAGCCGGCGATTCGCTCTGAAGCGGACAGGCCGAGGCGGGTCGCGACGCCTGGGTCGAAGGCCGGCCATTCGGTGATCCAGTTTGCAGCCCAGCCGGATGCGGCGGCGGCGATGAGCAGATTCTGGCAGACGGCGCCGGCGGACAATTCCTGTTCCCATACCGGCGTCTGCTTCGGGTCATCGACCGGGGCGGAGATGACCATGACGATCGCCGGGGATCGCAGGGGGAGCGCGCGGGCCTCCGCCAGGTCGGCTTCGGTATGCGCCTCGTGCGCCTGGCGCGCGTCGGCGAAGATGTGGCCGAGCTGCTGGCGCGCTCCGCCTTCAAACACCACGAAGCGCCATGGACCCAGCTTGCGGTGGTCGGGCGCGCGGGCGGCGAGGCGGATGATCGCTTCGAGATCGGCGCGCGCGGGACCGGGTTCGCTAATGACCGCTACGGGCGTCGACCGGCGCCGCGCGAGGAGGCGAAGCGTTTCCTCGCTTTCCTGTGCAGCGCTGACTGGCTCCCCGAATTCGGGGTGGGGCAGATCAGGACGGATCGGCATCGTCGCCTGTCGCGGACGGCGGCGTTTCTCCGGCCGCAGTCATCTTCGCGTCGATGGCTGCGGCCAGCGAGGCGAAGCGGGAATCCTCGATGATCTCGCCGTCGATGACGAAGGTAGGCGTGCCCATGACGCCAATCGAGGTTGCCTCGCCCTGAATTGCGGTAATGTAGTCGATCCGGCCGGGATCGTTGACGCAGGCCATGACCCGCTCTTCGGACTGGCCGAACGCTTCGCCGAGATCGAGCATTGCCTGCAGCGCCTCACCCTGACGGCTGGCCATTTCGATGGGGATCTGGTCCTCGAAGGCCTTGTCGAGCACGTCGTAGAAGCGCTCTTCGCCGGCGCAGAGGCCGATGCCGGCAATCGCCGCATCAACCGGCGGGTTGTGCGACGGCAGCACCCGGAACTCGAAGCGGATCAGGTTGGTGTCGATATAGGTCGACTTGAGCGGTTGCCAGAAATTGGCGTGCCAGGACCCACAGCCGGGGCAGGTTGGCGCGCCGTACTCGATCAGGACGACGGTTGCGTCTTCCTTGCCGAGGAATGGGCGAGAGTCGCCGTCGATCAGGGCTTCGGTTGGTTCTGCCGGCGTGCCCTGGGTTTCGGCTTCCTGAGAGCAGGCCGCGGCGAAAGCGAGGGCGAGGGCTGCGAGAGCCGGGCGGATGACCATGCCGATACCTCCGAATAATGGTCGGTTGTGCAGCGGGAACCTAGGGGTGGTTTCCGGCAGCGTCGAGTCCGCGTTGCGGCGCTTGTCGAGATGGTCGCGGGGTTCTAACGGCGTGACATGACGGATGAGAGACGACACTGGCGGATCCGGTCGGCGCGGAATGTCTATTCCAATCCGTGGATCTGCGTGCGGGAGTACGAGACGATCGCGCCCACGGGCGCCGAGGCCCAGTACGGACTGGTGCATGTGCGCAATCTCGCGCTCGGCGTCGTGCCGATCGATGAAGACGGTTGCACGATCCTGGTCGGGCAGGAGCGCTTCGCCTTCGGGCAGTACTCATGGGAGTTGCCGGAGGGCGGCGGCGATCCCGAGAAGGCTCCCTTGCTGGGGGCGCAGCGGGAACTGGCGGAGGAGACCGGCCTGATGGCGGCGCACTGGCTGGAGATTCTGTCGGACATTCAGATGTCGAATTCGGTCACGGACGAGCGGGCGTTTGCCTATCTGGCGCGGGGGCTTTCGCCCGATGACGCCCATGCGCCGGATCATTCCGAGGATTTGACGGTACGCAGGGTGCCATTTAGGGAGGCCGTGAGGATGGCCGCCGATGGCGAGATCACGGACGCGTTTTCCCTTGTGATGTTGCTGAAGGCCTCCCATCTGGCAGAGAATGGCAAGTTGCCGCAGGACGTCGCGCGATTGATGCTGGGCTAGCAGACCGCGACGGACAGGAAAAAAGGGAGAGTCGGCATGGCAAATTCGACGCCGGAGGCCGAGGCGAGTACGGCTTCAAAGGGCGCCCCTGCGCCGGTCTGGCAACGGCTGAAGGCCGATGCGAAGGCGGCTTCGTCACAAGAGCCGGCCCTATCGAGCTATCTTGCGGCATCTGTCCTGAACCATGACACGTTCGCAGAAGCGCTTGCTTACCATCTCGCCCACAAGGCGGGCGGGAACGAGGTCAGCGCGCTGCAGCTGCGTGAGATCTGCGAAGAGGCTTATGAGGATGATCCGTCGATCGTCGAGGCTGCGCAGCGCGACCTGCAGGCTGTGCTGGAGCGCGATCCGGCGACGCGGAACACGCTGCAGCCCTTCCTTTATTTCAAGGGCTACCTTGCCCTTCAGACGCATCGCGTGGCGCACTGGTTGTGGGGTTATGGCCGCGAGGCGCTGGCGTTCTACCTGCAGAGCCGCGTTTCCGAGCTTTATGGCGTGGACGTCAATCCGGCCGCCAAGATCGGTTCAGGCGTCTTCATCGACCATGCGACCGGCATCGTCATTGGCGAGACGGCGGTTGTGGGCGACGATGTTTCGATGCTGCACGGCGTGACGCTGGGCGGGACCGGGAAGGATTTCACAGACCGCCACCCCAAGATCGGAAATGGCGTGCTACTTGGCGCAGGCGCGAAAGTGCTCGGCAACATCAAGATTCAAGTCAGTCGTGCTGGCCGATCGCGCTGCTCGGTGGCCGGCGTCCCGGCCAAGCCTGTGGGCGGACCGTGCTGCGATCCGGCGCGGACGATGGACCAGAACTTCGATCCCGGTCTCTAGCCCGATCGGCAGCCGTGTTCCCCTGGCGTCTTGCTCCCCGGAGGGGTTGGCGCCGCTGTAGCCGGGCGATAAGGCTTGGTCACTGGTTCCAGCGACCCCGGAGTTCCGTTCTTGAATCCTGAAGTCACCCGCCGCATCGAAGCCTACCTGAAGAAGGTCATGAACCCTGGCGTGACGGTGCAGACGCGTCCGCGCGTGGACGACAGCGTCGAGGTCATCTCGGGCGGCGAACACGTTGGCGTGGTCTATGTGATCGAGGACGAGGGCGAGACTTCGTATCAGCTGCAGATGACGATCCTGCAGGAAGATCTGGACGATCTCGCCGGGTGAGCCTGTAAACCGTAAGGCTGGCGTTGCCGTTCGGACTGACCAGCGCTAACTTCCTCCCACGTGAGGGAGACGGTTTATGATGCGTGTTTCAAGTCTTTTGGCGGGTGGGGTATTTCTAGCGCTGGCTGCGTGTGCGCCAGACGGTACGCAGCCGCCGGCCGGGGAGGGCGAAGCGCCCGCCGAGACCGCCACCGAGACGGCCAATGTCGCCGCCATGGAAAGCAAGTATGCCGACAACGACGGCGTGCGGATTCACTATGTTGCGGCTGGCAGCGGTCCGCTGGTGGTGATGGTTCACGGCTTTCCGGACTTTTCGGGATCGTGGTCGGAGCTGATGCCGGCGCTTTCCGACGGTTATCGCGTCGCGGCGATGGACACGCGCGGCTACAATCTTTCGGACCAGCCTGAAGACGCTTCGGCATATGCAATGCCGAACCTCGTGGCGGATATCGCCGCGGTGATCCGGGCTGAGGGGCGTGAGAGCGCGACCGTGATCGGACATGACTGGGGCGCTGCGATCTCGTGGAACTTCGCGTTCACGCATCCCGAGATGCTGGACCGGCTGGTGATCCTTTCTGTGCCGCACCCGACTTCGTTTGCCGCGGAGATGGCCGATCCGGAATCGAAGCAGAACGAGAACGCCGCCTATGCGCGCAACTTCCAGCAGCCGGGTTCGGAGAACAACCTGACGGCCGAGGGACTTGCCGGCTGGGTTCAGGATCCGGAGATGAAGCCGAAATATGTCGAGGCGTTCGAGCGCTCGAGCTTCTCGGCCATGATGAACTACTACCGGATGAACTATCCGAGCGGAGACAACGCGCCGAATTCGCTGGGCGCTGATGCGCCTCCGATCAATGTTCCGGTGCTGGTGATTCACGGCATGCAGGACACCGCCCTTCTGTCTTCCGGGCATAACGATACGTGGGAGCACATCTCGGCGGACACCTCGATGCTGATGGTGCCGGATGCGGGACACTTCGTTCAGCACGATGCGGCGGACCTGGTGAACGCCACGATCCGCAGCTGGCTGGATATCCGTTCGGGTCAGAACTGAGCCCGGCGTTCGTTGGATCGACTGGATTGGCGCAGCGCTCAGGCGCTGCGCCTTTTTCTTGAGGGGATGCGATGCGTGTTGTGGGGTGTTTGATGGGTCTCGGCATGGCCGCCGGCACCGCCGTGCATGCGCAGGAGACGCTGGCGATCGAGCAGGCTGACTATGCCGAGGCGGTGGCTTGCGCGGGCAAGTTTCGCTGGGTGCTGGATGCATCGTCCGGCGGCCAGCCGGCGCTGAACGAGTACTCGCTGGAAGAGCGGGTCAAGGGCGGTGAGGCTTGGGCGACGCGGGCTGAGGCGTTGACGGCCGCGGCGGATCCTGCCCCCGACGTCGCCAAGGACATTCAGTCCGTTGCAGACGACACGATCGGACACTTCTTCGACGATCCTGACGCTGTCGAAGCCGAGCTGCTCGGGTGTGCGATCGGGATGGGAATGCGGACCGAGTGAGCGTCGGCGTCCGCGGGGCCGGAGAGGGCTGCTATTGCAGCGCCTTCTTCACGGCCTCGAGGCTCTGCGCGAAGTGATCGTCGCCGGACTTGCCTGACATCGCATCGACCAGAACTTTCTCGGCGGCTTTCGACGCCGTGTCGATCGCGGCGACCTTCACATCGCGGACGGCTTCGGCCTCGGCGCGGGCGATGCGCTCTTCGGCGAGTTTCTGGCGGCGCTCGATCGATTCGCGCAGGTTCTCGGCCGCTGCGGCGGCGAGGATCTCGGCCTCGCGCTGGGCGGCTGCGACGATGTCCTTCGCTTCGGCCTCGGCTGCGGCCTGGCGCTTCTTTGCATCGGCGAGTTTCGCTTCGGCCTCCTCGCGGAGGGCCTTGGCGTTGTCGAGTTCGGTGCGGATCTTCGTGGCGCGATCGTCAAGCGACTTCGTGATCAGGCCGGGGACGTTCTTCCAGACCAGAAGCGCGAGGAAGAGAAACAGGCCGATCGACGCCCAGAAGGACGGGTCCTCGAACAGCGGCAGGGCTTCAGCCGCGTAGGCGGCGTCGGTTGCTGCTGAGTGGAGTTCTTCTTCGTGTTCCATCTAGCGTCCGCCCATTGCGTTGGAGACGGCTGATTTGACCGCGGCCTGATCGGCTGGCGCGCCTGTCAGTTTTTCGACAATGGCGGCGGCAGCGTCGCTGGCGACTTCGCCTACGCCCGCCATCGCCTTGGCGCGAACCTCGGCGATTTCCGCTTCGGCTTTCTCGAGCTTGGCGGCGAGTTCGGCTTCGACCCTGGCGGTCTGTTCCGCGATCCTGGCGTCGGCTTCCGCCTTGGCCTTGGAGGCCGTGTCCCGGGCGGCGGCCCGGGCCTTGGCGATGTCCGATTCGAACGCGGTAACCGCTTCGTCAGCCTGCTTGCTCAGCGCGGCCGCCTCTTCGATGCTGCCGGTGATCGTGGTGTCGCGATCTTCCAGGCTTTTGCGAACCTTGGGGAGGAAGACATAGGCCATCACGAAGTAGAGCAGGCCGAACGTGATCGCCAACCAGAAGATCTGGGACGGGAACGTGTCGATCTGATCGAATGGCGGAAAGCTTCCGCCGGATTCGTGGGCGTCTGTTTCTGTCGCCAAGGTCCGTGCTCCGAAGTGGTGCGGTCGGGGTCTTCGCCGCCTAGACGGCGAAGATGAGGACGAGCGCGATCACGAAGCCGAAGATGCCGAGGGCCTCGGTCACGGCGAAGCCGAAGATCAGGTTGCCGAACTGCTGCTGGGCGGCAGACGGGTTGCGGATCGCGGCCTGGAGGTAGCTGGCGAAGATGTTGCCCACGCCGATGGCGGCGCCGAGCATGGCGAGACAGGCGAGGCCAGCGCCAACGTACTTGAGTTCTTCCATGATACTTCTCCTTGGAACGGAAGGTTGTGAGGCGCTAGTGGCCCGGATGCAGTGCGTCGTTGAGGTAGACGCAGGTTAGGATGGCGAACACGTAGGCCTGCAGGAAGGCCACGAGGAATTCGAGCGCGGTGATGCCGACGACCATCGGCATGACCAGAAGGCCGCCCATCAACATGCCGAGCCCGCCGAGACCCGCCGCCAGCGACGGGATGAAGCCTGCAAACACTTTCAGGGCGACGTGGCCGCCGAGCATGTTTGCGAACAGACGCATGCCGAGGCTGATGGGGCGCGACAGGAACGAGAAGATCTCGATCAGCATCACGAACCAGAGAATGTAGCCGGGCACGCCCGAGGGCACGAAGATCTTGAAAAACTTGAAGCCGTTCTTCCAGAGACCGACGACGATGACGACGCCGATCGTGAAGAGGGCGAGAGCGCCGGTGACGGCGACGTGGCTGGTCGGCGTGAAAGTGTGCGCGCCCGGGAGCGGCAGCGAGAACATGCCGAACAGGTTGGCCACAAAAACGAACGAGAACAGCGTGAACACCAGTGGCACGAAGGGCTTGCCATCGTCGTGGTTCACGTCGCGGACCATGCCGTCGATGAAGCCGTACCAGATTTCCGCCAGCGACTGCAGGCGGCTAGGGATCGTGTCCATTTTGGACGTTGCGAATGCAAAGAAGCCGATGACGAACAGGACGCCGATCACCATCCAGAGCGAGGAGTTGGTGAACGACAGATCCCAGCCGCCGATCTCGAACGGGATGAGCCGCGAGATGTGGAACTGGTGCATCGGGTCGGCAGCGACCATCATGCGTTTTCGTCCTCGTTCTCTGCGGCAGGCGCGTTCGCCTGCTCGTTGGCCGTGCGCATGATCATGCGGACCCCGGCGCTGAAACCCAAAGTCAGGCAAACGATGAGACCCCAAGGCATGGTGCCGAAGAGCGCATCGATACCCCAGCCCAGGACCGCCCCGACGAGGATGGCTGCGACGAAGTCGGACGCCATCCGGTAGCCGGTGCTCCACCCCTTGCCGTCGGAGCCATTGCGGGGACGCTTTTGCGCCGCAAGCTTGTCCTGAGCTTCGGCGATCCTCTTGTTGAGATCGTCGCTCATGAAAGCCGTCCGCCGTGGGCTTCTGATCGGCGCGGGAGACACAACCCTGCGCACGGGCGAGCCGTATGGCCCGTCCGCGCGCCAGCTATAGCTGCGCGGACTTTTGCGTCAAGCAAAAGCGGCGCGGGCGGCGTCGCTAAGTTGTTGATTTCCTTTGGCCAAACCGGGCGGCTTGCTGCGAGATTACGCCGCAGCCAGCCTTTCGGCGGCTTCGAGGTCGACGGAGACGAGGCGCGAGACGCCCGGTTCCTGCATCGTGACGCCGAGCAGACGGTCCATTCGCGACATGGAAACCGCGTTGTGGGTGATGACGATGAAGCGGGTGCGGGTGCGCTTCCGCATCTCGTCCAGTAGGCGACAGAAGCGATCGACATTGGCGTCGTCGAGCGGCGCGTCGACCTCGTCCAGCACGCAGATCGGCGCTGGGCGGGACAAAAAGACAGCGAAAATCAGCGCGGTAGCGGTGAGCGCCTGTTCGCCGCCGGACATGAGCGACAGCGTGCCGAGCCGCTTGCCCGGCGGGGAAGCGAAGATTTCAAGGCCGGCGTCGAGCGGATCATCGGATTCCGTCAGCCGCAGTTCGGCATGACCGCCCTCGAAGAGCGAGGTGAAGAGCGAGGTGAAGTGGGCGTTGACCGACTTGTAGGCCTCGAGCAGGCGGGCGCGGCCTTCCTCGTTGAGGGCGTCGACGCCTTCGCGCAGGCGGGCGATGGCGGCGATCAAGTCGTCCCGCTCTTCGACCTGGAGGCCGATGCGTCCGGTGATTTCGGTCAGCTGCTCGTCGGCTTCCATGTTGACGGCGCCGAGCTGGTCCCGCTGGCGGCGCAGGTCGGCGAGGCGGGCGTCCATCTCTGCGGCTGAGGCGGGTGGTTGCTGGTTCTCGTCGGCGTCGTGTGCGTCGGCTTCGGCGACAAGGGCTTCGAGTTCTTCCAGCGGGCGGTCGAAGGCGGACTGCACCGCCTCCGCGATTTCCGTTTCGCGTCGCTGGGCGGCTTCGAGGCGGGCCTCGGCGCGGACGAGACTCTCGCGTGCGGTTGCGCTGCGGTCGCGGCCGGCGCGGGCGGCGAACTCGGCCTCGCGCAGCTTTGCCTCGGCTTCGGCTAGCCTGTCGGCGGCGGACTGGCGCGCGCGTTCGGCGGCCTCGATCCCTGTCGCGAGCTCATCGAGGCGCGACTGGATCTCGGGCGGCCGGGTTTCAGCGGACGCGTAGGCGTCCCGGGCGCTGGCGAGGTCGCGCGCCGAGGCTTGCAGTCTTGTGGTCACTTGCGTTTCTCGCGCGGTCCAGTCGTCGCGCTCGCGTGTCAGGTTGCGGCGCTGGAGGGCGTTGCGTTCGCGGTCGCGCCGGAATGCGTCGAGCGCCGCAATTGCGTTGCGCTCCTCTTCGCGTGCGTCGGCCAGTCGTGCTGCGCGCTCGTCGAGATCGGCGCTGTCGCCGACCGTTGGAGCGGCATTGAGGGCGGCGCGGGCCGCCTGGACGTTTGCATTGCGCTCGTCGCGATCGGCGGTCAGTCGCGCATGTGTTTCGCGCAGCGCGCCAGCCTTGAGTTCGTGGCGATCGTGTTCCTGTTCGGCGCGCATCAGCGCCTCGCGCGCTTCGTTGGCGGCGCGCATAAGATCGGGCAGGCGCCGGCGACGCTCCATGACGTCAAGTTCGGCGGCTGTCAGAGTTTCGGATGCCTTCGCCCGCTCGGCGGCCGCTTTCTGGAGCTGCTCGTTTGCGGTTCTGAACTCTGACTTCAGCGCCTTGCGGCGCGCGTGGTTGGCGAGGCGCTCGGATGCGGTGAGGGCGGCCTGGTGCGTGCGGACGAAGCCGTCCCAGCGCCAGAGATCGCCCTCACGCGAGACGAGGCGCTGGCCCTGTTTTAGCTGGGACTGCAGGCGTTCGCCGTCTGCGCGGTCGACGAGACCGACCTGCGACAGGCGCGCGGCCAGAACGGGAGGCGCCTCGATGGCCTGGGAGAGCGGCTGGGCGCCTTCAGGCAGGGCGGCGAGCGCGGAGGTTGCTCGCATCGTCCAGTAGGCGGTGGCGGCGGCGTTCTCCGAGGCGTCGAGGTCGGCATCAAGCGCGGCGGCGAGCGCGCGATCGAGGCCCCTTGGATCAATTGCTTCGGCGACTGGCGTGTGGCGTTCGCCGCTGTCGGTTCGGAGCAGTCGTTCTAGCGCCGCAAGTTCCGCTTCGATCTCGCGGACGCGCTGCTCGGCGGCCTGAAGCGGCGGGGTCAGGCGCGTTTCTTCCTTGCGGGCGGCTTCGGCGCGGGCGTTGGCTGTTGCGAGGGCGGATTGCGCTTCGGTCGCCGCCGTGTCGGCTGAGGCGTGGCGTTCGCGAGCGCTGGTAAGGCGGGTTGCGAGTGCTTCAAGATCATCGAGCGCGCCAAGGTCGACGGCAATACGCGACAGCTCTTTCTCGGTACGGTCGAGCCGTTCGGCCTCGAGGTCGACACGTTGGCGGGCGGCGTCGGCGGCGGCTTCGGCCCGCGCGCGCGCCTGCCGACGCTGGTCGAGATCGGACTCCAGATGCTCCCGGCGTGTACGGGCGACCTGCAGGGCGGAGGCAAGCGCATCTTCGGCTTCGCGCTGCGCCTCGGGGCTCTCGGCGGGAAGTTCGTCGAGGGCGGCGCTGGCTGTCTCTGCGCGTTGTCTCGCCTCGCTGGCTTCCTCGGTAAGCCGGGCGTGCTCGACTTCGTGGCGGACGATGTCCTGGCCGAGCCGCTGCAGCGCCTCGGTGGCGGCCGTGCGTTCGGATTCGAGCTTTGCTTGCTGCAGCTTCTGGACGCCGAGTTTGCCTGCGGCTTCGGTCTCGGCATGTCGTAGCGGGTCGATCAACTCGCGCGCTTTCAGTTCGGCTGTGACCGTGCGGCCGGCTTCGGAGGCTGCGTCGTGTTCCTCTCTTCGGGCTTCCTCGATGGCCTTGCGGGCGTCCGCCGCTTCATCGACGGCGCTGCGCCAGCGAACGGCGGAGAGGCGTGCTTCGAACGCCGCGATTTCGTCGGACAGGGCGCGGTAGCGGCGCGCCTTGCCGGCCCGGCGCTTCAATGCGTTGGCCTGTCGTTCGACCTCGGCCATGACTTCGCCGACGCGGTCGAGGTTTTCCTGAGCGGCCTTGAGCTTGAGCTCGGCTGCGTGCCGGCGGGCGGCGAGACCGCCGATGCCGGCGGCTTCCTCGAGGATTTTCCGGCGGTTCTGGGGCTTGGAGGATATCAGTTCCGAGATCTGGCCCTGGCGCACCAGCGAGGGCGAGTTTGCCCCGGTCGACGCATCGGCGAACAGCAATTGCACGTCGCGGGCGCGGACGGTGCGGCCGTTGATGGAGAAGGACGAGCCGGCGCCGCGACGCAGGGCGCGGCGGACTTCTAGCATATCGTTGTCGTTGTATTCGGCTGGAGCTGTTCGCATGGAATTGTCGAGCAGCACGGTGACTTCCGCCAGTTCGCGGGAGGGGCGCATATCGGTGCCGGAGAAGATGAGGTCGTCCATCTCGCCGCCGCGCATCGCCTTGGCGGAGACGGCGCCCATCACCCAGCGCAGCGCTTCGAGCAGATTGGATTTGCCGCAGCCGTTGGGACCGACGATGCCGGTGAGGCCGGGTTCGATCGGCACATCGACCGGGTCGACAAAGGACTTGAAGCCCGCGATTTTCATGCCGACGACGTGCATGCATTAGCTCCGATGCAGGCGACGCCGCCGCTTGGGTGCGGGCGTGACTATTCCGAACCCTCGGCGGCCGCCGGTTCCGCAGTCGCCGCGCTAGGGTCGAGGATCGAGTCGATTTTCGCCGAGAGGCTCTCGTAGTCGTGGGGCGACACCAGTTCGCCGTTGACGAAGATCGTCGGCGTCGAGTTGACGCCCATCTCTGCGGCTTCGGTCATCACGCCGTCGATATAGTCCTGGATGCCGGGGTGATTGATGCAGGCGCGGACTTCATCCGTCGACAGGCCGGCGCGGTCGCCGATCTGGATGAGGATCGGGAGGACGCCTGTGTTGGTGCGCAGGGCGTCCATGATGTCGTGGTATTGGGTGAACACGTCATCGACGACCTCATAGTAGCCGTCTTCCCCGGCGCAGCGCGCGATGGCGGTGGCGGCGATTGCGAGTTCCGCCGGCGCGGTCGGGAAGTCCTTCAGCACGTAGCGGACCCGGCCCGTGTCGATATAGTTGGTCTTGATGCGCGGGAATTCCTGCTTCCAGAAATCGCGGCAGTGGGGGCAGGAGAGCGAGGCGAACTCGATGATCTCGACCGGAGCGGATTCATCGCCCATCACGACATCTTCGAGATAGGGATCGACATCCACATCGGGGGTGGAGCTTGATCCGCCTGTCTCTCCGGAGCAGGCCGCGAGGGTCAGTGCGGCGACTGAGAGGGCTGCGGTGAGCGTGCGTGAGATGACGGTATTCAACATGGTTCCTGGCGCTCCGGTGCGGAAGGTCAGCTAATCGGAAGCGGAACCTAGCGGCTGCCGCCGGGGATTTCGAGTCCCTTGGCCGCTCGCGGTCGTTCAAGACTTCCGGCGCGGAAATCCGTGTATCTGGCGGGTTTGGGAGCAGATCCCGCCGGCTGGTCGCGGACTTAGTCGCGAGTCCGCGCGGGCTGGGAGGCGGCGACGGCTTCGCCGAGTTCGGCCAGCGCATGGCGCACGACGGGGGAGTCGATCGATGCGAGCGCGTCGACGATCTGCTTGCGCTCCTGCGACGACAACTGGCGGGCGGCAGAGGCGCTTGCGCCCGGCGCGGCTTTCTTGCGCATGGCGGTCTGGTCGATCTTGATAGCCTTGATGCGCGCGCCCGTCGCCAGTTCGACGCGGTCGATGATCGTGTCGGCTGCGTGCTGGATGGCTGTAGACGCGGCGGATGGCGCGCGCAGGAACAGGGTGTGGCCGGTCTTGGACGGAACGAGACGGGCGGGCTGGCAGAGCTTGGCGAGTTGCGGACCGACGATTTCGGGCCAGCGGGCTTCCAGCGAGCCGACGGCGGGGCCGTGTTCGCGGAGGATCGGGGTGATGGCCTTGTGGAGGGCGACATGCAGGGGGCTGGCCGGGGACCAGCGTTTCTTTGTACGCACGGCTTCGAGGCGGGCGATGGCCGCCTGCTCGGTGATCTGGCGTTTCCAGTTTGGCTGTTCGCTCATGACGAAGCAGCCTTAAACTGATTTGCTAAGATCCCGCCAACAGCGAAATTCGGGCGTCCACAACCTGCGCAAGTTACTGACAGCACTGGATAAATGGTATCGGCGGCATGCCCGTGAGCTGCCCTGGCGCACCCCGCCCGGGGGGGCGTTGAGGGGGGAGCGGCCCGATCCCTACCGTGTGTGGCTGTCCGAGATCATGCTGCAGCAGACCGTTGCGGCGCATGTAGCGCCCTATTTTCAACGGTTTGTCGAGCGCTGGCCCAAGGTTGAGGCGCTGGCGGACGCCGGGTGGGACGAGGTGTCGGCGGCGTGGGCGGGGCTTGGCTATTATTCTCGCGCGCGCAACCTGCACGCCTGTGCAAAACTCGTCGCCGCGCAGGGTGGTTTTCCACAGGACCGTGACGGGCTGAAGGCGCTGCCCGGGGTGGGGCCTTACACCTCGGCGGCGATTGCGGCGATTGCGTTCGGGGAGAAGGTCGCGCCGGTCGACGGCAATATCGAGCGGGTGGTCTCGCGCCTGTTCGCCATCGGCTCGGACGGGACGCAGGCGGGCTGGCGGGCGGCCAAGAAGGAGATCGCCGGCCGGGCGCAGGAGATGTTCGACGCGCTGCCGGACGGGATCGACGCGGGCGATACGGCGCAGGCGTTGATGGATCTGGGTCAGGGCGTTTGCAAGCCGAAGACGCCGCTGTGCGATGTGTGTCCGCTGGCGGACTGGTGCGCGGGCCGGGCTGAGGGGGCGCCGGAACGGTATCCGGTGAAGGCGGCGAAGGCGGAGCGGCCTGAGCGTGTGGGCGTGGCGTTCGTCGGCGTGAGAGGTGACGAGGTGTTGCTGGTGCGGCGGCCTGAGCGCGGTTTGCTGGGCGGGATGCTGATGCCGCCATCTACGGAATGGGTCGAGGGCGAAGTGGCGGGCGCGATGGCGGCGGCGCCGTTTGACGGGGCGTGGGAGCGGGTCGGCGAGGTGCGCCATGTGTTCACGCACTTCTCGCTGAAGCTGGACGTCATGCGCGCGGAGGCCGGGGCGAGTGACGCCGCCGATGGGGAGTGGGTCGAGGCGAGGGCCGCCAGAGCGGCCCTGCCGAGTGTGGGGCGGAAGGCGGTTGCGCTGGCGCTGGGAGACTAGGAGGGGTCCGTGCCGGACTTCCTTGTCGCCCAGAGCGAGAACAGGATGGCGCCGATCAGCAGAGTCAGCGTGGCGATCAGGGACCACATGGCTTCAAGGTGCGGGACGAGGCCGAGGCCGTCGCTGAGCCCGAAGTTCCAGATGATCTTGCCGCCGATCAGCACCAGCACGAGCGACAGGCCGTACTTGAGGTAGGTGAAGCGTTCCACCGCGGCTGAAAGCATGAAGTACATCGAACGCAGGCCGAGGATGGCGAAGATGTTGGATGTGTAGACGATGAACGGGTCCTGCGTGACGGCGAGGATGGCGGGGACGCTGTCGACCGCAAAGATGATGTCGACGACCTCGACCGAGATCAGCGCCAGCAGGAGCGGGGTGGCGTAGAGCTTCTCGACGCCATGCTCGTCGGGCAGGCGCTTCACGAACTTGCGGCCGTAAATGTCGGGGGTGACCGGGATGAACCTGCGCACCAGCTTGAGGACGAAGTTGTCTTCCATGTTGGGCGCTTCGTCATCGTCGCCGAACAGCATGCGCACGCCGGTGTAGATTAGGAAGGCGGCGAAGATGAACAGCACCCATGTGAACTGGTTCACCACCGCGGTGCCGAGGCCGATGAACAGGGCGCGGAAGACGATGGCGCCGAGGATGCCCCAGAAGAGGACGCGGTGCTGGTATTCTCGCGGCACGGCGAAATAGGTGAAGACCAGCGACATGACGAAGATGTTGTCGAACGCCAGCGCTGTCTCGAGCAGGTAGCCGGTGAAATACTGGATGACCGCCTGTTCGCGCAGGCCGCCATCGCGCGGGTAGAACTCGGGGTTGGGTTCGTAGAAGAAATACAGCAGCACGCCGAAGCCGACCGACATGCAGGCGAACATCGACCACATCGCCGCGCTCTTGCCTGCGGAGACGACGGCGTCCTTTCGGTTGAAGAACCCAAGGTCCAGCCAGAGCAGAAAGAGGATGACGGTCAGGAAGGATAACCACATCCACAGCGGCTGGCCTGCTACGGCTAGCGACAGGACTTCCGGCAAGGGGGTCGATCTCCAGATCGGTGCGCTGCGTCGGCGCGTTGGAGCCTGGCTCCCAGGGGATCCGACATCACAGGTACCGCCATACCTGCCAGAGGGGCCCGGATCCGCTCAGTGGCTGCAAAATGCGCCAAGCCGTGCGTCGCGCCAAGGGGCGTCGCCAAATATTTCTCATATGACGCGACGACAATCCTAGCTGCAGACACGCGAGAGAAATTATCGTGTTCATCTCGACGGGTATGGGCGCCGGTCGTGGGCATGATTTGCTAGATTTGCGAGCAAACCCTAACCAAAGATTGCAGGACCGGCGCGGGCCGGTCCTCAAGCTGGAGATCAAGCCATGTCCGGAAACGGATTTCCCCGACTCGACGAGCCCGGCCGCGGGCGAATTTACGACAGCATCCTGGAGACGATCGGCAACACGCCGCTAGTGCGGGCGAAGCGCTTTGCGGAGTCCGAGGGCATCGTCGCCGACCTGCTGCTGAAGCTGGAGTTCTTCAATCCGATGGCCAGCGTGAAGGACCGCATCGCCTTCGGCATGGTGATGGACCTTGAGCGCGACGGACGGATTGCGCCGGGGAAGAACACGCTGGTGGAGCCGACCTCAGGCAATACGGGGATCGGCATTGCGTTGATCGGCGCGTCGCGCGGTTACGACGTGATCCTGACCATGCCGGAATCGATGTCGATCGAGCGGCGCAAGATGCTGGCGCTGCTTGGCGCCAAGCTGGAGCTGACGCCTAAGGAGAAGGGCGTGAGCGGGGCGATCGAGAAGGCGAACGAGATTCTCTCGAAGGTGCCGGGTTCGGTGATGCCGAGCCAGTTCGACAATCCGTCCAATCCGGCGATCCACGAGCGCACGACCGCCGAGGAGATCTGGAAGGACACGAATGGCGAAGTCGACATCATCGTTTCGGGCGTCGGCACGGGCGGCACGTTCACCGGCTGCGCCCGCGTCTTGAAGCCGCGCCGGCCTTCGCTGCTGATGGTTGCGGTCGAACCGACGAACAGTCCCGTGCTGTCCGGCGGCGAGCACAGCCCGCACGTCATCCAGGGGATTGGGGCCGGATTCATCCCGGCCAACATGGATACGTCGCTGATCGACGAGATCGTTCCCTCGCCGAATGAGCGCGCATTGGAACTGTCGCGGAAACTCGCGCGTTTGGAAGGCATTGCCGGCGGGATTTCGACCGGGGCTGCGCTGAACGCGGCCGTCGAAATCGGGAAGCGCCGAGAAAATGCCGGGAAGAAACTGGTGGCGATCGTGCCTTCCTTTGCCGAACGCTACCTGTCGACCATGCTGTTCGAGGGCGTCGTTTAGCCCGGCGCGTCGTCGCCAGGTTCAAGGAGACACCTCATGAAATCTGTTGGGCCAAGTGTGCTCGCACTGGCGTTCGCCGCGGCGTGCGGCGCCGACTCGCCGCCTGACGCGAGTTCCGTGAATGGCGGGCACACTGACACCACCAATGTGACCCAGCCGGTGAGGCCGTCGGATGCGCCGGAAACGCCGCAGGCGGTAGCGTCGCTTGCCGGGGCCGCCGCCGACCAGCTGACGATCGCGCGGTTCACCGGACTGCCCACGATCGATGTGGAATCGGAGAGCTTCGATTCCGGCGAGGCGATTCCGCTGGAGTTTTCGGCCTACGGCGACAACCGCTCGCCCCAGCTATCGTGGGAGGCGGGGCCGGCGGGCACGGAGAGCTACACGCTGATCATGGAGGATCCCGACCTGCCGGGTCGTCCGCCGTTTCTGCACTGGGTGCTTGGGGACATTCCTGAGGACGTGACACGACTGGAAGCGGCGTTTGTGACGGCGCCGGAAGGCGCGTTCCAGACCGGCGTTCGCGAGAACGTCTATTTTGGTCCGCGCCCGCCGAGCGGGGTGCACAATTATACGTTCCAGCTGTTCGCGCTCGATCAGGAGCTCGGGCTTGTCGACGGCGCGACGCGTGACGAGGTCGAAGCGGCGATGCAGGGCCATGTGCTGGCGGCCGGCGCGCTGCAGGCCACGTATACGGCGCCCGATCAGTAGGGCGCGTTCAGACTGAGCGTTAAACGGAAACGGCCGGAGGCGCGATCAACGCCTCCGGCCGTCTTTTGTTTATGGGCCCGCTGCTATTTGGGGCCGAGGGCGATGACGGCGTTGCCCGGGGTCTGCGAGAACGAGCCGTAGCCTGAGGAGATGAAGACGCGGCCCGCTCCGGCGGAGACGCCGTGTGCGTCGATCGAGCCGCCGCGGGCTTCGACGCCGTTCTTCGTTTCGAGCGGTTTTGCGAGATCGATCTCGGCCTTGATGTCGCCGGTCTTGCCGTCGAAGGCGAAGAGCTTGCCGTCGAGCGTGGCGGCGAGCAGGACGCCGTCGACGATCAGCGGGGTGGACGAGAAGCCGAACTTGGTTTCGCAGTTGACGATGGTTTCGCCGCGCGCGCCGTCGCAGTCGGCCTGGGCGCGGTATTCCCACAGCTTCTTGCCGTCGCGGATGCGATAGGCGTAGACGCCCGGCACCGCCTCGCCTTCGGGAGAGGGGATCGAGTCGGCGATCACCCGTAGACGATCTGGGTTTCGGGATCTGCGGCGATGCCCCAGTGGTTGCCGCCCAGCGGGGAGCCGACGCCGACGCGGTCGGACCAGATGACCTCGCCGTTGTTCGCATCGAGCGCCCAGATGTGGCCGGACTTCTGGCCGGCGAGCAGGATGTCGCGTGCGCCGATGCCGAAGAGGCCGCCCTTGGTGCGGACGAGGATGGCGGCGCCGCCGAAGTCGAAGTCGCGCCCGATATTGGCTTCGTCGAATTGCCATGGGCAGTTGGGTCCGGAGTCCGCGTCGGTCGACCGGCAGGACATGTTCCAGACGTCGAGCTCCATGGCCTGGAAGAGCCAGTTCTGTTCGCCGGTGTCGAGGTCGATCGAGATGACGGCGTCGGAGGTCTCGGTGGCCGGCATCGATGTGTTCTCGCCGGTGGTGACGATGACGGCGTTGCGCTTCTCGTCGATGGTCGGCATGGCCCAGATCGGGGCGCCGGACGGGCCCTTCTGCTTGACGCCGGTGGGGCTGACGAGGCCGTTGTACTCGGCGTCTTCCATGGTGTGGTATTCCCACAGCCTGGAGCCGTCGGCGGCGCTGAGCGCGACGACGGCGCCGTGGCCTTCGCAGCACTCGAAGGTCGGGTTCATGCCCGAGGCGACGCCGGATGCGGAGATCGGGACGATGACCTTGTCGTTGTGGACGATGACGCCGCCGCGCACGGAGCCGACGCCGTTTTCGGGCAGGCCGGTGGCTTTCCAGATCTGCTGCCCGGTGGCGGCGTCGACGACGTTGATGTCGCCGCGGCCGGTGACGTAGACGATCGCGGTCTTGCCGTTGATCTCTGCGATGGTCGGCGTGGTGCGCGAGCCGCCGCCGTCGTAGATCCAGCGTGCGCAGCCTTCATCGGCGTCGAGGGCGAGGAGCTTGCCGCCGGAATTGACGAAGGCGGTGTCGCCTAGGGATGCGACGCCCACGCCCAGCGATTGGGCGCGCGGGATGCCGATGGCGTAGTCGATCTCGAGATTGGCGAGGTCGCTGGCGGAGAGGCCTGCGTCGGCGGCGGAAAGCGAGCGGGTCGATTTCAGGTCGGCGCCGAAATAGGTCATGCCGTTGGCGGCGGAGACGTTGACGGTGCGGTTGTCGGCTTCGCAGAGGAGGGCCCGGTCCCACTCGACCGTGGCGGCCTTCTGTTCGGCCGTCAGCCACGTGACGAGCTGATCGAGCTGTTCGCCGGAGAGGGCGGCGGCCATGGGCGCCATGATGCCGTCGCCGGTGAGGGAGGCGCGCAGTTCGGTCGAGGACGTGTTGCGCAGGACGGAGAGCGGGGCGGCGCGTTCGGCGCCGGGCGTGTTGAGCGGATCGTTGTGGCAGGATGCGCAGGAGGCGTCATAGACCGCCTTGCCCGGATGCGGGGCATCCTCCTGTGCGAATGCGTGCGGCGCGGCGGCGCCAGCGGCGAGTGCTATAGCGAGCGTGCGCAGTCTCATGCGGGTTCCTCTGCCTCGTATCATGGCCGCTGCTTTTTGGTTTCGGCGGCCTTTGCGCCACGATTGACCGGCGCGTTAGGTAATTCAACTCGCATGGCTGCAGAATCCGTCGCCTGCGGCGACTGGTCCCGCTGCAATTTCCCGAGAAGAAACAGCTGGTCGCGGGCGGAGCGCGCGCGAGTTGGCGCGTGGTGAGGCATGTTGCGACATGGTCGCGATTGGTGATGTTGGCGCGGCTTCCAATTTTGCAGCCGTCGTCCTAGTCCGGCGCGCATGCTTAACTCTCACGTCCCCAGACTGCCTGCCTTGCCGCGGCGCCCGAAAGCTGTGGTGTTCGATCTCGACGGTACGCTGATCGACAGCGAGCGGCTGGTGAAGGCGGCCTATCTGGCCCAGTGCGAGGCGTTCGGGGTGGAGATGTCGGATGCGCATTTCCTGTCGCTGGTGGGGCTGCATCGCGAGGCCAATGACGCGCGGTTGCGGGACCTGTTCGGCGCCGACTTTCCGCTGCTGAAATTCTACGAAGGGATTACGGCGCATATCGGCGATGGGGTTGCCGAGCTGAAGCCCGGCGCGGTTGAGTTGTTCGGGGTTGTTCGTGACCGTGCGCTGCCGGTCGGGCTGGCGACGTCGTCCGGGCCCGGATGGGTGGAGCGACACTTTGCGGCGCACAGCCTGCATGAGCGGTTTTGCGTGATCGTGACGCGCGATGACGTGACCAATCGCAAGCCGCATCCGGAGCCTTACCTGAAGGCCGCGGAGCTGCTGGGCGTTGCGCCCGGGGACGTGCTGGCTGTCGAGGATTCGCCGACGGGCCTGCGGTCTGCGTCCGCCGCCGGAATGATGGCGGTGCTGGCGCCGGACCTGATCGTGCCGGATGATGAGACGCGCGCGCTCGCCCTGTGCGTGGTCGAGACGCTGCATGATGTTGTGGCGATGATCGAGTCTGCGTGATCGCGGTCAGCTGCGCCAGCGGAGGGTGCGGGGTTCGATTGGGTTTGTGAAATCGCGGGCGCCGGTGCGGGCGGCGGCCCATTCCTTCTTGAGGGTGAGGTACCATTTCGCCTGCACGTCGATGTCGTCGATCCACATCATGTTCTTCTGGTAGGCCATGCCCGAGTTCTGCAGGTCGACCATGTCGCCGTCCTGGCGCAGGAACTTGCGGGACGCGGGGATGAGGACGGGCTTTGCGAAGTCGAGAAGCGGGGCGTTGATCCAGTAGGTGACCTGGGTGATGCGCGTCTTCTTCGGGTCCTCGGGCACGAGGCAGGTGAGGGTGAGGAGGCGGGTTTTGCGAGACTCGACGATCTCCCAGCGAAAGCCCGGCAGCTGGAAGCAGATCTCGGTCGTGACCTTGCCGCCGAAGAGATATTTGTAAGCCAGCGAGTTGGACGCCGGCGTGTGGCGCGCGATGGCCCAGCCGCGTTCGCGCGGTTCGAAGTTCTTCTCCTTGAGGCGCAGGCCCGTGGACGGCGGGCGCCACCACCACTGGTTATGCACGAACGGGACGTGGGCCGGGTCCATCAGGCCGACGACGGCGTCGTCCATGTGGGCGTTGAACGTGTCGGTGACGATGAATTTGGGCTTGAGGTCGCCGAGGCCGAAGTCGGGCGCGGCGACGACGGGCGGCGCGTCGTTGCGCGGGTTGTGCGAGATGTAGACGTAGATGACGCCGTTCGCTTCGTGGACGGGATAGGCGCGGACCTTGATGCGCTGGAAGTCGAAGTCCGTCTCTTCGACGAGCGAGGGCATGTGGCGGCACTGGCCGTCTGTGCCGAAGCGCCAGCCGTGGTAGGGACACTGGACGGTGGGCTGTCCGTTCGTGTCGACCTGCTGGCCGGCCGAGAGCGGCACGAGCCGGTGGGGGCAGATGTCGCGCAGTGCGAAGGCGTCGCCGGACTTTGTGCGGCCGAGCAGGATGGGCTGGCCGAGCATGATGCGGCGGAACTGATGGCCGGATTTCAGCTCTGACGAGGCGCACGCGAAGTACCAGCTGTCCGTCAGCCAGCCTTCTTCGGTGATCCCGATGTTTGTCGCCTGTGCGCTGTCGGCCATGTTGATTGCGCCCTGCCTGATCATTGCGATGCTTATCATACTGTGCGCGGCAGCCGTCCATTGCGTGGCGTGATCGCGCGATTTCGTGTTGCTGGAGAGCTTTTGGGCCGCCGGAATTAAAAGATATTCACAGGGAGCGGTTGATCTCCATCAGTTTGGACGAGAATTCGCCCGCGATTCAAAAAGCTACGTAACTACAGCGGATTATTGCCAAAGAGTCGTGACGCTTCTTTCAGCTGCGAATGCAGCGCGACCGTGATGGCGTGTCTTCAGCCGGACGCGGACCGGAATGAGCCGGACCCGACGGTAAAACCCAAATGAGGATGCCCATATGAAAACGACGTTTGTTCTTGCTGCTTCCGCTTTCTTTCTCGCCGCGCCTGCGATCGCGCAGGAACACGGCGATGCGGAGCACAAGGAAGACAAGTTCGTGATGATCGATGCGGACGCGGACGGCTCGCTGACGCTGGCTGAAGTTCAGGAAGTCGACGAGACGGTCACCGAAGCCGACTTCTCGAAATACGACGCTGATGACAGCGAGTCGCTGTCGAAGATGGAATTCGCCAACTGGGCTGCGGACATGGAAGGTTCGGCGGAAGCCAGCGCCGGCGAATAGGCTGCTTCAACACCCGGAACGCGGCGCCTCGTGAACTCCCGGGGAGCCGCAGGGCTGGAACGCCCCTGCACTGTCGTGCGGGGGCGTTTGTTTGTCAGCCGTGCTGCTGTGGCCGCCGGGGCCGTGCCCGGTGCGGCGCCAAGCGGCTAGTGGATCATGAAGTAGATGGTGCGCGCTTCGCTTGGCTCGGCCGCGTCGGCGGCCTTGCGCTCGAAGGTGGCGATGGCGTTGCCGGACGCGAGCGTCTGGAACGGGATCACGTGATGCACCGTGCCGTCGGGCATGGTTTCGTCGGCGCCGGCGCCCATGGAGACGAGGGTCTCATCGTCGATGACCACGCTCCAGGTTTCGCCTTCGGCGACGGGCAGGTGCACGGTCTCGGTGCGGTCCGGGTAGGTGTGGAAGGTGTGCTCGTGCGGGGTTTCGGCGACCGACACATCGTCGGCCGCGTCAGCGGCGGCCATGTCGGCGTCCATCGCGCCCATGTCATGACCGTCATGATCCATGTCCATCGCCGTATCGGCGTCCGCCATCTCTGCTTCGGCGGGCGCGGCGGCCGCCGGTTCGGCGGCGGCGTTGTCGGTTGAAGCGGTTTCGGTGGGTCGCGAGCAGGCCGAAAGCGCGATGGCGCAGACGGCGGGTAGGATCAGATAACGCATGTGCGTGCTCCGCTGTTGTGGGTCAGATTCGAGGGATTGATCGGCCTTTCCTGGGCGCAAATCAACCGGGATACGAAAGGTTGGGGCGCCGCCTAGTGTCCTACCCTGGCTGGTAGGTGTGTTGGACAAACCGGTTCCAGCCTTTTTTTGTGCGGCTTTCGACGCACCAGTGGACCGCGCCTTTATCGCCCGGCCAGTAGGCTTGGCGGGCGAAGCCTGCGTCCATTTCCGCGGCGAAGCACAGCGCCTGGGGGTGGATATCGCTTGCGTCGAAGAGCCGGCCTTCGGAGCGCTTGCCGTCGGAGGTGAAGGACCAGAAGCCGAGGCCGTGTTCCTTGTGCGGACCGAAAAGGCAGAGCTCCTGATAGGGGTCGCGCGGCTTGGCGCCTTTGGCCGCGGCGAACGTCCACGTAGCGGTGAGCTGAACGTACTTGCCGCCGAGGACGGTTTTGAATGTGCGTTCGCAGACGAGCGGGCCCATTTCCGTGTCGGCCGTTGTCCGCCATTGGCCGAGCAGCGGCGCGAAGACGCCGAGCTTGCCTCGGCCCTTCTTCCAGTGGCTTGCGTTGGCCATCGCTAGTCCCAGCTGATGTGGGCGATGGGGGGAAGGTTTGCGCTTTCGAGGCGCCAGGTCTCGCCGCCGTCGGCGCTGGTCCAGAGGTTGCCCGTGGTCGAGCCCATGGCGAGATTGTCGCCCGTCTCGTCGACGACGAGCGCGTGGCGGTAGATCAGGTCGTAGGCGGGGCCCTGCGGCAGGCCGGACGATTTGGCGGCGAAGGTTTTTCCGTCATCGTTGGTGCGATGGACGATGAAGCGCGCGTCGACCGGCACGCGACACTCGTCCTTCACGCCGGGTGCGAACCATGCGGACGACGGGTCCGAGGGATGGGCCGCGACGCCGAAGCCGAAGACTTCCGACAATTCCTCGAAGGTCTCGCCGCCGTCCTTGCTGAGGAAGACGCCGTTATGGTGCTGGCACCAGATCCTGTCGGGGGCTGCGGCGCAGGCGGACAGGCGGTGGGGGTCCTGGGTGTTCTGGGTCAGTTGCTGTTCGGGCGGCAGGAAGGCGGCGCGCAGTCCCTTGCCGGCGAGGCGCCAGGTTTCGCCCGCGTCGTCGGACTTCCAGACGCCGCCGCAGGAAATGCCGATCGTCAGGCGGTCGCTGTCGCGCGGGTCAACGAGGATCGAGTGAATGCCCGGCTTGTCGAAGCCGCCGCCGAACCATTCCTTGCGTTCATCGCGGTCCCAGAGCGAGGTGACGAGCGACCAGCTGGCGCCGCGATCGTCGCTGCGGAAGAGGCCGCCAGGTATGGTTCCCGCCCAGATGCGGCCCGGCCTGTCATCGCCGCCGGCTGCAAGCGTCCAGATCATGTCGACGGAGGGCGCGTCATCGGCGTTGGCGTCGGCCTGCGGGAAGGCGGGGGCGGCGATCTCGGTCCATGTCGCGCCATCGTCGTCGGAACGGTGGAGCTTGGGGCCGAAATGGCCGAGCGCGAGGGCGGCGTAGAGCGCGCCGTCGCGCGGATCGTGAAGGACGGAGGAGACCGGCTCGCCGAGGAAGGCTGGCGGCGACTGGACATAGCCGGCGCCGTTGCGGGTGAAGGTGAACAGGCCCTTGCGTGAGCCGACGTGAAACCGGTTGGACATGCCCCTGATCCTTGTCCTGCGATCGCCTGGGCACCTTAGCGCGGGATGGACGCGGGGGCGAGCCGCTAGCCTCCGGAAAGCGCCTGGAAGACGTAGACCTCGTCGGCGGCGCTGACGGGGATGTCGAGCGTCGTGCGGTCGGCGATCATTGCGCCGTTGTGGAAGATGGTGACGTGTTTGCGCAGCCGGGACTGGTCGTCGAGAATGTAGGCGCGCAGGGACGGATTGGAGGCGAAGACGGCGTTCAGCGCCTCGCGGACGGTGGCGCCGTCGACGTGGGAGGCGGGGCAGTCGATGTGCTTCTTCAGGTTGTCGGTGAAGGCGATGCGCACCATGGCGTCCCTCGAAGCCTGTTCATGGCGAGGGAACGATCCTGATGCGGTTTCGTCAAGCGTGGGCGGCGCGCATGGGTGTGCACCCGCGGGAGGATGGCCGCAGGTTGGGGGAGTGTGTCGGCTCCTGAGTGGGAGCTGTGCGGTCAGCGCGTGTGTCTTTGGTTCTGACTGTGCGCGCTGTTCGGCGTCATCCGGTTGCAGCTGGCGGACTTGTGGTTCGCCGGGTTGCGCGCGCGGGTTGTCGATCCTGTGAGGACGGGCGCGGGCGGGTTCCGGGTCTGCGGCCGTTCTTACTGTGCCTGCGGCGCTGGGCGCCTCCGCCCGGAATGACGGATTGCTGGATGACGTGTGCACGCTTTGAAGCGGACTTTGTCGCTTCCCGCGTGCTTGTGGCTTCTCCTTGCGACGGGGCTGGCGCCGGGAATGCGGACGGGTCAGTTGCGCTGCGCTGTGGCGGCGCGCGATCCGTCAACGTCCGGACCAGCCGGAAGGCGTTGAGCACATACATCGCAAGCGCGCACAGCAAGGCGCCCGTCCAATGACGGGTCGCGCGAGGGGGTCCAATCCAGTCTGTCTGCGTTTGTGCATGTGACATGGATGGAGTTTAGGCGCGGCGCGCGGTGTGGGACAGGGCGCCGGTGTGGGGGCGTCGTTGCTGGGGATTTTTGCGTGGTGCGGGGGATAGATGGGTGGAGGACGCTTGCGCGTCCTGGCCGGATCCCCGCCTGCGCGGGGATGAGCGGGGTGGTGTGTGTGGCTTGGGTCCATCCTTCGAGTCCACGCGCTGCGCGCGTCCTCAGGATGAGGCGTCGGTGGGCTGGGGGCGGGTGTGCGACCGGCTTGCGCCGGGATGAGCGGGGGATTGGGGGTGAGGGCGGGGGTGGCCCCCTCCGGTCCTTCGGACCACCTCCCCCGTTCGGGGGAGGAGCGCGCTGCCGCTAACCCTGGACCAGGGGAGGAGCGCGCTGGCGTTAGCCCTGGACGGGGCCGACTTCGAGGACGTCTTCGACGGTGTGGAGGCCCGGTTTGGGGGACTGGACGAGGACGGCCATGTTGCCGGGGAGGTGCTTGTTGTCGAGCATCTTCTCGTGGGCTTCGGGGATGTCCGACCAGGGCAGGACTTCCGACATGCACGGGTCGAGGCGGCGCTCGATCATCAGCTGGTTGGCCTGCGAGGCCTGCAGCAGGTTGGCGAAGTGGGAGCCCTGCACGCGCTTCTGGCGCATCCAGAGGAAGCGGGCGTCCATCGTGAGGTTGAAGCCGGTGGTGCCGGCGCAGATGACGACCATGCCGCCGCGCTTCACGACGAAGACCGAGATCGGCATCGTGGCTTCGCCGGGGTGTTCGAAGACGATGTCGACGTCCTTCTTGCCGGTGATTTCCCAGATGGCCTTACCGAACTTGCGGGCCTCTTTCATGTAGTCGTTGAATTCCGGGGAGTTCACCTTGGGGAGCTGGCCCCAGCAGTTGAAGTCCTTGCGGTTGATGACGCCCTTGGCGCCCATCTGCATGACGAAGTCGAACTTGTCGTTCTCTGACACGACGCCGATCGCATTGGCGCCGGCGACGGCGCAGAGCTGGGTCGCGAAGGAGCCAAGGCCGCCGGATGCGCCCCAGACGAGGACGTTCTGGCCCGGACGCAGGATGTGCGGACGGTGGCCGAACAGCATGCGGTAGGCGGTGGCGAGGGTGAGGGTGTAGCAGGCGCACTCTTCCCAGGTGAGGTGCTTGGGGCGCGGCATGAGCTGGCGTGACTGGACGCGGCAGAACTGGGCGAACGAACCATCGGGCGTTTCGTAGCCCCAGATGCGCTGGCTGGAGGAGTACATTGGATCGCCGCCGTTGCATTCCTCGTCGTCGCCGTCGTCCTGGTTACAGTGAATGACGACTTCATCGCCCGGCTTCCAGCGCTTCACGCGGCTGCCGACCGCCCAGACGATGCCCGAGGCGTCGGAGCCGGCGATGTGATAATCCTGCTTGTGGACGTCGAACATCGACACGGGCTCGCCGAGGCCGGCCCAGATGCCGTTATAGTTGACGCCGGCCGCCATCACGAGAACGAGGACTTCGTCGGAGGCGATTTCGGGGGTCGGGACGACCTCAAGCTGCATGGCCTGCTTTGGCCGGCCCTGGCGCTCGCGGCGGATCGCCCAGGCGTGCATGGTCTTGGGTACGTGGAATTCCGGCGGGAGCTCGCCGATCGCGTAGAGGTCTTTTTTCTCGCGGGTTGCGGTGCCGTCAGCCAACTTCTCATCTCCCGGATGCGCCCGTTTTCGGGCTACATGTCATTCAAAATCAAATAAGAACCCGGATGGGCCCAGAGCGTCGTGCGGGCGTCACATTGTTCAATGAAAGCCCGGATTGCAAGCAGTCTTTGTTGCGGTGCAATAAGAGGGCCAGATAGCGGGACCCGGAGGACACAGACTTGGCCAATCGCACTGCTGGCGTAGGCAAATTTGCCTGGCTGAACGGAACATTCGTGACGGCGCAGGAGGCGCGGGTTTCGCCGTTCGATCGCGGATTCCTGTTTGCTGACGGGGTATACGAGGTGGCGGCCGTCTATAACGGCCAGCTGATCGATCTCGAGCGGCATCTCGAGCGGCTTGAAAGATCCTTGCGCGAGCTGGGCTACCCCAAGGCGCCGGACCGGCGTCAACTCGAGGTGATGCATCGCGAACTGGTGACGCTGAACGGCATCGAGGAAGGGCTGGTCTACCTGCAGGTGACGCGCGGCGCGTATGGCGGGCGCGACTTCGCTGCGCCTGCGCAACCGAGGCTGACGATGTTCGCCTTTGCCGAGGGCAAACAATTGCTGGACACGGCGGCGCACCGCGACGGCATCAGGGTCATCGCGACGCCGGACATCCGGTGGGCGCGGCGGGACATCAAGTCGGTCGGATTGCTGGCGCAGGCGATGGCGAAAACCGAGGCCAAGGCGGCCGGCAAGGATGACGCGTGGTTTGTCGATGCGGGGGGGACCGTGACGGAGGGCGCCTCGGCAAACGCATGGATCGTCACGCAGGACGGCGACATCGTCACGCGCGCGCTGTCGAACGACATCCTGGCGGGGGTGACACGGCTGGCGATGATGGATCTGGTGTCCCAGACGGGCGGCAAGATCATCGAGCGCTCGTTCTCGCTCGAGGAGGCGAAGCAGGCGGCGGAAGCGTTTGCGACATCGGCGGTGGCGCTGGTGACGCCGGTCGTGGAACTGGACGGCGTTCGAATCGGCGACGGCGCCCCCGGACCGGTGACGAGGCGGATGCAGGCGCTCTATCGGCAGGCGATCGGCGCGCGCTAGCCGTCCGGACTGTCCGGCGGGTGCGAATCTGCCTGCGAGGTGCATAAAACCGCTCGCAATCGCGTGATTTGACGCCACGGCGCCCATTGTTACGCGCACGGAAACCAGTCAGTGTAGGGGTTGAAACGGCCTGAAGCTCTGGGAGGATTCAATGGCGTTGCGTGGAAGTCTGGCGGGCCTGCTGTGTGCGGCCTCTGCGATTACCCTGGCCGCCTGCTCCGGCGGGGCTGGCGAGACGAGCGCCGATCTGGTCGGCAAGCGCGTCGACAACTTCATGCTGACGGACCAGACCGGGTTTGGTCACGAGCTTGGCTATCACTCCGCCGCGCCGGCGGTGGTGCTGGTGTCCTACAAGGTTGGCGACGCCGATTCGGAGCGCGCTGCGGCGGCTCTGGCCGAGCTCAATGACAAGTACGCCGAGCAGGGCGTTCAGATGATGCTGCTGGCCTCGAGCAATGACGACGATCGCGCGGCGATCCAGGCGGCGTCCGCCGAGCTCGACATTCCGGTGCTGGACGACAACCTGCAGCTGGTCGGGCGTTCGCTGGGCGTGACCAAGGCGAACGAAGCCTTCGTCATCCGTCCGAGCGACTGGACCATCGCCTATCATGGCCCGATCGATGCGAGCTTTGCGCGCGGCGACACGGACGCGAGCGTTGCGGCCGCGATCGATTCATTGCTGGCCGGCGAAGCGGTGGCTGTCGCGCATGCGGACGTGAAGGGCGCGGCGATCGAGTTCCCGGACCGGGGGCGCGCGGAAGAGTTCGCGCAGATCTCGTACTCTGAAGATGTTGCGCCGATCCTCGCCGAGAAGTGCATGGCCTGCCACGTCGAGGGCGGCATGGCGCCGTTTGCGATGACCAATTACGACGTCGTC
Organism: Hyphomonas sp.; assembly: GCA_017792365.1. GTDB lineage: Bacteria > Pseudomonadota > Alphaproteobacteria > Caulobacterales > Hyphomonadaceae > IH12. The sequence continues at coordinate 1,877,502 of CP051229.1, read as the reverse complement.
AAAGGGTTCTCGCCGATGATCCGTGAGGCGCTGCGCACGCAACGCATGCCTCCGTATCACGCCGATCCGGAATACGGTCACTGGGAGGGCGACATGCGCCTGACCGGTGAGGAGATCTTGACGGTCGTCAACTGGATCGAAGCCGGCAGCCCGCGCGGCGAAGGCGACGACATGCTGGCGATGCAGGACTTCACGCCGCCGGAATGGCCGTTCGGCGAGCCGGACCTGATCCTGACGATCCCGGCGACGGATGTGCCGGCCTCCGGCGTGGTCGATTATATCGACTGGTCGATCCCCAACCCGCATACCGAAGAAGGCAAGTGGGTGAAGGCGGTGGCCTGGAAGCCGAGCGCGCCGGAAGTGCTGCACCACGCGCTGTCGGGCTGGTTCCCGGAAGTGCGCGCTGACGGCAAGGGGTTCAGCTGGAACACGGCGCTTGGCGGCTATGGGCCGGGCGGGGAAGAGAACCTGACGCCTGAGAATACCGGCATCTATGTGCCGGCAGGCGGCTCGTACACGTTCCAGATGCACTACACGACGACCGGCAAGGCGCAGACCGATGAGACGAAGGTCGGCATCTATTTCCATGACGAAGCGCCGGAGAAGATCCTGCGCCAGGCGCAGGTGGCGGACTTCTCGCTGGAGATCCCTCCCGGCGAGGCGCGTCACCATGAGACGGCGTATATCGACATCCCGCACGACATGACGATCTTCGGCACGCAGCCGCACGCCCACTATCGTGCGATCTCCTCGAAGCTGCGCATCCAGTATCCGGATGGGCGCGAGGAAGTGCTGCTCAACCAGCCGCGTTACGATTTCGGCTGGCAGCGCGAGTATCACTTCGAAGGCCAGCTGAAAGTGCCGGCCGGATCGCGTCTGATTGCGGACTATGTCTACGACAATTCCGAGGCGAACCCCTGGAACCCTGACGCCACCCAGAACGTGACCTATGGCGAGCAGAGCTGGGAAGAGATGATGGTGACCTTCATCCGCTATTCCTGGGATGACGAGACCAAGGATTCGCTGAAGGAAGAGTACCAGGACCAGCTGCAGGCCGGCATCCTGTTCGGTGCGCTGGACGACAACCGCGACGAGGAATTGCAGCAGGCGGAATTCCGCAATGCGTCAAACCTTGCGATCATGAAGCAGAACTTCGCGCTGCTCGATCAGGACGGCAATGGCGGCGCCAGCCGGGCCGAATTCGTGCCGCGCAGGACTTCCTGCGCAACATGCGCCAACGCGGCGGGACGAGCGGCGGCGAGCAATAGCGCCACGCACGACTGAAGCAATCGATGCCGCCGCCTTCTCGTTCGGGAGGGCGGCGGTTTTCTTTTGAGGGGTGAGGGGGCGAACGGATTGGTCCTTGCGAACGTGTGCTGTACTTGGTCCCGTCCGCATGCGAGCGTGGTGAGAGCATGAAAATCAGCGCCAGGACATTTGCTGCGTTTGCGATCGCCCCGGTCCTCGTCGGCGTCCTGCTTGCGTCGTGCGCCACGCGCGAAATTCCCTACGAGCAACTCGAAGCCTCATACGGCCTGCCGACTTCGGCGTACTTCGAACCCGAGGCCGGGCTGCGCGTGCACTATTCGGTCGAAGGGCCTGACGGTGCGCGCGACATCATCCTGGTGCACGGGTTCGCGGCGTCGGTGCATGCCTGGCTGCCGTGGGCTGAGCGCCTCCGAGACGACTTTCGATTGATATCTGTTGACCTGCCGGGGCACGGGCTGACCGCCAGTCCGGAAGGGTACCGTGCGTCGCTGCAAGGCAACGCCGCGCTGATCGATGAACTTGCCACGGAGGTTGGCGCCGATCGGTTTGTGCTGGTTGGCAATTCGATGGGCGGAGCGGTGGCGCTGACTTACGCCCTCGATCATCCCGAACGGCTGGACGGACTGGTGCTGGTCAACAGCGCAGGGTGGTCCGGCGCGGACGATGAGACGGGTGAGGGTCCGCCTGTGGTGTTCATGCTGCTGAACAATCCCGTTGGCCGCGCCATCCTCAAGATGTTCAATCCGCGCATGTTTGCAACCGGCGGACTGGAAGCGGCCTACCTCGACGAGGAGCTTGTCACTGAGGAGCTCATCGACCGCTACGCCGAACTCGCCCTGGCGCCCGGCCACCGTGACGTGTTGCTGACACAGAATTCTTCGCCGCGGGAGCCGCTGACGGCGAGCCGGCTTTCTGCGATCACAGTGCCGACTTTGGTGATGGCTGGCGACCAGGACCGGATCATTCCGGTGACGTCTTCGCAGGAGATTGCAGCGGCAATCCCGGGGGCAGTGCTTTTGACCTATCCGGATGGCGGGCACGTGCCGATGGAGCAGCTGCCGGACAAGTCCGCTGCTGACATGCGCGCATTCCTGGAATCGCTGCCGGCGCGTGCCGGAAGATCGAGCGACCGGGCCGAGCCGTAGCTGATCGTCGTCTCAGGCGGACGCTGCCATCAGTACTGGGCGTCGACGTGCTCTAGGTAGCTGATGATGTTTTCGATCAGCTCCGGGTTGGCGTCGGGGAGCGGGGGCATGGTGGCGCCGGGGGCGAAGGATTGCGGGTCGGAGAGGAAGGCGGAGAGGTTGGCGTGGGTCCACTGGCCGCCTTCACTTACGGGAGGCGGCGGTTCTCTTAGAGTGTTTGGTGTCTCGGTGGTGGCTGTATGACCGATCTTTCGTCGCTCATCTGCGCGAGGGCTTCACTTCTTCAGATGGGTGTCGAGGAAGTCTACGACCGTGCGCCAGCTGGGCTCGAACGGCCTTGGGTTCTCGACGGCGCAGCCCTCTGCTTTGGTGGAACGAATTGTGGCGCCGCGGCTCGTCTCGCCTGTAATCAGACCTTGCGGCGGTCCGTGCCCGGCCATTGGCACACTGATGAAGGTGGCGTCGCGACAGACCTTATTCAGGGCCTGATAAAGTTGCTCGCCTTGGTGGTGGGGGACAAGCGGGTCGGACTGGCCATGCAGGATCATCAGGGGCGGATCGGCGGTGCTGATGTACCGCGCGGGGTTGGCTTTCTGGACCTCGTCAAAGCATTCTGAAACGGTGCAGCCTAGCAGTCGCGACTCAGGCGATTCCGCATCGGCATGGCAGCCGCCCTGAAGCAGGCTGGCGCCGGCGCGGCAGGGACGCAGGGCCCAGGCGTCCATGAGCGAAAAATCCGTTGGCGGATAGAACGCGACCGCTGCTGCAACGGTGCTGGGAACGTCGGTCGTCCCCACCGAACCTTCCAACTCCGGAACGTCTCCGGTGAGCGCCGCCATTGCGCTGGTCCAACCTCCCGAACTGTCGCCGACGATTCCAATGCGATCCGGGTCGAGGCCGTACTCTGCGCTGTTGGCGCGCAACCAGCGGATCGCAGCTTTGATGTCATGAACTTGCGCTGGGAAGACCGCTTGCCGACTTGAACGGATGGAGACGCCGGCAACGGCGTAGCCCGCTGGCAGAAGCTGAGCAGCGAGCGTGTCGGCGCGGTCGCGGCCGTTGTCCAGCCGCCGAGCCCCCAGTCCAGATTACGACGGGGACAGGGCCGGCAGTGTTCTTCGGGATGTAGAGGTCGAGCAGGTGGCCCCGCTGCCCGTCGGTTCGGCGGGCGCATATGCAATGCCTGTATGGGTGGGAGCCGGCGCGGGCGTCTGGGCAAGTGCGCCGCTGAATCCGAGAATGACGGATGTGACGCAAGCAGGGATCACAGAAACAAACCGCATGAAACTTCCCCAAACTAGCGCCGGCGCGAACGCGAAAGGCTAGCAGTCAGTAACTCGCCGACGCAACCGAACTGGTGCTGCCTCGTCGCCGGTGATCCCAGTCATCTCAGACGGATGCCGCCATCAGTACTGGGCGTCGACGTGCTTCAGGTAGCTGACGATGTTTTCGACCAGGTCCGGGCTGGCGTCGGGGAGCGGGGGCATGGTGGTGCCGGGGGCGAAGGATTGCGGGTCGGTGAGGAAGGCGGTCAGGTTTGCGTGCGTCCACTGGCCGCCGACGCGGTCGAGGGCGTCGGAGTAGTTCTCGAAGTCGGTGCTTGCGATGTCTGCGCCGTAGGCTCGCGCCAGGCTGGGGGCACCGCGGTTGGCGCCTGAGTCCAGTGCGTGGCATTGCGTGCAGTTGGCGATTGCGGTTGCAAGGTCGTTCTGCTCGCCCGGGCTGAGGCCAACGGCGGTCATGAAGTTCTGCAGCTGCTCCTCGTCGCTGTCGATGTCCTCGGCGGTCAGGAAGATCAGTTCGCCTTCGTCCGACCACAGCACGATTTCGCCGGTGGTGTGCTGGTGCACGGCGCGGATGCGTGTGCCGATGCGGATGGGTTCGTTGTAGACGACACGTCCGTCGCGCACGCGGATGCGATGGAGCGATTGATCGAGCAGGGTGGAGGCCAGGAGGTCGCCCTCCCAGGCGTGGTGAAAGCCCTTAATCGTGGTGAGACCGGAGGGCGCGATCGCCGGCAACCATGCATAGACCGGCGCCTTGAAGGTGAGGTGACGGCCGAACGTTTCGGCTTCGGGCAGCTGGTCGCTGCCGTAGGTGATGCCGTAGGATTCGATCGGCCAGCCATAGTTTGCGCCGTCTTCGATGCGGTTCAGCTCGTCGCCGCCCTTGGCGCCGTGCTCGGCGATGTGATCTCGCCGTTGGCGTCGATCGTGATGCCCTGGGAATTGCGATGGCCGCTGGAGAGCGTGCGGGCCGCGCCGGTGAGAATGTCCACCGCCAGCACCTTGCCGTACTCGACGTCCGGGTCCTGGGCGATGCCGGCGCCGTTCGAGCGCATGCCGTCGATGTGGTAATCGCCGGATGTCATCAGGATGGTCGAGGGGGCCTGAAAGGCCAGACGTCCGCCGGCCATGATGCCTTCGAGCGCGGCGAACCGTTCCTTGAAGGGCAGGCAGGGCTTGGTGCGGTAGAGAATGTTCCAGTCGTCCGGGGACGCAGTTACCTCTGCGATCGTGCTCACAGACTGCGGGATTTCCAGCTGGGCGAGGGTGTTGGTGTAGCAGACGTCTTCGGCTTCGGTGTGGACCTCGGTGTAGGAGACGATCAGGCCGCGCGCGTCATCGCTCTGGTAGTGGAGGATGTCGTTATAGCGGAGGCTGTTCTGGATGATCGTGTATTGCTCGTACGCCGGATCGCGGGCCAGCGACTGGTAGGCCGCGCGATTGTTGTCGGGCGCCTGCAGCCCGGTTGTGCGGATGTCGTCGGCGGAGCGCGCCGCGCGATCTGCCCGTCATAGGGAAGGAGGAGCACGTCTGGTCCGAACGACGTCAGGCCGCCACCTTCGGCGCCCAGCCCGGTGGCTTGTCCGGTGCTCTGGCCGTTCGCGGAGACTTCCACCAGGCCGACGTCGGCGACGACGCGCAGGAGCGTGGTCTCGTAGACGCTGTCGGTCAGTTTGTCGGGGTGGTTTGACGACACCATGATTTCGACCCGGCGGTCGAGCCGTCTCAGGAGGTCGAAGCCGGGCAGTTCGCGGTAGCCGATCTCGAAACCGAGGACCAGCGCGGTGACGGATGCGGCGATAAGCGTTCCGATCGCAAGCAATCCGACTATGATTGTCCGTACGCCCAATGCGCCCCCCGAGAAAACTGATTTCGGTCGCTGGTCGGCGCCAGGCGGAGAGTTCTTCAGCAACCGTAAGGCCTCTTAGATGAAGTTCGTCGCGTGACGGACCGTCCGGACGAGAATGAAAAGCCTGCAATGCTCAGGCCCCAAGCAATACTGTGCAGACGCTTTGGCCCAACGCTTTTTGTTATATGCACGAGAGCGGGGACAACCAGCGGAAATCCAGGTTTTAACCATAGATGCTTGGGATTTTTTCGGTTCCGCAAACCTAGGTTAGCTGCATGCCCGGAGATTGGCCGGATCGGCATGCTCAACGGCGCCATTGGTCGCCGCCTTGGCGACGCTGGGCACCGGAACATCCTCTCAGGTCGGTCGGACCCCATGGCGCGTTCCGCCCGCGGCCTGGTTGTAACCGGCCCATTCCCGCGCGCCTAATTCCGGGGATTTTGACGCAAGGCTTGCTCCGGCTCGCGGTTTGCAGTCTTTTGGCGTTTCGCAGTTGCAGCAGGGCTTGAGACATGGCGGACACCGCTTCCGGAAAGGCGTTCCAGCACGAGGCTGATCGGCCGTGGATTTTCCGCACCTATGCGGGACATTCGACGGCGGCTGAATCGAACAAGCTGTACCGGAAGAACCTCGCCAAGGGGCAGACGGGCCTGTCCATCGCCTTCGACCTGCCCACCCAGACGGCGTATGACTCAGACCATGTTCTCGCCAAGGGCGAGGTCGGCAAGGTGGGCGTGCCGATCGGGCATCTGGGCGACATGCGGGCGTTGTTCGATCGATCCCCGTCGCCGAGATGAACACGTCGATGACGATCAATGCGCCGGCGGCGTGGCTGTTGTCGCTCTATGTGGCGCTGGCGGACGAGCAGGGGGCGGACCGCAAGGCGCTGCAGGGCACGACGCAGAACGACATCATCAAGGAATACCTGTCGCGCGGCACGTATGTGTTTCCGCCGAAGCCGTCGATGCGGCTGATCTCGGACATGGTGTCGTGGTGCTATACCGAGACGCCGAAGTGGAACCCCTTGAACGTGTGTTCCTACCACCTGCAGGAAGCGGGAGCGACGCCCGAGCAGGAGCTGGCGTTTGCGCTGGCGACGGCGTGTGCGGTTCTCGATGCGGTGAAGGAAGGCAAACAGGTTCCCGACGAGGATTTCGAGATCGTGTTCGGGCGGATCTCGTTCTTCGTGAATGCTGGCGTGCGGTTCGTCACCGAGATGTGCAAGATGCGCGCGTTCGTCGATTTGTGGGAAGAGATCGGCAAGGAGCGCTATGGCGTGTCCGATCCGAAAGCGCTGCGCTTCCGTTATGGCGTGCAGGTGAACTCGCTGGGGCTGACCGAGCAGCAGCCGGAGAACAACGTCTATCGCATTCTGATCGAGGCGCTGGCTGTGACGCTGTCGAAGCGGGCGCGGTGCCGGGCGCTGCAATTGCCGGCGTGGAACGAGGCGCTGGGCCTGCCGCGTCCGTGGGACCAGCAATGGTCGCTGCGGCTGCAGCAGATCCTGGCGTACGAGACGGACCTCCTGGAGTACGAAGACCTGTTCGACGGCAGCCATGTGGTCACCGCCAAGACCGATGCGCTGAAGGATCAGGCGCGCGAGATGCTGGCGAAGCTGGATACGGGCGGCGGCGCCATCGAGAATGTCGAGTTCATGAAGACGCAGCTGGTCGAGAGCCAGCTGGCGCGGCTGAAGGAGATCGAGGCGGGGCGGCTGCCGGTGGTTGGCGTCAACCGCTATGAGACCACCGAAGCCAGCCCGTTGTCGGCGGGCGAGGGCGCGATCATGGCGGTCGACCATTTCGCGGAAGACCGGCAGATCGAACAGCTGAAGGCGTGGCGCGCGCAGCGGGACGAGAAGGCTGTCGCCAAGGCGCTGGAAGACCTGAAGGCTGCGGCGACCGAAGGCGCGAACATCATGCCGTCGTCGATCGAGGCGGCGAAGGCGGGTGTTACGACCGGCGAGTGGGGTTCGTGCCTGCGCGAGGTGTTTGGCGAGTATCGCGGGCCGACCGGGGTCGCGGTGGTGATCGAAACCGGCGGGGAAGAAGACCTCGAGAGCGTGAAGTCCGAAGTGGAGCGGGTGTCGAAGAAGCTTGGACGGACGCTGACCTATGTGGTGGGCAAGCCGGGGCTGGATGGTCACTCGAATGGCTCCGAGCAGATCGCGGCGCGCGCGCGGGCGGCGGGCATGAATGTCGTCTATGAGGGCATCCGCTTCACGCCGGAAGAAATCGTGCAGCAGGCGATCGACAACGATGCGCATGTCGTGGGGCTGTCGATCCTGTCGGGATCGCACCTAGATCTGGTGCGCGATGTCGTGCGGATCCTGCGCGAGAAGAATCTCGACCTGCCGGTCGTGGTCGGCGGCATCATTCCTGAGGCTGACGCGATGGCGCTGAAGCAGGTGGGCGTGAAGCGCGTCTATACGCCGAAGGACTACAAGATCACGCAGATCACCGGCGATGTCGTGAAGCTGGTTGAGGAGACGATGGCGGGGTAACTCGCCTGACGGTCAGATCAGCGTGGCTACCCGCTCCCTGAGGGCGGGCAGCACGTCAGCTTCAAACCATGGGTTGGTCTTCAGCCAGCGATTGTTGCGTGGGGAGGGATGCGGCAGCGGCAGCACCCCCGGCATATGGCTGCGCCAATTGCGCACCGCGTCGGTGACGGACAGGCCGCGGCTCTCCGGCAGGTGCCAGTTGAGCGCGTATTGGCCGATGACAAGGGTGAGGTCGAGGTTGGGAAGCTGGGCGAGGAGTCTGGTGCGCCAGAGGTCGGCGCATTCGGGTCTTGGCGGGAGATCGCCGCTCTTGCCGGTTCCGGGATAGCAGAAACCCATCGGCAGGATGGCGATGCGGCTGGGGTCGTAGAAGGTTTCGCGGCCGACCCCCATCCAGTCGCGCAGGCGGTCGCCGGACGGATCGTCGAAGGGGACGCCGGCATTGTGGGCGCGGACGCCGGGCGCCTGTCCCGCGATGAGGATGCGGGCGCGGCGATCAAGCTGAACGATCGGGCGCGGGCCAAGCGGGAGATCGGCGCAGGCGGTGCAGGCGCGGATGTCGTTCAGCAGTCTGGCGATCGGGTCAGCTGGCATGGGCGGAGCCTAGCGATTGTTGTCGAAGGATACACTTGTCGGGTTCGCCGGATCGGTATTGATGGTTGCATGACGTTTGCGCCCGCCGTGCTCGAGAACCAGTTTGTGCGCCTTGAGCCTCTGGCGGCTACGCACCGCGAGCCGTTGCGCGCGGCGGCTGCGGACCCGGACCTGTGGCGGTTTCATTCGATCAACCAGCATGGCGGAACGCACGGCGGAAATTTCGATACGTGGTTTGACTGGTATGCGGGTCGGAGCGCGGCCGGGGAGGAGTTCACCTGGGCAGTGGTGGACAAGGCCAGCGGAGCCGCAGCCGGCGCGACCAGCTACCTGCAGCCGTCGTGGAAGAACCGGAAAGTGGAGATCGGCAATACCTGGTACGCCAAGCCGTTCTGGGCCGGGGCGGTGAATCCGTCGTGCAAGCGGTTGCTGTTTGCGCTCGGGTTCGAGGAGTTGGGGCTGAACCGGATCGAGCTGAAGCTGGACGCGACGAATGTGCGCTCGTTCCGGGCTGTGGCGCGGCTGGGGGCGCGGTTCGAGGGCATCCACCGGGCGCACATGGTGCTGCCGGATGGGCGGATCCGCGATACGGCGTGGTTCTCGGTTCTCAAGGCTGAGTGGCCGGAGGTGCGCGCGGGGCTAGATGCGCGGCTGGAGGGGTTGGGCGCGGCGGCGGGTTAGGACGCTGAAGGCTGTATCCAGGAGCCCTGGTTCGCTGTGCATGCCGGGATGAGGATCGTGGGGCTGGTGTCCGGTTCGGATCCTCCCCCGAGCGGGGGAGGTGGTCCGAAGGACCCGAGCGGGGCGATTGCTGGACAGGGGGCCGATGTTGACGGCGGCCCCCCTCTTGGTCTCCCCCCCGCTCGGGAGGAGAGAAGAGCGTTGCGGGGACGTGCTCGCGCCTATCCTTCGAGAAGCTCAGGATGAGGCGTCTGAGATGCTGAAGTTGCTTCGGACGGCTGGGTTCCGGGTCTTCGGCGCTTTCGCGCCTTCGCCCGGAATGACTGGGTGATACAGGCCTTGGGCTAGCTGATCGCGACGGTCTTGGTGTTGAGGAATTCCTTGAGGCCTTCGGAGGCGAGTTCGCGGCCGTAGCCGGATTTCTTTGCGCCGCCGAAGGGGAGGGACTGGGCGGAGGCGACCATCTGGTTCACGAAGGTGGAGCCGGCATCGAGCGTGTTGATCGCCTGTTCGATCTCGGCCTTGTCGCTTGACCAGAAGGACGAGCCCAACCCGTAGCGGTGGTCGTTTGCGAGGGTGATGGCTTCATCGAGCGAGCCGACTTTGAACATCAGGGCGACGGGGCCGAACAATTCGTCGGTGTAGGCGGGTGAGTCCTTTGGGATGTTCTCCAGCACGCCGGGCTCGAAGAACGCACCGGTGCGGTCGAGGGGCTTTGCGCCGGTTGCGCGTTTGCCGCCGGCGGACACCGTTTCCTCGACCTGACGGGCGAGGGTTTCGGCCGCATCCGTGTTCACCAGCGGGCCGATGTCGTTGGTCTCGTCGGTGGGGTCGCCGACCTTCAGCGCCGACATGCGTTCGACGTACTTGTCGCGGTACTGGTCGTAGATGTCCGCGTGGACGATGAAGCGTTTTGCAGCGATGCAGGACTGGCCGTTGTTCTGGATGCGCGCGGTGACGCCCACCTCGACGGCCTTGTCGATGTCGGCGGACGGCATGACGATGAAGGCGTCGGAGCCGCCGAGTTCGAGCACGGTCTTCTTGATTTCCTCGCCGGCGATTTTGGCGACGGCGGCGCCGGCCTTTTCGGAGCCGGTCAGCGTGGCGGCGCGCACGCGGTCGTCGCGCAGGATGCGTTCGATGCGGCCGGAGGATACGAGGATGGTCTGGAAGGCGCCGTCCTCGAAGCCTGCGCGTTTGAAGATGTCAGCAATCGCCAGTGCGCAGCCGGAAACGTTCGAGGCGTGCTTGAGGATGCCGGTGTTGCCGCCCATCAGGTTGGGCGCGGCGAAGCGGAAGACCTGCCAGAAGGGGAAGTTCCACGGCATGACGGCGAGGACCGGCCCGATGGGCAGATAGCGGATGAAGCTGCCTTGCTTGTCGGACTCGCGCTTCTCGTCGCGCAGCATCCCTTCCGTGTTTTCGGCGTAGAACCGGCAGGCGGCGGCGCACTTGCCGATTTCGGCGCGGGCCTGTGCGATGGGCTTGCCCATTTCGGCCGTCATGAGCTGGGCGAAGTCTTCGGTTTCTGCTTCGAGGATGTCGGCTGCGGCCTGCATGCGTTCGGCGCGCTTGTCGAAGCCGTGCTTTCGGTGGCGCAGGAAGGTGTCGTGCGAGCGGGCGAGGGCGTTCTCAAGCTCGCTGTCGGTGATCTCTTCGTAGGTCTTGATGGTTTCGCCGGTGGCGGGGTTGGTGCTCGTGAGGGGCATGGGACCGATTTGCTTGTGTGAACGATTGCGGCGCGCCCAAAGAACGGCGGGGGCGGGCCTGTGTTCCGAAAGCTCGCGCCTTATGCCGCAGCTGGCAAGCGCGCCGGTCGCGAATGCGCGTCAGGCGGATTCTTAGGAAGACTGGCGCGGGGCGCGGGTCGAGCAGGCCATGGCGGCGTTGCGGATGTCGCGCAGGTCGTCGATCAGCGTGACCCAGCGCTCGGCGCCGATCGTGTCCATCAGCTCTGTCTGGACTTCGCGCCAGACCTCTGTCGCCTCGGCGATCCGCTGGCGGCCGGCGTCTGTCAGGCTGAGCACGCGCTGGCGGCGGTCGGAGCCGCGTTCGACCTGGATCAGGCCCTGGCTGACAAGCGGCCGGATTGCGCGCGGGATGCCGGATGCGTCCATGCCCAGCGCGCTGGCGAGGGCGCCGACGCTGAGTTCGCCGTTGTTGTTGAGGGTCGTCATCAGGTTGTACTGATGGCCGGTGAGGCCGATCGGCGCGAAGGCCGGATCAAAGGCGGCGATGACGGCGCGCGAGGTCTTCGAGACATGTCTCAGCACGCAGGCGGGCGGTTCGAGCGTGGCTTGCTCAGCGGTTGGGCGTGTCTCGTGATCTTCCGGTCTCATTGCTGCCGACGCTCGCTTTACTCACCGTAATCTCATCCCCGCCGGGTTACGCGCGGGTCAGGCTGTTCCTTTCTATCTGAAAGTTCCGGTGCTTGTAACCCTCGCTTCAGCGGCGTCCGGCGAGCCATACGCCGACGAGGATCAGCGCGGCGCCGAACAGCTGAACGGCGCCGAGGTTCTCGTTGAACAGGCCGGCTGCGGCGATCGCGGACGTGATCGGCTGAAACAGGATGAGCAGTCCGGCGAGGCCTGCCGATGTGCGACCGAGGCCGGCCATGATCAGCGTCTGTCCGGCGCCATGTGCGATCACGGCGAGCGACAGGGGGACGATCATCGACTGGGCGGATGGGGGCGTCAGGGTTTCGCCCATGATGAGGCTGGCGGTGAGCGCGACGGCGGCGGATGCGATCGTGGCCCAGAAGATCACGTTGATCGGCGGCGTGGTTTGGCGGGCGATCTTTCCGAAGAGGAAGTAGAAGGCGAGGGCGCAGGCGGCGGCTGCGGCGATGAGATCGCCTTCGGTCGCGCCGACGCCGCCGACTGCGGCGCCGCTGGACAGGAGCCACGCGCCGGCGACCGCGACGATCGCTGCGATCGGCCAGAGGCGGGAGGGGCGCTCCTTCAGCACCCACCAGGCCAGCAGGCCGACGGCGATCGCGCCGAGATTGACGATGAAGGTGGCGTTGGCGACGGAGGTGCGGACCAGTGCTGCGTGCCAGAGCGCGATGTCGAGACCGAAGAAGAGGCCGGTCAGCACGCTGAACACGGAGGGCTTGCGAATGCCGCCCTCGAACCGGATCGCGAGCGCTGCGATGATCGGGATGGCGAGGACGAAGCGCCAGAAGGCGGTGGCCTGCGGGTCAAACTCGGAGAGGCGCAGGCCGATGGGCGCATAGCCGACAGCAATCGCGCCGGCGACCATGAAGGCCGGGCCTGCGAGCGATGAGGGCGATGTTGTCAGCGGCGTCGTCGGTGTCACGTGGGAAGCCCAACCCGCCGCCGGATGTCGGCGGGCGTCACCCCTTCGGCCCGAAGGGCGGCCAGCGTCAAGGACTTGTCGCGCTTGGCGAAGCGTTTGCCGTCGGGGCCGAGCAGCAGCTTGTGGTGATGATAGATGGGCGTCGGGTAGCCGAGCAGCGCCTGGAGCAGGACGTGGACCGGCGTAGCGTCGAAGAGGTCGGCGCCGCGGATGATGTGGGTCACGCCCTGCAGGGCGTCATCGTGGACGACGGACAGGTGGTAGCTTGTGGAAGTATCCTTCCGCGCGAGTATGACATCTCCGCAAGCTTCTGGTCGCGCGCTGATCGCGCCCTGTTCTCCGTTCGGTCCAGCGCCGGTCTCTCTAAAACCCAGTTGGGTGAATTTCTCGCCTAGCAGGTCCTGTGAACAACTCAGCGATAGCCGCCATGCGAACGTTTCGCCGCGTTCGAGGCGGTCGGCTTCTTCGTCGGCGCTGATCGGGCCGAGGATCGGGGCGTCTTGAGTCGCGGTGGGATCGCCCGCCTGCGGCGCGCTGGCGGAGGCTTCCGCGATTTCGCTGCGGGTGCGGAAGCAGCGATAGAGCACGCCAAGTGCGCGCAGCTTTTCGAGAGCTTCTGCATAGTCGACGAAATGATCCGATTGCCGGCGGACGGGCGTTTCCCATGTCAGCTCGAGCCATTCGAGGTCTTCGAAGATCGCCTGCTCGTATTCGGGGCGGCAGCGGGTTGTGTCGATGTCCTCGATGCGGAGGAGGAAGCGGCCGCCGTGCGCGCGGGCGAAGTCGTGGGCCGTGATCGCGGAGTATGCGTGACCGAGATGTAGGAGGCCCGTCGGACTGGGCGCAAAGCGGGTGATGCAGGTCATACCTGCACACTAGTGCGCGCGATCAGGAAGTGGAGCCGGTTATTGCTCGGCAGGCGCGGGGGCTGCTTCAGCTTGCTCCGCCGGCGCTTCTTCCGCGGCTTCCTCGGCGGGGGCGGCTTCACCTTCGGCTGCAGCGCCGTCGGCAGGCGCTTCGCCTTCTGCGGGTTCGGCTCCCTCTGCGCCTTCGGCGGTTTCGCCTTCAGCGGTTTCTGCGACTTCCTCGACTTCAGGAAGCGGCTCTGGCAGCGGCAGCGGCGCGCCGTTGGTGAGCGTGCGCATGTAAGCCATGATGTCGGCGCGCTCGGTCTCGCGGCGCAGGCCGACGAAGTTCATCGCGGTGTTGGAGGCGAAGCCGCGCGGACGGGCGAGGAACTCGTCCATCTTCTGGTAGTCCCAGACGCCTTCGACGCCCTCGAGGCCGTTTTCGCCCGATGAGTAAGAGAAGCCGGCGACGCTTGCGACGTCGCGACCCATCACGCCGTAGAGGTTGGGGCCCTGCAGGGCTTCACCGCCGGGGGTGAAGGTGTGGCATTGCTGGCATTTCACGGCGACCTGTTCGCCGGCTGCGGCGTCGGCGGCGGTCAGCAGCGCGAAGTAATCGACGGGGCCTGCTTCCTCGATCGGGCCGCCAGCTTCTGCAGCGTCGGGAACGGCGACGAACATGCCGGGCTGTTCGTGCTCTTCGACGTGGAAGAAGGAGTGGGACACCTCGTTCAGGCCCATGACAATGAGACCAGTCGCGAGCAACGAGAACGCCACCTTGTTGGTGAAGAGACTGTCCATGGATCGAACCCTTGCCGGACCATCGATTCGGGCCCTCGAATCGAGGATTCGGAAGGCCGCAGGCGGGGCGTTTTCTGACATGCGCGGGAAAAGGGAGCAACTGGGCTGGAAAGGGCGAAACGCCGCACGGAAACAGGCTGTTGCGCGCTCATCGGCCCGCGGGGCATAGAGGCGGAGCAGCTGGGAGGCCTCATGTCGGGCAAGATCGCATTTCAGGGTGAGATGGGGGCAAACTCATTGCCTGTGTGGAGACCTATCCGGACCTCGAGCCGTTGCCGTGCGCCACGTTCGAGGACGTGTTCGCCGCTACGGCCTCGGGCGAGGCCGAACTCGCGATGATCCCTGTGGAAAACTCCATTGCGGGCCGGGTGGCGGATATCCATCACCTCCTGCCGACGTCGCCGCTTCACATCCGGGCGGAGTATTTCATGCCGATCCGGTTCCACCTGATGGGGGTGAAGGGCGCTTCGCTGGACCAGATCCGCTCGGCGCGCAGCCACGTGATGGGCCTGGGGCAGTGCCGGAATTTCCTGCGCAAGCGGGGGATTGTCGCCAAATCGACTGCTGATACGGCCGGCGCCGCGCGGGAAGTGGCCGAGTTGGGCGATCCTGGAGAAGCGGCGATTGCGCCGAAGCTTGCGGCTGAAGTCTATGGCCTTGATATCCTTGCGGAGAATATCGAGGACGCGGCCCACAACACGACCCGGTTCGTGATCATGGGGCTGGACAGCGACGTACCGGAGCGGGGCGAGGGCGAGTGGGTGACGGCGTTCGTGTTCCGGGTGCGGAACGTGCCGTCGGCGCTCTACAAGGCGATGGGCGGGTTCGCGACCAATGGCGTGAACATGACGAAGCTGGAGAGCTATCAGATCGACGGCGCCTTCACCGCCACGCAGTTCTACGCCGAGGTGGAGGGGCATCCGGAAGACCTGAGCCTGCAGCGCGCGCTGGACGAGCTTGGGTTCTTCTCGAGCGAGGTCCGGCACCTTGGCGTGTTTGCGGCTGCACCCTACCGGAAGACGGCTGCGAGCCTGACGCCGGGCTGATCTGTCTCCCCGCTGGCCAGGCTTCAGGCAGGCCATTGCACCGCCACAATCGCGTCGCCATATCGGCTTCGCGCAGATCGTCTCTGCCGTCGGGGCCGGGGTCACCCATAAATCGCTGTTACTGTCAAATCGCCCGAAGGTATTCGGCGCGAACCGGACAGTATTTATTTTCGTTCATCTACGTGTGTTCTTGGCGCCACGCAGTCGTGCTCAATTTTTGACTTATGATGATTTAATTTTGTGCAGCCCACGACTGCATCCATATCGACCCGGCTGGGCGGGTAATTTGCCCGGACGGAAATGACTTCGGGGACCAGGAATCCCCGCGGCGGCCGGCCGGGGTTTTGGAGCACTCCCATGAAACCATCGATCTACGCTGTTTCGGCCATTGCGGCTGCGGCTTCGCTCGGGATGACCGCGCAGGCGCAGGAAGCGAACATCTACGTCAACGGCGGCTACACCCAATTCGACGCGAACAATGTCGACCTGGGCGCTCTGACGGGCCGGGTTGGCGTCGGTTTCGGTCCTCACTTCGGGGTCGAAGGCGAAGCCTCTTTCGGCGTTGATGACGACGGCGGCATTGAGCTGGACAACCAGCTCGGGCTGTTCGGTTTCGGCAAACTGCCGGTGACCGACCAGTTCGAACTGTTCGCGCGTCTTGGCTATTCACAGCTGGAAACCTCGCCGGGTGGCGATGAAGACGGCTGGGCCTATGGCGTTGGCGGTCAGTTCTTCTTCACGGCCGTTGATGGCGTGCGCGCTGACTTCACGCGCCACGACTTCGACAATGGCGGTGAAGTTGACGCCTACTCGCTGTCCTACGTTCGCAAGTTCTAGTCTGAACCTGTCGATCGGACTGCAAAGCGCCCCCGCCGATCCGGCGGGGGCGTTTCATTTTGCGGTGCGGTCGAGCCATGCCTGCATGACGTGGTGGGCCACGGCGATGGGGCGGGGGCGAACAACTTCGGGATGCTCGCCGGCCATGATCGCCGCCAGTTCGTCGCGGCTGAACCAGCGTGCGGTTTCCAGTTCGGCTGGATCGACGGAGATCTCGTCGGTTGCGGCTTCGACGATCAGGCCGATCATCAGTGAGGATGGGAACGGCCAGGGCTGGCAGAAGAGGTATTCGGCGCGGCCCGTGGTGAGGATGCCCGCCTCTTCGAGCGTTTCGCGGGCGGCGGCCTGTTCGATGCTTTCGCCGGGTTCGACGAAGCCGGCGAGACACGACCACATGCCCGCAGGCCATGCCGCCTGTCGGCCCAGGAGGCATTTGTCGTCCTTGACCACCAGCATGATGGCGACCGGGTCGATGCGCGGGAAGCTGTCGGTTCCGCAGTCGGTGCAGACGTGTTTCCAGCCTGCTTCGGCGCTCTTCATCCTGTCGCCGCAGGCCCCGCAATAGATGTGACGGCGACGCCATTCGAAGATGGCGCGTGCGGTGGCGACCAGTCCTGCGTCGAACGGGTTCATGCCGGAAAGCGCCATGCGCAGGTCCGGGAAGACGCCCAGTCCGGCGATAGGCGAGTTGTCGAGGCTGAAGCTGGCGGGGAGTTCGAGCGCGAAGACCGGTTCGTCGCGTTCAGTCTGGCCGAGGAAGATGCGGTGCGCCTTGGGCGACAGGCTGACGGCCTGCGGGCCAAGCCAGACGACCGCGCTGGGGCCGTTCAATTGGCCGCCAGTCACCAGCGGCAGGCCCTCGTGCATGATCATGATCTGGACGTTGTCGGCCATGATCGCCTGGTCCAGCCAGGCCTCGTCCCGGCGCAGGTGGGCTGCGCGGTCGATGGCGTGGTCTGCCAGCGGAATTGCCGATGACGGCGCCGTGTTGGGCACTTGAGCCTCGTGAGTTGGGCCTTGATCAGACCTTGGTGATGTTCGAGCGGAAGACGCGCAGGGCGCGCTGTGTCGCCAGGATCCCATATATGACGAAGGCCACGACCATAAAGCCGATCCACATCAGGCCGAAGATCAGCGCGATGTCGCCGGGCTCGTCATAGGGGAACAGGCCCATCGCATAACCGATTACGAAGGTGCCGATCACGATCGCATAGAGGATGAGACTGGAGAGGATGTAGCGGGTCAGGGCGTGCAGGGGCGTGCGGCGGCGCATGTAATAGCGGAACGGGAAGACCAGGGCGCCATACAGACCGACGATGGCCGTCAGGTATATCGCGACGGCGAGCACTTCGCTTGCAGCGGTGTCGCCGGCGTCGATCTCGATTTCGAACGCGAACCAGATGAAGGCTGCGGCCATCGGCAACAGGAAGACCAGATCGATCCACCTGAAGGGCAGGATGTCGTTGAGGTGCGCCGCCTTCTTGGACTGGATGGACTTCTTGCCGATGTAGTCTTCCGCGCGCGGCGTTCCCGGCTTGGCGGGAGAGGCCTTGAACATGCCGTCGAACACGCCTGACAGGTTCTCGCTCTTTGCGGTTTCGGCAGCGGGCTGGGCCTCTGGCTCTGCGGGGGCGGATTTCTGGATCTGAGGTTCGGGGGGCGGGCTGGCGCCGCCTTCCAAGCCGCCGGGCGATTTTTCGGCGAGTGCGATGAGGTGATCGACGACCTCTTTCGTATGGGACATCGGATCGGGAAAGGCCTGCAGCCAGTTGCGATCGGCGAGTTCGTAGAGGTAGGCGCCCTTGGGCTTGGTGTTCTCGATCAGGATCGGGATGACGGGCTTTTCCATGTCATCGGCGATCGCGAGCTCCTTCTTGAGCTGGCGGGAATGGTTGCAGGCTTCGGAGAAGAAGATGACGAGCATGTCGGAATTCGACAGCGCATCGACGATGATCTCGCGCCAGTCGGCGCCGCCTTCGATTTCGGCGTCGTACCAGACCGATGCGCCCCGTTCCTCGAGCTTGCGGACGACATGCGCCACCAGCTCGCGGTCGGAGCGTCGATAGGAGACGAAAATATCGTACTTCATGCACCGCCCCCGGTGATTTCGCTGCCGTAAACTAGCAGAAGCGGGATTGAATGCGAGCCTTGCCATCCGGCGGATGGGTCGCGATATAGGGCGGGCAGGCTGGTGCGGACGAGCGCCTCGCCAACCCGGTCAGGACCGGAAGGTAGCAGCCGTAACGAGTTTCCGTTCGGGTCGCGCCAGTCTGCACCTGATTTATAGCAGATCGAACCGCCAGACAGCGCCTTGGCGGCGCACGCCCAGCTTTCTGTGAGGCGTCTTTCTGTGTGGCGTCTTCGCGTGCGGCTGCGGGCGGGTTGCCCGGTTGTTCCACGCTGTCCATAACGAGGCATGGCGAGCAAGAAGCCCCCTAGCGAAACCGGCGGAACCGATGGCGGCGGCTATCAGGTTCTGGCGCGCAAATACCGGCCGCGGACGTTCGAGGACCTTGTCGGTCAGGAGCCGATGGTCCGGACGCTCACGAACGCGTTCAAGACCGGCCGGATCGCGCACGCCTTCATGCTGACCGGGGTTCGCGGCGTCGGGAAGACGACGACCGCTCGGCTTCTGGCGCGGGCGCTCAACTACAAGTCGGACGCGCAGGACGGGCCGTCGATCGCTTGATCCGCCGGGCGAGCATTGCGCTGCGATCATGGCCTCGCAGCATCCGGATGTGATGGAGCTTGATGCGGCTTCACATACTGGCGTTGCGGACATGCGGGACCTGCTGGACGGGTCGCGGTATGCGCCGGTGAGCGCGCGCTACAAGGTCTACATCATCGACGAGGTTCACATGCTGTCGAACGCGGCGTTCAACGCGCTGCTGAAGACGCTTGAGGAGCCGCCGCCGCATGTGAAGTTCATCTTCGCGACGACCGAGGTGCGCAAGGTGCCGGTGACGGTGTTGTCGCGGTGCCAGCGCTTCAACCTGCAGCGCTTCACCGTCGAGGGGCTGAGCGCGCACCTCAAGACGATCGCCAAGCTGGAGAATGCCGAGGTCGCCGACGACGCCATTGCGATGATTGCGCGGGCGGCGGAAGGCTCGGCGCGCGATGGGCTGTCCATCCTCGATCAGGTGCTGGTGCGCGGCGAAGGCGGCGAGGTCGGCGCGGACACAGTGCGCGAGATGCTGGGGCTGGCGGACCGGACACGGGTGCTGGACCTGGTGGAGAAGGCGATCGCCAGCCAGCACAAGGATGCGCTGGTCGAGGCCGAAGCGATGCTGGAAGCTGGCGCCGATGCGCCGGTGCTGGTCCGCGACATGATGGACGTCATGGTCGAGGTGTCGCGGGCGCAGGCGCTGAAGGATGCCTACAGCTATGCCGGGCCGAAGGACTGGATGACCCGCACGCAGGCGATGGCGGAGAAGCTGTCGCCGGCGCAGGCGGCGCGGATGTGGCGGTTGTTGCTGCAGGGGTTCGAGGATTGCGGGCGGTCGCCTGATCCGACTTCGGCTGCGCAGGTGGTGGTGTTGCGGCTGGCTGCTGCTGCGGCCCTGCCGCCGCCGGAAGATGCGGCGCGGATGCTGGCGGAGATGAAGTCGGGCGGGAGCGGCGCGCCGGCTGCGCCGCGGACCCGGTCGCGCGAAGGCGAGACGGCTGGCGCCACCGCCATAGCCGGCGGGGAAGACGACGACGATCACCCGGGCGTCGTACTGGATTCCTTGCGCGAGGTGCTCGACGAGCTTGAGCGGCGGCGCGAGATCGACCTGACCTACGAGATTGAGCGGTTTGTGCGGCCGGCGGAAATCCGCTTTGGCCATTTCCGGTACACGGCGGCGGCGGGCGCGCCAGCTGGTCTTTCGGGGCGGATCAAGGCGTGGCTTGAGAGTGTCTGCGGCGTCGAGTGGCAGGTCGAGCAGACGGATGAGGCTGTGCGCGAGACGGCAGCCGAGCTGCGCCGGCGCAAGCGTGAGGAGAAGCTTGAGGCGGCCAAGGCGCACCCGCGCGTGCAGGAGGCGTTGCGGCTGTTTCCGGGGGCGCGCGTGATCAGCGTGGACGGCGGCGAGAGCGATGAACTAGACGGGCTGGAGGAGCTTGACGGAGAGTGGCCGGACAATGTCATTCGTGTTGAGTTCGGACCACGCGAAGCCTATCCCGACGACGGCGAGCCAGAGGAAGACAGCGGATGAAAGACCTTTCCGACATCATGCGCCAGGCGCAGGAAATGCAGAAGAAGCTGGCCGCTGCGCAGGCCAGGATGGAAGAGATTTCGGCTGAAGGCACGTCGGGCGCCGGGATGGTGCGGGTGGAACTGAAGGGCAAGGGCGTGCTCGCCGGCCTGTCGATCGACCCGAGCCTGTTGGCGCCGGGTGAGGGCGAAATCCTCGAAGACCTCATCAAGGCGGCGCACGCCGACGCCCGGCGCAAGCTGGAGGAAGAGGTCGAGAAGGCGATGAAGGAAGCCACGGGCGGGCTTGGCGGGATGCTGCCCGGCTTCAAGATGCCGTTCTAGCGGCGAGACGCTGGGTTCAGGACTTGTTGGGGTCGCGGAACAGGCCGGCGATGGAATTTTCCTCGCCCGGTTTGGAGGGCTTGGCGGGGCGAATGCGGCGGTAGACGCGCCAGCCCAGGACGCCTGCGACGATCATCGCCATCACTGTGAAGACGATCTGCATGTTTTCCGGCGCGAAGATGAAGCCGAACAGCCCGCCCATGATTCCGGGTATGAAAAGGGCTGCAAACAGGCCGGTGGGGATCGCGAGCGCGATCACGACGATCAGGATCTCGGACGGTTTCCATTCCATGGCGATAAAACTAGCACGCTGATGGGGATTTGTCGCCCGTTGCGGGCGGCAGCGGCTGCAAGCTGGCTGCCGGCAGGAATGTTCCGGAATTGCGCGTTCGTCCTCGACCTTGCGCCGGTTTCTTCTAGAAACGCCCCATGAGCATGCGCATCGTTTTCATGGGCTCCCCCGACTTTTCGACGCTGACGCTGAAGGCGATCGTCGAGGCCGGGCATGACGTGGTCTGCGTCTACACGCAGCCGCCGCGCCGGGCGGGCCGCGGCAAGGCGCTGCGGAAGACAGCGGTGCATGAGCTGGCCGAGGAGTTGGGGATCGAAGTGCGGACGCCGGTTAGCCTCAAGCCCGAGGAAGAGAAAGCGTCGTTCCGGGCGCTGGGCGCCGACATCGGCGTTGTGGTGGCTTACGGACTGTTGCTGCCGCAGGCCGTGCTGGGTGCGCCGCGCCATGGTTGCCTGAACCTGCATGGCAGCCTGTTGCCGCGGTGGCGGGGCGCTGCGCCGATACAGCGTGCGGTGATGGCTGGCGATGAGAAGACCGGCGTGCAGGTCATGCAGATGGAGGCCGGGCTCGACACCGGCCCGGTGATGGCGAGCGCCGAGACGGCGATCTTTCCGAGAGACACGACAGCTGATGTTCACGACCGGCTTGCAGCCATGGGTGCGGAGCTGATGGTCGAGGCGCTGCAGACGATCGAGGCGGGGGATGCCGTGTTCACGCCGCAGGCCGATGACGGCGTCACCTATGCCCACAAGATTTCCAGCGAGGAGGCGCGCATCGACTGGAGCCGGGACTGCGAGGCGGTCAGCGCGCATATCCGGGGGCTGTCGCCATTTCCGGGCGCGTGGTTTGAGCTGCAGGACGGCGATGAGGCAGTTCGCATCAAGGTTCTGGGCGCGCTGGCCGTGCCGCATGAAGACGGTGAGGCGGGCATCGCGCTTGACGATGAATTGTTGATTGGTTGCGGTGCGGGGAGCGTGCGCCTGTTGCGGTTGCAGCGGGCGGGAAAGGGCGCAATGGATGCCGACGCGTTTCTGCGCGGTACGCCGATCGAGAAGGGCCGGAGGCTGGATTGAAGCATAACCTACACCTGCGCGAAGCAACGCCGGATGACCGCGCGGACATTCGCGACCTGATCACGCGCGCGTTCGGGCAGGAAGACGAGGCCCAGATTGTCGACAAGCTTGAGGAGGAGGGCGCGTCCTACCTGCAGGTGGTCGCCGAACTGGATGGCAGGATTGTCGGGCACCTGACGTTTTATCTCGTTGGCGTGCTCGGGCGCCTTGGCGCGATCGGGCTTGGCCCGATGTCGGTCGATCCGTGGGTGCAGCGCGAAGGCATCGGCCTGACGATGGCGCGCTATGGGCTGGATGTGTGCAAGCGCGCGAATGTGCCGATCGTGTTCGTGCTGGGGCATCCGGAGTATTATCCGAAGCTTGGTTTTTCGAGTGAGGCGGCGGACGGGTTCGAGAGCCCGTGGTCGGGCCAGCCGGCCTTCATGGCGCTGCGCATGCGGCATGGCCCGCCGATGTCGGGCAAGCTGGTCTTCCCGAAGGCGTTCGGGGTTTAGGCGCATGCCGCGCTACCGGCTGACTGTGGAGTATGATGGCCGTCCGTTCTCGGGCTGGCAGCGGCAGGCTCATGCGCCGAGCGTGCAGGAGACGCTGGAGCGTGCGGGCGCGGCGCTGAATGGCGGCGAGGCGGTGGAGGTTATCGGGGCGGGGCGCACCGATGCGGGGGTGCATGCGCTGGCGCAGGTTGCCCACCTTGATCTCGTGCGGGAGATGCGAGCCGACAAGCTGCGGGATGCGATGAATGCGCACCTGCGTCCTGATCCGGTTGCGGTGCTGGATGCGCAAGCCGTCGGTGACGATTTCCATGCGCGGTTCAGCGCGACCCGCCGGTCGTATCTCTATCGCATCGTGGCCCGGCGCGCCGACCTGACGCTGGATGTAGGACGCGCCTGGCGCGTGCCGATGAAGCTCAATCACGAGAAGATGCAGGAGGCGGCACAGGCGCTGGTGGGCAAGCACGATTTTTCGACGTTCCGCGATGCGCAGTGCCAGGCGGACAGCCCGGTGAAGACGCTGAGCGAGATCGAGGTGATAAGGCTGGGGAGCGAGATCGAGGTGCGCTGCGCGGCGCCGTCATTCCTGCATCGGCAGGTGCGATCGATTGTCGGCTCGCTGGTCGAGGTCGGGCGGGGCAGAGAGCCGGTGAGGTGGATGGGAGAGATCCTGGCGGCTGCCGACCGTTCGCTGTGCGGACCGGTGGCGCCTGCGGAGGGGCTCTACCTGACGCGGGTTGATTACCCGGATCAGTAATCCTTCTTCCAGCGGACCGTCATGCGCGTGTCGCCGTTGCCCTGGGCGGAGGAGATGACCGAGATGCTGTCGGTCGGCTCCCACTCGACTTCTGCCGCCGTTCCGCCTTCGCCGCCGGCGCCGAGCTGCACGAAGACGTCTTCTGCGATGTACTTGCCCGCCGCGATGGAGGCCGCGTCGCCTTCAGCGCCGATCGAGATGCGATCGAGGCCCGTGGCGTCGCGCAGGACGCTGCTGGGATCGAAAGCGGCCTGACCGCCGGCGAGTTGTGTGAGGCCTGCGGCGAGCTGTGCGGTTTCGAGGGCGGAGAGTTCGGCCGCGGAACGACCGAAGATCAGGCGCGAAAGGATTTCGTCCTGCGGGAGGGCGGGCGAGGATTCGAGCTGGAATTCGGGGTCGACGGGCGTGCCGGTGAGCCGGATGCGCGCTTCGGCGCCGTCGGCGGAGCCTGTGGCGGCGATGTTGATCCGCGCCGAGCGGATTGGTCCGTTGAGCGTGATGGTTCCGGAGTTGAACGGGAAGCGGCGTCCGGCGAGGCTGAGATCGCCGCGCACGAGGGTCGCCTCGCCATTCACGACCGGGTTGGAGATCGATCCGGTGACGTCGAGATCGGTGGACCATTCCATGTCGAGGCCGCGGCCATTGATGAAGACGCGGCGGGGGGCGTCGACGCTGAGATCGAGGCGGATCGGGCGGCCGGGTTCGGCCTGTTCTGTCTGGGTGTCTTCGCGCCCGGGGAAGTTCACGCGGCGGACGTTCGAGAGGGTCGGGATCTGTTCGGATGCAGGCTGTTCCACGGAAAAGCGTGCGCTGGCGATGGTCATGTCGCCGGAGATGAGGATGGCTTCCGGCTCAAGCGAGACGGCGCCGGTGCCGGTCAGGACCGCCGAGCGATCGTCGCGGTTGAGGGCGTTGAGGCTTTGGGCTTCGAAGTCGATATTGCCCGAGAGCTCGTTCGCCCAGCTCAATTGTCCGTCGCCGGATAAACGGCCACCCTGGCCATCAATCGCGCTGACCGTGGTGAGGCGGAGCGAGCGCTGGTCGAACACGCCTTCGAGCTGGATGTCTTCGAGGTGGAAACCGCTTTCGGCGTGGTCGTAGCGGCCGTCCGCGAGCTGGAAGCCGCCGTCGAGGACTGGCGCGCCGAGGCGGCCCGCGGCTGTGATGTCGACTGTCAGCGCGCCGGCCAGCGACTGGTTGGTCTGGCGTGCGAGGGTCCAGAACTGTTCGGCGCGGCCGTTGAGCTGTAGCGACGCTTCGATGGGCGCGGACATGTCGGGCGCAACGACCAGTCCTTCGCCGGTGGTCGACAAGTCAGCCTGGCCATCGATGCCGAAGGCGCCGCCTGCGCCGTCGGCGACGAGGCTGAGCGACGGCCCCTGCAGATCGCCGCGAAGGTTGATGTCGATTGCTTCGCTCTCTGCGCCGAGCGCGTTGAGGCCGTCGATCTGCAGGTCGAGCGCGCCTGTGCGCATGTCGCCGGCGGGGGCCTCAAGCAGGATGCTTCCGGAAGCTGCGCCTTCGACGGGAGGCAGTTGCACGAGGCGCGTCAGCGCCCGGAGGTCGATCGCGGCAAGTTCGACGGACACGCGTTGCGCGGCCTCGGTCGATCTGATGTCGGCCGTGAGGGCGCCTGCGAGGAGATTGGCGCGACCATTGAAGGTGTAGCCGTCGGGGCCGTAGGTCCATGTCGCCGGTTCGGTCATGGCGATCGGCTGGGCGCCGCCTTCGCCAGCGATGGCGACGGTGCCTGTCCACATTGAATCGGTCTGCGAGCCTTCGACGTCGATGCTGAGGCGTGGGCCTTCGTTTCCGCGGCTTTCGAAGTCGGTTTCGATGCTCAGCGTGTCGGCCTGGAGCGCTGCGTCGAAAGTTGCGCGGCGGAGGTCGACGCCCGGGCGCTCGACGTTGGTCGCCTCGCCGGAGACGATGACTTGCGGGGCGCCGTTCGCGGAGGACAGCCGTCCTTCGGCTGCGACGTCGCCTTGAGAGAAGTTCGCGAGGCCGGCCAGCGAGCCTTCGAGCGTGAACGCGCCTGCGGGCAGGCCGTCCTCGAAGGTGAGGGAGGGCGCGGCAAGCACCAGCGCGCCGGCGGAGATGCTGACGTCGGAAATCGCCAGCGCTTCGTTGTCGCGCGTGAGGTTGAAGCTGGCGTCGAGCGGCTGGCCGTCGGCTGCGCCGGTCAGATCGGCGTTGATCGACAGACCGTCGCGCGTCGAGATGATGGTGCGGCCGGAGAGGTCGGTGAGCTGCATGCCGCCGGCGCCAAGCGCGCCATTGGAGAACTGGACGTTCGCTGTGGGGCTGCCCGGCGTGCCGCTGAGCGTTCCGTCGAGCTGCAGCGATTCGAGCCGTGCGCCCGGCAGGTCGAGCGGCTGGAGGAGCTCGCCGTCGATCTCTCCAGTCAGGGCGCCTGAAGCGGAGGTGCGGCCGTCGATCGTCAGCGACACGGTTTCGCTGGCGACGGCGCCGTTTTCGATTGTCAGACTTCCGTCGTTCCACGTGATCGTCGCCTCTACACTTGGCGACTGGCCGAGGAGCTGGGAGAGGGTGGGGTTGGTCGCCGAAATGTTCTGGCCGGCGCCGTCGAACGAGATGCGGTAGGGCGCGCCGGTTGATGCGCGTTGCACGGACCAGTCGCCGCTGGCGGAGCCGCCGAAATCGGAAAAGGCCGAGAGCTGCGCGGAGGTGGCCTCGCCGGAGAGGTTGAGTGCGCCTGTGGCGAGGTCGTAGCTGCCTGAGACGGTGGAGCCGCCGGGTGTGCCCGAGATGCTGGTGTCGGAGATGGTGACCGAGCGCTGATCGAGGTTGTAGCCGCCTGAGGTTGTGACGCTGAGCTGCATCGGCGACAGGCTGTCGAGTGACGAGAGGCTGAAGGCCTGGGCCTGTGCGCCCTCTATCTCCCATGTGACGGACCGGTTCTCGAAGGACACCGTTGCAGGGCCGCGAATGGATTGCGCGGCGACCGTGTCGGTTGTGAGATCCGTGAGGGTGACAGGCCCGGTGAAGGTCCAGTCCGTTGCGCCGTTGATCTGGGCTTCGCCTTCGCCCGAAATCAGGCCAGAGCGGATCGTTGAGGCTTGGCGCGCCAGATCGACATTCTCGAATCTCAGCGCCAGCGGGTTGCGGATGTCGCGGTTGGAGATGTCGATTTCGCCGGACATGGTCGCCCGTCCGGCCGGCGCGGAGACCGCGAGCTCAAGCGGGGCGCGTCTCAGGTCGGTGGTTTCGATCTCGGCGTTGAGATCGACGCGGTCGCCCAATCGCTCGCTCAGGTCTGACAGGAGCGGCCAAGCGTTGAGCTGGAGATAACCCGTGGCGGTGGTGAGATCGCCGTCGCGCGTGGCGGTGAATTCGCTGACGGCCTGCTGGCCGAAGCGCAGCGTGGCGGCGCTGGCGAGGTTCTGGGCGTCGCCATCGGCCTGAACTGTGAGTTGTACGGCTTCGCCTGCCGGCGACTGGATCAGGGATGCGAGAATGCCGCCCGGCAGGCCTTCTGCGGAGACGGTTGCGCCGGTGAGGTGGCGCTGCGTCCACTCGGCGTCGGCCTGTAGTCTGTCGCCCCTGCCGTTCAGCGGTACGAGATCGAGGTCGATGGCGCCGGCGCGGTTGCGGGCGATGTCGGTGGAGAGGGCGAAGCGATAACTTGCCTGGGCGCCGTAGACGCCGTCGTCGATGCGGATTTCGTCGATGCTGGCTTCGCCGATGCGCAGTGCGAAGTCGGGGATGCCGCCGCCGCCGGGTTCGCTTGGGGCGACGACCGGACGACGGAAGACATGCGCCGTTTCGATGTTCAGGCGCTCGATGTCGAGTCGGCGGGACAGCAGGCTGAATGGCGACCAGGAGAGCTCGATGTCGCTGGCGCGCATCCAGGCGCCGTTGTCATCGATGAAGGCGAGGTCGGTTGCCGTGGCGGACGAGAGGGGATCGCCAGCGAGCCCGCCGAGACGGATTGTGCCGAGGGGACCCGCGCGGCGGCCATCGATCAGCGAGGTGATGACGCCGCGGCCGAAATCTGTGGCGGCTGCGAAGCGCAATACGACGCCGGTGAGAATTAGGAGGAGAAGCACGGCGCCGGCCACGATGCCGACGCGCGCCCAGATCGAGCGCGGCCAGAGGCGGCCAAGTCTGCTGCGCGATGTTTTCGTGTTCTCCATCAGAATGCCTGTCCAATGGAGATATAGATCTGGAAGTCGGCGTCGCCAGGGCCCTTGTCGAGCGGCACTGCGATGTCGGCGCGCAGCGGACCGAAGCCGGCGTAATAGCGCACGCCCAAGCCTGCGCCCGCCTTGGTGTTGTCGAACGAGGGTTCGGCGGACTCGCTCGCGGCGCCGGCATCGACGAAGGCGACATAGCCGAGCGTGTCGCTGGAGCGGTAGCGGAGCTCTGCGCTGGCCTCGACCAGTGAGCGGCCGCCGATGATTTCGCCATTCGCGTCGCGCGGGGAGAGGCTCTGGTATTCGTAGCCGCGGACGGAGCCGCCGCCGCCGGCGTAGAACAGGCGATCGGGCGGCAGGCCGGCGGGGCCGACGATGGCGCCGACGCGGCCGCGTACGGCGCCGACCAGCTTGTTCGAGCCGAGTTCGCGATAGGCGCTGGCTTCGCCGACGACGCGCGTGAAGCCGATCGTGTCGTCGCCGTAGGTCACGCCGGGTTCGACGAAGAGGCGTGCGCGGACGCCATTGACCGGATCGAGGATGTCGCGGACGCCAGTGTATTCGGCGGCGACGGGGACGGCGAGCAGGTAGAGTTCTCGGCGATCGAGGCTCAGGGCGCGGGTGCGGGCGTCCTCGATGCTGGCGTAGGCGAACTCCACGCCGATCTCGCCGCGGACACGGCGCGTGAGCTGCTGGTCGAGCCGGGCGGAGAGCGAGGCGCCGGTCTGGTCGAATGCGTCTGTCTCGAAGTCTTCGAGTTCGGCTGCGAGTTCGAGATTGCGGTCGTACTGGCCGACGTGCGGGCGGTCGTAGCTGAGGCGCAGGCGGCGTTCGAGTGTCGCGGCGCGCGCTGCAACCGTGATGCTGTCGGCTCTGCCGGTGACGTTGCGGGTTTCCCATTCGGCGTCGGCGCCCAGACCCTCGCTGGTCGAGGCGCTGCCGCCCAGTGCGATGGTGCGGCGCGGACCCTCGGTCAGCGTGACGACGACGTCGCGCGAGGTTTCCTGAGGCGCTTCTTCCAGCGCGACGGTGGCGCGGCTGAAGAGACCGGTGGAGGAAAGGCGCGTGCGGAATTCGTCAAGCTGCTCCTGCGAGACCGGATCGCCGGCGCGCCAGGGGCGGAGGTTGTGAATGAACTCCCGGCGGGTGCGGTCGAGACCTGCGATGTCGAGGTCGTCGTAGGTGATGCGGGGGCCTGCATTGATGCGGAAGGTTAGGTCGAGCGTGTGCTGGGTGCCGTCCGCGACGGCGTCGACCGGCTCGATTGCGGCGTCGGCATAGCCTGAGTTCTCCAGCGTCCTCTGCATTTCGTCGGAGACGTCGAGGATGGGCTGGGCGCGTGCAGGGACGCCGATGGGGATCAGGCCGAGCCATTCCTCGATCGCGTTGCGGGTTTCTTCGTCGGGCGAGTCGCCGGAATAGGCGATAGCGGTGTCGCCGATCACGAACAGCGGTCCGATTTCAACGTCGACGCCGCGCGAGAATTGTTCCACGCCTTCGGCCCACGGATCGACTTCGGCGGCGAAGTAGCCTTCGGACTCGAGCAGCCGGGCGATGGTGTCGGCGGCGCGCTGGGCCTGGCGTCTGGCGGCGAACAGGCTGTCGGGCGCGTCTTCCTGCTCAAGCAGTCCGTCGAGGTCGTCGCGGAGTGAACTGGGCACGCCCTCTACGGGTATGGTGGCGGATTGTGCGAAAGCGGGGGCGAGCAGGCATACGAAGGCCGATGCCGCGAGCGCAAGCGCCGCGCGCCGGAGGGATCCAACGGCCTTGGCCATCACGGCCATCTCGCCAACCTTTCAGCGGGACATCTGGTCCCGGCGGTGCAGTCTTCTGCAAGCAAGCCTTGCACCGTCCTGCGGGCGGCGGCGTCCCCGCGTGTTAACCCTGACATGCAGGCAAAAACGCATGAACGCGCCGAAGCGTTCAGATGTCGCCATCATTCCAAACGCATGGCCGACCTTAACGGCAAAACCGTTTCGATTTGGTCGACCGAACTGCAGAATTCCGGGTGGCAGATGCAGGCGAGTACGTCCCGTGGATTCGCCTGTTGCGGGCGTTCTTGTCGCGGATGCGGTGGGTGATGGGGCGCTGCAGTTGCGCCAGTGCGGTCGAAACCGCCGGTCATACCGGTAGTGCCGGCGGGACAGACCAGGTTATCCCGTGGCGTCGGGCTTGTGCGGACCGGCGCAGCGCTGTTTAGTAACCATGTGAGTAAGTGTTGAGGAGCGCGACCGATGCATGTCGGGAGTGGTTCGATGAAGGCGGTTGCGGGCCCGCCGGCGCACGAGCCGACGGACGCCGGCTCAGCTGTCGTTAATAAGCCGCAACCTGCACCGATTTCTGACGCGCCGCGGTTGCCGGCAGATCAACTCGCCCGGTATGACCGTGTGGCGGAAAACATTCTCCAGCCACGCGAATTCGCCGAACGACGCAGGTCTGCGCTCATGACGGGATTTCCTTTCGAGACCGATCGTGTGGACCCTTTCAAGGTCCAGGTCGGCAAGAAAGGGCAGGGACGTCGCAGAAAGATGCCACGGGGCATCACGCCGCCCATCTCCGATCCGTTCAATGTTTCGGCGCCGACACATGCGCAATTGTTCTTCAATCCGCTGAAATCGAAATCCTCGCGGGCCCTGCTGAGCCGGAGCGGCGGGGAGCGTGCGCTTGCAGCCGCTGCTGCGGCGAGCGCGGCTGCGCGGGCCGCCCGGGGCGGTGCGCCGGTCGAACCCCAGGCGCCGAACGTCGTCAGGCTGGAGATCGAGAAGCGCGTGCCGGCTGCAGCCCCGGAGCAGACGATCCTTGCCGAGTTCGAGGAGGCTTCGGAGGGAGCTGCCAGCGGCAATGTTTCCATTGTCATGGCGGCGGACGGACAGGGGCCTGCGCCACAGCATCCGGCGGGGCCGGCCTCGTCGTCGAGCGCTGCGGCCTATTATGCGCCCGCGCGTTCGGGCGGCGGCGGCGGGGGCAATGGCGGCGGATCTGGCGGCGGCGGCACGGGCAGCGGCGGGGGCGGCGCGAAGGTCGATCCGGTGCAGGACGATATTGTCGCCGGGGTGCTGGTCGCTGCGATGGCCGTCCTGTTCGGCTGGGCTGGCTATAACGCGTTGATGGGCGGCGACACGAGCGGCGACGATGGCGACGCGACCTTCGCGCCGCAATCGGACGGGTCACAGGCGGCGCGCATCGAAGATCTGGGCGCCCCCAATCCGTTTCCGCCCGGGCCGATCGATATCCGCCCCACCTCGCCGATCGAGCCGCCCGCCGAGGACACGGCGCCGACACAGCTGCGGACAGCGATCGCCCCGGTCGAGATGGCGCAGGCGGATACGCAGACGCCAGCGGCCAGCGAGGCGGTTGCAGCTGGGGCGCCGGCGTGTGCGGCGGGCAGGGCGATGCGCGCCTATTTCTGCACGGCGAGCGCGAACATGACGCCGACGGTGCGCAGTGCGCTGATCAAGGAGCTGGATGACTGGGGCGCGTGCGCATCGTCGAACGAGCTGGTCGTGCGCGGCTATGCCGACACGCGGGGCTCTACGGCGATGAATGCGGGACTTGCGGCGAGCCGCGCGGGCACGGTTGCTGCGCTGCTGCGCGAGCGCGGCTACTCGGTGACGGAAGTGGAAGGTGTCGGCGAGTTGTCCGACATCGAGGATGAACGCAATTGCGCCAACCAGCGGCGCGTCGATGTCGGCATCAAGGGCGACCCGCCGCCGGTGAGCACGTCATGTGCGCCGCCGCAGGAGGCTGAGGCTCTGATCTGTCCGTGAAGTTGGCGCTGCCGACTAAAGGCTGTGGCGCGAGATGAACTTGAGTGCGCGCCAGTCCTCGGCGTCGTCCCGCGTTTTCACATCGACGAGCCCGAACGGCAGCGCTGCGTTGCGGACTTCTTCGTCGGTTACGTCGATGAAGAGCGGCGACGTCCAGTTGGGGAACGACACCCACAGCATGGCGTGCTCGGCCAGGTGCGGGATCAGCGCGGCGATCCTGTCTTCCATGCTGGCGGCGTGGCGGACGTAGAGGTGGATGTAGTCGTACTGGGCGCCAGCCGGAATCTCTTGCGGGGAAGTGAGCGGATCAAGCTCGGCGGCCGGGTCGATGCAGCCGGGCTCGGCGATCATGACGGCGCGCATGTTGTCCTTGAGGCCGAACTTCTTCTCCACGAGGAGCGCGGGTACGGGCTCGCCGACGGGCGGTTTGGGTGAGTGGAGCATGGCTCAGGTTCTCAGGAGTTCGTTGACACTGGTCTTCGAGCGGGTGCCCGCATCGACCTGTTTGACGATGACGGCGCAGTAGAGCGAGGGGCCCTCGTTTGCGCCGGGTAGGGGTTTCCCCGGGCGGTTGCCGGCGACGACGACGGAATAGGGCGGGACTTCGCCGTAGAGCGTTTCGCCGGTGGCGCGGTTGATGATCGGGGTCGACTGGCCGAGATAGACGCCCATGCCGACGACGGAGCCTTCGCGCACGATGACGCCTTCGGCGACTTCAGAGCGGGCGCCGATGAAGCAATTGTCTTCGATGATGACGGGATTGGCCTGGAGCGGTTCCAGCACGCCGCCGATGCCGACGCCGCCGGAGAGGTGGCAGTTGGCGCCGATCTGGGCGCAGGAGCCGACGGTGGTCCAGGTGTCGACCATCGTGCCCTTGCCGACATAGGCGCCGATGTTCGTGAAGGACGGCATCAGCACCGCGTCGGGCGCGATGTAGGAGCCGCGGCGGACGATCGAGCCGGGGACGGCGCGGAAGCCGGCGGCGCTGAATTCCGTGTCGCCCCAGCCTTCGAACTTGGAGGGCACCTTATCCCACCAGGTCCCGGGTCCCGGGCCGCCGGTGATCAGCGAGTTGGGGTTGAGGCGGAAGGAGAGAAGCACCGCCTTCTTGAGCCATTGGTTGACGACCCATTCGCCATCGTCGCTGCGTTCGGCCACGCGGAAGCTGCCATCGTCGAGACCGGACAGCGCGGCGTCGACCGCATCGCGGACCTCTCCGCGCGTGTCGGCGGACAGCGAAGCGCGATCTTCCCAGGCTGCATCGATGACGGGCTGCAGATCGGTGGCCACTGGCAAAAAAACTCCGGAGTGCTTGGGGCCGGAAGCGGCGCTCCCGACCCGACCGACGCGCGAGTTACCCTCTTGTGCGCGGTTCGCCAACCCGATTCGCCAAAGAGTACGGCTTGCCGGAAGCTATAAGGTTAATTTCGCGGGATTTTCTGGCTGTGGGGTGGATGAGAAAACCGGCCTAGTCGCTCTCGGGCGGGCCAAAATTGCGTTCGAACAGCTCGAAGACCAGCTTGCCGTCCTGCGGAATCTCGGTTTCGACGAAGGTTTCCTGCCGGAACTGGCGGGCGGCGCAGTTTTCGTTGCCGATGATCGCGAATTTCGAGCGGGAGGTGCAGAAGACGCGATCGGCGCCCTGCAGCGTCCGCCGGCCGTTTTCGGTGAGAATCTCCGCGAAAACATAATGGGGCGATGCGATCAGGCTTTCGTCTACGGTCCTGACGCAGGCGCTGGCTTCCAGCGTCCACCAGCCGCGCGATTCCCAGCCGTCGGGGCGGCGCCGGGCGATGGCGGTGAGCACCGTGTCCTCGGTGCGGTTGCAGAGCATCATGCCGACTTCGAGCGAGCGGTTGCGGGCGACGTCCTCGAGGATGTCGATCAGTTCGGCGTTGGAGGTTTCAAGCGGGAGGCCGCGGTCTGTGAGGAAGCTGGTGACGGCGGCGCGCAGGCGGCGGCCGAAATAGCCGTCGATGGCTTCGCTGTCGACGCCGGCGTCGTCCAGCAGGCGCTGCATGCCGGCGATCTGGGCTGACTGTCCGCCCTGGCTGTAGGTCTCGGTCTCGTTGAAGGTCATCTCGCCGCCGCGGGTGTTCTCGACGCGGACGGCCTTGAAGCGGCGGCTCTCGAGGCCGACGACTTCGCAGGAGGATGGGTTCTGGACGGCAAAGGAGCCGTTGGGGTCGACGCAGAGCGGCACGTCGCCATTCCAGGTGCGCTGGCCGCCGCGGTGGGCGCTGGAGGAGCGTGCGAAGACGAAATGGATGCCGCGCTGGAGCGGGGCGGGCAGGGCGATGCGGCATTCGCCGGGGCGCAGGCGGGTCCAGCCCTCGACGATGACCTGATCGTTGTCGGGCCGCGCGGTGGCGGCTTCGAGGATGAAGCTGGTTTCGTTGCAGAGGCGGAAGCCCTGCTGGGCGCTGGCCGGCGCGGCGAGGGCGATGGCTGCGCCGAGTATTGTGAAAAGGATTGCAAGGAGCCGGACTGAGCGTTGCGCGATGGCGCGCTGCAGACTGGTCATCGGGTTCTCCGTTCGCACCGCCCCTTCCCCGATGTTTGGCCCTGAAATTGGCCCAGAAATCGGCCCGGCGTTGGCCATAAGACCATCAGTTTCCGCGGATGAGTGTGCCTGAGCCATGCTGGGTGAACAACTCCATGAGGAGGGCGTGCGGCTTGCGGCCATCGAGGATGACGGTGGCCTCGACCCCCTGTTCGACCGTCTGAATAGCCGTTTCCAGCTTTGGAATCATACCGCCTTTTGCAGTTCCGTCAGCGATCAGGGCTTTGGCCTGTTCACAGCTGAGCTGCTTGACCAGTTCGCCCTTGGCGTCGAGGACGCCTTCGACGTCGGTGAGCAGCATGAGGCGTTTGGCGCCGACCGCTGCGGCGACCGCGCCGGCGGCCGTGTCGGCGTTGATGTTGAAGCTGCGGCCGTCCTCGCCGACGCCGACGGGAGCGACGACGGGAATGAAGTCATCCTCGATCTGGGCGGCCAGCGCCTTCAGGACCGACGGGTCCACCTTGTCCGGTTCGCCGACATAGCCGAGGTCGATGACGCGCTCGATATTGCTGTCGGGGTCCTTCTTGGTGCGGGTCGCCTTGACGGCGGTGATGAGGTTGGCGTCGGCGCCGGAGAGGCCGACCGCCTTGCCGCCGGCGGCGTTGATGGCGCGGACGATGGATTTGTTGATGCCGCCGGAGAGGACCATCTCGACGATTTCCATCGAGGCGGCGTCGGTGACGCGCAGGCCGTCTTCAAAGGTGGAGACGATGCCGAGCTTTTCGAGCATGCGGCCGATCTGGGGGCCGCCGCCGTGCAGGACGACGGGGTTCATGCCGAGCAGCTTGAGCAGGACGACGTCCTTGGCGAAGAGGGCGGCGAGCTCCTCGTTCTCCATGGCGTGACCGCCATACTTGATCACGATGGTCTCGCGATCGTAGCGCTGGATATAGGGCAGGGCCTCCGAGAGCGTTTTGGCTGTCAGGAAGGCGTCGGCCTGGGGCGCGGAGGGCGGTGCGGACGGGGTCTTTGTCATCCCGCCGCTCTAACGGGTTTTGGGGCTGGGATGAAGGGGGTTTAGGTCTTCAGCCGGTAGCCGGTCTTGAACATCCAGGCGACGACGCCGAGGCAGGCGAAGAAGATGCCCAGCGTTATGCCAAGAGACAGAAGGACGCCGACGTCGCCGACGCCGTAGAACGACCAGCGGAAGCCCGAGATCAGGTACACGACGGGGTTGAACAGGGCGATGGTCTGCCAGGTCTCGGGCAGCATGTCGATCGAGTAGAACGCGCCGCCGAGGAAGGTGAGCGGGGTGACGATCAGCATGGGTATGAAGTTCAGGTGCTCGAAGCTGGTTCCCCAGATGCCGATGATGAAGCCCATCAGCGAGAAGGTGAGCGCGATCAGCACCAGGAACCCGACCATGTAGAGCGGGTGCTGGATATTGAGGTCGACGAAGAATGCGGCTGTCGCGAGGATGATGAGGCCGAGGATGATCGACTTGGTCGCGGCTGCGCCGACATAGGCCATGACGATCTCCATGGAGGAGATCGGGGCGGAGAGGATCTCGTAGATGGTGCCGGTGAATTTCGGGAAGTAGATGCCAAAGGATGCGTTGAACAGTGACTGCATGAACAGCGTCATCATGATGAGGCCGGGCACGATGAAGGCGCCGTAGGAGACGCCGCCGACTTCCTCGATGCGCGAACCGATCGCTGAGCCGAAGACGACGAAGTAGAGGCTGGTGGTGACGACCGGGGTTGCGATCGACTGCCAGAAGGTGCGCAGGGTGCGCGTCATCTCGAACTTGTAGATGGCCCAGACGCCGTAGGCGTTGAAGGCAGGCGGTTTGGGGGCGGGCGCTGCGTCGGCGGCGGCGGAAGGCGCAGCGGAGCGGGATGATGTGTCAGGCATGGAGCTGGCCTTGAACTGGGAGCGGGCCTCGTCCTTCGACGGGCTCAGGATGAGGCCCTTTGGCCGGTTTGGCGCCAACGAACCTCATGCTGAGCTTGTCGAAGCATGGATTGGGGCGAGGTATCGACACGTGCATCGCTCAATCCTTCTGGTGGACGAGGT
The DNA here is from genome assembly GCA_017792365.1 of Hyphomonas sp. GTDB lineage: Bacteria > Pseudomonadota > Alphaproteobacteria > Caulobacterales > Hyphomonadaceae > IH12. The sequence continues at coordinate 1,841,690 of CP051229.1, read as the reverse complement.
CGACGAAGATGTCTTCGAGCGACGAGGTCTGGGTGTTGAGGTCGCGGAAGGCGACGCCGAGTTCGGTCATGCGGCGGAGCAGGGAGGGAACGCCTGTGCGTTCGTCGTGGATGTCGAAGGCGTATTCCAGCTCGGTTCCGTCGTCGTTGAGTTCGACATTCCATTCGGAAAGGCCGTCGGGAACGGTTTCCATCCGGTCCTGAAGCTGGAGCGTCAGTTTCTTCTTGCCGAGCTTCTTCATCAGGTCGGGCTTGCGTTCGACGAGGATGAGTTCGCCCTTGAGGATGACGCCGATGCGGTCGGCCATCTCCTCGGCTTCCTCGATGTAGTGGGTGGTGAGGATGATGGTGACGCCGCGGGCGCGCATCTTGCGGACCATCTCCCACATGTCGCGGCGGAGTTCGACGTCGACGCCGGCGGTGGGTTCATCGAGGAAAAGGATCTGCGGTTCGTGGCTGAGGGCCTTGGCGATCATCACGCGGCGCTTCATGCCGCCCGACAATTCCATCAGCTTGCTCTTGCGCTTGTCCCACAGCGAGAGGTCCTTGAGGACCTGTTCGATGTGGGCGGGATTGGGCGACATTCCGAACAGGCCGCGCGAGAAGGAGACGACGTCCCAGACCGTCTCGAACATGTCGATGCTCATCTCCTGTGGGACGAGACCAATCAGTGCGCGGGCGTGGCGGTAGTTCTTCTGGATGTCGTGGCCGCCTGCGGTGATCGTGCCGGAGGTCGGCGTGACGATGCCGCAGATTGCGGAGATCAGCGTTGTCTTGCCTGCGCCGTTGGGGCCGAGCAGCGCGAAGATTTCGCCGGCTTCGATGTCGAGGTTGATATTCTTCAGGGCCTCGAAGCCGCCCGCGTAGGTCTTGTGTAGATTGCGGATTTCGATCGCTGACCGCATGAATCTGTTCAACGCCCCCGTATAAATGCGTGGCGTGCATTTGGGGCGCTTGGACCGTGATGTCCAGATGATGCGGGCGAGAATTCATCGATCGCGCGAGACTGCTGACACGCTTGCGACGCCTGTCGCGCCGCCATCTCGCGCTGAGCGTTGGCTGGTAGACTGTTGCGCGTGAATGACTAAACTGGATCCCATGAAGGGATGGACATCCTTCCTGCGCGTGATCGCGCTGCTTGTCGCCGCCGCGGGGATGACCGCCAACGGCGCCCAGGCGCATGTCCAGTTGCGTTCGCCCGATTCCATCGACGTGCCGATGTGCGGCGATGGCCATGGCGGAATGGTCCATATCGGGATCGGCGATCCGGTTCCGTCCGACACCAGCATGGAAACGTGTTGCGGCGCGTGCGTGTCGGTTGCCGTGGCATTGGCGCCCGCGCCCATTCTGCCGACGTGGCTGGCCGAGGCGGTTGTCGCCAGGCTGCTGACGCCAGCATCGCTGGTTGATCCGGCATCCCCCTTGTGGCCCGGGGCGCCGCCGCTGGGACCGCCTGCTTCCTTGAAAGCCTGAACCTGTTTGCTGCTCCGCTTTGTGCGGAGCGTGTTCTGCTTTTGAAGGATCAATCGAGATGTATCTCAAGACATGTCTGGGCGCGGCGATTGCCGTCGCCCTGTGTGCGCCCGCGTACGCGCACGAAGATGAGGAGAAATCGCCACGCGCCATGGAGCACGCGCCGATCGGCGTGATGGGCGATCACCGCCACAAGAAGGGCGAGTGGATGGCGTCGTACCGCTTCATGCGGATGGACATGGACGGCGTGCGGGACGGCACGGATTCGCTGACGCCGGACCAGGTGGCGACCAGTGTGCCGAACCGCTTCTTCGGCAATCCGGGCCAGCCGCCGACGCTGCGCGTCGTGCCGACGCAGATGACGATGGACATGCACATGCTTGGCGGCATGTACGGGCTGAGCGACCGCGTGACGCTGATGGGGATGGTGAACTTCCTCAGCAACGACATGGACCACATCACCTATATGGGCGGGATGGGGACCAATGTGCTTGGCGGGTTCTCGACGTCGTCCGAGGGCATCGGCGATACCAGCGTGACCGCAATCATCGGGCTTGATGACGGGTCGCGGGCGGAGCGCCAGATCAATCTCAATCTCGGGCTGTCGCTGCCGACCGGTTCGATCGAGGAGACGGCGCAGATCCTGACGCCGATGGGGATGACGCCGTCGCCGCGCATGCCATACGCCATGCAGCTTGGCTCCGGCACGTTCGATGTGAAACCTGCGCTGACCTATCAGGAGCGGTCCGGCCGGCTGGGGTGGGGCGCGCAGGCCTCTGCAGTCATTCGGCTGGATGAGAACGACGAGGGCTATACGCTGGGCGACCGGTTCGCTGCGACGGGCTGGATCGCCTACGAGGTTGAGAGCTGGATATCGCTTTCGGCGCGGCTGAAGGCGTCTTCGATCGGGCAGATCGAAGGTATGGACCCGGCGATCATGGCGCCCGTTCAGACGGCCGATCCGGACAATTACGGCGGTGAGATCGTGGAGGCGTTGTTTGGCGTCAACCTGGTTGGGCAGGAGGGCGCGCTGAGCGGGCATCGTCTGGCCGCCGAGGTTGGCCTGCCGCTCTATCGCGATCTCAACGGGCCGCAACTTGAGACCGATGCGACCTTCACCATCGGCTGGCAGAAGGCCTGGTGATCATGGCCGCTTCCCTTTCACATTTTTTCCTGCGCCGCTTCTGCGGCCAGATCTGGAGACATGAAATGTCACGTCATACCTGGACTGAAATTCGCAGGGCGCTGGCGCGTCCTGTCATCGCTGTTGCGGCCTCTATCGGGCTTTTGTTGGCACCGGCTGCTGTCGCCCAGCAGGAGGCGGCGAGCTCGGAGAAGACGGTTGTCGGGGTTGCGCTCTATCCCGGCTTTGAACTGCTCGACGTGTTCGGGCCGGTCGAGATGTGGGCCTATGTGCCGGACTTTGAAGTGGTGATGGTGGCCGAGACGGCTGGTCCCGTCGCGTCGGCGCAGCAGGGCATCGAAGCGGTGGCGCAATACAGCTTCGCCGATGCGCCGGAGATCGACATCCTGATGGTGCCGGGCGGAAACGGCACGCTGGTTGAGCTGAACAACGAGGCCTACCTCGACTTCATCCGGAAAGTTGACGCGACCAGCACGCTGACGACGTCCGTCTGCACGGGGTCGGCCTTGCTGGCGAAGGCGGGTCTGTTGTCTGGCAGGAAGGCGACGTCGAACAAGGCGTTCTTCTCGCTGGCCGTGCAGCAGGACCCGAGCGTCGACTGGCAGGGCAGCGCGCGCTGGGTGGAGGATGGGAAGTACATCACGTCCTCCGGCGTTTCTGCGGGGACTGATATGGCGCTGGGCCTGATCGCGCGGCTGAAGGGCAAGGATCAGGCCGAGATGCTGGCGAAGTCGCTGGAGTATGAGTGGAACAGCGATCCGGAGAACGATCCGTTTGCGATCGAGTTTGCTACGGCGAACTGATCGCGGAGACGGCCTGCGGCCTGTCCGGACTGTGCGTCCGGATGGGCCGCATGGGCGGTTAATCCCGGCGTCAGGTGGGGGCGGGCAGCGTTTCTGACAAGGTCTTGTGGAAGTGCGCGATGGCGGCTTCGAACTTGCCGAATGTCAGGTGGTCGTTGGCGCCCGTATTCAGGCTGCGCTGGATGCTGGTGACGAGGGCGAGGTCTTCGTTGACGCCGGTGGTGGTGACGAAGTCGGCGTCGCGCCGGGCGTCCTCCAATGCAGCCTCGTCGTTTCCATGCGCGAGCTGGAACATGATCTGGCGGGTCTGGCTGGTGGAGACGGGATCGAGCAGCAGGACGTTGGTGTGGTGCGAGAGCACGCTGACGATGGTGTTGGGGAAGAGGTGGTAGAGATAGGACATCACCTGGCTTGGGTCGCGTTCGGCGGGCGGCACGTCGCGTAGCCGCTCGATGCGGCGGAAGGGGTAGGTGACGCGCGCGTGGGGGCCGCAGAGTTCGACGACGTTCAGGTTGTCGAAGCCCAGCGGGAAGAAAGTTTCCGGGTGGGCGTGGCGGATGTGGTAGCCCTCGATGAAGCTCTCGACGTGGAGTTTCCAGTTTGCTTCGATGACGGTTTCGGCGACGTTGAAGAGCTTGTAGTCGGGGCCGAAGAATGCGGGCAGCGCATCGAGGATGGCGACGCTGTCCGCGTGCGCACCTTGCGATGGGTCGAGGGTGACGAAGACGAAGCCGTTGCGTTCGACCGTGGGGAGTTCGACGAGGCCGTGGGTGGACTTGTCGATGCCGTCGAACCCGTCCTCTCCCGGTATGCTCTGCAGGCAGCCGTCGAGCCGGTAGGCCCAGCCGTGATAGGGGCAGACCAGCGCGCGCTTGCAGCCGGCGCCCTGGACGAGCTGGGCGCCGCGGTGCCGGCAGGCATTCTTGAAGACGCGCACGGTGCGGTCGTGGCCGCGGACGGCGACGAGCGACAGGCCGGCGACGTCGCGCGCGAAGTAGGAGCCGACGTCCTCAAGGCAGATGGACGGGCAAAACGCCATTGGCGCGCTGGCGATCATGGCGCGTTCGGCGGCGAGGCGGTCTTCTGACAGGTAGTTCGCGACCGGCTCGCGCCAGATGGTTTCACCGCGATCGGTGTCGGCGTTGTCGATGTGGGAGAGCACGCGCTCCATCACTTCAGCGTCGGTCAGGAAGGTCGCGGCGTTTTTCATCATGCGCAGCTTAGCGTGGAGGATTCACCGTCGGCAATCATGCCGTGCGGTCAACGTAGCCGTCGGATTACGTTGGGTCAGCGGCTAGTTGAGGAGGCTGATCTCGGCGCGCAGCTCTTCGACGCCAGAGCCTTTCTCGCTGGATGTGGCCATCACGACGGGGTGGGCTGCGGGGCGTTTGGCGATGGCGGTTAGCGCCTTGGCCATGACGGTGTCGCGTTCCTTCGCCTTCAGCTTGTCGGTCTTGGTGAGGATGACCTGATAGATGACGGCGGCGTCGTCGAGCTGTTTCATGACGCCCTTGTCGACTTCGCCGACGCCGCGGCGGGCGTCGATCAGGATGAAGACGCGCTTCAGGGTGGGGCGGCCGCGCAGGTAGTTCATGGTGACGCGCGACCACTGGTTGACGGCCTTCTTCGGGGCCTGGGCGAAGCCGTAGCCAGGCAGGTCGACGAGGTAGAGACGGCCTTCGCCGAGGTCGAAATAGTTGAGCTGTTGCGTGCGGCCCGGCGTGTTGGAGGTGCGCGCCAGCGTCTTGCGGCCGGTGAGGGCGTTGATCAGGCTGGACTTGCCGACATTGGAGCGGCCGGCGAAGGCGATCTCGGGGCGGTCGGCTTCCGGGAGCTGTTCGAGGCGGGCGGCGCCCATGACGAAATCGACCGGTCCTGCGAACAGGAGCCGGCCGGCTTCGATCTGGTCGTCGGTGTAGGTCTCGTCTTTGTCCGGCGCGCCGTCAGGGTCCGCCATTGCAGCGTCCTATTCGGCGGGGGCCTTGGTCTTGAAGACGTGCTTCTTGATGAACTTGTCGAACTCGGTTTCGACGCCGTTCTTCCGCATGATGTAATACTGCTGGATCATCGTGATGATGTTGGACCAGCACCAGTAGATCACGAGGCCGGCGGCGAAGCCTGCGAAGATGAACAGGAAGACCAGCGGCAGGAAACGCATGATGGCCTTCTGCATCGGGTCGGTCGGCGGGGTCGACATGCCCTGCAGGGCGAACATCGTAATGCCGTAGATGATCGGCCAGAGGCCGATGGCGAGCAGGCCGGTACCGCCGATCAGCCATCCGATGAGGGGCACAGCCGCGGGCTCGAACGGCAGGAGGCCGAACAGGTTCCAGATCGATGTGGGGTCTGGCGCCGACATGTTCTTGATCCAGCCGTAGAACGGCGTGTGGCGCATCTCGATCGTTGCCGAGAGCGTCTGGAACAGGGCGTAGAAGACGAACATCTGCGGGATCATCGGCAGACAGCCGGAGAGGGGGTTGGCCTTCTCCTTCTTGTAGAGCGCCATGATCTCCTGCTGCTGGCGCTGCTTGTCCGCCTTGAAGCGCTCCTGGATGGCCTTCATCTCGGGCGCCAGTTTGCGCATCTTCGACATGGCTTCGTACATCTTCCACTGCATCGGGAAGAAGACGAGCTTCACGCAGACCGTGAGGGCGAGGATGGCGAGGCCGAAATTGCCGAGGTGGCCCTCGAAGAATTTCATGGTCCAGAAGAAGGGCTTGGTGATGAACCAGAGCCACGACCAGTCGACCGCATTGGTGAAGTCCGGGACGCCTTCTTCCTTCTGGTAGCGCTCCAGAACCTCGACGCGCTTGGCGCCGGCGAAGATGCGGGTGGACTTGGTGAGGCTTTCGCCCGGGGCGACGGCGTAGGGCGAGGCTGCGTAGCCGGCGCGGAAGGTGGTGCGGCCGTTGGCGTTGAGGGCGGTGGCGGACATCGAGACCGGCTCGCCCTGTTCGGGGATCGCGGCGGCCATCCAGTATTTGGTGGTGAGGCCGATCCAGCCTTCGTTGGCCTCTTCGCTGACGGCCTTCTTGGGGTTGGTCGGCGCCTTGGCCAGTTCCTTGTACTTCTGGGTCTGGTTTTTGCGGTCCGGGCCGTACATGCCGATGACGCCGGCGTGGGCCTGCGGCGGCGGGCTGAGCAGTTCCGGCAGGGAGTTCTGCATCATGTAGGCGACGGGCTGGACGTCGACCGGCTCGCCGGAATTGTTGGTCAGCGTGTCGGTGACCGTGAACATGTAGTCCTGGTCGATCTCGATGCGGCGATCGATGGTGACGGCGTCGCCGGACCAGCGCATGTCGAGCGGATTGGACGGCGTCAGCATGCCTTCGCTGGTCTGGGTCCACAGCGCATTGTCGGCGGGCAGCTTGCCGGCCATCGAAGAGGCGGGGCTGCGCCAGTTCACGACGGCGTAGAAGGCGCGTTCGGAGCCGTCGGGCGACATCAGGATGACTTCGCCGGAGGGATCGCCGGCTTCCCTGGCTTCGACCGTCTCGTAGTAATTCTTCAGGCGGACATCATCGATGCGACCGCCGCGCAGCGAGATCGAGCCATCCATCGAGGGGGTGTCGAGTTCAACGCGCGTGCCGGCCGTGGCCTCTTCGGTCACGACGTCGTCGTGGGGGCGGAGCGTCGCGGAGACGTTGGGTTGCGGGATCTGGGTCGTCTGTTCGGACGCCGCACGTTCCTGCGCCTGCCGGGCGGCGCGCTGTTGCGGCTCAATGAAAAAGAACTGCCAGCCCAGGAGCAGGCCGAACATCAGGACGATCGCCAGCAGGAAATTTCGCTGGTCTTGCTGTTCCATCGGATCAGGCCTTCGGTCGTTTGGAACGCGCCTGTCGCCTGTCTCTGGGCGTGCGCTGGGGGTTTTCGCCAGCTTCTATCCGGCCGCGGAGGCTTACCAATGCGCTTTCCATATCGTCAAGCAAGGCGCCCCAGGGGCATTCTGCGGTGTCTTGGCGCGCTATGAAGACATAATCCACAGATGTGAGGCCGTGTTGAGGCAGGAGTTTCCGTGCGGCTTCCCTCAGGCGGCGGCGGGAGCGGTTGCGGATGACGGCGTTGCCGACCTTCTTGGTGGCGGTGAATCCCAATCCGCAGGCCTCGCGTTCCGGTTCGTGGCGGCGGGCCTGAACCACCAGGTTGCGCCGTCTTTCGTCCAGACCCCTGGCGACAAACAGATATTCGCTGCGCCGGGTGAGTTTCCGGAGTCCGGGCGTGGTCAGGTTGTAGGGGCGCCCGCTGGATGCTGCGGCAGGCGGGTTGGTCAAGCGCTGATGCGCTTGCGGCCCTTCGCGCGGCGGCGGGCCAGCACCTTGCGGCCATTCTTGGTGGCCATACGCGAACGGAAGCCGTGGCGCCGCTTGCGCTTGAGGTTGCTGGGTTGGAAAGTCCGTTTCGTGGACACGGCTATCGCCTCAATCTCTCATGGAAGCCGGCGGACCTACCTCCTGCGACGGGCCCCGTCAAGGCGTTGGGCGGCATTCGGCGACCGGTAATGAGGCTCATTCCAGTTTTTTGCGTACTTTTGCCGCTTGGCAAGGAGATGGCGCGACGGATTGAGGAACCTTAAGGGGTTTATGGCAGGAACGTCCGACCAGAAGAGACGCATGCAGGGTAGAGGAACCGGCCAGAAATCGGACGCGTGGGGCGTTACGACCGTGGGCCGGACAGTTAGCGGCGGGGACGAAGCCCCTGCAGAGGCGCGCAGATCCTTCCTTTCGGATCTGCGTGGGCGGCTGTTGTTAATCACGGTCGGCCTGATCCTGCTGGCCCTGATGCTGTTTTATCCGTTGCTGGCGGCAGGTTTCCGGGACACGTGGCTGACAGAACGGGCCCAGGCCGCCCAGATCGCCGCCCTTGCTGTTGAAGCTGCGCCGGATGGCCGGGTTAGCGACGAGCTGTCGCTCGAGCTGCTGGACCGGGCGCAGGTCATTGCCGTCGTCATCGTGGCCGAGGACCGCCGGGAGCTGGTCCTTGCGCCATCGATCGCCATCACCGGCCCCGTCATTCCGATCGATCTTGAGGAACTGCCCGCGATGAGTTCGATCGCCGGCGCCTTTTCGATCCTCACCGCGCCGGAGGGGCGGTTCCTGCAGATCCGGATGCCGGACGCCACCACCGCGAACGAGGACATGGAAGTGCTCGTTCCGGAGGCGCCGCTGAAGGCGGACCTGCTGGCGTATTCGCGCAACCTCTTGCTGATCTGGGTGATCCTGTCGGTGGTGGTGGGCGTGCCGCTGTATTTTGCGCTGTACGGGCTGTTCGTACGGCCGATGCACGATCTGACCGACGCGATCACGCGGTATGGCCAGTCGCCGGAGGGACCGGAGACCAACCACCAGGCGAGCGGCAGCTATGAGATGCGCAAGGCGCACAAGGCGCTGCGGGACATGCAGGGCGAGGTTTCGGCCGCGTTCCGGCAACGCAAGCGGCTGGCGGACCTTGGCGAGGTGGTTGCGAAGATCAACCACGACTTGCGCAACTCGCTTACGACAGCGCAGATCGTCTCCGAGGGGCTCTCTGAATCCGAGGACCCGCGCGTGCGGTCGGCGGCGCCGCGACTGGAGCGTGCGATCCAGCGTGCGGTGGGTCTGGCTGAATCAACGCTGAGCTATGGCAAGGCGGCGCCGCCGGGCGCGCAATGCCAGGATGTGGCGATCAAGCCGTTGTTGAACGACGCGGTGGAGGAGGTGCTGGCGAGCTGGCCGAATGTGCGGATCGAGCTGGTGGCTGCGGATGCGCTGAGGGCGCGTGTCGATCCCGATCACTTCCATCGCATCATCACCAACCTCTGCCGTAATGCGGCGCGCGCGATCTGTGAGCATGGCGTGGGCGGTCGCGCGGGACTGGTTCGCATCAGCTGCGCGCGCGAGGACGATGCGATCCTGCTGGAGATCGCCGATGACGGGCCGGGCATTCCGGACCGGATCCTGGCGAAACTGTTCCAGCCGTTCGCCGGCTCGGGCGCGCGCGACGGGACGGGACTGGGGCTCGCCATCTCGCGCGAGCTGGCGCGGGGGATGGGCGGCGAGCTGGAGCTGGCGCACACCGGCGAGGGCGGAACGGTGTTCCTGTTCCGCGCGCCGTGTGCGAGTTCGAGCTAGTCTTCCAGCGTTTTCGCCACGCCCTCACGACGCTTGTCGGCTGCGCCTTCGAAGTGGTCGTCGCGGGCGATCACAATGTGGATGCCTGAGTTTTCGCCTTCGACTTCGCGCACGTCGAAGCCTGCCTCCTCAAGCATACCGGCCCACTCTTCGCCCTTGGCGTCGACGGCTTCCACGCGGACGAGCTGGCCGCGTGCGATGACGTTGGGCAGGTCGGCCGCTTCCTGCGCGCTGAGGCCCCAGTCGAGGACGCCGACGAGCGTCTTGCTGACATAGCCGACGATGGAATTGCCGCCTGGTGAGCCTGTGGCCATGAACAGATCGCCGTTCTCGTCGAACACCAGCGTCGGCGACATCGAAGAGCGCGGGCGTTTGCCCGGACCTGGCGCGTTAGCGACGAGCTTGCCGTTGAGCTGCGGGTTTCGCGAGAAGTCGGTGAGTTCGTTGTTGAGCAGGAAGCCGTTGGTCATGCGGCCGGAGCCGAACGGGCCTTCGACCGTCGCGGTGAACGAAACGGCGTTGCCATAGGTGTCGACGAAGGAGAGGTGGGTTGTGCCGGGCCGGGCGTCGTTGGCTTCGCGGCCCCACATGTCGACGACCGGTTCGCCATTGACGATCTGGCCGGGATCTCCGGGTTGCGGGTTGTCGCCGGGCGCGAAGCCTTCTGCGGCGCGCGCATCGAGATAGCGAGGATCGATCAGCTCGCTGACGGGTACGGGCACCGCGTCAGGGTCGGCGATGTAATGGTCGCGGTCGGCGTAGCCGAGTTGTTGCGCCAGTACGTAATCGCGGAGGTTGGCGGCTTCGTCGCTTTCAGGCGATGCCGCCGAGATGCGTTCGTAGAGGCCCATGATCAGGTTCATGGCGACGCCGCCCGATGACGACGGCGGCGGCGCGCAGATGGTGTAGCTGCGGAATGGGCCGCAGATCGGCTCGACGGTGCGCGCCTTATATGTGGAGAGATCCTCGAGCGTCATGGCACCGGGCACGTCGCCGGACTGCACGGTCTCGACAATGTCCTGGGCGATCTGGCCGGAATAGAAGGCGGCGGGGCCGCGCGTCGCCACGGCGCGCAGGGTGTCGGCGTAGGCCGCGTTGGTGCGCAGGTCGCCTTCTGCAAGCGGTTCGCCGTTGGGATAGAAGTAGGGTCCGTGACCGGGCCCATGGCCAGCGGTCCTTCGCGCAGGAACCTGTAGTTGAGGCTGTTGGCGAGGCGGGGCGAAACGATGAAACCTTCGTCGGCAAGTTCGATCGCGGCGGAGAAGTTTTCCGACCAGGTGCGTTTGCCGAGGGCGTCGTGGGCCGTCTTGTAGAGCGAGATCAGGCCGGGCGTGCCGATCGACCGGCCGGAATAGATTGCGGGGCCGAAGCCGAGGATCTCGCCTTCCCATTCGAAGTAATTCTCGTCGGCGTCGAAGGGGGCGGTTTCGCGCCCGTCATAGACCGTGGTCGTATCGCGGGCCCGGTCGTAGACGATCATGTAGCCGCCGCCGCCAAGGCCTGAGCTTTGGGGTTCGACCAGTCCGAGCACGGCGTGGGCGGCGATTGCCGCGTCGACGGCCGTGCCGCCTGCGCGCATGGCTTCCAGCGCAGCTTCTGTTGCGCGGATGTCGGCGGTCGCGGCCATGGCCTGGCCTTCGAGGCGCCAGCCGCCGTCGCCTGCGCCTGACGCAGCGGTCGTCGCATCATCCGGCGCTGCGCACGAGGCGAAGCCGAACGTGAGCGCCGCAACGGCGGCTTGAGTGCGAATGCGCATGACGTCTCCCCAGAGGCCCGCCCGGTGCTGGGCGATCGGTCTGTTAACATGATATGCCGACATGGGAAGACAATCCCGTTAGCCATCACGTTGTCCGAGAACAGGATTTCCGCATGCCAGCTGCACCGGGCGCACAGAATCTCATCACCGACGTCGCCGGGATTCGAGTCGGCTCGGCCCATGATGAGCGCGTGCGGACCGGCGTGACGGTGATCTTCCCGGAGGAACCGGCTATCGCCGCGCTTGCGGTTGCGGGCGGCGGGCCGGGCACGCGCGAGAGCGATGCGCTGGCGGCGGATACGCTGGTTGAAAGCGTCGACGCCATCGTGTTGTCGGGCGGATCGGTTTACGGGCTGGCGGCGGCGGACGGCGTTGCGGCGCGGCTGGGCGCGCGGGGGCGGGGATTTGCGATGCGCAAGGCCGACGGCGTGCCGGTCTCGCCTGTGGTGCCTGCTGCGATCCTCTATGATCTGGCGAATGGCGGCGACAAGTCGTGGGGCGAGGCGCCGCCGTATCGCGAGCTGGGCGGGGCCGCGCTCAAGGCATGCGAGGGCAGCTTCGCGCTGGGCGCGGCTGGCGCCGGTTATGGCGCGATGGCTGGCGCAGAGCGCGGCGGTCTCGGCTCGGCCAGCATCGTGACGGCGGACGGTATGAGCGTTGGCGCGCTTGCGGCGGTGAATTGCTTCGGTTCGACGCGGATGCCGGGGACGGACGCCTTCTGGGCCTGGCCGTTCGAGCAGGGCGGTGAGTTTGGCGGCGCGCGTCCGCCTGAGGATTTTGCGCTGGACGCCGATGACTGGGGCCGTGCGAAGCTGAACCCCGCCGAGATGAGCGGGCGGGCCAACACGACCATCGCCTGCGTGGCGACGGATGTCGCGCTCAGCGTTGGCGAGGCGCAGCGTGTGGCGAAGATGGCGCTGTCGGGCCTGTCACGCGCGATCCGGCCGGTGTTTGCGCCGTTCGATGGGGATGCGGTGTTTGCTCTTTCGACGGGGAAGGTGCAGGGCGAGGGGCCGCGTGCGCTGCTTGTCGCGCGGCTGGGCGAACTCGCGGCCGGGTGCCTCGCACGCTCAGTGGCGCGCGGTGTCCATGAGGCGGGGCGGCAGGGCTGAAGGGCTGGTCGGTAATTCGAGGGCGGCGCGGGAAGGTGGCAGTCGCCAGTTCCGCCGCTGACCGTTCGTCGCCAGAAGCGCCTGAGTTTGGGGAAGTTCACTGGCGCGCCCGAAAGGATTCGAACCTCTGACCCCCAGATTCGTAGTCTGGTGCTCTATCCAGCTGAGCTACGGGCGCGCTGCGTGAAGGGGCGGGTTGTAACCGCCTGTCGCCGGGGGCGCAAGGGCGGATCAGTGGGTTGATTCTGAAAAGCAAAACCGCCTCCGGGTTATCCAGAGGCGGTTTGATCGTTCCCGTTCGCCAGCCGCGTTGCTGGCTTGAACCTCGCCTTACGGCGCCCGGCCTCTCAGGGCGCGGACCACGAAGGACAGCACCAGAAGCGCCAGGAATACGAAGAACAGGATTTGTGCGATGCCTGCGCTGGCGCCGGCGATTCCGCCGAAACCGAACAGACCGGCGATGATCGCCAGAACGAAAAATGCAAGCGCCCAACCGAGCATGATCTTCTCCTTTGACTGATCTCTTTGCGTTCAGTGACAAATCAACGATGGATCTTGGCGCTCGGTTCCGTGCGAAGTTTTTCCGCCATCGGGAACCGCGAGAATGCGACTGCGTTACTCGACTGACCTAAGTCAGAAGGAGTTCGATATGAACCTTGTTGTGAAGTCTTTCGTTGCTGGCGCCGTGGCGCTGATCGCTGCAGCTTGCAACACCGTTGAGGGCGTCGGCCAGGACACCCAGGAAGTGGGTGAGGAAATCGAGGAAACGGCGAACGAGGCTCGGTAGGTTTCTCGTCGAATTCCATGCGTGATGCGCATGCGTTCGTAGAGCTTGAAACGGCCCGTCGGCTGCGCGCTGGCGGGTCGTTTTCATTCCAGTATTGTGACGTGATGGTCTGGCGACTGTGACATGAAACTGAAGGTTTTGATCAATCCGCACGCCGGCAGCGTTCCGGACGATCCCGATGCGGACCTGATGGCCCTGGCCGAGGAGGTCGGGGCGAAATGCGAGATCGTGAAAGTCGAGCCCGAGAACCTGCGGGAGCAGGTTGCAGCTGCGGTGAAGGACGGATTTGACATCCTCGCCGTGTGGGGCGGTGACGGGACGATTGCCTGTTCGCTGGAAACGGTTGGGCCGAAGGGTCCGCCCATTCTTCCGTTGCCGGGCGGCACGATGAATCTGTTGCACCGGCGCGTGCATGGGGTGCCGGAGGGGACGGCGATCGACTGGCGCGAATGCCTGCGCGGCGCGGTCGATGCGGGCAAGATCGAACCCATCGGCGCGGGATGCGTAAACCGGGAGCGCCGCTTTTATGTCGGCGCGATGTTTGGCGAGCTTGTCGGGCTGTCGCGGGCGCGCGAAGCCATTCGCGACGGCAGGCCGATTACGGCTGTGGAGCAGGCTGCTGAGGTCGGCGCGTTCGACCTTACGAGCCTTGCCTTCCATGAATTGCGTGGCGAGGATATCGGCATGGAAGGCGTGGCGACAGCATTGGCGGCTTTCGTGCCGGAGCCGGGCGACGCCCGTCTGGACGTTGGCTGGATCGATCCTGACAATCTGGCTGAGCTGGCTGGCGTGGGGATGGAGATCGCGCTGGGCGACTGGCGACTGGCGCGCGGCGTGGAATATCATCAATGGGAAGCGTTGCGGATCTTCCATGCCAAGGAGGATGAAATCGAGACGACGCTGGATGGGGAGCCGTTGAAGTTGAGGTCGGGGTCCCTGATCGATTTCATGCCGGTTGCAGCGCATGTTCTGGCGGCGCCATGACGCGTCTGGTGCAGATGGCTGATCTGCACTTCGGCGTGGAAGACTCAAGAGCGCTGGAGATGTCGGCGGAGTGGATTTCCGGCTCCGACGTCGACGGCATCGTGGTGTGCGGCGATCTCAGTCAGCGCGGCAAACGCTCCGAATTCAACGCCGCCGCCACGTGGCTGGAGCAGTTTACCGTGCCGGTGCTGGTGACGCCGGGCAATCACGATACGCCGTTGCTCGACATGTCGGCGCGCGCGCTGGCGCCGTTTCGCCGGTTCTGGCGCTATTTCGAAGAGCGGCGGATGTCGATCGACCTGGAGCGCGCGCGCATTACCGCGATCAATACGTCGCGGGGATGGCAGGCGCGCCGGAACTGGGCCGAAGGGTCGGTCGATCTCGATGACCTTACGGATGCGCTGAAGCATTTGGACGAGGCGCAGGGACTTCTGGGGGTGATCGCCTGTCATCATCCGTTTCGCTCGCCCGCCGATGCGCCGCTGCGGATTTCGACGCGCAGGGGGCAGCGGGCCAGCGCCCTGATGGAAAACAGCGGCGCGCAATTGCTGCTGACCGGGCACGTTCACACGCCTTCCGCCGAAGTGTGGCGCGGGGAGGCGGGCGGATATCTCAACCTGACGTGCGGGACGCTTTCACAGCGGCTGCGGGCGGCGCCGCCGAGTTTCAATGTGATCGACGTTGGCGATGACAAGATCAGCGCGTGGAGCATGGCCTGCGAGAAAGATGGGATGCGTGCAACGCCGATGGGCGGCTGGACCCGATCGCAGCTGGAACCAACCGAAAGCGACACCGTTCCTTCCTGACAGGTGAAGGGAAGCTGTCATGCGATTGCGACCGTGGAGTGCATTCTGGGTTGGTGTGGTTGTGCTTGCCGCGTGCGCGGAAGACAGCACCGTGCTGGAACCTGAGACGACTGATCTGGATCAACGCATCGAGCAGACGGCCAAGGTTGCGGCCGAACTGGAAGCTTCTGCCATTCTTGACGAGGCGAGCGTTACGATGGTTGCCGGGCAGTAAGCCTCAGGCGCTTGCAATCGGAAGTTCGAGCTTCACGGCGACGCCGTCGCCTTTTTCTGACTCAATCGTAAGTTTTGCGCGCAGCTGCTTTGCGAACGCATTCATGAGGCGCGAGCCCAGCCCGGTCTGTGGCGAAGCGGCCTTGTCTTCGGCGATGCCGACGCCGTCGTCGCGGACCGTCAGCACGATGTGCTCTTCGGTGCGCTTCAGGCTGACCTTGATGACGCCGCCATTGTTCTCGAACGCGTATTTCACCGCGTTGGTCACGGCTTCAAGGACGAACAGGGCGATGGGGATGGCGTCGTCGGAGCCGCGTTCGACGTTCTCGATCTCCCAGTCGAACCTGATCCCGGATTCCGACATGCCCATCGCTTCGCTGAGGTGGCGCAGCAGGCCCTCGAGGAAGGGTTTGAGGTGGACCGTATCGAGGCGCTCGTGCTGGTAGAGCGTCTGGTGGACGATCGACAGCGCGTCGATGCGGTGGCGGGCGGCGGCCAGCACTTCCTGCGCGGCCGGTTCCTTCACCTGGCGGCTCTGGAGATTGAGGAAGCTGGTGACGATCTGAAGGTTGTTCTTGACCCTGTGATGGATCTCGCGGACGGCGGCGTCGCGAGTGCGCAGGGCTTCGCGCAGCGAGCGGTCGCGCTCGGCGATGCGGCTGGCCATCTGGGTCAGCGTCGAGGCGAAGCGGCTGATTTCTGCCGGCGCAGAGTCGAAGGAGCGGCGCGGGCGATAATCGTATTGTCCGGATGCAAAGTGAATCGCGACCTGTCGCAGCCTCGCCAGCCAGCGCAGGACGAGCCCGTCGACCGCCATCCAGACGGCGATCAGGGCGCCGAAGAAGGTGAGAAGCGGAAGCCCGAACATCCCGACGGGGTTGAGCGTCAGTTCGTCGAACAGCCCCGGCGAAGGACGGGTGATCAGGGCGAATATGCCTTCGGTGCCGACGGGCTGGATGACCAGATCCAGAGATGATCCGTCTTCTTCGCGCACGACAACCAGCGCGCCTCCCGGATTGGCGTTGGCGCGTTCGATCCAGCGGCGGTCGAATTTCGGCATTTCGACCTGACCGAAGACTTCGCCATCAAGGTCCGTGAGGGCGAGCTGGACATCTTCAGGAAGGTCGGGGTCGGCGTTGAATAGTTCGACGAGACTTGAGACCGACAGGCCGAGGCCGGAAGCGCCTGCAAACTGCCCCGTCGCGTCGTTGTTGCGCCGGAAGATCGCAAACAGCCATTCACCGCTGGCTTCTCCGTAGAAGGCGTCGGTTCGAACGGAATTGCGCTCGCTGCGCAGGCTTTCGATCCAGGCTGGATTGGCGATGGGCGTGCCTACCGCGCCTGCCGCGGAACAATCCACGATGCCTTCTGGTGAAACGCGCACGACATTCGTCAGTGGTCCCAGGTGTTCCTGCAGAACCATGTAGACGCGCTGGCAGCGGCCGGCGGCGATTTCGTCCTGGAACACTTCAAGGATGGTTTCGGAGGTGGAGACGTATTGTTCGACACGGTCGATGGCGCGATCGGCGATGAGGACCAGTTCGTCCCGCCGCTGTTCCATTGACGAGCGCGCGTCGAAATATGCGCGTATGGCGGAAAGGGCGAGGATCGGCGTCAGGGCTATGGCGAGGACCAGCAGCAGGCGGGTGCGAAGAGATCCGGACCTGTGCTTTAGTTCGCCGGCCTCAGCCGGATCCACGTGCACCTCCGGACAGGGCGTGGGCCTCGGCCATGATTTCCTCAAGCGTGTCGGAGGCCTGCAGATCCGGGTCCGAGTTGAAGCCGGTGGAGTTCTCGTCGACCAGCTCCAGCAGCGTCTTGCGGGCGCGGCTGACGCGGCTCTTGATGGTGCCGATCGCGCAGCCGCAGATTTCCGCGACCTCGTCGTAGGTGAGACCGCCGGCGCCGACGAGGATCAGGGCTTCGCGCTGATCGTCGGGAAGTTTTGAGAGCGCGTTGCGCAGCGCAAGCAACTCGATAGCGGCGTCCGGATTGTCGTTAGCGACCAGCGTCGCCTCGGCGACTTCCGGGTCGAGCGGCTGGCTACGCCACGAGCGGCGTTTTTCGGAATAGAAGAGATTGCGCAGGATGGTGAAGGACCACGCCTTGAGGTTTGTGCCGGGCTCGTAGCTCTCGCGCGCCTTCCATGCCTTGAGCATTGCGTCCTGAGCCAGATCGTCAGCCTGCGCGGCGTTTCCGCAAAGCGAGCGCGCAAAGGCGCGCAGATGCGGGATCAGTTCGATCAGTTCGGCCTTGAACTGCTCGTCATCGAGATCGGTTGCCACTGTCAAAGGAGTTATTCCTCCCCCGACGGGTCGTTCCGACGACCGGACATACCTGTATCCTTGCCGCCGGCCCCACGTTTCTGATCGGCCTGATCGAGCAATTGCAGAAAGTCGTCTGGCGCGCCTTCATTCGCCACGCTGTCGTAGATACGACGCAGCTGATCACCCAGACGCTTGGTGCGCTGGCGACGGCCGCCCTGGTCTTCAGGGCTGTTCGGCGACTGATTGCTCATCGACGTACGCGAAGATTCCATTGTTTTATCAGATGTTACCCGTTGCAGACTGTCACAACGCACCGATCTGCCAAGGGTTCCGGCGCAAAAACATGATTTTTTCTCGGACGTGGAACCATACCGGTGTATGAACGTTTGAGCGGGTTGAATTAACGGGTCACAGAGGGTGTCGATGAGTCTTGTTGAACAACTTGGTCCGCATCTGCCGTTCCTGCGGCGGTATGCACGGGCTTTGACGGGTTCTCAGGAAAGCGGGGACGCATATATCCGGGCATCACTTACCGCGCTTGCCGAAGATCCGAGCGAGCTGGACGAGAGCCTGTCGCCGCGCGTTGCGCTGTACAAATTCTTTCATGCGATCTGGGGTACGACCGGCGCCGAGCTGGAGACGCGTGATTCCAAGCCGCGGCCGGCTCACGATGAGCGCCTGCAGGCTCTGGCTCCAATCCACAGGCAGGCGTTCCTCCTGACATCGCTTGAGTCGTTCGACCGCGCGGACGCCGCAAAGATCCTGCAGACCAGCGAAGATCAGGTTCAGCAGCTGATCGACGACGCGCTGCGTGAGATCGAGGGCGATCTGGCGACCAAGGTGCTGATCATCGAGGACGAGCCGATCATCGCCGCCGACCTTGAGAGCCTTGTGGGCGATCTGGGGCATTCGGTCACCGGCAATGCGACGACGCGGGACGAGGCGATTGCGATGGCGAAGTCCAATCCGCCGGGTCTCATCCTCTGCGATATCCAGCTGGCGGACAATTCATCCGGCATCGACGCCGCGAACGCGATCATGGAGACGCTGGACGTGCCGGTGATCTTCATCACGGCGTTCCCGGAGCGGCTGCTGACGGGCGAGCGCCCGGAGCCGACCTATCTGATCCCCAAGCCGTTCCAGGAGAGTACGGTGAAGGCTGCGATCGGGCAGGCGCTGTTCTTCCATCCCAATCGCGTCGCCGCCTAGGCGGCGTATCGCAAACACGAAAAAACGCGGTCAGCAGTGCGCTGGCCGCGTTTTGTTTTGTGGCTGTGGCTGAGCTGGGCTGTTAACCCAGCACCCCTCCGAACAGGACGAGCAGCACCGTAACCGCCAATGCAGTCGACGCCGTCAGGATGATCCAGATCCCGTTGCCGCGGGTCGCCTGGCGCGCTTCTTCGGGCTCAAGCGTCGCGTGATCGTCGGCGTTATTCTGGTGCGTTGTCTTGGTGTTCGTCGTCCCGGTCACGTGTGTCCTCCTGCGTCGGTTGCATGGAAACAACGCATGATGAGCCAACTTGTTCGGAATCTTGGGGGTCGTGGAACGGTGTTCGGGGAGCAGCGTTGATTTCTCGAACGGACCATCACTGCAATCCAGGAGGGATATACATGGCTACGGCATTCTCCACATCGACAGGGAATGGATCAATGGACAAGGAAGCAAACGCGGCGGCGGCAAAGTCGGCGCGCAGTGCGATCGACGATGATGTCAGCGCCCTGCGCAAGGACGTCGAAGCCCTTCGCACGGACGTAACGTCGCTGCTGAAGCATTCGAGCAAGTTCGCCGACGCGAAAACCCGCGAGAGCCTCGAGAAGGGCGTTGAGTTCAGCAAGGCGGCGGCGGACGAAGCCAGCAAGAAGCTGAAATCGGCGAGCGGCCGTGTGGAAGACCGTATCCGCAGCAACCCGCTTCCGGCTGTCGGTATCGCGCTTGGCGCAGGCATCGCCCTGTCGCTTCTGCTCAACCGGAAATAAGCAATGGACAGCGCGAAGATCCGCGTACTTGCAGGCGTTGGCGGCGTGCTTCTCGGGTTCGCCGCCATCGCCTCCATTGTGCTTGCACTGGGCATCGCCCTGGCGGGCGTGTTCGGCCCGGCATGGGCGGCGCTGATCTGCGCGCTGGTGCTTGGCGCGCTGGCGTGCGCCGGGGTCTATGTATTCATCCAGCCGGAGCATCAGCATGAGGGCGTGCTGACACATGCCGCTGAAACCAAGCATGACGCCGCGCGGGATGCGCTGATCGACATGCCGTTCCAGGCGCTGGTGGACATCGTGGACAAGCGTCCGCTTGCATCGGTCGCTGTTTCGCTCGCAGCGGGCTTCCTGATCATGGAGCAGCCGGAACAGGTGCGGAAGCAGGTGCACCGGATCCTGTCGGACCTGCTCTAGGGCGATTTCACACGCGTTTTATTGCTGGGGGCCGCGTCTGGTGACTGCCGGCCCGCAGGATTTTATTGCCTTGGAGGGTGTTTCAGAGGGCGCGTGGCCCGCCATTCACGCAATATGGCGGTAAATTTCCTACAATTGGCGCAATCACGAGGAAAATGTTCTGGAAATATCCGTAATTCGGGGTAATATGGACCAAATAGAGCGATCGAGTCGCGAGGAACGGCCATCGGTCGCCAGGGAGCGAGAACGCTTATGGCCAAGACGACCGACAGAATTACCGAAAGTCCTCGCCCGGAATTCATTTCCGGGGTTCAGCGCTGGTCCGCCTGCCGCTGATCCAGAAGGCGCGCGACGCCGCCGCTGGTCTGCGCACCGCAGGACTGATTTCCGGCTATCGCGGATCGCCGCTCGGCGGGTTCGACCAGCAGCTCTGGCGCAACAAAGCCGAGCTCGAAAAGCACGACATCAAGTTTCAGCCGGGTCTCAACGAGGACCTGGCCGCGACTGCGATCTGGGGATCGCAGATGCACACGTCGTTTGGCCCGGCGCGGGTCGATGGCGTGTTTGGGTATTGGTACGGCAAGGGTCCTGGCGTTGACCGGACCGGGGACGTGTTCCGGCACGCCAACGTGACCGGCACCAACAAGCTGGGCGGCGTTTTGGCGATCGCGGGCGATGACCACGCGGCGCAGTCCTCGACCTTCGCGCACCAGTCTGACGGCATCTTCCAGTCGGTGATGATGCCGGTGATGCAGCCGTCGGACGTCGAGGAGATCATCGAGTACGGACTGGCCGGGATTGCATTGTCGCGGTTCGCCGGCGTCTGGGTGGCAATGAAGACGATCGCCGAAGTGGTGGAATCGTCCGCCGTTGTCGACGTGCCGGTGCATGGGCCTGTGTTCACGACGCCGGAATTCGATGTTCCGAAGCACGGGTTGAACTGGGACGCGTCGCTGAATTGGCCTGCAGACCGTATGGAATATGAGCGGCGCCTGATCGAGGAGCGCCTGCCCGCCGTGCGCGCGTGGGTGGTCGCCAACCGGATCAACAAGCCGGTGCTGCAACCGAGCCGTTCGAAGCTGTGCCTCGTGACGATCGGCAAGGCGCACCAGGACGTGATGCAGGCGCTGGCTGATCTCGGGATCGGGTCGGCGCAGGCTGAAGCGCTTGGGCTTGGCGTCTTCAAGTATGGCGTGAGCTGGCCGGTCGAGACCGAGACGCTGCTGGAAGCTTTTGGCGGCTGCGGCGAATTCCTCGTGGTCGAGGAGAAGCAGCCGATCATCGAAGACCAGATCAAGGCCGAGTTCTATGGTCGTGGCGTTGGACGCCGTCCGGCGGTGGTCGGGAAGACCGACGATCGCGGGCGCAAACTGCTGAAGGCGACGGGCGAGCTGCGGCCGCTGGATGTGGCCGAGGCCATTGTCGCGCGGCTTGAGGTGCGCGTTGGCGTTGGCCGCGAGGCGAACGAGATGCTGCGCGAGGTGAAAGCGAAGCTGGAAGGGCTCCGCCGCCGGTCGGAAGGCGGCGAGCTGATCCGGCTGGATGCGCGAAAGCCGTTCTTCTGCGCGGGCTGCCCGCACAACCGCTCGACCAAGGCGCCTGACGGGTCGATCACCGGGGCCGGGATCGGGTGCCACATCATGGCGCTGTCGATGCCGGAGCGGAATACGACGCTGTTCTCGCACATGGGCGGGGAGGGCATGCACTGGATCGGCGCGCACGAATTCTCGAAGGCGAAGCACACCTTCCAGAACCTGGGCGATGGCACCTATGCGCACTCGGGCTCGCTGGCGATCCGCGCGGCGGTCGCTGACGGCGCCAACATCACCTACAAGATTCTCTACAACGACGCGGTCGCGATGACGGGCGGCCAGCCGGTGGAGGGCGGGCCGAGCCCGCTCGATATCGCCGGCCAGCTTCTGTCGGAAGGCGTTGCGCGCGTCGAGCTGGTTTCGGATGAGCCGAAGAAATGGCGCAAGGGCGTCAAGCGCGTGCGCGGGCTTGGCCTGCACCATCGTGACGAGATGGAGGACGTGCAGAAGGACCTGCGCGACACTTACGGCGTTACGGCGATCATCTACGAGCAGACGTGCGACCGAAGCGGCGTCGCCGGAAGCGGAACGAGTTTCCCGATCCGCCCAAGCGCGTGTTCATCAACGAGCGGGTCTGCGAGGGCTGTGGCGATTGTTCGGTGAAGTCGAACTGTATCGCTGTCGAACCCAAGGAGACGGAGTTCGGCCGGAAGCGGAAGATCAACCAGTCGAGCTGCAACAAGGATTTCTCGTGCGTTGAGGGCTTCTGCCCGAGCTTCATCGAGCTTGATCATCCCGAGTTGCGCAAGCCGGACGGCGCGCGCATTCGCGACATCGAGACCGCGCTGTTCGACGGCCTGCCGGACGTGGACATCGCCAGGATCGACGACGCCTACAACGTGTTCGTGACCGGCATTGGCGGTCTCGGCGTGTTGACGCTGGGCGCGCTGATGGGCGCTGCGGCGCGGTTCGACGACAAGTATTCGACGGTGCTGGACTTTACCGGGCTGGCGCAGAAGAACGGCGCGGTGGTGAGCCATGTGCGGCTGGCCAACCGGCATGAGGATCTGCACGCGGTGCGGATCGGCGATGGCGCGGCTGACGTCTTGCTGGCCTCTGATGCGCTGGTTGCCGCGGCCCCGGAAAATGCGATGGCCCTGTCGCCGGAGCGGTCTTCGGCCGTGATCAACACGGTTGAATCGCCGACGGCGGACAACGTGCTCAACCGCGACTTCAAGATTCCCAACACGGTGGCGATCCGCCAGGTGACGCGCCGGGTGCGGGCCGGCAAGGCGCACAAGGCCGCGATCTCGGATCTGGCGGTCGGCCTGTTTGGCGATGCGATTGCGGGGAATGTGATGCTGCTGGGCTTCGCCTGGCAGAAGGGCATGATCCCGCTGAGCCGCGAGGCGATCGTGTCGGCGATCAAGCTCAATGGCGTTGCGGTCGAGATGAACATCCGCGCCTTCAACTGGGGCCGGGTGGCGGCGCATGATCTAAAAGCCGTCGAGAAGGCGATCCGTCCCGAGCAGCCGGCGAAGCTTCCGGTGACGGGCTTTGAACGCAATCTTGGCGAGCTGGTCGACTATCAGGATCAGGCCTACGCGGATCGCTATGCGGCGCTGGTGGACGAGACGCGGGTCGCCGCCGAGCGGCTTGGCGTTCTGGGTTCGCGGTATCGCCGGGCGGTCGAGGAGTACGCCTACAAGGTCATGGCCTACAAGGACGAATATGAAGTCGCCCGGCTTTATTCGTCGAAGGAATATCTCGACAGCCTGAAGCAGACGTTTGCGTCGTGGAAGGATGTGAAGGTGTGGCTGGCGCCGCCGTCGCTGAACCCGTTCTCGAAGGGCGATGTGCCGAAGAAGCGGAAGTTTGGTTCGTGGGTGTTTGGCGCGTTCGCCGTGCTGCGCCGCCTGAAAGGGCTGCGCGGGACGTGGGCCGATCCGTTCGGCCACACCGATGAGCGCCGCCGCGAGCGTCAGCTGATCGAGGATTATTTCGAACTGGTGCGCGAGCTCAACAAGAGCGTGGACAACGAGAATGTCCATATCGCGATCGAACTGGTGAGCCTGCCGAAGGACATTCGCGGCTTTGGCCACATCAAGCTTGAATCGATGGAAGCGGCGCGCGCGAAGTGGGCGCGTCTGATCGACAGGTTCCGCTCGGGCGGGCGCAATGTGGATGCGCCGTCCGATGCGCCCAGGCTGCCGGAGATGGAACCGGCTGAGTGAGCGTAGCGTAAACGATCCTCCCTATCGCCCCGGATGACGAAAGTCGCCCGGGGCCTTTTTTTGTCGCGAGCGCTGAAGCAGTTGGTCAGGCCTGCTGTTTCGCTGTCAGCGCGCGGCAGGCGGAGCCGACGTGACGATGGTCAGAGCCGCAGCAGCCGCCGATCACCTTCAGATCCGGCAGCTGTCCTGCCAGCTTGGCGTAGAGCCGTCCGAACTCGTCCGGGTCGCCATCGTCAAGCGTTTCGGATGCATCCAGTTCAGCGTGGCTCAGCCGCGAGGCGTTGGCGCGGATGCCGCCGATACGCGACTTCCAATCCGCCTGACCAGTGAGGTGACTGCTGAAGTGGTCAGGATGGGCGCAGTTGATCATGTAGTAGAGCGGCAACTGGCCGGTCGCGGCATGGACCTCGCGATCGGTCTGCTCGATCGCATCGGCGATGGACTGGCCGGAGGGCAGCGCTCCATCCGTTTCGACGGTGTAGGAGACGACGACTGGCAGGTTGGATTTCGCCGCAGCGATGGCAACGCCGATCGCTTCCTCGACGTAGTTCATCGTGATGGCGGAGATCATGTCGACGCCGTTTTTTGCGAAGGCCTGCACTTGCGGCATGTGTGACGCTTCGGCCTGTGGCGCAGTCATCGCCTTTCCCACGACATAGCCATCGCCGGCCGGGCCGACGACGCCGTTGATGAGGATCGGCCGGTCTGGCTCTTCGAAGCGATCGCGGATGGATTTGCAGAAATCGACTGCGACCGTATTGATGCGGTCGAGGTCTGCAGCGAGGCCTATGCGTTCGAGCCAAGCCTGACCCGCGCGCCATGTGCACGTGTCGAGCACGAAGCCTGAGCCGGCCTCTTCAGCCAGCCAGATAACGGGTGAAGTAGCTTTCGAGCAGGGCGCGTTTCGCCTGATCCTCCAGCATCGTGAAGGATGCGAACCATGGGAGGTCGACGCCGTGGTTGAAGACCATGTCGGTTTCGAGACCGCCGTCGGTCAGCCAGGGGCGACGCGTTTCGAGCAATTGCGGGATTCTGTCGGCGACAGCCATCCTATTCTCCTTTGCGATGCTGTATGATGCGGCCGGAGAATTGCGGGATCGTGCAGTTTTCAGCTAGTGGCGTTGCGGTACAGAACGCACACCGCAAAAAACACCGCGGTCTCAGTGGTCTGGGGTTGCGGTGCTGGCGCAGCGCCCTATTGCGCTCTGAATACTATACCGGGGGTACAGTTCGAGATGGCCAGAGGCGAGGAAACGCGGGCGCGGATCATGGATGTCGCGCAGGATGCGGTGCTGGCGAAGGGGTTTGACGCAACCTCGATCGAGGAGATCGTTGCGGCGGCCAACATCACCAAAGGCGGATTCTTCTATCACTTTCCGGACAAGAATGCGCTGGCGAAGGCGCTGATCGAGCGGCATGTGTCCGTGGAGGATGAGCTGTTCGACGACGTGTTCGCGCGGGCGCGGGAATTGTCTGATGATCCGCTGCAGTCGACGCTGATCGCGATCAAGCTGCTGGCCGAACTCATCGCGGATATGCCGAATGGGCATCCTGGGTGCATCGTGGCGACGGCGGTCTACCAGGACCGCCTGTTCAATGCCGATGTGCGCGAAGCGAACAAGGTGGCGGTGTTGGGATGGCGCAGGCGGTTTCGCGCCGCGATTGATGAGATCGTTGCGATCTATCCGCCACGCGATGAGGTGGATCTCGATGATCTGGCCGACATGGTGAGCGGCGTCATTGAAGGCGGGCTGATCGTATCGAAGGCGGTCGGCGAACCGGACGCCACCGCGCGGCAGATCATGTTGCTGCGGTCGTATCTGAAGCTGCTGTTCACGCCGCAAAGGAGCTAGACGCCCGGACTAGCGCGCATCCTCCAGCACCATCGCTGCGCCCTTGGCGGCGATCATCATGGTGGGGGTGTTGGTGTTCCCGGAGGTGATGGTTGGCATGACCGAGGCGTCGATGATGCGCAGGCGGTCGAGGCCGTGGACGCGGAGGCGTTCGTCGGTGACGGCTGTGGGGTCGGAGGCGAGGCCCATCTTGGCGGTGCCGACGGGATGGAAGATGGTTGTGCCGATGTCGCCTGCGGCTCTGGCGAGGGCTTCTTCGCTGTCGCCGACTTTCGATCCGGGCAGGACTTCCTTTGGCCAGTAGGGCGCCATCGCCGCCTGTTGCATGAGCTTGCGCGTGACGCGGATGGCGTCGGCGGCGACGCGACGGTCCTCGTCGGTCGAGAGGTAGGCGGGCGCGATGTGCGGCTTGTCGGACGGGTCGGGGCTTTTGATGCTGATCTCGCCGCGCGCGGTGGGCTGCAGGTTGCAGGCGCTGACGGTGATGGCGGGGTATTTGTGCAAGGGGTCGCCGAACTTGTCGAGCGAGAGCGGCTGGACGTGGAACTGGATGTTGGGGCGTTCGCGCGACGGGTCGGAGCGGGTGAAGATGCCGAGCTGGCTGGGCGCCATGGTGAGCGGGCCGCGGCGGAACAGGGCGTACTCGATGCCCATCCAGGCGCGGCGCGGGAGGAAGTGGTAGTCGGTGTTGAGCGTGCGGACGCCAGAGACTTCGTAGATTGCGCGCTGCTGGAGATGGTCCTGGAGGTTGCGGCCGACGCCCTTGAGCTCGTGGCGCACGGCGATGCCTGCTGGGCGCAGCGTTTCGGCAGGGCCGACGCCGGAGCGCTGGAGGATCTGTACCGAGCCGATTGAACCAGCAGAGAGGATGACTTCGCCGTTTGTGGTTGCGGTGTAAGTCTGGCCTTTGCGGCGATAGGTGACGCCGGTTGCGCGCCTACCCTCGAAGGTGAGCTGGTCGACTTCGACGCCGGTTTCGAGGCGGAGGTTGGCGCGATCGAGGACCGGCTTGAGAAAGGCGGTGGCGGCGGAGACGCGCAGGCCGCGCTTCTGGTTGACGTGGAAGGCGCCGGCGCCTTCGTTGTCGCCGGTGTTGAAGTCGTCGGATTTCGGGATGCCCATCTGCGCTGCGGCTTCGCGAACGGCGTCGAGGATGTCCCAGCGGATGCGGGGTTCGGCGACCGGAAACTCGCCCCGGTCGCCGTGGTGTTCCGTGGCGCCGAGGAAGTGGGATTCGAGCTCGCGGAAGACGGGCGAGACATCGTTCCAGCTCCAGCCGGCAAGGCCCAGCTGGCGCCAGTGCTCGTAGTCGGCGGTCTGGCCGCGCATGGAGATCATGGCGTTGATCGCCGAGCAGCCGCCGATCACCTTGCCGCGCGGGTAGGCGAGGGAGCGTCCGTTGAGGCCAGGCTCCTCTGCGGTGCGGAACATCCAGTCGGCGCGGGGATTGCCGATGGCGAAAAGATAGCCGGCCGGGATGTGGAACCAGATCCAGTTGTCCTTGCCGCCGGCTTCCAGAAGCAGGACGCGGTTGCGCGGATCGGCAGAGAGACGGTTGGCGAGGACGCAGCCGGCCGAGCCAGCGCCGACGATGATGTAGTCGTATTCGCCTTCGATCTGGTTGGGTTGGTTCATACCAGGCTGTCACCCCGGAGGCGTGCAGCGTCGTCCGAGATCCGGCGGCATGCGAGGGATTGTGAGGGTTGCCGGGTCCCGGATCTGCGCTTCGCTTGTCCGGGATGACGGGAGTGGTTGGGGCGCCGTTTCAAATCTCGCCCTTGATGCGTTTCATGGCGGCGGAGAAGTCGAGGCCGCCGTGGCCGTCGTTGTCGAGTGCGGTGTAGAAGGCTTCGGCGGCGCCGCCGAAGGGGGGGGCGGCGTCGGCTGACTTTGCGGCTTCCTGCGCGAGGCGGAGGTCCTTCAGCATCATGGCGACGGCGAAGCCGGCGGCGTAGTCGCGGTTGGAGGGCGCGGCGGGCACCGGGCCGGGTTCGGGGCAGTAGGAGGTCATCGACCAGCACTGTCCGGACGCCTTCGAGGAAATGTCGAAGAAGGTCTGGGCGTCGAGGCCCAGCTTTCGGGCGAGGTTGAAGGCTTCGCTGGTGGCGATCATCGAGACGCCGAGCAGCATGTTGTTGGCGATCTTGGCGGCCTGGCCGTTGCCCGAGGCGCCGGCATGGAAGACGTTCTTGCCCATGGCGTCGAGGATGGACCGGGCGCGCTCGAAGGCGTCGTCCTCGCCGCCGACCATGAAGGTGAGCGTGCCGGCGTCGGCCGCGGCGGTGCCGCCGGAGACCGGGGCGTCGACCATGTCGAAGCCGAGCTTCCTGACTTCGGCCGAGACGCTGCGGGCGTCATCGACGGCGATCGTGGAGCAGTCGATGAAGAGCGAGCCTTCTGCGGCGCAGTCGGTGACGCCGCCGCTCTCGAGATAGACTTGGCGGACATGCTTGCCGGCGGGGAGCATGGTGACCACGATTTCCGCGTTGCGGACGGCCTGTTCGATGTCCTGTGCGGCGGAGGCGCCGGCTTCCACTGCGCGGGCGACGGCTTCGGCGTTGAGGTCGAAGGCGGAGACGTCATGGCCCTTCTTCGCAAGGTTGGCGCACATGCCGCCGCCCATGTTTCCGAGACCGATGAAGGCGATGCTGGTCATGGATTTGTCCTATTCGAAGGTGAGTTCTTCATCGTCCGGCAGCGGGGCGAAGATGTCGTCGAGCATCTCGTCGGTGACGCCGAGGATGGTGGCGGGATCCCAGTCGGGATTGTTGTCCTTGTCGACGATGACGGCGCGGACGCCCTCCGCGAAGTCATGGCGATGGATGACGCGGGCGCCGATGCGGTATTCCATCCGCATGTTGTCTTCGAAGGTTGCGTGCTTCGCGCCTTCCCTGAGCTGGCGGTGGGCGACCTTGAGCGTCTGCGGTGATTTCTTCTTCAGGGTGTCGAGCTGCTTCTTGGCCCAGTCGGATGTGTGGGTGCCCAGCGCATCGAAGATCTGCTCGACGCTGTCCTTGTTGAAGCAGGCTTCCATGACGCCGAGGTGGTCTTCGAATGGCGCGCTTTCGTCCCATTCCATGGCTTCGAGGAGCTCGAGGTCGCCGGTGTAGAGCGATTGCTTCACGGCATCGATGACGTCGGACTTCATGAACTCGGTTGCGATACCGGCTGCGACGCAGTCTGCGCCCTTGAGGCGTTCGCCGGTGAGGGCCAGCCACATGCCGAGCGCGGGGCCGTGGGGCAGGCGCGGCAGGAACCAGCCGCCGCCGACATCCGGGAACAGGCCGATGCCGGTTTCGGGCATGGCGAAGACGGTGTTCTCCGTGGCGACGCGGTGCGAGCCGTGGACCGATATGCCGACGCCGCCGCCCATCGTGACGCCGTCCTGGAAGGCGACGATGGCCTTCTCGTAGTTGTAGAGCAGCGTGTTGAGGCGGTATTCGGCGCGGAAGAAGTCGCGTGCGGCCTGGCCCGTGCCTTGCCCTGACTCGGCCAGCATGCGGATGTCGCCGCCGGCGCAGAAGCCGCGCGTACCGGGGGCGTGGTCGATGATGATGAGCTTGACCGCCGGGTCCCTCCGCCATTCCTGCAGGGCGTCGTACATGGCGAGGCACATGTCCTCGTTGAGGGCGTGGAGCGCCTCCGGCCGGTTCAGCGTGATGCGCCCGGCTGCGCCCTCGATGGAGGCGATTACCTCGTTGGTCATGCGTTTCTCCCTTGTCCGGGAGGATTAGCGGGGGATGGGGGCGGTGTCATCCTTTTGGGGGGCGGGAGACGCGTGTTCCGCATCGGCAGGGCGGTCCGGTGCGCTGGCCCGATTGTCGTCGTGCTGGGGTGTCTGGATTGAAGCGGCCTCTGGCCGTTGGCCGGGTCCCCGCCTTCGCGGGGAACGCGGTTGAGGGGTGTGTGCTTGCCCCCTCCGTCTCGCAGCTGCGCCGCGATCCACCTCCCCCACTTCGTGGTGGAGGACTTCTTCCCGGGGCGGCCCTGTGTAAGCTCGCGGCAGGGAGGAACGCGACATGGACGTTGTGATACACCGGCTGGATCGGGAGACTGCGCGGCTGCTGGATAAGGTGACGGTCGATGTGTTCGATCACGCGATCCGCGCGGACAGCCTCGAGGACTTCCTCGCGTGTCCGCGGCACGAGATGGTTTTCGCCGAGGCGGACGGGCGCGTGGTGGGGATGTGTTCGTCGTTCATCTACGTTCATCCGGACAAGCCGTGGCAGATGTTCATCAACGAGGTCGGGGTGGACGAGGCCTATAGGCGCAAGGGCATCGGGCGGAAGTTGCTGGATGCAATGGTTGAACTCGCGCGGGAGCGGGGGCTGGCCTACGCGTGGCTGGGGACGGCGAGCGACAATGTCGAAGGCAAGGCGCTGTTCGGCTCGGCCAGCGATCCGGACGACAATCCGCAGCCGTTTCTGCTTTACGAGTGGGACCTGGAATGGGAGCGGCAGAATCCTGGCGGTTAGGGGGCGTGTGGGAGCGCCGCTTGTCGCTGGCGGATGCGCCGAAAGCTCCATGGCGCGTTTGCATCTGGAGGTAAGGGTGAAGTGAAGGGCGCGGGGCGCTGGCTTCAGCTTTGTTTGTTGTCGTTCGTAGTTCAGGTTTGCTGTCGCCAGCGCGCCCGCGGCGGTCGGTCTTTGCTGCTTTGCCGGGTGGTGTGGACCCGGCTTGCTGGCGCGGACGTTTCGCCCCGCGCTTCAGGTTGGTTGGCCTGCCCTTCGTGAAGCGCGATTTGAGGAATGTAGTGTGGGCGGAGGGGTGTTGGATTGATTGGGGGATATCCAGGAGGTTTCTCTCACCGCTCATTCCGGCGGAAGCCGGAATCCATTGTGCGCAGGAGGAGATGCGGTCGGGCGGCGCCCGGCTTTATCCTGAGGACTGGATCCCGACTTTCGTCGGGATGAGCGGGGGGAAGTCTCGTCGGATGGGCTGGGTTCCGGGTCTGCGGCCCCCGGATCACGTCCGGGCTTCGCCCGGAATGACGTGAGCGGCCGATCAGGTGCGGCTCATCTCGCGGGAGATGATGACGCGCATGACTTCGTTGGTGCCCTCCAGGATCTGGTGGACGCGGAGGTCTCTCACGATGCGTTCGATGCCGTAGTCGGCGAGGTAGCCGTAGCCGCCGTGGATCTGGAGGGCGTCGTTGGCGACCTTGAAGGCTGTGTCGGTGACGAAGCGCTTGGCCATGGCGCAGAACTTGGTGGCGTCGGGCGCCTTGGCGTCGAGCTTTTGCGCGGCGGTGTAGAGAAGTGCGCGGGCGGCCTGGAGTTCGGTTTCCATGTCGGCGAGCTTGAACTGGGTGGCCTGGAAATCGAGGATGGCCCTGCCGAACTGGCGGCGTTCCTGCGCGTAGGCATAGGCTTTTTCGAGCGCCATCTGTGCGCCGCCAAGGGCGCACGCGGCGATGTTGAGGCGGCCGCCGTCGAGGCCGGCCATGGCGTATTTGAAGCCTGCGCCTTCATCGCCGACGCGGTTGGCGGCGGGGACGCGGCAATCATCGAACGAGACGATGGCGGTGGGCTGGGCGCGCCAGCCCATCTTCTTTTCCGGCGCGCCGAAGGAGAGGCCTTCGGTTCCGTTCTCGACGATGAGGGTGGAGACGCCGCGCGCGCCGTCATCGGAGGTGCGGACCATGGCGACGTAGATGTCGGAGAAGTTGGCGCCGGAGATGAAGGCCTTGGCGCCGTTGAGGACGTAGTGGTCTCCGTCTCTTTTTGCCGAGGTCTTGAGGCTGGCGGCGTCGGAGCCGGCGCCGGGTTCGGTGAGGCAGTAGGAGGCGATGGTTTCCATGCTTGTGAGTTTGGGGAGCCATGCCTTGCGGACGTCGTCGGATGCGAACCTGTCGATCATCCAGGCGACCATGTTGTGGATCGACAGGAAGGCGGCGTGGGAGACATCGCCGCGCGAGAGCTGTTCGAAGATGAGGGCGGCGTCGAAGCGCGAGAGGGCGGAGCCGCCGACATCCTCGGCGACGTAGATGCCGCCGAAGCCGAGCTCGGCGAGGGCTTCCAGCGTGGCGCGGTCGAGCGTGGCCTCGTCTTCCCACTTCGCCGTGTGGGGGGCGAGGCGTTCTTCGGCGAAGCGCTTCGCTGTTTCGACGATCAGGGTTTGTTCTTCGGTTAGGGTCATCTCTAAGTCATTCTGCGCCGGAAGCGCCCATGCGTTGCCGTTTCATTCGTTCGCGAATCGATCTCGCGATAGTGCACGTCACCATAGGGACGCCAAAAAGGGCCAGCATTAGAAAATTGCTATGCAATAGGCCTGTCAATTCAGATCTGAAGAGTTCCAATGCTGCGATGCCAGGCGCGGAGAGCAGAAACAGCACGATTGCGAGCTTGGCCCCGACATAGACAAGAAACAAACCGAGCCAGCCTACAACGTATACGACCCGAATGGTTCGCCGGAGCCAGCCTTGGGCCACTTCGTCCTCTACAGAGGTCTTTTTGTCGTCGAGCGAGATGGGTGTTTGCAACGGTATGATAAAAGCGAGAACGCCTCCCCAGACTGCCGCCGCGGCAACAAACGCACTTAAAAGCAGATACTCCATCAACGCTCTGAACCTTGTGGTCGGCGCATAGTGAAACCTTACCCGACGCGTTCCTCGGCGAAGCGCTTCGCGGTTTCGACGACTAGGGTTTGTTCTTCGGTTAGCTGCACTAATTGTCCCTAACGTTATCCGGGCGATCGCAAGTGTTCTCCGTCATTGGATCACCGACGTACAGAATCTTGCCAACATCAACCGTCCAGCCGCTGGCGCGAAGGATCCGCGAGCAGCTTTCCGCGCACGCGTACAGGCATTTCGATGGGCCCTGCTACACAGCGTCCCATCGCGAGTCTCGCGCAAAATCGGCCTCCCGGCGACTAGCTGTTTCCGCGCAGGATCATGTTCGGCGTCATCCCATCGAAGCCCCAATGCACGGGCATCGCATTCTCGGTTCAGCAGTCCGGCAAATGTCAATCCGTCGGTCGCGTAGACGCCTTCGATCTCGATCAAGCTTCCGTCGTACCTCTCCGGAGACACGAAGATGGCACATGTGTCTTTCGTCGCCAGTGCCTCGGTTTGTCCCGTCGCGATGTTGGTGTCGGCGAGCGCGAGGAGTGCCGCAAAGCCAAGGCCTACACTTATTGGACGACGGACAGTCCGCATCACCGATCCTCGAACTTCGCGTCGCGCTTGTTGATGAAGGCGTCCATTCCCTCTTTCTGGTCGGCGGAGCCGAAGAGGGCGTGGAAGAGGCGGCGTTCGAACTTGACGCCTTCGGTGGTGGGGAGTTCGAGGGCGCGGGCGACCATTTCCTTGGCGGCCATCGAGGCGACGATGGAGTAGGAGGCGATCTCCTCGGCGGCCTTCTGGGCTTCGGCCATCAGGTCGTCGTGGGGGACGAGGCGGGAGATAAGGCCGATGCGGTCGGCCTCTGCGGCGTCGATCATGCGGCCGGTGAGGACGAGGTCCATCGCCTTGGCCTTGCCGACGGCCTTGGTGAGGCGCTGGGAGCCGCCCATGCCGGGGGCGACGCCGAGCTTGATCTCGGGCTGGCCGAACTTGGCCTTGTCGGAGGCGATGATGAGGTCGCAGATCATGGCGAGTTCGCAGCCGCCGCCGAGCGCGAAGCCGTTGACTGCGGCGATGATCGGCTTGCGCGCGTTGGCGACATAGTCCCAGCCGGCGAAGTAGTCGGCAAGGAACATGTCTGAGAAGGATTGCGGCTGCATCTCCTTGATGTCGGCGCCGGCGGCGAAGGCGCGGCCCGCGCCGGTGATGATGGTGACGGCGAGGCTGGGGTTTTCTTCCACCGAGCGGATCGCGGCGACGACTTCGCGCATAACTTCTGCGTTGAGCGCGTTGAGGCTGTCGGGACGGTTGAGGGTGATCGTCGCGATGCGGCTTGCGGTTTCGAGGGTTAGGGTTTTGAAGTCGGTCATTTGTACTCCGGTTCGACTTTTGTTGATGGCGGGGGCGGCGGATATTCGGTCGGGTCGGGAATTCCGCTCATGAGTTCCTTGACGACTGGATCGTGAAGCTTTGCGAGTACTGCGTATCCTTCAAACCAGCCGTCAATTCCATCTTCTTCCGTTCTGGCGAACACGATCTCGGTTTCACCGATCGGGAGATCAAAGATGACACCGCATCCATGGACCGGCCAATTGGCGAACCGGACTGCCAGAAACTCGCTTTCCGCGCTTCCTTTTACCCAATGGGTCACTTCAAACTCTGCGAACGTGAATTCGCGCCAGTCTGGCCGGTGTGGAAACCCTTCCGACTGGTGGCTGTTTGTGAGCCTCCCGATAAAGATCAATTCGGCTGAGTCGATTGCGCGTTGTTCCCAGCCCGGACCGAAGTCTCGCGAGCAGGCGTGTGCTGCAGGGCAAGAAACGCCGACCGATATGACAAGCGCTGTGATCAGCGTATTCACGGGCAGGCTCGACAGCAGTTCAATCGCTTAACCCTCTATGCGGTGTCCCCCCGCGAAGGCGGGGGTCTGGTCAGGCGCGCGAGCGCCTTATGGGTTCGAAGCGAACTGACGTTCGCTGGCCGGATCCCCGCCTTCGCGGGGAATACGGAATGATAGGCCTCAACCTACTTCGGCGGCCAGTCATCCGTATCATGATCGGGGTGTTGGCGTGAGGTCTGGCGGATGGATTCGGCCCAGGCTTTGTCGCCTTCTGCGCCGGTTTCGGCGCTGTCGGTGAATTGGGTGATGGAGTTGAGCCAGTCGACCTTTGCCTCGACGCCGACTTCGCCGCCGGGCGGGAATTGGTTGGGGTTGTCGAGGGAGCCCATGGTGAGGTTGATGCGGTCGTTGTCGAGGCTGTTGTAGAAGAGCGGCGTGCCGCACTGGTTGCAGAAACCGCGTTCGGCGTGGTCGGAGCTCTTGAAGACCGAGGGTTGGCCGCGTGTCCAGGTGAGGCTGGCGTTCGGCGTTGCGACGAGGGCGGCGAAGATGTTGCCGACGGCCTTCTGGCACATGCGGCAATGGCAGAGGTGTGCGTTGTCGAGCATGACGTCTGTGCGATAGCGCACCGCGCCGCACTGGCAGCCGCCTGTGACTGTGCCCCTGATCTCTTTCATGGCTGGGGACCCCAGAGGCCTGCGGCGAGGGCGGCCCCGATGATCAGCGCGCCGGTTGAGATAACTACGAAGACGCGGTCGCGCGGGATCTTCCAGTTCACCTTGGGCAGCATGAGGAAGACGTAGAGGCCGCGCAGGATGAAGATGATGGCGAAGACGGATAGGAGGACGCGGGCGACGCCGTCATCGACGCCGCGCCACTGATCGAAGCTCATCCATGCAAGGCCGGCCATGAAGGCGGCGAAGGTGAGGCTGACGGTCCACGCCAGCGCCGAGCCGTTCTCGCGCGCGAGGACGATGCGCTTGTTGGCGCCGATGAGGGTCAGCGCCTTCGGGCCGGTGACGACCGCCCAGAGGTGGAGCAGCGCGCCGGCGGCGAGGAGGGTCGAGGCGATGAGGTAGGCTGTGGGCAAAAGGGCAACCGCGGGTGAAGACTGATTGGAAGTAGTGATGAGGCAGCGCCGTCGATCCTATTTTTTTCTTGATGGAAGAAGCTGCAATCCTGGCGGCGAGCGCGCGTCGTCGTAGAACATGTGATACATGTCGATAAAGATTGAAGTCATGTCGTTCGAATCGGGATCCCTGATCTGATATTCGTCGAGAATATTGTCGTAAGGCCCGACACCTACACTACCGCGCCGTCGATATTGCAGCGGTCGACCGGAACTAGTGCGAAGCCGTTGGAGGTAGAATTCTGAGCCGGACGGCTGAAACGTGCGGATGGGGTTCTCACGGCTTCCGACAGGATACGATGCCGCCTTCTCGGCAATTTGGGCTACCTCCTCGTCAGTCATGTGGATCTCCTTTCCGCTTGGTCCGCCAATCGCCGGAGTCGTCGAGGAACTTTATGGATTTCAGAAACACCATAAAGGCCGCCCCAGAATCCCGCGAAGTGTTGAAGGTAGGTTCGGTAACTGGTCCAGTATCCTTCACTATCCTCGAAACCCCATTCTCGCGGCAGCCACCAAATCAGCACATCGAAAACTTGCGCAGATACGATCCACGCGCCGGCGAATAGTGCGATGCCACCGACAGCCATCTTCAGCTTGTCGACGAAACCCTTCGACCGATACCCGGGCCGCAGGTAACTCGGTAGCGTCGGGTCTGGAGTGCTAAAGACGACGAATACGTGCGTCAGAAACCGCAGCGCACACAACGACCCCACGGCCAGCGCAATGGTTTCACCGCTCATCGTTCTCTCCCGGTTGCTGTAGTGCAACCTCCCCCATGTGCTCGTTCGTCCTCTTACCTCATCGTCGGGATGATGAAGCTTGAGTCTTCCTGCTCGCCTTCGGGCCATCTTTGGGTGACGGTCTTGATCTTGGTCCAGAACTTTACGCCTTCGGGGCCGTGCTGGTTGGTGTCGCCGAAGGCGGAGCGCTTCCAGCCGCCGAAGGTGTGGTAGCTGACGGGCACCGGGATGGGCACGTTGACGCCGACCATGCCGACATTGACCTGCTGGGCGAACTCGCGGGCGGCGCGGCCGTTCTGGGTGAAGATGGCGACGCCGTTGCCGTACTGGTGGTTGGACGGGAGGGCGGCTGCTTCCTCGAGCGTCTCGGCGCGCATGACCTGGAGGACGGGGCCGAAGATTTCGTCCTGATAGGATTTCATCCCGGCTTTCACATTGTCGAACAGGGACGGGCCGATGAAGTAGCCGTCTTCGGAGCCCTGCAGCTTGAGGCCGCGGCCGTCGAGCTTGAGGTCGGCGCCTTCGTCGACGCCCATCTGGATGTAGTCCTCGATGCGCTGGCGGTGGGCTGCGGAGACGACGGGGCCGTAATGGGCGTCGGCGTCGGTGGAGTGGCCGACCTTCAGCGCCTTGGCGGCGTCCATCATGCGCTCGACGAATTCATCGCCGGTCTTCTTGCCCACGGTGACGGCGACAGGGAGCGCCATGCAGCGTTCGCCGGCCGAGCCGTAGGCGGCGCCGACGATGTCTTTTACCGCCTGGTCCATGTCGGCATCGGGCAGGATGACGCCGTGGTTCTTGGCGCCGCCCATCGCCTGGACGCGTTTGCCGTGGGCTGCGCCGGTTGAATAGACGTATTGCGCGATGTCGGACGAGCCGACGAAGGAGACAGCCTTGACGTCTGGATGGGTGAGGATGGCGTCGACGGCCTGCTTGTCGCCGTGGACGACGTTGAGGACGCCTTCCGGGCCGCCGGCTTCAAGGAAGAGTTCGGCGAGGCGGACGGGGACGGACGGGTCCTTCTCCGACGGCTTGAGGACGAAGGTGTTGCCGCAGGCGATGGCGACGGCGGACATCCAGCAGGGGATCATGGCCGGGAAGTTGAACGGCGTGATGCCGGCGCAGACGCCCAAGGGCTGGCGCATCGAATAGACGTCAATGCCGGGGCCGGCGCCTTCGGTGTATTCGCCCTTCTGGAGGTGGGGGATGCCGCAGGCGAACTCGACGACTTCGAGGCCGCGCTGGATGTCGCCTCTGGAGTCGGCGACGACCTTGCCGTGTTCGGAGGAGAGGAGCTTCGCCATCTCGTCGATGTTGGCTTCGATCAGGCGCTTCCATTCGAACATGACGCGGGCGCGGCGTTGCGGGTTGGAGGCGGCCCATGAGGGGAAGGCCTTCTTCGCGGCGGCGACCGCGTCGGCCACTTCCTTTTCGCCGCCGAGCGTGACCTTCGCCTGCACCTTGCCGGTGTTGGGATCATAGACATCGCCATGACGGCCGGAGTGGCCCGCATTGGCTTTGCCGCTGATGAAATGCTGGATCTCTCGCAAGTGGTCGCTCCCTGTGGTCCCGGTCTTGTGGCCGGCTGTCGGCTTTTCGCGACACACTTACCGCGAACGGAAAGGCTTTGCACCTGCAGACAGAGAATTCACAGCAGGCATGGGCGAGGCGCGTCCGGTCGAACCGCGACATACCGTCCGCATACGGATTTATTTTGGTGGACGTCGCGTCAGTGTCATCAAAGCGTCATGCAAGTGTCGCACAGCCGCGGGCAGAGGCAAACAGGGCTCATCTAGCGAATTCGGGGCGGCTGGCTCATGACACGTACCTTCACGATTTCTGCAATCGCCGTTGGCGCAGTTTCGGCGCTTGGCGCGCCTGTGGCTGCGGCCCAGGAGCCGACGCTCAAGCTCTCGGGGCGGGTGCAGCTGGATTACAGCGTGCTGGACGCTGATCGGGCGGACTTCGACGTATCGGCGGGCGAGGCGCGCACGATCCGGCTTGCGGTGGCCGGGGATCTCTCGAGCGCCATCAGCTACAAGGCCGAGCTGGCGACTGACAGTTCGGGCGAGGTTTCCGCGACTGACGTCTATCTCGATTTTGCCGTGGCGAACGGCTGGGAGTTGCGGGCCGGGCAGATGAAGACGCCCAACTCATTCGACGAGATCACCTCGGGCCGGTTCACGTCCACGTATGAGCGGACGGCGTTTTCCGACGCGTTCGAATTTGATCGCCGGATTGGCGTGCAGGCGCAGCGCTCGGGCGAGCGCTATACGTTCGCTGCCGGCGTGTTCGGGGAGAACCTCGAATCGGATGCGGTCGACGGCGGCACGGCGCTGGCCGCGCGCGGGACTTATGCGGTTCCTTTTGGCGAGGATGGCCTGGTGCACCTTGGGGCGTCGGCGCGCTATCGCGAGCAGGGCGATGATTCGGGGCTGATCCGGTATCGGCAGCGGCCGTACGCGCACATTCCCGGGCGGGTGATCTCGACCGGCGCGATCGCCGACAGTGATGCGTTTTATGGGGCGGAGGCCGCGGTGATCGTGTCGCGCTTCTGGGGGGCTGCGGAATACGGCGTGACGGATGCGGACTGCGCGGCGTGCGCGGTCGGCGACCCGACGCTGTATGGCTATTACCTCGAGGCCGGCATGATCCTGGGCGGCGAGCGGACCTACAAGGGCGGGCGGTTCGACCGGCCTAAGGTGGATGCGCCGCTGGGCGAGGGCGGCAACGGGGCGTGGTCCTTTGTCGCGAGGCTGGATTCGATCGACCAGCGCGATGGCGGCTTGGACGGCGGCGAGCTGGACACGCTGGTGCTGGGCGCCGACTGGTGGCCGACGGCGTATTCCCGCTTGGGAATCAACGCGTTCTGGAACGATGTGAGCTATGGCGCGAGCACGTCGGGGCTGGACCCTGCGTTCGCGCAGCAGGTCGTCGCCGGGACCGAATCCGATGATGTTTCTGGTGTAACTGTGCGTCTTCAGTTCGACTTCTAGT
This sequence comes from Hyphomonas sp., assembly GCA_017792365.1. Lineage (GTDB taxonomy): Bacteria > Pseudomonadota > Alphaproteobacteria > Caulobacterales > Hyphomonadaceae > IH12. The sequence goes on along the minus strand of CP051229.1, from coordinate 1,802,961 downwards.
GACTGTCACAAAAGCTTCGTCATTCATTGGCAGGAGTGGCCGGCAGGCGAAGCCTTTGCCCTTTGGGCGTCTTGCGCAAGCGGAAGAGAAATTCATGAAACTCAGAACCCTACTTGCTGGCGGCGTGTTTGCGGCTGGTCTGGCGGCATGCGGCGGCGAAGGCGGTCAGCGCGGCCGGCGAGGCGAACAGCGATGCGGCGGCGAGCACGGCGCGCAGCGAGATCCGGATCGTTGGATCGTCGACGGTGTATCCGTTCTCCACCAAGGTGGCGCAGGAGTTCAAGAACAAGACCGGCGTCAACGTCGTGGTCGAATCGACGGGTTCGGGCGGCGGTCACAAGCTGTTCTGTGACGGGGCCGGCATGGACACGCCGGACATCACCAATTCCTCGCGCCGCCAGAAGGAGAGCGAGCTTGCCGCTTGCCACGCCAACGGGGTGGACGAGGTCGTCGAGGTGATGATCGGCTATGACGGCATCGTCATCGGCAACCTGCGCGAAGGGCCGGAATTCAATCTGTCGCTGAAGCAGGTCTACCAGGCGTTCGCCAAGGAACTGCCGACATCGGACGATGACTGCACGATGGTCGCGAACGGCTACAACAACTGGTCGGAGATCGATCCGTCGCTGCCGAACGAGACGATCGAGGGCTATGGCCCGCCTCCGACATCGGGCACGCGCGATGCGTTCGTCGAGATCGCCATGGAAGGCGGCGCGAAGGCGTATCCTTGCCTTGCGGCGCTGGCCGACAGCGACGAGGACGCCTTCCTGGCTGCAGCCCACACGGTGCGTGAGGATGGCCGCTGGATCGATTCCGGCGAGAACGACAACGTCATCGTCCAGACGCTGGTCAACACGCCTACCGCGGTTGGGGTGTTCGGCTATTCGTTCCTTGCCCAGAACACGGACAAGATCAAAGGTGCGACGGTGGATGGGGCCGAGCCGAGCTTCGAGAACATCACCACCGGCGACTACCCGATTTCGCGCTCGCTGTTCTTCTATGTGAAGGCGTCTCACATGGAGGAAATACCGGCCATTCGCCAGTATGCGCTGGAATTCCTGTCGGATGAGGCGGCGGGCGAGGGCGGTTATCTCGAGGAAATCGGCCTTGTTCCGGCGACGGATGAGGCGCGGGCCGCCTACCGTGACGCTGTTGTCACAGGGACGGGGTATGCGCACGAGGAGTAGAACTGCATAAGGCGGTTCATCCGTGCGCTAACGGATCGAGAAGCGGGGCTGCGGCTTGATCGGACTGTTCGTATTTGCAGCGCTGGCCGTCATCGGCGGGTTCTTCCTGTCGAGACGGGCGGCGCTGGTGCGCGCCAGCACAAGCGGCGTGCGGATGCATTCGCGCGCCGGGTATCACGGTTACCTCGCGGGCTGGCTGATCGGCATTCCGACGTTCGTCGTTCTCAGCCTGCTCCTGACCTTTGCGCCCGACATGTCGCGCCTGGTGGCGTTTGCGCTGGTCGCGGCCACCGCGCTGGGGATGTTTGCGATCGCCTATACGCTGGCGCGGCCTGACTTTAGGGCGCGCACGCATGTCGAGCGCATCGTGCAGGCGGCGCTTGGGGCGTGCTCGGTTGTCGCCGTCCTGACGACGCTGGGGATCATCGCTTCGCTTCTTTACGAGAGCATCCTGTTCTTCGCCGAGGTGTCGCCGATCGAGTTTCTGACCGGGCTGCAGTGGTCGCCGCAGACGGCGCTGCGTGCGGACCAGCAGGGGCAGTCGGGCGCGTTCGGCGCCGTGCCGGTGTTTACGGGCACGTTCCTGGTGATGGCCGTGGCGATCGTCGTCGCCGGGCCGATCGGGTTAATGATTGCGATCTACCTGTCGGAATACGCCAACAAGCGGGTGCGTTCGATCGTCAAGCCGGTGATCGAGATTCTCGCGGGCATTCCGACAGTGGTGTACGGCTTCTTCGGGCTGCTGGCTGTGGGGCCGACGATCCGGGCGTTTGGTGAATCGATGGGATTCGAGGCGCCCACCCAGAGCGCGATTGCGGCGGGTTCGGTGATGGGCGTGATGATCATCCCGCTGGTGTCGTCGCTGTCGGATGATGTGATCAATGCCGTGCCGCAAACCATGCGCGACGGCTCCTACGCGCTGGGCGCAACCAAGTTCGAAACGACGAGCAACGTGGTGTTCGCGGCTGCGCTGCCCGGGATCATGGGCGCGTTCGTGCTGGCGATCAGCCGCGCGATTGGCGAGACGATGATCGTGGTGATGGCGGCGGGGCGGGCGGCGAACCTGACGGCCAACCCGTTTGAGGCGGTGACGACCGTGACGGTGCAGATCGTGGCGCTGCTGACGGGCGACCAGGAATTCGACAGCGCCAAGACGCGCGCGGCGTTCGCGCTGGGTCTGGTCCTGTTTGTCATCACGCTGGTGCTGAACGTGTTCGCGCTCAACATCGTCAGGAAATACCGGGAAAAGTATGAGTAGCGGGTCACCACATACGACCGCGCGCGCGGTGGCGATGCTGAAGAAGCGGCGCAGGGCCAACTCCGTTTTCCATGCGCTTGGCGTCGCCGCGATTGCGTTTGCGATCGCTGCGCTGGTCTGGCTGATGTCGAGCATCGTGGGTACGGGCATCAGCGCGTTCACGCAGAACGTCATCACATTCGAGGTGGTGCTGGACGAGGAGGAGCTTGATCCGAGCGGTGAGCGGGATCCCGATGCGCTGCGTCTGGCGAATTATCGCGCGGTGGTGCAGGACGCCCTTTATGAGCGCTTCGATGTCGGCGACGACCGGCAGCGGCGTCAGGAGGCTTTTGGGCTGGTGTCGACGTCGGGGGCGACCGACATCATCCGCCAGCAGGTGTTCACCGATCCGTCGCTGGTCGGGACCACGATGACCGTGACGGCGCCGGTGTCGGACGACCTCGACCAGTACCTGAAGGGGAATCTGACCACCGACATCGACGAATCGCTGCGTCGGGTTTCAGACAACCAGATCGCCTGGGCGCAGGAGCTGAAGGCGAGCGGCGAGATCAAGTCGCAGTTCAACTGGACGCTGTTTACCGCGCCTGACAGCCGTGACCCTGAGCTGGCGGGCGTTGCGGGCGCAATTGTCGGTTCGCTGCTGACGATGCTGGTGACGTTTGTGCTGGCGTTCCCGCTGGGCGTGGGCGCGGCGGTCTATCTGGAAGAATATGCGCCAAAGAACCGGATGACGGACTTCGTCGAGATCAACATCAACAACCTGGCGGCGGTGCCGTCGATCGTGTTCGGCCTGCTTGGCCTGGCGGTGTTCCTGAACTTCTTCGGCATGCCGCGGTCTGCGCCGCTGGTGGGCGGGATCGTGCTGGCGTTCATGACCTTCCCGACGATCATGATTGCGACGAGGGCTGCGCTGAAGGCTGTGCCGAGCGGCATCTATGACGGGGCGCTGAGCCTTGGCGCGTCGCATACGCAGGCGGTGTTCCACCACAAGCTGCCGAACGCCGCGCCGGGCATCCTCACGGGCTCGATCATCGGCATGGCGCGGGCGCTGGGCGAGACGGCGCCGCTGCTGATGATCGGCATGGTGGCGTTCGTGACCGAGATCCCGTCCAGCATCACCGAGCCGGCGAGCGCGCTGCCGGTGCAGATCTTCCTGTGGTCGGACAGCGCGGAAGTGGCGTGGGAGGAGCGCACGTCGGCTGCGATCCTGATCCTTCTGGCGTTCATGATCGTGATCAACGGCGCAGCGATCTGGCTGCGGTCGAAGCTGGAGAAGCGCTGGTAGGCGGGCGGAAGGCTAGGCCTTGGCGATGCCGCGCAGGAAAATCCTGACGCCAGTGCGCGCGCGGCGTTCGAGTTCTTCGTCCGGCAGCGTTTCGGTCGGCAGGAAGATCAGCTTGAACGGGGCATCCTGGACAACCATGCCGATGACCATGGCGGCGGCGTCCTCGGGATCGTCGAAGTCGTAGGCCGCTTTCACGATGTCGTGGCGGAACCAGTCGGCGACGACTTCCACGGGCAGGCCGCGCTGTTTGTGCTCCTTGAGGAGTTCGGGGTAACGGCGGATTTCGGAGACGATCAGGCGGATCAGCGCCATCGAGTTTGGCGCCATGACGTAGGACACGACGCGGACGATGAGCCGGGTGAGTTGTTCGTCGAGCGGTTCGTTGGGGTCGGGCGGCGGGATCTGGCCGAAGTCGGTGCGGTTTTCCTTCATCAGCGCGATCATGAGCTCAAGCTGGCTCTTGAACTCGCGGTAGATGGTCTTCTTCGACATGCCGGCCGACTGGGCGACGGCGTCCATGGTTGCGGTTTCGGGGGCGCCTTCGAGAAAGATTCGTTTCGCTGCTGACAGGATACGGTCTCGCAGGTCGTTATCCTCGGCGGGAGTAGCGGCTGTAACCATGTCAGAAAGGCCACACGTTCATGCAATTGCGCGCGAAAACTTGATCCATTTAACGCGATGACCACCTTTTCGAGCCATAGGGGCGTGAGATATGGAAACGCTGGAGTTTCCAACACTGCTGAAGTAGTGTATCGGAGCAGTGAGGTCGATATCGTTCGCCGATGAAACGTCAGTGGACGGCGAAATTGACGCAGTGGTCTGAGCAACCGGCGGGACAGCCGGAAACGCAATATAAAACAAAATACTAGATAAATACTCCCCGAAACGCGCAAGGATAACAAAACATGCATTCGCGCAATCTGATGAAAACGGGCGTCGGCGTGGTCGCGCTCTCGCTGGCGCTTGGCGCCTGCGGCCAGAAGCCCGCGCCTGCGGCGGAAGCTCCGCAGGGCGAGGCGACTCAGGCGGCCAGGGCGACTGAGGGCAGTGAGCAGAGCATGCGCGTGACGCGCATCGAGCGCCGCAGCCTGTCGGAAGAAATCGTCGCGACGGGACGCCTCGTCGTGCGCGAGGAAGCGGCTGTCGGTTCGGAGCTTTCGGGCTTCCGCGTGGCCGAGGTTTATGTCGACGAAGGCGACCAGGTCGAGAAGGGCGCGCGTCTGGCGCGTCTGGACGGCGCGTTGCTGCAGGCCCAGATCGCGCAGGCCGAAGCCACAATGGCGACGCAGGCTGCGACGGCGGAGTTCAAGGAAAGCCAGCTGGCGCGCGCCGAGAGCCTTGGCGAAGCCGGCGCGATGTCGGCCGAGATGATCGAGATGCGCCGCATGGAAGCGGCGCAGGCGCGGGCTGCGGTCAACGCTTCGGAGGCTGCGGTCAACGAGATGCGCGTGCGGCAGTCGCGGATGACGCTTCGTGCGCCGGTTGCGGGCGTGATCCTCGAGCGGAATTTGCGTCCGGGCGAGATCGCAACGGCCGGCTCGATGGCGCCGTATTTCCGGATTGCGCGCGAGGGCCTTGTCGAACTGGATGCGGAGCTGCCGGATATCCAGCTGGCGCACCTCGAGGTTGGCGAGAAGGCGTTTGTGAGCCTGCCGACTGGCGAAGTGTTCGAGGGCGAGATCCGCTTCCTGAGCCCGCGCGTCGATGAGCGCACGGGTCTGGGCAGCGCGCGGATCGAGCTGCCGTATGATGAAGCGCTGCGCGCCGGCAGCTTTGCCGAGGCGCGGTTTGCCGGCAACCAGGACGAGATCCTGACCGTGCTGGCGGGCGCCGTGCGCTATGAAGCGGGCGGCCCGGTGCTGATGCGCGTGGACGAGAACAACGTGCTGCAGCGTGCGCCGGTGAAACTTGGCGAACGGATTGGCGAGTACGTGCAGGTGGTCGAAGGGCCGCCGGCGGGTACGCGTGTGCTGGCGACCGGGGCTGCTTTCCAGCTCGAAGGCGATGTGATCCAGCCTGTCGAGAACGATGAAGCGCGCGGCGTCGCCAATGTGGGGCAGGCGGGCCAGCAATGAACCTTCGCGTCTCGAGCTGGGCGATCCGGAATCCCATTCCGGTCGTCGTCGCATTCACGCTGCTGACGATTGCAGGGATCTTTTCCTACACGCAGCTTCCCATCAAACAATTCCCGAACATCGCCTTCCCGGCGGTGATCGTGACCGTGCCGCAGGAAGGCGCGGCGGCGACCGAGCTGGAAAACCAGGTCACGCGGCTGGTGGAGAACTCCATCGCCACGCTGCCGAATATCGACATCATCCAGTCGGACGTGTCGCTTGGCGCGTCGACGACGATCGTGCAGTTCGAGATCGGAACAGACCTGCAGAAGGCGAAGGACGATGTGCAATCGCGCATCGACCAGATCCGAATCGAGTTGCCGGCCGATATCCAGGAGCCGATCATTTCGGCGCCGGACTTCACCGGCGGCACGCTGATGACATTTGCGGTGAGCGCGCCGCAGATGACGCCGAGCGAATTGTCTTGGTTCATCGACGACCGCATTTCGCGCGATCTTCAGGCCGTTCGCGGCGTAGGGCAGGTGCAGCGCGTGGGCGGCGTCGATCGCGAGATCAACGTGACGCTGGACCCTGTGCGGATGGCGTCGCTTGGCGTGATCGCGGCGGAGGTCAACGGCGCGTTGCGGCAGTATTTCCGCAATTATGGCGGCGGCCGCGCCGAGGTTGGCGGGGCTGAAACGACGCTGCGGGTGATTGGCGAGTCGATTTCGGTCGAGGGCATTCGCGATCTCCAGATCCCGATCCGCAACGGCACCTATGTGCGTCTTGCGGACGTCGCCAGCGTTGGCGACGGGACGGGCGAGGTGCGCGGGTTTGCGCGCCTGAACGGCAGGCCGGTCGCCGGCTTCAACATCGTCAAGGTGGATACGGCGTCCGAGGTCGATGTCGAGGATGGCGTGCTGGAGTCGATCGAGGAGCTGGAGGCGCAGTATCCGGGGCTGGAGATCACCAAGATCTTCTCGATCACGGATGATACGCGCGCGAACTTCCATGCGACCGAGGCGGTGCTGATCGAGGGCATGATCCTCGCGGCGCTGGTTGTGTTCCTGTTCCTGCGCGACTGGCGTGCGACGCTGATTGCGGCGACGGCGATGCCATTGTCGCTGATCCCGACTTTCTTCGTGATCTCGCTGCTGGGCTTCAGCCTCAACGTGGTGACGCTGCTGGCGCTGACGCTGGTGATCGGGATTCTCGTCGATGACGCCATCGTGGAGATCGAGAACATCCAGAAGCGGACGCTGGCGGGGCAGACGCCGTTCCGCGCCTCGCTTGAGGGCGCGGATGCGATCGGGCTTGCGGTTGTGGCGTGTACAGCGGCGATTGCGGTGGTGTTCCTGCCGGTGTCGTTCATGCCGGGCATTCCGGGGCAGTTCTTCATCGAGTTCGGCATCACCGTTGCGGTGGCTGTCCTGTTCTCGCTGGCGATTGCGCGATTCGTGACGCCCTTGATGTGCGCCTACTTCATGAAGACGCCGAAGCATTCGCACGATGCGCGCAAGCTGCCGGCGTTCTACGAGAAGCCGCTGCACTGGTGCCTGAAGCATCGCTTCTTCACGTTCTTCGTCATCGGCACGGGTTCGTTCCTGGCGATGGTCGCCGCAGCCGCGACGCTGCCGCAGGGGTTCATTCCGACAGAGGATCCCGGCTACATCCAGTTCCAGATCGACGCGCCTCCGGGCACGACGGTTGCGCAGATGGAGCGGGCCGCGGCGGACCTGAACGAGCTATTGCTGGCGCAGCCGGATACCGAGGATGTCTTCATCGCCATTGGCGGCGGCGGATCCGAGGCGGCGATGACCGGCATGGGTTCCGGCGTGACGTCGGGATCAGCGACGCTGGTGATGGTCGATGGCCATGAGATGTCGACCGAGGAGCTGAAGCAGTACATTCGTCCGCAGCTGAAGCAGATCCCCGACATCCGCGTTACGGCGCTCATGACGGGCGGCGGACCGGGCGGATCGGACGTCAACATCCTGCTGACCAGCGATGACGGCGAACTCCTTGAGGAGACGCAGCTGGCGCTGCTGCGCGACATGCGTCAGCTCGAAGAGATCCGGAACCCGCGGATGTTCCCGGCGCCTCCGGGACCGGAGCTGGTGATCCGGCCCAAGCCGGGCGAGGCCTCGCGGCTGAACGTCAGCACGGCGGCGATCGCCCAGGTGGCGCGGATTGCAACCACCGGCGATATCGAAGCCAACACGCCGAAGTATTCGGAAGGCGAGCAACGCCTGCCGATCCGGGTGCGCCTGCCGGATGAGGTTCGCACGAACCTTGCCGAACTGGCGCAGCTGCGGGTTCCGACGCTCGACGGGCGGACGACCACGCTGGGCGCGGTGGCCGATATCAGCTTCGAGGCTGGTCCGGGCAAGATCACGCGTCTTGACCGCAAGCGGAGCGCGTCTGTGCAGGCGGACTTCGGACCGGGCTACACGTCCGGACAGGCGACGTCTGCGGTGGACGGGACACCGACCATGCAGAACCTGCCGGAGGGCGTTGAGCGTTCGCGGATCGGCAACGAGCAGGCCGAGGCGGAAATGTTCGGCGGCATCATCGTGGCGCTGCTTTCGGGCGTTGCGCTGATCTACTCGGTCATGGTGCTGCTGTTCCGGTCGATTTTCCGGCCGATCACGATCCTCTTGTCGCTGCCGCTCTGCTTCCTTGGCGCGTTCGTGGCGCTGCACATTACGGGTATGGAGATTTCCATGCCGGTGATGATCGGCTGCGTGCTGTTGCTTGGGGTTGCGGCGAAGAACTCGATCCTGCTGGTGGAGTTCGCGATCGAGGCGGAGGAGTACACGACCTCTACCTACGATGCGATCATCGCGGCCTGTAAGGAACGGGCGCGTCCGATCGTGATGACCACGGTTGCGATGTCTGCAGGGATGCTGCCGACGGCGCTCGGTATTGGCGAGGGCGCCGGGTTCCGCCAGCCGATGGCTGTGGCGGTGATCGGCGGGCTGTTCTCGTCGACCGTGCTGTCGCTCATCATCGTGCCTGCGATCTATTCGATCGTGGACAGCGTCGAGCAGTGGATCAAGCCGAAGGCTGGAAAGCTGGCGACGCCGCTGACCGAGGACGACAAGGCGCTGCTGAAGAGCGGCGACTTCTAGACCGCCGCTTTCGCAGGGCGATCGAGACTTGAGAAGACTAGTCGGGCGTCGTCGCGTCGATCGCGGCGGCGCCTGCGTTATTGCGCCAGATCAGCGCCATGAAGAGACCCTTCATGCGCGGCAGGAAGAAGAACGTCAGCCCCAGCATGATCGACACGACGATGATGAAGCCGATCAGGCGCAGCGTGTCGTCCGGCGTCGCGAACAGCAGGAATGAGGGCGAGACGAGGTGGCCGACGAGGATGATCGTAGCCCAGGCCGGGCCGTCGTCGGCACGCAGGCTGGTGAAGTCTTCATGGCATGACGAGCAGCTGTCAGCCGGTTTCAGGTAGCCGGCGAGCAGCCTGCCGTTTCCGCAATTGGGGCACCGGATGCGCAGGCCGCGCTTGATGGTGGTCCAGGTATCCGGTTTCGGGGGGTGTTCTGGCTGATCCATGCCCCGAAACTGGGGATTGCGGACCTGATTGTACAGCTGCGGCGTCGCCGCACGGGGTCAGCTTTCGATGAAGTGCAGGCCGGCGCTGTTGTCCTCTTCCCAGACCACGTCGCACCAGGTCTGGATGTTGAGGGTCGGTTCGATCAGGTACACGACGTCGGAGAGGGGTATGTCCTTGAAGAATTCGATGCGGGCGCCGGTGTCCGAGACGTTCTTCACGACGACCGGGAGGCGCTCGCCGCCGCGCAGCTGGATGGTCGCCTGCTTGTAGGTTGGATCACGCTTGGCGCGGTCGCCCTTGCGGATGTGGGTGTCGACATAGCTCCGCTCTTCAGACGTATCGTGGCCGGAGACGGCCTTGATCCTGTCTGATAATGCACTTCCCCCTTGGTTCTTCTTCTTGAACATCGCGAACTACCAATCGAACCAAGACTGTAGCTTTCACCGGTTTACATTGATTGAAAATAAACTGGGTCAAGCCGGACCGCGATTATGGGGGATAGCCGTTCCTAGCCGATCCTTACCGACATGCCGCCATCTACCGGCAGGATCGCGCCGGTGATGAAGCTGGCTTCGTCCGAACAGAGGAAGAGGGCGGCGTTGGCGATGTCCCAGGCGGAGCCCATGTGACCCATGGGAACCCGGGCGTTTCGCTCCTCGCGCAGCTGTTCGGCCGGAATGCCGCGGGTCTTCGAGATGGAATTGATCGCCATTGGCGTGTCGATGAGGCCGGGCATGATGCAGTTGCAGCGGATATTGTACTTGGCGTTGCCGCCGGCCGTGACGGTCGTCAGGCGGTTCACGCCCATCTTCGAGACCTCGTAGCTGACCATGTGGTGGCCCGCGATGGCGGCCAGCGAAGAGATATTGAGGACTGCACCCGATTTCTGCTGGCGCATGACGGGCAGGACGTGGCGGATGGTCATGACCATGGACTTGAGGTTGACGTCCATGATGCGATCCCACGTGTCCTCGTCGATGGCGTGGGGCGGGGCGTCGCCGTGGCCGACGCCGACATTGTTTACGAGGATGTCGATGCGGCCGAGTTTTTCCAGGGCGGTCTGAGCGAGGGCGGCGCATTGCGCTGTCTCGGTCACGTCGACTTCGCAGGCGATGGCCTTGCCGCCAAGGGCTTCGATCTTCTCGACGGTTTCGCGGGCGCTTTCGAGGTTGCGGTCGGCGCAGAGGACAGTTGCGCCCTCCTGGGCGAAGCGCATCGCCATGGCGCGGCCATTGCCGATCGTGTCGCCCGCGGTCTGGCCGGCGCCGACGATGATGGCGGTCTTGCCTTTGAGTCGTCCGTTCGCAGCCATGACGGGGTCAGGCCGTGTGGTCGAGGTCTGGATCGAGCTTCTGGCCCTTGTCGAGCTGCACGCCGAACGAGTTGAGGATCATGGAGACCTGCGTGTACTGGCCGCAGGTGAAGACGACGTCCATCAGCTGGCGCTCGTTGAAATGGCCGTGGAGCTGGGCCCAGGTGTCGTCGGTGATGAACTGGTCGCGGTGGAGTTCATCGGCGGCGAGCAGGAGGGCGCGTTCTTCCGGGGTCCAGTTCTCGGCGCGGGCGCCGGTCTTGATGGCCTCGATTTCATCGGCGTTCAGGCCGGATTCGAGGCCGATGCGGTGGTGCTGGGTCCATTCGTAGCCGGACTTGCAGAGCCAGCCGGTTCTGAGGATCAGGATCTCGCGATCGCGCGGCGAGAGATGGTTGCGGCCGAGCACGTAGCCGCCCCACCACTGGAAGGCGCGGAAAGCGTCGGGCGCGCGGATGAGCGTGCGGAAGATGTTGAGCGTATCGCCGGTGGCGGTGCGCGCCTTGGCCATCCGCTCTTTCTGGTCTTCGGACATCTCGCTGTCGCGCAGCGCCGCGATACGGGGAAATTTCAGTCTCATGGAATCCTCCCGGCGCGCGGTCGCGGTTTTGCGATCTCAGAACTTGCGCCGGGAGAAGTGTGGGGGAACGATCCTGCCGGTCAAGCGGGATCGGCCGGTCAGTAGGCCGGCGGGTCGCTGGCGGGGAAAGTCGCTGGCTTCATCGACACGGTCCCACTTTTCAGGCGGGTCCTGCATGTTGTCGACGCCTGCGTCCCGTACGTTGGTATTTGCCAGCTGCTGGCGACGGTTCGCCGACTTTCTCAGCGCCATGGCGGCGAGGAGGCCCGCGCCTGTCAGGGCAAGGCCGGTACCCAGCATCCGAGTTCTGCTCATTGCACATCTCCGATAAGGACGCCCGCGGGGCGCGGGCGTGTGCGATTGAACGCCGGAGGGCGGCGGCTGGTTCACGGGGGATGAAAATTCCGCTGCATCGGCCTCTGCGCCGCCTGGCAGTATGCGCGCGCGTCAGGTTGACGATCAGGGTGCTTCACGGCACGGAAGTCTCGAAATTTCAGCCGTGAAGTCCTGAGGAAGCCCCATGTCGCTTGTTGATCCGATCGAACCCAAAGAAGCCGTCGCCGAATACATTGCGGCCGCCACGAAGAAGGCGTGGGTGGTGGAAGGCCTGCCGGCGGATACGCCGCTGAAGCCAGTCAAGAAGGTCGGGATCATCGGGGCCGGGACGATGGGCGGCGGCATCTCGATGAACTTCGTGAATGTCGGCATTCCGGTGCACATCGTGGAGACGAAGCAGGAAGCGCTGGATCGCGGCCCGGCGTCATCCAGAAGAACTATGAGCGTTCGGCTTCGCGCGGGCGGTTCCCGATGGAGGAAGTGCCGGAGCGCATGGCGCGGATTACCTCGTCGCTGAGCATGGATGACCTGGCGGATTGCGACCTGATCATCGAGGCCGTGTTCGAAGACATGGGTGTGAAGAAGGAGATCTTCACCAAGCTGGATTCGGTCTGCAAGCAGGGCGCGATCCTTGCGACCAACACGTCGGCGCTGGACATCAACGAGATCGCCTCGGTGACCAAGCGGCCTGAAGACGTGATCGGGCTGCACTTCTTCTCGCCGGCGAACGTGATGAAGCTGCTGGAGATCGTGCGCGCGGCCAAGACGTCGGACACGGTGATCGCCACGTCGATGGACCTCGCCAAGAAGATCGGCAAGGTGGCGGCGCTGGTTGGCGTGTGCCCGGGCTTTGTCGGCAACCGGATCCTGTATGCGCGCGGCCTGCCGGCGCAGCAGCTGGTGAAGCAGGGCGCGATGCCGTGGGATGTCGACGCTGCGTTCAACGCGTTTGGCTTCCGCATGGGCCCGTTCCAGATGTCGGACCTCGCCGGTCTCGACATCGGCTGGAAGCCGGGCGCGAAGACGGCCAACCCGCTTCGCGACATGATCTGCGAGCGCACGGACCGCCGCGGCCAGAAATCGGGCGCCGGGTATTACGACTATGACGAACAGCGCAACGGTTCGCCGTCGGAAGAAGTCGCGGCGATCGTGAAGGAATTCGCCGAGCAGTCGGGACTTCCGCAGCGGACCGTGACGCAGGAGGAGATCATCGAGGAATGTGTGTTCCCGATGATCAACGAAGGCGCCCGCATTCTCGAGGAAGGCATGGCGCAGCGCGCATCCGACATAGATGTGGTGTGGCTGAACGGGTATGGCTGGCCGGCCGACAAGGGCGGGCCGATGTATCTGTGCGACCATGTCGGCGCGGACCGCGTGCTGAAGGTTGTCGAGCGGGTTTCGGAGGCCGTGCCGTCGATTATCGTGTCTGACCTCCTGCGCAAGAAGGCGGCGGACGGATCGAAGTTCACAAGCTAGGTCCGGGCTGCGCCGCTGCTTAGGCGGCGCTGAAAGTTTCGATGAGAGGTCGGGCGGCGCCCGGCCTCTTATCTTTTGTGGACGTGATAACGGCTGGGCGAAGCGCTACTGGAGGGCGGCGGCCTGGTCGGCCGGCTTGTAAGCGGCTGCGAAAACGGCGGCCGAAAGGATGGCGGGAATGATCGCGAGCCACGGATAGCCATAGGCGCCGAGGCCGACAGTGGCCGAGAGGCCGAGGGCCACGAAGGTCTGACCCATTGCGACGGCGAAGGAGCCCTTGCCGCGCGATTTCATGATGTTGTTGCGGTTGCCGGGCACCTGTCGCCAGAGACCGATGAGTGCAGCGCAGGTCGAGCCGGCGGCGACGCCGAGCGCGCACCAGACGGCGACAACGGGATCGCGCCAGAAGAGGATCGCCACCGGGATGGTCATCAGGACGGCGACGGGTGCGATGGCGGCGATCATCTTGCCGCGTTCGATCAGCTTCTTGCCGGCCGGGGATGATGCGACGAGGTCGGGGGCGTCTTCGGCGGAGATGGTGATCCACGCGAGGCTGCCGGCGAGCGAGGTGGCCAGCATCGTGAGCACCGGGGCGAAGGCCGGAAGGGCGGGCCTGTCCGTTGCCCGGCATCATCAGGAGATAGGCGACGGGGATGAGGTAGACGATCTGCAGGCCGATACGCGAGAGGAGGACGGTGTCGCGAAGGAGGAGGCGCAGCTCCTTGCGGACGATTGAGGCGAGCAGGCCGGCGCGCATGCCGCGCGATGCGATCGCGGCCGTGTTGCGGCGCGGCTCCATGGCTGAGACGGCGGCTGCGTCCGTGACGAAGCGGCGGGAAAAGACCCAGACGCCGAGCGAGAACAGACCGGCGCAGATGAGCGTGACGAGCAGCATTGCAGGGGCGTCGCCTGTGACGGCGCGCGCGGGAAGAAGTAGAAGGCGTCGGCGTCCACCTGCAGCGCCTCGAAGCCTTCCAGCATTTCGTCCTCGTCGATCTCGCGGAACCGGCGATTGAAGTTGGGCAGCTGGAACAGGATGAAGATCGCCGCGCCAATCACGAGGCTGAGGATCTGGGCGGCGATGCGCGTGCGTTTGGGGCCGATCAGGCGAAAGAGGACGGTGACGAGCAGGAGGGCGACGCCCGTGCCGCCGAACGCCAGAGCCAGAACGGTCGGGATGGCGGTGAGCCAGAGCGGGGAGTTCAGCAGGGTGAGCCAAAGTATCGGCGGGCCGAGGAGGAAGACGTAGAGCGGCAGGGTCGAGATCGCGACGCCGGCGGAGCGAACGATGAGGATCGTCCAGCCCTTTAGCGGTGCTGAGAGCAGGAGATCGAGATCGTTGCGCAGGTAGATCGCTTCGATCGTGCGTTGCAAGCCCTGCGAGATGATCAGGGTGGCGATGAAGGCGATCATCACGGAGGTCGCAGCGAGCGCGAGCGCCTCCATTGGGGCGGAACCCAGCGGGGGCGGGGGAACGACTTCCGAAAGCGGGCGGAAGATGAGCGGAAGAATCCGGCCAGCCGACGGCGACTGCGACAGGACGGCGCGCAGGGACGTCTTCTTGTCGCCCTTGCGCCAGAACAGTCTGAGTTCGTTGCGGAGCAGCCAGAGCGCGCCGCCGGGTTCGGGCCGGAACAGGTTCATGTCTGGGGTTCAGGTTCTGCCGATCTGGCTTCGGCCTCGGCCTGGCGCGTGAGGGACAGGAAGACGTCTTCGAGCGACTGTCCTTCGGCGCCGACGCGGGCCTGCAGTTCGCCGAGCGCGCCTTCGACGAGGATGCGGCCGGACTGGATGATGCCGATGCGGTCGGCCATGCGTTCGGCGACTTCGAGGATGTGGGTCGTCAGGATGACGGAGGCGCCGTCGGCGACCTTCTGGCGAAGGAGGTCCTTCACCTGCCGGGAGGCGGCGGCGTCGAGGCCGGTCAGCGGCTCGTCGAGCATCAGGAGCCTGGGGTCGTGGATGAGGGCGCCGGCGAGGACGGCCTTCTGCTTCATGCCGCGCGAGAAGGTTTCGCAGCGATCGTTGCGGTTGTCCCAGAGGCCGAGAAGCCTGAGCAGGTCTTCGGCGCGTTGTTCGGCCAGCTTGGTGTCGACGCGCCAGAGGCCGGCGATGAATTCAAGGTATTCCCACGCCGTCAGCTTGTCGTAGAGGAGCGGCTCGTCTGGCAGCCAGGCGACGATCTGCTTGGCGGCGAGCGGGTCCTTGATCGCGTCGACGCCGAAGATCGAAATGTCGCCGCCGTCGGAGGCGAGCAGGCCGGCGATCATGCGCAAGGTGGTGGTCTTGCCGGCGCCATTGGGACCGAGCAGGGCGTAGATTTCGCGCGGGCGGACATGGAAGGCGATGGCGTCGACCGCAGTCTTGTCGCCGAACCGCTTGGTGAGGCCGGAGAGGCGGAGCGCGTCCGGGGCGGGGGGCGTGGCGTTCACGGGGGCGGTTGTCACAGCGGGCGCATCTTTCGCTTATCGGTGGGAGACGTCTGCGAGCCTGTTTGTGTTGCCGTTGAAACGTGGATACCGGCTTAATTCAAGCGGCCAGTATGCAAACAGGCGGACCCGAAAGGGCCCGCCTGCGCAGTTTCATCAGCCTTATTCGGGCTGTCGGCGCCTAGCTGGGGGCGACGCCGTCAGCTTCGGCGCGGCGCCGGCCACGGTTCATCATGGAGGCGACGGGCTTGAGCTCTTCAAGGGACAGGGCGCCGTCGGTATCGGCGTCCAGCTTGTCGAACTGGGCGAGGAGCATCTGGCCCATGCGGCCTTTGATCTCTGCACGCTGCAGCTTGTCGTCGATGTTCTTGTCGAGGGCGCCGATCATCAGCGAGGCCTGCAGAGCCTCCTGGTGTTGCGGCGTCTGGTTCTCGACGGTCTCATCGTTCCAGCGGTAGCTGAAGGACGTGAACTGCATCTCCTCGTGCGATTGCTCGCCCCAAGTGACGGTTTCGGTCGGATCCGGGTTTGCCGGATTGTGC
Source organism: Hyphomonas sp. (assembly GCA_017792365.1). Taxonomy (GTDB): domain Bacteria; phylum Pseudomonadota; class Alphaproteobacteria; order Caulobacterales; family Hyphomonadaceae; genus IH12. The sequence continues at coordinate 1,786,934 of CP051229.1, read as the reverse complement.
ACCGAGTTGTCGTAGACGTAGCGCGTGATGATTTTCGTGCCCGGCTTGACCTGGATGGGCTCGGCGAAGTCATAGCCGCGCTGCCAGTTGAAGTCGTACTTTGGCAGGGAGAGGATGAGCTCTTCCTTGCCGCCCGGCTTCTGCAGGAAGATCTGCATGGAATCGCCGCGATAGTGAGCGTGCGGATAGACGGTGTAGAGCGTCGCGTCCGCCGGGAAGGTCATATAGGCGACTTCCTTGTGGCGCGCTTCGCCGGCCGGGATCTCGATGCCGGAGTTCACGACCACAGCGCTGCGGCGGATGTACTTCGGCTCTTCGCCCTTGGGGTAGAAGTACATGCCGACGCGGGAGATGTCCGTCGTGGCCTTGCCGTAGGGCGTGTAGTGGAGCTGGGCGCTGACGTCGGCGCCGGGTTCGATCCAGACGCCTGTATCCTCCGGATAGACGGTGGTTTCAGCGCCGACGGCGTAGTTGCCGACGGTGGAGAGCAGGTGGTGGACGGCCTGGCGGTCGCCGACATTGACAGTGGAGGCGCGCAGCCAGCGGCCTTCGGTCAGCGGGTTCTGCACCTTGGGATATTGGTAGTCGACGATGCCGGTCGCCGGGATTTCGTATTCGGGCATCGTGACGATGGCGTCAGGCTCGCCGAGCGGCCATTCGGGTGCGGGCTTGACCTCGGCTTTCAGGATGTCCGGTCCGCTGCCGCGTGGCGCGCCGGCTTCGATCCAGTGCACCAGCGTCTGCATCTCGCCGGCCGTGAGGTTCATGTCGTCCTTGTATTCGCCCATGTGGCGGTCGGCGTTGTAGGGCGGCATGCGATCGGTGCGGATGACTTCGCGGATCATCGGGGCGAAGCCCTTGACCATCTCGTAGCTGTTGAGCGCGAATGGCGCGATGCCGTTTTCGGCGTGACATGCGGCGCAGTTCTCGGCGATCAGCGGGGCCACGGTTTCCGAATAGGAGATGTTTGCGAACTCGGCCTTGCGGGCGCGGTTGGGGAAGGCGATCGCCGGGCTCTTGAGTTCGGCTGACGAAGCCTTCACGGCATTGCCGCCGGCGATCGCATCGAGCGCGTCGGTGACGTAGGCGGCCTTGACCTTGGCGTTGGCCTTGGGCGTTTCGCCTGCGAAGCGGTTGTCGATCGGGCCGTGGTAGGCGACGGCGAAGGACTTGCCGGGCTGGATCACGAGCGCTTCGGCTTCGCGGGAGATGCCGAGGCTTTCACCGATCAGCTGGGTGTCGTCCTGGAGGACGCGGACGCCTTCAAGGCCGATGGCCTTGAGATCGGCGTTGATCGCTTCGCGCGAGTCGGCCGGATTGGAGTTTATGAGGAAGACCTCGACATCCTGATCGGCATAGTCGGCGGCGATCTTCTCGATCGTGTCGGCGGCGGCGGCGATGTGCTTCGACCCGACCTTGTGGGAGATCAGCACGACGGCCTTGGAATTCTTGAAGTAGTAGAGCTCGTGGCCGAAGGCCTTGTTGTCGACGAGGCGGAAATTCTCCGCGGTCGCCGGAACGGTGACCTGGGTGACGACCGCGGCGTTGCGCGATGTCTGGCCGTTGGCGGTCACGCCGATCAGCGCGGCCGTGGCGACGCCAGCGAGAGCGATGCCGAGTGTGCGGGTCTTCATCAGGTATGCCTCCCAGTTGATGCGCCGCGCGCGACGGAAAGGCCCGGCGCGGTCAATTGTTATCGTCTGAAGGTACAGGGACCACCCGGATTGCGCAATTCGCAGGCCCGGCGCCGGCGATCACCGTTACATGATGACGGGAGGCGGGTGACGCAGCGGATGTGGGGCTATTCCTCGCGCTTGTCGCCGCCGGTGTGCGCGATGTTGTTGCGATCGTTCCAGCGGCCGCCCTGCAGGATGTTCTCGAGGCCGTAGTTCCCTTCGTGGCAGGCGAACTCGTAGATGCGGTGATCGAGCAGGTTCATGGCCGATTCCGCGCGCCAGACATCGGTGTACACGGCCGGGTCGTCGATCTCGTACTGGTAGAGGATCTGGCTGTCGGAGATGCGGGTGAAGCGTTCGGTGATCCTTGCATCCTTCGAGAGGAGGAGGCGCTCGAGGCGCTGGCTGGGGTGGATGCCTGTGGTTTCGATCACAAGCGTGTCGCCGTCCCAGCTTGCCTTCTGGTCGCCCATCCATGGCTCGATCGCTTGCGGGGCGGCGTCATCGCCGAACGGGGCGATGCGCACTTCGTGGATCATCTCGTTCATCATCATGACGTGGTCGGGCGTCTGAACGATCTGGACATTGTTGTTGTAGAGGCCCGAGCGCAGGGGCGGGCCGCCGTTCATCAGGACGCAGCGTTCGCCGAGGCCGCGTTCTTCCGGGTGGTCGTAGCCGGTGCCGCGGCGGCGGGGACTGGTCGCTTCGAGGGCGCGGCCGGCTTCCGTCAGCTCGGGGATCTGGCCGTCTTCGGGATAGACGATCCATGACGAGCGCAGCTCGCCGTTGATGTGGGTGACGTAGGCGCCGGGGTCCGTCCAGCCGACATCGTAATTGCCGACGGGCGGCAGGGCGGCGCCTTTCTCCGGCGCGCCTTCTTCGGGGTCGACATAGCTGGCCTCTGTAGCGAGGCGGCGGTTGAAGAGCGTGCCGCCTTCGATCTCGCTCGCCTGTTCTGGGGTGATGACGAGCGGGTAGCCTTCGGGTCGTTCGAGGCTGGTGGCGGTTGCGGTGGACCAGACGCCCTGCAGATCCGGTTTGCCGTCGGGCGTGCGGGGCGGGTTGTAGTCGGTTGCGGTTTGCGCGTGTGCGGTGAGTGCGGCGGCTGCCGTGAGCAGCGCGATGATTGTGGTTGTCCGTTGCATTGTCTGGCGCCTCCCGAGCTGTCCCGCTCTGGCGGCGGGTGTGTTCTGCAGACATTCGCAGGACGTACGAGAGAATCAAGCGGTGGGTTGTGGCTTCTCGTCGTGGGGATGGAGGACGCCCTGTCCCCGAAGCGTTGGGATGCGCGTTCGTGCAATCGGTATCTCGGCGCCGTCGTGCGTCACGAACACAAGATCGCGGCCGGTGCGCTTCGTGCCCTTGATGGTGAACGTTGCAACCCACCATGAGCGATGGGGCTGGATCCCTTCCGCGCCGGACAGTTCGCGAAGTGCGTCCTTCATGCGCCCGCGAATGAAGCGCCTGCCGGTCGCCGTGAAGACCTCCAGATAGTGATCGGCGGCGCGCACGCGCGTGACCGGCTCGCTCGGCCAGTCGGCAAGGCGGGTTGGCGCAGGCAGGTAGCCGGCGATGGGTGATTTGTGTTCGAGCAGGCGGGTCTGTTCGGGCGCGTCTAGGGGCAGGCGGCGCGGGGCGAGACCCTCCGGTGCAAGAATGCGCGTGAGCACGATGATGGTGGCGATGGCGCCGACAGGGGGCGCGAGGAACAGGAAGAAGTCGAGCAGGGGGTCGCGCGCGTAGGTCAGGAGGGGCGTGAACTTCAGGAGGTGAAGCTCGATCGTCATGAGGGCGATGACGCCGAGGATGCTGAGTGCAGCGGCCATGGTGCGGCCTGGCGCCGTCTGCGGCAGACGAGGCGCGATCAGGCCGTCGAGAGCCAGGGTTTGGGTGACTGCGAGGAGGCTGACGACGAGCCACAACGCCAGTCTGTGACCGAAACCGACTTCATCGCTGTCGAAGGCGCCGGCGGTTGAAAGGAGGATGGCGAGCAGGACGGCGCCTGCGAGGTAGCCGATCAGTTCGCGGCGCGTCACGCCAAAGAGGCGCACGCCGATTTCCGGCTGGGGTCGCCGACCGTTCGCGACATTCAAGGACATCTCGCGATGCGCCTGTTTCAGCAAGGGTTTCTCCCGTCTAGGCGATGGCGTGACGCGAGCCGGCCTTGTCGGGTTTTGCGTCATGACGATCGATACGGCAACAGAACAGGAATTCCTCCAATGACCCGATTTGTGAAACTGGCGGCGGTGTCCGCAGCAGCTCTTGTCGCGCTGGCGGCGCCGTCAATTGCGCAGGAGCGGCGCGAGATTCCCGCTTTCCAGACGTTTGGAGAGCCGGCTTCGGCGGCTGATGCAGAAGCGGTGGCGGGCGTGCTGGCTGCGTTTCGGGAGGCGTGGGCCGCGCAGGATGTGGACGCGCTGATCGCGCTGCATGCTGACGACGTCGAGTGGACGAACGCCTATGCGCGCATCTTCCAGAGTTCCGAGAGCCTGGGGGCGTTCATGGCGGACCGGATGTTTCCTGCCTTCGATCCTGCGGTCTCGCGCGAAGAAGCGGCCAACATGAAACAGGTTTCAGTGCGCTACGTGGGTGACGATGTGGCGATCCTTCACGTCTACGCCGATGGCCGGCGCGGTCCGTCACGAAATGGTGGCGAGGAGATGCGACGCACCCACCTTCACTTCGTACTGGAGCGGCAGCCGGAAGGGTGGCGGATCGTGCACCAGGCGATCATGGATGCGCGGTGAGGGCGCTTAGTCGTCATCCATCTTGAGCGCAGCGACAAACGCTTCCTGCGGGATTTCGACTTTGCCGAACTGGCGCATGCGTTTCTTGCCGGCTTTCTGCTTGTCGAGGAGTTTGCGTTTCCTCGTAGCGTCGCCGCCGTAGCATTTGGCGGTGACGTCCTTGCGCATGGCGGACAGGGTTTCGCGGGCGATGACCTTGCCGCCGATGGCGGCCTGGATCGGGATCTTGAACATGTGGCGCGGGATCAGCTCTTTCAGCTTTTCGCACATGGCGCGGCCACGGCTTTCGGCGCGGCCGCGGTGGACCAGCATGGAGAGCGCATCGACCGGTTCGTCGTTGACGAGGATCGACATCTTCACGAGGTCGCCCTCGCGGTGGCCGATCATCTCGTAGTCGAATGAGGCGTAGCCTTTCGAGATGGACTTGAGGCGGTCGTAGAAGTCGAAGACGACTTCGTTGAGCGGCAGTTCGTATTTCAGCATGGCGCGGGCGCCGGCGTAGGACAGCTCCTTCTGGATGCCGCGCCGGTCCTGGCAGAGCTTGAGGATGCCGAGGTATTCGTCTGGCGTCAGGATCGTGGCTTCGATCCACGGTTCGTGGATTTCGAGGATCTGCATGACGTCCGGCATGTCGGCCGGGTTGTGCAGTTCGATCTTCGAGCCGTCGCGCAATTGCATTTCGTAGACGACGGACGGCGCCGTCGCGATGAGGTCGAGGTCGAACTCGCGGGAGAGGCGCTCCTGGATGATCTCGAGGTGGAGGAGGCCGAGGAAGCCGCAGCGGAAGCCGAAGCCGAGGGCTGCGGAGGTTTCCATCTCGAACGAGAAGGAGGCGTCGTTGAGGCGGAGCTTGCCCATGGCGGCGCGCAGGTCTTCGAAATCTGCTGCGTCGACCGGGAAGAGGCCGCAGAAGACGACCGGCTGGACTTCGCGGAAGCCGGGGAGCGGGGCGCTGGTGGGCTTGCGTTCCTCGGTGATGGTGTCGCCGACGGAGCAGTCTGCAACCGTCTTGATCGAGGCGGTGAGGAAGCCGACTTCGCCGGGTCCCAGTTCGTCGACCGTGGCGAGCTTGCCGGGGCGGAAGACGCCGACCCGGTCGAGCTCGTAGGATGCGCCGGTGCGCATCATCTTGACCTTCTGGTCCTTCTTCATGACGCCGTCGACGATGCGGACGATGACGACGACGCCCAGATAGGGGTCGTAATAGGCATCGACGAGCATGGCCTTGAGCGGCTTGTCGCGGTCGCCGGTCTTGGGCGCGGGCAGGCGAGTGATGACGGCTTCGAGGACGTCCTCGACGCCGAGGCCGGACTTGGCGGAGCATTCCACGGCGTCTGAAGCGTCGAGACCGATGACGTCCTCGATCTGTTGCTTGATGCGCTGGGGTTCCGCAGCCGGAAGGTCGATCTTGTTGAGGACCGGCACGATCTCGTGGTCCTGGTCGATCGCCTTGTAGACGTTGGCGAGGGTCTGGGCCTCGACGCCCTGGGAGGCGTCGACGACGAGGAGCGAGCCCTCGCAGGCGGCGAGGCAGCGGGAGACCTCGTAGGCGAAGTCGACGTGGCCGGGCGTGTCCATCAGGTTGAGGACGTATTGCTCGCCATCGCGCGCCTTGTAGTCGAGGCGGACGGTCTGGGCCTTGATGGTGATGCCGCGCTCGCGTTCGATATCCATCGAATCGAGCACCTGCTCCTTCATTTCGCGCTCGGTGAGGCCGCCCGTCATCTGGATGATGCGGTCGGCCAACGTCGACTTTCCGTGGTCGATGTGGGCGATAATGGAGAAGTTTCTGATCTTGTCCCGGGCGGTCATTTGCGGGCGTTTAGCAGAGCGTGCGGGGAGCGCCAACGGGAAAGCGCCGCACCCTGTGGGAACCGTATGTTAGTTGGCTCGTTGTGCAGAATACCCGCCCCGGATGGGCGCTGACAGGCGCTTGCGGGCTGGGATGTTACGCAAAGGCACGGGTGTAGATATGAAAAGACAGATCATGGCGGTCCGTGGGACTTGGCGCTCTGGGCGGTGTGGCCGCTTGCGAGGACAATGACGGTCCGCTGGAAGAAGCCGCAGAAGACATGGACGAGGCGGTAGACGAGCTCGACTAGCGCACTTTCAGATCGAAGACTGGAGATGTTTTTCCCCCCGACCTTCTCCAGGTCTTCCATAACGGGACCGGCCGCCCTGCCGGTCCCGTTTTTCTTTTCCGGGGGCTTTCGCGCGATGGTGGCGCGCCGTTCATCTTAATGAATTCGGTCAATCCGCCCCAATTCCGTCATGGCGCCGTCGCCGAACCAGCCCAGACCTGATTCGTCGACGAGAGGGACATGGTTAGGAAACCATAAATGCCAAAGCGCGTTGTGGTTTCAGCACAAGGACGGATCATCAGATGACTCACGCCCAGATTGTCTCAAGAAACCTGATTGCAGCGCGCCGGTTCTATGGCGCAGCGGCGCGTTCGCTTGGCTTGTCGATGCAGGACAGCGCCGATGGGTTTACGATCGGCTCCGCAAACGGCGGCGCTGTACTTTCGGTCACGTCGCGCAATCCGGGGCTGGATGAACAGCCCGAAACGCGCCCGACACTGGTGGCGCTCGAGGCGGCGAATGGCAGGATCGTGCGGTCGTTCTTCCGCGAGGCGCTGCGCGCGGGCGGGCAGGACATTCGCTATCCGGCGCCTTCCGATGCGTTTGGGTCTGCGGCGCCTTACATGGCGCAGGTTTCCGACCCGGACGGCAACTGCATCGAGTGCTCCTCCCGGCACTAGCGGAGAAGCTGGCTGTGGTTTCGTCGGTCGCTTGGTTTCGCATCGGCATCGTGGCGGCCGGGCTGATGGCCCTGGCGAGTTGTGGGAACGACGCTGACGAGGTCGGGGAATTCAAGAACGACTGGCTTGGCAACGAGATCAAGGTCGAGGCGCTGAAGGACCCTGGCGCGCCCGGCGTGGTTTGCCATTTCACGCACTTCGATCGCGGCGTGTGGGACCGGATCGGCAAGGGCAACTGGTTCGAGGATCCTTCCAACGCCTCGATCGACTGCCAGCGGGCGGGGCCGATCGACATCTCGGGCATCGCGGACGGCAAGGACGGGGAGGAAGTGTTCTCCCAGAGGCAGAGCCTGTTCTTCAAGAACGTTGCCGTGCGCCGAATCCTGGACCGCGAAAACCGCGCCCTGCTTTATGTCGTCTATTCCCGGCGGCTGGTCGAAGGGTCAGCCAAGATGAGCCTCAGCACGGTGCCTTTGACGCCTGAGGAGCTGGCCGCCGGCGCGTGAGGCAGTCGGCCTCTCAATCGGTTAACCATGCCGCCTGAACGCTGGCGCGAAGTTTGCGGTGATCTCTGCGTTATTGGTTAAACCGAGCTGGCTGGCAGACGCAGACGTTGTTGAACTGGCGTAGATTTACCAGAATTGGACTTGTCGCTGCTGCGATCTGCGGCGGCGCGCCTTCGATGGCCGAGGGGCCGGCTGAGGCCGCACTGTCGGTGCTGGGCTCGCCCGCGCCCAGTTATTCCGCGCCGCAACGCGCCAAGTTGATGAATGTCGCCTTCAGCGCGACGCGCGCGCCGGTGTGGTCGCGGCAGGTCGGACCGGCGGCCCGCGTCGAGGACTTCAGTGTCGATCAACGCCTCGCCAACTGGTGGCTTTCCGACCGCGGATCGAATGGATGGTGGGCCGAGAACGACTGGCGCGCGGACCATGTTCGCGGGAGCGAGGACGGCATCGAACTGGTGCTGGAAAGATCCAGGATCGAAGGCGCCGCGCCGATGAGCTCGGGCGAGATCATCCATGGCGAGACGTTCCAGTACGGCTATTTCGAAACGCGGATGCGCGCAGCGCGCGGCGAGGGGATTGTCACGGGGTTCTTCACATTCGCGAGGGACGGGGCTTCGCAGAAGACCTGGAACGAGATCGACGTGGAGATCCTCGGCCGGTCGACTGACCGCGTCGAACTCACCGTTCATGCCGAGGGCCGCAAGACGCACAAGACTGTCGAGCTGGGCTTTGATGCCGCCGACGGCTTTCACACCTATGGTTTCGAATGGGCGCCGGATGCCGTGCGCTGGTATATCGACGGGGTGATGGTTCACGAGGCGACCGGGCCTGTGGTCGAGCGGTTGCGGCGTGAGCAGAAGCTGCACGTCAGCCTGACGGGAACGCGCGGGCTGGAGGCCTGGGCCGGTCGGCTGGACCTGGACGGCGGGCCGTATGTGATGAACGTCGCCTGCGTTGCGTATGCGCCGTCATATGAAGGCGATGAGCTGTGCGGCGGCTAGGCTGATCAGGGCGCGAAACTGGAGCGTCCGGTGATGCCCCAGCGGCCGTTCTTGAATTCCACGATGTACATCGAATCGAACCGTGAGAGCTCGCTGCCGTCGGCGCGATAGCGCACGAACACGGTTGCGAGGTGGGCCTTGTCCGGCCCGCACTGGACGACCTCGCGCGAGAGCCACGCGGAGCGGTCCCAACCCGTTTCGACCAGACGGTCGAAGGTATCGGTGCGCATGCCGGCTTCCGGGAGGACGCTGACTTCGCCCGAAGCGATGCGGACGTGCGGGAAGTGGTAGGTCGCCTCCCATCCCTCCATGTCGCGCGCGTTGAAGGTCTGCATGAAGCGGTCGGTGATTTCCATCGCGGGGTTGTAGGCCGCACAATCCTCGAAGGCGGCGGATGCAGTTTGCTGCTGGGGGGCGTTCGCGCATGCAGCGGCGAGCGCGAGGCCGATCGCTGAAAGCTGGGTTTTCATGCTGTCGGTCCCCTCGTTGTTCCGGATGGTCTGGCCGTCTCGGCGCGCCTTGGGGTTGATCCTATCCCAAATGGCGGGACTCTTAGAATTCTCTTTTCAACTTTTCGCCGATGTGTAGATTATCGGCGGTGTGTGATACTTCTCCGAGGGGACTAAGCCTATGAAATCGTTGACGATGATCGCGCTCGCAGGCAGCGCGTTTCTGGTCGCATGCCAGTCCGCGCCTGTCGCGGATACGGCTGGCGCGCAGGAACTGGCGGGCGGGCCGTCGGAGGGACCGGAAATGGTCTGCCGCACGGAATTCGTAACCGGCTCGCGCGTGCGGAAGCAGCAGGTCTGCAGCCCTACGAAGTTCAACAACGATGCCGGCGACAGCCTGATGGGCCTCCACAATGACAGCGGAAAGTCCGCGCTGGGCGACGCTTACGGCGGGGCTGAATCCTCGTCAGCCTAGCGCGCGCGCAGGCTTCTTCGAGCCAAGTGAGATCATCCTTCGGCAGCAGGGGGCCAACCTCCTGCAGCACGCGGGCGTGGTAGCGGTCGATCCAGACCCATTCCTGCTCGGTCAGCATGCCGGGTTCGATAAGACGCCGGTCGATCGGGGCGAGGGTGAGGGTTTCGAAGCCCATCATGAGCCGTTCGCCGCCGGGGATCGCTTTTGGCTCGGTGACGACCTGCAGGTTCTCGATCCTGATGCCGTACTCGCCGGGCTTGTAGTAGCCGGGTTCGTTGGAGACGATCATTCCGGGTTCGAGCGGCACGTTGTTGGGCGCCTTCGAGATACGGTGAGGACCCTCGTGCACGCCGAGGAATGAGCCGACGCCGTGGCCGGTGCCGTGATCGTAGTCGAGGCCGGCTTCCCAGAGCGCAAGGCGGGCGAGGACGTCGAGCGCCGAGCCGGTCGTGCCTTTCGGGAAGCGCACGCGGGCCAGCGCGATGTGACCCTTCAGGACGCGGGTGAAGCGATCGATCATCTCCGGCGTCGGATCGCCAATGGCGATGGTGCGGGTGACGTCGGTTGTGCCGTCGAGATACTGGCCACCTGAGTCGATCAGATAGAGGCTGCCCTTTTCGAGCTTGCGGTTGGTGTCGACGTTGGGGCGGTAGTGGATGACCGCGCCGTTGGGGCCGGCGCCGGAGATCGATTCAAATGAGATGTCGCGCAGCTCGGTGGTTTCCTCGCGGAAGGATTCGAGGCGCATTGCGGCGTCGATCTCGGTGATGTTGCCTGTCGGCCCCTCGACGTCGATCCAGTGGAGGAAGCGGGACAGGGCGCCGCCGTCACGCTTGTGGGCGTTGCGCGCGCCCTGGACTTCGACCGGATTCTTGCGTGCGCGCGGCAGGGCGATTGGGTCGGACACCCGCTTCACTTCGGCGCCGACCTTTTCCATCGTTGCGAAGAACCAGGCGGACGCCTGCGAGGCGTCGAGGCCGATTGTCTTGCCCTGCAGCTTTGCCAGGCGGCGATCGAGTTCCGATTCCGGGCGGAGGGCGACCTCGTTGCCGAGATGGCTGGCCAGCTTGTCCGTCACCTTGTTGCGGTTGACGAAGAGATCGGCGGTGCCGTCAGCGAACAGGATGGCGCGGCCGAGCGGCAGGGGCGAGCAGGCGACATCGCCGCCGCGGATGTTGAACAGCCAGGCGATCGAGGCTGGCGAGGTGATGATCTGCGCATCGACACCCTGTTCGGCCAGTTGCTTGCCGATGGCTTCGCGCTTTTTAAAGCTGGACTGTCCGGTCCAGGCGATGTCGTGCGGAACGATCGGCGCCATCGGCGGCTCGGGACGATCTGTCCATGCCGCATCGAGGGGGCTGGTGTTCGAATGGACGATCTCGGCGCCGGCGCTGGCTGCGGCTGCGCGCAGGCGTTCGAGGGTGTCGGGGGCGATGACCTGCGGATCGTAGCCGATGCGCATGCCGGAGATCTTGCGGGTCTTGAGCCAGCCGAAGGGGCCGGGGTCCATGAGGTCGACGATTTCGAACAGGTCGCTGTCGACTTGCATGGCGGCCTGAAGCGTGTAGCGGCCATCGACGAACAGGGCGGCGAAGTTCTGGAAAACGATCGCGGCGCCTGCCGAGCCGCTGAAGCCTGTCGCCCACGAGAGGCGCTCGTTGGCGGCCGGGAGGTATTCGTTCTGGAACTCGTCGTCGTGGGGGATGAAAAAGCCATCCATTCCCAACAACTTCATTTCTGCACGAAGGCGCGGCAGGTGATCCCGCCCCATCTGGGCGCCGCCGATGACATCAAATGTCTGTCGCATGTATATCCCTTGCGAGTCCCCCAGACAAAAAAGCACCACGCTGTGTGAAGCTCAAGTCGTGGGAATATATATAGATTAGGGTTGACGCCGTGTGGACCGGGCCGAAGGTGTTGAGGTCGCGCGGCGCTTCGGCCGGGCGAAGACGAGCGTCGACCAGCCATTCAACCGGCGCCGACCGATCAGCTTGAGACCGCGGTTCAGGTAGGCTGAGCGGACCTGCGGCTCCTGGAAGTTCAGGAGCCCCGAGAGGATGATCCTGCCGCCGGGGGCGGTGAGTGCTGCGATGTCGCTAGACAGGCTGACCAGCGGGTTCGCGAGGATGTTGGCCATCACCAGATCGTAGGGCGCGCGTTCACGGATTTCCGAATGGTTTGCGCCGTTCGCGACAAGCAGCTTGAGGGACCGGCCGACGCGGTTGTTGACCCGGTTCTCGTTGGCGACCCGGATCGATTCCTCGTCGATGTCCGTACCCAAGGCGCGGGTTGCGCCCGCCTTGATGGCGGCGATGGCGAGGACGGCTGAGCCGGTGCCGATGTCGAGCACGTTGGCGAACCGGCGGGTGCGCATCTGTTCGGCGAGCGCTTCAAGGCAGCCTTTCGTGGTGCCGTGGTGGCCGGTTCCAAAGGCCGGGCCGGCTTCAATCCAGACCGGCAGGCGGCCGCCGGAGAGGCCGGCGAGTTCGTGGGATCCGGCGACGTAGAACGGGCCGGCCTCGACGGCGGGCAGGCCGTTGAGGCTTTCGGTGACCCAGTCCTTGTCTTCGAGTTCTGGACCGAGGGCTCTGCGCCGGGGATTCGAGGCGGATGATCGATGCTGCGCCCTCGGCCGATTCCTCATCGAGGCAGAACGCGTCGAGGCTCCACAGGGTGCGGGTCATTTCGGATCGAGACGGCTGAGGCGGGCGATGGCTCGAGTTCGGCGAGGATATCGGACAGCCGTTCGGCCTCTGCGCGATCGAGCCGGGCGTGCACCTGATACATGACGTCTCTCACAGTCTTTCGTGGTGTCCGGCAGGTGCTATACCAACCAATCGAGTGGATGGAATGGCCCAAGACGGATGTTGGGGCGCGGTTTCTTGAGGCGCCTCGACTTTGAGCAGATGGTCGGGGGCAGATCCCCGGACGCGCCGGGTGCGGCCTGACAGGGAGGTGCTGACATGCGTCTGATGATGAACCTTGCCGGAGCGGCGGCGATTGCAGTGGCTGCGGCGTGTTCGGCGGAGCAGGCGGCTGAGCCGGCGGCGGAGGTCGCGGAGGCCTCTCAAGAGGCTGTGCAGGCTGAGCCGGTGGAGACGGGCGACCCGCTTCCGGTAACGCTCGACCGGGAAGGCTTTGCGGTGATGATCGCCGATGCGGGGCCGGTCTACATTGCGGGCCAGCCGACCGAGGCGGCGCTGGAGGCGATGGACGCGGAGGGCGTGTCGACCGTCATCAACCTGCGGACAGCGGACGAGATGTCGAACCTGGAGCCCGTGTCATTCGATGAGGCTGGGAAGGTTTCCGCGCTGGGCATGGATTACGTGCTGATCGAGCAGGGCCCCGAGGAGACGCTGACTCCGGCGGCGCTGGATGCGTTCGCAGCGGCGATGGCGGAAGCCGACGGCAAGGTGCTGGTGCATTGCGGATCGGGCGTGCGGGCGAGCCACATGTGGGCGGCGTATCTCGTGCGCGAGAAGGGCCTGTCGATGGAGGATGCGCTGGCGCAGGCCGAGGCCATGAACCTGCGCTCGGAGGCGCCGGTGCGGTCGCTGCTGGGGATGGAGAACTAGGGCGCGGGGCTGCGCTGGAAGTCGTAGACCGAACCGAGACCGAAGAGGCTCGTCAGCTCGTCCAGCGCGGTGAAGCTTTCGCGCATAAGCGATGGATCGGAGAGATCGGCGGGTGAGAGCCGGTCGCGGTAGTGACGCTCGACCCATGCTTCGATCTTTGTGAACCCGGTTTCGTCGAGCAGGAAGCCGGGCTTTACTGCCGCGCATTCGTCATCCGAGAGCGGGACGCGCAGACGCAGACAGGCGGGGCCGCCGCCATTGCGCATGCTTTCGCGGACGTCGAGATAGAGCGCGCGGTTGATGGGGTTGTTGGCGGCGAGGACCTTGTCGACGAACGCCTTGGTGGCGGGGTTCTGTTCGGTTTCCGTGGGCAGCACGAGCGCCATTTCTCCTTCGGGCAGGCTGATCAGTTGCGAGTTGAAGAGGTAGGACGTGATCGCGTCAGCGAGCGGCACTTCGCTGGCTTCGGCTTCAATGATCTCGGTGAAGGGGGCGGCGGCGCGGATGGCGGCGTGCGCCTCGTCGCGGTTCTCGAACGTGTGTTCGTGGCAGAAGAGGACGGGTCCGTTGGCCACGCACACGACATCGTTGTGGAAGGCGCCTGCGTCCAGAGCGGTTCGCGATTGTTGCAGGAACAGCGTGTGGCCAGGGCCTAGCTGGTGGTTGCGGGCGACGGCCTGCGATGCGCGCTGTTTCTGCCGGGCGGGAAAGCGTTCGCCGTCCTCACCGTAGACGAAGAGATGCACGCCGGGCTGGTCGTGCGCCTCGCACAGCCTGCCGTGGTTGGCCGCGCCTTCGTCGCCGAAATGTACGCCGCCCGGAAGCGGAGCATGGTGCGTGAAGACGTCGCCTTTAGGGAAGATCGCGGCGAGGAGGCGGGCTGTGGTGTCGGCTTCGATGGAGCGGTGGAAATTGCCGGCGAGATTGGCGGGGGTGAAGTGGACTTTCCGGTCGGCGGTGTCGATCGAGGGTGCGACGGTTGCGGCGTTGGCGGTCCACATGGGCGAGGCGGATGAGATGTTGGCGAGGAGGTCGGGCGCCAGCTTTGCGGCCTGCGCCAGCATGCGTTCGTCGGGGCCCGCGAAGCCGAGGGCGCGCAGGGTCGAGAGATGCGGGCGGTCGTGCGGCGGGATGAAGCCCTGCTTCAGTCCGAGACTTGCGACTGCGCGCATCTTTGCGACGCCCTGCAGCGCGGCTGACTTGGGGTTCGAGGTCCCGCCGGCATTCTTTGCTGCGGCAAGATTGCCGAGCGCGAGGCCGGAATAGTTGTGGGTGGGGCCGATCAGGCCGTCGAAGTTGACTTCATGGTGAGCCATCTGGGCGGCTTACACCGGATTTGGGGAAAATCATCCCATAAAGCGGCAAACCGCCCCACGGGAGTGAGGGCGGTTTGCTTTAATCCCTTGCCTCGGGGTCGGGGGGGACGGTGATGGGCAAGGGACTATTTCGTGTCGTACAGACCAGAAACGCCAGTCCCCTGCATGGGTTCCGAAGAATTTCAGAAAAACTTCGGGGGTATGTGACGCAGCGAAATGGCGCTGCGCAGCCCTATTCTCCGCGGTCTTCTCCACCCGTGTGATCGATACCCATACGGTCGTTCCAGCGGCCGCCGGACAGGATGTTTTCGAGGCCGTAATTGCCTTCGTGGCAGGCGTATTCGTGGATGCGCTCGTTGAGGCGGTAGAGCGGCATCTCGGCGCGCCAGACGTCGGTGTAGTAGGCCGGGTCGTTGACCTCGAACTGGTAGAGCAGCTGGCTTTCCGAAATGCGGGTGAAGCGCTCGGTGATCTTGCCGGTGGGCGAGATGAAGGTGGCGCCGGTGCGCTGTTCGGGGTGGATGTTGGCGGTTTCGACGACCAGCGTGTCGCCGTCCCAATGGGCGATGCTGTCGCCCATCCAGGGTTCGATCGCTTCGGGCACGTGCTGTTCGTCTTCGCCGATGCGGATGATGCGGGCGTCGTGGATCATCTCGGTCATGAGGACGAGATCGGAGCCGGTCTGCACGATCTGGAGGTTGTTGTTGTAGAGGTACTGGCCGAGCGGCGGGCCGGCGACGCCAATGACGACGCAGCGTTCGGACAGGCCGCGCTCTTCGGGGTGGTCGTAGCCGGTGCCGCGGCGGCGCGGGGCGGCCTGGCGGGCCTGGCGGCCGGCCTCAGTCAGCGCGGGGACCTGGCCGTCTGCGGGGTAGACGAGGAAGGACGAACGCAGCTCGCCGTTGATGTTGGCGACGGTGGAGCCGGGATCGGTCCACGCGACGTCGTAATTGCCGACCGGGGGGAGGGCGCGGCCGGCTTCCGGGGCGCCCTCATCGGGGTCAACGAAGGAGGCCTCGTTTTCGAGGCGCTGGTTGAAGAGCGAGCCGCCTTCGAGCTGGTCGGCCTGCTCATCGCTGAGGACGAGGGGGTAGCCGTCGGGTCGGGTCAGGCGGGTGACGGAGGCGTTGGTCCAGACGCCCTGGAAGTCGGGCCTGCCGGTCTCGGTGCGCGGGGGGGTAAAGCCGGCGCGGATGTAGCGCTGGGCGTCGAGCCCGGTGGGGGCGGCCTCAGCGTCTGGCGCGGTCTGGGCTATGGCGGCGGGGGCGAGAGCGGACAGCGCGGCGAGGCTGACGGCGGCGAACAGAAGTCTTGTGTGGTGCATGGTCGTGCGGTCTCCTCGACGCGACGCTTTTAACGTTCATCCTTGTCTGAACACACCTTTCGCGCAATCCCACGGCGGCGCGCAAGGCTGACGCGGACGGCAGGCGGACACGGTTTGGAGAGCGCTGGCAAAACCGGCTTGACCGCGCGTGGCGGGCGGCGTCTTGTTCGCGCATGAAACACAAGATCATGCTTTCCCTTCTCGCGCCGCTGGCGCTCTCCATGCCGGCGCTGGCGCAGGACCGGGAGCCGCCGAAACGGATTTCGACCGAGCTTGCGCAGGAGGCCTCCGAGGCGGCGATTGCGCATTGTGAGGCGCAGGGCCTGACAGTGGGCGCAGGGGTGGTGGACGCGGCGGGCAATCCGATCTTCCTCACCGTGCCGGAGGGCGCGCGCTACTTCGTGGGCGACTTCGTGATGCGCAAGGGCGTGACGATGAGCATCACCGGCCAGAACGCCTCGGCGACGCAGGGGCTGATCGACAATGACCCGGCCATGAAGGAGAAGGTCGAGGCCAACGCCCGCTGGATCCATTATGGCGGCGGCGTCGTGCTGAAGCGCGACGGCGAGATGGTGGGGGCGCTGGCGGTGTCGGGCGCGACGGCCGAGCAGGACGAGGTGTGCGCGCAGGCCGGCCTCGACAAGATTGCGGGTCGTTTCTAGGCCGCTTCTAGCGCCGCTCTTCCAGGCAGGTTCCAGGGTGGGTTTCGGGTGAGGCTCAGGCGGCTGGCGCGCGTCCGCCGACGGCGCGCGTGTAGGCGTCGTGGATCTGCGGGATCACGAACCAGACCAGCGGTGCCGCGATCAGGCTGAGGGCGAGGGCTGCGGGGAGCAGCCATTCCGCATGGGCGCTGAGGGCCGGCGACAGCAGGACCACAGACGCCATCAGGCCGAAGATCACGGCGTTGAACGGCATGAACATGACCAGCGATTTCAGGGTGCGGAGGCTCATGACCTGACAGTGCTCTTTGCGGTTTGGACTCGTTGCAGATCGGTAAGGTTGCAACGCGCAAAGGCGGGAGGGGTTGCCGGAGGGGCGCGCAAGGGCGGTCAGCCGGCGCGGGTGAGGGGGCTCTTCTTCTCCGGCGGGCGGCGGCGGACGATGGCGGTGCCGGAGGCGTGGAAGGCTTCGAACATGCAGTTGGCGATGACGTGGCGGGAGAGGGCGGAGATGTCCTCGTCGCCCGAGGCGAGGCCGACGCGGTTGGCGAAGCCGGCGTTGTGGATGGCGTTGACCAGCAGGAGGTAGAGCGCATCGCCGTCGCTCGGGCGGCGCGCCCAGGCATAGCCGGCGGCGTCGAGGGCCGAGTTGACGCGCTGGGCGAGGCGGCGGGCGAACTCGTCATGCTCGCGCTGGAAGGCGCCGGTGGCCTTGAGCTCAAGCGGCGCGCGCGCCTCGCGCACCACCCCGTCGATCAGGGCTTCGAGTTCCTCCCGGGTGAGCAAGGCGCTTGGCATGGGAGAGGCGGGTATTGGAACAAAACAGGAACGTCAAGGCCTCGCTTGCTTCCCAGCGTTTAGATTGCGAACCATTGTGTGGCGGTTGTTTTGGGATCCAACCGGTTGGAGTTCGTCAGTTATTCGCCAGAGTGTAGGTCGATCAGTTTAGGACAGTTCGAACGTGACCAATCCGCAAGACGAGTCAGCTAGCCAAGAGTCGATCGACGATCCGAAGGAATCCAAGCCGACTAAACCGACCGTCTGGATTCAAGAAATTGAATTCAGGAACGGACTGCGCACAAATCTTGAGCCAGGCGAGATATTAGTTGTTGTGGGGCCCAATAACTCCGGCAAGAGCCTTCTCCTACGCGATCTGTTCTCAGCTCTGCAAAGGGGAAAGAAGGCTCATCCGCTCACGATTTCTGGCCTAAGGACTGTCAAAGAAGGTACCGAGAAACAGGTCGCGGATTGGGTATCGAGTTTCCCAAAGCGCAATAGTAACCACCACGCGTTGCCGTTCGCCGGCCCTCAAAATCCAGTAGACCTTTCCTCACAATGGCAATCGTCGGATCAGCGCGGGTTCCAAACGTTGACCCCATTTGTCGCGCAACATCTATCGACTGAGGGTCGCTTAAGCGCTGCAAGTCCGACAGAGTCCTTGAACGCTCGGACGGATCACGCACAGCACGCTCTTCACAAGCTCTATGACGAAGAAGAGCTTGAGATGGAAATCAGCGAGCTAGTGTCTTCGACATTTAAGTTTGATCTTGTCGTGAACCGTAGCGCTGGCAACCAAGTCCTTCTTCACGTCGGAGAGCGACCAAAGCCGAAAGCGGGCGAGGATCGGCTGTCGAAGTCGTTCCGCGATGCAGTCCACCTGCTACCGCCGCTGCATGAACAAGGGGATGGTGTCAGAGCCTTCGTTGGAGTGGTGGTTTCTGTGCTTGTGAAGGATACCGACATCCTTCTTGTCGATGAACCTGAAGCATTCCTCCATCCGCCACAGGCGCACGCTCTAGGCAGATTTCTGGCCGAACGAACACCCCTTAGCAAACAGCTTATCGTCGCAACCCACAGCTCAGATCTGCTTAGGGGCCTCATTGACCAGCCCAATTCTCGGGTCAGGGTGCTACGTATCGAACGCGACGGCCAATCTAATAGAACAACCGAGCTAAAACCTGCGCAAGTTCGACGAGTTTGGAGTGATCCCTTACTAAGGTTTTCGAAAGTACTCGACGGCCTGTTCCATCAGGGTGCTGTCGTTTGTGAGGCAGACGGAGATTGCAGATTCTACTCTGCAATCTCGGATGTATTGGAAGATAGAGAGATCCCTAGAGACATCTCTTGGCTGTACGCGGCCGGCAAGAGTCGGATTGCGACCATAGTCGAATCATTGAGAGCTGTGCGCGTTCCCGTGCGAGCAGTGCTAGATTTCGATGTACTGTCGTCAGAACACGATTTGAAGAGAATTGTCGAGGTTATGGGCGGCGACTGGGCCGAATTTGAGAGCGATTTTCGGATCGTAAAGGCCGCCGTTGAACAGAAACGACCTGAACTCAAGTTGGTCGACGTCAAAAGTTCGATCGGAGCGACATTGAGTAGCGTTGCTAGCGATACTATTCCTTCCGAGAAGCTTGCTGAGTTGAGGGACATTCTAAAGCGTAGCTCTGCTTGGGGAGAGGCCAAAAAAGTTGGGAAGAGTTTCGTACCTAATGGCGAGCAGTCAGCCGCGTTCAACCGACTAAATGATGGTCTACGAGCGATCGGAATTTTCATCGTCGAGGTCGGAGAACTCGAAGGATTTTGTAAGTCCGTGGCGAGTCACGGGCCGGTATGGGTCGCTCAGGTCCTAGAGCGGGATATAAAGTCCGATCCAGAATTGAGAGAGGCACGGGAATTTGTGCAACGTCTTCTGTCTGGATGGATTTGAGAGTGATGGTTGCGTACTGAATACTCACCCAAGTTGGACTAGGCCCGCTCCAGCAACTTCTTCACGCCAGCCTTCTAGAAGTCGCCAGTGAGCTTGGCTCCCTTGATGTGGGTGATGCGGCGGTAGCCGAACTTCCGGTCGAAGATGCGCGGTCGGGGCGGCGGGCGTAAGTTCGGGGAACCGCGGGGGCCCTCTGACGTCTATCCCGCATGGCGGATGACAGCGGCAAGCGGCTTTTTTTGATTTACGTGCGGGGGGCGGAGACGCCTGTGGCGCCGGACGAGTTTCCGGGGATGGCGCGGCTGGCGGATGATCTGT
Source organism: Hyphomonas sp. (assembly GCA_017792365.1). GTDB lineage: Bacteria > Pseudomonadota > Alphaproteobacteria > Caulobacterales > Hyphomonadaceae > IH12. The sequence goes on along the minus strand of CP051229.1, from coordinate 1,767,417 downwards.
TCCTGCTGCGGTCGGCGCAGTCGCGCTCGAAGGTTTATCATTCCGTGAAGTGGGCGAGCAGGCCGGAGGCGCTTCTGGTGGCGCCGCTGGCGGGCGATCCCAAGTTCAAGGGCATGGAGGCCGGGGCGCTGAAATGGCTGCGTAGTGGTGTGTAAAGCCACTGTTGTCTCTACCCCCTAGAGGCAGTCGACGATCTTAGGAAGCTGTCTATCAGTTTGAGCAGACCACGATCCATGGTTGGTCTGAACTCGTCAAAATCTGATGATCGCAGGAAAGCTTCATGCTGAGCGAAATCGTCGAAGAATGAAGCTCTCCAAACCTTGTTACGAGGAAATAGAACCAAGATGCGTTCGACGGTGAGGAGCATGGAGAGCGCGAAAGTGATATATCGCCGCCGCTCTTCTATCGAACTGTTCGCGTAATCGAACTCGCCACACCCAAGTTCGGGATACAGTAGGCAGAGGTGATGATACTTTTCGTAGGCATTGAGTGCTTCAACCTCCCGAGTCGAACGGATCTGTTTTCGGGCGATGAAGAGTGCAACTATCGCAATCAACATCGTGACTGCGCCGGTGAGCGCTGCAGATAGCGAAAGTGCGGTGTCTAGGCTGATGAATGTTGTTGGCATGCGCCCCCCCTCGGCGCTCAGTTTAAACCCGCTCGACGAATGTCTCCACCACCTTCTTCACGCCGGCCTTTTCGAAGTCGACGGTGAGCTTTGTGCCCTCGATGTGCTTGATGCGGCCGTAGCCGAATTTCTGGTGGAAGATGCGCTGGTTGAGGGCCAGGCCGCCGGAGGATTGGGAGGCGCTGGTGAGGAGCTTGCCGTTGGCGTCGAGGTCGGGCGGGCGCGTCGACGGGCGGGAGACGGCGGCGCGGGCGCGCTTCCAGCCGGGGCTTTCGTAGGTGGAGCGGAAGTTGTCTTTAAATCCGGCTGGATTCCGGCTTTCGCCGGAATGAGCGGTGGGGGAGGCGCCGGAGCCGCTTGCAGTGTAGCCGCCTGATCCGCGCGGGCCGGGGTCGGCGCCGCCTTCCAGCGGGGAGACGACTTCGGAGCCGTAGAACATGCCGCCGGGGGAGACGTAGCCGGTGTCGGAGACGGCTTCGACGTGTTCGGGCGGGAGTTCGTCGATGAAGCGGCTGGGCAGGACGGAGGTCCAGCGGCCGTAGATCTGGCGGTTGGCGACGAAGGAGATGTAGCAGCGGCGGCGCGCGCGGGTGATGGCGACGTAGGCGAGGCGGCGCTCTTCCTCGAGGCCCTTCTGGCCGCTTTCATCGAGCGAGCGGCGGGAGGGGAAGACCTCCTCCTCCCAGCCGGGAAGGAAGACCATCGGCCATTCAAGACCCTTGGCGGAGTGGAGGGTGAGGATCTGCACCTGGTCCTCGCCGTCCTCGCCGGAGGTGACGTCCATGACGAGTTCGACGTGTTCGAGGAAGGCTTCGAGCGTGTCGAAGGCGCTAACGGCGCGGACAAGCTCCTTGAGGTTGTCGAGGCGCGTTTGCGACTGCGGGGATTTGTCCTTCTGGAGCATGTCCGTGTAGCCGGACTCCTCGAGGATGGTTTCGAGGAGGCGGGCGGGCTCGATGCGTTTGTCTTCGTCAGCGGTGTAATAAAGGGCGCGCCAGTTCTCGAGGTCGATGAGGAAGCGGCGGATGCCGGTCTTGGCCGGGCCTTTGATCTCGTCGCCGCGCAGCATCATGTCGGCGGCGACGGTGAGAGGCTGCTGCATGGCGCGGGATTCGATCTGCAGCTTCTGGATGGAGGTGGCGCCGACGCCGCGCTTGGGCTGGTTGACGGCGCGCTCGAAGGCGAGGTCGTCGGCGGGCGAGCGGATGAGGCGGAGGTAGGCGAGGGCGTCGCGGATTTCTGCCCGCTCGAAGAAGCGGGGGCCGCCGATGACGCGGTAGGGGGTGCCGGTGAGGATGAAGCGTTCCTCGAACGCGCGCATCTGCCATGAGGCGCGGACCAGCACGGCGCAGTCGTCGTGGCGGTGGGATTTGTCTTCGCGCAGCCAGTCGGTGATGTCGTCGGCGATGAGGCGGGCTTCGGCTTCGCCGTCCCAGACGCCGCGGACCTTCACGAGGTCGCCGTCGCCGGCGTCGGTGCGCAGGGTCTTGCCGAGTCGGCCTTCATTGCCGGCGATGACTTTCGAGGCGGCGGCGAGGATGTGGCCGGTGGAGCGGTAGTTCTGTTCGAGGCGGATGACTTTCGCGCCGGGGAAGTCCTTCTCGAAGCGCAGGATGTTGTCGACCTCGGCGCCGCGCCAGCCGTAGATCGACTGGTCGTCGTCGCCGACGCAGCAGATGTTGCCATTGCCCTGGGCTAAGAGGCGCAGCCAGAGATACTGGGCGACGTTGGTGTCCTGGTATTCGTCGACCAGCAGGTAGCGGAAACGCTTGTGATAGTCGGCGAGGAGCTCGGGGTTCTCCTGGAAGATGCGGATCGTGTGCAGCAGGAGGTCGCCGAAGTCGACGGCGTTCAGCGTGGCGAGGCGCTGCTGGTAGATCTCGTAGAGCTTCTGGCCCTTTCCGCCCGCGAATTGCTGGGACATGTCGGCGGGGAGTTTTTCCGGCGTGATGGCGCGGTTCTTCCACGTGTCGATGAGGCCGGCGAGGTAGCGCGGCGTCCAGCGCTTGGGGTCGATGTTCTCCGCATCGAGGATCTGCTTGATGAGGCGGATCTGGTCGTCGGTGTCGATGACGGTGAAGGATGACTTGAGCTTCGCCAGCTCGGCGTGGCGGCGCAGCATCTGGGCCGAGACGGAGTGGAAGGTGCCGAGCCAGCGGAGGCCATCTGCGTCCGGGCCGACGAGTTGCATGGTGCGCTCGCGCATTTCGCGGGCGGCCTTGTTGGTGAAGGTGACGACCAGCATCTGCGACGGCCAGGCGCGCTTCTCGCGCAGGATGTGGGCGACGCGGGTGGTGAGGACGCGGGTCTTGCCGGTGCCGGCGCCGGCGAGGACGAGGAGCGGGCCTTCGGTGGTGAGCACGGCGTCGCGCTGTTCGGCGTTGAGGCCGGCTAGGTAGTCGACGTCGGGCGCGGGATGGCTGGCCGCGCCCGGGGGACGGGCCATGGCGCGCTGGGAGATCGGCGCGTGTCCACCTCCGGCGCGGGCGGCGCCGTTGCGCGCCTGCGGGCCGGGATCGTCGTCGTCCGGGAAAGGGATGTCGTCAGCAGGATCGCCAGTCATCGGCCGGCTCGACGCGAAGCGGCGGGTCGGAGCGGGGGGGGCGCTGAGCTTGCGCCTGATGCGGTCTCCCCCCTCCGTCGCTGCGCGACACCTCCCCCCATCTGAGATGGGTGGAGGACGACGAAGCGCGCCGCTGATTCTCGTTTGGTTCTCATGGGGGAGAGATAGCGTGCGGGGCCGGTCGGGGCAAAGCGGGCGGCACGGCACATTCGATTTTTTACAGATCAACGGGACAATAGACCGAGAATCTCATCCACAGAACAATGTAAGAACACAGGATTGACGGCGGGACAAATCACGACAAACTGTCGCGTCGCTTCCCAGATGTTCAAGGTTGCTCCATGAAACAGATTGAGGCCTTTCCGGAGCTTCTTGCGCTGTCGGGATTTTCAAAGCGCGAGGCTGCCCAATACTTCGGTGTTTCGCTCCGGACCATCCAACGATACGAGAGCGGAGAAACACGCGTTCCGGCGATGGTGCACCGAGGCTTGAAGCTGCGCGCGGGCCAAAAATCAAACCCGCAGCAAAGGCGCCGTCCCACGTTTCGCTTCATTGATCTGTTTGCCGGAATAGGCGGTTTGCGTCTGGGGTTTGAAGCGATTGGCGGCAAATGCGTCTTTACCAGCGAGTGGGACAAATATTCCAACCAGACCTATCGCGCGAATTTTTCGGACGGACCGGGTCATCGGCTTGTTGGCGACATCAGGCCTTTTGGAGAGGATCCATCGCTCATTCCGGAGCACGACGTTCTGTTGGCAGGGTTTCCCTGCCAACCATTCTCGTTAGCGGGGGTGTCCAAGAAGAATGCGCTGGGCAGACCTCACGGTTTCGATTGCGATACTCAGGGTACGTTGTTTTTCGAGATTGAGCGCATCATTGCACACCACCGACCTGCGGCTTTCCTGCTGGAGAACGTCAAGAACCTTGAGCGCCACGACAAAGGACGTACGTTCGCGGTCATCAAAGAAACACTAGAGCAGAAACTGGGCTACAACATCGAGTGGCGCGTGATCAGTTCGCATCCATGGGTACCGCAAAAGCGGGAACGGATATTCATTGTTGGGTTTCGGGAGGACGTCGGATTCTCCTTCGAAGGATTTGAGAAGCGCATTCCGCCAGAGAGTGAGTGGCCAGTCCTCGGTGATATTCTGCAAACCCACAACGAGGTCGGACAGAAATACACACTGACTGAACATCTTTGGAAGTACCTTCAGGACTATCGCGCCAAACATGAGAAAGCTGGCCACGGTTTTGGCTATAGCTTGTTTGATGAGAGCGGCGTTACACGAACGCTGTCGGCAAGATACTATAAGGACGGCTCGGAAATTCTCGTGAAACAACAGCGGACCCGGCCACGTCGTTTGACGCCGAGAGAGTGTGCCCGGTTGATGGGGTTTGAATATGGCGACCGGGAATGGAGCATCCCGGTGTCAGATACGCAGGCCTATAAGCAGTTCGGCAATGCCGTTGTCGTGCCCGTCGTTGAGGCCATCGCGCAGCACATGGCGCCTTGCATCCGCAAATCCGTTAGGGCCGCACCAGGGCGTAAACCGCAACTGGAGTTATTTGCCGCAAGTGGCTGATGTTGTCCCCCCCGAGGTTCGCAGCCGGATGATGTCCGGAATTCGCGGGAAAGACACAAAGCCTGAGTTGCTGATCAGGCGTGGACTTCACGCACGAGGATTCCGTTATGTGTTGCACGACAGACGTTTGCCCGGGCGACCCGATTTAGTGCTTCCAAAATTTCGGACAGTCATCTTCGTTCATGGCTGTTTCTGGCACGGACATGAGTGTCGGCTGTTCAAGTGGCCGAAGACCCGCCAAAAATTCTGGGCTGACAAGATATGCGCAAATAGGGAACGAGACGTAAGAGCATTGTCTGCGGCTCTCGGGATGGAAATGCATCGTTGTCTGGGGTGTGAACTTCGCACGTCAGCCGATGAGGTAAATGAACTCCTCGAGGGCGTCGCAGGTGCGGTTCGCGACCAGCATCGTTGTTAACGGCAAGTTATGTTCGCACATTCCAACATACGGGAGCTTTGTCAGGATGATACATGGACCACCAGAAGCTCTTCCAAGCCACCAAGGCAAAGATACCTAACTATGAAAGCCTGTCGGCGGAGGCTCTTCACAGGCTGCTAGGTGAGGATCTAAACAATCCCGATGTGATCCGTGGCCGGTTCAGTGACCTTGTCGAACGTGCACAGGATGAGGCGTACAAACTCTACTTGGAGTATGAGAAGGCGGCGTGCGAATTGGCACTTAGAGAGTGCCTCGAAGAGCTTGTGCCTGCGAACGCAACCCGCGGCGAAGTCATTTTGCTTATGGCGTCCAACACTGTCTCGTTGGATCGCTGGTTCCTTTCGATGACACAGAGCCGACGACCGCGAGCGGGTAAGACCTTCGAGGCAATCGTCACTCATTTGTTTGGTGTGCTTCGTTACCCTCATACTTCCCAGCCAGATCTGGGAGACGATCGTCCCGACTTCGTTCTGCCTTCGATCGGATACTATCAGGAGTACGCCTCCGACTGCATAATCTTCACGTGCAAGCGCACCTTGCGAGAGAGATGGCGGCAAATTGTTACCGAAGGGATTGCTGCTCAGTTTTTTCTCGCGACAATAGATTCGCGGATCTCAAATGCGGAGCTCGATCGGATGCGAAACAGTCGCGTTGTGGTCGTCGTTCCCCAGAAATTATCGCTGGAAAATTATCATCAGAAGCCAAACGTCATTTCGTTCGAGCAGTTCTTTGAGCACCACTTGGATCCAGCCATGGTGCGCTGGCGGTCCCGCGGGGCCATATGAGCAGTTCGCTTTAGAGCGCCAGAGCCAGACTAGATCCCGCGTCGGATCTGGATGGATTCGAGGTAGGCGATCAGGGCGGTGATCTGGTTGGGTTGGAGTTTGAATTCGGGCATGTCGGGGTGGCCGACCATGATGCCTTCGGCGAAGGCTTCGTCGAGGAGTTCGACGGGATAGGCGTCTGAGAGGGTGGTGAGGTTGGGGGCTTCCGGGTGCGGGCTGATCGCGCCGGGCTCGTCCTCGTGGCAGCTGATGCAGGCCAGTTCGACAATCTGCCTGCCTTCGGCGATCTGCGCAGGTGTGGTCTGCGGCGTTTCCGACGATGAGGCGATGTTGTCCGCGGCGGGTGCGGAGGCGGGCGGGCTGTCTGCGCCGTTCGGCGCGCAGCTGGCGACTATCGCCAGTGCAAGGGGGATGATGAAGTGGCGCATGGCGCATCCTCACTGCTGCAAAGCCTAACTATACCATCCTGCGTTGCGTTCCCCCACCCGTGTTGATCGAGATCAATCCTGCCCCCTCGCGGTGCGGAAGGGCTGGTTTGCGGCGGCTTGAGCTAGGGAACCTTGCGCCGCGAACGCCGTTTCTGTGGGAACCAGAAGGGACGGACTTCGTGGATCCTGTTATTACGAAGGAGAAGCCGGGCGGTTTGCCCGAGCATGAGCGAGAGGGGCGGCCGCATCCGGGCCGCGCCATCGTGACCTATGGGCGGTCGCTGATGTCGCTTGTGATCGCGCGATCGCTGGACGAGCAGGGCGTCGAGGTCATCGGGTGCGATGACGTGGCGATGACCGTGCTTTCGTTCTCGCGTCACGTCGAGCAGACGTTCACGCATGCGTCGCTGGACGATGATCCCGAGCAGGCGTTGAAGGATATTGAGGCGGCGGTTCGCAAGTATGCGCCTGAGGATGACCGGCCGTACGTGCTGATACCGGCCTTTCGTGACGCCAAGCTGTTTGCGGAGCATCGCGACCGGTTCGAGCCGCTGATCAAGGTGGCGGCGCCGGACTTCTCCTCGATCGAGAAGGTACACCCCAAGGACGTGTTCGCCGACTTCGTGGAGGACGCCGGCGTGCCGGCGCCGGCGACAAAGGTGCTGCCCGCCGGTGACCGGGACATCGAGGCGCTGGGCGAGCTGACGTTCCCGCTGATTGCAAAGCCGAATGACGGCGTCGGCGGGCGGGGTGTCGAGAAGATCGACGATGAGGCGGAGCTGCGGGACTATCTTTCGCGCGCGCGGGCGAAGGATGCGATCCTGCTGCAGGAGGTGGTTGAGGGGAAGGATTACTGCGTCTCGTTTGTCGCCGTTCAGGGGCAGCTTGTCGGCGTGGTCGCGTATCACAACCTGACGCAGTTTCCGCGTGAGGCTGGCGCGGGCGCGTCTCGCGAAACCGTGGATGCGGCGCCGTTCCGTGCGGCGACGGAAAAGCTGGTGCGCGCGACCAAGTGGAATGGCGTCGCCGAGATCGACTTCCGCTGGGATGGTAATCCTGACTCCGAGCCGAAGGTGATCGAGATCAATCCGCGCTACTGGGCCGGGCTGTTTCATCGACGGCGTCGGGCGTGGATTTCCATGGATCGCGTATCGCATTGCTGCAGGGCTGCCGGTGCGCCATGCGGCCGATCAGGATGTGAAGGTGGGTTTCCGATCGCGCACCCGGCGCGTGGATCATGTCTGCGGCGCAGGAAGTGGCGGCCTCGGACGAGCACATGCAGGAATCGGCGTCTGCCTGGGAGGAAGCGCGCGAGCGGATCTCGAAGGGCGAGGTGCTGGGCGCGCTGGCGAAGCTGATGAAGACGGCGAGCTTTCCCGCGCATGGCGGCGAGACGCTGGCGCGGTTCAGGGCTGAGTTGGAGAAGTATGACGACCTGCCGTCGGAGTTGAACTCGGACGATGATCCTGATGTCGGGCTGGGCGTGCTGTTCGCGCTGTCGTCGCTGGTGCGGCACGGCAAGCTGCCGCCCGAGTTCAAGTTCGAGGTCAAGGAGGACGCCAAGCCGGCGGAGGCGTCGTCGCGCCGGGCCGGACCGGTGAGCGCGGAATTTGCGCCGCGGCATCCTGTGATCGGGATCACCAAGCCGAGCAATGGCGACACGCTGTCGTGGATGGCGATGGCGTTTGCGGTGCGGCTGGCGGGCGGCAAGCCGGTGAAGATCACCTCGCGCGCGCCGCGCGATCCGCACTCGATCGACGGCCTGCTGTTCGGCGGCGGGGCGGATGTGTTCCCCGAGCGGTATCAGGGCGAGGTGAAGCAGGGGTATTCGTACGACCAGGCGCGCGACGACATGGAGACGTCGTGGGCGAAGGCGGCGCTGGAGCACGAGATCCCGGTGCTGGGCGTGTGCCGCGGCATGCAGATGCTGAACGTGTTTGCCGGCGGGACGCTGCATCACGACCTGAGCGCGTTTGAAGGGGCTGCGTCTCCCGAGACGTTCTTCAAGCGGATTTTCTATCGCAAGCCGATCCGGATCACGCCGGGGAGCCGGCTGGACCGGGCGTCGACGCGGGACAAGGAATGCGTCAACTCGATCCATACGCAGGCGATCGCGCGGCTCGGCAAGGGTTTCAAGATCACGGCGCGGGAGCCGAACTCGCTGGTGCAGGCGATCGAGCATGAGCAGGCGCCGTTCATGATGGGCGTGCAGTTCCATCCCGAGTACCTGATCTACCGGAAGTTTGCGCGCAACATCTTCAAGGACCTCGTCGAGACGGCGCGGTGGCGGGCGGCGATGCGCGCGCATGAGGCTGCGCGGTAGGCCTACTCCGCGGCTTTGTTGTCTGCAGCGACTTCTCTCTGGAAGATCTCCTCGATCGTCATTTCGAACACGTCCGAGATGCGGAACGCCAGCGGTAGCGAGGGATCGTATTTGCCGTTCTCGATCGCGTTGACGGAGTTGCGCGAGACTCCAAGGCGTGATGCGAGATCGGCCTGTGTCCAGTTGCGTTCGGCGCGGAGGACGCGGATGCGGTTCTTCATGGTGCGATCCTGATCAGCGTTTCGCGATCCACCAGTATGCCCAGTAAAGTGCGAACCCGATCATCTGGGCGGCGAAAGCCCAGAGGACGCCGGCGACGAATGAGGCGTTGACGACCCCGGGGCTGGTGTCGACCCAGTCGATGATTGCGCCGATCAGGGGGTAGGCTGCAGGGATGGCCATCAGAAAGAAGGCGGTTCCGAGACCGAGCACGCCGCCCCACAGCCATGCGGTCTTCTGACCGTCGCGCGCCACCTCGCCGATGTCGCGCCAGTAGGCGCGCGTCCAGACTGCACCGAGCGCCAAGACGGTGAGAACGATCGCCCAGGCGAAAGGCGTCGGGATGTAGGAGCGGCCGATGAAGATTGTCAGCGCAAGAGCGAGTGAGGCGAGGCCGACGAGGCGGCGGGTCTTGCGGGTCTGGATGGTAAACACGGCGTGGGTTCCTTTGGGCATTTCTGTCAGCGCTTGCCCATCCACCACAGGCCCATGGCGGCGAGGGCGCACAGCGAGACCATGACGCAGGTGAAGCTGACGCCGAGCGCGAAACCGACGGCGGCGGGTCCGATATCGTTGGTCGCGAGGCTGGCGAGATTCGTGACGAGATCGGTTGCGGGCTGAACGTGCCGGACGGTCATGACGACGGCGACCGAGAGGCCAATTCCAGCAAGTGCGCCCCATGTCATGCCGGCCGCGTTCGCGGCTCTGGCCACTTCATCGCCGCTGCGCACGCAGGCGCGCACGCCCCAAGCCGCAAGCGCAATCGTCACGGCGAGGCCAGCGATGGTTGAGGCGGTCGGCCCGAACGGATCGGCGAAGGCGAGCCAGGCGACGATCGCCAGCGTTGCGACGACGAGGATCCAGTTGGTGTGCTTCGACAGAGTCATGACAAGCTCCCATGGCGTTGTGACAAGTATGCTTGGCATATCTGGCGCAGAATGACAAGTGTACTTTGCATGGGGCGGGTCTGGCGGCTCTGCGCGGACTTGTAATGCAACCGGCGCGGTTGCCGGCTCGCTTTGGGAGTCTGCGGCGGCGGATTGGCCTCGGCCGCGTTCTCACGAGGACGAGACGACATGAATCGCGATCAGATCGAGGGGAACTGGAAACAGCTCATCGGCGAAATCCGGCAGGAGTGGGGGAAGCTCACGGATGATGATATCGACTACATGGAAGGCAGCTATGAGAAGATGGTTGGCCGGATCCAGGAACGCTATGGCGTCGCGCGCGAAGACGTGGAGCGGCAGGTCGGTGCCTGGCGGCGGTAGGCTGCGATGCGCCGGTTCGGGGACTAGCGGACTGGCCCATCGGCGGGCGCTGCGTGCAGCGGCTGGCTGGCGGGCTTCTGTTCATAGAGCCCGGGTGTGAAGCGGCGGATGAGGGTGAGGCCGAGATACGCGCAGGCGAGCGCGCCCGCAGCGGCGGCGACATCGCCGGTCAGCTCGAGGGCGAGGAGCGCGGCGAAGAGGGGGCTGCGCAGGTAGACGGCGATCATCACCGACGCGCCGATCAATCCGAAATAGACCTGGGCGCCGGCGGCGTCGCCGAGCGGGAGGCCGATCGGCGTGCCGAGCGTGGCGCCTAGCATGGCGCCGATGAAGAAGAGCGGCGCGAGCTGGCCGCCGCCGAAGCGGAAGGCGAAGGTCACCGCTGATGCGGCGATCTTGGCGAGGACGAGGATGGCCGTCAGCTCGATCGCGTAGGCCCCGCCGAGGGCTGTGGTGACCTGCCCGTAGCCGATGCCCATCGCGTGCGGGAAGACGAGGCAGATGAGGCCAAGCAGCATGCCGCCGGCGAAGGGCAGCATCCAGACCGGGGCTGAATAGCTTTCGGCTGCTTCGAGGACGCGGTCTTCGGACCAGCGCCAGAAGCTGAGCGCCGCCCATGCCGTGAAGGCGAAGAGCGGGGTGAGGATGAGCGCGATGACATGGAATTCCGGCGGGATGACGCCAGCGGCGGGGATGTCGATCACCGGGTTGTCGCCGAGGATGGCGCGCGAGGTCAGCCAGCCGCCGGCCGAGGCCAGCGCGATCGGGCCCATCAGGGCAAGGCGTTGGCGCGGCATCATGAGCTCGCGGGTGAGGATCAATGCGGCGAGCGGGGCGTGGAGGACTGCGGCTAGCGCGGCGGCGACGGCCATGGTGACGAGCAGGCGCCGTGTGGCCAGGTCGAGGCCGAGGAGACGGCCCGGCAGCATGCCGATCGAGGCGCCTGCGTGGGCGGCCGGCTTCGCGGCCCGCGCTGGCGCCCGAGCCGAGCGAGATGATGGTGGCGAGCAGCGACATGAAGCCGTCGCGCAGGGCGAGCGTGGATGCGTTGATCGAGGTGCGCAGGCGCCGCGCGGCGACGACGTCGCTGAGGGCGAATGGTTTCGGCGTTGGTCCCCAGCCAGCGGAGACGCCTGCGCGCAGCAGGAGCGTGACGAGCGCGCCGCCGACGATTGGCGCGAACAGGCGGTGGAGGGCGGGAAGCTCTGTGAGCTTGCGCGCGAGCTGGTCGCCCGTTGCGCCGTAGAAGACGACTTCGAGATAGACGATCGAGATGCGGAAGGAGACGACGAGGAAGCCGACGCCGAGGCCGACGACAGCCGCCAGTATCCAGAGCTGGAAGCCAGGCCGCCGCGAGCGCGACAGGACTTCCCCGGTTAGCGGCAGGAGTTCGTTCGCCATTACTCTACCCGTCCTACTCCTAGTCTTTCTGCGGACACGGCGCCTGCGGTCAAGCGCGGTGTGGGGGTGGATCATGAAATCCCGGTAGGGAAATTCTCGACAGCCGGTCGGCGGGTGGTAGTCTTTTCGCGAGGGCATGCAGTTAAGCGAGAGAGCCATGACGCACTGGAACCGACGCGCGATGCTTGTGGCCGCGGGGTCAGGCGTGCTGGCGGCGGCCGGATGCGCCAGTGCGCCGGGACGCGGCGGCGCTGTCTCGCTTGAGCCCGGCATTTCTCCGCCGCTTTTCTATCTGGGGCGGACCAAGGTCTTCGCGCTGCTGGCCGATGGCGGCGCGCCGGTGGCGCTGGTCGAGGAGCCGGATGGAAATCCGAGGGAGGCGGGCATCAACGACGGCATCGCGCTCGACCTGCTCAACGGGCATATCTACTGGACCGACATGGGGCGGCCGGACGAGCGGGATGGTTCGATCCATCGCTGCGATCTGGATGGCCAGAATGTCGTGACGGTCGTGGCGCCGGGCGGGACGCATACGCCCAAGCAGCTGAAGATCGATTCCATGGCCGGCAAGCTCTACTGGTCGGACCGCGAGGGCATGGCGGTGATGCGCGCGAACCTCGACGGGGCAGGCATCGAAACGATTGTCGTCACCGGCAACCCGGTGGCCGATGCAGGCGATCAGTCATTGTGGTGTGTCGGCATGGCGGTCGATCCGGCGCGGGGGCATGTCTACTGGACGCAGAAGGGCGGGGACAATTCGGGTCGCGGGATGATCCGGCGCTGCAACATGGAGATGCCCGCGGGAGAGCGCGCCAATACGCGGAGCGACATCCGCAACCTGTTCACGCGGCTGCCTGAGCCGATTGACCTCGACCTCGATCTGAACTCGCGGACGATCTACTGGACGGATCGGGGCGACGAGACGGTGTCGCGCGCGCCGATGGATGCGCCGCAGGGTTACGATCCGGCCAAGCGGCTGGACAGGGAGATCATCCTGCGCGGGCTGGGCGAGGCGATCGGGGTTGCGATCGACCTGGAGCGCGACCGGCTGGCGTGGACCAATCTTGAAGGCGATGTCGGAATCGCGCGGCTGGACGGGTCGGGCAATCGTGTGCTGGCGAGCGGGCAGGGCCTGCTGACCGGCATCGCCTGGGCGGCATAGGCGCAGAGCGTCGGCGCTCAGGGGACCTTGGCCTGGCCGCCTTCCATTTCGACGAGGCCCATGCGGTTGCCGGCGGGGTCCTTGAAGAGGCCGAGCACGACGACGCCGGGAACCTCGAAGCGGGGCTGGTCGATTGAGCCGCCATTGGCCTCCACCGCTTGGAGCGTGGCGGTCACATCCTCGACGCCGAGGTAGAGCATCTTCTCGTTGGGATCAGCGCGCAGCGTGCCATGGACCTTGGGGTCGCCGATGAAGGGGACCTGCACGGCGCCTGTCTGGTCGATCTCCCAGCCGAACACCTTGGAGTAGAACTCGGTCTGCTGCGCGAGGCTGGGGGCTGCGATGTCGAAGAATACTATGGGGGCAGGCGGCATGTTGTGGTCTTCCGTAGGTGTCGTTTTGATCAGCCGCTGATGGCGGCGCGGCGAATCTTGCTGTCCTCGGGCCAGAGCGCTTCGGGGTCGTAGTATTCCTCGAAGACGTTCTTCTCGTTGGCGAGATTGACCCAGGGCCGCCTGGAGGCGGTGAAGATGTGCACGTCTGGCTTCACGTCGTGCGGATGGTCAAGTGTGCCGACGCGCACAAAGCCGATTTTGGGGCCGGAGCCGTGGTAATGGCTCCACACGGCCGTGCGGCAGGACTGGCAGCGCACGATGGTCTGGCCCTTGCCGGATGCGGAGGGCGTCGCCACCGGTTCGGGCGCGCCGATCAGGATCTCGATGTTGCTGGTCTCCACGAGGGCGTTGACGCCGAAGGCGGAGCCGGTTTCGCGCTGGCACCACGTGCAGTGGCAGCAATGGACGAACATCGGGTCGGTCTTGAGCCGATAGCGCACTGCGCCGCAGATACATCCACCCTGCATCAGTCTGACTCCCGCTTGTCACCGACGCAAGTTCTAGCACGCTTTGAGGGATGTGCACGGCTGGTCCGTCGATGGTGGACAATTTCAGCGGGATGCGGTCCGGTCTCGCGAGGCGAGGCGGCGGCGCGGGTCAGTCGGGAGAGGTAATTGAAGGGGATTGCGGGATTTCTGGCGACGCTTGTGCTGGCTGGTTGCGCATCGGCGCCGGTGGATGATGCGCTGGCGAGCGGTGAGTGGACGGCGTGGCGGGGCGATGGGCGGGGCGCGGGGTATGCGCCGCATGGGCAGATCGATCGCGACAAAGTCGGGGAGCTGGCGATCGAGTGGCGGTGGTCGAGCGGCGATTTCGGTCCGGCGCCCGAAGCGCGCAATACGTCGACGCCGCTGATGGTCGGCGGCGTGCTCTATGCCACGGCGGGCGATGCGCGGTCTGTCGTCGCGCTGGATGCGCGCACCGGCGCCTTGAAGTGGGCGTGGCGCGGGGACGATCCGCCGGAGCGGTACGAAAATGCGCCGCGCAAGGGAACGGGGCGCGGCGTTGGCTACTGGAGCGACGGGGACGATAAGCGCATCCTGACCGTTACGCCTGGCTTTCGCCTGGTGGCGCTGGATGCGGCAACGGGGGAGACGATTGATGGCTTCGGACGGGGCGGCGTCGTCGATCTCATGGAGGGGTTGCGCGGCGCGCCGGAGGACGGCCTTGCCGATATCGGGAATTCTTCGCCGCCATTGATTGCTGGCGATGTCGCGGTGGTCGGGCCGGCGCACATCGTGAGCTTCTTTCCGCAGTCGACCGCCAACGTGAAGGGCGATGTGCGCGGGTATGATGTGCGCACGGGCGAGCTGTTGTGGACGTTCCATACGATCCCGACCGAGGGTGAACCGGGGTACGAGACGTGGGCGGAAGGTACGGCGGAGGCGGCGGGCAATGCCGGCGTGTGGGCGCCGATGTCGTATGATGAGGAGACGGGCGCGGTCTTCCTGCCGGTCGAAGCGGGTACGTCTGATCTTTATGGCGGTGGCCGGCCTGGCGCGAATGCACATTCGTCCAGCCTGGTTAGCCTGGATGCGGCGACCGGCGCGCTGCGTTGGGCGCAGCAGCTGGTTCATCACGACATCTGGGACTGGGACGTGCCGGCGACGCCGATCCTTGCGGATGTTCCGTGGGATGGCGGCGTGAAGCGTGCGGTGTTGCAGATCACCAAGCAGGGCTTCGTGTTTGCGTTCGATCGCGACAGCGGAGAGCCGCTGTGGCCGGTGGAGGAGCGGGCTGTTCCGCAATCGGATGTGCCGGGCGAGCAAAGCTGGCCGACGCAGCCGATGCCGGTGTTGCCCGAGCCGTTCGAGCGTCAGGGGGTGTCAGCGGACGACCTGATTGACTTCACGCCGGAGCTGCGCGCGAATGCGCTGGAGGCTGTGAAGGATTACCGGTTGGGCGCGTTCATGGCGCCGCCGTCGCTGGCGAGTGCTGAGGATGGCACGCGCGGGACGTTGTCGCTGCCGGGGCTGACTGGCGGCGGCAACTGGGAGGGCGGCGCCTATGATCCGGGCACCGGTATGCTGTTTGTCGGATCGGCGACCGACATGTCGATCCTTGCGCTCCGAGAGTCGGGGAATGCGGCGATGCCGTATGTGGTGGCGCCGCCGATCTGGGCGCCGCGCGTGGATGGCCTGCCGATCGTGAAGCCGCCGTATGGCCGGATCACCGCGATCGACATGACGGCGGGCAGGCGTGTGTGGAGCGTTGCGAATGCGGACACGCCTGACGAGATCGCGGCGCATCCTGCGCTGGCGGGCGTCGATGTCGAGCGGACTGGCAGGCCGACGCGCGCCGGGTTGCTGGCGACGGAAACGCTGGTGTTCGCGGGCGAGGGCGAGGGCGGCGCGCCGGTGTTGCGCGCGCATGACAAGGCGACAGGCGAGATCGTGGCCGAGATTGCATTGCCGGGAACGCAGACCGGATTGCCAATGAGTTACATTCTCGATGGGCGGCAGTATATCGCGCTTGCGGTTGCGAGCGGCGAAGCGCCGGCGGAGATCGTTGCGCTCGCGCTCGGTGATTGAGACCGCGTGAAAGAATTTTGCGACTTTACGCGTCGGCGCCTTGCTCCGAGGGATGGACACACGTTCGTGATTGGCGGAGCATCGCGTCAATCGGGCGGCAGCGTCCCGGTCGACGCGCCAAGGCCCTTGAGCACAAATCAAGGAAGCCAACATGACGAGTTTCACTCTCAACGGAAAGTCGATGACCGTCGACGTGGACAGCGATACGCCGCTGCTCTGGGTCATTCGCGATGAGGCAGGACTGACGGGGACCAAGTTCGGTTGCGGCATCGGGCAGTGCGGCGCGTGCACGGTTCACATGGGCGGGCAGGCGATGCGGTCATGCATTACGCCGGTGAGCGCGGTCGAAGGCGCCGAGATCACGACGATCGAAGGTCTGGACGCCGAGGGCGATCATCCGGTGCAGGTGGCGTGGCGCGATATCCAGGTGCCGCAGTGCGGATATTGCCAATCGGGGCAGATCATGCAGGCGGCTGCGGCGCTGAAGGCCAATCCGGACATGTCGGACGCCGAGATCGATGCGGCGATGAACGGCAATCTGTGCCGGTGCATGACCTATACGCGGATACGCACCGCGGTTCGTCAGGCCGCTGATGCGATGAAGGAGCCTAGGTCATGGGACGTCTTCAGGATTTTTCGCCGCGTGCTCCGAAACTCTCGCGCCGCGGTTTTCTTGTCAGCACGGCGGGCGCCGGGCTTGGCTTCAGCTTCCTGTCGGCCTGCACGACGACCGACAACGGCGAAGCGACGGCGACGCAGGCTGCTGATGTTGCGCCGTACGAGCCGACGCTGTGGTTCTCGATGGATGGCGCGGGCGTGGTGACCGTGAATGTCATTCGCGCCGAGATGGGCCAGCATGTCGGTACGGCGCTGGCGCGGATTCTCGCCGATGAATTGGAAGCCCCGTGGGAGAATGTGCGCGTGCATCACGTGGACAGCGACCCGAAATGGGGACTGATGGTGACGGGCGGAAGCTGGTCGGTCTGGCAGACCTATCCGCTCTACAGCCGGGCGCGGCCGGCAGGATGGCGATGATCGAGGCAGGCGCCGCCGCGATGGGCGTCGAGCCCGGTTCGTGTCGTGCGGTAAACGGCGCCGTTGTGTCTGGCGGACAGTCGATCTCGTACGGCGAGATCGTTCAGGGCGGCGTCGAAAAGACGTTCACGCAGGACGAGCTGCTGGCGATGGCGCTGAAGCCGGTGTCGGAGCGCAGGCTGATCGGAAAGCCGGTTCAGGCCATCGACATTGCGGAGAAGACGAACGGCACGGCGGTGTTCGGCATCGACGCCAAGGTTGACGGCATGGTCTATGGGCGACCGGTTCTGCCGCCGACGCGCAATGGTTCGTCGGTCAATTCAGTCGATGACAGCGCAGCGCGCGGGGTGAAGGGCTATCAGCAGAGCGTTGTGCTTGAGGATGCGTCGAACACCGTGCCCGGCTGGGTGATGGTGATCGCCGACAGCTGGTATGCGGCGAAGAAGGCTGCGGACCTCGTCAAGGTGGACTGGAGCGCCGGCCAAACGGCTGGCGTGTCCGAGCAGGATATTCAGGACCGCGCCGAGGAATTGATCGCCGATGCGTCGGTCGGCACCGTGCTGCCGGCGGCGGACACCAACACTGAAGCTGCGCTGGCTGATGCGGACAGTTCGATCGAGGCGACCTATACGACGGCGACGGCGCTGCACTTCCAACTGGAGCCGGTGAACTGCCTTGCGTTCGAGAAGGGCGGCAAGTGGGAGATCCATACCGGCAACCAGTGGCAGAGCCTTGTGCTGCCATGGCTGGCGACGGCGCTGGCGGTGCCCGAGACGGATGTGGTGATGCGGACCTATCGCCTTGGCGGCGGGTTCGGTCGACGGCTGAACGGCGATTATGCCGTCGGCGCGGCGCTGGCTTCTAAGGCGATTGGCAGGCCGGTGAAGATGGTGCTGACGCGGGAGGACGACACCAAGTTCGACAGCGTGCGTTCGCCGTCCGTGCAGAAAATGAAGATGGGCTTTGACGCCGGCGGTGATGTCGTCGCGATGGAGCAGCATGTTGCGTGCGGCTGGCCGACGCTGGTGATGGCGCCGTTCTTCATGCCGAACGGAGAGGGCGACAGGCCGTATGATCCGTTTGCGATCAATGGCGCCAATCACTGGTATTCGGTGGGCGCTCACAAGGTGCGCGCTGTTCCGAACGATCTGGCGAACCAGACCTTCCGTCCCGGCTGGCTGCGGTCGGTGGGGCCGGGCTTCACCAACTGGGCGCTTGAGAGCTTCATGGATGAAGCCGCCCACGCGCG
Organism: Hyphomonas sp.; assembly: GCA_017792365.1. GTDB lineage: Bacteria > Pseudomonadota > Alphaproteobacteria > Caulobacterales > Hyphomonadaceae > IH12. The sequence goes on along the minus strand of CP051229.1, from coordinate 1,749,408 downwards.
CGGGGTCGATCCGGTGGAGTTCCGGCTTGGCCTGCTGCGGGCGGAGGGCGCCAATGCGGGCACGGCGCCCAACTCGGTTGGCGGCGCATCAAGGCAGGCGAACGTGGTGCGGCTGGCTGCGCAGCGCGCGGGATGGGGATCGAGCCTGCCGGATGGAACGGGGCTGGGCCTCGCCACCTCGTTCGGTCAGGAGCGGGACATGCCGACCTGGGTTGCGTGCGTGGCGCGGGTGAACGTCGATCGCGCGAGCGGCGCCGTCAAATGCGAGAAGCTGACGCTGGTCGCCGACGCAGGGACGATTGTCGATCCGGATGGCGCGCTGGCGCAGATGGAGGGCGCATCGCTCTGGGGGCTGTCGCTGGCGCTGCATGAAGGTGCGGCGTTCGAGAACGGCAATGTCAGGGAGCTCAACCTCGGCGCCTATACGCCGCTGAGGCTGGCGGACACGCCGGAGCTGGACATCATGTTCGTCGACAGCGCGGAGGTCCCCGTCGGTCTCGGCGAGCCGGCGACCACGGTTGTCGGACCTGCGATCGGGAACGCGATCTACAACGCCGTCGGCGCACGCCTGCGGCACATCCCGATCACAGCCGATGCGGTGAAGGCGGCGATGACCTAGTAATAGGTCTTCATCGCCTCGCCGTCGTAGTCCTTGATTTCGTCGAGGCGGCCGGCCTTGATCTTGGCGGCCCATTCCGGGTCCTGCAGGAGGGCGCGGCCGACGGCGACGAGGTCGTATTCGCCGCGCTCGAGACGTTCGACGGCGTTGGCGATGTCCGCCTTGGCGGCGCCCTTGCCGCGGAAACTGTCGGTGAACTCGCCGTCGAGACCGACGGAGCCGACCGAGATGGTGGGCTTGCCGGTGAGCTTCTTGACCCAGCCTGCGAAGTTGAGGCCGTCAGGTCCGTCGACCTCGGGGAATTCCGGTTCCCAGATGCGGCGCTGCGAGCAGTGGATAGCGTCGACGCCGGCTTCGACGAGGACGTTGACCCAGCGCTCCATTTCCTGCGGCGTGACGGCGACCTTCGCGTTGTAGTCGACCGACTTCCATTGCGAGATGCGGATGATCAGCGGCAGGTCGCCGATGGCCTTGCGGGTGCGGCGGATGGTTTCGGCGGCGAACTCAGCGTTCTTCTCGATCGAGCCGCCGAAGCGGTCGGTGCGCTGGTTGGTGACGGTCCAGAAGAATTCGTCGATAAGGTAGGCGTGGGCGCCGTGGAGTTCGATGGCGTCGAAGCCGAGGCGGGCCGCATCACCCGCTGCGTCGGCGTAGGCCTGCGCGTAGGCGAGGACTTCTTCCTCGGTGGGTTCTTCGGCGACCTTCTTGCCGGTGAGGGTGACGCCCGACGGGCCGTCGCAGGGCGCATCGGGGAAATGGCCGGTGCCGGGCTTGCGCGACATGCCGAGGTGCCAGAGCTGGGGCGCCATGACGCCGCCTTCGGCGTGGACCGCGTCGATGATCTTCTTCCAGCCGGCGAGGGCTTCATCGCCCCAGAACAGGGGATAGTTCGGGCTGTCGGATGCGCCCTTGCGCGGGATCAGCGTGCCTTCGGAGATGATGAGGCCGACATCGTTCTCGGCGCGGCGCTTGTAGTAGCCGACGTTGTCGTCGTTGGGGATGCCGCCCGGGGACTGACCTCGGGTCATGGGCGCCATGACGATACGGTTCTTCAGCTCCAGCCCGGCGAGGTTGAAGGGCTGGAACAGCGGCGCAGCATCGGTCATCGGCAGTGTATCCCTGATTACGTTGGGATTGCAGATGGCGGCTGGGTGGCCAGAGGTCAAACCTTTGGGGCGAAGTTTTTTGATCTCCGCGTTGGCTGGGCCGGTGTTTGAGCCTAGCTAGGGCTTGAGTTGCCGCGTGCTGAAGAGGTTGGGGAATGCGCAGATTTTCCGAGATCGCGAAGCTTGCGGCAGGCCATCACGGCGGGTCGAAGAAGCTTGCGGTAAAGATTGCGGAGCATCCGGGCGATCGAAACTCCTGAACCGCAAGGACGACCGCTTCCTGGCGGGGATGGCGCAGGTGGTGTTCTCGTCCGGGTTCAACTGGAAGGTGATTGCGAACAAGTGGGACGGGTTCGAAGAGGCGTTCTTCGGGTTCAATCCCAAGCGCGTGGCCTTCTTTGACGATGACGATGTTGCGCGGCTGTTGGGCGATACGCGGATCGTGCGGCACGGACCCAAGATCGTCGCGACGGTGGAGAATGCGCGGTTCGTCGTGCGTGTGGCAGAGGAGCATGGTTCGTTCTCGAGATTCCTGAAGCAATGGCCGCAGGAGGATCAGGTCGGACTGCTGGATTACCTCAAGACTCACGGCGCCCGCATGGGCGGGAATACCGGTCAGTATTTCCTGCGCTTCAATGGATGGGACGGGTTCATCATCTCGCGCGATGTGGCGGCGGCGCTGGTGCGCGAGGGCGTGGTGGACAAGCCGCCGACGGGGAAGGCCGCGATGCGGAAGGTGCAGGCGGCGTTCAATGCGTGGCATGAGGAGACCGGCAAGTCGCGGGTTGAGATCAGCCGGACACTGGCGTTGAGTATCGGGCCTTCATGATGGGTTGAAGGTTGATGGGTTGGAGGGCGGTCCCCTCCGGCCCGGCGGGCCACCTCTCCCTTTAGGGGGAGGAGTTTGATTGGGAGGTCGTGAGATGGTTGATCTGCCTTTGACTGGCGGCTGCCAGTGCGGCGCTGTCCGGTATGAGCTGAATGCGCCGCCGACAACGGTCTACAATTGTCATTGCACAAACTGTCAGACGATCAGCGGTGGCGCGTTCGCAACCGTGCTGATGTCGCCGCGCGACTCGCTGCGGTTCACTGCGGAAGAGCCTGCAGTGACGGAGTGGCAGGCGACGAGCGGCAAGACGCGGTTCGGCTGGTTTTGCGGGTCGTGCGGCGTGCGGATCGCGCATGGCACGCACGCGGGGCCGGACGATCTGGCGGGCAAGGTGCTGAGCGTGCGCGCCGGTACGCTGGATGACACGAGTTGGGTGCGGCCGGTTGGCGATGGCTGGGTGCGCAGCGCGCAGCCGTGGGTCGTCATTCCGGACGATCGCCGGAAGTTCGAGAAGCAGCCGGATGACTATCCGGGTCTGGCGGCGGCGTTTGCTGCGCAGAAGAATTTTGGGTGAGCTGGTTCGGAGCGGATCGGGTTCAATTGCGTTCGGGCGCTCCAGTCTGTGACAGCGAAACTGGAGGAATGGATCCCGGATCAGGTCCGGGATGACAGTGAGCGCGCCTTCTGTCTCCGCGCCTAGTCTCTCGATTTGTCAGCCAGTGCTGCGGCGTTGGCTTCCCAGTTCACGCCGTCGAAGGCGTTGACCTTCACTTCGTCGAAGTCGTTGGGCTGGTCGAGGCAGGCCCATGTCACGGCGTAGCCGTCGGGGTTGGAGCGCGGCGTGTAGAAGGACTTGATCCCGCAGACCGAGCAGAAGGTGTGCTGCGCGGCGTGGGTGTTGAACGTGTAGGTCGTCAGCTTGTCGCCGCCTTGCTTCAGGCGGAAACGGCTGGCGGGCACGATGACATGGGTGTTGCGCGCCATCGCGCAGATCGAGCAGTTGCAGTCCTCGATCTCGATGCGTTCGGGGAGGGCGACTTCGAAGCGGACGGCGCCGCAGTGACAGCCGCCGGCGCGCCAGCGGACGTCGTCAGGCTGGCGTTGGCTCGTCATCGTCGTCACCGGAATCTTCGCGTTTCGCTGCGTCGAGCTTCTTCTTGCGCAGGTCTTCTTCTGCCGACGCCATGTCCTTGTCGGCTTTCGTGCGGCCAACTTGGCGCGGTTGGCGTCTGCGTCGCGCTCCTTGCGGTCGCGCTCCATCTTCTTGCGCCTCTGGCGGAGATTGATGACTTCGCCCAATTTTGATCCGCCTTTCCTTGCGTGGGTGAGGGAAGCTTGCGCTGCGCCGGAGGGTCGGTCAACGATGGCGGGATGGAACAGAGCTTCGATCCGCGGCAGGTCGGGAATGCGAACCTGATCTACATTCTCTACCTCGTCGGCGTCGCCGTGCCGGTCATAGGACTGGTCGGGCTGGTGCTGGCTTATAATGCACGCGCAGCGGCGCCGCCCGCCGTCGACAATCATTACCGGAACCAGATCAATATCTTCTGGAAGGCGCTCGGCATTTCGCTGGTCGGCGTGCTCACCTTCTTCTTCCTTATTGGCGTGCTAATCTTCCTGTTCGGCGCGGTGTGGTACATCATCCGGACCGTGCAGGGCATGCAGGCGCTGGCTCGCTGGCAGGTGATCGAAGACCCGTCGAGCTGGGGTTTCCCGCGTGCGGTGAGCGCAGACGCCGCGCCGCTTGTCAGATAGCGCGCGGCCGGCGTCAGCTGTCGCGCGGTTACTGGGCGGCTGCGTGGTCGGCGGCGGCCTTCACGACGCGCAGCAGGTTGCCGCTCCAGATCTTCTCGATGTCTTCCGCTGAGTACCCGGCTTCGAGCAGGCTGGCGGTGACCTTCGGCAGATAGGAGATGTCCTGGAAGCCGATGACGCCGCCGCCGCCGTCCCAGTCCGATCCCATGCCGACGTGATCCGGGCCTAGCAGTTCGAGCGCGTGGAGCGTCTGCTCCATGACGTCCTCGAAGGTCGCGTTCGGCGGCGGGAAGTTGCGGTTCAGGGTTTCGCGTTCGTCGAGATAGGTCTGGTAGTCGGCTTCGGACAGGGCGTTGGGGTCTGGCCATTTTCCGGTGAGCGCCTGCAGGGCTGCGACGCGTTCAGGCGAGGGGTCGCTGACGTCTGCGAGGTAGCGGCCGAGCGCGTTCATCTGGATGACGCCGCCTTTTTCCGCGAGCTTCACGAGCAGCTCGTCCGGCACGTTTCGCGGGTGGTCGTAGATGGCGTTTGTGCCGGAGTGGGAAAGGATGACGGGCGTTGCCGACAGTTCGATCATGTCCTCGAGCGCTGCGTCGGAGGCGTGGCTGCCGTCAACGACCATGCCGAGGCGATTAGCTTCAGCGACCAGTTCCTTGCCGAGCGGGCTGAGGCCATTCCATTGCGGCTCGTCGGTCGAGGAGTCGGCGAACTGGTTGTTGCGGGAGTGGACGGGGCCGATCATCCGGACGCCGAGCTTGTAGAAGGTCTCGATGAGCGAGAGATCCTCGCCGATCGGGTATGAGTTCTCGATCGACTGGAAGACGACCTTCTTGCCGGCGTCGTTGATGCGGATGGCGTCCTCGGCCGTCGTGGCGAGTTCGAAGGTTTCCGGGTTGGCTGCGACCATCTTGTGAATCGCCAGCGAGCGCTGGAGCGCCACGTCGCGGACGCTTTGATATGACGCTTCGTTCAATGCGCCCTGCGGCGTGAAGATGACCCAGAAGCCGCCATCGAGCCCGCCTTCGTTCATCCGGGGGACGTCGACCTGCGTACCTTCGCGGAAGAATCGGTGCCGCTTCATCACGTCATAGCCGCGCAGCGAGACGAGGAAGGCGGGCGTGTCGAGATGCGTGTCGAGCGTGAAGAAGCCCTGATGGAGGGCTGCGACTTCCGCGCCGACGAGGTCGGCGCCGAGCGGCTGCTGTGGCTGATCGGCTGACTGCAACGATGCTGTTTCGTTTGGCGTGGACGCGGCCGGCGTCTGCATGGGCGGCGCATGGCCGCAGGCAGCGAGGAGCGAGGCGAGCGCAACGCCAGCAAGGGGCCGGGTTCCCTTCGAGAATCGCATGAGTCTTACTCCTGTGGCGTGTGCGGCTGAGTTCGTCAGCGCTTCACAAAACGGTCTTCGAATACCCGCTAAACGCCTCTGGCGATGGCGTACAGAGGGCTGGCGAATTTGTGCGGCTGGTCGACGGATTTGTTTGGAATCAGACCACTGACGCGGGCGGAGCCTGTTTATGCGGCGCTGGTCGACGGGGCGGCGAACATGCTGCGCGAGTCTGCACGCATTCGTGCAGTCATTGATTCTTGTCGAAAGTCCGGCTTGTCGCGCTTGCATCGATCTGACGCGGCGTATATGCGACGGTACCGTAAGTGGCGGGCCTGTAATTTTTGGCTGCCGCGGTCTGGTTTTTGAGGCGAAACGAAGGCATACAGGACGTAGCGTCCGCTCGACACGTCGATAAGAACGGCGAGCCGGATGTCAGGGGTGTCGAGAGCGAGAATTAAGAGACATGTACGGAACCGCGCAGAAACGGGACAACAGTTCGCGAGTCGTCGGCCTCATCGCCGTCGGTGTATCGTTCGGACTCGTCGCCCTTGGCACGGCTTTCGGTGTTGGCACCCGAATCGTCCAGGAACTTACCGAAACCGAAGTCGTCATCATTGAAGAGCAGGTCGAGCTGGAAGAAGAGCCGCCGCCGCCGCCTCCGGTTGATGTCGACCTGCCGCCGCCGCCGCCGCAGGTTGTGCTTCCCGAGTTCACTTTTGACGTGCCGCCGCCGCCGAACGCCATCCAGCAGGTCGAGCAGGTGCAGCAGCCTGTCCAGCGTCCGCCGGCGCCTCCTCCGCGCCCGGCAGTTACCATCGTCAGCCGCCCTGAGGCTGGCCGTCGCGCGACGCTTCCGGACTATCCGGCCGCCGCGCGCCGCGCACAGGAAGAGGGCACGACCTCTCTTGAGATGTGTGTCGATGCAAACGGCCGTGTGACGGACATCAAGATCGTGGGTTCCAGCGGGTCTGATCGCCTGGATGACGCGGCGCTTCGCCACTGGCAGCGCAACCGCTTCACGCCAGCGAAAAACTCGAATGGCGAGGACGTCGCGATCTGCGGGCACGTGCTAGAGAACGTGTGGTCCCTGGAGAACGCGCGATAGGCCTTTAAGAAGGCCGCCGGTGGACAAGGGCGCGCAAGACGCCCGCTGCCTTTATGAGTGGAGTGAAGGGTGAGGCGGCCTCGCGTCGCGCAGACTTGAGGAGACGACTGGCAGGGCTCGATTCGCGACATGCGCGAGCCCGTCTTTCGACCAGACAGCATTCTGACTAAACGAATTGACACGAGTTCATCCGGAATGAAGGGATAGCTTCAAACCGGTGACGGCAGACACAGGAAACCCGGATGAGGAGAACATGACTATGAACACGGCGTATCTCGGTAATGGTCTGAAGCGGCATCTTTCGCCGATGAAGATTCTCATTGCCGCCCTAGCAATGATCTTCATGCCGATGACGGCTATGGCTCAGGAGCCTGATGCTCTGCCAGACGTTGAAGTCGACACGTCCATCCCTGGCCTCGAAGAGCCGGCGCCAACGGAAATGGCCCCCCCGGCTGAGCCCGAGCCTGCAATGGAAGCCGAAGGCGAAGAAGCCATCGAGGGCGAAGAAGTCGAGAACCCGTTCACGGTTCAGCACATGTGGGAGCAGGGCGACATCGTTGCGCGCGGCACCCTCATCATCATGATCATCATGTTCGCCGGTACGGTTTATGTCGGCGCCACGAAGTTCGTCGATCAGACGGTGCTGTCCAACCAGATGAAGAAGCTGAACAGCTTCTGGGAAGCTGGTTCGCTGGACGAAGCGCTTGACCAGCTCGGTCAGAAGTCCGCGTTCCGCAACATCGCTGAAGGCGCCATCGCGCAGGCCAACAGCTCACAAGGCGGCTTGGGCGCACGCATCAGCCGGTCGGACCGGATGTCTCACCAGGTCGGTATCGAGCTGGAGCGCATCAACGTTCGTCTGCAGGGCGGTATGGCCTGGCTCGCGACCGTCGGCTCGATCGCTCCGTTCGTTGGTCTGTTCGGTACGGTCTGGGGTATCGTTGGCGCTCTGACGACCATCGGCATGACCGGTGACGCCTCGATCGAACGCGTTGCCGGCCCGGTTGGCGAGGCGCTCATCATGACCGCTATCGGTCTGGCCGTCGCGGTTCCTGCGGTTATCCTCTACAACCTGCTCGGACGCCGCAACAAGATCATCTACGACGAGGCGCGCCACTTCGCCTACGACGTGGAGAAACTGATGGCGACTTCTGGCCAGTCGTAGTCCCAGTCCCAGGTAGAGAGCATCTATCATGTCAATCGACTCAACGGGAAAAAGCGGGATCCAGTTGGTCTCGGAGGAAGAGTCTCCACTCAACTCCCAGATCAACACGACCCCTCTCGTCGACATCATGCTCGTGATGCTGATCATCTTTCTGATCACCGTCCCGGTTGTGGTGGGTAGCGTTGAGGTTGCATTGCCGACCGAGGAGAACCGCCTGGTTCTGCCGAAGCCGGACAACATCAACCTCTCGATCGACGCGAGTGGGAACGTGTACTGGAACCAGTATGCAATCCCGGAAGCCGAGTTGCGCCAGCGACTTCGTGCTGCGGCTGTTCAACAGCCGCAGCCCGAGGTTCACATCAGGGGCGACGAGAACACCGAGTATCTCAATGTGGGCCGCGTGGTGGAAGAAGCTCAGCGTGCAGGCATCCTGCGCGTGGCCTTCATCACCGCTCGTCCCATGCGGGGCCAGTAACGCGCACGACTTCGCGCGCGAAGAGGAGACCTAAGTCATGGCAATGGCAGTCGGCGAAAAAGCTGAAGGCGAGCCGATGGTTGACATCAACACGACGCCGTTGATCGACGTCATGTTGGTTCTGCTGATCATGCTGATTGTGGCGATCCCGCCGCAGCGGCACGCGGTGACGCTCGATACGCCCATCCCGCCGCCCGACAATGCGCCGCCGCCGCCGGAAAACCCGATCGAGCCGGTCCGGATCCTCGTCGACTTCGACGGGACGATCTACTGGAACGGTTCCATCGTTCAACGGGCGGATATGGAACGCCTGATGAGAATCGAGGCGCGTCGCAACCAGCAGCCCGAGATTCACATCGAGCCGCACCGTCTGGCGGAATACAAACACGTCGCCGCCGTTATGGCGTCGGCCCAGAGACTCGGCCTGGAAAAGCTTGGCGTCATCGGGGGAACGTAATCGCGCCGCATTTTTAGGCCATTAATCAACGGCGTCCGGTGTAAATCGGGCGCCGTTCGGCGCATCGGATCAAATGCAGTTGTATCTGCGTTTAAACAGTTGAGCGCGTCGTCGGCCCGATTATATCGGTATCAAAGGTGGAGGTATAAATCATGAAATCATTCGGCAAGGCATTGCGAAAGCGCATTCCTGCTGTCGGGCTGGGGCTCGTCAGCGCATTGGCGATCGGGGCGACCACGGCGGTCGTCGCTACGCCATCTGCGTATGCACAAGCCAAGGCTTCGCGCGAATTCGGCGAGCCGTACACGCAGGCGCGTGAGGCGATCCAGGCCAAGAACTTCTCTGGCGCTCTGCCGCTTCTCGACAAGGCTGCTCCCCACGCTGCTGACAACGCGCAGAAGCTGGCGATCGAGCAGCTGCGTACGGCGGTTTATGCCGGTACGAACAACACCAGCAAGCTGATCCAGTCCCTGGAAGCGCAGCTGGCGCTCGGCGGTCTGCCCGCGGCGACCGTGAAGAGCCACAAGGCTACGATCATGGGCCTTTACGCTCAGCAAGGTAACGACGCCAAGGCGCTTCAGCTGACCAAGGACTACGTGAACCAGTACGGCGGTACGGCGCAGCAGTACGCGTATCTGGCCAGCTCGTCGCTGAAAGCTGGCGACCGTGCAGGGGCCATCAACTTTGGCTCCAAGGCGATCGAACAGTCGCGCGCTGAAGGTGCCGCTCCCAAGGAGCAGCTCTTCAACATCGTCATGAAGGCGCACTACGACAACGAAGACCTGGACAGCTATTATGGCGTTCTGGAGCAGGCCGCAGTCGTGTATCCGAAGGACACCTACTGGAAGGCGCTGATCGCGCGTTCCGAGAAGGCTCCCCAGTTCAACCGTCAGCAAATGACGCATGACCTCTATCGTGCGATGCAGGCTGCCGGCGTCTCGCTGACCCAGAACGACAAGCTGGCGATGGCCGAGCAGGCGTTCACGCGCGGCATGGCTGTCGAAGCGGAAAGCGTGATCAAGCCGATGTTCGACAGCGGCGAGATCGGCGGCGCGGACGACAAGAACGCGACCCGCAACAAGCGCCTCTATGACGGCATCGTCAGGCTGCTAACGCCGACCGCGCTGGCGGTCTGGATGACAGCATGGCCGAAGCCGAAGCCGCCAGCACCGGCGTGATCTACACCGCGATCGGTGAGGCTCACATCGGGCTCGGCCAGTACGACAAGGCCGCCGAGCTGATCCAGAAGGGCATCGACAAGGGCGGACTGAAGCCCGACGAGCTCGCCATGGCGAAGCTTCACAAAGGCATCGCCCTGCACATGGCGGGAAACACGTCTGCTGCCCGCTCGACCTGGGGTGAGGTTGACGCCACCAACGGCGCCGAAGAGCTGGCCCGTAACTGGACGCTGATCTCGCGCAAGTAGGACCAACCTAAATCGCGAAATGAAATTGAACCCGGCTCGATGAGCCGGGTTCTTTTTTGTGCGACGGTGCGGGCTGGGGTTAGTCGCGCGCCGGGATGGGCGGCATCGTGAACATTGTGTCCGGGCCGATCTCGATCCGCATCGGGAGAACGATCAGCGGCGCATCGTGGCTGTGGAGGCGGCGCTGGAGGCTGAGCGACCCGCCGCCGTGCAGCAGTGTCGTCGCCCAGCCGTGCGGGCGGGCCATCGGCCGGGAAGTGACGAAGGTGATCGAGGGGTGATCCTCGCGCGCCTTGAGGCATAGCGTTTCGAGGGTTTCGACCATGTCTGTCGAGAAGCCGGAATACACCTTGGCGGGTAGGCCATGGTCGCGGCACCACGATACGATCTTCCCACAACGTTCGCCAACGTTTTGCTTGAGGCGTTCCAGCGCGAGTTGGCCGCCGTAGCATTCGGCGTCGACTTCGCCGGCGCAGATGATGACGACGCTGTCGAACTGGCCGCGGAACAGCCTTTGTGCATGCATAAGGGCGTGGAGGCCGGCGCCGCCGTGCTGGCCCATGACGATGCCCACCGGGCGCTTCATGGGCGCGTTCTTGAGATCTTCGGGATCCGCCTTCACGTCCCTGACGAGCAGGTTGTCGAAGGTTTTCTCCATGGCCTCGTCGAAGCGGCGGTAGTGGTCGCGAACCCAGTAGCCTGCAAAGGCGATCAGCATGGTGAGCGTGACGGCGACCCACGCGCCTTGCGTGAACTTGGCGACGAAGAGGGTGATCAGGATCGAGACCGCGACCAGCCAGGCGAGCATTGCGATGAGCAGGCGGCGCTGCCAGCCGGGGCGCTCGCCGCGATGCTGAATGCCGTGGCGCACGAGGCCGGTGAGCGAGAGTGTGAACGTGGTGAAAACGTTGATCGAGTAGAGAATGACGAGTTCGTGGACGTCGCCGCCCGTGAACAGGAGGATGAAGACTGCGCCAGCCGCCATCGTGACAATGCCGTTCTGGGCGACCAGCTTGTTAGAAAGGTGCGCAAACCCGTGCGGCGCCCACTTGTCGATGGACATCGACGCGAGGACGGCAGGACCGCCAAGGAAGCCAGCATTTGCTGCAACAAGGAGCAGCGCAGCGGCGGCGCACATCGCGGTCGTGATGATGACCTGCTGCAGCCACGGAATTTCCGGGAAGAGTTCGGCCAGCGTCTGCGTGAAGACGACGGAGTTGAGCGTCTTTCCGAAGACGACATCGGGTTGCCAGACGGTGTAGAGCAGCAGAATGCCGCCGGCGATCAGGGCGAGGGAGACCGCGATCAGGGCCATCGCGCGCGCGCCGGTCTTGGCGCGGGGCGGTTTCAGGGCCTGGGCGTTGTTCGAGAGCGCTTCGATGCCGGTGTAGGTGCCGGCCCCTGCAGCGTAGGCCGTGCCGAGGATGGCGAGCAGCATCCAGACGCCGCCTTCGGCGATCACCGTTTCCGCCTCGCGCTCGGCGCTGACGACGCCTTCAACCAGCACGTCGCCGCGCACGTAGAGACCGGCGCCGATCAGGAAGACGTGGGAGATGAGGAAGAGGAAGAAGATCGGCGCAAGGATCGAGAGGGATTCCCTCATGCCTCGCAGGTTCACGGCGACAAGGAAGGTCAGACCGCCGGCCATCAGCCACGGCTTCAGGCCGAGGTTCGAGTGGTGGGTGAGCGAGAGGATCGCGTCGGTTGCGGCAGCGATCGAGATCGAGATCGTCAGCGAGTAGTCGACGATGAGCGCCGAGCCGGAGAAGAGGCCGGCCAGCGGATGGAACAGGCGTGAGGCCGCCTGGTAGCCGCCGCCGCCGTTCGGGAAGAGGGCGATGATCTGGACGTAGGCCATCGAGATAATGACGACCGTTACGGCGGTGACGAGGGCCAGCCACAGAACCAGCGGTTCGTGGCCGGCCATGGCCTTGTAGGCTTCTTCGGGACCGTAATTGGCTGAGGACAGACCATCGGCGCCGACGCCGGCCCACGCCAGCACGGCGACCCGGGGCTGCGTGGCGCCACGTCTCCCAGTTCAGCGGGTCGCGTTTCTTGCCGTTAAGACGGCCTCGCACTCGATCTATGAAACTCATGCTGCGCTGTCGCTATTCATGACGCCGCGGGTGACGTAGGCCGTGTACCGGCTGGGTTCGTCGATCGCGGTGTTCCTTGTCGATCTTGACGCCGTATTGCAAGCGGCGCGAGGTTCGCGGCCCTTTGGCGCGGGGCCATTCAGCGATCATGCCATTAGACACGAGAACGGTTAAGAAAGGGAGGAGGGGCGAGCTTTGAGCGTCTCGATTTGAGACGAAAGCCCCCGGCTATCAAGATATGCTGACGATCCAGGACCTCACCTACCGGATACAGACGCGCGCCCTGTTCGAGGGCGCGTCCGCACAGATTCCGGATGGCTGGAAGGTCGGCCTCGTCGGGCGGAACGGGACGGGCAAGTCGACGCTTTTACGGCTGATCCAGACGGAAGCTGCGGCCGGAAGCGAGGCGATCCGGCTGAAGTCGGGCGCGCGCATCGGGGTGGTCGAACAGGAGATCGAGGCGTCGTCCCGTCCGCTGCTGGAGGTGGTTCTGGAGGCGGACACGGAGCGCGCCGCGCTGATGGCGCAGCTGGAGACCGAAGAGGACGGCGAGGCGATTGCCGAAGCACATACGCGGCTGGCCGACATCGATGCCTGGTCGGCCGAGGCGCGGGCGGCGCGCGTTCTGGCGGGGCTGGGGTTCAGTCAGGCGGATCTGGAGCGCGCAGCGGGGGAGTTCTCGGGCGGGTGGCGGATGCGTGCGGCGCTGGCGGGCGTCCTGTTCTCGACGCCTGACCTGCTGCTGCTCGACGAGCCGACCAACTATCTCGATCTTGAAGGGGCGAGCTGGCTGGAGGGTTACCTTCGCAAGTATCCGCGGACGCTGATCATCGTGAGCCACGACAGGGACCTGCTCAACCGGAGCGTGTCGCATATCCTGGCGGTCGAGGACACGAAGCTGGTGATGTCGACCGGCGGCTATGATGATTATCTGAAAGGCCGCGCGGAGCGCCAGGCGCACCTCGTGTCGATGAAGGCGAAGCAGGATGCGCAACGCGCCCACCTGCAGTCGTTCGTCGATCGTTTCCGGGCCAAGGCGACCAAGGCGCGGCAGGCGCAGAGCCGGTTGAAGATGATCGAGCGGATGCAGGACATCGCGGTTCCGCTATCCGAGCGGACGACGCCGTTCACGTTTCCCAACCCGGAGCAACTGGCCTCGCCCATCCTGCGGCTTGAGGATTCAGAGCTTGGCTATGTTGAGGGTCGGCCGATCCTTAGCGGCGTCGAGCTGCGGCTGGATGTCGATGACCGGATCGCGATCGTTGGCGCGAACGGGCAAGGCAAGACGACGCTGGTGAAGTCGATCGCGGAGCGCCTGCCTCTGATGACCGGCAAGCGCATTGCGTCATCGAAGCTGCGGATCGGGTATTTCAGTCAGGACCAGCTCGACGAGTTGAGCGCCGGAGACAGCGTGCTGCAGCACGTGCAGGCGCTGGCGCCCGAGATGGGGCAATCGAAGGCGCGGGCGCTTGCTGCGCAGTTCGGCTTCGGGGCGGAGAAAGTCGAGACGCTGGTGGAGAAGCTGTCTGGCGGGGAAAAGGTGCGCCTGCTGCTTGGGCTCACAACTTATTCGAAGCCGCATATTCTCATTCTCGATGAGCCCACCAGCCACCTCGATATCGATAGCCGCGAGGCGCTGATCCATGCGCTGAACGATTATGAGGGCGCGGTGCTGCTGATCACGCACGACACCTATCTGGCCGAAGGCGCCAGCGACCAGATCTGGCTGGTGAAGGATGGCGAGGTGTCGCCCTACGATGGAGATATCTCCGACTATCGTGCGATGGTGATGGCTGCGGATCGCGAGACTGGCAGCGGCGGCGGCGGACGGACGGGGCCGGGCAGCAGTTATCGCGCGCCTGAAACGAAGCACGAGCCTGTCGTTGCCGTGCAAGCCGAGGCGGAGCCGCCGCGGCGCAAGCCGAACAACAAGGAGCGCGAACGCGTGAAGCGGGCGGAGGCCGCGCTGGGCGAGGCGCAGGCGAAGCTCGCGGCGCTGGATGCGGCGCTTGGGGCGCCGGACGCCTTCGCCGACCCGGAGTACGGCCAGAAGCTGTCGCGTGAGCGCGGCGAGTGGGCCGACAAGCTGGAAAGCGCCGAGCTGGAGTGGCTGGAGGCGAACGAGGTGATCGAGGGGCTGGGCGGCTAGACGGCTTAGCTAGCGGCGCGGGGTGTAGACGGCGCGCTGGTTGATCGTCGGGCGGCGGATTTCGAGACGCGAGGCGAAGAAGTCTGCCGCGATGAGCTGCTGGTCAATCCAGACGAGAATGTTCTCGAAGGTGGGGCGCTCGAGGCCCTCGATCTCGTTGAGCAGCTGGTGGTCGAGGCGCGCCAGAATCTCGTTCAAGGCTTTGCCGAAAGCGCGAGTCGACGACCCAGCCTTCTTCGCCGGGTTTGTCGGCTGCGACAGCGGCGTCGACGATGAAGGAATGCCCGTGGATGCGGCGATAGCCGTCCGGGGCGCCCTTGGCGTCGATATAGTGGCTCGCTTCGAAGGAGCCTGAGACTGAGACTTCAAACATTGCGGTTCGTGGGTCAGTTTGGTCGGTTCGAGGCGCTCAGATAGCCTCCACTTCGCGCTGGGGCAATGTTTCTGATGGCCTTGCATCAGGCACCGCTTGTGCCGCTGGCGGAAGCAATTCTAGTCTTGGGCGGCAATCTAGCCGCTCCGTGCCGCTCTGGCGCTGGCGGTTCATGGACCATGGAGACGACATTGATCCGTAAACTTGCTTGCGCCGTCGCGGTCATCGCACTCGCGGGGGTGGCAGCCCACGCTGAGACCACTGCCGAAATCCTGTCGCGCGTTGATGCGCGCAAGGACATGACGCGCGACGTTTCACGGCAGATATGGGAGTGGGCGGAAGTCGGCTATCAGGAGACGCAGTCGGCGGAGCTGCTGGCCAGCACGCTTGAGAAAGAGGGCTTTGCCGTCGAGCGCGGCGTGGCGGGTATCCCGACTGCGTTCGTTGCGTCGTGGAAGCGGGGCGACGGTCCGATCATTGCGATTCTTGGCGAGTTCGATGCGCTGCCGGGGATCAATCAGGATGCGGTGTCATCGCGCTCGCCGATTGCGGGCAAGGCGGCGGGGCACGCGTGTGGGCACAACGTGTTCGCGGCGGGCTCGCTGACGGCGGCGATCAGCGTCAAGGAGTGGCTGGAGCGGACGGGTACGGCGGGCGAGATTCGGTTTTATGGAACGCCTGCCGAGGAGGGTGGAAGCGGCAAGGTCTACATGGTGCGCGACGGCCTGTTCGACGATGTCGATATCGCGATCCACTGGCACGCCGATGACGAGAACTCGGCTGCGGCGAGGACTTCGCTGGCGAACCGTTCGGCGAAGTTCCGGTTCCGCGGGGTATCCGCGCACGCGGCTGGCGCCCCGGAGCAGGCGCGCTCGGCGCTGGATGGGGTCGAGGCCATGAACATGATGGCCAACATGATGCACGAGCACATCCCGCAGGAAGCGCGGATGCATTATGTGATCACGGCGGGTGGGCTTGCGCCCAATGTGGTGCCCGACTTTGCCGAGGTCTTCTATTATGTGCGCCACCCCGAGACCGAGGGCGTTGAAGCGATCTGGGCGCGGCTTGAGAACGCCGCGCGCGGCGCTGCGCAGGGGACTGGCACCGAGGTCGACTGGGAGATCATTCACGGAAACAACCCGCTCTGGTGAATGAGCCGCTGGCGAAAATGATGGACGAAACTGCGGCTGGTGGGCGGGGTGGCGTACACTCCGGAGGAAGCGGAGTTCGCAAAGGGGCATCTATGCCTCGTTCGACAACCCTGACGCCAAGATTGGCGATCAGGAGACCGTACAGGCTTACAGCTCGACGTTGGGGTACGGCTCGACCGATGTTGGTGATGTTTCGTACGCTACGCCGACCGTTGGGGTGCGTACTGCGACATGGGTGCCGGGGACGCCGTCGCATTCCTGGCAGGCCGTGGCCGCGAGCGGCATGTCGATCGGGGTGAAGGGCGCGCAGGTGGCGGCGAAGACGATGACGCTTGCTGCGATCGAGCTCTACGAGAACAAGGCGCTGAGGGACGAGGCGCGCGCCGCGTTCGATGAAGCGCGCGGCGAGAACTACACCTACAAGTCGCTGCTCGGCGACCGGAAACCGCCGCTGGATTACCGCGACTAAGCGCAGGATCCGGCTTCAGGTCTTTGTCGGGGCCCGGCTGGCGGCGTCGAGATGGCGGCCGCCGTCCACGAGGATGGTCTGGCCGGTCGTTGCGCGCGCCTTCAGGAGGTAAGCGGCAGCGTCTGCGATATCTTCGGCGGTGGGGCCGCGCTCCAGCGGCGTCTCGTCATGTTTGGCCACGAAATGCGCGTCGTCCTTCGCGTCCACGTCGGGCAGCGTATAGCCGGGGGCGATGGCGTTGACCCTGAAAACAGGCGAGAGGCGACGGGCCATCAGTTCGGTGAAACCCTGCAGCGCATATTTCGACAGCGTGTAGGAGAGGTGGTCCGGGTTTGGGGCGTAGAGCTTGTAGTCGAGAATGTTGATGATCGCGCCCCGGGTGGTCTTGCTGGACGCTTCGAACAGCTTGCGCGTCAGCAGGACGGGGCCGACGAGGTTGGCGTTGAAGTGGCGGTTGAGGCCGGCTTTCTCGACATTGGCGATGTCGTCTGCCTCATAGACGGAGGCGGAGTTCACGAGGACGTCCGGCGCGCGGCCGTAGAATTCGCGGATGGCGGCGAAGCCGTCGGAGATTGCTTCCGGGATGGTCTGGTCGAAGGCGACGGACATCGCCTTGCCGCCTTTCTGCACGATCTGGCTTGCGGTCTCTTCCGCTTCGTCGCGAGAGGCGCGGTAGTGGATGACGACATCGCATCCCTCCCGGGCGAGCCGCAGCGCGATTGCACGGCCTAGCCGTTTGGCGGAGCCGGTGACGAGCGCGAGATGGGTCATGCGAGCGGGTTCCTGCACGCCGGTCCGGCGCGCGTTGATTCGAGTGATGCGGGGCAGACTAGGCTTCGCACCCGGGAGTTCAATGCGGCGGCAGCCAATGTTCTATTGCGAGAGGCCGGCCAGTCCGAACTTGCCCTCGCGCATGGCCTTGGTCGGCTTCTCGCCTTCCATCCGCAGGCCCTGACGCCAGAGCTGGGGTTCGACGAACTCGCCCTGCCATACGCCCGCCCTGGCCGCTGACGCGCGGTGTTCGGCTGCGACGTACTGAGTCGAGTATTGGCGGTAGGCGATGGCGTGGCCGTTTTCGACCATCCAGGCTTGCATGTCCGCGCCGCGCACTTCGCAGGTTCCGATCAGGCGCTTGTAGCGGTCGGTTCCGTCGATGCGGCACGTCACGGCGGCGGCGCCGATCCATGCATCCAGCGCATTGGCGGCGTTTGCGCCGCAGCGGTAGAGTTTGTGGGCGGCTGAATAGCAGCGCTGGCCGGATTCCGGGGCGTCGATGCCTTCCAGCCGGATGCGTTCGCCGCGGATTTCGATCGTGTCTCCATCAATGACGGAAGCCTGGCCGGTAATGCTTTCAGGGAGCTCGGCCTTGGCCAGAGCTGCGGCCCGGCCGGGCTGGAGGAGCCAAGCGACGGCGACCGCCGCCACGAGGGCGAGAAGTCCGCCGATGCGCAGGAAATTGCCGGTTGCGACGGTTTTGCGCTGGGGTACCTGGATCGCTGTCATCTTGGCCTCCGTTTCTGGGGGGAGGCTTGCCGCGATCGGTTAGCGAAAGGTTGATTCGGGCTGCGAGACGGGTTGTGCGGCAAAGGGCGCTGTGGGGCTCTGCGGCCTTGCGCCGGGGGGCTTGCTGGTGTTGCTTGGCGCGGGCTTGCAGCGGGCGATTTGCCCGGAAAAACGCGGAAAACGGGACCAGCTGAATGTCTGGAGTTGTGGTGATCGGCGCCCAGTGGGGTGACGAAGGCAAGGGCAAGATCGTCGACTGGCTATCGAGCCGCGCCGATGTCGTGGTGCGCTTTCAGGGCGGCCACAATGCGGGTCACACGCTGGTCATCGGGAACAAGACGTTCAAGCTGAACCTTCTGCCGTCCGGCGTGGTTCGCGGGGGCAAGCTGTCGATCGTGGGGAATGGCGTTGTCGTCGATCCGTGGCAGCTGCTGAGCGAGATCGAGGGGATGCGGAAGGAGGGCGTTGAGCTTACGCCGTCGGATCTCCTGCTTGCCGACAACGCGGCGCTGATCCTGCCGTGGCACAAGGATATTGATTCGGCGCGCGAGGGCGCCCTTGGCGACGCCAAGATTGGCACGACGAAGCGCGGCATCGGTCCGGCCTATGAAGACAAGGTGGGCCGGCGGGCGATCCGGGTTGCGGACCTCGCCGATCCTGCTGCGCTGGACATGAAACTGGAACGTTTGCTGGCGCATCACAGGCCGTTGCGCGCGGGGCTGGGTCTGGAGGAGCCGGATGGCGAGAAGCTGAAGGCGGAGCTTCTGGAGATTGCGCCAAAGGTGCTGGCCTATGCGCAGCCTGTCTGGGCGCGGCTGGACGAGCATGTGCGGGCGGGCAAGCGGATCCTGTTTGAAGGTGCGCAGGGGGTGATGCTGGATGTGGATCACGGGACCTATCCGTTCGTGACCTCCTCCAATGTTGTCTCAGGGCAGGCGGCGGCTGGCGCCGGGGTCGGGCCGGGGGCTGTGAATTTTGTTCTGGGTCTGGCGAAGGCCTACACGACGCGGGTCGGCTCCGGGCCGTTCCCGACCGAGCAGGAGAACGAGATCGGCCAGCGCCTTGGCGAGCGCGGGCACGAGTTCGGGACCGTGACGGGCCGGCCGCGCCGGTGCGGCTGGTTTGACGCCGTGATGGTGCGCCAGGCTTGTGCGGTGTCTGGCGTCAACGGTCTTGCGCTGACCAAGCTGGATGTTCTGGACGGGTTTGAAGAGATCAAGGTGTGCACGGCCTATCGGCTGGGTGACAAGCTGCTCGACCACTTCCCGGCGGGGATGACGGATCAGGCGAACGTTGAGCCGGTTTACGAGACCCTCAAGGGCTGGGAAGGCTCGACGCGCGGCGCACGCTCGTGGACACAATTGCCGGGCGAGGCCGTCACCTATGTCCGGCGGCTTGAGGAGCTGGTGGGACGGCCCGTTTCGATGCTGTCGACGTCGCCTGAGCGCGAGGACGTGATCCTGATGAAGGACCCGTTCGAGGCCTAGACGGCGCGGGCCGCCTGCTAGCTGGGAGGCGGCTGCGCGGGGGTGTGCGCAGGCGGCTGTACCGGCGGCGCGTTGTTCCCTGTCGGATCATCGAAGTCGGGTCCGGCGCGGCGGTTGCCCTTGGCGAGGCCGACGACCACGGTCGACAGCATCACCAGCGCGATCAGGTTGGGGAAGGCCATGGTGGCGTTGGCGATGTCGCCGGTGCGCCAGACCAGTTCGATCTCCTGGAACGAGCCCACGAAGATCATGATGCACCAGATGACCCGCCACGGGATCGCGAAGGTGTTGCTGCCGCCGGTGAGGTAGGTGACGGCGCGTTCGCCGTAATAGCCCCAGGTGAGCAGGGTGGTGAACGAGAACAGGATCAGCGCGGCGGAGGCGATGAGCTGGCCGATGGAGATGCCGGCGAAGACCTCGAATGGATAGACGGCGGTGTAGGCGGCGGCTGTCATGTCGAAGCCTTGGAAGTCAGACTTCCAGACGTGATCCTGCATGGCGGTGACGCCGTCTGCGCCGGTTCCCGGGAAGGCGCCCTGCACGGTGAGCAAAACGAGACCGGTCATGGTGCAGATGATCATGGTGTCGATGAATGTGCCCATCATGGCGAAGCGGCCCTGACGGGCGGGGTCGTTGGTGCGGGCGACGGCGTGGGCCATGGCGGTGGAGCCCTGACCGGCCTCGTTCGAGAAGAGCCCGCGCGCGAAGCCGGCGCGAATGGCGAGCATGACGCCCGCGCCAGTGAAGCCGCCGGCTGCGGCCTGGCCCGTGAAGGCGGCGCCGAAGATCTGCGCGAAGGCTTCCGGGATCGAATTGATGTTCAGCATGATCGCGACGAACGCCATGATCAGGTAGGCGACGGCCATGAACGGGACGATCTTCTCGGCGACCGAGCCGATCGACTTGATGCCGCCGATGATCACCACGAATACCGCGATGGCGACGATGACGCCTGCGCCCCATTCGGGGATGGCCGGGGCCAGTCCGGTGATGGAATCGGCGACGGCGTTGGCCTGGATCATGTTGCCGGTCGAAATCGACGAGACCAGCGTACCGATACAGAAGACGACGGCGAGCCATTTCCATTTGGGGCCGAGGCCCTGAACGATGTAGTTCATCGGGCCGCCGCGATAGTGGCCGTTCGCGTCCTTGGTCCGGTAGCGGATGGAGAGCGAACCTTCAGCGAAGGCGAGGGCCATGCCGAAGATCGCGGTGATCCACATCAGAACAGGGCGCCCGGCCCGCCGAGTGATTGCGGTCGCGACCCTGCGAGGTTGCCCGTGCCGACCTGTCCGGAAAGCGCGGTCGACAGCGCGGCGAATGGGCTGATTTCGCCTTCGCCCGGTTCGTCGGATTTCTTGAAGAGGCCGGCGAAGGCCGCCGGCAGGTTGAGGATCGGGTAGAATTTCAGCCGGACCATAAACAGGATGCCGGCGCCCAGCAGAACGATGACCATGGGGGGGAACGGCAATACCTGCGTATCGCCCCAAACGCCGCCCCAGATAAAATCGCTGACCAGGGTGACGCGATCTAGCAATGTCATGAATTCCGCCCTCTATGCGCCCGACCGTTCAGGGCGCGCCGTGGCGCGCCCGGGGGACTGTGCATTCCCAGTGCGATTCCGCCAAGTCCCGGCGGTTTCAGTCCGCTTTCGGACGGAATGCCAGCAGGACGTTGCCCGGAGGTTGACCAAATCTGGCGTAGCCTGACTGAACGTAAAGCGTTCCGTTTGCCGCCACGTAAGGGTGACTGTCGAGCCCGCCGCCGTGGGCGGGAACGTCATTTATCGCGTCGAACGGGCGATTGGTCTGATACTCGAAGAGAATGTCGCCGGTCTCACCGTCGAAGACGCGCAGCATGCCGCCGGTTGTTCCCGTGACGACGGCGCCGTCGACAACCAGCGGGGCTGGCGACATGCCGAGGCGGCAGGGGATGGGGGCGCCATCCTCGTCGCGTTGGGCGGGCGCCTGCTGCACGGGCTGTTCCGGCGAGGGAGGCGTGTTCTCGCCCGGGGTCCAGGTGTTCCAGACCATGCGGCCATCCGGCGGCATGGGCGCGGCGACGGGCGTCATCGCCAGTTCGCCAGGCAGCTGGAAGGTGAAGCCGGGCGGGACGTCTACGCCGCAATCAGCGACCGACGGCTTATAGGTCCACAGGGCCTCTCCCGTGTCGATGTCGAGCGCATGCAGTGCAGGGCCCCATGACGGGTGGTCCGCTTCGCCACCGGGACGGTCGTTGATGGGTACGTAGACGCGCTCGCCGTCAACGGCCACGCCCCAGTGGACGCCGCCCGAGGCAGAGCCGCGGCCGACGCGGTTTGACCAGACTAGCTGTTGCGTGTCGGGATCGACGGCCCAGACGACGCCGGACTTTTGACCGATGACGATGAGGTCGCGGCCAGACGTGTCCTCGGTGATGACAGCGGAACCGCCGAAGTCGAAGTCCGGGCTGTGGTATTCGCCGGGGAAGTCGCAGTTGGCCGCATTGCGGAAGCAGGCGTAGTTCCAGATGTCGGCTTCGGTCGCCTGGAAAACCCATTCGCGCTCGCCTGTGTCCATGTCGTAAGCGATCAGGGCGTCGGAGGTTTCGGTCGCGGGCCAGGACGTGTTCTCTCCCGAACCGGCGTAGACCAGATTGCGCTCGACATCGATGGCCGGGGTCGACCAGATGATGGCGCCGGAAGGGCCCCATTGCTGGGTGCCGGTGCGGCCGATCAGGACTGGCTCAGGTTCGGGCATGGTGCGGCCGGTCCAGAGCTTTTCGCCGGTTGCAAGGTCGAGTGCGACCACGGCGCCCTGTCCCTTGCAGCATTCGTAATCGTCGTATTGCGTGTAGTTGACCTCGATGGCCGAGAGCGGCGCGAAGACGCGATTGCCGTGCACGACCGGCGCGCCGGTGATGCGGTTGAGATCGTTCAGCGAAACATCTGTGACCCAGATCGCCTCGCCGGTCTCGGCGGCGACGGCGTGGACGCGGCCGGCGGCGTCGCCGGTGATGATGGCGGCCGGGCTGGCATCTGTTGCTTCGGCGAAAGTCAGTGACGAACGGAGCGTCAGGTCAGAGCGATACTGCCATTTCACGCAGCCAGTGTTCGCATCGAGCGCGTAGAGGCGCGCGGCGTCCGTGGTTGCGATGAAGAGCGTGTCGCCAACCACGACGGGCTGAGCGCGCATGGTCGGGGTGTTTGGAAAGGCGATGGACCAGGCAAGCTCGAGGTTCGGCATGTCGGCCTTGGTGAGGCCGACGTCCTCGGCGGACTGATTGCGCTGGTTTTCCGGGCCGATGCCGAACGTGGTTGCGGTGCGCGGCGCGCCGTCGAGGTTGACGGCTCGCTGCTTGATCGGACAGCGGGCTTCTTCGATCCAGGCGTCGTTGCTGGACTCATTCAGCGGCAGCCACTGGATCAGCTGCTCCAGTTCGTCGGAAGGGACGTTGCGGGCTTCGTATTTCATGTAGCCGCGCTCGAGCGCGTAACGGACGGTGGCTGCGTTGAGCGTGCGCAGGGATTCCAGCGTCGGGGCGCCGGCGTCGTTGTTGTTGTCGTGGCACTGGGCGCAGTATTCGCCGTATGTCTGCCGGCCGGGGTGGGCGGCGTCGAGCGCAGCGCGTTCCTCTGCCGACATGCCTGCTTCTTCGGGGCGCGGTACGCAGGCGGTCAGTACTGCGAGGCAAGCGGCGGCTGAGAGCTTGAGCAGGCCTGCGGGTAGCAGGCGTCCTGACGAGATCGTCGGGCGCAAGTTGCGCATGGTCTATCCTCCCGAAGTCCGTTCCGGTTGGCCCGGATATGCCTGTTTCTGGGCAAAGTATGCGCCATCCGGCCAATGACAAATCGGTGATAGCGATGCAGCGCTATTCGGCGGCGTGGGGGACGGTTGGTGAGGTGGATGGCGAGGCTGGCCTCAGTTCCGGCCAATCGATGAGGCTGTCGATGCCGGCGTGGAAGCCGCGCGGACGCCACTTGAGATCGCGCTCCGCCGGACCCGGATCGAGACTGGGAGGCGACTGGCGGCGGGCGGAGCGCGCATCGGCAAGCGTGACGAGATCGATCCAGGCGCGGCCCTGCAGCGGCCGCTTGCGGTCGAGCACGGCGCAGATGATCTCGGCGACGTCGCTGTCGCGCCGTTCGGCGCCGACCGAGAACTCGTAGGCCGCGCCGCGCGCGCCATTGTCAGCTGCGGCGATCATGCCTGTGGCGAAGTCGGCGACCGGCAGCCAGTCGCGAAACACGTTGGTCTCGACGAGCTCGAACGGGTTGCGGTCGCGCAGCGCCTGGATCAGGCGGTTGATCAGCGTGGGGCGCGGGTCGTGGCGGCCGAAGACGCTGTCCGCGAGGCAGGTGACAGTATGGAGGTCGTAGGCGGCGGCGTATTTCTCGATCAGGTCGGCGCGCAGGCGTGTGGAGACGGACCGGGACTCGGTCGATGATCCTGACGGCGACGGCATGTTGGCGCGGCGGACCGCGTTGACCACGCGAAAGCCCTTCCGCTCCTCGGGCTCGCGGCGCTCCAGCTCGATGCGGGCGGCGTCCATGACGGAGAAGGCGCAGGCGATGTCGGCGTCGAAGGCTTCGCCCGGTTCTTCGCTTCTTGGCGCAGTGAGATGGAAGATGCGGTCGGGCCTGAACTCGCGGAACAGCGAGCGGACCAGGGTGCGGTCCGAAACGTCGGCCTGGAGGCGCACGAAGTTGTCGTTTCCCGCAAGCCCGGCGAGAGCTGGAACCTGCTGGGACTTCAGCTTCGCGTCGATTGCGAGCACGCGATCGCCGCGGTTCACCAGCTCGCGCGCGAGGGTGGAACCGAGAAATCCGCAACCGCCTGTCACGATCGATCGCAAGCCGAGGTTGCTCCAGGTTGTGGCCGAAACCGTGCTGGTATGTACTAGCGTGATTCGCTCATGCAACCGGCAGCGTCAATTCGGCCCTAGTTCGACACCGTTAGCGTGAGGGCCTTGTCGTAAGGCCTTTCCACCAATTGACTGTCTGCTGAGAGGAACATCGTGGGGCGCGTTTCCGCGTCATATTGCGGCCAGTCCGGCAGGCCTTCGACATTCGGGTCGCCGGTGCGGGCGAAACTGACCCAGATATTGCTCATCAGGTCTTCCACAGCGAAATCGGCTGCGGTTGCGCCTGCGAAGAGCGGTGACTTGCCGACATTGTCCATGATGTAGGGAATTTCCGCTGTGTGGGGGGATTTCAGGACGAAATCCTGAGGCGGCAGCGGGTGAGAGAAAACATAGGCGTAGGTCGGTGCGGGCATCGCTGCGTGCGCCCCGGCAAGCTGGGCTGCGCCGTGGATCTGGCGGGTTGTTCCGGTGACCTGCATCAGCAGGTAGGCGGGGGACTGGTCAGGATAGAGTTCCCTGTAGCTGTCGATCAGCGCCTGGCCATTGCCGGGAGCGACGCCTTCAGCGGCTTCCAGCAGCTGGGCCTCGGTCGTATTCAGCCACTCCGGATTGCCGACATTGTAGAGGGTCTGCTCGTCACTGGTGAAGCCGATCATGACCGGCACATTGGCGGAGCTGGGCGCAGCATCGGGAACGAAGGGGTGGCGGAGAATGTTCGCGCCGTCGATCGAAGGGCGGAAGCTGCGCGTCCCAATTTCACTGGCCGCCGCGAGAATTTCCTGGGTAGAGAGCGTCTGGATATCTGCAGCCGCGTTGTCTGGCGAGACGCCAGCAGCAGTCAGGAAGTCGAGCGCGGCTTTGCCGGCGTCTTCGCTTGAGCCAACGCGCGTGCCTGCGCCGGACTGAATGATTGCGCGGTGAAACAGGCCCTCCGCTTCGGGCATGGCGAGCAAGGTCGATACCTTGGCGCCGCCGCCGGACTGGCCGAAAATCGTGACGTTGCCGGGATCGCCGCCGAACTGGTCGATATTGGCGTTCACCCACTCCAGCGCCGCGACGATATCCAGCATGCCGGCGTTGGCGGAGCCTTCGAAACCGGGGACCGCTGCTGTGTCGAGACCGAGAAATCCGAACACGTTGAGACGGTGGTTTACGCCGACGAAGACGACGTCATGGTTTTTCGCGAGGTTGTGTCCCTGATAGATGTTCAGCGCGGCCTGGCCGTAGGAGAAGCCGCCGCCGTGCAGCCAGACCATCACGGGTCGG
This sequence comes from Hyphomonas sp., assembly GCA_017792365.1. GTDB lineage: Bacteria > Pseudomonadota > Alphaproteobacteria > Caulobacterales > Hyphomonadaceae > IH12. Next base: position 1,723,805 of record CP051229.1, on the reverse strand, counting down.
TTGGCGCCGGATTCCGGTCCGGTCGCCTGTGTGTAGACATTCAGGACGAGGCAGTTCTCGTCGCCTTCCGGATTGACGTTGGCTGGCGGGGCGAACGCTTCTGTCATCGCCGCCTGAACAAGCGGAGGATAGCTGGCTGCGCCTGCACCCGCACGCATCTGGACGCAGGGTTCGCCGTACTGGGTCGCGAGTGTTGGCGCGTCGGTCGGTTCGCGCGGCGCCGGGGCCTGGAAGCGCAGCGGGCCGACGGGCGGCTGTGCGTAGGGCACGCCGCGAAATTCGTAGACGCCATCGACGTCGATGCCCTGCAGAGGGCCGGTCAGTGTCGAGACGATCGTCGGATCGCTCGCCTCGGCATCTTCGGATGGCGAACAGGCGACGGTCGCGAGTACGGCGAACGCAGCCCCTACGCTGGCGCGCATGGTTTTAATCATCTCTATCTCCCCGAGCGCGGGTTCGGTCCCCGGCATTTTGTGCTGGGGATAGAGGCCGGGGGGGATGGTGGAGTCAACCTTCCGCGGACGGCACGCGGGCTGCGAACACGTGGGAGAGGGCGATTGCGCCTGCTGTCGCGACGTTGAGGCTGTCGATTCCCGAAGCCATCGGGATGGTGATGCGGGTCGTCTGGTCCATCAGTTCGGCGGGCAGGCCGGGGCCTTCAGGACCGAGAACCAGCGCGAGGCGCTCGGGCGGCTTTGCCCTCGTGAGCGGACGGCCGTTCGTCGGGGTGAGCGACCAGCACTCATAGTCGAGGTTGGCCAGCTCGCTGATGATCGCCGGGCCGCCGCCTGCCTGCGTAAAGGGTAGGGACAGGGCTGTGCCGGCTGAGACGCGGATCGCCTTTCGGTACAGTGGGTCGCAGCTGGTTTCATCGAGCAGGATGGCGTCAGCGCCGAGGGCGGCGGCGTTGCGGAAGCAGGCGCCGACATTGTCGTGGTTGGAAAGGCCGATGAGGACGAGCACCGTGGCTGGGCCTGTTTCCGGGAGGATCTCCCTGATTGAAGGCGCCTGTGTGCGTTCCGCGAGCGCCAGGGCGCCGCGATGGAGAGGGAAGCCAGCGACAGCGTCCATGATGTTCTGCGGCGCGGTGTAGACCGGGATCGCGGGGTCGAGGCCGTTGAGGATCTCTTGCATCGGCTCGATACGCGTTTCGGCGAAGAACAGAGAGCGGATCGGAAAGCGTGAATGCTCGATCAGGCGCGCGATCGTGACCTTGCCCTCGACGATGAACAGGTTGTCCCGGCGGTGCAGGTCGCGGTCCTTCACATCGCGGTAGGGGGCGATGCGTTGGTCATCGAGCGCGGTGATGGGGATGAGCATGGCGAGCGTAGTGTGGAGTTGTCCGGGCGGGGGGTGATCAAGCGTGGCTACACCTGTGGCCCGGCGTGGGATAGGTGTTAGGCCGTAGGCCGGATGAGCCTTTCAGGGAGTCGGGGTCTGGTGAAAACAGAAACGGGTACGTGCCGCTGTGGGGCGATGCGCATGGAGGTTTCGGCGCTGCCTCTGCTGACTGCGGCATGACATTGCCGGGGCTGCCAGCGGATGAGCGCAAGCGCGTTCTCGCTGACGGTGCTGATTCCGGCGGACGGCTTTCGAGTGGTTGCGGGCGAGCCGGTGCGGTGCGGCGCGAAACAGCCCGGGCTCGAGCATTATGGGTGTCCCGAGTGCTTTACGTGGACGTTCACACGCGTCGGTGAGCCGGGCGCGTACTACCCGTTCGTCAATGTGCGGCCGATGATGTTCGACGTCGTTGCGTGGCGGGAGCCGTTTATTGAGACGATGACGTCCGAGAAGGTGGACTGGGTGAACGTGCCGGCGCGCCACAGCTACGAGGGATTTCCGCCTGAGGAAGAGTTCGGGAAGCTGATCGAAGCCTACGCCGAGGCGCGGTCGGGCTGACGGCGCGCAAAAGAAAACGGGCGCGGAGGGAGGCCCCGCGCCCGTTCGATTAATTGCGATGTTCGGCAGCCGCTATTCGGCGGGGACGAGGCCCCGTCCGCCTGCGGCTTCGCGCATGGCTTTCTGGAGCTTCTCGAAGGCGCGCACCTCGATCTGGCGGATGCGCTCCCGGCTGACGTTGTAGACCTGGCTCAGGTCTTCCAGCGTCGTCGGGTCTTCTTTCAGGCGCCGCTCGGTGATGATGTGGCGCTCACGCTCGTTGAGCGATTCCATCGCCGTTTCGAGCAGCTCCATGCGAGCCTGGAACTCGTCGCGGTTGGCCATGTCGTCGGCCTGACCTTCGGACTCGTCCACAAGCCAGTCCTGCCACTCGCCGCTTTCGCCATCGAGGCCGCCCACGGGAGCGTTCAGCGAGGCGTCGCCGCCCGAAGACATGCGGCCGTTCATCGACATCACTTCGTCTTCGGTGACGCCGAGGCGGGTCGCGATCTCGGTCACGTTGTCCGGATGGAGCTGGCCCTCTTCCATCGCCTGCAGCTCGCCCTTGAGGCGGCGGAGGTTGAAGAAGAGCTTCTTCTGCGCAGCGGTCGTGCCGAGTTTCACCAGCGACCACGAGCGCAGGATGTATTCCTGGATCGCGGCGCGGATCCACCACATGGCGTAGGTCGCCAGGCGGAAGCCCTTGTCCGGGTCGAATTTCTTTACGGCCTGCATGAGGCCGACATTGCCCTCGGAAATCACTTCGCCGATGGGGAGACCGTAACCGCGGTAGCCCATGGCGATCTTTGCAACGAGGCGCAGGTGAGAGGTGACCAGTCTTTCGGCGGCTTCGCCGTCCTGGTGCTCCGCCCAGCGTTTCGCGAGCATGAATTCCTCGTTCTTCTCCAGAAGAGGAAACTTGCGGATTTCGGAGAGGTATCGCGACAGCCCCTGTTCAGGCGACAGTGCGATGGCCATGCTAGCTGCAGCCATGTCGTTTCTCCTTTGCCCTTGGCGCGGGTGGGAGCCGCGCTCTTGTATTGTCTAGTACGTGTGCTGACCCCGTTCGGTTTCAGCACTCATCAATATATAAGTATTTTCGGCAGGATTATGTCCCGTCCGCTTTTCCCGACCTGCCAAATATGGGCCGTTTCCAGCGGGTTGAAAGCCCCCCAACAAACTTTTTGGCGACTTTGTGTTTTAGGTTTTCTAACTGGAAACCGACGGGTTCCGAGGGCCCTCAGCCCTTGGATCAGGTCTCATTTGATGGTTTAGTCCCTGTTTGTTCTGCTGTTTTCGAGCCCGGATTATCCCCTTGACACAAGTACGCTGGGGAAGTAGATTGTTGGTCATTGGAGAGACCCATGACCAAGACAATGACCGTCCGGCAGTTCTTTCAACGCTTCCCCGATGACGAGGCGTGCCTGCGCCACGTGATGGAAGTACGCTATGGCCTGCGCCACACTTGCCGCAAGTGTAAGACCGAGGCGACCTTCCACCGGATGAGCGACCGCCGCGCGTTCGCCTGCTCCCAGTGCGGCGATCACGTCTATCCGACCGCTGGCACGGTCCTTCAGGATACGCGCACGCCCCTGCAATCGTGGTTCTACGCCATCTACCTGTTCGTCGTGACCCGTCATGGTGTCTCCGGCAAAGAGCTTCAGCGGCAACTGGGCGTCACCTACAAAACCGCGTGGCGGATGGGTCAGCAGCTTCGCCTGCTGATGACCTCCGCAGATGAGTTCCGCCTGCTCAAAGGCCACGTGGAAGCGGACGAGGCTTTCATTGGCGGGCGCCTGCGCCGCGTGAAGGGTCGCGGCAAGCACCTCGATAACAAGACGACGGTCGTCGGCCTGCGCGAACGGGGCGGCCTGACGCAAACGGTCGTCGTGAAGGATACGAAGCTCGGCACGCTGAAGCGTGTGGTTTTGGAGAACGTGGAGCCCGGCTCCATCGTGTCGACCGACGAACACTCGGGCTACAACTTACTGGTGGAGGAAGGCTACACGCACGGCGCGGTCAAGCACTCCAAGAAGGAATGGGCGAAGACCGAAGACGGCATCCGCCACCACACAAATTCAATCGAGTCGTTCTGGCGTCTGTTCAAGAACTCCATCCGCTCCACGCACATTCACGTGTCGGAGAAGTACATGCAGCGCTATCTGGATGAGTTCACGTTCCGCTCGAACAAGCGGCAGATGGGCAACGCTATGTTCGATCTGCTGATTGCTTCTTTTGATCGCAGAGGCCAAGGCCGCTTCCACTTCCGATGCTTCGGGGTGGGAGTGGCCTAACTCTTTCAGACGCTTCTCTGCCTGCTCAATGAACTCGGGCAACCGGTTAGTCTTTATAGCTTCCCTTAAACTAATCATCCGACTGCGCATCCGTGCCCTGAGCCAGGATACCGAGTTTTCGCAAACTCAGGCGCTTCTTGTCTCGCGTGGCGATGACACTGATCGTGCCCGGCCCTTCCAACGTGAGCGGCGAGATCATGGCCACCACCTCGATAATCTTAAGTCGCTCTTCGGGGGCGAACTCGCTTGTCCCCGCCTCCACCCGTTGCAGGGGGAGTTCGGCTTTAATGATTGGATCCTCTCGACCCGGAATGGACACTTCGATCTCAACGGGGAGGTCGTCCTCGTCCATTGATTGAGACCAGATTATGCAAACCGCCAGCTTCGGAAGCGTGACCGGAAAATCGCCGTTTACAATGAGGTCGCTCTTATAGGCGCCAACGTAAGTTGTCTTCCCGCCGACCTCCTCGCGAACGTCATCGCAGAAAATTACGTGGCCAGCTATCACGGCAGTTGCAGCGTCTTGATTGAAACGTCCGCGATCTGTTCGCGGCCCGATGAGCGATACACCACTGGAACATCGATCTGATATCCTCTCATGGAGGTGTCCGTGATGGCGGCCCCATGAATCGCCACACGCTTCATTCGGTATACTTGGAAGTTACCTCTTGTGACTGCCTCCTGTGTCACGATTCCTTGCGGGGAGTGGACTGCACCTGTCTCCCTGTCACGCACTCGCAGAACCAGATCGATATTGAGGGCCTCTGCGATGTCGGAAATTGTATCGAGTTGCCAGTTGGGTCTCTCATCGGAGAACCAGCGAGAGACGGTAGACTTATTGTTGTCGGTGTCATCCGCCAGCTGCTGAAGCGTGTAGCCATTTGCACGCCTCGACTCCACGACGGACTGTATCATGCTCACGAACGCCGACCGCAGCATCTGGCGACTGTAATAACGGTCTGCTTTCTTTGCCCGACGGCGATCTTTAGACATATGCATCCTTGTTTGGTCCGCTGAGGTAGTCAGATATCTGCGACCCGGTATGGGGCTGTACGCTTGGCAGGTGATGATCCCATATAGCGTTGGAGGCATTTGCTGCATCGGCGTACAGCTGATCTGACTTCAACGCGTCTCGCGGCTCGGCCGAGAAAATCACGAACACATCCTTGTCCAAGAATCTGCCGAAAAACCGGCAGCCGTTTCCGGGCTTCCTCACACAAAGCACCCAAGCCTCACCCAATGGGTCCAGACGCTCCAACTGGGGCAGATCGCGTTTTTTCATGCGCCTTGGTGGGCGGCCAAAGCCGACCCTCAGGCCATGACCCGCGAGGTAGCTGTCGATCACGACGCGCGCTTCCTGGAGACCCACATGAAAGCTGATGTCGATCTCATCCAATAGGTCCCCCACCTGTGGTGCGACTAGCAATCTCCGATGGTGTCCGAGTTTACCCCTCGGAACCACCTCGCGAAATCCCGCCGCTAGCAGCGAATCAGCATGTATGCGTGTTGCGTTAGAAGTCAACTAACGCTTGCCCCCCGGTTGAACTAAATTATCAGCGCTTCTCCCTATCGCGAGCAGCAGCCATTTCAGCTCTCGAGTCAAGAAGTTGCGTTTTAAGTCAACTTTTGACTCCAAGTCAGCGAACATTTGCGGTACAAGCCGAGTCGGCGCTGGGGGCGCAGGGTCCAAGAGAAGGAAGAACCCGATGCTTCAAGTTACATGGATTAAGAAGTTCAAATCTGGAGAGTTCATCGACCTTCACCGTGTCGATCTCTCAAAGGTGGACACCTTCGGTGTCTATCTGATCTGGCATGGCGGCCAGACGCCGCGAGTGGTGAGAGTTGGTCAGGGCGATATAGCCGACAGGCTCGAATGCCACCGCACCGACCCAAGGGTCCAAGCCTACAGGGACGAAGGTCTCTACGTCACGTGGGCAGCTGTACCGGAGGTGCTCGTCGACGGGGTCGAGAGGTATCTAGCGGAAGAATGGCCGCCCCTCGTTGGGGATCGCTGGCCAAATGTTCGGCCTCTGGAAGTGAACACGCCGTTCGCTGCGTAACCTCCATACCGGCCAACAATTCTGAAGCGGCCTCTTTTAGCTGCATTAGCCGGTAGTACGACCAAGGCGGCTCCGCCCCTGAGCGGAGCCGCTCATTGGCCCACTCAATAGCTTGGATCAGGTTTTCTCGAATCTCGGTCATCGCTTAATCAATCCCCGAGAGGGATTAAGCGTTCCCAAAGGTCTTACTTGTGTCAAGGGGATACTCCCTTTTCGAGCGCCTGGCGGAGGCGGAACAAGGTCTGGGACAGGTTGTGGGCATTTGCCGCCCTGATCGCGCGGGAATAGTGTCCTGGGAAACAGGAGGCGGGACATGCGCTGGTTGGTGCTGGTTGCGTTGGCGGGGCTTGGCGGGGCGGCTGCGGGCGTTGCGCAGGCGCCGGACCGGGCCGGTCTGGTGCGGTATCTGGACGTTGACCGGGATGGGCGCGTCAGCCTGAACGAGTATCTTTCTTTCCAGCAGCCGCGACTGGCCGAGTTTGACGAGAACCAGAATGGCCGCCTGTCGAGGGCGGAGTTCAAGGCTTCGCTGTCGGAGCAGGCGAAAGCGAATGCCGATCGCAGTTTCCGCGCCTTCGATCAGAACTCCAGCAATGGGCTCGAGGAGCGCGAATTCCTCGGCTACCACGCTTACGTCTTCAAGAACTTCATTGACGCGAACCGTGACGACCATCTCACGGCGGACGAGTTGGCGGCGCTGAACGAGTGACCAGTCAGGCCAGGTCGCGCTGCTGACGCATGGAGCGTGCGGGCCTAGCTGTTACGCAGGAATGTCTGGGCAGGGCCGCTCGCCGTGGCTTTGCGGAGGTGGGTGACGGTCGCGTTTCGGGCGTTGCTTTCGATTGCGGTGACCTCGGATCCCGCCATCAGCAGCAGGACGGGCGGAGAGTTGCGGTCAAAGGGGGCGAAGGTTCCGCCGTTCGTTTCGACCAGCGCCTTTATGTAGTCGAGGTGGGAAAGGCGGGTTGTCTTGTCGCCGAGGATGAAGAGCGCGCCGCGGGTGCAGACCGGATTTGCGAAGTCGAAGAAGTAGCCGATCTCGTCGCGTAGCAGAGCGTGGTGTGGGAGGCGTCCAGCCACATCATTGCGGCGTCGCGGCCGAGGTCCTTCACGACATCGCGCCAGATGTCGTGGTCGGTCTGGATGCGCAAGGCGCCGCCGGTAACGCCCGCGTTCGAGACATTGTCTAGGGCGACCGAAGGGCCGATGGGGGCGAAGGCTTCTACGGCGATGGTTTCGGCTTCGCCGCGGACATTGCCGAGGCCGGAATGGGCGGCGGTGTCGGCGATGAAGGAGCGGAGGTAGAGCGCATAGGGGCCCGGGTGCGAGGCGGCGGGCGCGGCTGCGCTGTAGAGCTTCCTGCGGCGGCCGGCGAGGGCCAGCGTGCCGATCAGGCCGGCTAGGCCGATCGGGATGCCGAACACGACCTGGGCGGGGACGTTGTCCATGTCGGTGGCGTTGAAGCTGAGGTCGCCCGTGTCGCACTGCTGGGTCGGGGCGGGCGTTGCGAAGAGCGGGCGCTGGACGGTGCGCATGGGCGAGTAGGCGTCCTCGGTCGTGTTGATGCACGACTTGGTCATGCCGCTGGCCACGCCGTAGCCGATGACCAGCAGGGAAACGATCGAGGCGACGATCAGCGTGGCGATGTGGCTGCCGAGGCCGTAGCTGTGCTGGGCCTTCGCCGGTTCGACAATGCGGATGCGCTCGCCCCAGCGGGCGCGCATCGCTTCGAGCTTGCTGGCGAGCGTCGTCCTGTTCGTCACCGCTGTCCCCGCGTCGATCTCCCTGCAATTGTTGTAGCGGCTCGTTCGTGGCGCGCAAAAGGAAACCGCCGCCTGGAGGGTCAGGCGGCGGGGGCATCAGGTGAGAGGCGTTTCTAGTTTATTGCGCCTGTTCTTGTGCAGGCGCTTCATGGGTCAGCGAGAGGCCGACCATCTCGAAAATCTGGTCCGGTTCTGTGTCTTCCAGCGCTTCCAGTTCGGCGAGGCCCATGGGCTGGTCCGGGGCGACGGACAGGCGGAGCGCGCCGCCCGAGGTGACGAAGTTCGCCACCTTGGTGATGTGTCCTGTGCGGCGGGAATTTCCTGTGCTGCGCCGGCGGCTGCGAGATAGAGCAGCGATGACGCCATCTGGCGCAGGCCCTCTGGCGTCTGGTTGCGGAGCATGGCGAACTCCGCGTTGTCTTCCGGCATGAGTTTGGCGACGTCGATTGCGAGGGCGAAGGACTTTTGGAGCCCGCCTTCATCAACGATGTCGAACGTCATGTTGGCGAACTTGGTGTTGGTCTGGAAGAGGTTTTCGAGGGCGTCTTCGTCGGTCTGTTCGATGTCGTCCGGGACGAGGGCCGAGACCGAGTTGAAGTCCGGCAGCAGGCCCGCGAAGTCGAAGTTGAAGCGCATGTAGTCGTCGATGCCGAAATCGACGTCGATCGCGCCGGCGCCCGTTGCAGCATCCCAGTTCCAGCCAAGGAGGCCGTCGAAGGATGGCTTGTCGAGGCCGTAATTGGCGGCGGCGGCCATGATGCTATTGACCATCTCGGCCTCTTCAGGGCCAAAGGCGTCGCCCTCGGTTTCCTGAACCCAATCGAGCAGGCCCTTGATGTCGTAGACCGCGTTCGAGGTGGAGAAGCTGGCCTTTGTCGGGATGAACCAGTGGAATTCCGACAGGTCCACGGTGGCGCCGCCGACGGTGTAGATCTCCTTGTCGTTGAGCGCCACGCGCTCGCCCGCCAATTGCGTGACGCCGAGGCTGAGGAGGCCGGGCGAATCGCGTTCGGGCATCACGCCGCGGGCGAGGTGGTCCATGACGCGATCAAGGCGCATGCCGGAGGTTGAGAAGCTGTCGAGGCTGACGTCCATCTTCATCGGCGGGCCGCCGGACGCGGCGGCGGAGGGTATGTCGATCGCATAGCGGAAGCCCCGGCCGACCGACTGGTCGACGTCGCCGCCGCGCTGGCCGCGCGAACCGGCGAGGTCCATGGCCATGTTGAACGTGTTGGGCATGCCGTCGATCGTGACCTGCGCCGCGGCGCTGAGGTCGTAGGTGGCGACCGTGTCGAAGGCGATGGTGCGGTTCACGGCGGCGATTTGCTGGACGATCGGGAAGAATTGCGCTGCGTCCTCCAGCATCTCGGGCGTCTTGGCGTCCATGACGTAGGGACGCAGGACGAGGTCGTCGTAGACGATCTTGCCGATCGTGAAATTGTAGCTGTCGAAGGTCATGTCCGGCATGTCGGGATCGCTGGCGGCGAGCCCCATCAGCATGCCGACGACGCCTTCAAGGCCGTAGAGCCGGGTGTTCGCAGCTTCCAGCCGGCGGGCCAGCGGGGCGGTTTCGTCGAGGCGTTCGCCATTGAGACGGGCGACGGCGAAATCGCCGTCCAGGCCCCAGACGCGAAGCTCGCCGATCTCGAAGCCGATTGTCGGCATCATCGAGGGGGCGATCTTCAGCCCGCGCACGACGGCGGCGCCGGAGCGGTCGGTGAGCTGCTCGTCGTAGGAGATCGTCACGACGGCCGGCATCGCCGCGATGATGGCGTCGATGTTGGGGTTGGCGGCCGGGGCCATGTCGAACGCGTCGGTTTGCAGCGCGGCGAGGCGCGCTTCCAACGTTGGGGCGTCGGTCTGGACTGGCTGGTAGGCTGCGGAGATGTCGCTGCTGATGCCGGCGGCGTCATTGGTGGCGCAGCCGGTTGCGACGGCAATCAGCGCGATGGCGGCGACACCCGCCTTCAGTGGTTCCATTCTCATATCGACCCCGTTCAGTTACGTCCCACAAATTCGTATCGTTTATCGATAATGGGTAACACGGGCGTGAGCGAATGTTTAGGGGGCGAACGCAGGTTTTCGCATTACGAGCCGTCCATGTTGTGCAGCGCCTCGATCAGTACGCGCATGTCGTCGGGCGGCGGGGCTTCGAAGCGCAGTTCCTCGCCCGTTGCTGGATGGATGAAGCCGAGAATGCGGGCGTGGAGGGCCTGGCGGCGGAAGGTGCGGGCGGTTTCGACGGCGTGGTCGAAGGCGGGGCCTTTCCCGGTCGCCTTAACGCCGCGGTTCTTGCCGTAGGTGGGATCGCCCATGACCGGCGCGCCGATGTGCGCGAGATGGACGCGGATCTGGTGGGTGCGGCCGGTTTCGAGGCGGCATTCGACGAGGGCGGATGCGGGCTGCGTGCCGCTGGCGTCGAGGCGGCCGAAGGTTTCCAGCGTCCTGTAGTTCGTGACGGCGTGTTTGCCGTGCTCGCGCTCGTCGGCCTCGTTGGCGTCGGGGTCGTCGGAGTGGGCGTCGCGGCGGAAGTAGCGCTCCTTCACGACCGCCATCTTCTTGCGGTCATGCGGCGAGCGGGCGATGCGGGTCTCGATGCGGCCGATCAGGGGTCGGGGCGCGCCGCGGGTGACGGCGAGGTAGGCGCGTTCGATGTCGTGGGCGGAAGAGGGCGACGAGAGCGGTGTGGACGGGTTCGGTCTTGGCGACGACCATGACGCCGGATGTGTCCTTGTCGAGGCGGTGGACGATGCCGGGGCGGGCGACGCCCCGATGCCGGTGAGGCTGTCGCCACAATGGTGGAGGAGCGCGTTGACCAGCGTGCCGGTCCACTGGCCGGGGGTCGGGTGGACGACGATGCCGGCGGGCTTGTTGAGGATGATGAGGTGTTCGTCCTCGAAGAGGATGTCGAGGGGGATGTTCTCGGGTTCAGGCGTCGCGGGGGCCGGCGGCGGCAGGGTCAGCGTGTAAGTTGCGTCCGCGACGATCTTCGCCCGGGGGTCGAGGAGCGGCGCCCCGTTGAGGGAGAGCTGGCCTTCCTCGATCAGGGCCTTGGCGCGGGAGCGGGACAGGTCGGCGATCTGTTCGGACAGCCACTTGTCGAGGCGCGCGCCTGCGGCATCCCCGCTGGCGGTGATTTCGGTCGGGGGGGTGGATTGTTCGCTCGGCGTCGTCATGGGTTTGTCGTAAGTCATTTCTAGTCGTAAGCGAAAGACGCATTGTCGGGGTTGAGGAGAGCAAGATGACGAAACTGACGCGGCGCGGCCTGTTCGCGATCGGCGGGGCGGGGTTTGCGGCCTCGGCCTGTTCTTCGATGCAATTCCTCAATACCGGCGCCCCGTCCTATGACGGCGCGGTTGCTTTCGAGCATGGTGTAGCATCGGGCGATCCGCTGTCGGATAGAGTCGTGATCTGGACGCGGGTGACGCCGGCCGCCGAGGGGCCTGTGCCGGTCAGCTGGGGCGTTTCGAAGACGCCTGACTTCTCGAATGCGGTTGCGCGCGGATACGTGATGACCGGCGCCGAGCGCGACTACACCGTGAAGGTGGATGTCGAGGGGCTGGAGCCGGGGACGACGTATTACTACTGGTTCTGGACCGGCGAGACGGCGTCGCGGTCCGGCCGGACGAAGACGCTTCCGGCGAGCGGTATCGAAGACTTCAAGATGGCGGTGGTGTCGTGCTCGAACTGGCCGTTCGGGTTCTTCAACGCCTATCGCGAGATCGCCAAGCGCGAAGACATCGACGCGGTGATACATCTCGGGGATTATTTCTACGAGTACGGCGCCAACGGGTATGGCGGACAGGTCGGCGAGCAGCTGGGCCGTGTGCACGAGCCGCGGCACGAGACGGTGACGCTGGCCGACTACCGGATCCGGCATGCGCAGTACAAGTCCGATCCGGACCTGCAGGCGGCCCATGTTGCAGCGCCGTGGTTCTGTACGTGGGACGATCATGAATCGACGAACAACTCGTACCGCACGGGCGCGGAAAACCATCAGCCCGATACCGAGGGCGAGTGGACCCAGCGCAAGGCGGAGGCTGTGCAGGCGTATCTGGAATGGATGCCGGTGCGCGATCCGGTGGCTGGCCGTGCGCGCGAGGCGATCTATCGCAAGTTCGACATTGGCGATCTTGCGACGCTGTTCCTGCTGGAATCGCGGCTGATCGGACGGTCGGACGAGATTACCTATGACGAAATCGGGCTGGCTGCGGATGCGGACGCCATGGCTGTGGCGCAGCAGGTCAAGCAGCGGATCGGCGCGCACGATGCTGGGGCCGGAGCAGGAGGAATGGCTTGCGGACGGCTTCTGGCAGTCGACGCAGGGCGGCAAGCGCTGGCAGGTCCTGGGCAATCAGGTGACGATGGCGAAGGTGCGCAATCCGGACCTGCGCGTGGGGCTGAACGAGAATGTCTATGACACGCTGAGCCCCGGCACCAAGCGCTGGTATGGGTCGTGGCAGTACGGGCTGGAATGGAATCCCGATGCGTGGAGCGGATATCCTGCGGCGCGGGAGCGGCTCTATGCGGCGGCGCGGGCGGCCAACGCCCGCATCGTGACGCTGACCGGCGATACGCATACGGCGTGGGCCAACGAGCTGCACGACAATTCCGGGACCATGGTCGGCGTGGAGTTCGGCTGTACGTCCGTCACGTCGAACGGCGCGGGCGATTCGCTGCCGTACAAGGAGCTGAACTGGCTGATGGCCGAGGCGAACGAGGAGGTCATCTACTACAACGCGTTCGACAAGGGATTCACCGTGCTCACGCTGGGGGCGGAAGCCGTGACGGCGGAGTTCGTGAAGGTCTCGACGGTGCGCTCGCCGGACTATTTCGCCTCGGTGGACGCGACGTTCAATTGTCAGCTTACGGAAGATGGAATGGGGCGGCTGTCGCGCCCCCGCGCGTCTGGCCAGATCATTGAAGGTTAGAGGGAATCTGGGCCAGTCGACTGATTTCCGCCACTTTTTAGCCCGTTGGTAACGAACGTTTTGGGCCCGGTGCGGGAACCGCTCCGGGAAATACCCGTTGATCCTGTGTTAGTTTGCAGGAGAACGGCGTGACGGACAGACCTTCAGTTTCCAGTCGTGATGAGGTTCGCCAGAGCCTCGCGATGTCGCTTGCCGCGATCAGTATCTGCGAGTCGCTCATTGTTGCGCTGAAGGAGCGGAAGCTCCTCGACGCCGATGAGATCGACGAGGCGATACGATCGGGAATCGAAAGTCATATGCGCGCCGAACCGAGCGTCGTCTCTGCGGAAACGCACGCTGACGCCGCCCAGTTGATGGAGCGTATTCTCACCGGCGCGAACGCCATTCGGGCTGCCGCGCACCTTTAATCCACGAAAGGGGGAAGGAAAGTGACCGAACAGGTCAGGAGGACAAGACAATGGATATGCCAGTGCTTCCTGGGGCCGATGAAATGACGGCCGATCTCGTGAAGAAAGTATCCGGCTATTTCCCGATGCTGGATCCGCTGCGCAAGGATCTGATGGAGCTGACGCGCGAGCGCATGAGCTTTCCTGCCGGGCATACGATTATCTCGGCTGGCGACAAGTATGACAGCATCTACCTTATTGAAGACGGATGGGTAGTGCGGTCGCGCTTCCTGCCGGGAGGCGGGCGCCAGATCGTCAACGTGGCGCTGCCGGGCGACTTCCTGTGCTTCAATGCGATGATGTTCCGGATGTCGGAATTCGATCTGACGACGCGGACGAATTGCTCGGTATTCCGGCTGAAGGCGCCGGACATCGACCGGCTGCTGGAAGACCACAAGGGTCTTGCGGCGGCGCTGATGTGGGCGAATGCGCAAGAGGAATCGCTGCTGGCGGAGCGTGTTGTTTCGCTGGGTCGTCGCGACGCGCTTGAGCGCCTGGCTCACGTGATCTGCGAGATCGCATCGCGCCTTGAGATGATCGAGCGCCATAGCGGCGACGTGCTCACCATTCCTCTCATCCAGGAGGACTTTGCGGATATTCTCGGGTTGAGCTCGATTCACGTGACCCGGACGTTCCGGAAGCTTTCGGAGCTTGGGGCTGTGGATTACCGCTCTGGACGTCTGCGGCTGAACCGTGTGGATATCCTGCGGCGTATCGCAGGGTTCGAGAGCGATTATCTTCATTTCACACAGAGAACCGACCGCATACCTGCGCCATAATTGTAAACAACCGGCAATGCGAAGTTAACGGTTCGGCCGTATGAGTGCACAGTCCAGCACTTGATTCGGATCGGGACTGTATTCCTTGCAAGGTGAGGCGCTCGCCACTGTCTCCGTGATTGAGGCGTTGTCCATCGCTGGCATCGGCGCGGCGCTGGTCGACGAGCATCAAATAATCACGGATCTCAACGACGCGGCCCAGCGGCTGGTCGGGTGCGGCGCGGCTAGCGCGCGCGGGCGCACCGTCGCCGAGGTGATGGCGGATATTGGCCAGTTGCGTGCGCACGAGGACGGCGCGGACATCTACCGTCTGCACCGCACGGATCGCGGCGCGCCGATCTACCTGCAGACCACGCCGTTGCCGGATGCGGGCGGACGACTTGTTCGCATCGAGGATGTGTCCCGGCATTGGCGCGTGGCTTCTCGGCTCGCATCGGCGGTGGACATCCGCAAGGGCCTGATGCGGCAGGCCGAGATCGGGACGTGGGCTTTTGATCCGATCACCGAGATCGTGGAGCTGGACGAGGTGATGCAGGCCCGGGCGGGTCTCTCCAAGCCGCAGACGACGCTGGAGCGCGCGCTGGAAAGCATCCATCCCGATGACCGCAAGGCGGAAGCCGAAGCGCGGGAGTATGTCTATCGCACCGGCCAGGCGGCGACCGTGACCTTGCGCGTGCGCAAGCCGGATGGCGGGCTGAGCATCATGCGCGTTCACAGCGTGCCAGGCGAACGTCGCGAGAACGGGCAGTACGTCGTTCACACGATGAGCGAAGACGTCACGACGCTGGTGCAGACTCAGAATGAATCGGCGAGAAACGAGTTGCGGCTTGAGACGGCGCTGATCGGCGCGAAGGCCGGCGTGTTCGAGTATGACCTGAAGACGGACAAGAGCTGGGGCTCCAGCTATTTTGCGGAGCTGCTCGGCGAAGAAGCGCTGGCGCGCGCCGAGAGCGATCCTTTCCTCAAGTATCATCCGGACGATGTGGAGCGCGTGCGCGCGCATGTCCTTGGTCACATCGAGCGGAATACCGATGGCGTCGACGGCATCGAAGCGCGGCTCTACCGGTCTGATGGTAGTGACTTCTGGGTGTTTGCATCGACGCGCCACGTGAGGGGAGCCGACGGAAAGCCAGAGCGGGTCATCGCGCTGTTGCAGGACATCAACGACACCAAGCGGCAGGAACTGGCGCTGGCGCGGGCGCGGGAAGCGGCGGAAGTCGCGATGGAGCGGCTGGACCTTGCACTGGTCGCGGCGCGAGCGGGCGTGTTCGAAGTCGATCTCGTCACCATGAAGGGGTGGTCGTCTGAGGAGTTTCGAGAGCTGATTGGCCCGACGGCGTTCGCGAGAATTCTGGCCGGAGACACGTTCGGCATGTTCCACCCCGAGGACCGGGCGCGGATGGAGGAAGCCTGGTGGGCGCGCGATGCCCAAGAGGACCTGCACGGCATCGACGCGCGGCTCTATCGCGAGGGTGACGAGGAGCTGTGGGTTCGTGTCTTCCTGCGCGTGGAGCATGATGCGGACGGCAACCGGAAACGCGCCATCGGGCTGGTTCAGGACATCAACCAGCGCAAGCAGGAAGAGCATGCGTTGATCGAGGCGAAGCAGGCCGCCGAGGCTGCGGCTGTCGCCAAGAGCAATTTCCTTGCGTCGATGAGCCACGAGATCCGGACGCCGCTCAACGGCGTTCTGGGCATGGCGCAGGTTCTGGAGCTTGGCGATCTGCGCGACGACCAGCGCGAGTATGTCGGCACGATCATGGATTGCGGCAATTCGCTGATGTCGCTGCTGAACGACATCCTCGACATCTCGAAAATCTCGGCCGGCAAGCTGGAGGTCAACCTCATCGAGGGCGACCTTGAGGCGGCTGTCCAGCGGGCGATGAAGCTGTTCGAGCCCAGCGCGCAGGCGAAGGGTCTCGATCTCAAGCTGGTGACGAAGCGCGCGCCGCCGCCGCTGAAGTTCGATCCGGTGCGATTGCGCCAGTGCCTGTCGAACCTTTTGTCGAACGCGGTGAAGTTTACCGAGGTGGGCGGGGTGCGGATCGAGCTGGATGGCGAGGCGGGAGAGGACGACGCCTATGAGGCGCGGATCACGGTGCGCGATACCGGCATCGGGATTGAGCCGGGATCGATTCCACGGCTGTTCGAGCCGTTCACGCAGGCGGATGAATCGACGACGCGCAAGTTTGGCGGGACCGGGCTTGGGCTTTCGATCACGCGCGATCTTGCGCGGTTGATGGGCGGCGATGTCACCGTTTCGAGCGCGCCGGGGCGGGGCGCTGCGTTTGAATTGCGGTTCCAGTGCATGCTGGCTGGCGATAGCGCGGATGAGGATGGCGACGCGAGGGAGGCTGAGGCTGGGCAGGCTTCGACGGGCGCGGGGCCGCGCGTGCTGCTGGTCGATGACAACGCGGTGAACCGGAAAGTGGCGCGTATCTTCCTGAGGGCGTTCAAAGCGGATGTGGTCGAGGCGCTGGACGGGGCGGAGGCGCTGGAGCGGCTAAAGTCGGAGGCGTTCGACCTGGTGCTGCTGGATGTGCACATGCCGGTTATGGATGGGCGCGAGGTGATCTCGCGAATCCGCAATAGCGATCAGCCCTGGCGCGACATCAAGGTGATCGCGCTGACGGCGCATGCAATGGAAGGCGACGCCCAGAAGTTTCTGCGCATGGGCATGGACGATTATATCGCCAAGCCGATCGACCAGACGGAATTCAATCGCAAGGTGATGGACGTGCTGTCGGGCGAGACTGGCGTCGATGACCAGTCTTTGCGGTCTGCATAGGCAACCGAAATTGGCGGCGCGAGGCGCACGCCGCCCCGCGCCTTCAGGTCATCCCTGCGGCGTGAGCACGACGCGGCCGACGATCTTGCCCTCGCGCAGGCCGTTGAGCGTCGCTTCCGCCTGATCGAGCGCGCGCTCTTCGATCGGGATGGGTTTGATCTTGCCGGCCTGAACCAGCTCCATCATCTCCTTCGTTTCGCCGAGCGAGCCGGTGTAGGAGCCGATGATCGAGAAGGGGCGCTGGGGGATCAGCGGGATCGGCGTCGAGAACTTGCCGCCGAAGAGGCCGACGACAACGATGGCGCCGCCGCGCCGGATGGCGCCGTTGGCAAAGTTCAGCGAGGCTTCCGCGCCGACGAAATCGACGGCCGCAGCGACGCCGCCATCGGTATCCTTCTTCAGTTGCTTGATGTTGGCGGGGTCTGACGAGTTGTAGACGGCGTCTGCGCCGGCGGCCTTTGCGGCTTCAAGTTTGGACTCGTCGATGTCGCAGCCGAGGATTTTCGCGGTCGGGAACATGGCGCGGGCGAACTGGACGCCCATCATGCCGACGCCGCCGAGGCCCACGATGAGGATCGACTCGCCTTCGAAGACGGCCGGGATCTTCTTCATGGCGGCATAGGCCGTGACGCCCGAGCACATGTAGGTGGCGGCAAGGCCCGCCTGCACGCCTGACGCGTCGAGCAGGTATTTCGGGTGCGGGACGAGGACGTATTCGGCATACCCGCCGGCGACCTGGATGCCGATCTGCTGCGGCTTGTTGCAGATGTGCTCCTGGTCGCGGGCGCAGACGGCGCACTCGCCGCAGCCGATCCACGGGAAGACGACGAAGCGTTCGCCGACCTTGCGGCCGTTGAGCAGGGATTCTGCATCGGCGCCGACCGCTTCGAGCGTGCCTTCGATTTCGTGGCCCATCGTGTGCGGCAGGGAGCGGCCGCGCGTCCAGTCCTGCTTCTGGCCGTCGCCGAGCGGGACGTAGCCGTCCTGGATGTGAACGTCGGAATGGCAGACGCCGGCGTGGGTGATCTTGACGAGGACCTGCGTGCCGGTCGGCGTCGGGATGTCGCCGACGACTTCTTCAAGCGGCTTGCCGTATTCGACGATGCATTGGGATTTCACTTGCGGCGGCTCCTCGGAATTGGTGTCGGCGGACGACTGAAACTGCGTCCCGAAAGTGGGGTAGCACGAGGGCGGCGCGGATTTGAAGGCTTGAATCGACGATCAGTGGGGCGCGGCGGCCACGATCAGGCGCCAGAGACGTTCATTGAAGCCCGGCTCGGCCGCCTGTCCGGTGCGTGCGACGACGAGATTCATGGACGGGACGATGAAGAGCTTGCGGTCCATCGCGCCCTGCGCGGCGATGAGATCGGCTGGCGCCGTTTCAATGAACGGGCCCGGGAAGCGGCGGTCGGTCGCCGGTCTGTAGTGGTGGTCGCCGCCGTTCAGCCACCAGAGCTGTGCGTAGGCGGGATTGGTCGATGTGGGCGCGAGCATTTCGGCAAGCTGGGTTTCGGAGAGGATGCGGGTTCCGTCTGCGGCGAGGCCCCTGTCGAGGATCAGCTGGCCCATCGTTGCGATGTCGCGCGGGGCGGTGACGAGGCCGGTGGGGTTGCCGACGTTTGCGAAGGCTGCGGGCCGCTGTCGCCATGCAGTGTCGGCCATGCCGGCGGGCTCGGTGAGCCATTCCGCGGTGAGCGCTTCGAGCGGCTTGCCGGTGATGGTTTCCAAGACGGGCTTGAGGAAGGCGTAGGCGGGCGTGTTGTAGAAGAATGTCTCGCCGGGCTCTGCGTCGGCGGTGAGCTGTTCGGTGAGGCCGGAATTCATCTCGAGGAGGTGGCGCACCGTGATGCGCGGCTCTGTTTCCGGGGCGCTGGTCCATCCTGCGCCGATGATGCTGGAGACCGGTGCGTCGAGGTTGAGCAGGTCCTTGTCGACGGCGACGCCGATGAGGATGGCGATGAAGCTCTTCTGTTGTGAGGCGACATCTTCCAGGAGGGCGCCGGACGCTGTCGTTCCGTAGGTGAAGTTGGCCTTGAATTCGGCGGCGCTGTCCGGGAGCGGCCAGTTGTGTTCGGTGATGGTCGCGCCGTTCTGGAGGATGAGAAAGCCGGTTGTGTTCTGGGCCTGTGCGTAGCTGACGACTTCGGCGAGGGCGTCCGCGTTCCATGCGGGCGGCGGCGCATCGGACGACGGTGCGGTGGCGCAGGCGGCGGCGAACGACGCCGCGACGAGCAGGGCGAGGCGGCGGGTCAGGGACATGCGGGCGTTTCCTGCAGCTTGTTGCTGGGCCGCAGGGTAGGTGAATGTTTGCGCCGGGCAAGCTGGCGGTGGAGGACGTCGAGGATGCGGGTCCCCCTCCGGTCCTTCGGACCACCTCCCCCGTTCGGGGGAGGAGGTTGCCGCGGGTTCGTTTTTCAACGTTATGCTTGTGGTGGGGAGGAAAGCGGGTTGGCGATCAGGCTTTCAGTTTCTGGGCGTAGGCGTCGAGCTGGCCGGCGACGGTTCCCCAGCCGTCGTGGAAGCCCATGTCTTCGTGCTGCTTGAGCGAGTCCGGGTCGCCGTGGCGGGCGAAGGCGGTGTAGTCGGTGCCGCCCTTGCCGTCGGGCTCGATGAAAAGGAAGGCGGTGAAGGGGAGGAAGCCGTCCTTCACCGGGCGGTAGGCCGGCAGGAGGGATGAGGTCCACACCAGTTTGCGGGTCGGCTCGACCTCGAGGTAGCAGCCGGAATTGGGATTGTTCTCTCCGTTCGGGCCTTCCATGCGGGTGAAGAACTCGCCGCCGGGGCGCAGGTCGATGCGGCATTCCGTGGTTTTCCATGGCTGGGGGCAGAACCACGGCATCAGGTGCTCGGGCGTGGTCCAGCATTTCCAGACCAGTTCGGGGCTGGCCTTCAGCTTGCGTTCCAGCTTGAGGTCGAGCTTTGGATTGAAATCTTCGATCATTTCTTCTTTTCCTTTTGGGAGGGCGTTTCTGCTTCAGGCGCGTCTAGCGTTTCGAGGTAGGATTCCAGCCGGTCGAGCCGGCCTTCCCAGATCTTTCGTTGTTTCCCCAGCCAGTCCTGGGCCTGGCTGAGCTGGGCGGGTGCGAACTCGCAATGGCGGGTCCGGCCCTCCTTCCGGGTGCGGATCAGGCCGCAGGATTCCAGCACACGGATGTGCTGGAGGAAGGACGGCATCGCCATGTCGAACGGCTCGGCGAGTTCGCTGACCGTGGACGGGCCCATGGCGAGCTGCTGGACCACGGCTCGGCGGGTGGCGTCGCTGAGGGCGTAGAAGGCGCTGTCGAGTGTGGCGGTTTGGTTAGGCATATGCCTAAGTATCAGGGCTGGGTTGGGTGCGCAAGCGGAAAGTTAGGCGGGAGACTAAGTTTTTTGTAATGAGGTCGTTGGGCGGCAGTCCCTGCGCTGGGCCAACCGGGATCCCTGGGACGAGTCCGGGGATGACGATCTATGTGGGGGCCTGACCGGATGTGGTCTGTGACGCCCCCTCCGTCTGCTGCGCAGACACCTCCCCCGTTCGGGGGAGGAGATCGGGCAGAGACCTCTCCTGGTCGGAGCGGGGAGATGGGGGCGGGCTAGAGGATTGCATCCAGCGCCTGTTTGAGGTCGGCGATGAGGTCGTCGGCGTTTTCGACGCCGACGGAGAGGCGGATCATTGCCGAGGTGATGGAGATGCGGTCGAGTTCTTCCTGCGGCAGGCCGGAATGGGTCATGGAGGCGGGGTGGGAGGCGAGGGTTTCCGTGCCGCCGAGGCTGACCGCCAGCTTTGCGATCTGCAGGCTGTCGAGCACCTTGAAGGCTTCGGCTTCGCCGCCCTTCACCTCGAACGAGAAGGTCGAGCCGGCGGAGCGGTTCTGCATTTCGTGGATTGGGCGGTCGGGGTGGTCGGCCGGGAGGAAGTCCAAGAACCAGACGTCCTTGACGGCGGGATGATCGCGCAGGAAGGCGGCGACTTTCGAGGCGTTTGTTGCGGCGGCTTCCATGCGCAGCTTCAGGGTCTCGAGCGAGCGCATCAGCAGCCACGCGGTGTGCGGGTCGCACATCGTGCCCAGGTAGGAGCGGAACTTGCGGACGGGCGCCAGCATCTCCTTTGAACCCGAGGCGCCGCCGGCGATGAGGTCGGAGTGGCCGCCGACATACTTGGTGAGCGAGGTGACGACGATGTCGGCGCCGTGATCGAGCGGGGAGGAGAAGACCGGGCCGAGCATGGTGTTGTCGACGATCACGGGCGGGCGGAAGTCGCCGACGGCGAGGCTGTCGGATATTTCGCGCGCGGCTGCGATGTCGACGAGGGCGTTGGTCGGGTTGGCGGGCGTCTCGATGTAGATCATCGCGATGCGGCCGAGGCTGGTGGCGTCGGCGGCGGCTTCCTGCATTTCGGCCTTGCCGTGTTCGGCGTTGAACTCGGCGCGGTGGACGCCGAATTCGGGGAGCATGGAGTTCAGCAGGGTTTCGGTGCCGCCGTAGACGGGCTGGGACTGCAGGACGACATCGCCGGGGCGGAGGAAGGCCCAGAAGCAGGTGGAGATGGCCGCCATGCCGGATGCGAAGGCGAGGCTGGCTTCGGCGCGGTCCCAGATGGCGAGGCGGTCTTCGAGGACTTCGAGGTTGGGGTTGTTGAAGCGCGAATAGATGAGGCCGGGGTCTTCGTCGGGGCCGAGCTGGCGGCGGCCCTGCGCCGTGGCGAAGAAGTCCTTGCCGTCCTGAGCCGACTTGAAGACGAAGGTCGAGGTGGAGAATTGCGGCGGCTTGAGCGCGCCTTCCGAGAGCATGGGATCGTAGCCGTATCCCATCATCAGGGTTTCGGGAGCCAGCGCGTGGTCGCCGATCTGGCGTTTGCGCCATTTCTTCTCGGGCATGGGGCGGTCCTCCGGAAGGTGCGTTGCGCGACACGATGAGTGGTTGCGATGATACTGCAACAACGCGCGGGAAGGAGGATAGATTTTGCGAAATCTGGCGTTGGGCGGGATTCTCTTTGTTTGGGGCGGTGGCCTGGCTGTGCTCGGGATGAGGGGTTGTGGGGGGTATCGGAGTTTCGGGTTCCTCCCCCGAGCGGGGGAGGACAGGTGGGGGCAAGTTCTGGAGGCTGGTGGGGCGCGTGAGAGCGGTCCCCCTCCGGTCCTTTGGACCACCTCCCCCGTTCGGGGGAGGAGTTGGCGCGTGCCGCGATGCGGTTAGCGCGGCCGGGCTAGTCCTTCTTGAGCGTCTTGTTGTCGGCGACGTGGTAGAAGCATGATTGGCGGCCGGTGTGGCAGGCGGCGCCGGTTTGCTTGACCTTGAGGAGGATGGCGTCCTGGTCGCAGTCGATGCGGACTTCGACGATGTGCTGTTCGTGGCCGGAGGTGTCGCCCTTGCGCCAGAGTGCGTTGCGCGAGCGCGAGAAGTAGACGGCGCGGTTTGTCGCGAGGGTCTGCTCGAGCGCTTCGGCGTTCATCCATGCCAGCATCAGGACTTCGCCGGTGTCGGCGTCCTGCGCGATGGCGGCGATGAGGCCGTTGGCGTCGAACTTGGGGCGCAGCTCGGTCGTCTCGTCCTGCTGCGCGCCGGACAGGGGCGGATCGTAGGTCATGGGGGGCGGAATAGCGCGAACGGGTCGCCGCGTCATGCGTTCATTGCTCCGCCGGACCGCGCTATCACGCCTAGATTGGGCCCTGGATATGTTGAAGGATAACCGGGCGGAGCGGACGGGGCGGTATGGAGCACGAAGTTCAGGACATCGCCATCAAGGACCTGATCGTGTTCCTGTTTGCGGCGGGCATGATCGTTCCGGCGTTGCGGCTGGTGAAGCTGCCGAGCGTTGCGGGGTTCATCCTCGCGGGCGTGGCGCTGGGGCCGAGCGGCATCGGCGCGCTGGAGGGCGAATGGCCGGTCCTGGAATACTTCTCGATCAGTGAGCCCGAAGCGGCGGCGCCGTTCGCCGAGCTGGGCGTGCTGTTCCTGTTGTTCCTGCTTGGCCTTGAGCTGTCGTTCGAACGGCTGTGGGCGTTGCGGCGGATCGTGTTTGGCGCGGGGCTGTTGCAGGTGCTGGCCAGCGCGACGGTGATCGCGCTGATCGCTTCGATGTTCGGCGTTGAGCCGGCGGCGGCGGTTCTGATCGGGCTGGCGCTGTCGTTGTCATCGACGGCCGTCGTCATGCAGCTGCTTGCGGACCGGCGGAAGGTTGCGAGCCCCGTGGGGCGGACCGCGCTTGGCGTGCTGCTGATGCAGGACATTCTGGTTGCGCCGATCCTGATCCTTGCGGGGTTTGCGGGGGCCAATCCGGATGCGCCGCTGGCCGAGGCGGCGGCGCGCGGGCTGGTGCAGGGCGCGATTGCGATCGGGGTGATCTTCGTTGTCGGGCGCTTCCTGCTGCGTCGGGTGTTCCGTCTGGCGGCGGCGGCGGGCGGGCGCGACTTCCTGATGGCGATCACGCTGCTGACGGTGGTGGGCGCGGCGACGATCACGGCGAGCGCGGGGCTGTCGATCGCGCTGGGCGCGTTTCTGGCCGGGCTGCTCTTGGGCGAGACCGAGTTCAAGAACCAGGCGGAAGTCGACCTTGAGCCCTTCAAGGGCGTGCTGCTTGGGTTGTTCTTCATGACGGTGGGGATGGGGCTGGACCTTGGCGTCATCGCCGAGCAATGGCCGCTCGTGCTGGCTGGGGTCGCCGCGCTGATCGTCGTGAAGGCGTCCATCGCGCTGGCGGCGATCCGGGTGTTCGTTCCGAAGATGCGCGTGCCGGTGGAAACGGCCTTCCTGCTGGCGCCTGCGGGCGAGTTCGCGTTTGTCATCCTGGCGGCTGGTATGAGTTCGGGCGTGGTGTCGTCGGAAGCTGTGACGCTGGTGTCGGCGATCGTCGGGCTGTCGATGCTGCTGACGCCGCTGAGCTGGCGGCTGGGGCGGTGGAGTGCGGAACGGCTGGCGCCGGCGCAGAGCAATCCGGAGCTGGAGCTGGGGGCGTTGCGGACGGAGGATGAGGGGCATGTGGTGATTGCCGGGTTCGGGCGGGTCGGCCGGACGGTCGCGCAGATGCTTTCCGAGGAGCATTGCGGCGTCGTGGCGCTGGATGTCGATGCGGACGTGGTGGCGGCGGCGCGCTCGAAGGGGTGGGATGCGTATCTGGGGGACGGTTCGCGCAGCGAAGTGCTGGAGAAGGCGGGCGTTCGCACTGCGACGATGGTGGTGATCACGCTGGACGATCGCAGGCAGGCCGAGGAGATGGCGCGCGCGGTGCGCAAGCTGAACAACTCGGTGACGATCCTGGCGCGGGCGTGCGACGCCGAGCATGCGCAATCGCTCTACGATGCCGGCGCGGAGTTCGTTGTGCCAGATGCGATCGAGGCTGCGCTGCAGATGTCGGCGCGGGCGCTGCAGGAATTCGGCTATGACGGCGATGTCGTGCGCAACAAGATCGCGTCGGAGCGCGACGATGCGTACCGCAAGGGGAGCCAGCCGGCGAGCTGAATGACGGCGGCGGACTGGCCGCCGCCGGATCAGGCGTTTGCGTTACTTGCCGGCGAGGCGGAGGAAGCGCTCGCGCAATTCCTGTTCGGTCTTGAAGACGCCCGAGAACATCGTGGTGATCGTGGCGACGTCGGGGTGGTGGACGCCGCGCGTGGTCATGCACTGGTGCTTCGCGTCGATCAGGACGGCGACGCCTTTCGGCTTGAGCGCGTCGTTGATCGCTTCGGCGATCTGGGCGGTCATGGTCTCCTGCGTCTGGAGACGCTTGGAGAAGATCTCGACGGCGCGGGCCAGCTTGGAGATGCCGACGACGCGGTCGGTCGGCATGTAGGCGACGCAGGCCTTGCCGAGGAAGGGCGCCATGTGGTGCTCGCAGTGCGATTCCACGTCGATGTCGCGGAGCATGACGATGTCGTCATAGCCCTGCACATCCTCGAAGGTGCGCGAGAGATAATCGTGCGGGTTTTCCTGATAGCCGGAGAACCATTCCTCATAGGCGTCGACAACGCGCTTGGGCGTGTCGAGCAGGCCTTCGCGTTTCGGGTCATCGCCCGCCCATGCCAGAAGGGTGCGCACTGCATCTTCCGCCTCATCCCGCGTGGGACGTTGGGCGTCTCCTGAATCGGCCACGATCTTGCCTCTCACCACGGCGTCCATGGCCGTTTACTCCCATCTGAGGGGCGGGGGTCGAGCCGAGGTCTTGGAAGCATCCATCTTAACGATGGCCCGCCTTGACCCGGACTTAACGCCCGCCCGCATTGATCCCCTCAGGGTCACGTGACAGATAGGCGCCTTTAGGGGATGCGCCAACCCGCCTGCGTGCAGGTTTTATCGAACATTCCTAATGTAACGGAAAGACCGCGGCTGATGGAAATCCGCCTGACCAATACATATGCGCGGGAAAAGCAGGTTTTCGAACCTTCCGATCCGGACCGTGTGACGATGTATGTCTGCGGTCCGACCGTCTATTCCTACGCTCATATCGGCAATGCCCGTCCGCCGGTGGTCTTTGACGTTCTCTATCGTCTTCTACGCGCCAAATTCGGGGCGGATCACGTTGTTTATGCGGTAAATTTCACCGACGTGGACGACAAGATCATCGACGCCTCGCAGGAGACCGGGGAGCCGATCAGCACAATCACCCAGCGGTATGAGCAGATCTACCGCGAGGACATGGCGGCGCTGGGCAATCTGGAGCCGACATTCCGGCCAAGGGCGACCGAGCATATCGGCGACATGATCGCGTTGATGGAGGATCTCGCGGCGAAGGGTCACGCCTACCAGGGCGAGAGCGGCCTGTGGTTTCACGTGCCCTCGATGGAGACGTATGGGCGGCTGTCGAAGCGGAACCGCGACGACATGATCGCCGGGGCGCGGGTCGAGGTTGGGGCCGACAAGAAGGACCCGGCGGACTTTGCGCTGTGGAAGGCCGCCAAGGACGGCGAGCCGGATGCGGCCAAGTGGGATTCTCCCTTTGGGGTGGGTCGTCCGGGCTGGGCGATCGAGTGCTCGGCGATGGCCAAGGCCAAGCTGGGCGAGACAATCGACATTCACGGCGGCGGGCAGGACCTGATCTTTCCGCATCATGAGAACGAGATTGCTCAGAGCGAGTGCGCGCATGGCGGCAAGCCGTTCGCGCGGTACTGGCTGCACAACGGTTTCCTGTCGATGGATTCCGAGAAGATGTCGAAGTCGCTCGGCAATGTGAAGCTGGTGCACCAGCTGCTCGAGAAGTGGCCGGGTGAGGTGCTGCGCATGGCGCTGCTGTCGGCGCATTATCGCGGGCCGCTGGACTGGACGGATGCGCTGCTGGAGCAGTCGCGGGCGACGCTGGACCGGCTGTACAATGCGCTGCGGCGGATGAGCGATGTGGTGGTCGAGGATGTCGAGCCGCCGGCGGGCCTGGTTGCTGCGCTGTGCGATGATCTCAACACGCCGCAGGCGCTGGCGGAGCTGTCGCGCCTGGCGACGGAGGCAAACAAGGCAAAGGATGCGGACAAGCCGCGGCTGAAGGGCGAGTTGCTGGCCGGCGGCGCGCTGATGGGGCTGTTGCAGCAGGATCCCGATCAATGGGCGCGCGGCGATGACAGCGATGCGGCGCGGATCGATGCGCTGGTGGCGGAGCGGATTGCGGCGCGCAAGGCGAAGGATTTCGCGAAGGCCGACCAGATCCGCAACGATCTTGCGGCCGAGGGCGTCGAGATCATGGACGGGCCGCAGGGCTCGACCTGGCGGAAGGTGTAGGGCTTAGCTGCTGCGCGCCGTAGCGGTGGGCTGGACGGATCGGGTCCCGCGCCGCATGCTTGGGTCGTGGGGACATGCAGGATTCTACGGGGCTTTGACATGAGGACCATTCTTCTGGCCGGCACGCTGGCGTTGATGACGGCGGCGTGTGCGAGCGGCGGATCAGGGGACCGGCCGCCGCAGGGCGTGGGGCCGGGCGGCACGGATTTCGGCCAGTGGCGTTATGACGCCGAGGGCGCGATCGATGCCGGCTTCCGCAACTTCATCACCGGCAGGTATGATGTCAGCGACGCCGGGCGCGCCATGGACGACCTGACGGCGGACGGGTTCGACTGCCAGGACGGGAACCGTCCGGAGGGGCGACCCGTTCCTGAGCTCGAATGTATCCGGGTCTACCAGCTGAACGAGGATGTGCATGCGTGGTCGGTTGAGTTCTGGCCGGATGATTCCGAGCCGCGCTCGCGGTATACGCGCACGCGGATCATGGACCGGTACGGTTCCGACGACGATTGATCGCACATCGTGATGTCGAGCCGCGGGCGGGCCAAGAACTTCCAGAACCTGCTGACCAGTCTGTACGAGCAGACGGACGGCGAGAACGTTTCGCTTGGCGATCTGTTGCATATTGTCGGCGTGCGCTCGTTCGGGCCGGTCATTCTTCTGCTCGGGTTCGTGTCGATCACGCCGCTGACGATTGTGCCGGGC
This sequence comes from Hyphomonas sp., assembly GCA_017792365.1. GTDB lineage: Bacteria > Pseudomonadota > Alphaproteobacteria > Caulobacterales > Hyphomonadaceae > IH12. Next base: position 1,696,480 of record CP051229.1, on the reverse strand, counting down.
GCAAACTGGCTGATCGCGACCGTTGTGCTGCTGTTTTCGGTGCAGCTGTTGTTCCTGCGCGAGTCGCCTTGGCTGCCGCGGCGGCTGGTCGAGACCAAGTTTCCGCGCAAGTACCTGAAGACGGCGGTCGATAGCGGCATGGGCGCGGCGCGGGTGGCCGACCGGGTGACGCGGCCGCGCTTTGCATTCCTGACGCGCATTCCGTTCAGCATCATTCCGGCGCTGGGCGCGGTGCTGGCGGCGCTGATCACCTATCCCTTGGGGCTGGTGCCGTTCGGGCCGGTGGCGCCGGGCATCGCACTGGTGCTGATCGGCATTGGCCTGACCGCGCGCGACGGTCTGTTCCTGCTGCTGGCGCTGTTCGCACTGGCGGGTTCAGTGTGGCTATTGTGGCGCTTCGTATTCTGAGGGATTGTCGCCGGGCGCGGGGGCGCAAAGCGCGAGACAGTCAGGGGACACGGTGGGTTACCGTATCGAGAGCGGCGAGGCGCCCGGCGAGGGTCTGGACCGCATCTTTACCGAGCAGGTAGACAAGCTGCGGCGCGATCTCAGCGATCGCGATGTGAGCGTGCCTGAGAAGGTGCGGCGCGCGCGCGTGCGGTGCAAGCGGATCCGGGCGCTGCTGGCGCTGGCGCAAGACGCGATGGGGCGCAGGGTCTGGAAGAAGCAGAACCGTTGGTGGCGCGACCTGGCGCGGAGCCTGTCTGACGTGCGGGATCTTTCGGCGCGGATCGAGGCGTTGGACGCCGTGAAGGCGGGCATGCAGGCCGAGGTGTCAGAGTCCGTCGTGGCGCGGATGCGGGCATGGCTGGAGCTGGACCGGGTGTCGCGCGAGGCGGCGTGGGATGTGCGCGAGGCGCTGAAGCGGTTCGCCGCGCGGCTGGACGATGCGCCGGCGCCGGAGCTGGAGGCGTGCGCGGACTGGGATGCTCTGGGCGGGCGGTATCGGCATGGCTATGCGAAGGCCTATGCGGCGATGCACCAGGCAGCCGAGGGCGATGAAGCGCAGCTGTTCCATGAGTGGCGGAAGAAGATGAAGGCGACTGGGCTGCAGGCGCGGTTGTTGCGTGAGCGCTTTCCGGAGCTGGAGGCGGATGTGAACGCCGGGCGGGAATTGTCGAACGTTCTGGGGCTGGCGCAGGACATCGATGTCGTGCTGGAGGCGCTGGAGGCGGACCGGTCGCTGCCGTTGAGCCCGCGCGAGGAGGCGGAGCTGGAGACGGCGCTGGTGCGGCGGCGCGGCGATCTGTTCCGCGAGGCGCTGGAGCTGGGCGGGGCGTTGCTGCCCGCGCGCGCCGAGGCGCTGGCGCCTTCAAGCGCTACGGGCTGACGATTTGCCCCTGCGAAGCGGCTTGACCGGAGGGGCCGGCGGGCCAACTTATGCGTCATGTTTGGCGAGCTTTATCATAACCGGGTTCTCGAGCTGGCTGCGGACATTCCGCATGCCGGGCGGATCGATGCGCCGGACGGCTCGAGCCTTAAGGTCAGCCGGGTCTGCGGATCGACGGTGCAGGTCGATGTGAAGCTGGACGAGGGCGGGCGGATCGCCGAGATCGCGGTTGAACCCAAGGCCTGCGCGCTGGGACAGGCTGCGACCAGCATTCTTGCGCGTGAAGGTGTGGGCAAGTCGCGCGACGAGATTGCGGCGGGGCGCGAGATGTTGCGGGCCATGCTGAAGGGCGAGGGACAGCCGCCGGCGCAGGGCGATGCGTTCTGGGAGCTGCGGCATCTGGCGCCGGTGAAGGATTACCCGCCACGCCATGCCTCCACGATGCTGGCGTTCGACGCCGCGTTGGACGCGGTGGAACAGGCGCTGGCGGCGCGCGCGGCGACGGCAGGCTGAACCAGATTTCATTGTTGTGAAAGCGACGATGGCGCCGACTCGGGAGAGACCGGCGCCATCGCTTTTCGGGGCGTACGGGGATGTCACGCCCGCCGGACCGTGGCGTTGAGGGGAGGGATACGCCGCCAGCCCGGGGTCTTCTCGACAGCTCCGCTCCATTGAGCCGCCATGTGCTGACACTGGCGGGGGAGCGTGGCGCAATTGCGCCGCAACGGACCCGGCTTTGTAACAAAGAATGGCGGGCGACCGGTTTCCCGGTCGTCCGTTATCTGGCGCCCGCCATGTTCGTGTTCTGCGGTGTTGTTGAGGTTATTTGCCTTCGGCATCGGCCTTCATGGTGGCGAGGGCGCGTTCGAAGGCGGCGCGGCGGCCCTGAACGGAGGCATCTTTCGCGGCTTGGTCCTCAAGCATCGAGACGTCATACATCAGCGTGTATTCGAGGCGGGTTGTTTTGTCGGACGTCGGCACGGCTTCGAGGAAGCCGTGGTAGAGGTTCCAGTTGGCTTCCTCGCCCTCACGCGGCGGCATGACATAGCCGTAGGAGAGATCGGTCTCTGCGATCTTCACCTCGGTGGCGCCGTTCTCGCCCATGTGGCGGACCTGGCCGATACCTTCGGGGCCGGACACTTCGCACTTGAAGTTGAACCAGTTGCCGAGCTCGCAGAAGCCGCCGACGCGGTCCCATGTTGCGGCGGCCGGGCGGTCGACGTCGATCGACATTTCGATGGTGATGTATTCGGGGCCGGCGGGCGCTGCTTCGCTTGCGGCTGCTGCGGGCGCGGCGGGCGTGGCCGGCGTTGCAGCGGCGGCGACGGCGGCTGGCGCTGCCGGGGCTTCTGCAGGGGCGTCGGTGCTGGCGCAGGCGGCGGCGAGGACAGGCCGGCGGATGCGGCGAGGATGGCTTTCATATGTGCTCTCTCCCGTTGAGCGTTGTTGTCTGCTTCGGGCGGGAGACTAGTTGGATTGGCGGCGCGGTCCAGTGGCAAGCGCGCACGGCTGAACGCCCCGCTGCAGGGCTGCGCGGAGGCATCTCTTATCGAACCGGTGAAGGGGCGCGGGGCGCTGCTTCGTCCGTTACGCAAACTGTGTCGCCAGGCTTCTGATCCCAACGCCCCGACTGAAAGGCGCCTGGACGTTCAGCCCGGCGGTCGTGATGGACGCATCAGCGCCCCGCGCGGGTCGGATCATCGGCATGCGATGAAGACAGGCGTCACCCTGCATTCACGGAACCGGCTGACGACGCCGCTCGCGCTTCCGGTCGGGTTTGTCCGGACCGCCCCTTCGTGGAAGCGCGATGAGGGCATCATGCAGCAGCGCGAACGGGTGTTGGATTGATTTGGGTTTGTCCAATCGTGGCGAGATCGCGAATGCCATGAATTCTCAGCAAGGTGCAGCTGTCGGAGCGAACCCATCCCGGGACGTGGCGTTGGTTGCGCGAACGGGTCGGACGAAAACAACCGAAAGGATCTGACTATGAGAAACGTGTTGATGGGCGCCGTTGCAGCAGCGGCGCTTGGCATGGCGCCGGTCGCGATGGCGCAGGAAGCCGAGACCGACATCCAGGCGCGCACGCCGGCGCCTGAAGTGACAATCGAACAGGACATCACGGTGCAGCCGGGCGTTGAAGCCGAGGTGCAGGACCGCACGGTCCAGCCGCAGACCCAGACCACGACGCAGCAACAGCCTGCCGAGCGCGCGACGCAACAGGTTGCGCAGGCGGATTGCGCCGAGATGACGATCTACTTCGATCGCAACGCCGATGAAGTGCTGAACGAGAAGGAAGCCGAAGTCGCGGAGAAGGCGGAGGCCTGCCAGGCCGAGACGGTTCGCGTTGTCGGCTATACCGATGAAAGCGGCGATGCCGAGTACAACAAGATGCTTGGCGAGCGCCGCGCCGAGGCCGTGAAGGGCATGCTGGTTGCGATGGGCGTGCCGGCCGAGAACATCATGGTCGAGTCCAAGGGTGAGGAAGAAGCCACGGGCAACGCCGATCAGGACCGCAAGGTCGAGGTCGAGTTCGAGATGGCTTCGTCTGTCGAGACGGAACAGAACGCAGGGTAGGAGTGCCCCACGCGATGTTCCCGGGAAGGCCGCGGCTGACGCCGCGGCCTTTCTCTTTTGCGGTTCGGGTTTGCGGCGTTCAGGCGGCGGTTTGCTGCTGGCGGCTGCGCCAGAGGATGAGGAAGATCACCGCGATCACGATTGGCAGCACGATGAAGGGCAGGTTGGCGCGCACCTCCTCGCCGACGACCTGTCCGAGCGCGCGGAACAGCCCATAGGTGAGGCCGATATAGATCGCGCCGGTGAACATGATCAACGAGATGTATTTGAGGAACGGCGCGCGGAAGACGCCGCAGGCGACGTTGATGGGGATGCGTGTGCCCGGCACGAAGCGCGCCACGATGATGGTGAGCGTAAGGTGCTTGAGCACTTTTTCACGCGCGGCCTGAACGCGCGGGCCTTGGGCCATGCGGGCGGCGGCGGGGATGCGGTGGGCCAGCCTGCCTGCCCAGTATTTCCAGCCATCGCTCGCCGTGAGGCCGAGCCAGGTTGCGAGCAGCAGTCCGAACGTCTGGTTGCTGCCCGTCGCGGCGGCGGATGCGGCGGTGACGACGGCGACATCCTCCTGAATGAACGGGCCGGCTGCTGCGAGCAGGTAGGCTGACCACGGATTGTTGGTCAGGAATTCTGTCAGGTCGGCTAAAATGGTCGAACTCGACTGAAAGCGGTTGGCACTGCGCCGGACGTAGCAGGAATGAGCGGGGCGGTCCCAGACAAATTGTCACCACAGCCGGGGAGGGGCGTGGCTTTCGTTGGGTCAATGCCGGTTGGACGCGTGGGACGGGTGTGGGCTGGACATCGGTGACGCTTGCGGCAAGATCGCCCGTAATCGCGCCTACGGAGGATGGGCGCACGACATGTCCTGGGAGGGATCGCCACATGCTACGTCATTCCTGTTCCGCCGCTGTGCTGGCGGGCCTGTTGCTTACCGCCTGCGCACAGGCGCCGGCGATCAGCCAGACGGCTGCGCCTGCGGACAACGCCGCTGCGGCGGCTGCGCCGGCTGCGGACCTGTCGATGACGGTGGCGCCGGAGGCGGTCGGCTTCGACTCCGCGCGGTTGCAGAAGCTGGACGACTACATGGCGCAGGTTGTCGCCGACGGGCGCGTGGCGGGGATGACCACGCTGCTGGCGCGGCACGGCAAGATCGTTTCGTTCAACACCTATGGCAAGGCGAGCCTCGCGACCGGCGCGGAGATGGAGGAAGACACGATCTTCCGCATCTATTCGATGACCAAGCCGATCACGGGCGTTGCGATGATGACGCTGTTCGAGGACGGCAAGTGGCGGCTGGACGATCCGGTGACGCGCTATGTGCCGGAATTCGAGAACCTGCGCGTGGTGAAGAAAGTCAACGACGACGGCACGATGGAGCTGGAGGAGATGACCCGCCCGCCGACGATGCGGGAGGTGATGAGCCACACGGCGGGCTTCGGCTATGGCCTCGCGGACCAGCATCCGGTGGACAAGCTGTTCCGCGAGAAGCGCGTGCTGGGGGCCGAGGGGCTGCAGCAGATGATCGATCTCACGGCGGAGATCCCGTTGATGTTCCAGCCGGGGCAGCGCTGGTATTATTCCAACGCGGTCGACATCCAGGGCTATATTGTCGAGAAGATTTCGGGACAGACGTTCGGCTCCTACCTTGAAGAGAACATCTTCGCGCCGCTGGGGATGGTGGACACGGCCTTCTATACCGGGCCGGAGAAGGCTGAACGTCTGGCGGCGGTCTATGTCTGGGACCGCGACGCCGGCGAGATCGTTGAAGCGACGGAGATCTTCGACAACCCGATGCCGGATTATACTCAGCCGCCCCCGAACGAGAGCGGCGGCGGCGGGCTGGTCTCGACGACGATGGATTATGCGCGGTTCTCGCAGATGCTGGTGAATGGCGGCGAGCTCAATGGCGTGCGCATCCTGTCGCCGGGTTCGGTCGAGTTGATGGGCACGAACGTGGTGCCGGACGAGGTGCTGGTCAGCTCCAACGGCACGACGGCGGCGGCGTTCACCGAGGATGTCGGCTTCGGGCTCGACTTCCGGGTGGTGAACGATGCGGCGGCGGCGGGCCTGCTCACCGGCGATGGCGAGATGAGCTGGGGCGGGGCCGCGGGCACCTGGTTCTGGGTCGATCCTGAGCACGACATCATCTTCGTCGGCATGATCCAGCGCATGGGCGGCACGGGGGGCGACGACCTCGGCACGATGGCGCGGACGCTGACGTATCAGGCGCTGGTTGAGCCGGAGAAGTAGGGGCGGGCTTGTGGTTCTGGCGCTAAGGCTGACTGGCGCTGAGGCGGAGGCTGAGGCTGAGGGTGGTCCCCCTCCCGGCTTTTACATGTGGATTGGGTGCGCCTGTTGCGCCTCCCCCGTTCGGGGGAGGAGGGCGTCGGTGGTTTGCGTGAAGATCGTGGGAGGATTATATCCCGCTCATGGCTGATGGATCAGCAGTTGTGAACGAGGTTGCGCCCCGCCGGTTGAGGCCGGTGATCGGGACGGCTTTGCGTGTTTACAAGATGACGCTGTCGCCGGTGTTTCAGGCGTTCGGGATCCATTGCCGGCATGCGCCTTCGTGCTCGGAGTATTGCGCGGAGTGTGTGAGCCGGCATGGGGTCTGGGCCGGACTGTGGATGGGGCTGGCGCGGTTTCAGCGCTGCCGTCCCGGAGGATCGCACGGGGATGACCCGGCGCCGACCCTCACTATGACCGGCGCGCGCTGGTACCTGCCTTGGCGCTATGGCGTCTGGCGGGTGCGGGCCGAGGGCGTGCGCCATTCCTGATCGGACGTAGCTTGGGGGCGGGGAACCGCTTCGCTTTTTTGCCGAGCTGTCTGCCGTAGGCCATTTCGCAAAATTTGGTTTTGTCATTCCGGCCGCGCCGTCCTTCGACGCGCTCAAGGCGGGGCGGAAAACCGGGATCCATTTCGAGACCGTCGCGGTGGAGGAATGGATCCCGGATCAGGTCCGGGATGACAGGTTTGGATGGTTTGGAGGTTTTGCCCCCCCCTCGGCCCTCGGCCCTCGTCCTTCGACAAGCTCAGGATGAGGGCCGGAGAGGGTGCAGCGTGTCCGGGTCCCGGATCGCCCTTTGGGCGTCCGGGATGACGATCGGTCTGGAAGCGTCCGACAGTACGCGTCCCCTGCGGAGGCAGGGGTTCAGTTGGTCGGCTGTTCTGGGCCCCAGCCTGCGCTGGGGGTGCGTATCTTCGATACGCTCTGGCTTTGGTGAGCTGGGCCCCAGCCTGCGCTGGGGACGCGTATCTTCGATACGCTCGGGTGGGTTTCCACCTGGGCTGAACCCGCGCTAGACCGTCCGCGATATGAGGATGAGACGATGATTCAGGTGAAGTTTCCCGATGGCTCGGAACGTGAGTTCGAGGACGGGATCACGCCGATGGCGATTGCCGAGGGGATTTCCAAGTCGCTGGCGAAGCGTTCGCTGGTGGCGAAGGTGAATGGCGAGTTGTGGGACATGACGCGGCCCCTGGAGGGGGATGCGTCGGTCGAGCTGTTGTCTGGCAAGGACGCCGACGGGCTGGAGGTGATCCGGCATGATGCGGCGCACGTGCTGGCGCAGGCGGTGCAGGAGCTGTTTCCCGGCACGCAGGTGACGATCGGGCCGGTGATCGACGACGGCTTCTATTACGACTTCGCGCGGGACGAGCCGTTCTCTTCGGATGACTTCGAGAAGATCGAGAAGAAGATGGCGGAGATCGTGGATCGCGACCTGCCGATCAATCGCGAGGTGTGGGAGAAGGACGCGGCGATCGCGCACTTCAAGAAGATCGGCGAGGACTACAAGGCGCAGATCATCGACGACATCATTCCGCCGGGCGAGGCGATCACGCTGTATGCGCATGGCGACCAGTGGTCTGATTTGTGTCGCGGGCCGCACCTGCCGAGTACGGGGAGGCTGCCGAAGGCGTTCAAGCTGATGAAGCTGGCGGGTGCTTACTGGCGCGGCGATTCAAACAACGAGATGCTGCAGCGGATCTACGGCACGGCTTGGGCCGACGAGAAGCAGCTGAAGGATCACCTGACGCGCATCGAGGAAGCCGAGAAGCGCGATCATCGGAAACTGGGGCGGGAACTCGACCTCTTCCACATGCAGGAAGAGGGCAAGGGCATGGTGTTCTGGCACGAGAAGGGCCTGATCCTGTGGCATGTGATCGAGGCCTATGTGCGGCGTCGGCTGGAGGCTGCGGGGTATCAGGAGGTGCGCACGCCGCAGGTGCTGGACCGCAAGTTCTGGGAGCAGTCGGGGCACTGGGACAAGTATCGCGACAACATGTTCATCGCCGAGACGGCGGAGGATGAGACGCTGTCTCTCAAGCCGATGAACTGTCCGGGGCATGTGCAGATCTTTAAGTTCGGGCAGAAATCGTATCGCGACCTGCCGCTGCGCATGGCGGAGTTTGGCGCGTGTCACAGGTACGAGCCTTCGGGCGCGCTGCATGGGCTGATGCGGGTGCGCGCGTTCACGCAGGACGATGCGCACATCTTCTGCCGCGAGGACCAGATCGAGGAAGAGACGGCCGCGTTCATCAAGCTGGCGTCGTCGATCCACGAGGATTTCGGGCTGGAGCGGGACTACATCGCGCTGGGCACGCGTCCGGAATTGCGGGCGGGTTCGGACGAGTTCTGGGACAAGGCCGAGGCGCAGATGCTGAACGCTGCGCGGGCGGCGGGCGTCGAGCCGGTGATCGCCGAAGGCGATGGGGCGTTCTATGCGCCGAAGCTGGACTTCCAGGTGAAGGATGCGATCGGGCGCGAGTGGACGTGCGGGACGATCCAGCTGGATTACGTGCTGCCCGAGCGGCTGAACGCGGAATACGTGGCCGAGGATGGGCAGAAGCATCGTCCGGTGATGCTGCACCGCGCGGTGCTGGGGTCGCTGGAGCGGTTCATCGGGATCCTGATCGAGAACGTCGCGGGGGCGTTCCCGATGTGGCTGTCGCCGGTGCAGGTTGTGGTGGCGACGATCTCCGAAGCGGCCGATGGCTATGCGGAGGAGGCGGCGGCGGTGCTGCGCAAGGCGGGGCTGCGGGTCGAGGTCGATACGCGCGGCGAGAAGATCAACTACAAGGTGCGCGAGCATTCCCTGCAGAAGATTCCGGTGATTGCGGTTGTCGGCGCGAAGGAGGCCGAGGAGCGCAAGCTGGCGCTGCGGCGGTTCGGGGCGAAGGACCAGAGCGTGGTTGGCCTTGATGAGGCGGCTGCGATGCTGGCTGATGAGGCTCTGCCGCCGGATCTGAAGCGGGCGAAGGGTTAGCGGTGTTGCGCATGGGCGGTCCCCCTCCGGCCCTTTGGGCCACCTCCCCCTTTAGGGGGAGGATGGGAGCCGTGCATGTTGCGCGCGTCGGTGAGCGGTCTTGCCGCCGGTTTCCTCCCCCGCGCGGGGGAGGACAGGAGGGAGCGTACATGGGCGTCCTGTCCTCACGGTTTGTGCCATCCTGCCGGCGGCACTGGGGCTGTTCCTGATCCGGGGGCGGATGGGGGGACGTGGACGCGGTTCTGGCCGTTCTATGGGCTGGGGATGGCGGGATTGTTTGCGCTGTGCGTGATCGTGCTGTCGTGGGCGAGCGGGGAGGTGTCGACGGCGATCGTCGCCTGCCAGGCGGAGGCGGCGGCTGATCCGGGCGCGCGGGTCGCCTGTCAGGACGATCAGCTGATGATCGTCGTGTTTGGCGTGTTCTGTCTGTTGTGTCTCGCAATCTACATGGCGGGCGGTATTGTTGCGCACATGTGGTTGCGGGCGCGGCGGAAATGACCTCCGGATACGATTGGGACAGGGTTCTGGCGCGGGCGCCGGAGGGATTGCGCGTGTGCGCGGTGGTGGTGAGCTACCGCACCGGGCCGTCGCTGTTCGATTGCCTGTGGGCGCTGATCGGTGATCCGGACATTTGCGAGGTTGTGGTCGTCGACAATGGCAATCCGCCGGATGTCGTTGCGCGGCTGGAGGAGATGGCGGCGGGGGGGACGATCACGCTGGTTGGCGAGGGGATCAATCGCGGGTTTGCTGCGGGGGTCAATCTTGGCGCGGCGGCTGGGCGCGGGGAGCGGCTCTTGGTGATCAACCCTGACGCCGTGCTGCGGCGCGGGTCGGTTGCGGCGCTGGAGGCGGCGCTAGGCGCGGAGCCTGCGATTGCGGGCGGGCGCATCTTTGGCGCCGATGGCGTCGAGCAGCGCGGCGGGCGGCGACGGATGCTGACGCTGGCGAGCGCGGCCGGCACCTTCCTTGGCCTGTCGCGGGTGGCGGGCGGCGCGTTTCCGAACATCAATCGCCATCAGGAGCCGGCGCCTGACGGACCTGTGCCGATGGAGGCGGTGAGCGGGGCGCTGATGTATTTCTCGCGCGGCGGGTTCGAGCAATTGCGCGGCTTCGATGACAAGTATTTCCTGCATGTCGAGGACCTCGACATCTGCCGTCGCGCCGAGATGGAGGGCGGGTCGGTGATCTATGCGCCGGCCGCGGGCGCCTATCATTACGGGGCGACGAGCGATGCGCCGAGCGTGGTGGTGGAGCGTCACAAGGCGGCGGGGCTGAAGCGCTATTTCTCGAAGTTTGCGGCCTCGCCGGTCGAGAAGCTGCTGGCGGCGCTGCTGGGGCCGATGTTCAGGATGGCGCTGGTGGCGCGGGCGAAGTGGCGGGCGCGGGCGCGGGAGTAGAGCAGTTCGCGCCTAATTCTGTTTCGCCATCACGTAGGCGACGATGGCGTTGGCGTGGCCGTGTCCGAGGCCATGCGCGTCCTTCAGCCATTTGACGCGCGCCATGTGAGTTTCGGCGGTTCGCGCTTCGACCAGCTTGATCCAGTGCGCGATCGGTTGGCCGTACTTCTTTTCGATCGATGGGAAGTAGGACGCTGGTCCCTTGACCTTTGGATCTGATTTGTCCGGCATTTCATGTCCCCCGATGAGCATCGCCAGTTTGCAGATTACAGCCGGACGATGGCCGGCGCTACTGGTCGAGCGTCTGGCCGGTTTCTTCGGTTTCGGGTTCTCTGGTCAGGTCGATCGGGGTCGCGGGTTCGTCGATCGTGCAGCCGCCGGGTTCGATGACGGCGGCGACGAGGGCTGCGGGGTCGCCGTTGGAATAGTTGAGGGCGTAGCGGCGGCCGAGACGGATGCAGCGGTCGGCGGCGTCGGCGGTTGCGATGAGTTCGGCCAGGGCGGCGCGTCCATCCTCGACGGCGATGTTGAGCAGCCATGCCGGGCGCGGGTCTTCGGTGACGTCCGGCAGGACGGCGGTGGCGCGCGGCTGGAGGAGGACGCTTCCGCCGAGCGAGTAGACGAGGCTGGGTTCGTTATAGCCGATCGCGCGGACGAGCATCGGCGGGATGTCGGTGCAGTCGGAGTCGGCCTTTGCCGGCGCGCCGACGGGACGGGCGCAGACGTCGTCGATGGCTTCAAGCGCGGTCTTGGTGGGCAGGACCCAGTTCTGGTTGGGCAGGACGAGGATGCGGTAGGTGAAGGCTAGCGTGAGCGTGCAGGCGAGGATGGCGGCGAGGACGCCGACGGGCGAGCGCACCAGCGTTGCATAGATGGCGCCGCCGGTTGCGATGGCGATCAGCATCATGGGCCAGACCGACACACCGGTTTCGAGCCATTCCCTCGACCAGATCGCGGCGACGCGTTCGGAGAGCGGGCGGGTGAAATTGCCTGCCGCGTCCTCGCGCAGGAGTTCGAGCGCCCATGGCGAGGTCAGCGCGGCGAGTGCGAAGCCTGCGATGGCGAAGAAGGCGATCGAGATGGTGCGGCCGCCGCGCCAGCGGCCGGTATCGAACCAGTCGTCGAGGGCGGCGCCGGCCATGAGCGCGAAGGCGGGATAGGCGGGGAGCGTGTAGTGGACGAGCTTGGTGGGGGCGAGTTCGAACACGAGCCAGGTGGGGACGGCCCAGCAGAGCAGGAAGCGGAAGCCCGTGGCGGCTTTTTCGTAGGCGGCGCGCTTTGCCTTGGCGGCGGCGTCGCTCGCCAGTCGCGGCGGGGCGAAGGCGCCCTTGATCGCCCACCACATGCCCGGAAACAGGAAGAGCGTTGCGGGCCAGAAGAGCAGCGGCAGCATCAGGGAGTGGAGGCCGGGCGGGGCGGCGTGGCCTTCGGCGGCGCTGACGATCTTCTGGCCGAGATCGACGCCGGCGGCCTCGAACAGGAACTCGCCTCCGGTGGCGATCTGGATGGCGACGAACCACGGCACCGTGATGAGCGCGAAGAGGGCTGGGCCGCCCCAGTAGGCCAGCGGCTTCATCCATTTGAAGTCGCGTTCCCAGATGGCGAGGGCGGCGATGGCGAGGCCGGTGACCATTATCGCGACCGGGCCCTTGATGAGGGCGCCGACGCCCATGGCGGCCCAGAAGGCGACGGCCATCCACTTGCCTGATCCGGCCCTGAGCCACGCCAGCGCGCCCATGCCGAGGACGACCGAACAGACGAGGGCTGCGTCGGTCTTGGCGATGTGCGCTTCGGTGGTGAGGAGGAGGGTCGATCCGAACAGGGCGGCGCCGAGGAAAGCTGCGCGCCGGGACATGAAGGCGAGACCGCACCAGAATGCGCCCATGGTCGCGCCCATGGCGGCGAGCATGGAAGGCAGGCGGTAGGCGGTGATGTTGCGTTCGGCGACGTCGGATGTGACGGCGACGGCTGCGGACTGGAGCCAGTGGATGCCGACCGGCTTCTTGTTGCGGTAATCGTCCTGATAGCTGATGACGACGAAGTCGCCGGTTTCCAGCATCTGGGAGGTCGCCTGCGTGAAGCGGGCTTCGTCGCGGTCGAGGACGGGAATGTTGGCTGCGCCCGGGAAGGAGGCGACAAGCACCATCAGGGCCAGCGCGATCCAGGCCCACGGGGTCTCGATGAAGCGGTCGAAGGCCGACATGGGGGCGGGCGGTTCCTCTGGTCTTTCGCCGGTTCGCGGGCGACCTTAGCGGGGGCTGAGCGGGCTGTCGCGGGCTAAGTCCCGTCGCAGGTGTTTCTTCTTGCCTGCAAGATCAGGGTCTTACACTCTCGAAAGCTTCATGCCGGCGGGCCTCGCAAGTCGCGTGCGGTGCGGCTATACCTCGTTGGGGATGATGACAAGCACAACTACGACCCTTGAGAGACCTGTAATGGCGGCAGTCGGCGCGACGCTGGGACGTCCGGAGTTTTCCGTGGTGGTGCCTGTGCATAACGAAGCGGAGAATGTCGAGACGCTGGCGCGGGAGATCGAGACGGCGCTGCATGGCCGCGCCTACGAGATGATCTTCGTCGACGACAGCTCGCTGGACGATACGCGCGCACGTTTGCAGGCGCTGAAGGACGAGATCCCGACGCTGCGCGCGGTGGGGCATCGCAAGAATGCCGGCCAGAGCCGGGCGGTGCGCACAGGCGTGCTGGCTGCGCGCGCGCCGGTGATCGTGACGCTGGATGGCGATGGGCAGAACGATCCGGCGGACGTTTCGGGGCTGGTGTCGCAATTGCTGCGGGCGGATGCGGCCAAGGACCTGGGCATGGTTCAGGGTTTCCGGGAGAAGCGGCAGGATTCGTCGTGGAAGAAGTTCGGGTCGCGGCTGGCCAACCGGGTGCGCGGCGTCGTGCTGAAGGACAATTGTCCGGACAGCGGATGTGCGGCGCGAGCCTTCAAGCGGGATGCTTACCTTGCGATTCCCTACTTCGATCACATGCACCGCTATCTGCCGGCGCTGATGATGTCTGAGGGTTTCGGCGTGGAATCGCGTGCTGTCGGGCACCGGTCGCGCAGGTTCGGGAAGTCGAACTATACGAATTTCGGCCGGCTGGCGGATGCGGTGTCCGACCTGCGCGGCGTGATGTGGCTGCGCAAGCGGCGTCGTTCGCCCGGCGGGGTCGATGAGATCTGACAGGATGTCCCTCCTGTGAGTAAGCCGGGGTGACGCAGGGGAGGACTTTCAATTGCTGGGAATCTTCGGTACCGCTGTAGCCGATCAGATGCGGGAAGAGGCGCGGGCGAAGAGCCGTCGCGGCGGGGGCAAAAAAAAGGGGCGAATGATGCGGTTTATCTTCGGCGTGTTTCCGCTCCTGACCATTCCGGTGATCATCTACAACCTGATGGCGTTCGGCTTTAACGGCGGCGACAGCGGCACGCTGACGATGGCCGAGCATATGGTGATGCCCGTCTGGGAAATTCCGATGGTCGGCCCGAATGCGACATGGCCTGTGTCGTCGGGCGATATTCTCGTGATCATTTCGATGGGCTTCTTCTTCATCGAGATCCTGAAATCGACATCGACCGGCACGGCGACGATCGCGAATCACGCGGTGTCGATGATCGTGTTCATCGTGGCGTTGATCGAATTCCTGCTGATCGAGAACTTTGCGACTTCGGCCTTCTTCATCCTGACCATGATGTGCCTGCTGGACGTGCTGGCAGGCGTGGTGGTGACGATCATCGCTGCACGGCGCGACTTCGCCGTCGGCGGCGCCGACTAGCGGGGGCGGCGTGGCCGGACTCTTCTTCGACCAGGACTGGTTCGACGAGCGCCTGCGGGCGACCGGGCAGTCGCGCGGCGCGCTGGCGCAAGCGGCGGGCATGTCGGTCGACGAGGTCGAGATGGTGTTCCGCGACCAGCGCGAGCTGGCGCCTCCCGAAGTGGCGGCGTTTGCCCGCGTCCTTTCGGCTGAACCGCAGGAAGTGGCCGACCGGTCTGGCGCTGCGGATTATGGTCCCGGCTTCGACAGCCCGGGCTTTGATGGTCCGCGAGCGAGCGGCGGGCCCTTGGGGCGGGCGGCGCCGCGCGATGACCTGGTGATGGCCCGCGAGATCGTGACGGGCCTGCATGAGCGGATGGACCGGATCGAGCGGCTGCTTGAATTGCTGATCGCGAAGGTCGACAAGCGGTAGGCGGCTGCGCTTTCGCGAGAGTCTTTCTGGCGCACGCCGGGGATGCGATGCGCGCGAGGCAATTCATCGCGGGCGTCATGTTGTAAAATGCGCAAGTTGGTCTGTGCTGACGCACGCCATGAAGTTATGAGGCGCCATGACATATCGGGCACCTATCACAGACATCCTCAACACGCTGCGTACGGTCGCGCCTGATGGCGCATTCGACGAAGACCTGTGGGGCATGATCGTCGGCGAGGCGGGCAAGGTGGCGGGCGATCGCCTGGCGCCGGTGAACCAGTCCGGCGATGCGGTGGGCGCCAAGCTTGGCGAGAGCGGCGTGGTCGTGCCGGAGGTCTATCGCGACGCCTATGCTGCGATCCGCGAGGGCGGCTGGATGGGATTGCCGTTTCCCGAAGCGTTTGGCGGGCAGGACCTGCCGCGGGTTCTGGCGCTGACCGTGCTGGAGATGTTTCAGGCGGCGAACCTTGCTCTGGGGCTGGCGCCGTTGCTGAGCCTTGGGTCGATCGAGGCGCTGCTGGCGCATGGCAGTCCGGAGCAGCAGGCGATGTATCTGCCGAGGCTGATTTCGGGCGAGTGGACCGGGACGATGAACCTGACCGAGCCGCAGGCCGGTTCGGATGTCGGGGCGCTGAAGACGAAGGCGGTTCCGAATGACGATGGGTCGTTCGCGATCTCGGGGCAGAAAATCTACATCACGTGGGGTGAGCACAATCTCGCGGACAACATCATCCACCTTGTGTTGGCGCGGTTGCCGGATGCGCCGCCGGGAACGAAGGGCGTGTCGCTGTTCGTGTGCCCGCGACGGCTGGTGAATACTGACGGCTCGCTTGGCGAGACCAACGCGGTGAAGTGCATCGGGCTGGAGAACAAGATCGGCATCCATGGGTCGCCGACCTGTGTGATGGAGTATGACGGCGCCAAGGCCTGGCTGGTGGGCGAGCCCAATCGCGGCATGGCGGCGATGTTCACGATGATGAATTCGGCGCGGGTGAATGTCGGCGTGCAGGGCGTCGGGATTGCGGATGCGGCCTATCAGGCGGCGCTGGCCTATGCGCGCGATCGCAAGCAGGGATCGTCGCCGGGCGTTGACGGCATGGCGCCGATTGTTCGCCATCCGGATGTGCAGCGCATGCTGTTGAGCATGCGCGCGAAGGCGCTGGCGTCGCGGGCGATCTGCTATGCGTGCGCGGCGGCGGCGGACGCTGTCGAGATGGGCGATGCATCCGCGCAGGCGCGCGAGGACCTGCTGACGCCGCTGGCGAAGGCGTATGGGACGGATGTCGGCGTCGAGGCGGCCGGGCTGGGCGTGCAGGTGCATGGCGGCATGGGGTTCATGAACGAGACGCTGGCGGCGCAGCTGTTCCGCGATGCGCGTATCGGGCCAATCTATGAAGGCACAAACGGCATTCAGGCGATCGACCTTGTCGGGCGCAAGCTGGCGACCGATGGCGGTGAGGCGATGAAGGCCTTGCTGGGTGAAGTCGAGCGGTCGGCCGAGGCGGCGCGGGCGAGCAATGATGCGGCGCTGGCCGAGGCGGGCAGACGGCTGGTTGCGGCGGTGGCGGCTGTGGGCGCTGCGACGGACTGGATGCTGCAGGCGTTCAAGGCCGACCGGTCGAAGGCGCTTTATGCGGCGACGCGTTATCAGGCCGAGGCGAGCGTTGTGGTCGGCGTTCACTTCCTGCTGCAGATGGCGATGCAGGCGGCAGAGCGCGGCGCGAGCGAGGCGGGCGAGTATGCGCAGCTGGCGGCCTTCCTTGCCGTCGAGGACCTGTTTGATGGCGATCTGGCTGCTGTGCTTGAGGCTTCGGCGCTTTCGGCCGGGGCGATGGGAGACAGCCTCGTTGCCGGCTGAGGCGTGAGCGCGGGAGGGCGGCTTGCAGGACCATGCACGATCGCCGCTTGATGACTTCGTGGAATTGCCGCCTGAGGAGATGAAGGCGGCGGCGCTGCGCTTCCTGGAGCGGATGCGTACGCGGCATTCGATCCGGGACTTTTCGGACCGGCCGGTGGCGCGGGAGGTCATCGAAGCGTGCATCGGGGCGGCGGGTCTGGCGCCGAGCGGGGCCAATCACCAGCCCTGGCACTTTGCTGCGATCTCGTCTGTCGCGGTGAAGCGTCGCGTGCGGGAGGCGGCGGAGGCGGAGGAGCGCGCCTTTTACGACGGTAAGGCGGGCGAGACGTGGCTGAGCGATCTTGCGCCGCTTGGGACAGATGCGTCGAAGCCGTTTCTTGAGACGGCCCCGTGGCTGATCGCGATCTTCGCGCAGAAGAAGGGCGGGATCGGAGAGGATGGGGCTGCGAAGAATTACTACGTGACGGAGTCGGTCGGGATTGCGACGGGATTCCTGATCGCGGCGCTGCATCATGCCGGGCTGGCCTGCCTGACGCATACGCCGGCGCCGATGACGTTCCTTAACGGGATTTGCGGCCGTCCGGAGTGGGAGAAGCCGTTCCTGCTGCTGGTGGTGGGATATCCGGCGGATGAGGCCACCGTGCCGGATCATGCGCGGGTGAAGAAGCCGATCTCGAAGATTGCGAGCTGGCTGTAGGCCGGTGACTTGTGCGGCCGGTGACTTGTGAGACCGGCCGGGTGCGACTAGGTCTGTCGTCACGAACGCCAATGCGGAGGATTTGAAATGGACATCGTTGAGCTGATTGAGCCCTCGGTCCTGTCTGTTTCGGATGTTTCCCATGCCTGCGTTTGTGACGCTCGATTGTCTTTCCCTTTCCACGCCTGACCGGACGGTTCTGTTCGATGGGCTGAGCCTTGCGGTGGGTCGTGAGGCGGTTGGGCTGGTTGGCCGCAATGGGTGCGGCAAATCTTCATTGTTGCGGGTGATCGCGGGTTCGGCGGAGCCGGCTGCAGGTACAGTGCGCGTGGATGGTCGCGTCGGCGTGCTGGCGCAGGTGCAGGATGAGGGGCAGCGGATCGTCGATGCGCTGGGGGTGGCTGGCGAGCTGGAGCGGCTGGTGCGGCTGGATGCGGGCGAGGGGGATGCGGCGGATGTCGCCGCAGCGGACTGGACGCTTGGCGCGCGCATTGATGCGGCGCTGGCCGAGGTGGGACATCAGGGGCTGGATCTGGAGCGGCCGGTTGCGTCGCTGAGCGGGGGTGAGCGGACGCGGGTGGCGCTGGCGCGACTGTTGATCGAGGCGCCGGAGGTGCTGCTGCTGGATGAGCCGACGAACAATCTCGATGCTGGCGGCAGGGAGGCGGTCGCGCGGCTGATTGCGAACTGGCGCGGCGGCGTGGTGGTCGCGAGCCATGACCGGACCTTGCTGGAGCATGTCGACCGGATCGTGGAGCTGACGCCGGTGGGTGTGAGCGTGTTCGGCGGCGGCTGGTCGGCGTTTGTCGAGGCGCGGGCGGCGGCGCTGGCGCGTGCGGAGGCGGAGCTGGAGGGCGCGGAAAGCGCTGCCAAGCGGGCGGCGCGTGAGGCGCAGGTTGAGAAGGAGAAGCAGGACCGGCGCGACAGTCGCGGGCGGGCGGTGCGTGCGCGGGGGGACCAGCCGAAGCTGCTGCTGGATGCACGGCAGCAGCGGGCGGAGCGGACGGCCGGACGGGGCAAGAAGCTCGCCGACAAGCTAACCGGGGACGCCGACAAGGTGCTGGCGGCGGCGCGTGCGAAGGTCGAGGTGGTGACGCCGGTGCGCATCGAGCTGCCGCGGTCCGGCCTGCCGACCGGGCGGGAGCTGCTGGCGTTTCGTGACGTGGAGATGGGGTTTGGCGACCGGCGGCTGTTCGGACCGCTGTCGTTCGACGTGCGCGGTCCGGCGCGGATTGCGATCAAGGGCGAGAACGGGTCGGGCAAATCCACGTTGCTGAAGCTGGTGACGGGCGAGGTCGAGCCGGGGGCGGGCGAGGTCAGGGTGCTGACTGACCGGATTGCCATGCTGGACCAGCATGTCGGGTTGCTGGCGGACGGCGAGACGCTTGTTCAGAACATGGAGCGGCTGAACCCCGGACTGACCGGCAATGCGGCGCGGGCGGTTCTGGCGCGGTTCGGGTTCAGGGCGGATGACGCGCTGCAGTTGGCGGGGACGCTGAGCGGCGGCGAACGGCTGCGGGCGGGTCTCGCCTGCGTCTTCGCGGGAGAGGCGCCGGAGCTGCTGATCCTGGATGAGCCGACCAACCATCTCGACATCTGGTCGATCGAGGAGCTCGAGGGCGCACTGGCGGAGTATGACGGGGCGCTGATCGTGGTGAGCCACGATGCGGTGTTCCTGGAAACGATCGGGATCGAGCGGGTGATCGCGCTCTAGGCGCGGGCGGCCCTGCGATAGGCCAGCAGGGCGCGTCGGGCGCTGACGGGGCTGGGCTCGATCTGGCCGAGGATGTGGGCGCCGAACGGGGCGGCTAGAATGCCGGTGGTGAGGCGCGGGTGGCGGCGGCGCTCGTTTGTTTCGGGCTCGCGCCGGTCGGACGCGGTGCGCCGTTCGTTGTCCGAGCTGCGCCGGTCAACAAGACGGTAGGTTGGCGGTACCGGGTCGATCCTCATGCCTTGGTTACAGCAAGAGGCGAGCCACGCGCGCGGATTGCTGCGGCTATTGGACAATCAAGGTTAGCGGGAGCGGAGGTTCGCTGCGGCGGCGCGCAAACGGATCAGGTGTTGTGGTTGCCGTCTTCGTCTTCGTCGCCGTTCATCTTCCGGGGCGGACGGCCCATGGCGAGGTTGGCGAGCTGCTGCTGCATGTCGAGCATCTGCTGCTGCAGCGACTGGATGGCGTCGGCGGGCGTCGCAGCCTTTCCTTGTCCTTCGCAGCGTCAGGTTTCGGCGCCTGCTGCGCGGGGTAGGGCGTGAAGAAGCGCATGGTCTCTTCGAACATTTCCATGTTCTTGCGGACTTGGGCGTCGAAGGCCTCGGCCTTCTCCTTGTCGCCCAGCGTGGTGTGCATGTATTCGCGCCACTTCTCGTGCTGCTGGGCGAAGCCCTGCATCGACATCTCGAGGTAGGCGGGGAGCATGGACTGGAAGCTGTCGCCATAGAACTGGATCAGCTGGCGGAGGAACGAGACCGGGAGCACGCCCTCGGCGCGGTTTTCTGGTCGAAGATGATCTGGGCGAGAACCGAGCGCGTGAGGTCTTCGCCGGACTTGGCGTCGAGAACTTGAAGTCCTTGCCGTCGCGGACGAGTTCGGACAGGTGGTCGAGCGTGACGTACTTGCTGGCGGACGTATCGTAGAGACGGCGGTTCGCGTATTTCTTGATGATGATCGGCTCTTCGGAGCCGTTTACTTCCGTCACAGGCGTCGTCTCCCACCACTCGTCCGGCGCAGGCGTTTCCAGCAGCTTCCGATGCTGTCTGGTCGTCGGCCGGACGCCGTTTGCATGCTGCACTGCACTACCTAGCACAGATTCCGCGATGCGCACGTGCGGTACATCAAACCATCCGCAAATCTTCCGTGATCTTATGCTGCGTGCATTCAATGGCCATTAGTGAATCTCGCGCTAGTGTGATGTCTGGGAATTCTGCTGCAGCAATCTGGAGGTATCGATGGCTCGTGTGGCGCTGGTGACAGGTGGGACCAGAGGGATTGGCCGCGCCATTTCCGAACGCCTCAAGGCGGACGGGTTCGACGTTGCAGCAAACTATGGCGGCAATGATGATGCAGCGAGGGCCTGCGCCGACGAGATCGGGGTTAAGGTCTACAAGTTCGACGTGGGCGATTACGACGCCTGCGCGGAGGGAATTGCTGCGATCGAGAAGGACCTTGGTCCGATTGACGTGCTGGTGAACAATGCCGGGATCACGCGCGATGCGACGCTGCACCGGATGACCAGAGAGCAATGGGACGAGGTGATCCGCGTTGACCTAACGTCAGCGTTCAACCTGTGCCGCCTGACCATCGAAGGGATGCGCGAGCGCGGCTTCGGGCGGATCGTCAACATCTCGTCGATCAACGGCCAGAAGGGGCAGATCGGGCAGGTGAATTATTCCGCCGCCAAGGCCGGCCTGATCGGGTTCACCAAGGCGCTGGCGCAGGAGAGCGCGAAGAAGGGGATCACGGTCAACACGGTGTGCCCGGGCTATATCGACACCGAGATGGTGCAGGCGGTGCCCGAGAAAGTTCTGGAAGGCATCATCGCGACGATTCCCGTAGGGAGACTGGGCACGGCTACGGAAATCGCCGGCTGCGTGTCCTTCCTGGCGGGCGAGGATGGCGGCTTCATCACGGGGTCGACGCTGACTGCCAACGGCGGTCAGTTCATCGCGGGGTAATGGCCGTTATCGCCCATGAAACGGGGCTTGCGGTGTGCACTGATTGACCTCAATGTGTGCTGCGGGACGCAGATTTCGGACAAAAATCTGCCCCAGTCGGGGTGTTTTCTGGCGGGGATGAAATTGAGTTCGAGACATACTACCGGGGTCCGCGGGGCCCGCTCGTTGTGCCTCATGTCCGGCGTCGCCAGCGTGCTGGCGGCGGGCGCGTTGGCGCTGAGCGCCCCGGCCTCTGCACAGCAGGCGCGTCAGGCGCCGCCGGTTGCAGATCGTCCGGACGCTGCGACGCAGTCGTTCTCGTCTTCACGCCGCGCGGCTCCGAAAATCAACCGGTATCAGGACACCGCAACCCAGCGCACGTTCGTGCTGGACCGGAGCGGCGAAGACGTCCTGATGAAGTTCGAGGATGATCCGGAAGTGATGGCGCTGCAGTCGACGACGGCGCAGCGCGGAGATGCGTTCCTGCGGTCGGATTCCGGTGAGCTGATGCTGCGGGTGACCGAGCTCGGCAATGTGATCTCCTATGTCGGCAATAAGGATGGCGCGCCTGCGGCCCCGGCTGCTGCCGCATCGCCGCTGGATGCGCCTGCGATGACCCTGTCGCTGACCGAGACGGTCGAGGATCTGCGCGAGCAATTGTCGGCGATGGCGGGTCATGACGTGACGGTGTTCGGGTCTGGCGCCTTTGCGCAAGACGAGCGGTGGGCGTCTGACGCGCTGCTGGTGACGCGGATTGGCGTTGAGCGGTCTGGCGATGCGGTGCGCGAGCTGCACTCGATCCGCATGGTGCGCATGGAAGAGCCGACGGTGACGTTCTCTGATGGCGAGCTGGTGCTGGGTGTCGATCCCGATGAAGGTTATGCCGGTCGTCCGTCTTCTGACGCCATTGCGCAGGCGATGACCGAGTAGGGTCTGCGCCTGGGTTTCTTCTCTTTTTTTGTTTCTGGGCCCCGGCTGGATTCCCTCGCCTTTGGCTCGGCGCCGGGGACGCGGACCTTTCTGGTCCGCTTTTGTGCCGTGCTTGAAGGCTTGTGCTAGTTTGCGCCGGGTGGGCGGGAGTTTGCCGGACTGAAGTCTGGCGGGGCCATTTCAAACGATGAGAATTCGAAGCCCGGGGAGACTGTGCAGCCGCACAGGGTCCAGTCTCCGAGCGAGTGTGCGCTTTGCCAGGAGTGGGGCGGTACGACGGCCTGCGGGCGGTGGCCTGCGGTGAGATCGGGGCCGAGCGTGTGGGAGACGGTCTCGCCCTCGCTGGCGATCGACAGGACCAGCGGGGCGCCGGCGTAGTGATGCCAGATTTCCGTGGCGTCGATGCGGTGCCAGTGGGAGCGCTCGCCGCGGGCGAGGAGATAATAGATCGCGGTGCCGGGAGAGCGGTCGCCGTGCGCAGCTTCAATGCGGTGGGTTTCGAGGTAGCAGCCGCCCTCGGGATGGGGCTTGAGGCCGAGGGCGGCGATCACCTCTTCGGCCGACATCGCCTGCATCAGAAATTGTCCTTGCGCTTGCGGACCTCGGCGAAGGTTGCGACGGCGTCGCCGGCGTGGCCCATCGCTTTCTGGAAGGGGAGGATGTCGGCGCGCAGGAAGGGGTTGGCGGCTTTCTCCTTCGCGATGGTGGTGGGGACGGTGGGGACGTTCCTTGAGCGTTTCTGCTTGACGTCTTCTGCGTAGTCGATGAGCGCGGCGTTGTCGGGATCGACGCTGAGCGCGAAGGCTGCGTTGGCGGCGGTGTATTCGTGGGCGCAGTAGATGGTCGTGTCGTCCGGCAGGCCGCGCAGCTTGGAGAGGCTGGTCCACATCTGGTCGGCTGTGCCTTCGAACAGGCGGCCGCAGCCGAGCGCAAACAGCGTGTCGCCGACGAACGCGGTCGAGATGGACGGGATGTAGTAGACAATGTGGCCGGTGTGGCCCGGCGTGTCGAGCACGCGGACCTCGATCGCGCCGAGCCTGACGGTGTCGCCCTGGGAGACGGTGCGGTCGAAGATGGCGATGCGTTCGACCTCGCCGGCCGGGGCGGTGATGTGGCAGCCGGTCTCGGCCTTGATCTTCTCGTTGCCGCCGGCGTGGTCGGGATGCCAGTGCGTGTTCCAGATCTGGGTGATGCGCCAGTTGCGGGCCTTGGCCTCCGCCAGGATCTTGTCGGCGTCGGGCGTGTCGATGCAGGCCGTCTCGCCGGAAGCGGGGTCGTGGATCAGGAAGCCGTAATTGTCTGTCAGGCAGGGGAACATGTGGATGATCGGTTCGCTCACGGCATGTCCTTTCACTCGGCGTACGCGCTATACTGGGGACAAGGCTGACTGAGGCCGCATCCGATGACAAGGTTTCGTTGACGCTAGGGAGCATCTGCCGGAATGCGGCTGGAAGTCGAAAAGATGGCTGCGTTCTATGCTTCGCCCCTGGGGCGGATGGCGGCGGAGCGCATCGCGGCGCGGATCGGGACGCTGTGGCCGGACGCTGATGGGCTGGATGTGCTGGGGTTTGGCTATGCGGGGCCGCTGCTGGCGCCGTTTCGCGGCGGGGCGCGGCGCGTGCTGTCGGCGATGCCGGAGACGCAGGGCGCGCAGCCGTGGCCGGAGGACGCCGCGAACGGGTCGGTACATGTCGAGGATGAGCGCATGCCGTTTCCTGACGCGATGTTCGACCGGATCATCGTCGCCCACGGGCTGGAGGAGGCGGACAGCCCGCAGCGGCTGATGCGTGAACTTTGGCGGGTTGCGGCGCCGGAAGCACGGATTCTAGTCATTGTCGCCAATCGGAGAGGAATGTGGGCCCTTAGAGAGTCGACTCCGATGGGCCATGGGCGTTCATATTCGCGGCGTCAGCTCATGCGGTTGCTGGAGGCGGGGTTTTACCAGCCGACAGCTTCTGCAAGAGCGTTATTTGCGCCGCCAATCGGGCTCGGGGTCATCACGTCGGCCGGGGAGGCATGGGAAAATATCGGTCGCTGGGGCTGGCGCGGCTTCAGCGGCGTGCTGATGGTGGAGGCCATCAAACGCGTATACGCCGACCCCGGAGCGGCTAGTGGCTTGAAAGTCAAGGGAACTGCCCCGGCAGAGGCAAGGTTTTCAACGCCGCCCGTTGACAGGAAGGGCACTGACGTTACATAAGGTGTGTAAGTCGAGTAAGTTATTCATCTGCGGCGCGGGACAAGCGCCCCAAGCCTTGGAGACCAGACCATGAAATTCATCACCGCTGTATTCAAACCGAGCCGGCTGGATGCGGTTCTTGACGCTGTGACGGCCGCGGGCGCTTCAGGCGTCACCGTTTCGGAAGTGCGCGGCTATGGCCGCCAGCAGGGCAAGACCGAGGTCTATCGGGGCGCCGAGTACGAAGTGAAGCTGCTGCCGAAGGTGAAGATCGATGTGGCGGTTGGCGATGGCGTCGTTGAGAACGTTGTCGAGGCCATCCGCAGCGCCGCCAACACCGACAAGATCGGCGACGGCAAGATCTTCGTCTACGACCTTGGCTCGGTGACGCGCATCCGCACCGGCGAGAAAGACGAAGCCGCGCTGACCAACTAGGCCTGTAAAGACAGGTCTTCGACGTTGCGGCGCCGGATTTCCGGCGTCGCCTGACCGGCCCGCCGCGGGTCGCCTTCGGGCGGCGCTGCGCGCGGGCCGAGTTGTATCCGGCGGGCGGCGTCAGGAGACGCTGGATACGGCGAAGGAGAAGGCCGCCAGCGCCAGCACCAGGGCGATGACGGCGCCCCAGGTGGCCGGCCGGTGCAGAAAGGGTCTGGGGCGGTAACGCGGGTCGTCCGGCGGCGGCTGGTTGGCGAGGGCTGCGGGGTCGAGCGCATAGCCTGCGCCATCGAGCACCTCGATACACGGCGTGTTGGCGTAGCGCGGGCCCAATATGCGGTTGAGCTCGGCGATGGTGAGCGCCACTTCGTCGTTCGCCGGCGGCGCTGAGGACCTTGCGGCGATGGCGAGGCGGCCGGATGCGAGCGGCTTGCCCGCCTGGCGGACGAGGTCGGTGAGGATGCGGCAGGCGGGTTCGGAGACGCCGGTCGCCCCTTCATTCGGGGTGTAGATCAAGCATCTGTCCGGATCGAACAGGCGGTCGTTGATGACGACAGGCGGGATGGATTGCGGTTCCGTCATCGTCGCTTTGCTGCCTCTTGAGCACAGAAGTGCAACATGGCGGCGCTAAGGTCGAGTCCGGGGCCGGGGAGCGCTTGGAAATCGGCCCGCTTGAGGCGTAGTGTTCTGGCGTCCTCGGGTGGAGGTGGTTGGTGGCTTCAGAAAAAATCGCGGTCGTGACCGTGCACGGCACGGGAGATACGGCGGAAGGCCTGGACGGCGAGAAGTGGTTCCAGCGGGGATCGACGTTTTCGTCGCAATTGCAGGCGAGCCTGCGCGCGCGCGGCGTGGATTCGGAGATCGTGCCGCATCTGTGGACTGGCGCGAACTCGGCGAGCGCGCGGGAGAAGGGATCGATCGCGCTGGCGAAGCGGGCGCGCAAGCTCGCGAAGAGCCATGCGGGCGTTCATGTGATCGGCCATAGCCATGGCGGCAATGTCGCCAACGACGCCGCCTGCATGCTGAACTGGCATACCGGGAAGAAGCGCCCCCGGCTGGCGAGCGTCACGACGGTGGGAACGCCCTTCTTCCGGACGATCGTGAAGCGCTCGGAGAAGCTCGGGCGTGGGCCTTCCTGCTGATGGTGATCGTGAGCCTGTGCGTGTTCACGTTCAGCATCTTCTACTTCCGCGGCGAGGAGGGCGCAGCGAATGCGGAGACCGCGGCGATCGAGCAGATGGAGACGGCCGGCGGGCAGATCGAGGAACTGGTCGAAAATCCCGGGACGGTGCCGGAGGCGGTGAGCCAGGGCGGCGGGGAGCTGGAAGAGCTGGTGATCGGGCTGGTCGGCGTCGGATTGATGAGCGGGCTTGCGATCCTGTTCATCATCCCGCTGGCGTTTCGCGGGATTGCGCGCATCCGGCGGGCGGGGCGCAAGAAGCGGGATGCGCCATCGCTGTTTACGATCTGGCATCCCAATGACGAGGCGATTGCGTTCCTGCAACGGGTGGAGGCGCTGCCGGTCGAGGTCTTTCCGAAATGGTCGCTCCTGAAGGGCTCGCGCACCGGGGCGATCCTCTGGGGTGTGCGGGCGGCGATCTGGACGCCGATTGTCGGGCTGCTGATCGCGATCGGGGCCGAGTTCGGGACCAATGACGATGGCGAATACCTGACGCCCCTGATCGAGGACATCAGCGACATGGGCGCGACGATCGCCGCGATCGGGCTGGTCGCCGCGCCGCTGATCTTCGGGGCGGTCTATGTGATCTACCGCGCCATCGTCGCCGTGATGCTGGAATTTGCGATGCGGG
Source organism: Hyphomonas sp. (assembly GCA_017792365.1). Taxonomy (GTDB): domain Bacteria; phylum Pseudomonadota; class Alphaproteobacteria; order Caulobacterales; family Hyphomonadaceae; genus IH12. The sequence continues at coordinate 1,670,173 of CP051229.1, read as the reverse complement.
GGTATCTCAACAGCGTCGTGGGCAATGCACTGAAGGGCCTTGCGATGGGGCGGGATGGCGACAACCGGATCGGCGAGGTGTCGGAGCGGTCTCACTATTACGGATGCGAGGAGAAGGTGCTGGACGGCGATCTTGCCGACCGGATGCGGGTGGCCTCGCACGAGGCGACGCGGCTGCTGTTCGAGAAGTATCGCGCCAGCCTGTTTTCCGTCGGCGTGACCGAAGACAATGCGGTCGCCGAGCTGGCGGAGGACGCCATGACCTGGGACAGCCTGATTCACACAACGTATTTCGACCAGCCCGAGGTCGCGGAGATGATCGCGGAGAAGATTTCCAGCGAGGTGAAGAACAAGCGCGCCGGACTGGAAACGGAGATGCCGCAGGCGGCCGGCTAGGGCGCTATTGGCTGTGACGCTCGAGCACGAAGACGATTTCTTCTGCGCTCCAGTTTAGGCGCTTCAGCGCGCTGGCGTCTGCCGGCTGGCCACCGACGGCGCAGGCGGCGGTGATGTCGAGGCCAAGGTCTGCGGCGAGGTCGGCGAGGTCGCGCGCCGAGCAGGCGCGGCGTGCGCCGTCTGACCACCAGTCGGGATTGGATGAGCCGAGCGAAGGCACACGCCCGGTCGTTAGGAGGGCGGTGCGCACTTTCCAGTGGCCGTAATTGCGGAACGAGACGATGACGCGGCGGGCGATGCGCGCGAGTTCGCCCATCACGAATTTCGGACGCGCCAGTTCCTGAATGGTCTTGGAGAGGATCGCGACGTCGAAGGCCCGGTCGGGGTAGACGGGCAGGTCGTTGTCGGCGTCGCCCTGAACGACGGAGAGGCCGCGCGCGACGCAGCGATTGACGCCGGCCTGCTCGACTTCGAGGCCGCGCGTACGGGCGCCGCGCTCGGACTGCAGGAGCTGCATCAGCTGGCCGTCGCCGCAGCCGACGTCGAGCACGAGGTCGCCTTCGTTGACGAACTGGGAGATCGCCACATGGTCGGCGCGGCGTGCGCGGAATGCGCCGCCGGAAGGGCCGGTTGGGAAGGTCATGGACGGGCTTTGCCTTTCCCGCGGGCCATCGCTTTGGCTTCATCCGCCGGCGGAAGGTCACGCGCTTCGGCGATGGCGTCGATGAAGCCGGTGATGGCGGCTTCGAATTCCGGCTCGTCGAGCAGGAAGGCGTCGTGGCCCTTGTCGGTTTCGATCGAGACGTAGGAGACGTCGCAGCCGGCGGCGTTCAGGGCCTGGACGATGTTGCGCGATTCCTCTGGCGTGTAGTGCCAGTCGGAGGAGAAGGAAAAGACGCAGAAGCGCGTGTCGAGGCCGCGGAAGGCGTTGGCGAGCTGGCCGCCGTGGTCCGCGGCGAGGTCGAAATAGTCCATCGCGCGGGTGATGTAGAGGTAGGAGTTGGCGTCGAACCGGTCGACGAAGCTCTGCCCCTGGTGGCGCAGGTAGCTTTCGATCTGGAAGTCCGCGTCGAAGCCGAAGCCGAGCGCCTCGCGGTCCTGGAGGCGGCGGTCGAACTTCCGCTTGAGGGCGGGTTCGGAGACGTAGGTGATGTGGGCGGCCATGCGGGCCACGGCGAGGCCGCGGTCCGGGCGCTTGTCCTGTTCGACGTAGGCGCCGTCGCACCAGTTGGGATCGGCCATGATGGCCTGGCGGCCGACCTCGTAGAAGCCGATGTTCTGGGCGGACTGGCGCGCGGCGGTGGCGATGGGGATGGCGGCGAAGACGCGTCCCCTCGCCTGCACGGTCCATTGCAGGACCTGCATGCCGCCGATCGAGCCGCCGATGGCGAGGAAGACGTCGTCGATGCCCATCTCGTCGAGCAGGGCGATCTGGGCGCGAACCATGTCGGCGACGGTGATGTGCGGGAAGTCGGCGCCCCAGACATGGCCATCCGGCCTGCGGCTGGCGGGACCGGTTGAGCCCATGCAGCCGCCGAGGACGTTGGTGGAGATGACGAAGAAGCGGTTGGTGTCGACCGGTTTGCCGGGGCCGACCATCGTGGGCCACCAGGCGGGTCGTCCGGTGACCGGGTTTTCCGAGGCGGCGAACTGGTCGCCGGTGAGGGCGTGGCAGACGATGACGACGTTGTCCTTTGCGGGGGAAAGTTTGCCCCAGGTCTCGTAGGCGATTTCGACGTGGTCGAGCGCACGGCCGTTATCCAGCCGCAGGGGGCGGTCTGGTGTCGCGATGGTCAGGCGCTGCAGCCCGTCCACGCTGGCGAGGGAGCGGGCCGTGGTCGTCATGCGCGGGAACCTAGTGGCAGGACGTGCAACCGAGAAGGGCGATAATGAGAGAAAATTTTGCGGTCGGACCGAAGCGGGCGTAGTGTTGATTCCCCATCCCCAGACCAGTTGCCATGCGTATGAGCGCCAACACGACCTTTCCAGATGACACGGATATCGCCGCCAAGGCGATTGCATCGGCGTTCGGGCGCCGCTGGCGTGTGGTGCAGCAGGAGCGCACGGCCGGGGGCAAGTCGTTCGCCTACAATCCGGGACAGGACATGGCGGAATTGCGCGCCATGGCGGCTGGAGCTGCGGGCGATCCGGCGCTGCGCGGGGCGCTGGTGCGGCTGGGCCTAGCGATGCAGGGCGAGATGCTGGCGGCCGCCGGGCTGGAGGCGGTCTATGTGGCTGGCGGGCAGATGGACAAGGCGGTTGAGGGCGCGCGGGGCTATTTCGGCTTTGGCGTGCGGATCAAACCGGTAAGCGATATCCGGGAGGCGCTGGAGGCTTCGCTGCGCTCGCCTGCGATCCTCGCCTGCCTGCCATGGCCTGAAGTTTCGGGCGCCGGCCAGTGGTGGCCGATGCTGAACGAGCAGCGGTTCCGTCCGCTGGTGATCGCGGGGGGCTGGCCGAGCCTTGATGCTGACGAGGACACGCCGCCGCGCATGGCGATCGTGGGGCAGGCGAACCTGTCGCCGTCTGGCCGGGACGAAATGGTTGCAACGGTGCATGACGATCGCGTCGTGGCTGAGAAATATCTACGGGACGCCGGGCTTGAGGCTGAAGTGACGATGCGGGCGCGGTCGCTGGCGCTGTTGCGGATCAAGGAGTTCGTGGCGCAGGACGATCCCCGGATTGCCACGGCGATACAGGCCGGGCTAGACGGTCTGCGGATTATCGGGTCGCTGCCGCGGCCGTGAGATTTTCCGCGAAATGCTGGCGGAAGCTGAACCATGAGCGACAGACCGGAACCATTGCCGCAGCTGGCCGGCATCAAGGTATATGTGCCGGGCGAGGAAGCGCCGAGCGTTGGCGGCCGGTCGTACAAGATGGCGTCGAACGAGAATCCGCTGGGGAGCTCGGAGAAGGCGCTGGCGGCGTACCGGGCTGAAGCCGAAAAGCTGTGGCTGTATCCGGATGGCGGCGCCAATGCGTTGCGCAAGGCGATTGCGGAGAAGCACGGGCTGGACGCCGATCGCATCGTGTGCGGCGCGGGGTCTGACGAGATCTTCTACATGCTGGCGCGGGCCTACCTGGCGCCGGGCGATGAATCGATTTCGACCAAGCACGCCTTTGCGATCTATACCGTGGTCGGCCAGATCAGCGGGGCGACGAATGTCGTTGTCGACGAGAAGGACTTCGTCGCGGACGTGGATGCGATACTGGCTGCGGTGACGCCGAAGACCAAGATGGTGTGGCTGGCGAACCCGAACAATCCGACCGGGACCTACCTTTCGTTCGACGAGATCAAGCGGCTGCATGCCGGGCTGTCCCAATCGACGCTGCTGGTTCTGGACGGGGCGTATGCGGAATACGTGCGCAAGAACGACTATGCGTCCGGCATCGAGCTGGTCTCCGAGTTCGAGAATGTCGTGATCACGCGGACCTTCTCCAAGATCCATGGGCTGGCGGCGTTGCGCGTGGTGGGCCTATGCGCCGCGCCATGTGGTGGACGCCATCAACCGGGTGCGCGGACCGTTCAACGTGTCCAGTCGGCGCAGGCGGCGGCAGTGGCTGCGCTTGGGGATGGGGCGTTCGTCGAGAAATCGGTGACCCACAACACGGCGGAGATGGCGCGGCTGGTGCAGGGCCTGCAGGACCTTGGCCTCGAAACACTGGATGGCGTGTGCAATTTCGTGGTGGTGAGGTTTCCGGATCAGGATGGCAAGCGCCCGGCGGATGCGCTGGCGTTTCTCAAGTCGCGCGGCATCACGGTGCGCGGGCTCGGCGGCTATGCGATGCCGCAGCATCTGCGCATCTCGGTGGGGACGGTTGAGCAGAACACGGCTGTGCTCGAAGAGCTGACAGCCTTTCTGGGGGCGTAATGACCAATCCGGTATTTGAACGGATCGCGATCATCGGGATCGGACTGATCGGCTCTTCGATCGCGCGTGCGGCTGTCGAGAAGGGCGCTGTGGGCGCTGTCTCGATCTTTGACGCCAACACGGATGCGCTGGCGCGCGCGGGCGAGCTGGGGCTGGGCGAGACGCATGCGAGCGCGGCAGAGGCCGTGACTGACGCCGACGCCGTGTTCCTGTGCGTGCCGGTTGGCGCCATGGGACGGGCTGGCGAAGCGGCGGCGGCGATGAAGGCCGGGGCGGTGCTGACCGATGTTGGATCCGTGAAGGGCGCGGTGGTTGCTGACGTTGCAGCGCTTGCGCCGGAGGGGGTTCACTTCGTGCCGGGGCATCCGATTGCCGGGACGGAGAAGTCGGGTCCGGATGCGGGCTTCCCGTCGCTGTTCGAGGGGCGCTGGTGCATTCTGACGCCGCTTGCGGACAAGGGGGCGGAATACGATGCGGCTGCCGAGCGGCTGGCTGAGTTCTGGCGACGGCTGGGGTCTACTGTCGAGGTGATGACGCCGGAGCGGCATGACCTTGTGCTGGCGATCACGTCTCACCTTCCGCACCTGATCGCCTACAACATTTGTGCGACGGCGCATGACATGGAGAGCGTGACGGAGGGCGAGGTCGTGAAGTTCTCGGCGGCCGGATTCCGGGATTTCACGCGGATTGCGGCGTCTGACCCGACGATGTGGCGCGATGTGTTCCTGAATAATCGCGATGCGGTGCTGGAGGCGCTGGGGCGGTTCGAGGATGACCTGACGGCGTTGCGCAAGGCGATCCGCAATGGCGATGGCCAGACGCTGTTCGACCTGTTCACCCACTCGCGCGGCATTCGCCAGTCGATCCTTGATGCTGGGCAGGACACGACGGCGCCGAACTTCGGGCGCGACAAGCCGAAGGGTTAGGGAGGCGAGTTCTCCCCGCACGCCGTTTTCGTCACCTCCGGCTTGTTCGGGGAATCCCGTTCGGTGAATGGGTGGGGCAGGCGGTCGGTTTCCTTGATGAACCAACCGAGATCCCCGGGACGAGCCCGAGGATGACGGGTGTGGGTTGGCTAGACCGCAGCTTCCTGCACCAGTCGTGCGGTGGCGGTTTCGATGGTCGTTTCGAGCTGTTGCATGAACTCGGCGCGGGGGCGGCCTGCGGGGATTGGCGGCAGGATTTCGAAGATGACGCGGGCCGGTTTCGACGGGAAGCGTGAGCCGGGCCAGGCGCAGCCGGTGTTGAGGGCGACCGGTACGCATGGGGCTTTCATGGCGCTGTAGATGCCGGCGACGCCTGGCTTGTAGTCCGGTTCGGCGCCGACGGCCTGGCGCGTTCCTTCCGGGAAGATGATTACCTGACGGTTGGCGGCGATGGCGGCTTTGGCCTTGGTCATCAGGTTGCGCATCGTCTTTGCGCCGCCCTCGCGGTCGAGGAAGATCATGCCGGCGCGCTGCACGTAGTAGCCGAAGATCGGGGCGCGGCGCAGCTCTTCCTTGGGCGTGAAGGCGGGGTCGGGCAGGAAGGTGAAGGGCGCCAGGGTGTCGTAGGTTGACTGGTGCTTCATCGCGATGAGGCAGCCGCCTTCCGGCAGATTTTCGAGACCGCGGACTTCGGTGCGGACGCCGCAGAGCAGGCGGAGGCCGAGGCGCTGGGCGCTGCACCAGCCTTTCATCACCCACAGCGCACCGGATCTCGACAGGGCGGCGATGGGCATGCCGAGGATGCCGTAGAGCGCCATCGTGAGAAAGAACCAGGCGGCGTAGAGCGCGGGACGGATCGCCGTCATGCCGGGGGCGGGTTCTGGGCGAGGGCTTGCGCCTGTCCTTCGCCGGCGCGCAGGGCGGCGATCCGGTACTTGATCCACTCGCCGAACAGGCGGCGCGTGGTGGAGGCGTCGGTGTACCAGCGGTTGGCCGGGACTTTCAGCGATGCGACGGCGTGCGGGATGAATTCGCCTTCGGGCATGGCGCGCTTCATCTCGAGCATGGCGCGGTCCATGTGGTAGTCGGAGGTGACGACGATGAGGCGTTTGAATTCGTAGCGGCGGGCCCAGTCGGCGACTTCAGAGCCATTCCCCTCGGTTGTCGACGCGGCGCGGCCGAGCGTGACGCAGCAGGCGATAGAGGCTTCCGAGGCGCCGACAATGTTGGCGATGTCTGCCGTGGTCGCATCGATGTGTACGCCGGAGATGAGGAGCGGGAGCTTGAGTTCCTCGGCCAGTCGCACGCCTTCGATGATGCGGGCGTCGGATGCGCCGGTCAGCGTGGCGACGGCGTCGGCCTGTCCGGCTTCAGGATCATCGGATGCGGTGCGGCCGGCGCGCCCGGCGAAACCCATGAAGTCAGCGGTCGCTGCAATAAGTGCAACGAGAACGACGACAGCAAAGGCGCGCGCAATGGCTTTCACTTCCTCAGACCATTTCCGACAGCGAACGTACGACGGTGATCCTTGCCGCCAGCATCGCCGCCAATCCAGCCAGAAGGGGCGTTAAACCGAGGATAAGCCCATCTGCGAGCGAGAGCGAGAGCTGCGGCAGGAGCCAGATGCGATCCTCGGACGCCTTGGCGATGTAGAGGATGAAGGCGGTTGCGCCGAATGCAAGGAAGGCCCCGAGCGTGCCGGCCTGCACGCCGAGCATGAGGAAGCGGTGCTCGAACAGGCCGGAGATGAAGGTGTTCTTGGCACCCTGGAGATGCAGCAATTCGACGATGTCGCGGCGGGCCACCAGCGTTGCGTGGGTTGCGAAGGCGACGACAGCGATCGTGGTGGTGATCAGGAGGAGGACCGCGCCGAGCGCCAGCAGGCCTGCTGAATCGGTGGCGCGCTTCACGTCGCGCGACCAGGCGACGTGATCGTCGATGCGGTGGGAGATGCCGGCGCGGTCGAGCGCCGCGGTGAGGGCCTCGCCGATGCCTTCGGTATCGGGGTCGGCTTCGATGGCGATGAGGCGCGGCAGGGTGAGGTTTTCGGGCAGGCCGGCGGCGCCGATCCATGGCGCCAGCAGGGCGTCGGCTTCGTCGGCTGTGATGACGTGCGCGTTCTCGACGCCGGGCGTTTCGGCGATGATGACGAGCGCGTTCTGTGCGACCTCGGCTCCGTCGTGGATGCGGATGGTGATCTGTCCGGTGACTTCGGAGGTCCAGTCGTCGGCGGCGGCGTAGGCGGACCGCGCCGTAAGGCCGCCAAGTGCGGCGAGGAAGCAGAGCGCCGAGACCACGAAGAACAGCGCCGCTTCGCGGGCGTCTTCACGGGGCAGGAGCGGGGCGAGATTGCGGTTCATCGCGAGCGCGCTCTTGGTCTCGGCTGCGGCGCTGGCGTGACGGGCGCATCGGCGTGCGAGAGGATGCCGTCGGCCAAGCGCAACAGGCTGCCGCGCGAGTGGCGCATCAGGTTGAGGTCGTGGGTGGCGATCAGGATGGTGGTGTTGAGCGAGCGGTTGAGTTCGCGGAACAGCTTCATCAGGCGTTCGCCCATTTCGTCATCGACATTGCCGGTGGGCTCGTCGGCGATGATGAGGTCGGGCTTGACCACGACAGCGCGGGCGATGGCGACGCGTTGCTTCTCGCCGCCCGAGAGGGTTTCCGGGAAAGCGTGGAGGCGGTCGCCGAGGCCGACCCATTGGAGGAGCTCTTCGACGTCAGCTCGGTAGCGGCGTTCGTTCTGTCCGGCGATGCGCAGCGGGAGGGCGACGTTCTCGTAGGCGGAGAGATGATCGAGCAGGCGAAATTCTCGAAGACGACGCCGATGCGGCGGCGGAGGGGGGCGAGGTCTTCCCGCTTCAGGCGGCTGGTTTCGACGTCGAACAGGGAGATGCGGCCGGCTGTGGGGCGCAGGGCGAGGTAGGCGAGCTTGAGCAGGGTGGACTTTCCGGCGCCGGATGGGCCGGTGAGGAACGTCATCGATCCGGGGGCGAGCTTTAGTGTGACGTCAGAAAGTACATCGGCCTCCGGACCGTAGGAGAGGCCGACCCGTTCGAGGCGGAGCACTGTTTCGTAAGGGTTTTCTCGCTTGCGAACATTGTGGACCGTCAAATGCGATGCATCGGCATTTGGTTTGGGTTGGACTATGTTAACGCTAGGTGTGATTCCGGTATTTTCATGATTCTGGTCTGTCCGTCCTGCGATACCCGGTACTTCACCGATGACTCCCATCTGGGCAAGGAAGGGAGGAAGGTGCGGTGCGCCTCGTGCGGTCACTCATGGTTTGCAAAGCCGCCTGACGAGGGCTCGATTGCTGCGGCGGAGAGCACCGGGCTGACGCGCCAGCAGGTGGAGCGGCTGCGGCAGACGGCGGCGGCCAATGCGATGGCGCGGACGGGGCCGCATTCCGAGATCCGACAGCGCGAGGCCAAGCGCCGCCAGCGCAATCGTGCGATGGCCGGCGTGATCGCGTGGACGATGGGGTTTGCGATTTTTGCAGGCGTGGCATCGGCGGCTGTGGTGTTGCGCAACCAGGTGACGGATGCGTGGCCGCGCACGGCCTCGCTCTACAAGATGGTCGGGCTGGACGTGAACCGGTACGGGCTGGATTTCGAAGGCGTGGACGCCAAGCGCTCGTTCGAGGGCACGACGCCTGTGCTGACCGTCAAAGGCTGGGCGATCAATTCGACGGAGACGGCGCGGCCGGCGCCGCAGATCCGCATCAGCCTGCGCGATGAGAGCGGCGCCGAGATCACGACATGGACGGATGACCTGCCGGCGGCGTCGATCGCGCCGGGCGAGCGGGTGGAGTTCTCCTCGCGGATCGTTGCGCCGCCGGTTGAGACGTATGCGTTGATGGTGAGCTATGCGCCGGGTGCGCTGGGGACTGTCGAGCAGGGCGTGTCGCATGCGACGGTGGGCGATGCTGAGGCCGAGGCCGAGCAGACTGCGCACGCGGGCGAGGAGGCTCCGGCGCTGCGCGGCTCCAGCGTGGACGAACTTGCGGCGCCGGCGGACGGGCATAGCGAGCCTGTCGATGATGCGCCTGCCGCGGAAGGGGACGACCATCACTGAGGGTATGTTCGAGACCGTGCTGACCAGTGAGGAGATCGCGCAGCGCGTCGACGACCTAGCGGAGCGGATGGCGCCTGACCTGCGCGATGGGACCTGGACCGCGGTGGTGATCCTGCTTGGCGCGACGCCGTTCGCCTCGGACCTGATCCGGGCGCTGGGGCGGCGCGGCATCGATATCGGTTTTGATGCTTTGTGGCTGGAGAGCTATCGCGACGCGCGGGAGAGTTCGGGTCGCGTGCTGGTTCGGGCGGACCTGTCGCGGCCCGTGCGCGACCGGAAAGTGCTGCTGATTGATGACGTGTTCGATTCCGGGCGGACGCTGTCGTTTGCGCGGTCGCACCTCATGGCCAAGGGCGCCCTGGACGTGAAGAGCTGCGTGTTCGCGCGCAAGCCGGATGCGGTGCGCGAGGGGCTGGACCACTGGGCCTATGAGGCGCCGTCGAAATACCTGGTGGGCTATGGCATGGATGACGCCGGCCAGTGGCGCGGCCTGCCGTATCTGGGCGCGATCCCGGAATAGGGCGGTTCTCGCCAGTTCGGCGTCGACCGGAATTTTCCAGCAGTTAGAAGCGGTCGAGCAGGCGGCGCAGGTATTCCTGCTCTTCGCGCGAGAGGGTGCGGTCGCCGGCGCGGCGGCGGATCTCGTCGAGGATGTCGCGGGCGCGCTGGCGCTCGATTTCATCTGGGACTTCGACGGTGTCTGAATAGCCGCTGTCGCCGTCCGTCATTCGGCCGAGGATGTCGCGCTCATTCTCGCGACCGGGGTCGGCGTCTTCCGCGAGGCGGGTGAGTTCGCCGGAGCGGGCCTGCATCGCGATCATGGCTTCGTTCTGGGCCTGGCGGGCGGTCTCCAGATCGCCGCGGCGAAGCGCTTCTTCCGAGCGGCGCTGGGCGTCGAGCGCTTCTGCGAGCAGGCGGCGGGAGCGTTCGTTTTCCTGGCCGAACTGGTCGCCGGTTTCGACGCCGGGGGCGCCGCCCTGTCCGTCGCGCTGACCCTGCTGGCCGCCCTGTCCTTCGCCGGGCTGCTGTCCTTCGCCGCGCTGGCCCTGCTCATTGCCGCCGCCGGGTTGCTGGCCCTCGCCCTGTTGTCCCTGCTGACCCTGTCCCTGTTGGCCTTCCTGACCCTGCTGGGGCTGGCCGCCGCCAGAGCGCATCTGCTGCTCGAGACGCTCGCGGAGCGCGCGCTGGCGATCGGCGAGCTGCTGCATGGTCTGCTGGTCGGCGCCTTCGCGCATCGCCTGCTCGGTTTCGTCGTTGAGGTCGCGCTGGTCGTTGAGGGCGCGGTTGGTGTCCTGCAGGGCGCGGTTCAGGGCGCGGGAGAGCGGGCCGTTCTGCTGCTGGCCGCTCTGGCCGCCCTGGCTCATCTGGAGCTGCATGTTCTCGAACTGCTCGAGCATGCGGGACATTTCGGACAGGAGCTGGCGGGCCTGTTCGGTGGCGCCGGTTTCGGACAGGTCGCGCAGGGCGTCGAGCATGCGCTGGAGTTCGTCGTCGCCGAGGCTTTGCTGTCCGCCCTGTTGCCCGGCCTGCTGCTGGCCTTCGCTGAAGCGGCCGTTGCGGAGGGCCTCAGCCATCTGGGCGGCGAGGTAGTTTTCGACGGCCTGTTCGAACATGTCCATCAGGCGGGCGATCTCTTCTTCCGATGCGCCGTTGCGGAGCGCCTGCTCGAGGGCGCGGCGGGCTGCATCGAGCGCCGCCTTGGCATCGGCGACGGAGCCGTATTCGGCGAAGAGCGCGATATCCCAGAGGAGGAATTCGGAATTCATCGCGGTGTCGAGCGAGTAGGCGGCTTCGAGCTGGCCCATGACATGGGAGAAGCCCATGAAGATGACCGGGTCGCGGTGCACGTCTTCGGGCCGGTAGAGGACGGCTTCGAGCATGGTGGCGGCGGTCTGGACGCCCGGCGGGGCGCGCTCGAGGCGGGAGGCCTCTGCGTCGGCGAAGTTGTCGTCGCCGGTCGTGGTGACGGCGGCGTAATTGTCTTCTTCCGGCGCTTCCTCGTAGTCGCGCCATTCGCGCAGGATCGAGGCGCGGATTTCCTGGGCGGAGCGGGAGAGGGGCTGCAGGAAAATCTTCTCGGGCAGGTGATAGGCGACTTCGGCGCTTTCCCGAATTCGCCAGACGCGTCGGTGGCGCGCAGCTTCAGCATCACGTCGAGGCCGGCCCATCGGTGGCGGACGAGGTCTTCGGAGTAGGAGCCTTCCTCCTCGCGCGGCTCGAAGCCGAAGAGGCCCATTGGTACGGACTCTTCCAGTCCTTCGGCGCCGGCTGGCGGATCGGCGAGGCGAGCGATGAGTTCGAGATTGGTGACGCCGTAATCGTCGGTGACCTTCCAGTCGAACTCGGTGCGGTCGCCATCGCCCAGCGTGGGCTCAGTTACGAATTCGACGGTCGGCGCGAAGTCCTCGATGATGTCGAACGGGAAGTAGGCGCGTTCGCCCCAGAAGTTCACGGCGACACGCATGGGCTCGCCGACGATGACCTTCACCTCATAGGCTTCATCGACGCCGGCTTGTGGCCGAAGGGTTTCGCCGCGGCCTTCTTCTGGTTCGACGCGGATGCTGGGGCGTCCCGGACCGATGACGCGGAGGGTCATCTCGGAGCCTTCGGGGGCTGTCGCCTGCTCGCCGGATGTGAGGAGGAAGGGCGCGCGGCCGGTGTAGAGCGGCGGCGTGATCCACGCTTCAACCTGCAGCTTGTGGGCGCCGAACATGGCGCCGAAATCGGGGCGAGCCCATTGCGCAAGCGGTCGGCGCCGTTCGCTCCGGCGAAGAGCGCGGCGGCCAGCACGAGGACGGGGGCGATGAAGCGGAGGTAGAGCGGGTCGATGCGCTTCCAGCGCGCGCCCATGTCGAACTTGCGGACGTTGACCGCGAGGGCGGCCATGCGGTCGCGGTGGGCGTGCCACAGCTTCCATGTCTGGGTGTCGGATCGCGAGGGGCGATCGACCCAGACGCTGAGCGGGCGTCCTTCGATCTGTTCGTCGATCAGGTTGCGGGCTTCGCCGTCGGTGGGCCTCCGCCAGTTGCGGAAGGCGAGCCAGATCGTGGCGGCGAGGCCGAGCCAGAAGATGACGCCGAGGACGGCGCGGCTTTCGGGCGGGATGGCCTCGTTGACGCCTGCGAGCCACAGGACGGCGAAGGCGCCGATCCAGAGGCCGAGCGGACCGACGGTTCGGACAATGGCGGGAAGCAGCAGCGAGCGCCGCGCGGCGCCGATGCGCGCATCGAGCTTTTCTCTCAGGCCAAATCCGTCAGCCAATCAGCTTCACTCTTTTGGTCGCGTTCCCGGATGGAAAACCGGCATTCACTTTCCCTGGGAACGACTGGGCGTTCTACTAGCCGTCGAGCCAGTCCGGCATCCGTTCCAGAGCGATCATCTGCTCGAAATCGGGCCGGATTCTGACGGTCGACCAAGCATCGCCGCGAACCAGTGTCTCCGCAACCAGCGGACGGGAATTATATTGCGAGGACAAGACCGCACCGTAGGCCCCGGCGGTCATGAAGGCGACGAGGTCGCCCTCCTTGAGGGGGGTGGAGGGGCGGTCCTTGGCGAAACGGTCGGTGGACTCGCAGATCGGGCCGACAAAATCGACCGAAATGCGTGTGTTGCCGGCCTCCGGTTCGCGCAACGGCGCAATTTCGTGGTGTGCGGAATACATGGCCGGACGGATGAGGTCGTTCATGGCGGCGTCGAGGACGACGAATGTCCGACCGTCGCGCTCTTTGACGTACTCTACACGCGAGATCAAAACTCCGGCATTGGCGGCGATGAGGCGGCCGGGTTCGAGAATCAGCTGGACGTCGAGGTCGCCCAGTACTTCGCGGGCGGCGGCGGCGTACTGGGCCGGGGTCTCGGGATCATCGCCCGGCTTGTAGGGGACGCCGAGGCCGCCGCCGAAATCGAGGCGGGTGATGTTGACGCCGTTCTCGCGCAGGGTGCGGGCGAGGCCGACGACGCGTGTCCAGGCTTCCTTGAGCGGGGCGAGCGACATGATCTGGCTGCCGATATGGACGCCGATGCCGACCGGGTCGACGCCGGGCAGGTCGGCGGCTTCCCGGTAGAATTCTTCCGCTTCGTGCCAGGCGACGCCGAACTTGTGTTCGGCTGCGCCGGTCGAGATGTGGGCGTGGCCGCCGGCTTCGACATGCGGGTTGACGCGGAAGGCGATCGACGCGGTCTTTCCAATCTCCTGGGCGATGCGGGAGATGCGGTGAAGTTCCGGGCGGCTCTCGACGTTGAACTGGAAGATGCCGGCTTCAAGGCCGATGCGGATCTCGTCTTCGGTCTTGCCGACGCCTGAGAAAACGATCTTCGACGCCGGGATGCCGGCGTGCATGGCGCGCTGGATTTCGCCGCCGGAGACGGTGTCGGCGCCGGCGCCGAGTTCGGCGAGGGTGCGGAGGACTGCGAGATTGGAGTTCGCCTTGGCGGCGTAGGCGATCAGGCAGTCGGTGTCGGTGAAGGCGTCAGCGAGGACGCCGTAATGGCGGCGCAGGGTTGCGTCGGAATAGACATAGACGGGCGTGCCGGCTTCCGCAGCGATGGCTTCCAGCGAGACGTCTTCGCAGTGAAGGGCGCCGTTCTTGTAGGTGAAGTGATGCATGAAGTTGGGCCCGGTTCCGCTGGTCGGGTTGGGTGTATCGGGGATGGCCTGGAGTGTCGATGCGGGGCAGATTGCGCGCCTTTTCACTCCGCTGGTGGCGTAGCGAAGGTCCGGAGCCCGGCGGCTTGAGTTCCTTCGAGGGCTGGGTTCCGGGTCTGCGGCGCTTTGCGCCTTCGCCCGGAATGACGGCTAGTTTTCTTACTCGGCTTCCTCGTCTCCGGCCGCTTCAAGCTCGGCGCGGCGGGCGGCGGTTTCGGCGGCGGCTTCCTGTTCGGCGCGGATGCGCTCTTCTTCTTCCATCTGGTGGATGACGCGCGGGTCGGTGGGGCCGTCGAGCGGCGGGTTGCCCCAGAGCGGGTCCGGACGTTTTAGATCGCCCTGCAGGCCGCATGCGGAGAGCGCCAGAATGGCGGCCGAGATGGAGAGGATGCGGGTCACTTCAGTTTCTCCTTCCAGTCCGCGATCTGTTCGCGAACGCGCGTGGGCGATGTGCCGCCGTAGCTGGTGCGGCTTGCTACAGAGGCTTCGACAGTGAGGACATCGTAGACCGCTTTGGTGATGCGCGGCTCGATCTTCTGCAGTTTGTCGAGTGACAGTTCGGCAAGATCGCAGCCTGCGTCCTCGGCGGATTTCACGGCGGCGCCGGTGATATGGTGGGCTTCGCGGAACGGGATGTTGAGTTCGCGCACCAGCCAGTCGGCAAGGTCCGTTGCGGTCGAGAAGCCGTGGGCGGCGGCGGCGCGCAGGCGCTCCTTGTTCGGCGTCATGGTCTCGATCATGCCGGTCATCGCCTGCAGCGAGAGGTCGAGGCTGTCGAAGGCCTCGAAGGTCTGGGCCTTGTCGTCCTGCATATCCTTTGAATAGGCGAGCGGCAGGCCCTTCATGATGGTGAGAAGACCGATGAGGGCGGCGTTGGCGCGGCCGGTCTTGGCGCGCACGAGTTCGGCGGCGTCCGGGTTGCGCTTCTGCGGCATGATCGATGAGCCCGTGGACCAGGCGTCCGACAGGCGCACGAAGTTGAACTGGGCCGAGGACCAGACGACGATCTCTTCCGCGAGGCGGGAGAGATGCTGGGCGCAGATGGCGATGGCGGCGAGGGCCTCGAGGGCGAAGTCGCGCGCGGAAACGGCGTCGAGCGAATTGCGCATGGGGCGCGCATACCCGAGCGCCTTGGCAGTCTGGTTGCGGTCGATCGGGAAGCCGGTGCGAGGGCTGCGGCGCCGAGCGGGCTTTCATCCATCCGGGCGATGGCGTCGGCGAAGCGCGAGCGGTCGCGGTCGAGCATTTCGACATAGGCGAGGAGGTGATGGCCGAGCGTGACGGGCTGGGCGACCTGCAGGTGGGTGAAGCCTGGCATGACCGTATCGGCGTTGGGTTCGGCCTGGGCGACGAGCGCGTTCATCAGCGCCTCGATCTGGTCGATGCGGGCTGCACACGCGGATTTGACCCAGAGGCGGAAGTCGGTCGCGACCTGGTCGTTGCGGGAGCGGGCGGTGTGGAGGCGACCGGCCGGTTCGCCGATGATCTCCTTCAGGCGGGATTCCACGTTCATGTGGATGTCTTCGAGCTCGCTGGAATAGGCGAACTTTCCGTCGCGGATCTCGGCGATGACCTGATCGAGGCCCGACTGGATGGCTTTTTCGTCGTCGGCCGAGATGACGCCGACGACTGCGAGCATGGCGGCGTGAGCCTTCGAGCCTGCGACGTCTTCCTCGGCTAGGCGCTTGTCCACGTCGATTGATGCGTTGATTGCGTCCATGATAGCATCGGGACGTGCGGCGAAGCGGCCGCCCCACATGCTTTGACCTTTGGGCTGTTTGGTCATTACGCTGTTCCTACGCCCCTGAATTCAACCGGAGTTATGATCCGATATGCTGAAACGACCCGCACACCTGATCCGCAATTCCGCAGTTGCTGGGCTTTTGGCATTGTTCTGCGCGGCATGCCAGCCGGAGGGCGGCACAGATGCGAGCGCGGGCGCCGTCGAGGAGGTTCCGGCGCTGGCCTCGTTCAAGGAAGGCCAGTTCGAGAGCCTCGACTTTGACATGGACCTGCAGGCCCCGGAGGTCGTGTTCTACGACACGAACGGGGGCGAGGCCCGGTTTTCCGACTTTGCGGGGAAGGTGGTCGTGATGAACATCTGGGCCACGTGGTGCACGCCGTGCATGGCGGAGATGCCTAGCCTCGCGGCCCTGCAGCGCGAGTTTTCCGAAGAGGAGGTCGTGGTGATCCCGGTGGCGTCCGGCATGATGCTGACCAGCCGGGCGCGGACGGATGAGGAAAAGACCGCTGCGCTGGAGGCGGCGATCGTGGACCACCGGGACACGCTGCAGGAATTGTCGGAAGGCGTTCTGCCATTCTACTACGATCCCGGCGCCGACGTGACCTTTGCGGCCAAGACCGGCGCGTTTCCCTCGACGATCATCTATGACCCGCAGGGGGTCGAGGTCGTGCGGCTGATGCGCGATGCGCATTGGGATACGCCGGAGGCGATCAGCCTTGTCCGTGCGGTCCTGAACGGCGCGCGGTAGACCCCGCAAGCCTCCCGTTAACGTCAGCGGGCGAACACGCCTTTTTGTAGGCTGAGGGGTGCGCTGCGCCGCTTTGGCTGGTTGTGGCGTAATCGGCTGTACGGCACTATTGCGGCTGGGAAACAGTTGGATTCCGCGAAGGAATCAGGCGGTGTGCGCGCCGATTTAGGAGAGTTTCATGGGATTTCGTTCTCGGCTTGTGGCTGGGGTCGCCGGACTTGCGGGGCTTGCAGTTTTTGTCACTGGAACCGCGGTGGCGCAGGCTGGCCCGGAGGCGGATACCGGCTCTGAACGGACCCAGGAGGGCTATACCGCGCCGCGCCTTGCGATCGGCCAGCCGGACCTGCAGGGAGCGTGGTCGAACGCGTCGCTGACCGGCCTTGAGCGCCGGGGCGGTCCCGACAAGCTGATCCTGTCGGATGAAGAGGCGCTGGCCAGCGCAGAAGGCAATCCGCTGGTTGTGCGGCAGCGGACCGATGATGGTCAGGATGAGAGCACCGAATTTGACGGCTCGGACCTCGAGAGAGGCCGCGGGTACAATGCGTTCTGGCTGAGCCCTGGCACGATGTATGGCAATGTGAAGGGCACGTTCCGCACGTCGTGGATCGTCGAGCCGGCCGATGGGAAGGTGCCGTTCTCCGAAGACGGGCAGGAGCTGCTGCGCGAGGCGCGGATGAATGCGCGGCGCGGGTCGGGCTATGACCACCCGGAAGAGCGCTCGCTGGGCGAACGGTGCATCCTGAGCTTTGCCGGGAATGGCGGGCCGGTGATGCTGAACAGCCAGTTCTACAACGACAACTACCGGATCGTGCAGTCGCCGACGCATGTGATGATCGAAGTCGAGATGGTGCATGATGCACGGATCATCGAGCTGTTCGACAGCGCCGAGGACGCGCGGGCATCGCGCGGGCCGGATGCGATCCGGCCTTATCTTGGCTCCAGCGTCGGTTGGTGGGAGGGCGATACGCTGGTTGCAGAGACCACCAATTTCCACCCGGCCCAGATGGCTGCCGGGCGCGTGTCGGTGACCGAGGGCGGCAAGGTGATCGAGCGCTTCACGCGCTATTCCGACGACCAGATCCTTTACGAATTCGAGGTTGATGACCCGGCCCTGTATTCGCAGGTCTGGAAAGGCGAGATTTCCCTCAACAAGCTTACCGGTGACGGCGACGTCTATGAATATGCGTGCCATGAAGGTAATTATGGCATTGAAGGCATCCTCGCCGGCGCACGCCAGAACGACCGGCAGGGGATCGATAACGGTGTTTCCGAGCGCGACGAGGGGTAAACCGTCGGGCGCCGGAGACTGAAACTGGGAGGATAGAATGAAGACACCAACGAGCCTGAGGGGCGTTGCGGTCTCGCTGGCTGCAATGGCGATTGGCGCCGGGTTGTCGACAGCTGTGGCTGACGTGACCGAGGAAGAGGCCGCGAAGATCGCTGCAGCCGAAATGGCCAAGCCGCGTACGGAGCCGGGGTATACCGCGCCGCGCCTGTCGATCGGGCAGCCGGACCTGCAGGGTGTGTGGTCGAACGCTTCGAATACGCGCCTGACGCGCTCCAGCGAGTTCGACAAGCTGACGCTGACGGATGAAGAATTCGTCGCGGCTGTTGAGGTTCACCCGCAGAACGTGCGCCAGCGCACGGATGACGGCCAGAAGCTGGGCGACGGCCTGCTGGACGGGTCCGACCTGGCGCGCGGACGTGGGTATAACGCCTTCTGGATCGATCCGGGCACGGCCTATGCCTCTGTTAAGGGCACATGGCGCACGTCGTGGATTGTGGATCCGCCGAACGGGCAGATTCCCTATTCGGAGAACGGCCGCAGACTTCAGCGTGAAGCTGGCGAATTGCGTCGTCGCGGGTCCGGGTTCGACAATCCTGAAGAGCGGTCGCTGGGCGAGCGGTGCATCATCCAGCCGACGCCGGGACCGCCGATCGGCCAGTATCTCTACAACAACAATGTGCGGATCAATCAGGCGCCGGACCACATCGTGATCACGACCGAGATGATCAACGATGCGCGTATCGTTCGTCTGACGGACGAGCACCGCGATCCGGAGCTGCGGCCTTATATGGGCGACAGCATCGGCTGGTGGGAAGGCGATACGCTGGTTGTCGAAACGCGCGACATGAACCCGATGCAGCGCCAGACTTACGGCGTGTATCTCACCGAGAACGGCAAGATCATCGAGCGGTTCACGCGCTACAATGATAGCCAGATCCTCTATGAGTTCGAGATCCACGATCCGGACGTCTATTCGCAGGTCTGGAAGGCCGAAATGGCGCTGACCGACATCGGCGAGGACATGTACGAATATGCCTGCCACGAGGGCAATGACGGCCTGATCGGTATTCTGGAGGGTGGCCGTTACGCCAACCGTCAGGGCCGTGAAATGGTCGAAGAGGGCGAACGCTCCGAGTGATCTGCCTGAGGGCTTAGACGGCCCCTGGCCTGACTGATCGCAACGCCGCATCCTTCGGGATGCGGCGTTTTTTCATACGTCGCGGGCAGAGCGCCGATGGGCAGGCGCGGGTGGGCGAGCGGGGTTTGGCGCGGCTTGCCTGTTTCGAGCTGGTGACGGGTTTCTGTCGTCCTGCCGAGCGCTAGGCGAACTCGAGCCGGCTCATGGAATTGAAGCCGGTGAGGAACAGCCGGATATGGTCTGGCACGGCCGGGGGCAGGCCCTCGAGAAAGTTCTTCGATAGTTGCATGCCGGCTGGCAGCGTGCCGACTGACGCCGGAACGATCGCCAGCTGCATTGACCAGTTCGGGAATATGCGCTTGTCGGCTGGTTCATCGAGAATGGTGACGACGCCGGAATGGCGCTTGTCAGCGATGATGCGGCTGTAGATGTCGGCAACCGTCGATGCGTCGCCTTCGAGGATCTGTAGGAAGTTGAGCCCGTTGAACAGGAGAACGCCTGTCACGTCGCGCTCGCCATTGCGGCGGATCGCGGAGTCGAGGATGGCCTCCATGTCCGCAAGTTCGAGGTCCGGCGAGGCGGCGCTGATGTAGGCGAGGCGTTTCATACAGGTTTCCTGAGCGGAGGTTGTCGGGAGGGCTCCCGGGATTCGCTCACATGTCCGGAACGGTAATGGAGAGCGGGGCGGTTTATCCGAACACAGATCAGCCAATACCGTATCATTACTGAAATGTCATCGTTGGGGTCGGTGAGGCTGGCGCGGCGCGGAGCGAGCACGGCGCGTGGCTGCGGGGACAGGCGGCTGTTTTGGCGAGGGTCTCCGTCTTTGGTGGCAAGCGACCAAGAAAAAGGCCGGAGCGGGTGCTCCGGCCTTTTCCGATTTCAAAGGGCGTGTCGACTACTCGACGCCTTCCTCTTCATCGGTTGAGCGAACCCGCTCAACGCCGCCCTGACGCAGTTCCTTGGTGTCGAGACCGCCGTTCTTGTCGAGGTCGATCTCGGCGAAGCGCGCCTGGTGGACAGCCATGGTGCCGACCAGCTCATCCTTCTGGATGAGGCCGTCCATGTTGTCATCGAGCGAGCCGAGGATGCGGTCCTTGACCAGCTGCATCTGCAGGTCGTCACGGATGTTGTCGGTCGTCTCATCGGCCCAGCGATAGTTGACCCGGAAATACATCATCTCTTCCCAGGACATGTCGCCCCAGGTGACGTCGATCTTGTGGTCCGGGTTGGCGTGGTTGTGCTCGGAGTTGTCGTACACCCACTTGGCCTGAAGCTTGGTGCCGGCCGGGATGAAGAGCGGTTCGACTGGGTCATAGTCGCGCTGCCAGTTGAAGTCATACTTCGGCAGCGAGAGCAGCATCTCTTCCTTGCCGTCCGGGTAGAAAGCCTTCAGCTCGACGTGCACGCCGCGATAGTGAGCGTGCGGGTAGAGCGTGTAGATATAGGCGTCGGCCGGGAAGGTCTGGTAGGCGTATTCCGTGTGGCGGGCTTCACCCGACGGGATCTTCATCGCGAAGTCAGAGATGACCGTCGCGCGCTTCACGTATTTCGGCTTCTCGTCGTGCAGGTAGTAGCCGATCTTCGTGACGTCCGTCGATTCCTTGCCGTTTGTCGTATAGTGCATGGAATAGCGCAGCTTGCCGCCTGCAGGCACCGGCGCGCCGGCATCGTCTGCGATGACCTGGGCTTCGGCGCCCGGCGTGTACGAGCCGACCGAACCGCCGGGGATCAGCGTGTCAGCATCGGGATCGCGCACGTGACCGGAGGTGACGTGGTGAACCACGCCGCGGTCGCCCGGCAGAACCGAGATAGCCTTGAGCCAGGTGTCGCCGTCAAACGGGTTGTCGACCACCGGATACTGGTAGTCCAGCACACCGGAGGCCGGCACGGTGAACGGAGGCAGTTCGACGACCACGTCGGGTTCGCCGAGCTCTTCCGGCCATTCCGGCGCCACGCGGGCTTCGAGTTTCAGGAGGTCAGGGCCTTCGCCGCGGGGGGCGCCGGCTTCGAGCCAGTGGATCAGCGTCTTGCGCTGGTCGGGGGTCAGCTCGTTGTTCTTGAACTCACCGATGTGGGGATCGGCGAAGTACGGAGGCATGCGATCGGTGCGGATCGACTCGCGGATCATCGGGGCGAAACCCTTGACCACTTCGTAGCTGTCCATCGCGAACGGCGCGATGCCGCCCTCGAGGTGGCAGGACACGCACTTCTCCTGGATGATCGGCGCCACTTCGTCCGAGTAGGAAATCTCGGCGTGGTTCTCGGCGCGGGCCGGGAAGGCGATCTTCTGGCCAGCCTTGACCTCTACGCGGGCGTTCTGGACATCACCGCCGGCGAGAACGGCCTCGATGGCGTCGGCGGCGTAGGACGCCTTGGCGGCTTTCGAGACGTTCGGGGTGGACTTCGAGAAGCGGTTGTCGAGCGGGCCGTGATAGGCGACCGCCCAGGTTTCCGGGTTGATCACGAAGACTTCGCCGTCGCGCTGGACGCCGAGGTTCTCGCCGATCAGCTGCTGCTCATCCATCAGGACCGGGACGCTGACGCCCAGGCTTTCCATCTTGGCGGCGACCTGCTCGCGGGTCATGCCTTCGGTGGAGTTGATCATGAAGAAGAGGACGCCCTTGGCTTCGTAGGCGTCGGCCAGTTGCTGAAGCTCAGCAGCGGCTTTCTCGGAGAATTTCGAGTCGAGCTTTTGCGACATCAGGACGATGGCTGGCGCGTAGCGGTAGTAGTGCAGCTCGTGGTGCATCCGGTTCTGGTCGACCAGCTGGAAGTTGTCGGCGCGTGCCGGGACGGCCACTTCCGCGCTGGCCGTCGGAGCGGCAAAGCCGGCCTGCACGCCAGCAATCGCGGCGGCGCCAACTACGGCGGCGGCTGCGACTGTCGTCATCAATCCTGGTTTCATGTTTGATCTCCCTCGAGCGCTTCTTTGGGCGCTGGTCCTCGCAAGTGTAATCTCGGTTCCAAATATCTCGCGAACAACGCATTCCGTCAATAAAATGGGCAGCCTCGCGGGGCGGTTAGAGCCCTCGTTTGGCTCACATTTTAGCGATAGGACGTGTCCTGAAGTGACCTGGAACGCGACTGACGCAGCGGCACCCTGCGTCATGCCGCGAACGGCGCCTTGGACGCTACGGAAAACGGCCCGAGCCTGCGAAAGGCCCGGGCCGTCTGGTTAACCCGTGATTCTGGCGCCGATCAGGCCCAGCGGAGCTCCGCCGGGTTGAGCGGCAGCGAGCGTACCCGGTTGCCGGTTGCGGCGTAGATCGCGTTGGTGACCGCAGGCAGAACTGGCGGCAGCGCCGGTTCGCCGAGGCCGGATGGTTCGTTGTCCGTGATGTTGAAGTGGATATCCATCTGCGGCGCCTGATTCATCCGGATCAGCGGCATGTCGAAGAAGTTGGTCTGCACCGTCTTGCCGCCCTCAAAGGTGATCTGCTGGAGCAGTTCGCCGATGCCGTCGACAACCGAGCCTTCGGCCTGGTTGTGCGCGTTGGTCGGGTTGATGATGTGCGAGCCGACGTCGCCGACGACCCAGACCTTCTGGACGCGCCACTGGCCGTTTTGCTCGACCTTCACCTTCGCGACGTGGGCGAAGTGGCCCTGGTGCGAGTAGTAGAAGGCGACGCCCATGCCGGTGCCCTTAGGCAGCGATGCGCGCTGGTCCCAGCCCGAGCGCTGGCGGACCTGCTCGAGACAGGCGATCTGGCGCGCTGGCGAGAAGGCCGGACGGCCCGGAGCCGGTTCTTCCCCCTGGCGGAGGAGTTCCAGCCGGAAATCCAGCGGGTCCTTGCCGGCGGCGAGCGCGACTTCGTCGATGAACGACTGGAACGCGAAGCAGACGGCGTTCGAGGTCGGCGCGCGCAGCGGGCCGGTCGGGATGCCGAGCGGCATCATCGAACGGCCGTAGGCGGTGTTCGGGATGAAGTCGCGCGGGAATTCGCCGGCGTTCATGTCGGCCGAAGACGCGGTGCGCTCGCCGTTACCGAAGGTGACGAAGTGGTCCATCATCGCGACGAGGTTGTTGTCCGCATCGAGGCCGGCCTTGAAGTTGTGCCAGCCGCCGGGGCGGTAGGGGTCGTGCTGGATGTCGTCTTCGCGGGTCCAGAGCACCTTGACCGGGATGTTGCCGGCCTGCCGCGAGATGGCTGCCGCCTCGACCATGTAGTCGTTCGAGAGACGCCGGCCGAAGCCGCCGCCGCAGCGGATCAGGTGGACCGTGATATCGCTCTGCTCCACGCCGAGCGTGCGCGAGACCAGCTGGATGCCGGGGCCCGGAAGCTGGGTCGGGGCCCAGAACTCGATCGTGCCGTCGGCTTTTGCGTGTGCCGTGCAGTTCTGCGGCTCAAGCGGGGCGTGGGGCAGGAACGGGTAGGCGTAGGCCGCCTCGATGGTCTTGGCGGCGCTGTCGAGGCTGGCCTTGGTTGCGACCGCGGCTGCGTCGGCGTCGACGCCGCTGGGCGCGATCCACGCCTGCGGCTCTTGCCCGGCCATTTCAGCGGCTTTTTGGGCGAAGCTGGCGCTGCTCTGGTTGGCGGTCTCGTTGAGCTCCCACTCGATCTTCAGCTGCTGGCGGGCCTTGTTGGTGGTCCACCAGTCGTCGCCGACGATGGCGACGCCATCCATCAGACCCATCAGGTCTTCGGTCTGTCCGCGAACGATGAAGCAGTCGGTGATGCCCGGTAGAGCCTTGATTTCATCGATGTTTGCGGACGCCACCTTGGCGGCGAAGACCGGGGCCTTCTGGAAGGACGCGACCTTCATGCCGGGGACTTCGACGTCGATGCCGAAGATCGGCTCGCCGCGAACGATGCGGGGGCTGTCCCAGTTGAGGACGTTCTTGCCGATGATCCGGTAGTTGGCCGGATCCTTCATCGTCAGCGTCTCGGCGTCCGGAGCTTCCAGACCGGCTGCGTCAGCGGCGAGCTCGCCATAGCTGATGGTGCGGTTGGAGGCGGCGTGGACCACCTTCGAGGGCTGGGTCGTCAGCTCGCTGAGCGGAACGCCCCACTTGTTGGCGGCGGCCTGCATCAGCATGGCGCGACCGGCGGCGCCGACCTGGCGGTGCGGGATCCAGTGTTGCGGGGTCGAGCGCGAGCCGCCCGCCATCTGGAAGCCGTAGCGGTCCTGATCTGCATCGCCCTGTTCGATCTGGACGTCATTCCAGTCGACGTCGAGCTCTTCGGCGATGAGCATGGGCAGCATGGTTTTCACGCCCTGACCGATCTCAGGGTTCTTGGCCATGATGCGGGTCGTGCCGTCCGGCGCGATGGCGACGAAGGCGTTGATGTCGACCGGGGGCGCGGCCGGGGCCGCCGGAGCGGCTGCGGCGGCTGCGCCGTCAGTCGGATCCGTCGTGGCGCAGGCCGTGGTGAGGGCGAGCATGAAGCCGCCGCCAGCAGCGGCAGACACTTTCAAAAAGGAGCGACGGCTCTCGTCGATCTCTTTCTCGGCGCGGTCAAAAATATCGAGGGCCATTGGTTCCTATGCCTCCCGCTTGTCAGCTGTGTCGACGCCCGCGGCCTGTTTGATGGCGGCGCGGATGCGCTTGTAGGTGCCGCACCGGCAGGCGTTTCCGGCCATCGCGGTGTCGATGTCGGCGTCTGTCGGGTTGGAGTTCGAGGCGAGGAGCGCGGTGGCGGACATGATCTGTCCGGCCTGGCAGTAGCCGCACTGCAGAACGTCCACGTCGAGCCAGGCTTTCTGGACGGCCTGACCGATCGGCGTTTCCTGCATGGATTCGATGGTGTTGATCCGCTTGCCGACGACGCTGGACACCGGCGTGACGCACGAGCGCGCCGGCTGGCCGTCGACATGGACGGTGCAGGCGCCGCAGGACGAGACCCCGCAGCCGAACTTGGTGCCTTTCAGGCCGATCTTATCCCGGATCACCCACAGCAGCGGCATGTCCGCTTCTGCGTCGACCGAATGGGTCTGACCGTTGACGTTGAGTGTGTATGCCATTCTGCCTCTCCCCAGACATCACCAGGCGCGCTTTCCCGGACGTCCTTTAAGTTGTGGCGCACAGCATTCCTCAAGCTGCGAACCGGAGTAGCAACTGTCGACACGGGGACGGGCCCCTGACGCAGTGCGCTTGCTCCGATTCATTAACTGCTGATCGGCGTCTCAACAATCGTTTCGCGGAAGCGTGACGGCGAAATTTCGCTTTGGAGGCAACACACATGCGCGAGGAAGCGCAGGAAACCCGCCCAGTTAACAATGACTTGCAATCGCACGCGTTCAGGCGCTCGCGGCGTTAGTTGAGCGCGAGGATCGAGGCGTTGAGAAGTGAGGCGAAGCTGACCCACGCCGCATAGGGAACGAAGAGAAGCGCGGCGAGTCTGTCGATCTTCCGGCTGGTCGCGATGAAGGCGAGGATGACGGCGAGCAGCGGAAGAATGATCGCGAGCGCCAAGGCGATCTGGTGCAGCGAGAAAAAAGCCGGCGACCAGAGGAAGTTCAGGACGAGCTGCGCCCACCACAGCTTCATCGCGAGTGAGCCGCGATCCTTGTGCCAGATGCGCCAGCCGGCGACGCCGATCAGGATGTAGATCGTCGTCCAGACGGGGCCGAAGATCCAGTTCGGCGGATTGAATGCGGGCTTGTTGAGTTCCGCGTACCACTCGCCGGGCGCGGTCAGATAGCCGATGGCGGTTCCGCCGCCGAGGACGAGGCCGATGAAGAGCGCGAGCGATACAAGGTTTTTCATGTCTGCCCCTGTGATTGAACCGGTTACGGATCAACGCACGAGCGGGATCATCGGCCAGTCGGCGGCTATCTTCCCTTGAAGACGGGCGCGCGCTTTTCAACGAACGCCTTGGCCGCCTCCTTGTGGTCCTCTGTGGTGGCGGAGGCGGACTGGTGGCGGGCTTCGGTGTCGAGGCTGAGGGAGAGGTCGCCCTGTTCTGCCACGTTGAGCGAATGCTTCATCATGCCGAGCGTGAGGGTCGGGCCGGAGGCGAAGCGCCGGGCCATTTCCATCGAGGCGCTTGCGAGGGCGTCCGGCTCGACGACCTTGTTAATGATGCCGAGGCGCTCGCCCTCTTCGGCGAGGATGACGTCGGAGGTGAAGTAGAGTTCGCGCGCCTTGGCGGTGCCAACGAGGTTGGTGAGGAAGTAGGTGCCGCCGAAGTCGCCGGCGAGGCCGACCTTCATGAAGGCTGTGGTGAGCTTTGCGCCCTTTGCGGCGATGCGGAAGTCGCAGGCGAGGGCCAGCGAGAGGCCGGCGCCGGCGGCTGCGCCAGGGATCGCGGCGATGGTGATCTTCGGGCAGTCGTGGAGCCAGCGCGAGACTTCCATGCGCTTGCGCAGGTCGAAGGACGCCGACTCGACCGAGCGGCCGTGATTGGCGCCGCCCTCATTGGAGGCGAACCCCTTCACGTCGCCGCCTGCGCAGAAGGCGCCGCCTGCGCCCGTCAGGACGATCGCGCCCACGTTTGAATCGCCTGCAAGGCGGGGGACAGCTTCGTTGAGCGCTTCCAGCATGTCGCGCGACAGGGCGTTGCGCGCATCGGGGCGGTTCATTGTGAGGGTGGCGACGCCGTCTTCGACGGTTTCGAGCAGGTCGGACATGGTTGCGTTTCCTCTGGGTGTTTTGGCGAACGTAGAACCAGGGTGACGCAGGCGCAACTTGGCGTTGGGTCATGCGCTGGCGCATGACCCGGAGCGGCTACTTCTTCAGGGATTTCTTCACCGCGTCGCGGACCTCGTCGGCCCATTCGCGGGCGATGGCGTCGCCGGCCTGCTCGTCGGTTGGCTTGCGGCGGTAGACGACCTTGCCGTTGGCGTCGACGACGAAGATGCCGGGAACGCCAGCGACGTTCCACAGCTTGTCGACATTATCGGCGTTGGGAAGGACGACAAAATCGTAGCCCAGCCGTTCGACATGGGCGACGGGGTCGGTCCTGTCCTGGCGCTGGCGGGTGTTGACGGCGTAGACGCGCACGCCCTGGTCGGCGAATTCTTCGGCGACTTCCTGCAGGCGCGGCATCGCGACTTTGCAATAGGGACACCAGGTCGCCCAGAAGAGCACAATGGACGGCTTGCCCGCGGCGTCGGCGGGGTAGTTGACCATCTTGCCCTTGCCGTCTGCTGTCGAGAAGGCCGGGGCGGGTTCGCCTTCTTCAACCGCGCTGGCGGGGTGGAGCGACGTCAGCGCGACGACCAGCAAGAGCGTTGCGGCAAGCATGCGCATGGCGCGGGCGGCAAGGTCCGGGTGCGATGCTGCGGCGGCGGCCGGTCTGATGGTCGACATGATTCAAGCCCTCCTGGCGCGCGATACGAAGCCCCGCGCGGCGAAGGGCTGACGGGCAAGACTTGCGGGTACAAGGCTTGCGGCGCAATGGCGTCTCCCGCCAATGTGATCGGATTGGCGTTTGGGGTTGGCGCAGAAACGTCTTGCGCACGGGTTCGCCGCTTTGGCGCATGCGTGGACATCGACCGCAAGACTCAGAATACTGCATTGCGGGTTTTTGGGAGCGCAACGCCTTGAAACTGGTCAGCGACGACATCCTGGTGGACAGCGGCGCGGCTGATCCGATCCATGCTGCAATCTATCCGATGCTGGAGAGCGATTTCGAGTTGTGGGACCCGAACTCGTGGCGGCGCGGGCATCCTCACGATCTCTACCGACGCATGCGCGACGAGGCGCCGGTGATGTGGTCGAAGACCGGACGCGGCGTTTCGGGATTCTGGTCGGTGTCGCGCTATGAAGACATCAAGGCTGTCGAGCTTCAGCCCGAAGTGTTTTCCTCGCAGCGGGGCGGGATCAATCTCTCGGTGCCGCCGCGCAAGTACTGGAAGCCGGAGGTGCTGATCCGGGCGTCGATGGACAACCTGATCAACCTCGACGCGCCGCAGCACATGCAGATGCGGATCCAGCAGAAGGATTTCTTCGTTCCCGCCTATGTTGCCGAGCTGCGCAAGAAGGTGGAGGCGAAGGTCGCCTCGCTGCTGGATGATCTCGAAGCGGCCGGACCGACCGCGGATTTCGTGAAGGTGTTTTCCAACCAGCTGCCGCTCTACACGCTCTGCGAAATGCTGGGGGTCGATGAGGCGGACCGGCAGAAGGTGGTGCACTGGATGCATTACCGGAGATGGCGAGCCAGTTCCTGTCCAACCCGTGGCGGACCTTCATGAGCGAGCCCTTGTTCTTTCTGCGCTTCCGGAGCGTGGTGGAGGAGATGTTCGATTATGGCGCGCGCGTGATGGCGGATCGGCGCGCCAATCCGCGCGAGGACCTTCTGACCGTGATCGCGCACTCGAAACTTGAGGGCGAGTTGCTGCCGAAGGAATACCTCGACGGGTCGTGGCTGCTGATCATCTTTGCGGGCAATGACACGACGCGGAACTCGCTGTCCGGAACGATCAAGCTGATGACCGAGTGGCCGGACCAGCGGGCGATGGTCATCGATGATCCTTCGCTGATCCCGCGGATGTCGGAAGAGGCGCTGCGGATGGTGTCGCCGGTCAAGCACATGCGCCGGACGGCGATGGAAAGTACGGAGCTGAAC
This sequence comes from Hyphomonas sp., assembly GCA_017792365.1. GTDB lineage: Bacteria > Pseudomonadota > Alphaproteobacteria > Caulobacterales > Hyphomonadaceae > IH12. Next base: position 1,641,828 of record CP051229.1, on the reverse strand, counting down.
GGCCAGCGCATCGCCAAGAACGAGAAGGTCGTGATGTGGTACGGGGCGGGCAACCGGGACCCGGATGTGTTTCCCAATCCCGACGTTTTCGACATGACGCGCGAGAATGTCGACAAGCACATCGCGTTTGGCCATGGGGTTCACAAATGCCTTGGGTCGCGAGTGGCGCAGATGCAGTTGCGCGTGGCGTATGAGCAGATCTTCCAGCGGTTTCCGGACATCGCGTTCAATGGGGACATCCGCTACGGGCCCAACGCGCTCGTGCACGCGATCTCGCGGCTGAAGGTCGACCTTTACGGGCGGGGCGGCAGCCGTCCGACGGTCTCGCAGGTGAAGACGCCGGCGCATGCCTGACCAGCCAAGTTTCTGGCGCGCGTGATCCGATCGGTGTGAGCTTCGTAGAGAACCCTGTGTGGGATCATACGGAGGTTGATTGTGAAGAATCTGTACGACCTGATCATGGATCCCAAGCGGAACCCATTGCGTCACGTGCACCCGGCGCAGCGTTTCCAGATCATGCTGATGCTGAGCATCATGTGGACGACGATCTTCACCGCGGCGATCGGCATATGGTTCGCGTATGGCGCGCTACTCGTTGGTCATGCGCTGGTGCTGATCGGCATCGCCGTCACCGCGCATGTGTTCCGGCGCTATTCGAAAGAGAACGGGACCTACAGAGATTATCCCCGCGAAGACGGCACCGCGCGCTATGACGACGTCTGGGGCGGTTGAGGGTAGATGCCGCACCCGGTTTCGAACTTTCGGATAGGCGCTTCTGACTATCGCGTCGGGACAGGACGTCGCCGCGATAGTCGTAGAAGCCGCGTCCGGTTTTCTTACCGAGCCAGCCGGCTTCGACGTATTTCACCAGCAACGGGCAGGGACGGTATTTGGTGTCCGCGAGGCCGTCGTGCAGGACCTGCATGATCGAAAGGCAGGTATCCAGACCGATGAAGTCGGCAAGTTCGAGCGGACCCATCGGATGGTTGGCGCCCAACTTCATGGCGGTGTCGATCGATTCGACCGTGCCGACCCCTTCGTAGAGCGTGTAGACCGCCTCATTGATCATCGGCATCAGGACGCGGTTGACGATGAAGGCCGGGAAGTCTTCGGCGTTGGTGGCGCGTTTGCCGAGGCGTTCGACGAGCATGATGGCTTCGTCGTAGGTCGCCTGATCGGTGGCCAGGCCGCGAATGACTTCGACCAGCGCCATGAGCGGGACCGGGTTCATGAAGTGAAGGCCGATGAACTTTTCCGGGCGGTCGGTGGCCGAGCCAAGACGCGTGATCGAAATCGATGACGTGTTGGTCGAAAGGACCGCGTCCTTTTTCAGGAGGGGGCAGAGGCTCTCGAAAATCTGGAGCTTGATGCCTTCCTTCTCTGTGGCGGCCTCAATCGCGAGGTCGACTTCGGAGAGCGAATTCAGCTCGGTGCTGCCGTTGATGCGGCCCATCGCCTCCTTCATCTGGTCGAGCGTGATCATCTCGCGGGAGACCTGACGACCGAGGTTTTTCTCGATCGTGGCGATGCCTGCGTCCAGGCGATCCTGGGAAATGTCGTTCAGTGTTACCTTGTAACCAAGCAAGCGCGCAGACGTGGGCGATGCCGTTGCCCATCTGACCTGCACCAATGACGCCTACGGACTGGAATGCGCTCATGGAGACCGAATACCTGTGATTCTGGCGGATTTCCTAGCAAATCCGGCGCTGCCCTGCCGCAGCGCGATGAAGGGTTTTCGCACGCGCACAATGATCCGTGAAGTCTTGTGACGAGTTATCAAACGGACTTGATGTCAGCGGGCAACACACGCAACAGGCGAGATTGAGGGCGTTGTGTCAGCCATAACGGGCGATTCTGGACGTGTTGGTCGTATGCCCGGCGCCTGCAGGTCGTCCGCATGTGTAAGAAGAGGCGCCTTTCGGGGGTGCGGTGAGGGCGTGCTTGGGGCTACATAGGCCGTCAGAGTAAGATCAGACCTTCGCGGCGCCACGAATTGGCGACGCTGGTCAGGACGACTGAAAGAGGAATGACGCATGTTTAGAATGGTTTGTGGCGCAGCGTTTGTCGCCCTCATGGCGGCGCCTGCGATGGCCCAGGAGGAGGGCGAGTATCGCAGTGCGACGCGCACCAAGGGGCCGGACATGTCGATCGTGCAGAACGCGGTGGACCAGCTGGCCGGCGGCGCGGAGTGCAACGCGGTCTTCACGGTGGGCGAAGACGGCAAGCCCCGCGATGTCGAGCCGAACTGCTCGGACCCGCGCTATGATCCGTACATCGTGCAGGCCGTGGAATCGATGGAGTACGAGCCGGAGATTTTCGACGGCGAGATTTCGCGACCGGGCGTGAAACAGCCCTTCGTGTTTGGCGTCCAGAACGCAGGCGACGGGGCCGACGGCATGGCGCCGAAGGTTGTGACGAACGTAAACGGCGGCGACGTCGAGCGCGCCATCAACCGGGTTGATGAAGAAGGCCTGTGCGAAGTGGCGTTTGTTGTCGGCACGGACGGCAAGCCGAAGGACATCGAGCCCAATTGCGATCCGAGCCGGTATGACAGCTATATCGTCAACATCATCGCCAACATGGAATACGAGCCGGGCATGCGCGAAGGCGAGGCGGTGGACTGGCCGATGACCATGCCGCTGAAGCTGTCGAAGCCGAACTAGCCGGCTGCTCGCAAGCACAGCAATCAGACAGGCCCGCATCGATCGATGGTGCGGGCTTAGTCTTTTCTGGCGCCGGGACCGCTGGTGTTCCCGAAGCGCGCCGAGATTTCGTGCGCGAGGAAGTCGTAGACGCGCCTGACGCGGGCGCTGGTTCGCAGCTCTGCATGGGCGGTCAGCCAGATTGGCAGCGAGACGAAGCTATGACCGTCGAAGAGCTGTTCGACGCCGGGAAGATCGCGCGCGTAGTTGCACTCGAGGAGGCCGACACCGTAGCCGGCCACCACCATCTGCGCGTGGACGTAGAGCGCGTCGCAGCGGAACGGGAAGAAGTTGCGGTCGATTTTGACGTCTGGCGCCTGTTCCTGGAAGCCTTCGACCATGTCGTCGAGGCGATCGTAGCCGAGCACGTCGTGTTGAAGGAGATCGGTCAGTTCCTTCGGGCGGCCGCGTTTTTCGAGGTAGGTGGTGCTGGCGAACATGCCGAGCCCGACTTCGCCAAGACATCGGGTGATGACGTCAGTCTGCGTCGGGCGGTACATGCGGACGGCGATGTCGGCTTCGCGGCGGAGCAGGTTGTGGCTTTCGTTTGAAGCGACGAGTTCGATGGCGATCCGCGGCTCTTCGCTGCGCAGCCTGGTAAGGATCGGGGGCAGCGCGTAGGCGGCGAAGGTCTCGGACGCCGTAATGCGGACCGAACCGGCGATCTGGAGCGTCCGGAGGCGATCAGGTCGATGCGTTTGGCGGCCGAATCCATTTCGAGACGCTGGCGCAGATTGCCGAACCGGTGGCGGTGAGCGCGAGGCCTTCTGACGTTCGGTCGAAGAGGCGTGCGCCGATCTCGTCTTCAAGCGCTGCGATGTGGCGTGACAGCGTCGGCTGGCTGGCGCCGGTCGCGCGGGCGGCTGCGGATAGCGAGCCGTGCTCGGCCACCGCGGCGGCGAAGGATTGGAGGCGGGACCAGTCCAGATCAGGCATGGGTGGTATCCATATTTGAAAATCTGAACGCCGATTATGGCGGATCGCTTTTCATAATTGGATGCCTTAGGTCTTTCGTCAACGCCGCAAACGACAAGAACAAGCGGCGGACACACCATCCCATGGAGTAGACCGATGACGACCTCCCCGAACGCCTTTTCCACCCTGATCGCCGCTGGCGCGCTTTTCTTCCTCGGCGCCGGCGCCCCTGCGGCGGCTGAAGCCCCCGCGCCGCCTGAAGTGCAGGTGTCCGTTGAAGTGTCGCTGGCCGACCTGGATCTTGGCAGCGAAGCCGGAGCGCGTGTCGCTATGGGCCGGATCAAGTCTGCGGCGCGCGCCGTTTGCCGGGACGCCGCGCCGCGTTCACTGCTGGCGCCGCGTGCGCGTCACGAGTGTGAGCGGGAAACTGTGGCCGAGACGATTGCCGAAATTGGGGGCGACAGGCCGATGCTGGCGGCGCTTGGCCAGCGTCAGTAAGGGCAGGGCTAGCTGATAATCAGAACAACAGCGCCTGGAAGCGTCGGGACCTTGGTTCCGGCGCTTCCGCCTTTTCGTCGGCAGCGTTGATCAGCAGTCGCCGGTGCGCGTGGCGATGATCGTCATTTCCTGAGTGCCGGCGCCTGGGGCGGGCGGCGGGTCCATGGTGGTGACCATCTCGGCCCGGTAGCGCGTCTGCATGTCGCCGGTGATCCGCTGGTCGACGACAATCGTGGCGCCGTTCATCTGGCAGACGGACTGGCCGATGATGGCGGCGCCGTCACGCCTGTAATCCTGCTTCGAGCAGTCCGCGCCGGCCTGCCGTTGCTGGCGCTCCATTTCGGCAAGGGTCAGGGTCTCATCGTAGCAGATGGAAGTTGTCGGGAGCTGGGTGCCGCCCGCCGTGATGTCCATGTCCCACATGCCGGCGGCAGGGCCCATGATCTGGTCGGCCTGGTTTCCCTGTGGCGCGGGTTCAGCCTCTGCTGTCTCGATCTCGGCCGGCTGGTCCACGCCTTCTGTGGCGGCGTTGTCTGGCGCAGGGTTGTCGGAGCAGGCGGCGAGGAGGGCGAAGGCGGCGACCGTAGTCAGAAAACTGATCTTCATCGTGTCCATCCGGTTTGACGCGAAAGCCTATCGCAGCACGGGGCTGGCTTCAAACGAAGCGTGGCGGACCGCCGGCCCGCCACGCTTTCAGGTTGGGTTATTCGGACAGCGTTAGTTCATGCCCTGCTTCTTGCCGATCAGGTCGGTGGGGACGCCGTTCAATGCGAGCCTGCCGTTCTCGACGGTCACCTTGACGTCTTCGCCGTCGTGGATGCGGCCTTCGAGGATCATGCGGGCGAGCGGGTCCTGCACTTCCTTCTGGATCGCGCGCTTCAGCGGACGGGCGCCGTAGACCGGATCGTAGCCGAGATCGCCGAGGAGCTTCATCGCGTCCTGGTCGAGCGACAGTTTGATCTGGCGGTCCGCGAGGATCTTCTCGAGGCGTGCGAGCTGGACGGACACGATTGAGTTGATCTCCGAGCGACCGAGCCGCTTGAAAAAGACGATCTCATCGACGCGGTTGAGGAATTCCGGACGGAAGTGGTCGCGGATTGCGTGCATGACGGCGTCGCGGGCGGGGCCCGAGATGTCGTTCTCCGACGTGTCCTCGGCCAGCGCCTGCGCGCCGAGGTTGGACGTCATGATGATGACCGTGTTGTTGAAGTTCACGGTGCGGCCCTGTCCATCGGTGAGGCGGCCGTCGTCGAGTACTTGGAGCAGCGTGTTGAACACGTCCGGGTGCGCCTTCTCGATCTCGTCGAAGAGGATGACTTGATAGGGGCGTCGGCGGACGGCTTCGGTGAGCGCGCCGCCTTCCTCATAGCCGACATAGCCCGGAGGCGCGCCGATCATGCGGGAGACGGCGTGCTTCTCCATGTATTCGGACATGTCGAGGCGGAGGACGGCCGACTCGTCGTCGAAGAGGAATTCCGCGAGGGCCTTGGTGAGCTCGGTCTTGCCGACGCCCGTGGGGCCGACGAAGATGAACGAGCCGATCGGGCGGTTGGGATCCTGCAGGCCGGCGCGGGCGCGGCGGACAGCGTTGGATACGACTTCCAGCGCATCGTCCTGACCGATGACGCGCTTGCGGAGATTGTCCTCCATCTCGAGCAGCTTCTCGCGCTCGCCTTCCATCATCTTGTCGACGGGGATGCCGGTCCAACGGGAGACGACGGCCGCGATGGCGTCGGCGTCGACGACTTCCTTGACGAGCGACGGCTTTGCGTTGTCCTCGGCTGAGGGATCATCGCCGCGGGCTTCGGCCTCGGCGATCATCTTTTCGAGTTGCGGGATCTCGCCGTACTTCAGCTCGCCTGCGCGCTGCCAGTCGGAGCGGCGTTCCGCTTCGGCCATTTCGGCGCGCGCACGGTCGAGGCGCTCCTTGGCGGAGGTGGCGCCGGCGAGGCGGTCCTTCTCGGCCTTCCAGGCGGCGGTGATTTCATCGGACCTGGCCTGTAGTTCCTTGATCTCCGCTTCGCGCTCCTTGAGGCGCTTCTGCGAGGCTTCGTCTTTCTCTTTCTTCAGCGCCTCGATCTCGATGCGCAGCTGGGTGAGGCGACGGTCGACTTCATCGAGTTCTTCCGGTTTGGACTCGACCGCCATGCGCAGGCGCGAGGCGGCTTCGTCCATCAGGTCGATCGCCTTGTCCGGCAGGAAGCGGTCGGTGATGTAGCGGTTGGAGAGCTGGGCCGATGCGACGATAGCGGCGTCGGAGATGCGGATGCCGTGGTGGACTTCGTACTTCTCCTTGAGGCCGCGCAGGATCGAGACTGTGTCTTCGACTGTGGGTTCTTCGATGAAGACCGGCTGGAAGCGACGGGCGAGCGCCGCATCCTTTTCGACGTGCTTGCGGTATTCGTCGAGCGTGGTGGCGCCGACGCAGTGAAGCTCGCCGCGTGCAAGGGCGGGCTTGAGGAGGTTGGACGCGTCCATCGCGCCTTCGGACTTTCCGGCGCCGACGAGGGTGTGCATCTCGTCGATGAAGAGGATAATCTCGCCGTCGGCCTGCGTGACTTCGTTAAGGACGGACTTGAGGCGCTCCTCGAACTCGCCGCGGAATTTCGCGCCGGCGATCAGGGAGCCCATGTCGAGGGCGAGCAGCTTTTTCCGCTTGAGGCTTTCCGGCACGTCGCCGTTGACGATGCGCAGGGCGAGGCCTTCGGCGATGGCGGTCTTGCCGACGCCGGGTTCGCCGATGAGGACGGGGTTGTTCTTGGTGCGGCGCGAGAGAACCTGGATACAGCGGCGGATTTCCTCGTCGCGGCCAATGACCGGGTCGAGCTTGCCTTCGCGGGCGGCTTCGGTGAGGTCGCGGGCGTACTTTTCCAGCGCGTCGTACTTGTCTTCGGAGGTGGCGGTGTCGGCCGTGCGGCCCTTGCGGAGTTCGGCGATGGCTTTCACGAGCGCGTCGGTGGTGACGCCGGCCTTCTTGAGGGCGTCGGCGGCCTTGCCGCTGATCTTGGTGGCGGACAGGAGCAGGCGCTCGACGGTGACATAGTCGTCGCCGGCCTTTTCGGAATCTTCCTGGGCCAGCTGGAAGAGCTGGGCGAGTTCCTGCGAGAGCGAGATCTGGGTCTGGCCGGAGGCGCGCGGCTGGGATGCGACGAGCTTGTCGATGGCTTCGCGGGCCTGCTGGGATGAGCCGCCGGACTTGTCGATGAGGTTGAGGGCAAGCCGGTCGCGGTCGGCGAACAGCGCCTTCAGAAAATGTTCGGGGAGGAGTTGGGGGTGGCCGGAAGCCAGCGCCGTTGTCTGCGCGCTTTGAACCGCGGCGCGGGCGCGCTCGGTGTAGCGTTCGAAATCCATGTCTGACCCTTTTTCAAAGCAGTCGAATATACTTTTATCGCAACGCTGCCGGCCCGAAACCGGCGCCGTCTACGTCGAGAAAATGCCCGCTAGAATCAGCCGGGCAGGTTCAGTGAATAGGTAGGGTTACCGGACCTCGTCGCAAGAGGACCAGCGACTGAGCGGTCAAGATTTGATGCAGGTCAATCGCGCTCAGGCTCGCCGAACATGGCGGCGGTCAGGCCGTGGATGATCGCGACGATAATCGCCAGCGCGAGGCCGGAGAAGAAGCTGGTGATGCTGAAACCGGGGGCGATCCAGGCCGCGAGGCCCAGCATGAGGGCGTTGATCACGAAGGTGAACAGGCCGAGCGTGAGGATGGTGATCGGCAGGGTGAGGAAGAACAGGATCGGCCGGATGAACATGTTCACGAAGCCCAGGACGGCGGCTGCGATCAGGGCCGGAATGAGGCCTGAAAGGAAGACGCCGTCGAGGATCCGGTCGCCGGCCAGCAACGCCAGGGACGTTGCGATCCAGGACAGCATCGGGTGGAGCTTGCGTTTGTCTTCCCACATGGGCGACCACGTCCCTTGAGCATGAATTATCGTTTATCGATATAACGACGATCTGACGAAATTCAAGTGAGCCTGTTGTCAGTGCGCGGCGGCTGGCGCGGGGCGCGGTCTTGGCTTCTGCAGGAGGGGCACCATCAACAGCACGATGAAGAAGCAAACCGCCATGACGTAGAAAAGGTTGCCATAGGTCATGACTGCAGATTCCAGCTGAACGCGCTGGGCGAGTTCGGCGAGCGCAGTTGCCTGTGGGTTCGGATCGCCGAGCTGCTGCAGGCGTTGCTCGGCCGCGGCGATGTAGGCCTGCACCTCCGGGCGGGCAGGGTCGAGGCCGGCGGCGAGTTCCTGGGTGTGCAGGTTGTTGAAATGCAGCCGCATGGTGTTGAGCGCGGCGAGACCGATGGCGCCGCCGAGGTTCCGGCAGACCGTGACGAGCCCGCTCGCGTTTGGAAGCTGGTCAGGAGCGAGCGTGCCAAGGGCGAGGAAGTTGGCGGGGACCATGGCCATGATGATCCCGGCGCCGCGCAGCAGCTGGGGCCAGAAGAGTTCCTGAAAATCGGACTCGCTGGTGAGGAAGTGGTTCCAGTAGAGGCCGATCGTGGTGAGCAGCGCGCCCGCCGCCATGACGTAGCGGGGGTCTACCCGTCGAATGAGAATGCCTGCGAGCGGGCCGCCGAGGAACATGCCGAGGCCGCCGATGCTCATGACGAAGCCAATCTGCATGGCGTTGAGGCCACGAACCTGTCCGAGGAAGAGGGGCATCAGGTAGACGGTGCCGTAGAGGCCAAGCCCGATGATGGTGACCATGAAGGCGCTGAGCGCGAAGTTGCGGTCGGCGAACAGGCCGAGGTTCACGACGGGGTGGTCCTGTGTGAGGGATCGCCAGAAGAAGACGCCGCCAGCGAAGGCGCAGACGGTCATCCACATGACGAGATGCTGGTCCTCGAACCAGCCTGCGGCCGGACCTTCCTCGAACACCCATTCGAACGAGCCGAGGAAGAGCGCCATGGCGGCAAGCCCGAGAACGTCGATGCGGCGGAGCAGGTTGATCCGCAGGGTCGAGCGCGGAATGTGGGTCCAGACCAACCAGGCCGAGATGAGGCCGGGGACGATGTTGATGAGGAAGAGCCAGTGCCAGCTGGAGTTTTCCGACACCCATCCGCCGAGGGTCGGGCCGATGGAGGGGGCGAGCGTTGCAACCATCCCGACCATGACCTGCTGGAGGATGGAGCGCTGGGCGCCGAATAGGCCGAAGGCGGCGGCCATTGTGGTCGGGATCATTGCGGCGCCGAAGAAGCCCTGGAGGCAGCGGAACACGATCAGGCTTTCCAGCGACCATGCCAGCGCACAGAGGGCGCTGGCGACGATGAAGGCGAGGGCGGAGCTGACGAACAGGAGACGCATGCCGAAGGCGCGCGTCAGCAGGCCGGACAGCGGGATGCCGATGACTTCTGCGATCAGGTAGCTGGTCTGGATCCAGGCCACCTCTTCGGCGCTGGCCGACACGCCGGCCTGAATTTCGGCGATGGAGGAGGCGACGATCTGGATATCCAGGATCGCCATGAACATGCCGATGATCATGGCGAAGAAGCCGAGATTCAGGCGGGCGTGTTCGCGTGTGCCGCGCGGCGGCGGTTTCCAGTCAGGACTTTCCGGCCCGATGATCTCTCCGGTCGCCGCGCTCAAGGCGCTAGTCTTCCGGGGTTTTGGCGATGACGGTCGCGACGACCGCGAGTCCTGAGCGCATCAGGCCGGTGTCGAGCGCTTGCTGGTCGATGGCGATCCGCACGGGCACGCGCTGCACGATCTTGGTGAAGTTGCCGGTCGCGGTGTCCTGCGGGATCAGCGAGAAGGTTGCGCCGGTTGCGGGCGCGAGACTTTCGACCGTACCGGTGACGTCGAGGTGCGGGTAGGCGTCGACCTTGATGTTGACGGCCTGCCCCGGAACCATCTTCTCGACCTGCGTCTCCTTGAAGTTGGCGATCACGTAGGCGTTGTTTTTCGGAACGACGGACATCGTGACCTGTCCCGGAGAGATCAGCTGTCCGGCCGAGACCGTGCGGTTGGTGACGATGCCGTCAAAGGGCGCGGGAAGAAGCGTCTGGTCGACGACAAGTTGTGCGCCGGTGACACGCGCGCGTGCGGCCTCGATGTTGGCCTTGCTGGCAGCGGCTGCAGCCTGTGCGGCGGCGAGTTCCTGTTCCGCCTGCGAGACGCGCGCCTCGGCGCTTGCGAGTTGGCTGCGGCGGGCGGTTACGGAGGCGCGGGCCTGAGTGGATGCGGCCTGGCTGGAGGTCTCGGCGGCGTTGGCGGCTTCGACCTTTGCGAGCGGGTACCAGCCCTTCTCGGCAAGTTCGGCGTAGCGGCGTGCGTCCGAGCTTGAGAGTTCGGCGTCTGCATCCGCCGCCGCCGAGGCGGCGCGCGATTCAACGAGAAGGTCGCGGGCGGCGGCGGCGTCGCCGCGCGCGGTTTCGACGGCGGCCTGACGCGAGGCGATCGTTGCGGCGGACTGAATGGCGCAGCTTCGGCCTGAGCCAGAGCGGCCCGGGCTTCGGCGAGCGATGCTTCGAAGTCTTCGCCGTGAAGGGTCACGAGGATGTCGCCGGCCTTCACATGCTGGTTGTCCTGAACGTGAACCTCCTTCACGTAGCCGCGGACCTTGGTGGCGACGTGGGTGATGTCGGCGCGGATGAAGGCGTTGTCGGTCTTAATCTCGAAGCGGCCGATCAAGAGCCAGTGCGCGCCGAAGGTCAGAATGGCGATTGCCAGAGCGCCGAGGAGGATGCGTCCCCGATGCGGGCGGGCGCGGCCGATCAGATTCCTGATGGCCGCAAACCTTGCGGGACCCGGTGCAGAAGCCGGATCGACCAACGGCTCGGCGTGGTCGTCTCGCGGGTCAAGATCGACTGTTTTCAAGGCCATTGGCCAGGATCCACTTATTGGCCCGGGAGCTGTTTACCAGAAAAAAGCAAACAAACTTACCATGGTAGCTTGTATTTTGAGTTGCCGGTTCTAGGACACAAGCATTGGGGATTCGTGCTAACAAGACGGGGTATCCCCCAAGAGGGTGCGATCGGCCTTGGGCGACAGACAGGTTACAGAAGCTGGCATGAACGAAACGATGGCTGCCGATAGCCATGGCGAGGATGGTCCCAAGGGGGTTGGGCGGCGTGAGCGTTTCCTGAGCGCCGCGCTTGAAGTGTTCCTCGAGAAGGGCTTCGAATCCGCGCCGATGGCCGACATCGTGCGTCGTGCGGGCGGCGGGTCGCTGTCGACGCTGTACGAGCTCTTCGGCAGCAAGGACAACCTGTTCGAAGAAGCGATCACGGCGCGCGTCAAGTTCTTCACCGGACCGATGGAAGTCGAGCTTGGCGAGCATACGCCGCTGCGTGAAGGCCTGACCCGGATTGGGGAGGGGCTGTTGGCCAAGTTGCTGGAGGAGGATTCTCGCGAAATCTTCCGGCTGCTGATCTCGCAATCGAAAAAGTTCCCGGAGGTATCGGCGGCCTTTCAGGGGGGGACTGACCGCATCCGTCAGGCCCTGACGCGGTATCTTGAGGACCGGGCGGCGGCGGGCGAGATCCGGATCAGCGATCCTGACCGTGCGGCAATGGTGTTCTTCGACCTGCTTCGCTATCGCATGCCGCTGCGCACCGTGTTCGACGCTTCGTATCGTCCGGGTCCGGACGAGATCCGCGAGACGGTGCGGGGCGCAGTCGCCGTGTTCCTTGGCGGCGTTGAGGCGCTCGACCGCTGATCAGCTTGCGCAGCGCGTCCAGGAATACTGCGTGGGGCGCGATCCATCGAGTTGGGAAACCGTAGCGGCGAGGCGGTCGCGGCCGGGGCTGCTGTAGGCGATACGCTGGGGGTACTCGTTCTGCGCGTTGTCGAACGCGATCTGGGGCACGCCTTCCAGCGCGGGCGCTTCAGGGTTCTCGACGAAGGTCACGGCGCGGGCGCCGTTTGGCGAGGCGACGTAGGTCGCGGGTTGCGAGTTCAGCATGATGCGGGTCTGCTCGAAGAAGGCCAGTTCGCCGTTCTCCGTCGTCGTGGCGGCGCCGAACATCACGCCCGCGCTGGGCGGCGACCAGGTCTCGCGGTTGGCGCCGTCGGCTGACTCCCAGCATCCGACCATCCACCCGAGACGCCCCATCGAGGCGTAGTCAGGTCCGGACGCGCAGCTGGCGACGAGAAGCGCTGCAGCTGACGTGATTGCGAGTTTCAGGGTGCGCATGTGGAAAGCCCTCGACCGCTAAGTGTGGTTCAGGGGTAGCCACAGGGGCCGCAAGCCGCAAGGCCGGGCGGCCTTGCGTCAGTTTGCGAACGAGCTGATTTCGTCGGGATCGATCGCCAGCACGTCCTGCGAAGCGGAAATCGCGATCGGCAGGTCCATGGACGGAACCGGCAGCGCTTTCGGTCCGGCCTGCTCGGCGCGCATCTGGTCGATACGTTGACGTTCGGCGAGGAAGGCCTCGAGCTGGTCGCCTTCGAGCTTGCGGCCCGTCGGGAGTTTCAGGCGCATTGCGTTCACGGGATTGCCGTTGAGGTGGACCTCGTAGTGGAGGTGCGGGCCCGTGGAGCGGCCGGTGGTGCCGACATATCCGATGATTTCGCCCTGACGTACGCGACGTCCTTTGCGCATGCCTTTGGCGAAGCCGTTCATGTGGGCATAGGCGGTCTGGTAGCCGTTCGCGTGGCGGATGCGAATGTAGTTGCCGTAGGTGGAGAACGGTCCGGCGCGTTCGATCACGCCGTTCCCGGCTGCATAGATCGGCGTGCCGCGGGGGGCCGCGAAGTCGGTGCCCTTGTGCAGCTTGTTGTAGCCGAGAACCGGGTGGCGGCGGTTGCCGAAGTGCGAGGACAGGCGTGCGCCGTTGATCGGCGTCTTCATCAGGAATTTGCGCGCCGACTGGCCTTCGTCGTCGAAGAAATCGGTGACGCCGTCATCGGAGGGCGTGAAGCGGTAGAAGTTCTTCTTCAGGGCGCTGCCGTGGTAGGAGGCGAACAGTACGTCGCCGTTGCGGACGGGATTGCCGCGTTCGTCGGCGAATGTCTCGTAGAGGATTTCGAATTCGTCGCCGACGCGCGGGTCGCGCTGGAAGTCGATGTCGTAGGCGAAGATCGAGGCGAAATCGACGACCTGCTGGTCGCGTGCGCCCTGCGCCAGCGCGGCGGAGTAGATCGAGTCCTCGATGGCGCCGGAAACCTTGTGGTGGCTGGCGGAGAGTTTGGCGGTCAGTTCCTGCGCAGACCAGTCGCCGCCCGAGGTGCGGAAGACCAGGACCTGACGGTCTGAATCGGGGCGCAGCGACATGCCGGCGAGGCGAACGTCGGCTTCATCGCCTTCGTCACCGGGTTCGAGCCAGATGCGGACGTCCTGTCCGGGCAGGATGCGCCGGAGGTCCACCAGGTCGCTGACGGCGTGCACGGCGTCGTTGGCGTCGAAGCGCGGCGCGCCGACCCGGTCGAGCAGGCCGCTGAGCGTTTCGTTGCGTCTTACGGACGCTTCGCGGATTTCGCGAAGTCCGATGTCGGGAGTCGCCGCTTTGTAGAGTGATGTCAGCGCGAGGCGTGGATCTTCCGCGCCCGCGTTAAACGTCGCTGCGTCGCTGGCGCGCGCATCGACAGTCAGAGATACAAGTCCTGCCCCACAGAGCGCTACGAACGACGCTCCCAGCCCCCACTCGAAACTAGAGTTCTTCATGGGTGCTCCGCTTGTTCCATTGGAACCGACGTGAATTCAGCAGCGGCGACAGAACGAATCTGTTCATGACCGGTTGTCGCCTTGCAGCCTTAATGTTCACTAAAACCATTACCCAGCGTCCGACAAGCGCGAATGCAGAATTTAATCTCATGAGTGACAGTAGACCCGTCGGAGACCGTGCAAGATCGAGGCGAGGCGCCTGGATTGGCGGCGCCGTGGGGGTTTTTGCGGTGGTCGCGGGTGGGCTCTGGCTGGCGCGCAAGCCCATCGCCGAAGGGCTGGGACAATCGTATTGCGAGGGCGCCGGGCTGGAGTGCGAGCTCAATTTCTCGCGATTGGACTTCAGCGGATTAACCCTTGTTGGCCTGGACGTGCGCGGCGAGGGCGCGGACCAGGCCGTGGTTCGCGCTGGGGAACTCGCGGTGGATCTGGCGTGGCGGTTTCCGCTGCGGTTCACGGCGCAGGAGATCGATGGCGATGAGGTCGAGCTGCGGCTGAACCTTCGTGGCGATGACAGCGTGCTCGGCGATCTGGACGAGGCTGTGCAGCGGCAGATGAGCGGCGAGCGGACGTCGACCGCGCCGGCGCCGGCGATGGCGTTTCGCAATGTGCGCATCATCGGAGAGACAGAGTGGGGCGAGGTTTTGGCGGTCGGCCGGTTCGTGCGCGCCGCAGACGGCACGTCGGATATCGAGTTCGAGGCGCCGGCCGTGCAGCTGGCGCAGAACGGCGGCGCGCTCGATTTCAAGGGCGCTCGGCTTGTTGCGAAGTCCGAGGGCGAGAACCTGTTCGGCACGTTGAGTTTCGATCTGCAGAGTTTCCGCTCTGGCGTTGAGGAACTGAGCGGCGCGGCGTTGCAGGTCGACTTTTCGCAGTCGGGTGGAAGCCTGACGGCGCATGCCGACGGACGGGTGGAGAATGCAAATCTTACTGGCGGTCGCCTGCGTGGCGCGAGCGTGCGCGGCGACCTGCTTGCAGATGCGGTTGATCTTTCGGCGCTGAGCCTTGCGAGCGTTGCATCGCGCATCCGCCAGCTGACGATCGAGGGCGGGGCGGAATCTGGCGGCGTTGAAGCGGCGGAACTGAGCGACTTCACAGTGGCGATCGATATTGATCCGATGGAGCAGGGCGGTGCCGCGGGCGACGTTCGGATCGCCGCTGCCGGCCTGGCTGTGGAGATGGGGCGCGCCGAACGGTTGGAGATCGAAGGGCGCGTGGATGTGCCGGGCGGGGACGCCGGCGCCTTGGGGCGGACGGTGCGCGCGGCAGGCATTGCGCGGCTGAGTGATGCGACTCTGGAACAGGAGGCCAACGACCGGATCGCGCGCTCGCTGGGCGGGTTGATCGGCGGGGCCCTGCCGACATTCGGGCGCGCCGCTGAAACGACGGTCCGCAGGGCGGGCGAGAAGTTCGACATGGTGCTGCCGTGGTCGTTCCAGCTGCAGGATGGTGAGAGCGACATGTCGGCGCTCGACGGCGCGCAACTGCAGGCGGCGAGCGGGTTTGCGCTGAAGCTTGAGGGGCGAGGCGAGGCGCCTGTCATGTCGCTGCTGCGGGGCGATAATGGCGGCTGGCGGGCGCAAGGTGTGATGACGGCGGCCGGGGGAGGCGGTCCGCCATTGCGGCTGGAGCTTGCCGAGGCGCGCGGCAATGATGCTGGCGTGGCCGTACGGGCGTCGGGGTCGCTGGGGTCGTGGGCGGCTGGCGACGAGATTGTTTCCGCGGATGTTCGTGACGCCGTCTATGCATCCGACGGCGACACGGGATCGTTTTCGGGCGGCGTGGCGGCCACCGTTAGCGGCATTCTTGGCGGGGTGCGCTGGACACGGCTCCGCACGGATGCGGACATCAAGGCGGACTGGACGGCGGAGACTTCGACGGCTTCGACGTCGAAGCCCGTGCGCGTGGACTGGGACAACGCGGTCATCGGCGGGACGCGCCTTGGAGAGGGGTCGCTGACGTATCAACCGGAGGGCGCCCTCGCGACGGGTGCTGATGGCGTGCTCAGCGGCGGGGGGCGGCTGACGTCGTTCGAGACGCCGCTGGAGGGCGGAAATTTCACGGGGCGTCTGCGGTTTGGCGGCGGACGGGTGTCGTGGACGCGGGATGACGCGACGCTTGTGGACTTCAACGTGCAGCCCTCCGGCCTGCTGTTTCACACTGGCGATGGCGGCGCGCCGGTTGAGGTGGGCGCAATTTCAGGCAAGGCGCGGTTGGGAAACGGGTGGCGGGTCGACGGGCGTGTGACGCAGGTGAGCGCCGTCACCCGCAACGCCAATGTCGAAGACGCTTCGACGGCATTTGACCTGTCGGGCGGCGGCGCACGCAAGATCAGTGGGTCGTTGCGTGACATGAGTTTTGTCATCACGGATCCGCGCGAGCGTGGGACGCACGTTTTCGAGTCGTTGCGATTTGATGGCGGCGGGGCACTCGCGAACGGGGTCGCTTCCTTCGACGGTCGGTTCACCGCGATCGATAGCGGCGTTCAGGTTGCCGATGTCACCGGGCGGCACAGCCTGGACGAGGCGCGCGGGGAGATGACGTTTGCCGAGACGCCGCTGATTTTTCGCCCTCGCGGGTTTCAGCCCAAGGATCTCTCACCGGTGTTGAGGGGGGCGGCGAACGTCAATGGACGTGTGGACCTTTCCGGCAAGGCTGCATGGTCTGCTGAGGGGCTGGAAACGTCGGCGCTGCTGAACCTGCGCGGGTTGGGGTTCGCGGTTGCGTCGGCCGGCGTGTTCGAGGGCGTGACCGGGGCGGTCGAGATTTCAGACGTGCTCAACATGCGCTCGGAGCCGGGGCAGACGCTGCTGATCGAAAAGGTGACGCTGGGGCTCCCGATCGAGGACGGCGCGCTGCGCTTCCAGATGGATGGGTTCGACAAGGTCCTGCTGGAGGATGCGCGGTGGCCGTTTGCCGGCGGCATGATCCGGTTGCAGCCTGCCACGTTCAATTTTGGTCCGGTCGAGAACCGCATCGTCGCGAATGCCGTGGACTGGGACCTCGCGAAAATCGTTGAGCTGTTCAAGGTTCCGGATACGCGCATTCAGGGGATTGTGAACGGCAGCTTTCCAGTGGTGTTCAGCACGGGTTCAGCCCGGATCGACAATGCTGTTCTGGAAGCATCGGACGATGGCGGTGTGATCCAGTATCAGGGCGAGACCACTGATGCGGCCGCCGAGTCGAACGAGAACGCGAAAATGCTGTTCGATGCCTTGAAGGATTTTCGCTACCGGGTCCTGAAGGTGGGACTGGATGGAGATGTGGCCGGAACGATGATGTTGACGCTGAATGTGGAGGGCATGAACCCTGAAGTGCTTGCGGGCGCCCCGTTCAAGCTGAATATCGGCATCGAAAGCGAGCTGGCGGAGCTTCTGAATACGCTGAACCGCCCGCGCGCCGAGGTTGAGGCCCAGATCCGCGGCGGAAGAGCAGTGGTTGATTGATTTGATTGACGGGCGCGCATTGGGGCGCAAGTCTAGCAAGGTCTGCACAGGCAGGCGGCGCCGGGGAGTAGCAGATGAAGTGGACTAGACCATCTCTGGCGATCGGAATTGCGGCTGCGGCCGGGCGGCTTGTACGCCGACCGTGCAGCTGCAGGCGCCGGACAAGCCGATCGAGATCAATCTCAACGTCAAGATTGATCAGGAAGTGCGGGTGCGGCTGGACCGCGAGATCGAGATCTCATCCAGTCCAACCCGGATGCGTTCTAGGGACACGGGAGACTCATCATGAGATTGTTCCGCAATATGTTTGCTGCGCTGGTCATGGCGCTCGCCAGCCTGTCGCTGCAGCCTGCGGTGGCGCAGGACGCCGTGATCGACCAGGGAAGGCGCAGGGGATCGTTGGCGAGATGTACACCGGGTATCTCGGGATCGCGGATTCTTCGCGCGCGACTGCTGACCTGCGACGCCGCGTCGATGAGGTGAATGCGCGCCGGCTGTCGATCTATACCGAGACGTCGCAGCGTACTGGCGAGTCGGTCAGCACGATCGCTGCACTGACGGCGGAAAAGCAGATTGGGCGCGCGATGAGCGGCGAGGCCGTCAATCCGGGCGCCGGGCAGCCCTGGCAGCGCAAGCCCTAGTACGGACGTATCAAAAGCTAACTTGGGATGCAGGCCGCCTTCGCTTCCGGAGGCGGCCTGTTCTATTTGAGCCCAAAATTTAGGCTTGGGTAGTTGGGGTGAGTTCCGATAGCCTCCCGCCAGATCAGATGATTTGTCCCCGGGAGTTGGCATGCAGAAGACGGATCTGGCGGCGTATGTCGCGTCGCGAATTCTTCATGATGTGTCCTCGCCGTTGACGGCAGTGATGGCTGGTTTTGAATCGGCGCTTGACCCCGGCGCAGACGAGATGACCCGGAAGATGAGCGCGGAGCTCGTCAATGAGGGGATCGAGAAGATGTTTGCGCAGGTGCAGTTCCTGCGGTTCACGATCGGGTCGCAGGAGCTCAACGACAACGCCTGCAACCTCAACGAGATGAAGCAGCGGGCTTCGGAGTTTGCGCGCCTGCGTGAGCGCCGGACGGTGGAATGGGCGCTGGACACGCAGAACATCTCGAACCGGCAGGCGCGGTTGTTCATGAACATGGCGCTGCTGGTGATCGAGTCGGTTCCGAAGGACGGAGCGATGAAGGCGAGCGCGCGCGAGGATGGCGGGCAGTTGGTTCTGGAGTGTGTGGCCAAGGGGGCAGAGAAGGGGCTGCGGCCCGCGATTGTGGGGGCGCTTGAGCGGACTCAGCCGGACGAGGGATGGGGCGGCGGCCGCATCCAGCCGTACTTCATCCGCGAGATCGCAGATGAGCTGGGCTTCTCGATTGAAGCGGCGACGACGGCTGACGGGCCCGGGCTGGTCGCGAAGGGGCCGGTCGCCTCATTCGATTAAGTTGGCGTGGCTCTATCGTAGAGCGGTTTCTTAACGCGATGCAGGCTGACTGACGGCTTCTGACCGAAGCTGCGATGAAGCCATTGCGATGGACGACCTGCTCGCCGAGTTCCTTGCTGAGACCGTTGAGAATGCCGAGATCGTTCGGGACCGCGCGGGGCAGGCCGGGCGGGGAGACGGCGGCGATGCGGTCGCTGAGGCCTTCCGGATGGCGGCGGCGATCAGCGCGACTGCACGATACCTTGATATTCCAAGGCTCAAGGCAGTGGCGGAGGCGGTCGAAAGGCTGGCTGGCGGGTTGAGGGACGGGCGGTTGCAGCGGTTTTCCGGCAGCGAGGCCCTGTTGCTCGCCGCTGTGGGGCGGATCGAGGAGATTGCCGGGGAGATGATGTCCGGCATCGAGGTTGTGGATGGGGCGGATGGCGCGCTTGTAAGCCGGCTCAGAATCGCGGCCAACGGGGATCAGGACGAAGACAACGTTAACGCTATCGACAACAGTTTGCTGGTTAACTGAGCGTACGAATTAACAGCTGAGTCGCCAGCGCGGGACCGCGCGAGCCGGGCGGCGTCAAGGAAGGCGTTTGCGATGAAGCGTTGCCTGATCGTCGATGACTCACGGGTGGTGCGCAAGGTCGCCCGCCGCATCGTGGAAGACATGGATTTCACCACCGAAGAGGCCGCGGACGGCCAGCAGGCGCTGGAAGCCTGCCGTACGAGAATGCCGGACGCAGTGCTGCTGGACTGGAACATGCCGGTGATGAACGGCATCGACTTTCTGCGGGCGCTGAGACGTGAGCCGGGCGGCGACGCGCCCAAGGTCGTGTTCTGCACGACCGAGAACGATCTTTCGCATATCGCCGAGGCCATGCGCTCGGGCGCTGACGAGTACATCATGAAGCCGTTCGACTCGGAGATCATTGCCTCCAAGTTTGGCGAAGTAGGGCTTCGCTGATGCGGCCCGCCAGCGTGCGCCCAGCCTGACGGAGTAGCGGCTGTGAACTACCACGATTTCGAATTTGTCGCCGGGCTGGTGACCGAGCGCACTGGCGTGGAGATGAAGGCGGACAAGGCCTTCCTTCTCGAAGGACGTTTGTCGCCACTGGCGCGCCGCGAGGGTCTCGTGTCGATCGAGGACCTCATTCATGTCATGCGCTCGCGCAAGGAAGAGCGCCTGATCGGCGGGCTCGTGGATGCGCTGATACCGAACGAAACGAGTTTCTTCCGCGACCGCGCCGCGTTCGCAGCGCTGCGCGCGCGGGTGCTGCCGGAGCTTGTCGCGGCCCGCAAGTCGTCGCGCGTGCGCATCCTGTGCGCGGGGTGTTCGACGGGGCAGGAAGCGTATTCGATTGCACTGATGCTGGATCAGAACCTCGATCTGGCCGGCGGTACGCCAATCGAGATCATCGCGACCGACATTTCAGACCGCTGCCTCGAGCGGGCGCGACAGGGACTGTACACCCAATTCGAGGTGCAGCGCGGGCTGCCGATCCGCATGCTGATGCAATACTTCACGCAGCATGACGAGCACTGGCGGCTGTCCGAGACCATCCGGTCGCGGGTATCCTTCAAGAAGCACAACCTGCTGCAGCCGATTGGCGATCTGGGCAGTTTCGACCTGGTGCTGTGCCGGAATGTGCTGGGCGGGTTCCACCGCGATCTTGCAAATGAGACCCTGAACAAGCTGTGCCTGCAGTTGAAGGATGGCGGGTTCCTGATGCTGGGCGCCGGCGAGACGCTTGGCGCGCAGGGGGAAGGATTTGCGCAGGCGGGGGCGGACGGGCTTTTCAAGCTGTCGGCATCGGCTGTAAACGCAGCCTGAGGCGGGCGCATATCCGGTTTCACCAGTCAGACCTGCGCGTGCGTCCTTAGCTGCGGTTGAGACGAGGAGCACAGCGTTCATGGCGACGACGGTTACACCGTTCCTGATGTTTGAGGGCGATGCGGAGGAGGCGATGACCTTCTACGTCTCGCTGTTCGACGATGCGCGGATTCTTGAAGTGGTGCATTTCGACGAGGACGGGCCGGGGGAGCCGGGCACGATCAACCAGGCGCGGTTCGAGCTGTGCGGCAGGGAATACATCTGTTTCGACAGTCCGTCCGAGCATGAGTTCGGATTTACGCCGTCGTTCTCGATGTTCGTTGAGTTCGAAGAGTTCGAGGAGATCGAGGCGGTCTATCTGGCATTGTCCGACGGGGGGCAGGTGCTGATGCCCTATGAGCAGTACGACTTTGCGCGTCGCTTCTGCTGGCTTCAGGATCGGTTTGGCCTGTCGTGGCAACTGACGCTGCCGCATTCGGAAGACGATGACGAAGACGACGAGGAGGACGACGACTAGCGTCCGTGTCGGCGTCGTCACCTTGCTGAGTTATTTGGGTGGCAGAATGGGCGTTTAAGCTGGAGGCGACGATATGAGACTTTTCCTGCTGGCGTCTGCTGTCGCGGTAGTCGCGGGCTGTACTGCGGAAGCGCCCTCGTCGCAGGCTGACGCGGTGTCTGAGCCAGTGGTTCGGGCAAACCAGATCCAGACGATCGGGACGCACAATTCTTTCAAGGAGTGGCTGAGCGAACCGGAGCTGGCGCTGATCGCGGCGGTGAACGCTGAAGGGGCGCGTTCGCTCGAGTACGGGCACCCGCCGATCGCTGAGCAGTTGGACGCCGGGGCGCGCCAGCTGGAACTTGATCCCTACTATGACCCCGAGGGCGGTCGGTATGTCGACCCACTTGGCCCCAGGATGCTGGCGGCCGAAGGGAGCGATGCTCCCCCGTTTGATACGTCCGAGCTGATGGGGACGGGGCTGAAGGTGTTTCACACGCCGGACATCGATTACCGCTCGCACTGCCTGACGTTCATCGCCTGTCTTGAGCAGGTGAAGGCTTGGTCGGACGCCAATCGCGATCACGTTCCGATCCTGCTGATGATCAACACGAAATCGTCCGGCATCTCGTGGGATGGGGCGGTTGAAGTTTTGCCGTGGGACAAGGCGGCGTTCGACCTGATGGATCAGGAGATCCTTTCGGTCTTCGCGCGTGAGCAGATCATTGCGCCCGATGATATCGCCGGGGAGGGCGACAGCCTGCGCGCGCGTGTCATGGCTGGAGGTTGGCCCGATCTCGAGGAGGCGCGGGGACGGGTGATCTTCGGGATCGACAACGGTCCGGAGACGACGGCGCTTTATGCTGACGGGTATCCTTCGCTGAGCGGCAGGCTGGCGTTCATCAACACGCATGCCGACGCCCCGGAAGCTGCTTACTTCACGATGAACGATCCGGTGGGCGATCAGGCGCTGATTGCTGAGCGCGTGGCCCAGGGCTTCCTCGTGCGGACGCGGGCGGATGCGGATACGCGCGAGGCGCGCTCTGGCGATACGTCGCGGCTTGAGGCGGCGCTGGCGTCGGGCGCGCAGTATATCTCGACGGACTATATGCAGGCTTCGGAGAGGTTCGGAACGGACTATCGGGCCGGCCTGCCGGGCGGGGCTGTCGCGCGCTGCAATCCGGTGAATGCGGCGGCCAGTTGCGCCGATCCTGTCGAGTAGCGTCTTGCCATCGGCAATGGCGGCGCTCTAGCCTGCGGGAAACCAGATCAGGTCAGGGCGGAACCATGAAACACATATTCGGCGGCGTTGCGGCGCTGGCTTTCGCGTTCGGTTGTGCGCCCGCGGACGATGGCGTCCCGGCTAACGGCAGCGAAGACGCCGAGGCGATGATGGACGCCGCGGACAGCGGCCTGCCCGATCCGCTGGTGGAGCGCGCGGATTATTCCAACGACAATCTCTGGCTCTGCAAGCCGGGGCCGCACGCCGATGCATGCGATGTGTCGTTGGATGCGACGGTGATCAACGCGGATGGATCGACGAGCGTCGAACAGTTTGAAGCGGCCGCCGAGCCGTCTGTCGACTGCTTCTTTGTTTATCCGACGGTGTCGCTGGATCCGGGTTATCTCTCCGACTGGGAGCCGGATGCGATGGAGCTGGACGATATCAAGCTCCAGTTCGCACGGTTTGGCGAAGTGTGCCGTACGTACGCGCCGTTGTATCGCCAGTTCACGCTGACGGCGTTGCGGGCTGCCGCCACGGGCGTTGCGCCAGAAGGCGAGCGTCCGCCGGCAGGGATTGGCGGGCTGCAGGACGTGTCCGATGCGTTCAACTGGTATCTTGAGAACGAGAATGATGGACGCCCGTTTGTGCTGGTCGGGCATAGCCAGGGCGCTGGCGTGCTGCGCGGACTGATCCAGAACGAGATCGACGGGAAGCCGCTGCAGGAGCAAATGCTGTCCGCCATGCTGCTGGGCACCGCTGTGATGGTGCCGCCCGGCGAAGTTGTCGGCGGCAATTTCCAGTCGGTGCCGGTTTGCGAGGCTGAGGACCAGACCGGGTGTGTGATCACCTACGCAACATTCCGCGAAGGTTCGCCGCCGCCGGAGGAGTCGCGCTTCGGGCGCGCAAGCGAGGGCATGGTGGCGGCGTGCACCAACCCTGCGGACCTTGCGGGCAACTCGCTTGCGGAAAGCGATGCGTATTTTCTCACCGAGGGGTTCCTGAACGGATCAGGCGGAGCGGATCAGCCGGCCTGGCTGGAACCGGCGCCGGATATCTCGACGCCGTTCGTACGGACGCCGGGGCTGATCTCGACGCAATGCGCCGCGAACGAAACCTTCTCGTATCTCGAAATGCATGTGAACGCAGATCCGTCAGATCCCCGTACAGACGAAGTCGGCGGCGAGGTGATCCGTGCGACCGGTCCTGACCCATCCTGGGGTCTGCACCTGATCGATATGGACATCGCGATGGGCGACTTCCTGCGCATCGTGGAGCGGCAGACTGCTGCTTACTGCGCAACGGCGAGCTGCGGACAGTCGGCAGAATAACCGGCTTCGAGGCGGGCTTCATCGGGCAGATTTTCCGGGTGATATGTTCTGCCCGCGCCTCAGGTGGGGTGGCGCTGCGGAATTAGTCCGCTGTTTTTGATGCGTTTTCTGGCTTCTCTTGACGCTGGCGGGCGACCGATGTGGGCGGCCGGGCCGGTTGTGGATTGAACTCAAATCAGCATTGCTGCGTTGCAAAAATAGGCGTACACGCCGCCGCTCTTGTGCTGACTCAGGGTGAACTTTTGTTAAGCATGAGAGTTGAAGTTGTGCAGCCGACCAGAACGGTCAGCGATAGCAGCGGATGAAACATGTCGTACAAATGTGATTGCATCGCCCGCCTGAAGCGTCTCGAGACGCTGATGGACCGGCAGTTCTCATTGTTCGGGGTCAGGTTCGGCGCAGACGCGCTGCTGGGCTTTGTTCCCGTGGTCGGCGATCTCGCCGCCGGCGGCATCGGCCTCTACCTCATCCTCGAAGCGCGGCGTCAGGGCGCGCGCAAGTGGACCATGGTGAAGATGGTGGGCAACTGGGCGCTCGACATGACGCTTGGCGCCATCCCGCTCGTGGGCGACATCTTCGACATCGCGTTCCGTTCGAACTCGAAGAACGTGAAGCTGCTGATCGGCGACCTCGAGAAGCGTGCGCTGGAGCTGCGTGAGCAGAACCGCGAGCATCACCTGCGGGCGGCCGCCTAGGAATTCACCTGGCACTGCGAACAAAGAAAAAGGGCGAGGCCGCTGGCCTCGCCCTTTGTCATGATGTGCGTTGGTGCGCCGGTCAGGCGGCTTCGTCTGCCGCCGTCTGCGTTTCGTGCTGGGCCTGACGCGGATCCGGATCGCGCAGGACGTAGCCGCGGCCCCAGACGGTTTCGATGAAGTGGTCGCCGCCGGTCGCCTGCGCGAGCTTCTTGCGCAGCTTGCAGATGAAGACGTCGATGATCTTGAGTTCGGGTTCGTCCATACCGCCGTAGAGGTGGTTGAGGAACATCTCCTTGGTGAGCGTCGTCCCCTTGCGCAGGGAGAGCAGCTCGAACATCTGGTATTCCTTGCCGGTGAGGTGAACGCGCTGGTTGTTCACTTCCACAGTCTTGGCGTCGAGGTTCACCAGGATGTCGCCGGTGCGGATGACGCTCTCGGCGTGGCCTTTCGAGCGGCGGACGATCGCCGTGATGCGCGCGACCAACTCGTCCTTGTTGAACGGCTTGGTGATGTAATCGTCGGCGCCGTAGCCGAGCGTTTTTACCTTGGCTTCGATATCCGGGTTGGCGGACAGGATCAGGACCGGCGTGTTCACGCGGGACATGCGGAGCTGTTTCAGCACGTCGTAGCCGGAGATGTCCGGGAGGCCGAGATCGAGGATGATGAGGTCGTATTCGTAGACTTTGCCGAGATCGACGCCGTCTTCCCCCATATCCGTGATGTAGATGTTGAATCCGGCCGCTTTCAGCATCAGCTCGATGCTGCGCGCAACTGACTCATCATCTTCAACCAACAGGACCCGCATATCGCTCTCCCGAATCGCTTCGCTCGTGACGGCGTTAACCATCACTAATAAACAGCTGGAATCCTTGTGAAAAAGTTAACGGGACAGATTCCGCCCGTGAACAGCACAAGCAACTGCTTATCCTGATTCCATTTTTTGCTGAACACCCGGGTAAATGAATGTCCTGCAAGACGCGTGTGTGACGTTCCTGATGTTAATCCGAATGAAACCTCGGAACGGCGAACTCCTACTCTCAGTCTGGATTAACCAAATTGGGATTCGGAGCGCTTGCCTATGCTCGCTGCTGCCATACGCGACGTGAAATCGCTCGAGAGAGTGCAGTTCGAAGGCCGCGTCGTCGGCCTTGAGGGGCTTCGGATCGAGGTCGCCGGCCCTCCTGAAGCCCTGAAAATAGGGGCTTCAGCGCGCATTGGCGGGGCAGGCGGGCCGCGGGGCGAACTCGTCGGGTTCCGGGACCGTCAGGCCATCATGCTGGCGTCAGATCCTGTGGAGGGTTTGGCGCCCGGGGAAGGTCGTGTTCTCGATGCAGGCCGATACGGTGCGGCCGTCCGAGAGCTGGCTGGGGCGGGTGATCGACGCTCATGCCGAGCCGCTGGATGGCAAGGGGCCGCTGATCGCCGGCAACCGGCCGCGTCCGGTGCGTGCGCTGGCGCCAAACCCCCAGTCGCGCGCACGCGTTTGTGATCCGATGCCGCTCGGCGTGTCGGCGATGGACGTGTTTGCGCCGTGCGCCCAGGGGCAGCGGATTGGTCTGTTTGCGGGCTCCGGGGTCGGGAAGTCGACGTTGCTTTCGATGCTGGCGCGGAATGTCGAAGCGGAAATCGTCGTGATCGGGCTGATCGGGGAGCGGGGACGCGAGGTGCGGGAGTTCGTGGAGGACACACTCGGCGCCGAAGGGCTCAAGCGGTCTGTCATCATCACGGCTACGTCCGATGAGCCTGCGCCGCGCAGGCGGCGGGCGGCGTGGCTCACGATGGCCGTAGCTGAGCATTTCCGCGACCAAGGCAAAAAGGTCGCGTGCTTCATCGACAGCGTGACGCGCTTTGCCATGGCGCAGCGCGAGATCGGGCTTGCGGCGGGGGAGCCGCCGACGACCCGCGGCTATACGCCTTCAGTGTTTACCGAGCTGCCGCGGCTGCTTGAGCGGGCGGGGCCGGGACGCGCGGTCGGACCGGGCGAGGCGCAGGGCCACATCACCGGGCTGTTCACAGTGCTGGTTGACGGGGACGATCATAACGAACCCATCTCGGATGCGGTTCGCGCGATCCTCGACGGCCACGTCACGCTGTCGCGGCAGATTGCGGAGCGCGGCCGGTTCCCGGCTGTCGACGTGCTGAAGTCGATCTCCCGGCTGGCGCCGGCGCTGATGACGCCGGAGCAGGCGGCGATCGCCAAGCGGGCCCGGCAGTCGATGGCGCTTTATTCCGACATGGAGGAACTGGTGAGGATCGGCGCGTATGTGCGCGGGGCGGACCCGGCCGTGGACGAGGCGGTGCGATTGCAGCCGCAGCTGGAGGCGTTCCTGACGCAGGATACGGGCGCTCGGATTTCGCTGGAGCAGTCGTATGCGGAGCTGGAGCATGTGCTGAGCGCGCCGGGCGACGGGGCGGGTAGTGCTGGCGGGGCTGGCGGCCGTGTCGCGGCTGCGCCCAGATGAGCACGTTCGAGACGCTGTTGAAAGTTGCTCAAGGGCGACTGGATGAGGTCAGCCGCGAGGCTGGAGCGGCTGCGGAGGCGTTATCGCGCCTGAACGAGAAGCTCGTTGCGCTCGGCAGATCGCATGCGAGCGCGGCTGCGAGCAGCAGCGATGTGACGATCATGATCGCCGCGGGTAATTACATGGGGCGACAAAGAGCTGAGCGCAGCGAGCTAGAGCGCCAGATCGTCGAGCAGCGCGCGGTGCTGGATGAATTGCGCGCGAAGCTGACGATTGCGTTCCGTGAGAAGTCGAAGTTCGAACAACTCATCGCCCAGAACAGGCGCGCAAGGCACGACTCGCGGCGGAGCTTGAGCAGAAGCAGCTGGACGAGGCTGCGCTGCGAGGCGTCAACCGACGCTAGCCGTTGCTCGTTCGGTCGAACGCTGGGTTAGTTTTCCGGCAGGTCCTTGCGCTTGGTGCTTGCAACGCCTGAGACGATGCCGATGCCGCCCATGACGAGCGCCGCGACCATGAGCCATTGGGCGGACACGCCCAGAAGGTTCAGGCCGACGAGGACGCCGGCGGCGAGGACGATGAAACCGATCACATAAAGCGCAAACGCAGACATGACTGAATTCTCCTTGAATGGGAGTCATTAGCTGAATGCGCTTGGACGATGATTGGTTCCTTGCAACAGGCGCCGCCGGCTGTGAACCGGACGGGCTTGTCAGGCGAACATCGAGTTCAGGGTGCGATGTGCTGGCGCAGAAACGAGCCTAACGCCGACAGGGCCTGAACGCGGCTTTCGTTCGCGACCAGACTGTGATCGTCACCGTTGATCTTCAGGTAGGTGACCTCTTTGCCGGCGTCCTTGAGCGCGTTCTCCATCCGTCGGCTCTGCCGCACAGGAACGACGGTGTCCTCGTCGCCGTGGATCAGCAGCACCGGCGCGACAAAGTTCTGTGCGAGCTTGTAGGGCGAGATCGCTTCGATTGCGGCCTTGTCGGTTGCGGGGTCGCCGATCAGCTGTTTCCAGTAGGTGTAGACTAGGCTGTCGGGGCCGAATTGCTTGCGGTCCTGTTCCAGCATGTCGATGAGATCGGAGACCCCGGCGATCGACGCGACGCACTTGTACTGGGTTGGGTTCAGGGCGCCTGCGGCCAATGCCGCGTAACCGCCATAGCTCCAACCAACGATGCATGTCCGCTCAGGATCCGCCCACCCGATTGTCGCCAGGGCGCGGGCGCCCGCATCGATGTCTTCCTGCATCATGCGTCCCCACTGGCCATGGCCGGCGAGACGGAAGCTGCTGCCGAGTCCGGCGGAGCCACGGAAGTTCGGCTGGAGAACCAGATAGCCTTCGTTCGCGAGATATTGCGCCAGCCAGTCGAACTGTACGAAGTCGTAGGATTCCGGACCGCCGTGGGGGAGGACGACGAGGGGCAGGCCTTCGCGCGCGTCCTCGCTGACGCCGGTGGGCCAGGTGACCACCGCCGGGATCGTCAGGCCGTCCGTCGACTTGTACTCGATCGTCATGACTTCGCCGACGTCGGCCTCGGTGATTTCGGGGCGCGCTGCAGCGATCTGCGTGAACTGAGCGGTTGTGCGGTCGAACACGTAGTAGCGTTCAGGCGCCAGTCCGCCCGTTACGTAGAAGAGCAGCTTCGAGAAATCCTGTGACCATGACGACAGGAAGACCGATGCGTTCGGGATGGCTTCCTGTACGGATGCGATCGCCGAGGTGATCTCCGGATCGAACATCTCGTAGGTGGGGCGCATGCCCGAATACTGCACGCCGAGAACGACGCGGTTCTCATCGATCACGACTCCTTCAATGTCGGCATCGTCGCGCTGTAGGACGGGTCCGGAGATGGAGCCGTCGTTCACGTCCAGTTCGTAGAGCGAAAGGAATTCGGAGCCGCCGGTGCCGACAAGCATCAGCTTGTCGCCAGATGCGGAAACGCCGGTCAGCGCGACTTCCGGAATGTCGGTCTGCTTCGAATAGATGGCGTTGCTTCTGCGGCCATCGTAGACGCGGATCTCATGCAGGCGATTGCGCTCGTCATAGTCCTCGCGGGCAAGCACCTTGCCGTCGCCGTCCACGATCCAGTCGTGGGTGTTGTCCTGTCCCGGGATGTCTCCGCTGGCAAGGCCGCGGCCGGAGCGGAGATTGACCTTTATGACGTCGTAGCTCGGCGTGTTGGTCTGGTCGCCGCGGAAGGCGGGCATATAGACATGTTCGCCATCGTCATCGACGGCGACGATCCGGCCGAGGCCTTCCTGAGCCGGGTAGAGCCGCTCTGTTCCGCGCAGGAGCGGGAGCGCCTTACCGGACTCAAGATCGATCGAGTAGGCGATCGAGTGCTCCCAGCGGCCACGGTAGGATCGCAGCTCGGCCAGTTTCGAGGCCACGACGACGAGATACTTGTCGCCGACAAACCTGAGATCGCGCGCGCGGACGTTTTCCAGCGCGAGGAGGGAGCGGCTTTCTCCTGTTGCGAAGTCATAGACGACGACGTGATCGGTTTCGCCGAAGCGGTTTAGGAACCCGACGAGGCGGCCGGTTTCCGACAGTTCGACGTTTCTGACGGCGAGCGCCTCGCCGAATGCTTCGACTGGCGGTTTCGCTGTTGCGACCTGCGATGTGGTGAAGAGTAGGAAGCCGATGACGGCCGCAACAAGTCTCATGATGTCCCCCGCCCAAGCTCAGTGAACAGGGTCGTAGCAGCACAAACCCGCCGGAGGCCAGCCGTTTTGGCCCGGAGCGGCAAGTTTCAACCCAGCGACGAAAAAAAAGGGGCCGGCGAGGCGCCGGCCCAATTGGACTACGGAGATGGTTGGACGCGAGGTCAGGCGCTGCGGGCGTACTGGCTGTCCTCGGTCGATTCTGCGCCGCCGCGCACGAGCGCTTCGGCAATCTGGAAGGCGTCGACGGCAGCGGTGTTGGGATCCAGCTGGACGATCGTCTTCTGCTGACGGATGGCTTCGCGAACCTTGGGGTCGCGCAGGATGATGCCGGCCATTGGCGGGCGGAAGCCGAGGAAGGTCTGGCTTGCGCGCGCGAGGGCTTCGTAGGTGCGGCGTCCGGCGACACGGGTGTCGGCCATGTTGACGGCGATCCACGGCTGGACGCTTGGCGCGTAGCCGCGCAGCACCTTGATGAAGGCGTAGGCGTCGGTCATCGATGTTGGTTCATCGTTGGCGACGATCACGCAGCGGTCGCAGGCGCGTGCGAGGCGCATGACGCTTTCCTCGATGCCTGCCCCGAGGTCGATCAGCACGGTGTCGTACTGCATGGCGACCGAGGTGAGGGTTGCGGCGAGCTTTGCGGCTTCCTCGGGCGGCAGGCCGGCGAGCGCGCCTGAGCCTGAGCGGCCGGGCAGGACGTCGAAACCTGAGGCCGTGCCTGCGCCGCCGTTGACGGGGCAGACCGCGTCCTGGAGTTCGACCCATCCCGCGACGACTGCTGCGAGGTCGGTTTCCGGGGCGATGCCGAGCTGGACGTCGACGTTGGCGAGACCGAGGTCGCCGTCCACGAGCAGGACCCTGCGGCCCATGCTGGCGAAGCTTGCGGCCAGTGTCGTCGAGAGCCACGTCTTGCCGACGCCGCCCTTGCCGGAGGCGACCGCGATGACTGACGCTGGTTCGACCCGCGCTTGCGGGGACCGACCGTCTTTCTTGCTGAACCCGAAGTTCATCTATGCGGCTCCCTTGAGCAATTCCGTCTCCGGCTGCCCGTCCAACAGCAGGCGGGCTATGCGTTCGGCCGAAGCGGGCGCTAGTCCGCTGGCCATACTAGGCCCCATACCTAGTTGAGCGATGCTTAACCGAGCTGAAGAAATTGCTGCGATTGCGGCGCCTGGGCGTCTTACGGCGTCCAGACCGGTCACGATTACGCGACGTACGCCGCACTGGGCGTAGGCGCGGGCGTCGTCCTCCAGGTCGAGCGGGTGAGCCGACGCCGAGATCACCAGTACGGGCTCGACTTCCATACATGAAATCAATGCCTTAAGGCGCATCATGTCCTGATCGCTGGCGGCATTGAAGCTCGGGCCGTCGATGAGCAGGCGTTCGCCTTCGTCCTGTCTCTGACGGACTGTTTTGAACAAGGAATCTGGGGAAAACATGGCCGCGACGCGAGGAGCCCTCATCAGGGCGGCGAGCCGGGCGGCCTGGCCGTTAACGTCGAGGTCGGCGGAGAGGGCCGGCATGGGCGAATCACTATGGGCGAACTGGAGGCTGAGTTTTGCAGTCGCCGTCGTCTTTCCGGAGCCGTGAGGGCCGATCAGCAGCAGCGAGCGATCGACGCCCGGCTGGATCGGCGCGAAGGTGAGCGCGCCTTCGAGGCCAGCCGACAGGGCGCCCGGCGTTCGAGGCTGGGCCCATCTTCGCGCCCCCGGGCGACGAGATGAATGAAGGCGTCGGGCGCTCCCTTGGCGTGCAGCGCCGCACTCAGGCCGTCGCGCATCGTGTCCTGCCGCTGCTCGGCGCGGATGTCTGACATCTGGTTGAAGAAGGGCCGGACTGTCTCGCCCTGTGGCGGCGCGAAGCGGTGGCTGAAGACGCGTTCGACGGCGGCCCGGACTTCGACGCGGCCATTCTCGTCGTCGTAGGTCGACAGGATGACTGCGTCCGGTCCCAGTTCCTCCCGGACGAGGGCGAGCGCCTCTTCCTCGGTAGGGGCTGCGAACATTTTCATTTTCATGGCAGCTACCTTCTTGCGTGGACTCAGACCGCGCCGGCGGAGCGCAGGCGGGCCTTCGGTGAATCTCGTTCTGAGACATGACTGTGGTTTGTGGGCGGAAGCGTTCGACGAGCGAGCGCACGTAGGGGCGGATGGGAGCGGAGGTGAGCAGGACCGGCGTGTCGCCGGATTGTCCGGCGCTTTCGAACGCCCGCCGCAGGTCACGGACGAAATCCTGAAGCTTTGACGGATCGAGTGCGAACTGACGCTCGGGGCCCTGGCCAATGAGAGAGTTGGCGAAGGTTTCCTCCCAGTGCGCCGACAGCGGCAGGACGCAGAGCGTGTCGCTGGGGTCGGCGTTTGCATTGCAGAGCTGGCGAGCGAGGCGCTGGCGGACGTGTTCGGTGACGGCGAGCAGGTCGGTGGAGCTGGCGGTGGCTTCGGCGATCGCTTCGAGAATAGTGGGGAAGTCACGCACGGAGATGCGTTCGCGCAGCAGGTTCTGCAGGACGCGCTGGATACCGGACAGCGTGATCTGGTTGGGCGTGATGTCGTCGACCAGGGAGGCCTGCGGTTTGGGCAGTTCCTCGATCAGGGCCTTGACGCTGGCGAACGAAAGCAGCTCGGCCATGTTCTCTTTCACGAGCTCGGTGAAGTGGGTGGTGAGGACGGTTGCCGCGTCGACCACGGTGTAGCCAGCGACGAGCGCGTTCTCACGGGATTCGCCGTCGATCCAAACGGCCGGGAGACCGAATACCGGTTCATTGACTCGTTCGCCCACAAGCGTTGAGTTGTCGCCGGACATCTCCATCGCGAGGTGCTGGGCGGGGCGCAGGATGCCGCGGCCGGCGACCACTTCCTTGATCAGGATGCGATATTCGTCGTTGCCCAGCTCGACGTTGTCGATGATGCGCACCTGCGGAACGATGAAGCCGTATTCCGTCGCGATCTGGCGGCGGACCGCCTTGACCTGGTCGGTGAGCTTGCGTCCGGCCGTTTCGTTGATGAAGCCGAGGAGGCCGAAGCCGAGCTCGATCTTGAGTTCATCCACAGCCAGGCTTTCGGAGATTGGCTGTTCCTTCGGTTTGACCGCCTGTTCCTGCTTGCGCACGGCGGCGGCTTTCTCGACTTCCTCCCTCTCCTGACGCTTCCAGCCGCGATAGGCGCCGTAGCCAGCAATGCCTGCCAGCAAGGCGAAGGGGATGATCGGCATGCCGGGGAGAAGACCGGCGAATGCGGCCGCAGCGGCGGCCATGGCGAGACCGCGGGGGTTGGTGAACAGCTGCGTGCCGAGCGCCTGGTTGGTTGCGCCTTCGACGCCCGCCTTGGACACCAGCATACCGGCCGCAACCGAAACGATCAGGGCGGGGATCTGCGAGACGATGCCGTCGCCGACGGTGAGTGTGGTGTAGGAGTTCGCTGCGGTTTCGAAGGCGAGGCCTTCCTGCGCGACGCCGATCGTGAGGCCGCCAATGATGTTGATCAGCGTGATCAGGATGCCGGCCATGGCGTCGCCGCGGACGAATTTGGATGCGCCGTCCATGGCGCCGTAGAAATTGCTTTCGCCTTCAAGTTCCTTGCGGCGGGCCTTGGCTTCGTCCTCGGTGATCATTCCGGCGGAGAGGTCTGCGTCGATCGCCATCTGCTTGCCGGGCATGGCGTCCAGGGTGAAGCGGGCGGCGACTTCGGCGATACGGCCCGAGCCCTTGGTGATGACGACGAAGTTGACGATCACCAGGATGATGAAGACGACGACGCCGATGACGTAATTGTTCTGCATCACGAAGCCGCCGAAGGCCTGAATGATGTTGCCGGCTGCGTCGGGCCCGGTGTGTCCATTCGACAGGATCAGGCGTGTCGTGGCGATGTTCAGCGCGAGCCGCAGCAGGGTCGCCAGCAGGAGGACCGTGGGGAAGGCCGAGAACTCAAGCGGTTTCTTGATCAGCAGCGCCGTCATCAGGATCAGCACGGAGAGCGTGATCGAGATGGCGAGCAGGAAGTCGAGCAGGAAGGCGGGGATCGGGATGATCAGCATGATCACCAGCGCGATCACGCCGGCGCCAAGGGCGTATTCGCCCTTTGCCAGATGCCGCGCGAAGTTGTTCAGGTTGAACGATCCGCCTGGAATTGCCGCTGACTGCGCCATTCAGGTCTATCCTGCTGCTCTGGTTTCGCCGGGAGCGGCGATGTCGACGCCGGCGTCGGAGTAGGCGCGCAGCTTGTTGCGCAGGGTGCGGATCGAGATGCCGAGAATGTTGGCGGCGTGAGTCCGGTTGCCGAGGCAGTGATCCAGCGTTGAGAGGATCAGTTCCTGTTCCACTTCGGCGACCGTCTGCCCGACGCGCACGCCTGAGAGGCCCAGTGCGCCTTCGGCCGCGGCGACCGCATGGCCGGCGCGTGCGTCGAAGGCACTTTCGGTAACGCGCCGGCCATCTGGCGAGCGCAGGTCGTCGGCCTGGATCTCCTCGCCCTGGGCGAGGATGACGGCGCGGTGCATTGCGTTCTCGAGTTCGCGGACGTTGCCAGGCCATGGCGCATTCTGGATGGCTTCGCGGGCCTCGTTCGAGATGCGGCGCGGGTTGAAGCCGTTGGCGGTCGAATACTTGTCGATGAAGTAGGTCGACAGGGCGATGATATCGCGTGCTCGCTCGCGCAGCGGCGGGATGTGGAGGTTCACGACATTGAGGCGATAGAGCAGGTCGCCGCGGAACTCGCCGGCGGTGACCGCTTCGTTGAGGTTGCGGTTCGTGGTGGCGATGATGCGGATGTCGACCGGCACCGGCTTGCCGCCGCCGACGCGATCGATCTCGCGTTCCTGAATGGCGCGCAGGAGTTTGGCCTGCAGGCGGATGTCCATCTCGGAGATTTCATCGAGCAGCAGCGTGCCGCCGTTGGCTTCCTCGAACTTGCCGATACGGCGCGAGACTGCGCCTGTGAAAGCGCCCTTCTCGTGACCGAAGAGCTCGCTTTCGAGCAGGTTCTCGGGGATGGCGGCGCAGTTCACGGATATGTACGGCTTGTCGGCGCGCGCGGAATTGGCGTGGATGAAGCGCGCCATCACTTCCTTGCCGACGCCGCTTTCGCCGGTGATTAGCACCGAGGCTTCCGACGGCGCGACCTTCTCTGCGAATGATTTCACCGCCACCATGGACGGATCGGTGGCGATCATCGGGCGGTCGTCGTCGGCAACCGCAGCGAGGACGGCGGCGATGAGTTCCGGATCGGGCGGCAGAGGGATGAATTCGCGGGCGCCGGCGCGGATGGCGGCGGCTGCGATTTCGGGCGTCGCCATGACGCCGCAGGCGACGAGCGGGACGACGATGCGCTCCGACTTCATCGCGACGCAGAGACCTGAGATGTCTTCGTTGACGTCGACAAGAAGCAGATCGGCGCCTTTACCTGCACGCAGTAGTTCGAGCGCAACGGCGGCCGTGTCTGCGTGGACGACCTTGGCGCCGCGCTCGAAGGCGATCTTCGTGGCGTTGGACAATTGTCCCTGGAGGGTTCCGACGATCAGAACGCGCATTGGGCAGCTCCTCCGGGAGATTGGGTCTGCGGCTGGCTAAGGGTCATGGGCCTATTCCGCGTTCTTGATGATTTCCGTCATCGTGACGCCGAGCTGGTCTTCGATGACGACGACTTCGCCGCGCGCGACGAGGCGTGAGTTGACGTAGATGTCGATCGCTTCGCCGACGCGGCGATCGAGTTCGAGCACGGAGCCGGGCGCAAGACGGAGCAGCTCCGAGACTTCCATCTTGGTCTTGCCGATGACGGCCTGGACCGAGACGGGCACGTCGAAGACGGGCTGGAGGTCTGCTGCGAGTTTCTGCGGTTCGTCCTCTGACCCGCCTTCAGAGTGGGCGGGACCCTGGTTCGCCTGCCCAACGGCAGTGCCGGGCGCGGCGGCCTGTTTGAGATCTGGCAGGTCAAGATCACTGGTGCTCATGACATTCGCCTTTCACTACGCAGCCGAAAAAAGATCGGGCTGGGTTGCAACTGGATCCTGAAGACGGGCGCGGACGGCAGCCTCGACTGCATCCGCAACCTGCTCGCGGTCGAAACTTTGCGCGCCGTCGTCCCATTCGATGCGCCAGTCTCCGGGGCGCGCATTGTCGTTGGGCTCAAGCCGGATGGCGTCGGCCGCGCCGGAGGCCTTGAGCTTTTCGAGGTGGGGCAGGAGGGCCTGCATGGCGTCCTTGGGTACGCTGACGATGATTGCGGGCCTGACTTGAGGTTGCGGATCGCCTCGGACAGCGCCTCGGCGGCAGCCCCGGCCGTTTGCGTCGAGCGCAGCGTCGGCGATCTTGCGGGCTGCCGCCAGCGCCAGCTCCGCTGCTTCCTCGCGGACCTGCGCGGCGGCCTGTGCGAGGCCCGCATGGATGGCGCCGATGTCGGACATGAAGGCGTAGAGCGCCGCGACGCCTTGCGCCTGGGCTGCTTGCTCGCCTTCCTGACGTGCGCGACTTGCGAGCTCAGTGGCTTCGTTGCGCGAATAGAATGACCGCTCGCCGCCCTGAAGGACGTCGCCCTCCGGCGAAAACTCCGTGTCGAATATGAAGGCGCTGCCTGACACTCCATGGGCTCCTAGTAGACCAGCTCGTCTTCGCCGCCGCCTTCGGCCAGCATGATCTCGCCGCGGTCGGCGAGGGCTTTTGCGTTGTTGACGATTTCCTGTTGGGCGCCTTCGACATCCTTGAGCTTGACCGCGCCCATGCCTTCCATGTCGTCGCGCATGATCTTGGCGGCGCGCTCGGACATGTTCGACATGAAGAGATTGCGCATTTCCTCGTTGGCGCCCTTGAGGGCGAGCGCGAGCTTGTCCTTCTCGACGCTGCGGAGGAGGGTCTGGATGCCGCCGGGGTCGAGCTTGGACAGGTCCTCGAACACGAACATCAGCGAACGGATGCGGTCGGCTGATTCCTTGCTGCTTTCCTCGAGCATGGCGAGGAAGCGGCCCTCGGTCTGGCGGTCGAAGGAGTTGAAGATCGAGGCCATCTGTTCGTGGCTGTCGCGTTTTGACGTGCGCGCCAGGTTGGTCATGAATTCGTTGCGGAGCGTGACCTCGATCTTTTCGAGGATGTCGCGCTGGACGGGCTCCATGCGCAGCATGCGCTGGATGACTTCCAGGGCGTATTCCGGCGGCAGGGAGCCGAGGACCCGGGCCGCGTGGTCCGTCTTCACCTTGGACAGGATGACCGCGACGGTCTGGGGGTATTCGTTCTTCAGGTAGTTCGCGAGGACGATCTCGTTCACGTTGCCGAGCTTGTCCCACATCGTGCGGCCGGCGGGGCCGCGCAGCTCTTCCATCAGGTTCTCGACCTTGTCGCCCGGTAGGAACTGAGCGAGCAGGCGCTGGGTCTGGTCGTACGAGCCGGTGACTGCGCCGGCGCCGGACAGGCGGTTGACGAAGTCCTTGATGAGGAACTCGACCATGTCGGCCTGAACGGGGCCGAGGTTCGACATCGCCGCAGAAATTTCCCGCAGTTCGTCGTCGTCGAGTTTTTCCCAGACGAGCTTTGCTTCTTCGCCCAAAGCGAGGAGCAGGATTGCAGCCTTTTCCGATCCGTGCAGGGCGTTGACCTTCTGGACTGTTCGTGCGCCGCGCTGGGCATCATCGCTTGGGGGCGGTGCGGTCGGGGCAGCTGCCGCCAGCTCTGTGGAAGATTCCTGGGCTTCTTCTTTTTTCTTCGCTGCGGCCATCACACCGCCTCCCGGTTCGGTTCGGCGAGCCAGGTGCGGATGATCGACAGCGACTCATCCGGGTGCTGATTGACGACCTCGGACATCTTCTTGATCGAGGAGGCCTTCACCTGACCGGAAATGCGCGCGACGTCGATGCCCGGTTCGGAGGGTCCCGGAGGTTCAGACGAGATGCCGGACAGGTCGGGATCCGGGACGCCGACCGCGGTCGGCGGCTGGTGTCCGCCACCCGGCGGAAGCGCGCGCTTGTTGGCGCCAGGCGCCGGCAGGCTGAGATCCTGATCGTCTTCCGATCTTGAGATCAGGCCCTTGATGAGGGGGCGCAGCACGAAGAACACCAGCATCAGCGCGGTGATTAGCAGAGCGCCGATTTCCACGCCGCGAACGATGTCAAACTTGTCGAAGTCGAACGGGCCGGGCGGCTCCGCGCCGTCGAGGGACGCTTCAGGGCGCGCAAAGGAGATGTTTTCGACCGTGATGACGTCTCCACGGCTTTCGTCGAAACCGACGGCCGACTTCACCAGGGTGAGGATGCGGTCGATCTCCTCCGGCGCGCGCGGCTCGAAGGTGGCGGGCTCGCCGTCAACGCCCGGCACGCGCTTATCGTCGACGGCGACGGCAACGGTCATGCGCTGGATGCGGCCGCCTTCGATGATTTCGGTGCGGGTCGAACGGGAAATTTCGTAATTGACCGTCTCCTCGGTGCTGGACTGGGAAGACTGGCTGGTGGCTTCGGCTTCAGGGGCCGCCTGCTCCTCGCCGGGTACGTTGTTGCCGACGGTGACCCCCTCCTGGCCATCGGAGTCGCTGGAGCTGGAGCTGTTCTCGATGGTCGAGGAGGACCTAATCACCCGGCCGTCAGGATCGAAGGTTTCCTGGCTCTGGGTGATTCGGTTGAAGTCGACGTCGAGCGAGACCTGAACGCGGGCGGCGCCGATGCCGGCGATGTTCTCGACGATCTCGAGAACCTTGCGGCGCTGCTGTTCCTCCAGCGCGACCTTGCGCTCGTCTCCCATCGCGCCGGCCAGACCGCCGCCTTCCTCACTGTCCGTTCCGGCGGCCAGCATGCGTCCTTCGTCGTCAACGATCGTGATGGAGCTGACTGCAAGGCCGGGGACGGCGGACGCGACCAGATTGCGGATTGCGCGGACTTTTTCGCCGTTCATGGAGCTGCCGGTCAGGCCCAGCACAACGGTGGCCTTGGGCTTTTCGCCTTCACGCTGGAACAGGGTGCGCTCGGGAAGGACGAGATGGACGCGGGCGGCGGTGACGAGGTCGAGCGAGGCGATTGTGCGCGACAGCTCGCCCTCCAGAGCCCTGATCTTGTTGATGTTCTGGACGAAGGTCGTCGCGCCGAACGAATCGGACTTGTCGAAGATTTCCCAGCCGACCGAGCCGCGCGTGGGCAGGCCCTGTTCGGAGAGCATCATACGCGCCTGGTCGACGCGGGCGCGGTTGACGAAGATGGCGGAGCCGCCGCCTTCGAGCGAGTAGCTGATGTTGGCGGTGTCGAGGCGTCCGGCGATCTCTGCGGCTTCTTCGAGGTCGAGTCCGGAATAGAGGAGCGCGTTGCCGGCGTTTTCACCGCGAAGGATGATGACGCCAAGGCTGCCGCCGACCAGCGCCGTCACCAGCAAGGCTGCGGCGATCCGCATGCGGCCCGAACGGGCAAGATTCGCGATCGTGTTATTCTGGTCGGCCATCTTCGCCCGGAAATTTCTGCCTGCTGATTTGCAGGTAGGCAGGAATTTCCCTGTGCAGCGTAAACGACGACTTAACGAACCGGGCGAGGGGGCAAACAGGCTGTGTATCAAACGCGAAGCGCCGGCCGCCCAGGGATAAGGCGACCGGCGCTCGAATACAGCCTGATGGTGTTCTGTGCTGCTAGCGGTAGTTCTGGAGGCGCGTCGTGCGCAGTCCCTTCACGCCGTGGCGATCGAACAGGCGCTCCCAGCCCTGAAACTCCTCGTCGGAGATATCATACCGGCGGCACGCATCTTCACGCGTCAGCAGCTCCCCCCGCACGGCGGCGACGACTTCGGCCTTGCGGCGCGTCACCCAACGCTGAATGCCCGGCTTGGGCAGGTCGGCCAGCGTGAGTTTCCGCCCATCCGGACCGACGACGGTCGGTCGGAGCGTTTCCTGGGTAAGCATAATCGATCCCTTTGCTCTTGCTCGATTGGGACCGAACATACGGGACGCAATTTAAGGTCGCGCTGAGCGGCGCTGCGCGCTTTCTCGCAAAATTCGTCGAATTGTTTGCGGCCTTGTCGACCTTAGCGGGGCCTGTCCTGCGGGCCGAAAATACGGCCGGAAACGCGAAAACCGCCCACGCCATCAGCGGCACGGGCGGTTTTGAGGTTAACAGACGCCTAGCGCGATGCGCCTTCACGTCGACTAGCGTTTCAGACGGATCAGCTCGTCGAGCATTTCGTCGGCGGTGGTGATAATTTTTGACGACGCGGAATAGGCCCGCTGCGTGAGGATCAGGTTGGAAAACTCCTCCGCGAGGTCGACGGTGGAGCCTTCCAGCGCTCTCGCCGTGATTTCACCTGTACCTGCAGCGCCGGCTGCGCGCATGGCCAACTGGCCTGTGCCGGGGGCGAGCCTGAAGACGCCGCCATCGGTGGGCGCAAGCGCATCATAGTTGGGGAAGGTCGCGAGCGGGATCTGGTACATCTGGCGCGTCAGTCCGTTGGTGAAGATCGCGGTGACGAAGCCTTCGTCGTTGACATCGACCGAGGCGAGGGCGCCGAAGGGCGTCCCATTCACCGTTGAGGTGCCGAGCACCGAAGGCGCATCGAAACTCGTCAGTCCGCCCTGGCCGTTGATGGGGCCGAACTGAAGCTGGACCGTCTGCGTGGCGACGCCCTGGTCGGCTTCCCATTGCGGCGCGCCGGCTGTGCCATTGGCGTTGATCGTCACTGCTGTTGGCAGGGTGGACGCGCCGGTGTCGAGTTGACCAAAGGCGGTGAAGACCAAATTGCCCCTGCCGAGCTGGCCGTTGGCCAGGCCGCCGCCTGCGATCACTTCAGAATCGGGAAGGTAGACCTCGGTCGCCCAGGTGTTTGCCGCAGTTTTCAGGAAACCAATCGTGAGCGTGTGAAGGCCGCCCTGGCTGTCATAAACCTGCAGCGGCAGTTCGAAGTCAGGCGTGACCGCCCCGGACGCCATGTTGTTTGTGTCGACGTTATAGGTCCCGGCAGCCGGAGAGATCGCCTGCGAGGATTGCAGGTTGGCGGAGATCGACAGGCGCGTGGATGCTTCGGCGTTGCCTGCGATCCCCGCGACCTGGATCGGCTCAAGAGCGGCAAGATCAGTCGGGTTGGCGGTGACAGTTCCGTCGTCCTGGACGCGCCAACCATGCAGGTAATGACCGGATACCGATCTCAAGTAGCCATCCTCGTCAGGCTTGAACTGGCCGGCGCGGGAGTAGAGGTAGGGGTCCGATGGTCCGGCGTCGTCGCTGCGTGAGCGCACAACGAAGAAGCCAGGCCCTTGGATCGCAAGGTGGGTGGACACGGAGGAGGCGACCGGGGAACCCTGTTCGAACATCATGTGCGAGTGATTGGACAGGACACCGCCGGCGCTGTGCGTCGTCAGCTGGTTCTGGGACGACAGGGCCGCGGTGAAATCGGTACGGATCCGCTTGTATCCGACGGTATTCACATTGGCGATGTTGTCCGAGATCGCCGACAGCGTGCTCGAGTTGGCGCGCATGCCGGCGGCGCCGGCGAGCATTGCGGATGTGATACTCATGGATGCTACTCCCTAGGCCTGTTCGCTTGTTCGGTTCGGCCGTTCTTGGCGAAGTAGCGCTTCTGCGCCCGTAAATTGGTCTTGGCGTCGTCTAGTTGCTGACGAAGCGCCGGATGTCTGAGTACGCGTAGACGCCGTTCGATGTCGTCAGCGCGGGTTCGCCGTGCGTGAGGTCGATGCCCGTGATGTGCGCCATCACGGAGTGGTCGACCTCGATGCGCTCGTTCTCCCCATCGCTTGCGACGACATTGAGATAGTAGGGTCCGGGAGGCGCGGTGGCGCCGCCTGTGAGCTGGCCGTTCCAGACAAAATCGTGTGCGCCGGCTGTCTTTGGCGCGTCCTGCGAATAAAGGACGTCGCCATCCGCATTGGTCACAGTGATGCGCGAGCTTTGTGCGTCGCGGGGCAGCGCAAATCGCCAATTGATAGGCTCGCCGTTGAAGGCTGCGCCGGATGCGTCGACCTCCGCAGTCGAGCCGAGATAGCCCGAGAGCGACGCGCCGGCGTTGGCGCGGGTCGCAGCGATCAGGGCTTCCATGGACTGGTTGGTGCGGATCTGTTGCTCGACGCCGGAGAACTGCACCAGCTGTTCGGTGAACTGCGTGGAGTCCAGCGGTTCGAGCGGGTCTTGGTTCTGGATCTGGGCCGTGAGGATTGTCAGGAAGGTGTCGAAATTGTCGGCAAGCGTGGATGCGGACGCCGCTGCGCTTTGTCCCGTGCTGGTCGCCGGCGGTACGAATGAGACGAGATCCGTCATGATGTCACCTTAGGCCACGACGTTAATGCGCGAGCGGGACCAACGCGATTGCTGTGCAACTGCCTGTTCGACGGCAGCGGATGTGTCGGCGTCCAGCATCCAAGGTAGGGTGCGTTTTTCGGGCGCAGCGTCCTGATCGCCGCGTGACGACTGGTTGGTATTCTGATCGCTCAGTTCGAAACGAATGCCCTCTTCGGAAAGGTCGATGCCGGCATTGGCCAGTGACTGTTCCAGTGCGCGCTGGCCGCGCATCAGGTCTGCAAGCGCGTTGCTGTCATGAGCAGCGAGGACGGCGTGGACGCGGTGATCGGCTCCGATCTCAATGCGTACATTGACCCGGCCAAGCTCAGGCGGGTCGAGGCGGATCTGGAATTGCTGGGCCTTGCCGTCGAAACGTTCGACCATCCGCGAGTAGACTTGGACCACGGCTGGTGACGCGCCGGCGAGAGCTGGCGGGGGCGTTGGCGTGGAGGGTGCGGAGGTTGCCTGGCTGGCGGTCGCGCCGGTCGCCGGCGTTGTT
The DNA here is from genome assembly GCA_017792365.1 of Hyphomonas sp. Classification (GTDB taxonomy): domain Bacteria; phylum Pseudomonadota; class Alphaproteobacteria; order Caulobacterales; family Hyphomonadaceae; genus IH12. The sequence goes on along the minus strand of CP051229.1, from coordinate 1,599,791 downwards.
GATGAGATTGAGAGAACCGAGCCTTGGGTGGTTGCGCTCTGAGAGACCGGCGAAGCGGCGTCGACGACTGGCGCGCCGATGCTGGCGGGCTTCTGCGCCGCTGCGCCATTTGCGGCTGATGCGGGAGCCGCCGGTTGCTGAGTGGTTCCGGCCTGCGACTGCGTCTGGTTCTGCGAGCCGGGATTGGCCGCGCCGCCAGCTTCGATTGCCGGCGCTTGCGCGTTGAGGCTTGCCGCCAGGCGGTTGGCGCCGGGGCCTGCCTCCGGCGCGGGCGGGACGGTGGGTGAGGGTTGAGCCGTTTGGGGTGTGTCGCCGGCTGTCGGCGTTGCGGGCGTGGTGGGCGCCAGCTGTTTTGGCGCACCGGCGAGCGCGTTCGCCGCTGCCGCCGGATTACCGGTCAATGCTGCGGCGGTCTCTGGCTGTTGAGGCGCTGCGGGATCCACTGGCGCCGTCGTTGTGGCGGTGTTCGCCTGAGCTGGCTGCGCGATTTCGGTCGCGAGCAGCGGGGCAACGACGGGTTGTTCCGCAACAGCGGCCGGTGCGATGGCCTGCTGGCTTGCTGGGGCGGCTGGCTGCGCTTCGGGAGTGTGTTGCTGAAGCTGGGTCAGCAGGTGAGTGAGGAGAGGGGCGGGCTTGTTCTGGGGAGTGGCCACCGTTGGGGCGGGGACGGCAGGATTCGCCTGACCCGTCTCCTGTGGCGTCGCGGTGGCCTCAGTGGGCGGGATTTCCGGAGCGTCGGATGACGCCAGTTCCTTCGGGGCGGTTGGTGAAGGCGAAGGTTGGTCAGCGGGTTGCGAGCCCGGCTTCCGGGACTGGCGCGCATCTGTCGGTTGCGGCGCGCCTGTGTTTCGGGCGTCATCGACGAGCGCTGCGAACTCACGGCGATCCGCGTCGTCAGTATCGTGGCGCGAGCTCTCGTTCGACACGCGCTGCGTGAAGACTTCAAAGCCTCGGATTGGAGTATCGCCAGCCGGCATAATCTACTTCCGTGTGGGCGGAACTGTCCGCATCGGAAGGAGCCTGCAACCTGCAGGCCAGCGGGTTTACCGTAATTTGTCTCGCGAATTCAGGTGCTTGGCGTTCTGGACCTGTGTTCTGGCCCGGCAAGGTTTGCGCTGTGGTGGGCAATACTTGCCCGCGCCTAAGGCTCGTGACGGGTGGGACTTGCAGTTCCTGAAGCTGGGGAAACGTCAGTCTTTTCAATACGCGTTGGCGGTGGGGGAGACGCGATGCATCTGGCCCGCTGCTTGCTTGGTTAACGACCAAGTGCGGCCGGGAGGCTGATGCTCATTATAGGCGCAGAAGCGCGATTGCGCGGATTTTCCGCGAATCCTCCACGAACTGGAAGGCGTCGGCGCCTAGGCTCGTCATGACGAGCAGGCAGATTCTGCCTGGTTGCGATTGGAGATGCGACCTTGAGCATCAACAGCATCATGGGTACCGGGCTCTCCGCCCTGATGGCCAACCAGCAGGCGCTGGCGGCGACGTCGAGCAATGTCGCGAACGTCAACACCGAGGGCTATTCGCGCAAGGACGTCCACTTCGTCACGCGGCAGTCCGGCGGAGGCGTGTCCGGCGTCGATATCGACATCCAGCGCGTCGCGAACGCCTACCTCGCCGCGGCCGAGATGCGCGGCGCAGGCGACGTGTCCGCCGCCGAGATCCTTTCGCGGTATATCGATCGTGCCCAGGGGCTTTTCGGCGACCCGTCGGAGCGCGGGTCGGTTTTTGCCACGATCGACCCGGTCATGCAGTCGTTCGGGGCGCTTTCGGTCGATCCGTCTTCTTCGCTGCGTCGCAGCTCGGCGCTGTCAGAACTGCAGACGATGCTGTCGCAGCTCGACACCACGCAGAACGAAATTTCGGAGCTACGTACGGAGGCGCACCGGCAGGGCTACTCGCTCATGGAAGAAGCGAACGCCCTGATGAGCAATATCGCCAAGCTCAACGGCTCGATCCAGCGGGCGCGTATAGCGGGCGTCAGTTCAGCTGAGTCTGAAACGGAACAATCGCGGCTGCTCGACCGTCTGGCGGAGATTGTCGACATCCGTACCGCCGGGCGCTCGCTGGGCGGTGTTGAGGTGCGGACTGGCGACGGACTTCTGCTGGTGGACGTCGAGGCGGCGCGGTTTGGATACTCTTCCGCCAACTCGGGTTCGGCATACCCCGGCATCGTCATCATGCAGCCGAACTCCACCACAGAAACGCCGATGGCCTCGCACATGCGCGGCGGCGAACTTCTGGGTCTCATGCGCGCGCGGGATCAGGAGCTCGTCAATCTCGGCCTGGCGTTCGGAGAATTCGCCGCGGGCGTGGTCGATGCGATCAACGATGCTCACAACGCCGGATCCGCGGTTCCTGCGCCAACCTCGCTTGTCGGACGGAACACAGGCCTGCTGGCGGGCGACGCGCTGCGCTTCACCGGCGCCAGCAATCTGGCGATTGTCGATGCGGACGGGCAGATAACCCGCAACTACCGGATCGACTTCGGGGCAGGCACCGTCACGGACGATCTTGGCGGCGTCACGGCTTTCGCCAACTCGATCGGCGATTTCCAAACTGCGTTGAATACAAGGCTCGCTGCAAACGGCGATGGCGCTGCGGCGTTCGCCAATGGCTCGCTGTCGATAAGCGCGGCCGGCGGGCGCGGCGTGGTAGTGGCTGACGATCCCACCAGTCCGGCATCGCGGCTCGGACGTGGATTTGCGCAGACCTTCGGGCTGAATGATCTGATCACCAAGTCCAAGCCGACGAGTTATGCGACAGGGTTGCAGGGCGGCGACGCGCATGGGTTTGGCGCGGGCACGCTGCGTCTGGCGGTGCGTGACAGCAATGGCGGGGTTATCCGCCAGGCCACGGTGAACGTCACAGCTGGCGGATCGGTCACAGACCTTCTCAACGCGATCAACACACAGCTTTCGGGCTATGGTTCTGCTTCGATCGACGCCAATGGCCGTGTCCGCCTGGCGCCGGTCGCTGGCAGCGTCAGCCGCATCGATGTGCTGGAAGATACGACGCAGCGGGGCGCGACGAACGTTTCGTTTTCCGATTTCTTCGGCGTCGGCGAAGTGGCGCCGGCACAGCGTTCTGAAAACCTCCAGATCAAGAACACGATCCTCGCCAACCCAAACCTGATCTCCACGGCGAAGGCCGATCTGGCCGGCGCGGCTGTCGGGACGCGGGTCCTGTCGCCCGGCGATGGCCGCGGCGCGCTGGCGCTTGAGGCAGCGGGTACCGCGCTGGTGCAGTTCCAGGATGCTGGCGGCGTGGTCGGGCAGGCGGCTTCCATTATCGACTATGCGGCGCGGCTTTCCGGGCACGCTGCGTTGCGCGCTGAGGCGCTGGAGTCCGCTGCTGTCGCCGCAGAGTCGGTTCGCGAGGAAGTTCGCCAGCGCCGCCTTGGCGAAGAAGGGGTCAATCTGGATGAGGAACTCGTCAAGATGACGACCTACCAGCAGGCCTATGCGGCGGCCTCGCGCATGATCAGCGCCGCGCGGGATCTTTACGATATCGTGCTGAACATGGTCTGAGGAGGACCACGCTATGGATAGAGTTTCCTCAGCGATGATACCGATGTCCGCGCTTGCGGACCTTGGGAAGTCCCAGCGTGCGCTGGTTGAGGCCGCGCGCCAGAGTTCCGCGCAGACCAAGGCGGAAGACCTCAAGGGCTATGGCCGTGAGGCTCAGACGCTTGTGTCGGCCGAGCGGCTTGTTGCGCGGACCGAGGGGTTTCTTGCGACGTCGCGCGAGCTGAGGACGCGGATGGAGCTGCAGGATGTGGCGATCGGTCGAGCCGCCGACATCGTTTCGCAATTGCGCGAGGACCTGTTCCAGAACATCGGGCTCGAGCGCGGTGAGGGCGTGCGGTCACAGATCGAGCAGGCGTTTTCCGTTCTCAAGGATGCGATGAACACCACGATCGGCGGTCGTTACCTTTTTGGCGGCGTGCTGAACGACAGGCCGCCGGTGACGGTCAACAGCGTTTCCGATCTGGCCGCCAATCCGCTCAACACCGCGATCGAGCAGAATGCGGAATCGCAGGTGCTGCGCATCGAGGAGAACCGCACGGTTCGAGCGGGCCTTGTTGCGGATGACATCATCACCGACGCGCTGGCGGCGATCAAACGTCTGGCCGAGGTGGACGAAGGCGCGCTTGGCCCGTTTGGCGGCGAGCTGACCCTGCCCCAGAAAGCTGCTCTGGAAGCCGAACTGGCCAACCTCGACGCCGCGTTCGACAAGATTCTCGACGCCCAGTCGGAGAATGGCAGGATGCTCCATGACGTCGATGCGGCGACTGACAGGCAGCAGGCGCGGATGGAGTCGCTCAACGGGGCGATTGGCGAGATCGTCAACGTTGACCTTGCCGAAGTGGCCGTCCGCTTGAACCAGGCCCAGTTCGCCTATGAGGCGTCGGCCAACGTGTTCAATACGATCCGGAACCTGACGCTGTTGAACTATTTGCGGTAGACTGGCGTTACGCAACTGAATTGCGGGACCCATGACTAGTCAGGCCGTGCCTCCGCCGCCGAACAAGCCCGAGCCGTTCGAGTGTTGCGAGCGCGGATGTAGCCCGTGCATTTTCGACTATTACTGGGACGCATTGGCCCGGTGGGAAGAGAGCGTGCGCGAGATGGGAGCGGATCCGGATGATCTGCTTGCCAGGCTTGGCCGTACTCGCTGAGGAGCGCGTCTGCAGAGAATAGAGGGCCGGAGCCGATACATGAGTCGTCAAAGCGTAGTCATAACGGGTGCATCGTCCGGGATTGGTCTAGGCGCTTCGGAAGTGATGATTGCGCGAGGATGGCGTGTGTTCGGGTCTGTCAGAAACGGTGAGGACGGGAAGCGCCTGAGGTCTGAACTCGGCGACAATTTCACTGCTGTCGAATTCGATGTGACCGATGAAGCCGCTGTCCAGCGCGGAGCGGATGAAGTTCGCGAAGCGCTCAACGGTCACACCCTGGGCGGCCTTGTGAACAATGCCGGCATCGCTGTGGGCGGACCTTTGCTCAGCATGCCGCTTGATGATTTTCGCAAGCAGCTTGAGGTCAATCTGACCGGGATCGTCGCATGCGTGAAGGCTTTTGCGCCGCTGCTTGGCGTCGACCGGTCGCTCGCCGGCGAGCCTGGCCGAATCGTCAATGTGGGGTCTGTCGGCGGTACCAATGCGTTCCCGCTGATGGCGCCATACCATGTGAGCAAGTTCGGGCTTGAAGGCCTAACCGACAGCATGCGGCGTGAGCTGATGCCGTTCGGGGTCGATGCTTCGATCGTGGCTGCAGGGAATGTTGCAACGCCGATCTGGTCGAAGGCGGACCGTGAGAAGTACGGGAGCGATGTGCGGCCTGAGTATGTGAAGCCGATAGACGCCATGTTCGAGCAGTTCGAGAAGATGGCGGAGAAGGGCCTGACCCCGGAATACATTGGCGAGAAGATCTGCGAGCAGCTGACGGCGAAAAAGCCGGCCGCACGCGTGCTGGCGACGCCCGCGCCTTTGACGTATCTTGTGATGAAGTACCTCCCCAAGCGTATGGTCGACCGCATCGTCGGTAAGCGGCTCGGACTGACCAGACCCGCCTGATCGGCGCGTTTTCCGAGCCACGTGGAACTGTCGCGGCATCTGGGGGTTGTGGGAGTGGTGGGTGTCGGCTTTCCGAGAAATTCGAGGTTCTGACATGCTCCGCCGTTATTCGACATCATTGCTCGCCATTTCCTTCGGGCTGGCGGCCGCCTCCTGCGCGGGCACGGCCGATGAGCCCGTTTCAGTCGGCTATGGCGCTTCGCCGAACTTGCCTGAGCCCAGCGGCTCGCTGATCCCCGCGCTGAAAGTGGCCGAAGCCACGGGATGGATCGACGGTTCGGGGCCGACAGCGGCTGAAGGCCTGGAAGTTGTCGCGTTTGCGGAAGGTCTGGATCATCCACGCTGGCTGTATGTGCTGCCCAACGGTGACGTGCTGGTGGCCGAGAGTAATGCTCAGCCCAAGCCCGACAGCGGCGGCGGCATTCGCGCTTATTTCCAACAGCAAGCGATGGAGAAGGCTGGGGCCGCTGTGCCGTCGGCGGACCGCATTACCTTGCTGCGCGATGAAGATGGGGACGGCGTTGCCGAGCTGCAGACGCCGTTCCTGACAGACCTGACTTCACCCATGGGGATGCAGCTGATCGGCGATACGCTCTATGTCGCGAATACCGACGGCATTGTCGCTTTCCCATATCGCGAGGGGGAAACTGAAATCACGGCTGCGGGGCGGACGCTCACTGACCTGCCTGCGGGCGAGATCAATTATCACTGGACGAAGACCATCATCGCATCTGCCGATGGATCGAAGCTCTATGCGACGGTTGGCTCCAACTCGAATATTGGCGAGCAGGGCATGACGGCCGAGGAAGGGCGCGCGGCGATCTGGGAAGTGGATGTCGCGACCGGCGAGAAACAATTGTTCGCCACCGGGCTTCGCAACCCCGTCGGACTGGCGTGGAACCCCACGACGGGTGAGTTGTGGACGGCGGTCAACGAGCGCGATGAACTCGGGCACAATCTTGTTCCTGACTATATCACCTCGGTTCAGCGCGGCGGCTTCTATGGCTGGCCGTACAGTTATTACGGGGACATCGTCGATGAACGCGTGGAGCCGCAGGCGCCGGAGAAGGTCGCGGCGGCGATCAAACCGGACTACGCGGTTGGCGCTCACACCGCTTCGCTGGGGCTGACGTTCGCCGAAGGCGCCGAGCTGGGTCCCATGTTCGAGGAAGGTGCGATCATCGGCCAGCACGGGTCGTGGAACCGGAATCCCCGCAGCGGCTACAAGGTGTTGTTCGTGCCGTTCGAGAATGGCGTTGCTTCGGGCGAGCCGATTGATCTGCTTACCGGGTTCCTGGTGGGCGATGAAGCGCGCGGACGGCCCGTTGGCGTTCAGATCGCCAATGATGGAGCGCTGCTGGTTGCCGATGACGTCGGCAACGTGATCTGGCGCGTGCGCGATCCGACAGCGCCCACCGAACGTGAAATGACTGATGGCGCTTCCCAGGACCAGGACGCCGACAGCGATGACGGCGCGGCGATGCCGGAGACGACCGCCGATGCCGAAGAGGTTCAGCCCGCTCCGTAGTGCTCCATGGCTAATTCGATCTCATCAAGCGCGTGAGCGACGCGATCCTTGTGACCGCGCTCGGCGTTGCGAAGGTAGGCAGGCTGGGTGACCGCGAGATGCCGGATGATCTTGCAGGCGGTCAGAACGAGTTGCGGTATCTCCCGCAGATCGGTCGTCCAGCCGTCCTCGGAAAAGTGCAGAAAGGTGTTTCGGAGGTCGTTGAGCGCGTCAAAGTCTGACGCGATCTGGCGTGTGACCGGGAGCGTGTAGGGCGGGCGCAGGAATTTCCTGTCGCCGACGCGGTCGAGCAGTTCGAGCGGTGAAACGATCCTGGGATCGCGTATCGCTTTCGGCTGCGGCCCCTTCCGGCCGTTTCTGGTCCAGTGACGAATCGTCCGTGCATCGGCGAAGCGCATGCCGCGCGTTCCGTACTCATCGTCGAAGTCCAGTGCGCAGAGGCACGCGTTCTGGACGCCGAGCACCATGGAGATGACCAGCCAGCGGAATGCCCCCGGATCATCGGCAGCCTCGTCAGCCTGCCGGGCGGCGAACTCCACGCAGGCGAGCAACTCTCGCGGCTGCGAGGTCTGGAACAGGTAGCGGTTGCCGGTCGCCGGTTCATTGCTCATGGCAGGTGCCCTGCACGATCTGGTTGGAGCGCTACTCGTTTGAAGCGAGGCTCTTGAAGGCCTGTCCCTGGACCATGTGAACGACCTGCGCGAGCTCGTCGAGATTCTGGAAACTGGCGCCGGTGGCGACGAAATCCTTGATCAGCATGGTCTCGCCGGTTTCCGTTTCGCCGATCGAGATTGTCATGACAGCGTTGACGGCCATCGATTGCATGGGGCCGAAGGGCGCCGAGATGACCAGTTGCTTTCCCGGCTGGACCGAAAGGACGTGGCCGTGCTGGATCTGGCCGCCATCCCACGTTTCGCACCAGCATCCGCCGGGAACCGGTTCCAGCGTCAGGTTCGCGGCGTCACCAGAATAGGTATGGTCGGACGACCACCAGCGCGATGGCGTTATGAGTTTGTCCCATAGCGCTTCGCGGGACTGCATCACCGGCGCTTCCCAGTGCAGGGCGAAGCCGTCTGGGGAGTAGTCGCGGATTTCGGCGGAGGCGGGCGCGGTAAGCGCCGCGGCGGCTGCGACCATGAGGGCGGTTCGGATCATCGACTGGCTCCCGTCTGTTTCCCGATGAGGCTAGGCGCTGAGGATGGCGGCGGGAAGCTTGAAATACCAGCGATTGCTGCGCGGCCCGTGTTTGCCTATATGGGCGGTCAAATGAGTTTGCTGCGGGCCTTGAACCCGCTGGAGACGAGCGATGAGCGATACGACCTCCGCGGCCGATGCCGGCGGTTTCTGTGATTTTTCCCGGCTGAGCAGTGTCGACCTGTCAGGGGCTGAGTTGGATCTCGGCTTCGACAAGCCGCGTTCTGCGACACGGGTTGTGGCGGCGATGTCCGGCGGCGTGGATTCATCAGTGGTCGCAGCCCTGCTGAAGTTTGCCGGGTATGACGTCATCGGCGTCACGCTACAGCTCTATGATCATGGGGCGGCGCTGAAGAAGAAGGGCGCGTGCTGCGCCGGGCAAGACATTCATGATGCGAGGCGCGTGGCGGAGGCTCTGGGCATTCCGCATTACGTGCTCGACTACGAAAGCCGCTTTCGCGAGCAGGTCATGGATGACTTTGCCGACACGTACCTGAAAGGGGCGACGCCCATTCCGTGCGTGCGGTGCAACCAGACGGTCAAGTTCAAGGATCTGCTGGCGACTGCGAAAGACCTTGGCGCGGACTGCATGGCGACGGGACACTACATCCGGCGGGTGACGGACGGTTCTGGCAGTGCGCAGCTCGCACGCGCCGAGGATGCCGATCGCGACCAGAGCTATTTCCTTTTTGCAACGACGCGCGAGCAGCTGGATTTCCTGCGCTTTCCGCTAGGCGGCATGGCGAAGCCCGACGTGCGTCGCGCTGCGGCGGCGCTTGGCCTGGTGGTGGCTGCGAAACCGGACAGTCAGGACATCTGCTTTGTGCCAGACGGCAAGTACGCCGACATTGTCGAGAAGCTGCGGCCTGACGCCAAGCAGCCGGGCGAGATCCGTCACATGGACGGGCGCCTCATGGGCGAACATGATGGCGTGATCCGCTATACGATCGGACAGCGGCGCGGCCTGAAGGTCGCGACCGGAGAGCCGATGTATGTCGTGAAGATCGATGCGCCCAAGAAGCACGTCATCATTGGTCCACGTGAAGCCCTGAAAACGCGCGCGCTCAGCATGGGCGAGGCAAACTGGCTGGGCGAGGGATCGCTGGAAGCTGCTTGCGCTGCCGAGACGCCGGCACTAGCGCGGGTCCGCTCAACGCGACCGCCGGCAGCTGGACGACTGGCCATGATAGCTGGAGACGACGGAGCGCGGGTTCCTGGTTTCGTTTTTGACGAAGCGGAAGAAGGCGTTTCGCCCGGGCAGGCCTGTGTGCTCTACGCAGCCCCGGACGCAATCCTTGTTCTCGGCGGCGGCTTCATCTCCGCGACCGTCAGCGCCGGCGCGTCGGCGGCCGCGATCTGACCTCGCTCCATCTGGACGATGTGGCGACAGACGCCTGCGGGCGTTGAAAACCGCCCCAGTTCGGAGTTGTCCGCGCTGCTGACAAGCAACAGGCGGTCATTCGCGATCGTCACGCAGAAGCGTCCATGACGGGTGCGAACGAAGACGCAGTGTCCTGCGCAGGCGATTGAAGGCGGCTCGGTATCGCCTCTTTGAAAGACCTGCACCATTCGTTGCGCGAGCGCCTGATGCTGGACCGTCAGATCGGCGGCACAGATTGGGGGGTGTATCTCTGCTTCAACGTGGTGCTGTGAACGAAGGAACGAGTCGAACATCGGGTTTTCTCCCACAGCGATCTCCTCTCAACACTTGAGCGAAGCGCTGGTTGCGATGCGCGTGCCAATTGTATTGCGCTGGCGATAGACGCAGGGGATCCGGGGGAGGATGCGCGACTTGCTGCAGGTGCTGTGCGGCAGTGTGCGGCGCAGCATGTGCTGATGTCGTACGGCTTGTCCTAGGCGGTGAGCATCTTGCGCCAGTCGGCGGCCAGCGCCGGGTCTGCTGCGATCTGCGCGCGCGTGTCCCGGCTGAAGCGCCGGTTGAAGGCGGCCATGAACGCCATGTAGACGCTTGCGCCGGCTCCCGTCTCGATGCGTTCCAGGACGCCGGAGGTCGGCACTGTTCCCGTTTGCAGGACGCGAAAATACCACCCGCACCTGCCCGATATCGTCATGCGCGCGGCGGCGTCGTCACGGCCCGTGTACATCCTGAACTTGTAACATGGCGCGCGGGGCTGGCTGACCTGCAGGAGCGCGTCGCCCCATTTGAAGACGTCGCCGATCTGGACTTCGTGTTCGGTAGCGCCTTCCAGCGTCAGATTTTCTCCGAACGCTCCGGGGAAGGTCTTGAGGCCAGCTTCGGCGGTCCACCAGTCCCAGTGGTCATTCGGATAGGCGTAGACTGCCTTGTCTGGGCCGCCGTGGACGCGCCTGTCTGCGACGCCGTCTCCCTCGAGTGTCGCTTCCTGCAGGCTGATCGTGGTTGCCGAGACGGGTTGCTTGGATATCGCCGAAATGACGGGCGCGCCGTCGATTTCGCCGATTGCGGCGGGCTGTCCAACGTTTACGGAATGGAGGGTGAGACGCATCGCAACGTCTCTATCGCCGTCGCGGCGAGGATGCCAGCGGAAGGTGAGCTTTCGTCGGACGTGGCGAGCGAGGCGGGCCTGCGTGGGAGTCGACGGCTGAAAAATAGTTCCGCCGTTGATGGCTTATACGGTTGTTGCGGCGGCAGAGACCATTAGCGTGGTCGGACACTCATAAAGGAGGGTTGGACTATGGCCATCATGAAATCGAACAGATCATGGCGGAGTCGACCAAGTCGTTTGAAGATGCAATCGCGACCGCTGTCGCCCGCTTCGACAAGACCGTGCGCGGTCTCAAGTCTGCCAACGTCAACAACATGTCGACCACCATCAAGGGTGGAAAAATCGCGACCTATCGCGTGAACATGCAGATGACGTTCGAGGTCGAAACCCCGTCAGCTCCGAGACGTACAACGAGGAAATAGTCGCGGGACTATTGCAGACTGTCGGCCGGATCGTCGTCGTCGGTGCGGTCGGTGGTGTCCATGCCGACGGAATCGAGAGCGCCTTCAGCTTCGATCGGATTGTCGAACGAGGCGATGTGGCTGTTAACGTAGTCGAGGAGGCGGTGCATGTCTTCGCCGCCGTCCGTGGCTGCGCGGCTTTGCAGTTCGTTGCGGATGTCGATCAGCTGACGCCGGCGGTGGTCTGCGGGCAATTCGGGGGACAGGGCGATGTCGTCGATATCGTCGGTTGTCATCTCCAGCGACAGGTTGGGAGTGTCGGCGTCGCCGCCGAGTTCACTGTCGATCGGGCGCACTTCAGGCGCGGCTTCACGGGGCATCGATTGTAATCCTTGTTGGGGCCAGCGCGCCTACGCTGCGGCGAGGTGCTTCTCGATTTCGTAGGGCGGCTGGTTGGTGAAGTCCTTGTCTATCTCGGCGATGATCCGCTCCTGGACCTCCTTGTGGAATTCCTTGCGCAGATCGCCGAGCGTCTTAGGAGGCGCGGCGACGACGAGCTTCGAGTAGCGGTTTTCGTGGGCGGCCTTGTAGAGGAACTCAGCGACCTCCTTCGCGAACCGTTCCTTCTCGATCTCATGCCAGTCGGTGTTCTGGACGGCGCTGCGGTGAGGTCCGGGACCGTCATGCATGCGTCCCGGTGAATCTGCGGCCTGCTCTCCAGACGGAGGATTGTGGTTCTCCATCACGCGAAGCGTTTCGAGAACGGGGTGGGTGGCGTCCCCCTGATTGACGAGAAACAGAGCCTTTTCTCCGTCGCCTACCAGGATCCACGCACCGTGTCCGAGTTTCACTTGAGCCGCTCCCTTTTCCGCTAACTCATAACTTAATGTCTGGCGGCGGGGGTCGTTCCCTCACGATCCACCGCTTGACGCAGCGCGGCGGGACCGCGATTGTGCAGCGCATTAAATTCAGGAAGGAAAACCCATGAGCCAGTCTGATCCTGTCGTTATTGTCGGTATGGCGCGGACGCCGATGGGGGGGCTGTTGGGCGAGTTGGCGAGCTTCTCGGCCAATGAGCTTGGCGCTGTGGCGATCGAGGCCGCGGTGAAAGGCGCCGGGCTGGATGGAGACGTGATCGACTGGGTGCTGATGGGCAATTGCCTGCCCGCGGGCCAGGGCCAGGCGCCGGCGCGTCAGGCCGGCATCAAGGCAGGTCTTCCGAAGTCTTCTGAAGCGACGACGATCAACAAGATGTGCGGATCGGGCATGCAGGCTGCGATCCTAGCGCGCAACACGATCCTTGCTGGCGAAGCGGATATCGTCGTGGCGGGCGGCATGGAAAGCATGACCAACGCGCCGCATCTCGTCGACCTGCGCAAGGGTCACAAGTATGGCCATTCGGGCATGAAGGATCACATGGCGCTGGACGGCCTTGAGGACGCCTATGGCGGCGGCGCGATGGGGAACTTCGCCGACATGATCGCGAGGGAGTACCAGTTCACGCGCGAGCAGCAGGACGCCTACGCACTGGAAACGCTGGGCCGCGCGCAGTCGGCGACCAAGGAAGGCCGGTTCAAGGGCGAGATCGCGCCGGTGACGGTCAAGACCCGCAAGGGCGAGACGGTTGTCGACTCCGATGAGCTGCCGCGCAGCGCGATGCCGGACAAGATTCCGCAACTGAAGCCGGCGTTCTCGAAGGACGGCACGGTGACGGCGGCGAACGCGTCGGCGATTTCCGACGGCGCTGCGGCGCTGGTGTTGATGCGCGAGTCCGAAGCCAAGAAGCGCGGGTTGAAGGTGCTTGCGAAAATCGTCGCGACGTCTGCGCACAGCCACGAGCCTGAGTACTTCACCACCGCTCCGGTTCCCGCGATGAAGAAGGCCTTGGACAAGGCTGGCTGGAAGGCCGAAGACGTCGACCTCTGGGAGATCAACGAGGCGTTTGCGGTGGTCCCGATGATCGCGATGAAAGAGCTCGGGATGTCGCACGACAAGGTCAACGTGAATGGCGGCGCGTGTGCGCTCGGTCACCCGATAGGCGCTTCGGGCGCGCGCGTCATCGTCACCCTGCTGAACGCCATGGCGCAGAAAGACGCCAAGAAGGGCATGGCTGCGCTGTGCATCGGCGGCGGCGAAGGCATCGCGATGGCGGTCGAGCGGGCTTAGGCAGCCTCAGGGCGACGCCGGTGGCAAGCCATGTGGCGTCGGCTCCGACAATTCAGGTTCGTTACGCTGGCGACGCTGCTTGCTATCGTGCTTGCGGGTGTGGCTGCGCTGGTCTTCGTCGTGATGGCGTAAGGCGCCCAGTCGTCTGGCGCCTTGGATGATGTCTGTCGTAGAGCATCTGCGGCTGCAGGGCGCATGGTGTGAGCGGCTTGGGTCGCAGTTCACCGCGCAGCTCATGGAGCGCGCCGCCGACGATTGCGAAGCCGGTGGCGTTGTCGAGACATTGACGCGAGGCTGGCCGACAGATCCGCATGTCGATGCGCTGGGGTTGAGGCTGGCTGGCGCGCTGCATGCGTCTGTCCTGCTGGGGCTCGAGGACAGGCTTGCAGCTACGTACCCGAAGCGTGAGCGGGCCTACGATATCGATCGCGTTTGGCGGGCGGCGCTGGCGTTTCTTGCGGAGCGGGAGGCCTGGGTCAGGGAGTTTCTCAGGTCGCCGCCGCAGACGAACGAGGTCGGCCGGTCAGGCGTGCTTGCTCCCGGATTCCTCTGGCTGGCTGCGCGTGCGCCGCGGCCGTTTCGCATGCTTGAGCTTGGCGCGAGCGCCGGGCTCAATTCGAACTGGGACCGGTTCCGGTATACGTTCCGTGACTCTCAGCAGGCGGACGCGGTCGGTCCATTGATCGCGACCGAGATCGACGGCGATGCGCCGGTCTGGCGGGATATCCGGATCGCTGAGCGGCGGGCGTGCGATCGGGCGCCGATTGATCCTTTGGACGAAGGCGCGGCGGCGCGGTTGCGGGCCTACATCTGGCCGGATCAGTTTGACCGGATGGACCGGCTGAATGCGGCGATCGAGGTTGCGCGGTCAGCGCCTGTGCGTGTCGAACAGGCGCAGGCGGACGAGTGGCTCGCGCAGCAGCTGGCAGGCGGATTGACGGCCGGCACGACGGTAATCTTCCACTCGATCTTCCTGCAGTATCCGAGCCGGGAGGAGCAGGTGCGGATCGCTGAGGCGATCGAGGCTGCCGGATCTGCAGCGGATGCTGAGCATCAGCTTGCATGGGTCTGCTTTGAGCCCGAGGCCGTGCTTGGCGGGCCTGCGGACAGCACTCGCATCCTGCTGCGTGCGCGAGTGTGGTCGGGCGGTCCGGGCGTATCCACCGTGCTGGGCGAGGCCGATCCGCATGGGAAACGGCTGCGCTGGTTGGCTGGCCGGGACTAGGCGTCGACGGTCGAGGTTGGGTGCGGGCTGATGAGGCCGAGCGGCGCCGCCGTGGTGCGCTTGGCGACGTTTACGATGATGCGGGACTGGATGTCGGAGACGAGACCGAGGGCCAGGATCTTGTCGCGCAGGAAGTTGTCGTAGGCGTGCATGTCGGTCGTGACGATGCGGACGACGTAGTCGACGCCGCCAGTTACCGTCATGCATTCAATGACTTCGGGCCAGCCGCGGACGGCGTTTTCGAAGCGTTCGAGGTTCTCGCGGCTGGGGAGCTGGAGCTTGACGTTGGCGACGACCTCGAAGGTGAGGCCCAGCTTGTCGTGGTCGAGGATCGTCACGCGTTTGGCGATAACGCCTTGTTCTTCCATCCGTTTTATGCGGCGCCAGCAGGGGCTTGAAGACAGGCCCACCTTGTCTGCGATTTCCGCAACGGAAAGTGCAGCGTCATTCTGGATGAGGTTCAGAATGCGCGTATCGATCGCGTCCAGTGTTGATGACATGTTTTGCCCGCTAAACTCGAATACTGGAAAGGAATTATCTGGCAAACGCCATAAATCGCAAGGTTTGGCAAGAAATTTTCTTCGATGGCGGGCGCGGCGCCCCGTGGGTGGGCATCGCCCGTCGAAGGTGGGCTGCGGCGTATCAGAGATGAGCGCCGGGGGTGGCCGGCGGGTGGAGCGCGGGTGGAGCGGCAAAACTGTCATCTTGCATTGGCGGTCAGCTATGGAGAACTAGGCGCATGGAATCTTTCGATGCTGATGTGGTCGTAGTCGGGGCCGGCGGGGTGGGCCTGGCGTGCGGCAGGGCGCTGGCGCTTGCCGGGCGCGACGTGCTTGTGCTGGAGGCGGCCGACGCCATCGCCACGGAGACCTCATCGCGCAATTCCGAAGTCGTGCATGCCGGATTGTATTACCCGACCGGGTCCAACAAGGCCGAGTTGTGCGTGCGGGGACGGCGGATGCTTTACCAGTATTGCGCCGAGCGCGGGGTTGAGGCGAACCGGTGCGGCAAGCTGGTCGTGGCGGTCACGGACGAGGAAGCCGACGCTCTGGCGGCGCTGCACCAGAAGTCGATCGACAACGATGTCGAGGGCGTCGAGGTCATATCCGGGACGGCGGCGCGGGAGCTGGAGCCCGCGCTGAGCCCGGAGACGCGGGGCGCGATCGTTTCCCCGGTGTCCGGCATATTCGACAGCCATGCTTACTTCCTTGCCCTGCAGGGTGAGATTGAGGATCGCGGCGGCGCGGTCGCTTTCTCCACGCCGGCGATTGGCGGCTCCGTTCTCAGCGATGGTATCGAAGTGGTGACGGGAGGGGATAGTCCAGCACGCATTCGCGCCCGTACGGTGGTGAATTCGGCCGGCCACTCCGCCTTGAGGCTCACGCGTGCGATCGAGGGCGCGCCCGACTATGCCGAGCTGACCATGCACTGGGCGAAGGGCAATTATTACACGGTCGCCGGCAAGGCCCAGTTCTCGCAGCTGATCTATCCGATGCACAACAAGGCGAGCCTAGGCCTGCACCTCACCATCGACCTGGGGGGCGGCACGCGGCTTGGGCCGGATGTCGAATGGCTGCCGGATGACGCCGGACCGCCGTTCGACTACCGGGTGAATCCCGAGCGGGCCGATGTCTTCTACAAGGAGGTGCGGCGATACTGGCCCGGGCTGAAGGACGGGACGCTGGCGCCGGGCTATGCCGGCGTGCGGCCCAAGCTGGTCGGCCCAGGAGAGGCGCCGGGAGATTTCCTGATCGAGGGACCTGAGGCGCATGGGGTGCCGGGCCTCGTCAACCTGATCGGGATCGAGAGCCCGGGCCTGACATCCTCGATGGCGATCGGGGAGCGCGTCAGCTCGCTGCTTTCAGCGTGAAATTGCGCGCCTTGCATGGGCCGGATCGGTTGTCTATACACCGGCCTCCGCGCCGGAATGTGGTGGGGTAGCTCAGCTGGTTAGAGCGCAGGACTCATAATCCTGAGGTCGAGAGTTCAAGTCTCTCTCCCACTACCATTCGCGGCGTCGACATCCGTTGACAATGTTCCGGACCACCCCAATCTAATTGCGATGATCAGCCTCGCCTGTCTTCGTTTCGACCGCTGGACGGTTCGAATTCTGACACGCCAGTAGCCCCTGGCGACAGCCGAATTACGTTCGGCGTTGTTGGGGGAGATCATGTTCCGCAGCGCAGTGAATGTGCGCCCGCCAGAACGAAACACTTAAACTTTCCAGGTCGGCAGAACGGCTCGCGCGATGGCGCAGAACGGCTGCGGACCTCTGCATATTTTCAGGAATCATGACCATGCAATCTGTAACGGCCTTGCCGCCAATCGTAGTTTCCGGGGCCGACCATGAGCGGCTCTTCAATCTTGCCTCCTCGCTTGAGGATCGCGAGCCGGGCGCTGCTGCGCTGCTTGGCGAGCTTGCGCGCGCGGAGATCGCCGCTGACGACGGGGCGTCTGCCAACGCCGCCGGCATGAGCAATCTGATCGACTTCGATTATGATGGTTCGGTCTATCGCGACTTCAGGCTGGTTTATCCGAGCGACGCCGACTTTTCGAATGGCAGGCTGTCGGTGCTCTCGCATGTGGGCGCCATGCTGATCGGTCTTTCGGCCGGACAGTCGATCGAGTGGCAGGCGCCTGCGGGCCGCGCGCACAGGCTGACTGTGCTGGCGGTGAGGTCCGCCAACTAGGGCTTGGGGGGAGCGGCGGCCGCGTCGGTGATCAGGCCGTCGCAGCCTGCGGCCTTGAGCGTCGCTATCGTGCCGTGGGCTGAAGCCTCCGGCAGTTTGGCGACGGCGTCTCTGAGCGCGGCGAGGCATTTGGCCTGATAAGGGAAGACCGGCTGCGACCAGGTGCGTCCGTCGATTTCTGTCTCCAAGCTCTTTGCGCCTGCTGCGACCGCCTGTGCGTTCGCTGCGAGGAACGGGACGTAGACGCGGCCGATTTCGGCCAGCAACGGCGCGAGCGCTGTGCGCGCCTCTTCAATTGAAAACCAGCCGCTGTCTTCGGGATCGAGGCCTGAAAGGTCTTCGATGCGATCCAGCCATGCGCGAAGTCTGGGCGAGAGATCGGACATCACTGCCGCAGCCGTTGGTTCGACGATGCCGAGCTGGGTGAGCTGGCCGTAGATTGCGAAGTCTGCAGACGATGGCCGAGAGCCCAGCACGTAGCCTTTCAACTGGATGAGCTTGTCGAGGATGGTCACCAGGCGATGGTAACTCTGCTCGATGGTCGTTGCGGTTAGCGGGCTGGATCCGACGACGTAGAGCCGGTCGAATTGTCGCTTGGTGAACTGGTCGGCACGGTCGCGTGCATCCGCTTCGGGTAGGGTGTTGTCCGACCAGTAAGTGAGCATCGGACCGGCGTTGCGCCGATCCGCCTCGTGGTGCCAGCGATAGTGGAACATGGCCTTGGTCAGCCACTCGTCCGCGTAGTCTTCGATCAGCTCGTTGTAGAATGCGAGTTCGGGATTGGCCGGGATGACGGACCTGCCGTCGACCTCTGCTTCCAGCCGCCGGATGATCGGCGTTGAATCGACGGCGGCTTCGAGCTCGCCGTCAGCGCCGCGGAAGTAGACGGTCGGCAGCAAGCGAACCTTCGGCGCGGGATAGCCCTGTGGCGGCATGTGATGACCGCCCCAAAGCATCCGGTATGGGATGTGCCGGTAGCGCAGGAGCGCCAGCATCTTCCGCGTGTAGGGAGAGCCGGGCGAGCCAAGAAGGTCCAGCCGTTCAACACTCGCCACGGCCAGACCTCCTGCCTGCTTTAGCCCTTTACGAGATACTTGTTGCGGTTGACGCCCTTGGCTTCAAGATCCTTGAGCCATTTCGGGGTCGGGCCGCGACCGGTGTAGGTTTCGCCGTTGGGGCCGACGAATTTCGGCTTGAGTTTGACGCCTGCGTCGGAGCGCTTGCGGCGGCCTGAGGGCGCGCGGCCCATGAGCGCGTCGAGGCTGAGCCCTGCGGCCAGCGCTTCCTTGCGCATCTTGTCCATGAACTCTGTCTTGGCGTCTTCCTTGCGGGATTCGCGGAGCGCTTCGGCCTGTTCGATGAGTTTGTTCAGTTCGTTGAGGTTGAGGTGATCGATCTTCGGGAGGGGCTTGCGGGCCATTGGGTAAACTACTCCGGGACTTTCGGTGACACTGGTGAGCGCCAGCGGCTGTTCAGCAATTAAACGATTGTCCACCCCAACTATAATTTCACGATTACACTTCGACGTTTGAGATTTCAATCGGTGAAGTGACAAGCATAGGTAAGTGCAATCTCTATTTCAGACGTTTTGCGTGCCAGGCGATATGATCGGCGATAAAGCTCGCCATGAAAAAGTAGGAATGGTCGTAGCCTTCCTGCATGCGCAAAGTCAGTTTCTGTCCGGCGGCGGCGCACGCGTTTTTGAACAGTTCCGGTTTCAGCTGTTCTGCGAGGAAATTGTCGGCGGTTCCCTGATCGATGAGGATGTCGTCGTAGGCGCCTTTTGCTGCGCCTGACTCCATCAGCAGGCTGGCGTCGTGGTGTTTCCAGGTTTCGCGGCTCTCGCCGAGATAGGCGGTGAAGGCTTTTTCGCCCCATGGGCATCGTGTGGGCGATACGATGGGCGCGAAGGCCGAGACGGAGCGGAACAGGTCAGGGTGTTTGAGCGCGAGGGTCAGCGCGCCGTGACCGCCCATAGAATGACCAGATACGCCGATGCGGGAGATATCGGCCGGAAAATTGTCTGCAATCAGAGAGAGAAGGTCCTTTGTGACGTAGCTCTCCATCATGAAGTGGGGCGTCCAGGGGGCCTGGGTTGCGTCGATGTAAAAGCCGGCGCCTTGGCCGAGGTCGTAGGCCTGATCGTCGGCGACGCCCGGGCCGCGGGGCGAGGTGTCAGGGGCGACGATCATGACGCCGTGTTCGGCGGCGGCGTTGTAGGCGCCGGCCTTGGTTGTGAAGTTGTCTTCCGTGCAGGTGAGGCCGGACAGCCAGATCAGCACCGGGAAAGGGCCGGGGCCGGGCGGGGTGAAGACCGACAGCGTCATGAGCGTCTGCGTCGTGGCGCTGTCGTGCGTGCAGTAGGCGAGCGTTCCGCCGGAAACCTTGTGGGTTTTTGTGATGTCCAATGCCGTCTCCTGTTGCGCGATGGACCCCGCACCGGACCCATATAGAATCTGTGTCGGGGAACTGCTGCGTCGATCCGTCGTTTATCGCTCGATATGGGCGGTGCAACAGGCAGATGAAACCAGACCGCAAAAAGCGACATCGCGCGCGCCGTATGGGAGCCATGCGTCCCGGCGGCACGACCTTGCCGCGCGATGCGATGAGCCTGATGGAGCGCAAGCCCAACCTCATTCTTGCGGTTTGTGTCGGTCTCCTTACCCTGATCGCGCTTGCCGCCACGTTCTATGTTGCGCGGGCCTACCTGCTGCCGATCGCGACCGCCTTTGTGTTTGCCGTCATTTTAAGCCCGATCTGCTCGCGGCTGGATGATTTGCTTCTGCCGCGGGCTGTGTCTGCGCTGGTGGCGATCGGGCTGGCGTCGGGGTTCGCGTATTTCGTGTTCTCGATGATTGCCGAGCCGGCGGCTGCCTGGCTGGAGGACGCGCCGCAATCGATCCGGAAGGCCGAGCAGGAGCTGGAGCAGCTGCGGGAGCCGCTCGACAAGGTGCAGTCGCTGTCGAACGAGGTGGAGGAGCTGGCGGCGCCGTCGTCGGAGCGTGGCGAGCAGGCGGTCGTGGTGGAGGGGCCGCAGCTGACGCAGTCGCTGATGTCGAGCTTCCAGACCTTCGCGATCCAGCTGCTGTTCGTGTGTGTGCTCGTGTATTTCTTCCTGCTCACGCGCCATGAGTTCCGCGACAAGATCGTGGCGTTCCAGCCGACGCTGTCGCGGCGGGTGCGGACGGCGCGGATGTTTCGCGAAGTCGAGCGCCGCGTGTCGGGATACATCGTGACGTTCTCTGCGATAAATATCGTGATGGGCATTGCGGTTGGCCTGTCGTGCTGGGCGCTTGGCCTGCCTAATCCGATCATGCTTGGCGGACTGGCGGGGCTGTTGAACTTCATTCCATATGTCGGGCCGGCGATCACGGTGGCGCTGCTGGGCCTTGCCGGGCTGACGGCGCTGGACACGCTGGTCGGGATGCTGATGCCGATCCTTGCCTACCTTGCGATCAACTTCCTCGAGTCGAATGTCTTCACGCCGCTGATCATGGGCGGCGGATGACGCTCAATCCGCTGGTGATCATTCTGACCGCGAGCTTCTGGACGTGGATATGGGGCCGGTGGGCGGGCTGATTTCGTTGCCGATGCTGATCATGCTGAAGGTGGTGCTGGAGCATACGCCGCAGGCGCGACCGCTGGCGGCGCTGATCGGGCCGCCGCTGGCGCGCAGGCATGATCGCTCCATCCGCTGGGCGTTCTGGCGGAGGAACGGGCTGCAGGCGGACGCGCCTGATCAGGTGGACGCCGAGGTCGACGATGAAGTCGATATCAGGACGGCGGATGGCGAGCCCGCCGCGTTTGCGCCGCAGCGGGCCGGGGTTGTGACCTAGAACACCACGACGCTTCTGATGCTTTCGCCGGCGTGCATCAGGTCGAAAGCCTTGTTGATGTCTTCGAGCTTGAGCGTGTGGGTGATCATCGGGTCGATCTGGATCTTTCCGTCCATGTACCAGTCGACGATCTGCGGAACGTCGGTGCGGCCCCTCGCGCCGCCGAAGGCTGTGCCTTTCCAGACGCGGCCGGTGACGAGCTGGAAGGGGCGGGTGGCGATCTCCTTGCCGGCTTCTGCGACGCCGATGATAATGCTTTCGCCCCAGCCGCGGTGGCAGGCTTCGAGGGCCTGACGCATGACGTCCGTGTTGCCGGTGCAGTCGAAGGTATAGTCGGCGCCGCCTTTGGTGAGCTCGACGAGGTGGGCGACGATGTCGCCCTTGATTGTCTTCGGGTTGACGAAGTGGGTCATGCCGAACTTGCGACCCCACTCTTCTTTCCCATCATTGATATCGACGCCGACGATCATGTCGGCGCCTGCCATCTTTGCGCCCTGGATGACGTTGAGGCCGATGCCGCCGAGGCCGAAGACGATGACATTGGCGCCGGGTTCGACTTTCGCCGTGTTGGTGACGGCGCCAACGCCGGTGGTGACGCCGCAGCCGATGTAGCAGGCCTTGTCGAAGGGTGCGTCATCGCGGATCTTGGCGAGCGCGATCTCAGGCAGGACGGTGTGGTTGGAGAAGGTCGAGCAGCCCATGTAGTGGTAGATCGGCTTGCCCTTGTAGGAGAAGCGCGAGGTGCCGTCGGGCATGACGCCCTTGCCCTGCGTGGCGCGGATGGAGGTGCAGAGGTTGGTCTTCTGCGAGAGGCAGCTTTTGCACTGGCGGCATTCCGGCGTGTAGAGCGGGATGACATGGTCGCCGGGCTGGAGCGTGGTGACGCCCGCGCCGACCTCTACGACGACGCCCGCGCCTTCGTGGCCGAGGATGGACGGGAATAGGCCTTCTGAATCGAGGCCGTCGAGCGTGTAGGCGTCCGTGTGGCAGATGCCGGTGGCCTTGATCTCGACCAGCACTTCGCCGGCCTTCGGGCCTTCGAGGTCGACTTCCACGATCTCGAGCGGCTTCTTTGCTTCGAATGCGACGGCGGCTCTGGTTTTCATGGCGATGCTCCTCAGGGTGGCGTCTCGGTGCGCTAGCGCGCTGGCGATTGCGGTCAAGTTCTGGAGGGCGGTTCAGCGCCGACCGCCCAATGTATGAATTTTTGCGGGGCTGGCGTTAACTATTTATCCACTAAGTTCCCCCATCGTCTCAACTGGTTGGGGTCCTGATTCATTCAGCCTTGATTGGCCCCCAGCACGTAGCGAGCGATGCGCTAACCCCCTCCCGCGCGCTTGCTTGAACGGCCGCGTTCGCCTTCCCCCTCGGCGAACGCGGCCTTGTTCTTTCGGGCCGTCGTTCAAGCCTCTGCCGGTTTGGCGGATCCTGTCAGGTACTGGATCGCGGTGATCGCTGACAGCAGCGCTGCGAAGCCGAGCAGCAACAGCCACGACCAGATCATCCACGGCGCCGCGGAGAATTCCTCGCCGAATCTCTCGGCGATGGCGGGCGCCGCGGCGAGGAAGATCGGCAGGCCGACCGCCAGCAATTCCGCGGTGGTTTTCCACTTGGCCAGTTGCGTGACGCGGGCGCCTTCGCCGTCGGACGCGGTCATGCGCAGGATCGTGATCAGGAGATCGCGCCCGACGATCACGATTGTCGAGACGCCAATGACTGCCAGCATGGGTGTGGGGGATGATTGCTGGTAGGCGATGAGCGTCAGCACGATCAGCGGCAGGCCGACGAGCGCCTTGTCGGCGATGGGGTCGAGGATGCGGCCCAGCTTCGAGCCTGCATTGAGGGCGCGCGCAGCCCAGCCGTCGAGCAGGTCGGTGAAAGCGGCGAAGGTGAAGAGGCCCGCCGCGAGGATGGCCCAGTCGCCCTCGGACGGCCCCTGAGTGGCCAGGTCGAGGGCTGGATTGGCGTCCGGGAGGCTGAGCGCCCGCCACAGCGCGTAGGCGACAATGGGGGCCAGGATCAGGCGGAGCAGGGTCAGTAGGTTGGGAATGATGCTCATAACGCGGCCCTGTTGCTGGCGTTGAGGGCGTTTCTACAGGGGAAAACAGGGGAAGTCGAAGTGCAATGGCGTGTCGGGAGCGCCAATCCGGTCACGGGGCTTGCGCCGCAGCGGATTGTAATTTTATAACATCACCCATTCCGTCTTACCTGCAGTGATCTGGAGCATTTTCATGCGGTCGTATGTCCTTGTGGCGCTTGGCGCTGTCACCGTCTCGCCGTGTCTCGCCCCAGCGCTCGCGCAGACGACCGAGATGGGGGAGGCTGTCGTCGGCTCCGAGGTGGTCGTCGTTACCGGCATTGGCCTCAATCGGCCGGGCGGCGAGTTGATCGAGAGCACGACGGTGCTCGACAGCGAAGCTATCATTGAAGAGCTGGATGGTGGATTGGGCGATACTCTATCCGCGCAGCCTGGTGTCTCATCGACGGCGTTCGGGCCGGGCGCCAGCCGGCCGATTATTCGCGGGCTTGGCGCCGAGCGGGTGCAGGTGCTGACGAACGGCATTGGCGTGATCGACGCCTCTGCGGCGTCTCCGGATCATGCGCCGACGGCTGATCCGCTTGGCGCGCAGCGGATCGAGATCCTGCGCGGGCCGGCGACGCTTGCGTATGGCGGCGGGGCATCGGGCGGCGTCGTCAACGTGATTGACGGCCTGATCGCCGAGCAGCCGGGCGAGACGGGCGGCCAGGCCTATGCCGGGTACACAAGCGTGGACGAAGGCACGACACTGTCTGGTCGCGGCGTGCTGGCTTCTGGCCCAATGACGCTGGTGATCACTGGCGCGTCGCGTGACGCGGATGACATCGAGATCCCCGGGTTTGCGGAATCCAGGCGCCAGCGCGCGCTGGAGGAAGCGGAGCATGATGAAGAGGATCACGACGAGGAAGAAGGCGAAGAGCACGATCACGAAGAGGAAGAAGAAGCTTTTGGCACGCTGCCGAACTCGTTCTCTGACACCGACAATTACAGCGTCGGCATTTCGTTTTCGGGCGAGAACGGCTTCATCGGCGCCTCGGTGCGTCAGCTCGACAGCGAGTATGGTCTGGTCGGGCACGGGCATCATCACCACGACGAGGAAGAGCACGGAGACGAAGACGAGGACCACGACGAAGAGGCGCACGACGAGGAAGAAGGCGAAGAATCGCCCTTCATCGTGCTGGAACAGACCCGCTATGACATCGCGGGCGGCGTAAACTTCGATGATGGATTCTTCGATCGCCTTCGCGTGGCTGTGACCGGCGTCGAATATGAGCACGTCGAGTTCGAGGGGCCAGGCGAGGCCGGGACGACGTTCACCAACGATGGCGTCGAGGGTCGTGCGGAGCTGTCGCACCAGCACGCAAACGGCGTGCGCGGGAGCTGGGGCATTCAGGCCTCGCGCCGGGACTTTGTCGCCATCGGCGAAGAGGCGTTCGTTACCGACGGTGACGGAACAGGCTGGCGTGTTCCTTTTCGAGGAGTTTGAGGCTGGCGGCTTTGAAATGGAAGGCGGCGTCCGGTTCGACAAAGTCGACCTCGACAATCAGGTGATGGGATCGCGCTCGTTCGATACGCTGAATGCTTCGTTTGGCGTGCACATGCACCCGTCGGATGCGTGGTTCCTTGGCGCCTCGATCAGCCGGACGGAGCGGGCGCCGACGGATGTCGAGCTGTTCGCTGACGGTCCGCACCTCGCTGTTCAGCAGTTCGAGATCGGCGATGCGTCGTTGGATACCGAGACCGGGATCAACCTTGAAGGCACGGCGCGCTGGGAGTCCGGTCCGCTCGAGCTTGGGCTGAACGTGTTCTACATCGACTTCTCGGATTTCATCTATTTCGCGCCGACGGGGGATGAGGAAGACGAGCTTCCGGTGTTCCAGATCGTTCAGGAAGACGCGAACTTCGTCGGCGGCGAACTGACGGCCCGCTATGATTTCGGCGGTCGGCGGCGTCGGCTGGGCCGTGGATGGCGCGCTGGATGTTGTCGAGGCCGAGCTGGATGCCGGCGGCAACCTGCCGCGCATTCCGCCGCTGTCTGCATCGCTCGGACTTGAAGCGGAGGCCGGCCGCTTCTCGGGCCGGATCGGCGCCAACTGGGCCGATGCGCAGACGGATGTGGCTGCGTTCGAGTTGCCGACGGATAGCTATGTGACGCTGGATGCGCGCGTGACGTATGCCGCCACCGACAATGTCGACCTGATCTTGTCGGGGTCGAACCTCACCGATGAAGAAGTGCGGCTGCATACCTCGCCGCTCAAGGACCTGGCGCCGATGCCGGGACGGAATGTGCGCGTTGCTCTGCGGGCGCGGTTCTAGGGGGACGGGTCTCTGCGGGGCGCTGGACGCCGGCGCCCCGCGCGGCCTTTCCGGCGCTGGCGAGGTGTAGCGGGCCTCATAGAATCGGATAGGCGATCCGGGCTTGTGCCAAGCCAAGAGCGCAACGACAGTCTCCCGCGAGTCGGGAGGTCGTCGGCATGCAATCCAATCTGGTGTTTCTTGCCGCATGGTCGGCGCTGGCGGGCGCGCTGATCCCTGTGCTGGCCGCGAACAATGGCGCGCTGGGCCGGGCGTGGGGCGCGCCGTTCCATTCGACGCTGGCGGTCGTGGGATTGTCGTTCGTGACGGTTGCGATCGTGCTTGCGGTGGCGCGGCCCCCGGCGCCGGAGATGGACGCGATCCGCGCGGCGCCGCTGATTGCGTATTGCGGCGGGCTGATCATGGCGTTCTACGCGCTGAGCGCGACGTTCGTGCCGCCGCAGTTCGGCGTCGGCAATTTCGTAATGTGCGTGGTGGTGGCGCAGCTGGTGATGGCGACGGTGATCGACCAGTTCGGGCTGTTCGGGGCGCCGGTCTACCAGGTCGACCTGAAGCGGGCGGCGGGGCTGGTTCTGCTTGGGGTCGGCGCGGTGCTGGTGGCGGTGAAGTAGGCTCAGCCCTTGCCGCGCGTGCGTGTGCGGCCGGCGCGGGCGTTTTCCGCGATGAAGTCGACGATGCGGCCGGCGACGTCGATGCCGGTTGCGCCTTCGATGCCCTGGAGTCCGGGCGAGGAATTCACTTCCATCACGACGGGGCCGTGCTCGGAGCGGAGCATGTCGACGCCGCAGACGTTTAGGCCCATCGAGCGGGCGGCGCGGACGGCGGTGGCGCGTTCTTCCGGCGTAATCTTGACGGGTTCGGCGCGTCCGCCGCGGTGGATGTTGGAGCGGAATTCGCCCTTGGCGCCGGAGCGCTTGATGGCGGCGACGACCTTGCCGCCGATGACGAAGGCGCGGATGTCGGAGCCGCCGGCTTCCTTGATGAATTCCTGGACGAGGATGTTCACCTTGGCGCCCCGGAACGCCTCGATCACCGACATGGCGGATGACGGAGTTTCGGCGAGGACGACGCCGACGCCCTGGGTGCCTTCCAGGAGCTTGATGACGACGGGCGCGCCGCCGGCGGTTTCGAGCACGCTGGCGGTCTGCTTGGGGTCGTGCGCGAAGGCGGTGACGGGGAGGCCGACGCCGTCGCGGGCGAGGAGCTGCATCGAGCGGAGCTTGTCGCGGGAACGGCCGATCGAGACGGATTCGTTGAGCGGATAGACGCCCATCATCTCGAACTGGCGCAGGACGGCGAGGCCGTAGAACGTTACGGATGCGCCGATGCGCGGGATGACGGCGTTGTAGCTTTCAGCGGCGATGACGCGACCGTTGTAGTGGATGGTCGGGCGGCGGGAGGTGATCTCCATGAAGCACTGGAGGGTGTTGATGACATCGATCTCGTGGCCGCGTTCCTTTGCGGCTTCGACTATACGCTTGTGGGAGTAGAGGTCGGGGTTGCGAGCCAGCATGGCGATGCGCATGGCTAGTCGTCTCCGACTTCGTGTTCCGATATGTCGGCGTCTTCCGGCTCGGCAGGGCCGCCGGGCTCGACGCGGCGGGAGACGAGGAAGGATTGCAGCGGATTGACCAGCACGCCGCGCCGCAGGGAGGTGCGGCCGACGAGCATGGGGAAGCGCATGTCGTTGCGGTTTGTCAGGGTGATGTCCACGGCGCGGTTCATTCCGCCAAGCACTAGACGCGTACGGATGGCCAAGCGTTCCTCGACCTCGCCGTTCGAGCTCCGGACCATCCGGGACTCTGCCGCCGCGGCTTCGTAGGTCTGGGTGCCGGTTCCGGTGAGGTCGGCCTCGAAGCGGATGCGGCGCGGGCCGTCGGATGGGGTGATGAGGGCGGCGGAGATGACGTGGAGGGCGGAGGTGCGGGCGCCGGTGTCCACCTTCACGGGCAGGTCGACGATGCCGAGTTCCGGCAGCGCGCAGCTTTCCTTCCAGCCAACGATCAAGGGAGCGGTCACAACGATGCTCGTCCTGGGTCATGGAGGGCGGTTCCGCCCGGTTGGTTCGCGGTGGCGGATACACGTCTTTGGCGGGTGGTGCGAGCGGTTTTTCAGGAGGCGATGGGGCGCGCGCGCGCGGGCGTCTTCGCTGCGGCGGGGCGCGCGAAGCATGACGTTCTTGCGATGCGCGCGGGCTCAGGCTGGCTGAGGCGCTTAGGGTAGCGGGCAGCGGGCGCGGGTTATGCGGACCCGGCGCGGGCCGGTGGGTCTCCGTTTGTGTCGTCCCGTGTTGCGCGGGCGTGGCCTGCGGATTGGCGGGAGAGGTGTCTCCATATGTCCGAGTGCTGCGCGATGGATCCCGGATTGCGCTTTGCGCCTCCGGGATGACACCACGCCCGTTGCGTCGGCATCCGGCCGGAGCATCCTTCGACAAGCTCAGGATGAGGCGGAGGGCTCGAACCTGGCGGTTCGAGTTTCTTCGTCGGCTGGGTTCCGGGTCTTCGGCGCTTTGCGCCTTCGCCCGGAATGACAGTGGTGGAAGGCGCGCGTTCGCCCGGAGTGACCGGGACGGGTTGCGCGGCGCCAGGGGCATGCGCGGTGCGGAGGGCATGGAGGAGGTTTTGCACAAGCTCGATCAGTGCGCGCACGCCGGCCTCCAGCCAATGCTGGATGAGCGCGGGGAGGTCCGAATTCCGTGGTGTGCGTGCTGACGCCTGTGTCATGGGCGCGAGTATGCGGCTGGCTGCCGGAGTGTTGGATAGATTTTCCGGATGCGCGTTCGCAGTGATCGCCGGCGATGAAATTCGCGGCGCGTTCGCGGGCGGCTGCGGAACCAAGTTCTTCGCGGTCCGTTGGAGAAACACCCACATGAATTCGGAAGCGGCTGACCATGACCACGGCAAATTCGGGCAATCATAGCGCAAGGAAGAGCGAGCAGGACGTTCGCGAGGGCATCAAGGCTGCGGGCCACGCGGCTCATGAACTGAAAGAAGCGGCGAAGGATGTCGGCAAGGGCACGGCGGAAGCCGCGCAGCGCGTCGCCGGCGACAAGGCCTCTGATCTTGCTGGCGCGCTGCGCACTGTCGCCG
Organism: Hyphomonas sp.; assembly: GCA_017792365.1. Lineage (GTDB taxonomy): Bacteria > Pseudomonadota > Alphaproteobacteria > Caulobacterales > Hyphomonadaceae > IH12. The sequence continues at coordinate 1,571,244 of CP051229.1, read as the reverse complement.
CGAAACTCTCGGAAGCGCGATCGGAAATTTCGGAGCCGCTGGTCGCAAGCCTGGTCGGAAAGGCGGCCGACCGCATCCAGACGACGGCGCAGAAGGCGGAGCAGTCAGGCGCCAAGGAGACCGTGGCGCAGGCTATGACGTTCGCGCGGAACAATCCGGCCATCACGATCGGCGCGGCGATGGCGCTGGGCTTTGGTCTGGCGCGCGCGGGACGTGTCGCTTCGCGACATCTCTCCGACCACGACGCGCCCGACAACATGCGACCGATGCCGGTCGAACCGACACGGATCACAGCGGGGGTCTAGGTCGTGGCGTCCGAGAACTCCATCACTCACCTGCTCAAGGGCGTGCTGCACGACGTCACCACGCTTGTTCAGAACGAGGTCCGGCTTGGCCGGGCCGAGCTGAAGGCCGGCATGGAAGACGCGCGCGCCGGTTTGATCCAGCTGGTGCTGGCGGTGGCGTTCGCCATTCCGGCCATCACGCTGCTCGGCGCCGCGGCCGCGCTGGCGCTGGGCGAGGTTGGGCTGTCGCCGATGGCGGGGCTCGCGATCGTGGGCGGGCTGCTGGGATTGCTAACGGTGTTCATGCTGTTGGCGGCGCGCCGCAATGTCGGGTCGAAGCATGCGCGGTTGCGCGAGACCACTGAAAATCTGGAACGAGACGCTGAAACGCTGAAAGAGACGCTGTCATGACCGAGATCGAAGCGATTGAACAGGAATTGTCGGAGACCCGTGAGAACCTTGAGGACCACGTGGAAGAGCTGGCCGAGAAGCTGACCATCGGCGGCATCGTGGATGAGTTCGTGCTGGGTGACCGGGTGAACTGGCCGGAGATTGCGCGCAACGACACGCTGTACAAGCTGGTGATCCCCGGCGCGCTGGTAGGCGCGGGCGCGGCGATGTTCCTGGCCGGCGGCGGGATGAGCAAGATTTCCGAGTTGCTGGGCGGCGACAAGGATCGCGCCGGCGATGAGGCTGAGGATTATGATCCTTCGGCCGACCTGGCGGCGCGCCGGCTGGGCCGGTCGCTGGATGCGCTGGATCGCAATCTTGTCCGTACGCCGGGCGAGCTGGACGCGGCCTACGCTGCGCGGCGCCATGACGAATATGCCCAGATCCTCGAGATCGAGCGCGAGGACGGCGAGACGGATGAGTCGCTTGGCGCGCGTATCAAGTCGGCCCGGGAGAAGGCGGCGCACGCAGCCGAGGAAGCGGGCCACCGGATCGAGGCTGCTGCTGCGAAGGCGAAGCATGCGGCCGAGGCCGCCATGGCCGAAGCCGTCGATACGGTGAAGCACGCGGGCGAGAAGGTGAAGGACGCAGCGTCGGCTGGGCGGTCGCAGTATGAGGAAAATCCCGCGCTGGCGATCGCGATCTCTACGGCGGTTGGCGCGCTGATCGGTACGCTGGCGCCGATGAGCAAGAAGGAAGAAGAGCTTTTGTCCGAACCGGTCGACAAGGCGGCGGAGAAGCTGGCGGCGGGCGCGCGGGCGACGGCTGAGACGGCGCAGCGGGCGGCGGAACGCATTCACGAAGCCACGCGCGGCGTGCGCAAGGCGGAGGCGGAAGCCGAGGCTGCCGCCGGGCATATGTGATGCGCGGCTGACGCCGCTGTGATGTGCGCCGCTGTCTGTGGTGATTTTGTCCACTTGCCATTGCCGGTGTGAGCGCTGATCTTTCGGGCCATGACTGTGGCGCTTCGCTCATTCATTGCTTTGCTTGCTGCGCTGGTGCTGGGCGGCGCCCAGGCTGCGTGTGCGTGCGCTCATGCGCATGAGGGGGGCTATGTGGGCACCGAGGCCCCGGCTGTCGAGCATCATGGGCATGGCGATCACGGCGCGGCCCGGAGCGATGCGCACGGGCATCACGCGCCGGTCGGCGGGGCTGAGGCGCCTCTAGATCATTGTGATGCCGAGCGGTCGCCGCTGGCGTGCGATCATGCGGTTGAAATCGAAGTCGTGGCGGCGAAGGCGGACTCGCCGTCTGCGTCGAAGGCTCCTGTGCAGGCGTCCTATGCGCCGCCTGCGCCGGGCGCGGCGTCGCCGCAATATGACTCGCGTGCGCCGCCCGCATGGCGATTGCGGGCCAGTCCGCCGACGGTTTCACCTGTCACCCTGAAGGTTCGTTCCCTGAACTGAGACGCAGCATGCGGCGCGTGATCGCGCCTGCTGTCGTCATATTGCGGTCGTGCGCGTCCGCTTCAGTTCAGGAGACTTTTCCATGTTGTCGAGACGAAGACTGCTTGGCGCCGCTGGCGGCGGCCTGGCGCTGGGGCTTGGCGCGCGATTGCCTGCGTGGGCGCGTCCGGCGAGCGAGGGCAATCGCGGCCTGTCGACGCTGACGGGCAATCGGTTCGATCTGATTGTGGACCGGTTTCCGGTGACGATTGGCGGGCGGCGGGCGATGGCGGTGGGCGTCAACGGTTCGCTGCCGGCGCCGTTGCTGCGATGGCGCGAGGGCGAGGAGGTCACGCTGAACGTGACCAACCGGCTGGATGTCGACACGTCGATCCACTGGCATGGCATTTTGTTGCCGTTCTACATGGACGGCGTGCCGGGGGTGAGCTTTCCGGGCATTCGTCCGGGCGAGACGTTCAGCTACCGGTTTCCGCTGAAGCAGAGCGGGACGTACTGGTATCATTCGCATTCGGGACTGCAGGAGCAGATCGGGCATTACGGGCCGATGGTGATCGATCCTGCGGGGGTGGATGCGGTGCAGTCGGACCGCGAGTATGTGATCGTGCTGTCGGACTGGAGTTTCGAGGACCCGCACCGGATCTTCTCGCAGCTGAAGAAGGAGGGGCATTCGCTCAACTTCCAGCAGCGGACGGTTGGCGACTTTTTCCGGGACGCTGGCGAGAGGGGGTTGGGGGCTGCGTGGTCCGAGCGGGCGATGTGGGGCGAGATGCGGATGTCGCCGCGCGATATCGCGGATGTGACGGGCGCCACCTACGACTTCCTGATCAACGGGCACACGACGGCGGACAACTGGAATGGGGTGTTCCGGCCGGGCGAGCGGGTGCGGCTGCGGATCATCAATGCGTCGGCGATGACGATCTTCAATGTGCGCATTCCGGGGCTGGCGATGAGCGTCGTCAATGCGGACGGCGAAGATGTCGAGCCGGTCGAGACGGACGAGTTCCAGATCGGCGTGGCGGAGACGTACGACGTGGTGGTGCAGCCAGACGGGCGCGGGCCGTATGCGTTGACGGCGGAGAGCATTGATCGGTCCGGGCAGGTGGTGGCGACGCTGGGCGCCGAGCCGGGGATGCGGGCGGAGGCGCCTATGATGCGGGCGGTTCCGACGCTGACCATGAAGGACATGGGGCATGGCGGCATGGATCATGGCGCGATGGGCCACGGTGCGATGAATCATTCGCAGATCAACCATGGCGCGATGGACCATGTGGCGATGGGGCATGGGGACATGGGCCACGGGGAGATGGCGACGGCGTCTGCGGCTGATCTGTCGACGGGGCCGGGGATCGACATGGTGGCGATGAACCCGGTGAGCCGGCTGGATGAGCCCGGGCTGGGGCTGGAGGACGTTGCGCACCGGACGCTGCGCTATTCGCAGCTGCGCAGCCTGAAGATGAACCCGGATGTGCGGCCGGCGGGGCGCGAGATCGTCGTGCACCTGACTGGCAACATGGAGCGGTACATGTGGTCGTTCGACGGCGTGCAGTTCCATGAGGTGACGGAGCCGTTCGTGTTTCATGAGGGCGAGCGGGTGCGGATGACGCTGGTCAACAACACGATGATGAACCATCCGATCCACCTGCACGGCATGTATTTCGAGCTGGATACCGGCGCGGGTCATCACAAGCCGCGCAAGCATACGGTGATCGTGAAGCCGGGCGAGAAGCTGTCGTTCGATGTGACGGCGGATGCGGTGGGCGACTGGGGGTTCCACTGCCACCTGCTCTACCACATGCATGCCGGGATGATGCAGGTGGTGTCGGTGCTGCCGGGTGATCATGGCGGGCATGAGGGGCATGGCGAGCATGAGGGGCATGGGGCGGGTCACGAGGCGCACCAGCCGCAGGCCGATGCGGAAGCGGATCCGCCTGACGCCATGGATCACAGCGGGCATGGGGGGGCGCACCAATGAGATGGATGCTGATGACGGCTGTGCATGCCGTTGCTTTGTGTGTGGCTGCGCCTGCGTTCGCGCAGCATGCTGGGCATGGAGGAGATGCGGCGGGTGATGGCGCTCCGCCGTGGTCGCAGGCTGACGCCTACTGGGATGCCGACGCGATGGCGGCGGCGCGTGCGCAGGGGCGCCACGAGATGGGCGGCATGAAGCAGACGATGTTCAGGGCCGACCGTCTGGAGTGGCGGGACGAGGACGGCGCGGACGTGCTGCTGTGGGATGGCGACGCCTGGCATGGCGGTGACATCGACAAGATCTGGTTCAAGTCGGAGGGCGAGTATTCGTTCGACGAAGGCGAGTTGGAGGACGCCGAGGTGCAGGCGCTGTGGTCTCATGCGGTCTCGGCTTACTGGGATGTGCAGGCTGGCCTGCGGCAGGAGTTCGAGCCGGATGGGAAGACGCACGCCGTGCTGGGGCTGCAGGGGTTGGCGCCTTACTGGTTCGAGGTGGATGCGGCGGCGTTCGTGTCGACCGATGGCGACCTGACGGCGCGGGCCGAGGTGGAATACGATCTGAGGCTGACGCAGCGGTTGATCCTGCAGCCGCGCGCCGAGCTGGAGCTGTCGGCGCAGGAGGTTGCGGACCGGGAGATCGGGACGGGTTTGGGGCGGCTGCGGGCGTGCGGTTGCGCTACGAGATTGCGCGGGAATTTGCGCCTTATGTCGGCGTGGAGTGGACCGGCGCGCTGGGCGAGACGACGCGGATGATCGAGGCTGCAGGCGGTGACGATGAGCGCGTGAGCGTGGTGGCCGGCGTGCGGATGTGGTGGTGAGGCCTTGCGTCGTCCTGCGTGAGTGAACTGGCGCCCGGCCGTTGCCGTAGACTTGTCATGGACAGGTTTGACGAGAACGGCGCCGGGGGCTTGGGATGCAATCGCTGAGGCAGGGTTATACCGCGGTGGTGTTCGGCGCTTCCGGCGGGATCGGCGCGGCGCTTACGGCGCAGCTGGCGTCGGATGCTGGGTGTGCCCGCGTGTTTGCCGGCGCGCGTTCGGCGGGATCGGTGGATGCGTCGGACAAGGTGACGCCGTTTGCGTTCGACCTCGCAGATGAGCAGAGCATCGAAGCGGCCTGTCGCATGATCGGCGAAGCGGGCGCGGTCGATGTGGCGATCGTGGCGACCGGGTTTCTGCACGGCGGCGGCGTTTCGCCGGAGAAGACCTGGCGGTCGCTGGACGGGGCGGCGATGCAGCAGGTCTTCCTCGTGAATGCGATCGGGCCGTCGATTGTCGCAAAGCACGTGCTGGGTCTTCTGAATGCGGACTCGAAGTCGGTGTTGGCGGCCTTGTCGGCGCGGGTCGGGTCGATCTCGGACAATCGGTTGGGCGGGTGGCATTCCTATCGTGCGTCGAAAGCGGCGCTGAACCAGATCATCCGGACCATTTCGATCGAGCTGGCGCGGCGCAATCCGATGGCAGCCTGCGTCGGGCTGCATCCCGGCACGGTGGATACGGGTTTGTCGTCGCCGTTTCAGGGGAATGTGCCGGCGAGCCAGCTGATGGCGCCGGATGAAAGCGCTGCGCACCTGCTGCGTGTGCTGGATGAGATCACGCCGGAGGATTCCGGCGCGTGTCTGGCGTGGGACGGGACTGTGGTTCCCACCTGAGCGGCTGAACTGACCTTCTGACTTCGAACACGGCCGGGTTTGCGATGCGACATCGCGCCCGATCCGATTTCAATTCCGTCGTTGCAAATGCGAACCAGTATCGATAGTGGATGCGAACGAGTTGCATTTGCGGGAGACTACATGACCTTCTTTTTGACGGGCCGGCGCGGCCTTCTGGCGTGCGCGGTCGGCGCGCTTTGTGTTGCGCCAGCAGTGAGCGGCCAGACAGCGGCAGGCGACGAAGCCGCCTCTGGCGACAAAGAGGTTGTTGTGGTCTCCGCGGCGCGGACATCGCTGCCGCGTTCGGCGCTGCCGAACACGATCCAGATTATCGACGAGGATACGGTTGACCAGCAGGCGCAGCTGACGGGTTCTGCTGTCGATGTTGTTTCGACGCTGGCGCCTTCGTTCTCGCCGACCCGCGAAAAGATTTCCGGCGCAGGCGAATCGCTGCGCGGCCGCAGTCCGCTCTACCTGATCGATGGCGTGCCGCAGTCGAACCCGTTGCGCGATGGCAGCCGCGACGGCTTCACGATCGATCCCTTCTTCATCGAGCGCGTGGAAGTGATCTTCGGCTCGAATGCGATTCAGGGCGTGGGGGCGACGGGCGGCGTCATCAATTATGTGACCGCGGACCCGGATCTTGTGACCGGCCGGTGGACGGGTCGGTTGATGGCGCAGGCGTCGGCGGCGAACGAATTTCAGGGCGATGGCTATGGCGCGCGTCTGGGCGCGCTGGCCGGTCAGGATTTCGGCGCGGTCGACTTGGTTGTCGGCGGGGCCTGGAACAAGCGCGGCGCTTTTTATAGCGGCGACGGGCGGCGCGTAGGCGTGGACGGTACGCAGGGCGAGTTGCAGGATTCGCAGAGCGCATCCTTCTTCCTGAAGACGGGCGCGGATCTTGGTGAGGCGCGCCGGCTTGAGCTGATGGCGCAGCGCTTCGAGCTGGAAGGCGATGGCGATTATGTGCTGGTGCCCGGTTCGCGCGCGGCCAACCTGCCGGCGAGCGCCGAGCGCGGATCGAGCGACGGCGTGATCCCCACCAACGAGGTGACCACGGTTTCGCTGAACTTCACCGACGAGAACCTGTTCGGCGGACGGTTGCGCGCGCAGACCTTCTATCAGGATTTCTCGGCCGTGTTCGGCGGCGGCGTGTTCGGGACGTTCCAGGACCCGACGATCGATCCTTCGGGCGCGCTGTTCGACCAGTCTGCGAACAAGTCGGAGAAGACGGGGTTTCGGGTGGATTATGATCGCGAGATCGAGGCATTGCCGGGCGCGCGCGTGACGGCGGGCGTCGATTACCTTGCCGACGAGACCTATCAGGAGCTGATCCAGACCGGGCGGAACTGGGTGCCGGAGACGACCTTTACCTCGGTTGCGCCGTTCGTTCAGGTTTACCAGACGCTGCTGGACGGACGCATGACGTTGTCGGGCGGCGCGCGGCAGGAAATCGCCAAGCTTGAGGTGGACGATTTCGAGACGCTCTTCTCCTACGGGCCGCAGCAGGTGGCCGGCGGGTCGCCGGAGTTCGAGGAGACGTTGTGGAATGCCGGGGCGACGCTGGAGATCGTCGACGGGCTGACGGGTTATGCGTCCTACTCGCAGGGCTTCACGATGGCGGATGTCGGGCGGATCCTGAGGGGCGTCAGCACGCCCGGGCAGGATGTCGACACGTTCCTGGATGTCGAGCCTGTGGTGTCTGACAACCAGGAGCTGGGGCTGGAATATCGCGCTGGTCCTGTGTCCGCTTCTGCGGCGTATTTCTGGTCGTCGTCTGATCGCGGTTCGCTGCTGGTGCTGCGCAACGATGTGTTCGAGGTGCAGCGGCAGCGGACGGAGATCGAAGGCCTGGAGCTGAGCGCGACGTGGGAGACGCCGATCGAGGGCCTGGATATCTCGGGCGCCTACGCGATGCTGGAAGGCGAAACGGACAGCGATGGCGATGGGGCGGTCGATGTCGATCTGGATGGCGCCAACATCGGTCCGGACCGGCTGAACCTTGCGGTGAATTATGCGGTCGGGCCGTTTGCGTTCCGGGTGCAGAACCAGAACTATTTCGACCGTTCGTTCGATGGCGATCCGGCGGCGGGTTTTGACGGCTATAGCATCGTGGATGCGTTCGCGAGCTATGACACCGAGCTTGGCGTGTTCACGCTGGCGGTGGCGAATGCGTTCGACGAGCAGTTCGTGACCTACAACACGCAGACCACGCGGCCGACCGACAATAGCCGGTTCTTCGCGGGGCGCGGCCGGGTGGTGACCATCGGCTGGCAGCAGGACTTCTAGTGCAGCGGGCGTTGCGCACCATACACGCATGGGCCGGTGTGGTTCTGTGCCTTGTGCTGGCGGCGCTTGGGCTGTCGGGGTCGCTGCTGGTGCTGAAGGCGGACTATCTGCGGGCGGTGGTTCCGGAGGCGCGCATCGAGGCGCCGCTGGACGCCGCCAGCCTTGGGGCTGCGATCGATCGGGTTGAGATGCAGGTTCCGGCCGAGGAGCTCGGCTATCTGCGGTTTGCGGATGCGCATCTGGGCATCCACACGATCGGGATGGAAAGCGGAGGCGGCGCCTATGCTGCGGCGGATGGCGATCTGGTTGCGCGGTGGACGGGGCTGGAGCGGTTCGAGCTGTGGCTGTTCGACCTGCACCACTATCTGCTGATGGGAGATACCGGAAAGCTTGTGGCGGGCGTCAGCGGGATAGCCGGGACGCTGCTGGTGCTGACGGGGCTCTACATCTGGCTGCCGGCGGCGCGCAGTTTTGCGTGGCGGGCATGGCCGCGCTCGGGCAAGCGGCGCGACCTGTTGTCGAACCATCGCGATCTTGGCGTTCTGTTTGCGGCGCCCCTGCTTGTGATCGTCGTGACTGGCGTGGGGATGATCTGGTCGGCGGAGGCGCGCGCGGTTCTGAACTTCGTCGCGGGTTCGCGCAGCATTGCGCAGCCGGCGGCGCCGCGCGCGGGTGAAGGCGAGGTGGACTGGGCGAAGGCGATGGCGGGGGCCGAGGCTGCGTTTCCGGGGGCTGAGCCGCGCATCCTGTCGTGGCCGGACAGCCCGGGCGATCCTGCATCGCTGCGTATGCGGCAGCCGGGTGAGTGGCATCCGAACGGGCGCACGGTTGTCTATATCGATCCGGCGACGAGCGCGGTTCTGGAGACTCGCGACGCCCATGCGCTGTCGCGCGGCGACCGGATGGGTAATGCGATCTATCCCTTGCACGCAGCCTTTGTCGGGGGGCGCATCTATGATGCGATCACGTTCCTGACCGGCGTCGCACTGACCTGGCTTGGCCTGCTTGGCGCGTGGACGTTTCTCACCAAGAAGGCGCGCGACCAGCGCCGGACGCGGGCCCGGGCCGTGGCGGGCGCGCGTTAGGTTTCAGTCCTCGAGGTCGAACTGCTCGATGAAGCGGTCGGCGAGGATGGCGTGGACGGCGGTGGTCTTGTGGGCCGCGTCGTAATTGATGAGGCGGGTGCAGTCGCTGACGCCATCGGCGGTGCAATAGCTGGCCGGGTCGGCGGAATATGGCGCGAGGCCGAAGCTTTCGGCGTTCTCGGCGATGTCGCGGATGTTGGCGTAGAAGTCGAAGACTTCGACATCGGCTTCGAGTTCTGCGTTCAGATCGGCGACGAGCTGGCGGATGGCGATGTTGAGCTGGCGGCCTGCGGCGTCGTTCTTTGCCTCTTCATCGGGTTCGGCTGTCGCGATGTCGTGGTCGGACAGGACGGGGCGCGGGGTGCGCGTGCCGACGACGATGAATTCGGCGCCGAGGTCGTCGAGCTTCGTGATGGTGGCGCGCAGGTTCGTGAGGGCTCCGGCGATGGCGGCTTCGATGGCGGGCTGGTCGGTCTTGTCGACGAAGGCAAGATCGTTGGAGCCAGCCATCAGCATGTAGAGCGCATCGGGGTCGGCGGGCTGGCCGCTGAGTGCGGCTTCGAATTCCTGCATCTGGGCGAGCGCGCCGGTATTGGTTGCGTCGTTCGGCTCGCGCGCGCCGACGATGTTGGTCATGCCGGTGGTGGCGCCGCCCCATGCGTAATTGGTCTGGGAGAGGCCGAGGCGCTGGCTGAGGAATTCCGGGAGGACGGTTGAGTCAGCGTAGCGGTCGCCGACGGTGTTGGGCGGGACGAGTTTGCCGTCGTTCGTATCGCCGGCCTGTTCGGTGCGCATGCGGCCGATGTCGAGATTGCTGTCGCCGATGAAGACGAGGTGGGAGACTTCGGGGCGAGCTTCGTCGGCGGGGGTCGTGGCGCAGGCGGCGAGGATCGCAGCGCTCGCCATGATGGCGGCAATGGTTCTGGTGAGCTGGATCATGGCGTCCTCCCGATTTTCTGTGCAGGTCTTGTGGCCCAGCCGGGGCGGTAAGTGCAATGGCGCTCTCGACAGCGATGTGGTGGCCGGGTCGGGCCGGAGGGTGCTGACGAGGGCTGGGGACTAGATGGCGGCGCGGAAGAGTTGTTCGGTGGCTTCGTCGGCAGGGAAGAAGCTTTCGATGCGGAGCTCCTCGGCGGTGACGTCCTGGGCGGTGCCGAAGGTGGCGATGACGGTAAACAGGGAGATGCGCATGCCGTCCTTCTCGATCTCGAGCGGCAGGACGGGGACCAGCGCGGCCTCCTCCGCCGCGAACAGAAGATCAGCGTCCTGATAGGGCTCGAGTTCGCGCAGGACCGCCTTCATGTCTTCGCCTTCGAGCGTTTCGGCTTCGCGGCGGGCGCGGGCCCACATCAGCGGCGCGGCGGCGGCCCAGTTGCGGATGTAGGGTCTGACGCCGTCGGGGTGGAAGACGAGGCGCATCAGGTTCCGCTCGGCGCCGAACATCGCCAGCATCATCTCGAACGCCTTGTTGGCCATGCGGATGTTCCAGGCGCGATCGATGGCGGCGGCGGGGAACGGGTCGTGGTTGGCCAGCATCATGCGGACGGCGTTCATGATCTGGCTCATCTGTGGGTCGTCGAGCGGGCGGGCGCGGAAGACGGGTGCGAAGCCGGCGGCGGAGAGGAGATCGTTGCGGTCGCGCAGGGGCACTTCCAGCGCCTCGCCGAGCTGCAGGATCATCGAGCGGCTGGGCTGGGCGCGGCCAGATTCCAGAAAGCTGAGATGGCGCTGGGAGACGCCGGCGGAGAGCGCGAGGTCGAGTTGGGAGAGACGGCGCTTGTTGCGCCAGGTTCTGAGCAGCGCCGGGAAGCCGCCGTGCTGATCTGCGTGGGGGCCTTCAGTGCGGGTGATGGCGGGGGTCGTCATGTGTGCTGCTCCGGCCGGTGTTCCGCTGGCGGGCAGTGTCGCCGCGATGGCGCGGGCGTTCAATGACCTCTGAGGTAATTGCGGCCATTCAGGCCCGAGGCGATCCTGTGGCGGCATCAAACAAGGAGATCGCCATGACCCTTCGTCTCGTTCTGTTGCTCGCCGCCATTCTGGGGCTGGGCGTGCTTACCGTGCTCGCCGTCATGGACGTCGGCTATTTCGGGATTCTCGAACCGCACTTCCAAACGTGGGGCGGCGCGCAGGTGTTCGTCGACCTAGTGATCGCGTGCCTGCTGGCCGTGATCTGGATGGTTTACGATCGCCGCAGCGGCGTGCCGGCGTGGCCGTTCATCATCGTGACGCTTGTCGCGGGATCGTTCGGGCCGCTGCTCTATCTGGTGGTGCGGGAGCTGCGGGTGAAGCAGGCGACGGCGGTTGCTTGATGCGAGCCGGCGCGGCGGGAGATTTTCGTCTTCGGTCGATCCCGCAATGCATGTAGCCTGTCGGCATGTGGGTCCGGCTTGCGCGCAGCAGTGACATCGATGGGATCGTCGGCATTGACGCGGAAGCGGGCGGCGATGCCTACCGGCGCGAGCTGATCTTGCAGGGCATTACGGAGGACAGCTGCTGGATTGCGGGGCGCGATGAGGCGCCTGAGGGCTATCTCGTCCTGTCGCGGCGCCACTTCTACGGCAGGGATTTCGTGTCGCTGGTGGAGGTCAAGGAAAGCGCGCGGCGTGGGGGACTGGCGAGCGCGCTGTTTCAGGCGGCGGAGACGGGCGCGACGACGCCACAGGTGTTCACCTCCACCAACCGCTCCAATGGGCCGATGCGCGCGCTGCTTGAGGCGCGCGGCTATCAGGAAGCGGGCGCGATCGATCACCTCGATCCGGGCGATCCCGAGATCGTTTTCGTGCGCTATCTCACCCGGCTGGGCGTGTAGGTGTAGGTCCAGCCGCGATCCTTCGTGATGATCGAGCGTTTGTCGTGCGAGAGCTGCACCGCGTCGCCGGTCAACTGGTCGCCCATCATCAGCAGCGCAACGCTCGGAATGGGAATCTCGACGTGGCTTGTGACCGTGCGCGCGGGCGAGGGCTGGTCGCCGCCCGTGCAGGCGACGGGAACCTGACCTTCCGGGTAGTCAGTGCGGATGGTGAGGGCGATCGCGCCGCCCAGACCGTTTTCGATGTTCTCGATGGTCCAGTGTTCGTAGGGAGACCCGGACACGGTTGGCGCCCGGCAGCCTTCCGCGCCGTTGCGCAGGGCGCCCATGGTGGAGGGAAAGTTTGTGAAGGTCGGCGTGCCGACCAGACCTGTATTACCTTCCAGCGTGAAGTCGTAGGCGAATTCAACGTGATCGGTGACGGGCGCCGAACCGGTAGTGCCGGCGTCGAGGATCTGGACGTCTCCCGCGAAGTCGCCAACGGCGCTCCAGCGGATCACGGTCGCAGACAAAAGATCGTCGAGGCTGCTGGACGGCGCCGCCGGCTGGGCCGCGGCGGAGGGCGCAGCGGCCGATTGCTGTGGCGCTTCCGGTGCGGGTGCGGCTTCGGCCGCCGGTTTGGCGGGGCCGCAGGAGGCGGAGACGAGCGCAAGCGAGACGGCGGCGAGCGCGACGCCTTTTCAGAAAGACGCCCTTTTGTACTCCGGCTGCGAAAGCCTGGCGATGGGATTTTTTCGCGAGGCAGGACCGGCCGGGGATCAGGCCCTTGGCTTTGGCGGGATGATCGGCATGGATGAGGTGAGGCCGCCGTCGATGACGAGGGCGTGGCCGTTGACGTAGCTGGCCTGGTCGGAGGCCAGGAAGAGCGCGCCGGCGGCGATCTCTTCGGGCTGGCCGTAGCGGCGCATCGGGTTGAGCTGGCCGATCATGTCTTCCTTGCCGCGCTCGCGGGCGCGCTCGAAGATCGGCCTGGTCATGCCGGTTTCGATGAGCCCGGGGCAGATGGCGTTCACACGGACATTGGTTCCGGCGAGGTTCTGGCAGGCGGTCTTCACCAGCGAGATGACGCCGGCCTTGGAGGCGGAATAGGCGGGGCTGCCGGCGCCGGAATTGATGCCTGCGACCGAGGCGGTGCAGACGATGGCGCCGCCGCCGCGCTTTGCCATTTCAGGCGCTGCGATCTGGATGGCGAGGAGCGGGCCGATGAGGTTGACCTGCAGCACTTCGTGCCAGGCCGGTTCGAGCTGGTCGAGGAGGCCGACCATGCCGCCGGAGATGCCGGCGTTGGCGTAGACGACATCGATGCCGCCGTGTTCGGCGATCGCCTTGTCGACCAGCGCCTGTACGTCGGCGGCGGAGCCTGCATCCATTTCGACGGCGAGCGCGGTTCCGCCAGCTTCGGTGATGGCCTTGGCGGTGGCGTGAACGTCGGGCGATTTGTCGGCGCAGATCACCTTCCCGCCCTCGGCTGCGAACATCTTCGCGGAGGCGCGTCCGATGCCGGAGGCAGCGCCGGTGACGATGATGGATTTGTTGTTGAACCGGGTCATTCGGGATTCGCCTTCCGATTGATTGATTTAGGGCGGCATACCGGTGGTATACTGCTTGCCTCGTCACGCTGTCGCGCCAGTCGAAATTGAGCCGACGGCATATCTGATCGTTCAATATGCGCCGTCGATCAATTCGGAAACCAGCAGGGAGCGCAAACGTGTCGTTGTCTGTGTCGGGTGTTGTGGCCTTGTTGACTCTGTCCCTGGCCTTGGGGGGAACGGATTGAAGCGCGCCGTCGTCAATTTCGCGAGACCTGTGGTCGTCGCCTCGTGGCCGGCGATCGAGGCTGGGGCGCGCGCATTGAGCCGGATGAATCGCGTATCGGGAGAGATCGTCCAAGTTTCGGACAGGTTGACCGATGAGCATGTGGCGGCGCTGGAGATGTTGCCTTCGCCTCCCGGTTGCACGCGCGGGACCTACCTGACGCTGCTCAAGGATACCGAATACCAGAAACGCCACGTGCTGGTGCGCAGGGCGGACGAGCCGGTGGCGCTGCTGTCGCTGCGGCGGCGCAAGTCATTCTGGGAGCCGGTGACGCAGCAATGCCTGCCCGGTTTCATTGCGCCGGCGGAGGACGAGCAGGCGTTGAAGGCGGCGCTGAAGTATTCGGGGCTGGAGGTGGCTGTCTCATCGGGTCTTGCGAGCAGCGCTGCGTCGCTGGAGCCGTCGGTGCAGTATGGCTATGACGTCTACGGGGTGAGGCTTGATGCGGACTACGAGGCGCACTGGAGCCTGAACAAGCGGCGCTGCCGGAATTCGATCCAGAAGGCGCGCAGGAAGTGCAAGCAGTTCGACGTTGTCGTGGACGGGCCGGACGATCTGGAATGGGGATTGGCCGCCTGGCGTGACATGTGGAAGGACGATCCGGAGGCGGAGGTGTGCGCCTATCCGGACCGGCTGAATTTCTGGCGGGCGCTGCGTGACGCGCCGCCGGCTGGTCGCGATCAGCTGGGTCTGCGGACGCTTTGTGTGCGCGACGGAGACCGGATTGTCGCCTGCGTGATCTTCCTGAGCTGCGGGGACAAGCTGATGTGGCAGTCCACATCCCGCAGTTTCGACTATGACGCTTATGGCGTCGGGACCTATGCGCTGGACCGAGCGATCGAGTGGGCGCGGGAGCAGGGCTTCAAGCTGGTCGACCTGGCCGGCGGCGGCGGGTTCAAGGCCGACTGGGCGCCGGTGATCGGGCAGCGCTATGGCGCGGAATTCCGGCCGGCGCCGATCGACTTCATGCGGCGCATCCGGCCGATCTACAGCTGAGCTCTTGGTGAGTGTGGCGGTCGGGGAGGCTGGATTTGAACCAGCGACCTTCCGCCCCCAAGGCGGACGCGCTTACAGGCTGCGCCACTCCCCAATTTTGCGACCGCAAGCAGCGTGCCATCTGAGCGCTGCAGGTTATGCGGGTTTGTAGGAACTGTGAGGCCGGGCGTCTGGCCAGCGGGACGTTTCTACCGCTATAGAGGCGTGCTTGTGGGATAACGCTTCCCTGAGCGGGATGCTGGAGGATCAATCATGCGGATTTGGCTTGGCGCTGCGGCGTTCGTGATTGCGGCGGCTTGTGCGCCGGAGGGTGATGCGCCGGACGGGGCGCCGAGCGCCGAAGCGATCGTGGCCGAGAGCGAGCGGCTGACCGCCTATCTGAACGCCGAGTTCGAGGAGGAGCTGCAGCGCAGCCCGCAATGGCTGACGCAGTTGGGCCGCAAGGAGCAGTATGGCCAGCTCAATGATTATTCCGAGGCTGCGGCTGACGCCGATCTTGCGTGGCGCCGGGAGAGCGTCGCCGAGATGGAGGCGAATTTCGATTACGATCTTCTGAGCAACGAGGCGAAGACCTCTTACGACGTGTGGGCTGCGGAACTGGCGACGGAGGAGATCAACCTGCCGTATCGCCGCCATGCCTACATCTTTGGACGCAGCGGCGCGCATACCGGCCTGCCGAACTTCATGATCAACTTTCATGAGGTGAGCGAGGCTTCCGACATGGACGCCTATCTCTCGCGGCTGTCGCAGATCGATGATGCGCTGGGCACGCTGATGGAGCGGGCGCAGCTGGGCGTGGATGCGGGCGTGCGGATGCCGCTGTTCGCGTACGAGAAGTCGATCGATGAGGCGCAGCGCGTGGTGAGCGGCGCGCCGTTTTCGGCTGGCGAGGATTCGCCGATCTTTGCTGATGTGAAAGCCAAGGCGGCGGGCCTCGTTGAAGCGGGCGCGATCGATGACGCGCAGGCGCAGAGCTATGTCGACCAGGCGCAGACAATCCTGACGGCTGAGACGAAGCCCGCCTATGATCGCCTCGTTGCGTGGCTGGAAGGCGACATGGCGAATGCGCCGTCGGGACAGGTCGGCGCGCTGACGCTGCCGGATGGCGATGCGTATTACGCGGCGCGGCTGAAGGCGCAGACCACGACTGACATGACGGCGGATGAGATCCACGAGCTTGGGCTGGCAGAAGTGGCGCGGATCAAGGCCGAGATGGAGACGATCAAGGAAGAGGTTGCGTTCGACGGCACGCTGGAAGAGTTCTTCGTCTGGGTGCGCGATGCGGACCAGTTCCACCTGCCCAACACGGATGAGGGCCGGGCCGAGTATATCGCGCTGGCCGAAGGTTATCTTGAAGACATGGAACAGAAGGTGCCGGAGTATTTCGGCATTCTGCCCAAGGCTGACCTTGAGGTGCGCCGGGTCGAGGCGTTCCGCGAGGAAGATGGCGGCGCCCAGCACTACTTCGCCGGCACGCCGGACGGGTCGCGGCCGGGCATCTTCTACGCCCACCTCTCGGACATGAAGGCGATGCCGACGTATGAGCTGGAGGCGATTGCGTATCATGAGGGCCTGCCGGGCCATCACATGCAGATCTCGATCGCGCAGGAGCTGACCGGGCTGCCGGAATTCCGCGGGCAGTACGGGCACACGGCCTATCTTGAGGGTTGGGCGCTATATACCGAGACGCTGGCCAAGGAGATGGGCGGTACGAGGACCTTATTCCGAGTATGGCCAGCTGTCGGCGGAGATCTGGCGGGCGATCCGTCTGGTGGTCGACACCGGCATCCATTCCAAGGGCTGGACCGAGGAAGAGGCGGTTCAGTACTTCCTCGCCAACTCATCCGTGCCCGAGGCGGCGGTGCGTTCGGAGATCCAGCGCTACATCGTGTGGCCGGGTCAGGCGACGGCCTACAAGATCGGCATGATCGAGATCCAGGAGCTGCGGGCGAAGGCGCAGGCCGAACTGGGCGATGATTTCACCATGGCCGGTTTCCACGACACGGTGCTGAGCGGCGGCTCGCTGCCGCTGCCGGTTCTGGAGACGCGGGTGGACCGGTGGATCGCCGAGGTGAAGGCGGGGAGCTGAGGGCGCGTATGGCCCGGACTTCGTGGCTGGCTGGTGGTAGCCCATTGCGGACGAACGCATGAGCGCGTTCAAATTTCAGCGCGCGGTGAAGTTGAACCGGCCATCAGGTCTGGATCTGTGCGGTGGTCCTTAGAGGCTTCAACCTGCTGCTTCAAACTCGTCCGGTTCTTCGATAGTGCGCGCGCACATCCTCGCCCGCGCGGACCGAACGCTTTCTGACGCCCGCGAGGTCGTTTCCTCGCACGAGCGATCAGCCCCGCCCATACGCGCTGCAACAAGGCGCATCCATTGCCGGGGCCCTTCGAACCACCCGTCACCCCGCTCGGGATCTGGCCATATGGCCAGGAGCCCCCTCCAGTCACACGGGTTCCACAGCCGACCGCGGAGCGGTTCGGAAAGATGGAGCGCGTCCCTCGCTTCGCCATGCCGAACTTCGCTTGGGAACGGTCGTAGCGCATTGCCGCCAGCTCGGCACGCATCTGCTCGCGACCGGGCATGCGTATCGCCAAGTCTTCGTAGGAGGTGATCGCTTTCTGGCCCGACGGTGAGCAGGAATTCGCCGGCGATATCGAACGCTTCCACAGGCCCCAGGCGCACCGGCGGGCGCGAAGGAGTCTCCAGATCGAAGACCGCACCTTCGCTTGTCAGCCCGTCGACCGCCAAGAAGAAACGACCTCCGAACTGCGGGTCATAGAAATCCCCCTCGAAGATCGGACCTTCATGCGGAGCCGTCAGGTCGTACACTCGCTCGTCCTCCCAACGGGAAGCTGCGAGCAGAAAGCGACCGTCGGAGGAGAACTCACAACCCGTCATATAGTCGAGCGGGACAGGTTCGGAATCCTGTTCCGATAAGTGATGCAACCAGCTCGATCCGTCCTCATCTTCTGTGACAAGGAATTGTCCATCGGGCGAAAATCCACACTGCACTCGGCCTATCCCGCCAAGAGATAATGGTTCAGCCGACGGCGTTGTCATATCGTACACGAACGCGTCTCGATATAAGTCCACCGAGGGGTCGGTCCTGATGACAAACAAATGATCGCCCGTGCCGGATAGCTCGAAATAATCGGCGTTTGGGGCGATCAATTCTTCGGATTGGGCGACCAGGTCCCGGACAAGGATTCCCTCTGGCCCGGACACGACCATGAAGCTTTCGTCGGGGAAGAATTCATACTCCGGCCCGTAGTCCGTCATCTCCTTAATTCCAAACGTCGCGACCGCTGTGACGTCGTCCAGGTCAAGGTCGTAGAGACCGCCTATGGACTCGTTTTGCACGACCAGGAAACGTCCATCTGGAGAGAACCGTGTGGTGAGGCTGCGCCCCTCCCAAATCCTACGCAGCCTGCCGGAAGTATCGTAGAGTCGTCGATTTCCAGGAAAGCCATTGTCTACGACGACAACGTGCCGGGCATTTGGAGAGAAGCCTCCAAGTACGCGGGTCACCCCGATGGAACTCCGATTTGCGCACCCCGAGGCAGTGTCGCAAAGCCATCCATCCTCGTTCCCGTCGCTGATAACGATGAAACGTTCATCGTCGGAGAAATCCACGAAGGTTACCGCGCCAAGATCGATCAGCGGCTCATCCGGGGCCGCCAAATCCCTCATCGACGAAACCCCTTCCGAAGACTCGGTGATCAGGTATCGCCCGCTCGGAGAGAAGTAGCTCCCGGAGACCGCGATTCGACCAAGCGCGACTGGCGACATCTCCAGGTCAAGCAAATCAAAGAGCCGCCCCTGCAGCTCATCGTCTTGCGTCAGCAGAAAACGTCCGTCGGGCGAGAAGTAGCCGCCTGTATACCCAACATCGTCGCGCGGAAGCCGGCCAAACTCTGCGACGACGGGTGCGGAGAGACCTGTAGTCGTAAGCGCTTCGTTCGCCGAAGCCGTGGCGAACGCGATCAAATCTCCTCTAGACGGCAGTCCTGCCAAGGCGAATGCCGCGGCCTCGGCTGAACGGCCTTCACCCACAAGGCGCTCGGCATGGGTCGTCAGCTCTGACCGCCAGCGGTTCGCATCCACGAAGGCGCCGGCAGCCGAGAGCACAAGCGCCAAGCCGGAAAGCGAAGAGGCTGTGAGCGCGGTCTGACCCTTTCTTCGGCGCCGATCCCTGTCGACGAGATCTCCTGGCGTGACATCAAAAAGTCCCGCGACAAGCTTCAGGAACGCCAGCCTGAAACCGTCCTTTCCTTTGCGTGCATCCGCCGCCAGCTGCTCGTGGGCGCCGGAGAGCGCATCTCCCCGGAACGCAGACGGCAGGCAGGACGATATCGCATCGGCCCCATCTGCATCCTCCAACGGCGCGTCGTCTGGGATGATTGCATAAATGCGGTCCGCGCGACCGAGGCTTGCAAAGAATTCGATTTCTTTCTGGACCCAGGAACTCGCAACTGAGTTTGGAGAACACACGACAATCAGTGCGAAGCTTGATCTCAGCGCGGATTCAATGCGTTTGCCCAGATCGCCGGCGCTCAGCTCCTCGCGATCGCGGAATACGGGATAAACTCGGTTAGGTTTGCCGCCACCAACAAGATGAAACCTCCCAAGCTTTCGGGGAAGGACATAGCCTTCAAGCGCTTTGTGAAGGCGTCTTGCGAATTGGGAGTCCGCGCTCGAATAGCTAATGAACGCGGCGTACCGAATGAAATCGGTCACGTCCGTTCTCCCCGATTTTCGTCCGTGGGGTCAGTTAATCACATCATTGCGTGCTGACAAACCTGGAACGGACCGCGCCCGCCGAATGAGAAAGGTTGACCCAGAGGCATTGAATGTCCGCTTGCGGCGATCTGCAGGCGGCGGTCAGCTGCCCGTGAACCTGCCCGGTCTTCGTTCGGCGACGGCTTTTACGCCTTCGGCGAAGTCGTTGGTTTTCATGAGTTGTTGTTGTTCGGTGAATTCGTGGTTGGTCGCTGCGCGCACCGCGTTGGCGAGGTCGGTGCGGAGGGTGGCGCGGGTGGACATCAGCGCGAGCGGGGCGTTTTCGGCGATCTCGGCGGCGAGTTCGTGGGCGCGGTCCTGGACGAGGTCGTCGTAGACGACTTCGTCGGCGAGGCCCCATTCGACGGATTCGTCGCCCTTGATGCGGCGCGAGGTGAGGAACATCAGCGCGGCGCGCTGCTGGCCGATGAGACGCGGCAGGGTGTGGGTGAGGCCGAAGCCGGGATGGAAGCCGAGCGCGGTGAAGTTGGCGACGAAGCGCGCCGAGGGCGAGGCGATGCGGAAGTCGGCGACGAGCGCGAGGCCGAGGCCGGCGCCGACGGCCGGGCCGTGGATGGCGGCGACGATCGGTTTCTTCGTCGTGTAGAGGCGGACGGCTTCGTCGTAGAGCGGATTGCCTTTGGGTTCGTCTTCCTTGGCTTGAATGCCGATTTCATCCGCTCGTTTGGAGAGATCGGCGCCGGCGCAGAAGGCCTTGCCCTTGGCGCGGAGGACGATGGCGCGGGTTTCGCTGTCGGCGTCGATGCTTTCGAGCGCGTCCGCCAGTTCGCGGGCGAGGTCGACGCTCATCGCGTTGACCGGCGGTCTGTCGATGGTGAGCGTCGCGATGTGGTCGGCCTTCACGAGGGTGATGCTGGATTCGGTCATGCGGCTGTCTCGGGCGGGGCGGGTTCAATGGGCTCGTAGAAGGTAAGGCGGTTGCCGAACGGGTCGGCGATCGTGAGGTCGAGTTCGCCCCATGGCTGGCGCTCTGGGCAGCCGGGGCGGGCGTTGGCGTAGGTTCGTGCGCGCAGGGTGGCGGCGAAAGCCTCCAGCCCGGTGGTTTCGATGCGGATGCGCGCGCCGGGGGAGCAGTCGCCGTGATGCTCGGAGAGGTGGAGTTCGGTCCCGCCGAGCCGGAGGCCCATGTAGAGGGGCAGGTCCGGCTCGAAGCGATGTTCGAACGTCACCTCGAAGCCGAGGAAGTCGACATAGAATTCCCGCGCCTTTGCTTCATCGAAGCTGCGCAGGATCGGTGTCGGGGCGCCGAAGATCGTCATGTGCGTCTCCTCCGGGGCGGAGACTAGCACGGCGCGGGCGCGCGGCTATTGCGGCGGCGGGCCCATCAGCGCGGCCAGCTCGGGCGGGAGCTGGGACATGTCGACGATGACGTTGTGCTTGGCCGCTTCGGCCGCGACGATGCCGCCAATGGCTGCCGGGTCGGCGGCGTTCTGGGCGCGGATCTCCATCACGACCTGGTCGAAGAAGGATGCGAAGTCGCCTGGTGCGACGGCCAGCAGGCCGCGGGCGGGGGCGTCGGAATTGTTCCAGAAGGCGTGGCGGTTGCCGCGCGTCATGGCGGCGAGGGTGCCGGGACCTGCCGTGATGGTCTCGTCGCCGTTGAGGAAGGTGAGTTCGCCCTCGAGCACGAGAAGTATTCGTCTTCATCGGCGTGGGTGTGCGGCGGGGCGGCGGGCGATTTGGCCGGCACGACGAATTCTATGAACGCGACGCTGGCGGCGGTGTCGTCCGGGCCGATCAGGGTCGCCATGTCGTGGCCGGGGAATGGGGTCGGGAGGTCGCCGCCGAGCTGGGTGATGGTCGGCGCGTGGGGCGCTGCCGCTTCTGCAGGGGCGGTTGCGGTCTCCTGCGGGTCAGGCTGCGGTTCAGGCGCGGGCGCGGCTTCGGGTTCGGCGCAGGCGGCGAGCGCAATCAGCGCCGGAGCGAGCAGGTATGTGAGTTTCATGATTTCGTCCTCCCGTTGCGGGACGATAACGCGGTCGATCTCCCGGGCAAGTCGACGCTGGGTCAAGCTGGGGCGGGCATCGGGGATCGCGCGGATGCGACATGCTGGCCTGCGCGGCTTCGTCAGCTTGCGGGGCGCTAGGGCGGGTGGGAGCCTGCGCGCGAGCTGAATGCAGGAGGCTTACATGGCGCAGGGTGAACCGGTCTCCTCCGGACTGCGTGGACGCTGCGGAACGTGTGGCGAGGGGCGGCTGTTTGGGCGCTATCTGACGTTCAAGGACAGCTGCGATCATTGCGGGCAGGACTTCACGATTGCGGACACGGCGGACGGGCCGGCCTTCTTCGTGGGGTTCTTCATCCTGATCGTGTTTGCGCCGTTCATGTTCCTGCTGCCGATCGCGGATGTGTCGATGACGCTGAAGGTCGTCGGACTGGCGGTGACGATGGCGCTGGCCATCGGGGCGACGCTGTGGCTGCTGCCCATCGCCAAGGGCATCTTCTTCAACCTGCAGATTCACCATAATTCCGGCCAGCGCGAGCACCGTTCCGGGGAGTAAGCGCCGGCGGACGTCGCGTCCTTGCCTTCGCGGCAAGGGCACAAAATCGTGTATCGTCAAGATTGTCGCCCCGTGCTAGACAGCGTCACGCTTATCTGAACCAGGGATTCTTAGATGATGAGACGTTTCGCGACTGCGACGGGGATTGGGCTTGTGTTGGCGGTCTCCGGTATCGGCATTCACACGGCGGTGGCCAAGGCCAACGACAACTCGGTCGTTGTGGCCGAGCGCGCCGACAACTTCCGCCTCGTGGACGCGGAAGGCCGCGCCCATGAACTGTACCGTCTGAAAGACGCCTCAGCGATCGTGTTTGCTACCCACGCGCTCGGCGCGTCGGACATGCAGAAATTCGCACCGGAAATCGAAGCCCTGAAAGCGGCCTATGCCGACAAGGGCGTTGAATTCATGATGATCAACGCCACCGGCAAGGACAACCGCGACGCGGTCGCCGCCGAAGCCGAGAAGCTTGGCCTGAGCATGCCGGTCCTGATGGACGACATGCAGCTGGTCAGCGGCCATCTTGGCGTGACGTCGACCTCGCAAGTCTTTGTTGTCAATCCGAAAAACTGGGAAGTCGTGTACCACGGCGCGCTCAACCGCACGCTGGCGGAAGGCAAGAAGCCGAAGGGCGCTTCGTACGCCGCTGACGCCATCGACGCGGTGATCGCCGGCCAGCCGGTTTCGGTTGAGACGGTCGCCGCGAAAGGGACGTCGATTGCGTTCCCGGACCGCACCGCCGCGGCCAAAGTCGCCCACGCCAATATTTCGTACGCTGAAGAGGTCGCTCCGATCCTCGAAGCCAAGTGCGTCACCTGCCACCAGGAAGGCTCGATCGCGCCGTTCGCGATGGACCGCTATGAAGTGGTGAAGGGCTTCGCCCCGATGATCCGCGAATCGATCCGCACCGACCGCATGCCGCCGTGGGATGCGGACCCGCATGTTGGCACATTCAAGGATGATGCGAGCTTGACGGAAGAGCAGGCCAAGACCCTGATCAACTGGATCGAAGCTGGCGCACCGCGCGGCGAAGGCGCCGACCCGCTGGCGGCCGAGCGTCGCGTGGCGCCGGAATGGCCGCTGGGCGAGCCGGACCTGATCGTCGAGATCCCGGAATACACGGTGCCGGCTTCCGGCGTCGTCGATTACCAATATCCGATGGTTCCCAACCCCCTGACCGAGGGCAAGTGGGTGAAAGCCTCGACTGCGAAAGTCTCGCAGCGCCAGGCCGTCCACCACATCCTGTCTGGTCTGCTGCCGGAAGGCACGACGTTCGGCGACAGCATGGAAGCTCTCGGCGGCACGGTCGGCGGCTACACGGTCGGCATGGAATCGGTTGTTCAGCCGGAGAATATCGGCGTCTACGTCCCGCCCGGCGGCAACTGGGGCTACCAGATGCACTACACGCCGTTCGGCAAGGAAGTGGTGTCGGCTGAGAAGATCGGCCTCTACTTCTATGACGAGGACGAGCTGCCGGAACTGCGCATGCGCGAAACCGCGCTGGTTGACCAGTTCATCACGCTGCCGCCGCATGACGGCAACCACAAGGAAGTGGCCTACTTCCAGTTCCCGGCGGATGCGATCCTGCACACCGCTGTCGTGCACGCGCACTATCGCGGCACGTATTCCAAGCTGGAACTGCAGAAGCCCGGCGAAGAGCCTGAGGTGATCCTCAACGTGCCCTTCTATGACTTCAACTGGCAGCGCATGTACGAGTTCGAAGAGCCGATCGACATCCCGGCGGGTTCGAAGCTGATCGCGACCTACATCTACGACAACTCCGCGCGGAACCCGGCCAACCCGGACCCGAGCGAGGAAGTGACCTGGGGCGACCAATCGTTCGAGGAAATGTTCTACACCTCGCTGCGTTACCGCTGGAAGGATGAGACCGTCGACAACCCGGTGAACTACACCGAGCAGATGCTTGAAGGGCGCCTGATCGGCATGATGGACGACAACCTCGACGAGAAGGTTCAGGTCGAGGAATTGCGCGGTCCGTTCGCACGCCTTGCTCCGCAATTCGCCCTTGGCGATGTGAACAAGGACGGCGGCATCGACGCGCAGGAATTCGTTCCGATCATGAAGATGCTGCAGAGCCAGAGCCGCCGCGGTTCGGAAGAGCCGAGCGCGGGGGAATAATCCCCGGCTCTCAAGCCAAAAACACGGAAGCGGCCCGGTCTCACGACCGGGCCGTTTTCGTTTGGGCGGTGGCGAGGGAGGCAGTGCGGCTGCGAATTCCGGTGCGGCCTATTCGGCCTGCGGCGCAGCGGACTGGACTATCCACAGGCGTTCGCTGGCGAGGTCGAAGGTCATCACCCACCGGCGCAGGACGGGGATGCCGATATTGCCGTCGATGATGAGGTCGCGGATGGTCACGGCGGTGCTTTCCGAAATGACCTCTCCGGCGCGGGCTGCGAGGATGAGCTGTATCGTCGCCGGGGGCTGGTCGGGGTCGAGGCCGAGCGCGCGGGCGGACGATGGGGCGAGCTGGAGGGCGGCGTCGCTGCCGGCGTCGAGTTGCATCCAGAGGTCGCCGGAAGGCGTGGGGATGGCGGCCATGACGGTGAGGCTGGCGCCGCCGGCCTGGCGGGTGAGGCGGATGGGGATCTCGGTTGCGCCGGTTGTGCGGGCGCCGAGGCTGTCGGGTGTTTCCAGCGTCAGGCGGGCGGCGGCGAGGTCGAGCGTGAAGGGCGTGTGCGCGAGGGCGTCGAGGCTGAAGAGACCGTCGATGCGCGGGCCCTGCGGCGGCAGCAGGGCGGAGAGATCGAAGACGCCGACGTCCTGAGTTGTGAGGGGCGTTGCGCCCGGCGACGCCGCGCCGAGCGACAGGTCGACATTGCTGCAGCGTTGGCCGCTGAGCTGGGCGCCGGTGGCCTGGAAGCCGGTGAGCTGGCCCCAGGGCTGACAGCCGATGCGCTGGGCGAGGTCGGGGGTGATGGCGGTGACGCCGCCGCCGGTGTCGAGGATCATCCTTGACGCCTCGCCGGCGACGGTGACGTCGATCGTGTTGAGGACGCCCAGATAATCGCCGAGTGGGATCGTGACGGCGGATTCGGGTTGGGGCTGCGGGCCGGGCGTGGCGCAGGCGGCGGCGAGGAGGGCGGCGGCGGCCGGGAAGCAGGCGGTTGTTCGGACTATGTTGGCGCCTCCCGGGCTTTGCCTGTCGCCCCGTCTAGTCGTCGAAGCCGACGAAGGTTGCGGCTTCCTCGACGGATTTGCGGTTGGAGACGACGGCGTTGGCCGGGAAGTCGTCGTCGGGCCAGCCGAGCGCGATGGCTTTCATAATGACCTGATCGTCGGCGATGCCTGCGTGCTCGCGGACGACGGGCGATTGCATGATGCCTTGGGAGTTGATGACGCAGCCAAGGCCGCGCGACCAGGCGGCGTTGACGAGGGCTGTGGTGACGGCGCCGCAATCGAAGGCGGTGTCGTCGCTGTCGGCCAGCTCCTTGTCGTAGGTGACGATGACGCAGACCGGGGCGTCGAACTGGCGGAAGCCGCGCAGCACCCAGTCCTGGCGCTTTTCCTTGTTGTCGCGTTCGATGCCCATGGCGCCGAAGAGCTGCTTGGCGACCTCGACCTGGCGTTCGCGGTGGATTCCCGCAAAGGGCTGGCCGGTGCGGAATTCGCGCGATTGCGGGACGCCGGCGACCATGCGCTCGGTATTGCCCTTGCGGATGCGGTCGAGCGGCTCGCCGGTGATGATGTAGAAATTCCACGGCTGGGTGTTCATCGACGAGGGCGCGCGCATCGCCAGTTCGAGGATTTCCTCGATCAGCTTCCTTGGGACGGGATCCTTCTTGTAGCCGCGTGTCGAGCGGCGGGAGCGGACGACTTCGTCGTATTTCATGGAAGGCTCTTGGACAGTTGTTGTTCGCAAGGGCCGTCCTACACGCTCGGGCGCGCGGGGTTAAGGGCGGGGGCTCTTTCAGGTTGGCGGTTCGGTTCACGCATTCGGACCTTGTCCTCATGCGATCGAGCCGGCCGTTCATGAACCGGGTTCCGGGCCTGTCGCGGCCGGGCATGCGCACGTAACTCCATCACCCGAAGACGTGGAGGTACATTTCTATCTGGCGGTTCGATTCACGCGTTCGGACTTGGTCCTCACGCGATCGAGCCGGCCGTTCATGAACCACGGTTTGATCGTCCACGGGCGAAGCCCGAGGACGTGAATCAATCCGTAAACAAGGAAGGGCGCGGGGCGCTGCTTGTCCGTCGTGCCGTTTACTCGGCGTTTGCTGTGGACGCGAAACCGCGCCCCGCCGGGTCTTTTTTCGCCTTGCTCTCACTCCTATGGGACCACTTTCCCAGCCTGCGGCGTAGGCTGTCCCTCTCGGGCAGCCAGGGCAGGTTATGGCCGGAGACGCCGTTCAGCCGTGCATTGGGGGGACGTTACCCCGCCCCGCACAGCCGCCGGAAACCCGCCTCACCCGGCTCGGTCGGTCCGGTCCCGCCCTTCGTGGGTGTGAGGTCTGGGTAGTATGCGGCGGGCGGGGAGGTGTGGGATAGTTTTTGGGTTATCCCGCACGAACCCCGCCCCGCTCATTCCGGCGAACGCCGGAATCCATGGGAGAACACGCTACGTTTTGGCGGGCTGCGCCCGGCTCTATCCTCTGGACTGGATCCCGGCTTGCGCCGGGATGAGCGGGGAAAGGGGGAGGGCTATGGCCGGAGATGCCGTTGAGCCCCGCATGGGATGTTGAGCCGCCCGCGCGTGAGCCGCCGGAAACCAAACTGACGCCCGGCTCGGTCATTTTTGATTCTCTGGCCGGGCGCTTCGAGGGCGTCACGTCTAGGAATTTGTGCGATGTGGTGAGAGGTGGGTATAGCTTCTCGGTTATTCTAGAACCCAACTACATTGTACTCGCCGTTGTAGATGTCGAAATAAAAGCTCCTGTCTCGGCGCGTTGTTAGGACTCTCCTTTCGACTCCATTGAAGAAGCCCCCCAATGTGCGTGCTCGATACCAATCGGTCGTTTCTTGAGTTTGATAGCCTTTGGCTTTGTCGGAAATCACTGTGAATGTCGGCCTGCAATACTGGAAAACGTCCGCGCAGCAGCCGCTCTCTCTGCCGTGATGTGAGGCGAAGAAGACGTCGACCTTGGCCAACATCTCGCGAAAGCTAGGACGCTCAAGTAGCTTCTCCCAGCCCCTTATCTCCAAATCCCCAGTAAACAGAAATCCTACCCCAGAGAGATCAAAGTAGGTAGCCAAACTCAAGTTGTTTTCATCATTAAACTCACGCGGCGAGTTGAAAAAAGTTTCAATGCCCACCGTATGGAAGCCTATGTCGCCGAAGCCGCACTCCCCTGACCAAGAGTCTAGAGTATCGACTAGAAACTCAATACCTCGCCCCATGCCGTCTTCTGACTTCAGCGTCCGAATTTCTCTTGGCGACACGGACATATTTCGGAATACTCTTGGGACGTGGACGTGATCAAAAAGGTTTATTATGCCGCTTACGTGATCCTCATCGTAGTTTGTTATAAATAAAGCATCGATCGAAGATAATCCGGCGCGCTTGAGATAAGTTCCCGGATACCATTGGCGAGTGGAATTGTGACCACAATCCACGAGAACGTTTCTGCCTTCCGCTTGGATCCAAGCGCAGGCACCGTGTTCCACATTGAAAACGTGAACCCTCATTTTGAGTTTCCCCCATTGCTAGCGGACATTCCGAGCAGCGGAACGCTGAGCGCCAATACCGAGCATACCAAGCGACGTCCGTTTGTTCTGGCTGCTTGGCCAGTCAGCGCAACTTGCGCTATCAGGCCTAGAACATATCCGACACGGATTGAGGTCGACTCGATCAGCCAGAATGATGCGGCTCCGAAGGCGATAACTATGCCGATGGCCAGCACGTAGTAATCGCGCGCGAAGAGGTATTCCTTGTGAGCATCGAGGACAGCCGGCTCGCTTGAAGTTTCCTTGTATAGTCGATACCAAAGCCGGTTCTGGTCGTTTGGTTCGGTTGGCAAATCACCCAAGCGTTGATGGAGCGCTTGCATATCGACCCTTGGGTCGCTGTGACCGAGTTTCGTAAATGCTTGGCTGCCCGGAAGTGGGTGTTGCCACCTCATGAAAACGAGACGCGCCTTGGTATCGGCGTCAATCTGCGCGTTGAGAATTGCGACCGCGATCGCAGCGAAACCTATCGGAAGAAGATTTGACCATCCTTGTCCAACCTGGCTCCAGTTGAGTTCCAGAACCCAGACCGCATGGGACAAACCATAGAACAATAGAACATTCGCGAGCAGCACAAGCCCGAGCCCGACCTGATTCTGCTGCTTTAAAGTCTTCTCGCCCATCAACCGCCCATAGAATCCCCCGGTGCGTGATTAATTGGGGTGGTGCACGCACATGTCAACGCTCGGGCGACTCAATTCGATCTACCGCTTCAACCCCAACAGGTTCCGCGCGACGACCCAGTTATGGATCTCGGTTGGGCCGTCGTAGATGCGTTGGGTTCGGATGTGGGATTGCATGAGGTGGAGGGGGAGTTCCTTGGTCATGCCCATGGCGCCGTAGAGCTGCATGGCGTTGTCGAGGATGTCGTAGGCCATCTCGGTGGCGTAGGCCTTGATCATCGAGATGTCGGTGCGGACGTCCATGTTGTTGTCGAGCTTCCAGGCGGTTTCGTAGGTCATCAGCGTGGCGGCGCGGATGCGGGTGTAGGCGTCGGCGATCCAGTTCTGGACGGTCTGGCGTTCGGAGAGGGGCGCGCCGAAGGTGGAGCGCTGGGGGGCGTAGTCGAGCATCATGTCGAGCGCGCGCATAGCTGCGCCGATGCACCATGACGCCATCTGCATGCGGCGGGTGGAGAGGCGCACCTGCATCGGCGCAAAGCCCTTGCCTTCTTCGCCCAAGAGGTTGGCGTGGGGGACGCGGCAGTCTTCCAGCGCGATCTCGTAGGTGGCCTGGCCGCCGATCATCGGGATCTTGCGGGTGATGTTGAAGCCGGGCGTGCCCTTGTCGACGAGGAAGGCGGACATGCCGCCTCGGGCTCCCTTCTCTTTATCCGTGACGGCCATGAGGATGGTGAAGTCGGCCTGCGGGGCGCGGGAGATCCAGATCTTGCGGCCGTTGATGACCCAGTCGTCGCCGTCTCTGATTGCGCGGGTGGTCATGGCGGCGGGGTCAGCGCCGGCGCCGGGCTCGGAGATGCCGATGGCGGAGATCGTGCCGCCCTGGACGTAGGGGGCGAGGTAGCGTTCGCGCTGGTCGTCGTTGACGGTGGCCATCAGCATGCGGAGGTTGGGGCTGTCGGGCGGGATGTAATAGGGCGTGCAGGTCTTCCCGATCTCGATGTTGACGCCGATCATGGCGACGAAGGGGAGATCCGAGCCGCCGACGTCTTCGGGCGCGTCGAGGCCCCAGAGGCCGAGTTCCTGTGAGCGCGCATCGATGGCGGCTTTTTCGTCCTCGGTGAGGTAGGCGCCTTCGCCGGCAGCGTCGCGTTCGAGGACCTTGGGTTCGAGCGGCTTCAGGTTCTCGTCCACGAACTTGCGGACGAGGTCCTGGATCATGCGGTGGTCTTCATCGAGCTGGAAATGCATGGGGCCGTTCTCCCGAAGCCGCGTGGTGTCTGAGGCAGTGTGTGCGGTCTTGTCGTTTCGGCGCTGAAGATGGACTGTCGGCTGGTTGATGGGAAGAGCGTGGCGCGGCGCATCGGAGGAGAGAGCGGGATGAGCGATTCAGCGAGCGATGCGGGCGCCGATATGCGGGCGTTCTGGAACGGGCCGGCGGGGACGAGCTGGGTCGAGAAGCAGGTGCTGTTCGACGAGATGTACCAGCCGATCGTCGATGCGCTGGCGTGGAGCGTGGTCGAGGAGGGGGCGCGCAGCGTTCTGGATGTGGGGTGCGGGACGGGGGCGGCGGCGATCGAGATTGCGCGGGCGCTGGGCGCGGACGGGCGCGTTCTGGGCGTGGATGTGTCGGCGCCGATGATCGCGTCGGCGCAGGAGAATGCGAGAGAGGGCGGCTATGGCGCGGAGTTCGTGCTGGCGGACGCCGAGACGCATGCGTTCGAGCCGGAGATGTTCGACATGCTGGTGTCGCGCTTCGGGGTGATGTTCTTTGGCGATCCGGTTGCGGCGTTCGCCAACATGCGCGGGGCGATGCGCAAGGACGGGCGGATGCGGGTGTTCACGTGGCGGCATCCAAGGGACAATGCGTTCATGACGGTGGCGGGGCGCGTGGCGCGGGATTATGTGCCGGACATGCCGAAGTTCGATCCGGAGGCGCCGGGGCAGTTCGGGCTGGCGGTGGAGGCGCGTATCCGGCGTGTGCTGGGCGAAGCGGGCTGGCGCGAGGTGGAGCTGGCGCCGATGGATTTTGATTGCGAGATGCCGGCGGCGGAGCTCATTCCGTTCTTCACGACGCGCGGGCCGCTGGGCCAGGCATTTCCCGACATGGACAAGGGGACGCAGGAGAAGGTGGTCGCGGACCTGCGCGAGGCGTTTGCCGAATACGTGCATGGCGATGTGGTGCGGTATATGGCGGCGACGTGGGATGTGCGGGCGCGGGCCAGCTAGTCGCGGAAATATGACCGGCGGGGACGCGTTTCAGGGCAAGGATCGCGCCCAACTCTTTCATTGACGGGTGGTTCGTTGCGCCCGGCTGCGGTATCCCGGATGTCTGGTTCGGAATCCGGTTCGGAGGCTTGCATGCGTGCAGTTCTGTTTGGCGGCGTTTGTCTGGCGCTGGCGGCTTGTGGGGGCGGAGATCAGGGGGGAGGCGCCCCGGATGCGGATCAGATTGCTGCGGAGAGCGCTGCGCTGACGGGGTATCTCGACGGGGAGTTCGAGGAGGAGCTGTTGCGGTCGCCGGAATGGCTGACGCGGCTGGGGCGGGACGATCGTCAGGATGAGCTCAGCGATGTGACCGAGGCGGCGCTGGACGCCGATCTGGCCTGGCGGCGCGAGAGCGTCGAGGCGATGAAGGCGCAGTTCGACTACGACAAGCTGAACGACGTCGCGAAGACATCCTACGACATCTGGGAACTGGAGCTGGAGCGCGAGCAGGCGGCGCGGCCGTGGCGGCGTCACCAGTACATCTTCGCGCGCGGCGGCCCGCATACGGGCCTGCCGAACTTCATGATCAACTTCCATGAGGTCGACGATGTTGCGGACATGGATGCCTATGTCGCGCGCATTTCCGAGATCGGCCGGGTGATCGATGAATACCTGGTGCGGGCGAAGGCTGCGACGGATGATGGCGTGCGGATGCCGCGGTTTGCCTATGAGCAGACGCTGAGCGAGGCGCAGCGGGTGACGTCTGGCGCGCCATTCGATGGCGGCGCGCCGTCGCCGCTGTATGAGAACGTGCTGGACAATACGCAGGCGCTGGTCGAGGCGGGCGCTGCCGATGAGACCGAGGCCGCCGCGCTGGCCGAGCGGGCGGCGCGCGCGATGACGGATGACATGTATCCGGCATACGAGCGGCTGATTGCGTGGCTGGAAGCCGACATCGTGAACACGACCGAGGATGCGCGCGGGGCGTGGCACCTGCCGGACGGCGAGGCCTATTACAACTGGCGGCTGGAGAACCAGACGACGACCGACATGACGGCCGATGAGATCCACGAGCTGGGCCTTGCGGAGGTCGCCCGTATCCAGGCGGAAATGGAGCAGATCAAGCAGACGGTGGGCTTTGACGGGACGCTGCAGGAATTCTTCGAGTTCATGCGGACGGATGACCAGTTCTTCCTGCCCAGCACCGATGAGGGCCGCGAGGAATATCTGCGGCTGGCGCGCGAGCACCTAAGCGTGGTTGAGGAGCGCCTGCCCGAATATTTCGGCATGCTGCCGCGTGCGGCGCTGCAGGTTCGTCGTGTCGAAGCGTTTCGGGAGGAGCCGGGTGGCGCGGCGCACTACATGACCGGATCGCCTGACGGGTCGCGGCCGGGGATCTTCTATGCGCACCTGATCGACATGCGCGCCGCGTCGGTATTCCGGCTTGAGAACCTCGCCTACCACGAGGGGCTGCCGGGGCATCACATGCAGCGTTCGATCGCGCAGGAGATGGAGGGACTGCCGAACTTCCGGGGGCAATATTCCTACACGGCCTATACCGAGGGCTGGGCGCTTTACGCCGAGTATCTTGGCAAGGAGATGGGCGGGTATGGCGATCCGTATTCTGACTTCGGCCGGCTGTCGGGGGAGATCTGGCGGGCCGTGCGGCTCGTGGTGGACACCGGGCTGCACGCGAAGGGCTGGAGCGAGCAGCAGGGCGTTGAGTACGCGTTGGAGAACTCGCCGCGGCCGGAGCCTTCGGTGCGTTCGGAGATGCGGCGGTATCTGGTGAACCCGGCGCAGGCGACGACCTACAAGATCGGGATGAACCACATTCTCGATCTGCGCGCACAGGCTCAGGCGGAGCTGGGCGATGATTTCACCTATGCCGGTTTCCATGACGTGGTGCTGGGCGGCGGCGCGGTGCCGCTGCCGATCCTGACCGAGCGGGTCGAGGGGTGGATCGCAGAGGTGAAGGCGGCGCAGCCCTAGGGCGGCGCGGGGCAAGTGGATGTCGTACGAGATCCGGCGATACGAGGCTGACCAGGAAGATGCGGTGATCGCGCTGTCGATGCGGGCGTGGGGACCGGTGTTTCCGAAGATGCGCGCGGCTGTGCCTGCCTATGTCTATGACGCCTTCTATCCGGAAGGATGGGAGGCGCGGCAGACGGATGATGTCGCGAACCTGTTGAAGGACGAGACTGTCTCGACGTGGGTCGCTGTCGAAGGCGCGGCGGTGATCGGCTTTGTCGGCGTGCGCATCCATCCGGAAGACTCGATGGGCGAGATCTACATCGTGGCGGTTGATCCGGATCATCAGCGGCGCGGGATTGGCCGGGCGCTGATGGATGCGGGGTTCGATTTCATGCGCGAGCAGGGGATGGCGATGGCGATGGTGGAGACGGGCGGCGATCCCGGCCATGCGCCATCGCGCGCGAGCTACGAGGCGGTGGGCTTCGAGCGCTGGCCGGTGGCGCGGTATTTCCGGAAGCTGTGAGGCGGGTGCGGGGGAATTGCAGTCAGTGGGGTTGGAGGCATGGAGGCGCTGGAAATCGCCGATAAAAGACGTTCGGCCAGCCAGTGCGGCCCCGCCCTCAGAATTCAGGCTGCCTGAATTTCAAACGTAAGTCCGGCATGGGCCTGCAGCCTGTTGATCAATTTGTCGCCCATGATCGTCGCCGGCGTCCAAAATCCACCTACCGTATTTTCGGGAATGTCCTTGGCGAGACACGCAGCGGCCTGCGCCAGCATCTTGGCTGTGGAGCCATAGCCAGGGTCGCGATCGCCTGTTACCCGACATCTGATCTTGTCGCCGTCCGGTGTTTTTCCCAAGAACACGAATTCATACTCGCCATTGAGCTGCTGTTGTTCGCTCGGCCCCTGTCCCGGCTTGGGGAGGATATGATTCTCCAGCAACCACCGCGTGGGTGGGACAGCGAGACCGAGCATCAGACCTCCCATGCCCCAGCTAATCACTCGCGCGGCGCGTTTTCCGGCGCCGCCCGCGCCAAACGCCATCGCTTCCTCATACAGAAAGTCGGTACCATAGCTGTTGTTGCTCAATGCATTGGAACGATGCACGACACGCGCGTTGATGGCGGCCATGACGAAGGGCGCAATCCAACTCCTGTATTGCTCGTCATAGGCCATTTGCACATCGTGCTGGCGGGCCGAAAACTCATGGTCTGGCGGGCACAGGCTGTAAGGGTCGTTCAATTGCCGGCGCAGCTCTGCATCGCCCGACGCCTCCTTCACTAGGTTGATCATGCTGGCGATCGTCCCGCCAGACGCGCCACCCTTGAGCTTCGTCACCCGCATGTCGATCCTGTTGCACGTTTGACCGAACTGTTTCGCTGCGTGCTGTTGAAGAAAGTGGACGCCGAGATCCGACGGGATCGAGTCAAACCCGCAACAGTGAACGATCCGTGCGCCGCTCTGCCTAGCGGCGTGTTCATGGCATTCGTGCATTCTCCGAATCCATTGTGGCTCGCCTGTAAGGTCGCAATAGTGGGTTCCAGACGTCGCGCAGACCTTTACCAGCGTGTCGCCGTAAAGCGCGTATGGCCCCACGGTAGAAACCACGACTTTCGTTCGTGAGCACATTGCCTGTAGGGCTGCTTCGTCACTGGCGTCGGCGACGAGGATTTCGATGCCCGACAAGCCGGTGTCCTCGCTGAGCTTGTTCAGTTTGGTTTGCGAACGCCCGGCGATGGCCCATCTGATCGATCCATCACCAAATTGCTCGTGCATGTAACGGGTCATGATCTGCCCCACAAAGCTCGTCGCGCCGTAAACGATGATGTCGAAAGCCTGGTCTGTCATGTGGGTCTCTGATCTTTGGTGCGCGTTGGGCTCAAGCGTCGCAGCATTGATTGCCAGGTGTTCGAACGCAAACCTTGTGCTCTGCCCCACTCGAGTGATTCGGCCCAATCTTGAGGATGCGAACCGAATCTGAAAGGCCGGTATGGGCCAGTTCCGGACGGTGGCTGGCGATCCCGGCCATGTTGAGGGGCAGGAGAGCGGCGCCGTCGTCAGGTTCCCAGCTTGGAAGCTCTGAGGCTGCCGGGGCGCTGGCCGGTCCAGCGCATGTGGGCGCGTGAAAAGGCGCTGGCGTCGGTGAAACCGAGCATGTAGGCGGCTTCGTTCACCGACATTCGGCGCTCATTGAGGTAATGCCGGGAGAGACGCGCCCTGAGGTCGTCGAGGACGTTGGCGTAGGTTGTGCCTTCCGTCTTGAGATGCCGGTAGAGAGTCTTGCGGCTGACGCCGAGCGTCTTTGCGATCTGCTCAGCGGTGGCTTCGCCCTGGTGCAGGGTCGGCAGAAGCGCGGCCTGCACGCGTCGGGTTTCGGATTGAGCGCTGTCGAGTTGTGCGAGCTGGCGGTCGGCGTGCTCGCGTAACATTTCCCGGACCTCGGGGTCGGGGCCCTTGAATGTGTAGCTGCGCCATGTCGGGTCGAGGAGCAGCGCGTTGTGGCGACTTCTGAAGACCACCGGAACGCCGAGGACGCGTTCATATTCTTCCCAGTAGTGCGGCTTGTCGTGGGTGACGTGGGCGGCCCTGATCAGCTGGTTGCCTTGCGGATGCTCCGAGCGGCCTGAATGGCAGCAGAATTGCGCGAAGGCGGACTCGGTGAGTTCCGGAAAGGTGTTTGCGTTCAGCCGGTTGTCGATGAACCAGGTTCCGTCGTCATGGTTCTCGATCACGAAACGTTCGCCGCGGCCCGGCGCGTCGGCTTCGATGATCAGTCGCACATATCGGTTGAGTTGGATGATACCCTGCTCGAACGTGTCGGCCAGCCGACTTGCAGCGCCGGCGATGGAAACCTTCGAGATCTCGACCTTCTGTCCGAAGTGCAGCGCCAGCGCCGGATCGCCAGTGAGTTCCTTGGCGGCCATCATCAGCGCAACATAGCTTCTGGCAGGGATACGACTATCCGGCTCGGCGAAATCCTCTTCCGTGAGGCTGGCCCGGGCGAGGAGGGACTGCCGATTCGCCCCACTGGCGACGGCAAACTCGAGAAATCCTCGTGCAAAACCCGCTCCGACGGTTGGGCCGGGCTGGGGAGCGGTGGGTGTTGCATCTGTCATCTGCATGACCCCAAAGGACATTTCGCGGCGGTTCCACTTCTGGTCTGCTTTGCTAACCAATAAATGAGCAAGGAACACCTGCCATGAACGTACGCTTTCTCCCCCGTGCGCCTTTGGGGCTCTCAGTCGCAATCTGGCTCGCCGTATCTGTGGGCGCCGTCGCCGAAGAGCAGGCGACGAGCGCTCCCCAGGCTGCGGCGGTTTACACGCCGACGTCGCTGCAGGCGGATCTGGACGTACCGCGCACAGCCGACGGTCGTCCGGATTTTCAGGGTGTGGTCTGGACGAGCGACTTTTTCCCGATGCTTGAAGAAAGCGGGATGGCCGACACGCTTGTTATCAGCGACGAAAAAGCCGCAGAGATGATCGCGATGATGGTGGCGGGCATGCGAAAGTGGACAGCGTTCACGATCGATCCCGAAGCGGAAGAGCTGGTTGCCGACACCAAGGACGGGTTGCCGATTGTGCGCGGGCAGCGGCGTTCGCGCATGGTAGTGTTGCCGGCGGATGGACGCCTGCCCTATACGCCAGCGGCGCGCAAGGAAGTGAGCGAGATCGATCCGATGGAGCGTCCGATGGACAATCCGGAAGATCGACCGCTGGCGGAAAGGTGCATCGCGCAAGGCGGCCTGGCGCCCAACACCGGCACGGCCGGGCTGAACTTCGTGCGCTTTGTGCAGACGCCCGAGCATGTCGTGATCCACACAGAGTATGGCGATGAGGCGCGGGTCATTCCGTTCTCGGACCAGCATCAGCCGGCGGGGATTCGATTGCGCGCTGGGAGGAAGACACGCTGGTGATCGAGACAATCGGCTTACCTGAGGAGGATCGCATTCGGCCATTTCCCCGGTTCATCGTTAGCGCCGAGGCGACGGTCGTTGAGCGCTATACCCGCGTGACGACCGACGAGCTGTTGTATCAGTTCACTGTGATCGACCCGGCGGTCTACGCGGAGGAGTGGCTGGGCGAGTATTCGCTGACACGGACGGATGAGCGGATGTATTCGCACGAATGCCACGAAGGCAATTATTCGCTGGAGAATATACTGAAGGCGGCGCGGCAAGCGGAATTCAGGGCGGAGTAGCGGCGCGCGAACGCGCGTAGGGCTGGGCTGGGCCTACTCGGCGCTGGCGTATCCGCCGCCACGTTGCGCCTTGTACCAGCCGACGAAATCTTCGGTGCGGGTGCGGGCGTCCTCCTCGACCATGTTCCATGAGAAAGCGTAGCGCTGGGCGAAGCCGTCGAGGCCCCATTCCGCGTACTGGTGGACGTGGTGGATCTCGTGGGCCCAGAGGGCGAGGTTGTTCACGTGCTGCTCGTCGGAGAAGACGATCGTGTCGATGAGGGTGACGGCGGCGGCGTTGCCGTTCCGGATGGCGAAGCCGGCGAGGCCGTCGGGCGTGAAGTCGCCGACCGTGTAGCGCACGGTGTCGAGCAGTTCGGCCGGATAGTATCCGGCGAGCCCTTCGCGGATATCTTCGGGGATGGGGAGGGCGTTGGCGCGGGCGTTGTCGCGCGAGCGCTGCAGGCTGGAGGCGAAGGTGCGGGCGATGAAGTCTGTCCCGAGCCGCGTCTGCTGGGACATGAAGCGCGAGGCGACGGCACTGGCGTAGTCGTGGCCTGAGAGGGCGGAGAGCGAGCGGTCCTGTTCTGCGGCCGCGGGCGCGGCGAGCGGCGCGAGCAGGATGGTTGCGATGGCGAGAGACCTGCGCAGCATGACGTCCTTCGTGCGATTCCGGGTAGGTACAGGTTATCGCAGATGGCGGCTGAATGCGTGCTGAATGTGGCGGGCAGGGCCCCAAAAAGCAGTCAGCCCGCGCCGGGATGGCGCGGGCTGATGCAGATTAGCGATACCGCTGTCGACTAGTAGCGGAAGATCAGGTCGACGCCGTAGGTACGCGGCAGCGAGTAGCTGAAGGTGTTGAACCGCGCCGGTTGGCCAGCGTTGGCGCGCGACTGGTTGTAGTTCGAGCCGAGCGCTGTGAGCTGGTCTTCGTCCAGAATGTTCCGGACCCAGCCGGTGACCTGGAAGCGGCCCTCGCTGGAGTACCAGTTCAGACGACCGTCGAGGTTGTCGTAGGCCGGGATGACGCCGAACTCGTTGTTGAACACGTTGTCGAAGAACTCATCGCGCCACGAGTAGCTGAGCGTCGGGACCAGTCGCGATCCATCCTCGTAGAGGAATTCATAGCGAACGTTTGCCGACACGCGGTGCTCCGGGGATTGCGGCAGCAGGTTGCCCTGGAGACGCGTCTCGCGCTGCGGATCGATCAGGACGCCGCCGACGCGACGGTTGTCACGGTCGGTGTCGACATAACGAGCGCCGCCGTCATCCGTGATTTCCGGACGCAGGTAGGCGTAGGTGAAGCCGATGTTCAGCTCGCCGACCGGGTTCCAGTTGGATTCCAGCTCGAAGCCGAGGGTTTCAACTTCGGGCAGGTTCACGAACAGCGTCGAGAAGATCGGCGTACCGTCCGGGTTCTGACCCGACTCGACCTGAAGCGGAGCCTGTGCGTCTTGGTAGTTGTAGAAGAACGCCGCCATGTTGGTCGTCAGACCGATGTCGTACCATTCCTGCTTCCAGCCGAGTTCGAAGGCGTCGACGAACTCAGAGTCGGTGTACGGGCTGGGCACGAAGCCGAGGTTGTTGAAACCGCCAGACTTGTAGCCGCGCGAGTACTTACCGAAGACCAGCGTGTCGACCGTCGGGGAGTATTCGAGGCCGAGCGTACCGGTCGTCGCATCCCAGTCGCCTTCCAGACGACGAACGGCGAAGCCGCGATCGTCGAAGTAGGCGTTAGGGTCGCTGTTGACCACGGAGCCGTAGTTGGTCTGCGTGTAGTTCCAGTAGTCGGCCGGGACGCCAAGGGCGCGGCAGACGATGTAGCAGGCCAGGAAGCCTTCTTCCTTGGACTCTTTGACGTCCTTGGAATAGCGCAGGCCGCCGGTGACTTTCCACTGGTCGTTGAGCGCGTAGTCGAGCTGGCCGTACACGCCATAAGCGTGCTGCAGGCTCGTGTTCTGGAAGAACTGGTAGTACCGGTTCGGGTTGGCAATGACGTTCGCGCCAGCCGAGGTATCCGGTAGAAGTCAGCGATCGGATCATCGTTCAGGTACTGGACCGCCGGGCTGACGCTGGTTGTCCTGGTACTGATACAGACCGAACAGCCACTGCAGCGGCGAATCCGTCGTCGAGATCAGGTTGATCTCGTTCGAGAACAGCGAGCGGCTCTCACCGTAGTAGTTGGTGATGTTCGGGAAGATCGTCTTGGTGCCTGCCAGCGCGGCGCAGCCGGCGGCTGCGGGCGGCAGGACCGAGACCGGCAGGTTCACCGTGCCGGCGCAGGCCGGAACCGCGGCGCCGGTTTGCGGCGTGACGGCGGAGTAGGTGACCGACGTGATCGGCGTGTTGTCGCCTTCGCCCGGCAGCTGGTAATCGTAATAGGTGTAGCCGCCGATGTATTTGAAGTCGAACGTGTCGAATTCGTAGACGCCTTCGAAGATGTACTCATCGTACTCCTTCAGCTGGGCGCGGCTGAACTCGTTGGTGTTGAAGGCGCGCAGGCCGGCTTCCGCGAATGGGTTGACCTGCAGGTTGCCGAGCTGGGTGACGTTGCGGATCGCGGGGTCAGCCGTGAAGCCCCAGGCCGGGTTCGGCGCCAGGCCGCCGACAGAGAACCAGCGCGCCGGATTTTCGGTTTCGTAGGGCTGGTTGTTGAAGCTTGACGTTTCGCCGCCCGGAGGGCCGGCCTTGTCGTAGCCGGCGTCGGTGCCCTTGAGCCACCAGCTGAAGCGGTCGCCGATCTCGCCTTCGAACTGCAGTTCGAGGAAGTAGTCGTCAACTTCCCAGCCCATGTCTTCGTTGGTGCCGAAGTTGTAGTCGACGCCTTCGCGGGTTTCCTGGAAGCCGACAGCGCGGTAGCGCAGCGTGTCGGTGATCGGGCCCGAGAGCGCCGCACCGAACTTGCGGTAGTCGTAGTTGCCGGCGCCGACGACGACTTCAGCGGTGAAGTCATCAGACGGACGCTTGGAGATCGTGTTGATCGCGCCGCCGATGGCGTTACGGCCGTAGAGCGTGCCTTGCGGGCCGCGCAGAACCTCGACGCGTTCGATGAAGATGGGATCCTTGCCGGCCAGCGTGGCGAACGGCGTGTAGATGCCGTCGTTGTAGTTGGCGACGCCCGGGTCAGCGCCGAACGAGTTCGACAGACGGCCGATGCCGCGGAGCGTGACGCGCTCGTTACCCGGCGTGTAGGAGAGGCCCGGCGTGACGTTGGTCAGGTCGGTGATCGAGATGATCCCGAGTTCCTGCTTGTCCTGCGCGGTAACTGCCGTAACGGCGACGGCGATGTCCTGAACTTATTCTTCGCGCTTGTTTGCGGTGACGACGACCACTTCGCGGCTGCCGCCAGCCTGCGGACCGGTGCTTTCCTGCGGGCCGCTGGTCTGGGCCTGGTCTGCTTCCTGGGCGAAAGCCGTGGCGCCTGCCCATCCGGTTGTACCAAGAACGAGCGCTAGCGCGGACGCGCAGCGCGTGAATCGAGTTTGCATATTTTTCCTCCCAAGGAGCGCGTGAGGAGTTGACGCTCTCATGAACCTGCCGCCTTATCCGCTCATCCCACCCAGCGTGACAAGGCCCGGAACCGGCTAAAAGAGACCGAGCAGTCGGATTGTTGCTGGAAAGCTGCACTAACGTAAATGTGACGCAGCGAAATCGGCCGTAAACCACTGATTACGCGGCGTCAGCTCGATTTCAAGACAAGTTGTCGCACGGGTAACTTAAAGCACCTTCGCAGCCGGAATGGACGCGATCGGGGGCGCCGGGCGGGTTT
The DNA here is from genome assembly GCA_017792365.1 of Hyphomonas sp. GTDB lineage: Bacteria > Pseudomonadota > Alphaproteobacteria > Caulobacterales > Hyphomonadaceae > IH12. The sequence goes on along the minus strand of CP051229.1, from coordinate 1,530,754 downwards.
CGTGCGCCGGCAGCTGTAATGGTGATTCTGGTCCGTTGACGGCTACCGCACTGGGGCGCGCAGTGGATACGTCATTCAACGAGCGGGCGAAGCCGGACAGCAATCAGCCCGCGCCGGGATGGCGCGGGCTGACCAATTCTTGTGCTGAGGCTTCGCCGGTTAGAACCGGAACTGAAGCTCGGCGCCGAACGTCCTTGGCGGACGGAGGGTGACGTTCGTCGTGTAGCAGTTCTGCGCCAGCGACCCGAGGAAGTTGGCGCCAGAGTGGTCGACCGTTGTGGCCGGCGAGGTGCCGCAAGCCTGGGTGACGACGTTCTGGTTGTTGCCGCGGCGCAGACCGGCCGTGGCGCTGTCGAACTGCCTTTCGTCGAAGACGTTGCGGACGAAGCCGATCAGCGTCCAGGTGCCATCCGCGCTCCGGTAGGTGAGGCGCGCATCGACCTGATCCCATGACGGGACCTTGTTGTAGAAGCGGTTGAAGATCGATGTGTAGGCGATGTCCTGCCAGAAGTAGCTGACAGACGGCGTGATGGTGCCGCCGCCTTCCAGGTCGAAGCGATAGCGGGCGTTGAAGGCCGCCTTGTTCTTAGGCGTGTTGGGCAGGATGTATCCCGCGAGCGTCTCGCCGCCGCCAGCCAGCGGCTGCGCTTCGGCGTCGTTCTGGAAGGGGTCAATCGAGTTGACCAGCGCCGGGCTCTCTTTGATCTCGGGATCGAGATAGGCGTAGTTCAGGATGAAGCTGAGATTGTCTGTGGCTTCCCAGACGTTCTCGATCTCCAGACCCAAGCTTTCGACCTTCGGCAGGTTGACGAAGGCGCTGAACGCCGGACCGACAGGCGGCACGACCGTGTTCGGCACCTGGTACCCTTCGTAGTCGTAGTAGAAGAGCACGACGTTCGTCGTGAGGTAGGTGTCGTTCGGGTACCACGTGCGTTTGAAACCAAGCTCGTAGGAGTCGAGGATCTCTTCGTCGACCCGCGCGGGCTGAAGTTGGTGCCGACCGATGCTGCGCCGAAGCCGCCGGGTTTGAAGCCGCGGGTCCACTTACCGTAGATCAGCGTGTCTGCGTCTGGCGTGTAGTCCAGACCCAGCGTGCCGGTGATTTCATCCCACACGTCCTTCATCAGGCGCACCTGATGTCCGGAGACCGGATCGATGTACGTGCCGGCCGGATTGGTCGGCGTCGTGAATTGCACGCCTGGTGTCGGCACCGGGAGGCCGGTCGAGGGATCGGTCGTGACGCCGCTCCAGATCGCCCGGGTGAGGTCGACGTTGAGGCCGGGTGCGCAGAAGTTCGGGCACATCAGGCGACCGTATTCGGTGGTTTTTGCGCGGTCTTCCGAGTAGCGGATGCCAGCCGTCAGTTTCCACTGATCGTTGAACTGATAATCGCCCTGCATGAATGCGCCGTAGGCCTGGTTGAGGCCGACGTTGCTGGTGATGGTCTGCAGTGAAATCGCCTGAGGCGGCTGCGACTGCGTGTTGCGCCCGACCGCCATCGGGGGAGCGATGCCAGTGCCGGTCGCGCCCGAGAAGTATGGCAGGTTCGGACCGGATGTCGTGAATGAATAGACCGGCTGGGTGTAATCTTCCTCGTACTGATAGAGACCCAGGATCCAGTTGAACGGGCCATCGCCGGTGGAGACGATGTTGATCTCGTTCGAGTACCAGCCGCGGTTCTCGTTGTAGTCGGCCTCACGTGCCGACGCGACAGTCCCAAGCAGCGGGTTGAAGAATGACTGGACAGGCGATCCATCATTCTCGAGCTGCAAGTTGTAGTTATAGTGGACGTAGCCGCCGAGGTATTTGATGTCGAACTGGTCGGCGTGCCAGACCGCTTCGAACACGCCCTCCGTTGTCGGTTTCAGGAACGCGACGTGCGTCTTGTCCGTGTTGAACAGGCGCGGATCGTCGATCGCAAAGTTGTTTCGCACGTCGCCGGTCTGCATGATGTTGGTGTTGCCGACGCCGGGCGCGAACGCGAAGTACATGTTCGGCGCGATTGACCCTGGAGGCGCGTAGCGGGTGTCGTACGGGCTTTGGCCGTCGCCGCTCGTCCGGCCGCCGGGAAGACCCTTGCGCTCCCATTGCAGCGAGCCGAGGCGCGTCCACCATTCGAAGCGGTCGCCAAACAGGTTACCTTCGAGTTGGCCTTCCAGGTAGTATCCGTCGTTGCGGCCGCCTTCGGTTTCCAGTCCGGACACGTTGGTCAGGTAGCCCTCGTCGACGATCGTGCGCGAGCCGCCGACGCGGTAGCGCAGGTTGTCGTTGATGGGGCCTGCCATGGTCAGCTCCATGCGGCGACCCTCGCGGGACTCCACGCCGATGTTGAACTGGCCTTCGAATTCTTCGGTGGGGCGTTTGGAAATAACGTTGAGCGCGCCGCCGATGGAGTCACGACCGTAGAGCGTGCCCTGCGGGCCGCGAACGACCTCGACGCGTTCGGTGAAGATGGACTCGCGGCTGGCGGGGATGGCGGAGGAGAAATAAACGCCATCGACATAGTTCGAGATACCGGAGCGGATGCCGAAGTTGTTCGTTGCGCGAGAGATGCCGCGCATGCCGAGCCGGTCGTTGGACGCCGAGTAGTCAAGGCCCGGCGCAAAGTTCGTGTAGTCCTGAACGGTCGTCAGGCCGAGCTCGTCGCGCGCCTGGCTGGTGATCGCGGTAACGGCGACCGCCAGATCCTGAACTGTTTCTTCGCGTTTGCTGGCGGTAACGACAACGACTTCGCGGCTGCCCTGTGGGCCGCCCGATTCCTGCGGGCCGCTGGTCTGGATGGCGTCGGACTCCTGAGCCGTGGCTGCCGCCCAGCTCGAAATCCCGACAGCCAGCGCAAGCGCTGACGCGCAGCGCGTGAGTCCGTATTTCATATTATCCTCCCTTGGAGCGACGTTTTCTTCCGATGACGCTCGTGATGATTACGCGACAACTTTACGCAACAGACAAGGGTTTTCTTTGCGTTATAGAAACCAAGGACGCGTGGGCATTTATCGTTATACGCTACGGTAATGCTAATTACGCAACTCTAATCACCAAAAACGTTAGACAGGCGCTGCGGAAGGCTGCCGTAGCGATATGCTAACGCGCGCGCGAACAGACTTTTTGTGTGTCCTTACGCTAAGCACACAAGCGTTCGGCGCCCGAGCGTTACAGTGTTCCAGGATTGCGGTGAGTGAACGCTGGGATCGCCTGGCGGATTCGGTCTTGAGTCGAAAAGACTGGAACATTGGCGAATGCTGGCGTTCCGCGCGCGGTAGTCTTGCGGCAATGGTTGGCTGGGTTGCAGCGCCGGGATGTCGTCCGCGAACTGGCGGCGGAGAGCGCCTTGCGCCCACGCGTTGGCTAGCCGGTCTTCATGGACTTGAGCATCGCGACCGCCTCGGTCATGGCCGGGCCGATGCCGGTATTCAGCACGAGGTCGGCGACGCGGTCCTGGTCGGTCGGTTCGCGGTTTATGATGGCGAGCGCGGCGCCGTTCTGCTTGGCGATCAGCGGGATGGACGCGGCCGGATAGACGACGAGCGATGAGCCCAGCACCAGCATCAGATCGCATTCGTAAGCGGCGATGGAGGCGCGGTTCATCTCGTCTTCGGGCATCGCCTGGCCGAACGAAATGGTGGCGGACTTGATGAGGCCGCCGCAGGCCTCGCACGTAATGTCGTCGTCCGCTTCCCAGCGCGGGCGCAGCGGTTCGATCTCGTAGCGGATCTCGCAGTCGAGGCACTTTGCGTAGGAGGCGTTGCCGTGCAGCTCGATCACCTTGTGATCGGGGACGCCGGAATCCTGGTGCAGGTTGTCGACGTTCTGGGTGACGATGGCCGTGACCTTGCCGGCTTCGACGAGGCTGGCGAGCGCGTAATGCCCGGGGTTCGGCTTGGCGCCCGTCCAGCCGGCGGTGCGGTTGAATACACGCGTCCATGCTTCGCGGCGGGCGGCGCGTGATGCGACGAAATCCTGGAACATGATCGGCTGCATCTTCGACCACACGCCGCCCGGACTGCGGAAGTCGGGGATGCCGCTATCGGTCGAGATACCGGCGCCGGTGAAGACAGTGGTGCGTCTCGCGGCGCCGATCAGGTCGGCAAGTTTCCGGGCGTCTTTCTGGGCGTTCGACATCGCTGCACCATAGATTGGTTAATCGCCAAGTTGGAAGGGGCGCTGTCGGGCGTGCGATTTGCTTGTGCAGGAGTAAAGGCGGCGCGCGCGATTAGATGGGTCGGCTTCAGCCGATTTTTCCGCCGCCGGGGTTATCTGGTGGCTGGGGACAGGGCCGGAGGGCGTCAGGATGATAGGGCTGATGGCTGCGAAGCAGCGCGGCAGAGAGATGGTGATCGAACGGTCGATCATGATCGATGCGCCAGTTGATGCGGTGTTCGACCTGCTCGATTTTGCTTCGCCGATGAATGTGCTGCGCATCTCCGGCTACAGCTTTCGTGAGAACGCCTTTGGCCTTGGCCGGTACTGCGCCATGCACGACAACGCGCCGGGCTCGATCTACCATTTCGAGGTCGACCAGGTCACGCCGAACATGGCGCTCGGGTTCCGTTCGTGGCTGGAAAGCGAGGACACTGACTCCGTGGTTACGGAATCGCGGAGCGATTATGCGCTGATCGCCATGGGCGAGGACCGGTGCAAGCTCGAGATGCGCGAGACCGCCTCGGTGCGTGCGGGCGCGCGCAAGCGGGATGTGGAGCGCGAGCGTGCGGCGATGCTGGAACTGGTCGATGCGCACCTCGAACGCCTGAAGGTGCTCGCCGAGTACGGCGCCGACGCGGACGTGGCGGCCTGAGCGGCCGTACGCTCAGGATTTCTGGAAGTGGTCGTAGATGCGCTGGGCGAGGGCCTGGCTGACGCCTTCTGCGGTTTGCAGGTCGGCGACGGTGGCGCGCGAGACGGCCTTGGCGGAACCGAAGCGGTGGAGGAGGGCCTTCTTGCGGGAGGCGCCGACGCCCGGGATTTCGTCCAGCGGATTTGAAGTCGCCTGTTTGGCGCGCTTGGCGCGGTGGGCGCCGATGGCCCAGCGGTGGGCTTCGTCGCGCAGGCGCTGGAGGTAGTAGAGGGCGGGATCCTGCGGCGGCAGCTGGAAGGGCGCGCGGTTGGGGCGGAAGAATTGTTCGCTGCCCGCATTGCGGTCCGGGCCCTTAGCGATGGCGACGAGGTTGAGGTCGCCTTCGGCGTAGCCGAGTTCGGCGATGGTTTCGCGCACGGCGGAGAGCTGGCCGAGGCCGCCGTCGATGAGGACGAGGTCGGGCCAGGTGGGGGGGCGGTCCTTCGACTGCCCGCTGCGCGCGCGCTCAGGATGAGGTTGGTCTTGTCCTCCATCCATCCCTGAGGGGGGGAGGTGGCCCGCAGGGGTTCCCCCCTCCGTCTCGGCGCCTTGCGCCGATCCAGCTCCCCCCACTGGCGTGGGTGGAGTACGTCGTTCAGCTGCGAAGTCCTCTGTCTCCTTCTGGAGGCGTGAGAAGCGGCGGCGCATGACTTCGCGCATCATGCCGTAATCGTCGCCGGGTTCGAGGTCGGCGTCCTTGATGTTGAACTTGCGGTAGCTGGATTTGTCGTAGCCGTCGGGCGTGGCGACGATCATGCCGCCGACCATGTTCGAGCCCTGGATGTGGGAGTTGTCGTAGACCTCGATGCGCTTGGGCGGCTCGGGCAGGTCGAAGACCTTCTGGACGGCGGCGAGGATCTTCTGCTGGGACTGGGTCTCGGCGAGCTTGCGGCCAAGGGCTTCGCGGGCGTTGAGCGAGGCCTGCTGGACGATGCCTTTCTTTTCGCCGCGCTGGGGCGAGCGGATCTCGACCTTGCGGCCGGCGCGCAGTTCTAGCGCTTCTGCCATCAGGGCTGCATCCTCGATGTCGTGGGAGAGGAGGATGAGTTTGGGGACCGGCTTGTCGTCGTAGAACTGGGTGAGGAAGGCGGCGAGGACGGAGGCGGCTTCGTCGTCGCGGTCGTGTTTTGGGTAGTAGGCGGTGGCGCCCCAGTTCTGGCCGGCGCGGAAGAAGAAGGCCTGGACGCACGACTGGCCGGCTTCGGTGTGGATCGCGAAGACGTCTGCCTCGACGAGGTTGTCGGGGTTGACCGATTGCGAGGCGCGGACGGCGGAGAGGGCGCGGATGCGATCGCGGAGGCGGGCGGCGCGCTCGTAGTCCATGTCGGCGGCTGCCTGTTCCATGTCCGTCGAGAGCTGGGCCTGCAGCTCGACGCCTTCCCCGCGCATGAAGCGGGCGGCCTGGTCGACGAGGCCGGCGTAATCTTCCAGCGAGACGAGGCCGGTGCAGGGCGCGGAGCAGCGGCCCATCTGGTGGAGCATGCAGGGGCGTGAGCGGGTGGCGTAGATGTTGTCGGTGCAGGTGCGCAGGAGGAAGGCCTTCTGCAGCGTGTCGAGGGTGCGGTCGACGGCGCCGGCGGAGGCGAAGGGGCCGAAATACTGGCCCTTCTTCTTGCGGGCGCCTCGGTGTTTTAGCGCCTGCGGGGCTTCGTGGTCCTCGCGGATGAGGATGTGCGGGAAGGATTTGTCGTCGCGCAGGATGATATTGAAGCGCGGCTTGAGCTTCTTGATGAGGTTGGCTTCGAGAAGAAGGGCCTCGGTTTCGGACTGGGTGACCACGAATTCCATCGAGCGCGTGAGCGAGATCATGCGGGCGATGCGCTGGGTGTGGCCGCCGAGTTTGGCGTAGGAGCCGACGCGGTTCTTCAGGGAGCGGGCCTTGCCGACGTAGAGCAGGTCGCGGTGCTGGTCGAACATGCGGTAGACGCCCGGCTTGTTCGGCAGGCGCCTGAGGTTGTCACGGATGACGTCGACGCCGGAAAGCGGCGTCGCGGCATGCGCGATGTCCTCGGGTTTTTCTGGGGTTTCGGTCGAATCCATGTGGAGAAGTTAGGCTGTCGCGGGGGGAGCTTCAAATCCTGTCATGCTGGCGACATGTTCAGGGGCGAGTTGAAGGACAAACGGGAGGACGGTGATGGTTTCAAGGCGGCATTTCATCCAGCGGGCGGGGCTGATCGGCATGGCGCTGCCGGGGCTTCAGGCGCTTAGCGGCTGTGTGAGCGGCACGAACCCGGCGACGGGGCTGGTGGCCGATGCGAGCGGGATGCTCGATCTGGCGGATGGGTTCTCTTATTCGGTGCTGTCGCGGACCGGGGACGAGATGTCGGACGGTCTGCTGGAGCCGGGCGCGCATGACGGCATGGCGTGTTTTCCGGTGGAGGGTGATGCGGACCGTTGCCTGCTGGTGCGCAATCACGAGCTGGAATGGAACGAAGCCGGGGAGCGCGGCGCATTCGGGCCGGGCTTTGCGCGGCTTGGCGGTGTTGACCGGGCGCGCATCCATGACTGGGGCGGCGACAAGCCGTTTCTTGGCGGGACGACGACGGCGCTGGTCAACCTGCGCAGCGGGCGCGTGGAGCGGTCGCACATGAGCCTGATCGGCACGTCGCGCAATTGCGCGGGCGGGCCGACGCCGTGGGGGAGCTGGCTGACGTGCGAGGAGACGGACGAGCGCGCCGGGGAGCGGGCGGGCAAGGATCATGGCTATGTGTTCGAGGTGCCGGCGGATGCGACCGGCACCGTCGAGCCGGCGCCGCTGGTGGGAATGGGGCGGTTCGTGCACGAGGCGGCGGCTGTCGATGCGAGCACCGGCATTGTCTACATGACGGAGGACGAGGGCGACGGGCTGTTCTATCGCTATGTTCCGGACACGCCGGGCATATTGCGACGCGGCGGGCGGCTGCAGGCTCTGGTGATCCGGGCGCAGGCGGGGGCGAACCTCACCAATCATCCCGATGCGAGCGATCGCGTGGTGAAGGCGCGGCCTGGAGAGGCGTTCGACGTCGACTGGGTGACGGTTGCGGATATCCATGCGCCGGGGAATGACCTCCGGTTGCAGGGGCGTGCGATGGGCGCTGCGATCTTTGCGCGCGGCGAGGGCATGGCGGTTGCGGTCGAGGCGCAGCGCACGGTGATCTATTTCGCCAGCACGTCGGGCGGCGCGGCGAAGAAGGGCCAGATCTGGCGCTATGTTCCCAGCGAGAACGAAGGGCTGCCATATGAGCGCGGCGGGCCGGGGCAGTTGTCGCTGTTCGTCGAGAGCGCGGGCGAATCGCATTTCGACTATGCCGACAACATTGTCGCCTCGCCGGGCGGCGACATCATCATGTGCGAGGATGGCGACGGCGATAACTACCTGCGCGGCGTGACCCGCAAGGGCAGTGTCTACACGATCGCGCGCAATGCGTTGCCGGGCCAGTCGGAGCTTTGCGGGGCGTGCTTCTCGCCGGATGGGTCGACGATGTTTGTGAACATCCAGAACCCGGGCATCACGCTGGCGATACGCGGCGACTGGGCGGGACTGTCGCGCAAGGCGGATGAGGCGGCGACCGGGTAGCGGGCCAAGTGCGGGCGGCGTAAGCTGGCGGCATGAGCCAGACGCCGCATCAGCGCGCTGAGGAGGAGCTGACAGCGTTCGCCCTGTCGCTGCCCGAGACGGATGTCGTGCCGGGCTGGGGCAAGGACGATGACCGCATCCGCTATCTGCGTGTGCGGAAGAAGGGCTTCGGGTTCTTCGGCGAGAAAGGGGAGACGGAGGACACGTTCGCCATGACCGTGAAGCTGCCGATATCTTACGAGATGGTGCTGGAGCTGCCGTTTGTGGTCGAGGGATCGCCCTGGTATCGGCACAACCGCTGGATCACGGCGCGGTTCGGGGCCGGGGACGATGTCGCCGCCGAGATGGAGACGCTGAAGAGCTGGCTGGTGCAGAGCTATGCTGCGGTGGCGCCGAAGAAGCTGGGACAGTCCGTGCTGGAGATGTACCGGCGGGCCGAATAGGTCTGACCGCGAGACGACTTCAGGCGCTACTGGAACTCCTCGATCGAACCAAGAGCTTGCAGCGTTGCGACCAGTTCAGCCTTTGCCGTTTCCCACTGGGTGATTTTGCTGCCCGTTATGCTGACCCGGATTTTTTTCCGGGCCTTAGGGGCAATCAGGTTGGCGACAACATCGTGAGGCAGGACGACCTTGAAACGGTCAATGCGGGGGCACCAGTGCGAGTTCGACGGGCAGGTGATTTCTCCACCCAGATATTGAAGATCAGCTTCCTGAAACGGCCAGCCGATATATGCCGGGTAGTCGGGATCCCAGGGCCCGTATTCGCCTTTTTCCGCGACCTCGTCGGGTAATCGCCATTGCAGACGCTCACCTGTCAGGACGACTACAGTTGGCTGTGCGCCCAACTTGTGGGCCTCTATCCAGACAATCACCTCATTGCGCGGGGAGTTGCCATAGCGAGCGCCAATCACTTCGGGGCTGGCCAACTGAACGGATGTCGCGACTCGCGCGCCGCTCTCCGCGTCCTGATACACCTGGATATCGGCTGCAGGTTGCTGCGCAGCTGACGGTGCGCTCGCGGCTAGTGAAGCCAGCGAGAGCAGAGAACCGATCAATACCCTCATGGAGTCGTTTCCCCCCAGCAACTGGCGCGAAACGTAGCTCATGATCCTGGCGGTCTCAACTTTCGTCCTGCAGACGGGCGGAGGGCTAGAACCTTCCTGAGACCCTGATGGCGTAGGATCTTGTGCCGTAGGCGCCGTAGGCGTCGCGGGTTTCGATGGTGGAGAGGTTGGCGGGGTTGGTGCGGTCGGGGGCGAAGAAGCGGCGTTCGCGGCGATCGGCGGGCAGAAGGATGTCGGACACCGTAAACCGGATGATCAGCGGGCGGATGGCTGTGGTTTCCACGAAGAGGTCGATGTGGGGATCGAGGAAGCCGGTGTTGCGAAGTTCGGAGAAACGGAAGAGCGGGACGTCGTCTGCGTCCTCGTAGAGCGCGCCGAAGCGGAGGTTCAGCGACGGGACCGGCTGCTGGTAGTCGATGGAATAGGTCCAGTCGGGTTCATCCGAGAATTGGCGGGAGAGGCCGGTGGTGGGGTCTGTGACTTCGGTTTCCTGCGCTGATCCGTTGATGCGCAGCTCGCCGCCCGTGAGGCCGAGCGAGTCGAGCGGCAGGGTGGTTGAAAGGCGTACGCCGGTGCGCGTGCCGTCGCCGAGATTGCCCGGGCCGTCGAAATTGCCGGTAGGCGTGAGGATCGGGATCTGGTCCTGAACGGCTTCGACTTCGTCGTGGAACACGGTGGCGATGAAGACGCCCTTGCCGGCGAAGCGGCGCTGCCATTCGGCCTGGGCGCGCCATGTGCGTTCGGGTTCGAGGTTCGGGTTTCCGAGATTTGTGATGCCGTCGAAATTGTTGATGGAGGTCGCGAACTCGGAGAAGTCGAGCTGGGCGACATCGCGTTCGATCAGGAGGCGGAACTCGTCCGAGGCGCTGGCGGACCAGACGGCGTTGAAGCGGGGCTTGGCGAAGGTGAAGTCGCGTTCCTGAATTGCGTCGCCCGATTGCGAGATGGTGGATGTCTCGACGGTGAGGCCGCTCTCGAGGCGCAAGGCGTCGGAGATGCGCCATGTATCGGCAATGAAGATTTCGCCGCGCTGTTCTTCGACGCGGGTGTTGGCGACGGGCGGCGTGCGGTCGAGGACGAGACCGCCGGTGCGGACTTCGACGTCGAGCTCGCTGTCGAGGTAGTTGAAGGCCAGTTCGCCGCCGAGTTCGAGCTGGTGGCGCGGGGCTGGCTGGAAGGACCAGACGGCGCGGCCGATGTATTCGCCTTCCTCCGAGCCGCGGTCGATCAGCGTGGTGCGGTCCGGCGTCGGGCCCTGAATGAAGAAGGTGCGGTATTGTTCATCCGAGCCGTCGGTCGACTGGCTGGCGAGGCCGATCAGCTTGAAGGATGAGGTGGGGGAGAAGCGGCGCTCCCAGTCGCCGCCGACTTCGTAGGCGAAGGCGCTGTCCCCCTCGACTTCGGAATCTTCAACGCGGAGGAGTGCGCCGAGCGGATCGTAGGCTTGCGAGAAGGTGTGGCGGCCATTGCGTGATGGCGTGACCTGGCCGTTGAAGCTGACGGCGTCGCGGGCCGTGGGGCGGAAGGCGCCGCGCGCACTGAGGCGGTATTCCCAGTAATCGCCCTGCAGGAATTCGTCGCTGGTTTCGAGGAGCGCGCCGGCGGCGTTGGTGATGCGTTCGTCGAACTCCACGCGGCCGCGCCGGGATGGCTGGGCCTGAAGGGCGAGCGTCCAGTCGACGCTGGCGGCGCGGAAGGACGAGGTGAGGACGGCGAGCGGATTGACGCTGTCGGAGGGATCGAGCTGGCTGGCCTGCAGGACGAAGGTGTTCGTCGGCTTGCTGGAGCGCGGCTTGAGCCTGACGTCGACGAAAAGCGTCTGGCCGGTTGCGGCCGCGCCCTCGGCGTTGCCGGAATAGAGGTCGATGCGTTCGATCTCGGTGGCGGAGATGCGGGATAGTTGTTCCGAGATCGGGGCCTTGGAGGACGGACGCTCGCCGTTGATCAGCACGTTGCCTGAGGCGCTGGCGAAGCCGCGGCGTTCCTCGCCATCGTCGAGCGTGAAGCCGGGGATGCGCCGGACCATGTCCTCGGCGGTGACGGGGTTGAAGGTGCGGAAATAGTCCGCGGCGAAGGAGCGTTCGGCGCCGGGCGCGTCAGCTGCGGTCTGCTGGGCGATTGAGACCGGTGCGAGAATTGAGGCGGCGATGACCGTGGCGGCTGCTGACGCGCCGAAGCGATATGTGCGTTTCACCGAACATCCTCCTGACCCCTATTGGGCCGAAAGTGGACTTGGGTCTAATTTTGTCAAGCGGCTTTGTTTGGGGCTGTCAGGGCCGAATGCCGCGCAGGAAGAGGTCGCGGAGATCGTTGAGGATGGCTTCCAGCGACTGGTGTCCGGGGCGGGCGAGCCATTGGGTGACCCCGCCGTAGAGCAGGGAGTCAAAGGCGGTTGCGAGGTTTGCTGCGGAGATTGCGGAGGCGATATCGCCGCGCGCCTGCCCGCGTTCGAAGAGCTGGCGGACGCAGTCCTGACATTGCCGGCGGAGGTCGCCGGTCTGGCCGCCGGTTGATGGATCGCGGGTCAGTTTCTGGATTTCGGGGAAGATGTCCTTGTAGAGGCGGCGGCCCTTCTGGAGACGGTCGGTCATCCTCTCGAAGAGCCCGGTGACGAGGTCGGGCGTGGAGGTGGTTTCGTCCTCAAGCGCCTCGGTGAGCAGGGCGAGATAGGAGCGCAGGGTGTGGGCGGTGATCTCGTCGATAATGTGGTGCTTGGCGCCGAACTGGTTGAACACCGTTGCGCGCGAGACGCCGGCGGCTACGGCGATGTCGGACATCGAGACGGCTTCGAGGCCTTGGGTGGCGAAGAGGTCTCGGGCGGCCTCGATGATGAGGTCGTGGGTGGCCTGCCCGTAGGACCGGGTGGTGACGCCTGGGGTGGGCCTGGCAGTCATGTCAGGCCGGGGCGGGCTTGCTGGCGCAGCGGCGCAGGACTGCGGGATAGCCGTTGGTGATCTGCATGCGCGGGGCGTAGCCCTTTCGACGAGGAGCTTGTGCGCCCGTTCGAGATTGTAGCAGGGCACGTACATGAAGAGGTGGTGCTCGCAATGGTAGTGGACCCAGTAGGGCGCGATGAAGAGGCGCTCGAGCGGGTTTGCGTAGGTGGTGCGGGCGTGCGTGAAGGGGTCTTCGACGGTCTCGACCATGGCGTGTTCGGCCATCGACCGGATGCGCACCACGAGCGGGAACCAGGTGAAGAGCGGGACGAGCCACAGGGCGGGCCATGCCCACCAGTAACCTGCTGAAGTCAGCGCTGCGATGGCTGCGCCGTTGACGATCCAGAAGCGCAGGATCGGGCGGTCCTCGACGTCTGGCGCCGGGAGCGGTTTGCCGATCAGGCGCAGGTAGAGCGGGCCGAGGCGCTGCTTGATCATCGTCTGGCCGGTGAGATCGCGGATGACCTTCCGGCGCAGCGAGGCGTGGGTGATCGGAAAGGGGGCGGAGAGGCCGAGATCGGGGTCTTCTGGCTGCTCAGTAAACTTGTGGTGCTTGAGGTGGTAGGGGCGATAGCGCTTGAGGCTGGTTCCGATCGGGGCCGAGCAGAACCATTTGGCCAGCCAGTCATTCAGCTTTGCGTTGGGATGGAGCGTGCCGTGGGCGGCCTCGTGTTCCAGGATGCCGAAGCCGAGCTGGCGGGCGCCGATCAGCATGACGGCGAGGATGTAGGTTGCCGGATTGGGGAAGGCGATGAACAGCGCGCCGGCGGCGATGATGACCGCCCAGCCGTAGACGACGAGCGCGGGGCCGCGCCATTGCGACAGCCGGGTGAGGTCGGACCATTCACGTTCGGTGAAGATTTCCTTCGGCGCTGCGCGGCGGACGGCGGGCATGACGAGTTCCTTTCCGTCTGCGGAATGTCCCATCACGATGACGCGGCTGCAAGCGGTCGCTAGTTGCCGCTAGGTAAGACTGTAATGCGCGTTTCACTGTGAACCGTACGGAAACTTAATTCTGCAACGATGCCGGAAAACAAAACAAACGTTCTGTGACTGGTGGTGATGTGGTTTTGGGTTTCCTGAATGGCGTGCGTCCATTGGAGGACGTGCTGGCGGGCAATGATGGCTGGCGCGCGGCAATGCGTTATCGCGTGCAAGGCTTCCGCGGTCGTATCATCTTTATCGTGATGCTGGCCGTCATGACGGTCGGGATCATTCAGACGCCGTTTTCGTGGGCCCTGGCGGCTGTCTGGGCCGTCTGCGCCCTGCTGGTCGAGCTGATCGAAGGGCGGGTTCACCTGCGGATCCTGAAGCGTCGGCTGCGGTTGACGCGGGCCGACAAGATCAACGCAACATTGGTGACAACGGCGACAGGGCTAACTCGCGCAGTTCTGTTCGCTTACTTCTTCATGGAGTTCCATACCGGATCGCGGATCCTTGCGGTGATCCTGTATTTCGGGATGTCGGTCCACTACCTGCGCATGTTCCACGGATCCAGCGTTCTGTTCGGCGCCATGGTCGGGCCAGGCATGCTGGTTCTCACGATCGGATGTTTTGCCTCGCTGTGGATGGTGGATGGGAACATTGCTGCAGGGGCGGTGCTGGTGACGGCGACGCTGATCGCGTTCGCGCAGCTGATCTACGGCGCGCGGGCGATGTACCAGCACATGCAGGGGATTCGCAGATCGCGGCGGCGCGCCAACGAAGTGGCCGAGGAGGCCGAGAAGGCGGCGCGGGCGAAGAGCGAGTTCCTAGCGGTGATCAGTCACGAGCTGAGGACGCCGATGAACTCGATGCTGGGATCGGCGGAGCTGCTGCGCCGGACAGAGCTCGAAGGCGAGCAGGCGGAGCATCTCAGCGCCGTTCTCAATAGCGGCACGATGCTGATGACGCTGCTGAACGACCTGCTCGATGTTTCCAAGATCGAGGCCGGGGCGCTGAAGACAGAGATCATTCCGGTGAATATTCGCCAGCTGGTCGAGCGGATGCATGCTATGTGGCACGCGCGCGCAAGCGATCAGGACTTGAAGCTGCAACTGAAGATCTCTGACGATGTACCGGCTTGGGTGATGGCCGATCCGATGCGGTTGCAGCAGGTGTTGTTCAACCTGTTGTCGAACGCGCTGAAGTTTACGCGCATGGGCGAGATTCTGATCATCGTCGAGACCGGCAGCGATGAGTCCGGCGCTGATACGATCGAGTTGAGCGTGAGCGATACCGGCATCGGTATCTCGGACGAAGTGGCGGCGCGGCTGTTCCGGCCGTTCGCGCAGGCGGACAGTTCGACGGCGCGCAAGTATGGCGGCACGGGACTGGGTCTTTCCATCTGCAAGGGGATCGCCGACGCGCTAGGCGGACGCATCGAGCTGGAGAGTGAGCCGGGCGCCGGATCAACGTTCACGCTGTCCTTCCCGCTGGTGGAGACCGAAGAGGTTGCACTTGAGACAGAGCAGTATGGCGACCGGAAGTGTCGGAGGAGGTCCGGGTTCTGGTCGCCGAAGATCATGCCGCCAACCGCCGCCTGATCGGCGCCCTGCTGCGTCCCTTGGGTTTTGAGCTGGTCATGGCGTGCGATGGCCGCGAGGCTGTCGAGCGCTTCCGTGAGGATACGTTCGACGTGATCGTGATGGACATGCAGATGCCGGAGATGGACGGCGTGCAGGCGACGCGTGCGATCCGCAAGATGGGCAGCCGTGGCGCTTCCATCCCGATCGTGGCGCTGACGGCGAATGCGACCGAGGATGACCGTCGCCGCTGTATTGACGCCGGCATGACCGACTTCCTGACCAAGCCGCTGGATCCGCGGGCGCTTCACGCCACGATTATCCGGGCGGTGGCGGTCAGTTCGGGGCTTCTGGCCAAGGACGCCGGGGACGACGGCGCTGCGTCCAGCGCTGCAGCAGCCTAGCGCCTGAGCACGAGGTTCATGCGGGTCTTGCGGTCGATGCGGTAGCCGCGCGACTGGGCTTCGGAAACGATATCGCGGCTCCAGCGGACATCCGCGTTTTCGACGATCATCAGGTCGGGCAGGAGTTCGGCCGGCGCATCGGCGAAGAATGGCGAGAGGATGAGGTCCTCGGCGCCTTCGACATCCAGCTTCATGGCGGAGATGTAGGGCAGCGATTCCTGTCGCGCGAAGTCCAGCAGCGTCATCGTGGGCACCGTGACGCTGGAGGTGGTGGCGCGGCCATCGAGCTTCTTGAGCGAGGATTCGCCGGAATTCGTCGAGTCGATGTGCAGGGTCATCTCGCCGGTCTTGTCAGCGAGCGCGATGGATTGAGGCGATACGCCGGGCAGGTCGTTGAAGGAGAGGTTGGCGAGCAGGCGCTGGTGGATGTGGGGCTGGGGCTCGAACGCGTATACGCGCGCGGAAGGGCCGGCCCATGAGCCGACGAAGAGGGCGTAGGCGCCGATGTTCGAGCCGATGTCGAGGAAGATGTAGGGGCGGGTGTTCTGGTCAGCGATGTGCTGGCGGACGATCGCAAGTTCTTCGGCGTCGAAGTATTGCGGCGTGAACATCAGCCGCTTTTCGCAAAGGTTGCCGCGACGGGTGAGGCGGAAGCGGACGCCTTCGATGTCGATATCCAGAGGCCGGGTGGGCGACACGAAGGCGAGGCGGCGCACGGCGAAGGCGGCGCGGCGACCGAGATAGCTTTCAGGCATGGAGCGGGTGAAGGCGATGATCGCCTTGCGCCATGCGCCGGGCGCGTAGGCGCCGAACGGCTTCGGCGCGGGGTCGCGGTTGTCTTGAGGGGTGCTGGCCATGGACGCTCTGAATCGAAGGCGTCTTATAGGGCTGTTCGCGGCGCGGGCAATGATGCCGGGAAGGTCAGGGTGTGGCTAAGGGCGGTGAGACCTCCGGACAGGGTCTCTGCCCGGCCCCCTGGGGTGGGGCCGGGCAGAGGTTCGGCGCCGGATCCTTGCGTCCCCGACGAGTGTACCGAGCGGTTTCACGTGCAGCAGGCTTCCGGGAGAAAGCCCTCTGGACTGCCGTGAGCCGTCCTCGTCCAAGGATGGCGGCGCCGAAACTGGGTGGAAGCGGGTTGAAGCGGGACATGGGCGTACAGCTCGCCAATGCGTTGGTGGAGGGCGGTGCTGAAGGTGCTGGTCGATTGCATCTGTTCCGTCCCATGGAACCGCTTGCGGCTTACCCGTGAACAGACGTTCACGCACAAACATGCGGGACGTGGGGTGGCAGTTGGACCATGCAGCGGCAAACGCGGCGGCGCCGGGACTTCATGCGGCGGGAATGGGGCGGGCGAGCCGGCAGGGGCGAAGCGGCACGCACGCTGTCCGGCGCGATCACGGAACATTGCGGTTCCGTAGTTTGACGGCGGCTTCGGGCAATGTGAGGCAGGCAGGGCGCGAAAGCGTTCGGGGCGGGATGCAGAACAGGAAGCGTCCCCATGTTGATTCGAAGCGCGGTTGCGGCCGCGGTTGTGGCCGGCGGCATCGCCCTGCCGGCTTCGGCAGAGTCGGTACAGGTCAAGATTGCCGACAACGCGCCCTACGAGCAGTCGCTGGTCTGCTACCAGTTCCATGGCGTGTCCGGGCAGATCATGCAGGCGGCGAGCCAGAGCGGCGAGGTCGAGGGCGAGCAGAAGCAGCGTCTGGAGATGATGAGCGGGTTCGCCGGCTTTCTTCAGGCGCACTGGCGCGAGCATATCGAGACCGTGAAGGGCGATCGCTCGACCGAGCAGGTGAATACCGACTTGCAGCAGAAGACCGCGCACGTGATCGAGGACGCGCAGGCGGGTCTAAGCGGCGACACTGCTGCGCGCACGCGGCAGCAGGAGGTCGAGAAGAGCTGTCTTGCGTACGAAGAGCGCACGGTGATCGAGGACCCGGCCTAAACGGCACGGTGCGGACCGGTGAGGGAGGCGCCGGTCGTTATCTCAAATAAGGTGGGGCGGTCGCCTTCACGTTGGCGTCTTGTTGGCGTAGACCCGCGCCCGAGAGACCAACGCGAAAGGACCCTGCCTCATGTCTCCTGCTCCTGTTTCCGAAGCCCTGAAACGCATCAAGCCGTCGGCGACGATTGCTGTGACCTCGAAGGCGCGGGATCTGAAGGCTGCGGGCCATGACGTGATCGGGCTGGGCGCGGGCGAGCCGGACTTCGATACGCCGGAGAATATCAAGGAAGCCGCGATCAAGGCGATCCGCGACGGCAAGACCAAGTACACCAATGTCGACGGCATCGACGAGCTGAAGCAGGCGATCTGCGCCAAGTTCAAGCGCGACAACGGGCTGGACTACAAGCCGAGCCAGATCAACGTGTCGCCGGGCGGCAAGCCGGTGATCTACAACGCCTTCGTCGCGACGCTGGACCCGGGCGACGAGGTGGTGATCCCGACGCCGTACTGGGTGAGCTATCCGGAGATGGTGGCGCTGTGCGGCGGCGTGCCGGTGGCGGCAGAGGCGAAGGCCGAGGACAATTACAAGCTGAAGCCGGAAACGCTGGACGCGGCGATCACGCCGAAGACGAAGTGGCTGATCTTCAACTCGCCGTCCAACCCTTCGGGCGCAGCTTACACGCGCGCTGAGCTGAAGGCGCTCTGCGATGTGCTGATGAAGCACCCGCATGTGTGGATCCTGACCGACGACATGTACGAGCACCTTGTCTATGACGGGTTCGAGTTCACAACGCCGGCCCAGGTGGAGCCTGCGCTTTATGAGCGGACGCTGACAATGAACGGGGTCTCCAAGGCCTATTCGATGACGGGCTGGCGGATCGGCTATGCCGGCGGGCCGGAGCCGCTGATCAAGGGCATGGCCAAGGTGATGAGCCAGACCACGTCCAACCCCTGCTCGATTTCGCAGTGGGCGGCGGTCGAGGCGCTGAACGGTACGCAGGAATTCATCAAGCCGAACCAGGAGCTGTTCAAGGGACGGCGCGATCTTGTGGTTGGCATGCTGAACCAGGCGCAGGGGCTGCGCTGCCCGACGCCGGAGGGCGCGTTCTATGTCTATCCGGACTGCTCGGGGACGATCGGCAAGACGTCGAAGGGCGGCGTGAAGATCGCGACGGACGAGGATTTCTGCACGGCGCTTCTCGAGGAAGAGAAGGTGGCGGTGGTGTTCGGGTCGGCGTTCGGCCTGGGGCCGGCGTTCCGGGTGTCGTATGCGACCTCGAATGCGGCGCTGGAAGAGGCGTGCACGCGGATCCAGCGGTTCTGCGGCAACCTCGAATAGGCTGCTGACACTTCCCTGTCAGGGCGCTCGTGCGAAGGTGCGGGCGTTCTGAGAAGGGAGATTTCCATGCTTGATCACATGATATTGCCGGTCGGCGACGTGGCGAAGGCCAAGTCGTTCTTTGACGCTGCGCTGAAGCCGCTGGGCTATCGTATCGTGATGGAGCTGCCTGCCGAGCAGGCGGGCGGCCATCCGGGCTATGGCTATGGCGCCGGCGAGGGAGGCGAGCCGCAATTCTGGATCGGCCAGTACGCTCCGGCCCCCAACCAGGGCGTGCACGTCGCGTTCCGGGCCGCGAGCACGGAGGCGGTGGATACGTTCTATGCGGCGGCGATCGCGGCGGGCGGGCTGGACAATGGCGGACCCGGCAAGCGGCCGCACTATCATGAGGGCTATTACGGGGCGTTCGTGCTGGGCCCGGACGGGCACAACATCGAGGCGGTCTGTCATCAGGCGGGCTGACGCCTGGCGCCGAAATCTGCGTTTCGCCGCATAGTTCCGTGGCTCCGGAAAGATTTCTGGGAGCAAGCTGCCACAAGGATTTGACGATCCAGGCGAACAATGGTCCTTGGCCCGCGACCAATTGCTTTCCGGGATGCATCGAGATGAGCTTTGCCGCCGAGGGTTTGCTGCCTGCGATCGCCTTCTTTGCTGTCGGGCTCCTGCTGGCGAGCGCATCGCTGTGGCTGGCCGGGCGCGTGGCGCCGATGTTCTTTCGCGGGATCGTGAAGGCGCCTGCCGCGTCGAGCTTCTTTCTTGATCCGAAAGCCGAAATGGAAGGCGGATGGGAACGCTCCGCAATCGGCCTTCTGGCGTGCGTGTTCTGTGTCATCGCCGTGTGCGCGCTGTTCGTGACGGCGCGGGCGGCCGGACTGGCCGGCTAAAGGCTCCCGATCAGGACGCGGTCATCTCGGGCGGGGTCATCCACCCGATCATGGCGCCGCCGGGCTGCTGGATCATTGCGATGCGTCCGACGCCGGGGACATCGAAGGGCGGCTGGGCGATCGTGCCGCCCGCCTTTTTGGCCTTCGCCACGCGGGCGTCGACGTCGTCAACAGCGATATAGGCGACCCAACCTTCCGGCACGCCTTCGAACTGCGGATTGTCGGCCATGCTCATGACGCCGCCGATGTTCGTCTCGCCATCGACGATCAGCGTGTAGACCGAGCCGTCGGGCATCGGCATGTCCTGAAAGGTCCAGCCGAGGGCGGCGGAGTAGAAGTCCTTCGTCTGCTGGACGTCGCGCGTCATCAGCTCGTTCCAGTAGAAGTATCCGTGCTTGATCATCTGCGTGGCCCTTTGCGTTCAGCAATCCCCACACATCTGATACATCAGACAAGGCGTTCGGCGCAATTTTGCGGGCTATCTGGCCCGCCGGGCCAAGCCTACTTCAGCGATCCGGAATTGAAGTTCACCTCGTCGATGTCGAAGCGTTCGGCGTTGGCGCGGCGTTGCTGGATGTCGGCCCAGAACTGGGCTGCGTCACCTGCGACGACGAGCACGGCCTTGGCCGGGTCGTAGTATTTCATCGCAGCTGCGGCTGCTTCGTCCGGCGTGACCGCGAGGATTTCGTCGGCGTAGGTCGACAGGCGTTCGAGCGGCAGATCGAAGGCGGCGAGGTTGCCGAGCTGGGCGGCGAGGCCTGCCGTGGTTTCGACGCTGCGGCCAAAGCCGCCGACGAGCACAGCCTTGCGCGCGCCAAGTTCGCTTTCCGGGATTGGCTCGGCGCCGAGACGCTCGAGCTCGGCGGTCATCAGGTCGACGACCTGCGGGACGGCGTCGTTGCGGGTCTGGGCGGAGGCGACGATCGGGGCGGTGCCGGTGCGGGCGGGCAGGCTGGCGCCGGCGCCGTAGGAGAGGCCGCGCTTGATGCGGATCTCGGCGTTGAGGCGCGCGGAGTAGCCGCCGCCCAAAACGTTGTTGGCGACCAGCGCCGGGATGAAGTCGTCGGCGGTGCGCGGGGGGCCGTAGGCGCCCATCATCACGGCGGCTTGCTGGATCTGCGGGATGTCGATGGCGATGGCGCGCGGATCGCCGACGCCGCCTTCCTGGGTGTACATCTGCGGCGCCAGGTCTTCTTCTGGCTTGGCCCATGCGCCGAGCGCTGCTTCTGCGAGGTCGAACCCTTCCTGTGCGGAGATATCGCCGGCGATCACGAGGACGGCGTTGTCGGGACGCCAGTGCGCCTCGCGGTAGGCGGTGAGGTCGGCGACGGCGATGTTGTTCAGAGTGGTTTCGGTTTCCACGCGGCCATAGGCGCCGGCGCCGAAGAGGGCGCGGCGGAGGGCGTAGCCCGCCACGGTGCCGGGCTGGCGCAGGCCGACGCGGAGGTTGTCGAGGGTTTCGGAGCGGGCGCGCTCGAGCTCTTCTTCGGCGAAGGCGGGGTTGAGGACCACGTCGGCCATGAGATCGAAGATCTGCGGGGCCTTGTCGGAGCGGCCGCCGGCGGAAATGTCGGTCATGTCCGTTCCGGCGCTGGCGGTGAGCGAGGCGCCGAGGCTTTCGATCTCGCGGGCGAGGTCGGTCGCAGAGCGGGTGGCGGTGCCGCGGGTGGCGACGTCTGCGGTCATCGCGGCGAGACCCGCCAGTGCAGCGGGGTCGGCTGTGCTGCCGCGCTTGATGGTGAGGTTGGCCGAGAAGAGCGGCAGGCCGGGTTTCTCGGCGACGATCACGCGCAGGCCGTTGGAAAGCGTCTGTTCCTGGTAGCCCGGAATTTCGGCGCTGACCGGCGCGCCTTCGGCGGGCGGGAGCTCGCGTTCGCCTTCGGGCGCCAGCGTGTAGGTCGGGATGTCGGCGGCGGCGATCTCGATCTCTGTCGCCCGGATGTTGGGGCTGTCGGTGATGGTATCTTCCGGCGCGTCGCCCTGTGTTTCCTCTGGCAGGTAGGTGATCGTGACGGCCTTGCCGTCGTCCATGACCTGTTGCGCCATGCGCTGGACGTCTTCCGGCGTCACGGACTGGAGGGCGGCGAGTTCGGCGTCGCCGGCGTCGGGATCGCCATACATGGTGACGTTGTAGGCGAGCTCGAAGGCGCGGCCTGAGGCGGTTTCGCGGCCCCTGAGGTATTCGGTGATCAGCTCGTTGCGGGCTTCTTCAAGCTCGGCTTCGGTGATGAGCGTATCGCGCATCTGGGCCGCCTCGTTGCGCAGGGCGGCCAGCGCTTCGGCGGGGTCCTTGCCGTCGGAGACGATGGCGCCGAGGCCGAAAGTGCCGGGGTGCTGCGTGATCTCGAACAGCGTGAAGGCGTCGACGGCGAGCTGCTGGTCGTAGACGACCGACTGATAGAGGCGCGATGACTGGCCGGCGCCGAAGACGGAATCCATGATGGTGAAGGCGGCGAGGTCTTCCGGCGCGGCGTTGGCGGCGGGCGAGGGCCACGAGATGGCGACGGCGGGAAGCGGGACGTTTGGTTCGTAGACGGTGTAGTCGCGCGCTTGGGTGCGCTCGGGTTCGACGGCGGTGACGCGCGGGATGTCGCGGTCCGGGGTGGTGAGCGGGCCGAAATATTCGTCGACCCAGCTGTCGAGGTCGGACTGGTTGAAATTCCCTGAGACGACGAGGATCGCGTTGTCGGGGCGGTAGTAGGCGGCGTGGAATTCGCGGACATCCTCGATGGTCGAGGCGTCGAGCTGTTCAATCGAGCCGATGCCGGGGCGGCCGTAGGGGTGCACGTTGAAGGCGGTCTGGGTGAGGTAGAGGCCGAACATCTTGCCGTATGGGCTGGCGAGGTAGTTCTGGCGGAGCTCTTCCTTCACGACGTCGCGCTCGGAGATGAAGTTGGCCTCGTCGATGACGAGCGAGCCCATGCGTTCGGCTTCGCCCCAGAGGACGCGGCGGAGATGATTGGCGGGGACGGTCTCGTAGTAGTTGGTGAAGTCGTTCCAGGTGGAGGCGTTGTTGAAACCGCCAGCGTCCTCGGTGAGGCGATCCATGGTTTCCGGCGGCATGTTGGCCGTGGATTTGAACATCAGGTGTTCGAAGAGGTGGGCGAAGCCGGAACGCCCCGGCGGGTCGTCCTTGGAGCCGACGTCGTACCAGACTGGATGGAGACCGAGGCGGTCGTGTCATCCGGCATGGAGTAGACGCGCAGGCCGTTGTCGAGGGTGCGCTGGGTGTATTCGAGGGCGGGGATTTCGAGCGCGCCGGGTGCGGGGCCCTGTTCGTTGTCGTCTCCGGCTGACTGGCAGGCGGCGAGCGCCAGAGCGGTTGCGGCGGCGGCGAGCGTCGAACGGATCATCGCGAAAGTCCCCTTGAACCGGTAAGGCGCGCCCTAATTGCTTAGGTGCATGGCGGCCCCGACATAGCAGGGCCCGCCGAGGGGTGCGAGTCCCGGCGGGCGGCGCGGGCTGGTTTTCTGAATGCAGGCCAACAGGTCGTTCAGACGGAGGCCACGGGTGGTGGGACAGGCTCCTTCATGTCGGGTCGAGATTGGTCGACCGGATGCGATGAGGGAGATGGGACCATGATGGCAGGATTTTACGACCGGGTGGCCTTGCTGGCGCTGCTGCTGACGCTGGCGGCGAGTTCGCTGGTCTTCTAGCGCGGCGCTGGTTCGGGAGACCTATTCCTGGGCGGCGGAGCCGGTGAGGAGGTTGGCGTCGCCCTCGTCCATGGCTTCCTCGGCGACGCGGAGGCGCTCGGTGTTGGCCGTGGTTTCCTCGGCGGGACGCGGGGGGCGATGGTCGGGCTTGTCGGCAGGTTTGGCGGCTGCGTCGTCTGAGACTGCGGCTGGCGCGCCGGGACCGGACAGGCGCACATTGTAGATCGGCTCCGGCATGGCGATCAGCGCCTCGTCGAGCGTTTCCTTCACAAGGCGGATGGCTTCGGAACGGATGCGGGCGAAATCGTGTGTCGACTGATCCATCCAGCCGGCGACGAAGAGGACGACGTTGCTGTCTCCGAGCGTTTCGACATTGCAGACCGGAGCGGGGTCGTCGAGGACGCCGTCTATTCCGTCGAGCGCGTTCAGCACGACATTGCGGGTTTCCACCAGGTCGGATTCGACATCGACGCCGACTTCGAAGCAGAAGCGGCGCTTCGGCTCGCGGGTGTAGTTGACGATCACGCCCTTGAAGACGGTCGAGTTGGGGATGCGGATGTGGTTGCCATCGAGGCCCATGAGCACGGTGGAGCGGGGTGTTAGGCGGAGGACGGTGCCTTCGTGGCCCTCGATCCTGACGAGATCGGTTGTCGAGAATGGATGGCGGAGGCTGAGGAGCAGGCCGGCGAGGTAGTTTTCCAGAACGTCGCGGACGGCGAAGCCGATGGCGATGCCGACCACGCCTGCTGCGCCCAGCACGGAACCGAGCACCGCCGTTGCGCCGATGAGATCCAGCGCGACGACGAAGCCGATGAGCAGGATGATGGCGCGTGCGGCGCCGGCGACGAGGGAGGCGACGAAGGCGTTGGGCGTGATGCGCCTTGGCAGCCGGATGCGGCCCGCGATCGCGGCGATCAGCCAGGCGAACACGATGATGGCGAGGGCTGCGGCGTAGACCGGCCAGTTCTGCACGAAGCCGTCGACGAAATCGCCGAAGCGGCCTGCGACGCGGGCTGTGGCTTCTTCAGTCGGGTCCATTCGACGCCTCCCGGGCGGCTAGAAGACGCAGTAGCCGCCGTCGATGAGGAAGCTGTCGCCGGTGTGGAAGCGCGACGCCGATGAGGCGAGGTAGACGGCGACGCCGCCGAAGTCTTCCGGTTCGCCCCAGCGGCGCATGGGGACGCGCGAGATGACGTTGTCGACGAATTTCTGGTTGTCCTGCGCCTGGCCGGTCATGTCGGTGGCGATCCAGCCGGGCAGGATGGCGTTGGCGGTGACGCCGTAGCGGGCGTACTCGACGGCGACGGCGCGGATCATCGAGCAGACGGCGGCCTTGGATGCGCCGTAGGCCGAGTTGCGGGCGGCGCCTTCAAGGGCGGCCATCGAGGCGACGGCGACCAGTGAGCCGCCGGGATCGCCCTTCTTGGCGCGCTCGGCCATGTGGTTGGCGGCTGCGCGGAGCGTGAAGAAGACGCCGTCGACGTTGACCGACATGATCTTGCGATAGGCTTCGGTGGAGTGCTGGCCGATCGGGCCATCGCCGCCCGAGACGCCGGCATTGGCGATAACGGTGTCGACGCGGCCGAGCATGGCGACCACCTCGTTCATGGCGTCGGCGACTTCGGTCTCGTCGGCGACGTTGACCTTCCAGGCCCTGGCTTCGCCGCCGTGGGACCTGATTGCTTCCAGCGCCTTCTGGTTCTTGCTTTCATTTGTGCCCCAGATTGCAACCGTGGCGCCGGCCTGCGCGAGCGCTTCGGCCATGCCGAGGCCGATACCGCCATTGCCGCCAGTGACGAGGGCTACCTTGCCGGTGAGGTCGAAGGGCTTATAGGTCATGTGTGTTCGTTCTCCCGGGGCCTTTGTGGGCGGCTCTTGGCAAAGCTTCTGGATGAAGGCCAAACCTATGACCGATTTCTCCAAAGCGCCAACTTCGTTTTTCGTGCCGACCACGGATGGCGATATTTCGAAGACGTTCTATGCCGAGGTGCTGGGGCTGGAGCTGGTCGAGGACACGCAGTTCGCGGTCGTGTTCAAGTTGGCTGACTCGGAATTGCGCCTGTCCAAGGTGTCTGACTTCAAGCCGTTTCCGTGGACGGTGCTGGACTTCCAGGTCGACGACATCAGCGTTGCGATGAAGGGCCTGAGGGACCAGGGCGTGAAATTCCAGCACTACAACGAGATGGGACAGGACGAGGACGGGGTGTGGGTTGCGCCCGGCGGGACGACGCAGATTGCGTGGTTCAAGGATCCGGACGGCAACGTCCTTTCGGTCTCGCAACGCGGAAAGTGATGAAGGGCGTCATTGTCGCCATCGTGCTGGGGTTGGTCGGGTCGGCGCCTGCGCTGGCGCAGCTGAAACCGGACGCCGAGCAATGGCTGACTGAGGATGAGGCGCGTGCGGCGCTCCTGGGCATCGACATGGACGGGTATTCGCCGTCGGCCGGAATGGCGTGGCGGGAGTGCATCGATCCGCAGGGGACGACGCTCTACGAAACGCCGTTCGGGGTCCAGAATGGGGTTCTGGAGGTCAACGAGTGGGGAGAGGCGTGCTTCGCCTACGATGACGACGATTACGCGAGCTGGCAGTGCTTCCGGGTGCGCCTGACGGGGAATGGCATCGTTTTCGAGAATGATTTCGGGGATGTGTTCGTGACGACCTCGCTGGTTCGCGGCGTTCGCACCTGCCGTCCGGAGCTGATAGGATAGGCGGGCGAGGACAGGACACCGGGCATGGCGGATACGCAGACTACACCTGACATCGAGGCATTCGTCGCCAAGCTGCGCGCGGCGCTGGGCGACAAGGGCGTTTCGACGGATGCAAACGAAATTGCCGGCCATGTCTCTGACTGGCGCGGGCGGTGGGTCGGCGAGACGCCGGTCCTGGTGAAACCCGCGAGCACTGAAGAAACGGCGCTGGCTGTGAAACTGGCGGGCGAGGCGGGTCTGGCGATCACGCCGCAGGGCGGAAATTCGGGGCTGGTGAATGGCGGGGTGCCTTACGGCGAAGTCCTGATCTCGATGCGGCGGATGAACCGGGTGCGGGAGGTCGACCCGCTGAACGATTCCATGACGCTTGAGGCCGGGGTGATCCTGACGAACGCACAGGCGGCGGCGGATGATGCCGGGCGGCTGTTTCCGCTTTCGCTTGGGGCTGAAGGTGTCGCGACGATCGGCGGACTGATCTCGACGAATGCGGGCGGCGTCGGCGTGTTGAAGTACGGGATGATGCGCGAACTGGTGCTGGGCATTGAGGCGGTGCTGCCGGACGGGCGGATCTGGAACGGCCTGCGCGGGCTGCGCAAGGACAATACGGGCTATGACCTGAAGCAGCTGTTCATTGGCGCCGAGGGGACGCTGGGCATCGTGACGGCTGCGACGCTGAAGCTGTTTCCGAAGCCGGCGGTGAAGGAGACCGCATGGTGCGCCATCGCCTCGCCCTCGGATGCGGTGAAGTTGCTGGAGCGCGCGAAGGCGATGTCCGGTGGGGCGGTGACCGGGTTCGAGATTGTCGCGAAGATCGGGCTGGACCTTGTGGTCGAGCACGTGCCGGACACGCGCGACCCGCTGCCCAGCGATGCGCCGTGGCGGATCCTGATGGAGTTGTCGCTGCCGCGGGAGGACGGGGCGCGGGCGATGATGGAGTCGATTCTGGGCGAGGCCATCGAGGCTGGCGTGGTGCAGGATGCGGTGATCGCCGAAAACGTCGCGCAGGCGCGGGCGATCTGGAAAATCCGGGAGAGCGTGCCGGAGGCTGAGCGCCATCACGGCAAGGCGCTGAAGCATGATGTTTCGGTGCCGGTGTCGCGGGTGGCGGAGTTCATCGCGCGCGGGAGCGAGCTGGTCGGGCGGGTTGCGCCGGGCGCGGACATCATCGCCTTTGGCCATGTCGGCGACGGCAACATCCACTACAACGTGACGCCGCCGCCGGGCGTTGACGGCGACCTCTATGTCGAGGGCGACGGCAAGGCGGTTTCAGAGGCCGTGCATGATCTGATCGTCGAGCTTGGCGGATCGATCTCGGCGGAGCATGGCATCGGCAAGCTCAAGCGCGACGAGCTGGTGCGGCGGAAGGCGGGAGTCGAGATCGAGATGATGCGTGCCGTCAAACGTGCGCTGGACCCGCGAAACTGCATGAATCCCGGTCGCGTGATATAACAAAAGCGTAGAGAACTGATCCAAATCAGTGTTCTGGCCCGTATGCGCGGCGATAAGCGCGAATACGGGAGGTGCTGGGGACGGCGCCCAAGCGAAAGAACCTGAATGCGGGCTGATCTACATCCGCGCGAAGCCGAGCGGCTGGCCGTACTCCAGCGCCTCGAGATCCTGGATCGCGAGGCGGAAAAGGAGTTCGCCGATATCGCTGAACTGGCCGCCAGCATATGTGGAGCGCCGATCGCGCTGGTCAGCCTGCTGGACGAGACGCGGCAATGGTTCATGGCGAGCGCAGGGACCGAACTAAAGGAGACGCCGCGGGACCAGGCGATCTGCGCGCACGCGATCCTCAGCGAGGAGGTGACGGTGATCCCCGACACGCTGACGGACAGCCGGACACAGGACAATCCGCTTTGCTATGGCGAGACCAGCGTGAGGTTTTACGCGGGCGCGGTTCTGGAAATCGATGACGGCCTACCGATCGGTACGCTCTGCGTGCTGGATACGTCGGCGCGGACGCTGAGCGATGAGCAGTTGCAGGCGCTGAAGGTGTTGGCGCGCCAAGTGGAGACGCGGATCGCGCTGAAGCGGGAATTGCAGCGCAGCAAGCTGATGGGCAAGGAGATCGACCACCGGGTGAAGAACTCGCTGTCGCTGATTGGGTCGATGCTGTCGCTGCAGGGGCGGAGCGTTCAGTCCGAGGAGGCGCGGCAGGCGATCGAGCTTGCGCGCAGCCGGGTGATGGCGGTGACGCGCGTGCATGAGCAGCTGCACGATGCGGCCGAGGCGCATGAGGTGGATTTGTGCGCCTTCCTGCAGCGGCTGGCCGACGACCTGATGGCGCAGGGTGGCGATGTCGTCGAGATCACCGTGGCCTGCCCCACGATCATGTTGAACGCACGGGATTCGGTGAGCGTCGGGCTGGCGGTGAACGAGATCGTCACCAACGCCCTGCGGCATGGGTTCGAGCCGGGTCAGGAGGGCCGTATCGAGATCTCCGGGCGGCGCAATGACGGGATCATCGAGGTAGAGATTTCAAACAACGGCAAGCCGCTGCCGGAGGGATTTGATCCGGGCAAGAGCCGTGGTCTGGGCATGCGCGTTGTCGGTTCGACAGCCCGGCAGAAGGGCGGCGAGCTGAAGTGGTCGCAGGACGATGACGGCGTCCGCTTCATGTTTTCGTTCGAGGATGCGGGCTCGGGCGCGCCTGCCTAGGCCGCGAGCGTCGTGATCACTGCGCCGGACGGCGTCGCCACCATTGTGTGTTCGTACTGAACCGTCGGGCAGGGCCGGTTGGCCAGCAGCGTCCATTCGTCGTGGCCTTCGACCGCCCAGTCGGCGCCCGTCGACAGGAATGGCTCCAGCGTGAAGACCTGACCGTTGCGCATCGGGCGGCGCTCGGAACGGTCGCGCCAAGTGGGGATCGATTCCGGGTATTCGTGGAGGGCGGAGCCGACGCCGTGGCTGGCGAGGTTGCGGATCAGGGTGTAGCCGCCCTTGCGGGCGAAGCGGTGGATCGCATTGCCCGGGGCGCCGAAGTGGGCGCCGGATCTGACGGCGCCAATGCCGACATCAAGGGCGCGGCGGCCATCGCGGCAGAGCTTTTCGAGGCTGGCGTCGCCCTGGCGCAGCACGAAGCTCGCGCCGGTGTCGGCGAAGAAGCCGTCCTTTTCGGCCGAAACGTCGATGTTGATGAGTTGGCCTTCGCGCATCACCTGCTCGCCCGGGATGCCGTGGGCGATTTCCGGGAAGATGCTGATGCAGGTGGCGCCGGGGAAGTCATAGGTGAGCTGGGGCGCTGAGCGGGCGCCTTCCTGATCGAGAAGCCGGGCTCCGATATTGTCGAGTTCGCGGGTGGTCATGCCGGGTTTGGCGGCTTCCTGCATGGCGCGCAGGGTTCTGGCCACGATGCGTCCAATGCGCTTGAGGGCGTCGAGTTCGTATTCGCGTGAGATGGTCATGGGCGGCTCCGGCGGGTGCGCGTAGCGGTAGGCTGGATGTGGGTGGCGGGCAAGCGGCGGGCGGTCAGGCGCTCAGCGCCTTCGCCATGAGCGGCAGGCTGATATCCATGCGGTAGTCGACGCTGGAATGGTCGTCGGGGAATTCCTCGTAGGTGTGGGGGACGCCCATGGCGTTCAGTTTCGCGTGGAGGCGGCGCGCGCCATAGACGAGGTTGTACTGGTCGACGTCGCCGCAATCGATGTAGAGCGCCTTCAGTTGCTTGAGGCCTTCCCCGTACTTGTCGGCCATGTTGACGGGGTCCCATTTCTCGAAATTCGCCCAGCGTTCGGGGATGATTTCGCAGGTGTCGGTGGTGACCGGCAGACGCACGCCGTAGGGCTTTGAGGGATCGGGGTCGTAGGTGGCGCACATGGCGAGGGCCATCAGGTGGTGGAGGTTGCCGCCGTCCAGCTTCTTCGCCGCGTGGAAGTCGTCGATCCACTTGCCGATGTCGAAGTCCGCCTTGGCGAGCTTTCGCAGGAGGCCCGGGAAATCGGGCAGGTAGGCCAGTTCGAAGGCCATGTCGCCGGAATGGCAGGCGGCGGCTGACCAGAAATCGGGGTGAAGCAGGGCGTGGGCGATGGCGCCGTAGCCGCCGGAACTCTTGCCAAAGATGCCGCGCCTGCCCGCACCGCCGCAGCCGAACTGCTTTTCGATGAGGGGTACGATCTCGGTGCGGAGGATGTCGTCCCACGGGCCCATGGCGGTGGAGTTGATGTACTGGTTGCCGCCGAGTTTGGTGAAGCAGTCCGGGAAGGCGACCACGCAGGGCGGCATCTCGCCTGTGGCGATGAGCCGGTCGAGGCGCTCGGGCGCGTTCTCGCCGAAATTCTTCCAGTTGGTGTGGGCGGGACCGCCGGCGGTGTAGCCGACGATGTCGATGAGGAGCGGGAGACCCTGCCCATCGTGGCCGTGCGGTACGTAGACGTCGATGCGGCGGGCGGTGGGGTCGCCGAGGAGATTGCCCTTGAGGAGCGCGCTTTCGAGAGTGAGGCGGTGGAGGGTTCCGGCAGGCGTGGACGGGTCGCGTTGCATGAAGGCTCCGGGCTGGCGTGATCAGAACCCCTACCGCCCGGAGCGGTGGAGCAAAAGGCCTGCGGATGAGGAGCGGCTAGCTCTGGTCGCTGGGCTTGGGTGACGGCTTCTGGCCTTTTGGGGCGCCCATGGCGTAGTAGGCGGCGGCTGCGTCCTGGCTTGATCCAGTCGAGGCTGATCCACCCTCGCCCTTTTCCGCGCCGTTGCCGTTGGCCGATGGCCTGACCGCGGCTTCGATCTGCGGGGCCATGACGTTTGCGCCGCTGCGGGCGCGTTCGATGACGCGCTCGGAGAGGCCGAGTTCCTGGGCAGTGAAGGCGACGAGGCCGCCGGACTTGCAGAGCGCCTCGACGATGTTCTGACGGGTCTGCAGCTCCATCATGTAGCGGATCATGTCCATCGATTGCGGGTCGGTCTTGGCGAACATGTCGGCGAGATCGTCGATATCCTCGGCGGTGTAGCTCATCGCGCCGGCGCGGCCTGCGCCTTCTGCGGCCGGGGTCTGGACGGCTTCGTAGGAGAAGGTCGCCTCGTAGACCTTGATGCCGAGCGGCATGCCGGGCGGATGCGTCTGGTCTGGCGGATACTCGATGTCCTGAAGCTGGCGGAGGACCTTATCCTCGATCTCGCCCTGCTTGGCGCGGACTTCCTCGTTGGTGTACTCGCCGATGGCGTTGTCGAAGAGGTTTTCGATGCGCGAGCCGGGTGGCGCCGAAGGCCTGCATCTGGGTCGGGATCTGGATGCGGTCGACGTCGAGCTGGAAGGCGACGCGGGTCTTGATGAGGAGCTGGCGGTTCTCGACCGTGCGCGAGATGAAGGGGCGCGGGGCGGCGGTGTGGACGCGCAGCGAGATCTCGCCGGTGCGCTTCTTGACGAGCGATTTCTCGTAGTAGTCCGAGCCGCTGGCGTCATGGGTGATGAAGGTCATGTCCGGGGCGTTGCGGTCCTTCAGGACCTTGATCGAGGGGTCCCAGAGGGTGATCGGCGCGCGCAGGGCCCCGTAATACTCGCCGTTCTTGGAGGTGATGAAGGTTGCGTGCGCGCCGGCGTCGTAGCTGCGCATGGCGCGGTAGATGAGGAAGGCGAAGAGCCCCAGCAACAGCAGGGCGATGATGACAGCGATAATCTCAAGCATGGTTTGTCGACCCCTCGTCCACCATCCCGACGCGTCCCGGCGTGGGTCCAGACCTGTCTTCAGCAGGCTTTGGACGTCGCAAACCTAGCCTTGCACACCCTCATCCACAATTCAAAACAACCGCGCCGTGCGTTGCATCGCGTTCACACGCAAGACCGTTGCTTCGCGCTTCAGTTGAGTTTTCAGAGCTGTCGGCGGCGGCGGCGCGCGGCCCGGAGGCGCAAAATGCGGTCGCCTCGCACCCAAAAAAGTTCGCGCCCAACCGGCAATCCGGTTGAGCGCGAGGCTTGAACTCTAAACTTGAAACTCGTTCCGCTGTGGGCCGCTTCCGGACCGGTACGATCGTTGGGCGTCGCCACGCCCGGACACGCAAGGCGCCGGGCTGCGGAGGTGCTGCTACTTCTTGGTGGTCTTGCGAGCAGCGGTTTTCTTCGCTGCAGGCTTCGCCGCCGGTTTCTTGGCAGCAGGCTTTTTCGCCGCGGCAGTCTTTTTGGCAGTTGCCGTTTTCGCCGCAGCTGCCGGTTTCTTGGCAGCGGTCTTTTTGGCGGCAGGCTTTTTCGCGACGGTTTTCGTCGCGGCTTTTTTGACTGCAGGTTTTTTGGCGGCCGGTTTCTTGGCAGCCGGCTTCTTCTTAGCAGTGGCCATACTAGTCTCCTTAGATGGTCCATCAGACGCGAGCTCACATGAGCCGTTGTCCAATTCGTGTCTTGTCACTCCGCTGAGGAAGCGACTCAACGAATCCCTCATACACTATCTTTTTCAAAAGGTGCAGCAGCTCGTTTGAGTCTGTCGTTGATTCCTTCGCCGAGATCGCGGTGAGGGATCGGCGCGACGGCGATCCTGTCGTGACGCGCGTCGAGCTCGTGCAGCATCGCGAAGAGGTTTGCCGCCGCCTCGGCGAGGTCGCCGTCAGCAGAGAGGTTGAGCGTGGCGCGGACGCCTGACGGCGGCTGGCCGAAGGCGAGGTAGGCCTCGCCGGGATCATGATCGAGGGCGTCGAGACGGAGCCGCGCGCGGGGCGCATAATGGCGCCGCATCATGCCCGGCGCGGTGACCGCGGCATCGAAATCGGGGGCGCGCAGCGGTCCGGTGATGGCCTCGATTTCGTGGCGTGCGAGGGCGCCGTGACGGAGCAGGATCGGGGTCTCCGACGAGACATCAACGATGGCGGATTCGATGCCGAGGGTTGTCTGTCCGCCGTCGATGACGAGGTCGATGGCGGCGCCGAGCGAGGCGGCGACGTGCGCTGCGGTGGTGGGTGAAAGCGATTGCGACGGGTTGGCCGACGGCGCGGCCAGCGGGCGGCCGGTGCGCTCGATAATGCCCGTCATTGCTGAGTTTCTTGGCTGCCGCACGGCGATGGTGGAAAGGCCGGCGGTGACGAGATCGCTGACCGGGCACGCATCTGCGCGCGGCATGACGAGGGTGAGCGGGCCGGGCCAGAAGGCGTCGATGAGGCGCCGTGCGAGCGGCGGGATGTCGGCGAGGCGGGCGGCCATTTCGAGGCTCGCCACGTGGGAGATGAGCGGGTTGAATTCCGGTCTCTGCTTGGCGGCGAAGATGGCGGCGACGGCCTTCCCATTGGTGGCGTCGGCGGCGAGGCCGTAGACGGTTTCGGTGGGTACCGCGACCAGCCCGCCGGCGCGGATGACGTCAGCCGCGCGATCGAGATCGGCAGGCGCGGCGCCGATGATCGGGGCGGGTCTGGAGCGAGGGCTGGGCGGGGTGTCGGTCATCGGCGGCGGCTGTGGCAGGATCGGTCGGCAATCCGGATTGGCATGGCGAGGCGGGCCCGTCGAGAGGCGCAGCGCGCGTGGCGCGTCGCGCAGCGCGATGTGAATTTCGAGGGAGGCTGCGTCTTTCTCGTCACACTGAATCGAGGCGCCGAAGCGCGCGGCGGCGGTGACGGAATCAATCTCGGACGGCGACGAGGTCGATGGTGACCGTGACCTCGTCGGCGACCCAGTCCTCCTCGCCGCGCGGTTCGGTCAGCGTGTCGGCGCCGACGGCGAAGTCGAGGCGCTGCAGCTTCGCCTCGCCCTCCACCTCGGCGGTGTCGCCGGAGATCGAAAGGGAGAAATCGAGGGCCAGAGGTCGGGCGGTCTCCCGGATGCTGAGCTGGCCGGCGGCGCGGTAGCGATCGTCGCCGAGGCTGGCGGCGCTGTCGGCGGTGAAGACGGCAGTCGGATGGTTGCGGACATCGAACCAGTCACCGAGGACGACGTTCTCATCGTAGAAAGGTTCGCCGGTGGCGACGGAGTTCATGGTGATCTCGACACGGATGTCCGCTTCTGCCGGGCGGGCCGGATCGAAGGCGATCTGCGCTGTCCATGTTTCGAATTTGCCGGCGAATCCGCGGCCCATGTAGGCGCCGGTGAAACCCAGTTCGGAGTTGGCGTAGTCGACGGTCCAGTCGGGATCGGATCTGGCGTCGCGGGGGCGGGCTGGGGCGTGGAGGGATTCTCTTGCTGGGCGAGTTCTGGGGCCGTTGGCTGGGCCTCCGGCAGCGGTTCAGCGGGCAATTCTGTGCCGATCCCGGCGTTTTCGGCAGCAGCGGCCTCGGATTCCGGCGGCTGGGGGCGGTTTCGGTGATCGCAGCGTCCGGTGCTGTTTCGGCAACGGATTCCTGAGCGGACGGGGCCGGCGGGGTGTTGGAGCCGGCCATCAGCGCGCCGGCGACGGCGATGACGAGGACGATGAGGGCGGCGCCGAAGGCTGCGAGGTAGCCGCGTGAAGGCTGGGGCGGGCCGCTAGTCCTGCCGAACACGCCGGGGATCATGCGGACCAGCAGGTTGTCCTTGTCGAGGAACTGGTGCTTGAGCGCGGCGGCGACGTGGATGACGAGCAGGACGATGGCGACCCATGCGAGCTTTGGAGTGGGTGAACTCGATCGGGACGGCGAAGGCTTCCTTGGCCTCGTCAGACAGGTTGGGGAGGCCGGGTATGTGGGCCCACGGTATGGTCTGGAAGAGGCGGGTCGGGATTTCGGTCGGCGAGGCCGAGACCATGATCCAGCCCGTCAGCGGCATGGCGATGATCAGGACGTAGAAGGCGATGTGGGTCACCCTCGCCGTCATCGCCTGCCATGCCGGCATTGGCGGTTCTTCCGGCGGCGGGTTGGCGAGCCGCCAGATCAGTCGGGCGACCGAAAGCAGAAGGATCGTGATGCCGAACGACTTGTGGAGCTGCGTCAGCGCGTATTGCTGGGCGCGGTCCTCAAGGTCGCCCATGTACCAGCCCAGGCCGATCATGCCGATGATGCCCAATGCGATCAGCCAGTGAAGCGCAATGGCGACGGCGGTGTAGCGGGGCTGGGCGGCAGCGGACATGGAATGGCGCTCGGGAGACTGGCCGGATCTGTCCGGTTCAGCCGGCTTCGACGAATTCGGTTTCGATCTCCAGACGGACCTCGTCGCCCTGCGCCGGGATCAGCGCATCAAGGCCCCATTCGGAGCGCATGATCGCGCCGGTCGCGGAGAAGCCGAGCTTGTGCTTCTGGCGGCGCGGGTCGTTGCGATGGCCGTTGAGCGTGACGTCGAGGGTGACGGGCTTCGTAACGCCGAGGAAGGTGAGATCGCCGGTCACTTTCGCCGTATCTTCGCCGGTGGCTTCGATGGCGGTGGAGGTGAAGGTGATTTCGGGATGGGCGCCTGCGTTGAAGAAGCGCTCGTCGGTCGCGATCTCGTTGCTGAAGTCGGCGTCGTTGCCCTCCGGCCGATTGACCTCGTAGTCGGTTTCGACGGTCATCGGGTCGATCGTGACCTGCAGGGAGGACTTCGTGACGTCGGCGGAGTCGAAGTCGAGCTCCGCGTCGAACGAGGTGAAGCGCGCGGTGTACCACGAGAGGCCCTGGTGCTTGATCTTCCAGATCAGGGTGGAGTGCGTCTTGTCGTTCACATAGACGCCGGCGGGGGCGTCGACCGACTGGGCGATGGCCGGTGCAGCCAGGACCGAGGCGGCGGCAAGTGCGATAAGCGTACGGCGCATACTAGGGCTTCCTTTGAAAACGTCGGTGGTCGGGTGGCGTAGGGCGGTTACTTGCAGCCCGTGCCCGGGCCAAGTGTTGGTTCCATGTCATCCAGGAGCTGCCGGCGAACTCCAGAGCCTTCCATGCGCCGGCGGGATCGAACGCCGCTGCTGCGACGCGCGAGGGGATTTCCTTGTCTCGGGACGGAGCGATCGTGCCGACCTTCCCGGTTTTGAGCGCCCTGAAGATATAGGTGGCGGGATGGCGGCTGGTCCAGCCGCTGGTTGCGATTGCAACATCAAAACGATTTTACCGGGCCGTCAGGCGCGGTTCGGCGCGGCTAGCGTCGGGGCCATGTCGCCAGGATTTCCAGTACGCGCTCGGGATCTGCGCCTGTGCGGGCGATCCAGCGCTGGGACGGGCCTTGCCAGCGGCAGGCGGACCAGTCGACCGCGCCTGATTTCCTGAAATCGACGCCCTCTTCCTTGAGTTTTTCGCGCTGGACGTCGGCTGAGAGGCGTTCGGCGATTGTGCCGGCGGACTGGACGATCCGGTGCCAGGGCGTTTTCGAGCCGGTCTCGAGCTGGGACATGGCGCGTCCGACCATGCGAGCCGTGACGCCCGGGAGCAGGCTGGCGATCATGCCGTAGGAGGCGACCTGCCCCTTGGGAATGTCGTCGACGAGCTGGTAGATCGGTTTGGGATCGAAGGGCATCTGCTGGCGTGAGCGGCTTGAGTGGGCTGGACTTGGCCTCTGGGTGGGGCGAATAAGCCTGATGGATGGATTTGAAGGCAAGACCGGCAAGCGGAGATATGATTATCCGTTCGCCGAACCGCCGGAGCCCGGCGTGACGCTGAAAGTGGCCGAGGGCGTCCACTGGGTGCGGATGCCGCTGCCGTTTTCGCTGAAATGGATCAACCTCTGGGCGCTGGAGGATGGCGATGGCTGGACCATCGTCGACACCGGCATTCCGACGCCGGAGACCAAGGCGCACTGGCGGACGCTGTTTGACGGCGAGCTGGGCGGCAGGCCGGTGAAGCGGGTGATCGTGACCCACATGCATCCCGACCATGTCGGGCTGGCGGGCTGGATGACGCGCAAGTTCCAGTGTCCGTTGTGGATGACGCAGCTGGAATACATTTCCTGCCGGATGCTGGTGGCGGATACGGGGCGGGATGCGCCCGAGGCGGGGATCGATTTCTATCGGGCGGCTGGCTGGGGGCGCGACGACCTGGATCGCTACATTGAGCGGTTTGGAGGGTTCGGGCGCGCGGTGACGCAATTGCCTGACTCCTATCGCCGTTTGTCCGAGGGGCTGGAGCTGGAGATTGGCGGTCGGACCTGGAAGGTGGTGACGGGCAGCGGACATTCGCCGCATCACGCCTGCCTGTGGTGCGAGGAGCTGAACGTCTTCATCTCGGGCGACCAGATCCTGCCGCGGATTTCATCGAACGTGTCGGTGTTTCCGACCGAGCCTGAGGGCAATCCGTTGCAGGACTGGCTGAATTCGTGCGCCAAGCTGCGCGACCTTTTGCCAGAGGACGTGTTGGTGTTGCCGGCGCATAACGAGCCGTTCAAGGGCGTGCATCGACGGCTGCAGGCGCTGATGGACGGACACGAAACGGCCATGAGGCGCATCCTTGATCGGCTGGACGAGCCCAAGCGTGCGGTCGACCTGTTCGGGGCGATGTTCGCGCGGAAGATCGGTTCGGACGTGATCGGGATGGCGACGGGAGAGACGATTGCCCATCTCAACTGCCTCAAGGCGCGTGGAGACGTGGTATCCAGTCGGGTAAATGATGAAGTTCTCTACAGCCGGGCGGGTTGACGGGCTGGCCCGGGTTATAGCTGATTGCCGCTTTGGCGGCGGACGATCGATTTCAATCCGGGTCTTCCAAGGCAAGACAGGCGTGCGGTTTCAGGGTGATTAGGTAGATGGCTGGTGAAACCGCTTCGGAAACCGCTGATGCGGCAGAAGAAAAGACGTGGGTGAAGCGTCTGCTGCACGAGGTGCGCGAGACCGGCCTGACGATCGCCGTGTTCGTGCCGTTCTGGCTGGTGTTTTCGACCTTCGTCTATGAGCTGCGCTCGATTCCATCGGAGAGCATGGTGCCCGCGCTGCAGGTTGGCGACCGGGTGGCGGTTTCGAAGTTTGCGTATGGGTATGACCGCAATTCCGCGCCGTTCGGGATCGGAAGGTGGTTCATTGGCGATGATCCGGACAATCCCGATGAGCGGTGGCTGAAGTCGCAGCCCAAGCGCGGCGACGTGATCGTGTTCCAGCATCCCAACAGCAACCGGGTGATGATCAAGCGGCTGATCGGGCTTCCCGGCGACCGGGTGCAGATGCGCAACGGGCGGCTGTATCTGAACGGCGATGAAGTGCCGCGCGAGGAAGTGCGCCGGGTGACGTATGTGCAGAGCGATCGCGACCGGATGCCGGTGACGGCGATCGAGTATTCCGAGCAGCTGCCCGGCGAGGATGAGCCGCACCTGATCCATGAATTCTCGAACACGCAGCGGCTGGACTGGACGCCGATCTTCACGGTGCCGGAGGGGCACGTGTTCATGATGGGCGACAACCGCGACAATTCAGAAGACAGCCGTGCGCCTTCGGGCCATCCGGGCATGGCGGAGATGTTCGCGGAGGGCTGGCGCAATGCGTCGGTCGCGCCGACCGATGATCCGGCGGTGGGCTATGTGCCGATGGATCATCTGATCGGCCGGGCGGATACGGTGCTGTTCACCCTGCACCGCTGCCGCAAGGCGCCCGGGGCCGAGTGCGCCGCGCCGCGCCTGTGGCGTGGGCTCTAGGCGGAGCATGGCCGGGCCGGTTTTTCACCTTGCGATCCCGGTCGATGACCTCGTGAAGGCGGAAGCCTTCTATGGCGACCTGATCGGGTGCGCGCGCGGGCGGCGCTCGGAGAGCTGGATCGACTTCGATTTCTTTGGCCATCAGCTGGTGACGCATTTTGCGCCCGAGGAGTGCGGGCGGGCCGAGACCAATGCGGTGGATGGGCACGACGTGCCGGTCCGGCATTTCGGCGTGGTGATGGATCCCGCCGACTGGCGCGCGCTGGCGGACCGGCTGGAGGCGGCGGGCGTCGATTTCATCATCGAGCCGAATGTGCGGTTTGCCGGGCAGCCGGGCGAACAGGGCACGTTCTTCCTGCTCGATCCGGCGGGCAATGCGCTGGAGTTCAAGTGCTTCGCCGACATGGCCCAGCTGTTCGCGACCTGACCTAAGGTAAATACCGGGGCGATCTGCGACCGATTACAGGCTTGAGCGATATGCGGATTGCTCTAAGCAGTGGGCGGGACGCTGGGGCATTCGGCTGACGCGGTTGGGTTTCTTCGGATTGGCGGGCATGGATGCGCCGGTGACACGCGCAAGCTCATCGCAGGGCGTCAAGGCGCCCGGACGGATCATCGTGGTCAGGCACGGCAAGCCCGCGCTTGATCGTGATGTTGGTCCGCGGCTGGACTGGCAGTCGTATTGCGACTGGTGGGCGCGGTATGAGGCCGGGTCGCTGGAGCCGGGCCAGGAAGTTCCGCCGACGCTGCTGGCCGAGGCCGAGGGGCAGGTGACGTTCTTTTCGAGCATGCGGCCGCGGGCCATCGAGACAGCGGCCAAGATCGCCAAGGGTCGCAAGATCGTCTCGCTGCCGGTGTTCAATGAGGCGCCCTTGCCGCCGCCGCGCTGGTCGCCGGCGGTTCGGTTCCTGCCGCGCACCTGGAACAAGGCGGCGCGGCTGTCGTGGCTGATGGGCCATGCTCATGGCGAGGAGGCCGTGGAGGAAACGCGCCGGCGTGCGGGGGCTGCTGCAGATGTTCTGATCGAGGCGGCGAACAAGGGCGATCCGGTGGTGGTGGCCGCGCATGGCTGGTTCAACCGCATGCTGAAGCGTCCGCTGGAGCGGCGCGGCTGGACGTGCGTCCGGGATGGCGGGGACAGTTACTGGTCGTACAGGGTTTATGAGAAGCGGCGTTAGGTTGCTTTGTTCGGGGGGTGAGGTTGGGGCTTTCGATGCCGGATGGTTGCCTGGTGGTGCTGGACCCCAGCCTGCGCTGGGGACGCGTCTCTTCGAGACGCTTCCCGATTTCGAATTTCTTGCCGTTTGAAGCGTGACTGTCGTCACGCGTCCCCAGCGCAGGCTGGGGTCAGGGGGACTGGTTTCACGCGTGCGGGCTCTACCCGGCATTCACTGTCTTATGTTGGTCGGGGATGCGGACAAACCGGTGGGACAGCGTTGCTGCGGGGCCGGAGTCTCGATTGTTGATATGGACCATCTGCGCATTGTGAGGAGGCGGCGGGCTTTCTATGCTGGCGCGCTAGCCAGGGAGATGAGGCATGGCAGAAAGCGCCGCGAAGGCGAAGGAAGTGGCGTCGATGAGTTTCGAGGATGCGCTTGCGCAGCTCGAGCAGATCGTGCGCAAGCTCGAGGCTGGCGATGTGCCGCTTGAGGATTCCATTCGCATCTATGAACGCGGCGCAGAGCTGAAGGCGCATTGCGAGAAGAAGCTCAAGGAAGCCGAGCTGAAGGTCGAGAAGATCGTCCTGGGACCGGATGGCCCCAAGGGCGTTGAGCCGGGCGATTCCGAATAGCGCGACGTGCGCTTGCTCGCCCATTGATGACGAACAGGATGAAAGCGGCAGATGAGCGCTGAGGTCAGCGAAAAATTCCTGCAGCGGCTGAACGAGATCGGCGACCGGATCACGGTTGCGCTCGACCAGCTGATTCCGCCTGCCGAGGGTCCTGAGGCGCAGCTGATGCGCGCGATGCGTCATGGGGCGCTGGGCCAGGGCAAGCGGCTTCGTCCGTTCATCGCGATCGAGGTCGGGCGCATGTTCGGTGCGCAGGAGAAGGCGTTGCTGCGGGCGGCGGCGGCGGTGGAGTGCGTGCACGCCTACTCGCTGATCCATGACGACCTGCCGTGCATGGATGACGATGATTTCCGGCGGGGGCAGCCGACCGTGCACCGGGCGTTCGACGAGGCGACGGCGGTGCTGGCGGGCGATGCGCTGTTATCGCTGGCGTTCGAGATCATGGCGTCGCCCGAGACGCATCGCGACGCGATCATGCGGTGCCGGCTGGTGGAGCGGCTGGCGATCGCATCCGGCGCCCGCGGGATGGTTGGCGGGCAGATGATCGACATGGCGCCGGCGCCCGGGGACAAGGAGCCGCTGCAAGTTCTGACCCGGATGCAGAAGCTGAAGACGGGCGCGCTGATTTCATGCGCGGGCGAGGTCGGTGCGCTGCTTGGCGGCGCGCTGGAGAGCGAGCGGCATGCGATTGCGGGTTACACCAACGATCTCGGCCTCGCCTTCCAGATTGTCGATGACCTGCTGGACGTTGAGGGCGAAGAGGCCGAGTTGGGCAAGGCCGTGGCGAAGGACGAAGCAGCCGGCAAGGTGAACTTCGTTTCGATCCTGGGGGTGGATGGAGCGCGAGACCGGGTGCGCTATCTCGCCGCACAGGCGAAGCAGCACCTCGCTTCCTTCGGTGTGCGAGCCACTACATTGCTGCAAACGGTCGACTTTGTGCTCAATCGCCGCCACTAATTAATCTGTTTTGTCTTAGAACAAGAGCGATATGACCAGCTCAACCCCGCTTCTCGACCAGATATCAGTTCCTGCGGACCTGCGCGGGCGATCGCGAGAGGATCTGAAGAAGATCGCCGATGAGCTGCGCGAGGAAACGATCCGCGCGGTTTCGGTGACGGGCGGGCATCTTGGGGCCGGGCTTGGCGTGGTCGAGCTGACCGTGGCGATCCATTCCGTGTTCAACACGCCGGATGACCGCCTGATCTGGGATGTCGGGCACCAGGCCTATCCGCACAAGATCCTGACCGGGCGGCGCGACCGCATCCGGACGCTGCGCCAGAAGGACGGGCTGTCCGGTTTCACCAAGCGGGCGGAGAGCGAATACGATCCGTTCGGTGCAGCGCACGCCGGGACGTCGGTTTCGGCGGGGACCGGGTTCGCCGTCGCGCGCGACCTGATGGGCAAGGACAATCATGTCGTCTCGGTGGTTGGCGACGGCGCGCTGAGCGCGGGCATGATCTATGAAGCGTTGAACAATGCCGGCGGCATGCATTCGCGCATGGTGGTGATCCTCAACGACAACGACATGTCGATCGCCCCGCCGGTTGGCGCCATGAGCCACCTGCTCTCGCGCACCGTTTCATCAAAGGGCTATCGCTCCTTGCGCAAGGCGGCGCGGAGCGTGGCGCGGACCATCGGTCTGGAGAAGCCGGCGAAGAAGGCCGAGCATTATGCGCGCGGCTTCGCCACGGGCGGCGATCTCTTCGATGCGCTGGGCTTTTTATTATGTCGGGCCGATCGACGGGCACGATCTCGATACGCTGATCCCGGTTCTGGACAATGTGCGGCGCATGGAGAACGGGCCGGTGCTGGTCCATGTCGTGACGCAGAAGGGCAAGGGTTACGAGCACGCCGAGAATGCGCCGGACAAGTATCATGGCGTCTCGAAGTTCAATGTCGTCACCGGCGAGCAGGCCAAGGGCGCTGCGGGTCCGCCGTCCTACACCAGCGTGTTCGCCAATGAGCTGATCCGGATCGCCGAGAAAGATGAGCGCGTTGTCGGCATCACCGCCGCGATGCCGTCTGGCACGGGTCTGGACAAGTTCGGCGAGAAGTTTCCGAAGCGGTGTTTCGACGTCGGCATCGCCGAGCAGCATGCGGTGACGTTTGCCGCGGCGCTGGCGGCTGATGGCATGCGGCCGTTCGCGGCGATCTATTCGACCTTCCTGCAGCGCGGTTACGACAGCGTGGTGCATGACGTTGCGATCCAGAACCTGCCGGTGCGATTTGCGATCGACCGGGCGGGGCTCGTCGGCGCGGATGGTCCGACGCACGCGGGTTCGTTCGATGTCGGGTTTCTCGGCGCGCTGCCGGGCATGGTGCTGATGGCGTCGGCGGACGAGGTCGAGCTGCAGCGCATGGTGGCGACGGCGCACCTGATCGATGACCGGCCTTCGGCGTTCCGCTATCCGCGTGGCAATGGCGTTGGGCTGGAGATGCTGGACGACCCGCAGCCGCTCGAGATCGGCAAGGGGCGCGTTGTGCGCGAAGGGACGTCAGTTGCGATCCTGTCGTTCGGCGCGCGCCTGCCGGAGGCCCTGAAGGCGGCGGACATGCTGGGCGCGCAGGGGCTGTCGACGACGGTCGCCGATGCGCGCTTCGCCAAGCCGCTGGATACCGAGCTGGTCGAGCGGCTGGCGCGGGACCACGAGGTTCTGCTGACGATTGAAGAGGGTTCGGTCGGCGGGTTCGGCGCGTTCGTGCTGCATCATCTGGCGGGTTGCGGCCGCCTGGATAGCGGACTGAAGGTGCGGACGCTGACGCTGCCTGACCTGTTCATCGACCAGGCCAAGCCGGAAGAGATGTACGAGCAGGCCGGGCTGGATGCGCGATCGATCGCGGCGAGCGCGATTGCGGCGCTTGGGCGTGGGGATGTGTCGGCGCTGAAGGTTGTGGCGGGCTAGGATGCGGTGAATTCGGAATCAGGAAGGCCCTGGCGGCGCCAGGGCCTTTTCTGTTTCACTGAGCGGATGATCAGGCTGGTTCGTTTTCCAGCTCCAGGGGCGTTAGCGCGGCCATGACGACTTTCTTGCGCTGGTCGAAGCGTTCGCCCATCAGGTCCTGCGTTTCCTTGTCGAGCAGCTTGCGGGCTTCGGGGAAGAAGTCTTCTTCCTCTTCGTCCATGTGGTGCTCGACGAGTTCGCAGAGCGCCTTGAATTTCACGTGCCATTCCTCGCTGTCGACGGGGAAGGTGTCGAGCTCTTCGATCAGGCCGTTGGCGACGTGGTGCTCGTTGTAGGCTTCCATCGCCTCGCCGTGCATGTCCTTCGTCTTGCGCAGGATGTCGTAGAAGACCGCTTCCTCGACCTTGTGGTGCACCCACATGTCGAGCTTGAAGTGGTCGAACAGTTCCTGACGGGTCTTTTTCGCGCGTTCGGTCGTGTTCTTGAGCTTCTCGATGACCTCGCGCGCCGCGTCGTGATCCTGTTTGATGCGGTCGAAAATGTTCATCTGAATTCCCTCGTTGCCTGCGAGGAAAATGCGCAAGGGCGCATTCCGGTTCCGTCAACGCGCTAGAGCTGGCGAACCATGAAGACGAGATCGAGCGGCTGGCCGAACTTGTAGCCGACGCCCTTGAGGCAGCCCTGGACTTCGAAGCCGAGGCTTTCGTGCAGGGCGATCGAGGCCGTGTTCGCTGCGTCGACGCCGCCGACCATCGCTTTCAGCCCGGCCTCATTCGCGCGCGCGATGAGGGATTCGAGGAGCGCGCGGCCAATTCCGCGCCGGTGGGCGGTCGGCGTGACGTAGACCGAGTGTTCGACGGTGTTCACGTAGCCCGGAAAGTCGCGGAAGACGCCGTAGCTGGCGTATCCGAGAACCATGTCGGGGGCGTTTGGATCAACGGCGGCGAGGACCGGAAGCCGGCGGCGAGGCGTGACTGGCGCCAGTGCGGCGGGCGTCGAGCGTGGTTTCGGTTTCCGACCAGATCGAGAAGGTTTCCCGGACGGCCTGATTGTAGATGGCCTGGATTCCCGGGAGGTGCGATTCTGTGGCGTCGACGATCTCGAACGAAGCGCGGTCCATGTATAATCCCGCTGGAATGA
Organism: Hyphomonas sp.; assembly: GCA_017792365.1. Classification (GTDB taxonomy): domain Bacteria; phylum Pseudomonadota; class Alphaproteobacteria; order Caulobacterales; family Hyphomonadaceae; genus IH12. Next base: position 1,486,689 of record CP051229.1, on the reverse strand, counting down.
ACGATGTGAGGCACTAGCCCTGTTGTAGCGCGTGTGCAATCAGAGGCAGGAATGACGCCGGGTCACACGGCGCAGATCAGGGAGAAACGTAGCATGGCCGACAACGGGCAGAGCTATCCAGTTCGCAGCATTGCGGAATGCAATGCGATGCTGACCGCGCCGGGTGCGAAGTTCGAGCTCGAAGAGATCGAGATCCGCGGTGTCCGCCATGAAATCTACAAGCATGCGCCGCTGACGATCCGCCAGATCCTGGAGGATGCGCGGCCGCTCGATAAGCGCGAATTCTTCGTGTTCGAGGATGAGCGCGTGGACTTTGGCTCGTTTCACAAGGCGTGCGCGCATCTGGCCGTGGCGCTGCAGGAGAAGTTCGGCGTCGAGAAGGGCGACCGGATTGCGATCGCGGCGCGCAATTATCCGCAATGGCCGCCGAGCTTCTTCGCCGCCGTGTCGATCGGCGCGATCGCGACGCCGCTGAATTCTTGGTGGAAAGGCGAGGAGCTCGCTTACGGGCTGCGCGACAGCGGCGCGAAGGTGGTGTTTGTCGACGCCGAGCGGCTGGACATCATTGCTCCGCACTTCGACCAGCTGCCCGATCTCAAGCATGTGGTCGTGATGCGCGGCGGGAAGAACGATCCCGACCCGCGCGTCACTTCGATGGAGGACATTATCGGGCCGGTGGCGGAGTGGTCGTCGCTCGAGGACATCGACCTGCCGGCGGCGGATGTGCAGCCGGACGATGACTCGACGATCCTCTATACGTCCGGAACCACGGGCCAGCCGAAGGGAGCGGTCGGCAGCCATAGGGCCTGCATCACCAACCTGTTCCACGCCCTGTCCTGTCAGGCGCGCTCGTTCCTGCGCAAGGGCGAGGTTCCGCCGGTTCATGATCCTGCTGGGCCGATCCAGCGCGTGGCGCTGGTGGCGATCCCGCTTTTCCATGCGACGGGGTGCTACGCCAACATGCTGGCCGCCGTGATGCGCGGCGACAAGCTGGTGACGATGTATCGCTGGAATGTCGAAGAGGCGCTGCAGATCATCCAGGACGAGAAGGTGACGACGATTGGCGGCGTGCCGGCGATCGCCTGGCAGGTGCTGGAGCATCCTGACCGCGACAAGTATGACCTGTCGTCGATCGAGTTCGTGGCCTATGGGGGCGCGCCGTCGGCGCCTGACCTGGTGACGACGATCAAGAAGCGATTTCCGAACGGGACGCCCAGCAATGGCTGGGGCATGACCGAGACCTGCGCGACGGCGACGCTGAACTTCGGCAAGGAATATGAGCTGCGTCCGGAAAGCGCGGGGGCTGCGGGCGTCGCGTCGCGCATGAAGATCGTGGACGCTGCAGGCAATGAGCTGCCGCCGGGCGGCGTCGGCGAGCTCTGGTACAAGGGCGCAAACAATTGCCGCTGCTACTGGAACAAGCCGGAAGCGACGGCGAAGACCTTCATCGACGGCTGGGTCGTCACCGGCGATATCGGGCGGCTGGATGAAGAGGGCTTCCTGTTCCTGATGGACCGCGCCAAGGACATGCTGATCCGCGGCGGCGAGAACATCTACTGCATCGAGGTCGAGAGCGCGCTCTATGATCATCCTGCGATCATGGATGCGGCGATTGTCGGCATTCCGCACAAGGTTCTGGGCGAAGAGGTCGGCGCGATCGTGCAGGTGAAGCCTGGCGAGAAGCTGACCGCCAGCGAGGTGATCGACTTCGCGAAGGAGAAGATGGCGGGCTACAAGGTGCCGGTCGAGGTGATCATCCAGACCGAGCCGCTGCAGCGCAACGCCAACGGCAAGATCCTCAAGACCGAGCTGAGATCCCTCTTCAAACCGCGCGGTTAAGCAAACGGGGAACCGCATCCCGTCTTTTGACGTTTCCTATCCCAGATCAGGAAAGGGATGCGTCATGAAGGCTCTAGGGACTATTGTCGCGGTGTTTGTCATCGCTTTTGCCGGCGTATTTGCGTTTTACTGGATGGATCGTGGCTCGATGGAAGAGGCCGGGGCCCAGATGGATGCGGGCCTGTCGCAGATTGACCGTACGACAGAGCCGCTCCAGCAGTCGATGGAAGATATGGGCGAGGCGACGGTTCAGTCGATCGAGCGCGCCACGGACGGCGACGACCGGACCTAAGACTTTACTCGCCATCACGCAGCTTCGCCGGTAGGTTCCGCCGCACGATCATCGTGGAGGAACTGGCCGGTGCGGCGACGATGAGCGAGAGCGTTGGGACTCGCAGACTTGATGTCGAACTAGTTGAGCGTGGCCTCGCCGCTTCCCGGGCGCAGGCCAGCGAGGCGATTGGCGCCGGACTGGTGCGCGTCAATGGGCAGGCGGCGCGGCGTGCAGGGCTTCGCGTTCGGGGACAGGACACCATACAATTCGAGGCGGCCCATCCCTGGGTGTCGCGCGGTGGCGTGAAGCTGGCGCACGCGCTGGATGCGTTCAAACTGGATGTGAGCGACGCGTATTGTCTCGACGTCGGGGCGTCGACGGGCGGCTTTACCGATGTGCTGCTGGAGCGCGGCGCGCGATGTGTGGTCGCTGTCGATGTCGGGCGGGGGCAGCTTCACCAGAAACTGCGGAGCGATGCGCGCGTGGTGTCGCTTGAGGAGACCGATGCGCGCGGCCTGACCAAGGGGATGATCGGGATCGCTCCGGGCGTCGTGGTGTGCGACGCCAGCTTTATCGGGCTCTCCAAGATCCTGCCGGCGCCTTTGTCGCTGGCGGCTGAGGACGCGTTTCTTGTGGCACTGTTCAAGCCGCAGTTCGAGGTTGGGCGGGCGAACATCGGCAAGGGCGGCATTGTCGCTGCGGGCGAAGGCGTTGTGCGCGCTGCGCGTGAAGGGTTCGAGGCCTGGCTTGGCGAGCAGGGCTGGGCGGTACTGGGCTGGGAGATGGCGCCGATTGCGGGCGGGGACGGCAATCAGGAATGGCTGGCCTATGCGCGCCGGACGCCGCTGGACTAGCGGCGACGGATTTGCGCCGTAGAGCCGTTAGTTTTGCGAAGGTCGGGAGATCTGGGCCATCGGCGGGCAAGGCGAACCTTGCCCGCTTCCGGCCAGGCCCTGGGTTGGGGGGGACGGGCCTGACTTGTAAGCCGACCGTCGACACCCCCCTGGGAATCGTAGATCGGCTAATCCTCTACAGACCACTCGCCGTAATAGGCTTCCCGGCAGGCTTCAACCGGCCGATGAATTTCCGTCCCGTCCGGCAGCTTCGTGATCTGCTTCGCGCCCGCGCATTCGCGGCCTGCGAAGTCGTAATCCCCGTTATATGACCCGGTCGGACCGCCGGCAAGGTGAGAGTTGGAATAGTCCGGTATTTTCCGATGGTTATACGTGCGGCGCGAGGGCGCATCGTAAACCGGGCTGTTACCGTAACCGGAGCTTCCGTAAGGATAATGATCGCCGTATCGCGTGCCGGCGGTGGGGTAGGCATTGTATCCGCCAGCGTACGGATCCTGTGGATAGCCGCCGCCGTAGGCGTCGTAACCATAATTCGGCGCAGCCGCGCTGTACTGGCTGCCGGTGTAGACGTTGGACGGGCAGTTAATGTCGCCCTTGGCGAGCTGGGAGCCGACGAGACCGCCGACGACGAGGCCGAGGGCCGTACCTTCATCGCGCGCGCCGCGTCCGGCGGACTGGTTGCCGATGAGGCCGCCGGCGAGGCCGCCAAGGACGGCGCCCATGGCCTGGCGGTCGCTTTTCACCTTGTTGCAGGCGGAGTTGTAGGATTGCTGGGCCGAGGCCGGCAGCGCGGCGATGGACATGCCGGCGGCGGCGAAGGTGAGGCAGGCGAGCTTGATGCGCATCGGGAGTGCTCCTTCGAGCGGATTTTCACACGATCGAAGCCTCCGCCCCCGCGCCTGAACCAAACATGAAGCGGCGGTTCAGGGTCTCGGGATTTCAGTGGGTTGGGCCTGGAGAACGTCAGCCATTCGCGAGCTTCGAGAGCTTGTCTCTCACTTCGGTCAGCTCTCGCCTCAATTGGTGCTCGTCAATGTACATATCCGGACGCCGGCTCAGAAGCTCGCTATCGTTCGAATAGACCTCCGCCGCTCCAAAAGCCGTATCGAGGCAGCTGAATAGCATGTCTCCCTTCCAACGCTTGTCTTGCAGGAACTTCCCTTGAAAGCTGGCGACGAACGCCTCTGGAGACATTTCTCTCAACAGGAACTGTTCGAGGAGGGTTAGGTACTCGCGGGCGATATGGGCCGACGGCTCTTCCATCGGGTCTTACACCCCCTTGCCGCTGATTAGCCCACCTGCCCGCGATGGCGGAGTTTGTGGTCGGCGAGGACGCAGGCGAGCATGGCTTCGGCGACGGGGGCGGCGCGGATGCCGACGCAGGGGTCGTGGCGGCCCTTGGTGCGGATGTCGGTGTCTTCGCCGTCCTTCGTGACCGTCTTGCGCTCGGTGAGGATCGAGGAGGTCGGCTTGACTGCAAAGCGGGCGACGACGGGCTGGCCGGTGGAGATGCCGCCGAGGACGCCGCCATTGTTGTTCGACAGGAACTCGACGTCGTTGCCCTTCTTGCGCATCTCGTCGGCGTTAGTCTCGCCGGTGAGTTCGGCCGATGCGAAGCCTGCGCCGATCTCGACGCCCTTCACGGCGTTGATCGACATGAGGGCGGCGGCGACTTCGGTGTCGAGCTTGGCGTAGACGGGCGCGCCCCAGCCGGGCGGCACGCCTTCGGCGACGACTTCGAGAATGGCGCCGCAGGACGAGCCGGATTTGCGCACGCCGTCGAGATAATCTTCCCACTGTGCAGCGGCTTCAGCGTCCGGACACCAGAACGGATTCTGTTCGCACTGGTCCCAGTCCCAGTTGTCGCGGTTGATTTTGTTGGGGCCGATCTGGACGACGGCGCAGCGGATCGTGACCTGCGGGCCGAGGGCGAGGCGGGCGACGCCGCCCGCTGCGACGCGCATGGCGGTTTCGCGCGCGGAGGAGCGGCCGCCGCCGCGATAGTCGCGAATGCCGTACTTCTTGTCGTAGGCGTAGTCGGCGTGGCCGGGGCGGTAGCTGTCGCGGATTTCCGAGTAGTCCTTCGAGCGCTGGTCGGTGTTCTCGATCACGAGGGAGATCGGCGTGCCGGTGGTGCGCGGGCCATCCGTGCGGTCGTCCTCGAAGACGCCGGAGAGGATTTTCACGATGTCGTCCTCGCGGCGCTGGGTGACGAAGCGCGAGGTGCCGGGCTTGCGGCGGTCGAGCCAGTGCTGGAGGTCGGCCTCGGTGACCTTGAGGCCGGGAGGGCAGCCGTCGACGACGCAGCCGATGGCGGGCCCGTGGCTTTCGCCCCAGGTCGTCACGCGGAAAAGATGGCCGAAAGAGTTGTGCGACATGGGGTGAGCTTGAAGCGCAATTTGCGGGGTTTGGCCAGTGTCAGCCGATTGAAGCTTGATCGCCGGGCCGCAAGGCGTAGCGTCGCGCGAAAACATGAGGGAGTGTGCGCGTGAGCTTTGATTTTTCCGGAAAGACTGCCGTAGTCACTGGTGCGAGCCGGGGGATTGGGGAGGCGATTGCGCGGACGCTGGCGGGGGGCGGGGCGCGGGTGATCATGGTGGCGCGCTCGGCGGACAAGATGAAGGCGCTGGCGAAGGAGCTTGGCGGCGGGGCCGAGGTGGTCGAGGCGGACCTCGCGGCGGAGGATGGCTGGAAGGTAGCGGGCGACGGCGTTCTGGCGCTCAGCGAAAAGGTCGATGTGCTGGTGAACAATGCTGGGGTGTCGGAAGCGCAGCAAATGGGCGAGGTAACGGCAGCGGGGCTCGACAAGACGCTGAACGTGAATGTGCGCAACCTGATCCTTCTCACCGATGCGCTGTCGGCGGCGCTGATCGCGAAGAAGGGGTCGGTGGTGAATGTGTCGTCGGTGTCGTCGTTCTCGGGCGCAGTGGGGCAGATCGCCTATTCGACATCGAAGGGCGCGGTGAACTCGTTCACGCGCAATGCGTCGATCGACATGGGGCGCCGGGGCGTGCGGGTGAACGCGGTGGCGCCGGGCGTGATCGATGACGGGATGTGGAAGACGGCGTTCGACAAGGGCCTTGAGCGCGACAAGACGCTGGAGCGGATGGGGCGGCTGGTGCCGCTGGAGAAGCGCTGGGGCAGCGCGCAGGAAGTGGCGAATGTCGTTGCGTTCCTGGCGTCGGACGAGGCGAGCTATGTGACCGGGCAGGTGGTGCGGGTCGATGGCGGGATGGTCATCTAGCGTCGCGGCGATTTGATCCATGATTGCTGGACATACGTAAAATAGGGTCGGAAGCTCGTATCGAGCAGAACTGGAGGGATTTCATGCGCAGGATTGCGATTGGCGTACTGGTAGGGGCGGCCATGACGGCGGTGACGGCCGCGTGTTCGGCTCAGGAGACCAAGACGATGTCGGCAGAAGAGAGCGCGGCGCTGATCGAGGCGGTGCGGGCGAACCAGCAGCTGGAAGCCAAGGCTGCGCCGGAAGGCGGCTGGGCGGAAGGCTCGGTCTATCCGATCACGATGGACGGATTGCTGGGCGGACAGGTGCCGATGTCTGCGTTCGAGGGCAAGGCGGTTCTCTTGGTCAACACGGCCTCCAAGTGCGGGTACACGCCGCAATATGAAGGCCTTCAGGCGCTTTACGAGGCAAAGAAGGATGAGGGCCTCGTTGTCGTCGGCGTGCCGTCTGGCGACTTCATGGGGCAGGAATTCGGCGAGGCCGAAGACATTGCCGAGTTCTGCGCGCTGAATTTCGGCGTGACGTTCCCGATGGCCGCGAAGGATCACGTGAAAGGCGACAAGGCCGGCGAGATCTACAAGTGGGCCGAGGCGCATCTTGGCGAGGCGGCGGTGCCGAAGTGGAACTTCCACAAGGTGCTGATCGGCAAGGACGGCATGGCCAAGGCCGCCTTCCCGACCAAGACCGCGCCGGACGCTCCTGAGCTGGCGCAGGCGATTGATGCTGAGCTGAACTCGTAGGCAAACCTAATCCGGGCCGGGGGCACCTATGCGAGGGCCGACCTCAATCGCGTTTTGGGGCGGCTTCGCGTTCGTTGTCGGCGCCCGTTATACGGTCTTTTCCGTCCTGGCCTGCATCTTCATCTTTCGACCGGCCAATCCCGACGCCGGCTACCTGCTTCTCTGGGCGTTCATGGCCGTATATCTTGTTCTGTATGCCGTCCTGTTCGCATTTGCCTATCTTCGGTTTGCCTGGAACAGAAAACGCGGCGCTTTACCAGAAAGCTGGGCTCAACTGGAAGGGTGGAAGCGGGGTGTGACAGCCGCTGAAATCGGCATGGGATTTTATGTTCAGCGAGCAGAATAGCGACACTCGGAACGCGCGAGATTTCTGGTAGTCAGGGATATGGCCAAGTCAGACAACACCATCCCGCCGACGCCGAGTGCTGAGGAGTATGCCGAGAAGGCGGCGAAGTCGCCGGATGACGGCGCGTGGTTCAAGCAGGTTGATCCGCTGGCGCTGTTTCAGGAATGGTTCGAGGCGGCGAAGGCATCCGAGCCGAACGATCCGAACGCCATGGCGCTGGCGACGGCGGACGACACCGGATTTCCCGACGTGCGGATGGTGTTGCTGAAGGGCGTGTCGTTCAAGGGGTTCGACTTTTACACCAATGCGGAGAGCCGGAAGGGCACGCAGCTGGATCGCAATCCGGTGGCGGCGCTGTGCTTTCACTGGAAGTCGCTGCGGCGGCAGGTGCGGGTGTCGGGGCCGGTGTTCAACGTGACCGACGAAGAGGCGGACGCCTACTTCCACTCGCGCGCCAAGGACAGCCAGATCGGGGCGTGGGCCAGCCAGCAGTCGCGGCCGATGGAGGGGCGGTTCGAGCTGGAGAAGCGCATCGCCGGGTTTGCCGCCAAGTATGGCATCGGGACGACGCCGCGGCCGCCGCACTGGAAGGGATATCGCGTGGTTCCGACGCGGATCGAGTTCTGGCGGGACCGGCCGTTCAGGCTGCATGACCGGCTGGAGTTCACACGTGCGAACGCTGATGAGGACTGGAGCCGGGCGCGGCTGTATCCTTGAGCGCGAAGGGGTTGGCGTGCGCGTAAGGCGTGTGGCAAAGTTCTCGCAACGGCTTCGCTGACGGCGCGTAAGACGCTGCGGCAAGTGCACTGGGAGGAATAGGCCATGGGCCCGATGAAGCGTCTGGCGGCGGCTGTCGCCATGTCTTTCTGTTCTGAAGGGGCGATCGCGCAGGTCGCCGAGCCGGACTGGGCGAAGTCGCCCTATGGCGAGGAAGACCGGCTGGGGGCGGCCAACAATCTCTCACCTGAAGGCGTGGTGGCGGCGGCCGGGTTGGTGAAGACCGGCAAGGTTTACCAGCTCGGCGTGAAGACCGGGCCGGAGACGCCGGCCTATCCGGGGCGCGAATATATCGTGGAGCGCATACCGTCTGCTGCCGACATCACGAGCTCTGACGGGTCGGAGCGGGTGACGGCGTTCGACGAGAAGGTCACGCTGTCGATGGGGATCGGCACGCAGATCGACGGACTGGCCCATCTTGGCATCGACAACCGCGCCTATAACGGCGTGCCGTATACCGATCTTGCGCACTCGCACGAGCTGGACCTTGCCGGCGTGCCGCCGTTCGTGACGCGCGGCGTGATGATCGACATGACGAAGCATTTCGGCGTCGATGCGCTGGAGGCCGGGCAGGCGTTCAACGAGGCGGAGATCCGCGCGGCGGCCGATGCGCAGGGCGTGACCATCAACAAGGGCGATGTGGTGCTGTTCCACACTGGCTGGATGGGCGCGAAGATGGAGAGCGATCCGGGCGGCTTTGTTGCGACGCAACCCGGCATTGGTCTGGGCGGTGCGGAATATCTGATCAGTCTTGGCGTTGTCGCGATTGGCGCAGATACGGCTGCACTGGAGGTGATCCCGTTCGAGGACCCGGCGCGGGCGTTTGTCGTTCACCAGGCGATGCTGGCGAAGACCGGCACCTATATTCTGGAGACGATCGATACGCGCGGACTGGCGGCTGACGGGCTGAACGAATTTATGTTCGTTGCTGCGCCGCCGCGGTTCGAGGGGACGGTGCAGATTGTCGTCAATCCGGTGGCGATCGGGTAGGCGCTTTAGCTGGCTGGCTTTCGCGTTCCGTATCCCCCGCGAAGGCGGGGGTCTGGGCAGGCTGCAAAGCAGCCTATCTATATCGTGCGCAGCACTGTCTTTACCGTGGGATTGGTGAGCGCGCTTCGCGCGCTGGCCGGACCCCCGCCTGCGCGGGGGATGCGGGTGGGGTGGGCTGTGTGGACGCTGCGGGCGTTGGGGTTGGCGGCAGGTTGTCGGTTGTCTGAGGAACGATCGGCTGATTGGGTGTCGGCATGACGCTCGACCAATACAATGCATTCTGCGCCACGCTGCCCTCGGCATTCCACGTTGTGCAGTGGGGCAATGCGGATGTGTGGAAGGTCGGGACCGAGAAGACCTTCAAGGTGTTTGCGATCGGCGGGCATGAGGGGGAGAACGGGCCCGGCGTTTCGTTCAAGGTTTCCGATATTGGATGGGAGGTGTTGCGCGATGCGCCGGGGTGCCGGCCGGCGCCGTATCTGGCGTCGCGCGGAATGAAGTGGATCCAGGCTGACCTGAAGGGCGGGCTGAATGCCAAGGATCTCAAGCAATACCTTGAAGCGTCTCACGCGCTGGTCGCGGAAGGATTGCCGAAGCGGTTGCGGGCCGAGCTGGGGCTGGCGGGCTAGTCCTGCTTTTCGAGTTTGCGCAGGGCTTCGGGTTTGTGTGCGGCCTGTTCGGCGGTGTCTTCGCTCTCAACCAGGAAGCGCGGGTCATCCTCGGATGCGGAGACCTTGAAGTCCTTTATCGTGGTGTCGCTGGTGAGCTTGCGGACGATGCGTCCGGTGGAGCGTCCCTGGGCGTGGGCCCATGAGACGCGGTCTCCCTTGGAGAGGTTTGAGCTGTCGGTCATGGTCTAGCGAACGTTCAGGCGTGATCGCGGTTCCCGTGCGGCGAACGCGGCGGCGGTTGGGGCGTTGATGCGAAAGCGCATGCAGAGGAGATGAGCCATGAGCCTGGAGCAAGCCAGCGGCGGGTTGGGCGCCCGAATCGAGGATTTCAGCCTGCCGGGAGTGGATGGCGGCCAGTGGGCGCTGAAGGACGTGCGCGGGGAGAAGGGGACGCTGGTGATGTTCATCTGCAATCACTGTCCCTACGTGCAGGGTGCGATCCGGCGGATCGTGCGCGATGCGCAGGAGCTTGAGGCGCTGGGCGTGAAGAGCGTTGCGATCTGTTCGAACGATGCGGCGGTCTATCCGGAGGACTCGTTCGACAACATGAAGAAGTTCTCGGACGAGCACGGGATGGAGTTTCCCTACCTGCACGACGAGGACCAGAGCGTGGCGAAAGCCTATCACGCGGTGTGCACGCCGGACTTCTTCGGCTTCAACGCGGATGGGGTGCTGGAATATCGCGGGCGGATCGACAGCGGCGGCATCAAGGAAGAACCGCATGCGCGCCGCGACCTGTTCGAGGCGATGAAGCAGATCGCGGAGACCGGCAAGGGACCGGAGCAGCAGCACGCTTCGATGGGCTGTTCGATCAAGTGGAAGTAGGGGCGCCTATTGGCCTCTCGGTCAGAGGGCCGGCGCAGATCAGCGACCGCCAAGACATTGGCCGCGCTTTCAAAAGACCCTTCGTCATGCGAGCTTGCGAGCGTCATGAGGGAGGGCGAGATGGTTGTTCTGAGAAGGTGGGCGGTAGCGTTCGGAATCGCGCCCATGCTGGTCTTTGGAGCTGACGCTCAGGACCGCACTGCCAACGTGGTGGTTACGGCCACTCGTCTTAATCCAGAAGACCTCCAGAAAACCCCTAATGTCTTTCTGCGCGTGCCTGCCGACTTCGTGCAATTCGGACTAACCTGTCAAAGCTCAACTCGCGACGTCGCAGACCGGCGACGAGAATTGGAGGGGACGTTCGAGTCGCTGCTCGATTGGGACCGCAGGACTGACGGGTTTGAACTCAATGGCGGCGAAGCGGGCTATGAAATCGTGCCGATGGAAACGGTTTCGTTCGACGAGATCTATTCCGAGTTTGGCTATCAGGCCGGGGGAGGTTTCGATTTGACCCTCGCCGTTGATATTCGGGATAATGAAAATTTCGAGGGAGTAAAAGGTCGTGTTGAAAGCGCCCTAGACGGGATGGCGTTCCGTGGACGGGTAGAATGTTTCAGCGACGACGAGCAGTTTCTGGGGCTGCGGGGATTAGACGAACACCGCGCTGACCTGCTTCAGAGTATATCGGATGAAGTGGAACAGCTGCAGGCGGCTATGGGAGCGGACAAAGTTACGGTTACGGGACTGGAGTCTCGAGTGATCAGTCAGCCGTCTGGCGCCCTCAGCATGGACGTGTTCATCCCGTATCTCATCAGCCTTGAGGTTGGTCGCTAGAGCGAGCCTTTGTGCAGCTGGACCACCGTCACAGCCGCGTCGGATGCTGGTGACTGCGCGCTCCTGGTTTTGACCGCAGCGGTCTTTCGGCTCATCTGACGAAAAAAGGCCCGCGGGTTGGGCGGGCCTTTTGTGGTTCTGTCTGGGCGCTGCCTAGGCCAGGCGCTTTTCCAGGTCGGCGTGCTGTTTCCAGAGCGCCTTGGGGGTGTGGTCGCCGAACTTTTCGAAGAAGGGCGGGATTTTCGAGGCTTCGTCGCGCCAGATGTCCTTGTCGACCGTGAGCAGGAGGTCGAGCTGGCTGTCGGTCATGCCGAGACCTGAGACGTCGAGCGAGGACTTGGCCGGCAGGCGGCCGATCTCGGTGTCGACGGCTTCGACCTTGTTGTCGATGCGCTGGAAGATCCACTTGAGGACGCGGCTGTTCTCGCCGAAACCCGGCCAGACGAACTTGCCGTTCTCGTCCTTGCGGAACCAGTTGACGAAGAAGATCTTCGGCAGCTTGGACTGGTCAGGCGCGCTCTGGCCGACCTTCAGCCAGTGGCCGAAATAATCGCCCATGTTGTAGCCGCAGAAGGGCAGCATGGCGAACGGGTCGCGGCGCAGTTCGCCGACCTTGTTCTCGGCCGCGGCGGTGCCTTCGGAGGCGACGGTCGCGCCCATGAAGACGCCGTGCTCCCAGTCGAACGCTTCGTTGACCAGCGGGATGGCCGATGCGCGGCGACCGCCGAACAGGATGGCGCTGATCGGAACGCCGGCGGGGTTCTCCCACTCTTCGGCGATCACGGGGCACTGGCCTGCCGGGCAGGCGAAGCGTGCGTTAGGGTGTGCGGCGGGCTCGCCCATAGACGGCGACCACTTGCGGCCGCGCCAGTCGGTGAGACCTTCCGGCGGCTCTTTCGAGAGGCCTTCCCACCAGACGTCGCCATCGTCGGTGAGCGCGACGTTGGTGAAGATGGTGTTCTTGTCGCACGACTTGAGCGCGTTGTTGTTGGTGAGGGCCGAGGTGCCGGGGGCGACGCCGAAGAAGCCGGCTTCCGGGTTGATGGCGTAGAGACGGCCGTCATCGCCAAAGCGCATCCAGGCGATGTCGTCGCCGATGGTTTCGGCTTTCCAGCCTTCGAGCGTCGGCTCGAGCATGGCGAGGTTGGTCTTGCCGCAGGCCGACGGGAAGGCGGCGGCGACATACTTCACTTCGTTCTCCGGCGAGGTGAGCTTGAGGATGAGCATGTGCTCGGCCAGCCAGCCCTCGTCGCGCGCCATGACGGAGGCGATCCGCAGCGCGTAGCATTTCTTGCCGAGCAGGGCGTTGCCGCCATAGCCCGAACCGTACGACCAGATCTCGCGGGTCTCCGGGAAGTGGACGATGTATTTCTCTTCGTTGCAGGGCCACGGCACGTCCTTCTCGCCATCGGCAAGCGGAGCGCCGACGGTGTGGACGCAGGGGACGAAGAAGCCGTCGTCGCCAAGCTCTTCCAAGGCGGCCTTGCCCATGCGGGTCATCACGCGCATCGAGAGGGCGACGTATGGGCTGTCAGTGATCTCGACGCCGAGGGCGGAGATCTTCGAGCCGAGCGGACCCATGCAGAACGGCACGACGTACATCGTGCGGCCCTTCATGCAGCCGTCGAACAGCTCGTCGAGCTTGGAGCGCATCTGGGCCGGGGCCATCCACTTGTTGGTGGGGCCGGCGTCCGCTTCACGCTCGGAGCAGATGAAGGTGCGGCTTTCGACGCGCGCGACGTCCTTAGGGTCGGACTTGGCGTAGAAGGAGTTGGGACGCTTTTCGGGGTTGAGCTGGACCAGTGTGCCCGCATCGACCAGTTCACGGGTCAGCCTGTCCCATTCTGCGTCGGAGCCATCGCACCAGTAGATGCGGTCCGGCTTGGTCCGGGCTGCGATGTCGTTAACCCAACTGACCAGTTTCGCGTGGCTGGTCGGCGGTGTCTGTGTACCTGTCATGTCCAACATTTTCTGCCCTGTGGTCCGGACGGCGCCCGCTGCTGCTTCATCTGTCGTCTGCATTCGAGTTCGTCCCCGTCTATGACCTAACTTCGATCCACAACGCCCCGCAATAACCTGAGAAGCGCGTATGCTTAATGGCTATGGCGGAAACGCCGCCTCCATCCTCCAAATGATCTGGAGCCGCTCGCAGACTTCATGCCAGATGCGACCCGCTGCAGCAGTCGACACATATCATGGGGGGCCGTAGCGCAGCGAGACCTCATTAGCGAATCGTTCGCAGATTCGTCGAGGACCTTTGGCCGCAGAAAGTCTAAACTCGACGAATAATCGTGCAGCAATCCACATGCATCTGCCCTGGCGCACGCACCACGTGCATTTTGCTGCGGCGCGGCATGGGATGGGGCGGGGGCGCGGCTGGCCGGTTCAGAAGCCGCAGGCGCGGGCGCGGGCCTGTCTGGGCGCCAGCTGGCGGGACACCCGGTCGGAATAGTCGGTGACGATGAACGTGGCGCCGTCGTCGGCGAGGGCGTCGTATTCCGACCCGTCGCGGTCCTCCCAGTAGAGATCGTCGAGACGGTCGCCACGGCGACCCAGCGTGCCGAAGACGGTTTCGACGCCGCGGTCGGCGAGGGCGCGCCAGAGGTCGGGGTCGGGCCTTTCCGTGCCGGTCCAGGCGAGGAGGTTCTGCGGATTGACGCCCCGGCTGATGAGTTCGTCGAGGTGGGCGGGAGAATTGACGGTGGCGGTGATCACGAGATCGGGGGCGCGGGCGTGGAGATCGGCCGCCTGACCGTCGGTGTAGGTGATCAGCAGGACGTTGTTCTGGGCGCCGGCGGCTTCGACCGCGTCGATGATGCCGTCGTATGATGTTGAGCGCTTCTTATCGAGTTCTACCAGCGCGTTGGTCTTAACCGCCCATGCGAGCGCCGCATCGAGGGTTGGCGGGCGGAAGTCGGTTTCCGTGCTGTAGGTTTCGAGGCGCAGGGTCTCGATGTCGGCCCAGGAGGTGTCGCTGACATCGCCTGTCCCCGTTGTCGTTCGGTCAAGGTCGTCGTCGTGCATCAGGAAGAGGACGCCGTCTGCGCTCTCGGCGATGTCGATCTCCATGCCGAGGGCGCCTGCGTCATAGGAGCGCTGGAAGCTCTCGATGGCGTTCTCGGGATAGTCGCGGGTCGGACCGCCGCGATGGGCGATGACGATGGCGGCGCCGGTTTCGCGCAGGCAGTCGAGACGCGCGCTGAGCGGCGCGCCCGGAGCGAGGGTTTGCGCCGGTTCGGAGCGGGGCGCCGCTGCGGACGGTTCGACCGAGGCGGTTGCGGTCGGATCAGGGTCCGGACCGCATGCGGCGGCGAGAAAAGTGGTCAGCGCGAGCGTGGACGTACAGAAAAATCGCATGGATCAGCCCTCATCCATTTGCCGCAGCGTGATTGGGCGGATAGTGTTCTTGCACCCACACTATTTCCCCAGCGCTTGGGAGGGCGCGACTATGGTTTTTGGATTCGGCAAGAGCAAGACTGACAACAAGGCCGGCAGCGCCGCAGCCGCGAAACCGGCGGCGAGCCCCGCTCCGGCAGACATCCCCCAGGGACAGATGATGGGCCTGATGCAGGACTGGCCCCTGACCGTGAACCGCGTGCTGGAGCATGCGGCGATCGCGCACCCGCACCGTGAAGTGGTGACGCGCTCGGTCGAGGGCCCGATCATCCGCCAGACGTACAAGGATATCTACGACCGCGCGCGGCAGTGCTCGACGGCGCTGAAGGAAGACGGCGTGCAGATGGGCGACCGGGTCGCCACGTTGGCGTGGAATACGGGCCGGCACATGGAAGCCTGGTACGGCACGATGTGCATCGGGTCGGTGCTGCACACGCTCAACCCGCGACTTCACCCCGAGCAGATCGCGTGGATCATGAATCACGCCGGCGACTCGGTCCTGTTCTTCGACCTGACCTTCCTGCCGATCGTCCAGGCGATCCACCAGCACGTTCCGGGTTGCCGCCGCTACATCCTGTTCACGGATGACGCGCACATGCCGAAGGATCACGGCATTCCGAACCTCGTCTCCTATGAGACGTACATCGCCGGCAAGTCGATGGACGTGAAGTGGGGCGATTTCGACGAGAACACCGCTTGCGGCCTCTGCTACACGTCGGGGACGACGGGCGATCCCAAGGGCGTGCTGTATTCGCACCGCTCCAACGTGCTGCACACGATGATCGGCATGCAGCCGGATGCGATCGGCGGCGGCGTCAAGGATACGATGCTGCCTGTCGTGCCGATGTTCCACGCCAACGCATGGGGCATCACGTTCTCGGCTCCGGCTTCGGGCATGAAGCTGGTGATGCCGGGCGCGAAGATGGACGGCGAGTCGATCTATGAGCTGCTGGACGGCGAGAAGGTCACCACGACCGCCGCCGTGCCGACGGTGTGGCTGATGCTGCTGCAATACCTTGAGCAGACCGGCAAGAAACTGCCGCACCTGCAGAAGGTGGTGATCGGCGGTTCGGCTGTGCCGGAGCGCATCCTGCGCGCCTTCGAGGAGACCTACGATGTCGAGGTTGTCCATGCCTGGGGCATGACCGAGATGAGCCCGATGGGTTCGCTGGGATCGATGACGCCAGAGGTGATGGCGCTGAGCCGCGACGAGGTCGTGCGTCACAAGCTCAAGCAGGGCCGGGTGCCGTTCGGCGTCGAGATGTGCGTCAAGGACGACGACGGCAATATCGTGCCGCGCGACGCCAAGACGTCGGGACACCTCATGGTTCGCGGGCCGGCGGTCGCCAAGGCGTACTTCCGCAAAGCGGGCGGCGAAATCCTCGACCAGGACGGCTGGTTCGACACGGGCGACGTGGCCAACCTGTGCCCGCAGGGCTTCATGCAGATCACCGACCGCGCCAAGGATGTGATCAAGTCGGGCGGGGAGTGGATCTCCTCGATCGACATCGAGAACATCGCTGTCGGCCATCCGAAGGTCGCCAACGCCGCCGCCATCGGCCTGCCGCATCCGAAGTGGGACGAGCGCCCGCTGCTGATCGTGCAGATGAAGGAGGGCGAGACGGCGACCAAGGAAGAGATGCTGCAATTCCTTGAGGGCAAGATCGCGAAGTGGTGGACGCCGGACGATGTGGCATTCGTCGACGAGATCCCGTTGGGCGCAACCGGCAAGATCAACAAGCTGAAGCTGCGCGAGACGTTCAAGGATCACGTGTTGCCGACGGTCCAGGCGGCTGAATGATCGGAACAGATACGGGTGACGACGCGCAAGCTCGTGTGCAGACGCACACGGGCGGGCGCGGCGCGCACGTCATTGTGCTGGCGGGCGCGGTTGCGGTCCTGATTGCTGGTCTGCTGGTCGCCGCCGCCGGGCCGCTGCTCTATCGCGGCGGCGTTCTTGAACTCGATTCAGCCCGCGAGGGGACGCAGAGCCTTGCCGGGATGCTGGCCGGGCTGGCTGGCGCGGTTGCGCTGGTCGGGCTGGCGATGAGCGTTCTTGGCAAGTCGTCCAAGGGCGCGATTGTCGGCGTGCTAGTGATCATCGCCGCGCTGTTGCTGGGCTTCCGGGTTGTGGGCGCGATGGTGCAGCGGAGCGGGCTGCCGCCGATCCATGATGCGCAGACGGACTGGGATAATCCCGTTGCATTCACGGGCCGTGCGCTGGCCGGCCGAGAGGCCGACGCGGCGGCGCCTGTGCGCGACGATGCGCGGATCGGCGCCGGGGCCGGAGAGGACTGGGCCGGGATGACGTTTGCGGAGGCGCAGGCGACGTTCTGGGAGCTGGAGCCGTTGCATCTGGACATGGAGCCGGCGGCGGCGACGGTGCTTGCCGATGAAGTGGCGCGGCGGCAGGGCTGGTCGGTGATGTTCTCCGATCCGCCGGGCGGGCAGATCGAGGCGGTGCAGCGTTCGTTCTGGTACGGCTTGCCTGCCGACATCGCGGTGCGGATCGTCGAGGCGGAGAGCGGCTCGCGCGTCGATGTACGGTCGACCTCGCGACTGGCGGGCAATGACATGGGCGCCAATGCGCAGCGCATTAAGGTGTTTCTGGACGACCTGGCGCAGACGGCTGCGGTGAGAGCTGCGGGCGCAGGGGACGCGCCCGCGACCGATTAGTTTCCCTATACTTGGCTGAAATGAGCTGGATCTGGCTTGGCCGCGTTCACGGTTAAGCGGGGGCTGGCGTGCTGCGCGTGCGAATGGGGGCGCATCGTGCGGGGATGGGGCTGTCGGAGAAGTTTTTCTTCTGGAACTGCGGCGCTTTCCTGCGGGATCTTGTCGGCGGGGCCGAACCGTCGCCGGGTAGATGGATCGTTATGGTAAGCGCGAACGTGGAAATCCGCGGGTTCCGGCGTGTCGGAGGCAGCGTACGCGCCCCAAGTCTTAACGTAGGTCGCCGCTGCGTTAATCCAGATTTAAGCAGAGCCTGTCATTGTCCCTGCATTGCGAAGACCACTTGGGACGGTGGCCGCAGCGTGGGGCAACCGCCTCGACGCGGGATTATCGGGATGGGGAAAATCATGTCCGGAGCCATCGACATAGCCATTAGCGGCAGCCGGTTCTCCGCCGTGGCGTTCTCCGCGATCGCCGGCACGGCCCTGTTCGCATCGGCGTCGGCCCAGACATCGGACACGTTCGATGTGACGGCGAACGTGGTGACCGGATGCGTGATCACCGCAAACGATCTTGATTTCGGCGACTACAGCGCGGTCGCGGCGCTGCCGAACGATGCGACCGCGACGATCCAGGTCAATTGCTCGCTTGGCGCGGTCTTCGATGTCGCCCTCGACGCCGGGTCGAACGGCGGAGACTATACCGGCCGCCTGATGACCAACGGCACCGATGACCTGACCTACAATCTTTATGTCGATCCGCTGCGGCTAACCGTGTGGGGCGACGACACCGGCGCGACCGACGATGTGACCGGGGTCAGTCTCGGCCTTCCCATCAATTACACGGTCTATGGGCGCGTGGCGGCCGGCCAGAACATTTCAACAGGCGCATACACCGACACAGTGACGGCGACGATTACCTTTTAGTCAGCGGGGATGAGTTGAGTAGAGTACGCATTGGCAGTGCGCTGAGACTGGCGACCGTGGCGGCTTTGGCGCTGGGCACGGTCGCCGGATCTGGTCCGGCGCTCGCCCTCGAGATTTCTCCCCTGACGATCATGCTCGATGCCGAGGCCCCTGTTGGCGTGCTGAAGGTGCGCAATGACAGCTTGCGTCCGGCGGCGTTCCAGATCACCGGGCTTGAGTGGTCGCAGGAGGGGGGCAAGGACGTTCATGCGGTCAGTCCGGAGCTGATCGTTACGCCGCCGATCGTTTCGCTGGAGCCGGGCGACAGCGTGCTGGTGCGCGTCGGGTTTCTTTCGCGGTCTGAGGGCGGCGAGCGGGAGGGCGATTACCGGCTGTTGCTGCGGGACATCTCGCAGATCGAGGAGACCGGGTCGCCCCTGAAAGTTCGCACGCAGGTGCTGCTGCCGGTGTTTTTTGCGCCCGACGCGATCACGCACGACGTGGTCGTGGAGGAGGCGGTTGGACCTGACGGGGAGACGTGTGTCGAGGTGCGCAATGAGGGCAGCGTGCACAAGAAGCTGGTCAGCATCGGTCAGCGGGGGCGATCGGATGCACTGGCTGTGCAGCACTACGTGCTTGCGGGCGCGACTGCCAAGGTCTGTCCGCGCGCCCTGGAGGGGGAACTTGCCGGCGAGGCGCTGAGGGCTGGGCTGACCTCGGCGTATTCCAACAAAGTCGAGTTCCATGACATCCCGATCTCCGTCGCGACGGCGCCGACAGGCGCTACGCGCTAGCTGTCTCGCCTGCGCGGCGGCCGGCGTCGCGGCGCCGGCGCTGGCCGATGGGCGCACCCGAACCGGCGCATCCAAACCCGTCGCGATTGCGCCGCTTGGAACCAGGCCGCCGCTGAGCGCTGCGGCCGGGGATGCGCCCGATCCTTATCCCGAACTGGCGGGCGGCATCGGGTCGGGAGCGGACCGGCAATCCGACACGGTGGTCACGACGATTGTCGGGCCGCCTGCGCCGGTTGAGACCGCAAGAGCGGCACGGGATGACGGGCCTGCGATCCATATCCTTCAGCCTGTGATCAATGGCGTTGCGCAGTCACAGTCGATCGTTGTGCCGATCCGCGAGGGCCGGGTCATGCTGCCCGAGGAATTCCTTGCGGCGAACCGCATCCGGTACTCTGGCGAGACATTCGTGCTTGGGTCGCGTCGCTTCGTTCGCGCTGGCGACGTTTCGGGGGCGGAGGCCAGCGTCGACCTGAAAGCGGCGCAGCTGATCATTGACTGCAGCGCGGCCTGTTATGGCGAGGAGATATTGTCGGCCGGGGCGTCTCGCTATGGCGAGATGAGTCCGGTCGCTGTGGGCGGGTATGCGAACTACGAGCTGTTCGCGCAGCAGGGGGATCTGGGAGACACGGGCGGTGCGCTGGTGAGCGCGGGCGTGTTTTCGCCGTTGGGTCTGGGCCAGGCTTCTGTGACGTGCTCGACGCAGCGTGGCGGCGAGGCGTGTCTGCGGCTGGATACGAACTGGACGATCGATGATCCCGACAGCACGACGCGGTTGCAGCTGGGGGATTCCATTACGAATACGGAATCCTGGGCGCGGCCGGCGCGGTTTGGCGGCATCGCATGGGGCACCGACTTCTCGCTTGATCCGGGCTTCACCACCTTTCCCTTGCCGAGCCTTGAAGGCGAGTCGGTGCTGCCGGGTACGGTGGACGTGCTGGTCGACGACCAGCGCCTGTTTTCCGGCGATATCGAGCCGGGGCCGTTCTCGATCACCGATGTGCCGCTGGTCACCGGGGCGGGGACGGCGACGGTGGTGGTGAAGGATACGCTGGGGCGCCAGACCGTGATCGACACCGCCTATTATGCCGCGCCTGAACTGCTGAAGGAGGATCTTGCGTCCTATGGGGTGGAGGCGGGCTTCCTGCGCGAGGATTATGGGCGGGCGTCGAACGAATACGGCGATGGCTTCGTGGCGGGGCGCTATGCGCGCGGCGTGTCGAACGCGCTGACGGTTGGCGTGCGATCGGAAGTGTCGGAGCGGCTGCAGACGGCTGGCGTTTCTGCTGCGGTGCTGAACCCGGCGCTGGGCGTGAGCGAAGCGGCTATCGTTGCGTCGTCGGATGAGGGCGATGGCGGAATGCTGGTTTCGCTGGGCCATGAATACCGCTCGGAGCGCTTTACCATTGGCGGCGTGGTCGAGCACGCTTCGGAACAGTACAGGGGGCTCGGCGAAGTTGGGCCGCAGGCGCGGCTGACGACACGCGCGTTCGTGAGCCGGAAGTTTGGCGAGTATGGCTCGGCGAATCTCAACTTCACGCAGCGGGATGAGTGGGAGGGATCATCGTTTTCCGCCGTGGGCGCGGGCTGGTCGGTTCCGATTGGCCCCACGGTGTTGCACGCGAGCGCGTTCCAGACGCTGGAACCCACAAAGGAATTCGTCGGGGCCGTGCGGATGACGATCCCCTTCGGCAAGGGGGCGGCGACCGGCGCGATTGAGAGCCGGCGGCGAAAGCTGGGGGCGCGGGCGAGCTATCGCGTGTCGCCCAAGCCTTCGGGCGGGCTGGGATACAACGCGTCGTTCTCGAACACGGACTCGGCGCGGATGGACCTTGGCGTCATTCACCGTACGCAGGCGGCGGATGTGACGTTCGATTATTCAAAGGTCGATCGCGGCGAGGCGTTGCGCCAGAGCGTGCGCGGCGGCGTTGCGACGATGGGCGGCAAGGTGCGGCTGGCGCGTAGCGTGACCAACTCGATGGC
Source organism: Hyphomonas sp. (assembly GCA_017792365.1). Lineage (GTDB taxonomy): Bacteria > Pseudomonadota > Alphaproteobacteria > Caulobacterales > Hyphomonadaceae > IH12. The sequence continues at coordinate 1,465,547 of CP051229.1, read as the reverse complement.
GATCGTGAAGGCTGGCGAGGAGCCCGGCGTGAAGGTCTATGTCGACCGCCAGCTGACCGCGCTGACGGACGATGACGGCGAGGCGCTGCTGACGAACCTGCGTCCCTACGAGGACAACGAGATCATGATCGATCCGGTCGATCTCGAATTGGGGGAGACGTTTGCGGAGAACTCCATCCGGCTGCGGCCGGGGCTTCGGACCGGGCATCTGGCGGAGTTCGAGATCGTGCGCGGGATCAACATGCTGCTGGCGGTACGCGACGAGGACGGCGAGCTGCTGCCGGAGGGGTCGATGCTGCGGGACATGCGGCTGGGCGCGAAGTATCCAATCGGGGCCAACGGGCAGGTCTATATCGCCAATGCGCAGAACGTCTCGAGGCTGAGTTATTCCGGGGCCGATGGGGCGTGCGATGTCGAGGTGCGGGCGCCGCCGGCCCAGCCCGACCGTCCGATCGTGGATGGCGGCGAGGCGGTGTGCAGGAGCGTTCTGGAAGTGGCGGTGCGGTGATGGGGCGGAGGCTGGCCCTGCTGGTTTCGCTGATCGCCGGCTGGTGCCTGGCGGCGGCGCCGGCGCAGGCTGCGTGTACGGGGCTGGGCAGCTGTTCGTGTTCGGTGAGCGCGCCGGACATCTCGTTCGGCAATTACAATCCGCTCGACGCCTTGCCTGTCGACGCCGTTTCGAGCGTGGACGTGATCTGCACGGCGACGGTGGTGGGGCTGTTCCTGTCTTATGAGGTCGAGATCGGACCGGGCGGGAGCGGCAACCAGATGGCGCGGAGGATGGCGCAGGGCGGCTCGAGCCTGTCGTACAATCTCTATCGCGATCTTCTGCGGACGAAGGTGTGGGGGGATGGCACGGGGGGATCGGAGAGCCTTGCTGCTGGACAGCTGTTCTCGATCCTTATCCCGTGGTCGGTGAGTTATCCGGTGTTCGGGCGATTGCCGGCGGGACAGGGGTAGTGGCTGGAGCATATGCCGACACGCTGACGGTGACGGTGATCTACTAGCTGGGTGGTCTCGCCTCTGGGGCTGCGGTCCGGTCCCCCTCGACCCTCCGGTCCATTCTGTTTCCCCCCGCTCGGGGGCATAAGGCGCCTGTCGCTGGCGGATGCGCCGAATGCTCCATGACGCGTTTGCGTCTGGAGGTATGGGTGAAGTGAAGGGCGCGGGGCGCTGGCTTCAGCTTTGTTGGTGTCGTTCGTAGTTGAGGTTTGCTGTCGCCAGCGCGCCCGCGGCGGTCGGTCTTGCTGCTTGCCGGGTGGTGTGGACCCTGCTCGCTGGCGCGGACGTTTCGCCTCGCGCTTCAGGTTGGTTGGCCTGCCCTTCGTGAAGCGCGATTTGGGGAATGTAGTGTGGTGGAGGGGTGTTGGATTGATGGGAGGTATCCAAGAGGTTTCTCACCGCTCATTCCGGCGGAAGCCGGAATCCATGGTGCGCTGGAGGAGATGCGGTCGGGCTGCGCCCGGCTTTGTCCTCAGGACTGGATCCCGACTTTCGTCGGGATGAGCGGGGAGGAATTGGAGTTTGGTCGGAGGGGCTGGGTTTCCGCTCTTTCCCCGGATCTGGTCCGGCGTTCGGCCGGGAAGACGTGAGGCTGAGGCCTGGTTGAGTGGCGGATTGTCATCCCGCACGCAGCGCAGCGAAGATGCGGGATGACAGGTGGGAGTTGCTGTCGCGGGCTGGGTTCCGGGTCTGCGCTGCGCTTCGCCCGGAATGACACCTGGGGTGGGGGCGGGCTTTGGGCTCCTGGCCTGGACTACAGCCTTACTCCTGTTGCATTGAGGCGCGGCACATGAAGCGGGCGCGGTGGATGCGTTCCGGGTTGTCGATGACGCCGGTGAGGTTGGGGTCGATGATTTCCTGCGTGACAGTGTTGAGCAGCGGCATGGCGGCGACGTCGTCGAGGAGGATCTGTTCGGCCGCCTTCAGGAGTTCGGCGCGTTTTGCCGGATCGAGTTCGAGGTTCGAGGCGCGCAGGGCTTCGTCGTAGGCCGGGTTGTTGTAGCGGCCGTAATTCATCGGGCCGGTGCCGGAATCCATCAGGTAGAGGAAGTTGTAGGCGTCGTTGTAGTCGGCGAGCCAGGCGGCGTCCGACAGGGCGTAGTCGGAATTCTGCAGCGAGTTGTAGAGCGCCTGGGTTTCCATCTGGCGGATCGCGGGGCGGACCCAGTCGGCGATGTCGGACCAGTTGGCCTGCAGGACGGGCGCGATGCGCGGGTTATTGCCGGTTGCGCGGTACTGGTATTCGAACTCCAGCGGATTGTCGGGGCCGAAGCCGGCTTCGGAGAGAAGCGACTGGGCCTCGGCGAGGCGCTCGTCGCGCGGCATGTCCTTCCAGCTGAATTCGGCGTGGTCGGGATAGCCGGCGATGGTTGGCGGGACGAAGGAATAGGTCGGGTTCTCGCCGCCCTGGAGGATGGAGCCGGTGATGTATTCGCGGTCCATCGCCATGGCGAGCGCCCGGCGGACGCGGACATCGTCGAACGGTTCGCGGGTCTGGTTGGCGACGACGTAGGTGGTGGCGAGCATGGGTTCGGTGCGCGGCCAGCCGGGGAGTTTTTCTTCGGTGTCCTGCAGGCGCCCGGTGGGGAAGGAGTTGTTCATGTCGATCTGGCCGGCCTGTGCGAGTCGGACCATCGCGTCGTGGTCGGAGGCCGTGTAGTAGACGACTTCCTCGAAGCAGAGGCTGTCGGCGTCGAAGAATTCGGGGTTCTTGACCGAGCGGATGAAGTCGCCGGTGCGCCATTCGACCAGTTTGTACGGACCGTTGACGACGATGTTCTCGGGGCTGGTCCAGTTGTCGCCGTGCTCTTCGACGACGTGCCGGGGCAGCGGGAAGGCCGTGTAGTGCTTGAACAGGCCGGGCAGGTAGGGGGCAGGATATTCGAGTTCGACCTGAAGCGTGTAGTCGTCGAGCGCGGTGACGCCGAGCTGGTCGGTCGGCATCTGGCCGCCGTTGATCGCCTGCGCATTCTTGATGGGATATTGCAGCGAGGCGTAGACGGCGCCCACCGTCGTGGGATCGAGCAGGCGACGGAAGGCGAAGACGAAGTCGTGGGCCGTGAGGGGCGTGCCGTCGGACCAGTTGGACTGGCGCAGGTAGAAGGTCCAGGTGAGGCCGTCTTCGGAGGTCTCCCAGCGCTCGGCGACGCCCGGGATGGGTTCGGAGGCTGCGTTTTCCGTCGTCAAGCCGATGAACATGTCGCCGATTACGTCGTTCGCCCAGGTGCCTTCCGATTGCTGCGGGTCGAGCGAGTCAGGCGTTGCACCGATACCGCGGCGGAGCTGGTTGTCGGGGCGGTCGCCGCCCGAGCCTCCGCATGCGGACTGGGCGAGGAATGTCGAGGCTGCCAGCGCGGTGAGGAGACGGGGGCGATTGAACATGTTTGCAGAACTCCGGATTTGCCGGGCTTACGGTCCGGCGCTTCTCATCGGACCTAACTAGCGTCAGTGCGGGCGAAGTTGAAATAGGCGTCTGCAATTGCGGGCGTCACGGGCGGGGAATCGCCTTGATTCAAGGCCGAAAGCGACTTGACGCCTATCCGGACAAGGCATCTGCTGGCTGGATCGAGTCTAAATGCGGAAGGGGCGGGCTATGGATTTCGTCAACCGGTTCTTGAGTTTCGACAAGCTGATCGGCGCCACTCTGGTGAAGATCTTCTATTATCTTGGCCTTGTGGGCGTTGTGTTGATGACGCTCGGGCTGATGTTCAGCGGGTTCTCGCAGGGCTTCCTGCCGGGTCTGGGGATGCTGATTTTCGGGCCGATTGTCGGCTTTCTGGCGCTGCTTTACTGGCGCTTCATCTGCGAGATCATCATTGTCATGTTCAAGATCGGCAATGACCTTGGCGAGGTGAAGGCCATTCTGGCGGGCAATCCGGGGGCTGCATCGCCGGGCGCGGCTGCGACGCCGCCGCCAGCGGACCCGGTCTAGCTTAAGGCTGCGTCGCGCCGGTTTACGGGGCGAGAAATTGGGCGTTTTATGCCGCGACAGCGGCGCGCAGGCCGTTTGCATCGTTCGGCGGGCCGGACGAGACGGATGCGTATGGAGGATGACGTGACAGTGAAGAGTTCCATCGGCGCGGGCATGATTGCTCTGGGCGCCGTTACGGCAGGGCTGGGGGCGCCGGCGGCCATCGCGCAGGAAACGCCGCTTGCCGGGATTTACGCCTGTGCGGGCGTGGCGGCGGATGACGAGCGGCTGGCGTGCTTCGACCGGGCGACCGCGGAGCTGAGGTCCGACGAGGAAGAGGGCGCGGTTGCGGTTGTGACATCCGAGCAGCTTGAGACGGCGGCCGAGGAATCGTTCGGTCGGCCGGGCGGGGCCGATCTGGCGGCTGTGGCGCCGAAGGTTGCTGCGGCGTCGGAAGCGCGGGCGAAGTCGATCAGCGAGGCGCCCAGCGAGCTGATGATGACGGTCGTGAAGATCGAGGAGCAGCGTGACGGGAAGATCTGGCTGACGATGGAGAACGGCCAGGTATGGCGCCAGACGACCGGCGGTCCGGCGCGCTATCGCGGCAATGGTCCGTGGGAGGCCGAGATCTGGGAAGGCGCGATTGGCGGCTACCGGCTGAAGCTGGACGGCGGGCGGCCGATCCGCGTGACGCGCGAGAACTAGCGCGCAGCGGCAAGCGCGGCGAGCATCTTGCGGACCGCGCCTTTGGGCACAAGCACGAGACTTCCCGACGCCACGCCGAGCAGGCGCTCGATCGTGGCCGTTTCCGCCTTCATGCGCGTTTCGATCCTGCGTACGCCGGACGCAACGTCGCCCGCTTCCGCCATGACGATGGCGTCGTGGATGACTTCGCGGCGGGCGTGAGAGAGCGAGACCAGCACTTCAGCGGCGAGGTTGGGGTCGGCGACATCGAAGACGCCCTCCTCGACGCCTTCCTTGACGATGCCGAGGAGCAGGGGCTGGATCGTTTGGGTCACCGCCGCGAGGATGCGCTGAAAGAGGAGCGTGTTTTCCTGGGCGAGCAGCGCGCGACTGACAGAGGCGAGGCGCCTGGCGTTATCGACTTTCCAGTCTGATGTGCGGTGGAGGAAACGGTTCAGCCGTTCGAGCGCGTCGAGACCGGGGTTGGCGAGCACGTCCCTTGATTGTTCGATGATGGCTGCGGTCATGCGCGCGACCACCGCTTCGAGGAGGTCCTCCTTGGCGGAGAAGTGGTGGTAGAAGCCGCCCTTCGAGACCTCGGCGCGCGCGATGATGTCGGCGATCGTGGTCGCCTCGTATCCCTTGGAAAAGAACAGCGACTGGGCGCAATCGATCAGCGCCTCGCGTCGTTCTGCGGCGGGCAGGTTCCTTCGCGTGCGTTTCAGTGTGCTGGTGGACGTCGCCAAAATTCATGCCTCTATTGCAGACCGACCGTCGGTCGGTTTATAGTGGGCGCGTGATGGATTTGGCAAGCGGCGAGATATCGGAAAGCTGAGCAGGAGGCGGGAATGGGACAGGCGGCAGGTGTTGCGCCGGTCGATGTGAGCGCGAGGCGGGCGGAGGCCTCGCTGGAGCATCCGCTGAAAATCGACTTGGTGGGGCGGGCGTTCAAGCAGGATCCGTATCCGACATTTGCGAAGATGCGGGCGGCGGGGCCGGTGATCCCCGTGAAGCTGCCGTTCATTGGCTCCATCTGGATGACGACGACGCATGCGGCGGCGCTGGCGGCCGTGAAGGACAGCGAGCTGTTCGTTCTGGAGGGGCGACATGCGGGCAAGTCCGGCGTTGCAGGGATGCAGTGGTGGATGCCGAAATCGATCCGGCTGCTGGCCAACAACATGCTGACGAAGGACGAGCCGGATCACCGGCGGCTGCGCAAGCTGGTGGACAAGGCGTTTGCGCGGCGCGGCATCCTGGAGATGCGTCCGGAGGTCGAGCAGCTGGCGGACCGGTTGCTGGATGATCTGGCGGGCGAGGGGGAGGTCGACCTGCTGGCGCGGTATGCGCGGCGGCTGCCGCTCTATGTGATCTGCGACCTTCTGGGGCTGCGGGAGGAGGACCGGGAGGCGTTTGCTGCGTGGTCGGAGCGGCTGGCCGGGGTCGGCGGTACGTTCGGGATGCTGCGGACGTTCGCCGGGATTGGCGGCATGGTGAAGCTGCTGCGCGCGGAGATCGAGCGTGTGCGGGCGGCGCCGCGCGACGGGCTGATCTCCGAGCTGGTGCGGGCGGAAGCGGACGGCGACAAGCTGGACGAGAACGAGCTGCTGTCGATGGTGTTCCTGTTGCTGGTTGCCGGGTTCGAGACGACGACCAACCTGATTGCGGGGGCGATTGTCGATCTGGAGCAGAACCCCGACCAGAAGGCGTGGCTGCTGGCGGCGCCGGACGAGCGGATGGAGCGGGCGGTGGAGGAGCTGGCGCGGCATGTGTCGGCGGTGCAGGGCACAAAGCCGAGGTATGCCTCGCGCGATGTGGATTTCTTCGGCGTGCATATCCAGCGCGGCGAGTTGATGATGGCGTTTCCGGCCTGTGCGGATGCTGACCCGGATGTGTTTGATGAGCCTGAGCGGCTGAAGCTCGACCGGTTTCCCAACCACCATTTGGCGTTCTCTTCGGGCATCCATTTCTGTCTGGGCATGCAGCTGGCGCGGCTGGAGACGCAGGTGGCGATCGACCGGCTGTATGCGCGGTATCCGGCTCTGAAGATCGTGGGGATCGACGCGCTGAACTATTCGCTGCGGCCGGGCATTCGCGGATTGCGATCGCTTGGCGTCCGGTTGAACCATCGCATGAGCGCGGCGGCCTAGAGGTAGGCTGGCGCGCCCGAGATGCGGCCCATGATTGCGTTAGGCCCGCGGCGGGGTGCGCAGGATCTTATCCATCGTCTTGCCCTTGGCGAGTTCGTCGACGAGTTTGTCGAGGTAGCGGATCTCGCGCATCGTCTTTTCCTCGACCTCCTCGACGCGCACGCCGCAGACGACGCCAGTGATGAGTTCGCGGTCCGGATTTATCTTTGACGCCTTGTCGAAGAAGGTTTCGAAGTCGGTTTCCTTCTTGATGTGGCTGTCGATCTGGCGCTGGGTGTAGCCGGTGAGCCAGCGGATGATCTTGTCGACCTCGGCCTTGGTGCGGCCCTTGCGCTCGGCCTTGGCGATGTAGGCCGGGTACACGCTGGCGAACGGCATGGTGTAGATGCGGTGTTTGGGCATTGATGCTCGAGCCTCAGTTGCTGGGGCCGCTGAAGGGCGCCGACAGTATCGCTGACGCGGCGCCAGGCTGCAATCGCAGCGCAAGTGCTGAGCCTCGAGCGCTAGAAGTACTTGAGCGCTGTGATGTCGGGCCGGCGGCGCTTGAGGCGCGCGAACCATGCGGTTGGAAAGTAGAGCGCAATGGCGAGTGCGAGCGTGACCAGCCAGAGCGGTCCGACGGACGAGAACCCGAAATAATCGCCCTGGTTGGTTCCGAGGATCGCGACGGTCAGCCGGTAGAGCGCCTTCAGGACGTAGAGGTGGAGGATGTAGAAGAACATGGGCGCTGCGCCGAAGATGGCGATTGCGGTCAGGGCCTTGTTGTTTCCCATGCGCTCGAATGCGGCCAGCAGCAGCAGGCCAGCGCCGAGCGTGGAGAGCGAGAACAGGAGTGATGGGGGGTATTTCGTCAGCGACAGGAAGGACCAGAAGACGATGTCTGCATCCTCTCCCGTGAGACGCGGCGCGTCGCCATAGATGTTGAGCCAGCGCAGGACGATGAAGGCGACGAGGCATGCTGCGCCGGCTGTCACAAGTGTACGAATGCGGTCCTTCTCCTCAGTGTCCGAGGAAAACCACGGGCCGATGAGGTAGCCGATCAGGATGATGCCGATCCATGGCAGGAGCGGGTAGCTGGTGCGCGCGCGCAGGTTTTCGCCAAGCTCAAGCCAAGAGCGGTCGTAGAGGATCGCCCACGGCGCGGACCAGATGGATGAAGGATCGACCTGAACGCTCTCCAGGACATGGTGCGCGGCGACCAGGAGTATCGCTGCGAGGATTTGCGCGATGCGCGGCAGGTACAACAGGCCGGCGAGCGCGATCATCGACAGACCGATCACCCAGATTACCTGCAGATAGATTGTGGTGGGCGGGAATTTGGTCGTCCATGCGAAGTTGATGACGGTGAGTTCGAGCACGATCAGGAACAGTCCGCGCTTGAGGAGGAAGGCAGCGACTTGTCCCTTTGTGTGGGAGCGTCCGTAGAGCCATGCGCCGAGACCGGTGAGGAGGACGAAGACTGGCGCGCAAAGCGAACTCAGCAGTCTGAGGAAGATGAGGGCGGGGTCTGTAGAGGCGACGTCGACCGGGTCTGCGACCTGTTCGTGGAGGTAGTAGGTCTCCCGCACGTGGTCGAGCAGCATGAGGATCATCACGAGGCCGCGAAGGGCGTCGATACTCTGGATGCGGCTCATGATGCGGGCGTCCCGATGGGATTGTTATAATATCACAATACGATGCTGCGCCCTTTTGGGCGCTAACGCCGCGCGATGCAAGCGGGTGAGCGTTGAAGCTGCGGACGAGTCGCTCGGGAAGGTCGCCGTGCGGGGGAGACATTGGGCGGCGTGCGTGTTTGCATGGCGGGCTGGGCCGAGATGACGCCAGTTTGGGAGGGAAGCCATGGACCGAGTGTTGATGCCCGAGACGGGGCGTCCGTGGGATGACATACATGCCGAGATGATGGATCGCGGCGCGAATGACGCGAAGTGGCGGGACGGGAAGACCGCGGTCTATGTCTTCAATGCTGGCGAGGATGTCGCGCGGGTGCAGAAGGCTGCCTATACGGCCTTCATGTCCGAGAACGGGCTCGGTCCGCTGGCGTTTCCAAGCCTTGCGCGGATGGAAGAGGAAGTGATCCAGATGGCGCTGGGCCTGCTGCACGGGCCGGAGGGAGCGGCGGGCGCGATCACGTCGGGCGGCACGGACAGCATTACGATGGCGGTGAAGGCGGCGCGCGATCATGCGCGGGCTGGCGGGCGGGCTCGGGAGCGGGCGAACATCGTGCTGCCGCAGTCGGCGCACCTGGCGTTCGACAAGGCAAGCCATCTGATGGACATCGATGTGCGGCGCATCCCGATGAAGGATGACGGCAGTTACCAGGCCGATGTCGAAGCGATGAGCGCGGCGTGTGACGGCGATACGATCATGATGGTCGGTTCGGCGCCGAACTTTCCGCATGGGATCATCGATCCGATCGAGGCGCTGGGCGAGGCGGCGGCGGCGAAGGGCGTGTGGCTGCATGTCGATGCGTGCGTCGGCGGTTACTTCGCGCCGTTTGCGCGGATGAATGGCGTGCCGGTTCCGAATTTCGATTTCGCGGCGGCGGGGGTGCAGTCGATGAGCGCGGACCTGCACAAGTATGGCTATGCCGCCAAGGGGGCATCGACCGTGCTGTTTCGTTCAGAGGAGCTGTACGCGCACATGCCGTTTGACCTGAAGTGCTGGTCGGGGGCGCAGATGAAGACGCCGACGCTGGCGGGGACGCGTCCGGGCGGCGCGATTGCGGCGGCGTGGGCGGTGATGAATTATCTCGGCATTGCGGGGTACAGGCGACTGCAGGGGATGGTGTGTGAGACGCGCGAGCGGGTTGATGCGGGCGTGAGAGCGCTGGGCTTTGAAGTGCTGGGTGCGCCGATGCTGGGGATCACCACGTTTCGCCATCCCGAGCATCACAGCTTCGCTGTCTATGGGGAGATGTATCGCCGCGGCTGGTTCACGTCCGTCACGCGCGAGCCGCCGAGCCTGCACCTGATGCTGTCGCCGAAGCATGCGGAGGTGGCGGATGACTATCTCGCCGATCTCAAGGCGAGCGTTGAGGCTGTCGCGGCGGGCTCTACGGGGGCGAAGGTGGAGGCGCGGTATAGTTAGGGGAGCGTCGCCCCTGGCTCCGGAGTCATAGTCCGTCGAGGATGGATGAAATCAGCTGATCGAGATCGATCCCTTCGGGAAGCTTGATTTCGGGAAACTCGACCGTGAAATCGAATTCGCCTGACTCCAGCCGCTTCTGAAGCCTATCGAACTGGCGGCCGGTCAAGTTGAACAGTTCAGTCACTCTGTTTGCGATGAGTTCGGCTGTGGCCTGGGCAAGAAACTCGGCGGGCACGTTCACTATGACTTCCCGTGCGAACTCACGGAGGTGATCCGTCGACGCCGTTGTCTTGCGGCGTTCCTCTTCCGGGAGTTCGGCCAGCTTCGTCAGGACGAGAAGCTTGAGGATGAGAAGTCTGAGTTCGTCCATTTGCCCCCCAACAATCCGAAATTTGTAACCTGAGCTTGCTACCTGTCCTTCGGGTCGAGTGCGTCTCTCAGGCCGTCGCCGATGAAGTTGAGGCAGAAGAGGGTGAGGACCATTGTGGCGGCGGGGCCGAAGAGCATCCAGGGGTCGGAGAGTTCGCGCTGGCCGTCGGAGATGAGGCGGCCGAGGGAGGTGAGCGGTTCCTGCACACCGAGGCCAATGAAGGAGAGGAAGCTTTCCTGCAGGATGACGATCGGCAGGGTGAGCGTGACGTAGACGGCGACGGGGCCCAGCAGGTTCGGCAGGATGTGGCGGGTGATGATGCCCCATGGTCCGACGCCGGCGGCGCGGGCTGCCTCGACGAATTCCTTTTCCTTGATGGCGAGGGTCTGGCCGCGAACGATGCGCGCCATGGTGAGCCATTCGATGGCGCCGATGGCGAGGAAGATCAGGAAGATGGAGCGCCCGAACACGACCGTCATCAGGATGACGAAGAAGATGAAGGGCATGGCGTAGATCACGTCGACGGTGCGCATCATCAGCTGGTCGGTGCGGCCGCCGACGAAGCCGGCGACGGCGCCCCAGGTGACGCCGATGACGAGGCTGACGGTGGTGGCGATGGCGCCGACGGCGAGCGAGATCCTGAGGCCCATCATGATGCGGGCGACCATGTCGCGGCCGTAGATGTCAGTGCCGAGCAGGTGGAAGTTCTCGAGCGTCGGGCCGATGCGCAGGCGGTCGCGGTACTGGTGTTCGTAGCCGTGGGGCCAGAGGATGGGTCCGATGAGCGCGATCAGGACGAGGACGCCCAGCACGATCATCGAGGCGACGGCGGCCTTGTTCGAGAGCAGGCGGCGGCGGGAATCGTCCCACAGCGAGCGGCCCTTGCGGGCGGCGAGTTCCAGCGTCTGCTGGCGTTCGATGGGTGCGCTGGCGAGGGTCATTCGTAACGCACCCGTGGGTCGAGGACCGCATAGAGGATGTCGGCGATCAGGTTGAAGAGGATGATCAGGCCGCCATAGAGGATCACCGTGCCCATGACGCGCGTGTAGTCGCGGGTGATGGCGCCGTCGATGAAGGAGGCGCCGACGCCGGGCAGGCCGAAGACGCGTTCGACGACGACCGAGCCGGTGATGACGCCGACGATAGCCGGGCCGAGATAGGAGACGACGGGAAGGATGGCGGCTGGGGCTGCATGGCGGAACAGGATGCGGGTTTCGGACAGGCCCTTGGCGCGCGCAGTGCGGATGTTGTTGGAGCGGAGGGTCTCGATCATCGAGGCGCGCATCAGCCGCGAGATGATGGCGACCTGCGGCAGGGCGAGGGTGAGGATCGGCAGGAAGAGGTTGTTGAAGTTCATGCGGCCGAGATCGAGGCCGCCGGCGGCGAACCAGCCGAGCCAGACGCCGAAGACAAGGGAGAGGAAGGGTCCGGTGACGAAGGTTGGTATTGAGATGCCGATCATGGCGAGCGACATGGCGGAATAGTCGGCGGCGCTGTTCTGTCGGATAGCAGCGATGACGCCGAGCCCAACGCCAGCGAAGAGCGCGATGGTGATCGACCATGCGCCGATGGTGAGGGACACGGGCAGGCCCTCGCCGATCAGTTCGGAGACGGTCTTGTCCTTGTTCTTCATCGACGGACCGAGATCGCCCTGCACGACGTTGCCGAGGTATTCGAAGTATTGTTCGTGGAGCGGCTTATCGAGGCCGAGATTGGCGCGGAGGTTGGCTTCGACTTCCGGCGTCAGCTTGCGGTCGGTGGAGTAGGGGTTGCCGGGCGCGGCGCGCATCATGAAGAAGGCGATCGTGATGATGACCAGCATGGTCGGGATCGCGGTAAGGATGCGCCGCAGGATGTAGGCCTTGGGGATGCGGTTGAAGGTGCGCACGAGGGCGCTGGATGACCGTTCCTGTTTGTCTGGCGCGGCGGATGAGGTCGGGATGGGTGCAGTATTGGACACGCGTACTTCCGACCTGACAAAAGCTGTTCGGGCGCTAACACCGCGCGGCGCCGCCCCGGTTTCGTTTGCAACAGCCATGGCGCGTGACGCATACATGTCAAGATTGCAATGCGGCTGCTGGACGTCGTGGAGGTAGATAATGGCTGATATCCGCAAGGTGACGGAGGATTTTTCCGTTGCGCCGCAACTTAGCGCTGCAGATTTCGCGGAGATCGCGGCTGCGGGGTACAGACACATCATCAACAACCGCCCCGACGGGGAAGCTGGCGACCAGCTGTCGAGCGCAGAGGCCGCCGCAGCGGCAGAAGCAGCGGGCATGACGTACCAACACGCCCCATTTCAGGGGCCGCCGACGCCTGAAGCGGAGGCGGTTCTGGCGGCGCAGCTGGCGGGGGCGACCGGGCCGGTGCTGGCTTATTGCCGCTCGGGCACGCGTTCGATCACGACGTGGGCGCTGCACCAGGGGCGAAAGGGGAACATGAGCGCCGACGAGATCGTTTCTGCCGGTAGTCAGGCAGGCTATGATCTTGAGCCGTTGAAAGGCCTTTTGCGATCGCTGCCGAACCGGTAGTAGTGTCCGCGCAACATACATGGATCAGGTGAGTCTGAGCGCTCGCCGGGTGCTGGTGTTTGCATATGCGCGGCGCATGTAACGACCGGGGTCGTGCAGGCGAACGAAGTTTAGGGCGGACGGTGCGGCCAGTCGGAATGGCTATCCGGTTGAAGAGCCTGGCCAGGAAGGATTCGTGCTGTCGTGAAGAACTGGCTCTGGACCTCGGACTTCGTGGTCGAGCACAATGTGGTGACCGTCAAGAAGACGGGTCATGTCATTGCGATCAACCTTGAACTCGCGCACGACATTTTCACGTGGTTCTGCTTCTACGTGTTTGCGCAGGGCTGGCGGCTGCAGCGCCGGCTGACGGGGCACAAGCGCCCGACCATCGCATTTTTCCGGACAAGCCGCGGCCACGGTACTTGATATGGCCGGTGATGCATTGCGCCGGCGCAAAGCTGGTGGAGAACGCGCACGAGGCTGACATCGTGATGCAGTTCGACGATTCCGACGTCGGATTTGACTGTGCCGGACCTAAGCCGCTCGAAGCGGCACGTGCGGACGGTGAACTTCAATTGCCGTGACATTTCGAAGTCGACCGTGGCGCAGGCGTTCGAGCGCGTTTCGGGATATCCGCTGGCTGTCGACCCCACGACCTATGACGGACAGATCGTCGACAAGTCGGAAATCAATGCGGCGCATGACGGGCGTGTCATGCAGGGCCCCTTCGCGCGAGAGGAAGGCCGCAGCTATCAGAAACTGATCAACAACGAAATTGACGGCGGGCTTGTGATGGACCTGCGCACCTGCATTGTCGGCGGCGAGCCCGCCATTGTATTCAGGAAGCGCCGCCCGCTGGAGCGCCGATTCCTGAATGAGAACGTCGAGGTGGACTGGGTGCGGCCGGACGATGTGTATTCGCCGGCCGAGATCGATATGCTGCGCAGATTCGCTTCCGAGATCCGGCTGGATTGGGGCGGCGTGGATGTCCTGCGCAACAAGGACGACGGTCGGCTCTATGTAGTCGACGCGAACAAGACGGACATGGGGCCGCCGGTGGCGATGCCTCTTGGCCACAAATTGCGCGCGACGAGACTGTTGGCGCGCGCATTCGGGCGGGCGTTCGCGTCCTGACACCAATAACGGGTTCTGATTTGCATGGCTGGCATTCCGTTTGTTCGCGAGATCGACTGCCGCTACGGGGAAACCGTGGAGGTCAGCCCGCTGATCCGTCGCGTCGTGGCGAACAATCCGGGGCCGTTCACGTATACCGGGACGGGGGTCTACATCATCGGGCGCGGCACGGTTGCGGTGATCGATCCGGGGCCGGACAACGCTGAGCATTTCGATGCGCTGAAGCGGGCGCTGGACGGCGAGACGGTGAGCCACGTCCTGGTGACGCATTCGCACATGGATCATTCGCCGCTGGCGCATCCGCTGGCGAAGTGGGCCGGCTGCAAGGTGTATGCTGGCGGGCCGGTGATCCCGACGGCTTCGGACGTGCGGCTGGAAGCGGGCGATGACCTGCAGTTCGCGCCGGATGTGACGCTTCGCGATGGCGATACGTTTGAAGGTCCGGGCTGGACGATCGAGGCCGTTGCGACGCCGGGCCATACCTCGAACCATTTCTGCTTTATCCTGAAGGAAGAAAGCGCGCTGTTTTCCGGCGACCATGTCATGGGCTGGTCGACGACCGTGATTTCGCCGCCGGACGGCAACATGACGGATTACTACGCCAGCCTCGAGAAAGTGCGGGCGCGGGATCTGTCGACGATCTGGCCGACGCACGGACCGCCGGTGCGGGACGTTGCGCCGTTTCTTGACGCCTACATTGCGCACCGTCGTGCGCGCGAGGCGGCGATCATGGCGCGGCTCGAGGCGGGCGATACGCTGATCCCGGACATGGTGAAGACGATCTACAAGGATGTGGACAAGCGCCTGCATCCTGCGGCGTGCCATTCGGTGCTGGCGCACATGATCCACATGGTCGAGACCGGCAGCGTGAAGGCGACGGGCAAGATGGACCTGTCGACCGAGTATTCGCCGAAGGCCTAGGCCGGCCGGGCTGCGGTCTGCGAACTTCCGTCAGTGCAGAGCGGCGTTGCGTTTCGCGCTTGTCTTCGGTTTGCGGAGGATGGCGCAGGAGACGACGTAGGGCCGCGTCAGCCACATGAATTTGTGGACGCGGCTTTTCCATTTCTGGTAGCCGCCGAGCGGCACGATGAGCTTCGCTGCGGCTTTTGCAATCTCTATGGGCAGGTTGCCCGCTTCCTGGATTTCCCTCGTGTAGCTCCCGGCCTCGACGGCTTCGGAGGCGATGACCTTGTAGCCGGGGAAGAGGTCGACCAGCTGGTCGGGCGACGGGCGGAAGTAGGTGTCGATCGGATCGAGGTGGAAGGGATAGGAGTTCGGGACGGTGACGATCATGATCCCGCCCGGCGCGAGAATGCTGTCGCAGAGGCGTGCGAGTTCCGCCGGGTCTTCGACGTGCTCCATCATGTTGCAGCAGAGGACGCAATGTGCGCCGACAGCGCGGAGGCGTTTCTGGATTTCCGGTCGTGTGGCGTCGCCGCAGATGTCCACGCCGTCGCCTGCCTGAATGTCTGCGTGGAGTATGGTGACGCCGCGCGAGCGCAAGGGCGCATGCACTTCGCGGTCGATGTGGGGCTTCAGCACGGTGCGGAAATGGGCCGTCGCGGCGCCGAGTTCGAGCATCGGCGACAAGGCGTCAGACTCGTATTGCGCGAGCCGCGCGCCGATCCAGGCTGCCTCTTCCGGTCTCATGTCGTCCCCCATGCACGCGCATGCTCGCCGGCGAGGTGAACTACGCGAAGCCACGGAAACCGGCGGCGACGAGGAGATTATGGCCGGACGGGCTGGTGGGTGCAACCAGCAAGCACAGGGGCGCCGTTCGATTGAAGATCGGGACTACGTTGCGCGGATGGGGCGTCGGCTCGTTCGTCAGGAGTCCAGTCCGGAGAGGACATCCTTGCCGACGCTGGCGAGGACGTCGGCAAGCAGTTCGAGTTGTGGCGCGAGCGGCGAGGTGGAGCGCCAGATCAGCGAGATCCTGCGCCGGGCGCCCGGGTGTTCGAGACGCCGGGCGACGAGGTCCTGATCCCAGCGGACTTCGGATGCGACGTAGAGGCTGGGGACGATGGCGACGCCCGCGCCCATGACGGCCATGTGGCGGATGGCGTCGAGGCTGGTGCCTTCGTATTCGGTCGAGACGTGTGCGCCCGCCTTCCGCGCGAGTTCGCCGACGATGACGCTGAGGCCGTGGCCATAGCCGAGCGAGAGCAATTCCTTTCCCTTGAGCTTTGAAAGGCGGATCGGGCCGGTCTCCTGCCCCAGCTCGTCTTCCGGCGATACGCAGACCCAGAGGTCTTCCTGGAAAAGCGGCAGGGAATGGCAGGAGGGGTGATCCTTGGCCGTCGAAATGCCGGCGTCGAGCCTGCCGTCGGCGAGGTGTGCGTCGATGTCGATCGTGCGCTCTTCACGGATGGCGAGGCGCAGATCGGGGAATCGCGAGTGCAGGCGCTTGGCGGATTCCGGCAGGAGGTAGGGTCCGATCGATGGCAGGACGCCGAGGCGGAGGCGGCCGCGGAGCTGGGCATCGGCATGGCTGGCGGCGGCGCGCAGTTCTTCGACCTGAGCGAGGATGAGGCGCGCGCGGCGCACCACCTCCGCTCCAACAGGCGTCAGTGTTGCGCCGTGGCGCCCGCGTTCGAGGAGGACGGCGCCGAGGTGGCTCTCCATGTCGGCGATCTGGGCGGACATCGAGGGCTGGGTGACGTGCATGCGCTCCGCGGCTTCGCCGAAGCGGCCAGTGTCGGCGATGGCGACGAGATATTGCAGCTGTCTGAGGGTTGGTCGCATAGATAGGTTGTTTCTATCGCTAACAACAAAAGTATCGATTGGAATTATCGCTCGGTTTTCGTCATGTTGCAAGCATAGGGAGAAAGGAGCGCAACATGTACAGGAAGGACAACGCAGGACCGGGCCCCACGCAGGACGTGACCGGCGGTGCAAGGTGGCTGCCGACACACCAGAGCGGGCATGGCGAGCGCGCGATTGCACGATGGGAGTGCGAAGGCGGCCGCGTGGTCGATCACGAGCCCATTGCTGACGAGCTGACGCGATCTGAACTGAAGCTTCGCCGACTGAAGGCCCTCATTGTCCGGTTGAAGGCGTTGGAGGTCGCAGTGCGTATCGAGAAGAAGGCCCGGCGCCGTGACGAGGACCACCTCTACCGCCTCAAGCGAGCCCGCCTGCGCGTGAAGGATGAAATCTACGCGCTGCAGGAAGTCTGATGCACTGCTGATCTCCAACACTGATGGGAGTGAGTCACATGCCGCTATTGATGTGTCCGAACTGCAACCAATCCATGTCGGCTCTGCTGCGTAAAGAGGTTGAGTTCGACATGTGCCCCGAATGTCGCGGCGTGTGGCTCGACCGTGGTGAGCTGGAGAAGCTGATGGATGCTGCACGGAAGGAAGCGCCGGACCGCGGCGGCGGCCATGACTTCGATGACGATGATCGCGGCATGAGGAACCATGACCGGCGCGACCGGTTTGATCGAAGGCGGGAGCGCAAGCGCGGTTTCGACCTGTTCGATATCTTCGACTAGGGACAGGGCTTATGATCGAGATGCTGATATTGCTGGCGGCCGGCGTCGCTCTGCTTGGCGCTGGCGGGCATTATCTCGTCGAGGGCGCTGCGTCCACGGCGCGCCGCTTCAGCGTTTCGCCGCTGTTCATCGGGATTGCGCTGGTCGGGCTCGGCACGTCGGCGCCTGAGCTGGCGACAAGCCTGACGGCGCTGTCGCAGGGTTCGGAAGGCATTGCGCTGGGCAATATCGTCGGTTCGAATATTGCGAATATTCTGCTGGTGGGCGGAGCCACTGGTCTGTTTTTCGGAGCGTTGACGATCGCGCGCTCGCAGCTGTTGCGGGACGGCGGGTTTGGCGTGATTGCCGCTGGTCTGATGGTCCTGGCGCTGAGCACGACCGGTCTCGTCGCGCCGTGGGGCGTGGCTTTCCTGCTGCTGATCAGCGCGTATCTCTTCATCTGCTTCAAGCAGGAGCGCGTCGCACCGGTGGGCGCAGCGATGGCTTCGGGCGGCGGAGGCCCCGTCGCTGGCGGTGCGCCGCCGGTTGAGGATCACGGCGGCTACTCCAGCCTCATGGTTGCGTCGTTCGCCACGCTCGGCGGACTGATCGCGGTGCTTGCCGGCGCGCGCTTCACCACCGAGGCGGCGATTGCGATTTCTGATTATCTTGGCTGGAGCGAAACGGTCGTCGGGCTGACGATCGTGGCGGTCGGCACGTCATTGCCTGAGATCGCGGCGTCGTTTGCCGCGGCATTCCGGGGGATGGCCTCGATGGCGCTGGGCAACATTCTGGGCTCGAACATCTTCAACATGCTGCTGATCGGCGGCGCGATCGCCTTCGCCTCGTCCGGGGATGCGCCGCGCGACATTGTCCAGCTTGATGCGCCGGTCGCGCTTGGCGCCGCCATCCTGTTGCTGCTGGTTGTCTATCCGCGCTCACGGCTTGGCGCGTTCACCGGCGCATTCCTGCTGGCCGGCTATGCGCTCTACATCGCCCTGATGCCGATACGCTAGCGGCGCTATCGCTCGATATAGTGCGGCGCTGACAGCTGGGCGCCGCGCTGGTTGGCGGCCGTGAGCTGGTCGATCAGCGCGCGGGTGCGGCGCTCACCCAGCAACTTCGCGACCGCCTGAACGCCGGGCGTCGACTGGGTTGCGCTTGCCGAGACGCCCATCAGTCCGCGCAGGACGCGGATTGGGGAGGCGTCGGGACGGTTGATACGCAGGCTTACCAGGTCGTCTTCCTGCAGGCCCAGCAATTCCTTCGCCTTGTTGATGGCGGCGATGAGGTCGCCGGTTTCGTCGACGAGGCCGAGTTCGAGGGCGTCTTCGCCGGTCCAGACGCGGCCGCGGGCGATCTGCTCCACGCGCTCGAGCGGGATGTCGCGGCCTTCGGCGACGAGGCCGGTGAAGCGCTCGTAGGTGGCTTCAAGGCCGGCGACGAGTTTCTGGCGTTGTTCGGGGGTCAGTTCCTCGGTCGAGTAGGCGGAGGCGTAGGCGCCGCCGACGCCGACTTCGTCCGGGTTGACGCCGATCATCCTGAGGCCATCCGCGATGGCGAACTTGCCGCCATAGACGCCGATCGAACCGGTGAGCGTCGACGGGTTGGCGACGATGGCGTCGGCGCCGGCGGCGACGTAGTAGCCGCCCGATGCGGCCATCGAGCCCATCGAGACGACGACCTTCTTGCCGGATTCCTGGAGGTGCTGGACGGCGCGCCAGATCTGGTCGGACGCGATTGCCGAGCCGCCGCCGCTGTCGACACGGAAGACGACGGCGTCAACGTCCTCGTCCTCGGCGAGGATGCGGAGATTGTAGGCGATGGTGTCTGACGCGAAGACGGGCGTGCCGAGCGAGAAGACATCGCCGCCGCCGCCGCTGCCGGTGACGATCGCGCCTTCGCCGCCGACGATTGCGATCGTCTGGTCGGTGGAGGGCGGACGGCCGCTGGCGCGGTAGGCCGAGATGTCCACAACTGAGCCGTAGACGTCGTCGTAGGAGAGGCTGGCGGCGTCGGTTTCCATGGCGCGCGCCACGGCGGCGAACATGGCTTCTTCGGGCCAGCCGAGCTTGTCGGTCAGGCCGAGGGCGACGGTGTCGTCGGCGCGGTAGGGGCTCTGCTCAAGGACGCCGCGCAGGGTGCGTGGATCGAGCTCGCGGTCTGCGGCGATGTCTGCGATGGCGCGCGACCAGACGGTCTCGGCGATTGCCGTCATCGCTTCGGCGTGTGGCTCGGTGTATTCGGTCTGTTTGTAGACGTCGGGCGCGTTCTTGTATTCGAGGAATTGCTCGATCTCGGCGGTGACGTTGAGCTTCTCGAAGGCGCCGCCGAGGAACAGGGTTTCGAACGTGACGCCCGGGATCTCGAATTCGGAGCCGGGCTGGATCCAGATCTCGTCCGCCGGCGCGATGGCGCGGTAGGCGCCGGGGCCGGATGACAGGAAGCCCTGCGAGTGGGCGATGACGAACTTGCCGTTTTCCTGCAGGCGAAGGATCGCGGCGCGCAGCTCCTCTGCGCGGGTCGAGCCGATGTTGAACTCCGCCGCGCGGATGAAGACGCCCTTGACGTTTTCGTCGCGCGAGGCGGCGTTGAGGTTCAGGAGCACGTCGATGAAGGCGGTGTCGGCGAAGAAGGCGCTGACTTCGTCGCCGGGCGGCTGGTCGGGCCAGGTTTCGCGCAGGTCGAGGGTGATGACGGCGTCGCGGACCGGTTCGGGTTCGCTGTCCGGGATCAGCGTCATGACGATCGCCAGGGGAACGAGCAGGAAGAAGAAGACCAGGGCCGCGAGGCCGCCAAGGAAGGATAGAATGAAGGTCTTCATGTCAGCGCGCCGCCGTTTGGCTTCAGATCGAGTTTTATTGACTATCGGGAAATCCTGCCGGCTCCAAGTCAACAGGGGCTTACAGCAATATATGCAATCAGGCGTCCAGAATCAGGGAGCGGGGTGCAGTCGGGACTGCTGATGCGCCGGCGCGGGGACTGCGCCCCTGCGCGGCTGGTCGGAGTAGCTGGATTCGAACCAACGACCCCCGCCTCCCGAAGACGGTGCTCTACCAGGCTGAGCTATACTCCGACGGACGGGCGCTATAGCCCGTTTAACCGGGGCGCGCAATGTGGGAGCGACGGTCTGTAATCGCCGGAAATGCGGCGATTTGGCCGATTCTGGCATGGGGCGAAGTGCGCACGACAGCCATGTTGCCTTCGGGCCGCGAATTGCGTAAACGTCCGCACCTTCTGCTGGGGCGTCGCCAAGCGGTAAGGCATCGGTTTTTGGTACCGACATTCCCAGGTTCGAATCCTGGCGCCCCAGCCAATGGGCCCCTTTGTGGGGCCTCTTCCAGCAGAAAATCGTGATCAGCAGCGCTTGTCGCGCCGCGCGGCCTTGCCTTGGGCTGGCTGGCGCGGCTGAGTGCGTTTGCGATCCTGCGTGAGACGGGGCGCGGGTTGAGGAGGATTTCAAGGCATGGATTTCGAACTGCCGCAGGAGCTGGCCGATTATCTGGTGGAGCTGGACCGGTTCATCGAGGCCGAGATCCGGCCGCTGGAGCGGGAGGGCGACAATATCCGCTTCCTTGATCACCGGCGCGAGGATGCGCGGACGGATTGGGAGCGCGGCGGGCTGCCGAATGCGGAATGGGAGGCGCTGCTGGGCGAGGTGCGGCGTCGCGCGGATACGGCCGGGCATTACCGGTTCGCGCTGGCGCGCGAGGCGGGCGGCAAGGGCGGGTCGAACCTCGCCATGGCTGTGATCCGCGAGCATCTCGCGGCGAAGGGACTGGGCCTGCACAACGATCTGCAGAATGAGCACTCGATCGTCGGCAACAGCGTCGGCGCGATGCTGATGTGGCGCTATGGGAGCGATGCGCAGAAGGATGCGTGGATGGAGGGGCTGGCCAGCGGGACGCGGCATTTCGGGTTTGCGATCACCGAGCCGGAGCATGGGTCGGATGCGACGCACATGGAGACGCGCGCCGAGCGCGACGGGTCTGGCTGGGTGATCACCGGGGAGAAGACCTGGAACACCGGGGTGCACACGGCGAGCCATGACATGGTGTTTGCGCGGACGTCTGGCGGCACCGGGGATGCGGACGGGATCACTGCGTTTCTGGTGCCGACGGACGCCGAAGGGTTTGAGGTCGTCGAGTATCTGTGGACGTTCAACATGCCGAGCGATCATGCGCATGTGCGGTTGAACGGGGTGCGCGTGGGCGATGACGCGGTGTTTGGCGGCGAGGGGCGCGGGCTGCAGGTTGTGCAGCACTTCTTCAACGAGAACCGCATCCGGCAGGCGGCTTCCAGCCTTGGAGCGGCGCAGTACTGCATCGATGAATCGGTGAAGCACGCGAAGGCGCGCAAGCCGTTCGGCAAGGCGCTGGCGAGCAATCAGGGGATCCAGTTTCCGCTGGTCGAGTTGCAGACGCAGTGCGAGATGCTGCGGGCGCTGATCCACAAGACGGCATGGCGGATGGACAGGCATGGTACGTTCAGCGCGTCGGCCGAGGTGTCGATGTGCAATTACTGGGCGAACCGGCTGTGTTGCGAGGCGGCGGACCGCGCGATGCAGGTGCATGGCGGGATGGGGTATTCGCGGCACAAGCCGTTCGAGCACATCTACAGACATCATCGCCGCTATCGCATCACCGAGGGCGCGGAGGAGATCCAGATGCGGCGGGTGGCCGGATACATGTTCGGCTTCATGGGGCAGGCGGCGCCGAAAGGCGTGAAGGGCGGCGATTGATGGATGAGGCGCGGCGCGCTCCTGTCGCGGGTTGTGGACGGGTATGAGGCGCTGGTGTCCTGCGAGCGGCTGACGGGCGGGGCGAGCCGTGAGACGTCGAGTGTGGTGGTGAGGGCTGCGGGCGGCGAGCTTGTGTTTGCCTTGCGGCGTGCGGTTGGGGCGGATGAAACGCCGCTCTTGGGGATTGGACCGGGGCTGGAGGCTGAGCCGCTCTTGTTTAGTGCGGCGCATGCTGCGGGCGTGCCGGGGCCGGGCGTGGTCGGTGTACTGGAGGAAAGCGACGGGCTGGGCGCCGGGTTCCTGATGGACTGGATTGACGGCGAGACGCTGGGCGGGCGGATTGCGCGCGGCGAGGCGTTTGCGGATGTGCGCGGGAAGCTGGCCTGGCAGTGCGGCGCGGCGCTGGCGCGGATCCACTCGATTGATGTTGAGGCGGCTGGGTTGGGCGCGAAGTTGCGGACGCTGTCGCCGGAAGCGCTGATCCGCGAGACGCATGGCGCCTATCGCAGCCTCGGCGAGCCGCAGCCGATGATTGATTTCGTGGGGCGGTGGTTGCTCGACAACCTGCCTGACGCCGGGCCGATGCGGCTCGTGCATGGGGACTTCAGGAACGGCAACCTGATGGTGTCGCCGGAGAACGGGCTGAGAGCGGTGCTGGACTGGGAGCTGGCGCATGTCGGCGATCCGATGCGGGACCTCGGTTGGTTGTGTACGCGGTCGTGGCGATTTGGCGGGGATGGGGCAGTTGGCGGCTTCGGGACGCGCGAGGAGCTGTTTGCCGGGTACGCGTCGGTGAGCGGTGAGGCGCCGTCGAGCGACGCTGTGCGGTTCTGGGAAGTGTTCGGGTCGTGGTGGTGGGCGATCGGGTGTCTGACGATGGCGCAGTCGTGGCGGAATGATCCGGAAGGCGCCGGGATCGAGCGGGCGGCGATCGGGCGGCGGAGTTCGGAGTGCCAGATCGACCTCGTGAACATGGTCATTCCCGGCGCGGCGCGCCTGCCGGATGAGGGCGTGGACGGGAGCGATCTGGGGGGATTGCCGAGCCTTGAAGAGTTGCGGCGGGCGCTGGCGCTTCATGACGGCGCGGGAGCAGCCGAGGGTGATCGCGGGCGTTTCCTTGCGCGGGTCGCAGACAATGTGCGGGCGATTGTGGAGCGCGAAGATCGCCTTGGCGGTTGCGTGGCGTTGCGGGAGGCTGAGGCGCTGCGCGGCATGTCGCTGGGCGGTGAGGCGGCGGATATGCGCGGGGCGCTGTGCGAGGGGTTGTGGTCGGGTGAGATCGCGACGGCGCGCGAGGATGTGCGCAGCTTCCTGCGAGCGCGCGTTCTGGGACAGGTGCTGATTGACCAGCCCGGCTATCCCGGCGCTGTGGAGGCGCAGGGACGGCTGGGTTAGCGGGACAGCTAGCCGGAGTGCGGTTCGAACACGCGTTTGACCGAGTGCGTGTCGATGTCGTCGGACGCGTTGGCGACGCCGAGTTGTCTTAGCGCGGTTGAGAGCGCGGTTTCCTTTGGCGAGGCGATGTCGGGCTTGACGCCGACGCCTTCCCAGTTGGTCCCGGTGATCGGATTGCGGGCGCGGCCGTCGGGCACGAAGAGTTCGATGCCGTGTCCGAGGTCGACGACGTCGCCGGGGTTGGCGCCGCCGCCTGTTGTTGCGCCGACCGTTTTGCCGAGGCCCATGACCTTGATGTCGTAGGAGAACTCTTCGGCTGCCGAGAAGGTGCGGTCGCTGGTGAGGACATAGAGCGGGACGCCGTGCAGCGAGACGGGCGTTGGGCTGCTCCAGAATTCCTCGACCGCCTCGTCGGTTGTGCCGTGGATGCGGGTGACGAAATCGTTGACGTGGACGGGCTCAGGACCTTCGAGGAAGTAGCTGACGAGCCAGGAAACGCTCTGCGGATCGCCGCCACCGTTACGCCGGAGATCGATGATGAGGGCGCTGACGCCTTCGAGTTCGGCCATTGCGCGGTCGACGGGCGGGCGGAATTCATCAACGGCTTCAAAGCCGTTGAGTTCGAGGTAGCCGATATTGTTGGCAAGTATGTCGGCGCGGACGACGCCGCCTTCGCTGGCTGGGCGTTCGGGACGGGCGCCGGGGCCGGCGGGAGGACGCTGGAGCGTTGCGCGCATGTGTTTGTCGTTGGTGATGGATTGCAGGTCGGTTGTGAGGCGGGCTGCAAACGCCTCTGTTGTCGTCAGTTCGTCGTAGGCGCCTGTTGCGTTCTGGTCGGCGATGTGGGCGGCCGCCTGTTGGCCCAGTTCGGGGAAGATGTATCTGGCCTCCAGCGACTGGCTGGCGGTGGTCACGATCTGGGTGCGCGACTGTTGATCGAGTTGGGGCGGTTCTGCGCGCGCCGGGGTGCAGGCGAATGTGAGCATTGCGGCTGCGGCGATCAGGGTGGGGTTCATCTCGGGCGCTCCCTTGCGATCAGCGGTGTGATGGTTGTTGGCCAGCCTGGCTCACACGTCAACTATTTTATTAAGTGACAGATGTATCTGATTAACGAGACCGGGCGGGTCTGTAACCGGTTCGCCAGGCGCGCCGAACTGGCTATCATGCGCGCTTGGACGGTTTGGTGGGGCGAGTTTGAACGAGGCGGACCTTCACGCTCTGATGAGCAGCGCCATTGCAGGCGACAAGCGCGCCTACCAGACGTTTCTGGGCGAGGTTGCGGCGGGATTGCGGGTGTTTATCCGCAAGCGGCTGTTCGTCGGTCCGGATGAAGCAGAGGACATCGTTCAGGAAGTGCTGCTGGCCATTCACACCAAGCGACACACCTATGACGTATCGCAGCCGGTTACACCGTGGATCTATGCGATTGCGCGATTCAAGCTGGTCGATCACCTGCGCAAGCTTGGGCGCCGCGGCGTGCAGGTGCCGGTCGAGGACGAGATCGGGCTGTTCGCCGAGAGCGACCATGAGGCCGGCGCCGTGAAGCGGGATATCGAGCGGCTGCTGGACAAGCTGCCGCGCAAGCAGCGGGAGTCGATCCGGATGGTGAAGCTGCAGGAATTGAGTGTGCGCGAGGCTGCGGAGAAGGCTTCGATGAGTGAGTCGGATGTGAAGGTGTCGGTGCACCGGGGATTGAAGACATTGGCGAGACTGGTGGCGGAGGATACGCCGCGATGAAAACGAACGAGCTGATCAATGTGCTGGCCGAGGATAGCGGTCCGGCGAGACGGGACTCGCTGTTCCTGAAACTGGCGGTCGCGGCGCTTGTGGGACTGGGCGTGGGTGTTCTGCTGGTGGTCTTCATTGAAGGCGTGCGTCCGGACTTCACGCAGAACGCAACGCAGGTTGCGTTGAAGGCGACGTTCTCGGCTGTCTTTGCCGCCGCCGCCCTGCCGATCGCCGCGCGGCTGGCGCGACCGGGGCGAAGCGTTGGCGTGTGGGTGGTTGCGGCGTTTGCGATCGGGCTGGTGTGTGTGCTGGTCAGCGGCTTCATGATGATGCCGCCTGTGGAGAACGAACTGGGCGGACTGGTCGGCGGCGTGGTGCCGATCGCGTTCCTGATCATCCCTGCGCTGGCGACGCCGGCGGCGATCGTGATCTTCTCGTGGTATAAGCGCAATGCGCCGACGCGGCTGGCGTTGGCGGGGGCTTCCGTGGGCGCGATGTCGGGCGGGTTGGGCGCCATGGCTTATGCGCTTGTCTGTCCGGTCGACGACATGGGGTTTGTGTCGGTCTGGTATGGCGCGGCGATCGTGTTGTGCACGGCTGTCGGCGCTCTGGTCGGCCCGCGAATCCTGCGCTGGTAGGCTGCAGCGCTACGGGCGACGGTCGGCGTTCAGTCGATTTCGTACGGGTGCAGAAACGCCTTGTTCAGGCTGGCGGCTTAATCCAGTCTGTGAAGGCGGGGTCGGACCGTCGCGAGGAAGCGCTGTTCATGACCACTTGTTCGGGGCGCGATCAGCGCGGCAGACGCATTGTCAGGGCCAGCCTGCTCGCGTCGCTTTCGGTTGGGGCTGCTGCGTGTGCAAGCGGCGGGTCTGGCGGATCGCCGCCGGGAGCGCCGCCGAGCCTGCCGCCGCCGCCTGCTGCGTTGCCGCCGCCGCCTGCACCGCCAGCGCCGCCGTCGCAGCCAGCTTCTGCGTTCGAGACGAATGAGTATTACGGCTCGTCGACTGGCGCTTTGAATCCCAATTCCGGCCTCGCGTATATCGGCGCGTCGACTGCCTATTCGCGCGGCGGGACCGGGGCCGGGATTACGGTTGCGGTGATCGACACGAACATCGATCCGGCCGTGGATGAACTGGACGGGCAATTGTCGGCGAAGTCGATCGACGTGATTGTCGATCTGAATGGCGGAACGCGAAGCGCTGACAATATCGATCCGTCGGGCCATGGCGCGACGGTTTCGACCGTGCTTGCCGGCAAGAAGAACGGGACCGGCATGCACGGGGTCGCCTTCGATGCCACGATCCTGCACATTCGCGCCGACACGCCGGGCAGTTGCCAGAACGACGGGGCGGACGAGGAGGGCTGTACCTACAGCGACAGCAACCTCGTGAAGGCGATCAACTATGCGGTCGCCAACGACGCCAAGGTCATCAACATGTCGCTGGGCGGGGAGATCGACAACGATCCCTCGCTGGAAAACGCGATCCGCGCCGCCGCGGCGGCTGGGGTGCTGGTGGTTGTGTCGGCCGGCAATGACGGGGCGCCGCCGACGGGGTCTGAGCCTGCCGAGGGCCTGTTTCCGAACGAGCCGGCGCACATTGCCGGGCAGCCGGCTTCGCTGGGTATGGTGGTGGCCGTGGGATCGATCGATTTCCGGAATGGAGAGATCGCCCAGTCGTCGAACCGTGCGGGCAATCCTCCGGGCAACAGCAATCTCCGAAACTACTACATCCTTGCGCCGGGCGTTCGCGTGATTGCGCAGGGGCCGGACGACAATGTTGCGATCCCCGATGCGCCGAACTGTTCCTTGACCGTGACGTCGAACTGCAACGACGCCGACGATGAAGCGGATTACTACCTGGTGTCGGGAACGTCTTTTGCGGCGCCGTATGTTTCCGGATCGCTGGCGCTGATGCTGGATGCGTTTCCGAACCTTGCGCCGGCGCAGGCGCTGCAGATCCTTTTGGATACCGCGACGGACTATGTGAACAGCACGCCTGATCCGGTCAGCGGCGAGATTGCGGGCGTTGGTGTGGACAGCGTGTCGGGCGTTGGCATTTTGAACCTGGCGGCGGCGTTCTCGCCTGTGGGCACGAGCAGCGTGGATTTCGGGGCGGAGCGTGTGGAGCTGGGCGCAATGCTGGCGCCGGCGCGCGGAGCGTTTGGCGACTGGGCGGAGACGTCGGGCGCGTTCGCCGGGATCGTGTTTCAGGACAGTTTTGACCGCGGGTTCCGGATGGATAAGGCCGAGGCGGCGCGCGGGCATGCGGCGTTTGCCGACCTTGCGACAAGGGCGCGGTTTGATCGCGGACAGGCGCATGCCGTGCAGGCGCAGGGGCTGAGCTTTTCGTGGTTTTCCGCGCCGCCGGAGATCGCCGATCCGCGCAGGCCGTGGGAGCCGGAACCCGACACGACGTTCTCGTTCGCGATGGACATGGGTGCGATGGCTGTCGCGGGTGGGCGTGGCGGCGGGCCGAGCGAGATGGTGGCGGGGCCAAGCCTGGTTTTCGATCCTTCGGGGCCGTCGCAGTTCGAGACGGGTGGATCGTGGGCGAGCGTTGGTTACGATGTCGGACCGATGACGCTGGATGTGCACTCGTCGTCTGCGTCGGGCCGGAGCACGTCTGGCGTTGGGCTTGGGGCCGGCGGCGATGACTGGCGGATGCGCATGGGCGTTTCGGCGGTGCGCGATGAGCGGACGGCGCTGGGCGGGTCGCTGCAGGGGCGGTTCGGCTTCGAGGAAGGCAGCGCGATGACGGCGCTGGGCGTTGAGGCGCAGCGGGAGTTTGGCGGCTGGACGTTTGGCGCATCGATCGAGGGCGCGACAGCGGAGCTGCAGGGGTTCGATGCTGACGGCGTCTGGACGAGTGCGTGGACGGTCGGCGCGGAGACCGGTCTTGCCGGCGGGATGTTGCGGCTGGCGGCGGCGCAGCCGCGGCGGGCCGAGGGCGGGACGCTGACGTTTGACGCGCCGGTCGAAGTGCTGCGTTCGGGATTGCTGCGATATGAGACGCGGACGGCGGAACTGGTTCCTTCCGGGCGCGAGGTGGACTTCGAGGTGTCGTGGCGGACGCGGGTCGGGCCGCGTACGACGTTCGAGACGGCGGCGGCGCTGGCGACGCAGCCCAACCATGTCGCGGATGCGGAGGATGAGGGCGCGTTCTGGCTTGGGGTGCGTCATGCCTGGTAGGTTGGTCGCGATTGCCGGCGCGGGGCTGCTTGCATCTGGCTGTGTGTGGTTTGGCGACGAGGAATATGAGCGCGCGCCGCGCGGCGTGGCGGCGTGTCCGTTTGCGATCGTGGAGGCGTCGGCGTGGGTGAACCGGATGCCGGGGCCGCCGCGGTCCGAGCCGCGTCCGCTGGTCGTCAGCGCGGCGCTTTCCGATCCGCAGGCGCGGGCGGTGCTGGAGACGGCGACTGCGGCGTCGGGGACGACGCTGGTGCTGCACCTGGTGGCGTCTGATGCTGCGCCGATCCCCGGGCAGGTTGCGTGGCGCGGGCCGCTTACCGATCCGATGTATGAGCGTGTTGAGATCCGCTGTGACGGCGCGCCGTTGCGTGTGATCGATGAGATTGAGCGGGTTTATTAGGCGGGCAGCCTGCGCCTGCCGTTCTTCCCCAACATCAGGATCGTCCCCCTCCGTCGCTTCGCGACACCTCTCCCGTTCGGGGGAGGAAGGAGGGTGGCTAGGCTTCGGCGAACGTTGCGGTGGCGCTCATGCAGGTGAAGCCTTCGGCGTCGGCGGTCCACAGGTTTAGGCTGTCGCCTTCGGGCTCGGCGGCGTTCACGGTGAAGGGGGCGAGGTCGAAGAGCGGGCGTTGCGCGCGGAAGGTGAGCGAGGCGAGCTGGCGGTCGGGCATGCGGTCGACGGCGTAGTTGGCGAGGAAGGTCGCCTGCAGGGGGCCGTGGACGACGAGGCCGGGATAGCCTTCGACTTTTGTCGTGTAGGGGTGGTCGTAGTGGATGCGGTGGCTGTTGAAGGTGACAGCCGAGTAGCGGAACAGCAGCACGGGCGTCGGCGTGATCGTTTCCGAGTGCGCGGCCTTGCGGGATTCGCCGGGCGGGGGCGCTGCGGAGCCTGTCGCCTCCTCGCGGAAGACGAGCGATTGTTCATCGCGCATGTGAACGGCGCCTTCGACGAGGAATTCGTGCTCCGTGGTGACGAAGACGAGGAGGCCGGACTTGCCGGTCTTTTCGGTGATCGAGGTGATGCGGGAGCGGCGGGTGACTTCCGAGCCGAACTCGATGGGACGATGGAAGTCGATGCGGCTGCCGGCCCACATGCGGCGGGGCAGCGGGATGGGCGGCAGGAAGCCGCCGTGTTCGGCGTGGCCGTCGGGTCCGAGCTTGGAGAGCGGCACGTCGGACTGGAAGTGAATGAGGTGGGACATCGGCGCGATGTGGCGCGATGAGCGGTCGTGTTCGCGGTCGAAGGTTGCATCGAAGCGGATGTGACGCTCGCGATCGAAGGTCTCGGTCGCGCCGACGTCGCGGTTGATCCACTCTGCGTATTTCTCGGAGGCGGGTTTCTCGGACATGTCAGAAGCTCTTCGGCAGGCCCAGCACGTGTGTGGCGACATGGCTGAGGATCAGGTTGGTGGAGATCGGGGCGGTCTGGTAGAGGCGCGTTTCGCGGAACTTGCGTTCGATGTCGAAGTCTTCCGCGAAGCCGAAGCCGCCGTGGGTCTGGAGGCAGACATCGGCGGCGAACCATGAGGCTTCGGAGGCGGTGAGCTTGGCCATGTTGGCTTCCGAACCGCAGGGCTTGCCGGCTTCGAACAGGGAGGCGGCGTGGTCGACCATCAGGCTGGCCGATGTGACTGGGTGTAGGCGCGGGCGATGGGGAACTGGACGCCGGTTTGCGCCGATGGGCCTGCCGAAGACGCTGCGGTCCTTCGCGTAGGCGGCGGCGCGGTCGATGAAGAAGCGGCCGTCGCCGATGCATTCGGATGCGATGAGGATGCGTTCGGCGTTCATGCCGTCGAGGATGTAGCGGAAGCCCTCGCCCTCTTCGCCGATGCGGTTTGCGACCGGGACCTTGAGGTCGTCGAAGAAGAGTTCGGTCGTGGCGTGGTTGAGCATGGTGCGGACGGGATTGACCGAGAGGCCGTTTCCGACCGCTTCGCGCATGTCGACGAGCAGGACGGTCATGCCGGCGGATGGCTTCGACGCTTCAGCGCGCGGCGTCGTGCGGCAGAGCAGGATCATGAGATCGGAATGTTCTGCGCGCGAGATCCAGATCTTCGAGCCGTTGACGATGTAGTGCTCGCCGTCGCGCCTGGCGAAGGTTTCGATGCGGGTGGTGTCTGTGCCGGCGGTGGGTTCGGTGACGCCGAAGGCCTGCAGGCGCAGTTCGCCTGTGGCGATCTTCGGGAGATAGAATTGCTTCTGGTCCTCGGAGCCGTGCCGCAGGAGCGTGCCCATCGTGTACATCTGGGCGTGGCAGGCGGCGCCGTTGGCGCCGGAGCGGTGGATTTCCTCCAGCACGGCGCAGGCCGCTGACAGGCCGAGGCCGGCGCCGCCATAGTCTTCCGGGATCAGCACCGAGAGCCAGCCGTTTTCACTAAGCGCGGCGACGAATTCGGAAGGGTAAGCCCGCGCGCGGTCTTTTTCGCGCCAGTATTCGCCGGGGAATTTCTCGCACAGGCGGCGAACGGCGTCGCGGATCTCGGGGTGGGATTGAGATTGTGTCATCGATCAGTTGAGCGCCCGGCGGTTTCCTCGCGGGGCACCCTAGGCGAGAAATGCAGGCATTGTCAGCGGCTGTCTGAAGGCTAGTTTGGCGGCGCTGAATCCAGGAAACGGACCAAGAGAGTATCCATGACCGACAAGCTTCGCCGCGCCGCCATCGTGAACCCCGTGCGGACGGGTGTGGGCAAGTTCCAGGGCGCGCTGTCGCCGTTTCAGGCTGGCGATCTGGGGGCACTGGTCCTGAAGGCGCTGGTGGAGCGGACCAAGCTGGACCCGGGCCGGGTGGACGATGTGATCTTTGCGCAGGGCTATCCCTCCGGCGAGGCGCCGTGCGTGGCGCGCTGGTCGTTGCTGGCGGCGGACTTTCCGATCGAGGTGCCGGGCTATCAGCTGGACCGTCGCTGCGGATCGGGACTGCAGGCGGTCGTGGACGCTGCGATGATGGTGCAGACCGGCGCGGCCGAC
The DNA here is from genome assembly GCA_017792365.1 of Hyphomonas sp. Classification (GTDB taxonomy): domain Bacteria; phylum Pseudomonadota; class Alphaproteobacteria; order Caulobacterales; family Hyphomonadaceae; genus IH12. The sequence goes on along the minus strand of CP051229.1, from coordinate 1,434,203 downwards.
GTGGTGATCGCCGGCGGCGTCGAGAGCATGACGAACGTTGAATACTATACGACCGACATGCGCTCTGGCGCGCGCATGGGGTCGGTGACGATGCATGACCGGCTGGCGCGTGGGCGGGTGATGTCGCAGCCGATCGAGCGGTTTGGCGTGATCTCTGGCATGATCGAGACGGCCGAAACGGCGCGCGATTACCAGATCAGCCGCGAGGAGTGCGACGAGTATGCGGCGCGCAGCCAGCAGCGGGCGGGCAAGGCGTGGGCCGAGGGCAAGTTCGATGACGAACTGGTTCCGGTCTCGATCAAGCAGCGCAAGGGCGATCCGATCGTGTTCAAGCACGATGAGGGCGTGCGCGAGGATGCTACCGCTGAATCGCTGTCGAAGCTGCGGCCGATCGAGAAGGATGGCGTTGTGACGGCTGGCAATGCGAGCCAGCAGAACGATGCGGCAGCGGCGGTGCTGGTGGTGGCCGAGGACAAGCTGGAAGAGCTCGGGCTTGAGCCGATGGGCTATTTCGTCTCGTGGGCGGCTGCGGGGTGCGATCCGGCGCGGATGGGGATCAGGCCGGTGCCGGCGGTGAAGCGTCTGTTCGAGCGGACCGGGCTTGGCTGGGACGACATGGACCTGGTCGAGCTCAATGAGGCGTTTGCTTCGCAGGTGCTGGCGGTTCTGAAGGGCTGGGGCTGGAATGACCCGGACAAGTTGAACGTCAACGGTTCGGGCATTTCGCTCGGGCATCCGATCGGGGCGACCGGGGTGCGCATCCTGTCGTGCCTGATGAACGAGATGAAGCGCCGGGATGCGAAGTATGGCCTTGAGACGATGTGCATCGGCGGCGGCCAGGGCATTGCCGCGGTGTTCGAGCGGGCGAACTAGGGGCGGCTTAGCTAATGCGAGCCGGGCTGGATTCCTCAACCAGCCGCAGCCGTGATTCACACGCTCGGCGACATATTTGGCCCTTGGACATCTATTCGTCGTCAGGCCTAGTTTTAGACTTCCGGTAGATTTGGACCCAAATCATCACGCTGCTCGCAACTAGATAAACGACCCCACAGGCAAACACGATGGATTCCAAGTTCGCGGAACTGTTCCGTTGGGATGCAACGAAGAGCGATACTATCGTGACCCCGGCAACGAGATGCGCTGCTACCATCCAGTAAGGAAGTCTGCGCAATTTCATGCTTTAGAGCCTTCCGATCTCGTTTGTCCGACAGAATTAGCAGCCGAGTTGGTTGGCGAGGTCTAGGAAGTCTGTCGCCTGGTAGTCGTAGGTTCCCGGTTCGGGTTGGGGGTCGTGCTCGCCTTTGCCGTATTCGTCGAGGCGGGAGACGAAGGCTGTCCTGAAGCCGCGTTCGGATGCGGCGTCGAGGTCCCAGTGGTGGCAGGCGACCATCATGATCTCTGACGGGTTGAGGTCGAGATAGTGCGCGGCGCTGTCGTAGACCTGGGGCAGCGGTTTGTAGGTCTCAACCAGTTCCGCACCGAGGATGATGTCCCAGCTGATGTCAGCAAACTTCGCGAGGTTGACGGTGAGCGCCATGTTGCCGTTCGACAGGGCGGCGACGATGAACTTTTCGCGCATGCGGTCGAGGCCTTCAGCGGCGTCTGGCCAGGCCGGGAGGCGGCGCCAGGCGAGGGCGAGGTCTTGTTTTTCCTGATCGGTGAGGTTCGGGACCTTGTATTCGGCGAGCGGGATGTCGAGCATTTCGCGATGGAGCGTGTCCATCGTCGCGTAGGGGCGGCGGCCGGTGCGGACCTCCTCCATGAAGGGTTGGTATTCGCTGCGCCAGCGGTTGGCGAAGGCGACCCAGTCGAGCTTGCAGCCTTTCGGGGCGAGGGCTTTTTCCGACTCGCGGGCGATGCCGGTATTCCAGTCGACCGTGGTGCCGAAGACGTCGAAGGTGAGGGCCTTGATCGTCATCGGCGGATCACTCCTTGAGACCGAGCTGGGATTTCAGGCGGCGGATGTCTTCGAGCCATGGGGCGGCGCTTGAATCGCTTGGCGCGCGCCAGTCGCCTCTCGGCGAGAGTGAGCCGCCGGATGTGATCTTTGGTCCGTTCGGGATGGCCGAGCGCTTGAACTGGCTGGTTGCGAAGAAGCGGCGGCAGAAGACTTCCAGCCATCTGACGATTTCGGGCAGGTCGTAGGCGACGTGGTCCGCCTCCGACATGTTCTGCGGCCAGAGACCTGCCTTCGCGTCTGACCATGCGGCGTTGGCGAGGAAGGCGATCTTGGTTGGCGAGAGGCCGTAGCGGATCGTGTGGTAGAGGAAGAAGTCGTGGAGGTTGTAGGGGCCGATGACTGACTGCGTTGACTGGATGGCGCCATCCTCGCCGGGCGGGATGAGTTCGGGAGAGATTTCGGTTTCGAGGATCGCGGAGAGCACCGCGCCGGCCTTCTTCGGATAGTGTTCCGAGGCGATCGACCAGCGGATGATGTGCTGGATCAGCGTCTTCGCGAGCGAGGCGTTGACGTTGTAATGGCTCATGTGGTCGCCGACGCCGTAGGTGCACCAGCCGAGCGCGAGTTCCGAGAGGTCGCCGGTGCCGACGACCATGCCGTCTTCCTGGTTGGCGATGCGGAAGAGGAGATCGGTGCGCAGGCCGGCCTGCACGTTCTCGAAGGTGATGTCGTAGACCTTCTTGCCCTTCGCATAGGGGTGGTTGATGTCGGCGAGCATCTGTTCGGCGAGCGGCTTGATGTCGATCTCGCGGGCGGTGACGCCGAGTTCCTTCATCAGGGCGTGGGCGTTGGTCTTCGTCTCGTTGGTCGTGGCGAAGCCGGGCATTGTGACGGCGATGATGTCCTTGCGGTCGCGCTTCATCAGGTCGAAGGCGCGGACGGCGACGAGGAGGGCCTGCGTTGAATCGAGGCCGCCGGACACGCCGATGACGGCGCGCTTGATGTTGGCCGCCTCGAGGCGGCGCTGCAGGCCCTGGACCTGGATGTTGTAGGCTTCGTAGCAATCGTGATCGAGGCGGGCGGGATCGTCCGGGACGTAGGGAAAGCGATCGGGCGCGCGCAGGAGCGGGAGTTCGGCGTCGACTGGCGGGGCGAGCTCGAGGCTGATGCGGTGCACGCCGAAGCCGGCGTCCTCGTTGCGGGCGCAGTCGCGGAAGGTGGGATTGCGCAGGCGGTCCTGGGTGATCTGTTCGAGGTCGATGTCGGCGCAGAGGAGCGTGGCTGCCTGCGCGAAGCGTTCGGACTCGGCCAGCATGCGGCCCTGGCTGTAGACGGCGACCTGCCCGTCCCACGCGACGTCGGTTGTGGATTCGCCGTAGCCGGCGGCGGCGTAGATGTAGCCGCACATCGAGCGGTTGGACTGGGAGACGCACAGCATGGCGCGCTCTTCAGCCTTGCCGATCGTGATGTTCGAGGCGGAGAGGTTGGCGATGACCGTGGCCCCGGCGAGCGCGAGGCGACTGGACGGGGGGATGGGGGCCCAGAGGTCTTCGCAGATTTCGACGCCGAGGCGGAAGCCGGGAAGGTCTGCGGCTTCGAAGATCAGGTCCGTGCTGAACGGGACTGTCTGGCCGCACAGGGTGATGGCGTCGGTCTGGGCGTGGGCGGCTTCGGCGAACTGGCGCTTTTCGTAGTACTCGCGGTAATTCGGGAGGTAGGTCTTGGGCACGACGCCCAGGATGCGGCCCTTGTGGATGGCGATCGCGCCGCCATGGATGGCGTCGCCGGCGCGGACCGGGGCGCCGACGAGCAGCATGGGCGTCAATTGGCGGCTGGCTTTAACAAGTGTGGCGATCGCCTCCTCGACGGCGTCAAGCAGTGCGGACTGCATGTGGAGGTCGTCGATGGCGTATCCGGAGAGGCCGAGTTCCGGGCAGACGAGGAGGGCTGCGCCCGCCTTGTCGGCCTGCTTGAAGAGGCTGAGCGTTTCCTTCGCGTTGCTGGCCGGGTCGGCGAGATGGACGCGCGGCGAGGCCGCGGCGACACGGATCATCCCGTGGGCATAGAGGTTGTCGAACTGGGCCATCCGGCTTTCTTCGTCCAAGGGGCTGAGGGGCCTTTAACCCGAAAGCCTAGCAGTGCAGAGCTAACATCCGGTGTGGCGGCTCTCAATGTCGCCGGCAATCCTGCTCTGGGTTAGCCGATCACGTGTCGTTACGCACGTTTTGCGCCGTGTTGTGCTGGAATGGTCCTTGCTCCGACACGGTGAATGAGGAGTCCGTGCGCGCCCGCCGGGACGTATGGGAAAGCTGCATTTATCTCAGATTGATGCCGCTCGGGTTTCTGTTTTGTAACCTTGGTGGCTCAGTATACGGTAAAGATCGCGCGTCCGGCTTGTGTGTTGGACGCCGTGGCGGCGCAGCCGTTGAGGGCAGGTGTAGAGTTGCTAACGTACCGCAAAGACATTGATGGACTCCGCGCTGTCGCTGTCCTGCCCGTCGTTCTTTATCACGCGGGATTCGCCTTCACTTCTGGCGGCTATGTCGGCGTCGACGTGTTCTTCGTCATCTCCGGATACCTGATCACGGGGATCATTGCGGCCGAGCTGCGTAACGACAACTTCTCGCTGCTTTCGTTCTATGAGCGTCGCGCGCGGCGCATCCTGCCGGCGCTCGTGTTCGTGCTGCTGTTTTCGTTTGTGGCCGGGGCGGTGCTGCTGCTGCCGGACCAGTTCAACGAGTTTGCGAAGTCTGCGCTGGCGACGGCGACCTTCCTTGCCAACATCTGGTTCTGGGACCAGCCGGGCGGCTATTTCTCCGAAGAGACCGAGTTCTGGCCGCTGCTGCACATGTGGTCGCTGGCTGTCGAGGAGCAGTTCTACGTCTTCTATCCGCTGTTGCTGATGGCGGTCTTCAGGTTCGGGCGCCAGGTGCTGCTGGGCGGCCTCGTGCTCGGCCTGCTCGTATCGTTCGCCGTCTCCGTTTACTATCTCGACAGTCAGGCGGATGCGGCTTTCTACCTGACCCCGGCGCGGGCCTGGGAGCTTGGGCTGGGGGCTGCGGTGGCGCTGTTTACCATTCCCTCGCCTCAGCGGCAGTGGATCCGCGAGGCGATCGCGGCGGTCGCGCTGCTCGCCATCATCATCCCGGTCGTGACCTATGACCTTGAAACGATGTTTCCGGGGCCGGCGGCGTTGCCGCCATGCCTTGGGGCGGCTGCGCTGATCTGGATCGGCGCGTCGGGACCGACGCGGGTATCGCAGCTGCTGTCGTGGCGGCCGATGGTGCTGTGCGGGCTGATTTCCTATTCGCTCTACCTCTGGCACTGGCCGATCTTCGCCTTCTACCGCGTGCGCCAGTATTCGGTGGAGCTGTCGTTCGTTGAAGCGACGCTGTTGATCGCCGCCTCGGTGATCATGGCGATCGTGTCGTGGCGCTTTGTCGAGAAACCGTTCCGCAACCGCGCGGTTCTGACCCGTCCGCGGGTGTTTGCGGCGAGCGGAGCGGCGCTGGCTGCTGTGCTGATCGGGTCTGCCGGCATTCTTGTCGGCAACGGGCTGCCCGGGCGCCTGCCGCAGGACGCGCTGGCGATGGTTAATGCGGCGAAGACGCGCGTGCCGCAGTTCGAGGGCTGCATCTGGACCGATCCGGCCGCCGATATCTGCCACCTTGGCGATCTCGACGCCGACCGCAGCGACTTCCTGTTCTGGGGTGATTCCCATGCCGAGGCGCTGCTGGTCAGTATGGACCAGGCCGGGCAGCAGACGGGGCTGAGGGGCGAGTTTGTGGGGCAGCCGGGCTGTCCGCCGCTGCAGGGCGTCGATTCCAACCGCTTCCCGACATGCAGGGCCTATAACCAAGCGGTGCTGGACCTGCTGGAGCGGCGCGAGGGTGAGTTCGGGACGGTTGTGCTTGCGGCGCGGTGGTCGCTCTATGAGACGGGCACCCGGACCAAGATGGAATCGCCGGAGCCCAGAATTGAGCTTTCCGACGACATTCACGCGTGGACGGGGCCAAAGACCAATCCGGTCGTGTTCGAGCGCGGTCTTCTCGATCTGATCGATACGCTGCGCGAGCGCGGCCATAAGGTTGTCGTGCTTGGCAGCGTGCCGGCGGTTGGCTGGGACGTGCCGATGCGGATGTTCGTGAACATGCGGTGGGGCGACGCCCTGCCTCCTGTGCCGACGCGCGAGGACGTGGCGAAGCGGCATGCCGGCGTTGAGCGGGTGTTCGAGAAGATCGAAGGCATGGATGGCGTCCGGCTGATCCGGCTGTCCGATGTGCTGTGCGCTTCGGAGTGCAAGGTCGAACTGGATGGGCAACCGATCTATCTGGATGACGACCACCTTGCGGATCCGACGTCGGTGAAGGTGTTCGGGCCGTATCTCGCCAAGGAGATCTTTGGCCTGAAGTCGTCGTCGGCCCAGGCCCGCAAGGCCGTTGAAGTGAAGCCTGCAGAGGCGCTCTAGCGGCCGCGCAGGCTGCGTCTGCGCGCCGGCTGCTTCAAATCCCGGAATCAAGTCTCAGGTGTTGGCGGCGCTTTGCGTGCGCCGTCGGCCTCGGTTCGTGCGGGCTCGCGTGAAGCGTGACGGGCTTTGGTGGAGACGCGTCAACTAACGCCCAAAACGTCAGCGGCGGCCTCATGCTTCAGGTGCATGGGCCGCCGCATTGAACGTTTGATTGTCTGCAGCGATCAGCTGGTGGAGACGGCCTGCGCCATGTTCCGGGCGGGGTCCTGACCGGCGTCGTTGTCGGCGGCGGGAGCGGGCTTTGTGGACGGCGTCTTGGAGGACGGTCCGGCGAAGGCTTCCCATTCCGGCGTCGTTACAAACAGCGACTGGAGGTGCTTGGGATCGGGGTTTTCGAGCCAGCAATCCCAGGTCTCGAGGATCATCTCTTCGTCCGAGCCCGACGGCACGCGGCCGAAGGCTTCGCGAAGGTCTTCCACGTCGACGACATAGTCCTCGTCAGCGATGGCGTATTGCTCGCGGGTGAGGAGCGTCATGTCGAGCGCGTCGAGCGTGCCGAGCACGGCCTTCACGGCGAAGGCGGGCGTCGGGATGACGGTGGATTTGGAGCCGGCGTGGCGGATCAGCGCCTTGAGCACGTCGCGTGTCGAGGGGTTGTTGACCGAACCGAGGTTCCACGCGCCGTTCGGGCAGCCTTCATCGCCGGCCTGGATCGCGAAGCTCGCGCAGTCGAAGACCGATACGAACTGGTAACGGTTGGCGCCCGAGCCGATGGTGGGGACGGGAAGGCCGGCCTTCACCAGCTTGAACAGGTTGGCCAGGAGGCCGAGACGGCCCGGACCCATGACCATGCGCGGGCGGAAGATCGAGATGTTGATGCCTTTTTCCCGGTATTCCTCGCAGACGTCTTCGCAGGCCTTCTTGGACTGGCCGTAGGCGTCGATCGGGTCTTTTGGGTGGGTGGTCGGAATCGGCGGCGGCATGATGCTGCGGCCGTAGACCATATCGGTCGAGAACTGGACGAGGCGGTCGCAGCCGGCGTCGACCATGGCGTTCAGGATGTTGCGGGTGCCGTCGACGTGGACGGGGAAGAAGGCGTCGTAGCGGTCCTTGCGCTTGACCGGCGGCATCAGCAGGCGCGCGGCCATGTTGTAGACCATGTCGCCCTTCTGGAGGCCGACCGACTTCACTTCGTCAGCGTTGCGGACGTCGACCTTGATGTAGCGGGCATGCTGATAGATCGGCATGTCGCTCTTGTTCTTGTCGGCGATGATCACTGTTTCGCCGCGCGCGAGCAGGTCGCGCGCAATGTAGCGGCCGACAAAGCCGTCGCCCCCGAAGATGATGTGGCGACCGGTGGTCTTGCTGGGAGCGTTGTCCTGCGCGTTATGCATCACTGGAATTTTCCTGCGCCGAGAGAGGAACCGCTTTGGGCGTGCTTGCTGAGTAGTCGCCGGCGAAGCCGATGAACGAAATTCCCAGCATGATGAAAGCTGTACCCGCGAAATGGTAAAAATTCAGGCTCTCGTGGAAGATGAAATATCCAATTGCGAGCACGACGACGTAGGACAGTGCGATGAAGGGGAACGCAAAGGTCAGCGGTACGCGCGAGAGTACGTAGAGGTGGGCGGCCATCGAGATCGCCATGACGACCAGGCCGCTGATCACCCACGGGTCCGTGGCGATGCGCAGCCCAGTGGCGAGGGCGGTGTTAGAGTTAACCTCGAAGCGGCCGATCGTAACCATGCCCTGCTTGAGCAGAGCCTGCGAGATCGCATTGGTCGTGACGACGAAGAGAATGAGTGGAACGAACTTAAGCACTTTGCGCTGCCCCCGCAGGTCCAGAAGGGATCCCGGTATGTCTTGTTGGAAGACGCTAGCAAGGATCGAACCATAGGTGACCCTTTCCAAACTGTCACCATTACGGATGCAGACGCGAGACGGGATTCTGATCGCTCTGTTGGTGAGGCGCCACAATAACTAGCGTTGCCAGGCGGTGTGCTGGCGGACGTTTTCGCGCGGTGCGGGAATAGCAGTGTTCGGGATGGTGGCGACAGCTGACTGCCCTGTTGCGCGAGCGCACGATGGCGCCGTGGCGGGTCACAGGAGTCCCGATCTGGCGCATGGGGGTTGGCGGGTGCTTGATCGGTTGGCCGGCGACTGGTCAAACAGCGGCGCGCGGTGGTTTCGCTGGCGACGGGAGTTTTCGGGACGATGAAGGATGTGTTGGTCATCGGCCGGTCGGGGCAGTTGGCGCGGGCGCTGGCGCGGCTCGGGGATGATGAGATCTGCATCCGCGCGGTGGGGCGTGACGAGCTCGATCTGTCTTCAGGCACGGTTAAGCATGAGGTTCGCCGGTTGCGGCCTGACGGCGTGATCAACGCCTCGGCCTACAACCTGGTCGATGCGGCCGAGGAGGACCCTGCTGAGGCCTTTGCGGTGAACCGGGATGGGCCGACGGCGCTGGCCGAGGTGTGCGCCGAGATCGGCGCGCCGTTTGTGCATGTGTCGACCGACTACGTGTTCGGGGATGGGAAGCGGACGCCATACAATGAGAGCGATCCGCCGGCGCCGATGAACAAGTATGGGCAGAGCAAGCTGGAGGGCGAGAATGGGGTGATTGCGGCGGGGGGCTCGGCGTCCGTGATCCGGACCTGCTGGGTCTATTCCGCCTCGGGCAGGAATTTCGTGACGATGATGCTGGAGCTGGCGCGGGGCGGGCGCTCGGAACTGAGGGTTGTCGAGGACCAGGTGGGCAGTCCGACCTATGCGGCCGACCTCGCCAATGCCTGCATGGTCAGCCTGAAGGGGTTGGCGGCGGGCGATGAGCGGTTTGCGGGGCTGATGCACTATAGCGGCGGCGGCGAGACGAGCCGGGCGGCCTTTGCCAAGGCGATCTTTGCCGGGGCGCGTGCGCGGGGGCTTGCTTCGGCGAGCGTGACGCCGATCAGCGCGGCCGAGTTTGGGGCGGCGGCGCCGCGGCCGAGCTATTCGGCGCTGGATACGACGAGAGCGCGCTCGCTTCCCGGGATCAGCGTCGCGCCGTGGGAAGAGCGGCTGGAGGCCTGTCTGGACGAGATTGTCAGAGGTTAGCCGGATGCGGGCGGGCTGGAGCGTCGTTCACCTGTGGGTTTAGCTGTGGGATATTCATATAAAGCTTTCTTTATGTGATTTTTCAGCCTATCGGTGGCCCTACGGCATAGATGGAGAAGTCAGTGGCTCGTTCGGATTACATCTTCACCAGCGAGAGCGTTTCCGAGGGACATCCGGACAAGGTGTGCGACCGGATTTCGGACACGGTCGTCGACCTGTTCCTGTCGAAGGATCCCGTGGCGCGGGTGGCGTGTGAGACGCTGACGACGACCAACCAGGTTGTGCTGGCCGGTGAAGTGCGGTGCGCGGGCGAGTTTGCCGATGGCGAGATCGAGACCGCCGTGCGCGAAGCGATCCGCGACATCGGCTATGAACAGGCCGGATTTCACTGGAAGAATGCGAAGTTCCTGAACCTGCTGCACGAACAGTCCGCCGACATCGCCAAGGGCGTTGATGAGGGCGAGGGCACCTACAAGGAAGAGGGCGCGGGCGACCAGGGCATCATGTTCGGCTATGCGACGAACGAGACGCCGGAGCTGATGCCGGCGCCGATCCTTTACTCGCACCAGATCCTTCAGCGCATGGCGCAGTTGCGGAAATCGGGCGAGCGCAGCGAGTTCGAGCCGGACGCCAAATCGCAGGTGACGCTGAAGTACGAGAATGGCCGTCCGGTTGGCGTGACGTCGGTCGTTGTGTCGACGCAGCACAAGGAGGGGTTCTCTCCTGCGGACATTCGCGAGCTCGTTCGTCCGATCGTGAAAGAGGTGCTGCCGGAAGGCTGGTTCCCGCCTGAGGACGAGTTCTACGTCAATCCGACCGGGAATTTCGTGATTGGCGGACCCGATGGCGATGCTGGCCTGACCGGCCGGAAGATCATCGTGGACACGTATGGCGGCGCGGCGCCTCATGGCGGCGGCGCGTTTTCGGGCAAGGACCCGACCAGGTGGACCGGTCGGCGGCTTACGCCTGCCGCTATCTTGCGAAGAACGTTGTGGCCGCCGGGCTGGCGGATCGCTGCACCATCCAGGTTGCCTACGCGATCGGCGTCGCCAAGCCGCTGTCGATCTATGTGAACACGGACGGCACGGGCCGCGTGGATGAGGCGAAGATCGAGACGGCCCTGATGGACCTGATGAACCTGTCGCCGAAGGGCATCCGCACGCACCTTGGGCTGAACAAGGCGATCTATGCGCGGACGTCGGCCTATGGCCATTTCGGGCGGACGCCTGATGCCGACGGCGGGTTCTCGTGGGAGCGCACCGATCTTGCCGACAAGCTGCGCGGGCTGAACTAGGTCGCCGGGCGCGCGGCTGCGCTTTCTGTAATCTCGAGCAATTTGTTCGCTGTTTCAGCGACTGTCGGCGCGCGCCATGCGTAGTTGCGCGGATCGCCGCGCTTGAGACTGGCGAGGCTTGTCTCAGCACGTTCTGCGGGCAGGCGGCTGTCGCTGCGCCAGGGGCCAGCTCCGAATGCGAGGATCGGGACGTCGACGCGCGCGTAGTCGACGATCTTGCTCGGCGGGACGTGCATCTTGCCGGAGGCGACCAGCGCCAGGCCATCGGCGGCGGCCATCATGCCGAGGGCTGTCTCGTACTGCACCGGTCCATGAATGGTGATCGCGTGTGCGGCGGGCGAGGCGGAGACTGCCGCCTGCTCTGCATCGCTGAGGCGGCCGACGAGGTGGAGCCGGAGCTGTGGGCGCGCGGCGGCTGCCTCGGCGAAGGGGATGAGCAGGTCGGTGATCGAGGCATCCGGGTCGGACAGGGCGATCGATCCCGCGTGGACGATATTGATGTGCTGAGGATCGAGCGCGACGGGCTCGGGGTCGATGTCGGGCGCGAAGTGGGGGAGGACGTGGACGCTGGCGCCGCCGAGGGTGCGCATTTCGTCGGCGATGTTGTCGTCCACGGCGAGGATGAGGTCGGCGGCCTTGAGGAGTTGCGACGCCTGCAGGCGTTCGCCGATCTGGCGGTGGATGCGGCGGCGTTCGTGGCGATGAGGGTTGGTCAGCCAGTGATCGCGGAAGTCTGCGATCCAGCACGCGCCGAGACTGGCGGCGAGGCTGCGGCCGGCGGCGTGGATCGATTCCGGCGGGCTGGTTGAGAGGACCCAGTCGGGGCGCCAGCCTTCAGCGCGTGCGTGCTCTGCAGCCGACCGGGCCGCGCGCTGGCACCAGCGGATGTCCGGGTCGGGCCAGAGCAGGAGGTCTCTTGCGATCTTGCGGAGGTCGAATGCCGGTGGGCCGGAGGCGGTTGCGGGATCGCGGTTGGGGTGCGGCACAGCCCAGCCGGGTTCTCCGTCGGGGAGCGATGGCGCACAGACGCGGACGTCGACGCCCTGCCTGCGAAGTTCACGTGCGAGCAGGAAAGGGCGGCGGGCGCCGCCGGATATGGCGGGCGGATAGTGTCTGGCCAGTATCAGCAGTCGTTTCATGACGCCCTGCCAGTGGACCGACCCAGCTGACGCTGAGCCGGTGTCCGCACGTCAGGCCTTCACGACCTTCTTGAGCAGCGCCTTCGGCAGGTTCGCTGTCGCGTTGCGCGTGTCGACGACGACCTTGGCGTTGCGGACCAGCTCTGCGTAATCGACGGCGTCGTGGTCGGTGGAGATCAGGACGCAGTCGTAGCTGGCGATCTTCTTCGGCGACAGCTTTACCGATTTCATGCCGGAGAATTCCGGGTGGTCACGCGTGACGGGCACAACCGGGATGTGCGGATCGTGGAAATCGACCTTGGCGCCGCGATCGCGCAGCATCTCGATGAGGTGCAGCGACGGGCTTTCGCGCATGTCGTCGACGTTCTTCTTGTAGGCCAGACCGGAAACGAGAATCTTCGAGCCGGCGACGGCCTTCTTGCTGCGCGAGGACAGGGCCAGCGCCAGCGTTTCGATGACGTAGTTCGGCATGCGGGTGACGACATCGCCCGCGAGTTCGATGAACCGCGTGGCTTCGCCGTGGGCGCGCGCCTTCCATGTCAGGTAGAAGGGGTCGATCGGGATACAGTGCCCGCCGAGGCCGGGGCCGGGGTAGAAGGCCATGTAGCCGAACGGCTTGGTCTTGGCGGCGTTGATGACTTCCCAGACGTCGATGTCCATGCCCTGGAAGACGACTTTCAGTTCATTGACCAAGGCGATGTTGACGAGGCGGAAGATGTTCTCGGTGAGCTTGACCGCTTCGGCCGTCTTCATGTTGGGGACGGGCACGACCTGCGTGATGGCGGCGTAGACTACGGTCGCCATGTCGAGTTCAGGTTTGGAGTTGGCGCCGACGACTTTCGGGATGCTGGAGGTCGAGAAGTTGATGTTGCCGGGATCTTCGCGCTCGGGCGAATAGGCGATCGCGAAGTCGCGGCCGGCCGTGAGGCCCGTGGTTTCGAGGATCGATTTCACGACCTCGTCGCTGGTGCCCGGATAGGTGGTCGATTCTAGGACCACGAGCTGACCCGGACGGAGATGCTCGGCGATGACTTTCGTCGTCTGCTCGACGTAGGAGATGTCGGGCTCGCGATGGATGTTGAGCGGGGTCGGAACGCACATGAGCAGGGCGTCAGCGGCGGAGAGACGCTTGGGGTCGGTGGTGACTTCGAGGCGGCCCGTTTTCATCATCGCGGCGATGCGCGCATTCGGGATGTGCTCGATGTAGGTGCGGCCCTTCCTGATCTTGTTGACCTTGGTTTCATCGACGTCGAAGCCGAGAACGCGGAAGCCGGACGCGAGGAAGGCTTCGGCCAGGGGCAGGCCGACATAGCCGAGACCCAGAATGCCGATGGTCAGGTCGCGGGCCTTGCCGCGTGCAACGAAGTCTTCAGCCATCGCCTTGGCGGAGGCGGGCTTGCGGATCGTCGAGCCTGCGGATTTCAGCGGGGCGGAGCGGGCGCGCTTCGCCGTCTTGCGCCGGCGCGGCTTTCGCGCCTTGGCCTCTGGTTCCGTTTCGGCGGCCTGAGAAGCAGCGAGCACGTCCTGTCCTCCGCGAAGGCTGTCCATTGGCATTATCCCCGGTTGAATGCGCGAATCTTGGCGATGATGTCGTCCTGCACGGCCGGTTCGAGATACGGGTGCATCGGCAGGCTGATGACCCTCTCGGCCTTCTCCATCGTGACCGGCAGGCCGCCCGGGCCCAGCGGATAGACCGAGTAGACGTCCTGCGTGTGGATCGGCATCGGATAGTAGACGGCGGTCGGCACGTTCTCGCGCTTGAGGTGGGCGGCGAGGCCGGCGCGGTCGTCGACTTCGATCGTGTACTGGGCCCAGGTCGAGACGCCGCCTTTGATAACAAAGGGCGTGGCGGCGACATAGCCCTTGAGGCCTTCATTGTAGCGGGCGGCGACTTCGTTCCGCTTCTCGATCTCGTCGGCGAAGATGGCGAGTTTCTCGATCAGGATTGCGGCCTGGATGGTGTCGAGACGGCTGTTCACGCCGACGCGCATGTTCAGGTATTTCGGATCGTGTTCGAACTTGCGGCTTTCGATGTCCGACTTGGTCGCCTTGCCGTGGACGCGGAGGCTGTCGAGGAGTTCCGCGAGGTCATCGTCGTTGGTCTGGACCGCGCCGCCGTCGCCGTAGCAGCCGAGCGGCTTGGCCGGGAAGAAGCTGGTGGTGACGATATCGGCCCAGTCTACCGGGTGCTTGCCGTTGAGCGTGCAGCCGAATCCCTGAGCGCTGTCGGCGATCAGTTTCAGGCCGTGGCGTTTGGCGATCTCGGCGATGCGCGGGTAGTCGGCGGGCTGACCGAACAGGTCGACGGCGATGACGACCTTGGGCGTCAGCTTGCCTTCGGCCTTTACCGCCTCGATCGTCTTCTCGAGGTGGTCGGGGTCCATGTTGTAGGTGTCTGGCAGGACATCGACGAAGACGGGGCTTGCGCCCACGATGGGTACGACTTCGGCGGTGGCGGCGAATGTGAAGGATGGGCAGAAGACTGCGTCGCCCGGGCCGACATTCCAGGCCATCAGCGGGAGGACCAGCGCGTCCGTGCCGTTGCCGCAGCCGAGGGAGTGTTTCGCGCCGGAGAATTCGGAGAGTTTCGTTTCAAACTCGCGGACCTGCGGTCCCATGATGTAGGCGCCGCTCTCGATCACGCTGCGAACGGCGGTATCGATCTTGTCGGAGATGCGGTGTCGCTGGGCCTGCAGGTCGATGAATGCGATGCTCAAGGCGCAAATGTCCAATGTTGTCGCCGCCCGGAACCGGACGGGGCTTTGATGGCTGAACTGGCGTGCCGCCGGCGGACGCCCCCCGAACTGTCTCCACCCGAACTCGTCTCGCCAAACGAGGCGTCTTCTAGAGGAATGACTAAGGGGATGCTAGTCGTCGAGATGCAAACGTGCTGATTCTTTCGTATTGTCACAGACCGTGTCAGTCGCGGACGGGCCTTATCCACTGCTAGCCGTGCGGCGGTTGGTGAACCGCGCTTAATCATGGCCGGGCGAGCTCTGATCCAGATCAGCCGGCGCTGGCTTTCACGAGGACTTTCAACACCCTCAGGGCCTCGTCCGCGTCTGTGCGCGGGGTTGCGCCGGTCGCGCAGCAGTCGAGGAAGTGGGCGCACTCGCTGCGCAGGGGCTCGTCGGTTCCGTACAGGATGGGCTCGGCGTCGGCCTTGGTCGGCACAGGGGTATGGCCGGAAGCGTCGATGGTGTGTTTGTAGAGCCGCAGTTTCTCGGCGCCCTGAGCCGAGTCCTCGAACACCGCCATGGCTTTTTCGCCGACCACGACGAGCCGGTGCTCCTTGAACGGATGTAGCCAGGAGGCGAAGACGTGGGCGCGTTTTCCGCCGGCGAAGGTGAGGTCGAGGCGGCACTCGTCCTCGATGCCGGGGGTGACGTAGGCGCCGCCCTTGCCGGTGACGGTTTCCGGCTCTTCGCCGAACAAGGCGAGGAGCATGGAGACGTCGTGGGGCGCGAAGCTCCACAGCGCGTTTTCCTCGACCCGGAACTTACCCAGCGAGAGACGGTTTGAGTAGGCGTAGCGCAGGTCGCCGAGGACGCCGTCGCGGACCGCGCCGAGCAGCGCGATGAAGGCGGGGTGGTATTGCAGGAGGTGGCCAACCATCAGGACGCGGCCGGCTTCGCTGGCCGCCGCCTTCATCTTTTCGCCTTCGGCGATGGTGAGCCCGATGGGCTTCTCGACGTAGACATGCTTGCCGGCGGCGAACGCCTTGAGCGCCAGATCGGCGTGCAGTTCGGCGGGCGCGGCGATGGCGACGCCAGAGACGTCGGGATGGGCGAGGGCGTCTTCGTAGGACAGGGCCTGAACGCCGTATTTCTCGCCTTCGCGGGCCGCTGTGGCGGGATCGGGATCAACGACGGCGGCGAGTGCGTCCAGCTCCGCAAAGTTCCGGACGAGGTTCTTGCCCCAGTATCCGCAACCGACCTGCGCGACTTTAGGCACATTCGTGTTCATGCTCGTTCCTGTGTATTCGATCGTCGATAGGGCCCCGTTGGGCCAAGTGTGAGTGACTACGCGGTCAGCATTGCTTCCGCGCGACACTCTGTCATTTTTTTGAGGACGTCGGAGGCTTCAATTTCGTTCTCGGTGGGGATCTCGTAGATGATCTTGTCGGACAGAGGCGAGGGCAGTGATGCTTTGTCGAACAACAGCACCATCAGATTTCTGACCGAATGGACGAACGACAACTGGTCAAGTGCGACTGTGTCGGTCGAATTCGACCAGACCACCCCGATGGTCAGGTGGCGCCCGAAAGACAGAGATTGCGCGCTATCGAACGAACATTTCACCGTGAAATCGACCCCGCAGCGCCGCTCGACCTCGATCGCCAGCCACTCATCCGCCGGCGCGTGCAGGATCACCAGACCAGACATCCAAAGTCTCCCACGAGTCGAGCGAATGGCGGTGATCTAACAGATCATCAGGTAGGGTAAAGTGGGACTGGGCGCCCAGAATCGCCCGCATTGGGTTACGTCGGCGCAAGATCGCGTTTGGTGAGTATTCAGACGAATGCATGAAACAGAAAATATCGTCATCGAGCAGATTGTCGGCCGAGGCAGCCCCCCCGAGCCGACGCCGGTCTTCATTCTCGGAGCGCCGCGGACCGGCAGCACATTTCTCTATCAGTGTCTGATTGCCGCGTACCGACTGGGATATATTTCGAACCTTACCAATGACCACTTCGCAGACGCGCCGATCCTCGGCTGGGCGATTGCGCGTGGACTGCCGGAACCCGAATTGGCCTTCGAGAGCGCATTCGGCAAAACCAGAGGTGCGCTTGCGCCGTCAGAAGGGTCGGCGATCATGCAGCGCTGGTGCGGCGGAGGGCATCCAAGCGAGTTGACGAGTTCCGGCGTGCTTCCCGACCAACGCGCGCACCTGAGACGCACACTTGCGGCAGCCCAGTTGCTTCAGTCTACGCCGATCCTGATCAAGAATGCATGGAACTGCTTCCGGGTATCGGCGCTGGCCGAACTGCTTCCCGGGGCCTGCTTCATCTGGATACGTCGGGATATCGAGGCCTGCGCGCTGTCGGATCTTGAGGCTCGGGTGCTGGTACAGGGATCGCCCGATGTGTGGAATTCCGCCTCTCCCAGAAATCTGGATGAATTGCGAAAGCTGCCGGTCTGGGAGCAGGTGGTCGAGAACAGTTGAGTTTGCCAGAGCGATTTCCGAGGCGGCCGAACGACTGGAAAGCGACCGCTTCGTTGAGGTCTGGTATGAGGATGTCGTGGCCCGCCCGTCGGACACATGCGAACAGATTGGCGCCCAAATCGCAGCGTTGAAGGCGATTTCGATGGCTCAAATCCCCGAGACGGCGTCCAGCGCGGCGAAGCAGGACCGCGAACTGCCTGCTGAGCTGGTCGAGAACCTCAAGCGTTATATCCAGACCGATCCTGCGCGTCTTGGATGCCATAGCTATCCGGGACGTCCGGCAGCTGACTAAGGCTGTCTACTTGGCGGCGGCATGACCGCGGATAATCCTCGATGCGACACGACGGGGAAGGTTAGCCGCACGGGTCATCAGTTGCTGCGCCCCGATCGCGTAACGAAGGGCGGCCAGCTGGCTGGTGTGCATTGCGTACTCGTCATCGGCCACGGCAGGAGCATCAATGAACGCCTGCAGCTCATCGGCAGTCAGGCCAAGTTTTTTCGCTACGAATGCCTTGTCCTCTGCGAGCTCGTTGTCCGTGTACAATGGCTTCTTCAGCTCCTGCACAGCCTGGTTGCGAGTGATCGCTCCTGACAAGATCAGGCTGGATAGATGGGCCTTGCGCTTGTCGAACCCGAACTTCCTGGGAAGGTAGTGAGCCTGGAAGAAGCGGGTCCATCGGGATTCGTAGTGCTTGCCGCCGTAATAGCGCCAGCCGAACTCGCGCTCCAACTCGTCGATCGCCATTTCTTTGCTATAGGAAATATAGTTCAGAGGGCAGACCGTCTGGATGTTCAACAGGCCCCTCGTGATGAGGTAGTACCTCGGAAACGAGATCAACGGGAAGGAACGCAGCTGGCGCGCGCCGTGTCGATTATGGATCGATTTGAGATAGGTGACGTCCATCGCGTCGTAGCCCCATGACTGGGGAAGAATGCTTTCGGTGGCGTAATTTGTGCCGCTCACGATGAACTTGATGTCATGCTTCATCGCCAGCTTGAATGTCGCCGCAGCGAACGCGTGATCCTGGGGGATGTCCTGGTTCGATGTATTCGAGCGCAGGAACGCTAGCTGGAGGTCACGCATTTCGTCCCAGTCAATGACCACCGTATGGAGGTCGAAGTTGAGTTTCGTGACCATCAGCTCGATGTTGCGAACCGCCAGCTCGGAATTCCAGCCGGCGTCAACATGTACGACCAACGGACGTAGCCCCCAGCGTGAGGCCAGCAGAGCGAGATACGAGCTGTCCACGCCGCCCGACATGCCGAGAATGCAGTCATACTGGCGGCCCCTTCCTGCGGAACGGATCCCGTCGATCATCGCCGACAGGTTGCGGCTCGCCGTTTCGCCGCGGGGCCATGCGGGGACGACTTCGCGCTCGAAGTAGGCGCAGTGACTGCAGACGCCCTCGTCGTCGAAGGCAATGTCCGGATCGGTCGTATCCATCACGCAGCAGACACACTGCTGGTAGGCCTTGGAGCTCGTCCTGAGATTAGCGGCGACGCTGGCTGACATACTGATTCTTGTGTCTCGGTTCGGCAGATCCAAGCCTGTTTTGATAGTTGCGTTGGCAGGTAGTGTCGAGGATAAGGTGCCGCGAGCGACGGCTGGAGGGCGTGGGCGGACCTATGCGCAGGTTGACCGAGGATTTCCGGGCGGCGTACCTCGTGGAAGACTCCATGGGCGCTCAATTGGACGCCGTGTCGCGCGATTTCGACAACCGCCTCACCAGCCAGCGCTGGTTACGGGAAACACCCGCCAAGCGGGTGTGTTTCGAGGAGCTATACGGCGACCTTCTGAAGTCCGCAGGGCTGAGCATATGTGATGTCGGAGGCGGTTTGTCGGCGCTCACGCGGGTGCTGAGCCGTTCCCACAGCTATCATCTCGTTGATCCGCTTGTGCACGACAGCGATGAATTGATCGCCATGTATATCGAGAGTGATCTTTCGATGCGCTTGAGCCGGACGGGATGGACAGACTTACCCTGGCGCGAAACCTACGATGTTGTGGTGGCGAACGATCTGTTTCCGAACGTCGACCAGCGGCTGGACAGCTTTCTGGCGACGGCCCTTCCAGTCAGCAAGGTAGTCCGTCTCTCTCTGACGTTCTATGAGTCGGAACGGGTGTATCATGTGAAACGGGTGGGGGCAGACGAGACAATGTGGATCCTCGCCTGGGATGGGGACCGGACAAGGGGCGTGCTTGAAAGGCACCAGGACAGGATCATTGAGCCTGACTGGACCGTATTCGACCCTGGCGCCCCGTCGCTGTTTCCGAATGGCCGGCAGGTGGTGACGCTGGAGATGAAGGGCGATCTGTATCACGATGGCTGACGGTAATGCGCCAGCAGAGGCTCGTGTCGTCTTTTTCGGCGACTCGATCGCGGTGGGCCAGCATGTCGAACGTGCGGCGACCTGGGTCGACCTCGTGTCGAAGGACATTCGGCGGATGCCGCTTGTCGACGGGGTCCGTCTTGTGCCTGCGAACCGATCGGTGAACGGCAACACGACGCGGCAGGCGCTCGAACGCATGCCCAAGGACGTGCAGGCCGACGGCGTCGCAGTCCTGTTCATCCAGTTCGGTCTCAACGACTGCAATTACTGGGTTACTGATGCGGGTGGGCCCCGCGTATCCAAGGCGGCGTTCCGCGCCAACCTTTGCGAGATCATAGAGCGGGGACAACGCTTTGGTGCGCGTGCTGTGCTGCTGAACACCAACCATCCTACATCGCGCGGGGTGATCGAAATCCGAGGGGCCGCCTACGATTACGAGGCCCACAATCGCGAATACAACGTCATTGTCCGCGAAGTATCCGAGGCGTACGGCGGGAGCGTGTTGCTTGTGGACTCGGAGCGCCACCTGGACGAGCTTTGTCAGGCCGAGGGTGCCGCCATCGAAGACTTCCTGCTCGATGATGGTATTCATCTCAACGAACGCGGGCACGCTGTGTATTACGGCTTGATGCGGCCGCGCGTCATTTCCTGCTGTACCGAGGCGCTGACGAACAAGGTCTAGGCGTGCGCCGTCGATTGCAATTCAAGAGGAGCCAGAGTGAAGATTCTTACAGTGGTGGGCGCACGCCCTCAGTTCATCAAAGCCGCACCGGTCAGTCGCGCACTCGCTCGCGAGGGGCTGGACGAAGTGATCGTGCATACCGGTCAGCACTTTGATGAGCGAATGTCTGACGTCTTTTTTGACGAACTGTCGATCCCCAAGCCGGCGTACAATCTTCATGTGAACAGTCTTGGTCATGGGGCCATGACGGGTCGGATGCTGGAAGCTCTTGAAGAAGTTGCGTTGAAGGAGAAGCCGGACTGGTTCCTCATTTATGGCGACACCAACTCGACGCTGGCAGGCGCGCTGTGCGCCGCGAAGCTACACATCCGCATCGCGCATGTCGAAAGCGGACTACGTTCCTACAACCGTAAGATGCCCGAAGAGATCAACCGGGTTGTTGCGGACCACCTGAGCGAACTGCTGTGGCCACCGCTATCGAAAATCTGACGCGGGAGGGCATCACCAAGGGCGTACACCAAGTCGGTGATGTGATGTTCGATACCACAATTGACGCCACAAAACGCGCCGAAGGCGCTTCGCGGATCCTGGACGAACTGGGGCTGAAACCACAGTCATATGCAGTCGCGACAATTCACCGTGCGGAAAACACCGATGAGCCGGAGCGCTTCGCCCGTGTGATGGATTTCATCGCTTCGAATTCTGGCGATGTTCCTGTGGTCATGACTGTCCATCCGCGCACGCGCAAGAAGCTTGCCGATGCAGGCATCTCCTATCCGTCGATCAGGATGATCGATCCCATTGGCTACCTCGACATGAACTGGCTCGTTCATAATTCCACCATGGTGCTGACGGATTCCGGCGGGTTGCAGAAGGAAGCTTATTTCCATCGCGTGCCCTGCGTGACGGTGCGCGATGAGACCGAGTGGACTGAAACGATCGAGGCGGGATGGAACCGTCTATGGACCACCACTGACTACCTGCCGCGCCGCGATATTGACGACTATGGGACCGGCGAGGCGTCAGTCGAAATTGCGAAAATCATACGGAGGGCCGGCTGAGCCCAAGGCTTCAGCCCTCGTGCGGAACGAGGCCGAGCTCGGCTGCAGACAGCAACTGGCCAGTCGTGGTCTTGATGACCCACTCCATGAGCGCTTCGCCAGCCAGTTTTTCCACATGCATGCCCTGGAGCGTCGTCATCGAAACCAGTTCGACGCTGTGCTGGGCGAGCGTCTTGCTCCAGTCCGTTTTCTTGCCGCGACCGACGCGCGCTTTCGGTGACTGACCTATGATGCCCATCACGCGCGAGACAAAGTTGCTGTAGCGAAACTTGGGTGACTCAACCAGGTCGCGGCGGGTCGCTTCGATCATGTCGAAGACCAGCTCCTGGTTGGACATCGCCTGAAACACCTCATCAAAGTTGGAGAAGTCTGGCTTGAGCGGAATGTAGTGCCGCCACTTGTCGATAAATCCGCGGTAGCCGCCCTCGACGAGCACTTGTCCGCATCCCATGACGGCGGCTTCAAGCGCTCTTGGCGCAAAACCCGCGAAGATGTGGTTCTGGTCCAGGCCGTCGAAGCAGAAATACTCGACTTCATCGAAGGAGGCGTTCGGGAACCTGGCGAGATAGTCGTTCACGTCGTCCTGTATGGTTCCGTACGGGTCCCAAAGGCTGTGGCCGCCTTCGGCTCCGACCACGAATTGCGTATCGCCGAGGAATTCGAACCAGGCGTCGCCGTTGAAGGTGTCTTTCGGATCTGTAGAGATGTTGGCGGTCACTCCGCGGCGGGCGCACTCAAGCGCCATCTCCTTCGCCACCAGACCTTTTCTCCTCGAGAACCGGCCGCCCCAGATTGGGTACATGGTCGAGCGCTGTCCGACGACATAACGGCGCGCGCCGAAGCGTTTGCTGAACCGCTGCATTCTCTCGAGGCTCAGGTCATCGACATAGCCTGAGCAGGTTGAAATAAATGCAGCGTGCTTCTTCGTTCGGGGGTAGATGAGTTCTGCGAACTCCGGGCGGACCGTCAGTACGGTGTCGATTTTCAGCCAGTTGAAGAACTGATCCAGTAGCGCGCCGTGAGATGCATCATCCTGCGGCATCGCGATCTTGTGGGCCGTGTGGTCGCGCAGGAAGGCCCAACCCTCGCAAAGTCGCGGAAAGCGGTATCTGGGGCGCAGGGTCACAGTCCCGAGCGAGGTCGAGTCAAAGATCACCGCGTCCCAGTCGGTCGTCCGGATTGCATCGGTGACCGGCAGCATGAAGTTTTGGTACAGGTAGTAGTTGTCCGGTGCGTACCGCTGAAAACTGAAGATGTGATTCAGACTGCTCGCACGCGCGTCGCGTAAGTCCGACACGTTGTGGACAACAAGTATTTTCCTGGCGGGCATCGGTCAGCATTACTCAACTGTTAACGCGATCCGATACTGCCTACGACTGCATGTATCGGTCGAACTGGTAATGCTTGTTTCTGATCCAGGTGTCTATACTGGCCAACCTTCGGGCGCGTCGTTCGTTGGTGGGATACTCCGAGTAGTGTTTCGGAGGAGCGTCTACCAGGCCGTGCAGTTCAGCGACCGAAATGCCGAGCTTCTTGGCCACGAACGCCAGGTCTTCGGCCAGCTCGTTTCCTGAATAAAGCGGCTTCTCAAGTTCCTTCAGCGCCTCTTCGCGCGTGATCTCTCCCGACACCACGATGCTCGCGAGGTGAGCTTTCCGTTTGTCGTATCCGAATTTTTTCGGGAGGTAGTAAGCTTGGAAGAAACGGGTCCAGCGCGACTCGTAGTGTTTGCCGCCATAATAGCGCCAGCCATATTCTTTCTCGAGATAATCAATCGCCTGAGACTTGCTGTAGGGCATCAGGTTAAGCGGCCGCAGCACCGTCATGTTCTTGATGCGCGGATAATAAATATGGAACTGATAGAAATCGACGAGTGGGAATGTC
Organism: Hyphomonas sp.; assembly: GCA_017792365.1. Taxonomy (GTDB): domain Bacteria; phylum Pseudomonadota; class Alphaproteobacteria; order Caulobacterales; family Hyphomonadaceae; genus IH12. The sequence goes on along the minus strand of CP051229.1, from coordinate 1,411,185 downwards.
TTGAGCGGCTGAGTTCCGAAGCGCTTGTGGATATGCTTGAGATGGCGGATGTCCATGGGGTCATACCCCCATGATACGGGCAGGATGCTTTCAGTGGCGTAGTTGGATCCGCTGATCACGTACTTGATGTCGGCCTTGACCGCGAAATGATAGAGTCCCGCAAAGAACGCGTGATCCTGAGGCGAATCCTGGTTGGCTACGTGTGACTTCAGGAATGCAAGCTGAAGGTCGCGCATCTCGTCCCAGTCGACGACGTGGGTAACCAGGTCCAGTCCGGCTTTCGTGACGATCTGCTCAATGTTCTTGACGGCCAGTTCCGAGTTCCATCCGCCGTCAACATGGACCGCCAGCGCGCGAAGTCCCCATTCAGCAACCTTGACGGCAAGATAGGAGCTATCGACACCGCCGCTGAGGCCGATGATGGCGTCGTACTTCTTGTTTGCGCCGTAGGCCCGGACTTCGGCGATCATTTCATCAAGCAGCGGTTTTCCGCGCTCATCAGGGTACCAGTAGTATTTCAGCTGACGCTCGAAATAGTGGCAATGATTGCACACCCCTTCCTCGTCGAAGACGATCTCCGGATCGGTAGAATCCATGATGCATCGGGTACAGATCTGGTAGGGCGTTTCATGAATTGTGGCTTCACTGCGAAATGGAAGCATCTGGCACTCGCTCGTGGACTAAACGGATTGAACGTCTGGTGATGTGATTACGGCAGCAGGGTCTGTAGTGACTTGCGCTCAGGGTAGTTGATCAGCACAGCCCGATGAACCCCCTTGTAGATGAACATGCTTCCAGCTGCGACAGCCGAGGCGCCGCCTTCGGTAACCGCCTCAGCCAGATGTACAAGTTCTCCGGCGCCGCCAAGGGCGATCACCGGTAGGTTGCAGGCGTCGGTGACGAGTTTGGTCAACTGGATGTCATATCCCGTCATTACGCCGTCCCGGTCGATTGAATTGATGATCAGTTCACCAGCGCCAGCCCGTTCGGCGGCGGCGACATGATCGAGGAGTGCTGTGGGGCGCTTTTTTGCCCCTGAGTGGGTGTAGAGTTCGTGCTTGCCGAACATCGCTTTCTTGGCGTCGAGACAGACAACAGTCGACTGTGATCCGTACACCTTGGCGGTCTGTTCGATCAGTGCAGGGTTGTCGAACATGGCGGCGTTGAAGATCACCTTCTCGAACCCCAGAGAGAAAATCTTCTGAACCTGCTCAAAGTTCGAAACGCCGCCGCCATACGCCATTGGCATGAACGCTTCGCCAGCGATCTGCTCGATCATTTCGAAGTCAGGCCCCTGGCCCGTCGGTGTTGCGGTAATGTCGATGAAGGCGAGTTCATCGACCTCCTTCTCGTTGAAGATCGGACCGAATTGATCGGGTCGCCTATATACCGGGCCGACTTGAACTTGACCGATTTTACCAGACCCTTGTTTCTCAATAGGAGGACTGGGATGACGCGGGTTTTCATCAGAACAACACTGGTTAGGTATGGATGCTATAGCGTCGCGAATGCGTTCATCAGGGCAAGCCCGTGGCGCAGTGATTTTTCAGGGTGGAACTGAACGCCATAGATGTTGTCCTTGTTCACTGCGCAGCAGTAGGTGATCCCATACTCTACCGTTGCGAGCGTGATGTCCGGATCAGCGCAGTCCATGTAGTATGAGTGGACAAAGTAGAACCGCGATTCATCAGTCAGTTCCGGGAGCAGAGCGGACTCGCGCTGCGGGGTGATATGGCCCCATCCCATGTGTGGGACGCGGCCGACGCTGGCCGGGAATCTTCGGCATTCAAAGTCGAGCCATCCCAATCCTTCTGATCCGGGGGATTCTTCGCTGGATCGGCCGAGCATCTGCCCGCCGACACAGATGCCGAGCAGTGGCTTTCGTGCTTCCAACGCGAAACGGTTCACCGCTTCAAAGGCCGTACTGGCGCGAAATGTATCCACGCAGTGTCCGAAGTTTCCCACCCCCGGAAGGATCAATTTGTCAGCTTGCGTGATCTTGTCGGGGTCGGCGGACAGCTCGCAGGTCGCTCCGGCCTTGTTCAGCATCCGCTCGACCGACTGCAAGTTACCCACGCCGTAATCGACGATCACAATCATGATGAAAGCCTACGCTACTAGCGGTTGTTGCCGAGCTGGGTTCCGCGCATCGATCTGGCCAGCGCAGTGTCGCGCTCGGCCTTCCGGAATACGCGCACGTTCGCATGTGGCGTCCACATCGACTCGTACCCCTGGATGAGGGCCTCCCGCTCTGACTCCCAGCACAATTCCTTGGAGGCGGCGATTGCGGCCTTCTTGTGCGTTTCAATGGAGTCCCGGGTGAAGCTGTTGATTGTGTCTGCAATCGATTCCGGGGTGTGGAGCGGTATCAGGGAGCCCAGTCCATAGTGCTTCACGAGCCGTCCGACCTCCTGCAGGTCGCTGACGCAAATTGCCAGGCCCGCCATCACGTACTCGAAGAACTTGTTCGGAAGCGCATACTGGATCTGCGGAGAGTAGGCGCTGTAGGCAAAATAACCGATGTCCGCGCTATTTGCGCTGGACACGATCTTATTGAACGGGACCGCCGGCTCGAAGGAAACCCGTTCAGCGACGCCGAGGCTGTCGGCAAGCCGCTTGAGATCAGCGATGTACGCGACGTCGCCGCCTCCTCGAAGGACAAGCTCGAACTCTGGTCGCCACTTCGGCAAAGACTTGATCGCCATGTCGATTTCGCGAGGGCGCGACAAGTCCCCGTGATAGAGAACCTTGATCTTCTGACCCACCGGGCGAAACTTTTGCGGATCGCTGAACGGCACGTTTCTGATGACGATCGGCGGCCTTTGCAACTCGCTCTCGGCCGCGATCAATTCCGCGATGCCCGCTCCGACCACGGTCACGAGATCGGCCCTCTGCAGGTAGTGGTTCTGCACCGTACGAATGACTGGCTGTGACCAGCGGACCCAGTTCGGGTCGTTCGAGTACTGCATCACGGCGTATTCGTGGCAATCAATCGAGAACTTCGCCTTGAATTCCTTGGCTAGCGCATAGCCCACATCTGCGGTGTGATAATCGTGGGCGATCACCATGTCGGGTCGCAGATCCATGTTGGCGCGCGCAACGCGCAGGACCTGTAGCCGGATCTGTAACCAGGTGGGGTTGGTGCCGTGGGCGACGTGTTGCGCCCACTTGAAGGCGAAGCGGGGTCGACCGTGGACGGTCAGCCGCAGGGCCCAGCGATTGAGCGTGACCAGCAGGTTGCGGAACCAGGGCAGGAACGGATCTGTCGTCGGCAGTCGCACGAAATTCCAGGCTGCCGGGCGGGCCGAATGTCCGTCAAATCCGCAGACAATCACTTCCCATCCCTGAGATAGCAGAGCTTCACATTGGCGAAGGACGCGAGGTTCGTTGGACACGCCGGTATACGAAATAATCCACGCGCGGCGGGCCGACTTCTGGGCGCCGCGATGGAGTTCCGCCCAAGCCTGCTTCTCGCCGCGGAGGGCGGGATTGTAGATCAGGCTGCCGAATTCCAGCTGACGCTTGAGGCGAAGGGCCACCAACGGCAGGGCGACGACGAAAAACAGCATCGCGACAACCATTGCGATCGGAAGCACGCGAGGAATCTGGTGGAGCAGGGACGCCAGGCCGCTTGCAAAGAGCCATACCAGTACCGAGCTGACGCTCCAGACGCCGCTATAGAAAATACGCGACCAGTTGGATGACGCGCGGGCGATCCTTGAGCGGAGAACGGCGTATATCACCAGTGCAGACAACACGAAGAGGGCTAATGCCAGCCGCCCGTTTTCGGCCGCGACGGACAGCGCATTCAACACTTCCGGCGCGGAGAGGGGATCCAGCGGCAGGACGGTTTCGCTGAGCTGGAACAGTCCCGGCAAGAATGCGTATGCCGCCAATCCAGCGGCGGCAGCGACAGCGACAAAAAAGGGCAGCCAGCGCCGCCGCAGGATCAAGCCAATTCCAGTGAGGAAGAACTGGCTTCCCATGATCGCCGCGAGCTTGGTCGGCGGCGTCACGCCTGTGCTATACAGCGCATAGTGAACGGTAATCGCGCTAATGGCTGTCGCGATCGTCCATACGACCGCCAGCTTCAGATAACGGACGTCTGGGGCACGCGCGAACTTCTGAGCCGCCAGCAGACCCAATATGACGGCAGGAATGGTGTAGGCTGCTGCGAATTCAGTACCGGTGGCGAAGGACTGCTCCATCCCGACTGCCGCAGTTGCCACGTCGTGCAGGAAAACGCCGACCGGGTACGACAAGAGGCTGGCCGCAACGATCCATAGCCAGGTTCCCAATTTCACAAACATAGAAACCGCCTCCACTTGCGGCCGGTCAAACTGATACTCGAGCGTGTTTCGCGCAAGTCACGGCAGCCGCCGGACTCGCGATTTTTCGAAGAGGTTAATGAAGGCAAAGCCATTGCCTTGGCAAGGCGTTGCACGAAGTCGTCGATCAATCCCCCGCAGTTATTTGTCGATCTATCCCCAGTCCCGCCTGAGGCCTAGCCTACTTCGCCTGGGCAACCTGCCTCGTCCGTCCGAGCAGCATCTGGTCGGAATCCTCAAGTTGCTCCCAATTTGCCGGATGATGCAGGTAAGCTGGTTCGCTTCTCATCTTCGGGTTCACTGTCAGCTTGAAGCTGCGCGAGAGCAAGTCGTAGCGAACAGCGGTTGATGTGTCGTCTGGGTCGTAAGTCTTGAACAACGCGACCGAAAAGACGAACTCGCCTTTTGCGAGAAGCAGATTGTCGATGTGCATTCGGAATGTCCGCGTTTCATCCTTGTCGAGATGAAACGAGAATTCAGGGCTGAGCTGTCTGACCAGACCAACCCCTTCCTGCAGGGTCATGACAAGAATTGCGATCGTCAGCGTGAAGTCATCTGTCTCCTCGGCAACGACCTCGACCTCGATCGTGCAAGGCTTCGAAGCCTCGATAACCCCTCCTGCCCGGCCATGCTCGTCAAGGACCTCGACCCGCTTCGCCTTCAGTCCTTTTCGCTCTTCCAGCGCGATATACGCTCGGCGGCCTTCGACGCTGCCGCCTGCTCGTGAGTGGCGAGAAGTTCGGCCAATAGGTCCTTCTGGAATGCCGGCGTGGGGTAATCGCTCTGCCTGTGATTGACGCCGATGACCTTCGCGTCTTCCCGAGCCTGCGCTTCCCGAGCGTTCAAGGCCGCGAGATACTCCTCATAGAGTTTCACCACTTCGAGCGTGGGGCCGTCGACCACGACCGCGCCTTCATTGATGAAAATCGCTCGTTCGCAGAACTGTACGACCTGCGGTATCGAGTGCGAAACCAGTAGCAAGGTGCAGCCTGATTCTGTGAGTCTGGTCATCCGGTGGGCCGACTTGGCTGCGAAGTAGCCGTCGCCCGCGCTCAGGACTTCATCGATAATGAGGATGTCGGGCCGGACAGCAGTTGCGGCGGCGAACTGCAGGCGTGCGTTCATGCCTAGCGAGTAGGTCTTGATGGGTTGGTGCAGGAAATCGCCCAACTCCACGAAATCGATCACATCATCCAGCGCGTCCTTGAACGTCTTGCCGGTCAGGCCGTTGTAGTGCAGCGCCGCCTTGATGTTCTCGAGTCCGGAAAATTCCTGATGAAAGCCAATGCCCAGCTGCATCAGGGCCTGCACGCTACCGTCCACCTCGAGTGACCCGGTCGTCGGAGCGAAGTTTCCGGTGATCAGCTTCAGCATCGTCGTCTTGCCGGCGCCGTTCCGGCCCACAATGCCCACTCGCTCGCCCTTGGCGATTGTGAAGTCCAGGTTTTTCAGGGCCTGAAAGCGTTGGAAGGGCGGGCGCTTGCGCCAAAACGTCAGCGCATACCAGCCGATCTGGTCCAGCATCCGCTCATGGGGTTTCCCGTAGAGGCGGTACTGTTTCGAGACGTTGGAGAATCGGATTGCGGGCTTGATCAGATCCGCCGGGACGCCCTCATGCATAGTCATAGAAGGACCCCTTGACGCGCCTGCATATGAAATAGCCGACGGCGAACATCCCGAAGCTGATGCCGGTCATCCAGTAGATCATCCCAGCGGGCGGCAGCTGGTCGAGCATGATGAGGTACTGGAAGCTCATCACGTAGTACGCTGCAGGATTAACTGTAATGATGAACTTCAGCCCCTCCGGCATCATTTGGGGGGTATAGGCGATAGGTGTGAGAAACATGAGCATCATGATGCCGTAGTAGACGAAGTATTGAATGTCCCTGAACACAAGCGCCAGAAGTGAAAGCACCCAGGTCAGGCCGACCACAAACAGGATCTGCATGAGCATCACGAGCGGGATGAGCGCGGTCGTCCAGGTCACGTGACCGATCGAAAAGTCTGTGACGAGCAGGATCAATGCGCCGACCGGCATCCCTGCGCTGGCCACCAGCACGCTCCGCATAGGGATCAGTTCAGCAGGAAAAACAGTATTGAGCAGGACAGACCGGTTGGATGCGAGCGACGTGGTGCCGGCCGTCAGCGCGCCGGAAAAAGCAAGGAACGACGTCAGTCCGCAGAAAACGTAGAGAATATACTCGAAGATCGTCATGTCGACCGGACGGATCTTGAAGATCAGCACGTACGTCACCGCGTAAATGCCGAGCATTATGATCTGACCGAAAATCAGCCATAAGGTGCCGAATAGCGATCCGGCATAGATGTTTCGGATCTCGGCGACGGTGGTGCGGTACAGAATCGTCCTGTGCTTCGCGATCGTCTGGAAGCCCCCAAAACCAAATAGTTCAGGGTGGTCAAACCGCGAATAAGGCGCGAAAGAAGCGTGCTGGTCGGAGCGGCGTTTTTCTTCACCGCAACGGACGATGTCGACATGTCGTTGGCTCCTGAAGCCGAGGTTCATGCAGCAGGAATTTTGGTATTGCAACTAACCATTTCCGACACCCTGGCGGGTTCAGCGCGCACTGTTTGTATCATCACAGCAACGCCCGCCGCGGATGAGCCGCGACTGATCCGGCAGGCTGAAACGCTCCACCGCCTAGGCTTCCACGTCATCGTCGCGGGTTACGAAGGCGCAAGGCCGCCCCCAGATTTCTGGCAGGTAATCTTGCTGGAACCCAATAGTCGGGTTTTGCGGCTGCGGGACCACGTTAGACTGGCTCTGCTAAAAGCCATCTCATCGCACTCCGGCGCTGCTGCAGAGGCCTACTACTGGGGTTATGCGCATTTCGAGGGCGCGTATCGAGTTATCGCTGAGCGCTTGCAGCAGCCGGTGGACTTCGTGATCGCCCATGATTGGTACACAGCTCCGATCGCCGCGCGCATCGCTCGCGGGGCGGGTTGCCCATTCAGCGTCGATTGCCACGAGTTCGCAGCCGAGCAGTACATGCACGATCCGGTGTGGGTTCGCAGGGAGCGACCCTGGGTCAGGTCGCTTGAGCGTAGGCTGCTTCCCAAGGCCGATGTGGTGACGACGGTATGCGACGGCATCGCGGACGCCTACGCCAGATCCTACCCCCGAATGTCGCGTCCAACCGTTGTCCGATCCACTCCCGGATTTCAGAGAATCGATCCTTCGCCGCCGTCCCAACGAGTGAAGGTGCTTTATCACGGTATCCTTGCGCCGACCCGCGGGCTTGAGGAGGCGATCGCTAGCGTGCCGATGTGGCCGGACACATACGACTTGATCATTCGGGGGCCCGGGCCGGACCTATCGCGCTGCGTTGATCGACCAAGCCTCTAGTTCGGGGCTCGCTGAGCGTGTCTCCGTAGAGGAACCGGTGGCGTTCGACAGAATGATCCCGGAGGCCAACAAGGCGGACATAGGACTGTTCGTCCAGAGTGGCGATTCTGTGCAGAAGCGCTTCACGCTTCCCAACAAGTTCTTCGAGTACATCCAGGCGCGACTGGCTCTCTGCGTGGCAGACCTCCCCGAGATGGCGGGGCTGGTCGAGCGGTACGACCTCGGCGTGCTCGCCAAGACGCATTCACCCCCGGACATCGCGGCCGCCATACGCGCGTTGACGCCGGAGCGGATCGCGCACCACAAGGCGAAAGCAGCACAGGCTGCAGACCAGCTGAACTGGGAAACTGAGTCGGAACGACTGATCGCGGCCTACGCCCAGGCGATTGGCGGAATCAGGGTATCGAGTTGAGGTTGACGCTGTGCGGTTCGTACAGTGAACGGCGACCGGGCGCCCGTGCCATGTGATCTAAAGAATTGCATCTTGGGGCCGGACTGATGGTGCGCTCAATCCGCCTTGAACGAGCCGATCGCGTCCTTTGTCTGGCGGCGCCAGAGTTCGAGGCTGAGGAGGCCCCAGGTCTTGCGGGAGAAGGTGGCGGCCTCTTCGAACGACTGGGAGATGCTGGCGCGGTTGAAGTATGGCAGGTCGAACGCGTCGGGGTCGGTCACGATCTCGCGGATGAAGTCCGAGAGGTCGTTGCGGAACCATTCGGCCAGCGGCACGGGGAAGCCCATCTTGTCGCGGCGGTTGGCGATTTCCGGCGGCAGGCGCGTTGCGAAGGTTTCCTTCAGCATGTGCTTGGCGCGGCCGCCGGAGAACTTGATGTCGGCGGGGATGGTGGCGGCCAGTTCGACCAGCGGATGGTCGAGGAAGGGCACGCGCGCCTCGAGGCCGTGCGCCATGCTCATGCGGTCCTCGACGTGGAGCAGCGCCGGCAGGAGGTGCTTGAAGTCAAAGTGGGTCATCTTGTCGAAGTAGGCGTTCTTGCCGACGTTCGAGCCGTTGAAGGACGACCGGAAGGATTCAAACACGTTGTCCATCGGGAGGTCGTCCCAGTGGACTTCATCGGCCATGTCGGCGGCGCGATTGACGAGGCGGAAGTAGCGCGCGTCGAGTTCGTCGAAGAGGCCCTCCTTCCAGAAGGTGCGCATCAGCGGCTTGTATTCCTGCAGCATGCGCAGCTGGGGGATGATCGACTCGATGGTGACGACGTAGTTGCCATTCTGGTAGGTGCCGTCGATGGCGGCCTTCAGGCATTGCTCGAGATAGGCGATCGTGTAGCGGGCGTAGCCGCCAAAGATTTCGTCGCCGCCCTGTCCGCCCAGCACGACCTTGACGTGCTGTGAGGCCAGTTTCGAGGTCATGTATTGCGGGAATGCGCCGGGGCCGGCGATCGGCTCGTCGAGGTGGCGGATGATGTCGAAGATCGAGTTGCGGAAGTCGGCGGCGGTGATGTCGACTTCATGGAGCCGGCCGCCGGCGCGGCTGGCGGCGATCTCGGCGTAGTGGCTTTCGTCGTAGCCCGCCTTGCCCTTGAAGCCTCCGTGGAAGAAGTGGGCCTCGTCCTTCATGTGTTCGGCCGAGAGGATGGAGACCAGGCTGGAGTCGATGCCGCCGGAGAGATAGGCGCCGAGCGGCGCGTCGCTGCGCAGGTTCAGGCGGATCGACTCGTCCATCAGCTCCTGAAGCCGGGAGCGGAAGAAGCGCTCGGTGTGCTCCTTGTCGATGGCGTAGCTGACGTCCCAGTAGCGCTGTTCCTTCACCGCGCCGTCCTCGATGATGAGATTGTGCGCGGGCGGGAGCTGGCGGACGCCCTTCAGCAGGCAGTCGCCGTTGAGGGTGAACTGGAACGTCAGGTATTCGGCCATCGCCTGCGCATTGACCTCGAACTTGTCGAGGAATGGCAGGAGCGCCTTCATCTCCGATGCGAAATAGAGAATGCCGTTGGCGGTCGTGTAGTAGAGCGGCTTGACGCCGAAGCGGTCGCGGGAGGCGAAGAGGCGGCGCTTGCGCGGATTCCAGTGCGCGTACGCCCACATGCCGCGGAAATGGAGGTTGGCGGCGTCGTCCCAGCGGTGGTGTGCGGCGAGGATGGTTTCGGTGTCGCTGGCGGTGCGGAACTTCCACTTGCCGGACAGCTGCTCGCGCAGTTCGATGTAATTGTAGATCTCGCCGTTGTGGACGATGACGTCGCCGGTCTCGCCCTGCATCGGCTGGGCGGCAATGTCGCGGAGGTCGATGATTGCGAGGCGGGTGTGGGCGAAGCCGGCCTGCTTGTTCTCGTCAGTCCAGATACCGTCGCCGTCCGGGCCACGGTGGGCGAGCATTTTCGACATTGCGCGCAGGCGCTTTTTCAGCCGGGGAATTGGCTGACCGGTCAACGAGACGATGCCTGCGATACCGCACATGAACGCTACTGCCCAACTCTAGATGGTCATCCGGTACTGGCGACCCCATACCCCAAATACGAGGATGCGCCAGAGCGTGAAGTCGAATGGCCGTTCCCCGTCCAAAACCTGGCGTGTCAGCCGACGTGTTTCGGCCGGGTCGAGTAGGCCGGGATAGAGGGCGAGCGTCTCCTCGACGCCCGCCTCCACTTTCGATCGCAACGGTCCCTTGAACCAGAGTTCTTCCGGGGTGGCAAAGCCGAGCTTGTCGCGCCGGAAACGGATCGGGTCTGGCAGGATGTCCGCCATTGCCGACCTGAGAACCCTCTTGGTGTCGCCGCCGACGATCTTGTGCTGGTCGCCCAACTGGAGCGCAAACTCGACCAGGCGGTGGTCGAGGAACGGTACCCGCGCCTCGATGCTGTGGGCCATCGAATTGCGGTCCTCATAACGCAGCAGCATCGGAAGGTTGGTGGTGCGCGCAAGCGTGACGCAGTAGTCGCCGAGGGTGCGCGCGACCGGCAGTCCCTCGCGGGCGCAGGCCTGGGCGGCCACGCCGCCTTCGACCGGGGCGTGCGGCTGTAGCAGGTCTGTCGCCATCCAGGCCGGCGGCGAGGGTGCGCCGCGCCCTGGAGGACGAAGCAGCTGGCGGAAGGGCGGCGGCAGGCGCTGCGAGAACAGCCAGAGCTGCTGGCGGCGGGATACGCCATGCCAATTCTTGCGCTCCTGCAGCGTCTGGATCAGCGACAGGAGCTGGGCCTGCCGGATGAGGCGCATGTAGTGGAAGTCGAAACAGCCGTGATAGCCGCCGAGAATCTCGTCGGCGCCCTGACCGTCGAGCATGACCTTGACGCCGATCTCCCGCGCCTTGCGGAAGACGTGATATTGCGCGTGGATGCTGGTCGAGCCGTAGGGTTCGTCCTGCGTACGGACGATCGCTTCGACGTCTTCGAAGACATGGTCGGGCGACAGGGTCACGCGCGTGGACTGGGCGCCCGATCTTTCGATGGCGGCGTCTATGAATTTCGTTTCGTCGACCGGCGTGTCCGGGAAGACGGCGCTGATGGCCTGAACTGGTTCGGCGTCGGCCGGTCGTATCTTCGACTGGACGGCGACGATGGATGAACTGTCCAGTCCGCCGGAGAGGCACGAGCCGACGCGGACGTCGGCGCGCGTGTGCAGCTTCATCGAGTCGAAGAAGAGCTCGCGGAAGCGGTCCGCCGCCTCTGCTTCCGACCATCGGCGGTCTGCAGGCGCGGGCGGTTTCCAGTATTCCCGGACCTCGATGGCTGATCTGGGGCGCCATGTCTTGAGGTCGAGCTCGATGAAGCGTCCGGGGCCGAGGTTGCGGGCGTCGGCGAACATGGTCTCGTCGAGGTGGTCGGTGACGCCGGTTGCAAGGAAGTTGTGGGCGCGGGACATGTTGATGCGCCGCTGGAAGCCCGGAAGGTCGATCAGCTGCTTGATCTCGGAGGCGAAGGCCGCGCCGCGATCGCTGGCGTGGTAGACGAGCGGTTTGACGCCCATGCGGTCGCGGACCAGCAGCAGCGTCTTCTCGTGATCGTCCCAGAACGCGAAGGCGAACATGCCGACGAGCCGGTCGAGCGCGCCCTTGCCCCATAGGATGCAGGCCTTGAGCAGGACTTCGACATCCGAGGTGGTTTCGAAGGTTTCGCCCGCGGCGCGCAGTTCGGCCTGCAGTTCGAGATAGTTGTAGATCTCGCCGTTGAAGCACAGCCAGTAGCGGCCATTGCCTGCCGACATGGGCTGCAACGCTCGATCGTCGAGATCGATGATGCTGAGGCGGCGATGGCCGAGCGCGACCGGACCAGCCGGGCTGTCGAAGACGCGCCAGCCGCGACCGTCCGGGCCGCGATGGGCGACGACGTCGATGTGGGCCGGGTCGGGCGGGAAGCCGACAGATATGTAGATGCCGCACATGCTGGATCAGGCCTGCTGCGGCGCGAAGCATGCGTCGTACGCCGCAAGGACGGGAGCGGACTCCGTCTCCCAGTTGTAGAGCTTCGCGGCGGTGAGTGCGGCCTGTTTCATGTCGTCGATGTCTTTCCGAGACAGGGCGTTGATGCAAGCCGTAATCGCTGCTGGGGAATGGTCGGGGATCGTGCGGCCGGTTCTGCTGGAGCGGACCAGCGCAGCCATCTCGGGCAGATCGGTGACGACCAGCGCCAGCCCGGCCATGAGGTATTCGAAGATCTTGTTGGGCAGGGCGAGTTCTGCGTGGCGGGAATGGCCGGGCAGGACCATGACGCCGATGTCGTAGGCGCGTGCGGTCGCCACCAGGTCTGCTGTCGGGACCGGCGGGGCGAAGGTGACGCGGGAGAGGACGCCATTGCGCTCGGCGCGGGCTTTCAGGGTGTCGATATAGTCGGGGGGCGAGGACGGGCCGCGCACCGTTAGGGAGAATTCTGACCGCCAGTCCGTCAGGCTGTCGATAATCGCCTCGAGGCCGCGGCCGTGCGTGACCAGGCCGTGATACAGGACCCGGATCGTCTCGCCGGCTGGCCGGAAGGTCGAGGCCGCGTAGTGCGGCGCATTACGCAGAGTGAGGCACGTTGCGTCGGGCGCATAGCGGCGCTGCAGGTCTTGGACGATGCCGGGCGAGACGCTGGTGATGACACGGGCCCTGTCGATGAACTTGCGCTCGATCGATTCGACGACGGGTTTCTGGAATTTCACCCACTCGGGCAGCTCGGCGTATTCTTCCGTAGCTAGCTCGTGGCTGTCGTAGGCGATGACGCCGCCGTGCGCCTCCTGCCCTGCGCTGGCGATCGGCAGCATCCACCAGTCATTGGCGATCCACAGCGCCGGGCCGGGCTGTTCGACGGCGAGGCGGCGCATTTCGTCGAGGTGCACGGAAAGGCGCCAGTACTGGTCGAGGGCGCGTTCGTCGGGCGACTGGGACCGTGCGCGGGCGCGGCGTGTGACCGCCCTCTGCACCGTTCTGGCTAAGCTGGCGACGGGCCGGTCGGTCTCGACCAGGCGCGTGCGGATCTGGGATAGCGGCGCGGCGTAGGCTGATCCGGCACGGCGCAGTAGGAGTTGGGCGGGCAAGAGGCCTGTCGACAACCCACGGGCCGCCAGCCTTTCCAGTGCGGCGAGTGCGTGGCCGGAGGAAGCGGGCGCCCTGACCGGTGCGGGCGGCGCTTCGATGATCGGCCATGAAGGTGGGGCGGATCGCGCGCCGGGCAGGCCGATTCCGGTGACATCCCAGCCGTTTGCCTGCAGCGAATCGCCCATTCGCCGCACCCGTGGGTCGTCAGCAATCGGGGACCATGCAAGCAGGCGGCATTGGCGGCGGGCGGGTGACAAACAGGCAACTTTGCGTTCGAAAAGACCAGTGGCTGTATGGGACATGACAGGCCAAATGGCGAGTGGGGATCGCCCTGTGGTCAATCTGAAGAATGCTGGTTGGCGGGTCGGGAGCGAACGTCTAAGACGCCATCCCATGAACGGAACACGCGTACTGATTACCGGAGCCGCCGGACAGGTTGGGTCTCATGTCGCCGAGCAATTGCTGGCGCGAGGGGCGAGCATCCTGGGTGTGGACAACTTTACGACGGGGCGCCGCGAACACCTGCCGGAGACGGAGGATCGCTTCCGCTTCGAGGAGGTCTCGATCGTTGACGGCGCGGCGGTTGATGCGCTGGTCGAGGACTTCAAACCCGACGTAGTGGTGCATACGGCGGCGTCCTACAAGGACCCGGACGACTGGCAGTCGGATGCGTCGGTGAACGTGGTCGGCAGCGTGAACGTCATTCAGGCGGCCAAGGCGCACAAGGTTGGCCGGTTCATCTATTTCCAGACGGCGCTGTGCTATGGCGTGAGCCCCGTGGAGCAGCCGATCACGCTGTCGCATGCCAAGAACCCCGGCAATTCGAGCTATGCGATCTCCAAGACGGCGGCGGAGGATTACCTCGAGCTGTCGGGACTGGATTATGTGACCTTCCGGCTGGCGAATGTGATCGGGCCGCGGAACGTGTCGGGGCCGCTGCCGATCTTCTTTTCGCGGCTGCGGGACGGGAAGAAATGCTTCGTGACCGAGGCGCGCCGCGATTTTGTCTATGCTGGCGACCTGGCGCGGACGGTGGTGAAGGCGGTCGGCGGTACGGGCAGCGGGGCGTATCACTTTTCGACCGGGCGGGATGTCGCGATCAAGGAATTGTATGACGCCGTGGTCGCGGGGATGAAGTTCAACGATTATCCCGAGCCAGACATTCGCCCGCTGGGCCCGGATGACGCGCAATCGATCCTGCTAGATCCCTCGCGCACGTTCGAGGATTTTGGCGAGGTGGAGTTCACGCCGATGTCCGAGTTCATCCCGAAGGCCATCGAGTATTATCGCGAGCACGGCGTGCTGGGCGAATACACACACCTCAAGGTCAAAGACTAGCCGGCAGGAGCGATCCGATATGCGTGTCCTCGTTACCGGCGGCGCCGGATGTCTTGGAGCGAATATCGTGGAGCGGCTGCTGGCGCGCGGCGATGATGTCCTGACGCTGGACAATTATGCGACGTCGGCGCGCGATGCGCTGCCGGATGCGTCCGGCCAGCTTGAAGTGGTTGAGGGCTCGGTTGTGGACCGGGCGCTGGTGCGGCGGGTGTTCGATGGGTTCGGGCCGGAGGTCGTGATCCACTCGGCGGCGTCGTACAAGGACCCGGACGACTGGTCGGGCGATCTGGAGACGAATGCGCAGGGAACGCTGAACGTGGTGGAAGCGGCGCGGGAGGCGGGCGCCGGCAGGCTTGTGAACTTCCAGACGGCGCTCTGCTATGGTCGCCCTGATGAGACGCCGATCCCGGTAGAGGCGCCGGTGCGGCCGTTCACGAGCTATGGCGTCTCGAAGACGGCGGGCGAGCATATCGTGCTGGCGAGCGGGCTGAACGCCGTATCGTTGCGGCTGGCGAATGTGACCGGGCCGCGGCTGTCGATCGGGCCGATCCCGGCTTTCTATACGCGCCTGAAGGCCGGGAAGGACTGTTTCTGCTCGGACACCGTGCGGGATTTCCTCGACATGGAGGATTTCTTCGCGCTGCTGGACAAGGCGATGTCGCCGGACGCTGCGCAGGGCGTGTTCAATGTGTCGACGGGGCGCGGGCACTCGATCCTTGATGTCTATCGCGCGGTCGCATCGGCTCTCGGCATGGATGTGGCGGATGCGCCGGTCGTGCCTCCGGGGGCGGATGATGTGGCGGCGGTGGTGCTGGATCCGTCGCGGACCGAGGCGGCGTTTGACTGGCGGGCGCAGGTGTCGTTCGAGGAGAGCATCGCCCGCATGGTCGCATGGTATGACGAACATGGCGTGCGGGCGATCTACAGCCATCTGCGGGCGCCGGGAAAGAGCGGAACATGAGCGAGATATCGCTTGAAGGCGCGAAGGCGCTGGTGGTTGGCGGCGCGGGGTTCGTTGGGTCGAACCTTGTGCGGGCTTTGCTGGAGCGCGGGGTCGGGCGTGTCGAGATCGTCGACAACCTGCTCTCTGCCGATCGTTCGAACATTCCGCAGGATGAGCGGGTGGTCTTCATCGAGGGGTCGGTAGCGGATGATGGCGTGCTGGACCGGATATCGCGGGACGCTGCGCTGTGCTGGCACCTGTCGTGCTATCACGGCAATCAGTCCTCGATCGCTGGCGGATCACGCCAACAATACGCTGACCAGTCTCAAGCTCTTCGAGCGGCTGAAGGATTTCGGTTCGCTGCGGAAGGTGGTCTATGCCGCCGCCGGCTGTGCGGTGGCCGAGAAGACCTATGGCGAGGCGGCGGCCACGGCGGAGGATGCGCCGGTCTCGCTGTTTCAGGACAGCCCCTACTCGATCTCCAAGCTCGTCGGCGAGATGTATGGGAATTACTATTTTGCGCAGCATGGACTGCCATTCGTGAAGGCGCGGTTCCAGAACGTCTATGGGCCGGGTGAACTGCTCGGCGCAGGCGAATGGCGCGGCACGGTGCATACGGTGTGGCGGAATGTGACGCCGGTGTTTGTCTTCAAGGCGCTGCATGGCGAGGCCCTGCCGCTGGACAATGCGGGTGAGACCAGCCGCGATTTCATCTTCGTCGATGACATAGTTGAGGGCCTGATTGCTTGCGCGCTGAATGGGGAGCCGGGCGAGGCGTACAATCTGGCAACGGGCCGCGAGGTCACGATCCGGGAGCTGGCCGACCGCATCAATGCGGCCGCGGGCAATACGACGCCGCATGACCTGAAACCGGCGCGGGACTGGGATCGCTCAGGCAGGCGGCTCGGCGATCCGGCCAAGTCGCGCGAGACCATCGGCTTCGAGGCCAGGGTCTCGCACGAGGACGGGGTGCGGCGGACGGTGGAATGGACCCGCGAAAATCTCGACCGGATCAAGGCGTGCATGGCGCGGCATGCCGACAAGGTGGACCTGTCGGGTTATTTGTGAGGTTGGGCGGAGCCGGCCCTAGCGATCCACTGGCTGATCCCCGCCCTAAAGATACTGGCCCCCTGTCGATGCGGTTCCGGCGATGCTGCCCGGGAGGAAGGTCGCGCCTGCGCCTCCGGTGAAGATGACGCCGTTGGCGGAGGCGTCGTAGCGCTTGCCGGTGGCGGCGCCGGAGAAGGCGGCGGCGTTGCAGCGGATGTAGCCGAGGCGGGTGCAGAGGCAGAACGCGCTGGCGAATGCGGGGCTGCCGGACATGGTGAGCGTGACGGCGCCTAGCTGGAGCGTGCCGTTGATGATGTCCCAGTGGTAGGCCGCGCCGGCTGAGGCCGTGTAGGCGGCGTCCACCGCGATCTGTGCGCCGTTCTGGACGAAGAGGTGGGCGGTTGTGACGGCGCCGAAGTCGAGATTGCCGATCGTGAGCGTCACGGTAGTTCCGTCCGCTGCGATGCAGGTCGCGCCGCCGGAGGTCGCCTGAAGCTTGAGGCCGCTCAGCCGCCAGCGTCCGGTGATGTTGGCGGCGTTGATGCAGGTGTTTGCGCCGGTGGAGATGAGCACGTTGGCGGGGGTGGCGGCGTCACCGCTGATGGTGACCTGTCCTGCGCCGACGAGCGATTTGAGCTGGATCGGGTCGGCGTAGGTGCCATTGGCGACCGCGATGGTGACGTCGTGGACGCCGAGGTCGAGGGCGGAGACAGCATCAATCGCCTTCTGGATGGTCAGGAAGCCGCCGCCGGATGTGTTTGTGAGGCCGTCATTGCTGTCCGAGCCGTCGGTGCGGACGTAGTAGGTGCGTGGCGCGGAGAGTTGTTGGCGTGCCGTGGCTCCGGCTGTGCTGACCTCGGTCCATGAGGTTCCGTCAAAGACAAGGAGCTGATCTTCATCCTTCGTCCAGGCGAGCCAGCCTTCTTTGGGCGTCACCTGCTCCCATGAGCCGTCGCGGTAGTAGGCGATGGCGTGGCTTGCGAAGGCGGACCAGGCGCCGCCGCTCTTGTCGGCGGGCAGGATGAAGCGCTGGCCGTCGGCTGGCGCGCCCGGCTCTGTTGAGGTTGTGGACGATTCCACCGTGAGCTGGACGATGGCGTCGAGCCTGCGAATCGTTTCGTTGAGGGTGACGTGCTTCTGGGACTGGCCTTCGGCGAGGTAGGGCAAGGCGAGGTTGGTCGAG
Source organism: Hyphomonas sp. (assembly GCA_017792365.1). Classification (GTDB taxonomy): domain Bacteria; phylum Pseudomonadota; class Alphaproteobacteria; order Caulobacterales; family Hyphomonadaceae; genus IH12. Next base: position 1,393,515 of record CP051229.1, on the reverse strand, counting down.
TTCGACATGAGGGTTCTCCGGCTGAAAACGGCCATTTTCGGCGCGGGCCCAGGGGGGCGGAGAGATTTGGCCGTTGGCGGCGGCGCAGCGCTTGTTTTTGGCCCCACGCCGTAGAACCGCGCGTTCGAGAGGAGCGCAGCATGTCCGGCAACAAGTGGTCCGCCCATGAATCGGCTTATGTCGATGATGGCGTCGAGGTCGGGGACGGCACGAAGATCTGGCATTTCAGCCATGTGCTAAAGGGGTCGAAGCTGGGGGCGCGCTGTTCGCTGGGGCAGAACGTGGTCGTCGGGCCGAACGTGTCGATTGGCGATGACTGCAAGATCCAGAACAATGTCAGCGTCTATGACGGCGTGACGCTGGAGGACGGCGTGTTCTGCGGTCCGTCTTGCGTGTTCACGAATGTGCGCAATCCACGGGCGTTTGTGTCGCGGAAAGAAGCCTTCGAGCCGACGCTGGTGAAGCGCGGGGCTTCGATCGGGGCGAATGCGACCATCCGGCTCGGCGTGACCTTGGGCGAATACTGCTTCGTCGCGGCCGGGGCGGTCGTGGTGAAGGATGTGCCGGCGCATGCGATGGTTGGCGGCGTGCCTGCCAGGCAGATGGGCTGGGTGAGCCATGCGGGCGAAGTGCTGCGCGATGACATGGTCTGCTCGTGGTCGGGCGACAAGTACGAGGTGCGCGATGGCGCGCTGGTGCGGACCGAGCGCGGCGCGCGGACGGTGAATTGGCCGGCGGAATAGGAGCGCCTTGCCGGTCGCGATCTCAGCGTCCGGTGCGATGATCCGCGTTGAACTTTCTGGATGGCGATGAGCGCAGCGGAGACCAGTTCGGAGATCCCGCGCGACGCTGCGCCGGCCATCACCGTGGTGGTGGTGAACTACAATGGCGGCGATTACCTGCGGCGCTGCCTCAATTCGCTTGCTGCCCAGACGTTCGCGGATTTCGAGACAATCCTTGTCGACAACGCCTCCAGCGATGGATCGCTTGAGACGCTGGAGCGCATGCCGGTGCGGACGGAAATCCTGCGGGAGCCGGAAAATCACGGGTTTGCGCGGGGGAACAATATCGGGGCGCGGCGAGGGTCCGGGGAATGGCTGGTCCTTCTGAACCCGGATGCGATTGCCGAGCGGGACTGGCTCGCGAACCTGATGCGTGCGGTCAGGGAGCGGCCGACGCATCGTGTCGTGGCGTGCTGGCAGGGCGCGCTGCTGGAGCCGGGCAAGCTGGATGGCGTGGGCGATTGCTACCTGGCTTATGGGTATGGTTGGCGCGGCGGGTTCGGGCATGGCGAGGCGGTGTCGCCTGAGGCCGGGGAATGCTTTGCGCCGTGCGGGGCGGCGGCAATGTACCCGCGCGAGTTGTTTCTGGAGCTGGGCGGGTTCGACGAGGACTATTTCTGTTACCACGAGGACGTGGATATCGGGTTTCGCATGTGGCTGGCCGGGGAGCGGTGCCAGTTCGATCCGCGCTGCCGGGTGAGCCATGCGGGATCGGCCATCACCGGGCGGGCTAGCGATTTTGCGGTGTTCCACGGGGCGCGGAACGGGCTGTGGACTTATGTGAAGAACATGCCGGGGCCGCTGCTGGTTGTCGGGTTTCCGATGTGGCTGGCGGGAACGGCTGCGATCCTGTTGCGTGGGCTGTGGACGGGGCGGTTTCCGGCGACGTTCCGGGGGCTGGTCGCGGCCGTTGGCGGGCTGGGGGCGCAGCTTGAAAAGCGCAGGGAAATCCGCAGGCTGCGTGTGGCGCGCGCGGCGGACATTGCGCGGGTGCTGTGCTGGAATCCGCTGACCTTCCTGCAGCGCAAGCCGTGTGTGCGGCCTTTCCCCGAGAATGCCGGAGGGGGCTTGCAGGACGAGTGATGGGGCCGCACAAGCCGGGTGGCGGGGTGCGGCCGGGCCGTATTCGGTGGGCGGAGTGAGGAGTTCGGCGCGGGCATGAAGATCCTGGTGACAGGCGGGGCTGGTTTCATCGGCTCGGCGCTGGTGAGGCGCCTGCTGGAGACGAGCGAGGATGAGGTGGTTGTCGTCGACAATTTCACCTACGCGGCCAATCCGGCTTCGATCCTGCCGCTTGAGGCCGATGCGCGGTTTCGGATCGCGCGGATGGATATCGCCGACCGGGACAGGATCTTCGGCTTGTTCGAGGTGGAGCAGCCGGACGCGGTGATGCATCTGGCGGCGGAAAGCCATGTCGACCGGTCGATCATGGATACGACGCCGTTCATCGAGACCAATGTGATCGGGACGCATGTGCTGCTGGAGGCGGCGCGGGCGCACTGGAACAAGCTGAAGGGCGCGGCGCGCGAGCAATTCCGCTTCCTGCATGTCTCGACCGACGAGGTTTATGGCAGCCTTGGGGAGACGGGCGCGTTCAGCGAGACGACGCCGTATGACCCCTCCTCTCCGTATTCGGCGTCGAAGGCTGCGTCTGACCATCTTGTCAGGGCCTGGGGGCGGACGTTCGGCCTGCCGATCGTGATGACTAATTGTTCGAACAATTTCGGGCCGCGCCAGCATCCGGAAAAACTGATCCCGCTGATGATCCTGAACGCGCTGGAGGGGCTGCGCCTTCCGGTTTACGGCGACGGGCTGAATGTGCGCGACTGGATCCATGTCGAGGATCATGCTGCGGCGCTCGACCTCGTGTTGCGCAAGGGCGCGGTGGGCCAGTCATACAATGTCGGCGCGCGGTCGGAGGAAAAGAACATCGACGTGGTGCAGACGATCTGTGCGCGGCTAGATGAGGTTGCGCCCAAGGGCTTTCTGCATGCCGAGCTGATCGAGTATGTGACCGACCGGCCGGGTCATGATCGCCGGTATGCGATCGATTCCAGCAAGATTGAGAGCGAGTTGGGCTGGAAGCCGGAGCGTGAATTCCACGAGGGGCTTCGCGAGACTGTGGACTGGTATCTGGCGAACCCGGAATGGTGGGCGCCGGTGCGGACGGCTTTGAGATTGCCGCGGACGACCTGATCGTTTCACCCTGGCGATCGCGCGCGTGACGTCGCGCCGGATCGAGTTGGAGTTTGTTCCTTGAAAGGCATCATTCTCGCGGGCGGACATGGGACGCGGCTTTACCCGCTGACGGGCGCGGTCTCGAAGCAATTGCTGCCGGTCTACGACAAGCCGATGATCTATTACCCGATCACGACGCTGATGCTGGCGGGCATCCGCGAGGTGCTGGTGATTTCGACGCCGGAAGCGCTGCCGAGTTTCGAGCGGTTGCTTGGCGATGGCGCGCGCTGGGGGATGCGGTTTGCGTATGCGGTGCAGGACGCGCCGCGGGGTCTTGCCGAAGCCTTCACCATCGGGGCGGACTTCATCGACGGCGAAGGCTGTGCGATGGCGCTGGGCGACAACATCTTTCATGGGGCCGGGCTATCACAGCAGCTGGCGCAGGCCGGATCGCAGGAGACCGGCGCGACGGTATTCGCCTACAAGGTTCAGGACCCGCATCGTTACGGCATCGTGGAGATCGGCGCGGATGGGCGCGCGGTGTCGATCGAGGAGAAGCCGAAATCGCCAAAGAGCCGCTGGGCGGTGACGGGGCTTTATTTCTACGACAGCGATGTCGTCGAGATTGCGCGGAACGTGAAGCCCTCTGCGCGCGGTGAAAAGGAAATCACGGACATCAATGAGGTCTACCTCAAGCGCGGCGACCTAAATGTGGTGCAGATGCCGCGCGGGACGGCGTGGCTGGATGCGGGGACGTTCGACAGCCTGATGCAGGCGTCGGCCTATGTGCAGACGCTGGAGCAGCGGCAGAGCTTTCGCATTGCGTGTCCCGAAGAAGTGGCCTGGCGGAAGGGCTGGATCGACGATGGCGCATTGATGGCGCTGGCGGAGACGATACCGAACGAGTACGGAGCTTACCTCAAGGCGCAGGTCGCCGAGGGCAAGGAATGATCACGCGGTGTTCGATTCCGGACGTCCTGTTATTCGCGCCGGTGCGTCATGGCGATGAGCGCGGCTATTTCGCCGAGACCTTCAATCAGAAGATGAGCGAGGCCGGGCGATTGCCGGTTTTTGTGCAGGATAACGAGTCGCTGTCGCGGCAGGCCGGCACGCTGAGGGGGCTGCACCTGCAATTGCCGCCGTTCGCGCAGGCGAAGCTGGTGCGGTGCGTGGCGGGGGCGCTACTGGATGTGGCGGTGGACGTGCGGCCGGGGTCGCCGACGTATGGCCAGCATGTGAGCCAGGAATTGTCTGCGGCCAACGGTCTGGTGCTCTACATCCCGGCGGGGTTTGCGCACGGGTTCCGTACGCGCGCGCCTGATACGCTGATCAGCTACAAGGTGGATCGCCCGTACTCGGCGCAGCACGAGCTGGGGTTGCGTGGGATGATCCGGCGCTGGGGATTGAGTGGGGTGCGCGGAGCCGAGCGTGATGTCGGACAAGGACCGGGGCAATCCCGTGCTTACCGACGTCACAGACCAGCTTGGCGGGTTTGCGTGGGAAGCGCGGCGGCGATTGGCGCTGGGCGCGATGAGAGGCGGCGCGATCTTCGGGCTGCCTTGGATGCGCCCGCCAGCATATGGTCCCCGGTGTGGGGCTCCTTATGCGGAGCTGTTGGGGATTGGGGGACGTCACGATGGACATCATTCCGGCGGTCATGTCGGGCGCGCTGGTCGCGGCTGTGGCCGGTGTCGACGGCCGCGCTGCCGAAGCAGTTTCATCGGCTGTTGTCCGACAAGCCCATGATCGTGGAAACCGTCGAGCGGTTTCGCGGCGCGTCTGACGGATGTTCCTTCCTGCAGCCCATTGTTGTGGCGGGCGCGGGGCATCGCGACATCATTGCCGGCCAGTTCGCGGAGGCGGGCGTTTGTCCGCTGGCGACGATCCTTGAGCCTGTGGGGCGGAACACTGCTGCGGCTGCTGCTGCGGCTGCGCTGGTGGCGCAGGAGAAGGCGCCGGGGGCGAAGGTCCTGTTGCTGCCGTCTGACCACGTGATCGCCGATCCTGCGGCGTTCCGTGCGGCCATCGGACTGGCTCGTGATCATGTCGAGCAGTCGATCATCACGTTCGGGATTTCGCCGAGTGAGCCGGAGACGGGGCTTGGGTATATCCGGCGGGGCGACGCGATCGGTGATGGCGTGTTCGAGATTGCATCGTTCACGGAGAAGCCGGACCGGGCGGCGGCGGAGCGGTTTCTGGCGTCGGGTGAGTACAGCTGGAATTCGGGCATGTTCCTGTTTGCGCCGGAGGTGCTGCTTGCCGAATTCGAGGTTCACCAGCCGGAGATGCTGGCGCTGGTGCGCGCGGCGCTCGCGGCGGCGGATGCTGATGGCGACGAGGTGAGGCTGGATGCCGGAGCGTTTGGAAGGATTGCGGGTCAGCCGCTCGACATTGCGATCATGGAGCGGACGAGCCGGGGCGCGGTGATCCCGTGTTCGATCGGCTGGGCGGATGTCGGGTGCTGGTCGGAATACTGGCGGCTTGCCGACAAGGATGCGCTGGGCAACGCCACCCGGGGCACGGTCACGCTCAGCGATGTCAGCAATGCGCTGGTGCATAGCGGCGACGGCGTGCGGGTATCGGTCTGCGGGCTTTCCGACGTAGTCGTGATTGCGACCGGGGACAGTGTACTGGTGCTGCCGCGCGCGCGGGCGCAGGACGTCAGGGAGCTGGTCGCTGGCGCGTGAGTGTTCTCAACGCTTGAAGGTCACCACGGCGCCGGTTTCGGTGCGCTGGTAGCTTTCGACCGTGAGGCTTGGGTCGACCGTGACGTTCACGTTGGCGATCAGGCCTTCGACGGTTTCGGCGGGCTCCTTGAAGCGGGTGACGTGCTCGAGCCAGAGGATGGCGCCGCATTCGTTGGGCGTGATGGCGAGCGGCGGGCCCGAGATCAGGTTGTGCTCAATCTCGAAGCCGTACTGCTTTGCGAGGCGGTACTTGCCCATGCCGCTTTCGGTGACGGTCCAGTCGGTGGAGTAGACCGGCGCGCCGGGGCATTTTTCCAGTTCGGCGATGACCATCTCGGCGGATTCACGCCAGCGCGGCTGGGTTGCCGCGTCGATGAGGAAGTGGGCGAGCGCAAGCAGAGCGTTGGCGATGAGTGCGCCAAGCCAGATCGCGCGATGTCGCGGCAGGGCGTAGAAGGCCAGCGCAATGATGATGTTGAGGCCGTCCGACAGGAGGTTGAGGTAGCGCAGGATCACCATCGGCGTCAGCGCATTGATGATGAGGAGCGCGATGGAGCCGAGCGCGAGGCCGCCGAAGAGGACGGCGCCGGAGACGAGCGGGCGGTCCTTGGCGAACTGGGTCGCAAGGGCGTCCTTGCCGGCCGCCTTTGCGGTGAGCCATTCCCTGACGATCGTGTTTGCCGCGATGAGGAAGATCACGCAGCCGATGACGCTGAAGCCTGAGCCTTGTGCAAACGCCTCGAAGTGACGGCGGATGGCGCTGATCGTGGAGGTCGTGATCCAGAAGGTCTCGGACTGGTCAGAGAGGTAGTTGAAGGTCACCGCCACGAAGGCGGCGAGCGGTACGATCGACAGGATGCCGCCGACAGCAAGCCAGACCGCGCGCATTCTGTATTGTGGGAAGATGAGGTTGTAGGCGCCGAAGGCTGCGATCAGGGCGCCGGCGTACAGCGTCGAGATCATGTGCAGGTTCACGATGATCGTGAGGGACACGAACATCCAGGTCCACAGCCATGTGCTGGCGCGCTCGGTGGCTTCCTTCCAGCCGTGGAGGACGACGAGTGCGAGGAGGAAGATCGAGCCGAAGGCGTGCTGTGCGAAGTAGTTCCTGAGTTCGGGGAAGAAGTCGCCGAACCACATCGAGGCGCACCAGAGAACGGTGAACGCGAGCAGGAAGTGGCGGGCGGCCGGTAGCTTTACATATGTGCCGGCGACGAAGGCGGCGAAGGCGAGCAGCGGGACGAGGTTCGTGAGGCGCAGGACGGTGTAATCCATCCCGTGAATTCGGCTGCGACCCTGACGAAGAAGAAATAGAGCGGCGGGTTGGTGTCGAAGACCCAGCGCTCCACGAAGAGCTGTTCGATCGAGAAGTCGGCGTCGGACAGACGGAGCGTGATGTATTCGTCGAGCCAGGCGCCGCGGGTGAACGAGGCGATGATCGCGCCGATCGTGGCGACCAAGAAGAAGACCGCGACAGCCATGGGCAATGATCGCGGCGGGGAAGCGTCTCTTTGCATGGTGAATCTGGAAAAGCGGGACTTGGCTCAGGCGGTGTTGCTAGCCCAGCGGCATGCGAAAGTCGTGCCGTATCAACGTTAAATCTGTCCGCATGAGCAGAGATATCAAGCCGCGCCGCTCAGTTGCCGGCGTAGGTGTAGCGCTTGTGCAGGATGTAGCTGGTAAAGGCCGGGGCGCAGACGCCGATGAAGTGGGCGATCGAGTAGGGGTGGAAGGTCCAGTCGATCGCCGGGAAGGCGATGCGCGCCAGGAATGAGCTGATAGCCAGCGTGAGACCGAGCCCGAACAGGTTAACGGTCGCAAAGCGTCTCAATTGGCGCCGGATCGGAGTGCCCGGGTCGCCGAAGATGGCGCGCTGGAAGAGGACGAAGGCGAACACCGCGCCGGCCAGATAGCCGACCAGAACCGCCGCTTCGAAGCTGACGTAGTAATCCACAAGGTAGCGGGTCAGCAGGTTAACGACGGCGGCGATGGCGCCTACGGATACGAAACGTGCAAATTCAACGAAATTCCCCGATGAGGGAGCGGCTGCAGCCAAAGCCTTGGTCATTTATCGCCCAGTCCTGAAGCCCCGAATCGGAACGCTCAGGATACACCAAACGTTCCCGGCAGGCTCAGACCCTGGATCAGGTCGCCGCCGAAGGCTGCGAAGGCCAGCGTGACAGCGAGGAAGGCGCCCAGCGCGAGGCTGTAGACATCGCGCAGGGCGAAGACGACCGGATCGTCATCGAGCTCTGCGCGGTTGGCGAGGAGCCAGATGCGCATCAGCCAGAGCGACAGCACGGCAGGGGCGACCCAGAGGGCCTGGGGCAATGAGTATGCGCCTTCGGGCCATGCCGCCTCGATCACGTAGAGCGCGACGAGGATTGGGGTTGCGGTCGCGGCGGCAAGCCCCAGCCCGAGCGTCAGCGGCGCGTCGTCGGCGGTGTAGCCGCGGTTTGCGACGGAGGTCTGTCCGGCTGCGGCCTTGCGCAGGATCTCGACGTGGCGCTTGGCGAGCGACAGCGAGAAGAAGAGGAACATCGAAAGCACGACCAGCCAGTGCGACACCGGGATGCCGGTCAGCACGCCGCCCATGACGAGGCGCAGGGTGAAGAGGAAGCCGAGGATCGCTGCATCGAGCAGCGGCACGCGCTTGAGGAAGAAGGAGTAGGTGCAGGTAACAACCAGATAGGCCAGCATGGTCACTGCAAACGGCAGCGACAGCAGGAAGCCGCCCAGCAATCCGACGCCGATCAGCAGCGGCGCGGCGACGAAGCCCTGCCACAGCTTGAGCTTGCCGGCGGCGAAGGGCCGGCGGCGTTTCGAGTGGTGATTGCGGTCGGCCTGCAGGTCGAGCAGGTCGTTCAGGATATAGGTGCCGGACGCCATCATCCCGAGCAGCGGGAAGGCGATGAGGCAGGCGATCATCTTGTCGGCCGTCAGCGTCGTCATGGCGAGCAGCGGCGCGACGAAGATCAGCGCGTTCTTTGGCCATTGGTGGATGCGCAGCGCTTTTACCCACACGCGAAGCGTGGGTTTGGGGCGTTCGAACTGGCGTACGATCTGTGCGCCGCTCTTGCGAATACGTGCGAGGCGGGAGGGGCCGCCTCCGACCACCGATGCGTGCGATGCGGCCGCCCATACCTTGTGGTCCGCCGGGCTGTCGCCGATGTATTCGAAGCCCTGGGGGCATTCCTTCGCGAGGAGCCTCGCTTTGGCGCCGCCCTTGTTGTTGAGTTTGCCGTCAGAACCGATGGCGCGGTCGAAGACGCCGAAGCGCGCAGCGACCATCTCGACCGTTTTCTGGTCGGCGGCTGACACGAGCCAGACCGGGCGGCCCGCGGCGCGCGCCTCGTAGCAGTATTCAAGGACTTCTGCGTTTTCGGGCAGAGTGTCGACATCGAGCCGGGCTGCGCCCTGGAGCTTGGCCTTTGTGCGCGCGATCGCGAACGGCAGCACAAGCATCTGCAGCAGCGTCCAGAGGGGGCGCCGCTTCAGCAGGTCGGCAATGGTTTCGAAAAGGGTGTCGGTACGCAGGAGTGTGCCGTCCAGATCGACGATGAGCGGGGTCGCAGAGCCATGGGCGTGCCGATCCGGGACAGGAGTCGACGCGACAGCAGCCGGTCGCTCGGCCGTCTCATTTAACGGACTTGGTGGCATGAACTTCCCCCGCGCCTCCCTGCGGCCGCTTTTGGTCACGAAACCGGCTGATTAGGTGTGATGCATAGATATCCCACAGAATCGTCTTTTTCTCGTTAAGCAGGCCATATGTTGCTGTCCAGTAATGCAACCAATAGAAGAAGGCTAACGAGTAGTTTTGCGTCATGAGGCTGTGGTGACCGCATCGGCATTCACTTTGGTGCTGGTCCTCTGGCCGCTGGTTGCGTTTGCTGGCGGGCTTGGTTTCTCGCCGCTCGTTGGACTGGTCGCGCTGGCGCTATTGCCGGCTGTGCGCGGCATCCGTTTCCAGCCCTACATGGCGGTGCTGGCCGTTTTCTTCCTCTATGCAGGCGTCTCAGCGCTCTGGTCGCCCAGCGCGCGCGAGCTGGTCGATATCGATCTGGCGGCGGGCGACTTCAACGTCCGCAGCGAGGTGCTGCGTATCGGTCTGCTGGTTGTCGCGCTCGCTGTCGTGTGTGCGGCGGGCCTGCGGCTCGATAAGGAAGCCGTCAGCCGGATCAACGTAGTCGCGCTGGTCGCGTTTTCGGTGCAGTGGGTCAGCGTTGTGCTGCTGGCGCTGTTCGAGCAGGAAGCGCTGCAGCTGACTGCTCCGCTGATGAGCTCGCCGGCGGAGGGGGTGCAGAACATCACCCGCAACGCTCTGATCATGGCCGCAGCCGCACCCTGGTTCTTCTTCGCGCTGCAGGAATGGCGACCGGGCAGGGTCGGCCAGGTTCTGAGCTGGGTGATGGTGGCCGGGTTGGTGTTTGCGCTTGCCCGGCGCGGCGTGCATGCGGGCCTGCTCGCCTTCGTTTCGCGGCCGGGTTCGTTGTGGTCATCCGCATGGCGCCGCGGTTTGCGCCACGTATCCTCGCCGGGTTCATGTCGCTGCTCATCCTGTCGGCGCCTCTGGTTTTCGGTTTCCTGTCGCGCGGGAGCGATATTTCGACGGCCGAGACATCTGCGGACTGGCGGCTTGGCATCTGGGCGCGCTCGCTGGAGGTCGTCGCCGAAAGTCCGATCTATGGCGGCGGCGTCAGGGTGTTGCGTTCCATTTCGGACACCATCCAGGGCGGGGCGTTCGAGGGCGACCTGGTGGTGCCCAATCACGCGCACAACATGTTCGTGCAGCTGTGGGCAGAGTTCGGCGCGACGGGGGCGATCCTTCTGGCGATCATCATCTTCATGGCGGGGTGGCGACTGCCGGTCGCGCACAAGATGGGGACGCAGGGGCAGATGCTGGCTGGCGTGATCGGCGCGGTCGTCGCGATCTCGGCCGTGACCTACGATCTGTGGAATGACTGGTGGTGGGCCGTCTGCGGGATGCTGGTGATCCTGTCGTCGATCTCCGTTCCCTGGAAGCGCGCGCGGGCGCAGCGCAAGCCGGCTGTGCAGCCTGACATCCCGAAGGAGCGTGCGCCGGTCGCCCTGTCTCACAATCTGGCCAACAACTTCAACCTGCTGCGCCTGTTCTTCGCTGGCAGCGTTGCAATCTATCACATCGTCTATCTTGGCGGGGTTGCGCCGGAGCTGACGGAACCGGATGGCGCGCTGGCGGTGCTGGCCTCGCTGGGGGTGCATGGGTTCTTCATCCTGTCCGGCTATCTGGTCTATGCGAGCTGCGTGAACACGCCGTCGCTGTGGTCGTATGCGGTGCGGCGGATGCGGCGGCTGTATCCGGCCTATGCCGTGGTGATCCTGGCCAGCGTTGCGGGCGCGCTCATCTTCAGTGCGGAGGCGCGCGCGAACCAAGACGAGGTGCTGGAATATCTTGGCTGGAACCTGATCTTCCTGAACTTCATGGAGCCGAACCTACCGGGCCTGTTTGGCGATGCGCCGATCTCGGCGGTCAACGGCGCGCTGTGGACGCTGAAGATCGAGGTGATGTTCTACGCCGTGCTGCCGCTGCTGGCGTGGGCGCTGATGAAGGCGGGCAAGTACAAGTGGGCGGTCGCGGCGGGCGTTTATGTTGCGTCCGAGCTCTGGCGGTTTGTGCTGACGGGCGTGGGCGGGACGATTGCGGGTCCGTGGGCGGAGACGCTGTCCTACCAGCTGCCGGGGCAGATGCGCTTCTTCATCTGCGGGATCATGCTGTACTGGATCCGCGACAAACGCAGCTGGATGCTGAACGCGGCGCCGTTTGGGGTGGCGCTCCTGGTGGTTTCGATCTGGCTTCCCGAGAACGAGTTGCTGCGGCCGCTGGCGCTGTCGAGCGTGGTGATCTGGATCGGGCTGGTTGTGCCGCGGCTGTTCGGCGTCACGCGCTATGGCGAGATTTCCTACGGCCTTTACATCGTTCACTTCCCGATCGCGCAGGCGTTGGTGTCAGTAGGCGGCGCCGCCAATGCGCCGTGGTTCTACCTGTATGCGGCGGTGACGATGAGCATTGCGGCCGCGGTCTGCCTGTGGTGGCTGGTCGAGCGGCCGATGCTGCATTCGAACAGCGCTTACCGGATGACGTCGAAGGAAGTAGGCAACATCTTGCAATTGTTCCAGTATCGTCGGAAGCCGACTGCTGTCCCGTCCGAGCCGCGGGACATGAAGATGATGCGCGAGGGAGCCTGATATGGAGCTGTTCATCGATAGTGCCGACGTGGGCGAGCTTCGCGAGGCGATGGCGAGCGGGCTGATCGATGGGGTCACCACGAACCCGTCGCTGATCGCCAAGAGCGGCCGGAAGATGGGCGAGGCGATTGCGGAAATCTGCGAGATCGTTCCCGGTCCGGTGAGCGCCGAGGCGGTGGCGACTGACGTGGACGGAATGCTGGCCGAGGGCCGCTATCTGGCGGGGATCGCCGACAATGTCGTGGTGAAGCTGCCGCTGACGGAGAATGGGCTGCGGGCGACGCGCACGCTGGCGGATGAAGGCGTGAAGGTGAATGTGACGCTGTGCTTTTCTTCGGTGCAGGCGATGCTGGCGGCGAAGGCGGGCGCGTACTTCATCTCGCCGTTTATCGGGCGGCTGGATGACGCTGGCGTTACCGGCATGGACCTGATCAGCGAGATCCGCCAGATCTACGACAACTACCATTTCGAGACGAAAATCCTGGCCGCATCGATCCGCACGACGGCGCATGTGCGGGATGCGGCGCTGATCGGCGCGGATTGCGCGACCATCCCGCCGAAGACTTTTGCCGCTCTTTACAAGCACATCCTGACGGATACGGGCCTTGAGGCCTTCCTGAAGGACTGGAAGTCGACCGGGCAGTCGATACTCTAGGCGCTCCGCCGGGTGCGCCGTAAGGGCTGAGGCGCGGCATTGCGCCGGCTGACGGTCGGGACTACGTGAGCGGTGCGGAATCGGGGCCGCTGTCCCGGAAGAGGTGTCGTCATGGCTGATGGATCGGTTGCGAAGGTCAACAAGGTAGTCGAGGTGCCGGCGCCGCGCGGGAAGGTGCGGATCGGGCAGGACCTGCCGGTGGCGTTTATTGCGGGGCCGTGTGCGCTGGAGAGCCGGGCGCATGCGCTGGAGATGTCGGCGGCGCTTCGCGAGATTGCCGACAAGCTGGGCGTCGGCCTCATCTACAAGACCTCCTTCGACAAGGCGAACCGCACCAGCGTGAAATCCTATCGCGGCGTTGGGCTCGACGATGCGCTGGATGTGTTCAACGAGATTCGCGAGACGTCGGGCCTGCCGGTGATCACCGATGTGCACCTGCCGGAACAGTGCGCGATCGCGGCGCAGGCGGTGGACATGCTGCAGATCCCGGCCTTCCTGTGCCGGCAGACCGACCTTCTGGTTGCGGCCGCCGAGACGGGCAAGCCGGTGAACGTGAAGAAGGGCCAGTTCCTTGCGCCGTGGGACATGCGGCATGTCGTGAACAAGCTGGCGGAAGCGGGTTGCAAGGACGTGCTGGTGTGCGAGCGCGGCGCGTCGTTCGGCTACAACACGCTGGTGACCGATATGCGTTCGCTGCCGGAGCTGGCGGCGACGGGCGCGCCGGTGGTGTTCGATGCGACGCACTCGGTGCAGCAGCCGGGCGGCCAGGGCGCGACATCGGGCGGGCAGCGGCAGTATGTGCCGGTGCTGGCGCGGGCTGCGGCGGCGGTTGGCGTGGCGGCGGTGTTCATCGAGACGCACCAGGACCCGGACAAGGCGCCTTCGGACGGGCCGAACATGGTGCCGCTGGGCGAGCTCGAGCAGCTGATGCGGACGATCCAGTCGTTCGATGCGCTGGCGAAAGGGCTGGCCTAGGGCGGGCCGCGCTTTCGGGGTGGTTCCATTCCGTCATTCCGGCCGAACCGCGGACGGGTCCGCGGGGAGAGCCGGAACCTAGCTGGTGAAGTTTCTGCGATGACTGGGTTCCGGGTCTCTGGTGCTGCGCGCCTTCGCCCGGAATGACGCTGGGGCGCTACGAGCCGCAAGAATGTTGGCTAAAGTGTTCGACAGCGTCGGTCGCTCGGTGCGCGAGGTTGCTGGCGTCAGGGGCGGGCGGCTCAGTCCCCCGCGGTGGTTCGGGTCTAGTGCAGGGCGAGCCAGGCGCGCATCATTGCTGTGACCCGGTCGGCCGCTTCGCGTTGAACGTCGTGGCCGGCGTCGGGGTAGGTGACGAGCGTGTAGTCGGACGAGATGTGGTCCCATGTGCGGTTGAGACCGTCCTTGTCGATGACGCGGTCGGTGAGGCCGTGAAACTGCAGGACGGGTATGTCGAGTTTGGGGAGTTCGGCATCGTCGAGCCCCCAGTAGATATCGAAATTGGCGCGGTAGTAGTTGAGTAGCTTCTCGAAGTCCGACCTTGCATAGCCTGCCTGAACGAAGGCGACGGCGCCCGCGCCCTGGTCGGCGTAGCTCTGGGCGATCCGCTCTGCAAAGCTGGCGATGTTCGGGCCGAGCCCTGGCGTCTGGAAGTCGGACGCGTACTGCACTGCTTCCTTCTGTGCGTCGGTGCCTTCGGCGAGTGCGCGGGCGAACGTAACGGGGTGGGTGAGGTTCATCATGACGAGCCGCTGCACCTTTCCGCGATAGCGCTCGTCCATGGCGTAGTACCATGACACCAGGCCGCCCCAGTCGTGGGCGACGAGCGTGACCTGATCGACGCCGAGGTCTTCGATGACCGCGTCGATGTCGCTCATGAGGTATTCGAGTTTGTAGTTCTCAACGCCGTCCGGCTGATCGCTCAGGTTGGCTGCGCGCGTGTCCATCGCGACGGTCTTGTAGGTGTCCGACAGCGCATCCATCTGCTCGTTCCAGATGTACCAGAAGTGCGGGAAGCCGTGGACGAACAGGAGGACCTCTCCTTCGCCCCCCGTCACGTAGTGGATGTTGACGCCGTCGTTCGAGACTTCGTGATGCTCGATGCGGTCGAGGAGGTTTTGAGCGGCTGCCGGCGCGGACGCCATCAGGGCGATGAGGCTGGCGAGACACCAGGCGAGTAGGTTCCTGCTCATTGTTCAGCTCCGTGAAGGCATGCCGTGGATCAGCTGTAGGAAGTTCAGCTTTGTGCCGGCGCGGCGGTGTTCCGACAATGCCTGGTAGTCCGGGTCGGCGTACCAGGCCCGGGCGGTGGTTTCGTTGGGAAAGCGGAAGACCACGATGCGTCCGCTGAGGCCGCCGTCGCCCTCGAGCGTCTCTGAGCGGTCATCGAAGGTGACGAACTCGCCGCCATGCTTCCTGAGCAGCGGGAAGAAGCCCTTCTCGTAGATCCGGTAGGTGTCTGCGTTCTCGATCTCGAAATTCGCGATCAGATAGACCGGGGCGTCAGACATTCCAGTTCTCCGGCTGCGGGGCATCTCGGGAGTCCTTATCGCGTTTCCTGCAAGCATGCACGGCGGCCTTGGACCAGCGCGTGCGGGTTCTGGATGGGGTTGCTGATTACCTTGGCGTGAACTGGCTTTGCAGCGGGGGAATCGTGGGTATAGGTGGGCGCATGAATGGGAAGCTGCTCATCTCGCTGGCTGGACGAATGAAGGTTCTCCTGCTGGGACTGGTTCTGCTGGCGGCGCCGATGTCGTGGGCGGGCGAGTGCGATCCGGAATGTGATTCGGTGGGCGCGATCGAGCATGCGCTTGAGACCGGCGATGTGGACGATGAGCATGGCGCCGGTGAGGAGGGCGCGTGCACCTATTCCTGCGGCG
This sequence comes from Hyphomonas sp., assembly GCA_017792365.1. Classification (GTDB taxonomy): domain Bacteria; phylum Pseudomonadota; class Alphaproteobacteria; order Caulobacterales; family Hyphomonadaceae; genus IH12. The sequence goes on along the minus strand of CP051229.1, from coordinate 1,378,133 downwards.
CGTGTCACTTCCACATGATTGGCCATGAGGTGCTGGCGGAAGGCGAAGCTGCGCCGCCTGCGCGGGTGCATCCTGCGACCGACTTTGTGCGGGTCGTTCTTTCTCCTGACAGCCTATTCCGTCCGCCGAGGGTCTGAGGCCGCATGATGCGGCGCGTTGCGGCGCGCCGTCCGCTGCTGATTTCAGAGACCTCATGAAAAGGACGGAAACCGATGTCGTTTCCACTTCGCCTGTCGGCGATTGCACTTGCTGCGTATGGCCTTGCTGCTGACCGCGCGCTGGCCCAGACCGAACCACAGACCATTGATCCGCCGGCCGCATCGAGCGCGGCGGATGAGCATGACGACCATGCGGACCATCACGATGGTCACGATGATCACGAACACGGAGAGGGGGCCGAGACCGTCGTTGTGAGCGCGACGCGCTCAGGCCGGGCGGTCAATGACGAGCCGGTGCGCGTGGAGATCATCGGCGCCGAGGAGATCGCGGAGAAAGCCGCGATGCGGCCGGGCAATATCTCGATGATCGTGGCGGAGACTGGCGGCGTCAGGGTGCAGACGACGTCTCCTGCGCTGGGGGCTGCGAACATCCGGCTGCTGGGGCTCTATGGGCGATACACGCAGCTCCTGAGCGATGGGTTGCCGCTTTATGGCGGGCAGGCGGCGTCGATCGGGTTGTTGCAGATCCCGCCGACTGACCTTGGGCAGGTCGAGGTGATCAAGGGATCGGCGTCGTCGCTATATGGCGGCTCGGCGCTGGGCGGGGTGATCAACCTGGTGTCGCGCCGGCCCGGTAGTTCGCCTGCGGGCGAGGTGTTGCTGAATGCGACGAGCGAGGACGGGCAGGATGTGACGGCGTATTTCGAGGCGCCGCTCAATGAGAGCTTTGCCGTGTCGCTGACGGGCGGGGCGCACCGCCAGAGCGTCAAGGACTTCGACGGGGACGGCTGGATCGACATGCCGGGGCATGAGCGCTGGACCGCGCGGCCGCGCCTGTTCTGGGAGGGCGATAGCGGCGCCAGTCTTTACGCGACGCTGGGGTTCATGACCGAGCAGCGCGAAGGCGGGACACTGCCGGGGCGCACCGTGCCGGATGGGACGCCGTTTCCGCAAGACCAGGATTCGCAGCGTGTGGATGGCGGCTTCATCTCGGAAACGCCGCTGCAGGATGGGCTGACGCTGAACGTGCGCGGGTCGGCGATGGTGCAGGATCATGAGCACCGCTATGGCGCGACACTCGAGGATGACAGCCATGAGAGCTATCTGCTCGAGACGTCTGTCGCTGGCGGGACCGGCGCGACGGGCTGGCTGGTGGGGGCGGCGTTCCAGTCGGACGTGTTCCAGTCGGACCAGTTTCCGGCGTTCCATTATTCGTATGATGTACCGGGGCTGTTTGCGCAGGTCGATCATGACCTGAGCGAGATTGTTTCGGTGTCGCTGAGCGGGCGGCTCGACGATCACAGCGCGTTCGGGACGCAGTTCAGCCCACGCGCTTCGGTGCTGTACCGTCCGGGGACTGGACGATCCGCGGGTCATACGGGCAGGGCTATTTTGCGCCGACGCCGTTTGTCGAGGACATCGAGGCGGCAGGGCTGTCAGGCTGGCGCCGTTGCAGGGCATTTCGGAGGAGCTGGCGGAGACGGCGTCGATCGACGTCGGCTACCGGTTTGCGTCGGCCGAGGCGAATGTCAGCGTGTTCGGGTCGAACGTTGAGGCTGTAACCGAGCTGGAGCCGTTTGCGTCGACGCCGGGCGGGCCGGATGACCGTGTGCGGCTGGTGAATGCGGCGGGGGAGACGCAGATCCGTGGGGCGGAGGTGCTGTTCCGGTATTTCTGGAACGACCTGAAGCTCACCGGCAGCTATCTCTATCTCGATGCGACGGAGCGAGACCCGATGGGCGGGCGGCGCGAGATCGAGCTGACGCCGCAGCATTCGGCGGGCTTCGTTGCGATGTGGGAGCAGCACGGGCGCGGGCGCTTGGGCTTCGAGGCGTATTACACGGGCGAGCAGCGGCTGGCGGACAATCCGTATCTCAGTGTGAGCGAACCCTATTGGCATCTTGGGCTTCTGGGGGAGATCACGGTGGGGAGGGCCAGCTGGTTCATCAATGCCGAGAACCTGCTGGATGTAAGACAGACGAAGGAGCATCCGTTGCTGCTGCCGTCGCGTGCGCCGGACGGGCAATGGACGACCGATATCTGGTCGCGCAATGACGGCTTCATCCTGAATGGCGGGGTGCGGCTAAAGTACTGACGCTAGCGCCAGCGTTTCGGGTGGGCGCGGCTGGCGGAGGCTGCCCGCGTCGCCAGTTGGGCGGTGTCGGGGGGTGAATTCCGCTTCGACAGCTTTCGTCTGAGCGGCTAGAAGGCTCGCCATGAAGACGGCGATCATCATTCCTGCGCGTTTTGGCTCGACGAGGTTTCCGGGCAAGCCGCTGCATCCGATTGCCGGCGTTTCGATGCTGGCGCGGACGGTGGATGCTTCGCGGCGGGCGGCGGAGGCGTCCGGCGCGCTGGTTCTGGTGGCGACGGATGACGAGCGGATTGCGGCGCATTGCGCGGAAATCGGGGTTCAGTCGGTTATGACGGATCCCGCGCTGGCGTCGGGCACGGACCGGGTGCGCGCGGCGGCAGAGATGGCGGCGGCGGAGGCGGACTTTGTCGTGAACCTGCAGGGGGATGCGCCGTTCACGCCGCCGGCGCAGGTCGCTGCGGTGATCGAGAACGCGGCGAAGGGCGATGTGGTGACGCCGGTGGTTCAGCTGAGCTGGGAGGCGCTGGATGCGCTGCGTGCGCGCAAGAAGGTGACGCCGTTTTCCGGGACGACGTGCATTCGCGGCGCGGACGGCAAGGCGATCTGGTTTTCAAAGACCATCGTTCCCGCGATGCGGAAGGAAGACAAGCTGCGCGCGGCGGGCGGATTGTCGCCGGTTTATCAGCATATCGGACTTTACGGGTATTCGCGCGGGGCGCTGGAGCGGGTCGCGGGGATGGCGCCGTCGGCCTACGAAGAGCTGGAGGGGTTGGAGCAGCTGCGGTTCCTGGAGAACGGGCTGACCATCCATGCTGTGGAGGTTGAGCCGTCAGAGCTTCCGAGCGCGGGGATCGACAGCCCGGAAGACGTGGCGCACGTCGAGCAATTCCTGTCGGACGGGCGGGACCCTTATCGGGGGTGATTGCTGTCAGTCCGGCTTTGGTTGCCGGGCGAAGACGAAGCGGCGTGACAGGGTGTAGTTGATCAGCATGCCGGCGATCGAGCCGATGCCGACCGCGATCACCGGATGGCTGACGACCGGCAGGTCGAGCTTCAGCGCTGTCGTGGACACGATCAGGTTGACGATGCCGCCGCCGGAATTGGCGATGATGAACTTGACGTAAGAGCGGAAGAAGCCTGGCTGACCCTTGGCGTCGAAGGTGAACCAGCGGTTGGCCATGTAGGTGAAGGTGACGGCGACGCAGAACGCGATGAAGCGTGCGATGCCTTCGGGGAAAAACTGCAGCATCGCGATCAGCGTTGCGGCGTCCACGAAGAAGCCGAGAACGCCGACGCCGGCGAAGCGCACGATAGGCGGGATTTTTGTCACTTTTCGTAGGGGTTCGGGCAGGGGTCGAGGCCGAGATAGGTCAGTCGGCGGGTTTCCTGCCGGCTTCTGGCGACGCCATCGAGGATGAGGCCGCAGGCGAAGCTGAGGAAGGCGCCGCCGAGAAGCGTGACGGCCGCGATCCAGGTCGGCTGACGCAGGACTAGGCCGGTTTCAAAGTATTCCAGCACGACCGGGAGGCCGAGCACGACCGAGGCCAGTGCAAGCACACCGGCGCAGAGGCCGAAGAATTCCATCGGACGTTCGTCGCGCACCAGCCGGCCGATGAGGCGGACAATGCGGATGCCGTCGCGGATCGAGTGGAGCTTGCTCTGGGAGCCGGGCGGGCGCTCGCTGTAGTGGGTCGGCACTTCCTCGATGGAGGCGCCGATTTCAAGGGCGTGCACCGTCAGCTCGGTCTCGATCTCGAAGCCGGAGGAGAGGGCTGGGAAGCTCTTGACGAAGCGGCGCGACATGACGCGGTAGCCCGAGAGCATGTCGTCGAGGTCGGTGCGGAAGATCGTGGCGACGAGGCCGGTGAGGGCGCGGTTACCGAACTGGTGGCCCATGCGGTAGGCGGCGGCGTTCTCGTGGCGGCGTGCGCCGACGATCATGTCGTGCTCGCCTGCGATCAGGGTTTCGATCAGCGCAGGCGCGGCGGAAGCGTCGTAGGTCGCATCGCCGTCAACCATGACGTAGACGTCGGCGGAGACGTTGGCGAACATGCGGCGGACGACGTTGCCCTTGCCCTGCTGGCGTTCGTGGCGAACGATGGCGCCGGCTTCGCGGGCGACTTCGGCGGTCTTGTCGGTGGAATTGTTGTCGTAAACGTGGACGGTGCAGGTCGGCAGCGCCGCCTTGAAGTCGGCGATGACCTTCGCGACCGTGACCTCTTCATTATAGCAGGGCACCACGACGGCGATCGTCAGGTCGTCGATCGAGCGACGTGGGGTTTTGGGGCCGGTGTCGACACCTGGCGACTGGGCCGTCGGTGTGGGCGTATCGATACTGGTCACGAGGGTTGCTCCTCCTGAAGCTTCGGAGCTGGTGGTCCGAAGCGCAACGCATGGCGCAGGCTCGCCACGAGTGGTTTATGGAACATCGTCGCCGCCAGCAGTGCACTGGCAATAATCGGACCAACACCAATCCGCGCCATGAAGAAGAAGTGTTGCACCGTGTGCTGGGAAAATACAGCCCACCAAAGGTAAACGCTGAGCGCGCCGAGGATCAGAAGGATAATTCTGGAGTCCGGCGCGCCTGACTTGCGGGTCTGCCAGACGCGGAACAGCGTGTAGACGAAGATCAGGCTGCTGGCGGCCAGCATGAGGAAGCCGAGCGCCCACCAGCCCGAGCCGACATCGTAGGCGCCGATGGCGATGGCGCGGGCCGCATCCCATGGGTAGACGCTGCCGGTGCTCTCGTCGCCGACGGTGCGGCGGGCGAGACCGTAAAGGAATTCGGTGATGACGGCCGGGCCGAAGACGGCGACGGTCATGGCGAGCTTGGTGACGAATGCGCCGACGACGCCGGTGACGAAGGCCGTGGCGGCGCCGAGCGCCCGGGAGAGCGCGTCGTAGCTCGGATCGCGCAGGCCGTGGGCAGCGAAGCCGATGAAGATCAGCGACAGGCCGAGCGGAATGCCGCCGGTGAGAAACTCGAAGTAGGCGGTGAGAACGCCGAAGGCGCCGTGGAGGGCTGCGAGCCGCCACAGCTTCCAGGTCGAGAAGTCGAACAGGAGAACGCACGCCATGTAGCCGATGAGGATGACGTCGGACGGGAAGTGCGACAGGGACGGGCTGAAGTATTGCAGGCCGAAGAAGAGCATGAGGCCGATGCCGACCGTTGCGACGTCGAGCGAGCGGACCAGCGTCTGCTGCGTGGCAGCGCTGGCGGCGCGGTGAATGGCGGCGACGAGGAGGCCGACGACGGCGATGCACATCACGAAGCTGAAGAGATGGCGCACGAGGTTGAGCGGCAGGATCGAGAGGGCGACGCCGGCCAGCGCCGTGTGGCCGTGGAGGTAGCGGTGGTAGGGCTCCTTGTCCTCGACCGCGGGCACGTTGGTGCCGTCGACGAAGTCGTGCAGTTTCTCGCACATCGATCCGCTGGCGTTCTGCGGGAGATTGCTCCCGGTTCCCTGGGCCGACCATGACAGCGGCGACAGGGCGCGCTGGACGGCGGGCGAGCGGTCATCGACCAGCTGCATCAGGATCAGGCAGTCGTTGAACTGGTGGGAACCCAGATGGGTGTTGGTGCGGAGGAAGTTCTCGAAAACGAGGTCTTCCTCAGCGAAGGCCTCCTCGACGTGAGCGGTGATCTGGGTGCGATCGATCGAGGCAGAGAGGATGTTGAGGCCAATGAGCGGGAGGGTCAGGACGATCGAGGCGAGCGCGCCGATCAGCGCAAATAGGCACAGCCTGCCGACCTGTCGGGACAGTTCTCGCATACTTGGCACCAGTTCGCTCTCTCAATTCCCGTGTACGGGGTGCAGGGCCAGCTTTCGCCCCACGGTATCGTATCCATTGCCCGTGACGAGCAATTGATGTGCCGTTTTGTAACTTGGGGCGGCGGCGGGGTGCGAGCGAATTCACCCAGACATCAATGCGATAGGGTTAAGTTGCGTCTCGCGCGTGCACCAATGGCGCGCAACGCGTCGCGGGCGGGCGATTCAGATTGCGGGCGCTGATCGGGCGCAGGCGGCGTTAACCGTGTTGCGGGACCTATTCGACGGTGACGGACTTCGCGAGGTTGCGGGGCTGGTCCACGTCGGTGCCCTTCTCGACCGCCACATGGTAGGCGAGGAGCTGGAGCGGGATGACCGCGACGATGGGCTGGATGACCGATGCGCAGGTCGGGACTTCGAGGGTCGCCCAGGGCGCATCCTTCGCCTTGTCGAGACCGGGGCGGTCGGACACCAGCAGCACGCGGCCGTGGCGGGCAGAGACTTCCTCGAGGTTTGAGAGGGATTTCTCGAACAGCTCGTCGTAGGGCGCGGTCATGACGACCGGGGTTTCCTCATCGATCAGCGCGATGGGGCCGTGCTTGAGCTCACCGGAGGCGTAGCCTTCTGCGTGGATGTAGGAGACTTCCTTGAGCTTGAGCGCGCCTTCAAGGGCGATCGGGTAGTGGCCGCGCCCGAGGTAGAGGACGTCGCGCGCCTTGGCGAGTTCGACGGCCAGCGCTTGCACGTCTTCTTCGGTCTTCAGGGCGTCGGCGACGATGCGGGGGAGTTCCAGCATGGCCTGGACGTGTTCGGCTTCCTGTTCGGCGGTGATGGCCTGGCGAGCGCGGGCTGCGGCGATGGCGGTTGCGAGCAGGGTGCAGAGCTGGGCGGTGAAGGCCTTCGTCGAGGCGACGCCGATCTCGACTCCGGCATGGGTCGGCAGGACGATGTCGCATTCGCGGGCGATGGTTGAGGTCAGCACGTTGACGACTGCGGCGGTCTGGACGCCTTTCGACTTGCAATAGTCGAGCGCCGCGCGCGTGTCGGCGGTTTCGCCGGACTGCGTGACGAAGATCGCCAGCGTGTTGGGGGATAGGACCGGCGAGCGGTAGCGGAATTCGGAGGCGATGTCGGCGTCGGCGCCGATGCCGGCGATCTGCTCGAACCAGTAGCGGGCGACGAGGCCTGCGTAGAAGGCCGTGCCGCAGGCGACGATCTGGATGCGGTCGATCTTGGCGAAGTCGATATTGTTGCGGGCGTCGGCGGGCAGGGCGACGGTGTGCGCGAAGGCGTCGATGTAGGCGGAGAGCGTGCGGCCGATGAAGTCGGGCTGCTCGTAGATTTCCTTCTGCATGAAGTGGCGGTGGTTGCCTTTTTCGGCGGCGGCGCCTGCGCCCTGCACGATATGGGTGGCGCGGTCGGCCGGCTTGCCGGCTTCATCGAAGATCTCGGCGCCGGCGCGCGAGACGACAGCCCAGTCGCCATCGTCGAGGTAGATGACGCGGTCGGTGAAGGGTGCAACGGCGAGGGCGTCCGAGCCGACATACATCTGGCCGTCGCCGACGCCGATGACGAGCGGGGACCCCTTGCGGGCGGCGAGGATCAGGTCGGGCTGGTCGGAGATGATGGCGGCGATGGCGAAGGCGCCGCGGAGCTTGCCGAGCGCCTTGTGCATCGCTTCCTTCGGCGCGAGGCCCTGTTCGAGGCCGAAATCGATGAGATGGGCGATGACTTCGCTGTCGGTTTCGGTGTTGAAGCTGCGGCCTTCGCGCTGCAGCTCTTCACGCAGTTCGCGGAAGTTTTCGATGATGCCGTTGTGGACGATGGCGACCCGGCCGGCGGCGTGCGGGTGGGCGTTGGATTCGTTGGCCTTGCCGTGCGTGGCCCAGCGGGTGTGGCCGATGCCGATGACGCCGGGGAGCTCGGCTTTTGCAACGAGCGTATTGAGGTTCTGTAATTTGCCCGGCGCGCGCAGGCGGGTGAGTTCATTGTCATGCAGAAGGCAGACGCCAGCCGAATCATAGCCGCGGTATTCCAGGCGGCGCAGGGATTCCACGAGATCGAGCGCGACCGGCTGGTTGCCAAGAATCCCAATAATTCCACACATTTATGCCTCGTACACGTAAGCAGCTTAACGACAGGGCTTGCCCGGGCGCGAATTGGGTCGTTTACCGTCGCCCGGTCGTCTACGACATTGCACAACTCGGGCGCCCTGCGTCACGAATCTCACAATGTCAGGGCGGTATCTGGCTAATGCGTGCTGGATGTGGCGCCAATCGGCTGGAAGGTTGAGGGAGTAGAGTTTGATGTCCGAACGCAAGATTTTCGGGACGGATGGGATTCGCGGCACGGCGAATTCATGGCCGGTTACGCCCGAAATGGGGATGCGGCTGGGCATGGCTGCTGCGACCTATTTCCGGCAGGCCGACCAGCGCCGCCATCTTGTGGTGATCGGCAAGGATACGCGTCTGTCGGGCTATATGCTGGAGCCTGCCCTGACGGCTGGTTTTACCGCCAAGGGCATGGACGTGGTGCTGTTCGGGCCGCTGCCGACGCCGGGGGTGGCGATGCTGACGCGGTCGCTGCGCGCCGATCTTGGCGTGATGATTTCGGCTTCCCACAACCATTATGCCGACAACGGGATCAAGCTGTTCGGGCCGGACGGGTTCAAGCTGTCAGACGACGCCGAAATGGCTATCGAGGAGCTGATGGGGCGGCCGTTGGATGAGGGACTTGCCGCTTCGCCTGACCTCGGCCGGGCCAAGCGGGTCGATGATGCTCAGTCGCGCTATGTGGAGATCGTCAAGGCGACGTTCCCACGGCGTTTGCGCTTGAACGGGCTGCGCATCGTGATCGATTGCGCCAATGGCGCGGCCTACAAGGTGGCGCCCAAGGCTCTTTATGAGCTTGGCGCCGAAGTGCTGCCGATCGGCACTGATCCGAACGGGTTCAACATCAACCAGGAGGTCGGCTCGACCGACACGGATGCGCTGGTCAACGCGGTTCACAAGTATCGCGCGGACATCGGCATCGCGCTGGATGGCGACGCTGACCGGGTGGTGCTGTGTGACGAGCGCGGGCGGATTATTGACGGCGACCAGCTGCTGGGCGTGATCGCCCAGAACTGGATGGACAAGGGCAAGCTGAGCCAGAAGGCTGTGGTTGCGACCGTGATGTCCAACCTTGGGCTTGAGTGGAAGCTGAAGGACATGGGCGTGCGGCTGGACCGCACGAAGGTCGGTGATCGCTATGTCGTGGGCCGGATGAAAGAGGCTGGCATCAATGTCGGCGGCGAGCAGTCCGGGCACATCATCCTGTCGGATTTCTCGACGACCGGGGATGGCCTTCTGGCCGCCCTTCAGGTGCTGGCGGTGATGGTGGAGCAGGAGCGTCCGCTGTCGGAGATCGCGCATGTGTTCGACCCGACGCCGCAGAAGCTGGTGAACCGGCCATACAAGGGCAGCTCAGACCCGCTGGCGCGGCGGCAGGTGAAGGCGGCGATCGCCGAGGCCGAGCGCCGGCTTGGCGCGCGCGGTCAGCTTTTGGTGCGGAAATCCGGCACTGAGCCGAAGCTGCGGGTGATGGCGCAATCGGATTCCGAGGATCAGGTCGATGACGCCATTGCGCTGGTGATCGAGGCCCTTGAGGCGAGCGACAGCGCACCGGAGCCAAAGAGCGCTGCTCGTCCCCGCAAGACGGCGGCGGCGAGCGGCAAACTCGTCAAGGCGGCTGGCCGAAAGGTTGCAAAGCGGACCAAACGCTAGCGCAGGTCTTGCGCGATCTGTCCCGTCTGCATGTCAGGTCTGTTGTCCTGTGTGGCGCGCCGGGACAGGCTGGCCGGGACGTGCGTTGGGGCGATGATGGTTAAGGGTGGGACATGAAGGCACAGCGTGTTCTGGTTGCGGGCGGAGCCGGGTATATCGGTTCACACGCCGCCAAGGCGCTGCACCGCGAAGGCCGCGAGCCAATCGTGTTCGACAACCTTTCGACCGGGCATGCCGACAGCGTGAAGTGGGGACCGCTGGTTGAGGGCGATATCCGCGACGCTGAGGCGGTTCGCGCGGCGATCCGGGAGTACAAGCCGGATGCGGTGATGCACTTCGCGGCCAAAATCGAGGTCGGCGAGAGCGAAGCCAAGCCGCTCATGTATTACGACAACAACGTCGCCGGCGTCCTGAACCTTGTGCGGGTGATGATGGAAGAGGGCGTCGACAAGTTCGTGTTCTCTTCGACCTGCGCGATCTATGGCGACCCCGAAAAACTGCCTCTGACCGAGGACCAGCCGAAGCGTCCGGTGAGCGTCTATGGGCGCTCCAAGCTGATGGCGGAACAGATTCTCGAGAGCGTATCGAAGGCGAACGGGCTGAAGTTTACCGCGCTGCGCTATTTCAATGCGGCGGGGGCGGATCTCGATGCGGAGACCGGCGAGCGGCACGACCCGGAGACGCACCTGATCCCGAACGCAATCGGCGCAGCGATTGGCCGTGGCGGGCCGATGAAGTTCTTCGGCGATGATTACCCGACGCGCGACGGTTCGTGCGAACGCGACTACATCCATGTCTCCGATCTTGCGGATGCGCATATCCTGGCGGCGGACAAGCTGATGCAGGGCGAACAGAAGCTGCAGCTCAATCTCGGCACGGGGCAGGGACGCACGGTGCTCGAGGTGCTGAAGGCAGTGGAAACTGCGACCGGGCGGAAGGTTCCGTACGAGATTGCGCCGCGCCGCGCCGGGGACGCCATCGCGCTTTACGCCGACACGACGCTGAGCCGCGAGAAGCTGGGCTGGACGCCGAAGGTTTCAGACATCGACACGATCGTGTCGTCCGCCTGGGCGTTTCACCGGAAGACGTGGGGCGTCGAGTAGAGCGCTCCTGACGCGCTTCGAATCCGCACCTGAACGTGCAGGCGAACGGACCTGCTGGGCGCCAATTCGGTAGGCAGTCTGGTGAAACTGACCTACAGTCAGGAGCCAGTTCGCTACATGTGACACAATGCGATCGGATTGAATTCGCGCGTTGGGCGAGTGCTCCTAGTGTGCAGGTGATGAGCGGGACCTGATGTGAACCTCAACGAGCTGACAACTTTGGATCTTGCTGCTCTGCGTGGACGCGTCGCCACGAAGTCTGCGGCCGCGTCAGCCTTCCTTCGCTATACGAGCGGCATCGGCGTCCAGTTGTTCGTCGGACTGTTTGTGGCGGTCGCCCTGCCTGCTCTGCTGTATCAGGCGCTGATCGACGTGCTGGGTCCGATGGTCAACGTCGAAGCCTCGCTCATCGGGATGGGGTGGGCGATGGCGCTTGGCTACTTCTTCGTTCGCAAGCTTTCCGAGTATCCGGGCGTGAGGGCGTCGAGCTTCATCCTGCCGATCTTCGTTGGATCCTACGGATTCACGATGCTGATCTTCTTCATGATGCGGATCGACTATAGCCGGTTCCTGGTTCTCACCAGCTTTGTGCTCACGGTTGCATTCTTCTACGTGATCTTTCTCGCCGCGCGGCGATGGGGGCGGCCGAACCTCTCGATTGTTCCCGGGGTTGAGACAGAGGCGCTTCAGCACCTGGGGCTGGTAAACTGCAGCACGTTGTCGAGCGCCAGCGCGGATCCGGGCGATGCGACGCCTGTTGTCGTGGACCTTCGCCAGCAGCTGGACCGTGCCTGGGAGGACTTCGTCACGGATTGCGCATTGAGCGGGCGGCCGATTTACGATTCCCGCCAGCTGCTGGAGTCGCTGACGGGGCGGGTCGTTGTTGAGCGGTTGTCGGAGACGCGCCTCGGGTCGCTGTTGCCGGATGTTGTTTATGCCGGCGTGAAGGTCTTCCTTGATAGAATTCTCGCGCTGGCGGTCCTGGTGTTCACTGCGCCTTTCCTTCTGCTGATCGGGGCGGCGATCCGGATCGAGAGCAAGGGCCCTGCGCTGTTCCGTCAGGAGCGCATTGGACAGGGCGGCAAGCGGTTCACTGTTTACAAGTTTCGGTCGATGCGGCTGGTCGATGAGGCTGAGGAGATCGGCTCGCTGATGACCCAGGAGCGTGATGCGCGCATCACCGCCATGGGCAGGATTCTCCGACGCACCCGGATCGATGAACTGCCGCAGATCCTCAACATCCTGCGCGGCCAGATGAGCTGGATCGGTCCGCGCCCGGAGGCTGTTCCGCTATCCCAGTGGTATAGCGAGCATATCCCATTCTACAGGTACCGGCATACGGTGCGGCCCGGGCTTACCGGGTGGGCGCAGGTCAACCAGGGGCATGTCACCACGCTCGAGGAGGCGGCTGTAAAGCTGCAGTACGATTTCTTTTACATAAAGCACTTCTCGCTTTGGCTTGATCTTCTGGTGCTGTGCAAGACGGTGAAGGTCGTGGTGAACGGGCACGGGGCGAAGTAGGCAGTTGGATCAGGCAGCACAGTCACCGCCGCCCGCTAGCGACAGGTGCCGGACATAGGCGCGCGCCGATCCAGCATTCGTATGGTTGCGACCGGTGTCGCGAAGGCGGCCGTGTCTGATGGCTCACAAGCTCGGGCCGCCGGCGATGGACGCCGCTCATGAGCTATGTCGCCAAACTCCAGCAACAGATCCTGTCGGATGCAGGTCGTGGTTTAGGCCGGTCGCCCCAAGCGGGCGACCGGCTGCTTGATCTTGGCTGCGGCAATGGGGAGACCGTCGCCGACTGGATGGCGCTCGGGCTGGACAGTTATGGCTGCGATCTCGGCTTCAAGCCCGGCCCTCTGGTTGGCGAATTGAGCGATGAGGGACGTATCCGGCTGATCGAGACGCCTTATCGGCTGCCGTTTCAGGATGCGGAGTTTGACTTCGTGGTCAGCAATCAGGTCATGGAGCATGTGCAGGATTATCCGGCTGTGCTCGACGAGATGCGGCGCGTCTTAAAGCCGGACGGTGTGTGTCTGCATATCTTTCCATCGCGCTACATGCTGATCGAACCGCATGTGTTCGTTCCGCTCGCATCGATCATCCGCAGCAGGGCCTGGCTGTCGTTATGGGCGATCGCGGGCGTCAGGACCGGCAGGCAGCGCGGGCTTGGATGGCGACAGGTGGTTAGCGAGAACCGCGCCTATCTCGACAGCTCGACCAACTATCTTTCCCGCAAGGAACTGGAACGGCAGTTTGGCGCGCGCTTCGGGCGGATGGAGTATGCGGAGCGGTCGTACCTGAGACACTTTCCCAAGAAACGCGGGCGGATCATCGCCGCTGTCGCGAACGCTGCGCCGGGCGTTTACTGGCTCTTCCGGGAGTGCTGGATGCGCGTCGTGATCCTGAGGCGCTGATCGCCGCGCTAGACCTGATTGTTGATCATGTCTGTGAGGCCGGCGCGGAGATCAACGGGCGCGATGAAGCCTGTGGCGAAGGCGCGCTCGGCGTTGATTTCTGAAGGTGAGCACAGCTTGCGGATCCTCACGCCGCTGATCGGAAGCGGGCGGCGGAGTACGAAACCGAGCGCGTCGAAACCGTACCCCATCAACAGGCCGACCGGGTAGGGAATGGTGAGCCGGGCGTTCTGCGGCCTGCCCAGCGCGGCGTCGATGTGAGCGATCAGTTCGCGAACGTTGCAGTCCGGTTTGTCTGCGTAATTGAAGACCTCGTATCTCACGGGCCGCCGCACGAGGAAGGCGATGAAGGCTGCAATGTTCTCGACGTAGGCCATCGACTTCACGTTGCGGCCGTCGCCGATGCGCACCCGGGGTCCATGCTTCAACTGGCGGAGGAAGTTGTAGACATTGCCGCGATTGCCGGGGCCGAACACGACGGTGGGACGCAGGACGGTCAGCTGACGTTCGGAGCCTCGCTCAAGCCAGTCGTGGAATACGCCTTCGGCGAGGTGCTTCGTTCGGCCATATTCGTTGAAGTAGTCGTGGCTGGTTTCTTCATCCATCGGCCGGGGCTGGCTTCCATAAACGGCGACCGAGGAGGTGAAGAGAATGCGGTTGACGCCAGCCGCCTCGGCGGCCTCACACAGGATGCTGGCGCCGGTCACGTTGACATCTGTATAGAGCGAGAGCGGTCGGACGTTATCCTGATGCTCTGCCGCCAGGTTGATGACCAGCTGACAATTCGCGATCGCCCTGTCGACGTCCTCGCGGTTGCGAATGTCGCCCTGAATATAAGTGGCAGCGCTGCCGTCCGTAGGCGCTGGTTTCTTGTCCATGATGATGACGGTGTGTCCGTCCGCCTTGAGAAGCGGACACAGGACGGAGCCGATGAAGCCCGCGCCGCCGATCACCAGAATCCTTTGTGGGTCTGTTGTCATTGTGCGGTCGCGTCTGCCTTTGTTTTGGGGAGAGGGCGCAGAGGCGCCAGACTTGTGTAGAGATCGGTGACTTTCGAAATCATCCGATCGACGTGGAAGTGTTGCATAAAGCGTGCGCGGGCCGCCTGTCCGAGCCTCGCCCGCTCTTCCTGTTCTCGAAGGTTCTGCAGCGCCGTGGCGACGGCTTCGACATCTCCCGGGGGTACGAGTTCGCCGGTCTGTCCGGACTGGATCAGTTCGCTGACGCCGCCGACATTGCTGGCGACGATGGCGCGGCCTGCGCGCATGGCTTCGATGATCGAGATGGGCAGCGCCTCATATACTGACGTGAGCGCGAAGATGTCCGTGCGCGCGAGCAGGTCCGGTATGTCCGAGCGGGCGCCCATGAAGCGTATGTCGCGGAGCGCTGGCGATGATTGCGCGAGCCAAGTTTGACAGTTCGCCTTAAACTCGGGCGTGTCGGTTCCGGTTCCGCAGAGCCAGAGTTCCCAGCCCGGGCCGAGGCGAGCGAACGCGCGGACGAGCGTTTCGTGATCTTTCTGGGGCGCCATGCGCGCGACCATCAGGATCCTGACCGGGGCATCTCCGGACGCTGTAGGTTCTGGAGTTAGCGGCAGGTCTTCGACGCCGTTCCAGATCACCATACCCTGATCGTCGCGCAGTTTCAGGGCGCGCTGGCCCTGTTTGGCGGTCGCCTGCGATACGAAGATGTAGCGGGCGTTCCTGCACAGTCTGCTCAGGCCAGCTTCAACGGTCCAGGTCGCCAACTTGCGAACGGGGCCGCCGCCTTCCCAGCCCCAGCCATGC
This sequence comes from Hyphomonas sp., assembly GCA_017792365.1. Taxonomy (GTDB): domain Bacteria; phylum Pseudomonadota; class Alphaproteobacteria; order Caulobacterales; family Hyphomonadaceae; genus IH12. The sequence continues at coordinate 1,363,036 of CP051229.1, read as the reverse complement.
ACTGTGAAAACAGAGGGGACGCCCAGCCGCTGTGCGGTGAGGCGGCCGAGCATGCCCGCCTTTGTGCTGTGGCAGTGAATGATCGCGGGCTCGACCTGTCTTGCGATGTCGTGGAGGCGTTTGAGCGCCTTCAGATCGAGCGCCGGATTGAGCTGGCTGCGCATTTCCGGGACGATGTGGACATCGAGGTCCAGCGCGCGCGCGCTGTCGGCGACCGGTCCCTCTTCGCCAAAGACGCAGGTGTATTCGATGTCTGCCGGCGCGCCCTTCAGGAGCGCCAGCACGTGCAGCGGGGCGCCGGCCAGATCGGCGTTGGTCGAGAGGATGAGCACCCGGCGCCTGATCATGCTGGCCGGCCCGTCATCATGTCGTCCCAGACGCCGGTGAAGCCGCTGACCATTTGATCGATCGTGAAATTGTTGACGATCCGGGCGCGCGCGTCCGCTTTTCGGGTTCGCCAGGTTTCGGCGTCGTTGAGTTGATCGAGGGCGTCGACAAGGGCGCTGGCCATTGCGTTTGGGTTTCGCGGTTCGCAGATCCAGCCGGTCTGGCCGATGATGAGGGATGCGTCGCCGACATCGGTTGCAATGCACGGCGTCCCGCAGGCCATGGCTTCGGCGACGGCGTTGGGAAAGGCTTCGCCGAAGGCGGACGACAGGATGTGAATGTCGAGCGCATTCATGACGGCGGGTATATCCGAGCGTTCTCCGACCGCCAGCATGTGCTCGCTGAGGCCCAGTTGATTGACCTGGTCTGTGAGCTTTGTGTTCGCGCGGTCCATTCCGCGGCCAACCAGCAGGCATTTGAAGGCTGGGTTCTGTCTGGCGACGATGGACAGCGCCTCAAGGAGGGTGGCGTGATCCTTCTGGGCGTCGAAGCGCGCCACGCAGCCGATGACTGGGCTTGCGCCGAGATTGAGTTCGGCGCGAACGGCGGCCCGCCCTTCCGGAGATGGTCTGAACTCCTCGATGTCGTATCCGTTGTAGACGATCTTCATGCGATCGAGGTCGTAGCCGAGGTCTGCGTGGACTTCAGCCGCCCGCGAGGCGCAGCAGATGATTCGTTGCGGGATCAGGCGCGAGAGGCTGGCGCACAGCTTCATTACACGGACCGTGCCGGGGCTGGAGCCGGCCTGATCGAGCGTGGAGTTTCGGATGCCCCAGCTGATGCGATCATGGCCGCTAAGACGCGCGAGAGGCCGCCGACGAGGTCGGCGTGGTAGAGCCATGTCTGGACAATATCGGGATCAACGGTGCGCAAAATGGAGCGCAGGCGCCACAGTCCGCCGAGAGTGATCTTGCCGCGCGGCCAATTGAGGCAGTCGACGGTTATGCCGAGGTCGCGCAGGGCTGAAACGTACTTGCCGCCCTCCGTCAGCGATACAACGTGATGCTGGCCCGAATCCGGGTGACGGCAAAGCCGGAGAAGGGCGGCCTGTGCGCCGCCATCGTGAAGGCTGGTGATGACGTGAAGGACACGACGCCGGCCGGATGGTGCAAGCGCTGTCACCGCCTAGAACACCCTGATCCAGAACAGCCATTGTATGAGGCTGTAGAGCGGGAACGCCGCCTTGATCGCGAGTGACTGCCAGCCGGTGAACCGCGATGCGCTGATGATCAGAAACGGGAAGATCGCGGCGATGAACCGCGTCGAGTATCCCGCAAAGAGGAGGTTGAAGGCGACGATCGAGAGGACGGCGAAGGCGAAGCGTTGATCAGTCGACGCAAAGAAGCGCTTGATGGACGTCAGGAACAGACCCCAGTTGAACACCCAGAACGAGAGGTAGAAGAGCGAACTGCTCATGTTCGGGTATTCGACGCGGCGGTCTCCAACTGCGCTGAGGATCATCTCTCGCGCCGGACCGGTTGCTACGGCTATGGCGGCGCCGGCTGCGAGGAGAATGGCGGGCGTGGATATGGCGAAGCGCTTGTTCCGGTCCACTGGCGGCAACCATTCGGCCAGCAGGTACAGCGCGATGAAGATGATGGATGCTGTGTGGATCAGAAGCGAGAGTGCGGCGATCGCCAGCGCCAAGGGCGGCATGCGCCGCAATAGCAAAGCCAGCAGAAGGATTGAGATCGCCAATGCCAGACGCAGTTGCGAGAAAGCGAAGTCGACGACGAGCGGATTGATCAGCAGCAGCGCATAGACCGGCCCGGCGCGCAGCAGCGTGACGAGCGCAAACATGAACAGGCAGGCCGTGGAGATGAAGTAGAAGACGCGTTCGGGCGGGATCGCCATGTCGCGCGTCAGATAGGCGAGCGACGAACTCCAGAGGTATTCGTTGGTCACGTAGTCGATCGGCGAGTCGTAGATAAGGTAGTCGGTCGGCAGGTTGCTGTCGAAAATCTGGCCGAGATAGACGTCGCGATCGACCATCGGAAAACCGTTCACGTCCAGGAACAGCCCCGGCCAGTCGACCGCGATCATCGCCTGCGAGAAGATCGCCGCGAGCAGGACGTATGCGACATTCCTAGCTTGAGCGGATGCAGACATCGTTTCGCTCGATCGAGAGTAGCTCTGCGTAGGCGTCGGCGGAGGCGTCCGGATTAAAGGTCAGGGCGCGTGCGTGGGTCTCCGGGGGTGTGGGCGCTTTGAGGCTGAGGGCCAGCGCTTTGGCCATCGCGTCGTCATCATCGACCGGGACGAGGCGGCCGTACTTACCATCTTCGAGGATCTCGCGCGGGCCGTTGCGGCAGTCGGTTGCGACCACGCTGGCGCCGCACGCCATTGCTTCGATCAGGACGCCGGGAAGCCCCTCCCATCGCGAGGACAGAGCAAAGACCCTGGCGTGCGCCATCCATTGGTAAGGGTTGGCAACGAAGCCGGGCATCAGGACGCGGTCTTCCAGCCCCAGCGTGCGGATCTGGTCTTCAAGCGCCGGGCGCAGTTCACCCTCGCCGAGGATGACGAGACGCGCGTCCATCGTGTCGGCAATCGCCGCGAAGGAACGCACCAGCATCTCGAAGTTCTTTTGTCGGGACAGCCGTCCGACGCCGAGAATGATCGGAGGCGCTCCTGGCTGCGTCCATTCGTGGTGAAGCGGCTCCTTTGCGCGCGCCGACAGCTGGCTGGTGACGACAGGGTTGTAGACGACCCGAACGCTTTCCTTGGGCAGTCCGAGATAGGACTGAAGGTCCTCGGCGACGCCGGAGGAGACGGCAGAGATTCCATCGGCGCGTGGGTACAGCCTGCGCATCAGGTATAACGCGATTGCGCCGGTTCTGCTCTTGGAGAGGGGCTCCAGACTGTTGTGTTCGCTGATGATGAGCCGCTCGCGGCGGCCGGATATCTGGCGCGCCAGAATTGCGGCGAGGTTTGCGTGGTAGATGCCCGAGAGAATCGAGGACGGTTGCGTTTCGCGGATGTAGCGCGCCAGCTTCGGAATGCTCGTCAGCACGCGCGATGACTTCAGATCGACGATGCGGACCGCAGGGACGACATCATCAATGTAGGGTCCTGTCGCGCTCGCGAGCACAAGGTCGATGCTGTGTCCTCTTGCGGCGAACGTGTTTGCGAGGCTGACCATGACGCGCTCTGCGCCGCCGCCGATCAGCGATGGCAGGAACAGAGCAAGATCTACCTTGCGCAGCGTTGCGTGCATGTCTCGTCCCCGAAGACCGGTTGAACGTTATACGCCGGGCAGCGCTGGAGGACGGTCCCGCGCGATGAGCGCGAGAATTGGCGGCGGGGGATACACGTTACTCAAGTGCCGGTCCTTCCGGTCTAAGGCTGCAGTCATCCGATTAGTTGTTCTCGTTCTTCGGTAGGGGCGGATGGCGACATTGGCCTGCTTCGTTCTGTTCAAACTGGCCGGTCAGCTTTCGACCCCGAAGAGGTTGGGCTTGCGCTCAACCGACGCTTCGCTCGTGAAGTTCACACCGGTCGGGCTCGCCTTGTTCGGTCCGTAGCCATAGCCATAGACGTCGAGATCCCGCTTCATGTTTACCTGGGTGAGCAGCACGCCCACGATGGGCGCGTTGGCGTAGCGCAGCCCCGCGATCGTCCTTTGAATGAACGGCGTGCGCACGCCCTGCTCTGGACGACCATGATGCAGGCTTCGCAGATCGAGCCCAGGCGCGCGGCGTCGGAGTAAGCCAGCGCCGGGGCGGAATCGATCAGCACCACATCGTAAGACGTCTCGGCTTCCTGAATGATCTGTTCCAGTCGTCGGCTGGCGAGCGTTTCGGCGGCGCCGCCGGATACGCGTCCAGCTGGCAGGAGGTGGAAGCCTTCAATGACGCCGTGGACGACATGGTCCTCCAGCCGCTCATTCGGGTTCTTCAACAGGCCTGAAAGGCCGATCGAGTGTGCGTCGGCGGTGCGCGACGGTTTGCGAATGTCGGCGTCGATGATCAGCACCCTGTGACCGGTTCGCGCGAAGGAGATGCCGAGTGCGGATACGGTGACGGACTTGCCTTCCTTCGGCCGGGTGCTTGCGACCAGTATGCTTCGCGGCGCCCCCTGCTGGCGCGAGAATGACAGGGATGAGCGGACTGACTGGTAGGCTTCGGCGAACTGCGAATCCTGCTTGCCGATTTCCTTGTTGAAATTGAACTTGCCGGAGATGCGCGGAACGACGCCGATGACGGGCTCGCCAAGCTTGGCCCAGACATCCTTCGACGACTTGATGCGGTCGTCTATGAACTCGAGCGCAAGGGCCAAAGCGACACCGGCGCCGAGAAACACGATTGCCGCAATCAGGACGTTTCTTAGATAGTTTGGCGCGAACGGCTCACGCGGCGGGACGGCCCAGTCCACGACCGTGAGCTGGCTTTCGCCGACCGCTCCCGCCACGGAGATGTCCTTGTAGCGTTGGAGGAGCGCGTCGTACTGCGCCCGGTTGGTGTCGACCTCACGCTGCAGGATCTGGTAGTCGATCGAGCGGCTGCGAAGATCCTGCACCTGGTTTGTCAGCTCGCCGACCCTGGCGCGCAGTCTCTGCTCGGCAGCAAGGGCCGCGCGATACTCGACTTCGAGCGAGTCGATGATCCGCCGGCTTGCCTCAGCAAGGGAGATCTCGACCGACACGAGCTGCGACTGCACGTCCCTGACGGATGGGTGCCGGGAATCGTATCGCGCCATCAATTCCTGGAGCTCGGCGGCGAGAGCGGCGCGCCGGACTTCCAGCTCCTTCATGGTCTCGCTGCTGACGATTTCGGACGTCGAGTTTGAGGCGGAGGCTTCGCGGTAGCGTTGTTCTGCGGAGATCCGGGTTTTCTCGGCGTCCGCCAGTGCGAAGTTCAGTGTCTGCAGGGATGCCTCGTCCAGGGAGGAAACCTGGGCGCCGCTGGCCGAGCTCAGCTCGAGGATGCCGTTTTCCTGTGCGTACTGGGCCAGCGCCCGCTCAGAAGTTTCAAGCTGCGACTTGGTGGTGGCGATGCGTTCGTCGAGAAACTCGCGGGCGTAAGCGGATGCGTCGAACCTGCGTTCCAGCGTGTTCTCGATGAAGGCGCGCGCCAGCTCATTGAGGACGCTGGCTGCGGTTTCTGGGTCTTCGCTGACGTATGAGGCCGTGATGACCCGGCTTCTCGCGTATGGCGAAATGCTCAGATTCCGACGAGATGATCGGTGCGCCTGCCGGGTTTCCGCCGGCTCTTCGGGGTCGGCGAAGGACTCGTTGTCTGACAGCCCCAGTTGATCGATCGTCTGGCTGGCGAGCGTCCTGCTCTTGAGAAGCTGGATCTGGGTCGTGATATGCTCGGCGTCGGCTACGACTTCGGGGTCGAGGCTGCCGCTCTCCATGATCTGCGTTGGCTGGCGCTGGACCTCGAAGGTCAGGTTCGCCCTGTATTTGGGGTCATCAGGTAGGATGCCGCGAACGCCAGTGCGATGCCGGTGACAAGGAAGCCCGTGACAATCCAGCGGCGGTTCCAAATCGACACGAGCAGTCTGAGTGTCTGGGCCGCTTCGCTTTCCGGAGGCGGTTCGGCTCGACCGGTCATACCGGTGTGGGGGATCGGCGCGTTCCGGTTCGGTATCCGAGCCAGTTCAAGCGCCCCGCCTCCGGATTGAGCATTATGATTGGAGGTATCCACGCCGTACCTTTAAATCCCACCCCAGACGCATTCAAATAATCGCTCTTGGCGCCGGAAATAGCCAGATATCATCTCACCCAAATCATCAAATGCGGCTGGTCTGGGCTTTGCTCTGTCTAGCAAGATGAGGTGACGCCTACCACAGGCTCGTGCAGGGGATATGCCGCCGGGGAGGAGCTAGCCACGAGGGCGCCTTGAGTTCCCTGGATGGGCGAACTCCTGCACGTAATCCAGCTTCGCTCGCGAGCTGGCGCCGAAGACAGCTTACCTATGTTTGCTGATCATTGCGGATAATCGGGCGTGCGGCTGAGCAGTTCGAGGCTTGTGTTGGCGGGCGGAGCGGTGTTGGTCGGAACGTCGCGCGGCGTGCGAAGTGTTGCTGTATCGTCCGACGCCAGCCGAGGACCGATATATGATCCTGAACCGCCGGACATTGATCGGAGCGCTCGCCGGAGGCGCGATCGCGGACCTTGAAGGTCCGCAGGCGCTCAACGGTCTGTTGCTGGCGCGCTGGACGCATTTGTGTCCGTCGATGACTTTCAAGCCCGCAGGCGGCGCTGGACGCCGCGTTCAACGTCCGCTTTTCCTCCAAGACCTATGTTGTGGAAGAGTTGCGCCCCCGGGAGGGCTCGGTTCTCCTGTTTGACGATACCGTGCTGGTGTTTCCGCGTGCCCCATCGCGCCAGTCGCTGATCCTGCTGGGCGGTGGTTCCGGGACACGACCTATGGGCCCCTATCGCATGATGGGCAGCCTGACGCTGGCCAGTGAGTTCGGCGCCGGGAAGCTGCTGAGGGGGATCTACCTGCTTGGCGCGCGGGATGTCGATCTGTCGGCACTCGCGATCAGCGGTGCGGGCTTTGACGATGGATACCTGGTTCACATCGCGGCCAGCTATGCCGCCAGGCCGGTGAACTCGCAGTCGGTATCCGTGGCGAATGTCACGTCCCGGGGCGGCTGGGGTGCGGTTGCGGCCACTGGGTGCGACGGTCTGATCGCCAGCAATCTGGAGGCGGTCGGCGGTGACGAAGCGGCGCTGGTGCTTGAGACGGATGTCGGCAGGGGGCGTGTCAGCAACGTCGCCGCCAGCGGATTGCGCGGGCGGAACGGCGCCAATGCGTTGCACTGTGTCGCCCATGACGGGTCAATCGAGGACGTCTTTGCCCGGGACCTCAGCGTTTCGGACGTGGATGACAGCGTGACGCTTGTGCGGCTTAGCCACGTCGCGGGCGGCAGGATTGATCGCATACGTCTGGAGCGTGGACGGCAGAGCGGCGGACGGTCGTGCATCTACTCACCCAACAACACGCTGGTGCCGGACCTGACCGTCCGCGATTTCACGGCTAGCGGCTGTATCGAGTCCGGTTATCGGGTCACGTCGGGCGGCCTCAAGGAGCGGGTCGTCGCCGAACGTTGCGGCGAGAACGGCTATCGCAATGCGCATATGGACCGGCCGGCGGCGGTTGAGGATGTGCTGCGGGACTGTCGCTTCTCGGACAACAACCAGCGGCGCGAGGTGAATGACAGCGGTGTGAGGGCGGAGCACCTGGCGTCGCTTGTGGTTGCTGACAGCCGGCTGGGGCCCGGGGCGCATCAGGCGTATGGACTTTATTTTGCGGGGCAGAAGGGCGCGCGCGTGCGGCTGGTCAACAACGATATGTCGGGAAACCAGAAGGCGCCGCATCGGATCGTTTCGCCTGCGCGGCTTATCGCAAGTTAATCGCAGGCTGGCTCGATTGCGCTGATCGCGCCGCGCTGTGTGTTCTGCGTGCGATCCGGACGCGCCATGCGCCTTACGGGGCGATTGGCGTTGCATGAGGCGCGAAGCGGCGGATATGGGTCTTGTCTGACTGTGAGGGAGAGCGCGGGTGTCCAGTATGAATGCGCGCGCGACGCTGGAGCTCTAGAGTCATCGCGAGCATGAAGCAGCTTCCAGCGTGGGTGCGCCACCCGTTTGTCTTCCTGCTGGGAGCGAGTTCGTTCGGGCAGGCGCTCACGATCATCGCCACACCGGTGCTGACCCGCCTTTATAGTCCGGTCGCCTTCGGCATCGTGGCCGGCATACTTGGTGTTGTCGCGCTCTCGCAGTCGGTCGTCCACGGGCGCTTTCATTTTGCGATTCCAGTCGCCGAGCAGGATGAAGACGCGCGCTCGCTGTTTGCTCTCGCAACGCTATGCAATCTCCTGCTGGCGCTGCCGGTTGCGTGGCTGTTCGTGCAGCTGTCTGGCGAGCCGGATGTCGGGCTGGCGAATTGGTTTTTCCTCGCCTTGTGCGCCACGCTGACCGTACTGACAGCGCAGATCGAGATTTTTTCGTACTGGCAGAGCCGGCGGGAACGGTTCCGGATTACGGGCGTCAACTCGGTCGCGCGGGCGGGATCAGCCGTGAGCTTGCAGGCGGGGTTCTCCCCGCTCGGCGCGCTGGGGCTTGTCGGCGGCGCGATCGCCGGCGCCGCGGTCTCGGGGCTGTTGTCGATCATCGACCTTGTGCGGACGCGGCAGTCTCCGAAGTGGTTGGGTCCCGGCGCGTTCGTGGCGCTGGCGCGAGAATACCGGCGCTACCCGCTGTTCGTTCTTCCGCAAGGGCTGATATCCGCCGTCTTCTGGAACGGGATGCCGTTGCTCCTCCTCAGGTACGCAGATGCGGTGTGGGCGGGGTATTATTGGGTGGCCTATCGGGTCTTCATGGCGCCGATCGCCCTGTTCAACGCATCCTATCGCCAGTCGATGCTGGGAACGATGTCGGCGCAGCCATACGCGGATGCGCGCGGACGGGCGCGCCGTCATACTTACGGCCTGCTGGCATGTATGGTGATCGTGGTGGTTGCGATGCAATTCGCGGGCGCCGAGATCTTTGGCTTTGCGCTGGGTGAGGAATGGCGCGACGCGGGGCGGCTGGCGGGCGGGCTGGTGCTGGTTGTCGCCGGCGATGTCGTGAAGGTGCCCGCGCTTTGCCTGTGTCAGAGCCGATCGAGGCTGTCCGTCGTGCTCGTCTGGGAGGGCGCGATTGCGGTTGCTGCGTATGCCGCGGCACTGCCGGCTTTGAGCGCCGGCGATGTGATGATGGGCATTGGCGCTTTTTCGCTTGCCGGGTTTCTGGGGTGGTCGGCGTTTGCGGTGTATGTCCTGTTCGGTCCTGCCGTGGATCAGGCCGACAGAGCCTGACACGGCTCTTCTAGAAGCTTGGCGGCCTAGATGCCGCCGCCAGTGATCGAGAATTTGCGCTGGCCTGACAGGAGGCGCTTGCTGTCGGCGATGGCCTGCGCTGCGGCTTCTGCGAGGCGCAGGCGTGGCTCGCCGCGCAGGGCTTCCATGGCTTCCTGGAGGTGGTCGACCGCTTCGCGCAGGATTAGCGGATCGAACTTGTGGTCGGCGCGCAGGCGCAGGGCGCGGCCGAGGGCGATCTTGGCGTTGACCCAGCGGTCGGGGGCTTTGGCCCGGTCGAGGTTGGCCAGCGTGTCGCGCGCGATCTGTTCGGCGCGCATGACCCATGCCGGCTCGGCGAGTGCGATCTGCAAGGCGCCGGCGGTTGCGTCGTCGCGAATGTCGGCGAGCAGCGCAGGGTCGGCGGCTGGGCCTGAGTCACGGATCGAGATGAGGAGTTCGACGACCGGGGCGAGACGCTCGGCGCGGAAGTCCTGCGGGCGGCCGAGTGCGGGCCGGTATTGCTTGGCGGCGGCGTAGGCGAGGGCGCGGCCGAGCATTTCGGTCCAGCTGGACTTTGATTTCGGCATGGCGAGTTTCGAGGCCGGGCGCTGTTCCTCGTTGGGGCGCGTCGGCCGCGACAGGATGCAGGCGAGGCCGCCCTTGACGCCTTTGCGGGTCTCCGACCAGACGACGAGGTCGGCCTCGGAGCGTTTGAGGAAGGCTGCGGCCTGCGCTTCGTTGTTCACGCCGCCCGGGTGGCGGAGCACAGTGAAGTTGCCGCCGAACATGTAGTCCTTCAGGTAGCGGTCGCAGGCGAGAGCGAGAAACCGTGTGATTGCGCGGCGGCGTCCCGATCCCGGCTGTGCGATGACGATACGGGCGCCGGCTTCGCCGCCGGCGCGGATGCGGGCGATGCTGGCGCTGCGGCGTGCGGCGTTGAGGGCGCCAAATGCCAGGCTCAACAGCCAGAACAGCACGACCAGCGTCACCGCGACGCCGATGAGGAATCCGACAGCCGACAGCTCGGGCGATGCCGCGAACAGCGTCGTCACGCGGGCCCATGCCTCCCGCGCCTGATCTACAAGGGGGCTCAATTCCATCACCTACGCCCTGGCGTCAGCGCCCCCGGAGTTGCGCGCTGACGGCCTCTTCATACACGCGGCCGTGATTTCGACGCAACGGGCCAAGGCGCCCGGGAAACGAAGGGAAATGCGCCATTCGCGGGGAAACGGTGGAGATCTGCGCGAGAATCGCCGCGCCGGAGGTTGGGCGCCGCCTGATTTGCAGGCATAAGCCCCATGGGCGGACCCCGTAGCTCAGCAGGATAGAGCATCAGATTCCTAATCTGAGGGTCACAGGTTCAAATCCTGTCGGGGTCGCCAGTCCTATCGCTTCTCCAACGGGTATAGGCCTTCCCTCCTGAGGCCGGGGGCGGCGCATCGCGCCGGATGCGTGTTCCTCGGTCGGTGTTAACCATTGGGTGGAATGGTCTCGCGGTCGCCTGTGACGGCACGTACAGTCGGGCGGTATACCGGAGCGGTTCTTGCATCCCTGCCGCTCAACAGGAAGGCGAAGTGCGGGAATAGCGATGCCCAAGCCGGGAATTAGAGAGTGTGTCGCCGTCGGCCGCGCCATCGCAGCCGGCAACCTCCTGCGTCATGAGGGCCCGCTGCAGCTGACATCCCGGTTCGAGACACGGTTTGCTGAGCATATGGGGTCGCAGCACGCGCTTGCGATGACGAGCGGTACGACCGCGCTTCATGCCGCGATGACGGCGATTGGCGTCGGGCCGGGCGATGAGGTGCTGGTGCCGGCCTATACCTGGATCGCCACAGCCGCTGCGCCGGCGCTGGCGGGAGCGGTTCCGGTTCTGGTCGATATCGATGAATCCCTGACGATGGATCCGGCGGACCTCGAGAAGAAGATCACGCCTCACACCAAGGCGATCATCCCGGTGCACATGGCGAATGCGCCGTGCGACATGGACGCGATCATGGAGATCGCCAGACGCCATAACCTGCGAGTTGTCGAGGACGCCTGTCAGGCGGTTGGCGTGTCCTACAAGGGACGCATGTGCGGATCGATCGGCGACATCGGCGTTTTCAGTTTCAACCACTTCAAGAACATGAATATCGGCGAGGGCGGGGCCGTCGTGACCAATGACGCTGCGTTGTTCAAGCGGATCATGAACTTCCACGATCTCGGGGCGTGGGCGCGTCCGGGGTATGCGGAGGGCGGCGAGCCGTCGTTCATCTCCGGGCATGCGCGTGTGACCGAAATCCAGGGCGCCATGCTGGACGCACAGCTCTCGCGGCTGCCGGGGTATATTCGCGGGCTGACGCGCAGCCGTGCAGCGGTCGCGGGGGTGCTGGCGGACAAGAGCGATCTCAGGTTGTCGCCTCACCACGACGTCGACAGCGCGGCTGGCATGACGGTGATCTTCGAGACCGAGAGGGAGGCGATCCGGTATGCCGAGCGGCCGGGCGCCTATCGGTTGTTCGACAATTCCAAGCACGTCTACACGAACTGGAAGCCGATCCTCGAGAAGCGCAGCGCGCACCGCGATCTCAATCCATGGGCATGGGCCCATCGCGAGATCAGCTATGACGCTTCGACCTGTGCGCGGACGCTGGACATCCTGCGTCGGACCTGCCGGATCTATCTGAGCGAGCGCTGGCCGACGCCGGTTGCGCGCTGGAAGGCCCGGGCGCTGGCGGCGCCGTCTACCGAGCAGACAGAAGCGGGCGGGATGACTCAGCCGGACGGCCAGACAAGCGTTCCAGCCGCGGCCAGATAGCAGCGCCTGCCGGCGAGGGGGACAGATGGCCTTTGCATACACGAAGCTGACCAACGACCTGCTGACCGACAGGCTGTACTTCGATGCGATCATCATCGGGGCAGGGGCTGCGGGATCGATCGCTGCGGCGCTGTTTGCGCGGATGGGTATCCGGGTTCTGGTTCTGGATGCCGGATTGCGCTCTGGCTTTTTCGCGCGGCCATATTCCTATGCGCTTGCGCATGGCGTGCGTTACCTGGCGCGGCCCGGTTTTTATCGCTTCTTTCCGCCCAAGGTCCTCAACGCTGCGCGCAAGGGATTGAAGCTGTTCGGCAGCGTTCGACAGCCTCGACAGTGTCGCTTCTTTGCGTGGGAGCTTGATCCCATGTCGCTGGTGGATGACCGCGACCATCCGTATACGACCAGCCCGGGTACGGATTTCGCCTGGTTTCGCGCGCATGGCGTCAACGGGCGGATGACGGTTCCGGGGCATGGCCGACAGTATAATCGCATTACGGATCGTCATTTCTCGGGCGAACGCGGCGCCGGTCCGCAATGGCCTATCAGCGGAGCGGAGATGGCGCCCTGGTATGATCGAGTATCGGGCATGCTGGGGCTGGATGCGAGCGGCGAGCAGACGCCGCCCATGACGTCGGCCGAGGCTGCGCTGGCGGCGGCGTTGCAGGAACGCTGGCCGGATCTTGCGCCTGAACTGGGGCGGTCGGCTGACTGGCCCGCGCGGCTTGTGGAGGAGCAGCCTGCCGACAATGTTCAGTTGCGCGAGGGGGCTTCGGTCAAGCAGGTCGATGTGGATGCTTCCGGGCGCCTTGAGGGCGTGACGTGGATCGATGCGGAGACGCGCAGTGAGCAGTCGGCGAAGGCGCCGATCGTCTTTGTCTGCGCTTCACGATCGAAGCACGCGGATACTTTGAATTCGAAGTCGAAAGCCTTTCCCGATGGGATCGGGGCGGACGGCGGCGCGCTCGGCAAATACCTGATGGACCACGTGCTGGTGTCGGCGCAGGGGATCGGGCCGGGGCTGCCGGGAGGAGGAGAGGCGAAGACAGTCGAGGACCGCTGCCTCTATGCGGCGCGGATGCATCGTCATGCGGATAGGGACAGCGCCCACCCGTTCGGGGTTCAGATGCCGCTCGCCGCTGGGCGATGACCGGTCGATGCTGGTGCGTGTCGTTCGCGGAGATGGCGCTGGAGGCATCCAATCAGGTCACGCTGCATCCGACGAAGCGTGACGCCAATGGCGTGCCGGTTGTGAACATCGAATTCCGGCACAGTGAAGCCGAGCACGAGACGGCCCAGGCCCAGTCGGAGGTCGTGCGGGATTGCGGAGATCGCCGGGGCTCAACTCCACGACGTCGACCTGAAGCCGGCGGTTGGCGGGAGCGCGGTGCACGAGTGCGGCACGGCGCGGATGGGCGACAAGCCGAAGGGGTCGGTGCTGAACCCCAATAACGAGGTCTGGGATGTGCCGGGTCTTTACGTTACGGACGGCGCGAGTTTTCCGTCTATCGGTCCGCATAACCTGACGCTGACCATCATGGCGCTGACGGCGCGGGCCGTGGCGCACGCGACCGGCGACCTGGCGGACGCCAGCAAGGTCCTGCATCAGGCTTCCAAGTGATTGTGACTGAGTGATTTCCGGGCCGGCTATCCGGGCGTCATTTCGGCCAGTTGGATTGACCGGAATGACGCCCAGCGCAGTCTTGCGCCCGTCCCCCCATGTCGTCCCAGCCATTGTGATATCACCGGCGGTTACTGACCGCATTCCCCAGATGGGGTATGGCCCTTGAATGAGGCGGCGGGATGGGTTTCCATTCAATTTCAGGGCGCTGCAGTCTGCTCACGGAGGATTCATGGTCAGGTGCGGTTGGGGGTGGAGATCAGCGGGAGCGGTCTGCAGACGATTGGGTCAGGTGCGTGTCCAAGATAGCCGAGCTGGCGAGACTTATCGACGAGGCGGCGTTTGCGCCGGAGGTGTTCGATCGCAATCTTGGACAGATCGCGCGCATGCTCGGCTATGATCATGGAGCGCTGGTTTATTCCGAGCTTGATGTTCCGAATTACGTGGCGACCGAAGAGACGCTGGCGGGACTGAACGCGTATACCAAAGAGGGTTGGCTGGCTGCGGATTTTCGCGCGCGCTATATCGCGCCGTTTCCGATCGGGCGGATCTTTGCGGACAACATACACGTGCCTGCCGAGCAGCGCGTGTCATCTGACATCTACAACACGCTCTACAAGCGCCACGACATGGCGAACTATGTCGGTTGGAAGTTTTCCATCGACGACTCGGTGTGGATCTACTCGTTCGCGCGATCCGAACGCGGGGGGCCGGTTCGTCCTGAGGATATCAGGCTGCTGCAGCAGATGGCCAAGGCGGCGAATCGCAGTGCGCTGGTGGCGCAACGCCTGCGCAGCGCGCGTATGGACGGCATGCTCGACGGGCTGGCGAGCGTTGGGGTGGCGGCGCTGACACTATCGCGCGACGGACGGGTGTTGCAGTTCACGCCGCAGGCCGAGCAGATTTTCGATGAGGAGTTCGGTCCGGTGCGCGGGGTGCTGCGCGCGCAGGATCGCGCGAGCCAGGCGGCGCTCGACCGGGTGGCGGCGAGCGCACGATCGACTCTTGGGCTGGTCGGGCTTGAGAATGCGGTGGTGCGCCGTACGGACGGGCGGCGGCCCATTCTGGTTGAGCCGATCGCTGTGCGTGGGCTCGGGCTCGACGGCTTTCCGGGCGCACGGATGCTGTTGGTCCTGATCGATCTGGATCAGCCAGGCCGGCGCGCCGGGGGCGTCAGTTGATGCAACTGTTTCACCTGTCGCCCGCAGAGGCCGACATTGCGATCCAGCTATCGCAGGGGCTGAGGATCCGCACCATTGCCGAGAAGCGCGGCGTGAAGGTGGATACGGTTAGGGTGCAGGTGAAGCATCTGCTGCAGAAGCTGGATGCCAGCCGCCAGAGCGATATCGTGGGGCTCGTCGCGCGTCTGGCTGGCGCGACCAAGGAGTGATGCGCCAAGGCGATCACCAGCCGATAGCCCGGCTAATTTCGTCAATGGACACGGCGCGCTGGTCGCCCAGCGCGCCGCCCAGCCGTGCCCTGGGTTGGGGGGGACGGGCACGACCGCTGTTGAGCCTATGGTTTGCCAATATTGCTGACAAGCCGCGTCAGCCCGGTGAAACGTATGCGACCAGCACGGACGGCTGACGCGCGACGACGATCCAGAGTTAATTCTTGAGCTGCCTGCTCATAGCGGATACCGACGACAGCCGGCGGACGCGTGCGGTCAACCGATGTGCATCGACCCGCCAAGGGCTTGTATGTGGTTGGTTTGGGCGGCCCCCGGCTGGAGCTGGTACCGCAGGAGCGGATTCGTGGCGGCGCGCCGATTGAGCTTGGGTGGACTTTGCGCTGTTCTGGCGGCGGCTGCCTCGGCCTGGGCCGATGAGGGCAAGCCGCAGCGGATTGCATCGCTGAACCTGTGCACTGACCAGATGCTGATGATGCTGGTCGAGCCTGAGCGGATTGCATCGATCTCCTTCCTGTCGTTGCAGAATGAGCGGACGCCGCCGGAATTGCGGGACACGGCCGCTGCGCTGAGCGTCAATCATGGTCTGGCGGAGGAGGTGTTGCTGCAGGAGCCCGATCTTGTGCTGGCGGGAACGTATGCGGCGCGGCCGGCTGTGGGTCTGTTGCGGCGGCTGGGGGTGCAGGTTGAGGACTTTGCGCCGGAGATGAGCTTTGACGACATGCGGGCGAACCTTTTGCGGATGGGCGATCTGGTTGGCGAACGCGCCAAGGCTGAAGCGATCATCGCGCGGTTCGATGCCGACATGGCGGCGCTGCAGGCGCAGGCAGGCGAGAAGGACGACATGCCGGTGTTCGCGGATATCGAGGTGAACAACTGGCTGGCCGGCGCCGGCACGTTGTCGGAGGAGATCGTGAACGCGGGCGGCTACCGGACGCTGGCCGAGACGCTGGGCGTGGTTGGCCATCAGAACGTGCCGCTGGAAGTGTTGATGACGACTGACCCCGACCTGATGGCGCTGGAGACGCCGTGGTCTGATCCGCCATCGCTGGCGACAAACGGGCTTGCGCATCCGGCGCTGCAGCGGATGGCGGCGGCGCGCGATGTGATCGACATGCCCGAGCGCTTCACGATCTGTGCGACGCCTTATTCGCTGGAGGGCGCGCGGCTGCTGGCGGCGCAGCGGGCTGGCGGCGAGTAAGATGGCGCGGACGGTTTCCTATCCCCTGCTGGTGAGCGGACTGGTTGTTGCGCTTTGCGCGGCGCTGGCGGGTTCGATGATGGTTGGCCCCGCGGCGGCTGGCACATTCGAGCTGTTCAACCTGTTTGCGCGCGGCGATGGCGATGTGGCGTGGATGATCGTGAGGGAGATCCGGCTGCCGCGGACGATCCTGGCGGCGATGATCGGCTTCACGCTGGGCCTGACGGGGGCGGCGCTGCAGGGCTTTCTGCGCAATCCCCTGGCTGATCCCGGCGTGGTGGGGGTGTCCTCGACTTCGGCGCTGGGGGCTGTGCTGGCGATTTATACCGGGCTGTCGGCGATGTTTGCACTGGCGCTGCCGGTGATGGCGATTGCGGGCGGGCTGGTCTGCGTTGTGTTGCTGCAATGGCTGGCGGGGCGCGGCGGCGTGCTGACACTGGTGCTGGCGGGTGTCGCGATCTCGTCGCTGGCGGGCGCGCTGACATCGCTGGCGCTGAACCTGTCGCCCAATCCGTTTGCGGCGGTGGAGATCATCTTCTGGCTTCTGGGGTCGGTGACGGACCGGTCGATGGATCATGTCGCGCTGGCGGCGCCGTTCATGGTGTTTGGATGGGCGCTGATTGCGTGGTCGGCGCGGTCGCTGGATGCGCTGACGCTGGGCGAGGATTCGGCGGCGAGCCTTGGGGTGAACCTCGCGCGTGTGCGGTGGATGATCGTTCTTGGCGCGGCGGTCGGGGTGGGCGCGGCGACGGCTGTGGCGGGGGTGATCGGGTTTGTCGGGCTGGTCGTGCCGCACATCCTGCGGCCGTATGTGGGGCACAGGCCCAGCCGGTTGTTGCTTGCGAGCGGGTTGGGGGGCGCGCTGCTGCTGGTTGCGGCAGACATCTTCGTGCGGCTGGTGATGGTGGGGGCCGAGCTGCGGCTGGGCGTGGTGACGGCGCTGATCGGTGCGCCGTTCTTCCTCTCGCTGGTGTTGCGGGCGCGGGCGGAGCTGGAGGCGTGAAACTCGAGTCGCGGCATATCACCGTCGAACTTGGCGGGTGGAAGATCGTCGACGACGTCTCGTTGCAGGTTGCGCCGGGCGAGCTGGTCGGGCTGATCGGGCCGAACGGGGCGGGGAAGTCGACGCTGATGCGCGCCATGCTGGGCCTGCGGGAGCGGGCCGGCGGCGAGGTGCTGCTGGACGGGCGCGACCTGTTCTCGATGACCGGGCCGGAGCGGGCGCGGGCTGTGAGCTTCCTGCCGCAGGACCGGCGCGTGGAGTGGCGGCTGCGCGCGCGCGATGTGGTGATGCTGGGCCGATATCCGCACCAGTCGGGCCTTGGCGGCGCGACTGCGAAGGATCATGCGGCGGTCGATCGGGCCCTGGAGCAGGTCGAGGCGACGTATCTGGTCGATCGTCCGGTTCAGGTCCTGTCAGGGGGCGAGCGGACGCGGGTGTTGCTGGCGCGGGCGCTGGCTGTCGAGGCGCCGGTGATGATGGCGGATGAGCCGACGACCGCGCTGGACCCGCTGCACCAGCTGCAGGTGATGGAAATCCTGCGCGGGCTGGCGGACGCGGGGCGGGGGGTGCTGGTGGTTCTGCATGACCTGTCGCTTGCGGCGCGGTTCATGGACCGGCTGGTGCTGATGAATATGGGGCGGGCGATTTGCGACGGCGCGCCGGTCGACGTGCTGTCCGATGAGCGGCTGGCCGAAGTCTATCGGGTGCGGGCGCTGCGCGGCGAGGCGGATGGGCGGACATGGCTGTTGCCGTGGGAGAGCCTGCCGCGGGCCTGATCGTCAGCGCCGGATACAAGAACGGCGTCCGCCTGGCAGCGAACGCCGTTCATGCGCCCTGCCTGAAGGCCCCGGGTTTGGGGGACAGGACCTATTGCAGGCTGGCTGTCGCGACGACCGCTTCGGCTGGCGCGATCGTCCAGCTGATGCGGGCGCTGACATTTGCGGCGGCCTTGTCGTAGCGCATGCCTTCGGCGATGCGCTGGGCTTCGGCGCGGAAGAGCTCGGATGAGCAGCGCGTGACCTGGACATCCTGCGTGGCGCCGGTCTCGGCGACGTCGAAGCGGACATCGCAATCGCCGTTGATCTGGCGAACGCCCGCCGCCTGCGGATAGGCGACTTCGGTGAGCGATGCGGGCTGGTGGCTGGCGTCGATTTCGACGGCGAATGGCACGCTCTTGCCGGTGATTGCAGCGACGTCGGTCTGATAAGCCGCAGCGGTCGGCGTCACGCTCGCCACTGCTAGGCCAAGGAGTGCGTATGACAGTTTCATATCAGTTTTATGACAGTTGCATGACAGTTTGTCACGAGAAGTATTCGTTTCAGTATTTGTCCTGGGTATTCGTGGACCAAAGCCTAGCTATGCATTAGCATATTGCGATGCACAATTTGACCAGTGCTTTGTTCGCGAGGCCCGCCGATCGTCGGTTTTTCAAGTATTGCGTACGCGAAGTGTGCTCCGTGGACGGACGATTAAGGCGTTTGGGTACGGAACAGTTTGGCGTTCTGGTCCCGGGTTGAGAGGGGCGCCGGGCAAAATTCATTTGGCGCGCGAACAGGGATTTTGCCGTCTCAGCGAGGGTGTTGGATAGAATCGCCTGCGATCGGGTCGCTAGCGTTCAGCCGCCTTCGGAGCAGGAGACGAGGCCGACCGCCGGGATGATGGCGGTTTCGCCTTCCGGGCTGGTGTAGGCGAGGCTGGCGGCGCGGATGGCTGCGCCCGCGTCCGTGTCGGACAGGGGTGAGAACCGGACGCTGGCGGTGAGCTGTGCGCCGTCCGGGGCCTTGTAGATCTCTTCTTCGTGGTGGCGGAGGCTGGCGGCGCCGGCGACGGAGGTGCGCGCGAACTGGCGGGTCTGGCCGTCGATGCGGATGAGCGCCGTGGGCGGATTGTCGAGCGAGACGAAGATGCGGCGGCTTTCGTCGGCGCGCGAGAAGAGGACGAGCGGGCACTGGCTGGGGGAGACATCCTGTGGCGGCAGGGTCTCGAAGACGGTGCGGCCGGAGATTTCGATGCCGCCGGGGATGTCGGATGCGCGTCCGCCGCTGGCGCAGGCGGCGGCGAGGAAGACTGTGCCGCAGAGGAGAAGCGCGCGGAGGAACGCCGGGGCAATGACCTCGATGCCGTAGGCCGGGAGCGCCATCTGGACATTGGGGTCGCTGGTTCGTGCGAAGAGCTGCGGCTGGCCGGGGCTGGTGAGGTCGATGAGGAGGTCGACTGACGGTCCGGGCCGGTCGCCGTCTGGCGTGAGCGCGAGGCGGACGCGACCCTGTTCGCAGGAGATCGGGCCTGACATGTCGGGCATGCCCGCTGCGGCCATGCCGACGATGCGCGCCTGGCCGGAGGCTTCGGTGCAGGCGTTGGCGGATATGTCGAGGCTGGCGTCGATGAACGTGGCGACGGCGCCGGACGGCGCCTGCGGGTCGAGCTGTGTGAGGGCGATCTGGCCGCGGAGGTCGGAGAAGCGCGGACCGGTGGATCGGACTGTCACGGCGCCCTGGGCAACGGGGCCGCTGGACCCGAAGGAGAGTTTCGGCGCGCCGGTGATTATGGAGAGCGGGTCTGTCGCGACGTTGACGTCGCCCAGCGCGGCGCCCCGGATGGTGAGGTTTTCGATCTCGCCGTTCCAGACCGAGCCGTTGACGGCGGAGGCGCTGATGCCGGCGGCTTCGAGGTTGGCCATGTCTGTGACGACGCGCAGGGGCAGCAGCCAGATGCCGACGGCGAGCAGGCCGATGAGAACGGCGAGAATGCGCAGCATGGTCACAGCGCCTCGCGGGTGAAGGTTATGTCCGCTTCGATGGCGCCGGGCACGGGCTGGATCGACAGCGTGCGGGCGCCCATTGCGATGGCGTCTGAGGCTTCGGCGGCCCATGCAAGGGCTGCGGCCGCGTTCGGCGCCGAGACGACCATGCGGATACCGGCTGCTTCTTCATTGATCGCGACCACGCGCAGGCCGGATTCAATGGCGCTGGCTTCGGCGGCGCGGGCGGCGGCATCGAGCGGCGTGGCGTCGATGCGTGCGTTTTGCGAGGCGAGGTCGGCGGCCATGCGGCGGGACGTCTGCGAGAATCTGTTGCGGCGCTGGTTTCGGCTTTGGGCGCTGTCCATTGCGGCGAGGCCCGCTGATGCCGAGATAGAAGGGTGGCGAGCAGGCCGCCGATGACGAGCATGGCGCCGGTGAGCGCAGCGTTCGCGCGGCGTGAGGCGCGCCAGCGTTGTGCGATCGGGCTTGATCCGTCGACGCGGGTTTACCACGGTGAGATCGATGGCGGCGCGCCTGCCCGGCGCGTCGCTGGCGGTATGTTCGGCGGTGTAGCTGCGCGCTGCAAGGCGCTCGCGCAGTGGCGTTGTACTGTCTGCGTTCGGGGCGGTGAGGTTGGCGGTGACAAGCGGCGCGTCGGCGCTGGCGTCGAGGCGGGCGATGGCGATGTCGGGCAGGGCGGTGAGTTCGCCGAGGAGGGTGGCTGCGGTTTCGATGCGCTGGCGGCCGTTGGTGTGGGCGAGGAGGGCGGTGCCGAGTTGGGCGCGAGCGGATCTGGCTGGCGGCGGGAGGGCCTGCGCCGCGATCTGCTGGGCTTCGCGTTCCATGGCGCGGGCGGACATGTCGAGCCGGATGGCGTTCGCCCATGGCGCGGCGATGGCGAGGATGAGGGCGGCGGCCATGGCCCCGATAATGCGGGCGGGTTGTTTCTGGTCCCTGGCAGCCGCTGGGCGGGACGGGAGCGCGGGCAGGAAGTCGGGAAGCGCTACGCTGGGTCCGCAGGGTTCGGGCGGCTTCGGCTTCCAGCGTGGTTTCGGCGTGGGTTGCGCCGGGGAGGATGAGGTCCAGCAGGTCCGACTGGATGGCGAAGGCGGCGTCGGCGTGGCGGACGAGCGCCTCGCCTGAGCCGGTGTGGACGATCACGGCGTCGGATTCGGTGGGCCGCGAGAGGAGGCAGATGTCCGGGACGATGGCGGTCGGTTTGATGCTGGCAAGCCCGCCTGCGGCCTTCAGGAATGCCTCGGCGGTCGTGCGGGCCATGATGGCGACCTGGCGCTTGCCGTCGCGGGTTTCACCGAGCGCGGCGATGCAGTTGGTTGGTGGCTCTGCAAGCTCCGGTGCGAGCTGCATCAGTGCGGCGGCGCGGATTTGCTGCGGCGTCTTTCCCTTGACGTCGATCCAGCGGACGAGCGCCTGTTCGCCGGGGATGACGAGGATCGTGCGATCCCTGCCGGTGACGGTCTCTACCGTCTGGAAGCGCCAGTCTTCGCCGGGGCGGGGATGGAAGGCGAGGCGGATCGTGCTCATGCGTCGTCGCTCCAGCGGCGGGCTGCGGTGCGGAAGGTTCCGCCATTGAAGACGAGCAGGGAGGACATGACGGCCTGCGCATCGAGGTGGGTGACGTGGACGGTGAGATCGAGATAGCGGGGCGTGAGTTCGGCTTGTTCGATCACGGAATCGGGAACGCCGATGGCGGCGACATCGCGGCTGGACCAGAACTGGCCGAGGTCCGACCAGCCAGTAGCGGGCCGGTTCTCGATGATGCGGCGGGCTGTTGCGGGCGAGATGCGGCCTTCGAACAGCGCGGCGAGGATCGGGGCGTCGGTTACGGTGAGGGCGTTGAGGTTGATCTTCGAAGGGCCGACATTGGGATGGGCGCAGATGAAGGGGCGGATTTCTGCGTAGATGTCCGGCGTTAAGCCGCGGATGGCGCGCAGTTCGGAGACTTCGGCGAGCGGTTCGCGACCGGTCATGTATGAGGGTGATTGGGATAGATAGGGATTGTCGTCCCCGCCGACGCCGCCGCGGCTGTCGGTGGAGTCGATCCATGCGACGAGCGAATTGGTGAGTTCGCGGGCCTGAACCTCGGAGATGTCCAGCGCGGTGAGGAGAGCGGTGAACTGGGCGGCGCCGGTTTCGTTGCGCTGGTAGGTGTCGTTGGCGCCGGACACGACGGAATTCAGGTTGATGCAGGTTGAGCCGTCGGAGATGCGCAGGTCCATGTAGCCCTGATCGAGCGGGAGGGTCTGGACGATTTCGCCTTCGGCGAGCGCGATGCCGGCGAGCGGGTTGGTGTAGAGGTCTTCTGCGAGGATGCCGACGAAGCTGTCGGCGCCGAGCGCGTACCACTGGGCCTGGGCGAGCGATGTGGCGTTGGCCGACAGGCGCTGTCCGCGCTGGAGCGTTTCGAGCGCGGCGACGCCGATGGCCGAGAGCACCATCACCACGATAAGCGCCGTCAGCAGCGCGACGCCGCGCTCGTCGGAGGGCTTGCCACTGATCATCGCGCGCCCTCCGGGAGGAGGAAGACCTGGGAGAGTTCGGCGCCGTCATCGAACGTGATATTCAGGCGGACGGCGTCGGGGAGCGGGATCGCGGCGGAGCCGGCCCAGTCCGTCAGCCACTGGTCGTACTGCATGTAGGCGACATTGACGTCGCGCACGCCGGAGATGAGGGTTTGCGGCGTTTCGGTATCGGCGCCGTCGATGTGGCGGCGATGTCGGCGGAGGATGGCGCCGTTGTCGAAGGCGTACTCGACATATTGCAGCGAGGCGCGGCCTTCGCCGGTATGGTTTTCCCAGCCGCGACGGGTGAGGGCGAGGAAGGCGTTGCTGGTGAGGTCGGCGGCGCCGAGCATGGCGGTCTGCGGCTTGCGGCCGGATTCGTCGCGCGCGCGCCGGGGCGCGGCCTGGGACAGGTCAGCTTTCAGGGCGGCGCGCAGGCGGAGGAGGTCGGTGGCGTCCGCATCGCGTGCTGCGATCGTGTTGCTGGATGAGACGGCGACGTCGGTCATCATCATGCCGGCGCCTGCGAGCAGGGACAGCGCTGCGAGGGCGACAAGGGTCTCGATGAGGGAGAAGCCGGCTTCGGGGTGGGGCTGGCTCATTGTGCGGCACGGAAGCTGGAGAATTCGGCGAGGGTCTGGGGTTGGCCCTGTTCGCGGACGGTGACGCTGATGCGGAGGATGCGGGGTTCTTCGGTGGGGGCGATGGTTCGCTCCCATTCCCATGTGCGGTTCATTTGTTTCGTCAGGCCGGAGGTTGTGCCCTGGGCGGGTGGTTCGCGCAGCGCCATGACTTCGACGAGCTGGTTTTCGGCAACGATGTGGGCGATGGCGCGGGTGTGGTTTGCGGCTTGTGAACGGTTGCTCTCGCCGAGCACGTTGAGGAGGGCCAGCGCGCCAAGGGAGAAGACGGCGAGGGCGACGATGACTTCGAGGAGGGAGAAGCCGGCTTCGGGGCGCGACGGGGAAGGCGGGCGATTCATGGCGCGGGGCCCCGGGTGACGAGGCCGGCGGCGTTGATGTCGATGGCGGCGGTGCGGCCGTCGCGGATCAGTGTGAGCGTGGTGGGTTCGGTTAGGCCGATGGCGTCGAACGTGATGGCTGCCGGGAGGCGGCCCGACGGATGAGAAACCGTTGTGCCTGCTTCCCAGTTTGACAGGGCGGGCGTGTTGGCTGGCGTGACCCAGCCGTTGAAGCTGCGGATGCGCTGGGCGTAGCCTTCGTCGGTGAGGTCAATGAGGACGGTGCGGTTTTCGATGAGCGCGAGGTCGCGCGCGGCGGCGAGGCGCGTGGCGAGGCGGTCGGCTTCTTTCTCTAGGCTGGGCGCGCCCGGCGGCGCGGTCAGGACGACGAGGGCCGACGCTAGACCGACGATCATCAGCGTCACCATGACTTCGATGAGGGAGAAGCCGGCTTCGGGGTGGGAGGTTGGATTCCCGGCTTTGGAGGGATGAGTGGGGTGGGGTGTTTCTGTTGGGGATTCTGCCCCGAGCTGGGGCGGACAGGAGGGGGCCTGACCATTCAGGCCGGCGGCGAGTTTTGGGGCGGTCCCCCTCCGGCCTTTGGCCACCTCCCCCGTTCGGGGGAGGAGAGAAGACGCGGGGCGGGCCGGACCTCGTCCTTCGACAGGCTTAGGATGAGGTCCTCCAACAGGCACAGGGTGAGGTCCTCCAACGGGCACAGGGTGAGGTTGTTCAACAGGCTCAGGGTGAGGACGGAGTGCGGAACCCAGCGGGTGGCGTTGCTGCGAGGGCTGGGTTCCGGGTCTGCGGCGCTGATGCGCCTTCGCCCGGAATGACGGATGTGGAGGTGGGCGGATCACCGATCGACGTTCCAGGTGCCGATGTCGGCGTCGAGGCCCTCGCCGCCTTCGCGGCCGTCGGCGCCGAGGGAGTAGATGTCGTATTCCGCATAGCGGCCCGGATAGGCGTATTGGTAGGGATTGCCCCACGGGTCGAGCGGGAGCGAGCGGATGTAGCCGCCCTGGCGGTAGCGGTCGGCGAGCGAGGGAGGCTGGCGCTGCAACCAGCGCGTCGAGGCCGTCTTCGGTGCGCGGGTAGGTCTGGTTGTCGAACTTGTAGTCGGTGAGCGCGGTGGAGAGCGTGCGGATCTGGATGCGCGCGGTCTCGTCCTTGCCCTGGTCGAGAGCGGGCAGGACGTTGAACGCGATGACGGACGAGATCAGGCCGATGATGACGAGGACGACCATCACTTCGATGAGGGAGAAGCCGGCCTCATTTTGTTGGGCTGGATCCCCGCCTTCGCGGGGATGAGTGGTGTGGGGTTTTGCTGCTCGGGTTCCTCCCCCGTGCGGGGGAGGACAGGAGGGGGGCTGACCCTTCCATCGGGCGATGAAGCTGAGAGCGGTCCCCCTCCGGCCTTTGGCCACCTCCCCCGCTCGGGGGAGGATGCGTACTGTGCGTGCCGGACCTCGTCCTTCGACGGGCTCAGGATGAGGTCCTGCGCGACGGTCTGTGCTCTTGTCATTCCGGCCGTAGCGTCCTTCGGCAGGCTCAGGATGAGGCGGGGAGCCGGAACCCAGCGGGTGGAGTTGCTTCGAGGACTGGGTTCCGGGTCTGCGGCGCTGGTGCGCCTTCGCCCGGAATGACTGGAGGGGATGTTGGTTCAGCATCAGTAGGCCATTCGGTTGATCTGGAGGATGGGGAGTAGGATCGAGAGAATCACGAGGCAGACGATGGCGCCCATGATCACGATGATTGCCGGTTCGAGCAGGGAGAGCGCGATGGTGGTCGCGGTGCGGAATTCGCGCTCGAGGTAGTCGGCGGCGCGGTCGAGCATCTGGTCGAGCTTGCCGCCGGTTTCACCGTTCTGGGTGAGGTAGATGAGAAGCGGCGGGAAGGCGTTGGCGCGCTTCATGGCGGTGGAGAGCGCGGCGCCTTCGGAGACGTTGATCGCCATTTCGCGCATGGCGTTTGCGAAGACGGCGTTTCGGGCTGTGCGGGTGGCGAGTTTGAGGGCTTCGAGGGCGGGGAGGCCGGCGGCGAGCATGGTGGAGAGGGTGCGGGCGAAGCTGGCGGCTTCGACGTCGCGGGTGAGGCGGCCAATGACGGGTAGCGACAGGACGAATTTGTCGACGGCGAGTTTGAAGGCGGGGACGCGCATGCCGAAGACGAAGCTGGCGATGATGGCTGCGATGCCTGCGAGGAGGATGGAGCCGTAGCTCTGCAGGAAGGCGGAGATGGCGATGATGGCCTGGGTGAGCGCAGGCAGCGTCTGGCCGGATGTGTTGAACTGGTCGACGACCTTGGGAACCACGACGGTCATCAGGGCGGCGATGACGATGGTCGCGACGATGGCAAGGATGATCGGATAGACGAGCGCGGACGTGATCTTGGCGCGGATGTCCTGTTGTTTTTCGAGGAGGTCTGCGAGGCGTTCGAGGACTTGCGGCAGGCTGGACGAGCTTTCGCCGGCGGCGATCATGGCGGCGTAGGTTTCCGGGAAGGCGCCGGAGCGGCCCATCGCGTCTGACAGGCGCTGGCCTTCGATGACGCCGTCATGGAGGTTGGTGAGGACTGTGCGGATGCGGCGGTTCTCGGACTGGGCCGCGAGCGTGCGCAGGGCTTCTTCGACCGGCGCGACGGTGATCAGCGTTGCGAGCTGGCGCGAGATGAGGGTGAGCGCCTTGGGCGAGAGCTTGCGGCCGGTCGGCTTTTGCGGGGCGCGGGTCGCGGCGGCGCCGGTGTTCAGCGCTGTGAGGACGAGGCCGCGTTTTTCGACGATGCGGCGGGCTGATGTTTCATCGAGGCTGGAGAGGCGGCCGGTCTTTGTGCGGCCGGCCTGATCGATGGCGGTGTACTCAAACGTCGGCATCGGGGCTCGCTTCCTGCCGGATGACGCGGACGGCTTCCTCGACGGTGGTGACGCCGGTCTGGACGTAGTCGCGTGCGGTCTGTGTGAGGGTTCTGGCGGCTTCCAAATTGCGGAAGGCGTGGGCGGTGAGCTCTGTTTCGTCGGCGTTGGCCGCGATCAACTTGCGCATGGTTTCGTCGATGCGGACGAGTTCGTAAAGGCCGATGCGGCCCTGATAGCCGGTGTTGTTGCAGTCTGCGCAACCCTGTGCGCGATAGATGGTCGAGCCTTCCGGGATGCCGATGAGGGCGGCGGTGGCGGCGTCGGCTGGTTCGGGTTTGCGGCATGAGGGGCAGAGCCGGCGCACGAGGCGCTGGGCGACGATGACGCGCAGGGTGGAGGCGAGGAGGAAGGGTTCGACGCCCATGTCGCGCAGGCGTGTGACGGCGCCGATGGCGTCGTTGGTGTGGACGGTGGAGAGGACGAGGTGACCGGTGAGCGAGGACTGGACCGCGATCTGCGCGGTTTCGGCGTCGCGGATCTCGCCGACCATGATGACGTTTGGGTCCTGGCGCAGGATGGCGCGGAGGCCGGCGGCGAAGGTCATGCCGACTTTACATTCACCTGCGTCTGGCCGACGCCTTCGATGGCGTATTCGACCGGGTCTTCGATGGTGAGGATGTTGCGGCTGGAATCGTTGAGGAGGCGCAGGCCGGCGTAGAGGCTGGTGGTCTTGCCCGAGCCGGTGGGGCCGGTGACGAGGACGATGCCGTTGGGTTCGTTGAGCGCCGATTTGAAGGCGGTCGCAACCTGTGCGGGCATGCCAAGGTCGTCGAGCGTGAGGTCGGCCTTTTCGCGTTCGAGGAGGCGTAGGACGACGCGCTCGCCGGCCTTTGACGGCAGGGTGGAGACGCGGACGTCGAGCGTCTGGCCGCCGAGGGCGAGGGAGATGCGGCCGTCCTGCGGCAGGCGGCGTTCGGCGATATCGAGGCGGGCCATGACCTTGACGCGCGAGACGAGGAGCGGGCCGAGGCGCGCGTTGAGGCGGGCGGCTTCGGACATGACGCCGTCCTTGCGCATGCGGACGATAAGATAGTTGTCGTAAGGCTCGATGTGAACGTCGGAGGCGCCGGTGCGGGCGGCTTCGGCGATGACGCCGTTGATGAGGCGGATGATGGGGGCGTCGTCGCGCGCATCGAGCAGGTCTGCGGCTTCCGGCATCTCGCCGACGAGGTCCGCTAGGCCGCCTGTGAGGCCGATTTCTTCGGCTTCATCGATGCCGAGACCGCCGGATGCGTAGACTTCGGAGAGCTTCCTGTCGAAGTCGGCTGTGGTGAGCGTTTCGACTTGCAGGCGCGATTGCAGGACGCGGCGGGCTTCGATGAGGGCGTGCGGGTTTGCGCCTTGCTTCATTGCAACGCGCGCGGGGGCGTCGCCGCCGAGGTCAATCAGGCCGTGGCGGCGGGCGAAGGCGTAAGGCAGGCGGGTTGCGGCCTGCATGGCTCAGAAGCCTCCGGTCTGTGCAGGTGCTGGCGCGGTCTGGACGTCTGCGATGTCGGTGTTCGGGTTTTGCGGGTCCGGTTCGTTGAGCGAATAGGGGAGCGGCTGGGCGTCGGTGTTCGGGACGATGTCGTCGAAGGGGACGTGGCCCAGCGGGCCGGGGACCTGCAGCAGTCGCATGCGATCGATCGACGGCTGTGTGACCTGACGGGCGCCGATGGCGTCGCGGACGATGACGGGACGCAGGAAGACGACGAGGTTGGTCTGGTAGCGCGACGTGCTTTCGGAGGAGAAGAGGCGCCCGAGGCCGGGGATGTCGCCAAGGCCGGGGATCTTTTCGACCGAAACCGCTTCGTTCTGTTCGAGCAGGCCGCCGAGGACGACGATCTCGCCGTCGTCGACGATGACCGAGGTGTCGATCTCGCGTTTGTTGAAGATGAACTCGCCGCCGGTGAAGGCGCTGCCGGGCGCGATGGACGACACTTCCTGCTTGATGTCCATCGTGATCGAGCCCTGCGCGTTGATCTGGGGCGTCACGGTGAGGCGGATGCCGATCTCCTTGCGGTCGATCGTGCGGAAGGGATTGTTGAAGTCGGACGACAGCACCTCGCCGGTGGAGATGGGGACTTCCTGTCCGACGAGGATGTGCGCTTCGCGGTTGTTCAGCGTCATCAGCGAGGGCGTGGAGAGGAGGTTTGAGCCTGCGTCGCGTTTTACGAGGTTGAGGATGGCGCCGAACAGCGTGTCGCCGGAGCGGCCGCCGCCGCCGAGGATGCCGCCATTGGCGGAGAGGAGGCTGTCGACCGCGATGCCCTGAAGGTCGTCGACGATGCCGGAATCATCCGGAAGGTTCGCGGAGCCGATCAGCGCGCTGGACAGGGCGAGGATGTTGGGCTGGGCGTTGGAATACTGGGTTGCGAAGAAGGGCAGGCTGGAGCTGTCGGTTCCCGAGAGCAGGAACTGGACGCCGAGATCGCGGGCGGCGTCGTCGGAGATTTCCACGACGATGGCCTGGACCTGGACCTGGTCGGAGCGCTTGTCGAGCTGGCGGACGATAGCCTCGATCTCCTGCTGGATCGTGGGATCGGCGCGGACGACGATGGCGTTGGCTTCGATGAAGGGGGCGACGACGCCGCGTTGCGCGCCTGTGGAGACGGGCTGGTAGCCGGCCTGTGGTGGCGCGCCTTCGGCCGCGGAGGGAGCGCCGAGTTCGAGTTGCGGCTGGTCGAGCACGACCTGCAGGAGGTTGGCGATGTCGACGGCGTCGGTGTGCTGTAGATAGATCACGCGGGTGTCGCCGGTGGGGCGGGCCTGGGTGTCTAGCGTGACGGCAATGGCGCGCAGGCGGGAGACCGTCTCGGCGGGGCCGCGGATGACGAGCGAATTGGAGCTGTCGACCGCTGTGAAGTTGGCGGCGGAATAGCTGGAGCCGGGCTGGCTTTCGGGGCCTGCGCCTGCGCCGGTGATCTCGCGCAGGGCGGCGGCGAGGACCGAGGCGCGCGAGTTCTGCAGGGGCAGGATGTCGATGGTGTCGGTGTCGCGGTCGAGGTCGCGGACGAGGCGGGAGAGGCGTGAGACGTTGTCGGCGTAGTCGGTGATGACGATGGCGTTGGTGCGGGGTGCGGCGGAGACCTGCCCGCCTGTGCCGACGAGTTCTTCGAGGATAGGGACGACGGAGCCTGCATCGCGCGTGTTGAGGCGGATGACCTGCGTGACGAAGCGTTCGCCGCCTGAGGCCGACGGTTGGCGGGCGGCGTCGTCATCCGGCGCGAT
Source organism: Hyphomonas sp. (assembly GCA_017792365.1). GTDB lineage: Bacteria > Pseudomonadota > Alphaproteobacteria > Caulobacterales > Hyphomonadaceae > IH12. The sequence continues at coordinate 1,333,476 of CP051229.1, read as the reverse complement.
GCGGTAGGCGCCGGAGGAGGTGGGGATCACGACGAAGCCGTGGGCGCGCAGGGTGGAGAGGAAGACTTCGTACATCTGGTCTTCGGTGAGGGCGCCGCCGGAGGCGATGGTGACCTGTCCCTGCACGGCGGGATCGATGACGAAGGTGCGGCCGGTGACGCGTGAGACATCCTGGATGAAGGCGCGGATGTCGGCGTTCTGGGCGTTGAGCGTCGGGTCGGCCTGCTGCTGGGCGTGGACCGGCGCGGCGAAGGCGAGCGACAGCGCGGCGAGCGAGAGCGGCGCCAGGGCGGCAAGGCGGGACCTGAACATGGGTCTAGTCTCCAAGGCGCGTTGTCATGACGGCGCCGCCGCGTTCGAAGCGGAGTTCGACTGCGGCGCCTGACATGATCGCGCTGCGGTGTTCGGTGAAGGACTGGGCGTTGATGGACTGGCCGTTGACGCCGACGACGATGTCGCCGGGGGCCAGACCGACGCTGGCGAGGATGGATGGATTGCCGCGCGGGATGATCTCGAGGCCGAGATCGCCGTTGGCGCGGGGCACCGACTTCAGCGTCATGGCGTTGATGAGGGCTGACCGGTCGGCGGATTGGGGCAGCGGGGCTGCGGCGGCTTGCTGGACCGGGGCGGTGGCGGGGAGAAGCGGCGAGCCGGTTGTTTCGGGGAAGGCGATGCGGATGCGGCGGCCGTTGCGGTCGAGTTCGACATGGCGGGCGCCGACCTCGGCGAGAATTGCATCGCCGATCTTGTCGCCGATGGCGTAGGAGCGTTGAGGCAGTCCGTCAGCGGAGAGGATTGCGGAGGAGCGTTCATCGCCCATCGCGCGCGTGGAATGGAGGGTGAAGCCCTCCGCAGATGCGGTTGCGGCGGTCAGCGTTACACTTTGGGCTGCGCCTTCGCGGAGGAACGGGTCGGGGCGTTCGCGCAGGGCGGCGATGTCGGCTGCGAAGGATGACGCCGGCGCCGGTGCGGCGGCGGTCGAGCCGGTTGGCGTCAGCAGCGACCAGCCGAGCCATGCCGCCGCGCCGCCGGCGGCGAATAGGCATGCAAGCTCGGCCGCGGCGAGTGTGGCGCCACGGACGGCCTGCATGGCTGTCGAACGATCGTACAGCATCACCTTACCCGATGACGCGCCGTACACGGATCAAGTGCGCGTCGTCGTTGGCCTAGCAGTCTCGAATGACACTTTTGAGACGATCCGGCCCGTTGTTGTGAGTTAGAACTCCGTGGACAGTCCGAACGAGAAGGTGCGGCCGAGATCGTAGCGATTGATCGCGATCTGCCCGGCGTCGAAGGACTGGTATTCGTCGTAGTTTTCATCGAGCAGGTTCGACGCCTTGAACTTGAACGTCAGCGGGCGACCGAATTGCTCGAACTCCTTGCGGTAGTTGAAGTCGAGGAGGACGCCGGGCTCCTGGATGAAATCCGGATTGCTTGAGCCGCCGCGCGCGGCGATGCGCTCGGACGCGTAGGTGACGATGAACGTGGCCTGCGAACCGGCAACCTGATCTTCGTAGCCGAACTGAAGGTTGGCGATGTGCTCGGACTGTCCCTGCAGCTGTGCGCCGTCGATGAAGAAGTCGCTTGCCGCCTGTGGCGTGCCGCCGTTGCGGGTCGCCACCGTGTCGCTGGGCTCGATCTGCAGCTTGCTGTCCGTGTAGGTGTAGTTGGCCTGAACGAGGAATTCCTTTGTCGCCAGCCAGTCGGCGTCGAACGGGCTGTCCCAGAGCTTCTTGACCTCGACCTCGCCGCCGACGAGTTCGGCTGACGGCGCGTTGAGGAAGCTCTGCAGGTTCGAGTTGATGTTCGAGATGATGAACGTTTCGACCGGCTTGGTGATGTCCTTGTAGAAGGCGCCGAGCGTGAAATACTGCTGCGGACCGAAGAAGTACTCGTAGCGGATGTCGGCGTTGGTGAACTCTGTGTCGACGAGGAACGGGTTGCCGACATAGGTGCGGTCGTTTTCGGGATCGCGGTAGAATTGCGGCGCCAGTTCGCGGAATTGCGGACGACCGATGGTCTTCGAGGCGCCGAGTTTCAGCTGCATGTCCGGTGCGAAGTTCCAGGTGACCGTGCCGGCGGGGAGGAAGTATTCCTCGTTGTTCTTGATGGTCGACACCGGCGCTTCGGTGCGGTCGCGGGTGATGACGGTCTGGAAGCCCTGTTCGAAGCGGCCGCCGAGAGCGATGCGCACGTACTGGATCGGTTCGATGTCGACCTTGGCGTAGGCGCCGGTGACTTCCAGTTCGGCGTCATAGAGGTTGTTGCCGCCCGCCGGGGTGCGTTCTTCGATGATGAAGCCGTTCTCGTTGATGTTGAAATCGGAGAACAGGAAGTCGATGCGCTGTTGCTGGACTTCGATCGGCGGCAGGCCGTTATTGCCGATATAGCGGTAGCCGAAGCTGCGCAGGGACGAGCGGCGCGACTGGCTGGTGTGGGCGACGCCCGCAGAGATTTCCATGTCGCGCGTCGAGCCGAACGGGATCGAGTAGGTGGCGTCGAGGCCGGCTGAGTCGACCTGGTCGTTGAGGTCGGAGAAGTCTGTCTGGTTCGAGGCGCCGCCCGAGCCGCCGACGGCGTAGACGTAGCGCTGGATGTCGCTGTCGAACGGGAAGACGTAGGAGCGTTCGTAAGGCGCTTCGCGCGTGGTGACGGCGTGGGAGGCGCGCCAGTCGAGGTTGAGCGCGCCGAAATCGAACGTGCCGTCGACCTGGTGCGAGAAGAGTTCGCGTTCGTACCAGCCGGTGTTCTGGAAGAGGGCGTTGTCGTTCAGCGAGTCAGACAGGCCGAAGGCGAGCGCGGTCTCTTTCGTCGTGCGGCGGATCCAGAGATTGGTGAAGTTCGCGGTGTGGTAGCCAAATTCGGCGCCGAAGCCGAGCAGGCCGTCCCAGCCGACCTTGTTCTGGGTTGAGGTGTAGTTGACGTCGTCGACGGCGAGGACGGTGTCGCCGACGGTGCGGCCGCGCTGGCGGATGCCGTCGCGGGTTTCCCAGTCGTTAGAGAAGCCGAGGACGCCGATTGTGCCGATGGAGATGTCGCCGAAGTCCCAGCGGTAGCCGCCGGTCATGTCGACGTTGCCGTTGGCCGGGATGTCGTCGTTGACCTGGACGAGGTTGAGCTTCGCGTTCTCGAAGGACTGTCCGATCAGGTTGAGCGTGTTCTGGTTGGTGACGTCGCTGAGCGCGAGGCCGGAGGCGTCGAGCAGTCGCATCCAGACGGGGAGTTTGCGCAGGCCGTCGTCGAAGCCGAGCACGTCGGTGGAGCCGCCGTCGTGGGTGTAGCCGGTCTGGAGCGTGGTTTCGGTGTTGACCGAGAAGCCGACGCCGAGTTCGAGGAAGGGCGTGTCCGGAAGGTTGAGCGAGGAGAGATCATGACGCCGCCGCCGAATTCGCCGGGGTATTCGACGGAATAGGTCTTCTGGACCGCAACGCCGGCGAGGATGGAGGAGGGGAAGAGGTCGAGCGGGACGACGCGCTGCAGCGGCTCCGGGCTGGGGAGCGGCGAGCCGTTGAGCAGAGCGGATGAATAGCGTTCGCCGAGACCGCGGACGTAGACGAAGCGGCCTTCAGCGACGGTGAGGCCGGTGACGCGGGTCAACGCCTCGGCGGCGGTGGAATCGCCCTGGCGTTCCAGATCGGTGTCGGTGAGGAAGGCTGCGACTTCGGAGGTTTCCTGCAGCGGCTCGGGAATGAATTCGCCGAGAACGACGATGCGCTCTGCGCCGCCATCGGCGGTTTCGCTCTGGGCGGCGTCGGCGGGATCAGCCTCCTGGGCCATCGCATGGGGTGCGATCATGGCCGTGGTGGCGATGAGAAATGCGCTGAAGGATCGGCTTGGGTTCTTCATGGTCTGTCGCAGCCCCGTTGGAGAGAACGCTTCAAGAAAAAGGAGGGGGCGGCGGAGACCCGCCGCCCCGGATTGTTGGCGAAGGCCTCTAGCAGGCGGCTTCGCCCGGGAGGCCGCAGGTCCAGCCCTGGTACCAGGTGTTGCCCGTATAGACGGCGCCGATGTTGGTCGGCGTCGACAGGAAGCTGGAGGCCGGGGTGCCGGACCCGAACGGGTGGTTGACCGGAGCCGTCGCCGTGACGCTGTTCTCGTTCGAGCCGTTGACGAAGGTGTTCGTCAGCGAGGACGTGAACGCTGTGTTGTTGTTGGAGCCTGCAGTGAACAGAGCCTGGGTGGTTGCGTCGTCCGGCGTGTCGTCGCTGGCGAAGTTGGTGCCGCAGGACAGAACCACCGAGTTGAACGACGGGTTGTTCACGCCGGCGGCGTTGTCGAGTTTGAGGCAGCTTTGCGACGTGGCCGTGCGCACGATGACTGAGTTGTAGAGGTCCATGATGTGGCCCTCTTTCACGTTCATCGCGTCGTCGCCGGTCGAGATGATCGTCGCGTTCGAGATCTTCGAGTGCGTCGTGAGCGGCTGGCTATCGACATCGCCGAATTCGAAGGCGTGGTCGCCGCGGTCGGTTTCCTGAACAATGAGGAGACCCTGGACCGCGCCGGTCCAGCCGAAGTCGAGGTCGAGGCTGTCGTCGCCGATGCCGGTGAGGACGGCGTTGGAGATGTTCACGCGGCCGCCGAAGAGCTCGATGCCGTCGTCGAAGTTGCGGTGAACCTGGACGTTCGAGACGTTGGTGGCTGCGCCGACGCCGCCCATGGTGAGGCCGTTGATCTCGTTGCCCGCGCCGATTTCGACGCCGCCGAACTTGATCTGGAGGTAGTCGATCGAGCCGGAATTGTCGTTGTGGGTGGCGCCGCCGAAGAGCGCGAAGTCGGCGCCTTCGATTTGGGCTTCACAGGCCGCGTTCGGCGCTGCGAGCGTCGGGGCGGTTGCGCCAACCGGGCAGTTGTTGATGGGCGCGCGGCCGAGGACGATGAGGCCGCCCCATTGCTGGTCGGTGTCGGCGGTGGAGGAGCCGACAACGTCCTGGCGGCCGGTCATGACGACGGGGGACGCTGAGGAGCCGTTGACGAAGATCTGCGAGCCGCGGTTGACCACGATGTAGTCGGCCGAGGTCGAGCCGAAGACCTTGACGCCCTCGTTGAGGATCAGCGTGCCGGCGGTGCGGCCGGCGATCGGGGCGGACGGGTTTGCGCCGCGGTCCTGACCGACGTCGGTGCGGCCTGAGAGCGAATAGATGACGCCATTGACGGCGTTGAGCTCGACCGTGCTGGTGATGGAGTTCGGCAGGACGCAATTGCGCAGCGTGCCTTCGGTGGTCGCGATCGTACCGACGCTGGTCGTATTGGTCGGGCAGGACGCTGCCGGCCCCGAGGTCGGCGGCGAGGCCGGCGGCGACGTGGGCGGCGAGGCGGGGGGCGAGGTCGGCGGAGCGGCTGGCGGCGAGGTCACGAAGACGCCTTCGCCGGGCGAAGCGACGCCATCGGAGCCGGAGCATGCGGCGGCTGTACCTGCGGCAAGGCAGGCCAGAAGGGCCGCGCGAACTTGTGGTCTGGAATTCATTCTGGTCTCCCTCAAGGACAGTTCAGAGCCGAAGCGAACCGAACAAAAACTGGGAGGCAGGTGAATCGTGCGTCCGCCATCCCCGACGCGAGCGCTAGTGCCGGTCCGTGACACCCGCCTCACACTTTGATGACAGTTTTGTTGCGCGCGTCGTTTCTCAACAGACCGTTGAGAGGTGTGGCCTCGCGGCATCACCCGTGCGGACCGTCTGTTGGGAGACGATCGCGTTGCGGGGTTCAGGTTCTAGTGGAGGATGAGGTTCAGCGCTTGAGCTGGTAGCCCGGGGCCTTGCCGACGGCGGCGAGAGCGAAGGCGAAGTCGAGCGCGGTTTCGCGCAGCGATGCGAAGCGGCCGGACATGCCGCCGTGTCCGGCGTCCATGTTGATCTTGAGGTAGTAGGGGCCGGCGTGCGGAGCTTCATGGCGCAGGCGCGCGGCCCACTTGGCCGGCTCCCAGTAGGTGACGCGTGGATCGGTGAGGCCGCCGGTGATCAGCATGGGCGGGTAGGGCTTTTCGCCGGTCTGGTCGTAGGGCGAGTAGTCGGCGATGCGTCCATAGGCTTCCGCATCCTCGATCGGGTTGCCCCATTCGGGCCATTCCGGCGGCGTGAGCGGGAGCGTGTCGTCTGACATTGTGTTCAGCACGTCGACGAAGGGGACGGCGGCGATGATGCCGGCGAAGAGTTCGGGTTCGGCGTTGACGACGGCGCCCATCAGCATGCCGCCGGCCGAGCCTCCCATCGCGACGATATTGCCGCGCGTCGTGTAGCCGGCGCTGATCAGGAGATGCGCGGCGGCGATGAAGTCGGTGAAGGTGTTGGTCTTCTTCTCGAGCTTGCCGTCGAGATACCAGCCATAGCCCTTCGCCGTGGAGCCGCGGATGTGGGCCAGGGCATAGATGAAGCCGCGGTCGACGAGGCTGAGCCGCGCGGTGCGGAAGTCATCGGGAATGTTGAGGCCGTAGGCGCCGTAGCCGTAGAGCAGGACGGGGGCCTTGCCGTCGACCGGCGTCGACTTGTGGCGGAGGAGCGTGACGGGCACGGTTTCGCCATCGGGCGCGCGGGCGTCGATGCGCTCGACGACATAGTCGTCTGCGTTGTGGCCGGAGGGGACTTCCTGCTGCTTGCGCAGGATGCGGGTGCGGGCGGCCATGTCGTAATCGTAGACCTGGGCCGGGGTGTCGGGCGCGGAATAGTTGAAGCGCAGCTTGAAGGTGCGCCATTCGTGGCTGGCGTGGAGCGCGAGCGAATAGGCGGGGCTGGTGAAGTCGATCGCGTGCTCGGCGCCGTCACTGCGGTTGCGGATGACGATGCGCTCGGCGCCGTTCTCGCGCTCGAGACGCGTGAAATGTTCATGTGTCGCATCAAGATCGAGGATCAGGACGCCGGGGCGGTGCGGGATTTCGTCTTTCCAGTTTTTGGCCGCGGGTGCGTCGACTGGCGCCGAGACGATCTTGAAATCGAGGGCGTTGTCGCGGTTGGTCGAGATCCAGAAGCGGTCGTCGAAGTGGACGAGGCTGTATTCGACGCCGGTTTCGCGGGCGGCGATGAGACGTGGCTCGGGTTCTGCGGCGTCTGCCGGGAAGACGTGCGATTCCGAGGTCGTGTGGTCGTTCGCGGTGATGACGATGAAGGCGCGCGACGAGGTCTTGTGGACGCCGACGAAGAAGCCAGGGTCCGGTTCGGCGTAGACGAGGTCATCGCCCGGAACGCCGATACGGCGGCGGCGGACGGCGACCGGGCGGGCGTTCTCGTCGCGCTCGACCCAGTAGAGCGTGCGGCTGTCTTCGCCCCAGACGAAATCGCCGTAGGCGCCGTCGATCTCCTCGGCGAGGTCCTCGTTGGTTTCGAGGTCGCGGATGCGGATGGTGTAGAATTCAGAGCCCTTGTCGTCGAAGGCGTAGGCGAGGAGCTGGTGATCCGGTGAGTGAGATACCGTGCGCAAGTCGAAGTAATCGTGGCCTTTTCCCATTGCTTCTGCGTCGAGCAGCAGCTGTTCGCCCTCGTTGCCGGGTTCGAAGGCGAGAACGGAGGGTTTGCGCGCGTAGACGGGGTATTCGCCGCCTTCGCGGAAGCGGCGGTAGTAGGCCCACGGGCCGTCGATCTGCGGGACGGTGGAATCGTCGTCCTTGATGCGGCCCTTCATCTCCTCGAAGAGATCGGCCTGCAGGATGGCGGTGGGGTCTTCGAGCTGCGCCTTGGTGAAGGCGTTTTCGGCTTCAAGGTAGGCGCGGATGTTGGGCGGCAGGACGGACGGGTCGCGCATCACGTCGCGCCAGTTGTCGGCGCGCAACCAAGCGTAGGGGTCGAGACGCTTCTGCCCGTGCTGTTCGATGACGCGGGTTTCGTCGCGCGTTGCAATGGGCGGCGCGGAAAGGGCGTCGGGTGTTGCCTGTTGCGTCGGCAAGGTCGCTCTACTCATGGGCCGTCAGGCGTCTGACGGGCGATATCGGGGGCCGCGTGGGGCGGGTTCACGTCTGTATCTGGTGTGACTCGTCGGGTGACCCAACGGGCGCCGCTGAGTGAGGTGTGAGTGAGGTGTGAGCGAAGCGCGTTGTTCACAGGTTGTCGCCCTCGCCGATGACGCGGGTTGCGTCACACGCGAGGGGACCGGCAGGGGTTAATGAGGGGTATGCGCCTCGACGTCGCTATTCGTCGGGCTGGAAGTCCAGCACTGCGCCGTTGATGCAGTAGCGCAGGCCTGTGGTTTCGCGCGGGCCGTCCGGGAAGACGTGTCCCATGTGCGAGCCGCATTTGGCGCAATGGACCTCGGTGCGGGTCATGCCGAACTTGTTGTCGGTCTTCGTGCCGAGCGCGTCATCGGATGCGGGGCGGTCGAAGGACGGCCAGCCCGATCCTGAATCGTACTTGTGGTTCGAGATGAAGAGCGTCTCGCCGCAGCCGACGCATTTGTAGAGGCCTGGACGCTTCTCGTTGTTCAGCGGATTGGAGAAGGCGCGCTCTGTGCCTTCGCCGCATGCGATGGCGTATTGCTCTTCGGTCAGCTTGTTCTTGAGGTCGTCTTTCGTGGGGGCGTCGGTCATCGGGTGCGCTCCGTGATCCTGTGTCTGGGCGTGTGGGCTGTTCCTGACCTGAAAATATGGGCGCTGACATTGGGAAATCCAATGACCGGCGTCGGGAATTGAGTCCCGTGCGGGAACCAGCGTGCTGGCGGAACGTAATTACGGCACAAGCGCCGGCGGCAAACGACCGGCTGCGGCATTCCGGGAGAGTCTCATGAATTCGATCATCTATCTCGTCGGCCTCATCGTCATCGTGATGGCCATTCTCTCATTCGTCGGGCTTGGCTGAGCCAGACCGGCGCTAGAATGGAGAGACTGCCATGACGGAAGTTTCCGTAATCGATCGGCGCGTCGACTGGAGCGCCATTTTCGCGGGCGTGGTGCTGACGACCGCCGTCGCGCTCATTCTGCTGGCGTTCGGGGCCGGTCTCGGTCTCAGCGTTACATCACCCTACGAGGGCGAAGGCATGAACGCGGCGCTGTTTGCGCTGGCGGCAGGCCTGTGGCTGCTGTGGGTGCAGTTGTTGAGTTTCTCGATCGGCGGCTACGTCGTCGGGCGCCTGCGTTCGGTGGAAGTCGGCGCGGACGAGCATGAAGTCGATGTTCGCGACGGCATGCACGGATTGCTGGTGTGGGGCACGGGCGTGATCGTCGCCGGCGTACTGGCCTTCGTGGGCCTTGGCGGCGCGACAGGCGCTGCGACCGCATCGGACAATACAGGCACGGTGATCGAGAGCGCGCTGGGCGAGCTGGACGAAACCGTCGAGCGAGCGGCGGCCGAGGAAGCGGGATCGAACCCTGAAGCGGCCGGCGAAGGTCAGGACGAGCGCGAGGCGGAAGTCGTGCGCAAGCTGACGGTGCTGTCGTCGTTCATCACGGCGGCGTCGCTGCTGGCGGGCGCCGCTGCGGCGTTCTTCTCCGCAGGACTTGGCGGCAAGCATCGCGACGAGCGCACGCACCTGAAGTTCTTCGTGCTGAGGGAGCGCAAGCCGCCAGCCGGGTAAGGCCGGGCGTTGACCTGCAAGAATGTAAAGAGGCCGTCGCCAGGAGGTTGCGGCGGCCTTTTTCTGTGTACGGATGATCTAATCTTTTGGGCCTGTCGCGGGGTCACTCGTCGCGGACGAAGACGGTTTCGACGCCCGTGTGATCGGCCATCAGCACGGCCTCGCGGATGGCTTCGCTCCGTGTGCGGAAGTTCCCGTTGAAGCTGGCTAGCAGCGCATACTCCTGGACGTAGTTGTAGATGATGTGTTGGCCGTCGCGCGTCTCTACGAGAACCCAGTCCATATGGTCGGGGCCGGCCTGATCGCGGCCCAACGTTTCGATGCGCGCCATGCCCACTCCATCACGTCCCCCCAGGACGGCCCCGAAGTGAAAAACATGCAATCGGGACCGCGCGACGCGACATGGCGCCGGGTCGCGATGTGGTCCCGAGCGCGAACCATTTGTCGTGCGCGACGTTCTGTCATTTACACCTGTTAGGCCGCAGCAAACAAACCGGGCCGGAGACAGCGGTGCGCGCTGTCCTATGTTATTGCTGGCCTGAAAGCCTGTGCGCATGAAGCGTTGCCGGCGCCGTTTGTCACATGATTGCTCCCGGCTGACAGGCCAAGGAGCGCTATGCCCGAACACGACCTCTTCATACGCCAATTGCGGTCTCTCGTGGACCTGCAGCCGGAGGATGTCGCCGCGATGCGAGCTATGCCGTTGCGGTTCCGCGACGTGAACAAGCATCGCGATATCTTCCGCGAAGGCGACCGGGTGCGCGAGAGCTGCATCGTGGTCTCTGGCATGGTGGCGCGCTACAAGATGGCGGGCGATGGGCGGCGCCAGATCCTGTCTTTCCATTTTCCCGGCGACATGCCGGACCTGCAGAGCCTGAACCTGCCATACATGGATCACAGCCTGACGGCGTTGAGTCCGGTGCGGGTCGGCCTGATTTCACATGACGACCTGAAGCCTGCGATCGACCGCTATGCGGGCGTTCGTGACGCTGTGCTGCGGCGGACGCTGGTGGACTGTTCGATCATCCGTGAGTGGATGGTGAACATCGGGCGGCGCTCGGCGCTGGAGCGGATCGCGCACCTGTTCTGCGAGTGCTTCCTGCGGCTGAAGGCTGTGGGGCTGACCGATCAGGCGGACTTCAGGCTGCCGCTGACGCAGACTGAACTGGGCGATGCGACCGGGCTGTCGAGCGTGCACGTCAATCGCACGATGCAGGAATTGCGGCGCATGGGTCTGATCCAGAGCCGGGGCAACATGCACTCGATCCTCGACTGGGATCAGCTGACGCAGACCGCGGATTTCAGCCCGGACTATCTCTACATGAAAGCCGACCCGCGCCGATTGCGTGGGTGTGAGTGATGGCGCCGCCGGTCAGCGATCCGGCGGCGGCGCGCGTTCGGGGCTGTCGTTTGGCGCTGCCGGCGTGAAGGCCTGTGCCGGCTGGGCGGTGCGGACCTGTTCGAGCCAGAAGACTCCGTCGTAGGGATTCGAGTTGCCGCGGGTGAAGGCGAAGTCGATGTCGCCATCGCCGTCCATGTCGCTGGCGATGAACTTGTCGAACATGCCGCGCTCGCGCCGCGAGATGTCGTGACGCGTCCACCGGCCGGCGGCGTCGCCGGGGTTTTCAAACCAGCCGAGGCGGCCCATGGCGGCGTCGAGCGGGAGGTTCTGGTCCTGGTCGCGGGCGCCGCGGGAATAGCCGCCTGAGATCACGTCCGTGTCGCCATCGCCGTCGATGTCGGCGAGTTCGATGCCGATCATCCAGTCTGGGCCGAAGGTTCCGATGTGGTGCGTGGTCCACGGCTGGGTGAGGTCGGCCGGCTGTTCGAGCCAGGCGAGGCCGTCGGTGAAGACCGGATCGCCGGTCTTGGCGGTGATGATGTCGGTGCGGCCGTCGGCGTTCATGTCGGCGAAGGCGAAGTTGAAGCCGCCGAACGCGCCGTCGGTCGGGGTTATGGGCAGCTCCTCGAAATTCGCTTCGCCGTCATTGCGGAAGAGGACGATGCGCGGGCCGACGCGGACGCCGCCGATGATGTCCATGTCGCCGTCGCCGTCGATGTCGACCGGGTGGGCGTTCTGCGGAATGAGGTAGCGGCCGAGTTCCTGTTCGCGCCAGCCTGCCGGCGTCAGCGGGTCGCCGTCGACGTGGAAGATGGAGATGGCGGTGGGCTGGGCGGTGGCCGGATCGGGGTTCTGCTCGCCCTTGTTGGCGGTTGCGGCTTCGGGTTTTCCGTCGCCGTCGAAATCCGCGAGGAAGACGCGGATGAAGGAGCCGCGGCCGAGGGTCTGCGGCAGGATGAGACGCTCCCAGCGCTGGAGACGGGCGCCGGGGCCGGGGTTCTGGAAATAGATCAGGTGCGCGAGTTCGGCCGAGGCGATGATGTCGGGATCGCCGTCGCCGTTGACGTCGGCGATCGCGACATCCTCGGGCGCGCCTGCCTGTGCGCCTTCAGCGAGCGTGAGGTTCTGCCATGACTTGGAGTCGGCGGCGCCGAAGGCGATGCGGATATAGCCGTCGGCCTCGCCGTCGTATTCGGTGTCGCTTTCATGGACGGTGACGATGTCGTCGAAGCCGTCGCCGTCGAGGTCGGCCATGACAAGACCGTCGCCGCCGGAGAGCGGGTTGGGCAAGTCTGCGCCGTTGTCGATCACGTGTTCGCGCCATGAGATGTAGTCGCCGGACGGCGCGCGCGCGGCGGTGGGCCTGAAGCCTGCGCCCTGTTCTGCTGCGGGCCGCAGGGGAGCGATGGGGGAGTCGCCGCCATTGTTCCCCGGCGTGCAGGCGGCGGCGAGAAGCGGAATGAGGAGTGCGGATGGGCGTGGGCGGTGCGGCATGTCTTCCGGGAGCTGGGCTTTGGGATCTGGTCGGGAAGATGCGGGCGTTCGCGCCGATGTCCAGAGGCGGACATGCTGAAGGACTCCACGACGCAGCGGCGTCGGGAGTTGATCCAGGTTAACTGGGTGAAGGGCGCGGGGCGCTGGCTTCAGCTTTGTCGTTGTCGTTCGTAGTTCAGGTTTGCTGTCGCCAGCGCGCCCGCGGCGGTTTGTCCGTGCTGCTTTGCCGGGTGGTGTGGACCCGGCTCGCAGATGGAGACGTATCGCCACGCGCTTCAGGTTGGTTGGCCTGCCCTTCGTGAAACGCGATTTGGGGAGTGTAGTGTGGGCGGAGGGGTGTTGGATTGATGGGGAGGTATCCAAGAGATCTTTTATCACCGCTCATTCCGGCGGAGGCCGGAATCCATGGTGCGCTGGAGGAGATGCGGTCGGGCTGCGCCCGGCTCTATCCTGAGGACTGGATCCCGACTTTCGTCGGGATGAGCGGGGAGGAATTGGACGTTGGTCCGATGGACTGGGTTCCGGGTCTGCGGCGCTATGCGCCTTCGCCCGGAATGACGTCGGGAGTTTCTGCAAAGGGCCGCGTTCGGGTTGGCATTGCGCCTTGGCCGGCGCGGCGGGGGTTAGTTGGGGCGGTTCTTTTTCTTGGCGGCGTTGTGGGCGACGGCGGCGCGGACGAGGCGTTTGAAGGCGCTTGCGTTGAGCTTGTCGGTTTCGGCGAGGTCGATGGCGCGGCGGACATTGCCGTCGAGGCTGGCGTTGAAGACGCCCTTGGGATCGGGGAGCGCGGCGCCGTCGGCGAAGGTGACCTTGACCTTGTCCTTGTAGGTTTCGCCCGTGCAGACGATGCCGTTGGATTCCCAGACCGGCACGCCATTGGGGTTAGTGGGCTTGCGCCACTTCACCTGCTCCTCGATGTGGGGCGCGGCCTCGCGGATCAGTTCGCGGACGCGCGAGAGCTTTTCGCCGCGCCAGTCGTCGAGCGACTTGATGCGGGCGTCGATGAGTTCGGAGGGATGGGGTTCGGCGTTCGGCATTACATTTTTTCTCCCGGCAGTTTGGCGGCAGCTTTCATCCATCGGGTGAGCTGCTTCTCGTCGAGGTCGTCGGCTTCGTGGATGTGGAAGTAGCGGATGTGAGGGTATTTCGAGGTTTCGGGCGGCGGCGGGTCGAGGCTGGCGCCGTTGAAGAAGGTGACCTTGATGTAGCGGTCGAAGCAATGAAAGGACGTGAACCAGCCCTGCTCTTCGTCGGCCGCTCCGTAGAGGGGCGTGTTCCATTTCACCGCCTTGCGGACCCTGGGGACGGCTTTCGTGATCAGCGCGTCGAGCTTGCGGCCGACGTCCTGTTTCCAGCCGGGCATGGCGTCGAGATAGGCCGCAACGGGTTCTTCGCCGTAGCCCTTGGGGATCTGCGGATTGCCGCCCGAGAGGAGTTTGGGTTTGTTCGCCATCAGCCTGTCTGCGCTGGTGCACCGGGTCTGCCGCCGAAGTATGGCAGGGCCAACCGGCGGAGGCCACCTGACGCGCCAAGAAAGAGCGGTTGCGGCGCAGGCAGGATGATGGCTGTCGGGCTAGGCGGGCTGGCCCGACAGGATGCTTCTTGCGGTTGCGTGCATGCGGCGGTCGTAGTCGGTCGCCAGGGCGGTAAGCGCTGCGGCGCCGTCGCCGGTGAAGGACGGGCCGTGCATCAGGGCAAGCGTGCGCGGGGTGAGCTCTGCGAGGCGGCGCAGGGTTGCGCCCATGTTGGGATTGAGCGCTGAAAAGCCGCCGACGTCTTCGCCGGCGATGGCGGGGCCGACGATGTCGCCTTCGGTGAGCGGGGCGGCTTCTCCGTACTGGCTGAAGAGATCACCGGTGAACAGGAGGCCTTCGGTTTCCTCGTAGATGAGGCCGGCGTCCCAGCCGTGGGGTACGTGCGGCGTATCGAGATAGCGGATGCGCTTGCGGCCAAGATTCATGACTTCACCATCCTGCAAGATGCGCGGCGGGCGGATGGCCTGGTCGGCCAGCGACACCATCACGCCGGTCATGCCGTGGGCGACCTGCGCGTTCGGCGCGATCGTGAGCCATTCGTTCATCGCGCCGCACTCGTCGGCTTCGTAGTGGCCGAAGGTGATCCAGCGCAGGTTCTCTGGCGGCATCAGGCGCGCGAGCGCGTCGCGGACCATCGGGAACAGGCCGCGCATGCCGGTGTGGAAGAGCAGCGGTTCGTCATCGAGAATCAGGAACTGGTTGAAGGTCAGCCCGTTGGGCTCGACCTCGGGGATGAATGTCGAGAAGCGGAAGACACCGTCGGCGATTTCGGTGGTGATGGTTTGCATGGCGGGTTGCATGGCGTGGAGCCTTCATGAATTGACAACACACGTGCGTGTAGTGAAAAATCTACAGGTCGTCAATATCAATGCACACAAGTGTGTACCGAAAAAATGCCGCGTCAGTATACCAAAACCAAGCGGGCCGAGCAGCAGGCCGAAACGCGTCGACGGATCGTGGCGGCGGCGGTTGATCTTCATGGCGAGGTCGGGCCGGCCAATACGACGGTGAGCATGATCGCGGCGCGGGCCGGGGTGCAGCGGCATACATTCTATGCGCATTTCCCCGACGAGCGGGCGATGCTGATGGCCTGCTCCGGCCATACGATGGAGCATGATCCTCTGCCGGACGCCGCGCAGTGGGCGGAGCTTCCGGCGAGGCGCGGCTGAAGGCCGGCTTGGCCGAGCTCTATGCCTGGTATGCGCGCAATGAGGGCGTGGTGGGATCTTCCCTGCGCGATGCGGAGGTACATGAGCTGACGCGGGAGATTGTGGAATTGCGGTTCGGGCCGCCGATGGCCGGGTATCAGGATGCGCTGGGCGCGGGGCTGAAGGCGGGACAGCGCGCCATGCTGGGACTGGCGCTGAGTTTCTTTACGTGGCGGACGCTGGTGCGCGAGGCGGGGCTGGATGCGCGCAAGGCTGCGGCGGCGATGGCGCAGGCTGTGGTGGGCGCGTGAGGCGCGCTGGCGAGGCGCAGCCGATCAGCTGATCAGCGCACCGTTTCCTTTTCCTTCTCTTTTTGCTTTGGAGCGGACGCCTTGCGGGGTTCGGCTTCGAAGCGTGGTTTGGGCATGAGGCGGAAGCGCGTCTGGCACCAGGCGAAGCCGACGCCGACATCAAGCAGCGCATCGCCGCGGCCGCATGGGCAGGCAAACTCCCAGATGCCGAGCACGCGATAGGATTCGCCGGCGACGAGCGGAACCGGCTCGCCGGTGACGTGATTGGGCGCAGCGTTCACGCAGAGAACGAGATCGCCGGGGCCGAGTGCATCGCTCATCGGTTTGTTCCTCGCGGTCCATGCCAAGGATAGACGCGGGACCATCTGGAGCAAGGGGTGTTTGGCGCGGCGGGTGGATGGCGCCATGCTGGAACCGGCTTTGGAGCCAGTGGCGGACTGAGCACGACTGAGCCAGACCGGGGGATTTGAATGCCGGGGCTGAGGAACCGCATTTCGACTGGCATCCTGATCGCCGTGTCGATCTTCTATGGTTATGGCGCGGCCGTGCATGTTGCGAACATCTTCAGCATGACGGGTTTCGACTGGATGACCGCGCCACTGAAATGGCAGGTGCTGGACGTTGTGTATCTGGGCCTGGACGTTTTGGTCGCCGCCGGATTGTGGCGGCGGTGGGCGGTCAGCCTTGCCTCCTTCTTTATTGCGGGGCTGTCGCAGATTGCGCTCTATACCGTTGGACGTGAGTGGATCCTCGCCGTGCCGGAAGCGTTTGCGCCGACACAGGAGAGTGTTGCGTACCTTGATGCGCTGGTGCTGTTTCACGTGATCAGTCTTGTCGCGGTGGTGATCGCCATGCTGATGCGCCGGTCCGGCGGATAGCTGCGATCCATCCCGAGACCTGTGCGCACGCGCACGTGGTAAGCCGGCGGCGGTCCAACCTGACCGCCGCCGAAGTTGTGGGCTGGGGTCCAGCCGCCGGACGCGTCGATAGTGATTGCGTTCAGGGCAAGGCGTCTGTTGTTGCGGAGTCTGGCGAGCTGGACCTCGGTGCCCTCTTTCGCCACCGCGATGCATTCCCGGTGCGTCTTGATTTCCCGCAGGCTGGCGGGGAGATCCGGGCGGGGACAGACCATGCGGAGCGCGGTTCTGATGCGCTTCTGCAGGACCTCCTGACCCTGGGCGGACTGAAGGTTTAGGTCGGCGTAGGCGACCCTGACCGTTCTTGCGGTCTGGTCTGGGGCGGTCTGGGCGATGGCCGGCTGGGCGGCTGATGCGAGGACGGCGATGGCGATGATTGCGGTTGCGAGTTTCATGGTAGTCTTTCCCTGATGCGTGCTGACCGGAGCGTGTCCGGCCCACCCATCGGGGGCGGAAATTCAGCTTGGTTCAGGACCTTTCGCCGACCAAAAGCCGACCTTCCCCCGACTTCTGCGGACGGGTTCGTCCTTTGGAGCGCTGAACGGCGATGGCCACCGATTCCGACGCGCCGCGGCCGGGCGATCTGGCGACGCGATCCGATTTCCGGATCGGTGGGCTGGAGGTTTCGCCGTCCGCCGGGCGCGCGCGGATCGGCGATCAGGAGGTGCGCGTCGAGCCGCGCGTCATGGAGGTGCTGATCGTCCTTTCGGAGAACGCCGGGCGCAGCGTTTCGCGGGACCGGCTGATCGAGCTTTGCTGGGGCGGGCGGGTTGTGAGCGATGACGCCGTCAATCGCATCATCTCCAAGGTGCGGGGGCTGTCGCGGCTGCATGATCCTCCCCCTTTCACGCTGGAGACGTTGCCGAAGATCGGATTCCGGCTGACGGCTGGCGCCGGGGTTGGGGCTGTTGGGCCTGAGGTTCGGGCTGGGGGTGACGCAGCGGCTGGCGATGAGCGGGAGGGTTCGGGCGGCGGCGCGGACGGGCTGTCGGTGTGGCGGTGGGTGTTGCGGCGCAGGGGCGTCGCTCTCGGCGGGCTGGCCGGCCTCCTCACTTTGATTGGCGTGGTCGCGCTTGTGGCGAACTGGCCGGCGGGACGGGTTGTCGAGGGTTGGGTGGAAGTAGCGCCGATGCAGGTTGCGTCGGATGATGCCGAGGTGCGGCGCGTCGGCGGGCGCGTGGATGAGACGATCGTGCGGTTCCTGCCGAGCCTGGGCATCCGGACGGCGGCCGGCGATGCGCCGGGCGCGACATGGCGCGGCGCGGGGGCGGAGTTTCGCATTGCCGGCGTGGTTGACCGCAGGGGGGATGTGCTGGTCGCCAATGGGCAGATCCTCGAGCCGCAATCGGGACTGTTGCTGTGGTCCGGCGCTTATGAGCGTGGGGCCGGGACGCCGGATGGATTTGAGGAGGCGTTCTCAAGCTTCGTGACCGGGGTGCTTGCGTGCGGGCTGGACCAGCGGGCGCACGAGACGGCGAAGGTCAGCGTGCAGGTGTTTTCGCAGCTGCTGGATGTCTGCGAGGCGGTGGTGTTCCAGCGGCGCGACGGGCTGGAGCCGGCGCGCGACCTGATGCGGGCGGCGCCGACGCTGGCGGTGTCTCACGCCATGCTTGCGGGGGCGACGCTGAACGATCTGGATATCAGGGGCGGCGGCGAACGGGAGCTGGACGAGACGCTGGAGACTGCTGAGGCGCTTGCCGAGCGGTCGCTGGCGATCGCGGAGGATCAGCCGATCGGGCATATCTCGCTGGCGCGGATTGCGATGTATCGCGGCGCGCTGGCCGAGGCGGAGCGTCGCTTCCGGATGGCGATCGAGATTGATCCGGACCTGACGCCGACCGTCGTGATCTATGCCGGGTTCCTGCAGGATGTCGGGCGGCTGGATGAGGCGCGCCAGATATCGGAACGGGCGGCGACGATGGCGGACCCCCGGCTGGTCGGGTTTGGTCCGTCGCTGGCGTTCCTGCAGGCTATGGCGGGCGACATGGACGCGGCCCGGCGCACGATGGACCGGGTGGTGCGGATCGAGCCGGACTTTGCCGGACCGCTGGCCGCTTATGTGGATTTCTGGTGGGGCGTGTCGCCGGCGGATACAGCTGGTGGCGCCAGTGGCGGCGGAGATGTGGTCAGTGTTTGCTTCGGCGAGGTGCTGGGGCAGCTGGATGGGCCGGATGCTGCTCGAAGCCTTCCGGCTGCGTGTGCTGGTGAAGATGTGCTGACACGTATGCGGTTGTTGTCGCGGTTGGGGCTGGTCGATGAGGCGTATGCGACGTTTTCCGAGGCGCCGGCGGCGGAGCAGCGGTATACCAGCGCCCTGTTCGGTCCGGAGATGGCGGCGTTTCGCGGCGATGCGCGCTTTGCCGAGGTCGCGGAGCGGCTTGGCCTAGCGGATTACTGGCGCGAGACCGGCACCGCGCCAGATTTCTGCCGCGGCCGGGATGCCCCGCAGACCTGTGCACTGTTACAGGCGGATGCAGCGGGCGAGGATGTCGCGCCGCTGCAATCGCCGTGATGGACGGGGCTTGGGTCGTCAGTCAGCGACCTTCGTGATCTTGGTGCGGGTTTCGACGCCGTTGGCGGGATAGATCATCCAGACGTCCTCGCCTTCCCATTCCAGCTGGAGCGGGCGGAAGGGCTGGCCGCGCATGTTGTTGGGATTGATCGCCACGTTGGGCCACAGTTTCAGTTCTTCCTCGAAGACGCTGAAGGTGCCGGCATAGCTTCTGTATTCCTCGACGACTGCTGCGTATTCGTCAGGCGTTGGCGCTTCGCCCAGGGGTGTGCGCGGTTCGAACTCGCCGACAAAATTGGCTGAGAACTTGTCGCCCTCGAAGATGTAATAGCCGGGCTGGATGTCGTCGCGATGGACTTCGGCCTCCTCGCCGGTTCCGAAGGTGCGTTCGACGCGGCGCCAGACGCCCTGCAAGCGCTGTTCGGTGGGATTGAGTTCGAGGTCTTCCTCGACGACGCGTATCAGGCGCATCGTCTCCTGGCCGTTCTGGGCCGAGTTCGATTGCAGAAGGAGGTCGCCGTCCTCTGTCCAGTCGAGCCCATAATTGACGCTGGCGCCATCCATCATCTGTGAGGGGTATTTGGCGACGAGCGGGCTGAGCGTGAGTCCGCTGTCGTTCTGCTCGTACGTGCCGGTGTGTCCGATGAACGCGGAGTACGCGCGGGCGAGATCCTCGTTGCTGGGCTCGTTGCCGAGATAGGCGCGTGAGGCGAAACCGGTGACGGCGACGATCGAATAGTGCGGCTCCCGAAAGATCAGCATACTGGGCTGAACGTCGAAAGTATGTGAGCCGGCGAGCTCTCCGGATTCCAGCTTGATGTTCTGGATGGTCCACACGCCGTCGAGTTCATATGACGGCGGCGCCGCGGCAGCATCGTCGAGGTTGTCAGAGGCGTTGCACGCTGTCGCAACCAGCGCCAGCAGCGCGCCCCCCGCCACGAGTGATTTCGGCATCAGTCTCTCCCTTCCTATCGCGCCAGGGCGACGAGGGTGCGGGGAGAGAACGAACGACGCAGGTACTTTCTGATTAGCTTCGTGATAGCACGGAAGGTGCGCCTGAGCGAGTCAATCGGTTCGCGTGGGGTTGTCTCCTACTCGCCGTATGAGATGCCGAGGGTTTCGGCGACGCAGGCGGGGCGGTCCTTGCCTTCGATCTCGATGGTGGATTCCATCGTCACCTGCTTGCCGCCGGCGCGCTCTTCGACCTTGAGGCATTTCTGGCGCAGGCGGACCTTTGAACCGACGGGCACCATGTTGGTGAAGCGGACCTTGTTGCAGCCGTAATTGATGCCGCGCGAGACGCCGTCGATCTTCATGACCTGGGAGGCCAGCATGGGCAGCAGCGACAGGGTGAGATAGCCGTGGGCGATGGGATGGCCGAGCTCCTTGGTGGCGCGCTCGACGTCGACGTGGATCCACTGGTGGTCGCCGGTCGCTTCGGCGAACTTGTTGACCTGGGTCTGGGTGATTTCGTGCCAGTTGGAGACGCCGACTTCTTCGCCAGCGATGGATTCAAGATCTTTGAAGTGGATGCGGCGCATGGGGCGATTCCTCCGGGATTGGTCGCGGTGTGTCTGGTGTTCCAGTTTCCTGCCTTGATTTGTAGATGTTTTCGCGTGTCCGGACACGCTTTTTCTGGCGCCCCGACCCGTTTTGGCGTGTGATGGGACGCTGGCCTTGCCATGTTCGGGCGCGAATGTGCGCGCGTCCGGGCGGGGATTTGCTGGCGCGGGCGGAGACGGCGGTGTGGGCTTCGCCACAGGCCGCCGGGACCTGAACCCAAGCTGGCCGGGATGCGGAAAAGATGGCTCAACGCAGAACACCAAAGCCGAAGAAGTCCGAAACGCTGGAGGTCCGGCTGGACCACGAGACCAAGCAGGACTTCCTTGAAAGATGCCGGGAGAACGGCACGACGGCCAGCGATGTGGTGCGCTCAGCCATCGAAAGGTATCTCGCGAAGCACAAGAAGCCAGCCTGGCGGCCGACACCTGAAGCCAATGATGGAGTGTCGGCGATGATTCTACCTTTTGTGAAACAGCGGAAGCGGGTGCTGGCGGGCGGCGTGGGGGCCGTAACGCTGGCGGCGATGGTTGCGATGCCGAGCGCGGCGGGGCCGGACCTTGCGGCCGCGTTCCAGCGCATCGACGCCAATGGCGATGGCGTGATTTCGATGGAGGAATTCTTCGGCGAGCAACCGTCGAGCGAGGAGGTGCGCGAGGAGATTCGCAAAGTCGTGCGCGAGCGCGGCGGCACGATCTCGGAGGATGCGACGACGCAGGAGATGAAGCTGGATGCGTTCGCATTGCTGATCCCGCCGGAGGATGGCGATGTAGACGGACGATGGGGCCTGCGGATGGAAATCAGCCAGCGTGCTGAGTCCGATGAGGCGCCCGGCCCGGTCTATCCCGCCGACCCGCGGCAGAGCGAGTTTGCCGGGATGGATACGAGCGGCGACGGACAGGTGAGCCGCGAAGAGTTCGAGGAGCGCTTCCGGCAGCTGATGACGCGCGGGTTCGAGGTGCTGGACTGGAGCGGCGATGGGTATCTCGATCGCGAAGAGCTGGCGCGGTCGAGCATGCCTTCACTGGCGGACGATGACGCTGACAGTGACCGCGACGGTGCGACGCCGCTGACCGGGGTGCAGCTGGACGCCGGGTTCGCGGCGCTGGACGGGAATGGCGACAGGCGCATCTCGCTGGAGGAGTATCTCTCGACAATCTGAAACGCGCTTGCGCTCTGCCCTGCAGGCCTCCTCCGGAAACGGGGGAGGCTTTTTGTTCGAGGCGCCGGGCAGGGGTTAATGAGGGGCTAAAGCGCGGGTAGGCGGCGGGCAGGGAGCGGGGCTGCGAAACGCTCAGCCTGGGCCGGTCGGCGGCTGATCGCCGGGCTGGGAGGTGGCGCGCATCTTCATGTTCCAGATCGGGGTGAAGGCGATCATCCAGAGGATCATTGCGATCATGCCGACCGATGGGACGAAGATGACGCCGCGGGGGCCGGCCTGGTCGGCGATGACGCCCATCAGGGCTGCGCCGATCGGGGCGCCGGCCATGAAGCCGAGCTGGTAGATCGACAGGACGCGGGCCAGGAGCGCGGGCGGCGCTGCGTTCTGGACGACGGTGCGCGACATCATGATGGAGATGCCGCCGGCGAGGCCGAACAGGAAGATCAGGCACAGGAACAGCCAGTAGGGCGCGTCGGTTGCGAGGACGAGGATGGCGATCGCGCCGATGAGCTGGGAGCCGAGCATGAGGCGGCCGGGGCGCGCGATGCTGCGAAAGCGCGAGACGGTGACGGACGAACAGAAGGCGCCGGCCCAGAAGGTGACGAAGATGTCGCGAAGGCCTGCGGAATTGTGGTTGTAGACGTCGGCGTTGATGATCGGGAGGACGACGAGGAAGGCGCCGATGACGAAGACGCCGACGCCGAACATGCACATGACCATCGACAGGAGGATCGGGTTCTTGCGGACGCATTTCATGCCGTCTGCGATGTCGCCGAAGACGGCGCCGATACCCTTTCGTCCGGTCGAGATCATCTGGGTGCTGTCGAGGAAGAGTGCGGCGATGGCGCCGGCGGCGACGATGCCGCCCTGGATGGCGAGCAGCGGCCATACGCCCATCGTGCTGGCCATGCCGCCGATCCACAGGCCGACGATCTGGGCGGCGAACTGGGCCAGCGTGGCGAAGGCGACGCCCTGCTGCAGCGTAAGCTGCGAGCCGGCGAGCTGTCGTCGTTCGACCACTTCGTTGAGGATCGAATCGCGCGCCGGCATCATGAACGCGCCGATCGTGCCCATTGCGACGGCGTAGGCGAGCATCATCCAGTATTCGATGCCGCCAATGTTGAGGACCCACGCCAGCGCGGCGGCAGGCAGTCCCGCGAGGACGTGGAACAGGACGAGGAGCCACTTGCCGTCCGCCCTCTCCGCGACGACGCCGCCGAGCAGGATGAAGACGACTGAGGGCGCGGCGAGCGCCATCTGTGCGACGCCGAGCAAGGTGCCGGAGACTTCGAGCTGGTTTTTCAGGATGTAGGGAAACAGCACCATCTGGGCGCCGAAGGCCGTGAACCATGCGACCTGCACCAGCATGTAGGCCGGCAGCTCGATGATGATGCGGCGGCGGGCGCCCGAGCTGAGAATTGCCCCGGCGCCGATGGCGGTGGACATCCCCGTGATCGGAGACTGTGCGCCTTCGGTGATTTCCTCGTCGAGCTTGTCGAGGCCGTTACTCACGCACGCTCCTCTCGCGCGGGCAATCTAGCGGGTATCCGTCTACTGGGAAGCGCGCATTCTCCAAGAGGCAAGATGTGGCGGGCGGACGTCGCCTGAACGTTGAACCTGCTTGCGGGTTCCTGCGATTGCGTTGTGCGCAGGAGGTTGTTGGACTTGTTGCATGGGACAGGCATAGTCTTGGGCGGATGACCGGTAGCGGGAGTTGCGTATGTACGGATTGCGGATGCTGGGGAGCTGGATCCTCGCCCTCTTCCTGGCGGCCATGTTCCTGTTGATCGCCAACGAGATCCTGTTTCCCGACGCTCCCGAGGAGAATGTCGTGTTTCCGACGCTGGTCGCGTATTCCGGCATGTCGTTGTGGGAGCCGACCGGGCGGTTCATCATCGGGATTGCGCATCCGGTGGCGGCGTTGCTGGTGTTCATCCCGTGGACGCGGCGGCTGGGGGCGATTTTCGCGATTGTCCTGTCCGGCGGGGCGCTGGCTGCTCACGCGCTTTGGCTTGGAACCGAGCTGCCGGTGACGCTGGATTCGCCTGCGGGCGAGACCGACAACGGCATCCTGTTCTACCTCGCGATCTCGCTGTTTGTGGCGTCGATCGCGCTTTTGTTCATCCATCCGCGCAAGCATCGGCACTGAACTCGATTGCTGGACGACAGTGTCGCCGGGGGGTGTGATGAGCGCGATTCGGCGCCGCTTCGGTTGATGATTGTTTAACCAGCTCGCCTGATGGTCGAGGCTTGAGATCGCGCGTTCCGGGGGCGGTGCGCGCGCGTAGCAGGCACTCACGGACGCATCGACCCAAGCTATGGCTGAACCCGCGCACGCCCAGTTTCCGGATCCCGAGCTTGAGGGCGCGGATGAGGAGACATGGAGCCCCGAGACCCCGATGGAGGGGCCGGGCAAGCTCGACGCCAAGAGCCTGAACCGGGTTCTGCTGAAGCGATTGATGGACGTTGTGGCGTTGCCGTCATCGGTCGGGAACCTTCAGGACCGGGCGATCTCCGGCGACCTTCTGCTTGAACTCCTGGTGGACGCCGATGTGGGCGCGCGAATTGTGTTCGCGGCGGCTGGAAGAGATGACGCAGGCGCCCAAGCGCCTGTTGCGGTTTCTGGCGCTGGACATCCCGGCGGTGTCGGAACGGATCATCGCCAACAACAAGGGCTGGATGACGCCGACCTGATCCAGATCGTGCTGCATGGCGGGGCGTTTCATCGCCGCGTGGTGGCGTCGCGCCAGGACCTTGGGCCGGCCGTGTCGTCGGCCATCGCCGAGACGGGCGACATCGATGCGATACAGGCGCTGTTGCGCAATACGCGGGCGCAGCTGTCCGACCGGGCGGTGGATGCGATCGTTTCAATTTCGTCCGATGCGCCGCAGCTGACCTCATACCTGATCACGCGCGAGGAGTTGCGGCCGGCGCATGCGCTGTCGATGTTCTGGTGGAGCAAGCGCGAAGAGCGGCGCACTATCCTGATGAAGTTTTCGGCCGAGCGGATGCTGCTGATCGAGGGCTGCGCTGAAGTGTTCAAGCAGATCGGCCGCAACGGGCTGAAGGATCCGACCTTCGCCAAGGCGATGCTGGTGATCGAGCGGCGGCAGCGCAACCGGTCGGCGCTGGCGCTGTCGGAATTCGAGAGCCTCGATCAGGCGGTTGAGCATGCGGCGGCGGTCGGCATGACGACACAGCTGCGCGACGAGATCTCGACGCTGTCGGGGATCACGCCGCAGACGGGCGAGCGCATCATGAAGGATCCGGGCAGCGAGGGCCTTGCCGTGCTGTGCAAGGCGACGGGCCTGAAGCGTCATTCGCTGCGGTCGCTGTGGCAGGCCGTGAAGGGCGAGGCGCCGGAAGGTTCGCAGCACTTTGCGCATGTGCAGGACGTCTATGAAAGCATGGCGGTTGCGAAGGCGCAGACCGTGCTGCGGTACTGGAACTGGACGATGGAGACGGCGTTCTCGCCGAACTCCACGACTTTGGCGCCGGACCTGATGCGGCGCGGCGGCATTGGCGCGGACGCCGGCGAGGTCTAGGCGCGCGCGCCCTATAGACCATAGGCATCGGCAATCGTTTCGAGGGCGGCGGCGAGGCGGTCTGCGGCGTTGCTGCGCGGGAAGCTGTGGCGGGCGGCGAGCCATTTGAGGCTGCGGGCGTCGACGCAGGCCGACCAGCTGAGCGCATAGGCGCTCTCCCCTGCATTCGATCTGAGACGGCGCAGGGCGGCGCGGGCGCGGGTCCCGGCATCGACGCCGCCGCCGCGCCATGCGCGTCTTGCGTCGCGGTCCTGCGGCGTTGCGGTGAAGTCCATGGTGAGGCCGCTCTGGCGGGTGGCGGCTTCGGCGTCCTTGATCAGGGTGAGGCCGGCGCGCACGGCGCGGCGCGACAGCGGGCCTTGCCCCTGCTCGGCCTTGCGGGCGAGCCCGATGAAGCCGGGCGATGCCGGTCTGCCGCGCGCGGCGATCGCTGTGAAGAAGGATGCATCCGGCGGGGAGATCTCTGCGCGCTGGGGGCGCGGGCGTTCGACGTCGCTTGCGAGGATGAGGCCGCCGCCGGGCGCTTCGCACAGCCGGCCTGCGGCGACGAGGCGGGCGGCGGAGGAAAGATCGATGATGGCGAGCGGACGGGTGCGGGCGTCGCCGCGGGCGTGGACGCGCCAGTCGCTCTGCGTTCGCACGAGGCGGCGGCCGGAGGCGCGCAGGGCGTTGAGCGTGCGGGCTTCGTCGGTGGTGAGGATCATGCGGCCGCGCTCGCGACCGGTTGCGGCGCGGCGCGGATGGCCTCTTCCATGCGCGCGATCCAGTCGTCGAACCTTGTGTCGTCGCGCCGGTCCTCGATGAGGTGGCAGGCGTGGCTGACGGTCGAGCGGTCGCGGCTGAAGGCGACGGCGATGCGCGCCAGCGACAGTTCGAGCGCGACGTGGGTGAGGTACATGGCGACCTGGCGGGCGAAGGCGGCTTCGGCCGTGCCGCGTCCGGGGGCCTGCACCTCCTCCAGCGGGATTTCGAGTGCGTAGGCGACGAGCGCCGTCACCATGCCTGCGCGCGCCTCGTCTGCGGCGCGCTGGTTTCGTCTGAACATGCTCCAACTCCAAAGGTCCTGAGCCGGCAGGATCAGCGCATCTGGATGGGTGTAGGATAGATAGGAATACTATCCTAATTATGCACTTGTCAAAGCAGGCAATTCCTGTATATTACAAGGCATAGAAGGGAACAACCGATGCCCAAGGCAGAATTGCAGCGTTCGATATATCACGATGAGCAGGCGGCGCTTCGCCACTTCGAGCAGCTTCGCTGGCCGGAAGGGCCGACCTGCTATCATTGCGGCTCGTTCAATGTGAAGCGTCTTGGCGGTGAAGCTCACCGCAAGGGCCTGTTCCAGTGCAACGAGAAGGAATGCAGGAAACAGTTTCGCGCCGTCATGGGAACGGTGTTCGAGAAGTCGCATATCCCGCTCCACAAGTGGCTTCTGGCTACGCACCTGATGTGCTCGTCGAAGAAAGGCATGTCCGCCGCCCAGCTTCACCGTGAGCTTGGCTTTGGCTCGTATCGTACTGCGTGGTTCATGGCGCACCGCATCCGTGAAGCGATGGCGCCGGGTCCGGATGGTCAGCCCCCGCTCGGCGGCAAGGACAAGATCGTTGAGGCCGATGAGACCTATTACGGCAAACGCGACAAGGCCCAGCAAGTGAACCAGACGACGCGAGGAACGCCCTACAAGCGCAAGCGCGGCTCCAAGGCTGTCGGACACCGCAACCGACGCCCGATCGTCTCCCTCGTTGAACGTGGTGGCTCTATCCGCTCTTTCCATGTTGGCTCTGCCGACCAGTATTCGGTTGAGCAGATCCTCAAGGCGAACGTGGATCGCGAGTCCAAACTCTCGACCGATGAGAGCCGCCTCTACACCAACACCAGCGATATCTTTGCCGAGCACGGCACAGTGAAGCACTCAGCCGGTGAGTACGTCCGCGATTGGGTCCACACCAACTCGCTGGAAGGCTACTTCTCGATCTTCAAGCGCGGGATGAAAGGCGTCTACCAACACTGCGGAGAGAAGCACCTCCACCGCTACCTCGCTGAGTACGACTTCCGTTACAACTACCGCGTCAAGAACGGCTTCTCCGATGCGATGCGCACCGACATTGCGCTGACCAAAACCATCGGCAAGCGGCTCACCTATCGGCGGCCTGACGCAGCCTGATTTCCGTATCCTCGCGGAGCGCTTTATGCGCTACCGCCGGCTGCATCCTCCGAAGCCGAAACCAATTTGGGTCCGCATCTATCCGTTCAAGGATTGATCCTACTGGTCGTCACCACGGAACTGGGAGTCCATTTGTTTTTGCATGTGGTCGTTCATCCATTTCCAGACCCAAGGCGCTGCGGCGCCTTGGGCGGCTCTGGGCTCTAAGGCCGTAACGATAATATCGTCCTGCGGACGCAACACCTGCCTTACTGCATTGGCCAGTTCTTGGGCTGAAGCGTCGGACCAGCAAAACCATTGGGTTCCGCTGAAACGAATCCAGTCGTCGCTCATCGCGTTCATGACCGTGTCTATCGCGTAGACGCCGGGCATATCCGGATGCCATCGAAGAGAGATGGAAAAGACGCGCCGCATCAGCCTTCACCATCCGATGCAATTTGGGCGGGCGGCTCGTCGTTCGGGACTGGTCTAGCGTCAGCATCAATTATTTTCGCGTCTTTGGCAGCCTGCTTGATCTCAGCCATACGGACGAGTTGTGCGTCCTCCAGTAGAGCGTGATCAGGAAATTTGTCTGCGTGCGCAAAAGCTCGGCTCACCAGATAGAGGACGACGCCGACCGTCACGGCGAATACGCCAAGCGCCGCCCATAGGACTTCATTGACGACCCACATAGCGCCCAGCCCAAAGACGAGCACGCCCATAACCATCACTGAGGTTCTACCCATGACGCCCGGACCCATCTTTATGCGGGCGAGCTTGTCCAAGCCCGGAAAGCGAATCGAGATGTCAGGGGGTTCGTTGTTGGCCACGAACCTACCTACCATTCGGCGCTGCTGATTGTGGAGTCGAAAAATCTAGGCTTTATCGGGCGCTATAGATTTCGGTCGCCCCGGCTTCGGGGCCCAGTGCCCGCGTTCCGTCCGCAGCTCTTCCTTGAGCTGCTGTTGATCCTTCGGCTTCTGTCCGAGCATCCGCTTGATGATCTCGTCCCGTCGCCGGTCTTCTTCTGAGGTTTTGGTCATGGCGAAGAAACCCAAAAAGGAAAAAACACCCAAGCCATCCAAACCTTGGGATGATCCGCCGACTAAGGCAAATGGTGACGATTCTCCGGTCCCGCTCTTTCAGGCAGTTGGATACGCATTGACGTGTTGGGAGAGACTGGATGAAGCGCTTGCATCCCTGTTCAACGAACTCGTTCAGTCCCGTCAGGGGGAGGCGCTCGCAGCATATGGCATAGTTTCTTCGTCAGCATCGCGCTCCTCCATGATCTTGGTGGCGATCGCCTACTTGTTTCCAAGCGGCACTCCGCTCCGCAACCAGATAGAATCTACATTGAGTGAGATCGGCCACCTTGCGGGCAAGCGCAACAACATCGCGCATGGCGTTGTGTCGTCCGTTCACGCAACGATGACCCATCCTGGCGGCCAAAAGAAAAGCACGGGCCATTACCTCATCCCCGCGCACTACCTGACCCGTAAGGCGCTTTCGCCTGACGAGATAACCTTGCTCTTGCAACAAGACCCGGCAACGTCATCGCCGATCATGCAGAAGTACGCCTATACCGCCGATCAAATTCGAGATTTTGCAGAACACTTCAACGCTTACCGCCATCGCGTTCTTGACCTTCAAGACGACGCTATCCAGCAGATTGCGTCTCGATGGCCGCTTCCAGCACTTCGCGAGCAAGAATTGCTGCGACAGATCGAGGACCTTCAAACCAAGCTGAGCGCTCAATCGCAAGAGTCGCCGCCTGAATCATCTCAGGAGTAATTTCGACTAGAGCCTTATCCTCGGTTTCTTCGGACAACAGGAACTCCTTGGGTGGAGCCCTTGCGAACTAGATGCAGTGCCGACCTGTCGATTCAAACTACAAGATACGGTTGCTTTCGCAAGTGCATAATTAGGAATACTATCCTATCGTCAATCCGGCAGATTTCGGTGGGGTTGGGGGTGTCAGGGCTAGTGGTTGTGGCGGGGGCGTTGGGTTGGTGGCATTGGTATGGGGATAGATGGGCGGCTGGTGTGCGTTATTGCGCGTGGGCGACTCGCGGCAGGGTTGGCGCGTCGAGGGAGCGTGGGAGCGCCAATCCATCGGCGGATAGGGCGCGATGGCCGGGCCGATATGGCCGGATGATGGGTCAGAAGTTCAGGTGCGGCGATGCTTGTCAGTCTTCGCATCAGGGCCGGCGTCTCGCATCTTGCGGATGCCGAGTAGTCCGATCGCCAGGTTCCGGCCAGCTCTCAGCCCTGGGTAGAGGAACCGGCTCACTTTCGGGTTGGCAAAGACCGCGCGGGTCAGTGCGGGTCGCCAACCTCGCCGGGAGCCAAGCAAGGCAAGAATATTGATGGCGTCGCCGCCTTCGAAGATCTGTCCGCGCCAGAAGACCAGCATCCCTTCGTCGATATCCAGTCCAGCCTCACGAGCAGCTGCGACGTCCGCCATGTAGTCGCGCGCGTTGACGTTGCGAACAACGCCGACGTTTTCCTTCAGGCGCTGGTAGGTGACGAAGTTCGTGCAGAAAGGACACTCGCCATCGTAGACGATGACCACGTCTCCGCCTGGCCTTCCGAATGCGTTGGCCGGCAGGAGGTCTTCATTCACCACCATTCGATTGGTCCGTCGAAGTCGACCACGCCGAAGATGGTTTCGGTCGTGATGAAGCTGTTGAACAGCTTTCCGCGGTGTTCCTGCATGAACGCCTCGGAAATCTCGAAAGTCGAGTCGTCGATCCACTCCCCTGGCACCAGGATGCGGGGTAAAGGATCGCGATTCAGGTGGGTATTGAAGCGCGCGAACACCAACCGTTCAGAGGGCGATGAAGTTTCTCCGCGAATATCGGCGATAGTGATCAATCGCGCATCCCGATCCATGGTCGAGGAAAGTCCGGCGAAATCGTCAGTGTCCGGATCGTATATCCCGCGCACGCCGGCGTGCAGCGTGGTCTTGGCCATAGGCTCAGGATAGGGGGGGAAGCCTGCGGTCTTCCGCCATGCGATGTACCGCGTGCCAGGAGGCATGCCGCTTAAATCGGGCACCTCAGACCAGTACCTCAAGCTTCCCTCGAGCCGATCGAGATTTTGCTCGCGACCGATCCCATGAAGGTCGTTGCCCCAATAGGGGAATTGCATCTGCCCATCCTCCATCCGGAAGCACTGGTACCAATTCACCCTTCGCAGCTCTGTCCACCCCTTTCCGGTAGCGTTGCAATGCTGGTTGACCTCTTCAATTGTCGGATCGAATCCCGGACCGGGGTGGACGGTCACTTCACCGATGTCATAGTCCGCATACGGCAGGTGTTCGTCGTACGGCGCGCGAACATACATTCCCGCATAGAATTCGAGGTTCGAGTAGGGGTACATCCCCCAGGAATTCGCCGTCTGGGTCGCCACGCCGACAATAAATGGCGCGAA
The DNA here is from genome assembly GCA_017792365.1 of Hyphomonas sp. Lineage (GTDB taxonomy): Bacteria > Pseudomonadota > Alphaproteobacteria > Caulobacterales > Hyphomonadaceae > IH12. Next base: position 1,302,886 of record CP051229.1, on the reverse strand, counting down.
GAAAGCGCCCAGTACCGTCGCCACACCGGTCACACCCAGCCGTGAGTATGTCGGGCGATCTGCTGTTTCCCGGCGGCCCAGGAAGTAATCCCAGTCAATGAAACAGGCGATCAGGAGCATCCAGGGATTGTTCCAGCCGTTGGCGACAACGCCCAGGGCGATGATGCCGGCAAAGAATATGAGACCTTCCAGCAGCCTCCAGACGGGCTTGTGCAGCGAGAAGAAGGATGCCGCTGGCGCCGCCTGCATCACGAGGTGCCCAAGCATGAGCAGCTTCCAGACGAAGGGTGTCGACCAAGCCCACACGATCCAAGGCGGCGCCACGTTCTCCGGCACGCCCAACCAGAAAACCCCGAGGACGTTCCGCATGTTGTCAGAGAAGGTGTAGTGAATGGGCCCTAGCGGCCCGGCGAGTTCAAAGCCGTGGAAGATCTTCGCGTAAAAGGCGCCGAATACGAAGAGCGCAACGCCAGCCTGAGCGCCAAGAATTCCCCAAAGCACAGGCTCATTTCTTTGGCCAAACCAGTAGCCGGAGAACCGCCTGACGAGCAGCCGATCGACCGACAGTCCACTGCCAGCGGCGCAGAATGCGAACGGGATGGCGGCGTAGAAGAGTACATTCCACGTGTGGCTCCAGAAATAGGATTCCGAGATCTTCAGTAGTACGAAAAACAACACTGAGATCACGCTGATGATCATCATTGGGCGTGTGATGAAGCCGATGATCGCGCATGCCGTTGAGATGTACCCCACCCAGATCAGCACCTGCCAGAATACTAGTGGCGGCATCGTCTCTCCGAACAGGCGGAGGAGACTGAATGGGGTGTAACTGCCTGTCGCCCGAACCAGATACCACTCATCAAAAGCGGTATATGTGCCGGGGAGCGATAGACACGCATGAAGGCACAACATCAGGGCGCAGAAAATCGCGATCCTGACAATCCCGACAGATAACCATGCCGGGCGAGCGTCAGCGTAGTTCTCGTCCAGCCCTGCGAGATATCGCAGCAAGCGTCCGGCCCGATCGAGCCCTCCGCCTATCGCAGGAGTTCCACGTGGGGCAGAATCTGGTCTATCGATCGCGTCCAAAGCGCCCCCCTCCAATTACTGATTATCGTGCCCTCGCCGAACGAGATAGCTGGTACATTCGGAAACCCCATACATGATGATGGGTGTGCTGCAAGCGCCGGGCTGCGTGAGAAGCGGTGGACAGGCGTGATCATAGGGGCTCTAAGAGCCGTCAGTCATGGAGAGCGAATTGCACAAACTGGCGCATTGCTCGGGAGCGGCGTTCGCAGCTTTCGGTCTCATCGCTTGCAGCGAACCTGATAGGTCAGCGATCGAGTCCACGGGCGGCGGGGAAAACGCCGCCAGCGAGCTGGAGGCGGCGCGGGGGCTAGCGGGCGGGAACGGACTTTCCATCGGCGATATCGACCCTTCGCTGTTCGAACCGAGCATTACGTCCCAACTCGTCGGCGATCTCGACAACGAGGCATGCCGTGGCGCACCTGTGCTGGATGGATCACTCAGCGTCGCCGATGAGACCGACACCGATTACGTGACTGTGTGGTGCGAATACGGCTTGGCCGGCTTTGCTGGCGACAGCTTCGACAATCTCCGACTCGAAGCCGTAATTTCAGTGTCGGGCGAAGCGGTGCCAATGCTCAGAGTGGACTATCTGGGATCGGACTCCGCCAACATTGCTCAGTACGATGTCTCGTTCACGACGAGCGGTGAAAAGGGTGTACGCGGCGAGGCAGTGAGGATCGAAGGACTGCGCCAGGAAAGCGGCGCAGATGAAAGTCGGTTCGAAATTGATGTTTGGCTGCCGCCGCCGTCTGTCGAAACGAGCAGGCTCATCATCACCTTCTTTCCCGCTGTCGGCACCGAATTCCAGGTTTATGACAGCTCTGCAATCGGTTCTGGCAAGATCCATTCGTTAGAGCTGCTTGGCGAGACTCTGAGCAAGCCCGATGGAATGTCCGCAATCCCGCGATGATTGCGCCGTTCGCGATCCGGATCGGTTCCTGATCTGCGACTGGGCGGATCTGATCGGGGACCATGTCAGAAGCTTGCGGCGCGTCGAGGGAGCTTGGGATGCTGGTTGAGGCGGAGATACAGGGTCGGGAGGGGTGGCGGCGGATTTCGATTGCGGATGCGCTGGAGGTGGCGCGGCGGCTGATCATTCGTTGTCCGGTGTGTCACCAGCGGCTGAGCGTGCACAAAGCGCGCGCGGACGGGACGTCGCGCGCGCACTTCGTTCACTGGCCGGGGTCAGGCGGTTGCGCCGTGGGAGCGGACGCTGATGCTGACGGCGTCGTGGGTGGTCAGGCTCGTCCGATCGGCGGGGCCGACTGACTGAACGGCATAAGTTCGGTTGTGCTGTATTCGTCCGAATGCTTGCAGGACGGACATTCCACCGAGAACGACGGATTGCCGTTGATGGCGTTTGGTCCTGCATTGATATCGGTGACGTTCTGGAAAACGCCGAACCACACGCCGCATTCGTGACATTCAAAGCCGCGGGCGCGTGTGACGCCTGCGCCTGTGTGGTCTGGTCCTATTTCCGGAATGCCCGGGAACCGGCTCCTCTTTCTGGACATCTCGCCCTCCATTGCTGGGCGATCGACCTTGTTCTGGATCCGAATGAACGTCTCTGTTTTGCGTTCTGGGCGAAGTCAGTGTGTCAATCGTATCGCCGTAAACGGCGATCCGGCGCGCAGTATCGCGCGCCTCTCAGAATCCGACCATGCGCCCGAAATGCGACAATGTCGACTGATGCACGTCAGTTAACGCGTGACGTTTCAGTTATCGCTACGGCGGCAAGCTTTTGGGTTCAGGCGGCGACGCTGGCGTCGAGACGGAGCGCCTGGTCGAGGGCGCGGGCGGCGGCTTCGGGATCATCCTCCGCGCCGAGCGGCAGGTAGCGGTCGTGGCAGAGGACCATGTCGGCGCGCTTGCCGGAGGAGGACATGGGCAGGCGCAGCCAGTAGTGGATGCGGCCGTCGGAGGTGATGGTGCGGCCTTCCACGGCCATGAGGTGATCAAGCGCCTGGTTGGAGGCGTCGGCCCATGCCTCGTCGCCGATGCAGAGCTTGACCTCGTTGAGGCGGCGGCCGCGGGCGTCGCATGCGAACACCTGGCGCAGGCCGCTGCCGGCCAGGCGGAATCGGAAGCCCTCCTCCTCGTTGCGGGACAGGACCGAGACGTGCGCCATCTCGGGCGCGATGCGCGCCATGTTGAGCTCGGCCCGGTCGATGAAGGCGCGGCCGGCGCAGCAATCGGTCCACGCGTTGTAGACCCGCGCCTGGCCGCTGAGCTGGAACCGCGTCGTGGCGGGTCCGGTTTCGCGCATGCGTCCGCGCATCGTGTCCATGACTATACTCCGCCCCTGTTTGCGTGCCGCGGCAGGCCGCAAACACGCACAGCATTCCTGTTTCGCACAGGCCAGCCCCGGCCTAGCGGCAGTCCACTCGAACGACTGATTTTCGTCGTGTCATCGAACCCCGGCGACCGGGATTCACACCCTGGGACTCAATACGTCCCAGCAGTTGAATCCTGAGGAGGTTCGCCCGGGATGACAAGAGTCCGTGGAAAGGATTTCTTTACCCTGATGACTTGTTGCGTGTTTGTCACAGACGTTTGCAGGCGATGCGACGCGATTGGCGTGCGTGGGCGGGCGCGCGCGGGCGCGGTTGGCGGGCGGCTGCTTGTGGGGACGCGAGTCGGCCGGCGCTACTTCTTGGTCTGGCCGAGGCCCATCTTGCGGGCCAGCTGCGAGCGCTGCTTGGCGTAGTTGGGGGCGACCATCGGATAGTCGCGCGGCAGGCCCCACTTGTCGCGGTATTCATCCGGCGACATGTCGTAGCGCGTGCGAAGGTGGCGCTTGAGGGATTTGAACTTCTTGCCGTCCTCGAGGCAGACGATGTGATCGTCGGTGACGGACTTCTTCACGGGGACAGCCGGCTTGAGCCCAGAGCGGTCGGTTGGCGCGCCGTGCTGGTCGACGTCAGTCAGCGCCGTGTGGACGCTCTCGATCAGCTTGGGGAGATCGGCGGCCTGAACCGGATTGTTGGCCACGTAGGCCGAGACGATCTCCGCGACCATGCCCAGTAGCGGTGACGGCGTTGAACTATCGTTCTCCATGAAGCGCGCTGTATTCCAATAACGGGAAAGGACTGACGAATCTGTACTTTCCCGATATTGCGCCAAAGCTTTGACAGTGTAAATAGCAAGTATACTGTCGCGCGAGTTCTTGGTGTAACTGAAGTTACATTCGGTTAGATCAGGGCGATCAGCAGTACAGCCGCCAGTAGAAACGCGCTCCATATCGCCGTTGAGGAGAGCGGTACGCGCCGTGAGACGCCGCGCGCCGGGGCGAAGGTCTGGACGAGGTGTTCCTTGATCCTGCCGCCGACCTGGCGGGCGGTGCGGGCGAAGGCGCGCTCGAAGGACATGAGCGCGGCGCCAAGGGCGCCGGCGATGGAGGGCGCAGCGCGGCGCCAGGCCCATTCTGAATCGATGAGCATGCCCGGCGTGGTCTCCGGATAGAGCGCGTAGCGCCGCAGGAGGACGAAGGCGAGCGCGCCGAAGACCAGGAGCTGGAACTGGGTGACGAGATGGGTCGGCGTCCAGAGATCGTGGTTGAGATAATCGAGCGCCGTGTCGCGGTATGGCAGGAGTTCGTAGAGCCAGCGCGGTGTGACGCCGATGCCGATGCAGAAGACGGCGGCGATGCCCATGGCGAGCAGCATGTTGAAGGGCGCTTCTTCAGGACGCCTGCCGCGGTCTTCGCCGAAGAAGGCGCTGAGCGGGACCTTGATGGTGGTGTGGGCGACGGCGGCGGCGGCGGCGAAGAGCAGCGCGAGCCAGACCCACATCTGACCATCATAGCCGACGGCGGACATGGTGAGCGACTTGGCGGCGAAGCCCGATGTGAGCGGCACGGAGGCGATGGTGGCGCCGCCGATGATCGCGAACAGGGTCGTATAGGGCATCGTGCGGTGGAGGCCGCCGATCTCTGACGCCTTGGTCGTGCCGGTGCGGAGCATGACGGCGCCCATGCTCATGAAGAGTAGCGCCATGTAGATGGTGGAGGCGAAGGCGTGGGCGGCGGCGCCGTTGACGCCAAGCTCGCCGCCGACGCCGACGGCGCAGACCATGATGCCCATCTGGCTGATCAGCGCATAGGACAGGACGCGGCGCAGGTCGTTTCCAAGCAGTGCGAAGAAGACCGGGAAGACCGCCATGATCGCGCCGACCCAGATGAGAAGGTCGAGGCCTGCGAAGCCGCGCGCGAGGGCGTAGATCGCGAGCTTTGTGGTGAAGGCGGAGAGGATCACGGTGCCGGTTTCGGTTGAGTTCGGGTAGGCGTCCTGCAGCCAGGAATGGGCGAGCGGGAACGCCGCCTTGACGCCAAAGGCGATGAGCATCAGCCATGCGCCGGGCTCGGCGATGTCGATGGCGGAGACGACCGGCAGTTCGCCGACCGCGCCCATTTCGGAGAAGACGATGAGCCCCGTGGCGTTGTGGTAGAGCGCCGCGCCGGCGATGAGGAGCAGGCCGGACGTCATCTGGATGATGAGGTAGCGCAGGCCGGCTGCGTAAGCCCGCGGCGTGCGGCGGGCCCAGATCAGGACGACCGAGGTGATCGCCGTGAGCTCCCAGAAGATGAAAAGCGTGATGAGGTCGCCGGCGAAGATCGCGGCGATAGCGGCGCCTGCGTAGAGCATGCCGGTGCCATCCTGCACGCCGTCCTCGCGGTGGAGCGAGTAGATCCCGCCGATGGCGGCGGCGATGATGAAGGCGAGGCCGAAGATGAAGGAGAGGCTGTCGATCCGGTAGAGCGACAGCGTGAGGCCGAAGGCGTCGAATGTTGCGAGATCGACGCCCCATGCGCCTGATGAAAGCAGGGTTGCGAGCGCGAGGACCGGGCCGCCGACGAGTACGGCGGCGCGGGGCGCGAAGCCGCGCATGAAGACCATGATGATTCCGGCCGCCATGAGGACAAGGCCGGGATTGGTGGTCGAGACGAGACTGGCTGCGGTTTCAAGCATCGGGGGTGGCCTCCCCTGCCTTGGCTTCGTCCTGCTGTTGCGCGGTCTTGTTGCTGTCCTCGTAGAAGGTTTCAGGGCGGCCAAGGAGTCTGGCGAGGGGGATGCTGAGCAGGATCGTGATGGCGACGGCGGCGGCGCCGACTACGCCGTAGATCACCGGTATGGATTCGAGCGGGAAGTAGTAGCCCGGCTTCACGAAGAAGCCTGCGGCGGCGACGGCTATGGCGGCGATGACGAGGCCCCAGAGGATGGGCGTCTGCGCGCTGCGAAGGGGTGCGAACAGGACGAGCGAGAGCGGATGTTCTTCGCCCTCGCGGGGTGTGCGGGGGGCGGCCTTTGGAGTTTCGCCGGTCATTCAACGCCTCCCGCTGGCAGGCCGATGGCGGAGAGCCGGGCGGCGACCGGATCGGCGAGGAAGAACAGGAGGAAAGAGCCGATCGCCGTGACGGTGAGTGCGGTGACGGCGAGGCGGACCATCGGCTCGGCGCGGATTTCCGCTGGCTGGTAGGGCGCGCCGGCGGGCGGCATCAGGGCGATGATGGCGATCGGGACGAGGTAGGCGGCTGAAAGCAGCGAGGATGCGATGAGCGCCCAGGCGGTGACGTGCTGGCCGAGTTCGAAGGCGGAGGTGATCAGCATGTATTTGGACCACATGCCGCCGAAGGGCGGCAGGCCGGTGACGGAGAGCGCGGCCGCGAGCAGCGCCAGGAAGAGGATCGGCATCTGGCGGCCGAGGCCGCGCAGCTGGCTGTACTTGTAGCCGGTGGCGACGTAGATCGCGCCGGCACACATGAAGAGCGTGATCTTGCCGTAGGCGTGGGTGAGCATGTGGACGCCGCCGCCGGCGATGGCTGTGCCGGACGCCAGCAGGGCTGCGGAGGTGATGTAGGCGAGCTGGCCGACGGTGGACCAGGCGAGGCGGGCCTTCAGTTCGTCCTTGCGCAGGGCGACGAGCGAGGCGGCGACGACCGAGAAGGCTGCGAGCCAGAGCAGGTATTGCGTTGCGGGCGCGGACTGCATGACTTCCGGGCCGAAGGTGAAGGCTGAGACCTTGAGCAGGGTGAAGACGCCCGCCTTGACGACGGCGACGGCGTGGAGGAGCGCGGAGACCGGCGTTGGCGCGACCATGGCGCGCGGCAGCCAGAAGTGGATCGGCATCAGCGCGGCCTTGCCGGTGCCGAAGACGATGAGGACGAGCAGGACGCTGGCGGTGATCGGGTCGACTTTTCCTGCGAGCACGCCGCCGGGGATGAAGTCGGTTGTGCCGGAGAAGGCGAAGACGCCGATCAGGCCTGGCAGCAGGAGGCAGATGGAGGCGCCGACGAGGGTGATGAGGTAGATGCGGCCGCCCTTCTTCGCTGCGGCGTCACCCTTGTGCGCGACGAGCGGATAGGTCGAGAGCGTGAGGATCTCGTAGAAGATGAAAAGCGTGAAGAAGTTGGCCGCCATCGCGACGCCCATCGCACCGAACAGGGCGATGCCGAAGCAGATGTAGAAGCGGGTCTGCTCGCGTTCATTGGCACCGCGCATGTAGCCGATGGCGAAGACGGAGTTGATGGCCCAGAGGCCGGCGGCCATCACGGCGAAGAGCGCGCCCAGGGGTTCGAGGCGGAAGCCGAGTTCGAGGCCAGGGAGCGGCTCGCCGATGATCCATTCCGGCGATCCGCCTGCGCTGACATTCTGGTAGATCTGCCAGCAGGTGAAGGCGAGAAGCGAGGCGAAGACGAGCGTCATGACATCGCGCGCGTCGGGCATCTTGCCGAGGATGTGGGTTGCGAGGGCTGCGAGGAGCGGCAGGCCGAGCGCGGCCATGATGAGCTGGGACGGTTCGATCATTCGACGCCTCCCAGAACGGCTGTGGCGGCGCTGTCGGCGATGTATTCAACCATCCGTCCGTCGATGCCGAACCAGATCGTGGCGACGGTGAGGACCCATAGCGGAATGAGTGCGCCCAGCGGGGCTTCGCGGATGCGGTTCTTGCCGGTCTGGGCGGGCTGGAAGAACAGGACTTCCAGCATGCGGCCGACGTAGAACAGCGACAGGATCGAGGAGATCGCGATGACGGCGACGGCCCAGTAGTAGGCGTCGCCGAGCATGGCTTCGATCAGGCGCCACTTGGTGAGGAAGCCCATGGTGAGCGGGACGCCGAGGAGGCTGAAGGATGCGATGGCGAAGGGGGTCATCGTCCACGGGGCGGTGCGTCCGGCGCCGTTGAAGTCGGAGAGGCGGAGGCCGGTCACGGATAGCGTGACGCCGCCGATGGCCATGAAGAGTGCGGCCTTCATCAGGGCGTGAGCGGTGAGGTGGAGCAGGCCTGCGGCGATGCCGGCTCCGGAGGCCACGGCGATCGCCAGCATCATGTAACCGACCTGTGCGACGGAGGAGAAGGCCAGGATGCGGCGCAGCTCGGTCTGGAAGATCGCCTGCGTGGAGCAGACGATGGCGGCGACGCCTGCGAGCGGGGCCATGACCCAGATCATGAAGCGCTCGACGATGATGGAGTCGGGCGGGAACACGTCGAAGGCGAAGCGGACCATCAGGTAGACGGCGGCCTTGGTGGCGGTGGCCGACAGGAAGACGTTCATCAGGGATGGCGCGTGGGCGTAGGCGCTGGGCAGCCAGCCGTGGAGCGGGAACATTGCCGCCTTGAGGCCGAGGCCGACCATGATGAAGGCGAATCCCGCTTCGGCGGCCCTGCTCTCTTCGAGGGCGGGCAGGCGGGAGGCGAGGTCGGCCATGTTGAGCGTGCCGGCGGCGGCGTAGAGGAAGCCGACGCCGATGACGTAGAAGGTTGCGCCGACGGTGCCGAGAATGAGGTAGTTGAAGGCGGCGGGCAGCGCGCGGCGGTCGCGGCTGGCGCCGACGCCGATCAGCGCATAGGTGCCGATCGAGGAAATCTCGAGGAAGACGAAGGCGTTGAAGGCGTCGCCCGTGGAGGTCATGCCGAGCAGGCCGGCGAGGCAGAGCAGGAAGCCCGCCTGGAAGAGCGTGCGTTTGCCTTCGAGGATTTCGGCGTTGAGGCTGTAGCCGGAATAGGCGGCGGCAATCATCGCCATGCTGGACAGCAGCAGCGCGAACATGGCGCCCAGCCAGTCGATGCGGAAGGAGATGCCGTAGGGCGGTTCGAACCCGCCCATGGCGTAGACGATGACGCCTTCGCGCGCGACTTCGCCGGTCAGCGCCAGCGCCATCCAGAAGGAGAAGGCCGAGGCGAGGAAGGAGATGATCCACGCCCAGCGCCCGTTCGGCGACAGGGCGGCGGCGCACGACGCCACGAGCGGGCCGAGCACGAGCAGGGCTGCGGCGTGGCGCGTGAGTTCGGGCGGCGCGACGATGAGGCTCGTGAAGTCGATCACGCGTCGGCCTCCGACGCTTCGGTCTCGTCGAGTTCATCCTCGTAGGATTCGTGCGCGTGACGGATGCGATCCTTGCGTTCGATCTCTTCGCGTTCGACGGTGCCATAGGCTTCGCGGACGCGCACGGCGATGGCGAGGCCGACAGCCAGCGTGGCGACGCCGACGACGATGGCGGTGAGGATGAGGACGTGCGGCAGCGGGTTGGAGTAGACGACGCCGTCGTAGGCTGCGGATTCGAAGTAGGCCGGATCGAGGCGGCTGGCGAGCTCGGCGCGGGCGGGGTCGTCTTCGTCGATGAGGATCGGGACGGTGCCGCCGAAAACCTTCGAGGTGGTGATGTAGAACAGGCCCACGGAGGTCTGGAGGATCGACAGGCCGATCATCCGCTTGATGAGGTTGCTCGTGGAGAAGATCACGTAGAGGCCGCCCATCATCAGGATGATGACGGCGAAGTAGTTGGCGTATCCGACGAAGCTGCTCATCCGCGCGCGCCTTCGCCGACGACGTCGGCTGCGCGGCCTGCGAAGGCGTAGAACATCGCGATCATCGTGGCGGCGACGGTGAAGAGGACACCGAGTTCGATGATGATGATGCCGAAATGCTGGCCCCAGTGGTGGTAGCCGCCGGACAGGTGGGAGCCGGGAAGGCCGGCTTCAAAGGCGAGCGGGAAGAGGTGGTCGTAGTCGAGGAAGTTGCCGCCGTTGATCATGTTGATGACGCCGACGCCGGAATAGAGGAGCACGCCGAGCGCTGCGAAGGCGCGCGCCAGTTCGGGCGGGATGGCGTCCATCGTGTCGGCGAGACCGAAGATCAGGGCGTGGAGGATGACCGCGACCGCGAAGATGACGCCGGCCTGGAAGCCCCCGCCCGCGCCGACTTCGCCGTGGAACTGCACGTAGAAGGCGTAGAGCGCGATGATGGGGATGAGGAGCTTGGCGACCGAGCGCAGGACGACGTGGTGATCGCTTTCGGCCAGCGCCTCCATGACGGGCGAGCGCAGGGCGGGCGGGAGATCGCCCATGGAGCGTTCGCCGAAGCCGAGCATCAGGGCGACGCCGATGCCGCCGGCGAATACGACGATGGTTTCGCCGAGGGTGTCGAAGCCGCGATAGGAGGCGAGGACGGCGGTGACGATGTTGGGCACGCCGACATCGTTCTTGGTTTCTTCGATGTAGAAGCGTCCGACATGGGCGTTGGCCGGCGCGGATGGGTCGCCGAACAGCGGCAGGTCGAGCGCGGCGTAGAAGAGGAGCACGCCTGCGCCGACGCAGACGAGGCCGGGCATGACCATGTCCTGCCAGCGCTTGGTGAGGCTTTCGGTGCGCGTGAGCAGTATGGCGCCGAGCAGGAAGGCGGTGGAGACGCCCGCGCCGACGACAGCCTCGGTGAAGGCGACGTCGGCAGCGTCCAGCACGACGAACCAGACGGCGGAGATCAGCGAGTAGATGCCCATCAAGAGCACGGCGGCGAGCAGCGAGCGGGTGCGGACGATGGCGACGAGCACCGCCAGCAGCATGGCGAGGAGGCCGAAATTGACGATCGTGTTGGTGTCGAGATGCGGTGCGTATTCGGTCATGGCGCGCCGCCCTTCTCTCCGGAGGCCGTGTCGGCTTCGGCGGGTTCGCGCTTGCCGGACATCAGGCTGAAGGCGCCGAGTTTCGGTTTTTGGCCGGATGACCAGGCCGCATTGGCGAGCGCGTGGGACGCCGTGGGCGAGGTCAGCATGACGAACGCCCAGGCGATGAGGAGTTTCAGCGCTTCCTGTGAAAAGCCAGCCATCAGGGCGAGGCCGAACAGCATGAGCGTGGCGGCGCCCGTGTCGGTGATCGAGGCGGCGTGCAGGCGGGTGTAGAGGTCGGGGAAGCGCAGCACGCCGAGCGAGCCGATGACGGAGAGGATGCCGCCGGCGAGCGCCAGCGCCATGCCCAGCTGGTCGATCCAGAACAGCACGTCAGCCATCGCGCGCCTCCTCGCCGACGCGGCGGTGGGAGAGCGATGCCTGCAGGGAGCGGTAGCGGAAGAACTTCATCAGCGCGATCGTGGTGACGAAGTTGATCAGCGCGTAGACGATCGCGATGTCGAGATAGGCGGGGCGGCCGAACAGGTAGCCGATGACCGCGATGAAGAGCACAACCTTGGTGCCGAAGGAGTTGGCCGCGAGGATGCGGTCGTAATTGCTGGGGCCGATGAAGGCCCTGACCAGCATCAGGACCATTGCGACCATGATCGCCGCGGTTGCGCCGAGGAGCATGGGCCTACTCCTCCTGCTCGGGCTGGTTGCGTCCGGGCTGGCGGCGACCGGGCACGCCGCCTGTCGCGCGGCGCTCGCCCAGCCGGCGGTTCGGCGAGATGACGCCCTCAGCGCCGTCGCTGGCGCGCGAGGCGAGGCGTTCCATCTCGGCGAAAGCCTGCGGCGTGGCGTTTGTCTTGAGGAGGGCGTGGACGGTCATCACGCCCTTGTCGATGTCGATCGAGACGGTGCCCGGCGTGAGGGTGATGGAGTTGGCGAAGGTGGTTTTCGCGAGATCCGAACGGCACGAGAGGTCGAGATCGACGGTGGCCGGCGTGATCTCCTTGCGCGGATTCAGCACCGAGGAGATGACCTCGACGTTCGACTTGATGATCTGCCAGAGCAGCCAGAAATGGTAGACGAGCAGGGACGGCAGGCGATGCCGGGGCGAGGCGTCGCGGTCGATGATGCCGAGGCGGGCGGCGAGCCAGATCGAGGCGAGCACCGAGAGCAGGCCGAAGAAGAGGAAGAGGACGCCGGTTTCGCCCGACAGGGTGAACCAGAGCGCGGCGAGCGACAGGGCGAGGCCGGGCAGGTAGATCAGTTGTCCGCCTCCTCTTGCTCGCTTCCTGACGGTCGTGGCTCGACTCAGGGCAGGGGTTCAATTCCTTCCTAGATGGCCGATCCGGAAAGGGATTTCCAGAAAAACCGGACCAAGTGCGACGTTTTCCCTGTGGGCGCGAGGGCTTCGTCGTGCGGTTGGCGAGCGTGTTGGGCGGCGTGCCGGCGATGGGGATTGTCAGAGGAGCGAACCCTGACACTTATTATATACGTGCGAGCCTTTTGACTGGGGACGCATGTCCCATGCGCCGTTGTCTTCGTAGGTCCTGAGGGCCGCGATCACATCTTCGAGGGGCGCGCCGGTTTCGCCCAGCCAGGGGAATGTCGGCCTCTTCCAGCACGGCGGGCATGCGCTTGTCGGGATCGGCGGTGACGAAGCGGGCGATGCCTTCGTTTGCTTTGGTTGTGCACATGACGAATTCGCGGATGGGGCCATCGGGCGTGTCGTGGTCGCGGTAGATGACGGCGATGGCGAGACGTGCGCCGTCTTTCGGGCGGATGGTCCACTGGATTGTTTTGGTGTTGCCGGTCGGCGTGACGCGGTCCGGTTTGTAGGTCGGGACTTCCTCGCCTTCGTTGAAGCTGGAGACGATGAGGACGCCGCGCCGGGTCTCGGCGTGGGGCGCCAGAGCCGGGAGGTGAGGAGCTTGTCGTCGCGGGCGTGGATGTGGTCGGGGTAGTCGCGACCCCTCGCTTGCTTGGAAAAGGCCCAGCGCATGTCGGCGGATGTGCGTTCGCCATTGTCGTCGAGCAGCATGACGGGGGCGAAGCGCATCGGGGTTGCTGCTTCTTCCGGCGCGTTGGTGGGGCGGGCAGTCAGCGGCTGGGAGAAGTCGACGACTTCAGCCCAGGTGGCCATGTAGGTGAACTTTCCGCACATGCGCTGAGGTTTAGCGGGATGCGCCGGGGATGGCGAGGCTTTAGAGTTTGGGGCGGAGCGAGGCTGGGCCGGGGGGCTGAGTTGCTGCGGGGGCTGGGTTCCGGGTCTTCGGGGCTTTGCCCCTTCGCCCGGAATGACGGGGATTGGGATTGCGCGCTCGGGATCACGAGATGGTCAGGCGGCGGCTTCGGCTCGGATGCGGGCGAGCATCGAGGTGAGGCCGTTGGAGCGTTGGGGCGTCAGGGCCTCGGAGACGCCGATGTCGGCGAAGAATTGCTCCGCCTCGAAGCTGGAGATGTCTTCGGCCTTCTGGCCGGAATAGAGCCTGAGCAGGATGCCGACGAGGCCGGAGACGATCATTGCGTCCGATGCGCCGCGGAAATTGATGCGGTTGTCGTCCGTCGGTTCGGCGATGAGCCAGACCTGTGAGGCGCAGCCGCGGACCTTGTTTTCTTCTGCAAAGTCGGCGTCGGCGAGCGGGGGCAATGCCTTGCCCATGTCGATGATGTGCTGGAAGCGGGCCTCCCAGTCGTCAAGGAAGTCGAACTCGTCGCGGATTTCGGACGCAATGGAGGCGATGGGCGGCGGCGTGCTCATGGTTTGGGATGTGGCGCGCGGCGCGCCGGGAGGCAAGTCGACACTCAACGAAACCACAATCTCGTAACCCTGAGAAACTTTTCGTAAGGGTCAACTCCCTCGTATTGCCCGTATGTGCCCGATTGGCGTCGCGTCACGAAACTGTAGCACGCCCACCTTGAGAGCAGTACGAAGACAAAGAAGAGTGCGTAAAGCCAAACCGCGCCCAAGAGGGTGAAATACTCGCCGTTATCCAGCTCATCTCGGGCTCTGAGAAATCCCAACAGCCAGAGAACCGCTGCGATTGCGCTCGTCCGCAGGTAGTCGCGTTTCAGAAAGCTGAGCATAGGTCCACTCTACCCCTATCCCCTAGTTAGGGTCACCGTTCTAAGCGGTGTGGGATGAATCGAACGACCCGCCGGATGGCTCCGGCGGGTCGCTGATAGGCGGGTGATGGGTTTTATATCCCCGCGGGGATTACTTGGTGACGCCGGCGAAGCAGGCGCCCTGATCGCCGATCGCGTGTTCGGCAAGGCAGAAGGAGAGGTCGGCGCGCGTGTAGGCGGCCGAGACGCAGGCGCGCAATTGCACCTGGCTCCAGTCGATGCAGTCGTGGGTCGCCCGGTCCTTCATGGCGGCCTTCACGTCGGTTTCGTTAGTCTTGGCGGCCTCGAGGACCTGGAAGGCGGCCAGCGTCACGATGCGGTTGGCGGTGCCTTCGCGGCGCGGGTCAATGCGCAGACCGGTTTGCGGCGTCGCGGTGACCGCGGGCTGGATCGTGCCGAGGGCTGCAGCCGGGGCCGAAGCGGTGAACATCGAGATCTTGTCCCAGACCGATTCCTTGTGCGCGGTCGATCGGGCGGAGGCCAGCACGAGGTCGAGGTCGGGCGTGGAGAAGAACTTCTGCGCGGCGTCGGCGATCGGGCGCACGGAGGTCGAGGAGACCTTGAGCGAGTTGACCGTTGCGTCGGGGTTGCGCAGGCGCTGCTTGCCCCATGAGACGTCCTGCAGCTTGTAGGCCTGGTCCTTCACGAAGGCGGCGGCGGAGGAGATGCGGCCTGCATCCTTCTGGTTGACGGCGAGGGCCATCTGGAGCGCGTCTTCGCCGCCGGGCAGGGTGCGGGCGTAGCCGACATCGTTGCGCATGCCGGTCATGACGCGGTCGCGGCCGTAGAAGCCGTCGATGTCGCGGATGGAGGCGGCGAACTCTTCGTTGTTGGAGGCGATCAGCGCTGAATAGGAGATCCAGCCGGACGACAGCTGGTTAGCGTTCTGGCCGCCGAAGGTGTCGAGCGCGGTGTCGAGTTCCTGTTCGCCTGCGAGCGGCTTCTGGGAGATGTTCGAGACTTCGCCCGGTATTCGGCGTAGGCGGCTGCAGCGGACTGGAGCACGCGCGGACTGTCTTTTGATTCGGCGGATTCGGTGGTCTGGGCAGAAGCGGATGGGGAGAGCAATGGCGACGACTAGGGCTGCCGAGGACAGCCGGCTTCAGGACGCATGTAATCCTCCGACTGAATACATGTACACACTACACGGGTGGCGCGAGCTTAACAGACCCGGCCTGCAATGTGCTTCCAATTAAGACGATGGTCGGAGATTATTTACACGTGGTTATGGCGATAGGGGCAAGTGCAGTTGTTGCACATGTTTAACCTTGGAAGACCGATAACATGAAGCAAGCGAGGCTCGCATGGCTTTGTTTGTGTTCGGTCGCGGCCGTCTGGCTCGCGTGGCGCGGCGTGCCATTGTGGATCAATGCCGGCTTCTTCGTTTGCGCCGTTTCACCCGCGATCGCAGGCATGTTCTTGCGCAGGACCGCTTCGGAGGCGAACGCATCGGCGGTTGAGTCGGCGCTGTGGATCGGGATGGCGACTCTGAGTGTTGCGGCGACGGGCGGCGCGCAGTCGCCGTTGCTGGTGCTGTTCGGGGTCGCGCTGGCGACTGCGGTGATCGCAAATCATCACCGGCTGATGCTGGAAGCCGCCGTGTTCGCTGTCGGCGGTTATGTGGCGGCGCTTGTTGCGGACAGCGCCGGGGAGTGGCTTAACCTGGGCGTGCAGCTGGCGCTGTCGAGCGGCTATGGCGCGGCGGGCATCGCGATGCTGGCCGTGCTGGCGGCGATCGCGGTCGAGCAGCGGCTGGGGACGGTTCGGGAAGTCGTGGTTTCTGGCGCGGTGAGCGATGATTCGCGCATTCGCGAGATGGAGGCCGAGTTGACCTCGACCCGCGCCGCGATGGCGGATGCGGAAAACGCGCTGAGCGCGCGGACGCGGTTCTTCGCCCAGACCAGTCACGAACTGCGGACGCCGCTGAATGCGATCATCGGTTTCGCCGACATGATGCGCAACGCCGTATTCGGGCCCCTGCCTGACAAGTATCAGGAGTATGCCGAGCTGATTCGCGAGGGCGGGCAGACGCTCGAGATCGTTGTGGACGATGTGCTCGACCTGTCGAAGATCGAGGCGGGCCGCTACGAGATCGAACCGGAAGTGCTGAGCCTCACAGATATTGCGGAGGCGGCTGTGCGGTTCCTGCATGACATGGCGGAGCGCAAGGGCGTCTCTCTCTGGATCGAGACAGATGAGGATGTTGAGGCCTATGCCGATCCGAAGGCGACGCGGCAGATCGCTCTGAACCTGATTTCGAACTCGCTGAAGTTCACGCCTTCGGGAGGCCAGGTGCGCGTGTCTGCTGTCGAGACGCCGCGCGGGGCTGTGCTGGCGGTTTCCGATACCGGGACTGGGATGAGCCCCGAGGAATTGCAGACCCTGTCACAAGCGTTCCGCCAAGGCGTTGCCGGCAAACGCGAAAAAGGCACAGGGCTGGGGCTTTCGGTGGTGCGGGCGTTCATCGAACTGCACGGCGGGCGGCTGGAATTCGAGAGCGCGGCGGGCGGCGGCACGACTGCAGCTGCGTATTTTCCTAGGCCAGAAGGCGAATCCTGAACTAGTTGATCCTGTAGCGCGAGATTCCTGCAGGTTTTCCCAGAAATTTCAGTTATCGTTCCTGCTGGTTCGAAGGGCGATGCACCTGCGGCGCGTGAAAGCTGGCCTGGCACTCTCCACAATGGCGATTGCCGATGGTAACAATTCACGCGTGGGGGCGCACGAGGGGCATGATGACCGACGTATACATCTCATGCACGAGCGAAGACGCTGGCCAGTTGCAGCAGGTGGTCGACGCGCTCAGCGCTGAAGGTTGGCGGGTCTGGTTCGAGCCGGACGCCTCGCCGGGCCAGCGCGAGCGGGCGATCGATGCGGAGCTTGGCGCGGCCGGGGCCGTCATTGTGCTGTGGAGCGATACATCGCGCGAGTCCGACTATGTGCGGACCGAGGCCGCGACAGGACTGTATCGCAACAAACTGATCCAGGTTTCTTTTGGCGGGACGACGGCGCCGCGTCCGTTCGACCAGCTCGACACGATCGATCTGTCTTCATGGAATGGTGATGCGGCCGACAGCACGTTCCAGCGTGTGGTGGCTGCTGTGCGGTTGTTCGCTGGCGAGCCGGGCGCTGACCGGCCGCAGGTGGTGCGCAAGAGTGCGGCTGGCTTTGCCTCGCAGGCGGCGTCGCGGCCGGGGCGGCCGCAGTTCGGCGTCGCCTCGGATGTTCCGCATGACCCGCTGCCGGAGCCCGGCGGGCAGCAGCCGTGGGATGGCGAGAGCCAGCAGGCGAGCGAGAACGGACCCGGGCCGGTCTTCGATGGCGCGATCGAGGATGCGCCGCGTCCGAGCGCTTCCATGATGGATCGTGCGTTCGGCGTGCCGAGCCATGAGGCTTCGGCCACTGTGACGCCGGCGGGCAAGTCTGGATCGCCGATCCCGGCGGCGGTGTCGGCCATGGAACGGAAGATTTCGGGTGTTGCGGCTGAACCGCCGCAGGAAACTCCGGTCGACGCGTCAATCTTCGAGACTGCGCCGCCGGTGGAAGAAGAGGCGGCGCCGGCCTGGGATGCGCGGCCGGAAGCGCAGGATACGCAACCCTCTCCTTTCGTGCATGACCATCGCGGATTCGACGAGCGTTTCCGCGACGAGCATTATCCGCACGAGAGCATTCAGGCTCAGGCGCAATCCGCGCCGCCGCGCGACCAGTCGCGCCATGAAGCGCTGGACGACCTGTTCGTTCGCCGGGAGCCCCCGCCGGGAGGTGAGCCGCCGTCCTATCGCCCGCCGAAGGCGACGGGCGCCAGCGGTCTCGGTCCGGTTGTCGTGGTCGGCCTGCTCGCGATTGTCGGCGGCGGGTTGTGGTTCGTCGATCCGATGGGATGGCGCCAGGACGAGAAGGCGGCGTTCGCCGAGAGCCCTGACGCGGCGCCAGCTGCGGGCGAGCCTGCGCCGAGCCAGTCGATCCTGGCGGCGAGCGGCCCGCTGTATGACGATCCGGTCGCCGATCATGCGTGGGAGAGCGTGGACCGCGAAGATCCTGAGGCGCTGCGTACGTTCATCATCGTTCACCGGGATTCGACGTCGGCGGAGACGGCGCGTGCGGTGTTGAAGGTTCTGGATGCGCAGGCCTGGGCCGAGGCCGTGACGGCGGATGTCGAGCGCGCCTACGAAATCTATCTTGAGCAGTTTCCGCCCCCGACCGGGGATATGACGCGGGCGGCGGCAAGCCGTCTGGTCGCGCTGCGCGAGGAGCGCAGGGAGGCCTTGGCTTCGATCCAGGCTCAGCTTCGCGAACTCGATCTTTATCAGGGGGCGGGCAGCGGCGCTGCCGACTCCGACACGCAGGACGCGGCCGACCGCTTTGCCGCCCGTCATGGCGGCGAGGCGCCGAAACTCTATTCCGCTTCGCCCCGGGACCTGCGCCAGTTTGCTGATCGTCTGCTCGAGCAGGTGCGAGTTGAGAACGGCTCCGATGGCGACGAGTCTGACGTTTCCGTTTCGGCGCTGGCCGTCGTGACGGTTCCGGAGCCGGCCGTGGAGGTTGCGGCGGGAGCGTCAGCCGCCGAGCTGCCTGCTGAAGCGTTCGACTTCGCGGAGGGCGCCGGTCAGGCGGATGAAGCCGTCGACGACGAGGATGTCGGCATGGCCGAGCGTCTGGCGGCGTGGGAGTCTGCCTCGCAGTACGGCACGGTCCAGGCGTATGCGACGTTCATTCGCGATTATCCCGACACGCCGCGGGCGGAAACGGCGCGCGCGGCGATCCGGCAATTGTCGCGGCCGGATTCATTCAGTCTGGATTGGCTGTCTTCGGATACGCGCGCTGCGGTCGAGGCGGCTCGTTCGGCGCAGGCGCGCGGTCGCGAGCGTGCCGGCGAAGCGCGGGAGGTTGCAGCGGAGGCCGACGCGATCGCGGAGGAGGCCCGATCGGGGTCTGCGTTCGCCAGTACGGTGGTGGCGCCGGATGGCGATATCTATGAGACGCAGACGTCCGGCAACCAGCCACGGTCTGGGCGTGCGGACGTCCGGCGATGCGGAGTCGAGCGGCGACCGGTATCGCGGGCGGCTGTCGAACGGTCTCGCGCAGGGTCTCGGCGTCTACGACTATGGCGACAATCCCAACAATGCCGGCGCGCAGGCCCTGCGCTATGCCGGCGAGAATACTGGCGATACGGCGCGCGGACATGGCGTGCTGGAGTGGCGGAATGGCAACCGCTTCGAGGGCCAGAGTGCAGATGACGGCGACACCGGCGTGCTCGTGTTCGCCAACGGCCAGCGCTATGAGGGCGAGCTGCTCAACGGCAATCGGCATGGGTATGGGGCCTTCTGGAATGCCGAAGGCGACCTGATGCTGGCGGGACGCTGGGAGAATGGCGATCTCGTCGAAGCGATGCCGGCGTTTGCAGGCCCTGACATTGCGGCGCTCGTGGCTTCGGTGACGGTGAACGATACGACGCCGGGGCCGGATGGCGAGGGCGAGGCCGGAGCCAGTGCTGAAAGTCCGGCTGGCTCGGGCATCACGGCGACGCCTGCATCCGTGTCGACTCAGGCCGGGCCACGCTAGACGGCTGGCCGTGTCCGGACCGGGTGGGCCGGCACTATCGCTTCAGCATCAGTGGGCCGATGCGACGTCCGCGGCAGCGGATGGCTCGACGGCCGTTGGCTGGGGCTTCGGGATCATCACGAAGTGATGCGCGGCGGCGAAGTCGCCAGCTTCGAAGACGATGCGCGTCGGCTCCTGCTCGCGCGCGCGCGGTGAGGGCGTCAGTTCGAGGGTGACGGCTTCGCGCGGGTCGAGCGCTTCGATGCGGTCGATTGCGTCCTGTCCGAAATAGAAGACGTAGACGGGTTCGTTGCGGGCGGCCCATTCGTTTGCCTGACGGCCGGCCCAGATCGGCGTGGCGACGGCGCGCGGCGGCGGCGTGAGCCCGGACCTGTCGCCCATCAGGCCGCCGATCCAGGGTTCGGACAGTTTCGCGGGGTCGCGGATGCGCAATTGCGCGCTGGAGGGCGCCGGGCCGGTTGCGGGTACGGAGGCGGCGAGCCGGAGCACTTTTTCGCCGGGCTGGTTTTGCGCGCGCGGGGCTGTGCGCTCGTCGGCCGGGTCGATGCGGCGAAGGCCGAGGATGGCGCCCGTGTCCGGCTGGGTCTGCTTCGTGCCCCAGGTGTCGTGGATCGAACGGGACGCTTCCCAATCGGCGTGCTTGCCGGGGAAGGTCATGAAGTTGGTCTTGGCGAACTGGCGGTAGCTGTCACGGATCGTGGCGGCGACGTTCTGGACGGAGGGGTGCTCGCACCCCAGCGTCTTGGCGTGGGCGGAGACTTCTGCGGTCAGCGCGTTGATCTGTGCGACGGCGTAGTCGGCGCGGAGCAATTCGTTGCGCGCCTGGAAGAGACCAGCCTGCAGGGCCATGCGCTCGCCGTCAGTGAACAGGCGGCATTTCTCGTTTGCGGCTGTGATGGCGGCGCGCTCGAGATAGGTGCGTTCGACAGCCTGGATGCCGGACAGGGGCGGGGCGCTCTGGGCGATGGCGGCTTCGGTCGCGATTGTGTGACACGATAGAGAAATGACGAGACGCGGCCCATTCGCAAAGGCTAGCGAGCGCCGGTTTACGTGTGGTTTACGTTCGCGGGGGTGATGGCTGCGGGCTTTGGCGGCTGGGCGGGGCGCTAGTCCGGATCGTGGCGTTTGTGGCGGTCGAGCGCATCCAGACGGTCGAGCGCCGCCTGCTGGTTGCGCCAGGCGGTCTGTTTGGGGATGTCCTTGCCGATCGTGACTGCGGCGGAGACGGTGAGGCCGACGATGCCGGACAGGACGTATACGCCCAGCCGGGCGGTTTCCGGAGTGACTTCACTGGCTAGCAGCGTCATGAAGAGCGTGTCGAGCATCCGCGCCTCAGAGGTAAACGGGCCTAGGGTGGGATGCGGTGCAACGCGCGCGCCAGCTGTGAGAGTCAGGGTTAAGATGCGGATGGAATTCAGGCCGGAAGATGCGTGATTTACCAGTACATCTCTGGGTTGGCGCGCTGTTGCGGCGGGCGCATGCTGGCGGTGCGTTCGCCACTGTGGTGCATCGCGGCGATGAAGAGCGCGGCGATGTGGTGGTGAAGGTCTCTCACGAGCGCGGCAAGGCGCAGCTATATGCGCCGGCGTTCAATCCCGAAGGGCCGACCGAGTTCGAGCGTTTGCCGGAGGGCGTTGAGGATCCTGACGAGGCGGAGGTTGATGCGGCGATCGCGCGGCGGCGCGAGTTTGACCGGGACCTGTGGGTGATCGAAATCGAGGATCGCGAGGGACGTCATTTCCTGACGGAACGCGTGCGGGGCGCGACGTCTATCGGCGAAATCTGACATATCGCAATTTCGTTATGTTAACTCCATTGTGATTAGGGTTTCAGGTAGCGCGGCGTTCGCTCAACGGCGCGTCAGTTAACCCGATGAGGCCCAGACGTGCTGTTCCTCCTGAACGAGCAGATGATTGATCTGGACATTCCAGCGATGACCCTGCGCGAGCGGGTTGGCAGCCGTGCGGACAAGCTGGGCGCCATGAGCCCGCGCGCGGTGATGACGCTTGGTCAGGAAATGTATTTCAACCTGCCGGAGGGCAAGGCGCCGGACGAGCAGGCGCGGACGGTTCTGGCCTGCCTGATTGCGATGAGGATCGAGGCTGATGCGGCGCTGTTCGTGCGTCCGCCCCATGCGCGGCGGCCGCAGGATGTGGCGATCCGGTTTGCGACGCTGCCGATCACGACGCTGAGCTTCCTGAACATGATGCAGGAGGTGGACATGCTGACGCCGCGGCTGATCAACGAGAACGTCTGGGAACGGGCGACCCAGGAAACGGCCTGAGTTGCCGGGCGTCTTCAGCGTAGGTCGCGGGCGGCGCCGGCGGGCCTATCGCGATCCGGCCGAATGCGATAAGCCCCGCCGCCATGAGTATGACACCTGAGCAAGAGGCCTCGCGGCGGCGCACGTTTGCGATCATTTCGCACCCTGACGCCGGCAAGACGACGCTGACCGAAAACCTGCTGCTGTCGGGCGGGGCGATCCACCTTGCGGGGACGGTGCGCGCGCGCGGCGAGCGGCGGCGCACGACTTCGGACTGGATGAAGATCGAACAGCAGCGCGGGATCTCGGTCTCGGCGTCGGTGATGACGTTCGAGTATGAGGATTGCGTCTTCAACCTTCTGGACACGCCGGGCCACGAGGACTTTTCCGAGGACACGTATCGCACACTGACGGCGGCGGACTCTGCGGTGATGGTTCTGGACGCCGCGAAGGGCATCGAGCCGCAGACGCTGAAGCTGTTCGAGGTGTGCCGGCTGCGGGACATTCCGATCATCACCTTCATCAACAAGATGGACCGCGAGGCGCAGGATCCGTTCGCGCTGCTGGATGAGATCGAGCAGAAGCTGGCGCTGAACGTTGCGCCGCTCTACTGGCCGCAGGGGTCGGGCGAGCGGTTCAGGGGGATGCGCGACCTGCGGACGGGGGAGTTCGTCGTCTACAAGAAGAAGACGGCGGATGAGAACGCGGTCAGCCACGATATCGAGCGGGTCGGCGCGAATGCCGTGTCGAGCGTGCTGGACGATGGCGAGCTTGCCGAGCTGGATGAGCAGGCGGAGATGGCGCAGGGGGTGTGCGCCGAATACGACAAGCAGGCGTATCTCGAAGGGCATCTGACGCCGGTGATCTTTGGGTCGGCGCTGCGCCATTTCGGCGTGCGCGAATTGCTGGATGCGCTGCATGGCGAAGCGCCGCCACCGCGCGCGCAGAAGGCCGAGGTGAAGGGCGAGCCGACAGAGATCACGCTGGACCGCAAGGAAGTGACCGGCTTCGTGTTCAAGATCCAGGCGAACATGGACCCCAACCATCGCGACAGGATCGCGTTCTTCCGGATGTGTTCGGGCCAGTTCAAGCGCGGCATGCGGTTGAAGACGTCGGCGGGCAAGGCGATCGGGATTCCGGCGCCGGTGATGTTCCTGGCGCAGGATCGCGGGCTGGCGGAGGAAGCGTATGCGGGCGATGTGATCGGCATTCCAAACCATGGCGCGCTGCGCGTGGGCGACGGGCTGAGCGAGAGCGGCAATGTGCAGTTCCGCGGCATTCCGAACTTTGCGCCGGAGATCCTGCGGCGGGCGCGGCCGAAGGACCCGATGAAGGCCAAGCACCTGCGCAAGGCGCTGGAGGGGCTGGCCGAGGAAGGCGTGACGCAATTGTTCGTGCCTGCGATCGGTTCGGACATGATCGTCGGCGCGGTGGGCCAGCTGCAGATCGAGGTGATGGCCGAGCGCGTGGCGAGCGAGAACAATCTCGAGGTCGTGTTCGAGCAGTCGATGTGGAACGTGGCGCGGTGGCTGTCGTCGAAGGATCCGGCGAAGCTGAAGGCGTTTGTGGATTCCAACCAGGGCAGCGTGGGGACGGACCTCGACGGCGATCCGGTCTATCTGGCGAAGTCGGCGTGGGACGTCGGCTATACCGAAGAGAAGAACCCGGACATCCGCTTTGCGCGGACGAAGGAGCGGTAGAACCGCCCTGTCGCTGATGAGACCAGCGTGGTCTGGCGGCGCCACGCTGCATTGCCCTGCAACTTCAATAGTCTGCTTCAGACCCTGATGGGGGCAATGAGCTGGGCGAGGTCTGGCCGTCTGGCCTAGACCGTCTGGCTTGCCCGTCAGCCGATGGCGGGAGAAGCGGCTCAATTATCTCTGGATCGTGGCGGCGAGAGTTGATTGCCCTGCATGGCGCAGGGCGGCTCCGCGAAGGCCAGCTAACGATATCTGGAGTTGAACATGAAACGCTTCCAAACGGGTCTGGCCGCACTGGCCGCATCGCTTCCAATTGCAGCGCTGGCGGGGGCGGCTAGCGCGCAGGAGGCTGACGGCAAGTTTCAGGTCAAGGCGTTCGTGACCACGGTCCAGCCCGATGGAGCGATCACAAGCGTGAATACCGATCTGATTGGCCTGCCTGCCGGGTCGCAGACCAGCGCCAACGATTCCTATATTCCCACGATTGCAGCTGAGTATTTCTTCGCGCCGAACTTCTCCGTCGAGACGATCTGCTGCGTCACGCCGCACGAAGTGGAGGGCGAGGGCGCGCTGGCGGGCGCGGCGCTCATTGACGATGTCATCATCCTGCCGGCGACGGTGACGGCCAAATACCACTTCACAAACTTCGACCGGTTCACGCCGTACGTTGGCGCTGGCGCGACGCACTTCTTCATCTTCAACGAGGAGGTTGGAGCGGACGCCGCGGCGCTGGGGGCGAGCGAGGCGGACCTCTCGGACGAGTTCGGTTTCGTGCTGCAAGCCGGCGTCGACATTCCGGTGAATGATCGCGGCCTGTCGGTCTCGCTGGATGCGAAACGCTATTTTGTGGACACGACCGCGACCTTCCGTGCGGGTTCGGATATCGCGCTGCGGACCGAACACGAGCTGGACCCGTGGGTGATCAGCGCCGGGCTGGCTTACCGGTTCTAGCTGATCCAGAATTGCCGGCGGCTGGCGGGCCTTGTGCGGGATGATGGGTCTGAGTTCCTGCGGGCGGCTGGGTTCCGGCTCTTCCCCCGGATCAAATCCGGGGTTCGGCCGGAATGACGCTGTGGTATGGGTGGAGGCCTTTCCCGCTCATCCCCGCGGAGGCGGGGATCCGGTCAGCGAACGGCGTTCGCTTCTTTTACGACATGAAGGCGCTGGCGCGCCTGACCGGGCCCCCGCCTTCGCGGGGGACACGGAGCCTGTAGGCTGGATAGTGTTGCTGACATATCGCTGTCAGCGGTGTGGGTGTGGCGGCGTTGCTTCGGTGGAGCGTTGGCGGGATTGTCTGGCTGTATTCATTGCAGGGGATGATCGGCGTCATGACACTCGAACTTTTTACCAATCCGCACAGCCGTGGGCAGATTGCGCACTGGATGATGGAGGAGGTGGGCCAGCCCTACGAGACGCGCTGGACGAAGTGGGGGGCTGAGGGGAACAAGTCGGCGGACTTCCTGGCGGTCAATCCGATGGGCAAGCTGCCGGCGTTGCGTCATGAGGGGAAGGTGGTGACGGAGGCGGCTGCGATCTGCCTTTACCTGGCGGATGCATTTCCTGATGCGGGGTTGAAGCCGGGCGCCGATCGGCTGGCGGACTACTATCGCTGGATGCTGTTTGCGGCCGGGCCGATCGAGCAGGCGATCGCGACGAAGGCGATGGGATGGGAGATTTCTGCGGACAAGAAGTCGACGCTCGGGTTCGGCGATTACGAGGATGCGGTCGGCGCGCTGGAGGCGATGCTGAAGGACCGCAAGTTCGTTTGCGGCGATGTGTTCACGGCGGCGGATGTCTATGTCGGATCGCAGGTCGACTGGGGCATGATGTTCGGGACGATGCCGACGCGCCCGGCGTTCGAGGCGTATGCGGAGCGGTTGCGGGGGCGCGAGGCTTACAAGGTCTGCAAGGAGGTGAATGCGGCCAAGGCTTCGGAATGGGGGTTGTGAGGGCGCGGGCGTGATACCCCCCTCCGTCGCTTCGCGACACCTCCCCCCATCGTGGATGGGGGGAGGAGTTGCTTAGCGTGGAGATGATCAGCGCGGCTGGAGGGCTGGCGGGGGGGAGATGCGGCCGTCGGGTCGTGCCGAGGCGAGCATGCGCTTGAAGGCGGGGCGGGATTCCACGCGATCGAGCCATTCCTTCACGTTCGGGTATTGCTCCATGTCGGCGACGTTCATGCGGGTCGCGTAGGCGACCGGGAAGACCATCATGATGTCGGCGGCGGAGAAGTCTGATCCGCCGAACCAGTCGTGGGTTTCGAGAATGTGTTGGCGAAGCTCATGCCGCGCTGGCCTGCGGGCTCGCGGCCGTTGACGGGTTCGGGCGCTAGGCCGTCGGTCGCTTGGGCAACGCGGTAGTCGGCGACGGCGTCGGCGGCGAGCGTGCCTTCGGCGTAGTGCATCCACATCAGGTGGGCGGGGTAGTCCGGGCTGTCGACGGCTGGAACGAGCTTGCCGTCGCCGTGGCGGTCGAGCAGGAGCTGCATGATGGCGCCGGATTCCATGAGGAGTTCGCCGTTGTAGAAGACGGTCGGCGCGACCGCCATGCCGGGATTGACGGCGCGGATGTCGGCGAAGGAGCCGGCGACGTCGCCGCGGCGGTAGCGCAGGTCGTAGGGCAGGCCGAGTTCCTCGCAGAGCCAGACGATGCGTTCGGAGCGGCGGGATTCGGCGTGGTAGATGATGATCTCTGGCGTCGCAGCGGCGGTCTGGGTTGCGGGCGCCTGGGCCGGCGCGTCAGCTGGCGTAGTTGCACAGGCGGCGGAGACGGCAAGCGCCATTGCGGCGAGTATGGGTTTCATGTGTCGCGCTCCCGGTTGCTGCCGTGTGTTTCGGCATTGCTAGCATTGTGTGGCGATACGCGTAGCCGCGCGGTTGGATGTTGTCATCCCATGGGCGCGCCGGGAGGCTCAGGGGGAGGCCTGCCCTGCTGGATGGCGGACTGGCATTGCTGAGCGGGCTGGGTTCCGGGCCGCGCGGATTGCGCTTCGCCGTGGGGGTGTGAGCGGGGGTTAGGCGATGAAGCCCTCGCGCCAACTCCGGTAGTGCGGCGACCAGTTCAGAGCCTGTTTGGCGCGGGCGTTGCTAAGACGAAAGTTGGGGAAACCGTTCTCGCCTCCCTCCGGGGGCGGCTGCTGGCCGTGCATCGCGCAGAGGTATCCGAAGACGTCTTTCCACGGCGCTGGATCATCGTCGCTGACAATCAGGGTCTGGCGCGAAGGCCAGCGTTCAATGGCTCGTGCGGTGGCGGCGGCCATGTCGGAGATGTGGACAAGCGAGACATAATCCGACCCGTCGCCTGGGAGCCGTAATTTGCCAGCCTGGGCGCGTTGTCGCCAGCCGTCGTCGAAGCCCGTGCCCGGGCCGTAGAACAGGCCGCCGCGGAGAATGAGCCAATCGAGCGCAGACTGCTTGACCGCGTCCTCCATCACGAAGCTGGCGGCGATGGCCTTGCCGGCAATGGTGTCGGCGGGGCCGTTGTAGACGTCGTCTTCAGCCGACCAGTCCGGCCCATTCGCCGAGACCATGCCGATGGATTGCTGGAGGACGCGCGGGACGCCTGCGGCCGTGCAGGCGGCGAGCCAGTTGTGCACGCCCTCGGAGCGGAGCTTGTCGTTGGCATCCCAGTCGCCGCGGCCGGAAGGGCCGGGAAGGGAGGTGGCCAGGTTGACGCCGAGCGTGCAGCCTTCCAGCGCGATGGTCATAGAGGATGTGTCGAAGATGTCGGCGGTGCGGACGTCGCAACCATTGGCGCGGGCGACGGTCGCGGCTTCCGGGCGGCGTGCGAGCGCGATGACGGTGTGGCCGGCGGCGGCGAGGCGGGGGATCAGGTGACGCGCATAGACGCCGTTTGCGCCGAGGATGGCGATGGTTTCCGGCATGGCGCGTCCCTCCCTTTGCGGGGTGAGTTAAGGCGGGGTGCGCGGCGGCGGGCAACAGAGATTTGCTGTGCGAGTCCAAGAGTGTGGCTAACAGCGTGCTGACAGAGTGGCGCCACGCTCGACGCCTTCATTGGTATCGCGAAACAGCGCAGCGAGGCGCCTGGAGGGCTGGGTTCCGGGTCTGCGCGGTTTGCGCTTCGCCCGGAATGACAGCGGCTATTCGAGCGGGCGGTCGAGCCTTGCGCGCGGCGAGGTGCGTGTGACGGTGCGGCCGTCGCGTTCGATGGCGCGGGCGCCGGCCAGGATGTTTGGCACCGAGTAATTGCCCTCATGACAGGCGTATTCGTAGAGCTTGTCGTCGGAGCGGCGGAACATGAGTTCGCCTTTCCACGGCTGGGTGTAGGCCGTGTCGTCTGCGACGGTGAACTCGTAGAAGATCTCGTCGGGGCTGATCATCGTGAAGCGCTCGGTGACCGTCGCGGTGGTCGGGATGTAGACGAAGACGCCCCAGTCGACGCGCAGGGTTTCGAGCGGCTTGAAGCCCTGGGTTTCGACGACGAGCGTGTCGCCTTCCCAGCTGCCGACGCTGGTGCCGAGGTACTGATCGAGTTCCGGCGGATTGTGCTCGCCGTCCATGCGGATGATGCGCGTGTCGTGGATCATCTCGACGTTGATGGCGATGGCGTCTTCAGTCTGGATGAACTGATGATGGTTGTTGTAGAGCGCGTTCAGCATGGGCGGGCCGCCGGTCGAGCCGAAGCCGATGATGCAGCGCTCGATCGGGATGCGCTCTTCGGGATTGTCGAACGAGTTGAAGGTGGCGACGGGACGCATCATGGCGCGGCGGCCTTCGGGCGTGTATGGCACGCGACCGTTGGGCGGATCGACGATCCATGACGAGCGATACTCGCCGTTGATCTTGCCGACCTGTGTGCCGGGATCGATCCAGAAGAAGTTGTAGCCTTCAGGGTCTTCGCCGGCGGGCGGTGCGCCTTCGCTCGGGTCTGTCGGGGCCTGGTCGGCTGCGCCGACGGCGGCGGCGTCGCGCTCCCACTGGCGGGCTTCGGCTTCGGTGAGGATGAGCTGGTCGAATTCCGGCATCCGCTCGACCTTGGTGAGCGATGCGTTGGTCCAGACGCCGTGGAAGTCCGGCTTGCCTTGCGGGGTTCGCGGGATGTCGTCAGCGCCGGCCTGGGCTGCGGCGGGGGCGGCGGCAAGGGTGAGAAGGGCGGCGGCGATGATCGGTTTCATGTGACGCTCCGGGGCTGATGAGCTGACGCTGACGTCACCCTCTCACAGCTTGGCGCGGCTTTCGAGATCACGCGGGGGAACCCCTACGCTGGGGAAGCGGGGGAACATCGCATCGCGCCATGCGCTGATCAGGCAGACAAGGAGATCATCATGGACCGCAAACAGCCATTGCCCGATCCGCAGCGCAAGGATGAGGCGAGCCGTCAACGCGGCGACGGCGAGACGTTGCGCACTGACGACGAAGCGCTTGAAGACCAGTCGACTGAGGCTGCGGGTTACGTGCCTGGCCGGCAGGACATGCCGGAGAATGATCGAGGGTTCCTGCGCGACGATGGTCAAAACCGGCCGGCGAAGGGTGACGATCCTGACGCGCGGCTCGATGAAGGGCGCAATCCGGCGACGCAGCCGACGGATGACCGCGCGCCCGCAACGCCGGACACGGCTGGCGCCGATAGGGGTCCGCGCAAGGCGAAATCGGGCGATGACGCCAATCCGAAGCCGAAGACCACGAAAGAGCTGGACGACGCGTATTCAAACGACGATGCGCAGAAGAGGGCCAGTTAGGCGATCAGTAGAAGCTTGAGTGCGAACGCGGGCGTGCAGGGTGATTTCTGCGCGCCCGTTTTTGTGCGTGGCTAACCGCTTTCACCTTCGGTCTGGTAGTCAGGCGGCGGTTCCTCGCCATCTGGAAGCGGATCGGGTTCGCATGCCGCGAGCCACAGCGCAGCGATGAAGGCAATTGTGGCGCGTTGCAGCATATCGGTCAGTTCCGTGGGCACACCAAGCAATAACCTATGAGAGTTCTGCTCGTTCCGTTGCGTCGCGCAGGAAGTTGAACTTTTCGCAGCCGAAGGTGCGGTGTGCGCGGCGGTCTTGACGCAGTTACGCTGCGAGCGGAGCGTGTCGGGAAGAACAGGGAGCGCACGCATGACACTGGAATTCTACAGCAATCCCATGAGCCGGGGCCGTATCGTGCACTGGATGCTGGAAGAGCTGGGCGAGCCTTACGAGACGAAATGGATCCCGTATGGGCCGAATGGTCACAAGGGCGCGGAATACCTGGCGATCAATCCAATGGGCAAGGTTCCTGCGCTAAGACATGACGGCCATGTCGTGACCGAGGCGCCGGCGATCATCAGCTATCTTGCGCTGGCGTTTCCCGATGGCGGACTGGGGCCGCGCGAGGGCGAACTTGCCGACTTCATGAGGTGGATGTTCTTCGCCGCCGGGCCGCTGGAGCAGGCGACGACCGCCAATGCGTTCGGCTGGACGACGCCGGAGGACAAGGTCGGCATGGTCGGCTTCGGCACGCTGGAGGACACGGTCGAGACGCTGGATGCGAAGCTGAGCAAGGACCCGTTCGTGTGCGGCGAGCGGTTCACGGCGGCTGACGTCTACATGGGCGCGCATGTGACGTGGGGCCTGCAGGGCAAGACGCTGCCCGAGCGGCGGTCGTTCGTGCAGTACGCCAAGCGCATGGGCGAGCGGCCGGCGAACGTGAAGTCTCGCGAGATCTGTGACCAGAAGCTCGCCGAGTGGCAGTCCGCCGGGGGCTAGAGGTTGAGCTGCGGCCAGAGGCCGATCAGCATCGTGATGATGCCCGCGTGGCCGATGGCCCAGACGATCGTTCGCAGCACCGGTACGCCCGAGGCGTAGACGGGCACGTAGACCAGTCGCGCGAAGAAGAAGATCTGTGCGCCAAGGATCGCGTGGCCTGTCTCGGCGCCGTAGTGCACGCACAGGAGCGCGATCGGCAGGAAGACGATGATCGCCTCGATCATGTTGCCGAGCGCGCGCTGGAGGCGTTGTCCGGTTTTCGAGACTTCCGGGGGATTGTCGCGCGGGCCCATGGCGCCGGCGATGTCGCCCTTAAGCATGTAGCGCGAGCCGGGGCCCAGCAGCGTCTGCACCACGAAGAGGCCGAGAACGAGCAGGATCCAGAGGGCCATCGTGTATCTCCCTTTTAGGGCGGGAGCATGATGGCGCGATGGGACGTCGGCAAGGGTGTTTCGGGTTGCGGAGTTCGCGTGCGCTTTGGGACGGCGTGGCGGGCTGGTTGGTTGGTTGGAGCGACTGGTTTGAGTTGCTGCTGTGGGCTGGGTTCCGGGTCTTCGGGGCTTTGCCCCTTCGCCCGGAATGACGGGGAGGCCCGGAACGACGGGGCGTCCCGAAATTACGGGGAGGGGTGTCGGGCCGGCCCCCGCCTTCCTTCGACGGGCTCAGGATGAGGACGGGGGCGCGGGTTGGCAGGCGGCTGCTAGTTCGCGACCAGCCGGTCGAGGTTTTCGTAGGACATCTGCATGCCGTCGGTCATGCCGGTCGCCAGAGCGGCCTCGATGACGTCGGGATTGTCGTAGATCACGCACATGCGCATCGTGGTGACGCCGCCGTCTTCGTCGAAGTGCGTGGTGACGATGGTTTCGCCGCCCATGTCGACGCCGTCGAAGAGTTCGGTGTGGACGATGCGCGTGCCGGGTTTGAGATCGAGAATGGTTCCGCCGATGCCGAAGCCCTGTTCGTCGGAGTGGGCCCAGACATAGCGGTACTTTCCGCCGATGCGGTTCTCATGCGTGCATTCGGGCATGGACCAGCCCGGAGGGCCGAGCAGCCATTTCCTGATGAGGTTCGCGTCGGTGTGGGCGCGGTAGACCTGGTCGGCGGTTGCATCGAACTGGCGGACGAAGGTGAGCGCATGGTTGGAGCGTTCGAATTTCAGGCTTCTGTCGGCGGGCATGGTTGCTCTCTTATGCTTGGTTGTTTGAAAGTTCGGCGAGGATGTCGTCGATGACGGCGAAGCCCTTGCCCCAGCCGCCGGACATGTTGGGCGCCATCTGGGCGAAGGTTGCGATCTCTTCTTCTGTGGCGTCGACTGGCGTCTGCACGAACCGGACGTCGGTTGATGCGCCCCTGTCCGTGAAGGTGACGGTGGTGAGCAGCGTTTTCGGCCAGTTGGGCATCATGGGGTTGACCGCGATGTTCCAGTCGCGGTCGGCCGAGTGGTGGCGCCAGACGAGTCGTTCCGGTTCGACGATTTCGGTGAAGACCATCTTCGACAGGTCGGACTTGTCGCCGAACTTCATTTCGTTGCGCCATTCGCCGCCGGGCCTGAGATCGTAGCCGTGGATGACGGTTTCGACGCCCGGCCCATACCAGCGTGCGAGCAGATCGGGGTCGGTCCAGGCGCGCCAGACTAACGGGCGCGGGGCGTTGAAGGTGCGGTCGATGAGGAGTTCGGGCTGGGGCATGTCAGTCCTCCAGTTCAGCAAAGAGTTTATGCATGTTGTCGAGGTGGCCGGCGGTTCCGTGCTTGCGGTTTTCGTTGTGCTCCGGGCCGTCGAAGTAGGTTCCCTGCTCGGTGAGGGTGAGGTGGGTGCGCTCGCCGTCGGCGTGGAAAAGGATCGTGGATAGGGAGCAGGAGAGATACTTGCCGTCGATCCACATGTCGTAGACCGAGATGATGCGCTGGTGCGGTTCGATGTCGTGGAAGGTGGAGACGTAGCGCGAGGCGCCGGCGAAGCGTGGGTCGGGGCGCTCGGTGAAATGGCCGGAGACGATGTCCTGACCGCCGATGCGGAAATCGAGCGTGCGTTCGGTCTCGATCCATTTCGCGCCGCCGTGGAACCAGCGCTTCTTGACGGAGATGTCGGACCAGGCGCGCCAGACGCGGGCGACAGGATGGTCGAAGGTGCGTTCCAGCGTGAAGTCGCCGTGGGAGAGCTGGTCCGAGAATGTTTCAGTCATGTGGATCTATCCGACCGGGTGTGAGGGCGTGGTAAGTGTGGCAAGCTGGGATCACCTGGATTTCTTCTCCTCGGCCTTCATCTCGTCGAGGACGGCGTCGAGGGCGTCGAAGCGGCGCTCCCAGAACTTGCGATAGTCATCGATCCAGCTTGCGGCGGCTTTCATGGGTTCGGCCTCCAGTCTGACGGGGCGGCGCTGGGCGTCGATGCGGCGGGTGACGAGGCCGGCGCGCTCGAGGACCTTCACGTGCTTGGAGATCGCCGGCTGGGACATGGCGAAGGGTTCGGCGAGCTCGTTGATCGTCGCTTCGCCCGTGGCGAGGCGCGCGAGGATGGCGCGGCGTGTCGGGTCGGCGAGGGCTGCGAAGGTGGCGTCGAGCGTTTCGGGGCGCATGGTTCGTACCGTCTCGTTATATAACTAAACGGTTCTATATTGCGCGCACGCGTGGGCGTCAAGCGGTTTGGGGCGCCGGGCGGTGTTTTTAATTCAGGAAAGGCGGATCAGGCGGGGTCGAGCAGGGTCTCGCTGTGGGCGCAGCACCGCCATCCGCTTTCGCTGCGCACCCATGTGGAGCAGTCGGCGGCGCGCATGGTGCGGGCTTCGCCGTTCATCGTGATGTTCTGGTGGAGCGTGTAGGCGATCACTGCAACGTCGGGAGCGGGGATGGTGACTTCGACGTCCTCGAAGTCGAAGGCGCTGAGGCGCCAGCCGCCCGCCTTCGTCATCACGCTCATTTCATTTCGAGGGACCGACATCACGCCGCGCGGACCGGCGATGACGGAAGGATCTGCGGACAGCTCGGCCGCCCGGTCGCCATCCTGCGCCATGACGGCGGTCCAGTAGCGCTTCTCCATCGCAATGACTTCATCGCGCGTCGGCGGGGCGTGATCCGGCATTCGCTTCTCCTCTGGTTGAGGAGAAGCAACGGAACGGAGCCGCGGTTGTTCCGGGGCCGGCTGTGCGCGCTAGAACCTGAGGTTCAGCGTGCCGCTTATGGCGCTGGTGTCGGTCGTGTCGCCGAACTCGCCTTCGTAACCGACGCTGGCCGAGACCATCTCGCTGAAGCCGACATCGAGCGCGGCGCGCAGAGCGAGGCGGCTGCGATCCGGCTGGGCGCTGAGCGTGTAGAGGCCGTTGGTCGGTGTGCCGCGGAGACCGCCGCGCGCGCTGACCGTCGGCGCCAGCAATTCGTGGCGCCAGCCAGCCCAGATCGATGGCGAGAGGGTGACGCCGCCGCCGAGCTCGAAGCTGCGCGCCAGGGTTGCGCCGGCGTCGAGGAAGAGAAAGTCCTCGCCGTTTTCCTCGATGTCGAGCGCCGCGTTTCCGCCGGCTTCGCTGGCTGCGCCACGCTCGACGTGGGCGAATACCGCGCCGACGAGCGGGGTGAGGCTGAACGCGCCGAGGGCGAGGCTGGTGCTGAGATCGGCCTGCGCGGTGAGCGCGGTGAGATCGTGTTCGGCTGTCACGGTTTCGCCGAGTGCGGCGACGCTGCGGCGCGCCGTCGCGTCGCTGTCGATGTAGCCGACGTTGAGGCTGGAGCGGATCGGGCCGAGGTCCAGCGCTGCATAAGCGCCGAGTGCGACGCCGTCTGCGGATGTCGACTGGGCGGCGAGCGACTGGTCGGTCTGGATTGCGCCGCCATAGCCGCCGAGGAGGTAGCCGAGGCCTGCGTATTCGACGCCGCCGATGGTGGATGTGGTGTCGGTGGAATGGCCCGACAGGCCGCGGGCGGGATTGGCGTCGACGTCGCTGGAGCCGTCGGAGGCGGTCAGCCAGGCCGAGAAGCCTTCGCCACGCTGGCTTGCAGATGTGCGCGGGCGGATCGTGTCTGCGACGTTGAGCGCCTGCCGCGCGCCGGCGTGGATGCTGGCGGCGTAGGTTTCCGGTTGCAGGGAGCGCAGGGTGGTCTCGAGCGCGGCGGGTGATGCGGCGAGCGGCGCGAGCGCCGTCAGGATTGCATCGGTGGCGGCGCTGCCCTGGTCGTTGGCGATGAGCGCGTTGAAGTAGGATGCTGCGCCCTGGGCTGCGGGGTCGAGCGCGACATTGAGGGCGAGCTGCGGCGTAACGACAAGCGAGACGGATCCGTCCGGGCCGATGCTGACCGTGTTGAGCGCCGAGAGGCCGCTGGACAGCGCGATGCTGTCGAACGTTCCTGAGGCCGCGCCGCCGACGTCGAGGAACTGGAAGGTGCGCTTTCGCGTCGTCCCGCCCGTGTCGCCAAGGAGGACGAGGGCGCCGCCGAGGCTTGCGTTGCCGGTGACGGTGAGGAGGTCTGTTCCGTTGGCGTCGGTCTCGATTGCGAGGGTGGATGCCGGGCCGAGAATGAGGTCGCCGTTGATGGTCAGGGCGCCGATGCTGGCGCCGGGGGCGATGACGCCGTCGGCCGTGACGTCTCCGACTATGGTTCCGTTGCCGCCAAGCACGCCGGCTACGCCGACATAGACGTCGCCGCGCAGTTCGGACTGTACGAGGATGAGGCCCTGACGGATGGCCAGCCGGTCGAACAGGCCGTTGAAGCCCGCATTGGCGCCGATCGTGGTGCGCGAGGTCGGGCTGTTGAAGAAGTCGAGGCTTGAGAAGGTTCCGGTCCGCTGGCCGTTGAATGCGAGCGAGGCGTTGAGATCGAGGTCGAGCAGCGGGCGGTCTACGACAGTGTAATCGACGCGCGCGCCGGCGAGCGTTGCGGCGCCGTCGACGACGAGGCGGCTGGTGGCGTTTTCCGTGACGCGGAGATCGATCACGGCTGTATCGGCGAGCGTGAGGTCGCCGCCGACGCGGAATGCGGCGGCGCCTGGGGTGGATGAGAGCCGTCCTGCGGCGGTAACGTCTCCACTCAGAATGCCGCCGCCCGAGAGGGCCGCTGCCGCCTCGAGCGTTGTGTCGATGGTTATGTCGGTCGAGAGGTTGGTCTGACCAGACCGAATGATCATGCGATCAAAGGCGGAGACGTTTCCAGAGTCGGACGTGATCGCGCTTGTCGAGACTGACGAAATGTCGAGCGCTTCAAAATTGACGAAACTATTGACGTCAAGCAGGCCCGCCAGATTCGTGAAAATCAACGTGTCGGTATCTGCTCCGCCGTCGACCTGACCGGTCACGGAGCCATCGTCGACTACGGTGAAGGTGTCTTTACCAGCGTTGAAGAGTACGTCGCCGATAATCGTCCCAGAGTTGGTGAGATAGTCGTCGAAGATGTGGCCGGGCTCCGCGAAGGCTTTGTTGTCACGGAAGTTGATAGCGACCCCAGATAGAACTTCGATGCGGCCGTCATTCGTAATCCTGACCGAGCCGTGTGACGGGCTCGGTATCGATGACCCGTTGATGGATATGGCGCCGAGGGTACCTGATTCAGAGTTGGTGATCTCAATGCCGCCAAGTGACCGCTCGGCTTCGATGTCGTCGATTTCTCCAGCGTTGACCACGTTTGCGCCGTACCGCGAATTGATGCGAACGCCAGAACCATTCGACGTGATGCGGCCGTTATTGATGAAGGTAGAGCGCGGGATATCTGATTGTCCGGAAAGATAGACAGGGATGTGATCGGTCGACAGGCCGATGAATACTGCCGATGAGTAATCGCCGTCCAGGATATCGCCGTTGTTGGTGAGCGTGGTGCCCATTCCGAAATCATGAATGAAGCCTGTCCGCCCCCAATCGCTCCCATAACGGCGCGTGAGATCGGCGTGATTTGTTATCGTGGCTCCAATGCCGCTCGCCTCGATTGCCTTCAAGCCTCCCAAAAGGCCATAGTTCTCGACGGTCGTGTGTGAGCTGATTGAAAGTGCTGCGGGTGTGTCTCGCTGGTTGTCGAGGAAGCCGTCCAAATCGACCCGGTTGATTATCTTACCCGGCCCAGACGTTCGCAGCGCAGGCAAACTGTCGGCCTCGAAAGCGGCGGCGACTTCCAGGACCGCGTTTTCGGAGTGAGCGCGCGCCGCCGCGAGTTCGAAACCCGAAGCCACATCCAGCGTGGCTGAAACAGTGCCGGTGGTCGAAACACCCCAAGCATCAAACCCCGGGCTGTCGAAAAATGGTCCGCCGAAACTCGTTTCAACGTAGTCCAGATCGAGGAGGTAGGTGTCGTCGCCAAATCCGAGGTCAATGATACCCCAGATCTGGCCGCCGTTCAGGACGACGTCGTTGCCCCTGCCGGTGGTGATTCCGCCGTCGATCTCTCCCGTATTGATAATCCAGTCATCATCCACAATACCGGCGCCCGCGAGATGAATGTTCCCGGTAATCACTCCCTCGTTGACGAGCATATCGGAACCGCCGGCGAGAAATATGTCGCCGAGCACCCGACCTTTGTTGATGACGGTTTCGCTGCCGTCGCCGGTGCGAAGATCTTCGACTGATCGGATAGCGGCCCCGCCAAACGAAGCCAAACTTCCCTCGTTGATGAAAGTCACCCCGGACCCGAACGCCGTGGTCGCTGGCTCGATAAAGCTTCGACCATTGCTGTACAGACGGACCGCGTCGCCAGTGATGTTGATGAAGTTGGCTGTGGTCGTGATCTTACCGGAGCCGAAGAGCGACAGGCGCTCGTCAAATGGATCGCCGACAATGGTGGCGTGACTGTCCTTGTATCTGGATTCCACGACGAAGCCCTGGAAACCCATCATTCTCAGGGGAGTGACGGTTTCGACTCCCTCTACGCTGTATCCTATCGAGTCCAGTCCGCCGCCGTAGACTAGTGGAGCGATCGTGGAGGTCTGGTCGGGACGCAGCAGAACGAAATCATCGCCAGCACCCAGGGTGATCAGGCCGTCTATCGTGCCGCCAAAGTCGCGGAAGACATCTGAGCCGCTGCCGAGGTCGAGGTTTCCAGTCAGATGTCCAGTATTCTCGAACGCATCGTAGGACTCGCCGAGCAGGACATCGCCGATGATGGTTCCCGAGTTGGCGACGTTTTGCATCGTGTTGAAGAGGCTTTGGGTAACGCTGCCCTCAACTGTCCCGCTATTCGTCAGTTGAAAGTTGTAGCCGGATACAGCGACGCCCACGCCACGCACCGTTCCATGGTTGGTGAACCGGACCGTCTGGCCCGACTGGACGGAACCGGAGTAGAGCGCATAATTCGCGAGGCCTTCGATCAAGGCTCCTTCGGCGTTGATGACGGACCCGTCAGACAGGCTGACACCGCGTCTGCCTTGAATGAGCCCGCTATTGTTCACGTGCACTATATTGTTGCCGAATTGGCTGACTGCTGTGGCGACGGGGCTGATGATCTGCCCCGTGGCTTCGTTAACGATCTGAATTGGCCCGGAGGGAAAGCTGGTAATGATATCGATTGCAGGTCTGGAGGCCGACGTGATCAGGCCTGCATTCGCGAACAGTCCCCCGAAATTGCTGTCGAGAACCACGCCTAGACCATTGGAACGGATAGTTGCCCCTTCCCGATTCTCAAATCTCAAGATTCCTCCGCTGAGTCGGAGCGCATACCCAGTCGGCGTTGAAAGCGAGATCTCGCCAGCGTTTACGCCGACGGACGTGCTGCGGTTGGGAAACTCGATTAGCTGAACGACGCCACTCGAGATGTCGGTACTCGCGGTGATGGTCCCGAAATTGTTGAAGCTGTAGAACCCGCCGCTCATCCAAACGGCTTGTTGCGCCGTGGTCGAAATCGTCGCGCCTGCCTCCACTGTCAGGGTGGTGAACGGCTCTGTCGTCTGGATCCCGTCCGTGTCCGCTCCTGTGCAGACGACCTTGTCGCCTGCGATGGCGGGGTCGGGGGCGCATTGGGCGTTGGCGGCGGCGGGGAAGAGGGTGGAGGCGACGGCGAGGGTGCCGAGCAGGGCTGAGCTGGAGAGCAGCCCGCGGCGTTTTGATCCGGCCGGCGAAGGTCCGTGTCTCGATCCGACGGCCGAGGGTTCGCGTTTCGATCCGGCGGGCGAAGGCCCGGGTTTCGATCCGGCGGGCGCGTGTCCGCGCTTCGATCCGGCGGGCGTGCGGCCGCGTGCGGTGTGATTCATTTTACTCGAACTCCCCAACCCATGTGCGGACAGCTAGCGGAGTTCTGGCAGACGCTGCAAGTTAAAATGAGCTGAGTTCGCTGCTTTGGCGCGTCTTGTGTGCGCATCCTAACCCAATAGGATAGTTGCGATTGATATATGTTGTTTTGGGAGCTCGAGATGTCGTTATTGCGCTCGCGGTCGATGGTGTCCGCCCTGGTTCTGTCGGTTGTGCTGGGCGGGTGCGCAGGCGGCGCAGAGGAGAACGCGGCGATGGATGGGCAGGCTACGTCTGCGACCCCGGCGGTGGATGCGGAAACATCGAAGGTGTTGCGGGAGAACCCGCTGCTGGCGGAGTGGCAGGGGCCTTATGGTGGCGTGCCGGCGTTCGACCGGATGGAGATGGGCCAGATCCAGCAGGCGATGGAAGCCGGGATGGCGGCCGAGCTGGTGGAGATCGAGGCGATCGCAAACAATCCTGCGGAACCGACGTTCGAGAACGTGATCGTTGCGATGCAGCGGACCGGCGAGCCTCTAGGACGGGCCGCGACCTATTACGGCATCTGGAGTTCGAACCTGTCGTCGCCGGAATTTCGGGTGATCCAGAACGAGCTGGCGCCGAAGCTGGCAGCGCATTCGACGAAGATCATCCAGAACGAGCAGCTGTATGCGCGGATCAAGGCGGTCTACGAGCAGCGCGAGGACCTGGACCTGACGCCGGAAGAGCAGCGGCTGCTGCAGACGACGTATGAGCAGTTCTTCCTGTCGGGCGCGGATCTCGATGCTGCGGGCAAGGCGCGGTATGCGGCGATCAACGAGGAGCTGGCGCAGCTGCATACGCAGTTCTCGAACAACCTGCTTGCCGATGAAGAAGGCTGGGCGACGCGCTTTAGCGAGGCACAGGCGGAGGGGTTGCCGGCGAGCTATCTGGCGGCCTCGAAGGTCGAGGGCGAGGACGGCGTATACGAGGTGAAGAACACGCGGTCGTCGATGGATCCGTTCCTGACCTATGCCGATGACCGTGCGCTGCGCGAGGAGGTGTGGCGCAAGTATTACAACCGCGGCAACAACGCCGACGAACATGACAACAACGAGATCATCGCGCGCATCCTGCAGCTGCGGAATGAGCGCATCCAGCTGCTGGGCTACGACACCTATGCCGACTGGCAGCTGACCAACCGCATGGCCAAGACGCCGGCGGCGGCAACGGAGCTGATGGAGACGGTGTGGGAGAAGGCGGTCGAGCGGGCCGAAGAAGAGATCGCCGACATGCAGAAGCTGGCGGACGCGGAGGGCGCCGGCATCACGATCGCGCCGTGGGACTACCGGTATTACATGGAGAAGGTGCGGCAGGACCGCTACGAACTCGATAGCGACGAGATCAAGCAATACCTGCAACTCGAGAAGCTGCGCGAGGCGATGTTCTTCGTGGCCAGCGAGTTCTTCGGGTTCGGATTTGCGCCGGTGACGGATGGATCGATCCCGGTGTTCCACGAGGACGTGAAGGTCTGGCAGGTGCTGGACAAGGCGTCGGGCGATCACATTGGGTATTGGTATCTCGATCCGTTTGCGCGGGCGGGCAAACGCTCGGGCGCGTGGGCGACGTCGTACCGTTCGCATTCGACGTTTGACGGCAAGGAATATGTGCTGGCGTCGAACAATTCGAACTTCGTCGAACCGCCGCCGGGCGAGCCGGTGCTGATCTCGCTGGATGACGCTGAGACGTTCTTCCACGAGTTCGGGCATGCGCTGCATTACCTGTCGTCGAACGTCGTCTATCCGGGGTCGAATGGCGGGGTGCGGGATTACACCGAATTCCATTCGCAGCTTCTGGAGCGCTGGGTGCTGACGGAAGAGGTGATCGACAATTACCTGACGCATGTGGAGACCGGCGAGCCGATGCCGGACGAGCTGGTTCAGAAGATCCGGCGCGCCGGTACGTTCATGCAGGGCTTCGATACGGTCGAGTTCCTGGGCTCGGCGATCATGGACATGCGCTATCACACGCTGACGGGCGAGCGACTTGCCAACCTCGACGTGCAGGCGTTCGAGGCGGCGGAGCTGGCGGCGCTGGGGATGCCGGAAGAGATTCCGATGCGGCATCGCTCGACGCAATTCGGGCACATCTTCTCGAGCGAGGGGTATGCGGCCGGGTATTACGGCTATCTGTGGGCCGACGTACTGACGTCTGACTCGGCGGAGGTCTTCGAAGAGGCGCCGGGCGGGTATTACGACAAGGATGTCGCCGAGCGGATCGTGCGGCTCTTGTATGCGCCGCGCAATTCTGTCGATCCGGCGGAGGCCTATCGCGAATTCCGCGGCCGGGATGCAAACAGCGATGCGCTGTTGCGCGATCGCGGGTTTGCGCCGCCGGAGGAGTGACGTCGACCCGCGATCATTGTGGTTCGCTCCGTCACGCCGTGGCGGTTCGGGACGCGCGGACCGGGTTGAGCTTCAGGCCGCCGAGCGGGCGCAGCGGCGGGACGCGCCGGATGAACTCGTGGAAGGCGAGGCATGACGCCGCTGTGAGCGTGATGAGGAGCGCGGCTTCGAGCAGGACAGGCAGGCCCTGTTTGTCGAGCCAGAAGCCGGTTGCGACGATCGTCGTCTGATGGATGATGTAGAAGGGGAAGATCGCCTCTGTCAGGTAGCGGCGGATAGGACCGTCGCGGCCGGCGAGATGCTTGTGGGCGAAACCGAAGGCAGCGAGGATCAGGCCCCACGCCTGTATCTCGCGCGCCAGCTGGGCGGCGACCTGCACGGCCGGCGTGCGGTCGCCGGGCGCCTCGGGCAGCGTGGTGTAGAGGGTGATCAGCGCGATCCAGGCTGTGAGACCTGCGACGAGCGCCAGCC
Organism: Hyphomonas sp.; assembly: GCA_017792365.1. Lineage (GTDB taxonomy): Bacteria > Pseudomonadota > Alphaproteobacteria > Caulobacterales > Hyphomonadaceae > IH12. Next base: position 1,261,580 of record CP051229.1, on the reverse strand, counting down.
ACCGGACCCGGACGACATAAGCGAAGAATGGCGCGTGACGGGCGATGGCGTAGCCGAAGCAGAAGCCCGCGAAGCTTTCGGCGTGGTTGTACCAGTCGTCGGTGAGCGCGTGGGTGGTCGGGAAGAGCGGCAGGAGGAAGAGGCGCAGCGCCACGAGGTAGAGGACGGGCAGCGCCAGCAGGAGCGGCCCGGAGGCCAGTGGCGCGGCGAGCTGGCTGGGGATGCGCTTCATCAGCGGGCCCAGCCCCGCGATGAGGATCGTATAAGGGATGAGGTAGGCGACGAACCAGAGATGGTTCCAAGTCGGCGTGATCAGGCCCCAGGTCATCGAGGGCGGGAGGTACTGGCTGTAGAACTCCCAGATCGTGCCGTCGAAGCCCTGTTTCTGGACGATCTCGAAGTAGGTCTGCGGCGCGACGATGACGAGCATGCCGAAGACGAGCGGGGGCGCCAGTCGCCACATGCGGTCTCCCAGGAAGGTGCGGACCGGCAGCTTGTCGAGCATGAAGCGCGTGGCGACGCCTGAAATGATGAATAGGAGCAGGAGGCGCCACGGATTGGTGAGAAGCATCAGGGGTTCGATCGCCTCCGATGCGTGGCTGGACTTCACATGAAATCCCCACGTCACGTAGAACATGCCGACGTGGTAGAGGATTAGCAGGCCAAAGGCGGCGATCCTGAGCCAGTCGAGATCGACGCGGCGTTCGGGGATGGCGTAGGGATGGGTCACGGGGCGGTCTCCATTGCTGAGCCAGCAGAAGCACGCCATGACTGCGCCAGGCCATTGAAATGACGCGAAACAGCGGTTGTCCGGGACGAGTGGCAGGCGGGTTGTGACGAGCGGCGATACAGACGTGACGAACGGGGAGCGCCTGAACTGGACGCCGATTGCGCTGGTCGCGCTCGGCGGGTGGCGATCGTGGCGGTCAATGCCTCGAGCCAGCTCGCGGATTATGCGCGCATGGGGCGGGAGGTTCATCCGGCCGAACCCTGGCTGTGGGAGCTGACGTCTGTCCTCTTGGTGGTGGCGCTGTCGCCGTTCATCGATCTGATGGTGCGCAGGTTTCCGCCGACCCGGGCCGGCTGGCGGCGCGCGGTGGTGGGGCACGTATTCGGCGCGGTCGCTTTTTCCATCGCCCATATCGCCGGAATGGTGGCGCTTCGGGAGGCTCTCTATCTGGTGCTGCCGGGTGACTACGATTTCGGCGGCGGCGATCTGGTTGCGGGGGTACTTTATGAGGCGCGCAAGGATGCGCTGACCTATGTGGGGATCGGCGCGTTCCTCTGGGTCTGGCGAACGTGGCGTCCGGGGGCGGGCGTCGCAGCGGAGAGGCCGGGCGATGGACCGGCGAGCGATACGCGCATCGAGGTTCGTGACGGCGGCCGCGTGATGATGCTGGAGGCTACCAGTATCTGCTGGGTGCAGGCGGCGGGCAATTATGTCGAGATCCACACAGCGCATGGCGTTCATACCGTGCGTCAGACGCTGGCGTCGTTTGCGGAGAGGGCGAGCGCTGCCGGGCTGGTGCGCATTCACCGCTCGCGGCTGGTCAATCCGGCTCGCGTGACGAGCTACCAGTCGACGCCGTCGGGCGATGTCGAGATCGCGCTGGATGACGGGACGACGCTCACGGGAAGCCGCAGATTTCGCGCGGCGCTCACGGCGGCGCTGAAATAGGCTGTCGAGGCGATTGAAAACCTGCAGCCGTCAAGGTTTTCTCGGCTGCTCATGCCCGCTAGCTTCGCTGCGACTCGCTCGGGGTGAGCGTGGCGGTTTGATGGGACGGTGTGTCTTGCCTGTGGGGGCGGGCGGGCGATGCGTTGGTCCATCTGTTCGGAGGGGACGGCATGGAAAACCTGCCCGATTGGTGGCCTGACAATATCGTTCTGCCCGTGTGGGCGAGCGATGCGCTGAGCTATTTCGCCGAGATCTGGGATGAGGGCCCGTTCGGGGTCGACGGCGGGATCACCTACGGCCAGATGTTCACGGCGCTGGGCGTGATGATCGTTGCGGTGATCATCCGGGGGCTGTTTGCGCGGACAGTTGTGCGGGCGATTACGCGGGCGGCGGCGGGGACCGAAACCAATCTCGACGATGCGCTAGTGAAGTCGATCGCGGCGCCGTTGAAGATGGTGCCGATCATCATCGGCGTTTACGTCTCGATGGAGCTGATGAATCTCGAGGGCGGGGCGCGGGAGATCGGCGATCTTGTCCTGCAGTCCTTGGTGACGCTGTCGGTGTTCTGGACGCTGAACCGGGCGGTGGGGGCGTTCTCGTTCCTGTTGGGGCGGTATGAGTCATCGCTGGGCTGGCTGATCAAGACGCTGCAGGTGTTGTTGCTGGCGATGGGCGCGGCGGCGGTGCTGCAGATCTTTGGGGTGCCGATCCTGCCGGTGATTGGCGGCCTTGGCGTGTTCGGCGTGGCGGTGGCGTTCGGGGCGCAGGACCTGGTGAAGAACCTGATCTCGGGAATCTTCCTGCTCGTCGAGAAGCGCTTTGAGCCGGGCGAATGGATCAAGGTGGACGGCGTGGTCGAGGGGACTGTGGAGCAGGTTGGCTTTCGTTCGACCATCGTGCGCCAGTTCGACAAGGCGCCCGTCTATGTGCCCAACGCGATCTTCAATGACCGGGAGGTGGTGAACTTCTCGCGGATGACGCATCGACGGATCAAGTGGGCGATCGGCGTCGAGTATCGCACGACGAAGGAGCAGCTGGCTTACATCCGCGACGAGATCGAAGCCTATCTCTGGAATTCGGAGGAGTTCGCAAAGCCGCCGGAAGCCGGGCTGATGGTCTATGTCGACAATTTCAATGCATCCTCGATCGACCTTCTGATCTACTGCTTCACGAAGACCAAGGTCTGGAGCGATTACCTCGAGATCAAGGAGCGCTTCATGTACAGGGTGATGGAGATCGTTCACGGAGCCGGGACGGACTTCGCCTTCCCGAGCCGCACGCTGTACATGCAGCAGCAGGATGCGCCGGAGATCATCGCGCCGCCTGAACGCAGCCCGGCGGTCGCGGAAGCGCAGCAGCGGATGCGCAAGCGCACCGAAGAGCAGCTGGATGTCAGGCGCGGCGACGAGGGCGAGGGGTGATCGCCTGAGGCGGGCGGGCTGTCGATAGGCCGTGAGAGCTATCTAGCGGCGAGGTGCTCAGCGAGGAATGCGCCGAGACGGGTCAGCACGGCGTTTCGGCTTGCTGGGAAGGTCAGGCCGTGGTCGTCGCCCTCGATTTTGAGATAGTCGACGGGCTTTCCTGCGGCTTCCAGCGCGCGATGCATGAGGTCTGACTGGCGCGCCTGGACGACGGTGTCGTCGTCGCCGTGGACGAGGAGGACCGGCGCCGTGATGCTGTCTGTCAGGTTGACCGGCGAGATGGCGTTTATCGCTGCGGCGTCTGCGTCCATGTCGCCGATTAGGTGTTCCCAGTAGGCCAGGACGCGCCGCGTCGAACTGCCGGTGGCCCGCTCGTGGCGCAGCATTTCGCGGAGGTCGGATACGCCCGCGATGGAGGCGGCGCATTTGTACTTGTCCGGGGTGCGGACTGCGCCCATCAGCGCGGCATAGCCGCCATAGGACCAGCCGACGATGCAGATGCGTTCGGGGTCGATCCAGCCCGTGGAGATCAGCGCATCGACGCCGTCTGTGATGTCGTCCTGCATCTTGCGTCCCCACTCGCGACGGCCGGCTCTATGGTGGTCGCGTCCGAAGCCGGTGGAGCCGCGGAAGTTTGGCTGGAAGACGGCATAGCCTTCGTTGGCGATGAACTGCGCGAGCCAGTCCCAACCCAGCCCGTCATAGGTCGCCGGGCCGCCATGGGGGAGGACCACCATCGGCAATCCGGTGCGATCAGCCTCGGTGCTGCCTGCGGGCCAAGTGAGGACGCCGGGTATTTTGAGGTCGTCCCGGGCGAAGTAGTGCATCTCGACCGACTCGCCGATGTCGGCGGAGGTGAATTGCGGGCGTGCGTTGATGATGGTCTGAACGGCGCCGGACGTGCGGTCGAGCACCACGTAGCGTTCGGGATTTCGCCGCCTTCGACGAAGAATAGAAGCTTGGAGTGGTCGGATGACCATGAATCCAGCCAGATCGAGGACTGCGGGAGCGCGTCCTGTACTGTCTTTATCGCCGCGGTCAGATCGGGGTCGAACATGTCGTAGGTCGGCCGCATGCCGGTGTAGCGCACGCCCAGTGCGCGGCGGTTGATGTCGGTGATCACGCCGCCGATGTCGGCGTCGTTCCGGTTGAGGATTGGTCCCTGCGTTTCACCGGTGGTTGCGGACATTGAATAGAGCGCCGAGTAGCCTGTGTCGGAGCTGTCGATTGTCAGGAGTTCGTCTTCTGACAGTGAACCGATCAGCGAGATCCCCGCGATTGCGGTTTCGTCGCTGTAGATCTCCTTCGCCGAACCGTGTGCGTAGGACCAGATTTCGTGTTCGGGCGGCCGGCCGTTCAGATCTTCGCGGGCAAGCGGTTCGCCTTTCGGGCTGATGATCCAGTCGATGGTGTCGTGTCGTCCGCGTATGCCGGGGATCTCGAAGCCGCGTCCGTTGTCGAGCCGGACGGCGAGGAGACCGAGATAGGCCTGGTTGTTGTTCTCGCCCATGAAGGCCGGCATGAAGACGCGATCGCCGTCGGGATGGACGCCGACGACGCGCCCGAGGCCCGACTGGTAGGGATAAAGTCCGTCCGTGCGCTGCAACAGCTTTACGACGTCCCCTTCCTGCAGGTCGAAGGAGAACGCCGCTGACTGCTCCCACTGGTCGACTACGCCGAACCTTCTCATGGTGCGCGAGACAAGCAGCAGGAGGTATCTGTCCGAGACGAAGCTGATGTCGCGCACCTTGAGGTCGGTGACCTGGCTGAGGGCGTTCGTCTGGCCGGTTGCGAAGTCGAATATTGCGAGGCTGTCGACGCCGTCATTGTGGCTGATGAAGGCGACACGCGAGCCGTCTGGCGACAGTTCGGCGGCGCGGACATCCGGCGTATCGGAGAAGGCGCTGACTGGCGGTTTCGCATGGGCGTGAGCGATCAGGCCCAGCCCTGCGCATAGCGCCACAAACGTACGCCTGATCGAATACGGCATGATCCACCCCCAACCGTCACATTGGGCTTGAGGCTAGCGCCGTTTCGTCTTGTGTCCAGCATTGATGCCGAAACGCTCGCGCCGCGCAGGGCGGCCAGCGTTTCGGATGAGCGGGCGCCGGCGCTGAGCCGGCTAGGCTGCGCGTTTGGCGGACTGGCGGACTTTCCAGAAGCGCAGGGCGCGCTGGGCGGCGGCCTGTGAGACGTCGGAATAGAGCTGACCGAGCGCCTGGGCGCGGTTCATGTTCGCAGAGTCTTTTGCGATCAGGAGGCAGATCGTGACGAACAGCGATTTGTCGAAACCGGCGCCCTTGGCGAGCATGGCGATGGCGTCGAGGTCGGTCGTGTCGACGAGGCGCAGGACCAGCGTGACGTCGACTTCCGTCATCTTGGCGAAGGCGATGCAGAAGGCGGTGGTGCGGTTCTCGCGCAGCATGACGGTGAGGTTGGCCGGTTCGAGCGGCTTCCACTTTTCCATGCCGTCGACGTATTCGACGGACGCCATGTAGTCCTGCGGCAGGGCGCCGTAGGCCTGCGAGAGACGGTTCTTGGACGCGGCGAGCGCATCAGCGAGATCGCCGGGCGCGACGCCGTGGAACTTGCGCATGATTTCGCGGCGCAGTTTCTGTTCGACCTGCAGGTAGACTTCGTTGAGAAGGTCGAGCGGCGCGTTCTGGTTCTTCACGAACGGGGCGTGAAGGAGCGGGTTGGCCTGGGCGCGCTCTGCGACTTTCTCGAAGGTCCCGCGGTCGATGCGGGCGGTGCGGTTTTCCAGCAGCGAGGCGACGACGTTGTCTTCGCCCCTGTTGACCAGCGCGGACGAAACGCGCTCGCCGATGTCGTCACGCTTGGTGACGGCCATCATGTGCTCCTGGCCCTTGCGTTCAATGACATCGAGAATGTCGTGTTCGGTCAGGGCGCGCGATTTTTCGATGACGGGGCGGGCGACTTCGATTTCCGAAAGGGCGAGGCGGCGCGCGGTGCGGCTGAGCGGGGCGTTGGACTTTGCGATCTTCTTGGCGAGTTCGGCGCGGACGGCGACTTCCATGTCGGCCGACACCGCGGCGAAGATATCGTCGAACAGCTCCGCTTCCTTGTCGGTGCGGGCGTTGTCGTTCTCCACGAAGACTTCCGTGACCTGACGCAGGAGGTCGCGGCGCTTTTCGCTCGACGTCTCCTTGGCGAGATCCAGCAGAAGGGCAAATTGTCCGTGTGGGGCAGTCATGCTCAATTTTTCTCCCGACCTGGCGGGGAAAATAGATGATCTAGGTTAACGGAAGCCTTGTTTGCAGGGCGGAAATCTCCCTTACGTGGCGTTCTGAGACAGTTTGTCCTGCAGTTCGAGAAGCTCGAGGCCCTCGAGCTCCATGATTTCGAGATCGGCGCGGGCCTCGTCCAGCTTTTTGGCGGTCTTTTCAAAGGCGGAGGGATCGCGCGCGAAGAGGTGGGGGTCGGCGAGGCGGGCTTCGAGGTCCGCGATCTCGGCCTGCCGCTGGGGCATGAGGCGGTCGATCTCGTCCAGTCGGCGCTGGTCCTTGTAGCTGAGCTTGGCTGCGGGCTTCGATGAACGGGCGGCTTTGACAGATGGCGGTTGGGCCGATGCCGCGGCGGATCTGGATTGCGGGAGCTGGGACAGGCTGTCGGCGTAGCCGCCGGCGGTTTCCAGCCAGCGGCCTTCGCCGAGCGGCGTGAGTAGCGAGGTGACGACGCCGTCCAAGAAGGCGCGGTCGTGGCTGACGAGGAGCAGGGTGCCTTCGAACTCGCCGAGCATGTCTTCGAGCATTTCGAGGGTCTCGATGTCGAGGTCGTTGGTCGGCTCGTCGAGGACGAGGAGGTTGCAGGGCCTTGCCAGCGCGATGGCGAGCGTGAGGCGGTTGCGTTCGCCGCCGGAGAGGGAGCGGACTGGCTGGCGCAGCTGTTTCGGATCGAAGAGGAAGTCCTTTGCGTAGCCTGCGACGTGGCGGGGTCTGTCGCGGACCATAACCTGATCGCCGCCCTGCGGGCAGAGCGCTTCCCAGAGCGTGTCGTCGGGATTGAGGGTGGCGCGCGTCTGGTCGAGGAAGGCGATGTCGAGGTTCTTTGCGAGGCGCAGGCCGCCGCTGTCGGGTTCGAGCTGGCCGAGGAGGAGGCGGAGCAGAGTGGTCTTGCCGGCGCCGTTGGGGCCGACGAGGCCGAGGCGGTCGCCGCGCATCAGGCGGAGCGAGAGGTCGTCGACGATCTTGAGCGAGCCGGTTGGCGTGTCGAAGGATTTCGAGAGCTTCTTCGCCTCGATGACGAGGCGGGAGGATGGCGAGCCGGTCTCGACGCTGAGGTTGGCGCTGGCGGCGGCGTCGCTGAGGGCGGCCTTCCGCTGGGAGCGTTCGGTGCGGAGGTCCTGGAGCTTGCGGAGGCGGCCCATGTTGCGCTTGCGCCGGGCGGTGACGCCGCGCGCGAGCCAGCGCTGTTCTGCGGCAAGATGGGTGTCGAGCCGGTCGAGCGCCTTTTCTTCGGCGGCTTCGACGGTTTCGGCCCATTCGAGGAAGCTGGAATAGCCCTTGTCGAGGAAGCGCACGACGCCCTGGCGCAGCCATGCCGTGGAGGTCGAGACGTTTTCGAGGAAGCGGCGGTCGTGGCTGACGATCAGAAGGGCGCCGCGATAGCCGTTGAGGCGCTTTTCGAGTTGTTCGATGGCCGCGATGTCGAGGTGGTTGGTGGGCTCGTCGAGCAGCAGGATGTCCGGGTCTTCGGCGAAGGCGCGGGCCAGCGCGATGCGGCGCGCCTGTCCGCCGGAGGCTGTCTGCGGATTGAGGTCGACCGGCACGCCCCAGGTGTCGAGTTCGGCCTCGCCAAGATGATGGATAGATGGGTCGAGGCTGGCTGTGACGACATCGCGGGCGGTGGTTGCGGCGCCGAAGTCGGGCTCCTGTTCGAGGCGGCGGACGGACGTGCCGGGCTGCAGGAAAAGCTCGCCGCTATCCGACTGGATCTGACCGGAGAGTATCTTCAGCAGCGTGGATTTCCCTGCGCCGTTGCGGCCGACGAGGGCAGTGCGCTGGCCCCGCGACAGCGCGAGGTCGACCCCTGAGAACAGGGGCTCGCCGCCGAGGGTCAGCTCGACATTGCGGAGCGCTGCGATGGGAGTCGGGTTGGCCATGGCGGTCTTGGACGCGAAGGCGGGCTTTGCGTCAAGACGGCGGTGCGGCGCGGATCAGGTGGCCAGGATGTGGAGGCTGAACAGCCGGTCGGGGTCGGTGTGGCAGGCGACCGGTTCGTAGCCTGCCGACCGGGCCAGCTTCTCGAATTCGTCGACCGCGTACTTGTGGGAATTCTCGACGTGGATGGCTTCGCCCTTGGCCAGTTTGATCTTTTTGTCGCCGATCTCGACCGTCTGGTCGCGGGTAGAGCGCAGGCGCATCTCGATGCGGCCGGCCTCTTCGTTGTAGCGGCTGTCGTAGTCGAACTGGCTGAGGTCGAAATCGGCGCCGAGCTCGCGGTTGGCGCGGGCGAGGATGTTGGTGATGAATTCGGCGGTCACGCCAGCTGCGTCGTCGTAGGCCGCTTCGAGCTGGTCCTTTTCCTTCTTGAGGTCGACGCCGATGATCATCAGGCTGTCGGGGCCGAGGCGCTTGCGCCAGTCGGCGAGGAGTTCGCGCGCGCCGTCGCGGGTCAGGTTGCCGATGGTCGAGCCGGGGAAGAAGCCGACGCGGCGGCCATCGACGTCGGGAAGGTCATAGTCGCCGCTGTAATTGGCGCACATGGCGATGACGCGCAGACCGGGATAGTCCTGCGCGATGCTGCGCGCGGACGCTTCGAGGTGTTCGGCGGAGATGTCGATCGGGATGTACGCGGCTGGAGATTCGAGCACGTTCAGAAGCGTGCGGGTCTTGGTGCTCGATCCGCTACCGAGTTCGATCAGGATGGCGTTTTCGCCGATGAGGTCGGCTATCTTGCGCGCCGAGTCGCGCAGGATGCGGGTTTCGGTTCGCGTCGGATAATATTCGGGGAGTTCGCAGATCTGATCGAAGAGCTGCGAGCCGCGCTCGTCGTAGAGGTAGCGGCACGGAATGGCTTTCTCATCCGCTGTCATGCCTTCGAGAAAGGCTGCGCGGAACGGCTGGTCCTCGTGCTTGCAGTCGATGAACTCGAAGTCTGCGCGCGCGGTCTTGTGATGATATTGATCAGGCATGATCCTCGGCCAATCTGACGCCGGAGAACGCCCAGCGGGCGGATGGCGGGAAGAAGTTGCGGGTGGTCAGGCGGACATTGCCGCGCGGGGTGATGCAGGCGCCGCCGCGCAGCACGAACTGGCTGCACATGAACTTGCCGTTGTACTCGCCGATGGCGCCCGGCGGCGGGCTGTAGCCCGGGTAGGCGGCATAGGCAGAACTCGTCCATTGCCAGCAGGCGTCGGCGGCCTGTGTCAGACCGTCGCCAGTTGCGGCGGTCGGATGCAGTGAGACGCCTTCGGATGGTTCCACACTGGCGCGGGAGAAGGCGACTTCCCATTCAGCTTCTGTGGGAAGGCGTTTGCCGGACCAGCGGGCGAAGGCGTCGGCTTCGTAATAGCTGATGTTGCAGACCGGGGCGTTGGGATCGAGCGGCTGTTCGGCGTGGAGGGTGAACTCGACCCACTCACCGTCGCGCTGGCGCCAGTAGATCGGGGCGGAGAGGTCCTGCGCCTGGATTTCAGCCCAGCCGTCGGAGAGCCACAGGTCGGGACGCGAATAGCCGCCGTCTTCGATGAAGGCGCGGTATTCGGCGTTGGTCGACAGGCGGGCGGCGAGGCGAAAGGGTTCGAGCCAGACGCGGTGGCGTGGGCCTTCATTGTCGAAGGCGAAGGTCTCGCCCTCGTGGCCGACCTTGTAGAGGCCGCCCGGGATGTCGACCCAGCCGAGGTCGGAGGATGTTCCCGGGGGCGGCGTCTGCGGATCGTAGGCAGGTGCGATCGGGTTAAGGGAGAAGGCGTGCTTGATGTCCATCAGGATGAGTTCCTGATGCTGTTGTTCGTGTTGCAGGCCGAGTTCGACGATGCTCGCTATCGCTGGCCAGTCGGCTTCGCTGGCGGTGAGCAGGAAGCGCGTGACGGCTTCATCGACGTGGCGGCGGTACGCGTAGATCTCGTCGACGCCGGGACGCGAGAGCATCCCGCGCGCCGCGCGGGGGTGGCGCTCGCCGACGGCTTCGTAGTAGGAATTGAAGAGGTAGCGATAAGCCGGATCGAACGCGGTGTAGGATTTGTCGTGCGGTTCGAGGAGGAAGGTTTCGAAGAACCAAGTCGTGTGCGCCAGGTGCCACTTTGTCGGACTGGCGTCGGTCATCGACTGGAGTGTCTGATCTTCGGGAGACAACGGCGCGGCCAGCTGCATCGAGCAGTCGCGGGTTTCCCTGAACGCCCGCAGACAATCATCTCTTTGAAGCGATCGCTGCTGATTTTCGGGGGAGGGAGCGTTCGGGGCGATGTTTTCCATGCGATCCTGCAACGTCTTCAGCCGGGGCGGGTTCCCTTGGGTAGTGCGGGATGGTTCCATGCTAGCCGAGGAGATGCAAACACATGGCCTTCCAGAATTTGTCAGCAGTCTTCATCAACTGCAGCCTGAAGCGATCGAACGACGAATCCCACACGCAAAGACTAATGGACAAAGCGATATCGGAGATGACGTCGCAGGGCGTTGAAGTGTCTGTCGTGCGTGCAGCCGATCATGACATTCCGCCTGGCGTGCAGATGGACATGACCGAGGAAGGCTGGGACGCCGACGAGTGGCCGCCGATCCAGCAGCGCATTTATGATGCAGATATTGTCGTCATCGGGACGCCGATCTGGCTGGGCGAGAAATCCTCCGTCTGCTCGCGCGTGATTGAACGTATGTACGGATATTCCGGCGAGCTGGATGAGCGCGGGCAGTACAAATATTATGGCCGCGTCGGCGGATGCGTCGTCACCGGCAACGAGGATGGCGGGAAGCATTGTGCGCGCGACGTGCTGTATGCGCTATCGCACCTTGGTTTCACGATCCCGCCGCAGGCAGACTCGTGCTGGCTGGGCGAGGCGGGGCCCGGGCCTTCCTATGGCGATGACGGCGCGGGGCTCGACAACAATTTCACGAACCGGACGATCAAGTTCATGGCGTGGAACCTGATGCATGTGGCCAACATGCTGAAGCAGGCGGGGGGTATTCCTGATGAAGGCAACAACGCCCGCAAGTGGCAGGAAGCGCATAGCTGAGGCGCGGCCTCAGAGTTCGCTGAGCTCGCGGGCGGTGCGCTGGCGGCCGGGACCGATGGAGCGGAATGCGCCGGACAGCTCGCGGTAGAAGTTCAGCCGCTCCATATCGGCGTTGGTCATGAAGACTTCGAGCGATTCCGCGCCGTCGAGTTCGCCGGGCTCCTTGCCCTCCAGGGCCGCGGCCATCATGTCGCGCCAGATCAGGGTTGGCAGTTCGCCGCCGGTGACGCGCTCCATCGAGGTGTCGTCGTCATTGCCGACCCAGACGCCGCCGACGTATTCGCTGGTGTAGCCAATGAACCAGGCGTCGCGCCAATCCTGTGAGGTGCCGGTCTTGCCGGCGACGTCCCACTCGGGGATCTGCGCGGCGCGACCTGTGCCCTGGATGACGACGCGGGTGAGCATGCCTGTCATGGCGCGGGCGAGGTCTTCATCATAGACGCGGGGCTGTTCGACTTCCGGGCGGGCGTAGAGCACTTCGCCGCGGGAGTTGCGGATTTCCTGAATGATCGAGGGCGCCATCTGCCGGCCGCCGAGGGCAAGGACGCCATAGGCGGCGGTCATGTCGATGAGCGTGACTTCGTCCGAGCCCAGCGTGACCGAGGGGTAGTTGTGGAGCTGGGTCTGGATGCCGAAGCGGCGGGCGAGATCGGTGACGTTCTCGAGGCCGGTTTCGACGCCGATGGTGGCGGAGACGGTGTTGAGCGATTCTGCGAGCGCCTCGGCCAGTGTGACGGCGCCGCGGTATTCGCGGCCGTAATTGCGGGGGCGCCAGTCGCCGATGCGGATCGGTTCGTCGTAGCGGATGGTGCGCGGCGACATGCCGGCCTCAAGGGCGGCGGCGAAGACGAACATCTTGAAGGCGGAGCCGGGCTGGCGGCGGGCCTGTACGGCGCGGTTGAATTGCGAGGTCTCGTAGTCGACGCCGCCGATCATGGCGCGGATGGCACCAGAGCGGTCCATCAGGATGGCTGCGGCTTCTGACGCGCCGCGGTCCGGGCCGAGCGTGGAGATGCGTTCGGAAACGGCGGCTTCCGCGCCTGTCTGGAGTTCGAGGTCAAGCGTGAGCTGGACGATGAGGTCGGGCGGCGGATCGTCGATCATTTCCGCGATCTGCTGAGCTGCGAAATCGAGCACGTGGCCGCGGAAGTCGATGTTGGGTTCGTCGTCTTCAGGCGCGCCGGTTTCGTCGTTTGCGGTGTCGGCGGCGGTTTCGGCCGTGGCGAAGGCGAGGTCGGCTGTTGCGGCGGCGTCGGCCTGGGAGGTGCTGATGAAGCCGGCTTCGACCATCTGGTCGAGGACGTAGAGCTGGCGTTGCTTGAGGGCGGCTGAGGCTTCGGGGCGTGCGAAGCGGGACGGCGCCTTTGGGACGGAGGCGAGGAAGGCGGCCTGAGCGACAGAGAGTTCGCGCGGGTCGGTGTTGAAGAAGACCTTGGCGGCGGCGTCGATGCCATAGGCGCTGGCGCCGAAATAGGTCGTGTTGAGATAGAGTTCGAGAATCTCGTCCTTGGTCAGGCGCTGCTCGAGCTCGATGGCGAGGCGCGCTTCCTGGGCCTTGCGGCGCAGGGTCTGGTCGGAGGTCAGGACGAGGTTCTTCACGAGCTGCTGCGTGATCGTGGAGCCGCCCTGAACCGTGTAGCCGGCGCGGATGTTCTCAAGCAGGGCGCGGATGATGGCGGAATAGTCGACGCCATCGTGGGCGAGGAAGCGCTTGTCCTCGACGGCGATGAAGGCGTTGACGACGTGGGGCGGCAATTCGGCGAGGGAGGCTGCGCGGCCATAGCGCGGGCCGCGGATGGCGATGGTGCGGCCCGAGGCGTCGAGGAATTCGATGGCGGGTTGGCGATCCATCTCCCAGAGGGCCTCATCGGCCGGGAGCTTGGGGAGCTGGGCGAACATCGTGTTCCACAGCAGGGCGCTGGTGGCGAGGCCGATGGCGCCGAGGACGGCGATGGCGCGCAGGCCTACGGGGACGATGTAGCGGGTCCAGTCGCGCGGCCCGGTTTCAGGCGCGCGATCATCGTCTTTCGGGCCGGTGGGGTTCGCCATCCGCGCATTCCGTGATTCTGGCTGCAGTCGGGCCGCGGTTGGCCTGCAGATTCAACCAGCATAGAGCAGAAACGTTCCCGCGGCATGCCCGGAATGCTGTGCGGGCGCCGGTTCAAGATGACAATGCTGCAATCTGTGACGGAATTCTGCGCCTATTCGATCACGGCGCGCCCGTGCGGGCTGGTTGGGGCCCGGTCGACGCCTGACAGGCCGCTGGGCGGCGGCGGTGGAGGCGGCGGCGGAGGAGGTGGTGGAGGAGGCGGAGGCGGAGGGCTGGGCGGAGGCGAAGCGTTGCCGCCGCCGCCTGATCCGCCGCCTCCACCGCCGCCAGTGTCGTGATTGCCGTCGCCGCGGTGTCGCCGGTCGCCGCGATAGTGACGTTCGTCGTAGCCGCCGCCGCCGTAGCGGCGGAAGTAGTCGAGACGCCGGCCGGCATCGACATACCAGCCGCCCCACGGATAGGTCCGCCGGTAGTGATCGTATCCGTAGAAGGTGTCGAGACGCTGGGCGTAGAGCCAGGCCTGGTAATCACGGTCGCGCAGGGACTGGATCGAGTCCTGGGCCTCGCGGCGCCAGGCGCCGAAGGGGTTTTCTGCAAGGTAGTCGTCGTAGGCGTCGATCGAGTCGCGCGAGAGCGCACGGCGCCAGGCTTCGTCGTCGCGGATGCGGAAGCGTTCGAGTTCCTGGCGGGCGTCGGGGACCAGCTCGCTGTCGGAATAGTAGCGGATGAAGTCTTCGAGCTGTGCGGGGGAGCCGGAGCGGACGGCGCGGACGAAGACGCCTTCGTCGGTCTTCCAGAGTTCGGAGAGGCGGGCATTGGCGCCGCTGGCGTTGGCGCCATCAGGCCATTGGGCGAGGAAGGCTTCGTAGGCGATGATCGTGTCTTCGCTGCGCGCGTTCGACCATGCGGCGGCTTCCTCGGCGGCAAGGCGCGGGGCGGCGCGCTCATCGCGCAAGGCTTCGGCGCGGACGCGGTGCGGGCCCCACGCGTAGCGGTAGGCGAAATCGGCGTACGCCTCTTCGGTGTTGATCTTTAGGGTTTCTTCCCAGGCGGCCTGCTCCTGCGCGTTGAGCTGGGCGATGCGGCTGCGCGCCTGTTCGGCGTGGATGCCGTCGGGGTGCTGGCTGAGATAGACCTCATATGCCGGCGGCGCATCGGCGGTGGCTGCGACCTGCCAGTTGCGATCGTGGATCTCTTCCGGCGTCGGCGCGGTGGCGCAAGCGGCGGCGAGCGCAAGCGCAGATACGGCGGCCGACAGGCGCGCGCGGCGGATGAGATCCCTAGGGTGCTTGGTCATAGCGGTCCTCCCTTAGCACAACGCCTAGTGCAGGGAAGATGAACGCCAGCCGAACGGCCTTTGCCAGGGCCTTGGCAAAGCAGGCGTTATTGTTCGCGGCGTTCTTCGCCGTCGAAGCTGATCATCTTGCGGCGGCGGTCGGGGCCGAAGAAGGCCTTTGTGCGCACAAAGGCGCGGCGGCGCTCGATCACCGCGAAGAGGCGCGAATAGGCCGACGCGGCGGAGACCGGCTTGGCGACCAGTTCATCGGCGCCGGCGCTGACGAAATCGTTGATGACGGTGCGGCGCGTGTCGGCGGTGCAGCCGATCACGGGCAGGAATTGTGCGGGCTTGCCTTCCATTGCGCGGAGGCGGCGGATGAAGTCGGCGCCGCTGCCGTCCTTGCCGAGATGATAGTCGACGATGGCCATATCGAACTTGTCGCTTTCGAGCGCGATGAAGGCGTCGGCGACGCTGGCGGCTTCCACGATCTCGCGCACGCCCATGCCCGACAGCATGGTGCGCCAGATGTTGCGCATGAAGAAGTGGTCCTCGACGAGCAGGACCTTCACCTTGTCGAGCTGGGGCGGCATTTCGTGGTGTACTTCCTTCAAGCCGGCGCGATTACCGGGCCTGCATCCAAGTTCGCGCAGGGACAGTCGCAGATTTTGGTAAATACTCCGGCAAGGCCGATGCGCGGCATGTCGCCCGAGTGTTAATTTTCGCGGCCATTCTGTTTGCCATTTGACGTGCGCGATCGCGAATGTTGATGGATTGGTGCGAGGCCTGTCCGCGACGAGCGCGGCGTCATCGCCCGGCGCAGCAAGGCTCTGCTGGCTTCGCGGCCGCCAATTATCCGACCGGGATCGCGACGGCGCTATGTTGGCCATGATGCGGATCGCGCGACTGGCGGTCTGTCGATTCATTTACAGCGGAGACGGGAGATGACGGAGACATCCGGTTCGGGTGTGCGCGGCCGGCTGGGCGCGCGCGGGGAACGCTGGGGACATAACGGCTGCGACTGGCTGGCGATGCGGCTTGAGTTTGCGTTCGGCTCATCGGCGGCGCGCATTGCCGAAGGACATGACGTGAGCGCGGACACGGTGAAGACGCGGGCGCGCGCCGAGGGCTGGCGCCGCGATCATTCCGACGAAGAATTGCTGGCGATGATGTGCTCGGTGCAGCTGGCGCGGGTGCATGAGGCCTTGCGCGCGGGTTCCGACGGAAAGGTCGCGTCGCGGTCGAAGTCGCTTCGTTCGCTGCAGCTGGCGCGGGAGCAGGAACGGATGATGGCGCGCATGGACGAGGCGATTGCAGGGGAAGAAGCGGCGAAGGCGGATAGCGGTGAGCAGGACACGGACTCCACTGAAGGAGATAGGAACGCTGAACCGGCTGATCTGCCGCCTGCGTACGGATCGCTTGCCGAGCTACGCGACCGGATTTGTCGCGGGTTTGAGCGGCGCGGTATTAGGTTCGATGACGCCGGACGAGCGTATTGGGCTGCTGGAGCTGCTCCGGAGGAGCGATCCTTCGTACGGCGAGACCGCGTTCAAATGGTGGGCGCATCCGGCGCAATGGCCGCCGCAGGGTGACTGGCGGTGCTGGCTGTTCATGGGCGGGCGCGGCGCAGGCAAGACGCGGGCTGGCGCGGAATGGGTGCGTGCGTGTGTGGCGCGCGGCGTTGCGCGGCGGATTGCGCTGGTCGGGCCGACGCTGGGCGATGTGCGCGAGGTGATGATCGAGGGGCCGAGCGGGCTGCGCGCGGTGAGCGATCGTGGGGAGCAGCCTGAATACTCGGTCTCGCGGCGGCGGCTGGTGTGGCCGAACGGGGCGGAGGCGTTTGCGTTTTCAGCCGAGGATCCTGACAGCCTGCGCGGGCCGCAGTTCGATCTGGCCTGGTGTGACGAGGTGGGCGCGTGGGCGCGCGACGAGGCGACGTGGGACATGCTGTCGTTCGCATTGCGGCTGGGCGATGCGCCGCGTGTGCTGGCGACGACCACACCGCGGCCGCGCGCGCTGGTGAAGCGGTTGCTGCGCAGTGCGGAGGCGGGCGGCGACGTGGTGGTGACGCGGGCGTCGACGGCGGAGAATGTCGGGCTGTCGGATGGCGCGGTGGCGGCGATGTATGCGGCCTATGAGGGGACGCGGCTGGCGCGGCAGGAGCTGGACGGCGAACTGGTCGAGGACCCGCCGGGTGCGCTGTTCACGCGGGAGGCCATTGAACAAGGGCGGCTGGATGCGGGCGGGCGCGAGTATGAGCGCGTGGTGGTCGCGGTTGATCCACCGGCGGGAATCGGGCGCGACGCGTGCGGGATCGTGGCGGCGGGCAGGATTGGCGGCGTTGTGCATGTGATCGCGGATGCGAGCGCGCGCGGGTTGTCCCCGCTGGAATGGGCGCGGCGGGCTGTCGGACTGGCGCGGCGGGTTGGCGCGGGCGTCATCGTTGCGGAGGCGAACCAGGGCGGCGAAATGGTGCGCGAGTGCTGAAGCTGGCGGGCGGGGATCAGCCGGTGACGGTGCGATTGCGGCATGCGTCGAAGTCGAAGCGCGACCGGGCCGAACCGGTGTCGGTGATGTATGCGCGCGGGGAAGTGCGCCATGTCGGCGTGTTCCGCGAACTGGAGGACGAGTTATGCTCGTTTGGCGCGGAGGGGGCGGCGAGCCCGGACCGGGCGGATGCGCTGGTCTGGGCGGTGAGCGAACTGGGCGCGGTGCGTCGCGCAGCGCCGAAGGTGTGGACAGTGTGACTGGACGAGCCGCGACATTGCTGCAGGTGATGGCGTTTGCTGCAAGCATGTATATTTGATACGCCCTTCTGGGGGAGGAATCGGTGGCGAACATCCAGTCCATTCTGATTGTCGACGACAGCAACCGGTGCACGGAGCTGATGTCTGCGGCTCTTGGAGCCGCGGGCGCCGGCGCCGTTCTGGTCGAGAGCGATTCTCGCGTTGCTATCGAACGCATCGTTGGCGGAGAGGCCGGCCTTGTGCTGCTCGACATCAAGATGCCGGAGCTGAACGGGTTTCAGGTTCTGGACGCCGTTCGTGAGGCCGGTTGCCGCATTCCGATACTGATGTGTTCCGGGTCTGTGAGGCAGAGCGATGTGAACCGCGCCTACGCGAGCGGATGCAACGGCTATTTCGGCAAGCCGGACTCGCTTGATCAGTATCGCAGCCTCGCCAAGGCGATCGTCGAGTACTGGATGCGTAGCGACATACCCGAGGCGCACAAGGTGGGCTGAGTCATGGCGGTGATCGGGGGGAGGATTTCTGGGTCGACCGCCTGCAAGGAGACACTGCGTCATCGCGGCGACCTCTATGTCATCGCGTTCTTCCTGATCGTGCTCAACCTGCTGGCGCTGACCGGAGCGATCAACGCCTATTTCAGCCCGCTTGAGCCGGGCGCCTTGCCGTTGTTCAAGCTTGTGACCGCGCTTGCGATGGTGGTCTGCACGCTTGGCTGCCTGGTGTGCCTTTCGCAGTCGGCGTGGGCTGTTCGCGCGTCTTCCGTGATCGGGGCGTCGCTGGCGCTGTGGTCTGCTTTCATGCTGGCGTTCGAGTTTGTGTATGTGCCGGACGGGTTTCGTGCGCATGCGCCGCTGCCGATTGCGCTGGTCGGTTTCTTCTATCTGGGCCTGTCGATGGCGCTGCTGGGCGCGTCGAACCGCACGATGATGGTTGCGGGCGTTGTGCTGGCGCTGGTTGTCGTAACGCTCGGCGTCTTCCGCGTGTTGCAGTGGGCTTCGCCTGCATCGCTGGGCGGGGAGCCCGGGCCGTTCAGGCCGAACTCGTTCGTCGTTGCGCTGGCGTTCGCGACGAACGCGCTGGGCCTGTTGTGGTGGCATCCGCGGCTGAATTTCCGGCGCGAGATCCTGGGTTCGAGCCCGCGCGGCAGGATCCTGCGTTACGGCCTGCTGATCATCATCGTGTTTCCGCTGGCGGCGAATGTCCTCGGGTGGGCGTTTGGTCGGACGACGCTGTGGGATGATCGCGCGCTGTTCGCGTCGCTGACGTCGCTATCGATTGCGGGCGGCGGGCTGTTGCTGTGGTGGTTCTCGACTTCGGTCGAAGCGCTGCAGGACCAGACGCGCAAGCATGTGTCAGACCTGATGCATGCGAACGAGGCGCTGGAGCAGTATGCGAGTTCGACGGCGCACGACCTGAAGGCGCCTATCCGGCATGTGCGGGTGTATTCCGAGCTGATCGTCGAGGCGATCAAGGCGGACGATGCGCAGCTGGCGCTGCGGTATGCGAAGGACAATATCGAGAGCAGTGAATCGCTTCTGGCGATGGTGGACAGCCTGTTGTCGTATGCGCGCTCGGCGCAGGATCCGTTGCGTCTGGATCAGCACCGGCTGGCGAACCTTGTTCGTGCGGCGCGCCGGTTGCTGGCCGAGGATCTCGGGAAGGTGAAGGCGCGGATCGAGGTTGTCGCGGACCAGCGCATCGTTTGCGACGGGCATCTGATGGAGAACGTGTTCCGCAACCTGTTGTTGAACAGCGTCGCGCACGGGCGCCGGGAGGGGACGAACCTTGCGGTGAGGATCGGGGCGCAGCGCGATGGCGGGCAGTGGCGCATCACGTATGAGGACAACGGGAAGGGGTTCGATCCCGACTTCATCCCGAAGGCGTTCGATTACTTGTCGCGTGCGGCGCCTGGCGAGGGCGACGGTTCGGGCATCGGGCTGGCTGCGTGCCGGACGATCCTGTCGCGCCATGGCGGCAGCATTTCGATCGACCCGGAGTTTCGGGACGGGGCGCGGCTGGTGATGCTGTTGCCAGTCAATCCGGATGCGGCAGGCGCGGCCGGGCGAGGCGCAGGCGGTTAGAGTTCGACGCCGAGTTTGCGATAGATCATCGTGGCGGCTGCGGCGGCGGCGAACGTGGTGAGGGCCGCGATGCCGAAGGCCAGCCAGAAGTGAGCGCCGAAGCGCTGGACCAACGGCAGGACGAGGAAGAAGCAGAGGCCCGGGAAGACAAGCAGGAAGGTCGACATTGCGAAGCGGTTGGCGAGGACGGCGTCCTTCGTGTCCCAGTAGATGAAGCCGACGGTGAGCATGGTGGCGAGCGGTAGCGCGACCATGGCGGCGGCCAGCCAGGTTGAGCGCTTGGCGACCTCGGCAAGGATCACGATGAAGACTGCGGTGGCGAGCGCCTTGCCGATGGTTGCGAGCATGTTGGGATTTCCAGTCCGTGACGGTCGGTTCGTGACCGTGAGACTGGACGGGGCCGGGCCCCGGCGCAAGCTGTCAGGCGGTGGTGTCGAGGAAAGCGCCGCTGGTGCGCGTGGGCGGGGCGCTGTCCGAACGGGCGGGTTCGGGGGCCGGCGCCGGCTTTGCGGCTTCGACGTTGCGGGTTTCGGTCTTGCGGGCGTCTTCGGCTTTAGTTTCGGTCTGGACTTCGCGCGCAGCTTGGGCGGCTTCGCGCTCGGCGGCGATCTGGGCGGCCGCGCGCTTGACCGCTTGCGTATACAGGAGCTCCTGTATCTGTGCCGCATAGCGTGCGGACACACCCTCTATGCCCATTGGCTTCATGGCCATCTCTTCGTCCCCTCGCGCGAATTCTAGCGAGATTCAATTAATCATTGCTTTACGCAGTGGGCGACAATTGCCGGGTGACGCTAGGGATCAGGGCCTTGGCGGCATGTGTTTGTCAGGCGTGGCCGGGCTCCAGCGGGAGGTCCTGCGCGCGCCAGGCGGCGAACCCGCCGTCGAGCGCCACGGCCCGGGCATAGCCCATCTGGCGGAGCGTATCGGTAGCAAGCGTCGAGACCTTGCCGAACTCGCAATAGCTGACGATCCGCATGGTTGGGTCGGGCAATTCGAGGTTGACGCGCAGCTCGAGCTGGCCCCGGGGGATGTGCACCGCGCCGGGGATGTGGCCGCTGAGATATTCGTTGTGCTCGCGGACATCGAGGATGACGAGATCGTTGGGACGGGCGTCGACGAGCGCGCAAAGGCTGTCGAACGCCATGAATGGCACGCGGGCGCTGGCCTCGGCGAGCATGTCAGAGACGCTGGAGCCGCCCGACATGTTGACGCGCAGGGCTTCGGTCAGGTGGGTGGGCATGTTGAGGTTGAGCGTGTTCATCATCTCGACGAACTCGGCGCGGTCGCGTTTCTGGAGGCGGGGGTTGGAGGTGATCTCGTCGCCGATCGTGGTGGTCTCGCGGCCCTTGTATTCGTGGGCGGGGTAAACCCTAGTTTCGGGCGGCAGCTTGAGCAGCTTGTCGAACAGGCTGGCGTGGAGCTGTTCGGGATTGCCGCTTGGCAGGTCGGTGCGGCCGGTGCCGCCGATCAGGAGCGTGTCGCCGGTGAAGACGCGGTCCTCGACGTGGAGGCACATGGAGTCGCGCGTGTGGCCGGGCGTGTGGAGGACGGTGAAGAGGAGATCGCCAACCTTGATCGCGTCGCCATCGTCGACCCGCATGTCGGCGAAAGGCGCGGGGCTGTGGCGATGCATGATGACCGGCGCATCGAGTGCGGCGGAGAATTTCTTGGCGCCGGTGAAATGGTCGGCGTGGGTGTGGTGTCGATGATGCGATGCGGACGCCGTGGCTGGCGGCGAGGGCGCGATAGCGGGCTGGCTTCAGGATCGATGAGGGCGGCGAGGCACGTGTTCGGGCAGCCAGCCAGATAGGAGCGGCAACCGCCTACGGCGACGGTTTCGAATATCATGATCGTCCCTCGACCGTGATGGCGTGGCGATCACGGATTGAAGCACGGATGAGGGCTAGTCGCCAGTTGTGGCGATGGTCAGCGGCGTCATTGCGGGCGTCGGCGGGTTTGCGCCTGTGTGCGGGATGACGGGGGGAACGAGTTGGGGGCGGTCCCCCTCCGGCCTTCGGCCACCTCCCCCGTTCGGGGGGGGAGTTGGACCAGGCTTGATGTTGGCGTTCGCTGGCGAACGAGACACGGGGTTCCTCCCCCGAACGGGGGAGGTCAGGAAGGGGGGCAGTCTTCCGCCGGATTTTCGGGCGCTGGCCGTGCAGCGGGTTCAGAGGTGGTCCCTGAAGAAGGCGACCATTTCGGCGTAGGCCTCCGCGCGGTGTTGCGGGTTGGTGAAGCCGTGGTCGCCGCCTTCGATGATGACCATCCTGGTTTCGGCGCCGGCGGCCTGTAGTGCGTCGTGGATCGACTGGCCGGAGGAGATGTCGACCAGTTCGTCGGCGTCGCCGTGGACGATGAGGGTCGGCGGGTCGTTTTCATCGACGAACAGGATGGGAGAGATGGCTGCGGCCTGGTCCTGCGGGAAGTCGAGCGGGGAAGCGGTCGTTGCCGGTGAGGGTGCGCAGGTCGACCGGCGGGAAGTAGGCGACGACGGCCCTGATACGCGCGGCGCCCTGTTCGACTGGGTCTGCGGCGGCGGGGTTTCCGTCGTCTCCGTTGAGGCCGAGCATCAGCGAGAGCCGCCGGCCGAGCCGCCGAAGACGCCGATGCGGTCCGGGTCGACGTTGTAGGCGCTGGCGTATTTCGAGACGTGGCGCAGGGCGCGTTTCACGTCGGCATGGGCCTCGGGGACCCGAAGCGCGGGGCCGAGCCGTGGTGGACCGGGATGACGGTGATGCCGGCGTCGAGCAGCGAGCGGAATTGTTCGATGCGGTCTTCGGGGAGCCCAGCGAGAACCAGCCGCCGGAGACCATGTAGAGGACGGCGGCGCGCTGGCGTCGTTGGGCTGGATGACGTCGCAGACGTTCGCCATGCCTTCCTTGTGGCCGTAGATGACGTCGCGCGCGATCCGGACATTGCCGACCTGTTCGAAGGGATCGAGGCTGGCGGACTGGGCGTCGGCGGAAGCGACGATGACGCTTCTGGTTTCGTCCGGCGACGTGTCATTGACGACGACGCAGGCGCCGAGCGTGAAGGCGCTGGCGATGGCCAGCGGTGCGAAGCGTTTCATGGATTGTCCTCCCGAATGGTTTTCGGGAGTTGAGCGGGCGGCGGCCGCGGGGTCAAGCCGGGCCGGGGTGCGTGTGGGTCAGCTAGGCGCTGATGTCGACAAGGCGCTGGGCCATCGGGACCGGCTGGTCCTGTGGCCGCGTGCGTGTGGCGGCGACGCGCTGGCCTTCCTCCACGCGGTCGTCAAAGCGGGCCTGGAGCCGCGTTGTCTGTACGCTCGGCGTAGGACGTCTTGGCCGACGCCAGACGGAGGGCGGCGACTTCGCGGGCGGCTGCGGCTGCGTCGATGCTCAACATTGGTTGCACCTGTGGCGGTTCATGTGAGGGGATTGTCTCATTCGGGCGTGAAGGCGGGGTGAGATCGCGCGCTGAAGTTTGGGTGGGGGCGGAAAGGGGGCGTTGACCATGTTTTGCAGTGGTTGGGCCGAATAGTCCGGACGCTCCCGGGGACTGGGTTCCGAACCTGGGGCCCCTCCTGTCCTCCCCCGCTCGGGGGAGGAACCCTGTGTCTCCTGCATCAGCAAACGCCAGCATCGAGCCAGGTGCAACTCCTCCCCCGAACGGGGGAGGACAGGAGGGGGAACATGCCTGAGAGACGGCTGCGGACGCGAAAGCAGACGCTGCGGGCGCGTGCGCTGAGGCGTGAGGTTTCGAGGACGGAATGGAAGCTTTGGCCGTACCTGCGGCGTCGGCAACTGGGCGTCTTGTTTCGGCGGCAGCATCCGCTGGAGGGCCGGTATCTCGACTACTACTGCCCGGCGTTGCGACTGGGGGTCGAAGTTGACGGTCCTCTGCATGAGGCTGGCGCGGATGCTGGGCGCGATGCGGAGCTTGCTGCGCTCGGCGTGACGATCCTGCGGTTTTCCGTTCAGGAGGTGGACGACGATCTTCCCGGTGTGATCGAGCGGATCCGTTTGGTTGTGTGGGAATTGAGCGAGGGCGGGGCGGGCGGTTGAGGCGGCTCCCCCTCCGTCTGCTGCGCAGACACCTCCCCCGTTCGGGGGAGGAGTTGGGTCCGCGTATGTTTGATGGATTGGTGGTTGGTCAATCCTGCGGATGATCTGCGGGAAGGCCGATGCTGCAACGAGTTTCGGCAAATCAATCCGACCGGGTCTGGCGGGCGGTAGGTTGGGGCATGGTTGGAGATTGCGTCCGGCGATGGGCGGGGCAGTTTGCTGAGAGGATTTCATGAAATGGTTCTGGGAGCGGGAGGCCAAGACGGCTGTCCCGCTGGTGGCGTTGTCGGACCTGGCGGCGGCGCAGTGGTCGAATGGCGGGGCGGTGGCGCGCGAGGGGTTTGAGCGCAATGCGATTGCGTACCGGTGCGTGCGGTTGATCGCCGAGGCGGCGGCGAGCGTGCGGTTGCGGGTGAGTGAGACGGACGGCGCGCTTTCGGGATTGATGGCGCGGCCCAATCGCGAGCAGGCCGGCCCGGACCTGCTCGAGAGCTTCTATGGGCACCTGACGATCTCGGGCGATGCGTTCATCGAGGCGGTGCGTCTGGACGGTGAAGTGCGCGAGCTGTTCGTGCTGCGGCCGGATCGCATGAAGGCAATCATGGGCGCGCGCGGGTATCCCAACGGTTGGGAGCATCGGGTGGGCTCTTCGGTGCGGAAGATCCTGCGGGAGGCGGACGGGTTCCTGCCGGTGATGCACCTGAAGCTGTTTCATCCGGCGGACGATTATCGCGGGCATGCGCCGCTGCAGGCGGCGGCGCGGGCGGTGGATGTACACAATGCCGGCGGGGCCTGGGCAAAGGCGCTGATGGATAATGCTGCGCGGCCTTCGGGTGCGCTGATCTATTCCGGCGCCGAGGAGCTGACGGGCGAGCAGATGGACGACCTGCGCGGCGATCTTGAGCGGATCTATTCGGGCTCGGGCAATGCCGGGCGGCCGATGGTGTTGCAGGGCGGTTTGGACTGGAAGCCGATGTCGCTGTCGCCGGCGGACATGGATTTCGTCGAGGCGCGCAATATGGCGGCGCGGGAGATCGCGTTGGCGTTTGGCGTGCCGCCGATGCTGCTGGGGATACCTGGGGATGCGACGTATGCGAATTACCGCGAGGCCAATTCGGCGTTCTGGCGGCTGACCGTGTTGCCGCTGGTGAACCGGACGGCGCGGGCGCTGACTGGCTGGCTGGGCGAGATCATGGGCGGGGATGTGAGCGCTGACCTCGAGGATGTGCCGGCCTTTCAGGAGGAGCGCGCGGCGCAGTGGGCGCGGATTGAGGCTGCGGGGTTCCTGTCGGTCGAGGAGAAGCGGCAGCTGGCGGGTGTGACGTAGGGGCTGGCGCAGGGGCGCAGGCGTTTAAACTAATCCAGATCAGGAAAATCTGAACAAATTGGGACGGTTCGTTAACCGGAATAACAGGATGCGTGGGGCATGTTTGTATCCCTCCGGGTTGGGGCAGACGGAAGGATGAGCCTGTCGATGCCTGAGACGACCGAATTCGAGCTGCTGGAAGACAAGCTGCGGTCTATCGCCCAGGATAGGCTGGAGCTGGATATTGCTCAGTTCCAATTTGTCGGCATGGACCAGATCGCGCGCGCCTACGGCGAGAAATGGCCGGTGCAGAAGGATCGCGTGAAGCAGGTGGCGCAGGACTTCCTGAGCCGGCGTCTTGGCCCGAAGGACCTTCTGGTTGCGGCGGCCGATGGCTTTCTGATCGTCTATGTCGGCGATGCGCCGGACCGTTCTGCGCGGCACGCCGAGGGGCTCAAGAACGAGCTGAACACCTTTTATCTTGGCGAAGGGGCGACGCGTCCGCCGGCGCAGGTGTCGGTGCGGGTGCGCCGGGCGCCGAAGAAGGAGATCGTGAAGGCGCTGGGCGGACAGCGGGTGGCGATGGCTTCCGACATCATCAAGCCGCACGTTCGACACCTGCCGCCCATCGACTGGAAGTTCCAGCCGGTGTGGGATGCGCGGCGTGAGGCGATCTTCAATTATTATATCGCGCCGGTGTTGCGCGAGACGGGCAAGTCGGCGCCGGGATATCGCTTCGATCCCAATCCTGATCTCGACCTCGATCTGGTTGCGTTGGACGAGTTGAGCCTCGCTGAGTCCGAGAAGGCGCTGCGCACGATGGTCGAGTCCGGCACGCGTTCGCTGTTGGGCGTGGCGGTGCATTCCTCGAGCATGGTGAAGCTGGAGACGCGCGGACGGATCTTCGGTGTGATCGACAAGTTCAACCGCGACATGCTGCGGTATCGGGTGGTGCAGATCGCCGCGACGCCGGTCAACTTTCCGCGGCTCTATCTGGAAGAGATGTATCACGGCCTGAAGCAGCGACACCTGAAGATTGCGATCAGCATGTCGTGGAACGAGTCGGATGTGCGTTCGATCGCCAAGCTTGGGCCTGTTGCGATCGGGTTCGCGCTGTCGTCGTCCATGCTGCATGGCCATGGAGCCATTCCGACGCAGGAATTGTTCGGCAGGATCAAGCATGCGGCCGACATCGCGCGGGGGGCAAAGATCCCGTTCTATATCGACGGGGATGTCAGCCCTGCGATGGCGCTGCAACTGCGCGCTGTTGGGGTCGACATTATCTCGTCGCCTGCGGTCTGGCCGCTGACCGATGAGCCGCTGGGCACCCACGTCTGGGAATCGAGCCGGTTGGCGGCTTGAGGCCTGGGGCCGCCTCAGGCGGTTCTGCTTCTATTCATTGATATGACGCGGGCGGTCTTCGTTGGCTGGCCTTGGCGGGCGGGTGTCGACGGCGAAGGGCCGGGCGTTCGTCCATAGCGCACTGCTGCGACGCGCCGGGGCGCGGGGGACGGGCCGCTGCGAGGCCGGCGTTGAGGCGGACGCCGCCAGCGGGAATTCGATCACTGGTTCGGACGGGACTGGCGGGACCGGTTCCGGCGATGGCGTTGGCGCCATGGCGGGTTCCGGCAGGCGGTCGAAGCCGCCGGCTGCGGCCCAGGCCTGTTCGGGGCGCGGGGCCGCGGTTTCCGGCGCAGGGAGCGCGAAGCGGTCGGGCACCGCGTTGGACACGGCTTCGGACATTACGAAGGCGGTGCGGCGCGCGAGGCAGCGCACGAGATTGCGGATCTGGCTGGTTTTGTAGTCGCGGAAGACGCGGTGCATGAACCTCGCCGAGCCAAGCAGGTTGCGCTGGTTTTCGCCATCGGCGAAGGCCGGGAGATCGAGCGTAGCGCCGGCGTCGAGGATGAAGAGGTTGAACCAGTCCTGCTCGGCGCCGCCGAGATTGATGCGGGGCGTGCGCGGGCCTTTCCATGGCGCGTGGAAGAGCAGCCGGTCGATCTGGGTGCGGTCAGATTTCGAGGGCAGGCGGTCGCGCGCGAAGGCGAGGAACATGGCGATCGTCGTGAGCCGCTGAAGGCCGTCGAGGATGCGGTAGTGGTGGGGCTCAGCGCCCTGCGAAAGCGAGAGGACGCCGAGGTAGAAGCATTCCTCGTCGACGTGCGACGGGCGCTCGCCGGAATTCTCTTCGAGTTCGATCAGGAATTGGGCGATCTCGGGCGCGTTCCAGTGGAAGGCGCAGCCGTAATGCGCGGGATTTGGACTGTGGAAGATGCGGGCGCCATTGAGGACCTGGCGGACCGATCTGACTTCGGCGCGCCGGGAGCCTGCCCGCAGCAGGCCGGGGATACCAAACACTCTACTCTACTCCCGTTGGCCGCCCCCAGCCGGAAGGACTCAACGCTTAGCAAAAAGCACAACATGAAACCAGTGAAAGGTCTGAAAGAAACATGATCGAGCGCAAGCTGACTCTTGCGGTGGTTGTCGCGGTCGTCCTGGAATCTGCTGGCGTGCTGATGTGGGCCGGGGCGGCTAGCGAGCGGCTGAAGGAGGTTGAGGTTCGCGTGGCGGCGCAGGCGGAGATGGCTGAGCGGCTGGCGCGGGTGGAGGTGCATCTGGAACTGGCGGCGGCGCAGCTGGACCGGATCGAGGAAAAGGTGGCGGGGCAGTGATGGGGTATGATGTTGGGGTTTGTTTGGGCGGCGGGCCCCCTCCGGCCCTTCGGGCCACCTCCCCCTCTAGGGGGAGGAGTTGGACCGGGCTTGATGCTGGCGTTTGCTGGCGAACGAGACACGGGGTTCCTCCCCTGAGCGGGGGAGGTCAGGAGGGGGTCGAGTGCCGTGGATTGCCTTCCTTCGTCGATGCGGCTGAGCGCGGGCGCCCGCCCTCGCAACCTGCGTTGGTTGGAGGGCCTGTACTCATCGAGGGGTATGCCTCGCTGTTCGGGGTTGAAGACCGGCGGGGGATGTGGTGCGGGCCGGGGCGTTTCGCAGACGCTGGCGCGGGGCGGGGAGGTCGCCATGCTGCTGCAGCATCGCGGCGGGGCGCCTGCCGGGCGGTGGACGACGATGCGCGAGGATGGTCGCGGGCTGTATGTCAGAGGTTTGGTCGATCCCTCGTTGCGCGCCGGCGCTGCGGCGTTGAAGCTGGTTCGTGAGGAGGATGCGCGGGCTGTCGATCGGGTTTATCGCGCGGGACTGGTCGCCGCGTGTGGGGACCGGACGCGACTTGCGGGCGCTGGAGCTGCGCGAGGTGTCGCTGGTGATGTCGCCTATGTTGCCGGGTGCAGGGTTTCTGGCGATGCTTGGCGCGCCGAGCCTGCAGGCGGCGTGATCTGGATGAAGGCATGAAGGACGAGCAAGGCGGGCCGGGTCTGGTCGCCAAGATTGCGATTGGCCTCGGACTGGTGGCGCTGCCGGCGCTGCTGATTGCGCCGCTCTGGATTTCCGCGACGACGGATCGCGAGCCGATCTGGCAGCTGGCCATGCAGCTTGCGCTGTTCATGGTTGGCGGTTCGCTTGCTGTGGTCGTGGTGTTGTTACTGCGCGACCGGGCGGCGGCGCGGGGCGAAACACTGAGGATGAACCGGTGGGTCGCGCTGGGGCTGGTCGCAGCGCTTGCGGCGGCGACGCTGGCGTGGCGCGCCGGGTGGCCGTGACGCTAGGGTCTTCCGCTGGGTCATGATTGCGCATTTTGCAGGAAGGCGTAGGGTTCCGCGCACGAAAACTGACGCCGGGCGTATCATCGGCGCGCGATGCAATTTGCACATTACCCTTGGGAGGCGGCGATGAAGACGACGATGTTGGCAGGCGTGGCGATGACGCTGGCGATTGGACTGGCGGCGCACGCCGAGACCGAGCCGGGCTTCGAAGCGCCGCAGACAGCGTGGGGCAAGCCGGACCTTCAGGGATTCTGGGTCAACACGTCGGTCACCAGCCTGCAGCGCCCGCGCGGTGTTGAAGACCTGGTGGTGAGCGAAGACGAGGCGCATGCGATCGTGGACCGCAATCCCCTGATCATCCTGGCGCGCGAAGACGAGGCGCTGCAGGGGGAAGAGAACCTCGAGAAGGACATTCTCGCCGACAACAATGCGGACCGCGGGTACAACGCGTTCTGGATCGATCCCGGCAACCGGCTGGCGCAGGTGAAGGGCGAGTACCGGACGTCGTGGATTGTCGAGCCTGCCGATGGCCGCGTGCCGTTCAAGGAAGGCGCGGCGACCAAGGTTTATGGCACGGCTACTCGCCAGTGAATTTCGACGGGCCGGAAACGCGTCCGCTGGCGGAGCGCTGCCTGATGAGCTTCTCGGGCTCTGCTGGGCCCGTGATGCAGAACGGGATGTACAACAACACCTTCCAGTTCGTGCAGACGCCGGACACACTGATGATCAACGTGGAGATGAACCACGACGCGCGGATCATTCCGATCGACGCCGAGTTCAACCCGCTGCAGCCGGCCAAGTGGGCGGGCGACAGCCGCGGCTGGTATGAGGGCGACACGCTGGTGGTGGAGACGCGCAAGCCGCATCCGGGCCAGCGCGCGCTGATCTCTGAGGAAGGCAAGCTGACCGAGCGGTTCACGCGGTGGAGCGAGGACGAGATCCTGTACGAATTCACGGTTGAGGATCCGACGCTCTACACCTCGACGTGGAAGGGCGAGATGGCGCTGCGGCGGACGGATGAGCCGTTGCACGAATACGCCTGCCATGAGGGCAATTACGCGATGCCGGGGATCCTGGGCGGCGCCCGGAAGATCGAGTCGGAAGGCGGAACGCCGAGCCTTGGGCCGGGCATCACGGCCGGGATCAACGTGCCGCCGGTCGAATAGGCGGCGCAGGCCCGCCGGGCCGGTCTGGTTCTGAGGGGAAACGTCATGAGGAAGTCTATTGTCGCCTGCGCCGTCCTGGCCCTTGGGTCCGGGCCGGCGTTTGGCGAGCGCGAGCCGGGATTCGATCCGCCGAAAACCAGCTGGGGCGTGCCGGACCTGCAGGGGTTCTGGAACAGCACGTCGATCACCAGCCTGCAGCGGCCCAGCGGCGTCGACAAGCTGGTGGTGAACGAGGAAGAGGGGCGGGCGATCGTCAATCGCAATCCCCTCATCATCATCACCCAGCAGGAAGAGGCGCGGCAGGGTGAAGACCCCAACGACATGTCGATCCTCGAGGACAAGAACGCGGACCGTGGCTACAACGCGTACTGGATCGATCCGGGTTCGCGGCTGGCCACGGTGAAGGGCGAGTTGCGGACGTCGTGGATCGTCGATCCGCCCAGCGGCCGGATCCCGTTTCAGGAGGGCAAGGGACGCAGCGGGGGCAATGGCGTTCCGGCGACGAACTTTGACGGGCCGGAGACGCGTCCGTTGTTCGAGCGGTGCCTGACGACGTCGACGATGGCGGGGCCGGTGATGCAGAATGCGATGTACAATTCGACGTCGCAGATCGTGCAGACGCCGGATGCGGTGATGATCGTCGTGGAGATGGTGCACGATGCGCGGGTGATCCCGATCGTTGCGAGCGCGGAAGAGGCGACGCACGGGCCTGACGAGATCAAGAAGTGGGCTGGCGATTCCGTCGGCTGGTATGAGGGCGATGCGCTGGTGGTGCAGACGCGCAATGTGCATCCGCTTCAGGAGAGCCTGATTTCGGATACGGGCACGGTTACGGAACGGTTCTCGCGCTGGTCGGATGACCAGGTGCTGTATGAGTTCACGGTGGAGGATCCCTCGCTCTACACGCAGACGTGGAGCGGCGAGATGGTGATGAACGCTTCGCTGCCGATGTATGAGTTCGCCTGCCATGAAGGCAATTACGCCATGGAAGGCATTCTGGGCGGGGCGCGCAGGATCGAGGCCGATGGCGGGGTGCCGACCCTGGGGCCGGGAATTGCTGCGGGCCTTGAGATTCCGCCGGCCGAGTAGGTTCAGACATATAAGCTAATCGGAAGGGCGTGGCTGAGGCTGCGCCCTTTTCGTTTGCGCAATGCTGTGGGCGCCGGACCTTGGGGGCGTGGCGCTGCACGCATGCGCGATCAGAGACAATTTAGAGGTGCGCCTGACGTCCGGCTTCGCGGCGTTGGGAGGTGAGCGAGCGAAGCAGGACAAGGGAAATCCATGAAAACCGAGACGAAGATGAGCGCGCCCGTTGGCGCGGGTGAGGACGTGCGCGCGATTGCTGCCGAGATGAATGCGGCGTTTGCGGCGATGAAGGCGGCGAATGATGCGCGGCTCGACGAGATCGAGAAGCGTGGGGCGAGCGATCCCCTGCTGGATGCGAAGCTTGCGAAGATCGACAAGGCGCTGGATGCGCAGCGCACTGCGCTGGACCGGCTGGCGCTGGATGCGGCGCGGCCTGCGATCGGCGAGGATGTGCGCAAGGGCGATCCGGAGCACAAGTCGGCCTGGGGCGCCTATCTGCGCAAGGGCGATGACTCAGGGCTCGCGCGGCTGGACATGAAGGCGCTGACGCAGGGCACGGATACGCAGGGCGGCTATGTCGCCCCGCCGGAACTGGACCGGCTGATCGAGGCGCGGCTGATGCAGGCTTCGCCGATGCGCCAGATCGCGACGGTGCGGCAGACATCGTCGACGGTGTTCCGCAAGCCGGTGAGCCTTGGGGCGGTGTCGGCATGGGCGGCGGAGACGGGCGCGCGCAACGAGACGACGGCGCCAAGCCTGAGCCTTCTGGAATTCCCGGCGGCGGAGCTTTACGCCATGCCGGCGGCGACGCAGACGCTGCTGGACGACGCCTATGCCGATATCGACGAGTGGCTGGCGGATGAGGTGGAGGTGTCGTTCTCGGCGCAGGAATCGGCGGCGTTCGTGGTTGGCGATGCGACCAGCAAGCCGCGCGGGTTTCTCGACTACAGCATTGTCGCGGATGCATCGCATGCCTGGGGCGATATCGGGTATGTCGCTTCCGGCGCGGACGGCGCGTTTGCGGCGAGCAATCCGTCGGACAGGCTGATCGATCTCGTCTATGCGCTGCCTTCGCAGTTTCGGGCCAATGCGCGGTTCGTGATGAACCGGCGGACGCTGGCGGCAGTGCGCAAGCTGAGGGACGGCGATGGCAACTACCTGTGGCGTCCGGGCGGTGTGGGCGAGGCGGCCAGCATCATGGGGTATGGCGTGACCGAGATGGAGGACATGCCGGATATCGGATCGGACGAATACGCGATTGCGTTCGGCGACTTCCGGAAGGGGTATCTGATCGTCGATCGCCGGGGCGCGCGGGTGCTGCGCGATCCCTATTCCTCCAAGCCGTACGTGTTGTTCTACACGACCAAGCGGGTTGGCGGCGGGGTGCAGAATTTCGATGCGATCAAGGTGATGAAGTTCGCGGCGAGCTGACCGGGAGTGATGCGGCCCGCGTGCAAGGATATTTGGCGCGGGCCGCAGCTACGGGCTTTCACGCTTACGGGAAGGTGAGGCTGGACGGCAGGCGGGCGGTGAACTTTTCGCGAGGCGGCTGCACGGGCTGGTCGGAGCGATCTCGTAGGGGTAGGTCTTCGACAGAATCAAAATCAAAGGCCGGATCAACCGGCTCTCGAGGGGAGAGAGATATGTTGAAGACATCAAACACCACACTTGCGTCTGTACTCGGGTCAGTCCTGCTGCTGGCGGCTTGCGCCGATGAGACGGCGTCGCCTCAGGTGGATGAAGCAGCGGAGGCGGGAAGCGGCGCGATCGGCGAGGTCGTTCAGACCAGCCTTGGCGCCGTGCGCGGCGAGACCGTCACTGAAAACGATGTCACCGCCTACATCTATCGCGGCATTCCGTACGCTACGCCGCCGGTGGGCGATCTGCGCTGGAAGGCGCCGCAGCCGGCAGCGGCCTGGGATGGCGAGCTCGATGCGACCGAGTGGCCGAATCGCTGTCCGCAGGGCGAAAGCTCGATGGGGGCGGGCGGTCCGATCAGCGAGGACTGCCTTTATCTGAACGTGGTGACGGCGGCTGAGAGCTCCGATGAGAGGCGGCCCGTGATGGTGTTCTTCCATGGCGGCGGCCTGACGACCGGCACGGGCAACTCGACGACGTACAATCACCCGATGCTGCCCAACAAAGGCGTGGTGCTGGTGACGGTGAACTCGCGGCTTGGGCCCATCGGGTATCTGGCGCATCCGGCGCTGTCGCAGGAATCCGGTACGGGTTCGGGCAATTACGGCACGCAGGACCTGCGCACGTCTCTTGAATGGGTGCGGGACAATATCGAGGCGTTTGGCGGCGATCCGTCGAATGTGACGATCTTCGGCGAGTCGGCGGGGCACGAAGGTGATCTCCCAGATGGGTTCGCCGGAGTCTGGCGGGCTGTTCCACAAGGCGATCGTGCAGAGTGGATCTGCGCTGGTCTCTGAAGATCGCATCACGATGCTCGAGGATGCCGAAGCGACTGGCGTCAGGCTGGGCGAGGCGCTGGACGTGGATGCATCCGGCGACGTGCTGGAGCAGATGCGTGCGGCCAGCTGGGAAGATGTGCTGGAGGCGGGCTCCGCTGACGGCGTCGATTTCCGCGCGAACGTGGTGGTCGACGGGCATGTCATCCCGGAGCCAGTGAGCGCGCAGTTCGCCAACGGTTCGCATCACAAGGTTCCACTGATCGTGGGCGCCAATGAGGGTGAGCAGTCGTTGCAGACGTCTGTGCCGCTGATGGCGAACCTGCATTCGGCGGCTGGCGCGCCGACGTGGGTCTACAACTTCACACAATTGCCTGCGGGCTGGCGTGCCGAGGAGGGCTGCGTGGCGTTCCACGGTCTGGAGCTGACGTATGTCTTCGGCGCCGTGCCGCGGGGGCTGACGTCGCCCACGACCCTGTTCCTGGCGCGTGGCGGCGGGTGTTCGCAGGAGACGCCGGCCCATGACGAGGAAGACCTTCGCGTTGCGGAGCAGTCGGCGGAGATCTGGGCGCAGTTCGCCAAGTCGGGTGATCCGAGCGTTGAGGGCCTTGCTGAGTGGCCGCAGTATTCGGAAAGCGGCAATGTGTACTTCGACCTGAGCGCGGAGATGGCCGCCAAGGAGGATGTGCAGTCCTCCTACGTGGCGCCGCCGGCCAACTAGGCATCGGGCTAAAAGAAAGCCCCGCAGCGACGAAAGCTCGCTGCGGGGCTTTTGCGTCTGGGGTGGCGTCGTGATGCAGGCGCTCGCCGCCATGGCCGCTGCGAGAACCGCAGGCCAGGATGCGAATTTTCCTCTCCGGAACATGTTGTGCGACGTGCTGTGATCCTGTCTTGTGCTGGGTGAAAACAGGGCGGTGATGGGCAGCGCGAATTGCGCTCGATCAATCCGGCGGGCGGGGTGTAGCTGGCTGTAGCGTGCGGGAGGGTCGGTTTTGGAAAAGAGTGAGGCGCAGGTTGCGCCGGCGGCGGCGAGCGCGAACGGGAGCGTGTTTCGCTGGGCGGCGCTGGCGCTGGTGTTTTCAGCGGCAATCATCAATTACCTCGACCGGCAGGCGATTGCGCTGCTGAAGCCGACGCTGGAGGCCGAGTTCGGCTGGAGCGACATCGACTATGCCCACATTGTTTCCGGCTTTCAGCTGGCGACGGTGCTGTCGATCCTGGCGGTTGGGTGGTTTGTCGACCGCGTAGGGCTGCGCGCGGGCTATGCGATTGGCGTTGGCGGGTGGAGCTTTGCAGATGCTGCACGCCGTCGTGACGACGGTGACGGGATTCTTCTGGGTGCGCGTGGCGCTGGGGGTGACCGAGGCGGTGAACACGCCGGCTGCGGTGAAGACGGTGGCGACGTGGTTCAAGGGCGATGACCGGTCGCTGGCGCTGGGGATCATGAATGTGGCGCCGAACCTCGGCGCGGTGGCGACGCCGCTGATTGTGCCGGCGATTGCAATCGCGTGGGGCTGGAAGGCGGCGTTCATTGCGACGGGCGCCATCGGGTTTGTCTGGCTCGCCTTCTGGTTTGCGCTGCCCAAGCCGCGCGGCGATGGCGAGGCGGTGGATGCCGCGCCGGAGACGAGCGGGAAGCTGGTCGAGACGCTGAAGGATGAGCGGACCTGGGTTGTGGCGGTCGGCAAGTTCCTGACTGATTTCGTCTGGGTGTTCCTCCTGTTCTGGGCGCCGGACCTGTTCGTGCGGAAATACGGGCTGGACCAGGGCGAGCTGGCCGGGCCTGTGGCGGTGGTGTTCCTGCTGGCGGGGGCAGGGTCGTATTTCGCGGGCTGGCTGTCGAGCCGGCTGCTGGCCTCGGGCAAGACCTATAACCGGGCGCGCAAGACGCCGATGGTGATCGGGGCGCTGCTGGCTGCGCCGGTGCCGATCATCGCGCTGGCGCCGAATGTGTGGGTGGGGGCTGTGCTGGTCGGCATGACGCTGGCGGCGCACCAGATGTTCTCGACCAGCATCTTCGGACTGGCGACGGACATCATGCCGGCGCGTAAGGTTGGGATTGTGATCGGGTTCGGCGCGACGTTCGGATCGCTGTCGGGGCTGCTGATGAACGAGTTCACCGGCGTGGTGCTGGAATTCTTCAATGTCTACTGGCCGATGTTGGCGATGTGCGCGACCGCGAAGTTTGCAGCGGTGCTCGTGATCCACTGGATGCAACCGGATATCGACAAGACAAGGAACGCCATGCTGGCGGAAGAGGGGATAAGACCGGCGCCGGCATAACCGCATCAAACGAACAGAGACGGCGCGAGTTCCTGCGCGCTGTCTCACAACTTCTTCATGCGACAATTCTGATCTCTCGCGGCGCGAGGTCCGTACGAAAGCTGATCGACGAGATCAGATTTCAGGCGCCGCTGATGGCGGTCGGTGAAGGAGCAAATGGTATGCGGAAAAGTCTATTGATCGCCGCGTTGGCGGCTGCCGTCGCGTTTCCCGCGGGCGCGTCGGCTCAGGAATGGTATGTTGGCGGCTCGATCGGCGTCGCCAATCAGTCGGACAGCTCGAACGAGGGACTGACGGGATCTTTCAACACGGGTAATGGCGCGCCTGCGGTGCCGAACGGCACCCCGATCGCCGATGGCACGCCGTATGGCTGGAACACAGAATTCGAGAGCGGCTATTCTGTCTCGGGCGAGGCTGGTCTGCGTTATGACGGCGGCCTGCGTTCAGGGATTGAGATCGTCTACTCGAGCGCCGATGTAGACACGCATTCGGGCGTGAACCTGGCCAATGGCGCGATCCAGCTGGATGGCGTTGATGCGGCGGTTCTGACCGGCTCGGCGACCCAGCTTGGCGCGACCGTCGGCGACGTGGTTGCGGATGGGCGCGGCGACATTTCGAACACCGCTATCTTCCTGAACGCCTATTACGACTTCAACCGGTCGGGAACGTTTCAGCCGTATGTCGGCGGCGGTATCGGCGTCTCGCAGGTTGACGTGACCTATAATCCTTCGGGCGTCGGGATCGTGGACGATGACGGGACGAAGTTTGCCTGGCAGCTGAAGGCCGGCGTTTCGATGGACCTCAGCGACAGCTGGCAGATCTATGGCGAGTACGCCTATCGCCAGACGGAAGACATCAGCGTGAACAACCAGCTGTTCCCCGGGACTCTGGATATCGAGAACCAGCAGAACGTGATCTCGATCGGTTCGCGCTGGAAACTGGGATAGTCGCTTAGACAAGCGACTGGGAGTGGAAAAGCTCCCGGCCTTCGGGCCGGGGGCTTTTTTTTTGGTTTGATGGAAGAAGGGTGGATGAGCGACAAGGCCGCCAATCAGTAGGGTGTGATGAACTTCTTGCGTCGGCCAAGTTGATCGCTGCTGGAGACGGACAATTCAGCGGCGTCGACGCAGTCAGAGCCCATGTGCTTGATGAAGATCGGGTCCAGATCGCGGTGGAGCTGCTTGTGCTCAGAGCGCGAGAGCGCATGGAGATTGTAGCCGTCGGCTTCAAGCAGCCATTCCACAAACTGATATGCGGTGACGGGACCAGACTTCGGGATGTAGTCGGTCACATGCGTAGTCACCCCATCCTTCACCCAGCCACAGTATTCGTGGCGGGAGCAAAGCTCGAACAACAGTTCGTCAAACGGGTTGCCTGAGTTCAATTTCAGATGCTCGCACGACGGGTGTGATATGGCGAGGGTAGCATCACGGCGATTCTCGGGAATAGTCGCGCACCTATTTGTTTTCGAGATGTCAATGAATGGATCCCGCATCTGCGGCGCTGTGCGCCTTTGTGCGGGATGGCAAGCGGGGAGGAATTGCGGGTGCGGGGCGCGCGGCTTTATGGCCGGGCTGATGGCTTGAGTTGCTTTGGGGGCTGGGTTCCGGGTCTTCGGCGCGTTTGCGCCTTCGCCCGGAATGACGGTTTGGGTGGTTGATTGCGTGTCGGCGTCTCTCGGTTTTTGTTGCGAGAGGCCTAGCCCACAAACCTAGCGGAGGATCTCAGAGGCGTTTTACGACGACGTTGCCGGCTGAGTAGCCGGCGCCGAAGGAGCAGATGATCGAGATTTCGCCGGGGTCGATGCCGTCGTGGTGTTTGGCGAAGGCGATGATCGAGCCGGCCGAGGACGTGTTGGCGTAGTCCTTCAGGATGTTGGGCTGTTCTTCGGGCGTCGGTTCGCGGCCGAGGACTTTCTTTCCGATCATGTCGTTCATGTGGATGTTGGCCTGGTGGAGCCACATGCGCTTGAGCGAGGACGGCTCGATGCCGAGTTCGCCGAGGTGTTCGATGATCATGGCCGAGACCAGGGGGACGACTTCGCGGAACACCTTGCGGCCGTTCTGGACGAAGAGGCGGTCCTGATCGAACGGGGTAGAGGTGAAGTCGCCTTCCGAGCGGTTGAGGAAGCCGGAATTATTGCGGATGTTGTTCGAGAATTCGGTCGCGCACTTGGCGCCGAGGATCTCGAACTGGTCGTCGGACGTGGCGTTGTCCTTCGCCTCGATGATCATCGCGGTGGCGACGTCGCCGAAGATGAAGTGGCTGTCGCGATCGCGGAAGTTGAGGTGGCCGGAGCAGATTTCCGGGTCGACGACGAGGACGGTGTCGGCGCCGCCGGAGCGGACCATGTCGTAGGCCTGTTTCAGGCCGAAGGTGGCGGAGGAGCAGGCGACGTTCATGTCGAAGGCGAAGCCCTGCTTGCAGCCGAGTTCCTTCTGCACCTCGATGGCGATCGCCGGATAGGCACGTTCGAGATTGGAGCAGGCGACGATGACGGCGTCGATGTCTTCGGGAGTCTTCTTTGCGACGGCGAGCGCATCCCTGGCGGCGGCGACGGCGATCTCGGTCAGGATCGAGGGTTCATCGTTGGAGCGCTTGCGCAGGTTGGGCCGCATACGCTCGGGATCGAGGATGCCGTCCTTTTCCATGACGTAGCGCTGTTTGACGCCGGAGGCCTTCTCGATGAAGGCGGCGTCGGATTCGACCAGGGGCTCCATTTCGCCGGCGGCGATGGCGGTGGCGTTCGCGGCGTTCTGCTTGCGGACGTAGGCGTTGAAGCTTTCCACCAGCTCTTCGTTTGTGATGGTGTAAGGCGGCGTGAACAGGCCCGTGCCGGAAATGACGACTGAACGCATGGCGCGCCTCCCTTCGAGAGCAGTTATGTTCGTTCTTCCGCCCCGGGGCATTGAAGCACCGGACGGAGGCAGATGAAAGGCTAGCGCGGCGCCATGCGGATGCCGCCGTCGAGGCGGACCGATTCGCCGTTGAAATAGCCGTTCTCAATCATCTGCAGGGCCAGCAAGGCGTATTCGGACGGGTCGCCGAGCCGCTTCGGGTTGAGGACGGTGGCCGAGAGCGCGTCCTTCACGTTGTCGGGCAAGCCGGCCAGCAGCGGGGTGTTGAAGAGGCCCGGGAGGATCGTGTTCACGCGAATCGCTTCGGTGGACAGATCGCGCGCCACGGGGAGCGTCATACCCACGACGCCGCCTTTCGATGCGGAGTAGGCCGCCTGGCCGATCTGGCCGTCTTCAGCGGCGACGGAGGCGGTGTTGACGATGGCGCCGCGGTCGCCGTCGGCCATGGCGTCGAGGGTGAGCATGCCGGCGGCAGATTTCGCGATGCAGCGGAAGGTGCCGATGAGGTTGATCTGGATGACGCGTTCGAAGACTTCCATCGGGAAGGAGGAGATCTCGCCGGTTTCCTTCTTGCGGCCGGCGGTCTTGGCGGCTGAGCCGGTGCCGGCGCAGTTGACGAGAATCCGCTCCTGGCCGTTGGCGGCGCGGGCCTTCTCGAAGCCGGCGTCGACCGAGGCGTCGTCAGTGACGTTGACGTTGCAATAGGTGAGGCCGAGATCGCTGGCGACCTTCTGGCCCTTCTCCTCGTTGAGATCGAAGATTGCGACCTTCACATCGCGGCTGCGCAGGGGCCTGTGCGGTGGCGAGGCCGAGGCCGGATGCGCCGCCTGTGACGACTGCGGAGACGGTGGAATCGAGCTTCATCGGCGCGTCCTCAGATTCTGAGCTGGTTTACGTTTGCGGGACGTCTAGCGGGGCGCTTCCCGTCTGTCAGCTGTGACGTAAGGGCATGGGCGCGTCGCGCCCGGATTTCAAGCTTCGGGCAGGCCGGGGCGTATTCAAGCGAGAGCGAAATGAGAGTGACGACGCTGGTTGCGCCAGCGGCCGAGCCTGTTGGCTTGGCCGAGGCGAAGGAATTTCTGCGTGTGGGGTTTGATGGCGAGGACGGGCTGGTCGGCGACCTGATCGCCGCGGCGCGCGGCCGGATCGAAGCGCTGGCGGGGCTGGCGATGATCCAGCGGACACTTCGGGTGACGCTGGGGTGCTGGCCGGACGGGATGTATGCCGGGCGTCGCATGCGCCTGCCGGTGCGACCTGCGGCTTCGCTGGCGGCGGTGCGTGTGTTTGATGTGGAAGGCGCGTCGGCGGATGTGACCGACCGGTTCCGGATCGAGACGGGCCGGGCGCCGAAGCTGGTGTGGGCGGGCGGCGCATTCCCGTGGCCGGGGCGGGCGTGGGACGGCGTCGAGATCGATTATGTCGCCGGGTTCGGCGCGGCGCCGGATGATGTTGCGGCGGGCTTGCGGCTGGCGGTGAAGCGGCTGGCGGCGCACGCCTATCAGACGCGCGATGCGGCGACGATTGGTGCGCCGTTGCCGGAGGACGTTGCGGGGCTTGTGTCGCCGTGGCGCAGGGTGCGGCTGTGAGCGGCCTGGCGGCGGTGGAGCGCGCGGTGCTGGACGCGTTGCGCGCGGATGTTGGCGTGAGGGCCGTGCTGGGCGTGGCGCCGCGGGTGTTTGCGGGCGATGCGGAGAAGCCAGCCTATCCGTACCTTGAGGTGTCGCGCCACGCGGTGGAGGACGTGAGCGGGGCCGACGCTTTGATGTGGCGGCATGAGCTGGACCTGGCCGTGATGACCAGCGTGGGCGGAAGAGATGAAGCGCGGAGGCTGCGGACGCGGTGCGTGCGGTGGTCGATGCGGGCGCGCTGTCGATTGTGGGATACCGGTGCGTGCTTGCATCGGGCGCCGTTCATCGATGTGATGCGCGCCAGCGTGCACTTGTGGCGTGCGCTTGTGCGGGTGCGATTGCAGGTGGAGCCGGCGCCTTAGTCGGTGGACCTGACGGGATCAGGAGGCTAGGCAGGAATCTGACGCGTCAGGTATCGAGGGGACAGTCATGACATTCCGTGCATTTGTAGTAGCGGCGGCGCTGAGCTGCGGACTGGGAGCGGCGCCGGCGGCGTTCGCGCAGGACGCAGAGGGTTGCGAGGATCATCCGGCGCTGACGCGCTATCCGGCGAGCGTGCTGGAGTGGTGCGATGTCGAGAACTTCATGCCGTACAAGTTTCCGAAGGGCGGTGTGACGGGCTACCGCACGATCGGCGAGATCGAGGAGATCGCCGGGCGGGTGACGCGAAATTTCTATTCCTACAAGGGCGATGATCGCACGCACGCGGAAGTCTGGAAGAACGTTTCGGATGCGATCAAGGCGGCGGGGTTCGAGATCGTCGGCGAGGGGCTGGGGATGGACCGCTCAACGCAGAACGAGATTGGCGGGGTGAACTGGCAGGCGGTTCACTTCATCAACAACCCGTGGACCGGCGGCGGCGTTCCGGTGGCCAGGATGGTGTCCGGCACCTCTACCAGCGGCGGGACGAGTGCGGTGCTGGCGAAGAAGGAGCGGGCTGACGATACGCTGTGGATCTCTGCGGTGATCGAGCAGCATTCGAGCACGGAAGTGGCGATGCTGTTCGACTTCATCGAGACGAAGGAAGCCGAGACGGGACTCATCACGGCGAACGCCGAGGCGATGGGCAAGGATATCGAAGAGCTTGGGCGGACAGTGATCGAGGGGCTTTATTTCGATCATGACAGGGCGACGCTGACGGCGGAGAGCAAGCCGGCGCTGGATGAGGCGGCGAAGCTGCTTGGGCAGATGGCTGGCAAGTCGTTCTACATTGTCGGGCACACGGACTCGTCAGGGACGTATGCGTACAACGCCAAGCTCTCGAGCGATCGCGCAGAGGCTGTGCGGCAGGCATTGCTGACGGATTATGGCGTTGCGAGCGACCGGTTGCAGGCTGTGGGTATCGGGCCCGTGTCGCCGCGCTTCACCAACTCCACGGACGGCGGGAAAGAGAAGAACCGTCGTGTGGAGCTGGTTGAGCAGTAGGGGTCAGTGACCCTCGGGCCATTTGGTGGTCTCGATCAGCGGCTCGCCGGTCTCCAGCAGGGTCTTTAGACTGGCGAGGAGATGCGGCCAGCCGTTCGACATGGCGTCGATGACTTTTGAATTTGGCGCCGGGCTTTCCTGCGTCAGCGTGAGCTTTACCGTCTGGTCCATCTGTTCGAGTGCGTAGGTGACTCGGGTTGGGCCTTCGGTCTTGAGATCGGGCTGGAAGTCGACGCGCCATTCTAGGACGAGCCTATTGGGCGGGTCGATCTCCAGCACGCGTCCGGCGTCGCCGACGCGGCCATCGGGGATCATCAGTTTCCAGTCCGATCCTGCGGTCCATTTCGATTCCTGCCAGGTTTCGGCCCAGTAGCGTTTTGTGAATTCCGGTTTGGTGAGCGCGTCCCAAAGCTTTTCGGGGGTCGTGCGGATGTAGATGACGTAGACGAAGCGGGAGGGCTGGTCGGTCATTTCTTTTCATCCGGTTGGGTAGACGCGAGCGGGTCGCCGGTTTCCAGGACGCTCTTGAGACTGGAGAGGATTGCGGGCCAGCCGTTCGATATGCCGACGCGGAGCTTGCTGTTTGCGACGAAGCCGGTGTGCGTAACCGTGAGCTTTGTCACGCCGTCGGTGAGCTCCAGCGTGTATTCGACGTTTGTGTAGCCTTCATCGTGTTGGGGGCCCGGCCCGCCTACGCGGAAGGTATGGACGAGGCGGTTTGGCGGATCGGCCTCGAGGATTTCCCCTTCGACATCGGCTTCGCCGTTGCGCAGGTAGGTGAGCTTGGAGCCGGGCTTGAAGTCGCTGTCGTGATGCGTGCCCCACCACCATGAGCGGTGGGTCTTGTTGTCGGTGATGGCGGCCCAGACCTTATCGATCGGGGCGCGAATGTAGATCGTGTAGATGAAAGCAGGGTCGCTCATTCTGAGTGTCCTTTGGGAGTTGTCCGTCAGTCGGATTCCAGTTGCTTCTTGAGGTCGATCAGGGCGTCGGCCTTTCCTCGCTCGAACTTTCGTATCCAGCGGTCGGCGATCTCTGCGATCGGGACCGGGTTGAGGTAGTGCAGCTTCTCGCGGCCGCGCTTGTGCGTGGCGATGAGGTTGGCGTCTTCGAGGATCGCGAGGTGTTTCGAGACGGCCTGGCGCGACATGTCGAGCCCGGCGCAGAGCTCGAGCAGCGTCTGGCCGTTCTGGGCCATCAGACTGTCGAGCAGGGCGCGGCGGCTGTCGTCGGCGAGCGCCTTGAACACCTGATCCATGTCTTACAATAGGCAACCATATGGTTGCGTGTCAAGTGGCGTTGTTGTTGGGGCCGGGAGGCCGGTCCTCGTCCTTCGGCGGGCTCAGGATGAGGACCTCGGTGGATTGCGGGCGGGCCTTTCGACGGTGTTGGCCGGCGGCAGTTAAAGCGAGCAAAGCCCTCATCCTGAGCCTGTCGAAGGATGGATGCGGGCGCGGTTTTTGGGACAAGCGGAGAAAGGGAAAGGCATGGCCGGGCAGGCTGGACGGGATCTTGTTGTGCGGGTTGGCGATGGCGGATCGCCGGAGGCGTTTTCGGTGGTGGCGGGCGTGCGCTCGCGGATGATCCGGCTGGGGGCGCGGATCGTGGATGCGACGCACGCCGACAGTGCAGGGGCGTGGCGGGAGCTGGCGGCGCATGCGGGTGTGAAATCGATCTTGGTGAGCGGCGATGGCGCATTTCGCGATGCGGCGAGCGATGCGCGGCTGCGGGCTGTGTTCTTCGGCGGCGAGGCCGTGAGCATGTCGCTGGAGATCGCGGATTTCGGCTTGATCAGCGGGCCGTTCGTCGTTGCTGAGCTGGTCTACGGCGGCGCGCAGCGGGGCGAGGCGACGTTTTCGGTGAGGCTGGAGTCGGCGGGCGCGGTGACATTCGCGGCGGCGTAGGGAGACATGGAGATGGATGAGGATGTGAGGGCGGCGGTGCGTGCCGACCTGGACGATGCGCTTGGGCGCATGGAGGGCTTGCTGGCGGATCAGGCGGCCCGGATTGCGAGCGATGGCGAGGCGCAGGCGGAGCGGCTGGCGCGACGGCTTGCGGAGGTCGTGGTGCGGGAACTGGCGTCTCGTGCGCTGGGCGGCGGGGAGCCGCAGCGGGCGGGGGGATCGGCGAACGACCTTGCAGCGATGGTGGCGCAGGCGGCTGTGCGGGGGGGCCGGTTTCGATGAGCGCGTTTGATGAGGTGCGGCTGGACCTGCCGCTGGCGTTTGGGGCGCGGGGCGGGCCTGAGACGGCGGTCGATGTGGTGCGGTTGGCGTCGGGCGGCGAGGCGCGCAATGCGCGGTGGAGCGGAGTGCGGCGGCGATGGGAGGCCGGCGGTGCCGCACTGGGCTTGGCTGATGCTGCGGCGCTGGCGGCGTTTTTCGAGGCGCGCAGCGGGCGGCTGCGGGGGTTTCGGTTTCGCTGTGTGCTGGACTGGAAGTCGTGCGGCGTGGGCGAGGAGATCGCGGCGACGGATCAGGGGATTGGCGTGGGCGATGGCACGGAGACGTCATTCCAGCTGGTGAAGGCGTATGTGAGCGGCGCGGTGAGCTGGGTGCGGACGATTTCGAAGCCTGTGGCGGGGAGCGTGGTGGTTGCGGTCGATGGCGCTGTGACGAGCGCGTTCAGCGTGGATCACGCGACTGGTGTGGTGACGATGGATGTGGCGCCTGTGGAGGGGGCTGTGGTGACGGCCGGGTTCGCGTTCGATGCGCCGGTGCGGTTCGATGTGGAGCGTCTGGAGCTGTCGGCCGAGGGCGCGGACCTGATGCGGGTCGGGGCGCTTTCGCTGGTCGAGGTGGCGCCCTGAACAAGCGTCTGGGTTCCGGGTCTACGCGCGTTGCGCTTCGCCCGGAATGACGAGGGAAACAAATGAGACAATTGTGCGAGGCCTTCGCTGCGCGGCTTGGCGCGGCGGGGACGACGTTGTGTGCGTGCTGGCGGTTCGAGCGGCGCGACGGGGCGGTGTTTGGCGCGAGCGATCATGATCGCGTGCTGGAGGTGGATGGCGTGAGCTATGCGCCGGCGCGCGGGATCGAGGGCGCGCGGCTGACGGCGACGGCGGATCTTTCGCCGGGTCGGGCTGCGGCGCGCGGGGCGCTGGATGCTGACTTCATTTCGGAGGCGGACCTTGCGATTGGACTGTGGGACGGCGCGCGGGTGGATGTGTTCATCGT
This sequence comes from Hyphomonas sp., assembly GCA_017792365.1. Classification (GTDB taxonomy): domain Bacteria; phylum Pseudomonadota; class Alphaproteobacteria; order Caulobacterales; family Hyphomonadaceae; genus IH12. Next base: position 1,217,108 of record CP051229.1, on the reverse strand, counting down.
CGACTGGCGTGCGCCGGAGCACCGGGTTCTGGTGTGGTCGGGACGGTTGTCGGATGTGCGGCGCGAGGGCGCGGCGTTTGCGGCGGAGCTGGTGAGCCTGAAGGCGGATCTGGAGCGGCCGGTGGGACGGGTGTTTCAGAAGACGTGCGATGCGGAGGTTGGCGATGCGCGGTGCGGTGTGGACCTGGAGGCCGGTGCGTTTCGCGGCGCGGGCGTTGTCAGCGAGGTTGTGTCTGCGCGGATGGTGCGGGCGAGCGGGTTGAGTGCGTTTGCGGATGACTGGCTCCGGCTGGGGCGGCTGAGCTGGACGTCGGGCGCGAATGCGGGGGCGAGCGGGTTCGTCGTCCGGCATGGGGCGGGGGCGTCTGCGGAGATCGAGCTGGCGGCGGATGCGGTGCATGCGATCGAGGTCGGCGATGCGTTCGTCGTCACGGCGGGGTGCGACAAGCGGTTTGCGACGTGTGGGGCGAAGTTTGCGAACCGGGACAATTTTCGCGGCTTTCCGCACATGCCGGGGAATGATGCGGTGTTCGCCGGGCCGTCGGATCGTCACGCGAATGACGGGGGGCGGCGATGAGTGCGGTTGGGGAGCGCGTGGTTGTCGCGGCGCGCGGCTGGATCGGGACGCCGTATCGGCATCAGGCGAGCGTAAAAGACGTGGGGTGCGACTGCCTTGGGCTGGTGCGCGGGGTGTGGCGGGAGGTGGTGGGCGATGAGCCGGAGCGGGTTCCGCCGTATTCGCCGGACTGGGCGGAGGTTGTCGACGCGGAGACATTGCTGGAGGCGGCGCGGCGGCATCTCATCGAGATCGCGATTGGCGAGGCGCGGGTTGGCGATGTTTTGCTGTTCCGGATGGGGCTCGGGGCTGTGGCCAAGCATGTTGCGATTGTGAGCGGCGAGGACCACATCATCCATGCCTACTGGGGCAAGGCGGTTTGCGAGACGCGGCTTGTGCCCTGGTGGCGGCGACGGATTGCGGGGGCGTTCCGGTTTCCGGAGTGACCGCGGTCGCCTGCGGCGGCTTATTGTGCGGCTGGGCCCCAGCCTTCGCTGGGGACGCGTGCGCTTTCTCAGCTGAAAATGCCGAGATAGGTGGCGATCAGGTTCAGGCCCCATTCGCGGTCGTAGATGATGGCGGCGAAGGTGATGAGGATGGCCCATAAGATGGAGGTCATCGAGCCGATGAGGAAGTATTCGGCGAAGGCGCGGTCGTTGAGGTCCTTGTAGCGGGCGACGGATTTCAGCGCGATAACGGCGACCATGATCTGCAGGCTGGACGCGGCGACGCCGATGAAGATGAGCAGGCGTTCGAGGATGCCGATGAAGCGGCCGCCCGGCTTGGCGATCGGCGCGCGCGGGGCTTCGGGATCTTCGGGCGGCAGCGGCGCGGGCTTGCCGGAGGCGTGGAGGATGAGGCGCACGGCGTGGTTGCCGCCCCAGGTGAGCGCGAGGAGGAAGGCGAGGTAGATCGCGATGTGAAGCGCGATCATTTGCCGAGGCCGTATTCGGCATCGAGCGCGGAGATGGCGGTTTGCAGGGCGGTCCACTGGGTTTCGTAGAGGTCGAACTTCGCGGCCTTGCGAATCTTGTAATAGGTGCGCGGGGTGACGCTCAGGCTTGTCGCGAGTTCGGGGATCTGGCCGTCGTGTGACATGGTGGCGCTCACGATTTGGGACTGGCGGTCGGTCCAGCCGGCCTCGATGTCGGTGAGGGTGAGGCCGATGGCGTCCATGAGGGTTTCAAGAGTTGGCGCGCCGGGCAAGGAAAATCGGTAGGCGTTGGGATCGCGCTTGTCGTTGAGCTGCTCCCGGGCGGCGGCGAGGCCGGGCCCCATCATGTTCCACGCCTTTTTGGTGTTGACCGGCGTTTCGATGCGCGCGGCGCCGAGGATGAAGCGGCAGGGAATCTCGAACGTGCGCAGGGCATGGCGCAGGGCGCGGATGACTGTGAGGCCATCGGCGAGGGAGTGGGCGAGGCCCTGGAATTCGTCGCCCAGCGTGATGGTGAGCGGGGAGGCGAGCTGCTTCCTGCAGAATTTGTTCGTGGCGGCGATGGTTTCGTTGAAGGTCGCGTGCAGGGCGGCGATGTCGCTCGCATCCTCGGAATGGATGAGGTCGCCCATGACGACCGCGTGGGTCGGGGCGTTGGGCTTTGGTTTGGGGGCCGCAGGCGGCATGGGGCGGGATCCGGGTCACAATACGTACATGTCCCATATTTGGGGCATTTTGTGAATATGTCCCTAATTTGGATCAATAATGGCTATCGCGTTCAACGTTATGCGTAAATCCGGGGCGTTAGAGATATGTCAGCCCAGCGTTAGCCACCAGAACCAGCCCGCCAACACAAAGAGCCACAAATATTCTGTCTCCGATATTGGTGGCGCTGCTCCGTCGGAATCGTGCGAACTGCGACTCTCCCTCGCTCCGATTGTTGGGGTCGCCAGAGAATTTCCAGGACTTGAGGTACCAGACAAGCATCAACCCGACTGCCAGTGCGAGCAGATGCGCATTAGCTGAGTGCTTCGGAGATATGGTAGGAGCTAGTGCAGAGATGATCACTGCCGATGCTACGACGAATACAGACAGAATTGTATGTGGGAGCACGAACCGCATGTACCTAGCAAAGTCGGTTACCCAAGTCAGGCCAGCCTTCCGAGCCCAGGTAGCCGAAACCGCAGAGTCAATAGAGTCGAAAAGTACGATTGCCGACACGACCGCGAGCAACGCGACTCCAGGATAGAACTGATCAGATTCTGCGATCGACCCCGCAGTAACGCCCGCAGACAGTGCCAGCAAAAACCCCATCACCAATCGGAAGACGCCACGGAATTTGTAACCGTACTGGGTGTAGGTTTGTGATCGAACACCAAAGTAAAGTGCAAGCGGAACCACGCTATCGGACCAGTGTGCGTCCAACTCAAGGTTGATCCCCCACACGGAAAACAAGATCTTGAGCGGGGGCACCAAGTGCAAAAAAATCCCGCGAGTGAGCTTCTCGTACTCGAGAGATATCGTGGCCAACGGCTCGCTCCAGTGAGCGAGACCAGCCCTCTCGATCAACTTCAAGATTGACACGGCTCCTAGCGCGATCCCCACGGCGCCAAACCCAGCCCATATCGATCGATGCAGTGGGTGACGTATCGCGTCAGCAGAATTCCTCAGGTCTTTTCTCCTCAGGTGTCATGATCTCAACACCATTTGTAAGGCGCAAAAACCACTGAGAGTTCAGACGCCTAAGTAAACTAGCTACTGGTACTCAATACAAGCCCGCCCCACGGCGGGCTTTTTTGTTTCTGGAGGTGATGCGCGATGGCGCAGTTGGTTTTGTCGAATGTTGGGTCGGCGATTGGGGCTCGGCTGTTGCCGAATGGGGCTGCGGCGTTTGGGGCGCAGGTTTCGGGGGCGGCGATCGGGCGGGCGATTGGGTCTGTGGCGGGGAGCTTTCTGGATGCGCGCTATCTGAGGCCGCCGGTGGAAGGGCCGCGCATTCGTGAGTTTCATGTGACGGAGTCGCGCGAGGGGGCGAGCGTGCCGGTGGTCTATGGGCGGATGCGGGTTGGCGGGCAGGTGATCTGGGCGGCGCGCTTTACCGAGCAGGCCGAGGAGAGCGGCGGCAAGGGCGGGCCGCGTGTGCGCGAGTATTCCTACAGCCTGAGCTTTGCCGTGGCGCTGGCTGAGGGTGAGGTGGCGCGCGTGGCGCGGTGCTGGGCGAATGGCGCGCCGTTCGATCTGTCGAAAGTCACGTGGCGGTTCTATCCGGGGAGCGAGACGCAGCAGCCTGATCCGCTGATCGAGGCGGTGGAGGGGGCGGGTGAGGCGCCGGCCTATCGCGGGCTGTCGTATGTAGTGTTCGAGGATCTTCCCGTGGACGAGTTTGGCGCGCGGATGCCGCAGATGTCGTTCGAGATCGTGAGGCCTGCGGGGGCAGGGCGGATCGGCTGGAGAATGTGGCGCGGGCGGTGAACGTGATCCCGGGGTCTGGGGAATTTGCGCTGTCGAGCGAGGTGGTGCGGCGGCGGACGGGACCGGGCGTGGAGACGCCGGAGAACATGCACGGGGTTGAGGCTGTCGCGGACTTCGAGGCGTCGATCGACCAGCTTGAGGCGGAGATGCCGAACGTGGGCCGCGTAAACCTTGTAGTGGGGTGGTTTGGCGATGACCTGCGTTGCGGCGTGTGCCGGATCCGGCCGGGGGTGGAGGCAAGCGAGAAGGAGACGGCGCCTGTTGAGTGGTCTGTCGCCGGTGTGACGCGGGCGGGGGCGTATGTTGTGTCTGAGACGGACGGGCGGTCGAACTATGGCGGCACGCCATCGGATGAGAGCGTGCGGCAGGCGATCCGGTCGCTGAAGGCGCGCGGGTTTCATGTGACGCTCTATCCGTTCGTGTTCATGGATGTGCAGGTGGGGAACGGGCTGGAGGATCCTTATGGCGGGGTTGAGCAGGCCGCGTTTCCGTGGCGTGGAAGGGTGACGTGTCATCCGGCGCCGGGGAGCCAGGGTCGGTGGAGGAACAGCGAGTGCGGCGGCCCGGTGGCCGCCTTTTTGATGGGGCGGAAGGGTATGATGCGTTTGTCGCGCACTATGCGGCGATTGCGGATCAGGAAGGCGCGGACGGGTTCCTGATCGGGTCGGAGATGATCGGGCTGACGCGGGTGCGCGACGGGAGCGGGGGCTATCCGGCTGTGGCGCGGCTGAAGGCGCTGGCGGCGTCAGTGCGGGCGGTGCTTGGGATTGGGCCGGAGGTTTCGTACGCGGCGGACTGGACGGAGTATGGCGCGCACGTTCGCAATGGCGGGAATGATGTGGCCTTTCCGCTGGATGCGTTGTGGGCGGATGCGGCGATCTCCTATGTGGGGCTCGACTGGTATCCGCCGATGGGGGACTGGCGCGATGGCGCGGGGCATGCGGATGCGGCGTGGGGTTCGGAGCATGATGTCGGGTATCTGCGTGCGCAGGTCGCAGGGGGCGAGGCGTTCGACTGGTATTATGCGGATGACGCCGGGCGCGCAGGGCAGGAGCGGCTGGCGATCTCTGACGGCGCGTATGGTGAGCCGTTTGTGTTTCGCCAGAAGGATGTGACCGGGTGGTGGAGCAACGCGCATCATCCGCGTGTGGCGGGCGTGCGGAGCGGAGCGCCGACGAGTTGGACGGCGGGATCCAAGCCGGTGCGGTTTGTCGAGTTTGGCGTGCCGGCGGTGAACAAGGGGGCGAACCAGCCGAACGTGTTCTTCGATCCGAAGAGTTCGGAGAGCGCGCTGCCGCATTATTCGGATGGCGCGCGGGACGACCTGATCCAGCGGCGGGCGATCGAGGCGTTTCATGCGCACTGGGCGGATGCGGAGAACAACCCGGTTTCGGTCAGTTATGGCGGCAGCATGGTTCCCGCTGACGGGGTTGCGCTGTGGTGCTGGGATGCGCGGGTGTTTCCGGCGTTTCCGACGCGCGATGATGTGTGGAGCGATGGCGGCAACTGGCGGCTGGGGCACTGGCTGAACGGGCGCGTGGGTCTGGCGCTGTTGCCGGATGTGGTGCGCGATGTGTGCGGGCGCGCGAGCGTTGAGGTGGATGTGTCCGGACTGGGCGGTCTGGTGACGGGGTATCGGTTCGATGGGCCGGTTGCTGCGAAGGATGCGCTAGCGCCGCTGGCGATGAGTTTCGGAATGGATGTGCTGGAGAGGGACGGGTGATCTCGTTCCAGTTGCGCGAGGGTGCGTTTGCAATCGACGCGGGCCGCCTGGTGTCGCAGGAGCGTGGCGCGCTGGTCGAGCGGACGCGCGCAGGGTTGGAGGAGCCGCCGGCGCAGGTGCGGTTGGGGTTTGTGAGCGTTGAGGCGGATCATTCGCCGGGTGTCGTGGTGTCCGAGGGCGGGCCCGGTTTGCGGCTGGTCGATGTGTCGCTGGCGCAGGCGATGGATGGGGGACAGGCGCAGAGGATCGCCAACTCGCTGGCGGGGATGAGTGCGGCGGCGCGCGAGCGACGGGCGTTCGCGCTGGCGCATGACGGGCTGTGGCTGGAGCCCGGCGACCGGGTGTCGATCGATGGAGAGGTGGTGCGTGTTGTCGAGACTGGCGTGGGTGCGGTGGTTGAGGTGGATGCTGTGCGCGACGGCGGCCGGACTGGCCGTGTGCTGAGCACCGCCGAGCCGAGCGCCGGCGAGCCGCCGCTGTTCGGGGCGGAGCCGGATGTCGTGCTGGTCGATGCGCCGGCGCTGCCGGGGGCTGAAGACGATGCGCGGCCGCTTGCGTTTGGCTATGCGCTGCCGTGGGCGGGGCCGGTCGTGTTGTCGGCGGGAGCGGATGCTTCGCAGCTGAGCGAGCGGGGCGAGATTGCAAAGCCGTGCCGGATGGGGCGGCTGGCGTTTGATCTTTATCCTCATGCGCCCGGGCGGTGGCAGGATGGCGAGGTGTGGGTCGACGTCGTGGGGCCGGGCCCGTCTGCGCGGAGCGATGGCGAGGTGTTGAACGGGGCGAACGCGGCGCTGGTCGAGTGGGCGGATGGCTGGGAGCTGCTGCAGTTTGCCGACGCCGAACTGGTGAGCGCGGGGCGGTACCGGCTGTCGCGCCTGCTGCGTGGGCAGCGCGGGTCGGAATGGGTGATGAGCGGCGTGGCGGGCGCCGGCGCGCGGGTGCTGTTCCTGACGGGGGCGGAGGCGCGGGTGCATGTCGGGGACAATGAGGTGGCGGCGCCGCTGGACTGGCGGGCGTGGCGAGGGATGCCGCAGGAGGCGACTGCGTGGAGCGGCGTTTACGCTCACGAGGAGGCGGGGTTGGCGATGTGGTCGCCGGCACACCTGCGGGCGGCGTGGCGCGGCGAGGATCTCGACTTGAGCTGGATCCGGCGCGCCCGGAAGCGCGGCGACGCCTGGAGTGCCGGCGAGCCGGAGCATGAACTGGCGGAAAGCTATCGCGTATCGATTCGCGAGGGGGGCGAACTGGTCCGCAGCTGGACGGTGGCGCAGAATGGCACAACCTATTCACAGGTCCTGCGAGAGGGTGACTTTCCTGGAGGTGGGGCGGTTGTGATCGAGGTGGCGCAGCTGGGCTTTGGCGGGGCGCCCGGCCGTGCTGCGCGGTGCGAGATTTTACTGCCTGCGGCCTGACGCGGACGTGGAAGCCGTGTATCCGGTTGCGTTGGCGGGCGCGATACGGTCAGACTGGCGACAAGTGACTTTTTTCAGGGAAGCAGACGGTTGAGTTGGGACCCCTACGCAGCGCTGGGCGTGTCCAAGTCATCGAGCGCGAGCGACATACGCAAGTCCTATCGCAAGCTTGCGAAGGAGCTGCATCCTGATGCGCGGCCGAACGACGCCGCGTCTGCGGAACGGTTCAAGCGTGTGACCGCCGCCTTCAACCTGTTGAGCGATTCCGAATCGCGGGCGCGCTACGACCGTGGCGAGATCGATGCGGACGGCAATGAGCGTCCGGTGTTCCACGGCGGCGCGCAACCGGGCTTTGGCGGCTTCAGCGGGTTTGGCGGGACGCGGTCGCGCGCGGGCCGGGCGGATGTGTTCGAGGACCTGTTCGACGGCCTGTTCAGCCGGAACGGGGGCGCGCGCGGGTTTGCGGGGCAGCGGGGGGAAGATGTGCGCTATCGCATGGATGTGGATTTTCTCGACGCGGTGAATGGCGGGCGCCGTCGTGTGACGATGTCGGATGGGCGGCCGCTGGAATTGTCAATCCAGCTGGCTTGCGGTCGGGCCAGACGCTGCGCCTCAAGGGGCAGGGGTTGCGGGGCCGAGCGGGGGCGCGCGGCGATGCGCTGGTCGAAGTCACGGTGCGGGACCATCCAACGTACAAGCGCGACAAGGACGATATCCGGATGTCGCTGCGCGTGACGCTGACTGAGGCGGTCGAGGGCGCCAAGGTGCCGGTTCAGACGCCGTCGGGCGGCGTTTCGCTGACGGTGCCGCCGGGATCGAACTCCGGCGACGTGTTGAAACTGCGCGGCAAGGGTGTTCAGGTGAAGCCGGCGGCGGGCGATCTTCTGGTGAAGCTGATTGTGGTGCTGCCGGAGGGCGTGGACAGCGAATTACGGGCTTTCGTGAAGAAATGGGCCGGGCGCGATTATCAGGTCAGACGTTAATGGGGTTTGCGCAGTTGCAGCTGCATTTCGGGGTTTTGAGGGCGCGAATGTTCAGGACGGGTTCACCGTTTCGCGCATAAACAAGGCGTCATGTTGAGGCGATCTGTCATAATCTTCCTTGCAGCGCTGGCGGCCACGCCGGCGGCTGTTTCGCAGGAGTTTCGGGGCAATACCTGGGCGCCGCAAAGCAGTGAGCAGCAGCGCGGGAGTGAAGTGCCCTTTGAACAGATCAAGCGTGATCTTGAGCGCAGGCACGGCGGGCAGATGCTGCAGTCGAACCGGCGCGGCGACATGCACGTGATCACGTGGCTCGACCGGAACGACAATCGGCTGGAGATTTGGGTGGACGCCCGGGACGGCCGGATCATTTCTGAGCGTGGAAACCGCGGATGAGACTCCTTGTAGTAGAAGACGATCCCGATCTTGGCAGGCAGCTGACCGACGCGTTGTCGAATAATGGCTATGCGGTCGATCTGGCGGCGGATGGCGAGGAGGGCCTTGGCGACACCGAGCCATACGACGCGGCGGTGCTCGATCTTGGTTTGCCCAAGATGGATGGCGTGCGTGTGCTGGAGCGCTGGCGCGCTGCGGGCAAGGACATGCCAGTGTTGATCCTGACGGCGCGGGACCGGTGGAGCGAGAAGGTGGCGGGGTTTGACGCCGGCGCCGACGATTACCTGACCAAGCCGTTCTACACCGAGGAATTGCTGGCGCGTCTGCGGGCGCTGCTTCGCCGGGCGGCAGGACATGCCAGCGCCGCGCTAGAGTGCGGCGATCTGCGTGTCGATACGCGGGCGGCGCGGGCTTCGGTGGATGGCGAGCCGATCAAGCTGACGGCGCACGAGTATCGGGTGCTGAGCTACATGATGCACCACCAGGGCCGGGTCGTGCCGCGGACCGAGTTGGTCGAACACATCTACGATCAGGATTTCGACCGGGATTCCAACACGATCGAGGTGTTCATCGGGCGTCTGCGCCGCAAGATCGGCTCGAACCGCATCTTGACGGAGCGCGGTCTAGGCTATCGACTGATCGATCCCAAGGCCGAGAAGATAACCGAATAGCAGATGGGTCCCGAAGCGCAGGATGCGCAGACGCTGGCTGCGCTCTCGCGCGGCTCTATCGCCCGGAGACTGCTGATCGCCGCGGCGGGCTGGAGCCTTGCTGTTCTCATTGTCGCCGGACTGTCGCTCGACGCGCTCTATCGTTCCGAAACCGAGCAACGGATTGAGGAGTCGATCTCTGCCACCATCCTGACGCTTGCGACGGCGGTCGACAGCAATGAGGCTGGGGAAATCGTCTATACCGACACGGCTCTGCCGAATGATGAGCGGTATGGGCGGACCTATTCCGGGATGTACTGGGCCTTCCTGGTGACGGGCCCGGAGAACCGGGTTCTGCGGGCGGATCGTTCGCGCAGCTTTTATGATGTGGAACCGGTTGTGCCGCAGGCGATGGTGGATGCGGCGATCGCGCGTCCTGGCGAGGTTCAATTTGCGGATGCGCGGGGGCCGGACTCTGCACTGTTGCACTATGGCGTGCGGGCGGTGCGTCTGCCCGACCGGCTGAACCCGGTGGTGCTGTACGCTGGCATCGACAGGACGTCGGCGGATGCGGCGGTGCGCCGGTTTGGATTGCGGCTCGCGGTGGCGCTAGCGGTGCTGGCGATCGGTTTGGTGGGCGGCGTGCTGTTTCTGATCCGGTATGGGCTCATGCCCCTCCGGAATATCCGACACAATCTGGCCGACGTGCGGTCTGGACGACGTGAACGGCTGGAGGGCGAATACCCGGAAGAGCTTGCGCCGCTGGTTGGGGAGATCAACACGCTGATCTCGCACAACCGGGAGGTGGTGGAACGGGCGCGCACGCAGGTTGGCAATCTGGCGCATGCGCTGAAGACGCCGCTGGCGGTGCTGCGCAACGAGGCGCAGAGCGGCGACGACAAGCTGTCTGAGGTTGTGCGGCGGCAGACCGAGGCGATGAAGTCCAACGTCGAGCACTATCTGAAGCGGGCGCAGGCGGCGGCGCAGGCGGAGGTGCTGGGCGCGCGGGCGGACGTTGGCGAGGCTGCTGACGGGATCGCGCGGATGCTGGAGCGGCTGCACCGCGACAAGGACATCGCGATTTTCGTGGACGCGGCGGAGGACGCGGTGTTCCGCGGCGAACGGGGCGATCTCGACGAGTTGATCGGGAATTTGCTGGAGAATGCCGCCAAATGGTGCAAGGCCCGGATTAACGTGACTGCGCGACGCATTGGCGACACGGTGGAAATCGTGGTCGATGACGACGGAAACGGGTTGCGGGCGGAAGATCGGGAGGCTGCGCTGGAACGCGGACGACGGCTGGATGAAACGGCGCCGGGGACGGGGCTTGGGCTGTCGATCGTGACGGACCTTACGGAAATCTATGGCGGCGATTTCCAGCTGGAAGACAGCCCGCTTGGCGGGCTGCGGGCCCGGCTGGTGCTGCCGGCGGCGGCGACATGATCTACGTCCTTATCCTGGTGGCTGCGCTGACGCTTGGCGCTAGCTGGTTCCTGGCGAAATCGCTTCAGACGCGCGTGATCGCGATGGTGGCCGTGGTGATCGGCTTCGGGGCCTATCTGCTGGTCGGGCGGCCTGACCTTGCGGACCAGCCGCTGTCTGCGCGGCTCAATGAACTCGAAGAGCAGGCGCGGACCTCAGCTGAGTCGATGACCGGCGATCAGATGATGGCGCTGTTGCAGAAGCGGGCGCTGGATGATCCGCGGGACCCCAATCCGCACAAGTTCATGGGCGACCTGCTGGCGGCTTCCGGGCGGCCGCAGGAGGCGCAGATGGCCTATCAGTCGGCGCTGCGCCGCAACCCTGACTTCCAGCCGGCCCTGAAGGCGCTGGCGGACAACGCGTTCAAGATGACCGGTGAGGTCAATCCGGCGACTGCCGAGGTCTATCGGCGCGCCTACCAGCTTGATCCGAGCGATCTGCGGCTTGGATACCTCGCCGCGATCGGCGATTGGAACGCCGGACGGCGGGATCAGGCGCGGGAGGCGTGGACGGCGCTGGAATCACTTGCGCCGGAGGGCGACCCTCGGTTGCAGATGTTTGCGGCGCTGCGCGAGGTGCTGGCTCCGGATTCGCTTGAAACGCCGCCTGAAGCCGCCGAAAACTAGGGCTACTCGCGCCATTGTGACGCTGGCGGAGCGACGATCTGGTTCATATAGTATACCAGTACGCCCATGAGAGGCGTGGGTGGGAAACTGCCGGAGGTGACGCCCCAGAGATGCGCAAACGTTCACAACGCTTATGGATGATCGGGGCCGCGAGTGTGCTCGTGGCTGGTGCGCTTGCGCTCGGCGCTACGGCGCTGCGCGATACGGTTTCCTATTTCTATGCGCCTTCGGACCTTGCCGAGGAGGGCGTGATCCGGCCCGGGCTTGCAGCGCGCATTGGCGGGCTGGTCGAGGATCAGAGCATTCGCAGCGGCGCTAATGGCGCGGTTGAGTTTCGCGTTACGGACGGCGTGCATGCTGTGCCGGTGAGCTATCAGGGATTGCTGCCGGACCTGTTCGAAGAGGGGCAGGGCGTTGTCGCTGAGGGCGAGTTCGACGCTGACGGCAGGCTGGTGGCGAAGCGCGTGCTGGCGCGCCACGATGAGAATTACATGCCGAAGGAAGTCTATGAGGCCCTGCGCGACAAGGCGCCGGTTGAGGCTGACTATTCAACGACGGGTACGGACTATTGATCGCTGAACTTGGACACCTGCTGGCCTTCATGGCGCTGGCGGCGGCTGGCGCGCAGGCGGCGGTGGGGCTGACCACGAATGTGGGGGCAGGCGGCGGCGTTGCTGTGCAGCGGCTGGCGGTGTCGACGGGCGTGTTCCTCCTGATGTCGTTCATCCTGCTGATCATCAGTTTCGTCCGGCTGGATTTTTCCATTGAGCTGGTCGCGCAGAATTCGCACTCGCTGAAGCCGATCATGTACCGGATTGCTGGGACGTGGGGTAACCACGAGGGCTCGATGCTGTTGTGGTGCGTGATCACGGCGGGCTTTGGCAGCGTTGCCGCGCTGGTGATGCGGGACGACGAGCTGCGCGCGAAGGCGCTGGGGGTGCAGGGCCTGCTGACGGTTGCGTCGCTGTGCTACCTTCTGTTCGCCTCGAGCCCGTTCGTGCGGCTCGACCCGGCGCCGATGGATGGCGGCGGTCTGAACCCGCTGCTGCAGGACCCGGCGTTGGCGCTGCATCCGCCGTTTCTGTATCTCGGATATGTCGGGTTCTCGTTCGTGTTCTCGATTGCGGCTGCCGGCCTGATCATCGGGCGCATCGATCAGGACTGGGCCAAGCGCACGCGGCCGTGGGCTCTGACGGCCTGGAGCATGTTGACGATCGGCATCGCGCTGGGTTCGATCTGGGCCTACTACGAGTTGGGCTGGGGCGGCTGGTGGTTCTGGGATCCGGTCGAGAACGCTTCGTTCATGCCATGGCTGGTTGGGGCCGCGCTGGTGCACTCGCTGCTGGTGACGCAGAAGCGCGGCGGGATGGCCTCGTGGACTGCGTTCCTCGCCGTGTTGACGTTCTGCCTGTCGATCCTTGGCGCCTTCCTTGTGCGGTCCGGCGTTCTGACATCGGTGCATGCGTTCGCGGTCGATCCGGAACGCGGGATGCTGTTGCTGATGGGGCTGGCGGCTGCTGGAGGCGGGGCGTTTTCGCTTTATGCCTGGCGTGCGCCGAAGCTGATGAACGGGCCGGAATTCGATCCGGTGAGCCGCGAAGGCGCGCTGATCCTCAATAACCTGTTTCTTTCTGTGGCGGCTGCGACCGTGGTCGCCGGGACCCTGTTGCCGCTGGTGACGGAAGCGTTCGGGGCGACCATTTCCATCCAGGAGCCGTACTTCCTGATGACGGTGGCGCCGATGATGGCGGTGCTGTTTCTGTTCCTGCCGTTTGCCGAGATGTCGCCATGGCGCAAGGCGGAGGTCGCGCCGCTGGCCAGACGGCTGGCGCCGGCTGCCGGGTTTGCAGTGGCGGCGGCGGTGGTCGCGATGCTGGTATATGGATGGTCGTTCTGGCTTGGCTTGGGGTGTTCGTCGGCGCGTGGGTGTTCGCTGGCGTGATCACCGACATGACGCGACGGATTGGCGGCGGCGGCCTGACGCGCGCGCTGAAGCTCGACCGGTCGGTGTGGGGCATGACCATCGCCCATATCGGGCTGGCGTTCTTCGTGATCGGCGCGGCGACGGAAAGCGCGGCGCGGATCGAGCGGACATTCGTGATGTCGCCGGGCGATCAGATCGAAATGAACGGGCGTACGTTCACGTTCAACGGCGTGCGCGACATCGAGGGGCCGAACTATTATGCGACGCGCGCGGATGTGGCGGTGACGCATAACGGGCAGACAAGCTCGATGCGGCCGGAGAAGCGCGTCTATCCGGTGTCTGGTACGCCGACGACCGAGGTTGCGCTGCGCAAGACGCCGGGCGGCGATGTCTATGTTGCGCTTGGCGAGTCGGTCAGGGAGCAGCCCGGCGCGTGGCGCATCCGCATTTCGCACCATCCGCTGATCGACTGGGTGTTCGGCGGTGCGATCCTGATCGCGATTGGCGGGTTGGTGTCGCTGTCTGCGCGTCGCCGGCGCGCTGAAGCGAAGGCGGATGTGCCTGTGAAGGATGAGGGGGCTGCTGCGCCTGCGCCGGATGGAGCGCCTGCATGATTGCCGCACTGGTCATGGCGGTGGTGATCGGGGCTGACACGCCGCTGGAGGATCCGGCTGACGAGGCGCGTGCGCAGTCGCTGATGCGCGAAATCCGCTGTGTGGTGTGCGACAGCGAGCCGGTTTCGCATTCAACGGCTGACATTGCGATGGATATGCGGCGGCAGATCCGGCAACAGGTCGATGAAGGCCGGTCGAGCGACGACATCCGGGAATTCTTCACGGACCGCTATGGGCAGTACGTGCTGCTGCGCCCGCCGAGCGATGGCGCGGGCATGCTGATCTGGCTGTTTCCCTTCATCCTGCTGCTCGGGATTGGCGGGGCGATTGCGGCGCGCCTGTTTTCCAAGCGGCGCAAGGATTTGTCGCCGCTGGACGAGCGCTGACGCCTGCTGGGGGCAGGTTCCTTCCAAAAAATCGCGTTTGGGCTGAATTGCGAGACAATTCGTGGGCAGCAGCCCTTCCGACTCGCCGCACGATTGCCTTATTGTAAAGCAGATTGGAGCTTCGAACTCTGCGATGCAGGCGGGTAGCCTGTGCGCGGAGAATATCCGCAGCGCCAATGTCAGCGCGACGGTGCGGCCCGAAGGGCGCATGGACGGCATACTCGAAACGTGAGGCAGTCAGGAATGACGAGACGGTCGAATCTCTCAGGCGCAGTTGGAGCGGTGCTCGCGGCGGTTGCGCTTGCGGCCAGCCCGGCGGTGCACGCACAGTCAAGTCGCGCCATTACCGTTTCGCCGCCTGCCGGCGCGCCGATGAGCTTTGCCGATCTGGTGGATCAGGTGAGCCCGGCCGTGGTCAGCATCGAGGTCGTGACCGAGATCGACACCTCGCGGCTGGCGCAGCGCCTGAGCCGTTCCGCGGCTTGCCGGGATTTGACGACTTCGAGGAGGAGCAGAACGGCGAGGATGAAGAATCGCCGCGTCCGGAGCGCAACCGGGAAGGCCGGTCGCTCGGCTCCGGCTTCTTCATCACCAGCGACGGCTATGTGGTGACCAACCACCACGTGATCGAGAACGCCCGTGAGGTTGTGGTGGTGCTCGACAATGGCGATGAGCTGGAAGCGGAGATCGTCGGCTCGGACCAGGATACCGACCTTGCCGTGCTCAAGGTGAAGCGGTCGGGCTCGTACCCGCATGTGAACTTCATCACCAACAACAAGCCGCGGGTCGGCGACTGGGTGGTTGCGGTCGGCAACCCGTTCGGTCTTGGCGGCACGGCGACGGCCGGCATTGTTTCGGCCGATGGCCGGACGCTGGACGGCGTTACGTATAACGACTTCATCCAGGTCGACGCTTCGATCAACCGGGGGAATTCCGGCGGGCCGACGTTCAACCTGAATGGTGAGGTAATCGGCGTGAACACCGCGATCTTCTCCGAAACGGGCGGGAGCGTCGGTATCGGTTTCGCGATCCAGGCCAGCATGGCGCAGAAGATCACCGATGCGCTGATCAAGGACGGCAAGGTTACGCGCGGCTGGCTGGGGGTTGAGATCCAGAGCCTCAATCCGCGTGTTGTCGAAGCCTATGGCCTGACGACTGAGAAGGGCGCTGTCGTGTCGCGCGTTACTGACGGCGGACCGGCGGCGGCCAGCGGCATCAAACGCGAAGACATCATCATCGCGGTGAATGACGAGGAAGTCACCGACCAGCGCGATCTGACGCGAAAAGTCGGCAGCCTGCTCGCCGGGTCGCGGAATTCGTTCAAGCTGATCCGCAATGGTCAGGAGCAGACGATCTGGGTGACGGTCGCCGAGCGCGATGCGGCGATCAACACGGCGCTCGATGCGGATGGAGAGCTCGAGTTCGTGCAGCCGCAGGAGATGGATAGCGACGTCTCGGTGCTGGGCGGTACGGTTCGGGCATTCGGCGCGGAAGAGACCGAGCGGTTTGCTTATACTGACGAGGAGGCCGGGCTTCTGGTGGTGACGCTGGGAGACGATGGCGCGCTGGTGGAAGCGGGCGTGCGGGTTGGCGATGCGCTGCTGACCGCGAACGGAACCGACCTTGCGACGCCGGCCGACCTGCAGCGGATCATTTCCGAAGCGGAGAGCGCGGGCAAGGAAGACATTGTGATGCTGGTGGGCTTCTGTAATCGGCAGTTCTGTGGCGAGCGCGCCCTGCTGCTGCCGGTGAAGATCAAGTAGGATAAGGAGCGAATGCGAGTACTGCTGATCGAGGATGACGCCGACGCGGCGCAATTCGTTCGTGGGGTCCTGTCGGATGCGGGCCACAACGTGGACGTTTGCGGCGACGGGGCGTCAGGCCTGAACCAGGCGCGGTCCACCGAGTATGATGCGCTCGTGGTCGACCGGATGCTGCCGAATATGGACGGCATCAAGCTGCTGACGAGCTATCGCGACAGCGGAGGCCGTGCGCCCGCGCTGTTCCTGTCTGCGCTTGGCGAGGTCGATCATCGCGTTGAGGGTCTGCAGGCGGGCGGCGACGATTATCTCGTCAAACCGTACGCGCCGAGCGAACTGGTAGCGCGTGTCGAGGCGCTGGGGCGTCGCGGCAATACGGAATCGCCTGCGACGCGCCTGTCGGTGGGCGGGCTTGAGATGGATCTGCTGGCGCGGACGGTGGTGCGCGATGGCGTGAAGATCGATCTGCAGCCGCGCGAGTTCCGGCTGCTCGAGTTTCTGATGCGGCATGCAGGGCAGGTTGTGACCCGCACGATGCTGCTCGAGAAGGTCTGGGACTATCACTTCGATCCTCAGACCAATGTCATTGACGTGCATGTCTCGCGGTTGCGCGGCAAGATCGACAAGGATTTCGATCGCCCGTTGCTTCATACCGTGCGCGGCGCAGGGTATCGGCTTGAAGCATGAATCTGGGCCGGCTGCCGGCGCTTGTTCGCACGACCACGTTCCGGCTGGCTCTAGTTCACGCGTCGATCTTCATCGTCTTTGCTGCTTCGCTGCTCGGCTATCTCTACTATGAGACGGCCGGGCAGCTGGACCGTCAGGCCAATGGCGAGCTGAATGCGGAGTTTCAGGAGCTGTCTGCCGCCTATCGCGGCGGCGGCTTCGATCGTCTGAACCAGGCTGTGATCGAGCGGTCGCAGGCCCGCGGCAAGTTCTTCTACCTTCTTCAGGATGCGGACGGCGCAAAGAGCGCCGGGGATTTTGACGTCCTGCCTGCGCAGGCCCCGCCGCTGGGCGAGGTGGTGGACGTCAAGTTCAATTACGATGCGCGGACGCCGGGGGGCGAACCTTCGCGGCGTTCGGCCGAGGGGCGGATTTCGCGTCTGGCCGAAGGCGGCGTTCTGCTCGTGGCTTACGATGTTGGCGACCTTGGCGAAATCAACCGGCGGGTCAGCACGGTGGTCTGGCGGTCGGCGCTGGTCGGTCTGGTGCTGTCGCTGGTTGGCGGCGTCGTGATTTCGCGTTCGGCGGCGCGCCGAGCGGAGCAGCTGTCGCGAACCACCGAGGGCGTGATGGCTGGCGACCTGTCGAGGCGGGCGCCGGTGGCGGGGTCGGGCGATGAGTTCGACCGGCTGTCCCAGCAACTGAATGCGATGCTGGCCAAGCTGGAGCGGTTGGTTGTCTCGTCACGTTCGGCGGGCGATTCAATTGCCCACGATCTGCGGTCGCCGCTTACCCGGCTGAGGAACCGGCTGGAGGCGGGCCTGAAGGAGACCGAGCCAGATGCGCAAGTTGCCGCGCTGGCCCGGTCGATCGACGACGTGGACGGGGTGTTGGCGACGTTCAACGCGATCCTCAGATTGTCGCGTGTGCAGGCTGGGGCGACCGGTTCTTTCCGGCGGTTGAACCTGGTCGAGATCGCAGACGAGTTGTCCGACCTCTATGAGCCGGTCTGTGAGGAGCAGGGTCTGGCGTTCGAGTATGTCAGCGATGGCGAGTTGTGGGTGCACGCCGATCGCGATCTGGTGGCGCAGGCCATGGCCAATCTGCTCGACAATGCGGTCAAGTACACGCCTGTTCGCGGGCGGATCCAGATGCGGGCGCAGCGCGAGCGCGATGGCGCGTTCGCGCTAGTGGTGGCAGATTCTGGACCCGGGATACCGGAGGCGGACCGGGAGCGCGCTGTGGAACGCTTCGTGAGGCTGGAGCAGTCGCGCAGCCAGCCGGGGAGTGGTCTGGGGCTCAGCCTTGCGGCGGCCGTCGCGGAGGCGCATCGCGGCGAACTGCGACTTGGCGAAGGGCTTGGAAGCGGATCGATGCCGGGTCTTGAGGTGGCTCTGGTGTTGCCAGCGGCCTCAAGCAAGGCAATCACGGGCGGTCGAATGAAGCTGATCCGCCGGGAACCCGATGCCGTCACTTAAGCCGTTAGGTTTTGGACCTGTTGCAGGCGCAGACAGCGGCTGTGCGTCTGCATTGGCGCGCGGGGCCGAGCTGGCGCCCTATCTGATGCGGACCCTGCGCCGGCGCGAAGAGCTCCTGGACGAATTGAGGGCGAGATCGCCGGATGACATCTTTCGCGCGAAGCTGAATGCGATGAGCGATGCGGCGTCGCTCGCAGATGCTGGCCAGGCCATGGGGGCGATGCGCCGGGCGAAGGAAGCGGCGCACGCAGTGATCGCGGCGGCGGACCTTGCCGGTGAGTGGGACCTTGATGGGGTGGTTCAGCGGCTGACTGAACTGGCGGATGTGTCGGTGCAGACGGGCCTGCGTCTGGCGATCCGTGACGGCTGGGCCAATGGCCGATTTGGTGACGCGGCGGAGCGGGATGATCTTCCGGGTTTCTTCGCGCTGGCAATGGGCAAGATGGGCGCGCACGAGCTGAACTACTCGAGCGATGTCGATCTCATCCTGCTCTTCGACCTCGATACGTGCCCGGCCGGCGGACCGCGGCTGAAGCAGAACATGATGAAGATCGCGACGGACCTTGTGCGGTTTCTCGAGGAGCGCACCGAGGATGGGTATGTCTTCAGGACAGACCTTCGTCTGCGTCCTGATCCGGGTTCGACGGCGCCGGTGGTGACGACGCAGTTTGCGCATACGTATTACGAGAGCGTCGGGCAGAACTGGGAGCGCATGGCGCACATCAAGGCGCGCGTGTGTGCAGGCGATGAGAATGTGGGCGCAGACTATCTGCAGGAGCTGGAGCCGTTCGTATGGCGGCGGCACCTCGATTACTGGGCGATTGCCGACATCCACTCGATCAAGCGCCAGATCCATTCGCATGGCGGGCATGAATCGCTGGAGGCGAAGGCCTTCGATGTGAAGCTGGGTCGGGGCGGCATCCGCGAGATCGAGTTCTTCGCGCAGGTACAGCAGCTGATTCTTGGCGGGCGGCGTCCGGAGCTGCGGATTTCAGGCACCAAGGCGGCGCTCGGCGGGCTGGTGGAGGCCGGCGTTGTCGAGCCGGACGTGTGCGCTGACCTTTGCCGGGCCTACGATTTCCTGCGCGGGCTGGAGCACAGGATCCAGATGCTCAACGATGAGCAGACGCACAAGCTGTCGGACAACCCTGAGCGCCGGGCGCAGGTTGCGGCGCTGTACGGGTATGGCGATCTGGAAGCGTTCGAGGCCGATGTGCGGGCCGTTCGCAGGTTTGTTCACGACGTCTATTCCGATTTGTTCGCCGAGGAGGAAAGGCTGTCTGGCGCGGCGGGCAACCTGGTGTTCACGGGCGTCGACGAGGACCCCGGTACGGTCGAGACCCTGGAGGAGATGGGATTCACCGAGCCGTCGAAGGTGATCCAGACGTTCCAGAAATGGCATCGCGGCGGGGTGGCGGCGACCCGGTCGGCGCGGGGGCAGCAATTGCTGACATCGCTGGGGCCGAGACTGCTTCAGTGCATGTCCGACGTCGGGGAGCCGGATACGGCGTTTGCGCGATTTGCCGATTTCTTCGGGGCATTGCCGTCTGGGGTTCAGACGATGTCGCTTCTGCTGCAGGAACCGGCGATCGCGACCGAGCTGATCGAAACAATGGCGTTTGCGCCGCAGCTGGCGCGGGACCTGGCGCGACGCCCGGCGCTGTTGGACGCCATGATGGAGCGCCGGTTTCAGAGCCCTGTATCGCAGGACAAGCCTGGCGGCCGCGAGCGGGAGCTGGAAAAGCTGCTGTCGCGGTCGGATGATTTTGAAGAGTTGCTGAACATTGCGCGGCGCTATCATCGTGAGGAGGCGTTCCGGATCGGGTACCAGCTGTTGAGGCGGCAGATCGGATCGCTTGATGCGGGGCGGGCCTATGCCGACCTCGCCGATGCATGTGTGGTGGGCCTCGCAAAGGTCGCTGAGCGCGAAGTGCTGGGGCGATACGAGGGCACGATCGGCAAGTGGGTCGTTTGTGCGCTCGGCAAGTTCGGCGGGCGCGAACTGTCGCCCACGTCTGATCTCGACCTGATGCTGGTGTACGAGGCTGAAGAGGGCGGCGGGCAACTGGCGGCGCGGTTTGTACAGCGGCTCGTGGCGGCGTTGTCGGCGCCGACGGAAGGGCGCGCTATACGAGGTCGACATGCAGCTTCGGCCGTCCGGCAAGGCGGGGCCTGTGGCCGTCAAGTTCTCGTCTTTCGAGCAATACTATGAGGGCGATGCATGGACATGGGAGTTCATGGCGTTGACGCGGCTGCGTCCGGTTGCGGGTGATCCGGACCTGATTTCGCGGATAAGGGATGTGCGCGGCCGTGCGATCGCCGCCAAGGCGGCGGACGATGGGGTGACGGCTGATGTGGTGGACATGCGTGAGCGATTGCTTCGCGAGCGGCCAGCGTCGTCGCACTGGGATCTCAAGCTGTGGAATGGCGGGCTGATCGATATCGAGTTCATTGTGCAGCACGAACTCCTGAAGGCGGGCGATCTGGTGTCTAGCGGCGAAACGCAGGCGACGCGGGTCGCGATTGACGCGCTGCTGGAGGCAGGACGGCTGACGGAGCAGGAGGGGCGGACGCTAGGGAATGCGCTCGATCTCTACCTTGACCTGCAACAGGCCTTGAGGATCGCCGCTGGCGATGGGTTCTCACCGGATGACGCTTCGCCGGGCCTCAAGGCGTGGCTGGCGCGGGTGATGAAGTTGCCGGATTTTGCTGCTGTGGATGCGGCGTTGGTGGAGGCCCAGACGGAGGTCGCCGGGATCAGGGCCGCCCGATTGGGGCTTTAGGCGACGGAAGCCGTGCCGCGGCGCGTTAAACTGAGAGGTAACGCACTTCGTGAACGGAAATGCCCAGAAATGCCGGCTATTTCAGCAATCGCGACTATTCTGGAACCGGACCGACGTGCGTATGATGACGCTGCGCGCCCGCAACAAGGGCGTGGGACGGAGCCGTTTTTTGCGATTTTTGCTCCGTTTCCCAAGACCGGTGGCTGCAAAGGCGACATGAAGGATCCGGACGAGGAACTGGTTCGTCAGATCGGTGCGGGTGATCGCCGCGCCGCCGCTGAGCTTATGCGCAGGCATCTTCCGAAGATGGTGGCCCTTGGCGCCCGGATGCTTGGCGACAGGGCTGAAGGCGAGGATGTCGCGCAGGAGGTGTTTCTGCGCGTCTGGAAGCATGCCGAACGGTGGGAGCCAGGCCGCGCCAAATTCGAAACATGGATGCACCGGGTTGCGATGAACCTGTGCCTCGACCGCCTCAGGAAGGCGGGCAGGACTGCCGGCGAGGTGCATCCGGATATCCCTGATCTCAGCGCATCTGCGACACAGGCGCTGGAGGACCGTCAGCGCCGGCAACGCGTGCGCGACGCCCTTGGGCAGCTTCCCGACCAGCAGCGGGCGGCAATCGTCCTGTGCTATTTTCAGGAACAGTCGAACCAGGACGCCGCTGAGGTGTTGGGCATCAGCGTTGATGCGCTCGAGAGCCGGCTGGCGCGGGGCAGGAGGGGGCTGAAGGCGCTTCTCGCCAAGGAGCGGGCGGACCTTCTGAGCGGCTGGAGGCCGGCTGATGAGTGAAAACCCGGCCATGACGGGCGCGTTTCATCGAACTGATCGGCTGTTATGGCGCCGAGCTGTCGCGGTGGCCTGCGGACGAGCGGATCCAGGCTGAGGCGTTGATGCGAAATGCGCCTCACCGTCTGCGCGATGTCTGGGAGAGCGAGCGCATGTTCGATGCGCTGCTGGCCGTGGACATGTCAGAGGAGCCATCGATTGAGCTGGAGCGTCGGATTCTCGCTTCGGCGCCGACGGCGAATGCGCCGCGGGCGCGCCGCAGGTGGTTTGCAGAGATCGCTCCGGCGAAGTGGATGGCGGGCGGCGCGCTCGCCGCCTCGTTGGGCCTTGGGTTCTTCGTCGGTTATGCCGGTACGCCGGGGACGGCGCGTTCGGCTGGCGAGTATGCGCAGATGCTGTCGTTGACCGAGGCAGGCGCCGGGGAAGTGTTCTTCTCTGCAGTCGCCGATCCTGAGTGACGGACTGAGATGCTCAAGGGAAAGTCTCTTTATCTCGCGTTGTCGGTCGCGGCGAACGCGGTCCTGATCGGGATCGTGGTCGGTCGGTTGGTCGGCGGCGGGCAGCCTTCGGCGATGGAGATGGAGTTCGAGCGTTACGGGCCCACGTCGGACGTTGTCGCTGCTGCATGGGAGCAGCTGCCGGAGCGCGATCGCGACGATCTCAGCAAACAGTTGCGAGATGAGTGGCGGGCGATGGAGGCCGAGCGGCAACGCCTTCAGGACGCAGGCCGGGCGGTCTACGAGGCGGCGCTCAAGGAGCCGTTTGACGAGCAGGAATTGCGTGACGCCGTAGTGGTGTTCCAGCACAAGGAACAGCGCCTCCAGCGGCGCGCCGAAGACATTCTCATTCGCCATCTTGAGGAAATGCCTGCCGAAGCGCGGGCGACGGCTGCGGTTGGGTTGCTGACGCCGTACAACGCCCGGGTGCAGCGCGCCAATCCGCGTCCGGTGGTGAACCCGGATGGAGACGTCAACGAGGGCGCCCTGGGCGCGTCGGCGACGCCTGGCGCTCCTACGAATTGAGAGAAACCCAGCGGCGCGTTTGCGGCGTCGGCTGCTTCCGTTTCCTGAATGGACGGTTCGGCGTCCGCATCGCCCGGCGATGACACCGGCAGGAAAATCGACACGGTCGTACCTTGGCCGAGCGTGCTTTCGATCGCGAGGCGGCCGCCATGCATCTCTGCAAATGACTTGGTGAGCGCGAGACCAAGACCGGTGCCCTTCAGGTTGCGGCCGTCATTCGATGAGGCTTGCTCGAAGGGCTGCGCCAGGCGGGGCAGGTCTTCCGGTGAAATCCCGACGCCAGTGTCCGCCACGCGGATGATGATCCATGCATCCTCGCGCGTGACCGCGACCATGATGCGTCCGCCCTCGTCGGTAAACTTGATCGCGTTTGAGATCAGGTTGAGCGTCATCTGTTTGATGGCGAGGTGGTCGCCCTGGATTTCGGGAAGCTCGTCGTCGGGGTCGAATGACAACGTCACCTTCTTGTCGCTGGCGCGGCGACGGATGAGGCGGACTGCGCTGTCGACGGCGTCGGACGGGTCGATCAGGCGGCGGGAGATCTGCATCTTGCCGGCCTCGATCTTCGCCATGTCCAGAATGTCGTTGATCATGTCGAGCAGGTGCTGGCCCGACTCGAGAATGTCTTCGGCGTAGCCCTTGTAGCGTTTGTCTCCCAGCTCGCCGTAGACCTCCTTGGCGATCATCTCGGAGAAGCCGTTGATCGCGTTCAGGGGCGTGCGCAGCTCGTGGCTCATCGACGCGAGAAAGACGGATTTGGCGTTGCTGGCGCGTTCGGCCTTGGCCTTTTCCTCGGCGAAGCGGCGGGCGAGCGCCTGGGACTGGCCGCGGCTGCGCTGGAGTTCTGCGATGATCGTGCGCTGCTTGCGCTCCGACTTGGAGAGCGAGTGTTCGTGCTGCTTGAGGCTGGTGATGTCGAGGCCGACCGTGATGAGGTCGCTGTTCGATGTGCGACGGTCCTGCAGCCGTATCCAGCGGCCGGAGATCAGGTATAGCTCGCGCGCAGTGGAATCGTCGCCCAAGGGGCGTTCGACGCGGACGAAGCGAGAAATCTCGGACATCACGAAATCATATGAGGCGCCGACATAGAGCGTCGACTTCTCGAGGTTGAAGTCACGCATGAACGCCGTGTTCCAGCGTGTGAGCCGCTTGCGATTGTCCCAGACGGCGAAGGGGCCGGGGTGAGCGTCGATCGCCGCGCGCGTGACGGTCTCTGCTTTCCGGGAGTTGAGCTTGGCTTGAATGCGATCGGTAACGTTGAGCAGTGCGCCGGAATACTTGCCGTCCGAGGCGCCGCCGATCATCTCGAAATACTGTTTCCTGCCGGCAGGGGTGCGGACGGAGAAGATCACCGAGATGTCGTCGAGCGCTGTGGCGGTGGTTAGCGCTTCGCGCAGAGCGCGGCCTTCCTCAGCGCTCATCAGCTCCAAGAAGTCTTCGAGAGACATGTCGCCGCCGAAAGGGGCGCCGATCATTGCTGCGGCGCCGTCGCCAAGGGTGACGGTGAGGGTGCGCGGGGTGAACTTCCAGAACCCGACGAGACCGGGGACCTCATAGTCAGGCATGGCGTTGGCGCCCGCGCCAAGTGTTGGCGGCGGCAGGGCGGGCCCGGAGACAGGACGGGGAGCGCCGGGCTTTTTCTGTATGGGCCCGAGCGTCTGTACGAGGCCGAGCACAGCCAGCGCCGGGGCGAGGATCAGCAGTGCATAGACGAAGAGCGTGTAGAGGTTGGACTGGTTCAGGAGCGGAGCGGGACGCGAGAGACAGACCGCCAGTGCGCTGTCGAGCACGGAAGAGCAGGCGCGTGCAGTTCGCACGCCGCTGGCATTGAGGAAGGCCGAAGACGGCGTGGCTTCGACGAGGACGGCTTGCTGATTGGGCGTTTCCTCCGGGAGAATGGCCTCGGCGGGCACCGCCGCGCCGACCCAGTCGCCTCGCGGCGAGCGGGCGAAGATCTCGACTTCTCCGGTTTCGCTGATCGCGGTCCAGCGGCCCTCCGCCGGCGCGCCGTTCTGGACGCGGGTGAAGTTGCCGAGATCGCGTATGCGGCCGGCGCTGGCGTTGACCGCGAGGAGCGTTTCGAGCTGGGTCCGGCGTTCAGCGAGAGCTGCGCCGACATTGCCTGCGAGCGCCTGCGATGCGCTCACCGTCGACAGGAGCTGCTGCTCGGTTGTCGACCTGTAGTCTTCATAGCCCTTAATGCCGAGAGCGCCTGCGAATGCAGCGAACAGGACGCACAGGACCACGACCGGAATCCGCCTTTCAGCGGCCGGCTCCGGTTCATCCCGTGAGGCGGTTCTGGCCGATGCGACCACGCAATGGATCCCGTTCTCTACTGCCGCACCAGTCTTCGATTCGAGAAGCTGAGAAAGGGTTAAGCGGGTCTTAACTGTTAGCGCTGTGGATGATTTTACCTGCGCTCATGCCGGCCGCGCGTGAGCGGTCTCAAATGCGACTTAAACGGGTACGGTTGTCTTCGGCGCAGGCGGTTCCACGGTCTCGTCGCGATCGGCATCCCGACGCTCTTCGCCCTCGAAATGGTCGCCGTCGCGGCGTCGCCTGTCGGGACCGAAATAGGCCTTGGTGCGAACGAACGTGCGGGGGTGGTTCACGATGGAGCGGACTTTCTTGTAGAGTTCTTCGGCGGTCACGGGCTTGGTGCAGAACTCGTTGACGCCTGAATCGCGTGCGGCTTCGACCCGCGATTTCTCGGAATAGGCGGTCAGCATGATGACCGGGACAAACCTGGTCTGATTGTCTTCCGCGGCACGGAGTTTCTTGACGAACTGGAACCCGTCGACCGGCTCCATGGCGTAGTCCGTGATAATGAGATCGACCGGCGTGGTGCGCAGCAACTCGAGCGCCTCAATGGGACTGCGGGCGTCGAAGAAATCCTTCAACCCCAAGCCGCGCAGGATCGTCTTCACGATGTTCACCATGTGATGATTGTCGTCGACAATCAGCACTTTCATCCGGTGTATTCTGCGTTCGGCCATATCGCCCGTCGCTATGCTGCGTTTTTCGCAGACGTTCGCCTGCGCACGAAGAAGTCCTCGTCGATGCGAGGTTGTCCGAAGAGAAAGCCCTGCGCGTACCGCACACCGGTCTCCTGCAGGAAGCGGAGTTCGCCCTGGGTTTCGACGCGCTCGCCGACTGACGAGATGTTCAGTTCGGCGCACATGCGCGAGATGTTCCGCAGCAGGGCCTGCGTACGGTTGTTCATGGTCGAGGCCTTGAGGAAGCTGCCGTCGAACTTGAGGCTGTCGACATCAAGAGAGCGGAGATAGTTGAAGGAGGCTGCGCCGGCGCCGAAATCGTCGAGCGCGACGGAAATGCCGCTGTCGCGAAGCATGGTGACGGCGCGCGACGCGGTCTCGATGTCTTCGATTTCGGCGGACTCGGTGATTTCGAGGATGAGGCGCGAGCGATCAAAGGCGTGGCCGGTGATGACGGCGCAAAGCTCTTCAACGACGGAGACGTTCTGGATCGAGTCGCCGGAGATGTTCACGGCCAGGCGGAATGCCGGATCGGGCTGTCCCTGCAGGCGAGCAGATGCGGCTGCGACCATCACATAGTCGAGGTGGCTGATCTGACCGCTTTTCTCTGCGGCGGAGATCAGGCCGCTGGGGGACTCGTCGCCGTTGAAGCGGGCGAGCACTTCGTAGTGGCTGACCTGCCCGGTGCGGAGGGCCACGACGGGCTGGCGTGCGGCCATCAGACGGCCGTTCATGACGATTTCGCGAAAGCGGTCGGCAAGCAATTCTGAGGCGCTGTCGCCGCGAACGCGACCGATGCTCGGGGTGCGGGAGAGCGCCAGTGAGAAGCGGCCGGGCTCGCCGGAATTGTGCCGGGCGACGATTGTGCGGCCGCCGTCGATCGAGTGGACATCCTGCCATGCGATGCGTCGGCCGGGCGCCAGCGCCCACAGCTCCTGCCGGAGGCGGCTGGCTTCGCCTTCGCTGATGAGCGTCAGCGCGTCGAGGCCCAGCAGACGGTCGGTGGACGGATGGTGCATGAGGTGCGCATCGCCGATCGCCTGCAGGATGCGACCATTGCCATCTATAGAGACGAGCAGGTCCGCTGCGGCGAATGCGAAATCGCGATATTGATCGCTATCATGCGACGTCAGCGCCATTGGCGATACATTCAATCTACAAGCACACAACACGCCATCTTGCGGATATTTGATTATTCCGAGGTTAACTAACCATCATCGGAATGTCGTGTCGGCGGGCCTGCAGTCAGTCCTGCGCCAGCGCCCGGCCGACGATATCGGCGGCGTTCTGGGAGAGCCCGGAGCCGGCGAGCGCTTCGAGGGTCGCTTGAGCCTTTTCCTGACGGTCGGCGGTCAGGCCGCGCCAGCTTTCGAAGGCGGTTGCAAGCCTGGCTGACAGAGCGGGGTTGAGGCCATCGACCTCGCGAATGATGGACGCAAGGAAGTCATAGCCCCAGCCATCAGGCGCATTGAACGCCACCGTATTGTTCATGCCAAACGCTGCGGCGAGCGCGCGGACGCGGTTTGGGTTCTTCAGGTCGAAGTCGGATCGGCCGCGCAGGGTTTCGAGCCGTTTGCGGATGTCGGCGCGCGGTGAGCTGGCCTGTACGGAATACCACTTGTCCATGATCAGCGGCATGGACTTCCACTTTGCCTCGAAGCGCGCGAGCGCGTCGTCGAACGCGGGGGAGTCGATGCCCGACAGCGCGGAGAGGCCTGCCAGCGATTCCGTCATGGTGCGCGCTTCGTTGAACGCGCCGAGAATGAGCTGTTCGTGTGCCGCGCCCAACGTCGACAGGAGCGAGAGCGCCATGGACTTCATTGCCCGACGCCCCACGGCGTCGGCGGACATCGCATCGGGTCCTTCCGATGGATGGGAAGCGTGTTCCGTCAGCAGCGCTTCTAGCTCCTTTGCCAGCGTGCGGCGGAGGTCGAGGCGTTGGCGGTGGATCAGGTCCGGGTCGGCGGGCGTGATCTCCTGCGTCAGGTCACTGACGGTGGGGATGTGCAGGAGTAGCGCGGCAAGCTCCGTGTCCTGTGCAACTGCGCCCTCCACGGCTTGCCTGACCGCTGTCGCCCAGGTTGCTGCGCGTTGCGGGTCGACGTCTTCCCCGGATCGCGCCGCGTCGATCATGATGTTTCGGGCGACCTGTTGCAGGCCATTCCAGCTGGCGAACGCATCATCATCCGCGCCGGCCAGACGGCAGCGGGACTGTTCATCGAGGCCGTCGCTGAGGCGTATCGGGGCAGAGAAGCCGCGGTTCAGGGATATCAGCGGTGGGCTGCCCACATTCTCGAACACGAATTCCGCCTCTGGTGCGTGCAGGACGATGGTGTGCTCGTCAGCATGCTGCTGGTTATGGGCGGTCGTGAGCTTTGCGCCGTTGTCGTCAAACAGGGCGACGCGCAGCGGGATGGGTAGCGCGCGTTTGTCTGGCTGACCGGGCGTGGGTCGCGTTGCCTGCTTCAGGCTCAGGGTCGCTGCGCCCGTCGCGGAGTCGAAACTTGTTTCGGCTTCGACCGAAGGTGTGCCTGCTTGCGCATACCAGTGCGAGAACGCGGCGAGGTCTTCGTCAGTGAACGGTTGGAAGCAGGCGATGAAGTCTTCGATGGTCGCCGCATCGCCGTCGTGTTTTTCGAAGTATTTATCCATGCCGGACCAGAAGGCTTGTTCGCCAATGAGCTGGCGCAGCATGCGGATGATCTCGGAGCCCTTTTCGTAGACCGTGGCCGTGTAGAGATTGTCGATCCGCGCGTATGCATCGGGGCGTACGGCGTGGGCGAGGGGGCCGCCGTCTTCGGCGAACTGCCGGGCGCGAAGCCGGATGACATCCTTGATGCGGCGGACGCCGCGCGAACGCATATCCTGGGAAAATTCCTGATCGCGATAGACGGTCAGGCCTTCCTTGAGACAGAGCTGGAACCAGTCGCGGCAGGTGATGCGGTTGCCGGTCCAGTTGTGGAAGTATTCGTGCGCCACGATGCTTTCGATCGCTTCGAAGTCCGCATCCGTCGCGGTTTCGCCGTCGGCCAGAACGTAGGCCGAGTTGAAGATGTTGAGCCCCTTATTCTCCATTGCGCCGAAGTTGAAGTCGCGGACAGCCACGATCTGGAAGATGTCGAGATCGTATTCGCGACCGAACACGTCCTCGTCCCAACGCATCGAGCGTTTCAGGGCGTCCATCGCGTAGGCGGCGCGGGGCGCATCGCCCTTCTCGACGTAGATCGCGAGCTTAGCGGGGCGGCCGGAGCGTGTGGTGAAGGCGTCTTCGAGAACATCAAAGTCGCCGGCCACGAGCGCGAAGAGGTAGGATGGCTTCGGGTGGGGATCGTCCCACTCGGCAAAGTGGCGGTTCGCCTCCAGCTTGCCGGCTGCGAGCGGATTGCCGTTGGACAGCAGGAAGGGAAACTGCTTGGGCGCTTCGATCCTGACCGTGTAGGGGGCGAGGACATCCGGGCGGTCGGGGAAGTAGGTGATGCGGCGGAAGCCTTCGGCCTCGCACTGGGTGCAGAAGCGGCCGCCGGACATGTAAAGGCCGGATAGGGCGGTGTTCGTTTCCGGTGAGATCAGCGTTTCGATTGCAAGTTCGAACGCTTCGCCGGGTTGATGGATGGTGAGGCTTTCGGCGTCGACAGCGTAGGCGCTTTCATCGAGAGCTTCGCCATTCAGTTTCAGCGAAACGAGTTCGAGCTGCTCGCCGTCGAGTCGCAGGGGCGTTGCTTCGGATGCGATGCGCGAGAGCTTCAGTTTCGCGAGGACGCGGGTTGCGTCGGGCTGGAGGTCGAATTCCAGGCGCACGGAGTCCACCCGGTATGGGTAGGGGCGATAGTCGGACAGGCGGACGGCAGGCGGCGTATCGGTGCGCATCGGTTCCCCAGGGGCAGCGGGCAGGCGTTGGGCGCCTGCGCTGTCCTAGGTGGAATGGGCGCAGAAGAAAAGGTCGGAGGCGCCATGGCGCTCCGGCGGGCGCTACTCTGCCGGTTCCAGCACCGCTGATGAGGGGATGCCGGTGTCGTAGATGCGGCGCAGGAGGTCGGTCGCCCGTCTGGCGACATCGAGCACTTCCTCGGGGAGTTCGTTCGCGCTTTCGGCGCCAGCCGCCGCCATCGCTTCGCAGACCTGCATCATGGCGGGTGCGCATTCGATGAGCTTGGCTTCGAACTCGATTTTCCGCGGGTCGCGATCGTATTCCGAGATCGGAACGCGCCAGCCGCCCCAGTTCTTTTCGTCGGTGATCACGACGGGGAACGTACCGGGATGGGGGTGGTCGGGAACTTCGTGCGCGTCGCGCCAGCGATTGCGTTCGCGGTCAATCCGCCAGTTCTCGAAATCTGAAGCCTGGCGGAACTCGGTGTCCGATTTTTCCGGGGCCAACTCGCTGGCGGCGAATTCGCGGCCGAGGCCGACGTCGTAGTGGACTTTCAAAGGCTCATCGAGGCCTTTGACCCATTGAGGCTTCACGGCTTCGACGACTGCCCAGGTGCCGACGGGCTTTACGAAGACGCGCTGGTTCTTGTGAAAGGCGGCTTTTGCCATCTCGATCCATCCCCTGATCCGAAGCCCAGTAGGTATCATTGAAGGGTTGAAACGGGGTGAACCGGCGGCCGCAAAATGCGCGGGATACGATCAACCGGTTGACGGTCCGGGGACGAATTTCGCTTTGCGTACAACCATCAAGCTCTTTGCGTTTGCTTAAGCGAAGCGGCCTTAGGGTCGCGTCAGTTTGGTCGGCGACAGGTGGAGCGTGGCGACTTACAGCCGGTGGCGCAGGCGCATTGGGCGCCGCTGTCGCGTCGTCTCATTCAGCCGTGGATCGTGGGTTGGGCGCTCGGGGCAGCGATCCTGATCAGCGTTTTCGGCGCTGATGCGCTTCAGCAGACATTCCGGGAGCCGGACAGCGCCATGCGGCTCGTGCAGGTCCGCGACCTGCTCGGCGGGCAGGGCTGGTTCGACACCACTCAATACAGACTGAACCCTCCTGACGGCGTTGCGATGCACTGGTCGCGCTGGGTTGATGCGGCGATTGCGGGCGGAATCGGGGTCCTCACTCCGGTGGTCGGTCGGGATGCGGCGGAGGTCGCTGTCGCTTTCGCATGGCCGCTTGGATTGCTGGCCGTTTTCATGTTCCTCGTCACGCGGATCGCGGGGCTGCTGGCGACCGACAGCGCGCATGAAAGTCAGGTCAGATGGACGGCGGCTGTCGTCGCCGCTCTGGCGTTTCCTGCGATCGACCGGTTTGCACCGGGCATGTTTGACCACCACAACGTCGTCCTCGTTCTGGTCCTCGGCGCGATCTGGGCGCTGATGACGATGAGTTCCCACAACCGGAGAGGTTTCCTTCCTGGCGGGGCGCTGGCGCTTGCGGTGGTGACGGCGGCGGAGGCGTTGCCATTTCTGGCGACCGGCTCGGTTGTTGCGGGTTTGCTGTGGCTCGTGAGGCCTGCGCGGTTCGCTGCCAGTCTGTTCCAGTTCGGCGCGGGGATGAGCGTGGTGATGTTGGCCGGGTTTATGGGGCATGTGCCGCCCTCCGCGTGGTCGCAGGCGCGGTGTGACGCGATGTCGACCAGCTTTCTCTGGATGGGCCTTGCTTCAGGGCTCACCGCGATCTGCCTGTCCCGTTTCTCGCATCAGAGACTGGCGGGCACAGTTTCGGGCCGGCTAGTGTGCGCGCTGGCTGGCGGGGGCGTAGCTGTGCTCGCGTTGCTGGTGCTGGCGCCCGCTTGTCTGGGCGGCGGGTATGGCGATGTCAGTCCGGAGATGCGCACCCTCTGGATGGAGCAGATCGGTGAGGCGCGACCGCTGACTCAGCTGTGGTCTGACAACATTGCGCACTTTTTCGCTCTGGCCGGCGCTGCACTGGCCGCCTGTGTCCTGGCTGTGGTCCAGTTGCGAGATCGTTCGGGCGACCACGCGTTATGGATTGCGGCCGCATTCCTTTTCTGCGGTGTCGTCCTGATGGTCTGGCAGGTTCGCGGCGCCGGTTTCGCTACCGCGTTCGCGGTTCCGTTCGCCGCGAGGGCGATTGTTGATGCGCATCGCGCGTATCGCAAGGCTCCGGGGTTGCGGACGCTGGCCGTGTTTGGCGTGCTGATGGTGGCGGGTTCAGCTGCCGGCTGGTCGGCGGTCGGAAATCAGCTGCAGCGATTGACCACTTCGCCAACCGTGATGGTCGACTTCGTGGGGCGTCAGGCGGACTCGAGCATATGTTTCGAACAAGGGCTGCTGGCGCAGCTGAACCGCGCGGAGCCTGGGGTCATCCTCAACCAGTTTGTCATCGGATCGGGCGTTCTGGCTGCAAGCCACCATTCTGTGCTGGCGGCGCCGTATCACCGGAACGCGGAGGGGACGCTCGCGGCTATGGAGGCGTTCCGGTCGGACGATGTGGCGGCAAGGGAGATCCTGTCGCGGGCGGGGGCCGACTACGTGCTCGTCTGTGACGGACTGCCGGAAGCCGGTTTCTACATCGAGCACGCTGCAGAGGGTGTGAGTGCTGAGAACACGCTGGCTGCGCGGCTCAGCAGCGGCGAAGTTCCCGGCTGGCTGAAGCCCGTGGAGGGGATCGATTCACCTCTGGCGCTATATCGCGCGCAGCGTTTACCGGCGTTGCGCGGGCGTCATTAGACTGTGCTTGCCGGTCTGCCGCGACCCGACCTAGCATGGCCCGATGACAATGATTGTACGCCCAGCCCGTGAAGCCGACCTGGACCAGTTGGAGGCCCTGATCGCCAATGTCGATCGGGGAATGCTGACGATGCCGGCGAGCCGCGCCCAGATGGCGGATCGCGTTGAGCTGTCTTCGCGGTCGTTTGAGCGGCCGAGCGCGCCGCCGGACGGTGAGACCTATTTCATGGTGCTAGAGGAGGATGGCGACATCCTCGGGACGGCCAGCCTGATCACCAGCCTGGGGAAGGAGCGCCCGTTTTACTCCTACAGGATATCGCGGGATTCCAAGGTGTCGCCCGAACTGGGCGTGAAGGTGGAGCTGGATCTGCTGCACTTGGTCAACGACTATCATGGGGACACGGAGCTCGGGACGCTGTTCCTGCGGCGGGACGCGCGCGGCGGTGGGCGCGGCAAGCTTCTTTCCTATGCGCGGATGATGCTGATCGCGGCTGACCCCGTGAGGTTTGGCCATCGCGCCATGGCCGAGGTGAGGGGCTGGACGGATGAGGAGGGCCGGTCGCCCTTCTGGGATGCGGTTGGCGCGAAGTTTTTCCGGATCGAGTATCAGAAAGCCGATGTGATGAGCGCGCGGGATCACCGGTTCATCGCAGATCTGATGCCGCGTTACCCGATCTATGCGGACCTGCTGCCGGCCGAGGCGCGCGCGGTGATCGGCAAACCGCATCCCGATGCTGCGCCAGCGCGCCGGATGCTGGAATCCCAGCGCTTCAGGTTCAACAATGTGGTGGACATCTTCGATGCGGGCCCATGCATGGAAGCGTATGTCGATGACATCACGATCGTTCGACAGTCCGCGCGGATGTCTGCGTCGGAGTTTGTTTCGCGGGCGGCGGACAGCGATGGATATGTCGCGGCGGCTCGCGTCGCGGGATTTGGGGCGGCGGCCTTCCGGAAGGGCGACGACCGGGCGGCGATCGCGGCGCGGTTGGGTGTGTCGGGGGCGGATGGCGTGCTGGTTTACGTGGAGGCG
The DNA here is from genome assembly GCA_017792365.1 of Hyphomonas sp. Lineage (GTDB taxonomy): Bacteria > Pseudomonadota > Alphaproteobacteria > Caulobacterales > Hyphomonadaceae > IH12. Next base: position 1,183,808 of record CP051229.1, on the reverse strand, counting down.
AAGTCTTGAGCGTTAGAGGGGGCGTGATCCTCGCGCTGGATCAGGGGACGACATCCAGCAGGACAATGGCCATCGGGCTGGACGGAGAGGTGCTGGCCTCGTCGCAGGAGGAGTTCCCGCAGATCTTCCCGCAATCTGGATGGGTGGAGCACGATCCTGAGGCGATCTGGGCGAGCATTGAACGGACGGCGGTGGAGACGATCCGCGCATTGGAAGGCGCCGATCGCAGGGATCGGGATCACCAATCAGCGCGAGACTGTTGTGATCTGGGAGCGGGCGACCGGGCGGCCTATCTACAATGCAATTGTGTGGCAGGACCGCCGGACGGCCGAACGGGTCGCTGAGCTGAAGCGGGATGGCGTGGAGGGCGCTGTTCGTGAGCGGACGGGTCTGGTTCTCGATCCTTATTTTTCCGCCACCAAGCTCAGCTGGATACTGGACCATGTGGAGGGCGCCCGCGCACAGGCCCAGCGCGGTGAGCTGGCCTGCGGCACCATCGATACCTTTCTGCTGTGGCGCATGAGCGGCGGGGCCATCCATGCGACCGACGCGACAAATGCATCGAGAACATCGCTCTACGACATTGTCCGCGGACGGTGGGACGAGGAGTTGTGCGGGATTTTCGGCGTGCCGGTGTCGATGCTGCCTGAGGTGCGGGATTCGGCAGGGTGTTTCGGCGAAGTCAAAGCGTTTGGCGTCTCGCTTCCGGTTTGCGGTATCGCCGGGGACCAGCAGGCGGCGCTGGTCGGGCAGGCATGCTTTTCCGCCGGGGACGTGAAATCGACCTATGGGACCGGCGCCTTCCTGGTGCTGAATACGGGCGAGGAACTGAAGCTGTCCTCGGCTGGTCTGCTCGGGACGATCGCCTACCGTGTGGCCGGCCGGACAACCTACGCCCTCGAGGGATCGATCCTCTCGGCGGGCAGCACGATCCAGTGGCTGCGGGACGGTCTGGGCATCATTCGCGATGGCGCGGAGGCTGGCGAAATGGCGGCGGCGCTTGAGGATACGGGTGGCGTCTATCTGGTGCCGGCATTTGTGGGACTGGGCGCGCCACACTGGGATCCCGACGCCCGCGGCGCGCTGTTCGGGCTGACGAGGGGAACGAGCGCCGCGCACATCGCCCGTGCTGCGCTTGAGGCGACTGTATTCCAGACGGCGGAGCTGCTGGAAGCGATGGCTGCGGATGCGATTGCGCCTCGTCGTTTGAGGGTGGACGGCGGGATGGCGAAGAATGACTGGATGCTTCAATTCATGTCGGACGTGCTGGGGTTGGAAGTGGTGCGTCCGGTGAATACGGAGACCACAGCGCTAGGCGCGGCGATGCTGGCTGCTGTTGGTGCGGGGGAGTTTGGAACGCTTGAGGAGACTGAAGCGTTCTGGAGCGCGCAGGCAGCTTTCACCCCTGGTGCGGCTCACGAGCAGCGTCGTGCTGCGACCGAGGGATGGAAGGCTGCCGTTGCGCGCGTGCTGAGCCATTAACTCGGTGCAACGCACGTAATTCAGGCTGTGTTCATTGCGACGTTGCGCAGATATTCTAGATCATACCGCCTCTCCTTTTCGGCGGCGACCAAAGTTCGGAGGACGACACGATGTGCAATGAGCATCACGACAGCAAGCTAGCGCCAACGAACATTGAAGGGTTCGCGATCGCGTCGCCGAAAATGCACCGTCGCGATCTGGTTCGCGGTCTCTGGGCCGGCACGATGCTGGTGGGGGTGAGCGGCGCCGCCGGATGCGCCGACACGGCGCAGTTCTTTGCACCCAGCGAAGCACAGCTTGCGCCGTTGGCCGAGCAAGCGTGGGAGCAGACCAAAGCCGAGACGCCGATCTCGAACGATCGGGCCGCCAACGCGCTGCTGCAGCGTGTTGGACCGCGCATCGCGCAGGCGGCCGGCGCCTACAACGCCAACTGGGAATTCGTTGTTTTCGACTCCGAGGAAAAGAATGCGTTCGTGCTGCCTGGCGGCAAGGTCGGGTTCTACAAGGGGCTGATCGATTTTGCTGACAATGAAGACCAGATCGCTGCGGTGATGGGCCACGAGACAGGTCACGTGACACAGCGTCATGCCGCGCTCCGTGCAGGCCAGCAGCAGGCGACAGCGCTGGGTCTGGCGCTGGGTTCGGTGGCTGTCGGCGCCAGCGGAATCTCGAACGATCAGAAGAATGCGGCGCTGGCGGTGATGGGCGCAGGCGCCACCGTCGGGATCATGCTGCCATTCAGCCGCCAGAACGAGCTTGAAGCGGACATTGTCGGCGTCGATTACATGCAGGTGGCGGGCTATGATGTCACGCAGGCCATCACGCTCTGGCAGAAGATGGGTGCGGCTTCGCAGGGTCGGCCAACGGAATGGATGTCGACGCATCCCAATCCGGAGACGCGGATCGACGAGCTTCGGCGGTATATCAACAGCCGCGGATACGCGCGCGTATAGCCGCGACGGGGTTGCTGACGTCCGCGAATGAGCGGCGTCAGGGGGCCACGGGGGCGATCTCAAGACGCATTTTGGTTTGACGGCAATTCGAGTAGGTTGCGGCAGCTTTGCTGACGGAGTCGCCGAATTGTTCGTTGAACTTGATTTTAACCTTGGGGAAATGGCCGACCAGATCCGGTCTGTCACACAGCGCTTCGCGGCCCAGCGCATCCAGCCCAAGGCTGCCGAGATCGATGAAGAGAACCACTTTCCCCGCGAACTGTGGCCGCAGATGGGAGAGCTGGGGCTTCACGGCATCACCGTTGAGGAGAGCGATGGCGGGCTCGGGCTCGGTTATCTCGAGCACGTGATTGCGGTTGAAGAAGTCTCCCGCGCGTCGGCGTCCATTGGTCTGTCGTATGGCGCTCATTCCAACCTCTGCGTGAACCAGATCCGGCGTTGGGCGAATCCGGCGCAAAAGGCCAAGTTCCTGCCGAAGCTGATTTCAGGCGAGCACGTCGGGTCTCTCGCCATGTCTGACGCCGGCGCCGGCTCGGACGTGGTCTCGATGTCATTGAAGGCCGAGAAGAAGGGTGACCGCTACATCCTGAACGGCACCAAGTTCTGGATTACCAACGCGCCGCACGCAGATACGCTGGTTGTCTATGCGAAGACTGATCCCGGGGCCGGACCCAAAGGCATCACCGCATTCCTGATCGAGAAGGACTTTGCCGGGTTCTCGGCGTCTCCGAAGCTGCACAAGATGGGGATGCGGGGCAGCGATACGGCGGAGATTGTCTTCGAGGATTGCGAGGTGCCTGAGGACAACGTTATGGGGCCGGTCAATGGCGGCGTGAAGGTGCTGATGAGCGGGCTCGATTATGAGCGCGCCGTGCTTGCGGGCGGGCCGCTGGGGATCATGCAGGCGTGTCTGGATGTGGTGTTGCCATACGTGCGCGAGCGCAAGCAGTTCGGTCAGCCGATCGGCTCGTTCCAGCTCATGCAGGGGAAAGTCGCTGACATGGTCGTGGCGCTGAATTCGGCGCGCGCCTACGTCTATGCCGTTGCAAAGGCCTGTGATGCGGGACGGACGACGCGGCAGGATGCGGCGGGCGCCATCCTGCTCGCCAGCGAGAACGCCGTGAAAGTTTCGCTGGAGGCGATCCAGGCGCTGGGCGGCGCCGGTTACACCAAGGAATGGCCGGTCGAGCGCTTCGCACGCGACGCGAAGCTGTACGATATCGGCGCCGGAACGAACGAGATTCGGCGTTATCTGATCGGCCGGGAGATCATCGGGGCGTGAGCAAGCTCGGGGAACAAAATCGCAAGCTGGCGAGCGAGCTGCGCGAGCGCGTGGCGCAAGTGGGCTTTGGCGGATCGGAGAAGGCGCGGGAGCGTCATGTCGGTCGGGGGAAGTTGCTGCCGCGGGAGCGGGTGGAGCGGCTGCTGGATCCGGGAGCGCCGTTTCTTGAACTGTCGCAGCTTGCGGCCTGGGGCATGTATGACGATGCGGCGCCCGGCGGCGGGATCATTACCGGCATCGGACGGGTGTCCGGCCGCGAGGTCATGATCGTCTGCAACGACTCGACCGTGAAGGGCGGCGCGTACTTCCCGATTACCGTGAAAAAGCATTTGCGGGCGCAGGAGATCGCGCAACAGAACCGGCTGCCTTGCATCTATCTGGTGGATTCTGGCGGCGCGAACCTGCCGCACCAGTCCGAGGTGTTTCCCGACCGCGAGCATTTTGGGCGCATCTTCTTCAACCGAGCGCAGATGAGCGCTGCCGGCATTGCGCAGATCGCCTGCGTCATGGGCTCGTGCACGGCGGGCGGCGCGTATGTGCCGGCAATGTCGGATGAGACCGTGATCGTGCGCGGCGCGGGTGAAGAAAGTCAGGGTACGATTTTCTTGGCGGGCCGCCGCTCGTGAAGGCGGCGACGGGCGAGGTGATCACTGCAACCGATCTGGGCGGGGCGGATGTTCATGGCCGCAGGTCGGGCGTGGTCGACCATGTCGCTGCGAACGATGAGCATGCGTTGCAGATCGTTCGGTCGATCGTTGCCAACCTGAATACGGTAAAGCGGGTGGATCTGGACGTCGCCGAAGTGACGCCGCCGAAGCACGATCCCGCCGAGCTCTACGATATTGTTCCGGACGATGTGCGCGCGCCTACGACGTTCGCGAAGTGATCTCGCGGGTTGTCGACGGCTCGAGCTTCGATGAGTTCAAACCGCTGTACGGCGAGTCGCTGGTTACCGGGTTCGCGCGGATATGGGGCTATCCGGTTGCAATCGGCGAATAACGGCGTGCTGTTTTCGGAGAGCGCTCAAGGGCGCGCACTTCATTGAGCTGGCGTGCAAGCGGAAGATTCCCGCTGGTTTTCCTGCAGAATATCTCCGGGTTCATGGTGGGCGGGAAGTATGAGGCCGGAGGGATCGCCGACGGGGCCAAGCTGGTGACGGCGGTTGCGTCGGCGCAGGTGCCGAAATTCACGGTGCTGATCGGCGGCTCGTTCGGTGCTGGCAATTACGGCATGTGCGGACGCGCGTTCTCGCCGCGGTTCCTGTTCACGTGGCCGAACTCCCGCATCTCGGTGATGGGCGGCGAGCAGGCGGCGAGCGTGCTCGCGACGGTTCATCGCGATGCGGAGACGTGGTCGAAGGCGGACGAGGATGCTTTCAAGCAGCCGGTTCGCGAGCTCTATGAGAAAGAGGGTTCGCCCTACTACGCGACCGCACGTTTGTGGGACGATGGGATCATCGATCCAGCGCAGACGCGCGACGTGCTGGGACTGGCGATCTCTGCGTCATTGAATGCGCCTGTGCCGGAGACGACTTTCGGCGTGTTCCGGATGTAGTCCATGGATGCGCCCCACCCAGTATTGCGAGCATGGCGGGACGAGGATCTGGAGCGTCTGGTCGCGCTTCATCATCGGACGTCTATCCGTGGCTCGGCGGGCGGCAGTCCGAGGCGGTCATAAAGGCCATTTACGAGCGGCTGCGTACGCAAATCGAAGCCCAAGGATGGGGCGCCTGGGTTGTCAGGAACGAAGCCGACGAGCTGATCGGTGTGGCGGGACTGGACCCGATTGGTGAAGGGATGCCGGTCAGCGGCATTGAAGCATTGTGGCGTCTGCACCCGGACTGGTGGGGGCGCGGGCTGGTGACCAAGGCCATGCGGGCGGTTCTGGCGGACGCGTTTGAGAAGCAGGGCATTGGGAGTGTCTGGACCTACACTGCCGATTCCAACCGTCGTTCCCAGGCTGTCATGGAGCGTCTCGGATTTGAGCGGTCGCCGGGGCAGGATTTCAACCATCCAAGGCTTGCCGCTGACCATCCGCTAAGCCGGCATGTCGTCTACAGGATGGAGGCTGTGTCCGTGTCGGGAGTAGTGCATTGATTAGTTCGGTTCTCATCGCCAACCGGGGCGAAATCGCCCGACGGATCATTCGCACCGCGAAGCGGATGGGCGTGCGGACGGTGGCGGTTTATTCGGACGCTGACGCTCAGGCCCTGTTTGTACGCGAGGCGGACGAGGCGATCGCGATAGGCCCGGCGCCTGCGGCTGAGAGCTACCTGAAGGGCGAGGCGATCCTTGCCGCAGCCAAGGCGTCGGGGGCCGAGGCGATCCACCCCGGTTATGGGTTTTTGTCTGAGAATGCCGAGTTCGCCGAAGCGGTGATCAAGGCGGGCCTGGTGTGGGTGGGGCCAAAGCCCCAGAGCATCCGCGCGATGGGGCTGAAGGACGCCGCCAAGGCGCTGATGGAGAAGGCCGGTGTGCCCGTCACGCCGGGCTATCTCGGGGAGGACCAGAGTGAAGCGCGGTTGGCCAAAGAGGCGAAAGCTGTCGGCTACCCGGTTCTCATCAAGGCCGTGGCCGGGGGCGGCGGCAAGGGGATGCGCAAGGTCGATGCGGCGAAGGACTTCGCGGAGGCGCTGTCTTCATGCCGGCGCGAAGCGAGCGCGAGCTTTGGCGATGATCGCGTCCTGATCGAGAAGTATGTCGAGCGTCCGCGTCACATCGAGGTGCAGGTGTTCGGCGATGCGCATGGCAATGTCGTTCATCTTTTCGAACGTGATTGTTCGCTGCAGCGGCGCCATCAGAAAGTCATCGAGGAGGCGCCAGCGCCCGGGATGGACGCGGAGACGCGTGCGGCCGTTTGTGCTGCGGCCGTGAAGGCGGCTCAGGCGGTGGACTATGAGGGCGCGGGTACGATCGAGTTCATCGCGGACGCCTCCGAGGGCCTGCGCGCGGACCGCATCTGGTTCATGGAGATGAATACGCGGCTGCAGGTGGAGCACCCGGTCACCGAGATGATCACCGGTCTCGATCTTGTGGAGTGGCAGCTGCGTGTTGCGAGCGGTGAGAGGCTGCCGAAGGCGCAGGACGAGATCACGATGTCTGGGCATGCGATGGAGGCGCGGCTTTATGCCGAGGACGCCTCACGCAACTTCATGCCCAGTACTGGACGTCTGAAGGCATTCGAGCTTCCCAGCGAAGATGGCGCGGGGTTGCGGATCGATGCTGCGGTCGAAGAGGGCGGCGAGATCACGCCGTTCTATGATCCGATGATCGCGAAGGTGATCGTGCATGCGCAATCGCGTGATGCTGCGTGCGGGAAGCTTGCAGAGGCGTGCGGGCGAGTAGTGTCGTGGCCGGTGCGGACCAATGCGGGTTTCCTGGTGAGATGCCTGCGCAATCCGCGGTTTCAGGCTGGCGACGTGGATACCGGGCTGATCGAGCAAGCGGGCGACAGTCTGACCGGAAAGCCTGAACCGGGCGCGGCCACGCTTGGGCGTGCGGCGCAGACATTTGTTGCCGCCTCATTCGGTCGCGCGGGCGGCGCAGGCCACTCGGCGTCGAATTCACCTTGGGCTCAGGCGATGGGTTTTCGTTTGAATCGGGGTGAGGCTCAGCCGCTGGTGCGCATGACGTGGGACAAGGAACCGGTTGTTGGCGATCCGCGACGGGCGTCTCATGGCGATGCTGGCAGAAAGGTGGCCGGTGAGCCGGTCGTGCTGGTAGCTGAATCCGGGGAGACCTACGTATTCGAGCTGGACGTCGGCGAGATGCCCGACAGTGAGAGTGCGGCGGGGGATGGGGCGATCCGCTCGCCGATGCCGGGGCGAGTGACTTCGGCGGCGGTGAAGGATGGCGCGAAGGTCGCCAAGGGTGACGTCTTGCTGGTGCTGGAAGCGATGAAGATGGAGCATGCCCTGAAGGCGCCGATCGATGGAGTGATCAGCGGCATGAGCGTGAGCGCTGGCGACCAGGTAGAGGAGGGCGTTGTCCTCCTGCAGGTGATACCTGAGGGAGAAGCGTAATGGCGGGACTGTATTTCGAGGAGTTCGAGGTCGGCGCCTCGATACCGCACGCGCTGACGCGGACCGTCACGGAAACGGACAACCTGCTCTTCACGACGATGACCCACAATCCGCAGCCACTGCATCTAGATGCTGAGTATGCGGGCGCGACTGAGTTCGGGCGGGTTGTCGTGAATGGCCTGTTCACGTTCGCGTTGATGGTTGGCGTCAGTGTTGGCGATACGACGCTTGGTACGCTGGTGGCCAACCTTGGGTACGACGACGTGAAGATGCCCAAGCCGGTTTTCATCGGCGATACGCTGCGATTTGAATCGGTGATTGCGGAAAAGCGGGAGAGCAAGTCTCGGCCAAACGCCGGGCTGGTGGTTTTCGAGCATCGTGCGATCAATCAGCGGGATGAAGTGGTTTGCACCTGCAAGCGCACGGCGCTGATGCAGAAGAAGTCAAGCAGATGATCCCCCGGTCATATCTTTTCGCGCCAGCCGACTCGCCTTCCAAGATGGAGAAGGCTTACGGCTCGGGCGCCGATGCGGTGATCCTCGATCTGGAGGACTCCGTTGCTGAAGCGCGCAAGCCGGACGCGCGCAAGGCGGTGGCGGATTTCCTGAGCGCGAAGTCGGGGGATGGCGGCGTCCAGCTGTGGGTGAGGATCAATCCGCTGGCGGGACCCCATGCGATCGATGATCTCGATGGGGTGGTGGCCGCGGGGCCGTTCGGCATCGTGTTGCCGAAACCCGACTCTGCCGCGGATGTCGCCACGCTGGATGCCGAACTTGGCAAACGCGAGTTGGCGGCTGGCCTGAAGGTCGGGGGGATTGCGATCCTGCCAATTGCCACGGAGACGCCGGCATCGCTCTTTCAGCTGCACACGTATGCAGGATCGAGCTCGAGATTGAGCGGACTGACGTGGGGCGCTGAGGACTTGTCGTCGGCCATCGGCGCTGTATCGGCGCGGGATGAGGAGGGGCTGCTGACGCAGCCCTACCAGATCGCCAGAGCGCTGTGCCTTGCTGGTGCGGCGGCGGCGGATGTGCCGGCTGTCGAGACGGTGTTTCCGGCGTTTCGGGACGAAGCGGGGCTGAAGGCGTACATCGCCCGGGGACGGCGCGATGGTTTCGTCGGGATGATGGCGATCCACCCGGCGCAGGTTGCTGCAATCAATGAAGGGTTCACACCCTCGCAGGACGAGGTGGACTTCGCGGAACGCGTAATCACACTGTTTCGAGACAATCCGGGAGCGGCGACGCTGGCTCTTGACGGCAAGATGCTGGATCGACCGCATCTCGTTCAGGCTGAGCGTTTGCTGGCCCGCGTGCGTAGCTGAATCGCTGCTTGTTGTCGGTTCGGCGCGACGGTCAACGATGCGTCGCTTTCCACCAGTGCATGGACGTGAGTTTGAGGCACCGTTGCAAGTCTGAAGGCGTGTTCACGTTGATGAGCTGTCGAGCGTCTTCCACGTCATAGGCATATCGACCCCGTTCGGCCATGAACTGAATGATCGCGGGGTGGTGGGACGCGAGCGTTTCTTCCAGTTGGTCGATCAGGGAGGTGGACCAGACCGAACATAGCGGATGAGGGCCATCTGGCGCTTTCAGGAGACCGATTGGTGCGGCGGCGTTTCGGGTTTGCGCTGCCATGTCAGTGAGGACGTGCGGGGGGAGGAGCGGTACGTCGCACGGTGTAACCATCAACCAATCTGCGCCTTCGCTGGCGGCCCAGTGCATTCCAGCGAGGACACCTGCCAGTGGGCCTCTTTCGGCGGTGCTGGCGTCTTCGATTTTTTCATGCGTGATGGGTGCCGACAGGGAGGCGCCGACGCTTGCGATGGAGGTGCAGGTTTTCGTCAGCCGCTCAAGCGCGATCCTTCCGAGGGACCAGCCGTCGATACTGGCTGAGTGTTTTGGGCTACCAAACCTGCTGGAGGCGCCGCCGGCGAGCACTAGTCCGGCGATCATGCGAGCAGAGCGTACATCGGTCCGCCTCTCCCTGTAGGGTGTGGGCAAAGGGCAGAGAGCTACGCTTTGAGTGGTTTGCCCTTACTCCGGCGGATAGCAGCGGGTGTGGGGCGGGTCGAGCGTCGATTTCGATTGAGTGATGTCGGGTATCGTCGATGTGGATCCGTCCCGGAAGAGATTGGGATCCATCGTGCGGTCGGCAGCGCAGACCTTCCGAAAGTGATTGAGTGGCTACTCTGCATCTGAAATGATGGCGAAGCAAAAGCGTTCATCGCTTCTCAGCCTGACAGGCCCAGCTGGGGATGTGAGCACCTCTCCAGTCTTCGCAGCGCGAATGATCGCCGGGTGGATATAGGATGACTGGGCGATCGCGGGCGTGTTGCCGAGATAGTCCGCAGCCGCGCTTGCACATCCCTTGATCGTCGGTTCGCTTTCGTGTCGCAGGTAACGCGCCGCGGCGACACTGCCGCCCCAGGTCCGGAAATCCTTGGCGGTGAAGGGCAGCTTCATGCAGTCAGCGATGAAGTCGTTGAGGTCGCCGCCGGTCACCTTGATCGATGGACCGGCGAACAGATCGGGGCCAGGGAGCCCCGCCAGATGTTGGAGCGCGTCCAGCAATATCGGATCGTCTATGTGGCGCTCGTGCTCGACGCCGCCCTTGCCCTTGAACTTCAGGGTCGCCTCGTTTTCCTCGAGACGCAGGTGGCGTCGCTTCAGGGTCGCCGCGCCGTATGTGCGCGCGGTTTTCGCGGAGCGCGGGTTGCCGATCCGGATGCCTGAGACGTCAATCAGGCGCGCCAGGGTGGCCAACGCCAGATCGCCATCATCCTCGGAGCTTTTCAGTACGCGAGCCACTTTCGCGCGAAACCTGGGTAGCGCCTCTGCGAAGCGTGGGAGGTCTTCGAACTTTGCAGCCTCGCATGCGGCGCGCCATTCGTCGTGGTAGATGTACTGGCGGCGACCGGCCGCGTCTTCGCCGTATGCCTGGATATGGGCGCGTGGACATGGGCTGATCCAGACGTCGCGCCACGCTGGCGGGATCGCCAGTTTGAGACAGCGTCTCTTGTGCGGATCCGAGAGCGACTTGCCAGAGGCGTTCGTGAACCGCCAGCCGCCTCCGCTTCGACGCCGGGCCCAACCCTGTCCATCAGGCTGCGCCCGCTTCAGGCCGACGTGTTCCGGTTCGATGATGTGGCGATGCAGTTGCGGTTCGGTTGCGGCGTCCAAGCGATGTCACTCAATCAGAAAGTCGTCCCGCACCCGTCCTCCAACGCCCGAGGAAGAGCGCGGTTGCGCTGGAGCCTAGTCGGCTACGGCTTCCTGCATCGCTTTGGTCACAGACTGGCGCAGCTGGTCGTATCCATCCCATGGGTCAGACTTGAGAGACGCCAAACGGCGCGGGACCGTCTCGATGGTGTAGGCTGCAGCTGTGTCGATCCTCTTCAGGTCTCGCCATGAAACCGGGGTTGCGATCGGGCAACCAGGGCGGGCCCGGGTCGAGTAGGGGGCGATGGCGGTCGCGCCACGCTCGTTGCGGAGCCAGTCGATGAATATCCGACCTTTGCGCTTCTGTTTCGATGCCTGCGCGATGTATTTGTCAGGCGCCGCCGCCGCCAGCTTGTTCGCGACTCCTCTGGTGAACGCCTTCACTTCGTCCCAGCTGTTCCGACGGAGTAGCGGCGCGATGACGTGTACGCCTTTGCCGCCTGTGAGCAGGGGGAATGACTGAAGGCCCAGCGCGGCCAGAACGTCACGCACTTCGAATGCGGCGTCGCGGACTGCGGCAAAGCCAAGCGCCTCGTCCGGGTCCAAATCCATCACAAGTCGCTCAGGACGCTCGATCATGTCGCTGCGCGAGCCCCACACATGCAGCTCGAGCGCGCCGATCTGGGCGGCCGCTGCGAGGCCTGTTTCGGAATCGATCACAAGGTAGGGTGATGTCTCGCCATCCTTCTCGCGGATGTTCACGCTGCCCAGCTCATCTGGCGATGATGCATTGTGATGCCGTTGGAAAAAGCATTTCTGCTGGCGACCTTGTGGGCATCGGACCAGGCTGACGGGACGGTCTTTCAGGTGCGGCAGAATGTATTGGGCGTGTTCCGTGAGATACTCGGCGAGGGCTATCTTGGTTACGCCCTGATCCGGCCACAACACCTTGTCCGGGGAGGAAAGTTTCACGTTCGCGATCGGATCTGTCTGGCGGTCAGCTTTTGAGTCTTGGGCGTCGCGCTTCATGTCGGTCGCGTCCTTGTCTTTTCGTAGGCCCAGAAAGCTTGGGTGGCGCAGCCGTCCGTCCTTTGTGCGCTCAAAGTACGCCACCTGCGCGATGAGATCGGGGCGGAGCCAGACGGCCGCGTCGCGTGCATCTGGCGGCGTATCGTCAAACGGACTCGTCTTGCGCTTTCTGGATGCGAACTTCTGCTGGAGGTCGTCGAAGGCCTTCTCGTCGAAACCGGTTCCGACCCGGCCTCGATATTCGAGCGCCCCGTCTAGGTATTCGCCTAGCAGCAGCGAGGCGAAGGGTCGTCCGCGCTTGTCCGACTTCCGGTAGCCACAGATCAGGAATTCATCGTTTCCGATGCACTTGCTCTTGATCCAGTCCCGGTTGCGTCCGGACCGATAGGGTGCGTCCGCCCGCTTCGAGATGACGCCTTCCAGATTCATCCGACACGCGGCCGCGATGACCTGATCGCCGTCGCCTTCTATGTGGTCGGTATAGATCAGCGTTTCCGGCGCTTCTTCCAGCAAAGCCTGCAGACTAGATTTTCGCTCGATCAGCGGCAGCGCAGTCATGTCGGCGACGTCCAGGTTGATGAGATCGAACACATAATAGTTGAGCGGGATCGACGGATCATCCGGCGCTGCCGACATCAGCGAGAAGTCGGTTCGTCCGTCATCATCGAGTGCGACGAGTTCGCCGTCCAACACGGCGTTTTCGATGCCGAGGGTTTCCAGCGTCTCCACGACACCTGGATATTTGTGGCTCCAGTCCTTCCGGTTGCGCGTGTAGAGGCGAGCTTTTCCATTCCGGATGACGGCGATGATCCGGTAGCCGTCGAACTTCACTTCATGCAGCCACCCATCGCCCTCAGGCGGCGCGTCCGCCAGAGTCGCCAGTTGGGGGGATGTGAACTTTGGCTGACTCGATTTCGCTTTGGTGGTTCGGGCAGGCTTACTGCGTCGGCCTTCGCGTTTTTTATTTGGCTTGTGGCCCTTTGCAATTTCCTCCAGCGGCTTGCCGGATTTGACGGACACCTTCCAGAGGTCGGTCGGATCGGCGTCGTCGATCGCGAAGTCGTCGCGCTCCTTGATCAGCAACCAGTTCTCGCGCTTTTCTCCCGACCGCTTCAGCCGGATGAGGGCGAACCCGCCTTTCAGGCGTTCTCCCTCAAGTTCGAATTTGAGTTGGCCGTTCTTCAACCCCTCGCGCGGGTCTCCGCGTGGTTTCCATGTGCCGCGGTCCCACAGCATGACCGTGCCCGCGCCATAGCCATCGGGGATGACGCCTTCAAATTCGGCATAGGAGACCGGATGATCTTCTGTTCGCACGGCGAGGCGTTTCACCGAGGGGTCGCGGCTGGGTCCCTTCGTCACCGCCCAGCTGAGAAGCACGCCATCCAATTCCAGCCGGAAGTCGTAGTGCAGGCGGCGCGCAGCGTGTTTCTGGATGATGTACGCGGCGCCGGCTGAGCGCTTGAGCTTCCCCTTCGGCTCGGGAGTTGAGCGGAAGTCCCGCTTTTCATTGTAGACATCGAGCCCGTCCGCCATCGCCTAACTGGCCTTCTTGCGGGTGGGTTTCCTCTTGCCGGTCGTGGACGTCTTCTTTCGCGCCGAAGTTGCGCGGGACGAACCGGACTTCGATCCTCCGCGCTGGACGCTTTTCTTCAGGGCTTCCATCAGGTCGACCACGTTACCGGTGGACTTCGCCTCCAGTTCATCATCATCGGCGTGGGAGACCTTTCCCTTCTTCCGCTTTTGCTCGACCAGTTCGCGCAGTGCGCTGGCGTACTGGGACTTGAATGCGGCGGGGTCGAAAGGCGCCGTCTTGCGCTCAATCAGCTCGCCGGCAAGGGACAGCATTTCCTTGTCGACCTTCACATCGGGGATCGCGCCGAACACGCGATCACTGTCCCGGATTTCGCTTGCGTATCTCAGGGTCTCGAGAAGCAGTCCGTCTCCGCATGGTTTCACCGCGCAGATCTGGTCCCGGCCGCGGGTCGCCATCTGTCCAAGGCCGACGCGCTTTGCGTCACGCAGCGCTTCGCGAATGACGGCGAAACCCTCCTCGGCGACGTCCTGCTCCGTGGGCACGACGTAGTAGGGGCGGTTGAAGTATCGAGGGTCGATTTCGCAATGCTCGACGAACTGGACGAGATCGATCGTCTTCTTGCTATCAAGCTTGATTTCATCGAGTTCGTCGGAGTCCAGCGTCACGTATTCGCCCTTGCTGAGCTCAACGCCTTTCACGATATCGTCGAGATCGACCGGGCCTATGCCCGGCGCCACCTTTTCGTAGCGGATGCGCTTGCCGGATGGCTTGTGGATCTGGTGCAGGGAAAGTTCGTTGGATCGTGAGGAAGCAGAGTAGAGCTCAACGCCGATTGTCACGAGTGACAGTCGAAGGTGTCCCTTCCAATAGGCGCGCACTTACGTCTCCATTGCTTGGTTGGGCAACGCTCCGCCTGCCGCGCGGTTCCGCGCCAGCTGGCGCTGGCGGTTGATCTGAGTTGTTGTCGACGGGTTGCCTCAACCAAGAGATACGTGCTTGGGACCGTGTTTTCCCGTCGATCTGATGGCCGAGAAGTGCCCGCCGATGGCGTCAGCCAAACCCGCTGGCGACTGATGAACGGTCGAGAGCGCGTTCAGGAACTCATTGCACCACCAGCTGCTGTCGTTGGCCTGCAGGGTCGACATCAGCGCCTGATGCCGGGCCTTGCGTTCATCGATGGGCATGGCCAAAGCCTCGCGGATCGCCTTGGCCTGCTGGCGTGTGTCGTGGGGGTTGATGATCAAGGCTTCCTTGAGCTGTTCGGAGGCGCCGGCGAACTGTGAGAGCACCAGGACGCCAGGGTCGGATGGATCCTGAGACGCGACATACTCCTTGGCGACGAGGTTCATCCCGTCCCTCAGCGGTGTGATCAGCCCGACCCTCGCAAGCTTGAGCAGGCCTGCTATCTCGTTGCGGGGGACCGGCGTTGTCAGGAACTGGATGGGCGTCCAGTCTAGCTCAGCATGTTTGCCGTTGATATGGCCGATCCGCTGCTCGAGCTGTTCACGCAATTGGACGTATGCCTTGACGCTCCCGCGACTGACGGGGGCGATCTGCAGCAGGGTTGGCAGGCCGTCGCGTGGGGGCTGGCCAGATAGAAAATGGTCGAAGGCATCTACGCGCTCGGTCAGTCCCTTTGAGTAATCGAGCCGGTCTACGCCGATGATCAGCGGACGATCGCCCAGCTGGTCGCGGAGTCTCCTGATCCTCGGCGCGGAGAAAGACGCTTCGGCCATGGCGCGGCAGGCCTCGGCATCTACGCCGATGGGGAATGCGCCCGGTTGAACGATCTGGCCACGCGCAGATATCCGACCGTCCGACAGCCAGTATCCGCCAAGTCTGGTCGCGACATACCGTTCGAAATTCTCCCGGTCCTGCTTCGCCTGGAAGCCGACGAGGTCGGCGGACAGGAGGCCGTCCGCCAGCTGGCGGCAGCCCGGAATTGCGTCGAATATCTCGGGAGAGGGAAAGGGAATGTGGCTGAAGAAGCCGATAGAGTTTCGTACGCCGCGCTCCCGCAGCTGGGTGATCAGCGGGATCAGGTGATAGTCGTGGACCCAGATGACGTCGTCCGGCCGGATCGTCTGAACGAGCTTTTCGGCAAACAGCTCATTGACTCGCAGGTAGGCGTCGAATTCGGTCTGATCAAAGGCGCTGAGATCGAGGCGATAATGCCACGCGGGCCAGAGGGTGCTGTTGGCGTAGCCTTCGTAGTAGGCCGCGAATTCGCGCTGCTCGATGCTCATCAGTCCGAACGACGTTCGTCCGCGCACCGTCCATCGAATTTCGCCGGAGACTCGCGCATGTGCATCGCCGTCCCAACCGAACCAGAGGCACTCTCGGCGCTGGATGGCGTCCGCCATCGCCACCGCGAGCCCGCCGGGGGACTGCTCCTCGGCCGGTACGCGGTTGGACACAAGCACGAGACGCGGCTGGCTGATCGACTGCGAAAGAGGCTGAGCTGCGTCCATGGTCGCCGAACGCGGCCATGACGTTAAGGTTCGCTCTACTGGAGAGAAAACGGCGCCTTTCTAGCCAATCGCGCCGCGCGCTTAACGTCGATCAATTCGGCCCACTCGCAATAGGATCGACCACTGCTTCGAGGCTGTGGGGAGGTCCGCAATCGGCGTATCAACGCTTTCGCGAAAGTCATCAATTGCCGACTGCTCGCGGCGCTATGGTGGCTGCGATGTCAGGTATTGAGCCCGCGCTGATTGCTTCTCTGGTCGGTAGCATACAGGGTTTCCATTGCGATCCGGATGCTGCGCGGCTGCGTAGTAGGTTTTGATCAGTGCGGGTGGAGCCATGCGAAAAATCCGGTTGGGCAAGGGGCAAATCTCGGGACTACTGCAGTTGCTTGTGGTTGTTCTCGTGATTGTCGGCGCCTTGCTGATGTCCAATGCGCTGAAGCCGTCTGGCAGACCGGCGGGCTGGCAGGCGGGCGGAGATCAGGCGCGCGCGGTAACCGTTTCTGTGGTCGACCCGGTTTCGATCTCACATCGTCTGACCGTGAACCTTAGTGGCGTTGTCCAGAACCGCACCAGTACGGACGTAGCTGCGCAGGTGGGCGGACGGGTTGTGGAGGTGTCGCCAGCGTTCCGGACAGGCGGAACCATAGATGCGGGCGGGCTCATCTTTCAGATCGAGCGACGGGAATATGGGCTTGCGCTCGAGCGCACGCTGGCCGAGATCGCCGCGGCGGAGAGTGAGGTCGAATTGCTCGAAACCGAGGCGGATCTGGCCCGCCGCGAATGGCGAGAAGTCTATCCGGACCGCGAGCCGCCTCCATTGGCTGTCAAGGAGCCGCAACTTGCGGCGGCGAACGCGCGCCTGCAGAGCGCTGAGGCGGCCAGAAAGGCCGCGATGCTCTCGCTGGAGCGGACGCGGGTGACCGCGCCATCTGCGGTCAGAGTTCTGACGACCAGGCTCGACCGCGGGCAGATCGTGGCGCCCAACCAGGTTGTGGGCACCGTTTACGCGATCGATGCGGTGGAGGTCGCCTCTGCAATCTCCACGGAGGAGCTGGAATCGATTGCGCCAGCAATCGGCCGTCCCGCCGCGCTGTCCCTGAGATCGGACAGCGAGGGTGTGGTCTCGGGAACGGTCACGCGCGTGTCCGCTGCGCTAGATGAGCGGACGCGGCTCAGTCAGGTATTCATCGAGCCTGATGCTCGGGACGCCCTCTTGGTCGGACAGTTCGTGAATGTCGCGATTGAAGGCGACGAGGTTGAAGGCGCGATGCGGTTGCCTGCGTCGGCCCTTGCCGGCAGGAACCTCGTGTGGGTGGCAGAGAATGGGGCGCTGTCAGAGCGGCGTATCGAGGTGCTGGATACGAGCGACGACTTTGTCGTGGCCGCAGCATTCGACGCTGCCGATGGAGTGGTGTCTGTGCCACCTGCCAACGCGTTCGAGGGGATGCAGATAGGCGCGGGCGAAGGCGCGGCGCGCGCTGGATCGGAAGAGTTCGCCGATGGCCGATGAGATGTCGGATCAGACTCCTCAGTCGGGAGCCGAAGAGTCCGGCGATAAATCGCTGACGGCGTGGTTCATCCGTAATCCGGTGGCCGCGAACCTGCTGATGTTCGTTTTGCTTGTCGGCGGCGGACTGATGGCGCTGTCGGCGCGGTTCGAGGTCTTCCCAACGATCTCGCCCGGAATTGTTCAGGTGACCGTGCCCTACCCGGGCGCAACGCCAGTGGAGGTCGAGGAGGGGATTACCCGTCGCGTCGAAGAGGCGCTGCTGGGCATTGACGGGGTCAAGCGTGTTACGTCCAGCGCTTCTGAAAACGTGGGTTCGATCACCATCGAGGCGGCTGACTTTGTCGACCTCCAGCGGCTGAAGGATGATGCCGAAGCGGCTGTCGACCGGATCAGTCAGTTCCCGCCGGAGAATGCCGAGCAGCCGGTGGTTGTCGTCCCTGAGCCTACGGGCGGGGTAGTCACTCTGGCGGTTGTCGGCGATCTGCCGCCGCTCGATCTCAAGAAGGCTGCAGAACAGATCGAGCGCGACCTCTTGTCGACGCCGGGGGTCACGCTTGTCTCGCTTACCGGCGATCGCGACTACGAAATCTCGATCGAGGTGAGCGAACAGGCTCTGAGAGAGTATGGCCTGACCTTCTCGGAGGTCGCTTCCGCCGTTCGGGCCGGCTCGCTCGACCTTGCCGCGGGCTCGATTGTGACCGAGGGCGGAGAAATTCTCCTCAGGACCAACGAGCGCCGCCAGACGGGGGAAGCCTTCGAGAGCATTCAGGTGCGCACGCAGAATAGCGGTGCAATCCTGCGGGTTTCTGATGTCGCCACGGTGAATGACGGGTTTGTGCGCAGCAGGGTGCGCAGCACATACAATGGCTCGCCCGCGATCTTTGTTGAGGTGTCGCGAGCAAGAGGCGAGGACGTGTTGTCGGTGAAGCGCGCCGTCGACGAGTTTCTTGACGGCTACACGCCGCCGGTTGGCGTTCAGGTTCTGGAGTTTCGCGATCAGACAATGGTGCTGAGCGAGCGCGTCAACCTTCTGGTTCGCAATGCGCTGTTCGGCTTCGCGCTCGTGTTCTTCTTTCTTGTGCTCATGCTGGATCTCAAGCTCGCATTCTGGATCTGTATGGGCATCACGACGGCGTTCCTCGGCGGTTTTTTGCTGTTCGGGTCCATCGGCGTCACCCTGTCGATGATCTCGCTGTTTGGTCTGATCGTCGTGTTGGGGCTGGTTGTCGACGATGCCGTGGTGATAGGCGAGAACATTGACGCCGAGCGCAACAACGCTAGCAGCGACACGGACGCGGCCATACGCGGCGTCGGCGGGGTGAAGGCGCCCGTCTTGGTTGGTGTGGCGACGACGATCTTCGCGTTCGCGCCGTTGCTGGTGACCGGCGGCACGTTTGCGGAGATATCCCGCGCCATTCCGCTGGTGGTGATCAGCATTCTGATCATCTCGCTGATCGAGGCTTTCTTCATTCTGCCGTCGCACCTGAGCCATGGCGGCGCCTGGTCACGGGGGCTGATGAAGCAGATACAGGACCGGATCAGCAGATCTTTTGCGTGGTTTTCCGACAATCTTGTGCAGCCCTCGGTCCGGACGGCGGCGAGATGGCGCTATGTGACGCTGGGCGTCGCGGCGGCTTTCTTCATCTTCTGCGTGTCGCTGGTTGCGAACGGCAATGTGCGGTTCATTTTCTTCCCTTTCATCGAAGGAAACGAGGTCTCCGCTTCTATCTCGTTTCCCGCAGGCGCGCCCTACGAGCGCACGGTTGACGCCGTCGAACGGCTGGAACGGGCGGCATTGGGCATTGCCGGGGAAATCGAAGAGGCCACTGGGCGGGAGATTATCGTCTCGATCGTGGCGACGGCCGGCGGGCGCGCCTCGCGGGCGGGGACCGGGCGGCCAAAGCTCGTTCACGACGGCGGAGAATATCGGCCAGGTCGAAGTTGAGCTCGCCCCGTTCGGTCAGCGATCGATCTCGGCGGCGGAGTTCGAGCGGCGCTGGAGAGAGGCTGCGGGGCAGATCGAGGGCGTGGAACGATTGACGTTCAACGCTGCCATCGGCGGGTTTGGGGCGGATATCGCCTACGAGCTGACGCATTCGGAAGAAGCACAGCTGCTTGCGGCGACCGATGACTTGAAGACGATGGTTGCAGGCATTGAGGGCGTCTCGGAGATCGAAGACAGTTTCGATCTCGGCAAGGTGCAGTTCGTGTTTGACCTAAACGAAGTCGGGCAGGCGGCCGGTATTGCCTCGGCCGAGATCGCGCGGCAGCTCAGGCAGGCGTTCTTCGGCGAAGAGGTGCAGCGGATCCAGCGCGGGCGCGAGGAGGTCAGGGTCTACGTGCGTTATCCTGACTACCTGCGGGAAAGCCTCTCAGCGCTGAGCCAGTTCCGCGTCCGTTTGCCGGATGGGTCCGAAGCGCCGCTTCCAACGGTCGCAGACATCGAGGAGAGCCGCGCCTACTCGTCGATCGAGCGGGTGGACGGCAGGCGCGTGGTGAGCGTCACAGCCGATGTGGAAGAAGCGATCTCGACCTCGGGTGTCGCCAACGAACGGATCTTGGCTGAGATCCTGCCGCAGCTCGAAGCGCGATATCCCGGACTGCGCTGGACCCAGGCAGGAGCGGCGCGCGAACAGAACGAGGATTTTGCGAGCCTCACGCGCGGCGCGTTGATCGCCCTTCTGGTGATTTATGCGATGCTGGCGACGCAGTTTCGGTCGTATCTGCAACCGATCGCGATCATGGTTTCGATACCGCTCGGCGTGGCGGGCGCGATCCTCGGCCACCTCGTTCTTGGCTATGCGATGTCGTTTGTCTCGATATTCGGGATGGTCGCGCTGGCGGGCGTCGCGGTGAATGCGTCGGTTGTGCTGGTCGATCAGTTCAACCGGCAGCGCGAGCTGGGTGAAGGGCCGGACGAGGCGGCCGCCGCCGCATCGAAGCGGCGTTTCCGCCCGGTCGTCATAACGACCCTCACGACCGCATTGGGGCTGGGCCCCCTGCTTTTCGAAACCAGTCCACAGGCGCAATTCCTGATCCCGATGGGCGTCAGTCTTGGATTTGGCATTCTGGTTTCGGGTCTCATGGTCATCTTCGTCACGCCTGCAGTGACGCTGATTGTCGAGGACATCCGGCGCGCACTGAGCCGGAAGGCCTCACCGAGTCTGGAAGCGATAGGAGACGCCAACGCCTGAGTTCTTGCAGCCGTGACTCATTGGGCGAGCGCCCACGTCCGGCGTGCAGGCTCGAGAACGGCGCAGACAATAGGTGGGGCTAAGCTATTGATTTTAAATGGTACCGCCTTCCCGGTTCGAACGGGAGACCTCTAGATCCACAATCTTAGGACAGGCTATTCGCTCACGTTCGCCCACGTCCGAAAAAGCATAATGTGAACAGTGTGGTATTGTGATTTCACGCTCGCTCGTGTCCGGTGCTGTTCTGTCGTTTCCGGTCGTTTTTGTTACCCAAAACGTTACCCAGAAACGACCCTAAGATGTTCGGGAGCGACCCTGAGACATGGCCACGAAACGGCTGACAGACACTGGCATCGCCAACCTCAATCCGCCCGCGGCCGGCAGGCTGGAAATCTGGGATGCGCTCGTTCCCGGGCTTGGCTTGAGGGTTGGGGCACGTCGCAAGACGTTCGTGGTCATGGCCCGCGCTGAAGGCAGACTCCGCCGGGTATCCCTCGGCGTGTTTCCGGGAATGGGCGTCGCAGAGGCGCGCAAAAAGGCGCGCGAGATCATCGAGCAGGCGCAGAACGGAATTGATCCGGTCGAGGCTCGGCGTGAAGCGAAAGTCGCGAAGACGCAGCAACGCGCAAACACCATCTCTGCAACTGTCGAGGAGTATATCGAGCGCTACGCCAAACCGCGCCAGCGCAGCTGGCTGCAGACCAAGCGCCGGCTTGAGATCTATCTCGTCGATGAGCTTGGCGACACACCGGTCTCCAGTCTGACGCGCGCCGATATCGTCAGGGTTGTGCTGGAGAAAGGATTTGCAACCGGCGCAAACCGGACGCTTGCCAATATCAAGACCTACCTGCGCTGGTGTGCAGAACGGGGACTGATCGAGAGATCGCCTGCAGATCTGCTACGTCCCCCATCTCCGGAAGTCTCCCGCGACCGGGTTCTCACGAACAAGGAACTGGCGGCTGTCTGGCGCGCGTCGTTGAGCGCAGGGTATCCGTATGGCGACATCGTTCGGCTCCTCGCCCTCACCGGTCAGCGTCGCGAGGAGGTGGGAGGCATGGCTTGGGATGAGTTGGACCTGAAAGAAAAGACGTGGACGATCAGCGCGGTTCGTAACAAGGGAGACAGGCTGCACGTCGTGCCGCTGACAACGCCGGCGCTGGCAATCCTGCGAGACATCGAGCAGGTTGGCCCTCTGGTGTTTCCGTCGCGAGCAGACGTGATGGGCGAGACGTCTTTTTCAGGCTGGAGCAGGGCCAAGCGTCGGCTCGACAAGTCGAGCGGCGTAACGAACTGGCGTCTGCACGATCTGCGGCGTACGGCGGCTACCGGTATGGCGAGGCTAGGCGTAGCTCCGTTCGTTGTTGAACGCGTGTTGAACCATGCGACGTCAGCTGCCGGACCATTGGCCGCCGTCTATCAGCGTTACGACTACGCGAAAGAGAAAGAGGAGGCGTTGCGGCTTTGGTCCGACGAAGTGCTGCGCGTCGTCTTGAAAGAGGCGGTTACTGGTCACTTGCCGGTTGCTGCCGAGTGACGGTTTGTGGCCCTAATCAGCCATCTGACTTTCTGCAATTGAGTCAGCTACATCGGATAGCGCCTGCAGCTCAGCGAGCTTATCGCGCGCGAATACGGGGCAGGTAGGTGAGCCCCAGCGCGACCAGCGCAACGGCGACGGTCGCCAGTCCGAACCAGCCGGTTATGCCCTGCGAGACGCGCCAGGCGCCGATGCAACTCGCCAGCGACAACAGCAGCAACCCACAGCTCATCGCCTGAAGCATCTGCTTGCGCCTGCGCGTCGGCATGCGCCCGAATACGTCGCGGTGATGTTTATTCATGGCGAGCGCCAGCCCGGCGAAACCCACCGTCGCCAGAACCAGAGCGAAAACCGCAAGCAAAACCGTCATGCACTCACCGGCTCAAAGAACAGCCACACGATCAGGAGGCACGGCAGGCTGGCCCCGACGAGCCAGATCCACGCCTGCTTCGCCGTGCGCAGATGAAACACAGCCATGATGATCGCCGCATAAATCAGGAAGCTCATCATCAGCCCCCACAGCATCGCTTCGGCTGGATTGACGCCGATGAGCGGCAGAACCATGGGCAGAATGAATGTGATCAGTGTCGTGAGCGCATAGCCGCCGACGATGGCTGCCAGGATGCGTGAGGCGATCGAGAGCCTGTAGGCGAGCAGCGGTTCATCCTTGCCCCGCCGCACGGGAGATCTTGCGCCAGCCATGTTCAGCCTCCGGCTCTGGGCGAAGCTGATCCGGTCGCGGCAGACGACGCGGCGGGGCGGCGCTTGACGCCTGCTTCCGTCTTGCGATGCGAAATCCATGCGACCCAGCCGAGGCAGAGGCCTGCCGCCAGCGCCGCCAGATCGAACCCGGCGACAACCCAGTCGCCTTGAGCAACCGAGTTCAGCAGATGGCGGTCCGTCGTCATTGCATTCAGGACCGGCAGGAAGCCATAGGCGAACGCGGCGACCCCCCACATCTCCGTCCATGCGCGGCTCAACGGCCGTATGATCGGATAGAGGAATGTCGCGCCCCACGTCAGGAACATGACATGCACTTCCCAGTCTGCGCGCCCAACCATCTCGATCGGCAGCAGCCGGTTGGCCCAGAAGTAGGCGGCAATGCCGATCGGCAGGCCGGCGATGACGCCGACATTCAGGACATCGACCGTCGCGATGCCGGCGTGTGGCTGACCCGTTTTTGCAAGCTTCGCTTTTCGCTTTGTGGACCACAGCACGAGCCCGGTTGCGACCATGGCTGTTCCGGCAAGACCGGCGAGCACGAACAGACCACGCATGAAAGGTCCAGCGAAGCGGCCCTCGTGAAGCCCGAGGAGCACCTGGTCGAGCTGGCCCGGCGCCGTCCCGCCCGGACCCTCGCTGAGCACCGCGCCTGTTTCGCCGTCAAACACAAGTGTATTGCGAGCGCGGCGCACACTGTCCTCGCGCGAAAGCAACATCACCTCGGCGCCTTCCCTGCCGGGGCTCTCGACCCGCACCATGGAGACAGCGTCTTCGCCCCACCGCGATTCCGCCTCTCTCAGCATCGGAACCAGCGGCGCGCGCTGTGCGGGCGGGCTGGCGACGCCGGGAGCGATGTTGTCTCCTCCGAAGGCTTCGATGAAGAACTGATCGCGCGCTTCGCCTTCCGGATAGTTCTGGTCGATCGCGAAGGGCATGTACGTGTACATGAAGAAGATCAGGCCCGACCACGTGATCATCAGATGGAAGGGCAGCGCGGCGACGCTGAGAACGTTGTGACCGTCAAGCCAGCTGCGCTGACCCTTTCGCGGCCGGAACGTGAAGAAGTCAGCGAAGATCTTCTTGTGCACCACGATGCCGGTCAAAATCGCCACCAGCATGAACATGGTCGCCGCGCCGACGATGAGGATGGCGGCGTCATAGGGAATGTAATGCAGGGCGTAGTGCATCGCATAAAGCGTCTGCCCGCCGCCCGTATCGCGGGTTTCCTCGCTGAGGGAGTTGCCGGTTACAGGATCGAGCGTCTCCTGGTTGAACACTCCGAAACGCGCATCGCCCTCCGGCCACGTCCGCCAGCCGATCTGGTACGGCGCGCCGCGCTGGCCGCCCGGAAAATACACAAACCAGCTTTGAGAGTCGGCGTACTCGCTTTCCAGCCTGCTTTCTGCAGTTTGCAGCAATTCGGCCGTCGCCGGCATGGATGCGACCGGCTTGATCTCTGGCCGCATCCAGCGATCGACCTCAGTGTTCACATAGCCGTACGTGCCGGTCAGAAAAACGAAGAACAGCACCCATCCGAGGAGCAGTCCGGTCCAGGTGTGCAGCCAGGCCATCGACTGGCGAAGGGCGTTCACAATCGGACCTCACGTTTGAAATTGCGAATTAGTCGCAACGCCAATACCGTCGTTCAGGTCGCTTTGCAATTGAGATGTTCAGAAAAACTGGCGCCAGTTTTGTGAGGCGTCGGTTGGATGGCCGGTGTCGGCAAGGTCACGTTGGTTCGCATAGGACCGGCGATGCCGCGGGTCCGGCTTGTAGCTCAGGTCTGAGCCTCTGTGTTTCTTTGTCGCAAAACTGTGAGACCAGGTTCGTTGGTTCGCTAATGGGCGCAGAGCAGGTTGCGCCCGAGCAAGTGAACGCTCCGACGTCAGTGAGGGCATGTGACCGCGACCAGTTAAGGACGATTGTTTGAAGTGGATCGGCGTTGAGCTACTGACGCCGTCTCCTCTTTCGAGGGCGAGAGTCTTGAGAGCGATCAGTCCGCAGCATGATGGTTTGCACAGACTGAGACACAGATTTTCCCATCGAGCTCCAGTTCGGAGCCAACCCCGCGTTACAGTAACGGTTATTCACCTCCACTACCGGGTGCCGTGGGTTAGTTTTAGCTGTCGATCAGCGATTCAGCCAACCCACGGTTCGCTGCTCGGAGCGTGACGACCTGCAACGCGTCGCGCTGGACACTCGATATAGACTGGACGCGGCTGGTCCTGTCTTCAAGATGTGCGGTCGCGGCCCGCGTAACGGCCTCCTTCGCGACAGCCGCGACCGCATCTTTTTCTCATAAAATCATGCACCTACAATTGTAACGCAGCCTGTAACGGTAATTGACCTTATCCGCCTTCTGCACAGCTGCGATGAGCCGCTCATCATTTGGTTGAAATACCGAACGTGCTGCTTCGGGAGCTAGTTGCGGCCGTTTCCAGTTGTCAGGGAGCAAAGGCGAGTTGAGCAAATATCAGGGGTATGTGTCGGCTTGGGGGAAGCTGGCGTTCGGAACCGCTCTGGCGGCGATCGTGACCGGCGCAGCCGCTGCGCAAACCAGCGCCGAAGTACGTGAGCGCGAAGTCGTGGTCGTCACCGCCGCGGCGGTTCCGATCGAGTTCGAGAAGGTTGGCAACTCCATCAGCGTGTTCACCAGCGAGCAGCTTGAGGACGGCGGATACAATTATGTTTCTGACGCGCTTCGGCAGATCCCGGGTCTGGCGGTCAGTCGCACGGGGCCGTTCGGCGGTCTGACGGCGGTGCGCATTCGAGGCGCCGAAGGCAACCACACGCTGGTTCTGCTCGACGGCGTCGATATCTCCGCCGCCGGAAGCGGTGAAACAGACCTCGACGCTGCTTTCCGGTGATGTCGAGCGCATCGAGGTGCTTCGCGGCCCGCAAAGCGGCCTTTACGGCTCTAACGCGCTTGCCGGCGTGATCAACATCATCACCAAGCGCGAAACGAACGGATATTACTTCAATTCGGCGGCCGAGGTCGGTTCGTTCGACACCCAGCAACTTCAGGCGAGCGGCGGCCTCGGCGACGGCCGCAACTATTTCTCGGCCGGGTTCACGTTCCTCGAGACCGAAGGGTTTGACAGCTCGGAAGCAGGCGCGTTCAACGGCCCGCCGTCTATCGACGGCGACAAGGAAGGCAACGAAGTCGCAACGCTGTACCTCCGTGCCGGCGCAGCGCTGTCTCCTGTCTTCAAGGTTGGCGGATTCGCACGCTATGTGGACAAGAGCTCCGATCTGGACGGCTTCGACTTCTCCGGCATTCCGGGTCGCCAGGGTCGAACATTCGATGACGCGAGTTTCAGCGACACCCAGGATTTCAACATCGCCGGCGACGCGACGCTTACGCTCATGGATGGTGTCTGGGAGACGATCGCCTCGACGTCCTACACCGACAGTGAAACCGATGGCGGAACGTTCGGCAGCGAGTCCTCGCGCACCAATTTCTCAGTCCAGTCCACGTTCCAGTTCGGCGGCCCCGGCTTCCTCAGCTACCTGACGGGATTTGCGGACCACGAGAACGAGACATACCGCAACACGATGCCGTTCTCGCCCGCCCAGGCGGATGAGCAGGAAAGAAACCTGCTCGGTCTCGGCGTCCAGTACCGCGCCGAAATTGCCGATCAGTTCTATCTGCTGGCGACAGCGCGGCACGACGACAACGAAGACTTTGAAGATGTGCAGACCTATGGCGCATCGGCATCGTGGGTCATACCGAACTCGGGGGCACGTCTGCATGCCAGCGCCGGGACTGGCGTCACCAATCCTACCTTCTTTGAACAGTTCGGGTTCAACCCCGGCACTTACATGGGCAATCCGGACCTTCAACCCGAGGAGGCGTTCGGCTGGGATGCTGGCATTGAACAAACGTTCGCCAACGGTCTCGCAGTCGTCGATCTGACCTATTTCCAGTCAACGCTTGAAAACGAGATCATGACGGCGTTCCCGCCGCCGACCTTCATCGGCACCCCGGTCAACGATACCGGCGAGAGCGACCGCGAAGGTGTCGAGGCGTCATTCCGGATCTTCCCGACTGACAATATCGACCTGATCGGCTCCTATACCTATGTGGAATCCACCGATCCGAACGGCACTCCCGAAGTCCGGCGCCCGGAAAACCTCGCCAGCCTCGACGCCAATTTCCGTTTCATGGAAAGCCGCGGCCAGCTGACGCTCGGCGTGACATACAATGGCGAACAGCTCGACAATGATTTCACCGGCGGGTTCTCGCCTGTGAAAACCACGCTCGACGCCTACACGCTGCTTCGGGCTGCGATCAGCTATCAGGTGAACGATCAGGTCGAAGTCTATGGCCGCGTCGAGAACGTCACTGATGAGGATTACGAGGAGGTACGGGGCTACGCCACACCGGGCTCGGCAGTCTACGTCGGTCTTCGCTTCAAGATGGACAAGACGAACTAGTGAGGCTGCAGAACATTCAAAGGTGCTCTGAAGGTCAGTCACGGTCCTCCTCCCCCGGCTGATCTGCTCTCCGCCACGGGCTCGTAGCGGTCCGTGGCGGCTTTTCTTTTTGTGCTGCCGTTTAGGAGACAAACATGAAAACAGTCGAACGCTATCTGGCTCAGAGTGCCGGCGTAGCCGCCCTCATGTTCGTTGCGGCTTGCTCGGCTGAAGCGCCGGAAACGGACGCCGCAGCACCGAAACCACAGTATGATCCCGGCCTCCTGTCTTATACCGCGGCCGGAGAAAAGACCGTTCACACTGCCGATATCCCGCTCGGTCCCGCCGGTTGGGACGAGGACCGGCTGGAATACAAGGTCTATATGCAACCGGGGCAGGGCGCTCTCTACAGCTGGGAGGCGCTGGGTCCGGAGGGGGTGCCGGCTGATGTGGCTGTCGAGTATGATTTCCATGGCCACGACGTGGTTGAAGAGGGCGAGGAAGAGACTGTTATTCAGTATAGCGCCGCCGAAGCGCTGGTTGATGCAGGGTCATTCACGGCGCCGATGGAAGGCATCCACGGCTGGTACTTCCGGAACCATTCTGATGATCCGGTCACCATTCGCCTGGTCGTAGAGGGGTATTTCGACGTGATCCCTCCGGGCGAGCCGGGGAACGAGTTCCGGATCCGCCCATCGCAATAGAGCTTTGATCTGACGCCGTTTTGATGCGATTGCCGAGTGGCGCGGCGCCATTGCTGATTGATACGCGATGCTTGACGAACGATCTTAATGCCATGAGTTCTCCGCCGTTCATCATATCGGCCACCTGGCTCGCCTGCATGATTGCAGCCGTTGTCTTCGGTTCTGCAGGTTCAAGAAATGTGAGGAGCCTGGCGATCGCGTTAGCGGCATTTGGCATTGCTGCGGGCGCGGCGACAATGTGGTTGATGCCGCAACCGGAATGGATTGCCGGGTTGCTCGCAATTGCTGCCATGTGGGCCGTACTGCGGCCGCTGGGCCATAACCAGAGTGCGGGCTTCGCGGGGCTGTTTGCGGGGCTGGCGGCAAGTCTGTTCAGTGCGAGCGGCGCCGGGCTCCCGCTCGCAATCGGCGCATCTATCGCGCTGCTCGCGCTCGCCGTTCTGGTTTTCCGCAAGTCGACGACGATCTCGACCCGCGGCGCCGGATGGACGCTTGCCTGCGTTGCAGGTGCGTCGGTCGTGTTTGCAACCGTTGCAGGTGTGATAGACGGCTGGCGCTCGGCCGAAGCGCTCAATCGAACTTTTGTGGAAGCGGAAGCGATCAGCGTGCCGGTCTGGGCGGCTCTGTTCGCGATAGTGGCGATCGCAGCTGGCGTGCTGCGCGGTGTATGGAAAACGAAATGAACCTGCTTGGTGCTCTGGAAAACGGTCTCTTCGCGCTGGGGCAGGTGCTGCGCTTCCCCGTCATGGCGCTCCTTTGGGTCTGTGTGGGATTCACGCTCTACTTTGTTGGCCAGTCGCTTGTCCTCGCGATCCGCCGTCGGTCAGAACACGACGGGTTCAATATCAGGCAGTGGCTGCAGCAGGGCGAGGTCCTGAAAGCCGGAGATGACCGCACATCGAAACTGCCAGCCCCCCTGCGCAGCTTGCTGGCGTCCGTGCAGGCCCTTCATCAGGCGGGGTCCCTGAAGCACGGCGGGCTGGAGAATGCGGTCGCCGAACACGAAGAGCGGCTTCGCAAGGAATTGCTCGGTCCAAGAGCGCTCGTGAAGATCGGCCCCAGCCTTGGACTGATTGGCACGCTGATCCCGATGGGGAGCTCGCTCGCGGCCATGGCTGCAGGCAATTTGCAGGCGATGGCCGGTCAGATGGTCGTGGCGTTTACAACGACGATCGTAGGTCTGGCCACAGGCACGATCGCCTATGCGCTGGTGGCGATGCGTCAGACCTGGGTTGAAGCCACGATCCGCGAGCAGCGCTATCTGGCCGAGGTCGTTGTGGCCGAAATGGAAGATCGCTGATGGGACGCTTCCTGAAGCTTGCGCCCCCCGAGGAGGTCGCGGAGGAGGATCCGCTCGCGAGCGTCGCGAACCTGTTCGACGTGTCCATCGTGTTCATCGTTGGCCTGATGATCTCGCTATTCTCCGTCTACAATATGGGCGACCTGATGGATCCCGACAGCGAGGTCACAATGGTCAAGACCAACGCGCAGGGCGAGCAGGAAATCATCGTCAAGCAGGGACAGGAAATCACCGCCTACAAGCTGACGGGGCAGACCGGAGAGGGCGATGGCGAGAGGCTCGGCACAGCCTATCGCCTGGCCAACGGGCAGATCATCTATGTGCCGGACGCCGAAGGTGCTGGCGCGGAGGAGGGCGAGATTGCTGATCCGGCTCCTTAGTCTCTTTCTGGCGGCTCTCGCTTCAACTGGCCTCGCCAACGCGGAGCCTGTGCGCCTCGGCTATGTGTTTTCCGATGGCAACCTCCCCGGAACCCTCAGCGCGTTCCAGGCTTTGGTGCGCGAACACCCGGAGCTGCGCGGCGAGGTCGAGCTCGTCCTGATGTCTGAGAGCTCGGTGGCGGATATCGAGCCCGAGGAGATGACGTCCCTTGATGTGCTCGTGTTCGACATGATGAACGAGCAGATGCTCGGTCAGTTTAACGATCAGCACGACATCGACATCATCCCGACGGTTGCGGCGGATGGCGCTGTACTGGCGGTAGGCGTCGGCCTCGTTGGCTCGGAGATTTATGAAGGACAGGGCGCGGTTCTGGACAATCGCGCGCAGGCTTACTGGCAGAATGGCGGGTCCTCAAATCAACTGGGCCTGATGAAGCTGGCGCTGAGCCGGGCCGGCGTTGATGGCCTGAAGCTGCCCAATCCGCAGCCATCGCTGAACTACGGATACTATTATCCCGACGGCGGCGACGGACGTGTGTTCGAGACGTGGAACGAGTTCGATCAGTGGCGGCGCTCCAACGGAAAAGCGAAGGCAGATGCACCAAGCGTTGGCGTCGGGTTCTTCAAGGCGGCCTATTACAGCGGGGACATCGCCCTGATCGATGCGCTGATCGCCTCGATCGAAGAAGCAGGCGCCGTCGCCGTACCCTATTTTGGCTATCCCGGCGACGTGGGCGCACAGCGGCTCTTGCTCAACCAGGACGGCACGCCGCGCGTCGACGTGATCCTTGGTCTCAATTTCATGTTCGCGGACAGCGATGCCTGGAAGCGGCTTGATGAGGTCAATGTACCGGCCCTCAATCTGATCACGCTCTATGGCCGCAGCGAGGAAGACTGGAGGACCTCGCGAACAGGCCTTTCGATGTTCGAAGGTACATTCAACCTCGCCACGCCTGAACTGGTCGGGACGGTGGCGCCAACTGTGGTGGGAACGAAAGAGAAGGTGCGTGATCCGTTGACTGGCATCAACGCCGTCATCACATCGCCCGTCCTGTCCCAGGTCGATCTCGCGGTGCGGCGAGGGCTGAAGTACGCCGAACTGCGGCGCAAGGCCAACGCCGACAAGTCCGTGGCGGTGCTCTACTACAACTACCCGCCGGGCAAGGCGAGCATCGGGGCGAGCTACCTCAACGTAGCCGAGACGATGGCGAACATGCTGGCCAAGATGCACGCGGAAGGCTTTGACGTTGGCGGCGCTCCGCCCTCAACCGACAAGGTGCTCGCCGACATCACCGAAAAGGCGCGCAACGTTTCGAGCGCCGCGCCTGGTGAGCTGAACGAAATGATCGCCGCCGGCAACGCCGTCCGGATCCCCGTCTCTCAATATGAGGGCTGGTTGAAGGGGTATGCGCCCGTCCTGCGCGACAAGATCACGAGCGACTGGGGCGACCCGGCTGATGGCGAGTTGATGACCATTGGCGAAGGTCGCAACGCGTCGCTGATCGTTCCAGTCGTCCAGTACGGCAAGATCACACTTACGCCTCAGCCGTCGCGCGCATGGGGCGAGGATCTCGTAAAGCTCTACCACGCGAAGGACTTGGCGCCGCATCACCAGTATGTTGCGGTGTACAAATGGCTGCGTGACGGCCTGAAGGCCGACGCTGTTGTCCATGTCGGCACGCATGGCACCCTGGAATGGCTGGATGGTCGCGACGCGGGACTGAGCCCGGAAGATGCGCCCGATGCGCTGATCGCGGATCTGCCGGACATTTACATCTACAATGTGGACGTCGTCGGTGAAGGGTTGGTTGCGCGGCGGCGCGGCGCGGCGATGCTGGTGGACCATATGGTGCCGCCATTCGTGAAGGGCGGCCTGACCGAAGAGCTCGCAAAGCTGTCCGAGCTGATCAACGACCACCACCGCAACGAGTCCAAGAACCCGGAGCTGGCGCAGGCTTATCACGACGAGCTGCGCACTCAGATCGTCGAGATG
The DNA here is from genome assembly GCA_017792365.1 of Hyphomonas sp. GTDB lineage: Bacteria > Pseudomonadota > Alphaproteobacteria > Caulobacterales > Hyphomonadaceae > IH12. Next base: position 1,152,121 of record CP051229.1, on the reverse strand, counting down.
GGGATCGCCAAGGATCTCGGTCTCGAGCTCGACAGCAAGATCAGCCACCGGCAGATCCACGAGATCGAGGATTATCTGGCCGAACTCAAGGAGCAGCTGATCCCATACGGCCTTCACGCCTTTGGTCGCACGCCGGAGGATGACGCGATCGCCAGTACGGTGGACGCCGTGGTCAGCGCGGACCGATCGCAACTGCCCGATGAGCGCAAGGTTTTTTCTGCGGACATGGAAGATCGCATCCGGACTGGCGCCACGCGCGAGCTCGAGAGTCTTGTCGCGGCCCTATCCGGCGAGTTCCTGCCGGCCGGGAGCGGCGGGGAACCCATCCGCAATCCGGACGCCTACCCGACTGGCAAGAACTTCTACGGGATCGATCCTGACAAGGTGCCAAAGCCGGCCGCCTACAAGATGGGTGTGAAGCTCGCTGACCAGATGCTGGCCGACCATCTCAAGGAACACGGCGCGTATCCCGAAAAAGTCTCGTTCGTCATATGGGGCGACGAGACGATGCGCCATGAGGGCGTTCTGGAGTCACAGATCTTCCACTTGCTCGGCACCCGCCCGGTTTGGGATGCGCGCGGCAAGGTCGTGGGCGTGGAAGTCATTCCGCGCCGCGAACTGGGCCGACCGCGTGTGGACATCGTCATTGCGTCGGCCGCAGAGGGACTGTTCGGCAACGTGACGCGGCTGATGGACGAGGCCGTGCAACGCGTGAAGGCGCTGGAGGAAGCCGACAACCTTGTCCGCAAACACTATCTAGAGACACGGGAGGCGCTGATCGCTCTGGGTCGCTCGCCGGAAGAGGCCGACAAGCTTGCTGGCGTGAGAATCTTCGACGAGCCGCCCGGCACATACAACCTCAATACGTCGAACATCGTGTCCGCCAGTGGTTCGTGGGATGACGAAGCCGGTTTCGCCAACGACTACATCCGCAAGATGGGCCACGGGTTCGGCAACGGATTCTGGGGCGAGGAGATGGCCGATGTCTTCCGGCTGAACCTTTCTGGTGTTGAGAAGGTCGTTCATTCCAGTTCGACGATGCTCTACGGCTCGCTCGATAACGACGACATGTTCATGTACATGGGCGGCCTCGCATCTGCTGTGCGGAGCATAGACGGCACCACGCCTGACGCGGTCGTCACCAACACGCGCGACCCGGGCAATCCGCAGATGACCGGGCTCGACAAGTTCATCGGGCAGGAGTTCCGGTCTCGCTACGTGAACCCCACCTGGATCGAAGGCATGCAGAAGGAGGGCTATGCCGGCGCCGCCGCGATGCGTGAGTTCGTGGAGTACCTGTGGGGCTGGGATGCAACCATCACCACCGCCGTTGATGACGCCATGTGGCAGGAAACCTTCGAAGTCTACGTTGAAGACAAGCACGACATGGGCATGAAGGAATACTTCGAGGAAAACTCGCCCTTCGCATACCAGGATATCACGGCGCGGATGATCGAAACCGTCCGCAAGGACTACTGGGCGGCGGATGAAGCGACAAAGGCCACCCTCATTCGCGAGTTCATCGACAACGTCAACGAGCACGGCGCCGGTTGCTCCGCAGTCACCTGCGAGAACGCGAGGTTGCTCGAATACGTGATGGACGAGGCCGTCAAGGTCGGGGTGCCAACCCCTGACATTGAAGCTGCGCGTGCTGCGTTCGAGGGCGCGATGGAGCAGTCGATTGAGGTTGCGGCTGCAGATCTGCGCACATTCGCCAACCGCAACGATGCCTTGGAGCGCTCTCAGCGCCCCGGCACATCCGCGCCGACGGATGCGATTGCGGAGCTTCCCGATCTGCAGGGCGCTCCCGAGTTGGCTGCGGCGCAGGCGATGGCGGAAGACCAAGGGTATGTGATGGAAGAGATCGACCGTTCACAGCAGCAGCCGGAAATGCAGACAAGCGAGTATCGGCCCATGACGAGATGGGATTTCGCATGGCCGGTCGTCGCGCTGATCGGGTTGATGGCGGCCTGGCGCTGGCGGGGTGTCGTTGCCCGGGGCGCCTGATGGCCTGCGGCTGGCGATTTTAGCCGCCCTAGCGTCTTGTGCGGCGGCATGCGCTTCACTTCAGACAGATCAGGTCGTCAGCACTATTAGCCCTCCGGGCATGACGGCCTACGAACTGTCTCTCGCGACAGATGGTGAGACGCTCCTCGCCGGCTGGCACGGCGGATATGAAGCGCCAGATTCGATCTTCCTGCAGCTCCTGACGCCCGCCGGAAAGACGCGGGGCGCACCGGTTCGCATCACGACCGGTCCGCACCACGCCTATGAACCAGATCTTCTGCTCATGGACGGCGATGTCATCGTGGCTTGGTACGAGAAGGACATGCGCACCAGCGCGCTAAGCGCGTGGGTCGGGCGATTTTCGATCGAAGGTCAGAAGCGTTGGCGCCAGCGCTTGGGCGAGCGGCACCGGGTCACGCGCAACCCCGTGGTGCGGGCGGTCGACGACGCCCTCGCTGTCGCATGGATCGAACAGGACGCGGACGCAGTATCGCAAGAAGCCGAGGTGTGGAGCGTCCAAATGTCCCCGGATGGCGAGTTCCTCGGCGACGCTTTGCAATCCGGCGCAGCCAGTCGCGACACGTGGAATCTGAACGCGGCCGTCGGAGGCGACGGCGTATTTCACATTGTGTTCGATGCGGGTCTGGGAAACGCCCGGAACGAGTTGCAGCATATCGCAATCGCAAACGGCGACGCCGTACAAACGCAGATGTCTTCAGACGATGGCTTCGCATCACTCTACCCGGACATCGCCATCGGAAAGAATGGAGAGGCTGCGCTCACCTGGTTCGACGAGCGGGATGGGAACCGGGAAGTCTATCTGCGCGCAGGCGCAACGATCGACGCGGTCATCCAGAAGGCGACTGAATCCCACCGCGTGAGCCACACCGCGGCCGCATCAATTGGGGCCTATCTCGCGTTCGGCGACAAGGATCTCGCGCTCGTCTGGTCCGACCGCGACCAGGGCCAGGGTGAACTCTACGCCCGGATCTTCGACCGAACCGGCGCACCGGCTTCGAATATCCGGCGCCTGACACACACTGCCGAGCAGTCATCGATCCCGGCGATCCGCCGATTCGGCACCGGTTGGGCAGTTGTCTGGAACGAGTACGTCTCTCTCTCCGAAGTCGGCCATGGCTCGGTCGTATCCTCTACGGCCCATTCGACGCTTCTGCAGTCGCAGTTCAAACAGCCGGACCGATAGCAGGTTTGCACCTGGGCTCAGACCGCACTGCGCTCTCGCACGCCAGCCGACGGCCCCACCTGTAACGTCGCCGTAACGGTAACGGTCACGGTAAACGCCTTGACTGCGCCGAGCCGCTCATTTTTGCCATGGACTGTCCGGTTTTCTGGGCAGGCGCACGCTCAAGCTCAATTCGACAGTTCGGATGGGACAACTCGCATCCAGGAAAACGCGGAAGCGACTGGACTATGTTATAACGTAACGATACGGGGTATTGAATTCAGGGGATGTCAAACATGCTAAAAGCAAGACTTTTTCGAGGGGTCGGCGCGACACTGGTTCTGTCAGCGGCCGCCGCGGCTGCATCAGGGGGGGTGGCGAGCGCGCAGTCGGGTCCGGATTCTGAGGGATCGCGGGAAACCGTCGTGGTCACAGCCAGCCGTGCGGAACAGAACATCGCGGACATCCCAGCCACGATTGAGGTCATCAACGAGGACGACCTCCTCAACACCACCGGCGTCGACATCACGGATGTGCTGAAGAAGAACTCGTCCGTCGATGTGATCCAGTATCCTGGCGGGTTGGCCGGCGTCGGCCTTCGCGGATTTCGGCCGGAGTTTTCGGGCACCAACAAGCGCGTACTGGTGCTCATAGACGGTCGTCCGGCGGGCGCCGAGAGCATGGGCAACATCGCAACCGCCGGCTTGGCGCGTTGAAGTTCTGAAGGGCTCTGCATCAGCGATCTACGGGGCGTCCGCGATGGGCGGCGTCGTCAACTACATCACCCGGAAATCAGAGGGTGAGGTCGGCGGCAGCGTGAACGTCGGTTACGGCAGCTACGATACGACAAAGCTCGGTGCGCAAATCGGGGGCGAGCTCAGCGATGCGGTCAACTTCGACCTTGCATTCAGTCATCTGGCGCAACGCGACGATTATGAGCTGGGCTCGGGAGGGGAAACGTTTGGCGCGTTCACGCAGGGCAACGGTGCGGACAGGCCCAACACAGAGTTCGTGAACAACAACATCTTCGCAAGGGCCGCCGTCAAGCTGGGCGGCGACTGGGAAGCACAGGTTCGTCTGCTGGGCTTCGATGCGCCGGACAGTGAGACCCCGGGCGCGGAGTCCGATGGGACGAGCAATCAGAGCGACAAGGATGAATCCAACTTTGGCGGCGACATCTCGCTTACCGGTTCGGTTGGCGCCCACGAGTTGCTGGCGCTCTACTACCAGACAGCGGAGGCGCAGTCCTACTCAGACAAGCCGCCTGGCCAGGAGCAGTTTCTCAGTTCAACAAACGATATCGACTGGAAGGGATTGCAACTCCAGGACAACTGGGCGCTGAGCGACAACTACGATCTCATCATCGGCGCGGACTATCAGCTCGTTGAAGAGACCTCGGCGTTCTTCAATCCCGACGGTTCGCAGCGCGGCTCCTTCTCCCCTGACTACGAGCGCGAGACGATCGGCGCTTTCGCCGACCTCACAGCGCGCCTGTTTGACGACAGGCTGATACTCAACGCTGGCGGACGCTTTGATGAGATCGAGACAAAGACGCTGACGTCGCTTGGCAACAACCGAACCTTTTCACCCGGCACGTCAACGCTGGATACATTCAATCCTCGTGCGGGCATTGTCTTTCGACCGGATGCCGACGGCCCGTGGCGTATTCATGCAAGCGCTGGCACCGGCTTCGTCGTGCCGGATCCCGCACAGGTTTCGGGTTTCGTTGAGCAGATCGTCGGGGGGCAGGTCCGGATCACCGAAGGCAATCCGGGTCTCGAACCAGAGGAAAGCGAGAGCTACGACATCGGCGTTGGATATGACGGGATGATGTTCGGCATCGACCTGACGCTGTTCAAGCTCGACGTGAAGAACCGCATCTCGTCAGTGCTGACCACCAATACGCCAGCGTTGCGGGTCACCAGCTACGAGAATGCGTCGGGATCGACCGCAGAAGGTCTGGAGGCGCAGGGACAGTTCGACATCGGAGGGCTGTTCGGTGGACGCGAGCGCGTCTGGGAGGCTGATGGCTCGCTAACCTACTATTTCACACGCGAAGAAGAGCTGTCGACCGGACCAAGCACAATCCGGAACGTCGCTGAGTTCAAGGTCAACTTCGGTTTCGGGTACGACGATGGTGTCTACTCGGCGCGGTTAGGCGGCCGCCATGTGCAGGGCATGGAGGACAGGGATTTCAGCGCAGGTCGGGTATTTACGAACGGCGCTGGCGGAACGTTTGAATACCCCGATTTTCTGGTTTTCGATTTGACTGCCGGCTGGCGGATCAACGACGCGAGCCAGTTGTTGTTCAAGCTCGATAACATCACGGACGAGTACTACTACGAAAAGAACGACTACCCATTCCGCGGCCGCAACTTCCTCGTGGAATACCGCCAGGACTTCTGACAGCGGCGGTCTGCGGCGAGCGTTCTCCGCAGACCGCCACATTGTTTCACCTCTGCCGGAGCGACCATGACTGCGATCGATCAAATCCGCGAAGTGCTGCACATCGTGGCCGGGTTATTGATGGGTCATGGCCTGCTCGGACTTGCGGCGGCAATCCGGTGACGATTGGCGCCTACCTGAGAGAAGCCTTCGATCGATATCGCGGCCATCGGCGCAGTCTGGAATCCGCCCTCGCGCGCCTTGATGAAAGCGCCGCCATAGATCCGGGACAGGGGCTGGACCTGCGGATCGAGAAGACGCTGCAGGATGAGGAGCGGCGACTATGGCGATCGCTGGCTCAGTTACGACTGGCCGTGCGCGTCGGGCCGGCGCTGGGACTGATGGGCACCCTGATCCCGATGGCCTATGCGCTTCGCGGTCTGGCGGAGGGCAACCTGCCGGCTCTGGCGAGCAACATGGTCACCGCATTCGCCGCCACGGTCATCGGACTTGCGATAAGCGTGATTGCTTACCTCATCGCCGCTTCTCGTGAGGCGTGGGTCAGATCGGACGCACAGACGCTATCTTTCAGGGCTGAGGAATTGTTGCGAAGCGCGCCTTCTGGCGCTGGTGTAGCGGGGGCGGTCTGAGCCATGCGCTTCGTTCACCGACACCGCTATGGGTCGCACGGGCCGCCGCCGGGCGAGGACGAAGATCCGTTGGCGGGCCTCGCCAATCTATTCGACGTCAGCATCGCCTTCATCGTGGCGCTGCTGATCGCTCTGTTCACGCTCTTTTCCTCGACTGACCTCCTGGATCCAGAAAGCAGCACCACGCTGGTCAAGACGAACGCAGACGGTTCGATGGAGATCATTTCCAAGACGCGCGAGAGCATCAAGGTCCAGCGGGTGACCGACACCAACCTGTCAGGGCAGGGCACGCGCCTCGGCATCGCCTACCAACTGCCTGACGGACAGGTCGTCTACGTGCCGGAAGGCGAAGCGCCGCCAACAATCCCTCCTCCCCAGTAAGCGAGGCTGACATGTCCTGCCGTTTCCTGATCGCTGCCTGTCTGTTGCTGCTCGGGGCAGCGTGCGCGGCCGAACATGACAAGCCGCAAATTGCGATCGTTTTCGAAGCAAAGGAATCGAACGGGGCGGAAGACCTGCGCAAGGGTGCAGATCGGGCACGGGACGCCGCGAGCGTGGACATCTTTACGGCTGAACCGACAGCCAAAGCGCTGACCGCGGGCAGCGATCTCGACGGCTACGATCTCGTCTTCATCGACGGGTCGGCGGAGGGACTTGCGTTGAGCGCGGCCGAGATCGCGCAGCTGTCACAATCGACCAGGCTCGTCGTGGTCAATCCGGACGGCGCGCTGCAGGGCAATGTCGACATCGCTCATCACGCTGATATCCCGGTCTACTGGGCCAACCGCTCAGTCGAGAATGATGCGGCGTTGATCCGCTACCTGGCATCAGCAGTGACGGGCGCGGAGGCGCGCAAGTCAGCCGCTGAGCCAGTCGTCTATCCAAGGCAAGGCTTCTATCACCCCAGCGCTTCAGGCCTGTTCAATGACCTCGACGGATATCTGGCTTGGTATGGCGAGCGGTCGGATGGCGTCAGGTATGACGCTGCGAAGCCCGCGGTCGGCCTCTCAAGCTATATTGTCTACTACCGCCACGAAAACACTGCAGCTCTGGATCTGCTCATCTCCGAGATCGAAGCGCAGGGCGGCGTGGCGGTCACGCTTCTGAGGACCGGGGCTGCAGACTTCACACCTTTCATGAGGGACGGGCAGCCGGTTATCGATGTGCTGCTGAACGACAGCGAGCGCCTCAATGTTCGGGATCGCGAGGCCGGCGTAGATCAGATCCGTCAGCTCGGCGTGCCGGTTCTCCAGAGCATTCCTTTCGCGAAGGGTTCGGTGGAAGATTATCGCGCTTCGCCGGGCGGACTGGCGCCAGAAATGACCAGCCGCGTCGTGGATGCGGAATGGGAAGGCCAGTTCGAGCCACTGGCGATCGCAGGCGTCGATCCAGCTTCCAGCACCCGGCAATACATCCCTATGGAGGATCAGATCGAGTGGCGGGTGGAGCGCGCCCTGGCTTGGGCGAAGCTGCGGCGGTTGAACAATGCCGACAAGCGCGTGGTGTTCACCTACTGGAGCGAGGCTGGCGGCAAGTCAGATGTCGGCGGAGATCCGGACGACTTTCTCGATGTGCCCGGTTCGTTTCAACGCGTTCTCGCAGAACTAAACGCTGCTGGCTATTCCCTCGGAGATGCGCCGCTACCGACGGCCGAGCAGCTGGCGGAGCGCATGTCGCGCGAAGCTTCCAATGTCGGTAACTGGTCACAGGGCGAGCTGGCGAAGCGCGCAGCGGACGGTTCGGCGGCCTTGGTGCCGCTGTCCCAATACCTTTCCTGGTACAATCTGTTGCCGGTCGAGCGCCGCCGGGAGATCGAAGCCGTCTGGGGTCCGCCGCCCGGCAAGACGATGGTCTCCAGAACGCCGGATGGCCAGTCCGTTATTCTCATACCGCGCATTGAGTTCGGTAACATCCTGATCGCGCCGCACCCGATGTGGGGGTATCTCGAGGACGAAGAGGTCCTGATGTCCAAGGATGCGCTGCCGCCGCATCACCAGTATCTCGCCTTCTTCCTCTGGCTTCAGAATGAATGGGAAGCGGATGCGTGGGTCAGCAAATTCTCCAACATTGTCCTGCAGCCTGGAAAATCTCAGGGCCCATTAGCGGATGACCATATCGGCATCATACTTGGAGGTCTGCCGCATATTCATCCCGAGCGTCTGGGGGCCAGCGGCGCCCTGAGCAACAAACGCAAGGGCATGGCGCTCACGCCCGGATGGTACAACATCGTCACGCCCTCCGACGCCAGCGAGACTGTTGGCGAACTGCGCGCTCTGCTCAACCGCTATGACGGCGCGCCGGACGCCCAGAAGGCCGGTTTCGACGCCGCGATCAGAAGGGAAGTGCAAGCCTCCGGATTGTCGCGCGGTCTGGAAATAGACGTCGACGCCGCTGAGCTCGACGTTTTGGCGACGGCGGCTGGCGACTACATCGATGAGTTGGACGCCAGCAACATGCCGTGGGGCGGAAAAATTCTCGGTGACGCGCCGCAGGGCGAAGCCATGTCGGCGATGGTCGCCGGAATGTTGGGCAACGATCTGGACGCCGTGCTGGAGGAGAAGACATCGACCGTGCGCGCAGTGGCGCGCAGACTGGTCGAAGCCGTTGTTGATGACGGACAGTCACCCCGCGATGCAGTGCAAGCAGTATTGAAACAAAGCGCGCCTGACGTCGAAGCTGTGCTTGCGCTGGCGCCAGCCTACGTCGACGCCTTGAACACCGCTCCCAGGGAGATCGAGGCCATTCTGGCGGCGCTTGATGCGGAGTGGATCGAACCCGGACCGATGGGCGAGCCGTTTCGCAAACCCGACACGCTGCCTCCCGGCCGTATCCTCTACAATTTCGATGTGCGCCGCGTGCCGACGCCCGAGGCGGAGGATATCGGTGCGACCCAGGCCGAGGCGCTGATCGACGCATATCGCGCCGAGAATGATGGCGCCTATCCGGACAAGCTGGCGATCGTTCTCTTTTCCGCTGACATTGCGCGCACGAACGGCGTATCGGAGGCGCAGGCGATGCGCTTGCTCGGCGCCCGGTTCAAGCGCAACTGGCGCGGCGAGGTGATCGGTGTCGAGTTGATCCCGCGCGAAGAGCTTGGGCGGCCGAGGGTCGATATCCTGATCACCACCAGCGGCACCTATCGCGACCATTATCAGGACAAGGTCGAACTGATCACCGAGGCCGCACGGCTGGCTGGTGAAAGCCCGGAAGCCGACAACCCTGTCGCCAAGGCGATGTCCGCAGCAATCGATGAGCTCAAGGCGTCCGGCGCCAGCGATAAGGACGCGCGGTTGTTGGCGGCAGCCCGCGTGTTTTCACCGCGCCCAGCGCCTCACCAAGCATCAGTTTCTGGCCAAGTCCGGCGAGCAACGTGGCGATGAGGCCAAGATGGCGGAGTTGTTCACGCGGCGCATGAGCCACGCCTATGGCGGCGGCCTCTACGGGCAGCACGCAGAAGACGCCTTCAAGGGTGCGCTGACGGGTATGGATGCGGCGGTGCTGCCGCGCACGAGCGATGTGAACGGCATGCTCGACCAGCCCATGTCGGCCGGGTTTTTGGGTGGACTTAATCTCGCAAAGAAGGACATTACCGGAGAAGAAACGCAGCTGTTCGTCAGCAGCCTCGCGGATCTCTCTGAACCGGAAATCCAGACGGCGGCCAAGGCGATTCAGACAGAATTGCGCACGCGGTACTTCAACCCGAAATGGCTCAAGGAAAATCAGGCGCACGGCTATGACGGCACCCGCAACTTCATGTTCCTCACCGACAACCTCGATCTCTGGGATACAACCGCAACCGATACAGTGTCCTCGGAGGATTGGGCGGAGGTGAAGGCTGTCTTCGTGGACGATAGTCTTGATCTTGGCATGGACGCCTTTTTTGACCGTGCAAATCCGTTCGCCCACCAGATGCTGATGACGAACCTGCTCGGCGCGGCGCAACGCGGTCAGTGGGAGGCTTCGGCCGAAGATCTGGCGCAGATCGCCGAAGGCTTGTGGAGAGTGTCGCTGACCACGGACCGGCATGCGAAGCGAACCAGTGCCGCAATCCGGCGATGACTGCGTTCATCGGCGAAGCCCTGGCGAGCCTGCCGGACGCTGCGCCCTTGCTGGCGTCCTACAATGCCGCTCTGGCGCAGGCGGCGACAGCGGCTCCGGCGCCTGGCGCAGCGCCCGACGTGGTCGGCAAGGCCATTGAGGATGTGACCCCGCCTGCGCCGCAACCAGAGGCTGAAACCCAGCGCGTTCTGGTACTCGTCGGAGGCGTCGCCGCGCTTCTTCTCGCTTTCGGCTGGTTTGCAGGTGGTCTCAGGAACCGCTCGGTTTGATCGGCAATCCCGCCCCAGCCGCGATCGATGCCGATTACAGACAAAGCTGAGGTGAAGCGGTCAACGGCCAACCTCGGCAGGAACGCGCCGCGCACGGACGGCCGCTCCCCGTGAAGTCCCGCAATGGACCACGTTCCGACCGCTGGCGTCTGGCCGGAGCCGTCGGATATCGCTTGTCCCGCATTCAAGAAGTAGGAGCGACCCGCAGACTATCCCTCTTCGGGTCCACGCGCGAAAATCCGTTGCTGTTCAGCGTTGTTCGCCGGCGCTTCTTGCTCGACAGGCCAATTGGGTAACGCCATGGGTAACAAGACAGTACTTTGAGACGTGTTGGGGAGGGGGAAATGACGGTTCTGTTCTGCGACCGCAGCGCACTGATCGAACACCAGCGCGGGGTCATACGAGCGACCCTGCGGGCGACATCCACCCGCGGCAGCATCATCAAGTCAGGCGAGATCGCCTTCACGCCATTTGCGGCAATGCTGTTCGCCGCCAACCTCTTGAGGGCGGTCGAAGACTTCCAGAAGGATCAGGAGTGCAAGGTCGTTCAGTTCCGACCGCGCGATGCGCTTGCGGAAGGCGATGAGGCTTGATTCGGACTGCCGCGCGCCGACTTGCGTAGTTCCTGCAGGCGCAGGAGCATACCAAGGACCTTTTCGAACTGCCGGTTCAACCGCTCGTCCAGCGCGAAGATCTTGTCTGCCCGGAATGGATCAAGGCTCTCGCCGTAAGCCTGGAGCCTGATTGCTGGTCGTCGTGAGACTTCCCCGCGCGTTGAAGTGAAGATCTCAAGCACGTGCTCCTTGAGGAAGCGCAGCAGCTGCTCTGTGCAGCGGGAGTAGGGCAGGTATTTGTCACCTTCCTGCGGCTGGCCGTCGGGATGCATGATCTCATCATCACTTACGGTGTCTTCCCACCAGTCCTGAGTGTCTTCGCGCAGGGCCGCCAGCGCCTCGGCATAGACCCCCGGATCCCCGGTCTCGAGGATGGCGATGGCGCGCATGGTCATCCCTTCGTCCTCCTCAACATCGATGATCGTAGCGGCGTCATCCGATGCGGTTGACGTCATGGCGGCGGGGAGCTCTTCCTTCTGGCCTTTCTGGCTCGTTGCGACCAAGGCGCGAGCGATCGTCTGACGCTGCGTGTGATCCGCGGTCTGGCGCTCGGCCACCGCCGCCATGTGGGACGCGCGCTCGCCCAGGAGCAGGCGTCTCCTGCGCCATGCAATCCACGCCAGCTGTGCGACCAGTTCTGTCTCTGTCTGTCCCTCGGGGTCGTGTTCCTGCATCAGCTCTCGCCGGAGTGTGCGGAACTCGCCCTCATCCTCCCAGGGCAGGAGGGCGCGCACCAGATGATCGGCCTGCGCCAGCGTATCGCCCGGCTGCGGAAGTGGAACGACATTGCGACGGCTCACCAGAAGCTCCTGCCTGCAGAGCGCGCCCTGGGTCTTGAAACCCGGCCCAAACGGTTCAGCAGCCGGATGTGGGCGTCTGTGACCTCGGCCTCCGCCGCCTCGATCTGTTCCTCGATCCAATTGAAGGTTCGCTGGCGCATGTGTTTCGGCTTCCAGTATGGCGCTTCCCATCCCGGCTCGCAGCCCAGCCGCCTGCGCAGCTTGTTGGCCCTCCGCATGGCGCGGTCCGTCGACCCTTCCTGGGAGGACGCATAGGTCAGGCCATGACAGGTCCGGCAGCGAAAGCGGCCTCCTGAGAGTGCGATCGACATGACGCGCCTCCGGCAGCCGGGACAAGCAATGAACACTTGTTCGCCGCCGAAGGGTCTGGCCATACGCAGGATGCGGACCGGCTCTTCAACTCTGCGCCAGGGCGATTGGTCATTGGAGCGGACCGAGTAGGCGAGGGTCACCTGTTGCGCGCCGCCGATCACTTCGATCGCTGCTGTCTGCCGGCCCCAGTTGTCCTGCCAGCTCATGCACGCGCGGATGCCCTCAGCAAGGAGATTGCGCTGCTTCAATAGCCGCGCGTGCAGGCGCGGCTGGCCCTCAATGTGAGCGCGTTTCCTGTTGTGTCCGCCTGAACCAAATCCGCCCATCACACTGCTCGCGTCAGGATTTGCCCAAAACGATTGGCGAGTTCGTCGCGCAAGACAATCCCCCGTCCGCGCACGGTCGCCGATGTCCGTTGCGGGCGGTGCGCCAGAAAGGGTGGGTCGGCGGTGAGTAGGTCGGACAAGTTCTGCGTGCAAACTTTGTCGTGAGAACAACGCAAGTGGCGCGAGTGTATCGTCGTGGATGAGAATCCTTTCGTGAACGCACAATGACCCCCATGGAAACTGTTTCCCTCTCGCCCGATACACGCGAAGCACTTTCAAGCCCGAAGAGCTGATTGCGGGTACACTGCCCATACACCCCCCGATCATCCGTCGGACGGATCGATGCGATTGACGCGCATGCCGACAAAGACATTCGTTCGGGCGCGCCTTCGAAAATCCAAGCCTCGGATCGCGGCGGAGGCAACGCGCTGGGTAAACTGACCTTGAATTGGGATTTTCACTGTGGGGATCCCTTCGGCTACAGCCCATGCTCGAAAGCTGCGATATCCGATCTTGGCTGGAACGACATGGGTCGGATCTCCAGTGATCTCGACGACATCCCGGTCACGCAGCCACCCACCGACGGGGTCCGTCAAAGCGATCCAGTTGGTGATGGCTTGCCGGCCGGAGGGGAGATCAGCAAACGCGCCTCGGGCAATCAGTCTTGAAGCGCCTGCAACGGCCCATGCAAGAAGCAGATCCGCCTCCTCCGCGCCGATCTGATTTCCGATACCCTCGATCCGTTCCGGCAATGGTATCGTTCGATTGAACGGAATTACGAGCAAACGACGACGAACACCGGCGTCCATTCCCACCTCGAACAGCGGAAACTGGTTGCAGGAAAGAACATTGAGCGCGCGCGGTCTGAATTTCACCATTGAGCGATAGACATCACGCCCGGATATCCAGTCGCCGGTGACGACCGCCTTGAACGCCTCAGCGAATACCGCCTTGTCGCCGATTTCATCACTTGCGTTGAGCAACTTGCCGGCAAGATGCACGCTGAACCGGTCGTCCGCCATCTTGCGGGGACTGATAGAGGCGACGGCGCTCTCAGGTAGCAGCGCACGGAGCAGGTTGAGGACTTGCGATTTCCCATTCGCCGCGGATGGTCCGTAAAGAATGACGGCTTTGGGCTCCACTAGCTGGGCGCCGATCCCAAGAGCAGCTGCGCCTGCAATTTCAGCCAGCAGCTCGGACTTTTCAATCGCGTCGGGATCTTCCCGGAAACACCCGGAGAGCAGCCGAGCCAGCAGGCTTTCGGCGGGCAGGGCGCCCGACCCACCGGACCAACTTCCCGGCAGAACGTGTCTTTGGCGCTGCGCCGGCTCGTGAGGAACAAGTAGTGTTGTGCCGTCCTGGTTGAAGGTGATGAAGCCATTCAGGCAGTTCACGCCCACTGGTGCGTGCGTGAAGAATGCTGGATCGGCTAAGGCGCTACTCAGGATGAATATCGCACTCTCGATCCGGGATCGATTGAGGCGGACTTTGCCGTATCCGCGAGCAGTAGGATACAGGGCGCCGTCGAAGGCCCGGACACGCGCGACCAGTTGCTCGACAGAAAACAGCCGCCAATGCGTGCTCGACCAGATGTAGAAATCGCCCTCGCACTGGGTGACGTCGCAAAACTCTGCACGCAGCCTTTGGGCCAATTTCTCTGCAATTTCCGAGTCTGACCCTGTTTCGAGTATGATCGGATCCGGCCCATTCGCAGGTTTGAGCAAATCGGACACGACGCCCAACGAGCCGATGTCAGGCATCGTCGCGCTGTGCGGCGCAGACATCCGCCCAATCTGCGCCTTCCCGTTCCGGGTGCCGGATTTCGACCAGCGCGATCGCGCCACACCGCTCGGCGAGCCGGCGTGCTGATTTCAAACCGGGCGTGTCATGATCGGCCGCAATCACGAGTTCGTCGATTGCCATTGGCGGCGCAAAGCTGGCGAGATGAACCCCCAGTGACGCCCAACAGGAATAGCCGCTCAACCGTGCAAAGCCGAGAGCGGTTTCCAGGCCCTCGGCCACCGCGAGCGCTGCACTGCGCCGACCTGATTTGACCGGGCCGAGGCGAACGGCGCCGCCTTTGAAATGACCGAAATTGTGGCGTTTCTTGCGGGCGAGAATCTTGGCCGACCCGTCACTTCGCAAGCCGGTGACTTGAACCCCAGTAATGGTGCCGGATGCATCTCGTACCGCAGCGAGTAGTCCCGGTACGCGCCAGTCGCCTGCCTCGTTGAACGGGGCGTTTGGGTGGTATCTGACGGCGTCAGCGGGCGGCCATTGGATTTCGTTTGGGGTTACGACCCTGCGCGCCTCGCTAAGATAAGTCTGTGCCGGCGTGTTGGCGATTGGGACAGCCTCATCCCATGCGGCGCGCCAGTCTACCGTCTTGCAGGCGGAGCTCGAGCCTTGGGAGGTCTTGCGTGGGTTGTCGGGCATCGTGCGACCGGGCGGAGCATTCTCCAGCTTCGCAATGGCGCGCAGCACATCGATCTGTGAGCAGCCAGCATGACAAAACAGGATCAGCGACTGGTGGTCGCCTTTCGAGATCGAAAGTGATGGGTTGCGATCTCCGCGGTTTCGGCCATGGCCTGGCACAGGGCAATGCGCGAGGCCGCTCTTGCCCCACCAGCTCCCGCCAAGGGCGCGTGTCAAAGCTTCAGGTGTCATGATGCATCTTCGAACGAATTGATCCAGGCTTCGAGTTCGCTCACGCGGATCAACCGCCGCCGTCCGAAGCGAAAGGACCTCAAGTCTCCGCTGGAGAGCGCCTCATACAGTTTGGTGCGCCCGATCCCGATCAGACGCGCTGCCTCCGCAGGTGAGACAGCCAACGGCCTCGCGATTGTCTGATGCGCAACGTCCATTTGGGTTCTCCGGTGCGTCAGTGATCACGTGGGAGCCTCGCCGACTCTTGCGCCAGACGGAAGGGACAGACTCTTGCAGCAACAACCGGAATTCCGGCCGACGAGCTATCTTGTGGTCGTTTGCGGGAACTGCTTTCGCAGCTTTTTGGCGATCGTTCCCACCTTCCACGGCCAGGCATCGGGGTGGAGTTCGCGTATCCTGGTCTCGGCTGCGTGCGCATTCGCGACTTCGTCGCGTATTTCTTCAAATGCCGCCAGCAGCCGCTTTTCCGCTTCCTTGCGGTCGGCCTTGGTCGCCTTCGCCGGTTTTCCTGACAACATCCGGTGTGGCGCGGCGGGGTCGGCGACGAGGCTGCCTTCGACCAGACCAATCAGCCCTGCGGCTGTGGCGACCTTCCAGCCAAGCGGCAGGGCAAGTCCGACATACCGACTTGTCAGACAGACTAACAGGCCCTTCGGTCGCGAAGCCGAAGATGCGATGCGTTGACTCATTGCGGCCAGGCGGCCTGGTGAAGATGCGCCGTGGAGAAACATCACAGCGACGCCTGGTTGTCTGCCGGCCCCCACAATATCACCGAGATCCCACGCGCCCGCCTGCCACGGTTGCCTGGATGCATTCTGCGAGCCGTATTGCGTGGCGAGCCATTCGGCGAAGCGCGAGGGATGAAACCGGACGGTCCTTAGATCATCGGCGCCAAGGACGCGCGTGCCGCAGGCGCAGGTCATCGTTGGAGCGTCCGCTCTCGTCGGGTCGATGTCCAACTGCACGTTCATGTTGCATCCTGCGCAGCGATATCGCGTCGCCTGTGGTCCTCCGGCCAGAATCCCCGCGTCAAGAAACGCATTGAACCAGCCGGCGCCAAGTTCCCGCTCGATGGATGCAGCGCATTCTGGTGCGGTCATGGAATCGAGAACATCGAACGGGCCGCTTTGACCCTTGCTGGGGTCCGCATCGAGGAGGCCGTTTCTGATGAGAACATCCTCGGCGATTGCCTGTTCCGCCGTCATGAAGCGTGGGAACGCAAGTCTGTTTGGTTCCGTAAGCGCCGCAACCTTCGTTCGGGGCGGTTTACCCCCGCCACAAAACGTGAATGCGATATCTGCGCGATCAACCGCCAAGACGCCGCCGCCGGTCAGTTCATCACAACCGTAGATGTCAGCGTCACCACTGGCGGTGATGGTGTATTCAATGTTCGGCTGTCCCACTTTGCGGAAGCCCAACGCGAGCGTCCGCACATCGGTCAGCAACCCGTGACCGCCTAAGTCGACTTCGAGCCGGTGACGAAGCTTGGCTGGGTGGACGGGCATCTGGGGCAGGCGATCTGGAGCGCCAGCCTGACCGGTGAAAAACTGTGCGACTGTCTGGGCCAATGCTGAGCGCAGTGCCTTGGGATTCTTTTGCGAAGTCACAAATAGCGTCCCTCGAACCTGGTCGAGGACGATGGTTACAGAAACCGATGTACCGCAGGCTCCTGATTTTGATTTCGCCGTCTTCGTCGAGTTCGACCGTTCTGGATCCGAGCTACGCGAGGTCGATCTGCAGGACCTGCGCGCCCTCCTGTCCCGGCCATGGGCAGGGCCGCAGCCCCACATGAAATTCTTTCAGCTCTCCAGATTGCAGGCACTCCGCCAGCGTGGCTTCGAGGAGGCCTTGCAGCCGGAAGCGTTGGTCGTTGTCCAATGCCGTTGGAGGCGTACACGGAGCGGTTCTGAAGCTCTCAATTTTTTCCCGCCGCCAAAGTCGGCTGTTGGCGAACCACCAGCGAAGGACCTGTTTGGCGTGATCCTGATCCGTAAGCCAAAGTCGCGCCGCGCGTTCGTGGCCGCCTCCACTGGCTGCGAAATCCGCCAATCCGAATCCATGATCACCCAGCGCCATCTTGACCAGTGTGCCGGCGCTCTCCTCGCCCAAGACTGAAATCGTCTCTAGCGCAGACCAAAGCGCATCTCGGGCCTGGCCTGTCAGCGCCAGTTCACTGAGCCGGTCTGGCACCTCCGCCGCCGTGATCGACACGCTACGAAGCAGGTCTGGCGCATCGGCGAGGGGAGTAGGCGCCATGACTGTTCGACCGGGTCCAACGTTACGCAAATGCCTTCAATCGGTGTCCATCGGTTCAACGCCTCTCACCATTTGGGCGCCTGACACCATCGCGGTCGAGGCACCCAGACATCTCACCCCGCCGGGGATGGCGATGGCCTATATATAGTGGCTGGCGTCAATTCGATACGTACATATAGCGCCGCGAATGTTCACCGTTAACCGAAAATCGCAGTTGGGAACATCGTGCAGTTTCGAAGGCCTGTCCGATCGGTGCCGTCGTTCTTGCGCTAGCCCGCCTCCACGCGTCGCCTGAAAGCGGTGCAGTAGGGGAAGATGGCCCGGAACACGTCCAGCGGCATCGCATCTGGTTTTGCGTCTGCTGCATCAGGGCGCGAACGAACGCCCGTCATTGGTTGCAGCATAGACATATAAGTAGCGGACGCCGATGACGGGGATTGGCCCATGCGAGCGATTCGAGATCTTCACGCAGCAGATTGGATGCTCTGGGGTGTCCCGCTGCCTCAGATCCTTGGGTTTTTGTCTCCGGTTTTCGCTGGGTAGGCCTGCCTAGCAACAAGAGGGCGATCAAGGCGATTGCGGAGCCGGTTGCCATGATAATCGACACGGTCAGCAGGTCTTGGCCCAACTCGAAGAGATAACCGGCTACGATCGGACCGAGGGCGGCGCCGCCGCGTCCCATCCCGATGACCAGACCGGTGGCGCCCGCTCGGACATCGGCCGGGAACGACGCCGCCATCATCGCATAGAGGCAGACCACTCCGGCGTTTGTGAAGAAGCCAGCCATCGCTGAGGCGATGGAGAGACCCTGCAAGTCTGCCTGCCCGCGACCAAACCAGCTGACCAGCAGGAATGAGAAGAAGAGAACGCCGATCGTCAGCCATCGTACGTCGAACTTTCGGGCCAGAATCCCGACCAGGACCCCGCCGATCGCGCCGCCGACATTTGCCCAGACAAGAACATTGCCGGCTTCAGAGCTGGCGTATCCCATGTCCACGACGAGCTTCGGTATCCACTTCAGGATGTAGTAAAATGTCATGATGTGGGCGAAGAACGCGATAACTAGGACGATGGTTACGCGGACCAGCGGAGGACGGAAGAGCGTCGCGATGCCCGGCGCAGTTCTGTCCGAAGTTGCATCGGGCAAGCGATCGATCGCGGCGTGTCCGAGACGGCCGAGAATACCGTTGATCTTCGCCAGGGCGTTAGGCGTTCGCCGCGAAGCGAGATTGGCGACAGACTCGGGGATGAGACCGAGGATGAACGGCAGCAAACTCGCCGTGAGGACCGCGCCGAAGACGAATACCGACCTCCAGTCAAAATACTTGAGAAGTTCGGACGCAATTGCTCCGCCGACGATTGCGCCGACAGGATAGCCCGTCGCCATCAATGTCACATTAAATGCGCGCCACTTCTCGTTTGAGTATTCCGCAACCATCGCATTCGTAGTGGCAAGCATGCCGCCGATTCCGAGCCCGGTGACCAATCTGTAGGCAGACAGAATTTGAACGTTGGAGGCGGTCGAAGCGAGGTACATCCCGAAAGCCATGACAATTAGGCAGGTGATCATTACCGGGCGTCGACCGATGCGATCGGCGATCTGCCCAAGGATGATAGAGCCTACGGCCATGCCGATGAGCTCCATCGACAGAACGATGCCGAGCGCCGCTCGGGAGATGCCCCATTCGCTCGCGATCCCGGGCGAGGCGAAACTGATGGACAGCACGTCGAAGCCGTCGAGCGCTGTAAGCAGTACGCACAATGCGACGACGACAATCTGAGGCCGACCCATCCTTGTTCGTGCGAGGATTTCTGCTGGTTGGTCGCTCATGATTTCCTCCCCGAGCAGCCTGCTGCTGGATATCGACCCGGCCTTTTTTAGCCTCTGTGGGCCGGTAGGTTGGAGGCGCGGCGCCTGCGAACCG
This sequence comes from Hyphomonas sp., assembly GCA_017792365.1. GTDB lineage: Bacteria > Pseudomonadota > Alphaproteobacteria > Caulobacterales > Hyphomonadaceae > IH12. The sequence goes on along the minus strand of CP051229.1, from coordinate 1,132,668 downwards.
CACCTCCATGATCAAGGGTTAGGGGGTGACGCAGCTGAAGCTGGCCGCCTGAGTCGGGTCGCCCGACCCATCGTACTGAGCGTACTTGGGCCAGGCGCAGAGAGGTCGTGTGAACTCCGCTGGAGCTGAAGCCCCAGCGCCCGGTTTGGCGCCAATGATCACGTCGGGCGCCTCGCCCGTTTCAACCCACTCTTCCATTTCGCTGAGCCAATCGATCTGGCTGACACCGGGGCCGCCTGCGCAGTGGCCCATGCCCGGCACGGAGAAGAAGCGGACGCTGTCTGCGACTGCTCCTTCGCCCATCGTGTCGACGACACTCTCGTAGTAATTCACCGTATTGTCGTGAGCGATCAGCCCGTCCGTCGTGCCATGATACATCAGCAGCTTGCCGCCACGTTCCGTGAAAGCGCTGATATCCGGGACCATCGCCTTGGTGCGCCCCTGGTCCCACTCCTCGAACATCGGGTAGTGAACGTCGAGATTCAGCGCGGCGGGATCCCAGTCCAGATCCTTGAGCACCACATTGCGCATGAAACTCGTGCCGATCTGGAAAGCAGGAGAAGCGTTTGCAGCCCAGGCCGTTTCGCTGCCGAAACCGGGGCCCGGCATGACCTGCGTTCCATCGCTCAGGCGCGGTCCATCATAAAGGCGGCGGGCAGCGGCCACTTCGTCTGGGGTCAGGCATGTCGCGCCTGCGTCGCCATCGGCGCACTGGATCTGCACGGGGTCGAACTCACAAAGGCTCGGCCTGGAGATCACGCCGTCAGCGACGCCGTCGTCAGAATCGCAGGTGGAGACCGCGCCCTCGTTGAGCAACCGAAGCTTGTTGAGGGGGAGGCCATTTTCGCCGAGATTGTTGGAGTAGAATATGCTGTGCAGCTGCAGTGAAGCCCAGTTGTTTGCCGGCGCTCCGGCGACGACGGCGTCATAGTCATCGGGATACATCTGAACTTCTTTCAGTCCCTGCCGGCCGCCGGTCGAGCAGCCATACCAGTAGGACATATCGGGTGCGCGGCCATACCGGGCCGTGGTGATGGCCTTGCCGACAACGGTCAGCTCGTGAACCGCGCGGTACTGATAATCGGTGACCTTTTCGGGGTGGTCGAATGCCCAGGAGAAATCGCCGCCGCCGCCCGTGTGTCCTGTGTCGGTATTGGTCACAGCGTACCCGCGCGCCAGTCGTTCAGGCAGCGAGGAGACCATGATCGAACCGGCGGCGCCGCCGTTTCCGGTCTGCATGAACTTGCCGTTCCAGTTTTCTTCGGTGGGAAGCCAGAGTTCGAATTTGATGTCGGAATCTGCAGTCGGCGCGATCGATCCGGTGACGCGGCAGAACGCGGGCAGGTTGGCGCTTGCGGCTGCTGCGGGTCCAGTTGGTCCCAGAGCGCCGGCTTCAATGGTTTCAGCCGTTTCAATTGTCGTGTTGGTAAGGGAGAGCGAAACGATATCTGCGCATGCGGTCGGAGCGTTGGCCGCAGTCCGTTGACCGGATGATGTATCGATCGGTTCATTGCTGGTGCAAGCCGCGACTGCAAGCGCACAGGACAGTGCGACAAGCGAACCCCGTGTCATCATCTTCGAACGCATGTTCTGACTCCCTCGTGTCGGTAATTGAAAGGCGGGTACTTGCTGGATCCGGGCGGCGGATTTCATGATCGCGCCTCGGCAAGTTGCTGATCGAGTTGGTGAAGCACACGGTAGCAGGGCAGAACACGGGAGACTGATGCGTTGGGCTCGCGGCGCTCGCGGATTGCGGCAAAGAACTCGCGATCCTGCAGCTCGATGCCGTTCATCGACACGTCGACCTGAGAGACGTCGACCGGTTCTTCGCTCCCCGTCACCAGATCATCGTAGCGCGCGATCCAAGTCCCATTATCGCAGATGTACCTGAAGAACGTGCCGAGAGGTCCGTCATTGTTAAACGAGAGCGACAAAGTACAGATCGCGCCGCGTCTTGTCTTGAGTTGGATCGACATATCCATCGCGATGTCGAGTTCAGGGTGATGAGGTCCCTCAAGCACATTCGCGGCGATGACTTCGTCCTGCGTCTGGTACTGGAAGAGGTCGATCGTGTGAGCGGCGTGGTGCCAGAGGAGGTGATCCGTCCAGGAGCGTGGTTCGCCTTTGGCATTCATGTTCTTGCGGCGGAAGAAATAGGTCTGCACGTCCATCTGCTGGATGCTGAGTTCGCCAGCAGCGATCTTAGTGTGCAGGTATTGATGTGATGGATTGAAGCGGCGCGTGTGCCCGCACATCGCGACGAGTCCGGTTTCTTCCTGTTTGGCGACGACTGCCTCCGCGTCGGCGAGGCTGTCCGCGAGCGGGATTTCCACCTGAACATGTTTGCCAGCGTCGAGGCACTGGATGGCTTGGCTGGCGTGGATCTGTGTCGGCGTGCAGAGGATCGCCGCGTCCACGCCGGGTTGTGCGAGCGCCTCTCCGAGATCTGTGGTGACGTGGTTGACGCCATATTTCTGCGCGGTCGCCTGTGTCGGTTCAAGGCGGCGTCCGACGAGCGAGACCACTTCCACACCGTCGATGCGTGAAATTCCGTCGAGGTGCTTCTCACCAAAAGCGCCTGCGCCAGCGAGGACGACGCCGATCCGATCGGTCATGCTTCATTCTCCAATACGATGTGCCCTACCGCCGTATTGGAAGCCGGGACGTGATAGTGGCGGTGCAGCTCCTTGACGCGTGCATTCAGAGCGCCGCGCATAATGAGCCACATCACCATTTCGATGCCCTCCGAACCGGCCTCACGCAGGTATTCGATGTGCGGCAGCCCGCGCAGTCGTTGGGGATTTTTCGTAAGCTCATCCAGAAACCTGCGGTCCCATTCCTGATTGATCAGGCCTGCTCGTGGTCCCTGAAGCTGATGGCTCATGCCACCAGTTCCCCAGATCTGAACGTTGAGTTGTTCGGGATAGCTCTCGATCGCCCGGGCGATCGCTTCACCCAGCATCCAGCAGCGGTTTCCGGTTGGAGGGGGGTAGGTGACGACATTCACGGCCAGCGGAACGACTTTGCATGGCCAGGCTTCTGGTCGTCCGAACATCAGGGAGAGCGGCACAGTCAGGCCGTGATCGACATCCATCTTGTTGATGATCGTCATGTCGAACTCGTCGAGAATGCAGCTCTGCGCGATGTGCCAGGCGAGGTCGGCATCGTTATTGACAGTTGGAACGGGACGAGGTCCCCAGCCTTCGTCCGCAGGTGCAAACTCTTCGGCGCACCCGATCGCGAAAGTCGGGATCAGGTTCATGTCGAACGCTGAGGCGTGGTCGTTGTATACGAGGATGACCACGTCCGGGCGGTTTTCGGGCTTGGCAATCCATTCCTTTGTCCAATCGTAGCCCGCGTAGATCGGACGGAAATAGTCCTGCTCCATCTTGCCCTGGTCGATGCCGACGCCGAGCAGGGGTACATGACTTGTTGCGATGCCTGCAGTCAGCCGGGCCATCTCAGTACTTGCCCTCTATCGATCGGACGCCCTCGGGCGCGCGGCCTCCGGCTGCCATCATCTGCTGGTATTCCTCGACGCTCATTCCCGTCATGCTCGACACGGCCTGAACGAACGAAAGGCCATCGGTGGAGAAGATCTTGGCGAGGAAATAGATGTTTCCCCCCAGCTCCAGCATCTTGTTGTAGTCCCGCGCGAGAACGGCATCTCTTTGTTCGTCGCTCAGCTTCCAATCTGCGAGATAGGCTTCCTCGTCCTGCTTCCAGCGATTGCGGTTTTCAGGTTTCATCAGGCTCATCGCGAACTGATTGAGCCAGTACCCCTTACGCGCGCGGGCGGCGGTGTAGACACGCGTGCCGGGAATGTCTTCGAACTCGGCAAGGTATGCATGGATATCTCGTGTCATGGCGCCGCCAGTTGCTCGGGCCAGTAGAGTCGCATTGGGTTTTCCACGAGGAGTTTGCGCTGCAGCTCGCTGGTCACTGCGACCTTGGGAATGAAATCGACGAGTTTGCCATCGTCGGGGGCATGCGTTGTCATGTTTGGGTGCGGCCAGTCGGTTCCCCATAGGACGCGATCCGGGAATGACTCCACGACAGTCCTCGCGAAGGGAACAACGTCGCCATAGCCATGCGGACCGATTTCCGAGAGCCGCTCCGGGCATGACACCTTCGACCAGAAATTGGGATGCTGCTCCATCAGTTGTAGGAAAAGCCCGAACTCCGGACCGTCAGGCGACCTGGTGACATCAGGCCGGCCCATGTGATCGACCACGACGTCGGTCGGCAACGAGGTGAAGAAGTCGTAGTGTTCGGGCAGCTCGTGCGCTTCGAAGTAGATCACGATATGCCATCCCAGACTCGCGACCCGTTCGGCGATTTCTTGCAGTGGTTGCTTTGGCAAGTTGTCCACGAGACGTTTCACGAAATTGAACCGCACGCCCCGCACGCCGGCGGAATGTAGCGCTCGGAGCTCATCATCGGTTACGTCGCGCTTCACCGTGGCGACACCACGGGCATGGCCATCGGAATGATTCAGCGCATCCACAAGCGCTCGATTGTCTGCGCCGTGACATGTCGCCTGCACAATCACGTTACGCGTGAAACCAAGGTGGTCGCGCAACGCGAAGAGCTGATCGCGCGAGGCGTCGCATGGCGTGTATTTCCGTTCCGGCGCGAAGGGGAACTGATCTGCCGGACCGAAGACGTGGCAATGGGCATCGACTGCCCCCGGGGGAGGGACAAACGTTGGTTTGGAGGGATTGGGATGCCAGTCGATCCAGCCGGGAGACTTGTCAGCAAGTGCCATGCTCATAGCCCGCGCGCTTTCAGCGCCCGGTCCAGGCGGGGATATACGCGACGAGCGTTGCCTTCGAAGACGCGCTGCTTGTCACTGGCGGAGATTGTCAGCGCATCAACATAGCGCTTCGTGTCGTCGAAATACTGGCCCGTCTGGGGGTCGATCCCGCGAACAGCCCCGACCATCTCCGAACCGAAGAGTATATTCTCGATATCGATGACTTCGAACAGAAGGTCGATACCCGGCTGGTGGTACACGCAGGTATCAAAGTAGACGTTCTTCATCACATGCCCATCGAGCGCCGGGCGATTGAGCATGTCGGCAAGGCCGCGATAGCGCCCCCAGTGGTAGGGAACAGCGCCGCCGCCATGAGGAATTATGAACTTGAGTTCGGGGAAGTCTTTGAACAGGTCGCCTTCTATGAACTGCATGAAGGCGTTGGTATCGGCAGCGATGTAGTAGCTGCCGGTTGCGTGGAAAGTCGGATTGCAGGAGCCGGAAACGTGGATCATCGCCGGGACTTCCAGCTCAACCATCTTCTCGTAGATCGGATACCAGTAGCGGTCGGTCAGGGGTGGCGCGGTCCAGTGGCCTCCCGACGGGTCAGGATTGAGATTGCAGCCGACGAAACCCAGCTCGTTAACGCAGCGCTCAAGTTCCGCGATGGAGTTGTCCAAGCCCGTGTGCGGTGTTTGCGGTAGCATGCACACCCCGATGAATGTCTCCGGATACAGGGTCGTGACGCGGTGAATCAGATTGTTGCAGGCGATGGACCATTCCTTCGCAGTATCGGCGTCGCCGATATGAGGTTCCATCCGGGACGCACGCGGCGAGAAGATTGTCATGTCGGCGCCGCGTTCGCGGATCAGCTTTAGCTGGTTCGACTCAATCCCTTCGCGGATCTCGTCGTCTGAAATCTCAGGCTGGCGCGGGCGCGGAAGTGAAGCGTCGTTAAGGCACGCCATCTGCGCCTCGCGAAAATCGAGGTGCGGCTGAGGAACGATCGTTTGGTGGCCGTGGCAATCGATGATCATGGTGTGGCCTCACGAATGTTCATCGCAGCCCGCATGACGTCGAGCATCTCCGCCAGCTCTGCGTGATGCGCCGCAGCGGGAAATTGTGAAGCCCAGTCCTGACGCTCGGCTGTTGCCGCGCTCATATGTGGCTCAATCCCGGCTTCGGTCACGGTGCGAGCCGCTTCACGCATTTCTTCGGCGCGGCGTGCGCCATGTTCAAGCGTGCGCGAGATCATGTAGCGGGATAGCGCCGTCCAGTCGGGACCTGGAAACAGGTCGTCGAGTGAGCGCAGCACCGTGTCCTCAACACCGTATGATCGAGCGGCCAGCAGTGACTCTGTGAGAAGCGCCTCTATGCCTTTGACCATGACGGACCGGCACATCTTGGCTGCCGAGGCCTTGCCTAGCTCCGTGGAGAAGACGGTGAGTGCTGAAAACCCTAGGGGCTCCGCAACGGAGATAAAGTCGTTGGCGTGCGGTCCGCCCAGAAGGATCGGAGTGCCCAGCCGTTTGGGCGGGACGGGGCTCATAACCGCGGCTTCGATATAGCGCCCCCCGGCTGCGCCAATTGCTTCTGCGCACTGCTGTTTCATCCCCGGGGAGGCGGAGTTGAGGTCGAGATACCAAGCTCCATGCAACCTGGTCGTCGCGACGGCCTCGGCCGCGTTCAAAGTCTCAGCGGCGGTCACGGCGCTGACGATAAGCTGGGCGCCGTCTGACGCCTCAGCTGAGTTTGCACCGCACCGCACGCTAAAGGTCTTGGCGTTGCGGGCAGCTGGGGCATTGGCTTCAGACTGCCGTTTATCGAACCCGGTCAGCGAAGCGCGTCCACCCAGATCGGCAGCGAGGATGCCGCCGACTTCGCCAATGCCGATCAGGGCGATGGACATCTCACTCATGCGCCGCTCCAGACGCTTGCAGGGATGAAAATACGACCATCCATCAGCATCCTGGCCGTGCGCAGAAGCGCAGACCGCTTCACACGAAAGCCATTGGCGTCTTGCTCGATTTCCATATCGACGGTGAAGAAGCCGCTTGGATGTTCGATGTCCATCGTCCTTGCGCCGCTACCGGAATAGTCACCCTGATCGGCAATCCCATCGGCGACGGAACCAGGAAGCAGAGCGCCAGTTGCGACGCTGATGGCGCCGAGCACGCCAATGGCTTCGTGAACGCGGTGCGGAATGAATGTTCGGGTGCTGATAGCTCCGCCATGTCGCGGCGCCGCTATAATCGTCATCTTCGGCACGGTTTTGCCAGCAACGTCGCCGAGATTCATGGCGCGGCCAGCTTCAATTCGGACGGCTTCGAGCCTTGTCCGCAGCGCTCCGTCGGATTCCAGATCGATCGGGGTTTCATAGCCGGTGAGACCCAAGTCTGCGGCGCGAAGCAGCACCACCGGCATGCCGTTATCTATGCAAGTGACTTGAAGACCGCCGAGAACATCGCGCGCGTTGCCAGTCGGCAGAAGGGCGCCGCAATTGGTGCCAGCGATGTCGAGGTAGTCGATCGTGATCGGCGCGTGCGAGCCAGGTACGCCATCGATTTGCGCGTCACCCACATAAGTTACACGCTTGTCCGGAGTCTGGACGCGGGCCACTGCCACTGCACCATTGTTGGCAGTGCGAATGCGGACGTCGGTGAAGCCTTCCGACGCAGCGACAAGGCCTTTTTCGATTGCGTATGGGCCAACCCCAGCGAGAAGATTGCCGCAGGGCTGACTGTCGGAAACATCTGGCCGATCGACCGATACTTGCAGGAATAGGTAGTCGACGTCCACGTCGGCGTGATCTGAGACGGATACGATAGCGACTTTGGAGGTGAGGGGGTGTGCGCCACCCATACCGTCAATCTGTCGTAGATCTGGCGAACCCAAAGCGGCCAACAGCGCTCGATCACGAACGGCCGGTTCGGAGGGTAGATCTGAAGCGAGAAAGTACAGCCCCTTGGACGTACCGCCTCGCATGATCGAACAGGCGATTGCCGTCTGCATCTATTCGCTGCTCTTTATGTACTTCAGGCCTTTCTCAGCCAGGCGCTCGCGCATGCTGTAGAGGTCCAGACCGAGCACCCCGGCGGTCAGCTGTTCGCGCTTTTCAGCCTCCATTGCTTCGCGCTTTAGAGATTTCTCGAGGACTTTGGGCGCGTCATCTCTGCGGACGACGACAACACCGTCATCGTCCGCGATCACGAGATCGCCAGGGTTGATCAGCTGCCCCGCGCAAACGAGCGGCAAGTTCACATTGCCAAGCGTCTCTTTTACCGTGCCTTGCGCAAAGATCGCTTTGGACCAGACAGGAAACTGCATCGACGTGAGGTCGGCAACATCACGGACCCCGGCATCGATGATTAGTCCCCGGACACCGCGCGCCATGAGCGAACCGGCCAGAAGGTCACCGAAGTATCCGTCTTCGCAGGGACTTGTCGGCGCTACGACAAGAACGTCTCCCGGTTTGCATTGCTCGGCAGCGACGTGGATCATCCAGTTGTCGCCAGGGGCGACTTCGCAGGTGACGGCGGTGCCCGCGATGTGGGCGGGCCGATAGATCGGACGCATGTAGGACGCGAGCAGACCTTTTCGACCTTGCGCCTCGTGCGCAGTGGCAACGCCGATCTTGGCAAACCCGTCCACCGTCTTTGGGTCAGCGCGCGCGATGTCGGTTACGACGACGCCCATCGGCTAGGACTCCTCCATAAGACGCATCGCGGTAGCACTGTGATGAGTGGGGGCTGCGCCGCCGCTTCCCAGCGGCAGGCCGACATAGTTTTCGGCCAGCGTTGTCTGGGCCGCCGTCGAGCCGCGGATGTAGTCGATTTCGGCCAACTGTAGACGGCGTTCCAACGCCGTTGTGTCTGGGAACCGATGAGTGATGTTGGTGAACCACCACGAGAATCGTTCGGCTTTCCAGACACGCGCCAGCGCCCGAGCTGAGTACTCGTCGATCCCTGTCGGCGAGCGCGTGTTATAGAAGTGGGCAAGGGCCTCGGAGAGAAAGAGGACATCCGAGGAGGCCAGATTCAGACCTTTTGCCCCGGTAGGCGGCACGATGTGGGCGGCGTCTCCGGCCAAGAAGAGTCGGCCATAGCGCATCGGCTCGGTAACGAAGCTCCGCAATGGAGCGACGCTTTTTTCGAATGAGGGGCCGCGGGTAAGATTCCGTGCGGCGTGGGGACCAAGCCGTGTTTCGAGTTCATCCCAGATGCGACGGTCTGGCCATTCGTCTAGGTTCTCATCAATCGCGCACTGAATGTAGTACCGGCTGCGGGTGCGCGAGCGCATGCTGGCGAGCGCGAAGCCGCGTTGGTGGCTGGCGTAAATGACTTCTTCGCCAGCGGGCGGGACCTCAGCCAGAATACCCAGCCACCCGAACGGATAGACTTTCTCATATTCCCGGCGGACATCGGACGGTATCGACGTGCGGCTCACGCCGTGAAACCCGTCGCATCCCACGATGAAATCACAACTCAGTTGTCTGAGATCGCCGTCCTGCGACCAGCTGATCGATGGTGTGCCAGTATCGATGTCGTGAAGAGATACGTTTTCCGCATTGAACTCGATTTGCAGCCCTCGTTGTGGGGCAGCGTCAAACAAGTCCTTCATGACCTCCGACTGACCGTAGACGGTGACTTGCGAGCCGCCCGTCAGCCGCTTGAGATCAATCCGGAACAATTCACCGTCAAAAGAAATGCAGAACCCATCGTGCGGCAGGCCCTCCCGGTCCATACGGCCACCGACGCCGAGGCTGCGCATGATGTCGACAGTTGTCTGTTCGAGTACCCCGGCGCGCACGCGGCCTTCGACGTAGGCGCGATCGCGACGTTCGAGAACGACGCTTTCGATCCCGTGCTGTCGAAGGAGCAGCCCCAACAACAATCCGGCGGGCCCGCCCCCAATTATGCCGACTTGGGTCTTCACCGACACTCCCTGCACCTGCGCTCCCTGGCGCCTAGGCACTTATGTGCCCGCAATGCCGGATTGATCCATGGACAGAACAACAAATTAGTTGGACATTTCAGCAGAGTCCAAGCTACGAATGTCCAATAGGGCCGCAGGAAGGCAGGGCGGAAACACTCGCTAATGCAGGATTTTCCTACATTTTTTCTGTATGAGAGCCGCCTCGCGACGCCGGCTCTCGCTTCTTGCACGTGGAGAATTTGGAAGCTCGCTGCCGGCCCAGCCACTGGAACATCCGCCGTCACGCTCACGCGCAATTGCATCACGCGATTCTGGTTCTAGATGGCGGTGGCGTTCTGGAGCACGATGGTGAGGTCGCCGAGTTTTCCGGTCCCTGTGCGCTGCTGACACCAGCGAATTGCGTCCATGGATTCGAGTTCGAACCCGGAAGTGATGGCTGGGTTACAACCGTGTCTGCAGAGTATTTGGCGGACCTCTGTCGACGAGATCTCGCGATTGCGGAAATCTTCGCCCGGCCAGATTTGCTCAAACTCGATCGGGATCATGCTGACACGCTTGCCTCCACGGTTATCCGACTGGAGCGGGAATTGAGCTGGCGAGCGCTGGGGCACGACTTGATGGTGGAGTGCTTGCTTACATCTCTACTCGTCGAACTCGCGAGGGCTGTGCCGGCGCGAGCGGAGGAGGGAACCTGGGCGGAAGTCGAGCTGGTCGCCCGTTTCCGAGACCTTCTGGAACGGAGCTACAGAGATCGTCTGACGGTCGAGGATTACACGAATGCGTTGGGGGTCAGCGCGACGCGTTTGCGGACTGCCTGTCGCAATGTTGCTGGAGAATCGCCTGTACGGATTGTGACGGAGCGCGTCATGGCTGAGGCCCGACGGCTATTACTCTATTCAAGCATGACGGTCACCGAGGCTGCTCTCGCACTAGGGTATGACGATCCTGCATATTTTTCGCGTCTCTTCGCGCAGTACGTGGGCGTCTCTCCGCGCGCCTACCGCTCCAGATCGCTGGCAATGGCGAATGAGTGAGCCGCGACCACGAGAAACAGACGACCCGTCGGGACGCTTCGGCGCCGAGGCGACGCGACAAGCAATCAGTCGACAGAAGCTATCTAGTACAGCGTTGAACAACAGACAGAAGCCCATCGACACCAAGGTTGGGCCGAACAAATCGAGGGAGGAATGAAATCAATGGGTATTCGGCAATCGAGTGGAGCGGTGACGATTGCGCTATGCGCAGCAGCCTGTGCGAGTGTATCCGCACAAACGCCGACAACGGGATCGGCGACTCTGCTTGGCACGAATTGCGCCGCGCCGCCGTCGTACCACTGTCCAGACACGAACTGCGATACGGCCGTCATCACGCAGCCAGGCAACAATGTCGAACTGAACACGCGGAGGACCTACTTCCTTGATTGTCCGAGCGACTATCAGCCGGGCGACAAGGTCAACATTGTCATGAGCCTGCACGGCTTCGGTTCCTACGCGAATTGGCAGCGCAATTATGCGCCGTTCTTCGACGTTAAAGATGAACGCAATCTCATCGTGATCACACCGGGTTCCCCCGTTCGCTTCTGGAGCGCAGCCGATGACGAATACCTGCACAACATCGTTGATCAGGTTGTCGCGTCGGTCGGCAAGGAGAACGTCGAGCGTTTTATTCTCGCCGGGCATAGCCAAGGCGGCATGACCTCCCGAAGGCTCGTCTGCACTGACTACTTTCGCGACAAGGTCGATGTTCGCATCAGCCTGTCGGGCGGCCGCGTAGGTCCGAGCGAGGCCGCTGGACGCGGCTTCGCAGATGGCGGCCCGCCTGTCTGGCAGCGCGACCCGGACGATCCGCCATCTCCTCCGGCGAACTTCCGCATGCCCCAAGGCGACGACAACCCGCCCGGCGGCGATTGCGACTATTCTTTCATCTTCACGGCCGGCGAGTATGAGACGATCCCGGGCGAGGCGTCCCCTCTTGCTGACAAGTTTCAGTGCGATGCGCGGCGCAAGGAAGAGGACATTTTGGATCCCCAGCCCGGTTACGTTTGGGATGCCAGCCGTCAGGACCCGGGTACAGATGGTTGGGGGCGCTACCCGAGGTCTGGTCGTGCGCAGGTCTACACGTATCCCAATTGCCAGGATGGTCGGGTGGTCGCCGACGTGGTCCGCCTGATGAAGGGTCACACTGAGGGGTTGGAACCTAACGTGACGGACAAGCTGATGGAGCTCGCCGTGTCAGCGCGCGGCGGCAAAATCTCAGACGGCGAGTGGTCGCCGCCGGCCTTGCCTGCTGGGCCCGGGTCGCCCTTCGCGAGCAACTAGGACGACAGCATTTCTTGCTGCGGCGGAAGTAGAGCTGCCGCAGCCAATCAAGAATCCAAGGGAGTAAGTCGATGGGCAAGTTCGTAGCAAGCAGTCTTGTTGTCGGAGCAATTGCTCTGGCTAATGCGTCGGCGCAAACGGCGCCGTCTGAGGCCGATAGCGTCAGGGTTCAGCTCGACGCTGGCGCCGTGATCGGCCTACGCGAAGATGGCGTCGCAAAGTTTCGCGGCATCCCTTTCGCAAAGCCGCCGGTCGGCGAACTGCGATGGAAACCGCCGGAAGCTCCAGACAGCTGGGCAGGAGACCGCTACGCGATAACCTATGAGCCGCCGTGCCCGCAGCCGGTCAATCCGGATGGGGTGACACCCAATGGCGGCGGTGTCGCCGGCATGACTTCCGAGGACTGTCTCTATCTAAATGTAACGGCCCCTGAGAACGCGACTAACGCCCCGGTGCGTGTCTGGCTCTACGGCGGGGCGTCCTTCCTGGGCGCCGGCCATCTCGGCTCCTACAACGCTGTAGAGGATGCAAAACAGGGGATTGTCTCGATCGCCATCAATTATCGGCTCGGCAGCCTAGGTGTCTTCGCACACCCCGCGCTGACGGCAGAAGCGGGGCCTGATGCTCCAATCGGAAACTATGCTCTGATGGACGCGATAGAGGCGCTTCGCTGGGTGCAGCGGAACGCTGAGGCCTTTGGAGGTGATCCGAATAACGTGACGCTATCAGGACAGTCTGCCGGCGGCATCATGACGCTGGACCTGATGGGGATTCCCGAGGCTGAAGGTCTGTTCGACAAGGCGATCATCCAGTCCGGCTCGTTCCTCGCAAACAACATGTCGCTAGACGCGGCAGAGGCTAAAGGTCTGGCCGGCGCGGCGGCACTTGGACTCGAACGCCACAGCTGAACAGTTGCGGACGGTTTCAGCGCAGAGTTTTGTGGCGAGGCCGGAAACACAGCGGGGCGCTTTCGCTGGCGCCATCGTCGATGGTCGACTGCGTGAAAAGCCAACCGTGGATCTCATGGCGGAAGGTAGGGCCACGAATATTCCGGTGATCATCGGCCAGAATAGCGGCGAAGCTTTCTTCCAGAATGCGCGCAAGATCGCAGGCCTCTCTGAGGGACCAACATTCCTTTATCGCTTCGAGTACGTCCCTGAATGGCGCCAGAGCCAGTGGCCGAACGGCGCAATTCATTCCGGTGAAATCATGTACACATTCGACAGTCTCGATACCTCCAGCTGGGGCGGGGAACAGGTCACCGCAACTGATCGGGCCGTGGGCGATCGCGTTCACTCATGCTGGGTGGCTTTCATGAAGGCGCCTGCCGGTACAACCCAATTAGAGTGTGCCGAAGGTTTTGAGTGGCCAGCTTATACCGTGAGCAACGACCAGGCGGCTGTAATTGGTGAGACCTTCAAACTATCGAAAGCCGCCGATCTTCCTGACGGGCCGCCGAGGCCGTGACCCGATAGCGAGAAATTGTCGGTGGTATCTTGAGATTGGCGGCTTCCGGCGAGTGGAGGTCGGGCTACACGCATTCGGCGGCTGGAATTAGAGTGACCGCGGACATCCAGACAGCGCGCACGGGTATTTCGAACGTTGGGTCGCTTGGTGTGTCGACAGTTCCGTCGCCAGACTGGCTTCGTCCACTTGGCTCGTTCAGGCGTTCACGAATTTCAAAATGTCGAGAGCCGAGTTGTTACCCAAAACGTTACCCAAAACGAAAATCGGGCCGGCGTGATGAGGTGGCGAGGGCAGCTAAGTCATTGATTTTAATGGTACCGCCTTCCCGGTTCGAACGGGAGACCTCTAGATCCACAATCTAGCGCTCTAACCAACTGAGCTAAGGCGGCACATCGGCCGTGGGCGCACCCTGCGGGCGAGGGCGTGGTCTTACGCCGATGCGGACCCGGGGGCAAGCGGCCTGAGGGATAAACCGCAATCAGTCCAACAGCTTGTCGTGGCACGCACACTGCGGGCGTCGCTGGCCATCCGGCTGGCTTTCGCAAGGAGGTGCAAATGACGGGGGCAATACCCAAGCCCGCAATCCTGTCGACCACGCTGAGGTTCCTGACCGCTGGCGGTCTGACGCTCGCTCTGGCGGTCTGGCAGGAGGTCGCCAAGGCCGAAACCGACTGGAGCCTGGTGACCACGATGGTCGCCGGGATCCTGGTTGGCATCGGCGGCGGCGTCTACGGGCGCGTGGTCGCCACTGGGCCGATCACTTCAATCATTTCGGGAAAATTGGAGAAACCATGCTGAGGCATATGATAGCCGCTGCCGCTCTGGCGACCGGCTCGCTTGGAGCGTGCGCCGCGTTGAACGACGGCGTTGGCGCGGTCGTCGGGCAAGACGTGGCGACGCCAGATTACGGCATTCTGCAGGGCGCTGATGTGGATGTTCTCGCATTCGCCGCCACGGGAGCCTGGCAAGCCGTGCAGGCGGAGGCGGTGAGGATCGTCGAGCTTAAGGCGACGCCGCCGACCGTAAAGGCGTCCATCGCGCGGGCGGACCGGATCGGAACGCCGTTGATCACCGAGCTCAGCCGGCTGGCGGAGGCCTACGGGGCGATGAAGTCCGCCGGCGCGGCGGCCGCCGACGAGCGCAACGCGATGCGCGATGAGATCGAGGTGCTGCTCGTCAGGGCGAACGACACCATCGCGGACTATGCCGCCGAAGTCAGCCAGGCGGCAATTCGAGTGGAGGGCGCGGGCCAATGAGTATTGATCCCCACGCTTATCAGCGGGTGCGTCGACAGGTTCTGTTCCTGTTGAACATTGTTGAGCTGCTCGCCGATGCTATCGACTCCGATTCCGGGGCGGCAAAGAGCGCGCGGCGCGCCGCCGAGCTCATCCAAAAGGCGTTCAACGCCGCGGAGCTGACGGCGGAGGCGTATGCTTCCATCGCAAACTATATCGACGATGTCCTGCAACAGGTCGCAAGGCTCAAGGCGGAGCGTCGCCCGGCATCGAACGTCGAGTGGGAGGCGCTGCGCTCGGCCATGGAGGCGGCGAGCGCGCGCATATCGGCGGCGGTCGATTTACCGCCGAAGAGCATCGCCTAGTCTAGTTGTCGTTGCGAAGCAGGTCGCCAAGCGCGCGGCCTGCTTCGCGGCGCAGCCGGTCCTCGACCGATTCCGGCGCTTGCGGCTCGGGGGCCGCTGGCTGCTCGTCTGGTGTCGCGGGTTCGACACTGTCCGCAGTTGCTGGCTCCGGATCAGGCGGCGGAATCTCAGAAACAGGGGCTGGCGGAGTCGCGCGGGACCCGAACAGGTTGGAGAAGTTGTCTCCCAACTGGTCCTGCAGCTCCTTTCGGATTTCGTCCTGAACCCGTGTCCTCGCGTCGGCTGTGGCTCGCTCAATCAGCCAGTCAAAGTCCAAAGATGCACGGACCCCGTTCCAGTCGCCTGCAAACTTCACCGGCAATCCATAGCCGTTGACGCCGGAGGATGCGTTGGCGAATTCGGGGAAGAGCGTGAAGCTCAGCGACTGGTTGCCGATATCCAGAGATCCGCCGCCGGTGACAGCCACTTCGCCTGATTGAAGCCGCATATCCGCGACAGCTGCGACCCCGTCTTCGATTGAGAAGTTGGCGGCGAGATTGCGGAAGGCGGTCTGGGCGTCAGCGCCAAAGGCCGAGACTGGGACGCTCTTTGACGTGAGCGCCGTCTTCGCTGATTCAGCCAGCGCGTTGAGATCGACGCCGTTCAGGGTGCCCTGATCGAATGCGACCCCGCCCGGCCCTGCAAGGAGGACATGAAGCTCGCGAGGTTCGCGCCGGCGCCGGCGACGTCGATCGTAAGATCGCCTGTGCCTTCAACCATTCCAAAGTTCGCCGCCGCCTGGAGAAAGGGTTGGATCGCAAGGCCATCGATGTTGGCCTTCAGCCCCACTTCGGGAACCGACTTTGATCCGTCCGCCACCAGCTGAAGACCGCCCGCGCCGCCGAACAAGGTTGTCTGATCGATCGCTGCGTTCAGGAGGCCGTCGGCGAGGACGACCCGAAGCTTTGACGGTCCGAAATCGAACTGGCGAAACTTCAGGCTTTGCGCATTCAGCGCGATATCGGCGTCGGCCATTCGTAATGGGCTCAGGTCGATCGGGGTGGAGCCCCAACCTTTCTGTGCGGCGCCTTGAGACTTGGGCGCGCCTGAGGCCGCCGCGTACGGCGTGATGTCGATTGGACCGGTCTCCAGCGCGCCTGACAGCCGGGGTTTGCCTGCGAAATCAAGAGCGGCCTGGCCTGTACCGCGGATGTCATCGAATTCGACGACTGCGTTGCGCAGCATGACATCCGTAGCGCTGCCGGACGTGTCTCCGGTGAGCGAGAACGAACGGTACGTGTCCCCGGCGGGCAGTTCGGTTCCTGTCGCCTTGGCCAGCTGCTTGAGGTCGGGCGCTTCCAGCGTCAGACGGCCATTGTAGGTGAGGGCGTCCGTCATCCTCGCACCACCAGCATAGGAGAGTTTCAGCAGACGGCTATCGTGGGCGAGGTTGACGTTGTCGAACCGGATGTCGCCGACCGTGCCGGCAATCCTGCTTGAGGCTTTCGCTTCGCCCAGCACCCCGCCGCCAGGCGCGGCGATGTTCATGGCTGATGCGAGTTGCGACAAGTCTGGAATGTCGGCGTTCGCGTCGAGTTCGAAGCCGATCGCTTCGGCCAGGGTCACGGCGCCGGCCAAATCCGCCCTGACCAACTGGCTGGCGTGCCGAGCGCTTGCGATGTCCAGCCGGATATTGTCCGGCGTTCCGGTGGCGCGGCCAGTGGCGCTGATTGCGCCAAGAACGGAGGCCGGAGGCAAACCCGCAATGTCGAAGGCGGCCGCCAGGTCGGTGACGGCCGGCACTTCACCTTCGAATGAGAGGTCAAACTGCGGGCTGGCACCTAGTGTGGCCGTTCCTTCCACGTCGGCGGAAATCAAGCTTGTCGCCAACTCAGCCGACAGCCCTGAAGCCTGCCCGGCCATCATGGCTTCCGGGTTTTCCAGCCGCGCCTCCATTTCGAAGGGCAGCTCATTTGCGACCCCGCTGGCGGTAATGTTGAAGGGGCGGTCGAGTGCATCCATTCTGGCGCGCATATTCAGCGCGGTCAGCGTGTGGGCCTGTCCGCTTGCGCGGTCTTCGTAGCTGACCTGACCATCGATGATCCTGACGTCGCCGAGCGAAGCGTTGAGCGCTCCCGAACTCGACTGGCCGGAGGTTTCAGCTGGCTGAGTGCTTGTGAACGTCCAGTTGTTCGATCCGTCTTCCAGCGCGATGAGGGCAATGCTCGGTTCAACCAGGATGAACTCGTCGACTTCCACACGCTGGAAGAGCAGCGGGATGAGTTTCACCGCTGCGCGCAGTTCGCCCATGGTGGCGAAGGGGGCGTCGCCGAACCCATCCGGGTTCGCGATTGTCGTTGCGCCGGCGCGTGCTTCGATGCGGGGGAAGACCCGTACATTGACGTCTCCCGTGACTTCAACATCCCGTCCCAGCGCTGAACTTGCTGCTGACTGGATGCGCGTGCGGTAGACGTCCGATGGGATCATCTGGGGGACGATCAGCACAGCAGCAATCAGTAGGAGCAGCAGACCGCCAAGGATGGAGCCGCCGATGAGTGCTGTGCGTCGCATGTCCCAGTCCCTCGCGTTGCGAATTGCGAATTGTATCGGAGTCAAACTGACAGTGTGGCGCCAAGATGACGGCTGCCGAACGAGTTTCCCTACTCAACCGCAAACGATTGACCACGCCAAGGGTTCGCAGGTAACTCGACGGTGACGGTTCCTTCCGGAGACGGAAGGCGAAGAGGGAAGCCGGTGGGGCCCTGTGGGGCCGAATCCGGGACTGTGCCCGCAACTGTGAGCGGTTAGCATTCGGCCATCAAAGCCACTGGGTCTTGCCCGGGAAGGCGGTCGGAAGCGGCGATCCGCAAGTCAGGAGACCTGCCGTCACGTCGCTTCGCCCCGGCCGGGTCAGCCAGCGGGTGTGCGGGAGACTTTCCGTTTCAGCGACATTGTCGAAACGCGCCGCTGCCTCTGGCTGCGGCGATCAGCATTGCGCGAAGCGCGGGAGTTGAATTGATGAAGTACACGAACGCATTGATCTGCGTTGCGATCGGTCATGCCTGTTTCTTGCCGGCGGCCTGGGGTCAGGCTGCGGATGGTGACCGGGATACTGTTGAGGTTGTTGGCCTCCGGTTCGGGCAGACCTCAAGCGAATCAGGAACGGCTGTCTCCACCATCTCGCGGGAGGACATGGAGCGACGGGGGCAGGTTTTTGTCGGGGATGCCGTCGCCGCCGTTCCAGGCGTGGCGGTTAGCCAGGCCGGCGCGCTGGGCGGTGTGGCGTCTGTCCGCCTGCGCGGCAACACCGTCGGGCAAACCCTTGTCCTGATCGATGGGGTGCCCGTGAATGACGCGGCATCACCCGGCGGCGGCTACGATTTCTCGTCGCTCACGACGTTTGGGGTGGTTCGTATAGAGGTGCTGCGGGGGCCGCAGTCGACTCTATGGGGGTCCGACGCGATTGGCGGCGTGATTTCCATCGTCACGGAAAAGGCGCGCGACGGCCTGGACTGGGGCGGCTTCGGTGAGGTGGGCTCATTTGGCACATGGCGGACCGGGGGGCGGATTGCAGGGGGCGTAGAGCGAGTCGACGGTTCGCTTTCTCTCGCGGCGCACTCGTCGGACGGGATATCGAAGGCTGACGAAGCCAATGGGAACCAGGAGGAGGATTCGTTTTTTTCCTTCAATGCTTCCGGGCAGGGCGGGGTTGATCTGACCGACAACGTTCGCGTTGAGGCGATCGGGCGTTGGACGGCGACGGAGATCGATCTCGATGGATTCCCGCCGCCGAGCTTCACGCTTTCCGACAGCGACAATCGTGCCGAGAACACCGAGGCGACGGTAGTCGGTCGGCTGCTGGCGAATACGTTCTCTGACAGGTTGCAGAACGAGCTGAGCGTCTCGCTGTCCGAGATCGAGCGCGTCTCATTCAACGGGGATACGCGCACGGCGATGAACGAGGGTGAGAGAACCAACCTTCGTTACAGTGGCGAGCTTGATGTTGCCGACGGCCATCGCGCGATGTTCGGGTTGGAGCGTGAGGAGACAGAGGCGGATGGCGAAGACGCTTCAACCGACAGCGTTTTCGGTTTCTACGAGCTGGCAGTGACGCCTGATCTGGTGGTGATCGCTGGGGTTCGACACGACGACGACGACCGGTTCGGGTCCGAGACGACCGGACGTGCGGCAGTCAGCTGGCAGGCGAATAGCGCTCTCAGGCTGCGTGCTACGTGGGGACAGGGGTTCAAGGCCCCGACCCTGTTCCAGACAAACTACATTTGTACGTTCTGCGGACTGACGACGCCGAACCGCGACCTCAAGGCGGAAACCAGCGAGTCATTCGATGTGGGAGCCGATGTGGACGTTGGGTTCGGTGAGGTTTCAATCACCGCTTTCGACCAGGATACCGAGAACCTGATCGATTTTTCGTTCACCCAAGGTTACGCCAACATAGTGTTCGCCAATCAGCAGGGGGCCGAGGTCTCGTTCGATTCAGCCTTCGCGGGACCGGTCCAGCTATACGCGGCCTACACGTATATCGAAGCGGAGGACGGGGCAGGAAATCCGTTGCCGCGGGTGCCGGAGCACGTTGGATTTGCAGAGCTTCGCTACCAGCCGGATGGCCCGTTCGGCGTCTCCGTGAGCGCCCGATACAACGGGGAGCAATCGGATGGTTTCGGCCCGCCGGTCGCCGAGTGGGTCCGGACCGACCTCGCCGCCAGCTACAAACTCAGCGAGCAAACGGAAATCTATGGCCGGGTCGAGAACCTGTTTGACGAGCAATACCAGCAGGTCGGGGGCTACGGCACGCCGGGGATTTCCGGCTTCCTAGGTATAAGGGTCAGAAACTGATCGGAATTTGACTGTTAAGGCGAGGTAGGGTGACTGTTGAGCGAAGCGAGGTTTACGCCGTCGAGCGGTGAACCTAACTGGCTGTTTCCTCTGGACACTATCTGCTGGATCCTTCGTGACCCTAGACCGCCTGCTTACGGACTATGCCGAACGCTTCAAGGAGCCGCGCCCCCGGGCGCGGCCCCTACCGGCGCATTTGAAGCGGCTTGAGGCCGAAAGCATCTTCATCATGCGTGAGGTTGCGGCCTCATTCGAAAATCCGGTCATGCTGTACTCGATTGGCAAGGATTCCAGCGTGATGCTGCACCTTGCGATGAAGGCGTTCTGGCCGTCGCGTCCGCCGTTTCCTTTCTGCACGTCGACGACACGGAAGTTCCGGGAGATGATCGCGTTCCGCGATCTCATTGCTCAGAAGCTGGGCCTCGATCTCATTGTTCACACCAACCAGGACGGGGTGGAGCGCGGGATCAATCCGTACGCTTCGGGTTCATCGCTGCACACGCAAGTCATGAAGACGGAGGCGCTTCGCCAGGCGCTGGATACGCACGGGTTCGACGCTGCATTTGGCGGGGCCCGGCGCGACGAGGAGAAGTCGCGGGCCAAGGAGCGGATATTCTCGTTCCGGAACGAAAGCCACGGCTGGGATCCGAAGAACCAGCGTCCTGAACTCTGGAACCTGTACAACACGCGGAAGGCGCCTGGAGAATCCATCCGGGTGTTCCCGCTGTCGAATTGGACCGAACTCGACATCTGGACGTACATCGCGGAAGAGGAGATCCCCATCGTCCCGCTGTACTTCGCCGACCGGCGCCCGACGGTCGAACGTGACGGTCAGATATTCATGGTCGACGACGACCGGACGCCGCTGAAGGCGGGAGAGGTTCCAGTCGATCGGGTTGTGCGGTTCCGGACGCTTGGTTGCTATCCGCTGACGGCGGCCGTCGAGAGTGAAGCGGCAAGCCTTGAAGAGATCGTCGCTGAGATGCTCACCGCGCGCACGTCAGAGCGTTCCGGCAGGCTGATCGATCATGACGAGAGCGGGTCGATGGAAAAGAAGAAGCGCGAGGGGTATTTCTAGCGTGTCCTCTACAGCTTCCTCCACCCAAGCGGCCCCCGCGCAAGCGGCGGCGCAACTCTCGGTTCGCGAACTGTCCGCAGCCGAGCGGGGCGTGCTAAGATTTATCACCTGCGGTTCAGTCGATGACGGCAAGTCAACGCTGATCGGCCGGCTTCTCTATGACACCAAACTGCTGTTCGAGGACCAGCTTGCTGCGCTTGAGCGCGACAGCGTGCGCCACGGCACGCAGGGCAAGAACATGGATTTCGCGCTACTGCTGGATGGGCTGGAAGCGGAGCGCGAGCAGGGTATTACCATCGATGTGGCGTACAGGTACTTCGCCACCGACAAGCGCAAATTCATTGTCGCGGACACCCCTGGACATGAACAATACACGCGCAACATGGCGACTGGCGCATCCACGGCTGATGCGGCCGTGATCCTTGTGGACGCGCGCAAAGGCGTCCTGACGCAGACGCGCAGACATACGTTCATCACCCACTTGATCGGCGTTCGTCACATTGTGCTCGCCGTGAACAAGATGGACCTGGTCGGCTACGAGCAGGCGCGCTTCGACGAGATCGTTTCAGAGTACATGGCGCTTGCCGACAAGCTGGGGTTCGAAAGCATCTCGCCCGTGCCGATGTCGGCGCTCAACGGGGATAATGTCATCGGCAGATCGGAGCGGATGCCCTGGTATTCGGGGCCGCCGCTTCTGGCGCAGCTCGAAGCGCTTGACGGGTCTGAAGCCGACATTGCGACGGCCTTCCGGATGCCGGTCCAGTGGGTGAACCGACCCAACCTCGATTTTCGCGGTTTTTCCGGACAGGTGTCTTCTGGTCAGATCGCTGTCGGTGATGAAATCGTCGTCGCGAAGTCGGGGCGGACGACGCGGGTCAAGACGATCAGCACCGCGGATGGTCCGTTGCCTTCGGCTTCAGCAGGCGATGCGGTGACTCTCGTCCTCGAAGACGAGGTGGATATTTCACGCGGCGATGTGCTCGCGAAACCTGATGACAGGCCGGAACTCTCGAGCCAGTTCGTCGCCAACATCCTCTGGATGAACGAGGAGAAGCTCGCGCCCGGTAGGTCGTACCTGATGAAGGTCGGCGCGCAGATTGTTCAAGCCTCGGTGAAGGCGATCAAGCATCGCGTCGACGTCAACACGATGGAGCAGACGCCTGCGAACGAGCTTGCGCTGAACGAGATCGGTTTTTGCGAGCTGACATCCAACCAGCCGATCGTCTTCGATCCGTACGACGCAATCCCGGAAGGCGGCGCATTCATTCTGGTCGACCGCTACTCGAACCAGACGGTCGCTGCGGGCATGATTTCGCATTCGCTCTCGCGGGCGACGAATGTCCACAAGCATGCGATGGACGTGACGCAGGATGACCGCTCGCGCGCCTATGGGCACAAGCCGGCGATCCTGTGGTTCACGGGGCTGTCAGGGTCGGGCAAGTCGACGATTGCTAATCTGGTCGAGCGGCGCCTGGCGCAGATGGGCGCGCATACGTACTCGCTCGACGGAGACAATGTGCGGCAGGGCCTGAACAAGGACCTCGGGTTCTCGGATGCGGATCGGGTCGAGAACATCCGGCGCGTCGGCGAAGTTGCGAAGCTCTTTGTCGACGCTGGCACCATCGTGACCGCGTCCTTCATCTCGCCGTTCAAGTCCGAACGCGACCTGGTGCGGTCGCTGGTGAAACCTGGAGAGTATATCGAGATCTTTGTCGATACGCCGATCACGGTCTGCGCTCAGCGTGATCCCAAGGGGCTCTACAAGAAAGCGATGGCGGGGGAGATCAAGAACTTCACCGGCATCGATTCGCCTTACGAACCGCCGGAATCGCCAGAATTGATTCTTGAGACGACCAACGAGCCCCCGGAGGTTTCGGTCGATCGGGTGATCAATTATCTTCGCGAGCAGGGCATACTCAGCGTTTCTGGCGGCGCGACGGCTGGATACAGCATCTGACCGCCGCCTTGATACCGTTGTTGTGATAATATAACGGACATGGGATTGTGCTGGACGCGGAGACGCGCCTTGTCTCCGAGTGGGCCGAAGCATCCATGATTGTCGCATTTGCAGTGGGGGTATCGGTCGCGGCGATTGTCGTCGCGCTCCTGGCGGCGGACTTCGCGCGCCGGGCGCATCGTGCCGTGGTTTTGCTGGCGGGTGTGGTGCTGGTCGCGGTTTGCGCGTTGCACCTTGTGCCTGAGGCTCTGGAGCATGGCGCGGCTGGAGGAATGGCTCTGGCGCTTGGTCTCCTGGTCGGCGGCGTCCTTGAAGGCGGCGGACGCCTCGTGCTGCGGCGTGGCGGAACCGCCGGTAGCCACGTGGTGGCTCAGGTCGCCCTGTTGGCGCTGGCCCTGCATTCGACGGTTGATGGCGCGATCTACGCGGTCGCATCCTCGCACGATCATACGTCCGGGCTGCTGGTTGGGCCTGGACTTATCCTTCACGAGGCTCCTGAAGGCGTCGTGGCGCTTTTCCTGGCATTGCAGACACGGTGGACCCGGGCGCAGGCCGTGGCCGCGGCGGTTTGCGCTTCGTCGCTTACGACACCGGTGGGCTGGGTGATCGGAACCGCTGCGGGGGCGGCTGCGCACGAACAGATCGACATGCTGTTCGCCGCATCAGCGGGTCTCTTGTCGTACTCCGGAGCGCGTCTTCTGATCAGCGGTCTATCGAAGCCGAAGACAGCTTCCGAAAGCCCCCGTTAGCGGGCTGTGGCGCGGGTATAGTTGATACCGGCCACGAGGATCGAGATTGGCATCAGGTAGGCGCAGACGGCGGCGTAAAAACAGGCTCTCGTGAAGTGCATTGCCAAAGTCTCCAATAGCGGGCCTGACAGGGCCGCGGAGCGGTTCAGATGGAAGGCTGGACCCAGTTCGTTAACGCTGCGTGCATCGGCCGAGCGCTTGTCCTCAGCCGCCATGGCTGGCGGGCGCCTGCATACGAGGCGCCGGGTCAGGAGGTTGCGCGTGCGGTCTCGTTGAATTCTGGCGGTTGCGATAGTAAGTGCCGGACAAAGGCCACACTGCGGATCAGGAAAGACCGAACATGGCGAACAAGAGCTACAAGGATGCAGATAGTGCGCTGGACGGGCTGCTGTTCGACGGCATGACCATCATGGCCGGCGGTTTCGGGCTGTGCGGCATACCTGAAAACCTGATCGAGGCGGTCAAGAAGTCCGGCGTCAAAGAGCTGACCGTCATCTCCAACAATGCGGGGGTCGATGGTTTCGGTCTCGGCGTCCTGCTGAATACGCGTCAGGTCAAGAAGATGGTCTCGTCGTATGTCGGCGAGAACAAGGAGTTCGAGCGGCAGTACCTCTCCGGGGAACTCGATCTGGAGTTCAATCCGCAGGGTACGCTCGCGGAGCGCTGCCGCGCCGGCGGGGCGGGCATTCCGGCATTCTACACCAAGACGGGTGTGGGAACGATCGTCGCCGAGGGCAAGGAGACGCGGGAGTTCGGCGGCGAAACCTACGTAATGGAAACGGCGCTCGTTGCCGATCTGGCGATCGTGAAGGCGTGGAAGGGGGATGCGCAGGGTAACCTGGTGTTCCGGAAGACCGCGAGGAACTTCAATCCAGAGATGGCGATGGCGGGCAAGGTGTGCGTTGCGGAAGTGGAAGAAATGGTTCCTGTCGGAGAGCTCGATCCCGACCTGATCCATCTGCCCGGGATTTTCGTGCATCGGATCGTGGAAGGTAAGTTCGAAAAGCGGATCGAGAAAGTGACGACCCGCGCGAAGGAGAGCGTGTAATGCCCTGGACACGTGAGCAGATGGCTGAGCGCGCCGCCAAGGAGCTCAAGGACGGCTTCTACGTCAACCTTGGCATCGGCATCCCGACGCTTGTCGCGAACTACATTCCCGAAGGCGTGGACGTCACCCTGCAGTCCGAGAACGGGATGCTGGGCATGGGGCCGTTTCCGTACGAAGGCGAAGAAGATCCGGACCTGATCAACGCCGGTAAGCAGACGATCACCGAGCTCGATCGCACCAGCTATTTTTCATCGGCAGAGTCGTTCGCGATGATCCGCGGCGGGCATATCAACCTCGCGATCCTCGGGGCCATGGAGGTCGCGGAAAACGGCGATCTGGCCAACTGGATGATCCCGGGCAAGCTGGTGAAGGGGATGGGCGGAGCGATGGACCTCGTGGCCGGCGTGCAGCGGGTTGTTGTCGTGATGGATCACGCCAACAAGGCGGGTGAGTCCAAGGTGCTCAAGAAGTGCACCCTGCCGCTGACGGGCAAGGGCGTTGTCGATCGCATCATTACGGGACTCGGGGTGCTTGATGTTGTCGAGGGCGGGCTCAAGATCGTCGAGCTGGCGGACGGCGTCACGCGGGACGAGGTCTTGGCGGCGACGGAAGCGACAGTCGTCGGTTAGCACGAGCTTATACTTCGTGCGCGGCTTCGAGAACGGAAATCGGAGTTGAGTGCCCGAAGCCAGCTGCGCCCGCGTGCGGCTTAATCAGGCCGCCCGTTCATCCGTACGATGACATCCACCGCGCGGACCGACGCGCCTTTTGACGCTTCGGGAAGGCCTTCAACACGGATGGCGTGGCCGGGGATATCACGCAGTTCACCAGATTCCTCGTAGAAGAGGTGATGGTGATCATCGACGTTGGTGTCGAAGTAGGTCCGATCCGAGTCGAGCGTAATCCGCTTGAGAAGGCCGGCTGTGACGAACTGGTTGAGCGTGTTGTATACCGTCGCCAGCGAAACCCGGATGCCTGCATTCCGCGCAAGCGCAGCCACATCATCTGCGGTAACGTGCCGGTCGTAGCCGTCAAACAACAGGCCGCCGATCGCGATCCGCTTGGGCGTCGCGCGCAGGCCGGCTGACTGAAGTCGGTTCGTCAGGGACATAATTCTTCCAAGCTCAACTAAGCTGTATATTAGAATGAATATAAATTGCGTCAATAGGGGGGTGTATCCCCTTGACATAAGGTATCCGATCCTCTAAGTATAGTTGCAGAGGACGGACAGATGAAACCTACAACAGTTCGCAGTTTCTTTTCGCAATTCCCAAATGATGAAGCGTGCCTTCAACATCTTTTTGATGTGCGCTTTGGTCAGGGACACGTTTGCCCGAAGTGCGACAGGTCAGCGCGCTGGTACCGATTCGAGGCTGAGCTGGCCTATGCCTGCCAGCATTGCGGCCATCACCTGCACCCGATGGTGGGCACGATTTTCGAGAAGTCGCGCACGCCGCTCCAGCTCTGGTTCTACGCAATCTTCCTGTTCACCAACACGCGCCGCGGTGTGAGCGCCAAGGAACTCCAGCGCCAGCTTGGCGTGACCTACAAGACGGCGTTCCGCATGGGCCACAAGATCCGCGAGCACATGGCCGCGATTGATGGCGACGAACCCCTCGGCGGCGACGGTGAGATTGTCGAAGTCGATGAAGCCTATGTCGGCGGCAAGTCCACCGGCCGTGGCGGCGGCGGTGTCGGATCGGGCAACAAGACGATCGTTCTGGGCATGGTCGAGCGTGGCGATGAAGGCCGGTCGATCATGAAGGTCATCCCCGACACGAAGCAGCAGACCATGCACGACGCCGTGTCAGAGAACGTCGTTCCCGGTTCTGAAATCCACGCCGACATGCACACCGGCTACAACAAGCTGAAACGTGACGGCTACAACGTGAAGCGCATCGCGAAAGAGACGATGGGCTACGTGCATGAGGGCGTGACGGTGAACGCGGTCGAGAACTTCTGGCGCCACCTCAAGTGCTCAATCCAAGGCACGCATATCAGCGTCTCTCAGAAGTACATGCAGCAGTACGCGAAAGAGTTCGAGTACCGCTTCAATCGCCGGATGACGCCTTCGCGGATGATTTCCGAGTTGCTGACCCGTTTTCCTGAGCTGGACGCGCAATAGCCTTGTCCAGCTTGTCGAGGTCGCCGCACTCGTCGTCCTCGTGCTCGCGGATGAACTTCTCCAGATCACCCGTCTTGCGCGCGTGATCCAGCGTCTTGGTCTTGTCGATGGGCTTGGGTTTGTTGGGCATGGCTTGATTACTTGTTCGCCGTCTGCGGCGGGTGACGACCTTGGAATACGTGCTTGTTTCCCTTCGCATCATATACTGGGACCGCGATCATCCCAAGTTTGTGCATGAGCTTAGTGAAGCGCTCCATCTCTTTGATGTCTGTTCGCACCAAGCACCCCTCAACGACTATCCTGTCCATCGAGATTGCGCCGCCGTTATAGACGAATGTGACGTTGTGAAATTCGCAGTCTTCGAATTTCTTGCCATCCAGCTTCACCTCACAGTTCCTGAAATGCTTCCCCGAGAACTCTTCGCTGATGCGGCCCTCTTTCGGAATGGTCACGGTTGTTGCCTTGCGAACAAAATGCTCGATCCACAGAGCAACTGTAGCTCCGGCGAAGAGCACCAGGAGGTTCCACACCCAGTCAGCGTAACCCCAATCAACCATTGCGGTGACGCCTCCGCGAATGAACTGTCGGAGCGCTTCGGCATAGCCGAGTTCTTCCGCGATCGTTTCGCCGGAAAACACCCATAGTCCAGCGACCAAAACGAGCACTGCAGTCGAGATGTACCGAGTGGCGGCTTTCATCTTCCCATCCTGCGCAAAGACGACAGGATGGCGCCGATTCCCCTAGCATTGGAGTCTGCTTGAAGACTCGGCCTGATTGCGCTCCCCTGCGAGAAAGTGCGGGGGAACGGCATGAACTGGAGAGACTTCCTTCATCCGATTGGCGGGACGCTGGTGGTCTTGGCGATGATGATGCTCGCGCTGTACGTGCTATCTGAGCCACGGCGACTACATCCAGAAGATTGCGTAGAGCAGGCCAGCGCTAGCGATGGCTCCGCCACCGAAATATCCGGCAGCGAACCATCCGTGGCTGCGGCGCCATCCGAGCATTGCGATCCAGAGGCCCAGCCCGACCGCTCCACCGCCGAGAAGGATCTGTTTGCCCAGCGCATTATGGCGGGAGCCGCTGTAGTCACCGGCCTGTTTGCTGGCCTCAGCGCGTGGTTTGTTGTTTTGACCTTCAGAGGTCAGCAGACCCAGTTCGCCGCCGAACGACGCCCGTGGGTCATGTTCGAGCATGTCGAGTTTCTGCATTACCCGCACTATGACCGCGAGGCGGGATGGGTGTTCAGCTATGTCGTTGTCCTCAACAATGTGGGCCAGACGCCAGCCGTTCATCTGACTTGCGAGTGCGAGATTGCGAATGAGGGGGAGGACATGGATGCGCCGATGCGCAAACAGGCCGCTCTCCGAGAGAGGCTGCGCGCAAATCGCAACGTAGAATCTAGCGCCCTCTTCCCCACGGATTTTTTTGCGAAGGAAGGCTCTCTTGAAATCTCGCGGGACGAACTGGACGAAATCCGCGCACGAGACCAAGAGGGGCAAGACCCCAAAGACTGGGTCCAGCACATGACGATCTACCCGATCATATATGGCGTTGTTCGGTACGAGTCGCCGCATGGCGGGGAGGTGCACACCACCACGT
The DNA here is from genome assembly GCA_017792365.1 of Hyphomonas sp. GTDB lineage: Bacteria > Pseudomonadota > Alphaproteobacteria > Caulobacterales > Hyphomonadaceae > IH12. The sequence continues at coordinate 1,104,200 of CP051229.1, read as the reverse complement.
TCATGCACCAAGTCACAACCGAGGACCGGGGCTTTATAGGTGGGTTCGTATTCGACCCGGATTCCACAAGTTCTGACCCTGTCGTTAGTCAGATCAACCTGAAGCCATTCTACAAAGGGTCCGACGCCGACTGACCCCCAAGCCTCCCCGCTCCCCATCAGGAACAGGACAGCAAGAGCGGCTAGCGCTCGATTGTCGCGGCGTGGTTGCCGTTTCCGGCTGAAGTATTCGCGAAGTCGTTTTAAGCCCCGAAAACATAAGGCCTTTGTCACCTTATGCATAGGGGATACACCCCTCAATAGGCGCCCGTCCGCGAGGCGGCTAGCTTCGGGTCTGAACTTGCGCAAGCGCAAAACGGCCAGCTAGGCAGTATTCAGCTGTCATTGGGTGTTCAGCCGGAGGATCAAAGTTGAGCGACGCGTCTACTGGCCCACTGACGGGCGTTACCGTGGTTGACCTGTCGACAGTGGTCTTTGGTCCCTATGCGACACAGATTCTTGGCGATTTGGGAGCCGACGTCATCAAGGTGGAGAATGGCGCAGGCGACATCATGCGCCACGCCGGGCCGTCTCCCCATCCGGGCATGGGCGCCATTTACATGGGGTGCAACCGCAACAAGCGGTCGATCGTGCTGGACCTCAAGTCGGCAAATGGCCTAGAGGCGATGCGTCGACTGGTTGCGAAGTCGGATGTGTTCTTCTCGAACGTGCGGATGGAGGGCCTGAAGCGGCTCGGCCTCGACTATGAGAGCGCCCGCAAGCTTCGCCAGGACACGATTTATGTCCACTGTGCAGGATATGGCGCCAACGGTCCGGACGCCGGGAAGCCGGCTTACGACGATCTGATTCAGGCCGCGTCGGGCGTGACCGACCTCTTTGCCATCAAGGAGGGCGGACCGCCCAAATACATGCCGGCGTTGATGGCCGACAAGGCGAGCGGGCTGCACGCCGCCTATGCGACGATCGCAGCTCTTTATGCGCACAAGACGACCGGGAAGGGCCAATTCGTCGAGGTGCCGATGCTTGAGGCATTCACCTCCTTCAACCTGGTCGAGAACCTGTTCGGCTACACTTTCGATCCCCCGCTGGCGGAGCCTGCTTACACGCGCTCGGTGAGCGCTAATCGGCGGCCCTATGCAACCAAGGACGGGTATATCGGCATCATGCCGTACAATGATCGCCAGTGGGCCGAGTTCTTCGTGATGGGTGGGCGGGGTGAGATCAATTCCGATCCGCGTTTCGCGACCTACGCGGCCCGTACCGAAAACATCACAGCGCTGTATGCCCTGGTGGGCGAGGTTGCGGCGACGAAGTCGACGGCCGAATGGCTGGGCCTCTTGGAGGCTGCGGATATCCCAGCCGTACGCTGCAATTCGCTGAAGGATCTGATTGATGATCCGCACCTGCGCGGCAGCGGTTTCCTGCACAAGCGCGAGCATCCGAATGTTGGTCCCTACTATGCGATGCATCACCCGGTGAACTTCTCGGAGACGCCGGCTGACATCCGGCGTGAACCGCCGACGCTTGGCCAGCACACCGATGACGTGTTGCAGGAGCTGGGCTTCAGCAGGGATGACATCGCCGCGATGACTGGGCCGGACGGCAAATAGAACGCTATTGAATTCTGCCCGCCAGCGCCCTGACCACGGCTGAGACGAGCGCGTCTTTCCTGCGCTCGACCTCGGGAAGCTGGCTGTACGGAACCATCAGCGGGTGGGTCTTGCGGCGCGCGTCCTTGGTCGGGCCGAGCTTCCAGCCGGCCTTTGATTTCTCGTCCATCCACTGCCGATGGCGCGCAGCGGGAGAGGGCGAACGCGTTCCCGATTTCCATGTGACGGCTTCAAGGGTTGCCGCCTTCATCCATGCCGGCGCTCGCGCCCACGTTGGTGCGGGCTTTTGACCATTCGCAGTCTGCCATGCGCGGACCGCTTCATGCGCCACCTGGGCAATGCGCAAGGCCTCGGCGTGAGTGAGGTTTGCTTCGCGTCGAGAGTCGGGCTTGGCCAAAACTGCCTCTTTGTGCCTGGGACTGGATGCTGTCGGGGTGGGTGAAAGACGGTCCCCTTCCAGCTTACAGGGGTGGTGACGAGTTTGGAAATCGAAGTGGTTGTTTTTCCCGGTCAACCTGGCGCAGTTTGGCGGCTGTTCAGGGAGACGATCAATGGGGCGGGCGGATTTGGACGGTGACAATCGCCCACGGCGAAGCAGGGGTACGCCGTTAATCTGGGCGCTTGCGATCGCGCTTGGCGCTTTTGCGGTCTTCACCGCCTCAGTCGGATGGTGGCTGCATGATGGCCGGCTGGCTGCACCGCGCAACCTGGAAGAGTTGCTCGACTGGCTGGATCTGCCAGCACGCGGAATACAAGCCCTGCTGCTGTCCGACATCTACTACGACGACGGCATATCGGGAGACGCCGAGATCTGGCTGCAGGTGGGCCGGATTACCGGAGGGTTGTGTTCCCTGCTGATTGCCGGTCGATTGTTGTTCAAGGCGCTGGGAGACAGCGTTGGCAAGCGGTTGCTTTCTCTGAGGCGGGATCACGTCGTGATTTTTGGAGATGGCGCAGCAACGAGCGAGTTCGTCACGGTGCAGGGGTTCGGCGAAGTCACACAGATCGCGGGCGGACTGGAGTTTGCGCCCGGCAAGTTCGCGCGCGTCCCCGCAGAAGGTACGCTGGCGCAACAGGCGTCAGCGACGGCCGCGGGCAAGGCGAGAGGTCTGCTTGTCATCGAGGAGGATGACGAGCGTACATGGCAGACAGCAGTCGCGCTGGCGCGACACCAGCCAGGCAGGAAGTGATCGCCGTCATGAGAGGGCTCGATCACAGCGTGTCGGAGGCGGCGCTGAGGTCGATCTCCTACTCGGCCGGCGTCGCTCGCCGAGTGCTGCTGGCCCATCCGCCATACCTGCTAGCCGGAGCGATGCAGGCCAGAAGCCAACACATACTCATACTTGGCTTTGGCGCTGTCGCGCGCGCACTCGTTCGTGAATTCGTTATCACATGCCCAGTGATCGATCCGGACGAGATGCGGATCACTTTGGTCGTGGAAGATGAAGCGGCTTGCCGGGCATACTTCGCCAGTGAGTGTCCGGGCCTTGCGGATGCTCTGGATATCGCCGTTTTCGAAGGCGACCTCCGGAGGACAGATGAGCGCTTGTTGGAGGACATCCGTAAACGACAGGCCGAGAGTGAATTCTGTGCTGTGTATCTGGCGCCGGAGCGCGGCGGCGCCCGTGTTGGCGCGGCCGAGGCGCTGCGCCGGCTGGCGATCCAGCACAACCTGTTCCGGGCGCCCATCTTCTGGTTTTCCGACAGCGGCGCCGCTCTTTCCAATATCCGTCACGGGTGCGGCCTGGTTGGTCCGAGGATCGATAGTGATCACGAACGTGCGGCCCTGATTGCGCGGGCGGCGTTGGAGAACCGCATTTGCGAATTGGCGCTTGTCCCGTTCGGAAGCTGGCGTGACGCTCTGGACGGTGCGGGTCTGTTTGCTCCGAAGCTAGACGCCGAAGCGCGCAAGATTCACGAGACCTACCTGGCTGGCATCAAAGCCGGCTCCGGAAATGGAGCGAACCAATCGCCAGCGGCGCGGCCCTGGAGCGGACTGGCCGGCGAGTATCGTTCCTCGAACCGACATGCAGCCGCCCATATTCGCGCCAAGGCTTATGCGGCTGGCTTTGACCTCAATAGTTGGCTGGAAGCGCCTGAGGCTGGTCGCATGTCACACGAGCTGCCTCCTGCGGCGGACTGCCTCGATGCCGTCAATGACAAGTTGCTTGACCGAATGTCCCGGCTTGAGCACACGCGCTGGACGCTTGAGCGGTTGTTGAGCGGATGGACGAGCGGGACGCCGCGCAATGATTTCCGCAAGGTCCACAATATGCTCCGACCGTATGACGAACTACCGGATGCGGAAAAACGCAAGGACGCTGCGGTTGTGGAAATGACCCGACGCCTGTTGCAGGAGGCTGCGGGTGGGTAACGCAGTCCGTTGGTTCGTCAGGCGACCTTGCGGGACGCCTCTTGCTTGTCAGCGTGTTGCTCAGACTGGTCTGCAAGCTGGTGAAAGGCGCGACGAACATCCAGACCGTATGTGTCGAGTGCGTTCATGGCTGCTTCAAGGTCGACAAGCGCCAATCGCCAGACTTCGACGCCATCGATCTTTTCATCAGGCTTTTCACCCAGGAGGGCGCAGTATCGTCTGGCTAATTCTTCGTAGGCGGTCATCGACGCGATTCTCGCAAGGCCCGATCGTCATTTCTTGCAATCTCGAACCAACAACCTGAGTATTTGGTTAACTGACGGCCCAGCATCTCGATGCCGGATGGCGCTAGCGGCCTGTTGTGCGGAGTTTAGCCGCCTCATTGGCGGGGTCTTCTGGCCAGAAATGCTTCGGGTAGCGGGCTTTCATGTCCTTACGCGCATCGACGTAACCGCCGCGCCAGAAAGCGCCGATGTCGCGTGTGACGGCAATCGGCCTGCCTGCTGGCGACAGGAGTTCGAAGGTCAGCGGCAGTCGGCCACCGGCGATGGCAGGGTGTGTTTTCAGGCCGAACACGTGCTGGACCGCACAGGCGAGCTTCGGTGCGGCGGGAGTCGCATAATCGATCGCGACGCGGGATCCTGCTGGCGTCGTCCAATCCGTCGGCGCCTGCGATGCTAGTTCGCCGTGCAGCGACCAAGGCAGCAAAGTCGATGCGGCTGTGACGAGTTTCGCTGCAGAATAGTCAGCTTGTACATGTCCGGGATCGGGCTCCGGGAGCCATGCCTCCGCCTCGGTTCTCAGCGTGGTGTGGAACTCGGCTGGCCATGGGTCAGCCAAAACTTCGCTGAGGCATTGCACTCGATTGGCGAGTTCGAGCAGCGCCTCGGCGTTGGTCAGAACTGATAGTCCGTGAGCCGCTACCGCCTCGACGATGGCTCGGCGAACAATCTCGGCGGAGGCGAGGGCATCGGTGCATTCTCGATTTCGATGGCTCCGATACTCGTTCGGCGACGAGCGCGGACCTTGCCGGTCGCCAAGTCAAGCTCCGCTGTCTCCGATTGTTCGATCAGCCCGAGTTCGGACACCTGCTCGAAACTCACGGGCGTGGCCAACGTAATCCGGAGATCTGCGCCGCCTCCAGTAATGTCAGCCACAACGAGCCATTCGTACCGGCAAAGCGGGTCTGAGGGATCTAGGAAGGCGCCGCGACCGTTGGCCATGAGGTACCGTCCCGCCGCGCCAGCACGTGCACGAGCGAGGCGGCCCGGCATCGTCCGCGCCAGCGCCAGCGCCAAGTCGTCTGATTGTCCAGATTTCCCCGTGGCCTGTTTGGCCCACCGCTCGGCAAGACGACACATCTGTCGCTCACGTGGTGTGCGAGCGTTCTTCAGCGCTTCCAGTCGTTGTCGCAAGTCGGTTGAGCGGCCGCCAAGGTCTCGTTCACTCAGAAGCGCTGCGGTGAGTGCAGCGATGTATGCCTGCTCACCGGCTGGCGCTCCGAGAACCATTGCGGCCAGATGGGGTGAGAGCGGCAAACTAGATAGGCGGGAGCCTAGCGTGGTGATGCTTCCGTCCGGACCAATGGCTCCGACTTTTTCGAGGCTCGTTCGGGCAGTCGAAAGGGCGGATGGTTTTGGCGGGGTGAGCCACTGCAGGTCGGCCGGTGATTGCGCTCCCCATTTAATGGTATCCAGCAGCAGACTGGACAGGTCGGCATTTTCGATCTCGGGAACGGGCGCGGCAGCGAACCCTCCGGTCTCTGATTCGCGCCAGAGACGGTAGCAGACGCCTGGCTCTGTCCGCCCCGCACGCCCGCGGCGCTGATCCGCGTTGGCACGCGACAGCCGCACCGTTTCCAACCGCGTTGCGCCTACCACCGGATCAAAGCGCGGACGCCGGGCGTAGCCGGCATCGACAACTACGCGGACGCCTTCGATCGTCAGCGCACTTTCCGCGATGTCCGTCGCGATCACGATTTTCCGTGTGCCGGGCGGTGCAGGTGCGATCGCTGCGGCCTGTTCTGTGGGTGTCAGACCGCCGAACAAGGGAGCAGCAACGGTGTCGTCGGGAAGGGCCCCGAGGTGTTCGATTGTTCGACGGATCTCGGCGGCGCCGGGTAGAAACGCCAGAATCGAGCCGGTTTCTTCTATCAGCGCCTTCCGGATCGCTGAGGCGGCCTGACGCTCAATCGGCTCGTTCCGTGACCAGCCGAGATAGCGTGTCTCGACCGGATGCATGCGGCCGTCGCTGCAGATGATAGGTGAAGGGAAGAAGGTGGTTCCAATCTGCTCCGGCAGTGTCGCCGACATGATGACGAGCCGAAGGTCAGAGCGCAGGATTGTCTGCGCATCGAGCGCCAGCGCCATGCCTTCGTCCGCATCGAGGGATCTTTCGTGGAACTCGTCGAAGACTACGCAGGCTGTTCCTTCAAGTCCCGGGTCTGAGAGGATCTGGCGGGTGAAGACGCCGTCGGTGACAACCTCGATGCGGGTCGCGTTCGAGATCCGGACATCGAGCCGCGTGCGGAGACCGATAGTTTCCCCGACCTTCTCGCCTAGCGTCGCCGCCATGTGTTCAGCTGCCGCGCGCGCCGCGATCCGGCGGGGCTGGATCAGGATGAGGCGGTTTCCGGAGCACCAGTCCTCATTGAACAATCGCAGGGGAACGCGGGTGGTCTTGCCGGCGCCCGGAGGGGCTGACACCACCAATCGGTTCCCTGCCTTGAGGGTTGATGCGATGTCTTCAAGGACGTCGTCTATCGGCAGAGGTTCAGCGTCGCGCATGCGGCGTGAATTGCCGTGTGATCGAAGGGCGCGCAAGTTGGGGGCGTCAGTTTGCCGGGACCTGCCCGATGCGTTCGCTCGGGAGGTCTATGTAGCTGAGCGGGCCGCCCTTGCCGCATCCGGTGTCCATGAAGAACGCGCGTCCGCCCCTGGCGCCGGTCTGCACGAACACCCGGTCGCCGTCGCGGCGGTCGTGGCCGACAATTGCAGTTTTGCCGGCAGGCAATGCATCCACCCAATTGTAGTGGCGGATTGGCTTCCCACGGTCGTCGACGGTTCCGTCGACTTCGCCGTAGAGCGCCATGTGCTCGGCAATTCGGGGCGCGTCGGATTCCGGATCGACTGACCGAAAGTAGCTTGCGGAGATCGCTCCGTGAGCCATGACGTAATCGTCTATCGGGATGACGAAAGGGAGGGTGGGGAACGTGCTCATGAACCGCTCGGTGAGCTCGTCTGCGTCGCTCGCCGCACGAAGGTCGGCGAGAGTTTTCTCGAGTTTCGCGCCAATCACGACCTTGGCGCCCTTGAGCGCGCGGAACAGCTTGTCGTCATGGTTCGAGCGAACCATCTGCGCGCGACCGGCCTCAATCAGGTCCAGCGCGAGCCGCAGGCAGCCTGGGCTGTCGGGGCCCCTGTCGACCAGATCGCCGAGCAGGATCAGGTTGTCTGCGCCTGCAATGGCTTCCTGGAACATGTCGACGCAACCATGCACGTCGGCAATCACCCGGGTTGATCGTATGGCGCTCATCCTGATCAATCTCGGCTCTGCGCCTACAAATGCAAGCTTCTAACAGCTCGCAGGGCGAATTCTCGCGCAACATCCGACGGGTGCAGAAGGCGCAGAACCCACTATAAGTCGTCTATAGGTGACCGGCTGACGCTGGATCGGGATCGACGGATGTTGAGCGCAGAAGAGTGGACGATATTAGGCACCAGCCTGAGCATAGCGGGCCGGGCGATCCTGTTTTCGTTGCCTCTCGCGATTGCGGCTGCATGGGTGCTGGGGCGTAGCAACCTCCCCGGAAAGAGCCTGCTCGACGCCATCGTCCATCTTCCCATCGTTCTTCCGCCGGTGCTTGTCGGCTTTCTGCTGCTGATGATCTTCGGGAGGCGAGGAGCCATCGGCGCCTGGCTCGACGAAACGTTCGGCATAACCCTCGCGTTTACGGCCGAGGGGGCCGCGCTTGCGACGGCCGTGATGACGTTCCCTCTCCTGGTGCGCTCGATCAGACTGGCGTTCGAGATGGCGGATCCGGGCTTGCTGGAAGCGGCTGCAGTCCTGCGCGCCGGGCCTTGGGATCGGTTCCTGAGCGTTGCCCTGCCACTGGCGGGGCCCGCCATACTTGCGGGCGCGGTGACTGCGTTCGCGGCGGGGCTGGGCGAGTTCGGAGCCGTTATCGCTTTTGCTTCGAACGTGCCGGGGGAAACGCAAACGCTCCCGCTGGCCATCTGGTCCGCGATGCAGCAACCGGACGGCGAGGCGCTGGCCTACAGACTGGGTGCGATTTCCTTCACAGTCGCCATTATCGGACTGGCGGCGGCTGAGTTGCTCCAGCGCTGGGCGCGCCGGAGGCATGCGGGTTGAGCGAGTTTGGTCCTGAAGGGCTCTGCGTCGAAGACCTTCGACTGCTGCAGGGAAAGTTCGAGTTGCGGGGCTCGTTCCGGGCGCCTGCGCCGGGCGTCACTGTCGTCTTTGGTCCGTCCGGAGCGGGGAAGTCCAGTCTGCTAAGGGTGGTTGCGGGGCTGGAGAGGCCGGCGTCCGGTGTCATTCGGTATGGCGACGAGGTGCTGGAAGATGTCGCGACCGGTGTTCGGCGCCCACCTCACGCGCGGGACATTGGTATGGTGTTCCAGGACTCGAGGCTGTTTCCGCACCTGACGGTCTCGGGCAACCTTGAGTACGCAGTGAGACGTTGCCCGGCAGAGCGGACGCGTCCTGACGTGAGCGCGATCGCTGAGGAGGTGGAGATTTCTCACCTGCTCGAGAGGCCCGTGGGGCGCTTGTCGGGCGGCGAACGCGGTCGTGTGGCACTGGCGCGGGCGCTAGTGAGCGCGCCGAGACTGCTGTTACTAGATGAGCCGTTCGCGGCGCTTGACGGACGGCTGCGCCGCTCGTTTGTTTCGATGCTGGGGGAGATCGCCAAGCGGCAGGCGATTCCAATGCTCGTTGTGACCCACCTGATCGACGATGCGGTGGAGCTCGCCGATCATGTGGTTGCATTGAGAGACGGCGAGATCGTCGCGGCAGGAAGTGCGCACGAGGTGATGGCCGGCGGCGTGTTCGGGGACCTCCTGGATCGGCGCGACCATGGCGTTCGTCTGACCTCCGGGGCCCTTGCTGACGAGGACTCGCCGCATGCAGGCAAGGGCGTGTGGCTGCGGGCGGACAACGTACTGGTGGCGGCAGAGGAGCCACGAGGTCTTTCTGCCAGGAATGTTTGGCCCGGCAAGCTTGCTGGCATGGAGGTTGAGCCCGATGGCGCCGTCGTTCTGAGGTTGGCCTGCGATGTGGGGACTGTGCTCGCGCGGGTGACTGCCGCTGCGGTCCGCGACCTGGAGCTGGAGGTGGATCAACCAATCTGGGCGGTGGTGAAAACGCATGCTGTTTAGGACGCCTCGTTCGCTGTTTGCCTTGGTTTTGGCGTGCTGGTTGATCGGGTGCGAGCGCGCACCGCCGGACGCTGATGTGCAGCCAGTGCGTGTGTTCGCGGCGGCCAGCCTGATAGATGCGATGGGCGAGATTGCCGAGCTCTGGGAAAAGCAAGGCAATGTCGCGCCAGTGTTCAACTTCGCGGCCACATCGCAACTGGCGATGCAGATCAGGCAGGGCGCCGATGTGGACGTCTTTGTCTCTGCCGATGAGGCCTGGATGGACGAAGTTGAGGCGGCTGGGTTCGTTGTCAGCGAGACGCGCCATGTGATTGCCGGTAATTCGCTCGTCGTTGTGGCGGCGCGAGAGAGCGAACCAGTCGATCCTGAGAGGGAGGTTACCGAGAACCTCCTGCAGCTTGAGGAGGGTGATCGGCTCGTACTGGCGGAGCTCTCTGTACCAGCCGGCCGCTATGCCAAGGAGGCCCTGGAGACGACGAGTATGTGGCCGTCAATCGAGGCGTACGTCGTGTATGCGCCGGATGTTCGTGCGGCTTTGCGTCTGGTCGAGATTGGCGAAGCTGCGGCTGGCGTTGTCTACAAGACGGATGCGCTGGCGGCGGGTGGGCGCGTGAGCATCCTGGCAGAGTTCCCATCTGGAAGTCATACGGCGATCGTCTACCCCGCTGCTGCAATCGTTGGCGGAGACGGTGAGGCATTTGTTGAGTTCCTGCGCTCGGATGCAGCGCAGTCCAGGTTCATCGCGCTTGGTTTTCGAGGCGATTAACCCTGGTTGCTGGTCGGGGTGGGCTTGACGTTCGCCTGGAAACCGGGTGGACCTAGAGCAGATCGAATCCGGCCAAAGAACCGGAACTGAGCGGGGAGAAATATGGGCGAGGCACTCACGCTTGTGGCGAGTGTATACGGTCCTCAGGGCCGGCGCGCCGTGCTGAATTCCGTTCTGCGAAGCTAATTAAGACGAGATGCGCATCGCCGTGTCGCGAGACCGCGCGGTGAAAGGGAGATCAGTTTGGCTAGTCCGGATGCAGAAATCGACGAAGGCGTGCCAGATGACGCGGTTGTGATCCGTCATATTGGTCTGGCCGTCGGCCTGATCGTGGCGCTTGGCATCCAGCTGATCCCGTTACCCGATCGCCTCATTGAGATTACCGGCGACGCTGACGCCGCGCGGAAGGCGTGGATTGTGCTGTCGCTGATATCCCTGATGGCGATCTGGTGGGTTACCGAAGCGATCGCAATCTCGGCCACGGCGCTGCTGCCCCTGATTGTCCTGCCGTTCTTCGAAATCATGCCGGTGAGCGGTGTTGGCGCACAATACATGTCGTCGACCATCGTGTTGCTCATGGGCGGTATGATGTTCGCCAAGGCGATCGAGCGCTGGGAATTGCATGAGCGAATTGCGCTGAACGTCGTGAACATTGTGGGTGCGTCGCCATCGATGCTGATCCTTGGCTTCATGGTGGCCACGGCGATCATTTCGATGTGGATTTCGAACACTGCAACGACGCTGATGATGATGCCGATCACCATTTCCGTGGCGCGCGCGGTTGTCGGGAAGGGAACGAAGGGGGCCAGCCTTACGGTTGCGCTGCTGCTGGGGGTCTGCTTCGCCGCCAATATCGGCGGTCTGGGTACGCTTGTCGGCTCTCCAACGAACCTGATCGTCCAGGAGCAGTTGCGGATTTTCACGGACCGGGAGATCTCCTTTACCAGCTGGATGCTGCTGGGCGTGCCCGTGGTGGTCATCCTGACGCCGCTGGCGTGGCTCTACCTTTCAAGTTCGCATTCAAACTGGACGCTGGCGATCCTGCAGCTGCGCGTTCCACGGTGCGCGGGCGCCTGGCGGAGATCGGCAAGATTACTGTGCCTGAGGCGCGCACTCTGAGCGTCTTCGGGGTCGTCGCCGGCTTGTGGGTGCTGGGCGAACCAATCCGTGCGCTGGAATTCAATGGCGTCACGCCGTTCGCCGGGCTGAGCGACGCCCAGATCGCCATTGTCGGCGTGCTGCTGGTGTTTCTCGTGCCTGCCGGGGGCGGCAACCCCAAGGGACAGGCGCTGATCGACTGGAAGAACGCCGAGGATATTCCGTGGGGCGCGCTGCTGTTGTTCGGCGGCGGTCTGGCGATCGCTTCGGCAATTCAGCAGACGCAGCTTGGCGAGTGGATTGGCGAAGAGTTCGAATTCATCGCCTCGTTCCATCCGATCGCCGTTATCGCCATCGTCACAACCCTTGTGACGTTCACGACCCAGGTGACGTCCAACACATCGACCGCATCGACCATGATGCCGATCTTCATGTCGGTGGCCATTGCGACCGGCATGGACCCGATCTTCATGGCGGCCGCTATCGGGATGGCGGCGAGCTGCGCCTTCATGCTGCCGATGGCGACTGGACCCAATGCGATTGTGTTCTCGTCCGGCGAGTTCTCGATCGCGACCTTTGCGAAGGTCGGTCTCTGGATGAACTTCATCTCGATCGCGGTGCTGACAGGGCTTGTCTATGTCATCGCGCCGTATCTGGCCTAGTCGAAGGAGAAGTCCGGCAGGTTGGTGAGCGCGTTCTGCAGGGCCGCGCCCCAACCGTCTGACACCGACTTGTAGTATTCGTTGTCGGCCTCGATGCGAACGTGCCTGCCAAGCGAGCAGGCGTCGGTCTCGTAGGTCTGGATGTCCAACGGCAGACCTACCGACAGGTTGGCTTTAATCGTCGAGTCGAAGGACACCATCAGGAGCTTGATCGCGTCCTCGAACGACATGTTCGGGTCGTAGGCGCGGACCAGGATGGGCTTGCCGTATTTGGTTTCGCCAATCTGGAAAAATGGCGTTTCATCGCCGGCTTCGATGAAGTTTCCTTCCGGATAGATGAGGAACAGCCGGGGCGGCGAACCGGCAATCTGGCCGCCCAGGATCATGGTCGAGGAAAACGGCGTATCGGCGGTCTCGCCCTCGCCAGAGTGCTGTTTGATCGCATCGCGCAGGATCTGTCCCACGATCCGCGCGACCTGAAACATGGTCGGCGCCTCTAGGATCGATGGCGACCGCTCTTCCGGCACCTTCGTCCGCTCTTCGATGAGCGAGATCACTGATTGCGTGGTGGCCAGGTTGCCAGCCGTCAGCATGACCAGCGAACGTTCACCCGGCTTCTCGTAGGTGAACATCTTCCGGAAGGTCGAGACATTGTCGATGCCCGCATTGGTGCGGGTATCCGACATGAAAACAAGGCCGCGGTTGAGGCGCAAACCCACGCAGTACGTCATCTGTGTTCAAGCCCTGCTATTGCTGCTGCACGTGGAGCGACACGTTCATGCTTTCGCCCGCCGTCCCGACTCTTGTGCCGGTGATGGGCGCAGCCTCCGCCGAGTCGAGACCGGTGGCGACGCGAACATAGTGGTCATCGGGCGATTTGCCATTCGAAACGTCAAAACCGATCCAGCCGATCCCTTCGACCCAGGCTTCGGCCCATGCGTGGCCCGCCTCCTGTTCGACTCGATCCGGCATCCAAAGGTATCCTGAAACGTAGCGGGATGGATAACCCAGCAGACGGGCGGCGGTCACAAAAATGTGGGCGTGATCCTGGCAAACGCCTTCGCCGGCCCCGATTGCGGCCTCCGAAGGGGTGTTGGCGTCGGTCCGACCTGGCTTGTACGCGACGTTCTCCAGTATCAGCGCCGATAGGGCGTGCAGCCTTGGAATATCGTCTTCCGGATCGTCAAAGCTTTTCAACAGCTTCCGGACGTTTGGGCCGGGGCGGGTCAGGTCCGTACGGCGCTGAAAGCACCACAGGGGCACAAAGCCGGCCTGGGGACCGACAATGCCTTGTGTATCCGTTGTCTCGACCACGCCTTCCGAGCGGATTTCGAGACTGGTCGAACCCGCTTCGAAGCTGATCAGTTCGACTGTGTTGGCGTGTTCGTCGTCGAAGGTCGCCTGACGCTGTCCGCCGATAATCGTGTTTTCCCACGATTCAACGACCTGGCTTTGCCGCGACTTCGGGGTCAGCCGGATCTGCAGCAGGCCGTACGGCACGGGCTGGTCGTAGTCGTAATGGGTCGTATGGGTAATCGCGAGGCGCATCGGTGTCAGCTGGTTGGCGTTACTCTGTAAATCGGTAGTCCTGCTCGATCTGGTGAGCGAGCGCGTTGTTGTCGGCAATGCAGGACTGCAGGAATTCGTGCAGCCCGATCTTGAACACTTCGTCGATGTCCAGGCGCTGCAGCTTCTCGCGGAAGGCGAGCGTCATCTCAAGCGAGGGCATCTTCTGATCGTACTCGGCCTCGAGGTAGGTGAGGTTGGAACAGAGTTTTTCAACGCAGAATGCGAGCGACCTCGGCATACGGCGGTCGAAGATCAGGAAATCGGCGATTGCGCTGGGTCGGGTTTCGCCGCCGTAGAGCCAGCGGAAAGCCCGCTGGGCCGATGCCGAGCGAAGGATCGTTTCCCACTGAACGTTGTCGATCGTCGACCCGACGAACGAAACCGACGGCAGCAGGATATAGTATTTCACATCCAGAATGCGGCACGTGTTGTCGGCGCGCTCGAGAAAGGTCCCGGCGCGTGAGAAGTTGAAGATGTCGTTGCGCAACATCGTGCCGTGAAGAGCGCCGCGCACCAACGAGCTCTTCTGGCGGATCGTGCCAAGGGTTTCCGGGAGGTCGGCAGACCGCACGGGCCTCGCGAGCAGATCATGCAGTGTGATCCAGCACTCGTTGACGGCTTCCCACACCTCCCGCGTGATTGCGGTCCGCACCAGGCGCGCGTTGTTCCGGGCGGCTTCTACGACCGACAGGACGCTGGTCGGGTTTGCGGGGTCGCGCAGCAGGAAGTCGACAATGGCGGGAACGTCGTACGCCTCGTTGTGTTCGAGGTAGGCATCGCGAACGGCGGCGGTCGCGAGGATCGATTCCCATTCGGAGGCGTCGTCGCTGTGGGTCAGGCCCATGCGGAACCCGGCTTCGACGAGGCGCGCAATGTTCTCGGAGCGCTCGAGATAGCGAAACATCCAGGTCAGGCCGCCGGCTGTCTTCCCAAGCATGCTCAGCCCTCCAGCACCCAGGTGTCCTTGGTGCCGCCTCCCTGAGATGAGTTGACGACGAGGGAGCCCTTCTTGAGCGCAACGCGGGTGAGGCCGCCCGGCGTGATGTTGATCCGGTCGGGCGACACCAGAACGAACGGGCGGAGATCGACGTGGCGCGGCGCAAGGCCGGTGCGCGTCAGGATGGGGCAGGTGGAAAGGGCCAGTGTAGGCTGCGCGATGTAGTTGGAGGGCTTCTCCATCAGTTTGATCCTGAAGGCGGCGAGTTCCTTCTTCGAGGCTGCAGGGCCTACGAGCATGCCATAGCCGCCCGACCCGTGGACTTCCTTCACGACCAGTTCGGACAGGTGGTCCAGCACGTAATTGAGGCTGTCGGGCTCCGAGCAGCGCAAGGTGTCGACGTTTTTCAGCAGCGGTTTCTTGCCGGTGTAGAACTCGACGATGTCCGGCATGTAGGAATAGATCGCCTTGTCGTCGGCGATGCCAGCGCCTGGCGCATTGGCGATGGTAATGCCGCCTGCGCGGTAGATGTCGAAGATTCCGGGGACGCCCAGCATCGACTCAGGATTGAAGTTCAAGGGATCGAGGAAATCATCATCGACGCGGCGATATAGTACGTCGATTGGGGTGTAGCCGCGCGTCGTCCGCATGGCGATGCGGCCATCGACGACCCTAAGGTCTCGGCCTTCCACGAGCTCGGCGCCCATCTGGTCGGCGAGGAAGGCGTGCTCGAAGTAGGCCGAGTTGAAGATGCCGGGCGTCAGGACGGCGGCGACCGGGCGGTCGCCAGCGCAGGGCGGGGCGCAGGCTGTGAGCGAGCGGCGGAGCGCTTCGGGGTATGAGCTGACCGGGCGGACACGGACGCGGGTGAACAGCTCGGGGAACATCTGCATCATCGTTTCCCGGTTCTCCAGCATGTAGGAGACCCCGGACGGTGTGCGTGCGTTGTCCTCGAGGACGAAGAATTCGTTTTCTCCGGTACGCACGAGGTCAACGCCGACGATGTGTGTGTAGACGCCGCCTGGCGGCGAGACGCCGATCATCTTTGGAAGGAATGCGTCGTTCTGCGTGATCAGCTGGGTGGGAATCTTGCCGGCGCGGAGGATTTCCTGATTGTGGTAGATGTCGTGCAGGAAGGCGTTGATGGCGCGGACGCGCTGTTCAATGCCAGCGGAGAGCTTGCGCCATTCGCCGGCGCCGATAATGCGCGGAACAATGTCGAACGGAATCAGTCGTTCCGTGGCTTCATCCGACCCATAGACATTGAAGGTAATGCCGGTGCGGCGGAAAAACGCCTCTGCGTCGCTGGCCTTCTTCTTGAGGAGCTTGTGGTCCTGTTCTTCAAGCCAGCCGGAATAACCGCGATAGGGCGCGCGCGTGGCGTCGCCTGCGCCCGACATTTCGTCAAAACAATCCGGTGGTTGGCTCATCTGCGCCCACCTTGCACCGGCTCGTGACAAAAGACAAAGGGGCGAGGGGTGGGCGTATGTTTCCGGTCGCGGCCGCCTAGTCGTCAGGCAGTGACGGTTTGGAAGCAGGCGATCGCGCTGGGCGTCGTTACGCGGCCGCTGCCGGGGAGGCGAAATCAGCAACCTTTCCGGCCAGCACCTGCAGGTCTTTCCAGCGGATGGCCAGCAGGGCGAGGCAGCCGGTCCAGACAAGGCATGCGGCCAGGAACAGTCCGCCGCCGTCATTGTTCGGATCGACGCCAAGGGGCGTGAAGAGGTGGAACGAGATCGCGCCGGTCATGATTGCGAGGCCGATCAAGGCGCCGAGCGCCTGCAGCCACCGGTATCCAGGGAGGAAGGCGCCCGTGATGAACAGGCAGGATGCGGTCAGCTCGCCGGCGCCGATGACGTACTGGCTGAAAATCCCCGTATGGCTGAACAGGCCCGGTGCGCCGAGCGTTGAGGCCCAGGCGTCGAGCCGGCCAAAGATCTCCTGCGTGTTGGGGTGGTCGGTGAACTTGTAACGCAAGCTGTCGAGGAAGATCAGGGCGTTGAAGCCGGCGATCGCCTGCGGGGCCCATTTGCGGGCAAGGTTCAGTGCGGTCGCCATCCCAGGTCTCCCGATTAACCGGACGTGTGGATATGGCTTCGCGTGGGCGGCACGCACGGTTACGCCCCTTACCTGCGGGTCAGGGGCGAGACGGCGATTGTCAGGGAAAAATGGCTCCGCAGGTTGGACTCGAACCAACGACCAGCCGATTAACAGTCGGCTGCTCTACCAACTGAGCTACTGCGGAACGCCGGTAGGAGGCGCGGTATAACGACTGGGCGCGCGGGTAGCAATCCCTGACGGCCGCTCTGGGAAAATCTGTTTCCGCTTGGTCATCGGGGCCAAAAGAAAAGGCGGGAACCAAAAGGTTCCCGCAAAGGCGTTTGGGTGATGGTGGGGTGTCTTCAAGGGAAGACAGGTTCAAGATCGCGGGATTTGGTTAAGCGAGCGTTAAAGTAAACCAGATCGGCCGAATTTGTCTGATCTGGTTGTGCTTTGCTTTGCGACCGCCTGAAGGGCGCTGGTGCGGCGCCAGGCTGGAGGCCTCGCCCGGACTCGAACCGGGGTACACGGATTTGCAGTCCGCTGCGTAGCCACTCCGCCACGAGGCCGTCTTGCCATTGGTCGATCAGCTGGGCCAATTCTGGATGGCTTTGACAGCGACCGCAAGGCGCGTTGCGCGCGGCGTTGCCTATGCTAATAGGCCGAACCGCACAAGACCTTGAGTCGCAAATGTAGGGGTCGTCCCTTGGATATGGAAGCTGCCCGCACAGCCATGGTCGACACCCAGGTGCGGCCAAACGATGTGACTGACCGCAACCTGATTGCGGCGATGATGCTGACCCCGCGGGAGAAATTTCTCCCGAAGGAGCTGGAGGCCATCGCATATGCTGAGAAGCCGCTGCAGACCTCGCCGGGTCGCTGGATGTGGGCCGCTCGCGACCTAGGCAAGCTGATCGAGGAAACCGAGGTCGAGAAGGGTGAGCGCGTTCTGGTGGTGGCGGCAGGCTCCGGATATGCGGCGGCCGTGCTTGCGGCCATGGGCGCGCGCGTGGTTGCGCTGGAGGACGACGAAGAGCGGGTGGCGAAGCTCAAGTCGCAATTCGCCGGCGCTGCTGATGTGACAGTCGCAAAGGGCGATCTGAAGGCGCTGAGCGGCGTGGACGGCACGTTTGATGTGATCCTGATCGGCGGCGCCGTGGAAGTGGTGCCGAACCGATGGCTGGAGCTGTTGGGCGAGGGCGGAAGACTGGCCGTTGCGGTCCGCGAGGGAAATGTGGGACGCGCGCGGATCTATCTCAAGAGCGGCGGCGTCGCGAGCGCTCGCACCCCCTTTGACTGTACGCCGCCGATGCTTTCAGGATTTGATCGGCCTGCAGAGTTTCGCCTCTAGCGCGAAACGTCTGGCGACCCGGCGTGCGATCATGCAGCGCCTTGGCAGGGACGGGCGCGCCGCCCATGATCCCGCATGTTGAATCGGCCAGCGCGCTACAGGCAATGCAGCGCGCTGACTCACATGAGGGCTGAGCAGATGAAACGAATCGCCGTCGCGCTTTTGGCTTCTGTTTCCGGACTTGTTGCATCGGCGCACGCGCAGGCGAGCCAGGAGACGTTGCCGGAAGCGGTCGCCTCTGCGCTCGAGAGCAATCCGCTGATGATGGCCCAGCGGCGGGTGCGCACCGGTGCGGATGAGACACTGGTGCAGGCCCGCGCCGGCGCGTTGCCCTCTGTCTCCGCATTCGGGTCGTTTGGCGGCTATCAGAATGAGATCGGCGAACAGTTTACCTCGCCCACCGGCGTGAGATTTCCGCGGGATGGCGATTCGACGCGTGCAGCGGTCGGGCTCGAGCTGCGGCAGAGCCTGTTTTCTGGCGGCACGGTGACTGCGCGCCGGGAAGCTGCGGAGGGGGGTTGAGGTTTCGGAGGCGGAGCTGACTGCGTTCGAGCAGGATCTGATTCTCGAAGTGATCCGCGTTTATCTCGGGTGCTCCGCGCCGAGGAGGCGTTGGAGATCAGGGCGGCGAATGTCGATGCCCTCAGCCTGCAGGTTCAGGCGGCCAGCGACCGGTTCGACGTCGGCGAAGTGACCCGGACCGATGTTTCGCAGGCGCAGGCCCGCGCGGCGGGGTCGCGCGCTGCGCTGTTGCAGGCGCGGGCCGATCTTGCGAGCGCGCGGGCGGCGTTCGTTGAACTGGTCGGGCGGGAGCCGGTGCAGCTGGCTGCGCCGCCGCCGACACCGCAATTGCCCGGTTCGCTGGAAGCCGCGATCGCTCTGTCGATGGAGGGTAATCGTGACCTTGTTGCCGCGCAGGGAAGGGAAGCGGTGGCCGAAGCGGAAGCGCGCGCTGCAAAGGGCGAGGTGCGTCCGCAGGTAGACCTGGTCGGCCGCGCTGGCTGGCGCGAGAATTACTGGGACCGGACGCTGCGCGACACCGACGCCTCAATCGTCGCCGAGGTGCGCGCGCCGATCTACAAGGGGGGCGAGCTTCGTTCACGGACACGCGCCGCCCAGCTGAATGCCGACAAGGCCCGGTTCGAGCGGATGGCGGCCGAGCGGGCGGTTGTCCAGAACGTCACCCAGATCTGGCACGAGCTTTACTCGTTCCGGGAGGCGGTGGATGCATCGCGGGCACAGGTCGAGGCGGCCGAGGTGGCGTTGGAGGGGACCCAGCAGGAACTGGCCGTGGGCGAGCGAATCACACTCGACGTGCTGGACCAGGAGCGCGAGTTGCTGGACGCGCGGCTGGCGCTTATTGATGCAGAGCAAAACGCCTACCTCGCCGCGCACGAATTGCTGGCTGCAACGGGCGCTTTAGCGGGTGCGACCCCCCTGCGTTAACCACTATTTAGGCGACGCGCCGTTCTACTCGACACATGGCGCTCGAGGGGTGGGAGAATCGTCACCGTCCCCGGCGAGCGCATGGACAGACGAGGCCGTTATGCCTGCGGACCCAGCGCAACGAGAACCGACGATGGACGAGATCCTGTCGTCCATACGCAGGATCGTTTCGGACGACGAAGTGGTCGTCAGCATGCCGTCACGTTCCGAACCAAAAGCGAATGCTGCTGAGGACTTCTCTGTAGAATACGCACATGGCTCCGGATCGCCGGGCTTTGCGAGAGATGGCGAGCGCGACGCTGCAGCGGAAGGGGTGCGCCCAAGAAACGAGGCGCGCCGCGAGGCGCCGCGCAAGGAAGCGCCGCGTCGCGAATCGTTTTCGTCAGAGACGACAGGCGCCGCCAGCGACGATGCGCCGGTCGCCGAAATTCCGCGCACGCTGCAGGCGGCGATTGATGAGGGCCTGGAGCGCAACCTTGATGTGGGCGCCGCGCGAGCGGAAGAAGCCGCGGCGCTGCACCGGTTGCGTGTGGCCAAGGGCGAGCTGATGCCGATGGTCGAGGCGTCCGGCAAGATTTCCTCGGCCCAGATGCGGGCGGACCGGGCGCGATTCGACCGGATTGCGGTCGAGCGTTCGATCACCTCTGCGATCACCAATAGCTGGCATGACATGGTCGCATCGCGCATGGACATCCGCGATACGCAGACGCGCGTCTCGTACGCCAAGGCGAATCTCGAGAACGCCCAGATGAAGCTGTCGGTCGGCGAGCGGTTCACGCCCGAAGTGCTGGCGCTGGAGAAGGACCTGCTGGAAGCGCGGCTGTCGCTGGTCGACGCCAAGCGCAACGGGTGGCATTCGGCGCACCGGTTGCTGGCCGCGATCGGCCGGGTCGATGGCGGGGCGCTGGCGGATTAATCATTTGTTTGGCCGTCGCGGTCCAAGCTTGCTCTAGATCAAGAATCGCTGACGGGGCGGCGTGAAATTGGAGCTGGGATCTCGGAGTCTGCATGAGCGCTGAATTTGCACAACGCGAACCGACCATGGAAGAGATCCCGGCGTCGATTCTGCAAAATCATTTCCGAGGACGAGGATGCCGGCGGCGAAGAGGCGCTGGATGCGCGCTGCGCCTGTCGAGGACGAGGCGGTTGAAGAGATCGTCGCGGTCGAGCCGGAGCCGGAAGCGCCTGAGATGCTGGAGGAGCCGGTCGAGCCCGAGCCGGTTGCGGCCGCGCCTGAGCCGGAGCCCGCGCCGGAACCTGAGCCTGACCTGATGTTCGTTGAACCCGAACCGGAGCCGGCGGCTCCGGAGCCTGCTCCAGTCATGTCGGCGCCGTCGCGCGGCGATGGCATTGTCGACGATGCGGCTGCCCAGAAAGCGGCCGGCGCGCTGGGCAAGCTGATGGGTTCGATGATGGTGTCGTCGAACAACACGCTGGACGACGTCGTGCGCGAGCTGTTGCGGCCGATGCTGAAGGAATGGCTGGACGCAAACCTGCCGGGCCTGGTGGAGGCGGAAGTGTCGCGCGAGCTGGACCGCATCCGGCGGATGGCGCGTTAGGCGCTCAGGAATGTACGGGGCGTACGGGGAACCCGGGCTGTATGGCCCGGGATTTTTCGTTTGGGCGTGCGCCGGCGCCTCCGCGCAGCTTTGCTGGCGGAGTGTTGGCGGCGGAGTGTTCGATCTGTTGTCAGGCATCTGTGTCATTCCGGACAAGCGGCGCAGCCGCGCAGATCCGGAACCCAGCCGTAGGAAGTTACTTCGAGGACTGGGTTCCGGGTCTGCGGCGCCTTGCGCCTCCGCCCGGAATGACGGGTAGTTTAGGGCGGCGCCGCGATGCGGGATGGGGTGTGGGCGGGTGATGCGGCGCTGGCTGATGCGCGTGCGAGACGCGGCCCAT
Source organism: Hyphomonas sp. (assembly GCA_017792365.1). Lineage (GTDB taxonomy): Bacteria > Pseudomonadota > Alphaproteobacteria > Caulobacterales > Hyphomonadaceae > IH12. Next base: position 1,083,053 of record CP051229.1, on the reverse strand, counting down.
AGCTGCGGCGCTGGTTGCGGAAATAGAGGTAAGTGAGTTTGCGGGAGAAGCGGCTGCGCCGGCCCATGGCGCGGCGGTATTGGGCCATGCGTGACGTGCGGCGGCGGTTGAGGATGATGCGGTGGTGGGGGTGGAGCGCGCTTGGCTTCAGGCGGACGCGGATGTCGAGGCGGCGTCCGGTTGTAACGGCGTAGGCTTCGTGGGTGTCGAGGAGGTCGGGGCGTCCGGCGATGCGGGCTGCGGCTTCGAAGGTGAGGCGGGCGAGGAGCTGCTCGGCTTCGGTGAAGAGGCGTTCGAGGTCGAGGTGTCGGGCCGGGTCTTCGAGGAATTGCAGCATCAACGCGATCAGCGCCCGGACGCGGTCGAGCGTCGGGTTGCTTTGATCTGCTGATGGTGAGGCCGTGTTCATGTGGGGGGCATGATGCGGGTGGGTGAGAGGTGTTGGATAGATCTTCGCGAATGGCCGGATGCGCGGGCGTCTCGCTGTTTCTTCTGATGGGACAGATGGTCGGGCTTCGCCCGGCTTTCTCTTCTTGGACTGGACCCCAGCCTTCCTTCGACAAGCTCAGGATGAGGGCAGGGGATGCGTCTCCTTGAGGCGCGTTGGATTGGAAGCGTGACGAAAGTCACGCGTCCCCAGCGGAGACTGGGGTTCAGGGGCGCGGGTGAGTTGGCGGGATGAGATAGGCGCGGCGTTGGGCGGTAGGGCGGGGTGTTGCCGGCTTGTCAGCTGTCGACGACGTTGATGAGGTTGCCGGCAGGGTCGCGGAAGAAGAAGCGGCGGAGGCCCCATTCCTCTCTTGTCGGGCCGTAAACGATTTCGGCGCCGGTTGCGCGAACGGCGGCTTCCGTGGCGTCGAGGTCGTCCACGCCGATGGAGATCACGGGAAGTTCCGTGTCATTGCCGCCCTGGGAGGCCGTGTGGAGTTCGATCTTCTGGGTGGCGTCGCGGGTGAGAAAGGCGATCCAGCCCATATCGAAGGGCAGATTGAGGGCGAAGACCTGTTTGTAGAATTCGGCAAGGGCCATCGGGTCCTCAGCCTTGAGGTTGGCAACGATTCTGGTGACGGCCATGACGATGCCTCCCTTCGTAGGCGGGCCATGTGGGACGGATTGGACGAGGTCTGCAAGGTGGGTTGAGGGTGTTCAATGACGGGATGACAGGGGCGGGGGTTGGGGGTAGGTGTTTTCGCCTTCCTTTCAGGTTGTGATTGTTGAGAGTCTGGCCGCGTCCATGATCGAGAATCGTTTTGATCCGACCGCCCGTGAGGGCGACATCTACGCCAAGTGGGAGGGCGCGGACGCGTTCAAGCCGCAGGGTGAGGGCGAGCCGTTCTCGATCGTCATTCCGCCGCCGAACGTGACGGGCGTGCTGCACATCGGCCATGCGCTGAACAACACGCTGCAGGACGTGCTGGCGCGGTTCAACCGGATGCAGGGCAAGCGCGTCTTGTGGCAGCCGGGCACGGACCATGCCGGGATTGCGACGCAGATGGTGGTGGAGCGGCAGCTGGCCGAGGCGGGCGGCAATGAGAGCCGGGCGTCGCTGGGGCGCGAGACGTTCATCGAGCGGGTGTGGGAATGGAAGGAACAGTCCGGCGGGCAGATCATGCAGCAGCTGCGCCGGCTTGGGGCGTCGTGCGACTGGTCGCGCGAGAAGTTCACGATGGGCGAGAAGGGCGTCGAGGATGACCAGATGGTGGCGGCGGTCACCAAGGTGTTTGTCGACCTCTACAATGACGGGCTCATCTATCGCGACAAGCGGCTGGTGAATTGGGATCCGCATTTCCAGACGGCGATCTCCGACCTTGAAGTGGAGAACCGGGAAGTGAAGGGACACTTCTGGCACTTCAAGTATCCGCTGGAGAACGGCGAGACGTATACGTACGTCGAGAAGGATGCGGACGGGAACGTGATTCTCGAGGAGGAGCGCGACTACATCTCGATCGCGACCACGCGTCCGGAGACGATGCTGGGCGATGGCGCGGTGGCGGTGCATCCGAGCGATGAGCGGTATGCGCCGATTGTCGGCAAGCGCGTGCTGCTGCCGCTGGCGGATCGCTACATTCCGATCATTGCGGATGAGCACCCCGATCCGGACTTCGGTTCGGGTGCGGTGAAGATCACCGGCGCGCATGACTTCAACGACCACATGGTGGCGAAGCGTCACGACCTGCCGATGTACATCCTGATGGACGAGAAGGGCGCGATGGCCGACGCCGAGCACGTGCCGGAGAAGTATCGCGGTATGGATCGCTTCGAGGCGCGCAAGGCCGTTGTGGCCGACATCGACGCGCTGGGGCTTCTGATCGAGGTGGAAGACAAGAAGATCATGCAGCCGTTCGGCGATCGTTCGAACGCGGTGATCGAGCCGATGCTGACGGACCAGTGGTATGTCGACGCGAAGAAGCTGGCGAAACCGGCGATTGCGGCGGTGGAGGACGGGCGCACCCGGTTCGTGCCGAAGAACTGGGAGAAGACCTACTTCGAGTGGATGCGGAACATCGAGCCGTGGTGCATCTCGCGGCAGCTGTGGTGGGGGCATCGGATACCGGCGTGGTTTGGGCCCGTGATCACACTCGCAAAAGCGAGTGATGGGAATATTGTGGTGTTCCCGGGACCGGAGGCGCCTGAGCGCGAGCTCTTTGTCGGTGAATCGGTCTTCGAGATCTCAGATGCGCTGAAAGAAACATATGGCGCGGTGGTCTCAGTAACGGGCGCCAAGTTTGTGGAGGTCGACACGCCCGAAGAGTACCGAGCGATGTTGGCCGGCCTTGGAGACGAGCACCATAATATCCCGTTGATGCGCGACACGGACGTTCTCGACACGTGGTTCTCGTCTGGCCTGTGGCCGTTTTCGACGATGGGGTGGCCGGGGAATGATGATCCGGCGTTGAAGGAATTCTATCCGACTTCGGTGCTGGTGACGGCGTTCGACATCATTTTCTTCTGGGTGGCGCGGATGATGATGCAGGGGCTGCACTTCATGGGCGAGGTTCCCTTCAAGGACGTCTACATTCATGCGCTGGTCCGCGACGAGAAGGGCCAGAAGATGTCGAAGTCGAAGGGGAACGTGATCGATCCCACGGAGCTGGTCGACGAGTATGGCGCCGATGCGCTGCGGATGACGCTGACGGCGATGGCGGCGCAGGGCGCGACATCAAGCTGTCGAAGCAGCGGGTGGAAGGCTATCGCAACTTCTCGACCAAGCTGTGGAATGCGTTCCGCTTCTCGCAGATGAACGAGTGCGTGCGGACTGCGGATTTCGATCCGAAGGGTGTGAAGCACACGCTGAACAAGTGGATCATCGCCGAGGTCGCGAAGGCGACGGCGGAGACGGCGAAGGGGATCGAGCAGTATCGCTTCAATGAGGCGGCGGGTTCGGCCTATCGCTTCACGTGGAACGTGTTCTGCGACTGGTATCTGGAACTGGTGAAGCCGTTGTTCTCTGGCGAGGACGAGACGGCGAAGGCCGAGACGCGCGCAACGGCGGCGTGGGTGATCGAGCAGATGCTGCACATGCTGCATCCGTTCATGCCGTTCGTGACGGAGGAATTGTTCGACACGCTGCAGGCGGATGCGGGCGTGGCGGAGGGCGAGCGCAGGCTGCTGATCGTGCAGCGCTGGCCGGAGCTGGGCGGGTTGTCGGATGCGGCGGCGGAGGCCGAGGTGGACTGGGTGATCCGGTTGATCTCTTCGGTGCGTTCGGCGCGGCAGGATGTGAATGTGCCGGCGGGGGCGAAGGTTCCGCTGGCGCTGGTGGGGGCGTCGGACGAGACGAGAGGGCGGCTGGAGAACTATCGCGCGCTGATCGAGCGGCTGGCGCGGGTCGAGGACGTGTCGTTCGTCGATGCGGCGCCGAAGGGGACGATCCAGGTGGTGGTCGACGAGGCGACGGCGTGCCTGTCGGTGGCGGACCTCATCGACCTTGGCGCCGAGAAGGCGCGGCTGGCCAAGGAGATCGGCAAGCTGGACGGCGAGATCACCGGGCTGGAGAAGCGTCTGGGCAATCCGCAATTCGTGGAGAAGGCGCCGCCGGAAGTCGTCGACGAGCAGAAGGAGCGCGTGGCTTCGGCTGGCGAGACGAAGGCGAAATTGGCGGCGGCGCTGAAGCAGCTTGAGGCGGCTGGGTAGTGGCGTCGGCGCTGCTTGCCGCGCTGCCTTATGTGGCGCTGGCGACGGCGCTTGCTGCACTGGGTTACGTGCACACCGGGCGGGTCGTACGGCCAAAATGGAAGCTGCCTTGGAAGATCGGGCGCTACCTGCTGATCTCTGGCGTGCTGGCATACTTTTTGGGACCGTGGAGCCTCATCTACATCTTCGGCGATGTACTCATTGGGCTGGTGTTTCATACTTGGGTATGCCGCACGTACGACATCAACTGGTGGACGCTGGCGCCGGAGGATCGGTACGTGGCGCTTACGGAAAAGTTGGCGCGCGGGGAGCCGGAGCGGTAGCAGGTAGACCGTGCACGTCGAGTCATTCCATGGACTGAAGCCACTCGCGGGTGCGGACTGCCTCTTCCAGCAGCCATGAGCGGAAGCGCTGGACCTGGGGGCGGTTGAGGGCGTCGGCGCGGAAGCGGGCGTTGTAGGTGTGCGTGGTGCGGGTCGGCGCGATCGTCGGGAAGGCAGGCGCGACGGCGTTGGCCTCTAGCTGCGGGCGGAGCAGGGCGAGGCCGCAGATCATGTAGCCGGCGCTGGCGATGATGGCGTCGATCGCAGGCGCGAGGCGCTGGTAGCGCACGCCGATGGCCGGGTGGTCGCGGTTGAAGTCGTTGGCGTCGATCCATTTCGGCCAGTCAGGTGCGACGGGGTCATCCTTGTAGAAGTCGAGATGCAGAAGCGGGAAGCCCGAGAGGCGGTTGCGGATGTCGGGGATATTGGCGCGGTCGGTGCGCGAGATGTTTTCTGGTGAAGAAATTGGCGTGAGGGCGTCGTGGAACAGGCAGTCGGCATCCTCGCGCGGGGCGGAGAAGCGGATTTCGATGTCGGCGGCGCCAAGGCGCATGGGAATGTCGCCCTCGCCGTTCAGACAGAAGAGGGTGTTGGGGTGGCGGGCGCGGAAGGCGGGCAGGCGCGGGGCGAGCCACAGCTCGATGAAGTCGGAATTGGCGGCGATGTGGATCTCGTTAGTGCGCTGGAAGTCGAGGATGTCGGAGACGCGGGTGAGCGCGTTGAAGGCTTCGGAGAGGTGCGGCAGGGCCTGGTCGAGTTCCGGCGTGGGGCGCAGGCCTGAGCGGCCGCGCACGAGAAGGTCGACACCCAGATAGTCCTCGAGCGTCTTGATGCGCTGGCCGACGGCGGCTGGGGTGATGCCAAGGCGGTCGGCGGCGGCCTTGAAGGAGCCAGCGCGCAGGGCGCTTTCGAGCGCCTGCAGGGACTTGAGGTGCGTGATCGCGACCATGTCCGCATACTAAAGCTTTTCTTTAGTGGCGCAAAGAAACTGTGGTTTGTCTTTATCTGGAGGTTCGGCGAGGGTGTTCGTGCGGTCCTTAGGCGGACGGCAGATAACGGATGCGGACAATGGCGACACTCAAGCGATACCTCATCGAAAGGGACATTCCGGGCGTAGGCGGCATGTCGATCGTGGAGCTGTGCGGCGCAGCGCGGGCGTCGAACCAGGCGATCGAGAAGCTGGAGAATGTCCACTGGCTGCACAGCTATGTCGCGGCGGAGAAGACCTTCTGCGTCTATCTCGCGCCGAGTGAGGAAGCGATCATGAAACATGCCGAACTGAGCGGCATACATGTGACCAGGCTGACGGAGATCCCGCAGATCATCGATCCGCTGACGGCCAACAACTAGGGCGCCGCGCAACGGCGCGGTTTCAACGCGCCACAATCAGACAGGTTCTTGGGGGCCAAGCGGCCAGCGAAAGCTGGCGACAGGAAAGGTGCGACCAAAATGAGCGATGTGAACATGGACAAGCTGCACGAGTTCGTCGGCAAGATGCTGGGCGATCTGGGGGCGGCGAACAGTGTTGCGACGGTCCGCGTGGGCGCGCGGCTGGGATTGTTCGAGGCGCTGTATGAAGGCGGACCGGCCACGCCCGCGGAACTGGCGCAGCGCGCCGGCGGTCTGGCCGAGCGGTATGTGCGCGAGTGGCTGATGGCGCAGGCGGCGAACGGCTATGTGATGTACGACGCAAAGGCCAAGACGTTCTCGATGACGCCGGAACAGGCGATGGTGTTCGTGGTGAAGGATAGCCCGGTCTATCTGGTCAGCGCGTTCGATCTCGCCGCGGCGACGATCGAGGGCGAGGCGAAGGTGGAGGCGGCCTTCCGCAATGGCGGCGGCGTGCGCTGGGGCGACAGCGCGGGATGCCTGTTCTGCGCGGTCGGCGATTTCTTCCGTCCCGGCTATGTGAACAATATCGTGCAGAACTGGTTGCCGGCGCTGGACGGGATCGGCGAGCGGCTGGATGCGGGCGCCAAGGTCGCTGACATTGGCTGCGGGGTCGGGTTTTCGACGCTGCTGATGGCCGAGGCGTTTCCGAACGCGACATTCGTTGGCTACGACTTCCATGAGCCATCGATCGAGAAGGCGCGCAAGCACGCGAAGGCGCATGGCGTGGCGGATCGGGTTCGCTTCGAGGCGGTGACGGCGAAGGACATTTCCGAGACCGGGTTCGACCTGATCACGACCTTCGACGCGCTGCATGACATGGGCGATCCGGAAGGTTGCGCCGGGAACATGAAGCGCATCCTGAAACCCGATGGCGCGTGGATGATCGTCGAGCCGATCGCCGGGGATGCGCCGGAAGACAATCTCAATCCTGTGGGGCGGATCTATTACAACGCCTCGACCATGATCTGCGTGCCGACCTCGCTTGATCAGGAGGTCGGGCTTGGGCTGGGCGCGCAGGCCGGGCAGGCGAAGCTGACCGAGGTGATCAAGGCTGGAGGTTTCGGTCATGTGAAGCGGGCGACGGAAGGGCCGTTCAACATGGTTCTGGAAGCGCGGCACTGATGGTTTCATCGGTCCCCCAACGGGGCTTTCCCTGAAGGTTGCAAGCAGTCTAGGCTGCTTGCGACATTTCACGCAGGGAGCCGGTTGCATGCGTTTGCTCGTTGTTGGGGCTGCTTTGGGGCTGGCTGCGTGTGCGAGCGAGCCGCCGGTGCGCGAGGCGCCGGTTGAAGCGCGGTCGGCGCAGGCGCGCGAGGGCGAGACATCCACCCCGGCGCCTCTGGAAAAGCCCGAATGGACGCTGCTGGTGCATGGCGGGGCGGGGGCGCTGAGCTCTGGATCGCTTTCGGCCGAGCGCGAGGCGGCGGCGATGGCCGGGCTGGACGCGGCGATGGAGGCCGGCGCTGCGGTGCTGCGCGAGGGCGGGCTGGCGCTGGATGCGGTCGAGGCGGCGGTGCGGGTTCTTGAAGATGACGAGAGCTTCAACGCCGGTCGCGGGGCCGTGCTGACGCTGGCCGGCAAGGCCGAGCTGGACGCAATGATCATGGACGGGCGCGACCGCAATGCGGGGGCCGTGGCGCAGCTGCGGTTCACGAAGAACCCGATCTCGGCGGCGCGGCTGGTGATGGAGCAAACCCCGCACGTGATGTTCGCCGGGATCCATGCGGACGCGCTGGCTGCGCATTCGGGGCTGGACATGCGGGAAGAGGATTACTTCGTGACGGAGCAGCGGCTGGACTCGCTGCAGCGTGTGCTGGACCAGCTTGAGGAAGCGAAGAACACCGGGACGGTCGGCGCGGTGGCGATGGATCGCGAGGGCAATCTGGCGGCTGCAACGTCGACCGGCGGAATGATGGCGAAGATGCCCGGGCGGGTTGGTGATGCGCCGATCGTCGGGGCCGGCGGGTATGCGGACAATGCGAGCTGTGCGGTGTCGTCGACGGGGCATGGCGAATACTACATCCGCACCAGCTTTGCGCGGATGGTGTGCGCGCGCGTGGCCGAAGGGATGAGCGCCGAAGCGGCGACGCAGGCCACACTGAAAGAGATTGCGGACCTTGGCGGCGATGGCGGCGCGATCGTGATTTCTCACGACGGGTCGGTGTCGCTGGCGTTCAATTCGGCGGGCATGTACCGCGGACAGATCGATGCGCGTGGAGTGAAAGAGACGAAGGTTTATCCAGACTGAGGAGGTCATGATGAGGGGACTGGTTCTGGGCTGCGCCGCTTCAACGCTTGTGCTGGCGCTGGGCGGATGCGTCAGCGACAAGGTTGCGCAGTATGGCGGCGTGGAGCGGCCGTTCGCCGCCGCCGAGACGACGCCGTGCGAGACGGCGGATATCGAGCTGGTGAACGAAGCGGAGATCGTGGTGCCGCTGGAGGCGGTGCCGGCGTTTCACGATTCAAGGTCTGTCGGCACGCTGGACCAGATGGCGATCGTCTATGATGTGACGCGGGACGGGCGGGCGGCCAACATCCGGTATAACGGCGTGGCGAATGCGCTGAACACGGAGTCCGGCCGGGCGCTGATCCGGGTCATGGCCGATCAGGTCGGCAGTTTCGAGTATGCCTGGCGCGGTCGACCCTCGCATGCGCAGGCCTGCCGTTATTCGCTGGCGGTTGAGACGTCGTGATTGCCTAGAGGCGAGGCGAAGAAGCCATGAGGGGGAGCGGGCGCCTGGTGTTCTGCCAGCGCGACAATTGAGTCAGTCATTTCAGTGTGTTCGGCGCGCTGGTGGGCTTTACCGGCGGACGCGGCTCATGTTGGCTGCAATCTAGAAATTCCGGGTGAGGATGAGCGGAGCCGCAGTATGGCGTTGAAGACTGGTCTGGCGAGTGCAGCCCTGATGGCGCTGGCGGCGGCGGGGTGTGCGAGCGCACCGGGCGGCGCGGGGCCGGCAGGCGTCGAGGCTGCGGGCGGCGAGACGGCGCGGGGCGCGCGGCAGCGTTTGCGGGCGGATGTGGCGTGGCTGGCGGATGACGCCCGCGAGGGGCGCGAGGCGGGAACGCCGGGCTTTGATGCGGCGGCGGAATACGTCGCCGGCCGGATGGCGGAGATCGGACTATCGCCGGGCGGCGACAATGGGACCTACATGCAGGACGTGCCGCTGCTGGCGTATTCCCAGGACAGCAATGGCGGCGGAACGCTAGAGGTGCGCGGCGTGCCGGAGCCGGGCGCGTTCACGCGGGGCGAGAGCTACATGGTGGGCGCATCGTCGTTCGGCGAGAATGTGGTCGTCGATGAGGAGGTCGTGTTCGCCGGTTTCGGGTTTGTTTCGCCGGCTCATGGGCGAGACGATTATGCCGGGCTGGACGTGGACGGGAAGATCGTGGCGCTGCTGCCGGGCGCGCCGAAATTCCTGAACAGCGAGGAGCGCGCGCACTACGGGAATACGCAGCGCGACCGCGCATCGGAGCGCGGCGCCGTGGGGATCATCACGCTGACGACGCCGGATCGCGAGCGGGTGCGGTCGTGGGAGTCGAGGGTGGAGCAGGCGGCTGCGAGCCGGTCGGTGTCGATGCGCTGGCTGGAGGATGGCGGGCAGGCCTTCACGACCTATGGCAATATCCAGGCGGCGGCCTCAATGGGGGATGAAGGCGCGGCGGCTCTGTTTGCCGGTCAGGAGATGGAGTGGGCGGAGATCTCGGCGCTGGCGGATAGCGAGCAGGGGGATGTGCCGGGGTTCGCGCTGGATGGGGTGACGGCGCGGATCGCGATCGAGAGCCGTCACCAGCGTATCGACAGCCACAATGTCATCGGCGTGGTGGAGGGCAGAGATCCGGAACTGAAGGGCGAGTATGTGGTGCTGACGGCGCACCTTGACCATGTCGGGGTGCGGCAGAGCGTGCTGGAGGATGACGACCAGATCTTCAACGGTGCGATGGACAACGCGTCGGGGATTGCGTCGATGCTGGAGGCGGCGCGGGTGCTGGCGGCTGATCCGCCGCGCCGGTCGGTGATGTTCATTGCGCTGACGGCTGAAGAGAAGGGGCTGATCGGGTCAGACTATTTTGCGCGCGATCCGACCGTGGCGAAGGAGGCTGTCGTTGCGAACATCAACCTCGACATGCCGATCGTGACTTATGAGTTCACCGACCTGATCGCCTTTGGCGCGGAGCGGTCTACGATGTTCTCGGCGGTTGAGGCGGCTGCGAATGCGCGGGGGCTGGCGCTGTCGCCCGATCCGCAGCCTGAGCAGAACTTCTTCACGCGGTCTGACCATTATTCCTTCGTGAAGCAGGGGTGCCGTCGATCTTCGTGCGGCCGGGATTCGCCAATGGCGGCGAGGCGCAGAACACGTTCCGGCTGAAGCATTATCACCGCGTGTCTGACGAGATCGACCTGGTGGACTTTGGCGCGCTGGCGGCCTTCACCGAGGTCAACGCCCAGATTGCGCGCAATGTGGCGGACATGGACGAGCGTCCGGTCTGGGTGAAGGGCGATTTCTTCGGGACGACGTTCAACGGGCTGATGGCTGAGTAGGCCGTCTGGCCAGGTTATCCAGCGCCCCCCGACGAGGAAAGGCGGCGCTGTGGGGGCGCCGCCTTTCGGGTTGGGGCCAAGAGGTCGCAAGGTCCCTACCGTCTCGCTGTCAGGCTTCTACTCGGCCTGTGCGAGTTCCGTGCCGCGTCCGTCCAACATCTTGTTGCGGTGCAGCGCGGTCACCTGAGGTTGGCCGAGCGAAGTTACAGCCGACTGAACGAGTTCAGCGCTGCAGGAGTTCCGCATTTCGTGGTCGACCGAGAGTGAGGTGCGGCCATCGCGGCGCATTTCGCGGGCGCAGGTGCGATCGGCGCTGGCCTGGAAGCTGGCGTAGATCTGCTCGGCGCTGGCGTCCGGCGCGTAGCTGAACTTCACCTTGTAGCTTTCGGCGGCGGCGCCTGCGCCGGTCGCGAGGAAGATGGCGGCGGCGGTGGCGGTTCTGATCATGTTCGGCTCCATTGTGTCTGGCGTTTCTCTGTTTCGCAGCAGCGGCCGTTTTCGACTCGCCGCGACGCCGTTGAAGCTGGAGCGATCCTTCATGATGATCCTGCCGAATGCCTGATGCGGGGCGGATTTTGCGCTGAAGATTTCATGAGGAATCCGAGGCCCTTGATTGCCAATGGGAAAATCGGGGCGTGCTTTCGGGCGGCTGGTGAGATCTTCCACTTTCTTGTCTCAATTCCGGTTCAGGTTGATCCCGCTTGTGGGATGGCGGATTGAGGGTCCGGTACGGGCATGAACGACAGCGAGCTGGGACACTCCGTGAATCGAGATGAGAAGCTGCTGGTTGGCGGCTATGAAGTTGACGCACGCGCGAACACGATCACGGGACCTGAGGGAGCGGTCAGCGTCGAGCCCAAGATCATGGATGTGCTGCTGGCGCTGTGTGAGCGGTCTGGCGAGGTGGTCTCGCGCGAGGCGCTGCTGGAGACCGTGTGGGGGATGCAGCACGGCGGCGATGAGAGCCTGACGCGGTCGATCTCGATCCTGCGCAAGGTCTTCACGGATGCGCCGGGCGGACGGCGGGCGATCGAGACGTTCTCCAAGCGCGGGTATCGGCTGAATCTGCCGGTGAGCGTTTGCGATGCTGAGGCTGATGAGACGCGTAGCGCAGGGCGGCGCAGCGGTGTTCCGGCGGGACTGTTCGGCGGATGGCGGCGCTGGGCGCCGGTCGCGGCCGGGTTCGCTGTGGCGGGCCTTGCGCTTGGCGCGATGTGGACGATGCGGGACCGCGATGCGGAGGCGACCCAGGTCGTCGCGGCGCCGGCCGGTTCGGGACGTGTGGCTGTCGAGCCGTGGAATGCGTCGCTGCCGGCGTTGGCGGATGTGGCGCGGGCCGGGGCGCCGGCTCTGGGCGCGGCGTTTGCCGAACGTGGCGTGGCGTCGATCATCGTGCAGCCGCAGGAGGGCGGCGCTCGCCCCGCCGCAGAACTGCGCGTGGCGGGCGATGTGCGGATGCGCGCCGAGGCGCTGGTTGTCCGCCTGCGAATGAGCGATTTTACGAGCGGCGAAGTGCTTTGGAGTGTCGAGCGCACGCAGGAGGGGGTCGAGGCGGTCTCGACGGCTGAGGGCGCGGCGGCTCATTTCGCCAACGTGACCGAGTGTGCGCTGTCGTCGCGGCGGCGATATGCCGGGACGATGCCGCGGGCGGCGATGCCTGCGTGGCTGCGCTATTGCGACGGGGCGTGGTCGGGCGATCACGCCATTTCGCTGGACGCGGCGGAGCGCCTGCTTGCGCTGACGCCTGACGAGGCGCCTGCGCGGACGGCGTACGCCAAGGCGTTGTCATGGAATTACAGGAAGGAGTCTGACGATCTGGCAGGTCGCTGGAAGGAGCGTACGGAGGACGCCATTGAAGCGGTTCGCGAAGTCGAACCGGACAGCATCGACGCGCTAGCGCTGGAAGCTTCGCTGAACCCGAATGACTGGGTGGCGGTGGAGCGGGCGATCCGGGCGCTGGAGCGCGCTGACCGGACGCAGAAGGATGGCGACGAGGACCTGCACTACTTCCTGCTGCGTTCTGTCGGGTATCTCGATGCGGCCTTGCGGCAGGCGGCGCTGATGACGGCGCGGCTGCCGGGGCCGTCGCACCTGACCGAGGAAGCGTGGCTGATGGCCACGGCGGGGATGCGGACGCGGGCGTTGCAGCAGCTCGACGAGGTCATCCGGCTCTATCCGGACTATTACAACGCGTACTGGCGGCGGTTCAACATTCTGGCGCTGAGCGATGATCCCGAGAGCGTGGAGCTGGCCTTGTTCCAGTCGGAGCAGGGCTTCTATCCGGGCAAGGCGGACGAGCAATTGCCGTGCTGGCGCAATTACCTGCTGGCGCGGCTGGGGCGGATCGATCCTGTGGCTGCGCTGTCCGAGGAAGTCTGCATCGACACCATGCATAGCTTTCGTGCGCGGTTGCACGCCGCGCTCGGCCAGATTGATGGCGCGCTGACGAGCACCGCGCTGGCGCTGGACCCGGATGACCTTGAGGCGCTGCGCGGCAACACGATCCACCTGTTCTATCCGGAGATGGCCGAGGTGCGTCAGGATCCGCGGTTCTGGCGGATGGTGGATGATATCGGTCTGGTGGATTTCTGGCGCAGCTATGAGCGCTGGCCGGATTTCTGCTCGGACCGGCGGGTCCCGGTGGACTGTCCGGCCATGGCCGGTGAGGCGATTGCCGGGCGCACCTGAAGACGCGCAGGCTCTTGCCCTGCGGGGCAGACATCGCGCCATCGTGACGCTACGCTCAATCTTCGGCAGGACTTGCCGTTTCCGTTGCGGGAGAACGAGGGCGTTACGGTTCGATCTTTCTTGTCGTTTCGGTCGTGCACCAGCGCGGCTGCAATCTGGTGCGCGGGCGATGCTCGGCGCCTGAGCACAGGAAGGACGATACCTCATGAAGATCGCAATGCTGGCTCGCAATCCGAGCCTCTATTCCCACAAGCGCCTGGTGGAGGCCGCCGAACAGCGCGGACACGAGATCGACATCATCAATACGCTGCGATGCTTCATGGAAATCACCTCGTTGCGGCCGACGATCCATTACAAGGACGAGGTCATTGAGGCCGGCGATTACGATGCGGTGATCCCGCGCATCGGCGCCTCCGTGACGTTCTATGGCCTCGCGGTGTTGAGGCAGTTCGAGATGATGGGGGTTTACCCGCTCAACGAGTCAGTCGGGATCGGACGTTCGCGCGACAAGCTGCGGTCGATGCAATTGCTGGCGCGTGACGGCATTGGTCTGCCGGTGACGGCGTTTGCCACGATCCGGCGCAGACAGCCGAAGTGCTGGAAGTGGCTGGCGGCGCGCCGGTCGTGATCAAGCTGCTGGAAGGCACGCAGGGCATCGGGGTGGTTCTCGCGGACACACCGCGTTCGGCGAAATCGGTGATCGAGGCGTTCCGGGGCGCCAACGTGAACATCCTCGTCCAGGAATTCATCAAGGAGGCTGGCGGTTCCGACATTCGCGCACTGGTCGTCGGCGGGAAGGTCGTCGCGGCGATGAAGCGTTCGGGCGGAAAGGGGGAGTTTCGATCCAATATCCATCGCGGCGGATCGGCGGAAGCTGTGAAGATCACCGCTATTGAACGGTCGACAGCGGTGAAAGCGGCGAAGGCAATGGGCCTGAATGTCTGCGGGGTCGACATGTTGAGGGCCAATCATGGCCCCGTGGTGATGGAGGTGAATTCGTCGCCGGGGCTAGAGGGTATTGAAAACGCGACAGGGATAGACGTGGCGGGAAAGATCATCGAATTTCTTGCCGAACACGCAAAGGCTGGGAAGACGCGCACACGTGGCAAAGGTTAGGGGCAAGGATCGCGTCGAGGCGGCGCCCGGCGATCCATTCGAAATTGGCGGCGTTTCCGTTCCGCGCGGCCGGATCGAGACGATCCAGCTGCCGATCAGCCGCCTGTCGACGCACACGGAAATGACCTTGCCGGTGCGTGTGCTGCATGGCGCAAAGCCGGGACCGGCCATTTTCGTCAGCGCGGGCATCCATGGGGATGAGATCATCGGCGTGGAGATCATCCGGCGCCTTTTGAGCAAGCTCTCCGTTCGCTCATTGGCCGGGACGGTGATCTGTGTTCCGGTCGTCAACGTGTTCGGGTTCATACAGCATCAGCGCTATCTGCCTGACCGCCGCGACCTGAATCGGAGCTTCCCCGGATCGAACAAGGGCTCGCTTGCGGCGCAGCTCGCGCATGTCTTCATGGAAGAGATCATTCGCCGGTGTGCGTATGGCATCGATCTGCATTCCGCGGCGCTGCACCGGACCAACTTTCCGCAGATACGGATCAGCGAGGACCGTCCGATGGCGGCGGAGCTGGCAGATGCGTTCGGCGCTCCGGCGATCATACAGGCGCCGCTTCGGGAAGGGTCGCTTCGTCAGACCGCGGCGGCGGCTGGGGTGGATGTGATCCTCTATGAGTCCGGCGAGGCTCTGCGTTTCGATGAGCTGGCCATTCGCATTGGCGTCAAGGGCATCCTGAATGTGATGGCGCATCTGGGCATGCGCACGCGCAAGGGCAGCGGCAAGGCCCCGTTACCGATCCGTTCCAAGCGCACGCATTGGGTGCGGGCGCCGGAGGGCGGGCTGTTTCGCGCGCTGAAGGCGTCCGGCGCGAGCGTGAAGAAGGGGGATGTTCTCGGCTATCTCTCTGACCCATTCGGCGACATCGATATTCCGCTGGAATCGAAGGTGGACGGTGTCGTGATCGGGCGGACGAACTTGCCGGTGGTGAATCAGGGCGATGCGCTCATGCACATAGCGGAGGTCAGGCTGTTTTCCACGGCCAGGGAACGCGTCGAGGAGATCGCCGAAGCGGCGCGCGCCGATCCCATGTTCGATGAAGACGAGGTGATCTGAAAGGGGCATGAGGCGCAAGGGCGGCCGGAGATCGATGCTTGCCCGCCCCCGTCGCGTTCATGCTATAGCCCGCGAACCATTAGGGAGTTCGGGAACACATGGCCGAGAAGAAGACCTGGGACAAATCGAAGATGCCGTCGCGCCATGTGACGGTTGGGCCGGAGCGGGCGCCGCACCGGTCGTATTATTATGCGATGGGCCTGGGGACGAAGGAGATCGAGCAGCCGTTTGTGGGCGTTGCGTCGTGCTGGAACGAGGCGGCGCCGTGCAACACCGCGCTGATGCGGCAGGCGCATGTGGTCTCGGAAGGCGTGAAGGCGGCGCAGGGGACGCCACGCGAGTTCTGCACCATCACCGTGACCGACGGGATCGCGATGGGGCATGAGGGGATGCGCTCCTCGCTGGTGTCGCTCGAGGTGATTGCGGATTCGGTCGAGCTGACGATGCGCGGGCATTGCTATGACGCGCTGGTTGGCGTGGCGGGCTGTGACAAGTCGCTGCCGGGCATGATGATGGCCATGCTGCGCCTGAACGTGCCGAGCGTGTTCCTTTATGGCGGATCGATCATGCCAGGGCGGTTCGAGAACCGCGACGTGACGGTTCTGGACGTGTTCGAGGCGGTTGGCAGCCATGCTGCTGGCCGTTTTCCGCGCGAGCGGCTGCATGCGCTTGAGAAGGTGGCGTGTCCGGGCGACGGGGCGTGCGGCGGCCAGTTCACGGCCAACACGATGGCCTGCGTGTCGGAGGCGATCGGCCTTGCGCTGCCGCTGTCGAGCGCGCTGCCTGCGCCGTACAAGGATCGCGATGAATATGCGCGCGCTTCGGGCGAAGCCGTGATGAAGCTGATCGAGATGGATCTGCGGCCGCGCGATATCTGTACGCGCGAGGCGTTCGAGAATGCTGCGGTGATCGTGGCGGCGACGGGCGGGTCGACCAATGCCGGGCTGCACCTGCCTGCGATGGCGCATGAGTGCGGCGTGAAGTTCGATCTCGATGATCTCTGCGAGATTATGAAGAAGACGCCTTACCTGGCTGATCTCAAGCCGGGCGGGCAGTTCGTGGCCAAGGACATGGGCGAGGCGGGCGGCGTGCCGATGCTGATGAAGACGCTGCTGGAGGCTGGCCTGCTGCATGGCGATTGCATCACCGTGACGGGTAAGACGGTGGCTGAGAGCCTCGAAACCGTTGTGTGGCGCGATGACCAGCAGGTGATCCGTCCCGCGTCGAAGCCGCTGTCGCCGACCGGCGGCGTGGTGGGTCTGAAGGGCTCGCTGGCGCCGGATGGGGCGATCGTGAAGGTTGCGGGGCTGGGCAAGCAGCAATTCCGCGGACCGGCCCGTGTGTTCGACGGGGAAGCAGCGTGCTTCGCCGCTGTGCAGAAGCGCGACTACAAGGAAGGCGATGTCCTGATCATTCGCTATGAAGGGCCGAAGGGCGGCCCAGGCATGCGGGAGATGCTGTCGACGACGGCGGCGATCTATGGCCAGGACATGGGCGACAAGGTTGCGCTGATCACGGACGGTCGGTTCTCGGGCGCGACGCGCGGCTTCTGCATCGGGCATGTCGGGCCTGAGGCGCAGGAGGGCGGGCCGATTGGCCTGATCAAGGACGGTGACATGATCTCGATCGATGCGGTCGCCGGTACGATCGACCTTGAGGTGTCGGACGCCGAGCTGGCGGACCGCAAGAAGACGTGGAAGCCGCGCGTGACGGATTATGGCTCCGGCGCGCTGTGGAAGTTTGCGCAGCAGGTTGGTCCGGCGCATCTCGGGGCGGTGACGCAGCCGGGCTTCGGCGGCGAGCGGAAGGCGTATCCGGACATCTAGCGTCGAGCGAGGGGCGGTATGGAGGAGCTGACATCCATCGCGATCTTCCTGGTCGTGTTGATCGTTGTGCTTCTGGTCGTGTTCTCGCTGATCTCCGTGGGCCTTGGCGCCATTGCGCGACCGAAGGGTGAGGATCTGGCGTTTGTCACTTCGAGTGCTGCCGATGAAGCAGTGGTCGACTTTCGCGTGGCGAATGCGCGGCTGCGTGAAGTCGAGACCAATCTTTTCTTCGGCCTTTTGGCCAAGTCGCTCGATTTCGATGTGGCTGCGGCGGGATCGTTCTATCTCATCAAGAAGCTGACAGGGGGCATGTGGGTGGGCGGCCGTGTGATCCTGACGACGCACCGGATCATTTTCCTGCCAAATGCGATGAACAGGGCTGTGACGCAGGACCTGCGCGCGATCGCATTGATGCTCGTGGATGTGATCGAGGTTTCTGATCGCTTCGGAGTGGGGACGCGGATCATCGATGTTGAAACCCCGGGTGGGGCGCTGACCTTCCGGTGTCCGCGTTCACGGCAATTCAAGGAAGCTGTCGCACAAGCCTTGCCGGGGAAGTGAAGGTTGGAGCGCGTGGATGCCTGACAAGGACGCCAGCTTTCTGTCGCTTGATGAGGCGATGGACGGCATGCCGGCGGAGTTCGCCTTCTTCCGGGAGCGCTGGGAGAAGGATATCCAGCCGGACTTGCAGTTTCGCGAGGACGCGCGGGTTGAGGCGGCGAAGCGGGCGCGGCGGTATCGGATCTACGCCATTGCCGCTGGTCTGGCGGTCGCCGGCGTTGGCTTTGTGTTTTTCCAGACCTTGTTTCTCGGCGTGCTGGGCCTTGTTGTCGGCAGCGCAGTGTGGATGTGGGGGCAAAAGGAGCTGAACGGGCTCCGCGACGAAGCCAAGCTGATGCTGATCGATCCGGTCGCGCGGGAGTTCGGCATGACCTACGCCCATCAGATTGGCGAGCCGAGCGTGATGTCCCGGTTCAAGTCGATGGGGCTTGTGCCGCACTGGGATCGGGCGCGGTTTGAAGACAGCCTGGCGGGATACCGCAACGAGATTGGCTTCGAGTTCTTCGAGGCGGAGCTGAAGCAGCGGCGGCAGTCGAGCAGCAAGCATGGGTCGAGAACGAAGTGGGTGACGGTGTTTCGGGGGCAGTGCCTGGTGGCGCATTTCCCGAAGCCGTTCCAGGGATCGACGCGTGTTTATCGCGACGCCGGGATTTTCAACGGGCTGGTGAAGCTCGGACACTCGTTCGGGAAGCACGAGAAAGTGGCGCTGGAGGATCCGAAGTTCGAGAGGGCGTTCGAGGTCTATTCAACCGATCAGGTCGAGGCGCGCTTTCTGCTGACGCCGGATTTCATGGAGCGGCTGCTTAATCTTGAGGCGGCGTTCCACGGCAAGAAACTGCGGTGCGGGTTTTCCGGCGGCGAGATGTTTGTTGCGGTGGAGGGCGGCAACCTGTTCGAGGCGGGATCGATGTACAGGCCGATGGACGATCTCGCGCGAGTGCGGGAGATCCTGCTGGACTTTGCTGCGACCTTCCTGCTGATCGATGCGATGGGCGAGCGCTATACGCCGGAGCAGTTGAGAGGCCCCAGCGCGTAGTGCGGATCAGAACGCGCCGGCAATGCGCAGGTAGGTGAACGGTCCGTTGCGGCTGTAGCCGCGCTCGATAATGGATGGCGAGCCGGTGGAACGCGGGCCGTCGTATATGACGCGAATGGACTGGAATTCGTTGTCGAGCGCGTTGTTGTAGCCGAGGCGCATGTTCAGGCCGGCGAAGCGCGTGGTCTCGACGAACAGGTCGACGCTGGTCCCCTCCAGTTCGCGGCGGAAGGTTTCGCGGCGGCGGAAGGCCGTGGCGTCGCCGCCGTTCTGGACCTCGACGCCCCAGCTGAACTGCAGGTCGGTGAGATCCTGGCGGAACTCGGCGGTGAAGTTGTAACCCTCGAACGAGTTGGAAAAACGGCGCTCCAGCCCGGTCACGGGGTCGGTGACCGCCGTCTGGGAATAGGAATAGTCGAAGTCGAACCGGCCGCCTTTTATGCCGAACCGCGCCAGCGGGAGCGTAATGTTCGTGCCGAGCGACCAGCGCGTGCCGTCGCCGATGTTTCCGGGCGCGTCGAATGTGTCGGCGCGCTGGACGCACGGAGTTGTCGGGTCCGGCGCGGCGCCAGCGGGGATGATGCAGACGAGATCCTGGACCTGTTCGATCTGATCGTAGCCTGCCCTGAGACCAAAGACGCCAGCGCCCCAGAACTGGCGCTCGTACTCGGCCGACGCCGCCCAGGTCTGCTCTGGCTCGAGCTGCGCGTTGCCGCCAGTGACGAAATCTGTTCGGAGGTCAACCGAGGAAACGAAGTCGCCGAAATCAAGCTGGGCGACGTCGCGAACATAGGACAGGCGCACCTGTTCGGTTTCGTTCGGTCGCCATGTGGCCGAGATGCCGGGCTTTGGGTAGGAAAAATCGCGCTCGACCTTGACCGGACCGGTGTCGATCCGGATTTCCTGCCGGATCTGCGAAACCTCGAACTTGATCAGCGGCTCGATTGTCAGTCGCGGTGAGACGCTCCAGATGTCCGAAATCTCGAGTTCGCCGCGGAATTCCTCCACGATTGTGTCGGAGCCTGCAGGCGTCGTGTCCCTGACGATCCCGGCAGCTGAGGTGTCTGCGACGGTGCGCGTGCTGTCGAGGAAGTTGTAGGCGCCTTCCAGCGCGAAGCCGAGCGAGTGGTTCTGGCCGAGCGGCATGTTGATCTGGCCGCGCACGATGGTTTCGCCGTCCTCTGATTCAGATTCTGACAGGCGTGATCCGCCGAACGCGCCAGCAGCATCGAAGATTGCGAAGGTGTTGTCGGACGAGCTATCGCCGCGCTCGTTGAGAACGATGAGCTTGGCGGATGCGCCGTTGCCGAACGAGCGCTCAACGTCACCGCCGAATGTCCAGGTCGAGCTGTCGGATTCATAGCCCGACGTCTGTACGCCGATCAGATCGCCGAATACGTCCGGCGCGAAGCGTGTGAAATAGCTGTCGCCATCGCCGCAGCAGCCGTCCCACTCGCCGTTGAGCCGTAGGGCGCCCCAGGAGAAATCGCGCTCAAAGGCGAAGGCCGGTTCGACCGCGATTGATTCGTTGTGATAGATGCCCGACTGGCCCTCGAACTGGACGCCATCGGCGTCGAAGAATTCGCGCGCGCCGAAGTCGCGCGGGCCGTTGCCGGGACCGCCTAACCGACGCTGACCGCCGGTGAAGTCGAGCGTGAGGTTTCCGCCAAACGCCTTCATCGTGGTACTGGCGCGGAGCTGGCTGGTGATGGCGTCGCGCTGGTGGAGCCTCAGGAAGAACTCCCAGTTGACCGGCGTTCTTTGCGCTTCGATGTCCTGCACAATGACGTTGGCGATCTTGGTCTGACCGCGCATGTCGAGATCGCCGGACGCTGACGTAACGATTTCAATCCTGAGGACGTTGGAAGCGGGGATGCGGCGCAGGACGTCGTTGATTTCCTGCTTCGTCGAGGGGCGTTCGCCATTGATCAGTACGTTGCCGCCAGCGCCGCCAAAGCCACGAATGTCGCCGTCAGTGCGTTCGACCTGAAAGCCGGGCAGTTGCCGGACCATGTCGTCGGCGGTCCGCGGATTGAAACGGGCGAAATAGTCCGCTGTGAATACGTTTGAGGAGGGGGTCTGCGCGTAGGCAGGGGCGACGAAGACCGAACCCAGAATCGCCGAGCCCACAGCCAGTTTGCGCAACATGCAGAAGTCCCCGCGACACAATCTAAAAAAACCGAAAGACTTGTTACAGGGATTTGCCGGACAAGGTCAGCCCCACGATTGCGCACGTCAGGTCACAGTAAGGTCAGTTGACTGAGTGTGCAGGCGTTTTGGAGCCAGGGGCATCAAGAAAAAGACCCCGCGGTGGGCCGCGGGGTCTGAAGTTGGTGTCATTCGGGAGAGAATGTCCGTTCGTTCTGATGCCGCTTCGCGGCGGTCGAACGGTCCAAACTTGTCCGGTCCGTGATCGATTAAGGCGGGAATTGGGCGGGCGTGCCCTACGGTTCAGTCCGCGAAGGCGGCGATGATCGGGACGTGGTCCGAGGGTTTTTCCATCGAGCGGGCCAGGCGGTGGATTTCGACGGTCTGGAGGCGGTCTGCGGCCTGCGGCGAGCAGACGAGGTGGTCGATGCGGATGCCGTGGTCTTTCTGCCAGGCGCCGGCCTGATAGTCCCAGAAGGTATACTGGTGAGCGCGGGCGTCGCGGGCCATGAAGGCGTCGGTGTAGCCGAGGTTGAGCAGGCGGCGGTAGCGGGCGCGGGTGTCGGGATAGGCGAGCGCGTCGTCGGCCCAGACGTTTATGTCCCAGCAATCATCGTCGCGCGGGATGCAGTTGTAGTCGCCGGCGAGGACGACGGCCTCTTCGCCAGCCCTCAATTCCTTTGCGCGGGCGATCAGCCGGTCCATCCAGCGGAGCTTGTAATCGTACTTGTCGCCCGGGCGCGGATTGCCGTTGGGCAGATAGATCGAGGCGACGCGGAGAGGGTTTTCGCTTTCGACCAGCACTTCGAGGTAGCGGGCGTGATCGTCGGCGTCTTCGCCGGACAGGCCGCGCACTTCATCGGAGATGGGGTGGCGCGAGAGGATGGCGACGCCGTTATAGGTTTTCTGGCCGTGGACGGCGCAATTGTAGCCGGCGTCTTCCAGGGCTTCGCGGGGGAATTTCTCATCGACGCATTTGAGTTCCTGCAGGCACCAGACGTCCACATCAGCGTCCTTGAGCACCTCGAGGACGGTGGGCAGGCGGGCGTTGATCGAATTGACGTTCCAGCTGGCGATTTTCATGTGGCGGCCTGCCCCCTGACCGTTTGGCGGTCCCGTTATGGTTACCGGGCAGATTGGTCGAACATCGCCGCGGGCTCAAGCGCGGATCAGGCGGGAGAGGCAATGGGCGGAATGGTTAAGCGTTCGCCTGTACGCTGAGTCTCTGGCAGTCAATTTGCATCCTTCCGCGAGGATCGCTGGCTGCGCGGGACATTTGCAGCCGGACCCTGCGGACGGGCTCTATGCTTTTGGACGAGGTAGATAAGCGCGGAACTGACACTGCGACGGCGCGGACCGGTTCGTTGGGGCCGGTTGCGGTGACGGCGATCGGCGTTGCGGCGTTCGTCGTCTGCGCGTCTGCGATCTCGTTCTTCCACCGGCAGGTTTCCGAGCCGCCTTATATCGAAGTGCTGAGCGAGAAGTTCGAGGACCTCGCGGCAAACGGCGACCAGTACGATCTGATTTTCCTCGGGACGAGCGAGACCTTCCGCCATGTGAATCCGGCGGTGGTCGACGAAGAGCTGGCCGCCTGCGGGCTTGATATCAGGACGCTGAACTTTGGCGTGCCGGCGCTGCAGGAGCCTGAGTTCCGCTACATGGTCGAGCGCTTGCTGGCGGAGCGGCCGGAGCGGTTGCGCTATGTGGTGGTGCAGGATCCGCTGCGCGCCGAGGGGCAGCTGTCGAACATGCTGTCGGATCGCGGGCGGTATTTCCGTGGGTGGGAACGCCTCGGCGACACGGTGCGCGATGCGGTCTGCTACACCGGCACGACGGCCGGCAAGGCGCGGCGGGTGGTGAACAATGCGCAGGCGGTGATGCAGGAGCAGCTGGGCGTGGGGCGGCTGGCGCAGCTGAGCTTTCCGGCGACGGGACAAAACGAAAGCGTGCTGCGCTATGACGAGCGGTATCGCGATCACGCGGGGTACTGGCCGGTGGATGAGGATCCGAACGTCGCCTGGCGCAATGATGAGACGCCGATGACGGATGAGATCCTTGCGCGCGCTGCGAGCGGCGAAGGCTGGGCGCCGGATGACGGCGCGGCGATGTGCAGGGCCGGGCAGATCATGGACAGCGTTGGCAAGCTGCGCGCCGCCGGGCTGGAGGTTGGCTATTACGTTTCGCCTGCGCCGAATGACGTTCCGCATGATCTCGCGGTGACGGCGGCGGTGCGTGAAGCGGCGCCCGACATGCCGGTGTTCGCGTACGTCGATCCTGTCGCGCATCCCGAGTTTCTCGCGCCGGGTCTGTGGTTCGACTTCGGGCATATGCGCGGCGAAGGCGCGGACATGCTGAGCCGCAAGCTTGGCGCCGACATGTGTGCGTGGATCAAGCGCTGAGGCGCACTACGCGCTTGCACGTGACAGGCTGCTTTCCCCGCACGACATCAAATGTGATCGACGAAAGCGTTTTCTGTACTCGGTACACAGAATGAATGGTGCTAGTATCAAAACAGGCGCCGGAACGCTCACCTGCGAGTAGAGCGAACCAAGCGATGTTCGGCGCGCTGAACGCTCCGACGCCTCGTGGCGTTGGCCAGGGACCGAACCGCCCGGCCAACGAAAGGCGGGTTTGGCGCACACAATCGCAGGCCCGGAGTGAGACAAGGGGACCGGTCGAGCACGCCCATGCGGCGCGCCGGTCGAGAGTGAGCTGATGCTCCGGCTAATGCGAGTTGCGCCATCCCGCCCGTGCGCCACAAGCACGTGCACATAACTGGGTTGCTTCTCTCTTGAGGCGGCGGCCCATTGAGTTGTGGGCGGCGTTTACAGCATCTGACATGAAGCCTGGAACATGAGCCGCGGCGGTCTTCACTGATCGCGCGGTGTGCGTTCCTGCGCGTGTCGGTTTCAGCCGTGCTTGCGCGCGATGTAGCGGAACCTCGACAGGCGATGGCTGGCGGCTAGGTCTGCAGTCGTTTCGAGAAATTGCTGGCGTGCGTTGAACCAGGCCTCGCCTTCGTCCGGGACCAGCTGGTCTGCGCGGGCCGCACGGGCGGCATGGGTGCGGCGGGCGAGGTTGGCGGCTTCTTCGGTGGTGTCGCGGGTGTCGAGGAGCTGCAGGCCGGCGTTGGCGATGGCGATCTCGTTGACGCCGGGCGCGGCGAAGGTGAAGCCCCCCTGGGAGGCGCGGATGTCGAGTTCCGCCTTTGACACGGCTCCGGTGAGGATGGCGGCGTCGGTCAGGAAGAGCGTGCCGCCCGGCTTGAGCGTGCGCGCCCAATCATTGAGACGCGCTGTGCGGTCGCCGAGGTGGAGAATGGCGTCGATGCAGGTGATGAGGTCGAAGCGTGCGTCTTCGAGCGGCAGGGTCTTGCTGCAATCGGCGACGATGAAGTCGGTGCGGTCGGCGCAGCCGCGTTGTTCGGCGCGGCGTTCGGCTTCGGCAATGGCGTGGTTTTCCATGTCGATGCCGGTGAGGTGGATGTCGGTGTTGGCTGCGATCGACAGTGAAGGCCCGGCGGAGCCGCAGGCGATATCGGCCATGTGGAAGCCGGGCGCATTGGTGACGAGCACGATGATCTCGTCCTGCTCGCGCATCGAACGCCAGCCCTGCTGGCCGATGTCCTCGCCGTAGATTTCGGCGCGGATTTCCGCGGCGAGCGGCGCGTTGAAGCGTTCGTACTGGCGCGCGTAAAAGTCGTAGGGGCGGGTTTGAGGCATGGCGAAAGAGCGGGTCTGTCTTGTGGCGAGGGCGGTCCTCCGGCCCTTCCGTCCACCTCCCCCGTTCGGGAGGAGTTGGACGTCAGAAGCCCTTGAACTGGACGATCTCTTCGAGCGCGCGCGCGTTCGGCGTAGAGGTCGTTGACGGGCTCGGACTTGTCGGGCTTGCCGAGCGACATGCCGGCATAGAGCATCTCGTTTTCGTTGAGGCCGAAATGCGTGTGGAGTTCGGCGCGCAGCCGGGCCCAGCATTCCTGCATGCAGGTCGCCAGTCCGCGCTCTTCGGCGAGAAGTGCGATGGTCTGCATGTACATGCCCATGTGGGCCCACTGGCCGTGGCCCATGCGTTTGTCGATGACGAGGAAGAGGCCGACCGGCGCGCCGAAGAACTGGTAGTTGTTGGCGAACCAGCGGATGCGGCCGGCGCGGTCTTCCTTCGGGATACCGATCTTCTCGTACATCATTTCGCCGACCCGTTTGCGGCGTTCGTTGTAGACGGGATCGACTTCCTTGAAGTCGGGATAGACGGGGCGTTCGAGTTCGATCGGGGCGAGCGGGTCCTTCGACAGCACATCGACGGCGAGTTTGACGATCTCGTCCTTCGCCGCGCCGGTGACGGCGATTGTGCGCCATGGCTGGAGATTGCCGCCGGAGGGCGCGCGCTGGGCCGTTTCGAGCAGCTCTGTGAGTTCGTCCTTCGAGATCGGGTCGGGCAGGAAGGCGCGGGTGGAGATGCGTTGGCGGACGGCTTGGGTGACGTTCATGCGAGGGTCGTCTTTCTGTCGTAAGGCTGCTGCGGTCGCTTGTTGGCGCGGGATGAGAGTAAGTGTGATGCGGGTGGAGGAAACCCCGAACATGAACGATTTCATCAATTGACGCGGGCAAGCGCGATTGTGCTTAACTAGCACGACAGGCGAATCCAGCGGAGGAATCCAGCATGATGACTGTCGTACTCGCCGGCCTGCCAATCGTCCTGGTGATTGCTCTGGGCTTTGCGCACATGCGCAAGCGGCGCTCCTCGATCACCATGCCTGATTATGCCGAACTGCCCACGCCGGACGCGGGTTCGGGTGGCGATCAGCGGCGCTCCTAGAAAGAGCGTCTGGGCGCGAGATCACCGGGTTGGGGACGTGTCGGGTTCCGCTGCGCCCTGCAGCAGGCCGAGTTCGCTGCGCGTGAGGTCCAGCGTCGACTGCAGCCACGCATTGATGTTTGAGTTCGCCTGCGACGTGGTGGACACGATCACGACATCCTCTTCCGGCGCCATCAGCAACGCGACGCCCCAGAAGCCCATGTGCATGAGCATGTCGACGTCGTTCTGGTCGCGCCAGACCAGCGGGCCGAGACCCTGGTAGAAGTGCGGCTCCAGCGGATCGACATCGGCGGGCGGGGCGATCATCTGGTTGTAGGTGTCGGGGTCGGTGAAGAGTTCGCCGTGCATGAAGGCGCGGCCGAATTTCGCGAGGTCGGTTGCGGTCGTGACGAAGCCGCCGTCCGCAAACTCGAAGCTGGGGTCGAAGGTCCACAGGTCGTAGCTGCCGAAATAGTGGTGGAGTTCGGTCGGCTCGCGGATCCATTCGTGGTTGGCTTCGAAGGTCTCGTTCATCTCCAGCGGCGTGAAGATCTCGTCGCGGACGGCCTGGTGGTAGGGCTTTTCGCTGACGGCTTCGATCAGCAGGCCCAGCAGGAAGTAGCCGGGCGATGCGTAGGATTCCATTTCGCCCGGGCGCGCCACGCCGCCAGCCTTGCGGGCGTGGGCGAGCAGGTCGTGGGGGGTGCGCTC
The DNA here is from genome assembly GCA_017792365.1 of Hyphomonas sp. Taxonomy (GTDB): domain Bacteria; phylum Pseudomonadota; class Alphaproteobacteria; order Caulobacterales; family Hyphomonadaceae; genus IH12. Next base: position 1,056,721 of record CP051229.1, on the reverse strand, counting down.
GGCCTGGGGGCTGCCAAGGATGCTGATGATGAAGGCGAGGTCCTCGTCGGTGTTGGCGAGGCCGCCGCGATGGGCGAGCAGCTGGCGCGCCGTGACGCTGGCGCTGAGATCTTCATCGTCGATGACGACCAGGCGCTGGGTCGTCTTGTGATCGAGGTGGTCGGAGATCGGCGCGTCGAGGTCGAGTTCGCCGCGTTCTGCGAGGCGGAGAACGGTTGCGGCGGTGAAGAGCTTGCCGACGCTGGCGATGTGGAAGGGCGATGCGACGGTCGCTGGCAGGTCGCCGCCGCGGGTGAGGGTTCCGGCGGCACGCGAGAAGACGGGGAGGCCGTTCTTCTCGATGTGCATGATGACGCCGGGAACTTCGCCGAGGTCGGCCCAGCTGTCGACGAGTTCAGCGAGGGAGGCGGGGGCGTCGCGGGGCGCGACGCGCTTGAGGAAGTTGTCGTAGACGAACCAGCCGCCGCCAGCGAGCACGAGCACGATCGCGCCGAGGCTGCCCAGTATCCACTTGCGCATGCCGCCCACCCTGATCGCCGGTTACGCCGTTGGCGGTCGCTAGACCGAGAAGCTCGTGCCGCAGCCGCATGCGGCGGTGGCGTTGGGATTGTGTATCCTGAACGAGGCGCCGATCAGCTCCTCCACGTAGTCGATCTCGGAGCCTTCGAGAAAGGGGAGGCTGGCTTCGTCGATCACGCACCTTGCGCCGTCGCGTTCGAGCACCAGATCGTCGTCGTTTACCGTGTCTGCGAAGCCGAAACGATAGGAGAAGCCGGAGCATCCGCCGCCGATGACCTCGACGCGGAGCATCGTGCCTTCTGGTTCCTTCGCGACGATCTTCGAGATGCGCTTTGCGGCGGAGGCCGAAAGCGATACCGGCTTGTCTGCGGTTTCGGCGGCAGCTGACATCGGATGCGATCCTGTTTTCGCAGTTTCCTGCGATTCAGATATGACTTTGATGGGGTGAATGAAAGGTTCCGTCCATGGCTGACCAGCCTGGGAGCGCAAAAAAGTCAATATTTGCAAGCGATCCGGCGCAATCCCGGGGGCGGCTGCATGATGAGCCGGCGAGCCCGTCGCGCTCTGAATTCCAGCGGGACCGGGACCGGATCATCCATGCGGACGCCTTTCGGAGGCTGAAGCAGAAGACCCAGGTGTTCATCGCCCACGAGGGTGATCATTACCGGACACGGCTGACGCACTCGCTGGAGGTGTCGCAGATTGCGCGGTCCGCGGCGCGCTCGCTGGGGCTTGATGAGGACCTGGCGGAGGCGCTGGCGCTGGCGCACGACATTGGCCATCCGCCGTTTGGGCATGCGGGCGAGACGGCGCTGGACGAGGCGATGGCGCCCTATGGCGGCTTCGACCACAACGCGCAGGCGCTGCGGGTGCTGACGAAGCTGGAGCACAAGTATCCGGAGTTCGACGGTCTCAACCTGACATGGGAGACGCTGGAAGGCGTGATCAAGCACAATGGGCCGCTGATCGGGGACGGGGTCGAGATCAAGGACCTGCCGGCTGCGTTTCTTGAGTATGATGCGCTGCAGTCGCTGGAGCTGGACACGTTTGCGGGGCCCGAGGCGCAGGTTGCGGCGCTGGCTGACGATGTGGCGTACAACAATCACGACATTCAGGACGGCCTGAGGGCCGGGCTGTTCACGCTTGAGGACCTTCTGGACGTGCCGTTGGCGGGGCCGAAGGTGCGCGAGGTGATGAAGCAGTATCCCGATCTGGAGCGCGGGCGGGTGATCTCGGAATCGGTGCGGCGGCTGATCTCGATGTGGCTGCATGATCTTGTCGGCGAGTTTCGGCGGCGGGCCGAGGCGGCTGCGCCGCAATCGGCGGCGGAGGTTCGGGCGCTTGGCGCGCCGCTGGGGGCGTTTTCCGCCGAGATCGATGAGGAGCAGAAGCCGCTGCGCAAGTTCCTGTTCGAGCGGATGTACCGGCATCACAAGGTGAACCGGATGATGAGCCAGGCGCAGCGCATCGTGCACGAGTTATTCGAACTGTTCCTGACCGAGCCGAATACGTTGCCGCCCCCGTGGAATGAGCGCGCGATCGCCAAGGGTGATGACATGTCCGGGCGGGCGCGGGTGGTGTGCGACTATATCGCTGGAATGACAGACACTTACGCCATCGAAGAGCACCGGAAGCTGTTCAATCTCGAGCGCTGGATCTGACGGCTGAACGGCGCTCCGGCGGGCTCGGTTACCGATTCCTTAAGAATTTCTTGCGTTGATGCAGCCAGAGGGCCTGCGCCTTTTTGCGTTGGCGCCGTTGTCTTGCCGGCTGTTGGGGCGCCGCGACTGTCGGTGTCCCTGACTGGTCCCGGCGGTCTGTAGGGTGGATTTTCGCCATGCCACGGTATCCCCGCACCGTTATCCCGGGTCGTCCGAGCGATGGGCGCGACCTCGATCGTCTCGTGTTCGGCGATCGCAGCGACGACGCCTACGATGCGCTTCCCGACGAGGCCGAAGCGCATGAGGACAATGAAGAGGTCGATGACGAGGATATCGGCTTTGTCGAGCGGTCGCGCGGTGACCGTCGGCGCGGCCGGGGGCGTCGGCGCGATGATTACGCCGAGCTGCCGGATGATGACGGCGCTTACGCCAGCGGGGGCTCGAACGCGCGCGGCATCATGTTGCTGTGCGGCGTCGTGGTGATCTGCGGCATGTTCGGCGCGGTTGTCTGGAATGCGTATCGCGGCGGCATCCGGCCGGCGGAGGCGTCGCCTGCGCCGATGCTGACGGCTTCTGGCCCGATCAAGGTGCGGCCGGCGAGCACGGATACGCCCGTGCGCGCTGCGCTGGACGCTGACGTGTTCGAGCGCATGGAAGCCGAGCCCGTCGTGCGCGAATCTGAAACCTCGCCTGAGCCGGAGCCAGTCGAAGTTGCAGAGGCGCGCCCTGCGCCAGAGCCTGCACCGAAACCTGAGCCCAAGCCTGAGCCGGCCGCGGTTGAACAGCCGGCGGCGCGCGCCGTTGAGGCGCCTGTTGCTGCGCCAGTCGTGACGCCGGATCCTGTTTCTGCGCCAACGCCCTTGCGGGCGCCGGTGCAGCCGAAACCCGAGCCTGAGGCGCCCGCCCAGCTTGCCGGGGCGTATGCGCCGAAATTCGTGCCGGGCGCTGCGCATGTCGTGCAGATCGGTGCCACGGACAGTCTTGCGGGCGCGGATGAAGAATATGCGCGGCTGGCGAAACAGGCGCCTGACCTGTTTGCGGGCGCCGAGAAGGTCGTGCTGCCCGTTCAGGTGAACGGAACACAGATGTATCGCGTGCGCGTGGGTTCCTTCGCGACTGCGGAGGATGCCAACGCGTTCTGTTCGGCGTACAAGGCTCGAGTTGGGGATTGTTACCGAGCCACGCGATGAGCGAAGCGAAAGCCTGTATCCTCTCCGTCTCGGGTCAGAAGCTGACTTCGGGCGAGCGGGCGCTGCTGAGTGATGCGAAACCCTGGGGCGTGATCCTGATGGGGCGGTCGTGCGGATCGCCGGAGCAGGTGCGCGGGCTGGTGGACGAGATGTGGGGCGCAATCGGGCGTCCGGTCCTCGTGTTCATCGATCAGGAAGGCGGGCGCGTGGCGCGGCTGAAGCCGCCGAACTGGCCGACGTTCCCGCCGGCTGCGCGGTATGGCGAGATCTACAGGCGCAATCGCGAGCTGGGGATCGAGGCGTCGTGGCTGGGGCACCGGCTGCTGGCGGCGGAGCTTGAGGCGCTTGGCATTCATGCCGACTGTGCGCCGGACGTGGACCTGTTGCATGCTGGCGCGCATTCGGTGATTGGCGACCGGTCGTTCGGGGCTGAGCCGGAGATGGTCGGCGTGCTGGCGAAGGCTGCGCTGGAGGGCTGGCCGCGGGCGGGGTCGCGGGTGTCATCAAGCACATGCCGGGACATGGCCGCGCCGAGGTGGATTCGCATGAGGCGATGCCGGTGGTTCGCGCATCGCGTGAAGAGCTTGCGCGGGACATCGAAGCGTTCCGGTTCGTGTCGGATGCGGCGATGGGTATGACGGCGCATCTGGCGTTCACCGAGATCGATGGGGAGACGCCGGCGACGCTGTCGTCGAAGATCATTACCGATGTGATACGTGGCGAGATCGGTTTCGACGGCCTGCTGATGACGGACGATATCGGCATGAACGCGCTGGGCGGCAGCCTTGCGGATCGCACAAAGCGGGCTATGGACGCAGGATGTGACGTGGTGTTGCATTGCTCGGGCTTCGTGAAGGAGCCTGAGGAAATCCTGCGGGAGATGACCGAAGTGGCGGAAGCTGCGCCCGAATTGTCCGGCAAGTCGATGGCGCGCGCTCAGGCTGCGGAGCGCGCGAGCCTTCAGCTTGCGCCGTTCGATCGCGCCGACGGCTGGGCGCGGTTCGAGGAACTTCTCGCGGGCGGCGGTCAGCCGGTCGCATGACCGACAAGTCAGAAGACGATTTGCTCGCAGGCGCCCAGTCGGGCGCGGCGGATGCGGACGCGCAGAATGCGTTCGTTGTGGACCTCGGCAATTACGAGGGGCCGCTGCACCTTTTGCTGGAGATGGCGCGCAAGCAGAAGGTGGACCTGCTCCACATCTCGATCCTGGAGCTGGCCAACCAGTATCTCGCGTTTGTGCGGGATGCGCGCGACAAGCGGGTGGATATCGCCGCGGACTACCTGTTGATGGCGGCGTGGCTGGCGTTCCTGAAATCGAAGCTGTTGATGGCGGAGCAGGACGAGCCGGAAGAAGAGAGCGGCGAGGGTATGGCCGGGCGCCTGCAGTTCCAGCTGGCGCGTCTGGATGCGATGCGGAAGGCGGCGCGCAACCTGTTCGAGGGCGAGTTGGACGGGCGGGATGTGTTCCGACGCGGCGACCCGCAATTGCCGTCGATCATCCGCGTGCCGCTGTGGGAATGCTCGCTGCACGACATGATGAAGGCGTTTGGCGACGTGAACCTGCGCAAGCACCAGTTGCGCAAGCATGTGATCCGCAAGCAGCCGGTGGCGAGCCTGGACGGCGCGCGGCGGATGCTGGTTGAACTGGCCAAGGAGCTGGATGACTGGGCTGCGGTGCAGTCGCTGACGATGCCGGAGGGCGTTGCGGAGGATGCGCCGCGCCGTTCGGTGGTGGCGAGCTTCTTCTCGGCGGCGCTGGAGCTGACGCGTGATGGGGCGCTCGATATCCGCCAGGACACGCAGTTTGCCGACGTCTATGTGCGCAAGGCGCGGGCGCTTCTGGAGGCCAACCGCGCGACGAAGGCTGCGGAATGAGTTCCGATCCGAAAGACGAGAACGCGCAGTCGCTGGACGACATGCGGGAGGCGGTGAAACGGCTCTCGAAGGAGGCGCGCAGGCCGGCTGTCGCCAGGGAGGGCGCCGAGGATGCACTTGCGCCGGAACCTGTGAAGGCCGAGACGCCGGACATCGACGACAAGGTGGCGGATGCGATGCGCCGGGCCGAGGCGGTGCTGTTCGCCTCGGACAGGCCGATCGATGCCGAGACGCTGGCCAAAGCGCTGCCGCCGGGAGTCGAGCCGGGCGATGTGCTGATGAAGCTGTCGGCGGAGTTTCGCAACCGGGGCGTGCAGCTGGTGGAGCTCGGCGGGAAATGGCGGTTCCAGACGGCTCCGGACCTCGCCTTCCTGTTCGAAGAGACGCGGGAGCAGCCCAAGCAGCTGTCGCGGGCGGCCAAGGAGACGCTGGCGATCATCGCCTATTGCCAGCCGGTGACGCGGGCCGAGATCGAGGATGTGCGCGGGGTCGCCGTCTCGAAGGGGACCGTTGACGTGCTGATGGACGCCGGGTGGGTGCGGCCGCGCGGGCGGCGGCGGACTCCGGGCCGGCCGATCACCTACGGCACCACGGAAGGGTTCATGGTGCATTTCGGGCTGGATTCGCTGGATTCGCTGCCCGGTCGCGAAGAATTGAGGGCTGCTGGGCTGCTGAGCTCGGTCGCGCCGCGCGATCTCGAGTTCGCGGGCACGCCGCGCGACCCTGATACGGGCGAGATTCTGCCGGAAGACCCGGTGGATGAGGCTGAATTCCAGACCGATTTCTTCGAGGGTCAGGACGAGCGGGACTAGATCAATCCGGTTTGCGGACGGACGACCGGTCGCCACTTTTGCTGGAAACACTCAGGGACCCGTTTGCCGTAAGGGCGGCGAACCTCTAGACTGGACTGAGCAAATCGTGTGGGCGCGCCCCTTATGGGCCGCCCGGAAATGGAGTGAGCCCATGTTCGGACCCGGCGGCATCAGCCCGATCCAGCTTCTGATCGTGCTGGTCCTAGTGCTGCTGTTCTTTGGCGGGCGCGGAAAGATATCGGCCATGATGGGCGATATGGCCAAGGGACTGAAGAGCTTTCGCAAGGGCATGAAGGACGAAGATGACGAGGCCGGAGACGCCGCCTCCTCAACGTCCAAGTCCAAGGGCCAGATCGACGACGGCAAGACGATCAACGTGACGCCCGAGAAGGACAAGACCAAAGCCTAGCGGGGCGCGCAGCCGAAGCGGGCCTTGCGCGGCGGAGCGCGTGAGGGCCGGAATGAAGGAACCTGATCGCGATGCTGCCTGGCGTCGGCCTTACGGAGATGATGCTTCTGGTGATCCTCGGCCTCGTGGTCGTGGGGCCGAAGGATTTGCCGTTGATGATGCGCAAGTTCGGCAAGTTTACTGGCAAGGTGCGCTCGCTGGCCTTCGAGTTCCGCCAGAGCTTTGACGAGCTGGGACGGCAGGCGGAGCTGGAAGAGCTGCGCAAGGAAGTCGCCGATCTCAAGAAGACGACGGGTCTGGCCGATCTCGACAAGGAGGTCGGCGAGGAAACGCGCAAGATGCAGCGCGAGATGTCGGATGCGCTGAGCGATACGGCCAACGAGATGGGCAAGGGCAAGTCCGAGAAAGCGCCTGAGAAGGTCAACGCGACAACCGGCGTTGCGGCTGGCGGGCTGGATCTCGATGCGCTGGCTGAGGAGACCTCAACGGCTGCGGAAGCTCCGCCGGTCGCCGATGCGGCGCTTGGCGAAACGGGCGAGCCTGCGGAAGAGAACCGGATTGGCGGGGCGGATGCTGAGGCCGCCGAGGTTGCTGCGAAGGCGGCTGACGAGAAGACCGCCGCCAAGGTTTCCAAGACCAAGCAGGATACGCCGGCGTGACGACGAAGGCGGTTGCGGCAGATCCCAAGCGCGAAGGCGAGGACGAGATCGAGGCCTCACGCGCGCCGTTGATGGATCACCTGATCGAGCTGCGCTCGCGGCTGATGTGGGCGCTGGGCGCCATCGTCGTGTGCGGCGTGGTGGCGTTCGTGTTTTCCGAGCAGATCCTGACGTTCATCCTCGGGCCATTCGAACGCGAGGCGAAGGAAGCCGCCGTGAAGCTGGCGGCGGAGCGCGGCGAGGACGCCGCTGTTGCGCTGGAGGAGGCGACGCGGGCCTATTTCACGGCGCCGCTGGAAATCCTGATCCTGCGGCTGAAGGTGGCCGTCGTGCTGGGCTTGGCGGGGGCCTTCCCGTTCATAGCCTGGCAGGTCTACGCGTTTGTGGCGCCAGGGCTCTACAAGAACGAGCGCGGGGCGGTTGCGCCCTACCTGATGGCGATTCCGATCCTGTTCCTGATCGGCGGATCGATTGTCTATTACGTGCTGTTGCCGCTGGTGATGGGGTTCGCCTTCTCGACGCAGTTTACCGGCGGCGAGACCGAAGTGACGTACCTGCCGAAGGTGACGGAATACTACTCGCTGGCGATCGCGCTGTTCACGGCGTTCGGCATGGCGTTCCAGCTGCCTGTGGTGCTGGCGCTGCTGGGCAAGGCGGAGATCGTCTCGTCCGAGGGCCTGCGGAAGGGGCGCAAGTACGCGATGGTGGGAATCTTCGCGGTTGCGATGTTCATGACGCCGCCGGACGTATTCTCGCAGTCGGTGCTCGCGGTGCCGGTCTACCTGCTCTACGAATTGTCGATCCTCGCCGTCTGGCTGATCGAACGCGGGCGCAAGAAGCGCGATGCGGAGGAAGAGGCGGAAGGCGTCTAAGGCGCCAGCAAACCGCGGCCGGCCCGTTTCGGGGGATGAAACGAACCGGCCGGGTCTGGATCCCGCGACGTTGAGAGGGTGAGGACGAGCGTCGCGAGACAGTCTGTCGGCAGCCGTCAGAAATCGATCACCTTGTCGGCCTCGAGGAACAGGGCGACGACTTCATCCTGTGTCGCCATGCGGGAGCCGCGGCGGGTATCGCCTTCGGACATGCCAGCCAGTTCTGCGCAATGCGGGCACAGGAGGATCTCGCCGCCGGCGGCGCTGAAGCCGCTGAAAGCTTCGGAGACGCCGCCGCTGTCGCCCCAGGTGAGGTCGCCGCGTTCGCCTGAATCTGCGAGGCGGACGCCCTCCCGGTCGAGGAAGACGGTGACGTTCGCGCCCGCATTCTGGAGGTTTGTCGCCAGCGAGAGGCCCATGAAGGTGGAGTGGAGATCGTTGGTGAAATCGCCGATGTGGACGACGATGTTCTGCTGCTCTGCGGTTTCCTGGGCGTAGGCTGGGCTGGCGCCGAGCGAGACGCAGCCGGCGGCCAAGGGGAGTGCGCCGAGTGCTGCGGCGAGGACGGTGTTGGAAAGGAAGCGGGGAGTCTTCATTTGGGTGTCTCCTTGGTCTGACGTTTTATCTCTTGATAGAAGCGCCTTCCCGGCCGCTGCGGGTTGATCCAGGACAAATGTTGGGGGTCGTCCTGTCGCAGGGATGTGCTAGAGCGGGCGCGGTTCAGACTTGAGGCTTTCCATGCACGATATTCGCGCCATTCGGGATGATGGGGATGCGTTTGCGGCTGCGCTGTCGCGGCGGCCGGGGGTGGATGGCAAGGCGGTTGTCGCCGAAGTCAAGATGCTGGATCAGGCGCTGCGGGCTGCGCAGACGGTGAAGCAGGACGCCGAGACGGCGCGTAACACGAGGTCCAAGGATCGGCAAGGCCAAGGCGCAGAAGGACGATGCGCTGGCCGAGAAGCTGATGGCGGAAGTGGCTGCGGCCAAGGAGACCATCGAAAAGCAGGGTGCGGAGGAGGATCGCATCCGGGGCGAGCTGGATGCGCTGCTGGCCGGGTTGCCGAACCTGCCGCTGGCGAGTGTGCCGGATGGGGTGGACGAGGACAGCAACGTCGAGGTGCGCCGCTGGGGTGAGCCGAAGGAACTGGGCTTCGCGCCCAAGGATCATGCGGACCTCGGCGAAGCGCTTGGCATGATGGACTTCGAAGCGGCGGCGCGGATGTCGGGCGCGCGGTTCGTCGTGCTGCGCGGTCTGCTGGCGCGGATGGAGCGGGCGCTGTCGGCGTTCATGCTGGACGTGCAGACGGGCGAGCATGGGTATGTGGAGCATGTGACGCCGCTGTTGGTGCGGGATCACGCGCTGTATGGGGGCAGCTGCCAGTTTGAGGCCGATCTGTTCTCTGTCAAAGGATCGACTGGGAGCGCTTAAAGGAGGCGACGGCAAACGCGGCCCGGGCTGCAAGGCTCCGAGATCAGGACGAGATCGAGCGAAAAACTGCAGAGCTGGAAGCCGATCTTGGTGACCCTCAGGACATCAAGAATGCATCTGCTGGCCTGATCGAAGAGTTCTCTGCCCGTTCGCAGGAGGAGTTTAGGACGGTCATCTTCCAACAAATCGAGAATGGTGAGTTCGACGACGGTTACTCTCTCATCCCAACCGCAGAAGTCTCCCTCACCAACACTGTCCGCGAGCAGGTGCTCGACGCGGCTGTGCTTCCCATGCGCATGACCGCGGCCACACCGTGCTTCCGTTCGGAGGCGGGGAGTGCGGGGCGGGATACCAAGGGGATGATCCGGCAGCATCAGTTCACCAAGGTTGAGCTGGTGTCGATCGTGAAGCCGGAAGAGTCGGAAGCCGAGCTGGAGCGGATGACGCAATGCGCGGAAGAAATCCTCAAGCGGCTGGAGCTGCCGTATCGGGTGATGGAGCTGTGCGCGGGCGACATGGGGTTTGGCGCGCGCAAGACCTATGACCTTGAAGTGTGGCTGCCGAGCCAGGAGACGTATCGCGAGATTTCCTCGTGCTCGATGTGCGGGGACTTCCAGGCGCGGCGGATGAATGCGCGGTTCAAGCGGGCGCCGAGCGAGGACAATCCCAAGCCGAAGCCCGAATTCGTGCACACGCTGAACGGGTCGGGGCTGGCGGTCGGCCGGACGCTGGTGGCGATCCTTGAGAACTATCAGCGCGAGGATGGCTCGATTGAGGTGCCGAAGGCGTTGGCGCCCTATATGGGCGGGGTTGAGGTGATTGCGTAAGGGGTGCGCGATTGGGTCATTCCGGGCGAAGCGAAGCGCAGACCCGGAACCCAGTCGATTGCATTGCGCGCCGGCGGTGAGATGAACCGTGCGCTGGGTTCCGGGTCTGCGGCGCTGAAGCGCCTCCGCCCGGAATGACGTGTGTGAGTATCGTGGGTGATTGCGCTGTTGAGGTCGGGCTGGTCGCCTAGCTAGTTGTCTTCGCGCTGTCCTTCGCCCTGTCCTGCGTCTTGTCCTGCGCCTTCTCCTTCGCTGGCGCGTTGGGCGCCGCCGGTGACTTCGTCGACGGCGTCGCCGAGGATGTTGTCGGGGATGACTTCGGTCGGGGCGAAGACGATGATTGCGATGGCGGCGGCGAGGAGCGCGCCGAGGACGATGAGGTTGATGCGGATGGCCTTGGCGGCTGAGCGCTTTTCCAGCCAGGTGCGCGGGCGGACCTGTTTCCAGAAATAGACGCCCTGCGCGGCCAGCATCACGCAGATGATGTTGACCGCAAGCAGCAGCAGCGAGCGCGCGGCGAAGGTGAACTCGCCTGCGCCCATGAACAGGCCGGCGGCCGCGGCGGGCGGCAGGAGCGCGGCTGCGACCATAACGCCGACGAGGGCCGCGGAGACGCCAGCGACCACGGAGAGCGCTGCGGCGGCGCCGGCGGCGAGGGCGAGCGCGACGCTGTCGAGGCCGACGACGATGCGGCTGGTGAGTTCGTCGCTTTCGAGGTTGAGGTCCATGAAGAGGCCGATGATCGCTGCGCCCGCCATGCCGATGCCCATGCCGATGATGGCGTTGCGGCCTGCCTTGGAGATGAGCTTCACGTCGCCGAGCGTGGTGCCGAGCGAGAAGGCGAGAATGGGACCGAGCAGGGGCGCGATCACCATGGCGCCGATGACGGCGGGCACGTTGTCGGAGTTGAGGCCGATGGCGGCCACGATGGTGGAGGCGAGGGTAAGAACGAGGAAGTTGGAGCTGAAGCCGGCGCCGTCGGCGACGTCGTCGTAGATTTCCTCGCGCAGGGCGCGCTCGTTGTTCTTTTCCTCGGGGCCGGCGGCCTCGTCGGCGTCGGGCTTGGGGGCGGTGGCTTCGATCGGATAGACCAGCAGGCGCCAGTCATCCTCGTTTTCGAACATGTCCTGGAAGCGGTCGACGAGGTCCTGGGCGCTGCCGGAGGTGTAGAAGACCTGGGCCGAGCACATGCCGTCGCGCTGTGAGGCGCCCATACGGCTGAAATCGGCGTCGCACTCCTTCAGCGCGTCGCGGACCTCGTCCCCGTAATCCTCGGGGAAGGTGATTTCGATGAGGCGCATACCGTTCCCCTTTACGAAGAGGGAACGTTGGGCGGATGATGCGGTTCCGGCAAGGGTGAGGATGATGGCTGGGCGCGGTCGTGGGAGAATTGATCCGGCGGGCGCTTGCGTGGAGGATCGGGCTCTAGTGTTCGCAGGGGCGCGTCGCTGACGGCGGGTCAGGTTGGGGGGAATGATGATCCAGAAAATTCTGTGCGTTGCGGCGTGCGCCGCCGGGCTGGCTTTTGGCGCCAGTGCAGGCATTCCGGAATTCAATGATGCGATGCGGCGCGGCGACATTCAGGCGGCGTCCGCTGAGGCCGTCGATACGTGGGAGAGCTGGGACAAGACGCACCCGGACACGGCTCTCATGGCGCGTGAGTTCGGGTTCGTGTCGATGCTTGCCGGCAATTACGAGGCGGCGCGCGACTTTGCGCGCTTTCTCGCCGATCAGGGCGCGCACCTGCCCAAGCCGGATGATTTTCCCCTGACATCGGCCGTTCTGTTGTGGGCGGCGGAATACAAGCTGAGCGGCAGCGCCGAGATGCGGGACGGGCTGGCGGTATCGTTGCGGCAACGCGCGGAGATCGAGGGCGTCGATCTGATCACCGCGGCTGGCGCGGAGGCGCTGTATAGCGGCGACTGGGTTACGGGCGACTGGGAGCGGGTGATCGAGAGCGCCGGGCTCGCTGTCGAGTTGATGGGGCGCGATTCAGATGGGCTGATCCCGCGCATGCGACGCGCGCAAATGATCGGCGCGGCAGCGGACTTTCTCTACAAGAAGGACCGGCTGACGAAATCGCGGAACGAGACCTATGACGCGATGGCGGATGTTCATGACGCAATCGCGGCGGATATCGATGCGGATACCGAAGGAAGGATGCGGTCGCAGTTGTGGCCGTTGAAGTGGCAGGCGGAGGCGTGGGCCTATTCGATGGAGGCCTATCTCACGTCGGACTATGCGCAGATCGACTCGCTGATCTCGACAAAGGTGGAGGCGCGCCGGCTTGTGCATCCCAGCGTTCCATACGTCGAAACGAGGCCGGAGCTGGCGGCGTTTCCGGTGTGTCCCGGCGAGTTCAAGGGCAAGAGGATGACGTATCCGTCCAGCCGCGCGTTTTCGGGGCTGGTTGGGTCGGTGCTGGTGCGGATCGAAACGGATGAGCGCGGCAAGGTGATCAACACCGAATTGCTGGCGTCTGTGCCGCTCGAGGGGTTTGCTGAAACGGTGGTCGAGACGGCGCGGAGCTGGACCTATCGGCCGGATCGGGACGCTGACCTGCGACAGTGCCGGGTTGAGTTCAACAACTACACCTACAAGGTGAGCTTCCTGATCGGATGACGCGTGGCGGCGAGCGTGGTCACATCATGGTAGGGCTTTCACTTGCGTTTGGACCCGTGGGGGACTAGCCGCACAGGACGCCCGGCCACGGAGTTCCCGATATGCGTATCCTGCTCTCAAACGATGATGGCGTATTTGCGCCGGGGCTGGCGGTGCTGGAGGAGATTGCGCGGTCGGTGACGGACGATGTGTGGATCGCCGCGCCGCAGGAAGAGCAGTCCGGGCAAGCGCGGGCGATCACGCTGAATGCGCCGGTGCGGGTGCGCGAAGAGGGGGAGAAGCGGTTTGCGGTGGCCGGCACGCCTTCCGATGCGGTGCTGCTGGGCGTGCTCGACATCATGAAGGACAATCCGCCGGACCTCGTGCTGTCGGGCGTGAACCGCGGGCAGAACATCGCGGAGGATACGTCGCAGTCGGGGACGGTGGCGGCGGCGATCGAGGGCATGCATCTGGGCATCCCGTCGATCGCGTTTTCGCAGGGCCGAAACTTCCGGCGCGGGCAGCCGATCCCGTGGGACACCGCGCGCACGTGGGGCCCGCGGGTGCTGAAGGGATTGCTAGAGGCGGGCTGGCCGAAGAATGTCGTGATCAACGTGAATTTCCCTGACCGGCTTCCGGAAGATGTTTCGGGCATCGAGGTGACGCGGCAGGGGTTCCGGGACCAGCACCTCAACCATCTCGACAAGCGCCAGGACCTGCGCGGGACGGATTATTTCTGGATCGGCTATTCCGGTCAGCTGTCGCAGCCGCCGGAGGGCACGGACCTGCGTGCGATCTATGAGGGCGATCTCGGTGACGCCGCTGCATATCGACATGACGCACCACAAATTCCGTGATGAACTCGCAACGTCGTTCAAGGTTGGCGATTAGAGGCTGAAGCGCATGGACGAGCCGTCGTCCCGGTATGGCGCCGCGAAGCTGGTGCTTGCATTGCGCTCGGTCGGGGTGATGGACAAGCGTCTCGCCGAGACCTTCGAGAAGACCAATCGCGAGCCGTTCGTGGCGTCCCAGCATCGCAAGTGGTCTTGGGATAATATCGAGCTGCCGATCGAATGCGGGCAGACGCAGACGCGCCCCGTGACCGTCGCGCAGATCGTGCAGGCGATGAACCTGTCGCGCGAGATGAAGGTGCTGGAGGTCGGTACGGGCTCCGGCTATCTCGCCGCGATTGCGGGGAAGCTGGCGCGGAGCGTCTATTCGATTGACCGGTATCGGACGATTGTCGAGCGGGCGCAGCGCGCGCTGGATACGCTGGGGCTGTCGCAGGTCGATGTGAAGTTTGGCGATGGGCTTGAGGGATGGCCGGATGCGGCGCCGTTCGACCGCATCGTGGTGACGTCGGTGATCGAGGAGCCGCCGCCGGCGTTGCTGGAGCAACTGACGGCGGGCGGCGCGTTGCTGGCGGCGCGCGGGGAGGGGCCGGCGCAGCGGATGGTGAAATTCGTGCGCGGCGAGACGGGCGGGCTGGTCGAAACCGAGCTTTTTCCGACGGAGTTCACGCCGATCGAGACTGGGGTGGCCAAGGAATTGTAGGCGATCCCGGATTTCAGTCCCGCTCATATTCGAGCGGTTGGGTTCCGGCTCTTCCCCCCGGATCAAGTCCGGGGTTCGGCCGGAATGACAGTTGTTGATGGATTGACCGAAACTGGCGGGCCGGGAGGTTGGGGCGGTTCGGGTGCGCTGTGAATCGTGATCCATTTCCACCGATTGAGTCGGGTGATTCGGGCCATGCGGGTGCTGAACGCGAAATGGATGATTGGCGCGCTGGCGCTGCTGTCGGCTGCGTGCGCGGCAATGCGCGCGGCGTGCGCCTGAGATCGACTATCGCGGGGCGGGGGCGGTTGTGTCGCCGGGGGCGGGGCTCGGCGCCCATCGTGACTGGGTGCGGGATGCTGCGGCCGTTTCGAGTTCGCCGGCGGTGCAGGAAGCCGCGGCGCTGCAACCGGAGACGCGCGGACGACCGGGCGGGGCGCGGCAGGTGCGACGTGCGCCGGAAAGTTCGCGACGGATCATCGTCCAGCGCGGCGACAGCCTGTCGAAGTATGCGAGCCAGTATGGCGTGGACGTGCAGTCGCTGATCGCCGCGAACCGGTTGTCGTCGCCGAATGACCTCGAGGTGGGGCAGGTGATCATGCTGCCGCCGGAGAACGTTCATCGCGTCGAGCAGGGGGAGACGCTGTTTTCGGCGGCGTTGCGGTTTTCCGTCGACACGCGCTCGCTGGCGGTGATGAACGGGTTGGAGCGGCCATGGGTGGTCTATCCGGGCGACGAGCTGCTGCTGCCGCCGGGGGCCAAGGATGGCGGCAAGGTGCGAGTGGCGGTGCGGCCTGCGGCGCGTGCGCGGCCTGCTGAGACGGCGGCGGAGCGCGCGGCGCGAGCGAACCAGCCGCGGCTGGCTGTGAACGGTCCGGCGGTGAAGGATTTCATCTGGCCGGTCGAGGGCAAGATCATTTCGGACTACGGGGCCGGCGCCTCCGGACTGCGCAATGACGGCGTCAACATCGAGGCTGCGCGCGGGGCGCCGATCGGCGCGGCGGCGGCTGGCGAGGTGATCTACGTCGACGAGGAGGTCGAGGGGCTGGGCCTTCTGGTGCTGGTGGCGCATCCGGGAGGCTGGATCACGGCCTATGCGCATGCGCAAGAAGCGCTGGTGAAGACCGGGCAGATGGTGGCGCAGGGCGAGGCGCTGGCGCGGGTTGGCGCTAGCGGAAAGGTGACCACGCCGCAGCTTCACTTCCAGTTGCGCAAGGACGGCGATCCGGTAGATCCCGGGCCGATGATGCCCGGCTAGACCGGCGCGACGGGCAAATTTGGCGCAATTGCAAACACAATGACGCTGGCTATAGTCCGGCGCTCTTGGGCCCGGAAACCGGATTCGCGGGCGGACTTCCTGTTTAGGACGGAGCGGACATGCTGCTGACCCAGATGATTTTCCAGCAGGCGGGGGGCGATGCGGCCGGAGCGGGCGGCAGCCTGCTCTCCACGCTGATGCTGCCGATTGCGATGATCGCGATCTTCTACTTCCTGCTGATCCGTCCGCAGCAGCAGCGCCAGAAGAAGCACCGCGAGATGCTGGGCGCGCTGAAGAAGGGCGACATGGTTGCAACTTCTGGCGGCATTATCGGCAAGATCTCCAAGCTGTCCGATGACGAAGTGACGCTGGATACGGGCGAGGGCGGCAAGCTGCGCTTCCTGCGCTCGGCGATCATGGACGTTCGCAATCCCGGGCCGCCGCCGCCGGCCAATGACGCCAAGGAAAGCGCGTAGTCCGTCATGCTTCTGCGTTTCGCGCCCCGGAAAATCACCCTGATCATGCTGGCGGTGGTGATCGGCGGCTTTTTTGCGCTGCCGAACGTCCTGTCCGAGGACCAGCGGGGCTGGCATCCGGGTAATCCGATGAACCTGGGCCTCGACCTTCGGGGCGGGGCGTCGATCCTGCTCGAGGTTGATCCTGAAGAGCTGCGGACCAACCGGATGCGCGAGATTTCGCGCGATATCCGCGACACCCTGCTGGACCGGCCCCGGGTGGGCGCCCGGCGCGAGGTGAACGAGGCCGGCGATGCGGTGATCGTGCAGCTGACCGATGCGGCGGACATGGACGAAGCCATGCGCCGTATCCGGAAGTGGGCGCGCCTCCGCTTGGCTCGATCGGCGTGCCGAACTCGTTGAGCCTCAACCAGCGCGGCAGCAACGAGATCGCGGTCAGCCTCACGGCTGAGGCGTTCAACCGCATCCAGGTCGATGCGCTGGAGAATTCGATCGAGGGTGTGCGGCGGCGGGTTGACGCGACCGGTACGCTGGAGCCGAGCATCCAGAAGCAGGGCGACAACCGGATTCTGGTCGAGGTGCCGGGGTTGGCGGACCAGCGCCACTGATCGACCTGCTGACGCAGGCGGGCGTTCTGACCTTCAACATGGTGGACCGCGAGGCGAACCCGGCCGATTTCCCGGAAGGTGAGGAAATTCGCGGTCGCCGCGCGCTGCCGAGCGAGGAACTGGGCGGCGCGACACAGGTGGTCTTTTCCGACCCCATCATTACAGGCGGCGACCTTTCCGGTGCGGACCAGATCTACGACGAGCGCAACCGGCCGGCGATCTCCTTCACGCTGCGGCCGGCGGGCGCCCAGCGGTTTGGCGACACGACCACGCAGAACCGGGGCGAATTGTTCGCCATCGTGCTGGATGACGTGATCATCTCGGCGCCGCGGATCAACGAGCCGATCACGGGCGGGGCCGGGCGGATCACCGGCAATTTCACGCCTCAGGAGGCGGAAAACCTGGCCATTGTGCTGCGGTCTGGCGCGCTGCCGGCGAAGCTGCGCGTGGTTGAGCAGCGGCTGGTGGGCGCGGGCCTTGGAGAGGATTCGATCCGCAGCGGCGTGACGGCATCGCTTGTGGGTCTCGGGCTCGTCGCCTGTTTCATGATGTTCTATTACGGTCTTCTCGGCATTTTCGCGGTGACCGCGCTGGCGGTGAACATCACGCTGCTGATCGGCATCCTGTCGGCCTTGGGCGCCACGCTGACCCTGCCGGGCATTGGCGGCATCCTTCTGACAGTCGGTATGGCGGTGGACGCCAACGTGCTGGTGTTCGAGCGGATCCGCGAGGAAAAGCGCAATGGCCGTTCGCCGATGTCGTCCGTGGAAACGGGCCAAGCAGGCGATGTCGACCATTCTGGACGCCAACATCACGACGCTGCTGGCCACGATTATCCTGTATGCGATCGGCTCCGGGCCGGTGCGCGGCTTTGCCGTGACGCTGTCGTTCGGCGTTATCACGTCGATCTTCACGGCGGTGGTGCTGACGCGCTGGTTCGTCTCGATGTGGCTGAAGGGCGCGCGTCCGAAGTGGATTCCGCTGAGATCGTGAGGCTCGCTCGGCTCGGGTCCGTGATTCCGGGCGAAGGCGCCTGAACCGCAGACCCGGATCCCAGCCCTGGAAGTTGCTCGGGCCGCTGGGTTCCGGCTCTCCGCTGCGCTTCGGCCGGAATGACCGGGTAATTGCGCTCTGCGCCCTTGCTCCGGTGTCACAAAATCCTCAAATCCGGCATGGACGCGAGGCGGGTCTTGGCTTAGAGGGATCGGCTTCCATCTACAATTGGAACCCCAGGCAGGAACGATCGTCCCATGGTCGAGGCGAACACGAAAAAGCAGAAGACCGGGCCGCTGACGTTCTTTTCGCAGGTCCGTCAGGAAGGCCGGAAGGTCACCTGGACGTCGCGTCAGGAAGTCATCATGGCGACCATTCTGGTGCTGATCATGGTCTCGATCGCAGCCGGGTTCTTCTACATCACGGACATGGTGGTTTCTCTGCTGGTCCAGTTCATTACGGGAGTTCAGTCGATCGATGGCTGACGCCAAGTGGTATATCGTCCACGCCTATTCCAACTTCGAGAAGAAGGTGGCTGCGGCGATCCGTGAGCAGGCCGAGCAACAGGGCCTTTCCGAGCTGATCGAAGAGATCGAGGCGCCATCCGAAGAGGTCGTGGAGGTTGTTCGCGGCCGCAAGCGCACCGTCGAGCGCCGCCATATGCCGGGTTACGTCCTGGTCAAGATGCAGATGACGGACGAGGCGTATCACCTCGTCAAGAACACCCCGAAAGTGACGGGTTTCCTCGGCGCGGAAGGCGGCAAGAAGCCCCTGCCGGTGCCGGAGGCCGAAGTGAAGCGGATCCTCGGAACCGGCGGCGAGACGCAGGAACGCGCACGCCCGCTGATCTCGTTCGAAATCGGCGAGAAGGTGAAGGTCATCGAGGGGCCGTTCGCCTCGTTCGAGGGCGGCGTCGAGGATGTCGACGAGGATACGGGCCGCCTGAAGGTGTCGGTCTCGATCTTCGGACGGGCGACGCCGGTCGAACTGGAATACGGGCAGGTCGAGAAGCTCGGTTAGAGCCTAGGACCGCCTGTGGGACGGGGCTTGCGTCGGTCCCGGCTATTCCCTATTGGACGCGCTTTCGTGTGGGAGGCAGGGCGTAAGTCCATGTCCCGGGCCGTACCACGCACCCCTAGTCCTCGGTTTTGTGCCGAGGGCGCTTCGCAGAAGAGGGTATTATGGCGAAGAAACTGATGGGGAGCCTGAAGCTTCAGGTTCCCGCGGGAGCGGCTAACCCGTCGCCCCCGATCGGCCCAGCACTGGGTCAGCGCGGCATCAACATCATGGAATTCTGCAAGGCGTTCAACGCCCGCACGCAGAAGGAAGAGAAGGGCATGCCGCTGCCCGTGATCATCCAGTACTACCAGGACAAGTCGTTCACCTTCGAGATCAAGACGCCGCCGGCGTCGTTTCTCCTGAAGAAAGCCGCCAAGCTGAAGTCGGGCTCGAAAGAGCCGGGCCGCACGTCGGCGGGCACGGTGACGATGAAACAGTGCCGCGAGATCGCTGAAGCCAAGCTGAAAGACCTCAACACGACGGATCTGGACGCTGGCGCACGCATCATTGCCGGCTCTGCGCGGGCCATGGGCCTGACGGTTACGGAGTAGGGATCATGGTGAAAGTTGCAAAACGCACCGCTGCGGCCCGGTCGAAAGTCGATCGCGACCAGCAGTATTCGATCTCGGACGCGATCCGGATCGTGAAGGAAAACGCCACGGCGAAGTTCGATGAAACGATCGAAGTCGCCGTGAACCTCGGGGTTGACCCCAAGCACGCTGACCAGATGGTCCGCGGCGTGGTCAACCTCCCGAACGGTACGGGCCGTACGGTCCGCGTGGCCGTGTTCGCGCGTGACGCGAAAGCGGCGGAGGCGAAGGCGGCTGGCGCGGACATCGTCGGCGCCGACGACCTGTTCGAGACGGTCAACAGCGGCCAGATCGACTTCGACCGGGTCATTGCGACGCCGGACATGATGGGTCTGGTGGGGCGTCTCGGTAAGGTTCTCGGCCCCAAGGGCATGATGCCGAACCCGAAAGTGGGCACGGTTACCCCGAACGTCGCGCAGGCCGTGAAGGATGCGAAGGGCGGTTCGGTGGAGTTCCGCGTCGAAAAGGCGGGAATCATCCATGCCGGCGTTGGCAAGGCAAGTTTCTCCCAGGAAGCCCTGGAAGAGAACGTGAAGGCCTCGTCGCCGCCCGGTCAAGGCAAAACCGACCGGCGCGAAGGGCACTTACGTGAAGAAAGTCGCCATTTCGTCGACGATGGGACCTGGCGTCGCCGTTGAAACCCAATCGGCGCTTGCAACCTCGTAATTGACTGGCTATATCGACCGGCTTGGCGGGAGTTTTGGTGAAAAACCGGAACTTCCGCCATCTCGTCCGAGATTGCAGGCGGGCAGAAAGCAGGTTAACCTGCCGGAAGTCCTTAAAAGCATAGCCCGCATGAGACGGGGCAAGACAGACTGAGGGTGCGTCATCCGTGCGAGCGGGAGGCGTCGCCCTTGAGTTCGTTTCCGCCTCGGGACGGGGGTGCGTGGGCAAAGATCGCCCAGACCGCTCCCTTCCGACGGCCAGCTCCACGCGCGGGGCTGACCGGGGATTAAGGGGCGGTTTGGGTCTGTCGGCCCCCACGTGCGCTTCCTGGGGCGGCCGGATGGTCCGGTCGTCCAATTTGGAGACCGCAATGGACAAAGCAGGAAAAGCAGAGGCCCTGAAGGCGCTGGAAGGCGTTTTCGCGGACTCGGGCGTGGTTGTTGTCACGCACTATTCCGGTCTGACCGTGGCGGACCTGACGGATCTGCGCGTGAAGCTGAAAGGCCAAGGCGCAAATTTCAAGGTAATCAAGAACCGACTGGCCAAGAAGGCGCTGGACGGGAAGGGCGGCGACAAAGCGTCCGAAATGTTCACGGGACCCGTGGGCATTGCTTATTCGCCCGATCCGGTAGCGGCTACGAAGGTCGTGGCCGAGTTCGCCAAGGGGAACGAGAAACTCGTTCTCATCGGCGCGCTCATGGGAGAGGAAGTCCTCGACCAGAACGGTGTGAAGGCTCTCGCCACACTGCCGTCGCTGGACGAGCTTCGCGGCAAGATCATCGGCCTCATTCAGGCTCCGGCGACCAAGATCGCTGGCGTCGTTCAGGCTCCGGCTGGCCAACTCGCCCGCGTCATTTCGGCTTACGCCAACAAAGACGCAGCATAGGCGCGGTTCACACGGAAAAACCGGTACTCAACCCAACATACCCTTACGAACTCAAGGAACTATCAAATGTCGAAGATTGAACAGATTGCCGAGGACCTGTCGGGCCTGACGGTTCTCGAAGCTGCCGACCTCGCGAAACTTCTCGAAGAGAAGTGGGGCGTTTCGGCTGCTGCTCCGGTCGCGGTCGCCGCGGCTCCTGGCGGCGGCGGCGCTGCTGCTGCTCCGGAAGAAGAGAAAACCGAATTCGACGTCATCCTGACGGATGCCGGCTCGGAAAAAATCAAAGTCATCAAAGCGGTGCGCGAAGTCGTTCCGGCGCTTGGCCTGAAAGAAGCCAAGGACCTGGTCGAAGCTGCTCCCAAGCCGCTGAAAGAAGGCGCTTCGAAAGAAGAAGCCGAAGAAATCAAGAAGAAGCTCGAGGCGGCTGGCGCCAAGGTCGAGCTGAAGTAGTCGACTGTCGGGCGGCGCGGCGATCGGCTGCCGCCGCCCGAACAGTTTCTCGCTCGCGCGAGGCGAGGGGCTGATTTCTGTAGAGTTTGCAACGGCGTTCCGGCGGGCGCCGTTTTCGCGCACCGGATACTGACCGGCCAAGGAGGTTCGCGCGCCGCCCGGCGTGGACCACCCCGGCCCCTAAATAGAGAGACCTGCAGCGGACATGGCTCTGTCGTTCACGGCTAAAAAGCGTATTCGGAAGTCTTATGGAGAAATCCCTGAAACAGTAGAGATGCCGAACCTCATCGAGGTTCAACGGTCGTCCTACGAGCAGTTCCTGCAGATGAACGTTCGTCCCGAGGACCGGGATGACGAGGGTCTGGGCACTGTCTTCAAGTCGGTGTTTCCGATCAACGACTTCTCCGAGCGCGCGACGCTCGAATACATTTCCTATGAATTCGAACAGCCCAAGTTCGACGTTCAGGAGTGCATGCAGCGCGACCTGAACTATGCCGCGCAGCTGAAAGCGAAGCTGCGGCTGGTCGTGTTCGAGACCGACGAGGCCACGGGCGCAAAGTCGATCAAGGACATGAAGGAACAGGACGTCTATCTCGGCGACATCCCGCTGATGACGGACAAGGGCACGTTCATCATCAACGGCACCGAGCGCGTGATCGTTTCGCAGATGCACCGCTCGCCGGGCGTGTTCTTCGATCACGACAAGGGCAAGACGCATGCGTCGGGCAAACTGCTGTTTGCTGCGCGCGTAATCCCGTATCGCGGTTCGTGGCTCGACTTCGAGTTCGACGCCAAGGACATCCTGCACGTTCGCATCGACCGCAAGCGCAAGCTGCCGGCGACGGTGCTGCTGCAGGCGCTGGGCTATTCCCAGGAGAAGATCCTCGACACCTTCTACAACAAGGTCGCCTACAAGCTGGACAAGAACGGCTGGGTGACCGGCTATGCGGCTGACCGCTGGCGCGGCGTCCGTCCGGACTTCGACCTGGTCGACAAGAAGACCGGCAAGGTCGTGTTCCCGGCCGGCAAGAAGATCACGCCGGTCAAGGCGCGCAAGGCTGGTGAAGACGGCCTTGAAGAGATCCTCGTGCCGTCGAACTTCCTTGAAGGCCGCTTCATTGGCGAGGACATCGTCAATGCGCAGACCGGCGAGATCTTTGGCGAGGCCGGCGACGAGCTGACCGAGGAATCGGTGGCCGAGCTGCGCGAATCCGATGTGAAGATGATCTTCCTTCTGGACACCGAAGGCGACAACGCTTCGGGTCCGTGGCTGCGCAACACGCTGAAGGCTGACAAGGCCGAAAACCGCACCGAAGCGCTGTCGGAAATCTACCGGGTGATGCGCCCGGGCGAGCCGCCGACGCTGGAAGCTGGCGAAGCGCTGTTCAACCAGTTGTTCTTCGACAGCGAGCGCTATGACCTTTCCGCGGTTGGCCGCGTGAAGATGAACATGCGCCTTGCGCTGGACGCCGCCGACACCGAGCGCACGCTGCGCGAGGAAGACATCGTTGCGGTGATGAAGACGGTGCTGGGCCTGAAGGACGGCCACGGCGAAGTCGACGACATCGACAACCTCGGCAACCGCCGCGTCCGTTCGGTCGGCGAGCTGCTCGAGAACGCATTCCGCGTCGGCCTCGTCCGCATGGAGCGCGCGATCAAGGAGCGGATGAGCTCGGTCGATATCGACACGGTGATGCCGCACGACCTGATCAACGCGAAGCCGGTCGTGGCTTCGGTGCGTGAATTCTTCGGCTCCTCGCAGCTGTCGCAGTTCATGGACCAGACGAACCCGCTGTCCGAGATCACGCACAAGCGTCGTCTCTCGGCGCTTGGTCCGGGCGGCCTGACGCGCGAGCGCGCGGGCTTCGAGGTTCGCGACGTTCACCCGACGCACTACGGCCGGATCTGTCCGATCGAGACGCCGGAAGGTCCGAACATCGGCCTGATCAACTCGCTGGCGACGCACGCCCGCATCAACAAGTACGGCTTCATCGAGAGCCCGTACCGCAAGGTTGAGAACGGCAAGCTGACGAAAGAGGTGAAGTACCTCTCGGCAATGGAAGAGCAGCGTTACTCGATCGCCCAGGCCAACGCCGTGATCGATGACAACGGCATGCTGGTGAACGAGTTCGTCAACGCACGTGTCGGCCCGCAGCGTGACGCCACGCTGGTTCCGCGTGATGACGTTGACTACATCGACGTGTCGCCGAAGCAGGTTGTTTCGGTGGCTGCGGCGCTGATCCCGTTCCTTGAGAACGACGACGCCAACCGCGCGCTGATGGGCTCGAACATGCAGCGTCAGGCTGTGCCGCTTCTCCAGACGGATGCGCCGCTCGTCGGCACCGGCATGGAAGAGGTCGTTGCGCGCGATTCGCGTGCGGCGGTTACGGCGCGCCGCGGCGGCGTGATCGAACAGGTGGACGGCACGCGTATCGTTGTGCGCGCGACGGAAGACCTCGACAGCTCGAAGTCGGGCGTCGACATCTATCGCCTGTCGAAGTTCCAGCGTTCGAACCAGAACTCGTGCATCAACCAGCGTCCGATCGTGAAGGTCGGCGACAAGGTCTCCAAGGGCGACATCATCGCTGATGGTCCGTCGACGGATCTTGGCGAGCTGGCGCTCGGCCGGAACGTGCTCGTCGCGTTCATGCCGTGGAATGGCTACAACTTCGAAGACTCGATCCTGATCTCCGAGCGCATCGTGCGGGATGACGTGTTCACGTCGATCCACATCGAAGAGTTCGAGATCATGGCCCGCGACACGAAGCTGGGCCCTGAAGAGATCACCCGGGACATCCCGAACGTCGGCGAGGAAGCGCTTCGCAACCTCGACGAGGCGGGCATCGTTGCGGTTGGCGCGGAAGTCGCCGCCGGCGACATCCTGGTCGGCAAGGTGACGCCGAAGGGCGAAAGCCCGATGACGCCGGAAGAAAAACTCCTGCGCGCCATCTTCGGCGAGAAGGCTTCGGACGTTCGCGACACGTCCCTGCGGATGCCTCCGGGCGCCACGGGTACGATCGTCGAAGTGCGGGTGTTCAACCGCCACGGCGTCGACAAGGACCAGCGTGCGCTGCAGATCGAGCGTGAGCAGATCGACCAGCTCATGACCGACAAAGACGACGAGATGGCGATCATCGAGCGTGACGCTGTCACGCGTCTTCGCGACCTGCTGAAAGGGCAGGAGTCGGTCGCCAAGGGCGGCAAGAAGACCAAGATCGACGACTCGTTCTTCGACGGCATGACCGTCGCGGAGCTCTGGAAGGTTGCGGTCGCCGACGAGGCGGTCGAGGACCAGATCAAGTCCCTGCGCAAGTCGTTCGACGACGCGGTCGCCCTGATCGAAGCCCGCATCGAAGACAAGATCGAGAAGGTGCGCGGGGACGACCTGCCTCCGGGCGTGATGAAGGTCGTGAAGGTGTTCGTGGCGGTGAAGCGCAAGCTGCAGCCGGGCGACAAGATGGCCGGGCGTCACGGGAACAAGGGTGTGATCTCGAAAATCAACCCGCTCGAAGACATGCCGTACCTGGAAGACGGTACGCCGGTCGACATCGTTCTCAACCCGCTGGGCGTGCCGTCGCGGATGAACGTTGGCCAGATCCTCGAGACCCACATGGCGTGGGCCTGCGCGGGCATGGGCAAGATCATCAACGAGGCGCTCGAAGCCTATCGCCGCGAGCACGATCTCAAGGCGCTGACGGCGACGCTGAAGGATGTCTATGGCGAGGACGAGGAGCTGCCGCGTTCGGCGGCCGATCTCGAGGAGCTGGCCTCCAACCTCACCAAGGGCGTTCCGATCGCGACGCCGGTGTTCGACGGCGCCGCCGAGGAAGAGATCAACGCGATGCTCGAGAAGGCCGGTCTCGATACGTCGGGCCAGGTCCAGCTCTATGACGGGCGTTCGGGCGAGAAGTTCTCGCGGAAGGTGACGGTCGGGTACAAGTACCTGCTGAAACTGCACCACCTCGTCGACGAGAAGATCCACGCGCGTTCGACCGGTCCTTACTCGCTGGTCACGCAGCAGCCTCTGGGCGGCAAGGCGCAGTTCGGCGGTCAGCGTTTCGGGGAGATGGAGGTCTGGGCGCTCGAAGCGTACGGCGCCGCCTACACCCTGCAGGAAATGCTAACGGTGAAGTCGGACGACACGGCCGGCCGCGCGAAAGTGTACGAAGCCATCGTTCGTGGCGACGACACGTTCGAGGCCGGGGTGCCGGAAAGCTTCAACGTGCTGGTCAAGGAAATGCGTTCGCTGGGTCTCAATGTCGAGCTGATCGAAGCCGAGGCCGAGGAAGAGACCGACAATGACGACGGCGTTCCGGAGGCGGCCGAGTAGGGCCCTTATCCGCTGCGTCGCTAGTAGATTTCCGCCGGTCCTGATCCGGCCGGCGGATCACCCCTTCAGGGAGAAATTGGCAATATGAGCCAGGAAGTCACCAATCTGTTCAACGCCAATGCGCCGGTCCCGACCTTCGAGGCCATCCGCATTTCGATCGCCAGCCCGGAAGAGATCCGGAAGTGGTCGTCTGGCGAGATCAAGAAACCGGAGACGATCAACTACCGTACGTTCAAGCCGGAGCGCGACGGCCTGTTCTGCGCCCGTACGTTCGGGCCGCAGAAGGATTACGAGTGCCTTTGCGGGAAGTACAAACGCATCAAGTATCGCGGCGTGACCTGCGAGAAGTGCGGCGTAGAAGTGACGCTGGCGCGGGTCCGGCGCGAGCGCATGGGCCATATCGAGCTTGCTGCGCCGGTTGCGCACATCTGGTTCCTGAAATCGCTGCCGTCGCGCATCTCGCTGATGCTGGACATGGCGCTGAAGGACGTCGAGCGCGTGCTCTATTTCGAGAGCTATCTCGTGACCGAGCCGGGCCTGACGGAGCTGCAGGAAAAGCAGCTGCTGACCGAGGAAGAGTATTACGAGGCGCAGGAGCGTCTCGGCGCTGACTCGTTCACCGCGCTGATCGGCGCGGAAGCGATCCGCGAAATCCTGAAAGGCATCGACCTCGACGAAGAGGCCGAGCAGCTGCGTCAGGATCTCGCTGAAGCGACCGGCGAACTGAAGCCGAAGAAGATCGCCAAGCGCCTGAAGCTGGTCGAGAACTTCCTGCAGTCGGGCTGCAAGCCGGAATGGATGATCATGACGATCATCCCGGTGATCCCGCCGGACCTGCGTCCGCTGGTGCCGCTGGATGGCGGCCGCTTTGCGACCTCTGACCTCAACGATCTCTATCGCCGGGTGATCAACCGGAACAACCGCCTGAAGCGCCTCATGGAACTGCGCGCGCCGGACATCATCATCCGCAACGAGAAGCGCATGCTTCAGGAATCGGTTGATGCGCTGTTCGACAACGGCCGCCGCGGCCGCGTGATCACGGGCACGAACAAGCGCCCGCTGAAATCGCTGTCCGACATGCTGAAGGGCAAGCAGGGCCGGTTCCGCCAGAACCTGCTCGGCAAGCGCGTCGACTATTCTGGCCGTTCGGTCATCGTGGTTGGCCCGGACCTGAAACTTCACCAGTGCGGCCTTCCCAAGAAGATGGCGCTGGAGCTGTTCAAGCCGTTCATCTTCGCGCGTCTGGACGCCAAGGGCCTCGCCGGCACGGTGAAGGCTGCGAAGAAGCTGGTCGAGAAGGAGAAGCCGGAAGTCTGGGACATCCTCGAAGAGGTGATCCGCGAGCACCCGGTTCTGCTGAACCGCGCGCCGACGCTTCACCGTCTGGGCATCCAGGCGTTCGAGCCGAAGCTCATCGAAGGCAAGGCGATCCAGCTTCACCCGCTGGTCTGCGCCGCGTTCAACGCCGACTTCGACGGCGACCAGATGGCCGTTCACGTGCCGCTGTCGCTCGAAGCCCAGCTTGAAGCGCGCGTCCTGATGATGTCGACGAACAACATCCTCTCGCCGGCGAATGGTCGTCCGATCATCGTGCCGTCGCAGGACATCGTTCTTGGTCTCTACCACCTCTCGGTCGAGCGCGATAACGAGCCGGGCGAGGGCAGCGTGTTCGCCGACCTCGCGGAAATCGAGCATGCGCTGGATTCCGGAGCGGTCTCGCTGCACGCCCGCATCAAGGCCCGCTTCACCAGCAAGGATGAGGACGGCAACGACGTCTCGAAAATCTATGAATCGACGCCGGGCCGGATGAAAATCGCTGACTGCCTGCCGCGCGAAGTCGGCATGGACCCGTCGCAGGTCAACGAGCTGATGACGAAGAAGTCGATCGGCGCGCTGATCGACACGGTCTACCGGAACTGCGGTCAGAAGGCGACGGTCATCTTCTGTGACCGCATCATGGCGCTCGGCTTCCAGGAAGCTGCGAAGGCCGGCATCTCGTTCGGCAAGAACGACATGGTCATCCCCGAGGCCAAGGACAAACTGGTCGCGGAAACCCGCAAGCTGGTCTCGGAATACGAGCGCCAGTACGCGGACGGCCTGATCACGCGCCGTGAGAAGTTCAACAAGGTGGTCGACGCCTGGTCCGCATGTACGGACAAGGTCGCCGACGCCATGATGGACGCCGCCGGTACGCCGGAAGTCGATCCGGAAACGGGTCGCACGGGCGCGCCGAACTCGGTCTTCATGATGGCCCACTCGGGCGCTCGTGGTTCGAAGAACCAGATGAAGCAGCTAGCCGGCATGCGCGGCCTGATGGCCAAGCCGTCGGGCGAAATCATCGAGACGCCGATCGTGTCGAACTTCAAGGAAGGCCTGACCGTTCTTGAATACTTCAACTCGACCCACGGCGCGCGGAAAGGCCTTGCGGACACCGCTCTCAAGACGGCGAACTCGGGTTACCTGACCCGCCGTCTCGTGGACGTGGCGCAGGACTGCATCGTGACCGAAGAGGATTGCGGCACCGACAAGGGCATCACGCTCGCCGCCGTCATGGAAGGCGCGGACGTGGTTGTCAGCCTTGGCGATCGCATCCTCGGCCGGACGACCGGTGAAGACGTCAAGCATCCGTCGTCGGGCGAGATCATTGCGCCGGCCAACACCTACGTCGACGAAGACGTGGCGGCCGCGATCGATGAAGCCGGCGTCGACAAGGTGAAGGTGCGTTCGGTGCTCACGTGTGAGACCCGCAACGGCATCTGCGGTTCGTGCTACGGCCGCGACCTCGCACGCGGTACGCGTGTGAACGTCGGCGAGGCTGTCGGCGTGATCGCGGCGCAGTCGATCGGCGAGCCGGGTACGCAGCTGACGATGCGGACGTTCCACATCGGCGGCGCGGCCCAGGTCTCGAACGACAGTGCGGTCGATGCGGCGTTCGATTCGGAAGTCCGCTTCGAGAACGGCGTGACGGTTGAGCGCGAAGACGGCACGCTGGTCGTTGTCGGTCGTTCGATGGAGGTCAAACTCGTCGACGCTGATGGCCGTGTGCGTCAGACGTTCAAGCCGCCATACGGCGCGCGGATCCGTTATCCGGAAGGCGGCAAGGTGAAGCGCGGCGAGCGCGTGGCGGACTGGGATTCGTTCGCGACCCCGATCGTCACGGATATCGCTGGCAAGGTGAAGTTCGAGGACCTCGCCGATGGCTTGACGACCCGCGACGAGACGGACGAGAACACGGGCATCGCGTCGAAAGTCGTGATCGATGCGCGCAGCGGTTCGAAGTCTGCCGACCTCAAGCCGGCGATGTTGCTGGTCGACAAGAAGGGCGAGCCCATCAAGCACGCCAGCGGCGTCGAGGCGCGTTACTTCCTGCCGGTCGACGCCATCCTGTCGGTCGCCGAGGGCGATGAAGTGAAACCGGGCGACACGCTGGCGCGTGTTCAGACCGGGGGCGCGACGACGCGTGACATCACGGGTGGTCTGCCGCGCGTTGCGGAACTGTTCGAAGCACGCCGTCCGAAGGATCACGCGATCATCGCCGACATCACCGGCCGCGTGGAATTCGGACGCGACTACAAGAACAAGCGTCGCATCCGCATCGTCCCGGAAGAGGAGGGCGCAGAGCCCGTCGAGTACCTGGTGCCGAAGGCGAAACACCTCACGGTCCAGGAAGGCGACCTCATCCATCGCGGCGAATACCTGCTGGACGGCAACCCGGCGCCGCAGGACATCCTTGCGACACTGGGCGTCGAGGCGCTGGCCGATTACCTGGTCAACGAGATCCAGAAGGTCTACCGCCTGCAGGGCGTGCCGATCGATGACAAGCATATCGAAGTCATCGTTCGCCAGATGCTGCAGAAGGTGGAGATCACGTCTTCAGGTTCGACGACCATGCTGGCCGGCGAGCACGTTGACGCTCTGGACTTCGAGGAAGCCAACGAGGCCGCGATCAATGCCGGTCGCGAGCCGGCCAAGGGAACCCGGGTCCTGCTCGGCATCACCAAGGCCAGCCTGCAGACCCGTTCGTTCTTCTCGGCGGCCTCCTTCCAGGAGACCACCCGCGTCCTCACCGAGGCCGCGATCCAGGGCAAGATCGATCCGCTGGAAGGTCTCAAGGAGAACGTCATTGTCGGCCGTCTGATCCCGGCCGGTACGGGCGGCTCTCTGCGGAAGTACCGCAAGATCGCTCACGACCGCGATGCGCGGCTCAAGGAGCAGCGGGCGCAGGTTGCGGCGACGGAGGCGCTTCCTGCACCGGAATAAGGCGACAAGTCGCTCTGGCGGCGGGCGTTTTTCGACGCCCGTCGCACAGGCGGCTGGTCTGAAAGGGGAGGCGGGAACCGGCTCTGATCGGGTGGTTTCCGCTTCATGAGGTAAGCTGGCGAAAACGGCGTTAGCGACCCTTGACCCCATGTCGCGGCGACATTAATACCGCGCATCACATCGCCGGGCGGCTGCGCTGCGAGAGCTGCGCCCCAGACGGTTGGTAGATGTGAGCCTGATTTCGAGCGCGCAAGCCTCCAAGACGTCTAGCCGGGACGGGCCGATTGCCTGTCTCGGTCGGTTTATTTGAACAACACAAGATGGGGCCCCGGCCCTGTCGCAGGGTGAAGCAGAGAGGGTTCATGCCCACCATTCAGCAGCTGATCCGCAAGCCGCGGACCGACAAGCCGAAGCGGAACAAGGTTCCGGCGCTCAAAGCGTGTCCGCAGCGCCGCGGCGTCTGCACCCGCGTTTACACGACGACCCCGAAGAAGCCGAACTCGGCCCTGCGGAAGGTTGCGAAGGTGAGGCTCACCACGCAGCACGAAGCGGTGTGCTACATCCCCGGCGAGGGTCACAACCTTCAGGAGCACTCGGTGGTCCTGATCCGCGGCGGCCGCGTGAAAGACCTTCCCGGCGTCCGTTACCACATCCTTCGCGGCGTTCTTGACACCCAGGGCGTCAAGGACCGCAAGCAGCGCCGTTCGCATTACGGCGTGAAACGTCCCAAGTAGGCAGAAACAGACATGTCCCGTCGCCACCGCGCAGAAAAACGCCAAGTCCTTCCAGACGCCCGTCATCACGACCAGGTGCTGACCCGGTTCATGAACCAGGTCATGTACGAAGGCAAAAAGTCCACGGCCGAACGCATCGTTTATGGCGCTCTGGACATGGTGGAAGAAAAAGCGCGCCGGCCTTCGGTCGAGCTGTTCCACGAGGCGCTTGAGAAAGTCGCGCCTTCGGTTGAAGTTCGTTCGCGTCGCGTTGGCGGCGCAACCTACCAGGTTCCCGTTGAAGTGCGCCCCGAGCGCCGTCAGGCTCTGGCCATTCGCTGGCTGATCGCCGCGGCCCGCGCACGGACCGAGAGCACGATGCGCGAGCGTCTGGCCGGCGAACTGCTGGACGCCGCCAACGGACGCGGCAGCGCGGTCAAGAAGCGTGAAGACACGCACAAGATGGCCGACGCCAACCGCGCCTTCTCGCACTACCGCTGGTAATCCGGCGCATCGCCACACGTTTAAAACAGGGCGGCCTCTCCCATGCCTCGCACGCACAATCTAAAAGACTACCGAAACTTCGGGATCATGGCGCACATCGACGCCGGCAAGACCACGACGACGGAGCGTGTGCTCTTCTATACCGGCAAGTCGCACAAGATCGGCGAAGTGCACGACGGCGCTGCGACCATGGACTGGATGGAGCAGGAGCAGGAACGTGGCATCACGATCACGTCCGCTGCGACGACCTGCTTCTGGCAGGACAAGCGCCTGAACATCATCGACACCCCCGGACACGTCGACTTCACGATCGAAGTCGAGCGCTCGCTGCGCGTGCTCGACGGCGCGGTTACGGTTCTCGACGGCAACCAGGGCGTTGAGCCGCAGACCGAGACGGTCTGGCGTCAGGCCGACAAGTACAAGGTTCCGCGGATCGTCTTCGCCAACAAGATGGACAAGATCGGTGCGGATTTCTACAACTGCGTCAACGACCTGGTGAAGCGCCTCGGCGTGAAGCCGGTTCCGCTGCAGCTGCCGATCGGCGCTGAAAGCAATTTCGCGGGCGTGGTCGACCTCATCAAAATGAAGGCGATTGTCTGGGACGGCGAGGCGCTGGGCGCCAGCTTCCGTGAGGAAGATATCCCCGCCGACCTGGTCGACAAGGCCAAGGAATATCGCGCCGCGATGATCGAAGCCGCCGTCGAAATGGACGACGACGCGATGGAGAAATACCTCGAGGGCGAGGAGCCGGACAACGAGACGATCAAGAAGTGCATCCGCAAGGCGGTGCTTCAGCGTTCGTTCTTCCCGGTCCTCTGCGGCTCGGCATTCAAGAACAAGGGCGTTCAGCCCCTGCTCGACGCCGTTGTCGATTACCTGCCGTCGCCGCTGGACGTGCCGGCCATCGAAGGCATCGACTTCAAGACGGAACAGCCGATCAAGCGGAAAGCCGATGACGGCGAGCCGCTCTCGATGCTCGCGTTCAAGATAATGAACGACGCTTTCCTCGGTTCGCTGACCTTCTGCCGCATCTATTCCGGCAAGGTGACCAAGGGCATGAACCTTCAGAACACCGTGAAGGACAAGAAGGAGCGGATCGGGCGGATGCTCGAGATGCATTCGAACGACCGCAAGGACATCGAGGAAGCTTACGCGGGCGACATCATCGCCATCGGCGGCCTGAAGGACACGACCACGGGCGACACGCTTTGCGATCCGTCTTCGCTGGTTGTTCTCGAGCGGATGGAATTCCCCGAGCCGGTCATCGAGATCGCGGTCGAGCCCAAGACCAAGGGCGACCAGGAGAAAATGGGTCTCGCGCTCCAGCGTCTGGCCGCCGAGGATCCGTCCTTCCGCGTCTCGACCAACGAAGAGTCCGGCCAGACGATCATGGCCGGCATGGGCGAGCTTCACCTCGACATTCTCGTCGACCGCATGAAGCGTGAGTTCAAGGTTGAAGCCAATATCGGCGCGCCGCAGGTGGCTTACCGTGAAACGCTCGGCGTTCCGGCCGAAGTCACGTACACCCACAAGAAGCAGTCGGGCGGTACGGGCCAGTTCGCCGAAGTCACGATCCTGTTCGAACCGCAGGAGCCGGGGCAGGGCTATGTCTTCGAGAGCAAGATCGTCGGCGGCTCGGTGCCCAAGGAATACGTGCCGGGCGTCGAAAAGGGCATTAAGTCGGTCATGGCTTCGGGCCCGGTGGTCGGCTTCCCCGTGATCGACTTCAAGGCGACTTTGCTGGATGGCAAGTTCCACGACGTCGACTCCAGCGTGCTGGCGTTCGAGATCGCGGCGCGCGCCGCCTTCCGCGAAGCGGCCGGCAAGGCCAAGATGAAGCTTCTCGAGCCTGTGATGAAGGTCGAGGTGGTGTCGCCGGAAGAGTATGTCGGCACCGTCATCGGCGACCTCAACTCGCGGCGCGGCATGATCCAGGGCCAGGAAATGCGCGGCAACGCGACCGTCATCAACGCGATGGTCCCGCTTGCAAATATGTTCGGATACGTGAACAACCTGCGTTCTGCGACTCAGGGCCGTGCGAACTACACGATGCAGTTCGACCATTATGAGGCTGTGCCTCAGGCCGTTGCGAAAGAAGTGATTGAAAAACTGAGCGGTTAGGGGCTAAGCATCGGCCCCGACGCGCCCGCCATAAAGACCTACGGAGTGGAAGAGAAAGATGTCCAAGGAAAAGTTCCAGCGGAACAAACCGCACGTCAACATCGGCACGATCGGCCACGTTGACCACGGCAAGACGACGCTGACGGCGGCGATCACGATGACGCTGGCGAAAACCGGCGGCGCGACTGCGAAAAGCTACGCCGATATCGATGCCGCCCCGGAAGAGAAAGCCCGCGGCATCACCATCAACACGGCGCACGTCGAGTACGAGACGGAAAACCGCCACTACGCGCACGTCGACTGCCCCGGACACGCTGACTACGTGAAGAACATGATCACGGGCGCAGCGCAGATGGACGGCGCGATTCTGGTTGTGAACGCTGCTGACGGCCCGATGCCGCAGACCCGCGAGCACATCCTGCTGGCCCGTCAGGTCGGCGTTCCGGCCCTCGTGGTCTTCCTCAACAAGGTCGACCAGGTTGACGACGCCGAGCTCCTCGACCTCGTCGAGCTGGAAGTTCGCGAACTGCTGTCGTCCTACGACTTCCCGGGCGATGACATTCCGATCGTAGCCGGATCGGCGCTGGCCGCTGTCGAAGGCCGCGACGCCAATATCGGCGAAGAGAAGATCCTCGAGCTGATGAAGGCCGTCGACGACTACATCCCGACGCCGGAGCGTCCGCTCGACCAGCCGTTCCTGATGGCGATCGAAGACGTCTTCTCGATCTCGGGTCGTGGTACGGTTGTGACCGGCAAGGTTGACCGCGGCATCGTCCACGTTGGCGACGAACTCGAAATCGTCGGCATCAAGGACACGCAGAAAACGACCTGCACGGGCGTTGAAATGTTCCGCAAGCTGCTCGACCAGGGCCAGGCCGGCGACAACATCGGCGTTCTGCTGCGTGGTATCGACCGCGAGCAGGTCGAGCGCGGCCAGGTGCTCTGCAAGCCGGGTTCGGTGAAGCCGCACAAGAAGTTCGAGGCCACGGTCTACATCCTGACGAAGGATGAAGGCGGCCGTCACACCCCGTTCTTCAAGAACTACCGTCCGCAATTCTACTTCCAGACGACGGACGTCACGGGCATCGTTGAGCTGCCGGACGGCACCGAGATGGTCATGCCTGGCGACAACGTCAGCCTGAAGGTCGAGCTGATCCAGCCGATCGCCATGGAAGAGAACCAGCGTTTTGCTATCCGCGAAGGCGGCCGCACGGTTGGTTCGGGCGTTGTGGCCAAAATCATCGAGTAGGCGCTAGCCCAACTCACTGAATTGAAGCCGCCGGCGAGGGTGACCTCGCCGGCGGTTTTGCTTTTGGGATGTGGGCTTTGTTGGGTGTGCAGTGACCCGGCGGTTGCGAGCCTCGTGTTTCGTGGAGCCATCAGCTCGAGACGGGTGGTTGCTCAGGAAATGAACAATGGTTAGTCGCTGCGGAGCAGGGGAGAATGGGCTGATGATCAACTAGCTGTTTTTCGTACATCGCGATCTGCCGGCGCGGCGGATGCGGACCCGATATCCAGACAAGAGAAAACAGCTATGCGACGCATCATCTATGACGTCGCCGTCAGCATTGATGGCTTCATTGCCGGATACGACGGTGACATTTCCGGATTTCTGCCTGAGGGCGAGCATGTCGAGGCCTACTTGGCGCGCCTGGGCAGCTACTCAACCGTGATCATGGGTCGGGGGACCTACGAGTTCGGTTATGACTACGGGATGGCGCCAGGGGATCTGGCCTATCCCCATATGGACCATCACGTCTTTTCCAGATCGATCGAGCTGCCGACCGACAGTCGCGTGCAGGTCGTTAGGGAGACCTGGGAGCAGGCGCTGGCGGACCTGAAGTCGACAGAAGGGGGAGACATCTATCTCTGTGGCGGCGGCCTTTTTGCGGGTTTCGTCGCTCAACTCGGCCTGCTCGACCGGCTACGCCTCAAGGTGTCACCTGTACTGCTGGGCGGCGGCACGCCGATTTTTGCGGGTCTACAACGTCAAGTGGCGCTCACGCTGCTGGATAGCCGGAACTATCCTTCGGGGGTGGCGTATGCCGAGTACGAGGTGGGGCGTACGACCATGTAGACGACTGAGCTCGTGCCGACGTCAGATCGTCGGCACGAGGACGGTCGGGAGGAATCTTCACGCCTGCCGCTTGACGTGTGATTCACCTAGCCATAGAACGCCGGCTCGCTCTGGGTGCACCGGCCGTGGCTTGGCCAAACGCGGCGCCCCTTTGCGAAACGAGACAATTCAACACCTTCGGCGGCCTGTTGGGGTCCTAACCCCGCTGGTTTGTCGGATTTTGCATATTGGGCCGGTGGCTTCCGATGGACAGACAAAACATTCGCATCCGCCTAAAAGCCTTTGATCACAGGGCTCTGGACATGTCGGCGCGCGAAATCGTTTCGACCGCGAAGCGTACGGGCGCCCAGGTGCGCGGCCCCGTTCCGCTGCCGACCCGGATCGAGAAATTCACGGTGAACCGTTCGCCGCACATCGACAAGAAATCCCGCGATCAGTTCGAGATTCGCACGCATAAGCGCGTGCTGGATATCGTCGATCCGACGCCACAGACGGTGGACGCGCTGATGAAGCTCGACCTGTCGGCTGGCGTTGCGGTCGAGATCAAGCTTGAGGGGAGAGCGTAATGCGCACAGGCGTCGTCGCCAAAAAGGTCGGCATGACGCGCGTCTTCGCAGAAGACGGCGCGCACGTTCCGGTCACGGTCCTCTCGCTCGAGGGCTGCCACGTTCTCGGCGTTCGTACGGACGCCGACCGCGAAGTCGAGATCAAGAAGAAGGGCAAAGCTGCCGGCAAAGTCACCCGCAACGACGGCTACACGGCTGTCGTGCTGGGCGCCGGCAAGCGCAAGGCCAAGAACACGCCGAAACCGCAGCGCGGCCAGTTCGCGAAAGCGAATTCCGAGCCGACCGCCATCGTTCGCGAGTTCCGCGTGCCTGGCGACATGCTGCTGGAAGTCGGTGCGGAAATCACCGCTGATCATTACCTTCCCGGTCAGAAGGTCGACGTTGTCGGCATCACGAAGGGTAAGGGCTTCGCCGGCGCCATGAAGCGCTGGAACTTCGGCGGTCTGCGCGCGACGCACGGCGTGTCGCTCTCCCACCGGTCGCACGGTTCGACCGGTCAGCGTCAGGATCCCGGCAAGGTGTTCAAAGGCAAGAAGATGGCCGGTCACCTCGGCGTCGAGCGCGTGACGGTCCAGAACCTTGAAGTCGTCCGCACCGATCCCGAGCGCGGCCTCATTCTCGTCAGGGGCGCGGTTCCTGGCGGCCAGAACGGCTGGGTCGAGATTCGCGACGCCGTGAAGGCTTCGCTGCCGGAAGGCGCGCCGAGCCCGGCTGCGATCCGCGGCAATGCTGCGCCGAAGGCCGATGAAGCGCCCGCCGCGGAAGCGGTCACCGAAGGAGGCGAGGGCTGATGAAACACGCAGTCGTCAATCTGGATTCCAAAAAGGCCGGCGACATCGAGCTCGATGACGCGGTGTTCGGCATCTCGGAGATCCGTCCCGATATCCTGCAGCGCATGGTCCGCTATCAGCTGGCCAAGCGTCAGGCCGGCACGCACGCGACGCAGACGCGTTCGAACGTTTCCGTCACGACCAAGAAGTTCGGTCGTCAGAAGGGTGGCGGTACTGCCCGTCACGGTTCGCGCAACGCGCCGATCTTCGTTGGCGGCGGCGTGGCCCACGGTCCGCATCCGCACAGCCACGCTCACGACCTGCCGAAAAAGGTTCGTGCGATGGCGATGAAGCATGCGCTGTCCGCGAAAGTGAAAGAAGAGAAGCTGATCGTGCTCGAGGACGTGTCGTCCAAGGGCAAGACGAAAGAGCTTCGCGCACAACTGACCAAGCTGGGCATCAGCAACGCCCTGGTCGTTGGCGGCACGCAGATGGACGGCGACTTCGCCAAGGCCGCGCGCAACATCCCGAACATCGATGTGCTGCCGCTGGCCGGCCTCAACGTCTACGACGTGATGCGCCGCCAGACGCTGGTCCTGACCAAGGATGCGGTTGAAGGCGTGCATGCACGTTTCTCCGGCAAGGCCGCTGTCAAAGGCGCCAAGGCAGGCGACGCTGGTTTCGTTGACGATGTCGTGCTGATCGACGGCGTCGGCTCGAAAAGCGCCAAGGCGCTCAAGAATGAGGGCCTCGGTACGCTGACGGCTCTGGCCAAAGCGTCGGAAGCTGACGCCAAGGCGGCGTTCGAGAAGATCGGTCTTGCCGATCGCGCCGCTCGTGAAGACTGGCAGGGTCAGGCCAAGGCCCAGGTGGCTGGTGAGCCGCCGCGCGCCAAGGTCGACCAGCGCCTTCTGGAGCAGATGCGCCAGAAGCAGGCGAAGAAAGGGTAGGTCATGGCCCAGCCGAAGAGCATTCATTACGGCGCGATCACGGCGCCGATCATCACCGAGAAATCGACGATCCTGTCGGAGCACAACAAGGTCGTGTTCCGCGTGCCCCTGACGGCTTCCAAGCCGGAGATCAAGGAAGCGATCGAAGCGCTGTTCAACGTCAATGTCGAAGGCGTCAACACGATCGTCCAGAAGGGCAAGACGAAGATGTTCCGCGGTCGCAAAGGCCGCCGCTCGGACGTGAAGAAGGCGATTGTGACGCTGCGCGAAGGCCAGTCGATCGACGTCACGACGGGCCTCTAAGGGAAGCGGATCCATGGCGCTGAAGACATTCAATCCGACCTCGCCGGGACGCCGCCAGCTGGTGCTGGTGGACCGTTCGGGGCTGCACAAGGGGCGCCCGGTCAAGGCGCTTACCGAGGGCCTGAAGAAGAAGGGCGGACGCAACAACCAGGGTCGCGTGACCGTTCGCCACCAGGGCGGCGGCGCGAAGAAGCTGTATCGCGTCATCGACTTCAAGCGTCGCAAGTGGGACGTGCCGGCGACGATCGAGCGGCTGGAGTATGACCCCAACCGCACGGCGTTCATCGCGCTCATCAAGTATGACGATGGCGAGCAGGCCTACATCATTGCGCCGCAGCGCGTGGCTGTCGGCGACAAGATCATCGCTGGCCAGAACGTCGACACGAAGCCCGGCAACGCGATGCCGCTGAAGTCGATCCCGGTCGGTACGATCATCCACAATATCGAGATGAAGCCGCTCAAGGGCGCGCAGATGGCGCGTTCGGCTGGCGCCTACGCCCAGCTCGTCGGCCGCCAGGATGGCTACGCCCAGATCAAGCTCGGCTCGGGTGAGGTTCGCCTGGTTCCGGACAGCTGCATGGCCACGGTTGGCGCGGTCTCGAACCCGGACAACTCGAACCAGAACCTCGGCAAGGCCGGCCGCAAGCGTCACATGGGCATCCGCCCGACGGTTCGC
Source organism: Hyphomonas sp. (assembly GCA_017792365.1). GTDB lineage: Bacteria > Pseudomonadota > Alphaproteobacteria > Caulobacterales > Hyphomonadaceae > IH12. Next base: position 1,018,057 of record CP051229.1, on the reverse strand, counting down.
GGCGTCGTCATGAACCCGGTCGACCACCCGCACGGCGGCGGCGAGGGCAAGACCTCGGGCGGCCGTCACCCGGTCAGCCCGTGGGGCAAGATCACGCGCGGTCCGAAGACCCGCAACAACAAGACGACGGACCGGCTTATCGTCCGCCGCCGTCAGAAGAAGAAATAGGTAGAAGCCATGGCTCGTTCAGTCTGGAAAGGCCCGTTCGTCGACGGCTACCTCCTCAAGAAGGCGGATGCCGCTCGTGAAGCTTCGCGCCCCACGCCGATCAAGACGTGGTCGCGTCGTTCGACGATCCTCCCGCAATTCGTTGGCCTGACCTTCCAGGTCCACAACGGCAAGGCGTTCGTGCCGGTCGCGGTGAACGAAGAGATGGTTGGCCACAAGCTGGGCGAGTTCGCGCCGACGCGGACCTACACCGGCCACGGCTCCGACAAGAAGGCGAAGAGGTAGGCCATGGGCAAGAAAGCCAATCCTCCCAAACAGGCGTCGAACGAGTCGCGCGCGGTCCTGCGCATGACCCGTATCAGCCCGCAGAAGCTGAACCTGCTGGCACAGCAGATCCGCGGTCTGCCGGTCGAGAAGGCGATGGCCGAGCTGGAATTCTCGCGCAAGCGCATCTCCGAGCAGGTCCTCAAGTGCCTGAAGTCGGCGGTCGCCAATGCCGACAATAATCACGGCCTCGACATCGACAGCCTCGTCGTCGCTGAAGCTCACGTCGGCAAGAACCTCGTGATGAAGCGCTTCCACGCCCGCGCGCGTGGCCGCGGCGCCCGCGTCATGAAGCCGTTCTCGCAACTCACCATTGTCCTGCGCGACACTTCGCAGGCCGCCGAAACCGCTGAGGCCGCATAATGGGACAGAAAGTCAATCCGATCGGGTTCCGCCTGGGCGTCAACCGCACGTCTGACAGCCGCTGGTATGCGGACAGCGCCGACTTCGGCCGCCTGCTGCACGAAGACCTGAAGATCCGGAAGTTCATCAACAACTGGCGTCCGAAGGACGAGCGTTCGGGCAAGCGCCAGGGCGAGCCGCTTTCGCGTCGCGCCGGCATCTCGAAGATCATCATCGAGCGTCCGCACAAGAAGTGCCGGATCACGATCCACACCTCGCGTCCGGGCATGGTGATCGGCAAGAAAGGCGCGGACATCGAGCCGCTCCGCAAGGACCTCGCCCGCATGGTTTCGGACGAAGTGTTCGTGAACCTCGTCGAAGTCCGCAAGCCCGAGATCGATGCGACGCTGGTCGCCGAAGATGTCGCTCGCCAGCTGGAGCGCCGGGTTTCGTTCCGCCGGGCCATGAAGCGTGCGATGCAGACCACGATGCGGATGGGCGCTGAAGGCGTTCGTCTGACGGTCGCCGGTCGTCTGGGCGGCGCCGAGATCGCGCGGACGGAATGGTATCGCGAAGGCCGCGTGCCGCTGCACACGCTGCGCGCCGACATCGATTACGGCACGGCCGAAGCCACGACGACCTACGGGATCATCGGCATCAAGTGCTGGATCTTCAAAGGCGAAATCATGGAGCACGACCCGATGGCGCTGGATCGCAAGCAGGAAGCTGCTGGCGAGAACCGTCCCCGTCAGGATCGTGGTCGTCCCCAGCCCGCCGGCGCGCAGGCTTAAGGGTCAACGGAATAGAAGTTCAGGACAGGCGTTATGCTGCAACCGAAACGGACAAAATTCCGCAAAGCCTTCAAGGGCCGTATCAAGGGTACGGCCAAGGGCGGCTATGCGCTCAATTTCGGAAGCCACGGCCTCAAGGCCCTGGAGCCGGAGCGCGTCACCGCGCGTCAGATCGAGGCGACCCGCCGTGCGATCACGCGTGAGATGAAACGTGTCGGCAAGGTGTGGATCCGCGTGTTCCCCGACCTGCCGGTGTCGCAGAAGCCGAACGAAGTGCGGATGGGCAAGGGCAAGGGTTCGCCGGAATACTGGGCCTGCCGCGTGAAGCCGGGCCGCATCATGTTCGAGATCGACGGCGTGCCGGATGCGGTCGCCCGCCAGGCGCTGAAGCTCGGCGCAGCCAAGCTGCCGATCAAGACGAAGATCGTAACCCGTCCGGGAGGCGAGTGATATGGCCAAGCTCAAGACCATCAAGAAGGAGCGCGAGGATCGCCGTCACAAGACGGTCGACCAGCTGCACGACGAGCTGACCAAGTTGAAGAAGGAGCAGTTCAACCTGCGTTTCCAGAAGGCCACGGGCCAGCTGGAGAAGACGTCGCGCGTCAAGGAAGTGCGCCGCGACATCGCCCGCATCGAGACGGTGCTGAGCGAGAAGTCGAAGTCGCAGGCTGAAGCCTAGGATCAGGAGAAACACATGCCGAAGCGTATCATGGAAGGTGTGGTCGTCTCCAACAAGATGGAGAAGACCGCCGTGGTGAAGGTCGAGCGGACCTTCATGCACCCGCTGCTCAAGAAGATCGTGCGTCGCTCGAAGCGCTACCATGCGCATGACGAGAACAATTCCGCTGAGGTCGGCCAGAAAGTGTCGATCCAGGAATGCGCGCCGAAGTCCAAGTTGAAGACCTGGGAAATCGTTTCTTCCAATGGGGCGTCCGCATGATCCAGATGCAATCAAACCTTGAGGTCGCGGACAATTCCGGCGCCAAGCGCGTTCAGTGCATCAAGGTCCTGGGCGGCTCCAAGCGCCGTTACGCCAGCCTCGGTGACGTGATCATTGTCTCGGTCAAGGAAGCCGCGCCGCGTGGCCGCGTGAAGAAGGGCGATGTTCGCCGCGCCGTCGTGGTGCGCGTGTCGAAAGACATTCAGCGCCGTGATGGATCGGTGATCCGCTTCGACACCAACGCCGCGGTTCTGGTCAACACCTCCAACGAGCCCGTGGGCACCCGCATCTTCGGGCCGGTCCCGCGCGAGCTTCGCGGCAAGAACCACATGAAGATCATCTCGCTTGCACCGGAGGTCCTGTAGATGGCCGCCAAGATTAAAAAGGGCGACAAGGTCGTCGTCATCGCCGGCAAGGACAAGGGCCGCACGGGGGAGGTGATCAAGTCGATCCCCTCGCAGAACCGTGTCGTCGTCTCTGGCGTGAACATCATGGTCAAGCACACCAAGCCGACCCAGTTCGACCAGGGCGGCATCAAGCGCACCGAAGCGCCGCTGCACGTTTCCAACGTGGCGCACGCTGACCCGCGCGATGGCAAGCCGACGCGCGTCGGCTTCAAAACTGACGACAAGGGCCGGAAGGTGCGCGTCGCCAAGCGGTCGGGAGAATCCATCGATGTCTGATGCGAACTACACACCGCGTCTGAAGCAGCTCTATCGCGACAACATCCGCGCGAAGATGAAAGAGCAGTTCAGCTACACGAACGAGATGCAGATCCCGCGTCTGGACAAGGTCGTGATCAACATGGGCGTTGGCGAAGCTGTCGCTGACTCCAAGAAGATCCGCAACGCGTCGGACGACCTCGCCAAGATCGCCGGCCAGAAGCCGATCGATACGAAAGCCCGCAAGTCGATCGCAGGCTTCAAGCTGCGTGAAGGCCAGACGGTTGGCTGCAAGGTCACGCTTCGCCGCGAGCGCATGTACGAGTTCGTCGATCGCCTGACGACGATCGCGCTGCCCCGCGTGAAGGACTTCCGTGGCCTGAACGGCAAGAGCTTCGATGGCCGCGGCAACTTCGCCATGGGCGTGAAGGAGCACATCGTGTTCCCGGAGATCAACTACGACCAGGTCGACCAGATCTGGGGCATGGACATCATTGTGTGCACGACGGCGCGCACCAACGAAGAAGCGAAAGCCCTCCTCGCGGAGTTCGGCTTTCCCTTCCGCAACTAGCGCGTCGAGGAACAGGACATGGCCAAGAAAAGCGCAATCGAGAAGAACAACCGCCGCCGCAGGCTGGTGGCGCAGTACGCCGAAAAGCGTGCAGCGCTGAAAGCCAAGGCGCTGGACGAGAACCTGCCGCTGGAAGAACGCTTCCAGGCGCGCATGGATCTCGCGAAGCTGCCGCGCAATTCGGCGCCGAGCCGCATCCGCAACCGCTGTGAGGTTTCGGGCCGTCCGCGGGCCTATTACCGCAAGCTCAAGATGTCGCGTATCGCGCTTCGCGAGCTGGGTTCGGCCGGGATGATCCCGGGCCTCGTGAAGTCCAGCTGGTAGGGGAGGAGCAGACAGATGCACATGAACGATCCTCTCGGCGATATGCTGACCCGTATCCGCAACGCCCAGATGCGCGGCCGCACGACGGTCTCTCTACGCCGGCTTCCAAGCTGCGCGCGCGCGTCCCGGATGTGCTGCAGCGTGAGGGCTATATCCGCGGCTGGACCGAGATCGAAGAGAATGGCCACAAGTCTCTCGAGATCGAGCTCAAGTATTTCGACGGCGCGCCTGTGATCGCTGAGATCAAGCGCATCTCGAAGCCGGGCCGCCGGGTCTATTCCTCGGTCAAGGAGATTCCGTTGGTGCGCAACGGCCTTGGCATTTCCATTCTGTCGACGCCGAAGGGCGTGATGTCGGACAACGACGCACGCACTGAGAACGTCGGCGGTGAAATCCTTTGCCGGGTCTCGTAGGGGCCAGGAGGAGCGATTATGTCACGTACAGGTAAAGCACCGATCGAGACGCCAAAGGGCGTCGACATCCAGATCGCCGCTGGCATGCTGACGGTGAAGGGTCCGAAAGGCAGCCTGAACCTCACGCTGTCGGACGACGTTTCCGTCGAGCAGAAGGACGGCACGGTCACCGTCAAGCCGCGCGACGCCGAGAACGCCCAGTCGCGCGCGATGTGGGGCACGACCCGCGCCAACATCCAGAACATGGTGTTGGGCGTCACCATGGCTTCGAACGCGATCTGGAGATGACCGGCGTTGGTTATCGTGCGGCGCTGAAGGGCAAGGATCTCGAGCTCAGCCTCGGTTACTCGCACCCGATCGTCTACAAGGCGCCGGAAGGCATCACCTTCACCCTGGCCAAGCCGACCGAGATCAAGATCTCGGGCCCTGACAAGCAGGCTGTGGGGCAGGTCGCCGCTGAGATCCGCAAGTTCCGTCCGCCAGAGCCTTACAAAGGCAAGGGTGTGCGTCGCGCTGGCGAATACGTTCGTCGCAAGGAAGGCAAGAAGAAATAGCCATGCTGAGAGAGCAGGACAAATTTCAACGCCGCGCCCAGCGGCAGCGTACGCGCCTCAAGAAGAGCGCCAAGGGCAAGCCGCGTCTGTCGGTCGCCCGTTCGTCGAAGCACATCTCGGTCCAGCTGATCGACGATGTGAACGGCAAGACGCTCGCTTCGGCCTCGACGCTGGAAAAAGAGTTCAAGGCGGACGGCGGCAAGTCGGGCGCAGCGACCGCAGTCGGCAAGCTGATCGCCGAGCGCGCAGGCAAGGCCGGCGTTTCGGAAGTCGTGTTCGATCGCGGCGGGTACATCTTTCATGGCCGCGTGAAAGCGCTCGCCGATGCCGCCCGTGAGGGCGGTCTGAAATTCTAAGGAGAGGCTGATGGCGCGCGAGAGAGGCGAGCGAGGCGGACGCCGGAACCGCAACGAAGAAGAGCAGTCGGACATTGTCGACAAGCTCGTTGCGATTAACCGCGTCGCGAAGGTTGTGAAGGGCGGCAAGAACTTCGGTTTCGCCGCGCTGGTCGTTGTCGGCGACCAGAAGGGCCGCGTTGGCTTTGGCCACGGCAAGGCGCGCGAGGTTCCGGAAGCCATCCGCAAGGCGACCGATGAAGCCAAGAAGAAGATGATCCGCGTTCCGCTTCGCGAAGGCCGGACGCTGCACCACGACGGCCGCGGCCGTTGGGGCGCTGGCAAGGTCGTGCTGCGTGCAGCGCCTGCCGGTACCGGCGTGATCGCCGGCGGCCCGATGCGTGCGGTGCTCGAGGTCCCGGGCGTGCAGGACGTTGTCGCCAAGTCGCTGGGGTCGTCGAACCCCTAACATGGTGCGCGACGGTCGACGCGCTGGCCAACCAGTCCAGCCCGCGCAACATCGCCTCGAAGCGCGGTCTCAAGGTTCAGGATATCGTCAGCCGCCGTACGGATGGCGCAGGCATGCCGGAAGGCGTTGCAGCTTCGGCCACCGAAGCGGCTTCGCAGTCCTAAGGTCTGACGAACAGGAGAGTTCCCCATGGCGGGCAAGAAGACGGTTACAGTTCGGCAGATCCGGTCGCCACTGCGTCGCGACCCTTCGCAGCGTTCGACGCTGATCGGGCTTGGCCTGAACAAGTTGCAGCGTACGCGCGAGCTGGAAGACACGCCGGCGGTGCGCGGCATGATCGCCAAGGTTTCGCACCTGGTTGAGATTGTCGACTAGACAAGAACGAGTGACAGCCAGGTCTTGATGACCGGCCGGAGACGAAGATGAAACTGAACGAGATCGCCGACAACAAGGGCGCGAACAAGAAGCGGATGCGTCTTGGCCAGGGCGTGGGCTCGGGCAAGGGCAAGACCGCTGGTCGCGGCGTGAAGGGCCAGAAGTCGCGGCGCGGCGTCGCCATCAACGGCTTCGAAGGCGGCCAGATGCCGATCTACATGCGTACGCCGAAGCGCGGTTTCACCAAGCCGAACGCCAACAAGTACGCTTGGGTGAACCTCGGCCGTCTCGAAAAGGCGATCGCCGACGGCAAGCTTGACGCTAAGTCGAAGGTCGATACCGACGCGCTGGTCGCCGCGGGGCTGATTCGTCGTCCGAAGGATGGCGTGCGCCTGCTTGCAAAAGGCGAGCTGAAGTCCAAAGTTGACTCGTGGTCGCGCATGCTTCGAAAGCGGCGATCGAGGCCGTCGAGAAAGCCGGCGGAAAAGTCACCGTCACCGCGCCGCCGAAGGCTGCGGAGGCGAGCGAGTAGGACCTACGCCGTCCTTGAAACGGCGGGGTCGCCGCGTCTGCCGATGCGCCCTACTGGCGCTGCCGGCGTCGCGGGCAGGGAGACGGGCGTAAATGGTATCTGCGGCTGAACAACTCGCACGCAACATCAATTTCTCGACCTTCGGGAAGGCAAAGGAGCTGCAGCAGCGGCTCCTTTTCACGCTTGGGGTCCTGCTCGTCTATCGCCTGGGCACGCACATCCCGATCCCGGGTGTCGATCCCGAACAATTCGCGCTGGCCTTCGGCCAGGCTTCCGAGGGCATCCTCGGCATGTGGAACACGTTCTCCGGCGGCGCCGTGGAGCGGATGGCGATCTTCGCCCTCAACGTGATGCCGTACATTTCGGCGTCGATCATCATGCAGATCATGGCGACCGCCATTCCTTCGCTTGAGCGCCTCAAGAAGGAAGGCGAGGCGGGCCGCAAGCAGATGAACCAGTATACGCGCTACCTGACGGTGGCGCTGGCGGTTCTGCAGTCGTTCGGCGTCGCCGTTGCGCTCAACGCCGTGCAGCCGGACGGAACCTCGATGGCCGTCGACCCGGGCATGTACTTCATGGCGACGACCGTGATCACGCTGGTAGGCGGTACGGTCTTCCTGATGTGGCTGGGCGAGCAGATCACAGCGCGCGGCGTCGGCAACGGCATCTCGCTCATCATCTTCGCCGGCATCGTGGCCGAGCTTCCACGCTACATCGTCAACACGTTCAGCCAGTTGCGTCAGGGCAGCATGGACATCGCAACGCTGCTGGCCGTCATCGGTCTGTCGCTGGCGCTGGTCGTGTTCATCGTCTTCATCGAGCGTTCGCAGCGTCGACTGCTGATCCAGTATCCCAAGCGCCAGCAGGGCAACCGGATGATGGGCGGGGAAAGCTCGTTCCTGCCGCTCAAGGTCAATGCGGCCGGCGTTATCCCGCCGATCTTCGCGTCGTCCTTCCTGCTGCTGCCGAACACGATTGCGGGCTTTTCGTCCTCGACCGGCGGCGACGGCGGCTGGTGGGATTCGACGCTGTCGACGATCCAGGCCTATCTGGGGCAGGGGCAGCCGCTGTTCCTGATCCTCTATGGCGGCCTGATCATCTTCTTCTGCTTCTTCTACACGTCGATCGTGTTCAACCCGGAGGACACTGCCGAGAACCTGCGCAAGTATGGCGGCTTCATTCCGGGCTATCGCCCTGGCCGCCGCACGGCCGAGCACCTCGACTACGTGCTGACGCGCCTGACGGTTATCGGTTCGCTCTATATCGCTGGCGTCTGCCTGCTGCCTGAGATCCTGCGCGCGCAATGGGGGGCGGCATTCTACGTCGGGGGCACATCGATCCTGATCGTCGTGTCGGTGACCATGGACACGGTTGCGCAGATCCAGTCCCACCTGATCGGCCACCAGTATGAAGGCATGATCAAGAAGGCACGTCTTGGGGGACGCAAGAGATGAACCTGATCCTGTTTGGACCGCCTGCTGCCGGAAAGGGCACGCAGGCCAAACGACTGGTGTCCGGACGGGGCTATATCCAGTTGTCTACCGGCGACATGCTGCGCGCAGCGCGCCAGTCGGGGACGGAGCTGGGTCAGAAGGTCGCCGCCATCATGGATTCGGGATCGCTGGTTTCGGACGAGATCGTGATCGCGCTGATCGAAGAGCAGCTGGACCTCAACCCGGATGCGCCGGGATTCATCTTTGACGGCTTCCCGCGGACCGTTCCGCAGGCAAGAGCGCTCGACGAAGCGCTGGCCGGGCGCGGTAAGCAGGTTGACGCAGTCATCCGCCTGAAAGTCGATGAGGCGGCGCTGATCGCACGGATTGAAGGCCGGTTTGCCGAAGAAGGCAGGGCGGACGACAATCCGGAAGCCTTCAAGAAGCGTCTTGTTGCGTACAACGAGCAGACGGCGCCGTTGCTTCCGATCTATGCGGAGCAGGGCAAGCTCAAGGAAGTCGACGGCATGGCCGATGTCGACACGGTAACGGCCTCGATTGGCTCGGTGCTGGATGCGGCGGGCCAGGGCGGCGGAAATGGTTGATCGGGCGCCGGAATCTGCGGTTGACGGGCGGTTTTCGGGGCTTATAAGAGGCCGCTTCCGCGACGGGCAGACCGGGCTCGCCGCGCCAGATGGCGCAGGCGGCCATTTTTGCATTCGGACAGGCGTGTAGCGGGTACAGATTTATACACGTTTTCAATGTGTTAGAGCGCCGGACCTGGTTCGGCATAGGCAGTTTCGGCGGACTATTCGAGGAGGGGCAATTGGCCCGGATCGCAGGCGTCAACATTCCAACCGGCAAGCGTGTCGAAATCGCGCTTCGCTACATTCACGGCATCGGCCCGGCAAAGGCTCGCGAGATCTGCGAGAAAGTCGGGATCGACAGCGCCCGTCGCGTCAATCAGCTGACCGACTCAGAGGTGCTTCGCATCCGTGAAACGATCGATGCGGACTACATGGTCGAGGGCGATCTTCGCCGCGACACCGCCATGAACATCAAGCGTCTGATGGATTTGGGCTGCTATCGCGGCCTGCGTCACCGTCGCGGCCTTCCGGTCCGCGGTCAGCGCACCCACACCAACGCTCGCACGCGCAAGGGCCCGGCAAAGGCCATCGCGGGCAAGAAGAAATAGGGAAGTACCGACATGGCGCGCGATGCGACACGGGTCAAAAAAAGAGAGCGCAAGAACATTGCGGCTGGCGTTGCGCACGTAAACGCCAGCTTCAACAACACGATCATCACGATCACGGATGCCCAGGGCAACGCGATCTCGTGGTCGAGCGCCGGCGCGATGGGCTTCAAGGGCTCGCGCAAGTCGACGCCGTACGCCGCTCAGGTCGCCGCTGAAGATGCTGGCCGCAAGGCTCAGGAGCACGGCGTGAAGACGCTTGAGGTTCTGGTTCATGGCCCGGGTTCGGGTCGCGAATCGGCGCTGCGCGCCCTGCAGAATGTCGGCTTCTCGATCACGACGATCCACGACACGACGTCGGTGCCGCATAATGGCTGCCGCCCGCCCAAGCGCCGCCGCGTCTAGATACGAACTGACGACAAACCCACGAGGCAATCTCACATGTCGCAACCTGCCGCTTCGGTGAACGACAAGAACTGGAAAGACCTGATCCGCCCCAACCGTCCGGTGGTGGAGCACGGGCACGATGAAAACCGCCGCGCCAAGCTGGTGGTCGAGCCGCTCGAGCGCGGTTTTGGTACGACGCTGGGCAACGCCCTGCGCCGCGTTCTGCTGTCCTCGCTTCAGGGCGCCGCCATCACTGGCGTCCAGATTGACGGCGTCGTCCACGAGTTCTCTTCGATCCCGGGCGTCCGTGAGGACGTTACCGACATCGTCCTCAACCTGAAGCGCGTGTCGATCCGCATGGTTTCGGAAACGCCGAAGCGCATGACGCTGAAGGCCGACAAGGGCGGGGCGGTTCGCGCCGGCCAGATCGAAGCGCCGGGCGACATCGAGATCCTGAACCCCGACCACATCATCTGCCACCTGGATGACGGCGCCGAGCTGCGCATGGAATTCACGGTCGCCACCGGCAAGGGCTACGTCCCTGCCGAGCGCAACCGTCCGGACGATGCGCCGCTGGGTTTCATCCCGGTTGATGCGATCTTCTCGCCGGTCGAGCGCGTTGGCGTCGCCGTCGAAGACACGCGTTCGGGCCAGGTGCTGGACTATGACAAGCTAACGCTGGACGTTCAGACGGACGGATCGGTCACCCCGGAAAACGCCGTGGCCTACGCCGCGCGTATCCTGCAGGACCAGCTGCAACTGCTCATCACCTTCGACGAGCCGGTTGTCGCGCAGCAGGCCGACGAAGAGCCGGATCTCGGCTTCAACCCGGTTCTGCTCAAGAAGGTCGACGAGCTGGAGCTTTCGGTGCGTTCGGCGAACTGCCTGCGCAACGACAACATTGTCTACATCGGCGACCTAATCCAGAAGTCGGAAGCGGAAATGCTCCGCACCCCGAACTTCGGCCGCAAGTCGCTGAACGAGATCAAGGAAGTTCTCGCCGGTATGGGCCTGCACCTTGGCATGGACGTGCCGAGCTGGCCGCCGGAGAACATCGAAGACCTCGCCAAGAAATACGACGATCACACCTGAGGATTAGAGGACGGTCCTTACCGGGCCGGTTAGACCCATGCGCCACGGACTTGCGCTCAAGAAACTCAACCGGACCCACGAGCACCGCAAGGCGTTGTTCGCGAACATGGCCGGTTCGCTGATCCGCCACGAGCAGATCACCACCACGTTGCCGAAGGCGAAAGCCCTGCGCCCCGTGGTCGAGAAGCTCGTGACGCTGGCGAAGAAGGGCGATCTCGCCGCGCGCCGCCAGGCCGCGTCGCAGCTCAAGGAAGACGATGTCGTGAAGAAGCTCTTCTCGACGATCGGCGAGCGCTACAAGGATCGCAATGGCGGCTATATCCGCGTCCTGAAAGCCGGCTTCCGTCATGGCGACAACGCGCCGATGGCCGTGATCGAGTTCGTCGATCGCGACGTTGACGCGAAAGGCGCCGAGGACCGCGCCCGTCACGCGGCGGAAATGGAACTCGAAGGCGAAGAATAGACCCCTCGCTTGCTCCGAATTGCATGAAGGCCGTCCCTCTCGGGGCGGCCTTTTGCTTTGAGGCTTCGGGGCGGTTCGGCTTGAGCGGTCTGCGGAAAGCCTTGTTTGCGCCGGATTTGGCGCCTAGCTGATCGGGGACGTATAAACCGCATGAGTCAGCAACATGCAGGTCCAAGCATGTCGCGATGAAGCTGGAGTCCGCACCATGAAAGTCTCGACGATTGCTGTCGCCGCCGCCGCTTCCGTCCTGACCGCATTTGGAATTCTTGGCGCCGCCGCTGTGGTGGGTCTGCCCGTACCGTCGGCGTCGTTTGGCGCCGGCTCGGATGCTCCGACCGTGCTGGCGCTCAACGATGCGCCGCAGACGGTGACCGTGCCGCAATCGCAGGCCGACATCACCCAGTCCTTCTCGCCGATCGTGAAACAGACGGCTCCGGCGGTCGTGAATGTCTTCTCCTCCAAGATCGTGACCGAGACCAACTGCCCATATTCGGACCCGTTCTGGCGGGCGTTCTATTGCGGCCGGAACATCCAGACGCGGGAGTCGCGGCAGCAGAACTCCCTGGGTTCGGGCGTCATCGTCAGCAGCGAAGGCGTCATCGTCACGAACAACCACGTCGTCGAGGAAGGCGATGAGTTCAAGGTCGTGCTCAATGACCGTCGTGAGTTTCCGGCTGAGCTGGTGATGAAGGATGCGCGGACCGATCTTGCCGTGCTCAAGGTCGATCTCAATGGCGCGTCGCTGCCGAAACTCGACTATGCCGACACGCGCAGCGTCGAGGTGGGCGATCTGGTCATGGCGATCGGCAACCCGTTCGGCGTTGGCCAGACCGTGACCACGGGCATCGTGTCGGCGCTGGCGCGGACGGATGTGGGCGTCTCGGACTTCGCCTCGTTCATCCAGACTGACGCCTCGATCAATCCGGGCAATTCTGGCGGCGCGCTTGTCGACATGCGCGGCCGGCTGGTGGGCGTGAACACGATGATCTTCTCGCGCGGTGGCGGTTCAAACGGTGTCGGGTTTGCGATACCGGCCGAGATGGTGAAGCGCGTGGTGGACGCCGCCGTGAACGGCGGCTCGCTGGTTCGTCCGTGGCTTGGCGCGCAGGGCGAAGGCGTGACGGCCCCGATCGCCGCCTCGCTCGGCATGGACCGCCCGCGCGGTGTGCTTCTGGGCGACATCTATGATGGCGGTCCCGCCGACAATGCCGGCCTGCGCGCCGGCGATGTTGTGGTCAGCGTCGATGGCCGCGAAGTGTTTGATGAGCGGGGCATGAAGTTCGTCGCGGCCACCAAGGCTGCGGGCGAGACCGTGGCTGTGCAATACCTGCGCGACGGTCGCGAGCGCATCGCCAATGTGCGCATGGCGCCGCCGCCCGGCACAACGGAAGCCGAGCTCAAGCAGGTGCAAGGCCGCAACCCCTTCGCAGGGGCGGTGCTGGCCGAACTGTCGCCCGCGCTGGCCGAGGAATCGGGGCTCGACCCCTTCCGCTTCGACAGCGGCATGATCGTCTATCGCGTGCCGCGCGGAACCATGGCGGCGCGGCTGGGCCTTCGCCCCAACGACATCATCCAGGAAGTGAACGGCAAGGTGATCCGAACGTCTCGCGATCTTGAAGACGCGATTGCGGCCGGCGGCGCCGTCTGGAACCTTGCGATCGAACGGAATGGCCAGAGGATTGAGACCAGCGTGCGGGTCTGAGCCCGGCGTCTGGTCCAGATTCAGTTTGACTTGACCGGCAAAGCCGCCGAAGCGGCGACATGTTCGGTTTCCTGAAAGCGAATGCGCGATGGATCGCCGGTGGTTTCCTGCTGACGCTGTTTTCATCGTTTGGGCAGACCTTCTTCATCGGGCTGTCCGGGGAGGAATTGCGGGCGCGGTTTTCGCTCAGCGATGGACAGTTCGGCCTGATCTACATGCTCGCGACGCTCGGCAGCGCGTTGACGTTGCCGTGGCTGGGCCGGGTGCTCGATATCATGCCCGGCTGGAAGGTGGTCCGTTTCGTCATCCCGACGCTGGCCGGCGCATGTCTTCTCATCGCCTTCGCGCCGAACGTGATTCTGCTCGTGATCGCGCTCTATCTGTTGCGCCTGTTAGGGCAGGGGATGATGACCCATACGTCGCTGACCGAGATCGGACGCTGGTTCGCCGCCAATCGCGGTCGGGCGACGTCGCTTGTCGTGCCGGGGCATCAGGCCGGTGAAGCCGTGCTGCCGATCGTCTTCACACTGATCGCGGTCAGCGCGGGCTGGCAGAGCGCCTGGGTGGGCGGCGCCATCGTGCTGGTGGTGTTTGCGCTGCCGGCGGTGGTCCTGCTCTGGCAGGTTGAGCGGACGCCGCAAGCAAGCGACCCGTCGATCGACCACAGCCGCACCGCGCGAGACTGGACGCGCGGCGAGGTGGTGCGCGATCCATTGTTCTACGCCGTACTGGTCGGCGTCCTCGCGCCGCCGTTCATCGGGACGACGATCTTCTTCCACCAGGACTATTTCGTCGAACTGCGCGGCTACGATCCGCTCGCCTTTGCGGGCGCGTTTCCGATGATGGCGGTGACGACGATCGGCTTTGCACTGCTGTGCGGCCAGCTGATCGACCGGTTCGGCGCGTTGAGGCTGCTGCCGTTCTTCCTGCTGCCGCTTGCGGTGGCCAGCATGGCGGCGGGGCTGCTGGAGCCGGTGTGGGGCGTCTACGTCTTCATGGTCCTTCTGGGCGTCAGCTATGGCTTCACCGCTACGCTTTTCGGCGCGGTCTGGCCGGAGATCTACGGGGTTGCGAACCTTGGCGGCATTCGCTCGATCATCATGGCGGCGATGGTGTTTTCGACCGCGCTGGGGCCGGGGCTGACTGGCGTGCTGATCGATGCTGGCATCCCGCTGACAACGCAGATGCTCGCGATGGGCGCATGGTGCGTGGTTGCGTGTCTTGTGCTGGCGTGGGCGGCGCCGCTGATCCGCGCGCGCAATGCGGCGACGCTGGTCCGCGAGGGCGAGGCCCGGTAGGCTCAGCGAATGTCGGATCTCTTCACCTCTGCAGGTCTTGATGAGGATGCGCCGCGGCCGCTTGCCGAGCGGCTGCGTCCGAAGCGGGTCGAAGAGGTTGTCGGCCAGGACCACCTGCTGGGAGCCGACGGCCCGATCGGCAGGATGCTGGAGAAGGGGCGCCTTGCGTCGATGATCCTGTGGGGGCCGCCGGGGGTCGGAAAGACCACAATCGCCCGATTGCTGGCCGAGCGCGCCAATCTCCAGTTCGAGCAGATTTCCGCGATCTTCTCGGGTGTGAAGGATCTGCGCGCGGTTTTTGACAAGGCGGAGCAGACGCGCCTGTCGGGGAAAGGGACGCTGTTGTTCGTGGACGAGATCCATCGCTTCAACCGTGCGCAGCAGGATGGCTTCCTGCCGTTTGTCGAGCGGGGCGTGGTGACGCTCGTCGGAGCGACGACCGAAAATCCCAGCTTCGAACTGAACGGCGCCTTGCTGTCGCGTTGTCAGGTCATGGTGTTGCGACGGCTGGAAGGGGACGCACTGCGGCAGCTCGCTGCGAGAGCGTCCGAGATCGAAGGCGTTGCGTTGCCGCTCGACGACGGCGCGATGGATGCGCTGATCGCAATGGCGGATGGGGACGGTCGCTATTTCCTCAACCTGATCGAGGAAGTTCTGGCCTGGGGCGAAACCGGAAGGCTGTCGGCGAATGATGTGATGGCGGCGCTGCAGAAGCGATCGCCTGCCTACGACAAGAGCCGCGAGGAGCACTACAACCTCATTTCCGCTTTGCACAAAGCCGTGCGCGGGTCGGATCCCGATGCTGCGCTGTACTGGTTCTGCCGGATGCTCGAGGGGGGCGAGGACCCGCTGTTCCTCGCGCGCCGGATGGTGCGGATGGCCAGCGAGGATATCGGCCTTGCCGACCCCACCGCGCTGATGATCTGCAACGAGGCGGCTGCGGCTTACGAACGGTTGGGCTCGCCGGAAGGGGAGTTGTCGTTGGCGCATGCGCTGGTTCACCTCGCGACCGCGCCGAAATCAAATGGCGTCTATGTCGCCTACAAGGCTGCAAGGCGGGCAGCGCGGGAGACAGGTTCGCTGGCGCCGCCGGCGCATATCCTGAACGCCCCGACCTCGATGATGAAGAACCTCGGCTACGGCAAAGGCTACGAATACGACCACGACGCCGAGGGCGGCTTCTCGGGCCAAAACTATTTCCCCGACGGGATGGAGCGGCAGAGCTTCTACATGCCGAAAGGCGCCGGGCGGGAAGGTCCGATCCGCGAGCGCATTGAGGAATGGGCCAGGCGGCGAGCCGAACGCGCAGGCAAGGGCGGGGACTGATGCGCAAGCGCGGAATGGCCGAGCGTGCGCCGCCGCTGAGCGCGGAGGATGTCGCGTACGTGCGCTCGCTGCTGATCCGCGAGGAGCCAGCTCTGCTGGCGTTCAACAAGCCGTCGGGGCTTCCCGTCCAGACCCGTAATCCGGACGATCGCACGCTGGACATGCTGTTGCGCGCCTTCGAGAAGTCGAACGGGAAGCGGCCGCGATTGGTGCACCGGCTCGATGCGCAAACCTCGGGTGTCATCGTGGCGGCGCGAACCCAGCCTGCGGCGGCGGCGCTGAGTGGGGCATTTGCGAAACGGCAGGTGCAGAAGACCTACCTTGCGATTGTGGCCGGTCACTTCGGCAATGAGACGTCTGGGGTCATCTCTGCTCCGCTGGCGCGCTATCGGGCGAGACCAGAACTGGAACTGATGCGGGTGGCGCGTCCGGGCGATGAGAAACCGCAGGAGGCCCAGACGTCGTGGCGTGAGCTGGCGCGCGCCGGCAGTCGCAGATTGCTCGAAATTCGTCCGCGCACGGGGCGCATGCACCAGATCCGCGTTCACCTCGCGAGCATCGGCCAGCCGATCCTCGGGGATTTTTACTATGGCGGTGAGGCCAGCCTCGGCGGCGAGGCGATCCCGCGGCTGATGCTCCACGCCTGGTCGCTCTCGGGGCCGCATCCGGAAGAAGGCCGATTCAAGCTCACTGCGCCGCCGCCGCCTGATTTCTGCGAAACGGCGCAGGCTGCAGGAGACGCACTTGGCGCAGCCCTCGCCAATCTGGCCGAACCGGAATAACACGCGAGCGATGATGAATTTCCTTCTGGTTGCAGCGGGCGGCGCCTTTGGCGCGGGCATGCGCCACCTCGCCTCAGGCGCGATCCTGCGGCGGATGGGGCCGGACTGGCCCTACGCCACGTTCTCGATCAATGTGCTGGGTAGCCTGCTGATCGGCTTCCTCGCTGGCTGGCTGGCGTTTCGCGGTGCGGAAGGCTCGAGCCAGTTGCGGCTGTTGATCGGGACTGGCGTGCTTGGAGGGTTCACCACGTTCTCGGCCTATTCGCTTGAGACAGCGCTGTTGATCGAGCGTGGCCGGATCGGTTCGGCAGCGCTTTATGCGCTCGGCTCTGTTGCTGTTGGTTTGGTGTTTGTGTTCGCAGGGCTGATGATTGCCCGCCGGGTGTTTGCATGAGCTGGAATGCTGGTCAGGTCGTCAATCTTCCCGTTTCGGAAGACGAGAACGACACGCGCCTTGATCGCTGGCTGAAGCGGAAATTCCACGGCCTCAGCCAGATCCAGATCGAGAAGGCGCTGCGCAAGGGTGAGATCCGCGTCGACGGCGGCCGGGCGAAGGCCAACACGCGGCTTTCTGCCGGACAGATCGTGCGGGTGCCGCCGATGGCTGCGCGGGCGGAGGGTGAGGCGCGCGAGAAGCTACCCTCGAAGGTCAAGACCGAGGACGCCGACTTCATCCGTTCGATGGTGATCCACGAGGATGAGCAGATCATCGTATTGAACAAGCCGCCCGGTATCGCGGTCGGGCGGCACTGGCACAGTAAAGCATATCGACGCGCTCAGCCGCGCGCTTGTCGGACCGGAGGAGGAAAAGCCCAGACTGGTGCACCGTCTCGACCGAGATACGTCCGGCGTACTGGTGCTCGCCAAGTCCGCTGGGGTTGCGAACAAGCTTGGCGCGCTGTTCCGGTCGCGCGAACTCGACAAGATCTATTGGGCGGTTGTACTGGGCGTGCCGAACCCGCTGCATGCCGAGCTGCGCGGCTGGATGGTGAAATCCAGCGGCCCGGGGATGAGAAGGAGAAGATGCGTCCGGCCGAGCATGGCGAACAGAATGCCGTGCATGCGGTGACGCAGTATTCCGTGGTCTCCAACGCCGCCCAGCGTGCGGCCTGGGTTGCGCTCAAGCCGGAGACGGGCCGGAAACACCAGCTGCGGATGCATATGGCTGAGATCGGGTGCGCGATTGTCGGCGACCGCAAGTATACCTGCGACAAGCCGGTTCCCGGCGGGCTGGGCGCGGGGTTGCACCTGCATGCGCGGGCGCTGCGGCTGCCGGGGCTCTCGAGCAAGGGCAAGCCGCTGGAGATCGTCGCCGAGCTGCCGCCGCACATGGTTGAAACCTTTGAGGTTCTGGGCTTCGAGGCGGGTTCCGAGCGGGACCGTTCTTTGCGCTGAGCCGGGTCCGGCCGCGGCGCTAGGGCGCACACTTCACCAGATTTTAGCCGGATTTCAGTGTAGGTTGGCGGCATTGATGGCCCGCCGGAGGCGGGCGTCAGGATGACCAGAGGCATGCTGAAGGGTCTTAAAGGCGAGATCGACCAGCGACCGAAGCGCTTCTACCAGACGGTGGATGTAGGCGGCGCGAAGGGCGCCTGGACGGTGTTGCTGGACGACAAGGTTCTGAAGACGCCCGCCAAGGTCGACCTCGCCCTGCCGGGGGAGCCGCTGGCCCGCGCTGTCGCCGCTGAGTGGGACGCGCAGGACGAGCGGATCGACATTGCCTCGATGTTCCTCACGCGCACGGCCAACGTCGCCATCGACCGGACGCCCGGCGCGCGCGCCGAGATGGCGGACGAGGCGGCACGGTATGTCGCGACCGACCTCCTCTGTTATCTTGCGGACGGACCGGAAGAATTGCGTCGGCTGCAGGATGAGGCGTGGTCGCCGCTGCGTGCGTGGGCTGCGTCCGACATGGGCGTGGCGCTGGAGGTGACGGACGGCCTGTCGCCCGTGGATCAGCCTGCGGAATCGATTGAGGCGGTCAGGGCGCATGCTGAAGGACTCGACGACTGGCGGCTGACCGGGCTGGTCTTCGGCATTGGTCTGTGCGGCTCAGCGGTGCTGGGGCTCGCCATCGAGCAGGGGCGCCTGAGCGCCCGAGAAGCCTTCGAGCTGTCGCGCGTTGACGAAGCGTTTCAGGAGAGCATCTGGGGCGAAGAAGCCGAGGCGCGGCGGATTACTGAACGCCGACGCGCCGAAGCTGCTGCGCTCGATCTCTGGTTCGATGCGCTGAAGGACGCCGGGTGATGTTCCGGCGTATCGCCCTCTTGCTGGTTGGACTGGCGGGTGCAGCGCTTCCTGCCGCAGCGCAGACACAGGCGCACGCGTTCGAGAAGAAGACTATGCGCGCTACTTCGCCGAGGGCCGGCTGGAAACCTACTCGCCCTATTACAGCAGTCGCGGGGCGCTGGAGATCCTCAAGAGCGATACGCTGCGGCTCGGCGGATTGTATGTCATTCACCAGGCGGCCCGCTCGCTCGATGTCTCGCCCAATTACGACGTCTGGAGCGATTATCCGTTCTACAAGATCGTCGCCGACGGCGAGGATCAGCTGGTCTGGAACCAGCAACTGGGCGTGATGCTGTTCGACTACAGCGCCGAGGCGTTTGATGCTGACGACTCTGTCGCTTGGGAGTCTCATAACGACTGGGCGGAGATCTCCGAGGACGACTACGAAGCGGGGATGCTGCATGATTTCTATCGGCGTGCGGACCTGCGCGCCGGGCGCGATCCGGATGAGTTCAAGGCGCGGTACCGCAAAGTCACCGGTGCGTGGATGCTCAAGTGCTTTTACCTCGTCCGGCAGGAGTATGAGGTGGAATGCCTGCACACGCACCAGCCGACCGGCCGGGTGGAGCGGCATATGTACCGGCGGAACAGCCTGACCAGCTGATTCATGGATGGACGCGCCGAAATCTGAAGCAGGCGTTCAGGTCAGGTTGGGCAGCCATTCTGCAGTCTCACTGCCATGAGAAAGAGACTTGCCACGATTGGCGCCTCTGCGGCAGCGCTGGCTGCTTCGGCGGCGTTCGCCGCCCCGACCGCTGCTGCGGATCAGGGCCGTTATGAGCGCGGTGCGACGGTGATTACCTGCTCTTCGGGCGGGAATCGCACGGTGACCTGCGCGCTGCCACGCGGCGCGCGCGGCGCCGATGTCAGACTGGTCAGGCGGCATTCGCATGCCGGCTGCCGCGAGGGATCAGACTGGGGCGTCGCGAGACGTGCGATCTGGGTCTCGAACGGCTGCCGCGCGGACTTCCAGCTGATCCAGGCGCGGTATGACGACGATGACGATGATGACGACGATGATTACCTCTATGGAGGACGCGACGATCGTCGATGGGACCGGCGCCGGGGCGGTCGCTACGCCCTGCCGACGCAGGAAGGCGCTGTCGACGCCTGCTACCATGCGATGAACCGTGAACTGGGCGGCCGGCGCTATTGGTCCATCCAGTATGACGGCGAGCCGCGTCTCAGGGAGGAGCGTCATGGCTATGAGCTGCGCGGCCGGGTCCGGCTGCACGGACCCCGCGGCTTCGATCACCTCGAAACGGTCTGCGAGCTCGATGGTACGCGCGTGATCCACTTCTACGTGGATCGCTAGATCAGCATTCAAGCAGGAACAGCCCGGGCGACATGTTCGTCCGGGTTTTCTGTTGCGCGGCGGGTGCAGTCTCGTGCAATCCAGAGCGGCTGACACCTTGCGTACGATGAGCTCTGGATGGACCTGCAAAGCGTATTTCGCGAACTGATCACGCTGTTTGTCGTGATCGATCCGATTGGCTCGATCCCGGTGTTCCTGTTCGCCACTGCGGCGGTGCCGCCAGAGATGCGCCGGCGCTTTGCCGTCCGCGCTGTCTTCATTGCGACCCTGGTTCTGCTTGGCTTTCTGGTCGGCGGGCAGTTTGTTCTGGAAGCGCTGGGTCTCCAGCTTGGCGCATTCAAGATCGCCGGCGGGATCGTGCTGTTCCTGTTTGCGCTGTCGATGATATTCGGCGAATCAAAGCCCGCGACCGAGATCGATGCGCTGCAGCGCGATCACATGGCGGGCGCGGTGTTTCCGATGGCCATGCCATCGATCGCCTCGCCCGGCGCGATGCTGGCTGTGGTGGTTCTGACCGACAACCACCGGAATTCCCTGAGCGAACAGGTCGTGACGGCTGGCCTGCTGCTCTTTGTACTCGCGGTGACGCTGGTTCTGTTGCTGGCGGCGGTGCAGATCCAGAAGCTGATCGGCGCAACCGGGGCCAGCGTGATCAGCCGCGTGATGGGGATTGTGCTAGCGACGATTGCGGTGGATTCCGTCCTTACCGGACTGGATACGCTGGGCGTGCTCAGCGTAACGCAGCCCGGCTAGGCTCAGCTAGTTTTCATCATCGCCAGACGGCGGCCGGCGCCTGTCGGGGCGCGGCTGCGGACCCAGGGTCTTCACGACATACTTGGAGACGGCGTCGATCTCTTCGTCGGTCAGCATGGCAGCCATGGATGGCATCTCGCCCTGACCACCGGTGATGACGCGGGCTATGTTCGCGAAATCCGTGCGGTTGGTCAGCGCAGGGGCGTTGCCGCCCGCGATGCCTGCGCCGGCAGGGCCGTGGCACAGCGCGCAGGTCTGGTCGTACTTGGCGAGACCAAGCGCCAGCTCTTCCTCCGTGGCAGTGATGGCCTCGGCCTCAGCTTTCGAGGATGGCGGCGCTGCGGCCAGCGCAACGCCCCCAGCGGGTGCGGGGCCGTTTTCGCTTTCGCCGTCGAGCGTGAGAGCGACCAGCTCTGCGGGTTCGCCGCGCTTGGAGACGGCGACGACCACGTACTGCCGTCCGTTGAGCTCGTAAGTCATCGGTCCGCCGGTCACGAGGGTCGGCATCTCCATTTCCCAGACGATCGAACCGTCGCGCTTGTCATAGGCGCGGAACATCGGGCCGCCGGATCCGCCGCCAATGTTTCCCGACTCGCCGAGGAAGAGCAGCTCCTTGGTGAGCAGTGGGCTCGGGCGCACGTCGAACTTGCCCATCGTGGAGTAATCTAGCCCCAGACCCTGAAGGTCAGGGTGGTTCTTCACGCTGTCATCCGCTTCGCCGATCGGGATCTGCCAGAGGTGGCGCCCAGTGTTCATGTCGGTCGCGATCACAATCGAGTAGGGCGGCTTCATGATCGGCAGGCCGCGCGGCCCCGAGATCGGGCCGCCGCCGCCGCCGCCGTAATAGCGCATGTTGGTGGTTTCAGGATTGCCCTCGCGCAGGCCGGCATATTGCGGCTTCTTGCGCATTGGCGTGTACATGATGTGGGTTTCGGGATCGAACGAGGCGCCGTTCCAGTTCGGGCCGCCGCCGGTGCCGGGATAGAGCCAGGTGCCGATGTTGGTGTCGGTCACCAGCGTGGGCGGCGTGTAGAGGACGCCCTTGGTGTACTGGTCGGCAAGTTCGATGGCTTCTGCGCGCAGTTCGGGCGTGAAGTCGACCAGGTCGTCTTCGGAATAGCCGAGCCGCAGGAAGGGTTCGGGCAGGGTTGGAAAAGGCTGGGTCGGCGACGCCCGTTCGCCCGGGATGCTGGAGGCCGGGACGGGGCGGTCTTCGATCGGCCAGATCGGCTCGCCAGTCCGCCGGTCGAAAACGAAGGTCAGGCCCTGCTTCGTCATCTGCGTGACGACTTCGATCGTTTTCCCGTCCTTCTCGATCTCATGGAGGATCGGCGCGATGGGCAGGTCGTAGTCCCAGATGCCGTGCTTGATGATCTGGTAGTGCCAGACGCGCTCGCCGGTCTTTGCATTAAGGCAGACGATGCTTTCGCCATAGAGGCCGTCGCCAAGGCGGTGGCCGCCATAGAACTCGTTCGTCGGGGTTTCGGTCGGGATGTAGACGTAGCCGAGTTCAGGGTCGGCGCTCATCATGGTCCATGCGCCTGCCGCGCCGGAGTATTCGTTCGAGCCATCTTCCCACGTGTCGGCGCCCGGCTCGCCCGGTTGCGCGATCGGGTTCCAGGACCAGAGCTGTTCGCCGGTGCGGACGTCGTAGCCGCGGATCAGGCCGGGCGCGCTTTCCTTGTTGCGCGGCCCCTGCACGATGACCTGCGCGACGATGACATCGCCAACCACGATGGCGGGCGAGACAGAGCCGACATCGGTGACGGGGCTGCCTTCGATCAGGCCTTCCCGTAGGTCGATCCAGCCATTCTTGCCGAAGCCCGGGGCCGCTTGGCCTGTCTTGGCGTCGACAGCGATGAGCCTGCCGTCGCTGGTGTTGTTGAAGACCCGTTTCTCGGTTCCGTCGGTCCAGTAAGAGAGCGAGCGGCCGACGAGCGAGGCGGCGCGGCCCCCGATGTCGGCGGGTTGGGGCTCGAACGCCCAGATGGTTTCACCGGTGCCGGCGTCGATCGCCGCCATGCCGTGATTGAGCCAAGGGGTGTAGAGCACGCCGTCATCCAGCAGCGGCGTCGACTTGTAGTTGCCGCTGGCCGGATCGCCCGACGTGTCGGCGCTCCAGCGCCATGCGATCTTCAGGCGCTCGACGGTTTCGAGGTTGATCTGTTCCAGCGGGGCGTAGCGGGTCTGTCCGGCGTTGCCGCCCCAAAAGGTCCACTCAGTTGCGTCGTAGGCGGCCTCTGCTGCGCCGCCCTCAGCGCTGTCGGTCGTGGCGGCGGGAGGCGAGGACAGCGAGCAGCCGACTGCAATGGCGGCAAGGCAAACGCCCGTCAGGGCGACGGCGAAGCGGCTGGGTTTCACTGGGCTGTCCTCCACGTCGGCGGCGCGCGTTGGATCGCACGTCCGCACTGGTCGATCGCTATCTCCGGCCAGCTTCTTTTGATCCGGTCCGAGGGGCAACTCTCAGGCGAGATCACATTGTCGCAAGCTCAGGGTCGTCCGCTCAGGCCTCCATGCCCGCGCGCAGGGCGCAGTTGTAGGCAAACTTCGCCAGCGGGGCGACGCGGCCCTCGTTCTGGGCGGCGGCGGCGTTGGAGGCCGTGCCATCGCGCACACGGCCGACGATGCCCTGAATGATGCCGGCGAGCCGGAACGCGTTGTATGAGAAATAGTAGTCCAGTTCCGGCATGCCGCCCTTTCGGCCGGTCAGTTCGCAATAGCGCGCGACGTACTGTTCCTTTGTCGGGATGCCCCAAGCTTCCAGGTCCTTCACGCCCGAGATGGACGGGCGCTGAGGGTCGGACGAGGGCATTTCCCACGACATGAGGTGGTAGGTGAAGTCGGCCAGCGGGTCGCCGAGGGTGGAGAGCTCCCAGTCGAGCACCGCCAGCACCTTCGGTTCGGTCGGATGCAGGATCATGTTGTCAATGCGGTAGTCGCCATGGACGATCGATGTGCGTTCGCCGGGCGGAATGTTTTTCGGCAGCCACTCCATCAGCTTGTCCATCTCGGGGATCTTGGTGGTCTCCGAGGCGACGTATTGCTTGGTCCAGCGATGGATCTGGCGGGCAACGTAATCGCCGTCCTTGCCGAAGCCTTCGAGGCCGGCCGCTTTCCAGTCGACGTTGTGGAGTTGCGCGAGGGTTGAAATCTTCGCGTCGAAGATGGCGCTGCGTTCGGAGGGTTCGTAGTCCGGCAGGGTGGCGTCCCACAGGATGCGGCCCTCGACCATGTCCATCACGTAGAACATCGTGCCGACGACGCTTTCGTCCTCGCAAAGGGCGTAGGGGCGCGCGACCGGAAAGCCGAGCGGGTAGAGCGCCGACAGCACGCGATACTCGCGGTCCACTGCATGCGCCGAAGGCAGGAGCTTGCCGGGCGGCTTGCGGCGCATGACGTACTTTTTCTTGGGTGTGATCAGCTGATAGGTCGGGTTCGACTGGCCGCCCTTGAATTGGCGCACCTCCAACGGCCCGACATAGCCCTCGACATTGGCCTCCATCCACTGCGCCAGCTTCACCTCGTCGAAGCGATGCGCCTCGGTGACTTCCTTGGTGCCGGAAAAGATGGCTTCGGGATTTTCGCTGTCGGTCATGGGAATCCTGCTCAGTTTGGCCGGAACATAGCCAGTCTTGCTCCAGACCTCAAAGCCGGGAATTTGGGCAGGGGCTCGCAACAGCTGGAACTGTTGCCGATATCACGCTGGCGCGTAGGTCAGGCAGACCGCGTCTTCGCCGACCCGTTCGTTGGAAATCAGCCGTAGGGGCGGCTGGGCCTCCGTGAAATATGGCCTGCCTTTCCCCAGTACATATGGACGGAGATAGATCTGATATTCGTCGATGAGACCCAGCTTCGCGAGACTGGCGGCCAGGACCGGACCCCCGACGTCGATCCGACCCTCCACCTCCGACTTTATGCGGCGGATATCCTCCGCAAAATTCTCGCGCAGCAGGGTGGCGTTGGGCCCGACCGATTCCAGCGAGCGAGACACCACCCATTTCGGCTGACGCCGCCACGCGTCAGCAAACGCGCGAAGCGGTTCCAGATCGGCGCCAGCGTGTAGTTCAAAATCGTCCGCGTCCCAATACTGCATCAGCTCGTAGAGGCCGCGACCATATATGCTGCCCGCAAGGCTGCGGGTCTGTTCGATGAAGTGCTGGAACAGGGCGGGGCCGGGCTCGAAGCGGTCGTGATCGACATAGCCGTCGAGCGACATGTTCATCCCGACAACCAGCTTCGCCATAGCCTTTATTCTCTCGCCAGAGCTCTCCACGCGATATCTCGCCGGCAGAAGCCGTCGGGCCAGTCGATCCGGTCGATGGCTTCATAGGCGCGGTCGACGGCCTGCCGGAGCGTGGGGGCATGGGCGGTGATGTTCAGGACGCGTCCGCCGTTGGCGATGATGTCGCCGCCTTCCTGCCTGGTGCCGGCGTGGAAGATGGTGACGCCCTCGACGCTGGCGGCTTCCTGGAGACCGCCGATGACGCCGCCCTTCTTCGGGTCGGCCGGATAGCCTTCGCCAGCCAGCACCACGGTCACGGCGTGATCCGAGAATCGTTCGAGCCGCTTGCAATCCTTGAGGCCGGCCGTCGCGCACGCCAGCAATTGCGGAAGCGGATCGTCCTTCAGGCGAGGCATGATCACCTGGCACTCGGGGTCGCCGAAGCGGCAATTGTATTCGACGACGCGCGGCCCGGTGTCGTCGATCATCAGGCCGACGAACAGGACGCCGCGGTAAGGGCGGCCTTCGGCTGCCATGCCCTTGATCGTTGGCGTCACAATCTCGTCCATCACCCGCTTTTGCATCGCGGGGTCGAGGATCGGCGCGGGCGAATAGGCGCCCATGCCGCCGGTGTTGACGCCCGTGTCGCCTTCGCCGACGCGCTTGTGGTCCTGCGCGCCCGCCAGCTCGATCGCGGTCTCTCCATCAGAAATGGCGAAGAAGCTGGCTTCCTCGCCGTGCATGAATTCCTCGATGACGAGGCTGGATGATGCAGCGCCGAACCGACCGCCAAGGAGCGAATCGATGGCTTCTTCCGCCTGCGGAAGGGTCTCGGCGATGATCACGCCCTTGCCGGCGGCGAGCCCATCGGCCTTCAGGACGTAGGGAGGTTTGAAGCGGTCGAGGAAGGACTTGGCCCTGGCGGCGTCGGTGAAGCGGCCATAGGCGGCGGTCGGGATGTTGTATTTCGCCATGAAGTCCTTGGAATAGCCCTTGGAGCCTTCCAGCATGGCGGCGCGGGCGGACGGGCCGAACACCGGAATGTCTGCAGCGCGCAGCTTGTCGGCCAGCCCGTCGACTAGCGGCTGTTCGGGCCCGACGATCACAAGATGTGGCCGCTCTATCTTGGCCAGTTCCAGCTGGCCTTCGACATCGCCGGCGGCTACCGGGATGCAGCGGCCGAGCTGCGCCATGCCCGGATTGCCCGGGGCGCAGACGATCTCGGACACGCGCGGGCTCTGCTGCAGGCGCCAGGCGAGGGCGTGTTCGCGTCCGCCGCTGCCAACGATCAGGATTTTCATGTCGTCACCCTCGATTCCGGCGTCTTACTAGCCTGCATGGCGGCGGGTTGTCTGCCGTTTTGTGGGAATTCGCGGTCGCGGGGAACCGCGCTGCTATTGATCCGGCAACCAGTTGGCCGCCCGCTTTTCCACAAAGGCGCGCAGGCCCTCCTGGCCATTGGGCGATGTCGCGATGTTGCAGAAGTCCTCGACAGCGACGGCGATGGCGCGGCGATAGTCGAGATCATTCTGACGCATGAAGGCGGCGCGTCCGAGGCGTAGGGCAGTCGGCGACTTGGCGGCAAGCCGGCTGGCGAGCGTGAGCGCCTCGCCGGATAACTGGTCATCGGGATAGACGTGGCTGACCAGGCCGAACTCCTTTGCTTCCGATGCGCTGAAGCTGCGTCCGGTGAAGAGAAGCTCGAATGCGCGGTGTCTCCCGATGATCTTGGGCAGGTGAGCGAAGTGGATGGCTGGCAGGACGCCGACGTCGATCTCCGGATAGCCGAATGTCGCGCTGTCGGCGGCGAGGATGATGTCGCAGGAGATCGAAAGGGTCATGCCGCCGCCGCGGGTTGTGCCGGACACCGCCGCGATCGATGGCTTGCCAAGGTCGTGCTGCGCGTTGAACAGGTCGATATAGAGCGATGTGAGGAATTTGCGCACTTCGCTCGCCGGCTTGCCCAGCAGGATGTCGAGATCGAGGCCGGCCGAAAACCGGCCCGGGACCGCGCTTTCAAGGATGACGACTTTCGCGCTCTGGTCGGCGGCCGCACGTCGGAAGGCGGCGACAATATCCTGGATGAAGGCGAGGCTGAGGGCGTTCACCGGCGCCCTGTCGAGCGTGATATGAGCGATCCCTGCTTCACAGCGATAGCGGACATGGTCGGTCTGGAAGTCGGGCATCTGAGTTCCGCTCTGCTCGGTGGGCTGGGCCAGAGTAACGGTGGTTCGCCAGTATTCCACATGAATCGGCGCGATGCGGACGGACTTTTGCCGGCGGTGGAGGCGCCATCCGGCCTGACCTTGGCGCGTTGATCGGTATAGTCGGCGGTATGAGCGATCTTCTTGATTCTGTGCCGCCGCATCCGGGCGGCTCATCCAATGTGCCGGAGATGTCGGTCTCCGAGCTGTCGATGGCGCTGAAACGCACCATCGAGGACGCCTATGGCTTCGTCCGGGTGCGCGGCGAGCTGGGCCGCGTCGTGATCGCCAAGTCGGGGCATGCGTATTTCGATATCAAGGATGACAAGGCGACGCTCAACTCGGTGATGTGGAAGGGCAACGTCAACAAGTTGCCGTTCAGGCCGGAGGAGGGGCTGGAGGTTGTCGCGACCGGCAAGCTGTCGACCTATCCGGGCCGCTCGAACTATCAGCTGGTCGCCGAGACGATGGCGCCTGCGGGCGTCGGCGCGCTGATGCAACTCCTGGAGGAGCGCAAGAAGAAGCTGGCCGCCGAGGGATTGTTTGACGACAGTCGCAAGAAGCCGCTGCCCTACCTGCCGTCGGTGATCGGCGTCGTGACCTCGCCTACGGGCGCGGTGATCCGCGACATCCTCCATCGCGTGCGGGAGCGGTTTCCCGTCCACGTGCTGATCTGGCCGACGCTGGTGCAGGGCGAACGCGCCGCAGAGCAGATCGAGGCGGGGATACGCGGGTTCAACGCGATGAAGCCCGGCGGCGCCATCCCGCGTCCGGACCTGATCATCGTGGCGCGCGGCGGCGGTTCGATCGAAGACTGTGGCCGTTCAACGAGGAGCGGGTCGTGCGCGCGGCGGCCGACAGCGTGATCCCGCTGATTTCGGCTGTAGGCCATGAGACGGATACGACGCTGATCGACTACGCCTCTGACCGCAGGGCGCCGACGCCGACTGGCGCGGCCGAAATGGCGTTGCCCGTGCGTTCGGAGCTGGCGGCTTCGGTTGGCGACCTTGGCGGTCGCGTGTCCCGCCTGCTGTTGCGGCTGGTCGAGAAGCGCCGGCTGGAACTGAGATCCGCCATCGGCGCATTCCCGCGCGCCGACGCGTTGCTGCAGGCCCCGCGCCAGCGGCTCGACATGGCGTCGCACAAGTTTTCAGGCGCGCTGGGGCAGGCGATCGCGCGCAAGCGGTCGGCCTATGGTGAGCTAGCGGCGCAGTTGCGCCCCGGCGCTTTGCGGCGTGACGTCGAGCGGCGGCGGATCGATGTGTCGCGTGCAGCAGAGCGGCTACGTCCCGCCGCCATGCGCCGGATCGACCATGCGCGACGACAGCTGGAGACGCAGGGGCGCGTGCTGGACAGCTTGTCCTATGAAGGCGTGCTCAAGCGCGGCTTTGCGCTGGTATCGGATGCGGACGGCAATCTGGTGCGGGCGGCCAGCGGCATTTCCGGCGGCGATGCGCTGTCATTGCGGTTCGCAGATGGTGATGTGGCGGCGACTGCAACTGGCGAAGCGGCGCCACAGCCAAAACCCGCGCAGGCTTCGGCGGGGCCAAAGGCAAGGGCGAAGCCCAAGGCGAAAACCGCCGCCAAACAGGGCGATCTTTTCTAGGGGGCGGCCATGGCGCTCGAGCTCAGACCGAATTGCGAGTTGTGCGACAAGGACCTGCCGCCCGCCGCCGCAGACGCACGTATCTGCACCTATGAGTGCACCTTCTGCGCGGACTGCGTCGAGACGCGGCTGCACAACGTCTGCCCCAATTGCGGCGGCGGCTTCGAGAAGCGCCCGATACGCCCCCAGACCGCGCGGCGCGCGGGCGTTTCACTGACGCACCAGCCGGCCTCTACCAAGCGGCGTGCTGTGAAGTACGCGGCAGATGAGATCGAGGCATTCGCAGAGGCGCACAGAGACACGCCTCCTGACGAGCGTTAGCCCCACGGGCCCTTGGCGCGGCGTCCCTTCGTGGTCGGGACGGCCGTTACGTATTCGCCGTCCGGCGCAGGGCGCGGTCCGGCGCCGACCATGTTCATCAGCGCGTCGATCCGGTTCTTTGTGTTGGGATGGGTCGAGAACAGGTTGTCGGCGCGCTGGCCGGACAACGGATTGATGATGAAGAGCTGGCCGGATGCGGGATTGCGCTCGGCCTGTTCGTTCATGATGCGCTTGGAATAGCCCTCGATCTTCGCCAGGGCGGACGCCAGCGCCTGCGGGTCGTGCGCAATTTCGGCGCCGATGCGGTCAGCCTCGTATTCGCGCGAGCGGCTGATGGCCATCTGCACAAGCGCCGCAGCCATGGGCGCGAGGATCATGATCGCTAGCGTGCCGATGATGCCGCCGGGACGGTCGCGGCCGCCGAAGAACAGCGCGAAATTGGCGAGCATCGTGATTGCGCCAGCGACCGTCGCCGTCACGGTCATCGTCAGCGTGTCGCGGTTCTTCACGTGGGCAAGCTCGTGAGCCATCACGCCGCGGATTTCTTCGCGCGACAGCATTTTCAGCAGCCCGACAGTGGCGCAGACGACGGCGTTTTCGGGGTTCCGGCCGGTCGCGAAGGCATTGGGCTGGTCCTGCGGCAGGATGCCGATGCGCGGGATGGGCATGCCAGCGCCCGTCGCCATCTCCTTCACGTCGGACACGTAGTTACGGATCAGGGCGTCTGGATGGGTCTCGTCAACCAGCTGCGCCTTGTACATGCGCAGGACGAGCTTGTCGGCGTTCCAGTAGGAAAAGGCGTTCATGGCGATGGCGACACCGAAGGCGATGACCATGCCTGCCGGCCCGCCAAGCAGGTAGCCGAAGCCAACGAACAGAGCCGTCAGCGCGGCAAGCAGCATGAAGGTCTTTGCTTGATTCATGACACCCAGTCTCACGTTGATTCTGGGTGATATTTGGGCGCAGCGGCGGGCGGCGGCAAGAGCGCCTGGGTTGAGCACTCGGACGATTTCACCGCGCGGGTAGGAAGCGCCTGAGCTAGAACGAGACCCTGGCCCGCAACTGGATCTGCTGACCGGCGGCGCTGACGTTGTAGGCTGGGAGCCGCGCGCTCGCCAGGCTGATGTCACCGTAGTCGGCGGCCTGATATTGCAGGCCGAGGGCGATCCGGTCGTTCAACTGGTATTCGACGCCGGCGCGCGCGGCCCAGCCTGTCGCGGTCTTGCTTTCCGTCATGGTTGCGGTGGGATACCGGATGGGCTGCCGGTCGATCAGAAAGCCCTGTGCGTTGAAAACGGGCTGCAATACCCCTTGGTCAAACTCGGTATAGCCGACGTTGACGTCGGCGAAGGCCGCCCCGGCGCCAGCCGTCAGGCGGATGCGATCGATGGCATAGCTGACTGTCAGCAGCGCGGCCGCCGTGTAATCGACCTGCGTTCGGAACTCCAGGACTTGGCGTTCGGTGAACGACGTGACCGCGTTCTGGACCGTTCCACCAGGTGGGCACGTGCCGTTGGCCGCCAGCGCCACGCTGCAGGTGAGATAGGAGAGCGGCCCGCTGTCCCGGGTGATCACGACGTTCGACGCCTGCTCATCCGAAACGAAACTGTAGAGGCCCTCCACGCCGAAAGCCCAGGGCGAGCCGCTGATCTCGAAGTCGTAACCTCCGCCCAGCGTGATGGCTTCCGCGTTGGCCGTCGCACTGTAGGCGAAGGGATAGCTCGGCTCGACCGCGCCGACCGCCGCACCCGTAGCATCGAAATTTATGTTGTGGCTGCCGACTTCGCCGACGACGTATGGCCCCGTGTCCGCAAATGCAGGGCTGGCCAGCCCGAGAGTGAACGCCAGGATGCGCGTT
Organism: Hyphomonas sp.; assembly: GCA_017792365.1. Taxonomy (GTDB): domain Bacteria; phylum Pseudomonadota; class Alphaproteobacteria; order Caulobacterales; family Hyphomonadaceae; genus IH12. The sequence continues at coordinate 987,014 of CP051229.1, read as the reverse complement.
GCCTGAACCATCATGAATTCCCCCATACCCAGACAAGATGAGGGCAAGCATATGGGGGATTCTTCAGTGTGGCGAGCAGCAATGCTGCGCCATGCAGAAATGTCATCAAATAGGATCGTCCGTCAGAGCGCCAACGCAATCGCGCGAGCTCATCGCGATGGCGATGAGCGTAGCCGCCGATGGACAAGATGACAGCATCCAACGGCACCTTTGGTGGCGTGGATAGAGATTGTGTAGTCAATCGATCGCTTAGCCCAAACAGGTTGGCACGTGTCCGACTGGATCTGAGTGCGGACAACGCGGCTGAGAGATCGCGCATAGCTGCCGCTTGGCGCTAATCATTGCGTAGCAGGCGCGCCGACGCCGGGCGGTCGCACGAAGGGCGCGCGGCAGTCGCCGCGTTCCGGCTCGCTGCGATCGACAGGGATGCGGGTCGATGCGCCATCAGGCTTCAGGTAGCGATCAAACCAGTCGATGGCGGTCTTGATCGCCAGCTCACGCTCGGCGCCGTAGATGCCGTAATGCGCGATGTCGGGGATCATGATGGCCTTGCGCGGGCCGGTGACCATTTCGCACGCCTTGATGCCGGTCAGTTCGTTGGAGAACAATTCCTCGTTCTCCGCCATGATGAACAGCGTGGGCTGCGAAACGCGTTCCGCCATCTCCACCGGCGCCCAGCGTGTCACCTTGTTGCCGATCGGGGCGCCGACCAGATTGCCGACCTCCTGAGCGCCTGCATCCGGGTATCCCTGTTCGCCGGTCGTCAGGCGGCCTGCGGCGGCGTTGGCGGCTTCGATCGCCGCTGCCGGATCAGGCGTGTAGGGCGCGTTCGGGCGGCCTTCCATGCCCGGCACCTGCGCCACGATGGCTTTCACCCGCGGCTCATGGGCTGCGACGTAGACGATGTGGCCGCCGGAAAAGCTCGAACCGCGTACGCCGATGCGTGACGTGTCGACCATCGGTTGCGTCGCCACGTAGCTGATGGCGTTGAACCAGTCTTCGACCTGCTCCCATGGATCGATATAGCCGCGCAGTTCGGTGACCTGCGCCGTGTACGTGGCGCCAGGCGTTGCGTCGGATGGCCGTGGCGTCGTCAGGACCACGCGGGAATCGCTTTCGCCCCAACCGCGATAATCGAAGACGGCGACCAGATAGCCTGCGCGTGCGAGGTCGACAGCGTCGCGGCGAAAGCCGGCCGCAGTGCCGCCCCAGCCGTGGGCCATGACGACTGTCGGCAGCGTCTGGCCGTCATTCTCGCTGGCGTGGAACCACTGGGCGGTCAGCCGGACGTTCTCGCTGAGAAAGCTGTCCGCGCGATAGGTGATCCCTTCGGGCGGCTCATAGTCGACTGTGGTTGGCAAATTGACGAGTGTGGCAGGATCGAAGGCCGCCGAAGCTGCAGCGGTGTTGGTCGCCGGCGGCGAAGCGTTGGCGACCGCGTCCGTGCTGGGCGCCGGGGGATTTGCGCAAGCCGCCAGCATGAGGGCGCAGGCGCCGACGCCAAGCCTGCGGCCAGAGGTGAGTGTGGACGCTAGAGACATGGCGGCGCTCCGGACGGCTGTGGTTGGAGCCCGGAGGGTAGCCGATCTCCGGACGGTGTCCATGCGGGGATCAGGCGTCCAGACGCTTCAGGAACCATTGCGTCAGCGCGGACCACACAGCCGTCTTCTCGCAGCTGTCCTCGATGCCGTGTTCGAGATTGGGGTTGTCGTTGATCTCGATGATCACGGGGCCGTTGGGGCCGGACTTGATGTCGACGCCGTAGAAGCCGTCGCCAATCAGGTTTGCCGCCTTGACCGCGATGTCGACGATCTCCTGCGGGGTGTCGGCGAGCGCGATCGGGTTGAAGCCGCCCTCAATCGATTTGCCGTCAGACTTGTGGTTGACGATCTGCCAGTGGCCGCGCGCCATCTTGTACTGGCAGGCGAAGATCGCAGTCTTGTCGAGGACGCCGATGCGCCAGTCGAAATCGGTCGGGATGAATTCCTGCGCGATGACGAGGTCTGAGTCTTCGAGCAATTCCTTGGCGATCGACGTCAGCTCTTCCATCGTCTTCGCCTTCTTCACGCCGCGCGAGAAGGAGCCGTCCGGGATCTTCAGGACCAGCGGGAAGCCGAGCTTGTCGGCGACTTCGGACAACGGCGTGCGCTCCTGAATGATGATGGTGTCCGGCGCGGGAAGGTTTGCGCCGACCAGCAATTCCCAGAGGTAGACCTTGTTGGTGCACCTCATCATCGAGATCGGGTCATCGATCACCGGCATGCCCTCCGCCCAGGCGCGGCGCGCGAAGCGGTAGGTGTGGTTGGTGATGGACGTCGTCTCGCGAATGAACAGCGCGTCGAACTCGGCGAGGCGGGCGAGATCCTTCTTGGTGATCGGTTCGATCTCGACCCCGTCCTTCTCGGCGAGGCGGGCCCAGTGCTTCAGCGTGTCGACGCTGGACGGCGCCAGCTTCTCGTCAGGATCATAGAGCACCGCGATCGAGTACTTCGCGATCGTGCGGCCCTTCGGGTTCCGCCAGACGCGGCCCGTGTACTTGGTCAGGGCGTCGACGAAGAACTTCTGGTCGTCGCCCTTGAGCGCGGTGAAGGGCTGGAGCTTGATCCGCTTGATCTTGCGATGGCCCTTCTCCTCGCCGAGCGTGACCTGAACCACGGGCGCGCGATACCAGTCGAACAGGATGCGCCCGAAGCGCTTGATACGTTCGTCCTGGGTTTCGCCAAAGCAGATGAGGAGCTTGTCAGGCAGCGTTTCGCCATTGCCATTCTTGGAGATGTCCCGCTCAAGGATCAGTTCGAGCTCGGGGATCGCGGGTTCGATGCCCTTGGAATCTGCGAGGTCCAGCATCGTCTCGACACTCGGCACGACGCGGTGACCGCGCGCCTCGGCAAGCAGGGACGCGTAATACCCGTCCGTCTGGTAGCCATAGGTGCGGGCAAGGTTGATGATTTTGGGGTGGGCGCCGGACAGCAGCTTTGGCTGCAGCACATAATCTCGCGTCGTCATCATGCGGAACGGCGCCCCCAGGGCGGCGAGGTCGCGCAGATCGTCAGCGATCAGGATCCAGTCTCTCATGCCGCGAGCCTCGCGGTTGGTGAATGCAGCGACTTTTCCATGCGTAATGCGGTCTGGCCGTCTTCGTAGTAACGCGCAATGCGGCCGATGGGGCGAAACCCCATGTGTTCGTATGCCGCGATGGCGCCGTCATTGTCTATGCGCACTTCAAGGCGCAGCCGGTCGCAGCCGCGCTGGCGGGCCTTTCGCTCGAGATCGCCGATCATCCGCGAGGAGAGGCCGCGCCCGCGGTGGGTTTCGTCGACGGCGATCGAGTAGAGCCGCGCCAGCGTCGAGTTGGCGCGGTAGAAGTTGAGGGCGTATCCGGCGATTTCGCCGTTTCGGGCGGCGACGACCAGGTCGGCGCGGGGCGATTCAACGTGGCGGCGAAAGCTGCGCGCAGACAGGCGGTCGCCGGTGAAGGCGCTTGTTTCCATCGCGATAAGTGCTTGGAGATCAGCCGGACGTGCTCGTCTCAGGGCATAGGGTGACCCGGGAGGGTCCATGTGAGTCGCTTCCTTCAAAAAGCCGCGCCCATTACATCCGAAGCGCTGGCGCTGTCGAGCAAAAAAGGCAACGAAGCCGATTGGCCCACAGTTCACCCGATTTTCACCGAAGTCGGCCATCAGGGGAGTGGCAAAGGTTAAGTGATGTCCGACTGGATGAATGAAAAACTGAAGACGCGGTCGGTCCAGATCGGTCTGGGAGTCCTGTCGGGCGCCGCCTTCGCGTTGCTGGCCTACCTGTTGATGGGCCTGCCGGAGGGACCGCCGCCGCTGTTCCCCCATCAGGACAAGCTGCTTCATTTCGTGGCCTTCGCCGGCGTCACGGCGCCTGCGGCGCTGGCGCTGCCGGGCCGCTATCTCCTGTTCTGGGTGGCCCACATGTCGCTGGTCGCCGTCGGGACGGAGTTCTTCCAGGGACTGGTCTATGCCGAGCGCACGGCGTCGCCGTGGGATGCGCTCGCCGACCTGCTCGGCATCGGGCTGGCGCTGGCGGTCTGCGTTCCGGTCCGCAGGGTCGTGCTCTCGCGGGCTACCGCCTAATCCAGCAACTGGGCTGCACGCTCGGCGAAATAGGTGATCACGCCGGATGCGCCCGCGCGCTTGAACGCCGAGAGCGTTTCGATGATCGCCTTGTCCTCGTCCAGCCAGCCCAGCGCTGAGGCCGCCTTGATCTGCCCGTATTCGCCCGAGATCTGGAAGGCCAGCGTCGGCACGCCGAATTCGGACGATACCCGCTGTATGATGTCGAGGTAGGGCAGGCCGGGTTTCACCATCACCATGTCGGCGCCTTCCTCGATGTCCATCGCGACTTCGCGCAAGGCTTCCTCGGTGTTCCCGAAGTCCATCTGGTACGTCTTCTTGTCGCCTTTGAGGGTGGCGGCGGTGCCGACGGCGTCGCGGTAGGGGCCATAGAAGCAGGAGGCGTATTTCGCGGCGTAGGACAGGATCATCGTCCGGTCGTGACCGTGCTCATCCAGCACGTCGCGGATCATGCCGATGCGGCCGTCCATCATGTCGGAGGGGGCAACGATGTCGGCGCCGGCCTCGGCCCGACCAGCGCCTGCTGGGTCAGTACTTCAACCGTGTCGTCGTTGAGGACGTAGCCGGCGTCGTCGAGCAGGCCGTCATGCCCATGCGAGGTGAAGGGATCGAGGGCGACGTCGCATGCCACGCCGACCTCCGGCGCGGCGGCCTTCATGGCGCGGATGACGTTCGGGATCAGGCCGTCCGGATCGACCGCCTGCGAACCGCCTTCATCCTTCTTCGCCGGATCGATGTGCGGGAAGACCGCGATCGCCGGAATCCCGAGCTCGCGTGCGCGCACGGCGGCCTTCGCGGCCTCATCGATGTTCAGCCTGTCGACGCCGGGCATGGATTTGACCGGATCGCGCGGCGCCTTGCCGTCGTGAACGATCATGCCCCAGACGAGATCGTCCGAGACGGCATGCTCTCCCGGGCCAGCCTGCGTGACCAGTCGAACTGGCGCAGGCGGCGCATGCGGCCTGCGGGATAGGCGCTGGTGAGAATGGATTTCGGCATGGCGGCTCCCTCTTGGCGGAAGGGTTAGCCGCAGCGAAAGTGAAAGTCATCCTCGCCGGGCGCGGACGAATTGTCGTCAGTTGGCGTTTGCGGCCATGCCGATCGCGAACCGGGCGCGCTTGACCGGACGCTGCATGAAGCAGCGCTGGCGGACGTCCATGGTCTGCTTCTGCAGTTCGCGAATCTCGATCTGCCAGTCCTGGAGCCGCCAGATCGGCACCTCGCGGAAGCCAAGCTTGCGGTAGAAGGGGCCGTTCCAGGCCACCTTGCGGAAGGTCGAAAGCGACAGCCGCTTGTAGGAGCGGGCTTCCGCCTCGACGATCGCCCGGCGCACGAGCCGCGCGCCAAGCCCCTGCCGGCCGTGGCGGGGCAGGACGGACAGTTGTTCGAGATAGAGGTCGTCGCCGCGATCCGAACAGAGCGCGAAACCGACGAGGTTGTCGCGATCGTCGACTGCGCCCCAGACGAGGCCGTCGCCAAATCCCTGGCGCAGACGGTCTTCCGGAATGGGATCGGAGGGCTCGCCCAGCTCGCCGAAGTCGATCAGCCCGGTGGACCGGAACAGGGTGGCTGAAGCCAGATCGATGTTCTGCAACTCGCCCACTTCGCTGCCGCGTGCGGGCCGAATTCTGTAGGGGAGGGGCGCGTCGTTCGCGAGAGTCGCCATGTATGTTCTGCCGGCTTGTTGCGCTGGTCTATTTGGGGTCGTCGGAGGAGAAAAACACCTACGCCTCTGCCGGCGACATGGATACTCGGAAATGCAGCAAGGAAACGCAGCCGCGCCTTGTCTGTTGCCTATGATTCCCCCGGACGCGGAAGGATTGGGCGCCCATATCCCCAAAAAGTGACCGGTCCGTCACGTGGTCAGGCGGCGACGGCGGTGTGAGCGACGGCGCTGGACTCAGCCGATCCGGGTAATCGCGTTGTTTCTGTTTACTTGTGGTTCACAATAACGAACCAAACAAAAATCGATCAAATACCGTCGAAAAGTTCGTTGAAATGTATCTGTTTTAGCGATTGCTTAGGTATAGTCCTGTATTCACTCGCTCAGCCTAAACAAAAACACACGGCTGATGGTGGTGATGATGACTGAAGTAGCGATCCGGGCGACCGGTGATGAAGGTGACGTCGAGCAAACCTTTCTGAAGGCGCTCGCGCTGTTGGAGCAGGCGCATCGTCGTCTGCACGATGTTGTGAAGGACAAGCTCGAGCGTTCGGGCGAGCGTTCGCTGACGGGTGTCCAGGCGCTCCTGCTGTATGAAATTGGCGATGGCGAGACCCCGGCCAGCGCGCTGCGCGCCCGCGGTTCGTTCGCCGGCACGTCGATGTCCTACAACCTGAAGAAGCTTCAGGAAGGCGGCTATCTGATCCAGACCCGTTCGAGCGATGACCGCCGCACGGTTCGTCTCAAACTCACGCCGTCGGGTCTTGCTGTGCGCGCCCGCGTTCAGGATCTCTTCGAGAAACAAGCGACTTCGCTTGAGCCGACCGCCAGCGTGCGCCCGGACGATCTCGACCAGCTGAACCGCACGATCTCGCGGCTTGAGCGCTTCTGGTCGGACCAGATCCGCTACCAGCTCTAGGACTTCCAAAACCTGGGCGAGGGCAGTCCTGCGAAAGACAGGCGCCGTCGACCCACGTCAGACAACCCTGCGCCGGTCACTCCTACGAGTGGCCGGCGTTCTTGCGTTGGCTGGGCGCGAATGTCGGCCCCTCGCCGACTTGCGAATGGTTCGCAAAAATTCTGCGACAATCAGGCGTTTAACAGCCGTTCAATGTGCGCATATGTATGTTCATCGGTCGTGCATGACGCTAGAGTAACGGCCAGTACATGGGAGCGGCGCGCACGGTTGCGCCGAATGAAACATGAAACATCTGGCGGCGTTCGAAGATGCGGTGAAGGAAATCCGCGACGAAGGCCGATACCGCGTCTTCATCGATCTCAAGCGGCATCGCGGCAAGTTTCCGCGCGCATCTGCGCGTCACCTCGACGGCTCCGAGCAGGAAGTCGTGGTCTGGTGCTCGAACGATTATCTCGGCATGGGCCAGGATCCCGACGTCATCGAGACGATGAAGGAAGCAGTCGACGCCTTCGGTGCCGGCTCGGGCGGCACGCGCAACATCTCCGGCACCACGCGCTATCACGTTGACCTGGAAAAGGAGCTGGCTTCGCTCCACGGCAAGGAAGCGGCGCTTCTCTTCACCTCGGGCTATGTGTCGAACGACGCCACGCTGTCGACGCTGGCGAAGATCATGCCCAACGTCATCATCTATTCGGACGCGTTGAACCATGCCTCGATGATCGAAGGCATCAAGCGGGCGCAATGCGCCAAGCGCGTGTTCCGTCACAACGATGTCGGACACCTGCGTGCGCTGATGGAGAACGATCCGGCCGATGCGCCGAAGGTGATCGCCTTCGAGTCCGTCTATTCGATGGATGGCGATGTCGCGCCGATGAAGGAGATCTGCGATCTCGCCGAAGAGTTCGACGCGATCACCTATCTCGATGAAGTCCACGCCGTCGGTATGTACGGCATTACGGGCGCAGGCATTGCCGAGCGCGATGGCGTCATGGACCGCATCACGATCTGCGAAGGCACGCTGGCGAAGGCCTTCGGCGTGATGGGCGGATACATCGCCGCCGACGCCATCATCATCGATGCGATCCGGTCGATGGCCCCCGGTTTCATTTTCTCGACTTCGACCTGCCCGGTCTTGGCCGCAGGTTCGCTGACATCGATCCGCAAGCTGCGCGGCGAGTTCGGCGTCGAGCTGCGCAAGGTCCATCAGGAGAAGGCCGAGCTGCTGCGCCAGAAGATGATCGCAGCGCGCCTGCCGGTCATGATGGCGGACACGCACATCGTCCCGCTCCACGTCGGCGATCCAGAGCGGTGCAAGGCGCTGTCGGATACGCTGCTGTTCGACTTCGGCATCTACGTGCAACCGATCAACTATCCGACCGTGCCGAAGGGCGGCGAGCGCCTGCGCTTCACGCCGTCGCCGCATCACACCGAAGCGATGATGGACGAACTGGTTTCGGCGCTGGTGGCGATCTGGGCGCAGCTGGGCCTGGAGCGGACGGCGGCCTGACCAGCCAGGTGGAGAGGGCGGCGAGTGAGCGAGCCGCGACACGAAGTCTACATCGAGATGAACCAGGTCGGCAGCGGCCTTGAAGTCCGCGCCGTGGATTCAGGCGATGGCCTTGAGGTCAGCTTTATCGCGCCGGTGAGCGCCTCTCGCGCAGACATTGAGAAACTCGCGATCGCGAAGCTCGACTACGTCCGCCGCAAGTCTTCGGGCAAGACCAAGGATGATCGCGGCGGGTCTTCCGGAGATGGCGGCGGAGGCGTTCTCGCCTGAGACGGTCAGCCGGCGCTCTGCGTGCGGCGCGACTTGCCCAGTCCGATCTCCTTGGCGAAGCGCGATCGGCGGGCGGCGTAGCTCGGCGCCACCATCGGATAGTCCGACGGCAGGCCCCACCGCTGGCGGTATTCCTCCGGCGACATGTCGTAATGCGAGCGCAGGTAGCGCTTCAGCATCTTCAGCTTGCGACCGTCCTCAAGGCAGATGATGTGGTCGTCGGTGACTGACCGGCTGATCGGGACGGCGGGCTTGGGGCGCTCGACCGTATCGGTTTCGCCGCGGCTCAGCGCGGTGACCGACTTGTAGACGGACTGGATGACGCCCGGCAGGCCATCGGCAGGCACCGGGTTGTTAGACACAAAAGCAGCCACGATCTGCGAGGTCATGCGCAGATGATCCAGATTAGTTTCCGCAGGGTTATCTGACTGTTCGCTCAATTGTCCGGGGCGTTCATGTGCTGGTTGCTTTTGAGTGTCGGGAGAAAAGCAATACAATTCGCAAAAAGCAAGCGACATCTTTCACGGTTTCAAATATTCAAACATTTATACTGTCGCAGCGGCTAATTAACTCAGCTGGACCTCTGCGGCCGCCGATATCTTGCCATTGCGGGCTGGAGGCCGTATCGCCGGGAATCATGGCATTTCCCTGCGATCTGGAGGCGTTTCGATGAGCCACCCCGTGTCGAAAGAAGACATCAGGCCAACGGGTTTCTTCGGCGCAGGGCTCGAACAGGCGGATCCCGATATTGCGGCCAGCATCGCCCGCGAATTTCAGCGCCAGTCGCAGCAGATCGAGCTGATCGCCTCGGAAAACATCGTCTCCCGAGCCGTCCTTGAAACGCAGGGCACGATCCTGACGAACAAGTATGCGGAAGGCTATCCGGGGCGTCGTTATTATGGCGGCTGCGAGTTCGTCGACGAGATCGAGACGCTGGCCATCGAACGGGCAAAGCAGCTGTTCGACTGCGAATTCGCCAACGTCCAGCCGAACTCCGGCAGCCAGATGAACCAGGCGGTGTTTCTGGCCCTTCTGAAGCCGGGCGACACCTTCATGGGGCTCGATCTCAATTCCGGCGGTCACCTTACCCATGGCTCGCCCGTCAATATGTCGGGCAAGTGGTTCAACGTCGTCTCCTATGGCGTGCGCGAAGACGATCACCGCGTCGACATGGAGGCGGTTGAGCGTCTTGCTCACGAGCACAAGCCGAAACTGATCCTCGCTGGCGGTACGGCCTATTCGCGCATCTGGGACTGGAAGAAGTTCCGCGAGATCGCAGACAGCGTCGGCGCATACCTGATGGTCGACATGGCCCACATCGCCGGTCTCGTCGCCGGTGGCGCGCACCCTTCGCCGGTGCCCCATGCACACGTCGTGACGTCGACCACGCACAAATCGCTTCGCGGACCGCGCGGCGGCCTGATCCTCTGCAACGACGAAAAGCTCGCCAAGAAGCTGAATTCCGCGGTGTTCCCCGGCCTGCAGGGCGGCCCGCTGATGCACGTGATCGCCGCCAAGGCCGTGGCCTTCAAGGAGGCGCTCGATCCCTCGTTCAAGGTCTACGCCCAGAACGTCGTCGCCAACGCGCGTGCGATGGCCAAGGCGGTTCAGGATTGCGGCCTCGATGTCGTCTCGGGCGGCACTGACAACCACTCGGCCCTGATCGACTTCCGCCCGAAAGGCCAGAAGGGCAACGCGATGGAGAAAGCGCTCGAGCGCGCCTTCATCACCTGCAACAAGAACGGCGTGCCGTTCGACCCCGAGAAGCCGATGGTCACCTCCGGCGTTCGCGTCGGCTCGCCGGCTGGCACCACGCGCGGGTTCGGCGAGAAGGAATTCACCCAGATCGGTCACTGGATCGGCGAGGTCGTCGATGCGTTGGCGTCCGGCGACGACACGGCGGCGGTCGAGGAAAAGGTCCGCGGCGAGGTGAAGGCGCTGACCGCCCGGTTCCCGATCTACTGAAGAGACGGAGAGAAAGGTGCGCTGTCCTTATTGCGGTCATTCCGACACGGCGGTGAAGGACAGCCGGCCGGCTGAAGAGGACACCGCAGTCCGCCGCCGTCGCGGTTGCGAGGCGTGCGGCGGCCGGTTCACCACATTCGAACGCGTGCAGTTGCGCGACCTCGTCGTCGTCAAGCGCGAGGGCAAGCGCGCCCCGTTTGATCGCGAAAAACTGCGCCGCTCGGTCCAGCTCGCGCTGCAGAAGCGCCCCGTCTCAGAAGAGCAGCTCGACCAGATGGTGTCCGGCATCGTGCGCCGGCTGGAGAGCGTGGGCGAAGCCGAGATCCGCACCCGGGACATTGGCGGGATGGTGATGGACGCGCTCGCCGAACTCGATCCGGTCGCCTATGTCCGCTACGCCTCGGTCTATCGCGACTTCAAGTCGCCAGCCGACTTCGCACGCTTCATCGAGGACTCGATCCAGGCGAAGAAGGCCGAGGACAAAGCCGTCGAACCAGACAAGCCGTGAGCGCCGCAAAACCAGACGGGCTGAAGGTCACGCTGAAACTGGCGACCTCGCTTGATGGCCGGATCGCGACCGCGGATGGCGAGAGCAAGTGGATCACCGGCGAAGAGGCGCGCGCCGCCGGTCACCGCCTGCGGGCGCGTCACGATGCTGTTCTCGTCGGCTCCGGCACGGCGCTCGCCGATGACCCGGAGCTGACGGCCCGCACCGATCCTCCGACCGAACGCCAGCCGCTGCGGATCATTGCGGACAGCCGTGGACGCCTGCCGAAGTCGGCGCGAGTGTTCGCCACGATCGACAAGGGCCCGGTGGCGATCGCGACGCGCGAGGAAACCAACCTCGACGAGCTGGGCTGGCCGGAGCGGCCCGGCATTCAATACTGGATGCTGCCGGCCGTGGAGGGCGGCGGGCTCAGCATCCCGGAGCCCCGGAAATGGCGGGCGTTGCGGGCGTGAAGTCGATCCCGGTCGAAGGCGGCGGCCAGCTGGCGGCGGCGTTCATGCGGCTCGGGCTGGTCGATCGTATCGAATGGTTCCGCGCGCCCATCGTGCTTGGCGGGGACGGCATACCGGCCATCGGCTCGACGGGGCTTGCGAAACTGGCCGACGCCCCCAAGTTCGAACGGACATCTGTCGTGACCCTCGGCCGCGACCTGCATGAGAGTTATGCGCTCAGGGCGCGGAGCGAGTAGGCATGTTCACCGGGCTGGTCAGTGACGTCGGGACAGTCAGCAGTGTCGAAGACACGGACGGCCTGCGACGCCTGACGGTCGAAAGCCGCTATCCGGTCTCGGCGCTGGAAATGGGCGCATCGGTCATGCATTCCGGCGCCTGCCTCACCATCGTGGAATTCGGGCCCCGACAGGGCGGCTCCTGGTGGGTGGTGGAAGCCGTCCCGGAAACGCTGAAGCGTACGGTGTTGGGGGAGTGGCAGGCTGGCGCGCGGACCAATCTCGAACTCTCGCTCAAGATGGGCGATGAACTCGGCGGTCACCTTGTCTCCGGCCACGTCGATGCGGTCGGCGAGATCCTCTCGGTGGTCGAGGACGGCGACAGCTGGCGCATTCGGGTGTCGTTGCCCACCCGGCTAGCCGGAATGGCGGCCGAAAAGGGCTCGATCGCCATTGACGGGACGTCGTTGACCATCGCCGCCGTGAGCCCTGCCGGAGCAGATGCGGCCTGGCTTGAAGTCGCGGTCATCCCGCACACACTGGAAGTCACGACGCTGGGTGATCTCGTCGCGGGGCGTCGGGTCAATCTGGAAGTCGATCTCATCGCGCGGTATGTCGCCCGCATGCTGGAGACGCGCGGATAATGTCTGACGAGTTCACGAACGCCATTTCTCCGATCGAGGAGATCGTCGAGGACGCCCGGAACGGGCGCATGTTCATCCTCGTGGACGCCGAGGATCGCGAGAACGAGGGCGATCTGATCATCCCCGCCCAGTTCGCGACGCCGGACCAGGTCAACTTCATGGCCAAGCACGGCCGCGGACTGATCTGTCTCGCCATGACGGGCGAACGCGCACGCGCGCTGGAGCTGGACATGATGTCCCGCGAGAACCGCGAGAACCTCAAGACCGCTTTCACAGTTTCGATCGAGGCGAAGGAGGGGGTGACGACCGGCATCTCCGCCCACGACAGGGCGCACACGATCGCAGTGGCGATCGATCCTACCAAGGGCGCGGCCGACATCGTCTCGCCCGGGCACGTCTTTCCGCTGGTCTCGCGCGCCGGCGGCACGCTGGTGCGCGCCGGGCACACCGAGGCGAGTGTCGACATCTCGCGTCTTGCCGGCCTCTACCCGGCGGCGGTGATCTGCGAGATCATGAACGACGACGGCACGATGGCGCGTCTGCCCGAGTTGATCTCCTTCGCCCAGCTGCATGGCATGAAGGTCGGCACGATCGCCGATCTCATCGCGTGGCGTCGCCGGCATGACCGTTTCCTTGAGCGCCGGATCGAAGGCGAGATCAACTCGGTCCACGGCGGCAAATTCCGCGCGGTCGTCTTCCGCAACACGCTGGACGGCACGGAACACGTGGCGATGGTGAAGGGTCGTATCGATCCTGAGGAGCAGGCGCTGGTCCGCGTTCACCGCGTCGACTTCCTCAGCGACGTGATGGGCGAAGCCGGGCCGCGACAGGGCATGGCGGGCCGCGCGCTCGAGCGTCTGGCCGCCGCCAAGGAGCCGGGCGTGGTGGTCTTTGTCCGCATGGGCATGGGCGAGGACATCGCGCGCACGCTCGGCGAGCACCAGACGCCGGCCGAGGCCAGCGACCGGAAAATCCGCCCCCTGCGCGAGTACGGCGTCGGCGCCCAGATCCTCAAGGACCTCGGGGTCAAGCGCATGGTCCTCTTGACCAATACCGAGCCCAATCAGCTGCCGGGTCTTGACGGGTACGGCCTGAAGGTCGAGGGCTGGCGGCCCATAGACGAGGCAAAGAGCTAGAAGGTCCTGCCGTGAGCGATGCCCCCAACATCCTGATCGTCACGTCCCGCTACTACGCCGAGATCATGACCGAGCTGGAAGCCGGCGTGGTCGCGGCGCTGGAAGCTGGCGGCGCGCAGCACGAATTTCTCGAAGTGCCGGGCGCATTCGAGGTGCCCGGGGCGATCGCCCTAGTCTCGGACGCTGACGAATATGATGGCTACATCGCGCTCGGCTGTGTCATCCGGGGTGAGACAAGCCATTACGACCACATCTGCAACGAGGTGGCGCGCGGGCTGATGAACCTGTCGCTGGCCGGCATCCCCGTCGGTTTCGGGGTCCTGACCTGCGAAAACAAGGACCAGGCGATGGTGCGGGCCAGCCGTTCGGGCAAGAACAAGGGCGCCGAAGTCGTGGCCGCCGTTTTGCGCATGGTCGAGCTGTCGAACGCCTATTCGGACGACGAATGAACACTGACGCTGTATCTCCGGAGGCTCGCAAGGAGCTCATGCGCGCGCGCCGCGCCGGCGCCCGGCTGGCCGCTGTCCAGGCGCTCTACCAGATGGAGCAGACCGAGCAGGGCTCCCTGGCGACGATCCGCGAATTCATGGAAGACCGCCTTGGCCTCGACGATGACGGTCGGCCGGTAGAAGAGGCGGACCCCGACCTCTTCAAGTGGATCGTTTCCGGTGTGGTCGAGCATCAGGAGCGGATCGATGAAGCCGTCATCGCCCGGCTGGCGAACGGCTGGCGGCTCGACCGGATAGACTCAACTTCTCGCGCGATCCTGCGTTCTGCAGTCTATGAGCTCATCTTCGATCTCAACCTGCCGTCGCAGATCATTGTCGATGAATATGTATCGATCGCCCACGCCTTCTTCGATGCGCCCGAGAGCGGCTTCGTCAACGGACTGCTCGATGCGGTTGCGCGGGATGTGCGCAAGACTGGATAGAGCCCATGGATGAGTTCGACCTCATCCGCACCTTCCTCGCCCCGCTGGCCAACTCGCCCGGTGCGGACCGGCTTGCCGACGATGTTGCAGAGATCCGGAGCGCGGGTCGCATGGCGGCGACCGCTGACGCGATCGTCGAAGGCGTCCACTTCCTGCGCAACGATCCGATCGAGACCGTCGCGGCGAAACTGGTCCGCGTGAATGCATCCGACCTCATCGCCAAGGGCGCGACCCCTACGGAGTGTCTGCTCTCCCTGGTCTGGCCGAAGCGGCGTAGCGCCAACCAGATCCCGCGGTTTGCGGATGGACTGAAGGCGAACCTCGATCTCTGGAATTGCCGCCTCATCGGGGGCGACACCACATCCACAGGCGGTCCGCTGGTGCTGTCGATGACCATGCTTGGCGTGTGCGGATCGCGCGGCCCGGTCCGGCGCTCGGGGGCTCGGGTCGGCGATGATGTCTGGGTTTCGGGCTGCATTGGAGACGGCTGGCTGGGGCTCAAGGCGGCGCTCGGCGAGCTGGACCAGATATCGGACGCGGATCGAGAATGGCTCATCGCCGGCTATCGCGAGCCGCGGGTTCCACCGGTGGATCTTGCGGCGCTGATTGCCGAGCACGGCGGCGGCGCAATCGACCTCTCCGATGGACTTGCCGCCGACGCCGCCCATCTGGCCGATGGTTCGCGCGTTGCGATCCGTATCGACGCCGCGCGGGTTCCGCTCAGCGAGGCGGCGTCCCGCGCGCTCGCACAACATGAGGCAGTGGCGCTCGAGAACCTCATTTGCGGCGGCGACGACTACCAGTCGCTCTTTACCGCAAACCCTTCCGCACGACAGGCGATTGAGGATGCTGCGGAGGCGGCCAGCCTGCGGCTGACCCGGATCGGCGTCTGCGAGGCTGGACGGCGTGCACTTCGTGAAGCCCGATGGCGGCGAAATGGCGCTGACTCGCGGCTGGCGGCACGAGATCGGGATGTAAACGAGGTCTAAACCAATCTGAGCCAGACTGTTGGCATGGCCCGTCTCCATCCGCTCCGTATTGGACTTGCAGCGCTTGCGCTCTCGCTTGCTGCGCCCGCCGCGCATGTCGCGCCTCCCGCCGCGGAAGAGGAGGGTGACGAGAACGCCGTAAGTGAAAAGGAGATTGCGCGGTCGATCGAACTGATCGGTCTCGCCTTTCCGGTTTTCGACGACGGCTACAAGCTGCGGAACTACCTGTTTGTGAACGCCCGCTTCGTCGTCGCTGACGGCAAGGACACGTGGGAGTTCCGCGAACAGGCTCACATCGTTCGCGACGCAGTCCTGCGCCATGCCCACAAGCACAGCTTCCACGTCGGCGATGACTACGCCGCGTTCGACATCGAGCGGGCGACAAAGGAGTGCCTTGAGGTGGGCAACCGCTCTGTAGGCGAGAACGCCTTTGCGAGCGTCACCTTCACGCAGATCGCAGTGCAGAGCGGCGCCTAGCCCAGCCTATTCACCCGGCTGGCGCTGCTGCTCACGCTGACCAGGAAGCTGGTTCACGTTGCCGATCGACCCGAACAGCTGCTCGAGTATCGAAAGTTCGCGGCCGCGAGTCGGCGTCACACGCGAGCTGTAGTCGATCACCCGGCCATCATTGAGGTCGTAGGTGAGAACGTCCGACACCACGTCGTTCTCGTCGAACTGGATGGCGACGATCTCGCGCGCCACGACCTTGGGATAGAAGAACGCCTTGTTCTCGCGGGTCGACGACATGTAGACCCACAGGCCGTTGTCGAACACGCTGGTTGTCGAGGGCGAACCCAGGCGCGCCAGCACCGTCGAGCGCGTGTCGATCGCGGGCTCAACGTCCGTCGGCAGCGCCTGATCCGGAACATAGCCGTGGAAATCGCGCGTCGCGCGGCATCCCGCCGAGGTTGCGATGGCCAGCGCCAGTGCGACCGCTAATGAAAACTTCATGAGCCTGCTCCAATGACAGCGGTTCGTACCGGGATAGGGCCCGGTTTGGCAAGGTTCCAGCGCATGACCTCTATCTTTTGGGCGGGCTGGGGGAATCGACTTTTTGGCGTTAAACAGGCTCTTGAAGGGCTAGTGGAACGAGAACAACACGTGCTGGGCAAGCTATTCGGCAGAAAGAAGCGCAATCGCTGGGCGGTTGATCGTCTGCATCAGGCCATCCTCGCCCAGGCGCTGAAGCCCGGTTTCTACTTTCCAGGCGGGGCGCGCGACAATTTTTCCGGTCGCTTCGAGATGACCTCGCTGCATGCGGCGCTGATGTTTCGCCGCCTGCGCGATTTCGGCCCGGCCGGCAACGAGCTGGCGCAGGAGTGCTTCGACGCCCTGTTCGACGGGTTCGACGAAGCCCTCCGGGACATGGGCACGGGCGATCTGTCAGTCGGCAAGAAGATCCGCAAGATGGGCGAAGCGTTCTATGGCCGGGCGCGCGCTTATGACGAGGCGCTTTCCGCAACCGCCAAGTCGGATGCGCTGGAAAACACGCTTCAGCGCAATCTCGGCATCGGGGAAGACTATGTCGCGAGCTTTGCCAGTTACGTCACCGTCGCGGAGGAAACCCTGCAGCGCCACACCGAGGAATCGATAATGTCGGGTGAGGTCAACTGGCCGAAACCCGTCACGAAGTAGGCGCGGGCCGACACCGATTTTCAACTGGCCACGGCGGGATTTGCCTCGTAAACCTCCAGAGCTACGGTCGAGTCCCCAACCGGGGAACTTATGCACAGCTACGCCAGCGGCCGGGCTTCGGGCGCGCCCTTTGGGCGGATAACGGGAGCCGGGGGTTCGATTCTTGAACCCGGGCTGCACGGAGCAGATAGGCGCCGATGGGCGATACCAGGACCATAGCGATCGACGGAATGGGCGGCGATTTCGCGCCGCAGGCCGTCGTTGACGGGCTCGCCACGTTCGCCCGCGAGCGGCCCGGGACCCGGTTCATCCTGTTCGGCGACGCCGCCGCGCTGAAGGTGCTGCTGGATCAACACCCTGACGTCCGGGAGCGTACAGAAATCCGCCATTGCGAGCGCGCCGTGGCGATGGACGACAAGCCGGCGCAGGCCGTCCGTCAGGGCCGCGGCACATCGATGTGGGACGCGATCCAGGCGGTGAAAGCCGAGGAAGCCGTCGCCGCAGTTTCCGCCGGCAATACCGGCGCCCTGATGGCCATGTCGAAGCTGATCCTACGGATGGTGCCCGGCGCCCACCGTCCAGCGCTGGTCGGCTCTTGGCCAACCGCCAATGGCGTATCGGCGGTGCTCGATCTTGGCGCCGACATCGCGGCCGACCCGGGGCAGCTGATCGAGTTTGCTATCATGGGTGTCGCATTCGCCCACGCGGTCCACCACAAGCCCGACCCGGTCGTCGGCCTGTTGAACATCGGGTCGGAAGACCTGAAAGGTCACGAGGCGATCCGGGAGGCGGCCCGGCTGATGCGGCGGAGCAATCTCGGCTTCCGGTTCCATGGCTTCGTCGAGGGCAACGACATCAGCGCCGGGACCGTGGACGTCGTCGTCACCGACGGGTTCACCGGAAACATCGCGCTGAAAACCGCAGAGGGCGCGGCGCGCATGATCTCGGACGTGCTACGCGCCGAACTCAATTCCAGTATCGCCTCGCGGCTCGGCGCGCTTGTCGCCATGCCGGCACTCAAGCGTATGCGCGAGCGACTTGATCCGCGCAGGGTAAACGGCGCAGTCTTCCTCGGACTGAATGGCGTGGTCGTGAAAAGTCACGGCGGCGCCGACGGCCTTGGCATCTCTCGTGCGATCTCGGTTGCAGCCGATATGGGCGACAGCCGTTACCGGTCAGAACTCGAGACCAACCTGT
The DNA here is from genome assembly GCA_017792365.1 of Hyphomonas sp. GTDB lineage: Bacteria > Pseudomonadota > Alphaproteobacteria > Caulobacterales > Hyphomonadaceae > IH12. The sequence continues at coordinate 968,883 of CP051229.1, read as the reverse complement.
CTCATCTGGCCAGGATCATGGAGACCCAGGCGCCCGAACCGCAAAGTGAGGAAGCTGCCAAGTGAGTGCGTTCGCATCGGTTGTCCGTGGCGTGGGCGGATACCTTCCCGAGAAGGTCCTGACGAACGACGACCTGTCGCGGATGGTCGATACCGACGACCAGTGGATCGTCGAACGGACCGGCATTCGCAAGCGCCACATCGCGGCGGACGGCGAGCTGACCTCCGACCTCGCCACCCGCGCGGCGGAGAAGGCGCTTGAGGCTGCGGGCCTTGAGGCCGCCGACATCGACCTCATCGTGCTCGCGACCGCGACCCCGGACTACACGTTTCCGTCCACGGCGACGATTGTCCAGCACAAGCTCGGCATCACCCACGGCGCAGCTTTCGATGTGCACGCCGTGTGTTCGGGTTTTGTCTTCGCACTGGCGACGGCGGACAACTTCCTCGTGCAGGGCCAGTTCAACCGGGCGCTGGTGATCGGCGCTGAAACGTTCTCCCGTATTCTGGACTGGTCGGATCGCGGCACCTGCGTCCTCTTCGGCGACGGCGCCGGCGCAATCGTGCTTGAGCGCCAGACCGCTGAAGAGGCGGACGGGCGGGGCGTCCTGTCCTCCCATCTGCGCTCGGATGGCCGCTATCGCGAACTGCTCTACGTGGATGGCGGCCCGTCCACGACGCAGACGACCGGCTATCTCCGCATGATCGGCAATCAGGTGTTCAAGCACGCCGTCGGCAAGATCTCAGAGAGCATCCGGGAAGCCGCCGAACGCGCCGGCATCGAGGTGGACAGTGTCGACTGGTTCGTTCCGCACCAGGCAAACCAGCGCATTCTCACGGCTGTCGCCGACAAGCTCGGTCTCGCCCCGGAGAAGGTCGTCTCGACGGTCGCAGACCACGGCAATACATCGGCGGCGTCAGTGCCGCTCGCGCTGTCCGTGGCGGTCGAGGATGGGCGCGTGAAGCCGGGCGATCTGGTGCTTCTCGAGGCGATGGGCGGCGGCCTCACGTGGGGCGCCACGTTGCTAAGAATTTAGCTAACAATCGGTAAATACCGAAGAAATCTCGCAAAATTGAGCCACGGAGGCTTAACAGCGGGAGTGCGCGGGCGTAGGCTCCGCATTCAACCGAAGGAGCGGCTGGGTGTCCGACAGGCGAGAAAAACGCTGACGCGCGCCGACATTGTCGACACGCTGGTGAGCAAGGTCGGGTTCAGCAAACAGGAAAGCAGCGCCTATCTTGAGCGCGTGCTGGAGCTGGTTTGCAGCGAACTCGAAGCCGATCGCGATGTTAAGCTCGCACGCTTCGGAAATTTTGTGGTGCGCAAGAAGAGAGCTCGGGTCGGTCGCAATCCGAAGACCGGCGAAGAAGCTCCGATATCGGCGCGACGGGTGGTGTCCTTCAAGCCTTCGCCGCTGCTTCGGCAGCGGGTGGAAGATGCGATGAGCCAGCCCGGAGCAAGCCATGACAGCGGCAGCCAGATGCACAACTGAAGAAGCAACAGACAGATCGTGTGACAACCCGGTCGGGTCAAGGATGCTGACGCGTTTCGCACAATCGGCGAAGCGGCGGGCGAGCTTGGCCTGAAGCCGCACGTCCTGCGCTTCTGGGAAACGAAGTTCGACAATCTCACGCCGCTCAAGCGCGCGGACGGGCGCCGCTACTACCGGCCCGAAGACATGGAAGTGTTGCGCACCTTGCAGAACCTCCTTCACGTACAGGGCCTGACCATCCGAGGCGCCATCAAGGCGATCGAGGACGGGACTGAGCATCAAGTCGACGCAGCCGCAGGCGCTGAGGCCCCTCCGGCGGACGCCAGCGTCCAGGACCTGCAGGAACGGGTGCGCGGCGCCGTCGAGCGCGGCGAGTTCCGTTCCGAGTCGCTTGAACAGAACCTTGAGTCCCGCGCCCGGCTGGAGAGCCTGCTGGTCGAGCTGACCCGCCTGAAATCGCGCGTCGATGAGGTGCGAAAGGTCGCATAGGGCCTGATTCTCGCAGTTTTTTCCTGTCATTGCCCTATCGCGCTGAGGCGCCTATAAGGGCGTCCCGAACTGGCGGAGCGTAGCGCAGCCCGGTAGCGCACTTGTCTGGGGGACAAGGGGTCGTGGGTTCGAATCCCGCCGCTCCGACCATTTCGATCTAAGCCCGAAACCGCTGTCTTTGCTGAACGCCAAAACGCGAAGCTGGCGTCGCGCTGCGCTCAGGCAGGTCGTGAGCAGCTCCCGGCAAGGTAAATGCGCCTGCATCGCCTGCTGCGCGAATACGATGTCCGTGCAGCTCATCACTCACCACGGTGCGGGTAAGAAGCTTGCATGTCGTCGACCGATGTACGGCTAAGTCGGCCGTGGCGCTGTTTGGGCGGGTAAAGATGCGAAATCCGGGCAAGTGGGGCGCTCTCGCGCTGGCGGCGGTTTTGTCGGCCTGTAGCAGCGCTGATCGTTGGGGCGGTCGTCCCACCAAGACGCGCGGGACCGAGCCGGGCGGGGCGTTCATCGTCCGGTTCGCCGATGGCTTCAACGAAGAGACCCAATACCTCTCTGACTTCTCGATCGAAGAGGAATGGATGGCGGCCTACTTCGATCCGGCGAACGTCCGTTATGAAGACGATGGCGTCTCGCTGGTCGTCGAAAAGCGCGCGCAGCAGGGGCTGCCATACTCGGCCGGCGAACTGCAGCAGCTGGGATTCTACGGCTATGGCCGCTATGAGGTGGTCATGCGCGGCGCGCCGGGTTCGGGCGTCGTATCCGCTTTCTTCACGCACACCCACGAGCAGTTCAACGGCGATCCGCATGACGAGATCGACTTCGAACTGATGGGGCGCAACACGCGCCTCCTGCACATCAACCATTTCAAGGATGGCAGGGCGGCCGGGTCGACCTACATCGACCTGCCGTTCGACTTCACCGAGGGCGAGCACCTCTACGCGTTCGAGTGGGAATCTGACGCGATCCGCTGGTATGTCGACGGCGTGCTGGTCCACGAGGCCGGGCACACCATTCCGGATCATTCGGGCAGGGTGATCATCTCCGCGCTGGTCGTGGGCGAGGCGTCCTACGATTGGGCGGGCGAGCCTGACTTCGATACGCCGCGCGCGGCGTTCTTCCGCTGCATGTCGCATGTGCCCATCGGCGAGACCGGCCCACAATGCAGCGACACGTTCACCGGCAGCAACTGACGACCAGAAGCTTGGCTAGGTCGTTCGGCGTCTTGCTGGCGCCAGCCGCTTGATCGCAATCCTGCCGAACCAGCCGAGTGTGAACGCGGCTGCGCGCAGGTCCCCGCCAAGCAGGCTCGCCAGCTTCCCGAAGCGCTTCTCCCTGATGGCGTCGAGCGCACGGACGAACTGGTCGACCTCCTGCAATCCGCGTGCGCGCGCCTTGAGCTGGCGGCGCGTCGCGTCGTCCAGCTCATCTGCGAACCGCGCCTGAAACGCCTGTTCCGCGACCAGCCAGGCCGCCGTCTGCTCTCGCTTTAGCCGATGCGAAATCGAGCCCGCTGCGCGCCGATAGAAATAGCCCGGTTCCGGCGTGTAGGTCATCGAGGCGCCCTGTGCGAGCAGGCTGGCGACGAGGTAGTAGTCTTCGCTGTTGCGCAGACCCTCGTCATAGCGCGCGTCGAGGCGCTCCAGCGTCTCGCGGCGGAACAGCGGCTTGAGGTAGCCGAGATTGTCACCCGCCTTCATCGGCTGGTTCGCCCGCACATACATCTCAAGCGAGATCGCGGTGGGCTGGGAAAAGAGCGAGGAGCTCAGGAACGGCTTGTCCCCCAGTCGTTCGCCGTCCGCGTCAATCTCGATCATGTTGTCGACGACGATGTCATGACCGCCGTGATCGGCCAGCGCGACGAGCTTCTGCAGTCGCGCGTTGTCCAGCGCATCATCGCTGTCGACCACCGCGACATAGCGCCCGCGCGCCAAGTCCAGCGCCCGGTTTCGCGCCGCAGATGGGCCGCCGTTGGTCTCAAGTCTGTCGATCCGGATGCGGGGATCGCTGGCGGCGCAGCGTTGCATGACAGCGAAGGTGTCGTCAGGCGATGCGTCATCGACAACGATCAGTTCGAGGCTGACGCCCTGCGAGTCGAGGACGGAGCGAATGCTCGCCTCGATGAAGTCCGCCGCCTTCCACGCAGCCATGATAACGCTGACGTCGACAGCGCCAGCACCTGTCGTTTCACTGCCTGCGATCATTCGCTCTGGGCTTTGACTGGCCGGCGCGTGCGCGCCGTGTCGACAGGCTTGGCGGACTTCGCCGCACGTCTTCGGCGCGACTGTGCAGCCTTTTCCATTCGTTCGCGCGCGCGTTCCTTCGGGCGCGTTTCCTGCGGCGATACCTGCAGGGCGTGTGCGCACGCCCGCGCCGTCAGCGCCATGATCGTGAGGGCGGGGCCAACGCGACCCTGCGAGACCATGCCCGCGCCATCCGTCACATAAAGCCCCTTCGCTTCCCAGCACTGACTGTTCGGGTCGAGCACGGAATCCCGCGGTTCCGCGCCCATCCGCGCGGTGCCGCACTCAGCGGCGGCGAGGCCAGGCGCCAGCGGCATGTCGTCGACATGGTGCAGCTCAACGCCCACAGCATCGGCCAACTCGCGCAATGCGTTGGCGCGCTCGGCGGCGGCGATGAATTGTGCGTGGCCGCGCTGGCAGTGGATCTTCATCAGCGGCGCGCCGTAGGGGTCCGTCCGGTCCAGGTCGAGCACCATCCGGTTCGAACGGTCCGCCGTCATCTCCGCAGTGAGGGTGGCCAAGAACCACGACCGCCCGCCCCAGGCCGGGCTCTGCCGGACCTGGATGTTGAACGATGGTTGTTTGGCGCTTTCGTCGGGTCGGCGTTTCTGGAATTGCGGGAGGTAGATGCACCGTCCGGCGTCGGGCGGGTCCGCCGGCTGGGGAAGGCGCGGTCCGATCCCTTCCGCCTTCTGGGTGATGTGATCCATCAGGTAACGGCCCAGCACGCCGCTCTTCGCGCCGATCCCGCCATCGCCCGACATCATCAGGATGCGTGTCGATTCAGCGCCGATGCGCACAGGAACACGATCGGAGCAGAGGTCTTCTCCATCCGGCCCGTTTCAATGTCGTACCAGTGCACCCCGCGCACGGCCCGCGGCCATCGACCTCAACCCGCTGGACAACCGCGCCAGTACGGCAGAGCAGATAGCCGGTCGCGGCGGCCTCTCCGAGCAGGTTGGCGGGCTTTGCATGCTGGCCCATCATCACGGCGGCGTCGGGCCACTTCTTGCGGATCGCCGTCATCAGGGCGGTCTCGCCCGCGCTTGTCGGCGTGACCTGCCGGATCGTGCTTTGCGGGATGTCGCCAGCGGCGTCGTTCAGCCCGGCAAGGCCGATGCGCTTTTCGACAAGGTCATACGGGCGTGAGGTCGCTGTATCGGATCGGCCAGCCATCCGGGTTCGCCCCGCTCTTCTGGAAGTCCCGCGGCGACATCCGGTAATACTGCTGGTGGTGTCCCGGCAGCGCCATCCGACCGCCCAGAAGCTGGGCGCGCAGCCAGTAGAAGATCGGGTTGGCCGGCTCGGCCATGTAGGGATTGGCGACGTCGTCGATGAAGGCGTCCGGAAGCAACGCCCAGATGTCGCTGTGCGACTGGATCGGCTGGCGCCGCCGCCCCAGACCCGTAAGCGTATCCTCCAGCATCCTGACCTGTGTCGGAGGCAGGCGCCTGCGTGTCGCCGGATCGGACAGCACCCGCACTAGTGCATTCGACAGCCGCGTGACGGGGGCTGCGCGCACCGACGTCCGGTTGGTGGCGTCGAGGCAAAGGACCCGCATTCCGGCTTCGCAGAGGAGGGCGGCCGCCATGCCGCCGGCGGCGCCGGCGCCGACCACGATGGCGTCATGTCTTGAGTGTGCGGTGCGTTCAATTGAGGAGGCGGCGATGGTTTCCGCCAGTCGCTCGTCCAGTGGAAGTATCGGTTTGGGCCGGTCCAGCATCTGACTACGTCCTGCCGTTTCCTGAAGCCTGGAAAGTGCAAGATGTGGTCCGCACCCGAGTCAATCCCGGGGCGCAGAGTTGAACAGCCAAAAGACCCAGCGTGCTCAGGCCATTGTGCGGTTAATTACGGCGCAGAAAGACTGGGGCCGTAGCGGCGCCTCGCCGGCAATCGGCCGGAGCGTCGCGGCGTGGCTCACAATCGCGGCAAAGGACGAAAGATCAGTCCTTCGCGCGCTCCTGATAGGACCCGTCCTCGGTCGAGACCACGACCCGTGTGCCGGTCTCGATGTGCGGCGGCACCATGATGCGGACGCCGTTGGTCAGGATCGCAGGCTTGTAGGAACCCGACGCTGTCTGGCCTTTGACCACCGGTTCGGTCTCCGCGATCTCCAGCGTGACCTTTGACGGGAGCTCGATCGACACCGGTCCGCCATCATACATCAGCAGGATACAATCCATGTTTTCAGCGAGGTAGGGCGTCATGTCGCCGAGCATGTCGCCGGGCACCATCACCTGCTCATAGCTCTCCGGGTGCATGAAGACGTAATTGTCGCCGTCCTGGTAGAGGTAGGTGTGGTTCACTTCCTCGACGAAAGCGCGTTCCAGGCCGTCCGTCGTCTTGACCGTCTGGTTTACCTTGATGCCATCGGAAATGCGCCGCATGTCGATGGTGGTCGTCGGCGTGCCCTTGCCCGGACGGTAGCTTTCGGCCTTCAGGACGACGTAGAGCTGACCGTCGGTATGTTCGATGACATTGCCCTTGCGGACGTTGCTGGCGATGACTTTGACCAAGGAAACACGCCTTCTGGCTGGATTTGTAGAAGCGGGGCCGTCATAGACGCAGCCGCGCCATCCGCCAAGGGCGCCTGACTGTGGCTGGAAAGGCCTGCAAATGACCACTTCGCAATGGTGGCGGCCCGAGCGTCATGCCGACAGGCGGGGGGTCCTGATGGCGAGGGGCCGTATCCGGTCGCAGGTTCGCGCGTACTTTGACGACCGGGACTTCGTCGAGGTCGAATGCGCCGCGCTGCAGGCGAGCCCCGGTTGCGAGGTCAATCTGCACGCCTTCGAAACGGCCCGCCGATGGGACGATGGAGAGGCGCAGCCGCTCTACCTGCACACCTCGCCGGAATTCGCCTGCAAGAAGTTGCTCGCCGCTGGAGAGGCGCAGATCTACTTTCTCGGTCCGGTCTACCGGAACCGCGAGGAGGGGCCGCTCCATTCGCCCGAATTCACCATGCTTGAGTGGTACCGGGCCGACCGTCCCTACGATGACGTCATTGAGGATTGCGCCGGGCTCGCCGCAGCCGCCCAGTCGGCCTGCGGCGCCGAGGCGCTGCGCTGGCGCGACGCGACATGCAACGCCCGGCTTCCGTACGAGCGCCTGACGGTCGCTGAAGCCCTCGCCCAACACACCGGCCTGAACCTCGCGCGGCTGATCGATGCGCCGGACACAATGGCCGACGCAGCCAGATCAATCGGCATCGACGTGCGCGCCGATGACGACTGGTCTGACCTGTTCAGCCGTATCCTGGTTCGCATGATCGAGCCGCTGCTGGGGCAGGGGCGTCTCACCATCCTCGATCGCTATCCGGCGCGCGAGGCCGCGCTTGCCCGTCCCTGCGCCGACGATCCGCGCTTTGCAGAACGGTTCGAGGTCTATGCCTGCGGCGTGGAACTGGCCAACGGGTTCGGCGAACTCACCGATGCAAAGCTGCAGCGCGAACGCCTCCAGGCCGAGATGGATGAAAAGCAACGCAGGCATGGGGAGCGCTGGCCGATCGACGAGGACTTTCTGGAGGCCCTCTCAATCATGCCGCCGGCGTCCGGGTGCGCGCTGGGCTTCGATCGGCTGGTCATGCTCGCTGCCGGCGCGTCGCGGATCCACGACGTCGTCTGGACCCCGGCGGCCGGTCGATGACCACGAACGGTATCGCGGCTTGCGCGTTCTCTGGCCCGAGGCCACTCTCGGCGCCATCAGGAACCCTTTCATGAGCATGTCCCGTCGTCCTCTCCTCGCTGTTGCGTTTGCGGCCGTGGCGCTTTCAACCAGCGCCTGCGCCAGCTTCGAGCCGGACCCGTGCACGCCGGAATGGGTGGAGTGGAAGAAGGATCGCATCCTGTCCGAATTCGCCCGGTCCCACCGCTCCGAGATCCGCACCCTGCGCAGCCTGCGTGAAACGTTCGATGGCGGAGACGTCAGCGCGTTTGAGGTCGCCGGGGTGGCGCTTGCGGCGCCGCGTCTTGGCCAGATGGCCCAGGACTTCGTGGACCTGACCGTTCCCGAAGTACGCACCGCGCTGGTCCAGTGCGGCTGGAATGGCGGCGCGACACCACTCTTCATCGAGATGCTGCGGGAAGACGGCTTCGACGAGCAGACCATCGCGTTCGCCCAGCAACTCGCCCCGATCGCCGAAGCGCTGGCTTCGACGCCGACAGCCAGTCCGGTTCGATGACGCAGGCGGAGACAGACCAGCAGCGACGGACGTTGCGCTCGGCCGCGGACCTGCGGGCCGCAGGCTTCGTCGCACAGGCCGACATGGCTCAGTTGGCCGAGGTTGAAGCCCGCTACGCCACGGCGATCAGCCCCGCGATGCTGACCCTGATCGATCGCGACGATCCGACCGACCCGATTGCGCGCCAGTTCGTACCCGGCGCCGAGGAACTCACGCTCATCCCGGAAGAGACGCCCGACCCGATTGGCGATCACACGCACATGCCGGTTGATGGCGTCGTCCATCGCTATCCGGACCGCGTGCTCCTGAAGGTCACGCCGGTCTGCCCGGTCTATTGCCGCTTCTGCTTTCGCCGGGAGATGGTCGGCCCGGGCAAGGATGCGCCGCTGTCGGCGGAGAAGCTTGAGCGCGCCCTTGATTACATCCGCTCCGACCCTCGGATCTGGGAAGTCATCCTCACTGGCGGCGATCCGTTCATGCTGTCGGCGGGCAAGGCGGCGGCGCTCACGCGCCAGCTGGACGCCATCGAGCATGTCCGCTGCATCCGGTGGCACACCCGCATGCCGGTCGCCGATCCGGGCCGCGTCGATGCGGCCTACATCGCGGCCCTGTGCGAGACGGGGAAAGCCGTCACCGTCGTCGTCCACGCCAACCACGCACGCGAGCTGACCGAAGACGCGTGCGCCGCGATTGCCCGGCTAGTCGACAGCGGCGTGGTCGTGCTCAGCCAGTCGGTGCTGCTGCGCGGCGTAAATGACAGCTTCGACAATCTCGCAGACTTGATGCGGGCGTTCGTGGCCAACCGGGTGCGGCCGTACTACCTCCATCAGATGGACTTTGCTCCCGGCACCTCGCATTTCCGCGTCCCACTCGATGAGGCGCGCGCACTCGTACAGCGCCTGCGCGACGAGCTGTCGGGTGTCTGCCAACCGACATTCGTGATCGACATTCCCGGCGGCGTATCGAAGGCGGTCGCATCCGCAAGCGATGTCGATCTTTCGTCACAAGCGCCGCGTATACGCGGACGCGACGGCGTCTGGCGCCGCTACCCGATCGACTGATCACCCAAAGGAGGGCGCGCATGCGCATCATCGTCACTGGCGCTGCAGGCAATCTCGGAAGCGCCGTGTGCAGATGCCTCACCATGCACGGCGCTCATGTGATTGGTATCGGTCGTCACGGTCTTGAGGAACTTGCAGGCGCGGTTGCGACGCCGGTCGCAGGGCTAGACCTGCTCGATGGCGACAAGGTGCGCAAGACCGTGGACGGGCTGGCGGCGGGCGAGGGGATCGACGGCGTGGTCAATGTCGCCGGCGGGTTTGCGATGGAGCCGGTCGTCGAGGGTTCGCCGGAAACCTGGGAGAAGATGTGGGCGATCAATTTCCGTACCGCGCTCACGATGTGCCGGGCAGTCGTGCCTCACATGCGCGATGGCAATGGCGCGATCGTCAATATCGGGGCTGCGGCCGCTGCAAAGGCCGGCGCGAAGATGGGCCCCTATGCCGCCTCCAAGGCCGCAGTCGCCCGCCTCACCGAAGCGCTTGCAGAGGAACTGAAGCCGCGCCGCATCCGCGCCAACGCCGTCCTGCCCTCGATCATCGACACACCGCAGAACCGGGAAGCGATGCCGGATGCCGATTTCACGAAATGGGTCACGCCCGATGAGGTCGCGAACACGATCGGCTTCCTGCTGTCGCCGGCCGCCAGCGGGGTCACCGGCGCCCTGATCCCGGTTGTCGGACGGGTCTGACAATCCTATAGCGCGCAACAGAATGCGCCCCGCACACACCTTCTCAGTCGCGCCCATGATGGACTGGACCGACCGGCACTGCCGGTCCTTCCATCGCTCGCTCTCGCGGCATGCGCTACTCTATACGGAGATGGTCACAGCCGACGCCGTCATCCACGGTGATCGCGAGCGCCTGATCGGCTTCGATGAGTTCGAGCATCCCGTCGCGCTCCAGCTCGGCGGCTCGGATCCCGACAAGCTGGCCGAGGCTTCGCGGATCGCTGCCGGGTTCGGCTATCGCGAAATCAACCTGAATGTCGGCTGCCCCTCCGAACGGGTGCAGTCCGGCGCGTTCGGCGCCTGCCTGATGCGCGAGCCCGATCTCGTCGCCGATTGTCTGACTGCGATGCGCGAGGCCGTCGATATCCCCGTCACCATCAAGCACCGCATCGGGGTCGATGACGACATCCCGCGCGATCGCCTGTTCTCCTTCGTCGACCGTGTGGCGCAATCGGGCGTCACGACCTTCATCGTGCATGCCCGCAAGGCGATCCTCTCGGGCCTCAGTCCGAAGGAGAACCGCGATGTGCCGCCGCTCGACTACGAGCTGGTCGCCGAACTGAAGCGGGCCCACCCGGACCTCACCATCATCCTCAATGGCGGTCTCGACCTTCCGACGGCGCTTTCCGAGCTGCCGCGGTTCGATGGCGTCATGCTGGGACGCGTCGCCTACCAGTCGCCGGCTGAGCTGTTGCAGGTCGATGCGCGGATCTTCGGCCAAGGCGCCCTGCGTTCGCCGGGGCAGGCGGCGCAGGAATTCCGGGCGACGATCGTAAAGAAGCTGGCCCAGGGCGTCCCGCTGCACGCCATCACCCGCCACATGCTCGGCCTGTTCAACGGCCAGCCAGGCGCGCGGTTGTGGCGGCGAACGCTGTCCGAGCGCGGTCCGGGCGCGCGTGGCCCACAGGCCATAGAGGTGTTCGATGAGGCGCTGGCGGCCGTCGCCGGCTACCGCACGGTCGACGCCTAGCGGCGAATGACGATGGTCTCGCGGGTCGCTTCCCAGTGGGAGAACTCGTTGAGGAAGCTCATCCCCAGCAGCGAGTGCTGCAGCGTGTCGTCCATCACGACGGCGTCGACTGCTTCGGCAGTGATGCCTTCGACCCGGACCGAGCCAAGGGTCACAACCCCGGCGTCGACCTTGCCGTTGGCGGTCATCACCGTAGCGCGGCGCGGCAGGTCATCCGGATCGACACCGAGTGAACGCGCATCGCTGGCGGTCAGCACAACCGAGGTCGCGCCCGTATCCACCATGAAGCGAACCGGCATCGAATTGACGTAGGCCGTGGTCCAGAAATGGCCGTCGGCCTCCTTCCGGATCGTCGCCGTTGCGCCGCTGGCGTAGATTACGTGTTCCTTGTGCGCCCGCTCAGGCAGCTCGGTTGCTTCTGCGACGGCGACGGTCTGCGTCGGTTCGACGTTTCGCATCCCGGCGCCCACGAGGATCGCCAGTCCGCAGAAGATTGCCCCCGGCACGATCGCCGATTTCATCGCCTCACCACACAGTTAACGCTTATCGTTGCAGCTAACCTACCGGGTCGTGGCGAAGGTCGGGCTAAGTCGAACGGTCAAATTTGACGGGTCTGCGCAGGTTTTTGCAGATTCAGCGCTTTCCGGCAGCAGACAGCGCCTCCAGACGCTGCGGCAGATGCTCCATCACGTCCTCGCGCTGTGCGTCAGTGAACCTCGCCCACTGCGCGATTTCCCCAGCGTCCGGCCGCACCCGAGGCAGTGGCCGGTCTGTCCGTCGACGGCGCAGACCTTCACGCAGGGTGTCTTGATGGGCTGGGGTACGGGCATGACGATCCTTTTACGCTCTGGTCAGCATATGGCGCCCCGGTTACACCTCTGCAAATGCCGCGCATGGTGCGTCACTGGCGTCCTTGACCTACCCAACGGCAACCAGTCCATTGCTGTTTACGTAAAGGTAGACCTTACGGCAGCATGCAGCGCCGCCAGCGATTCCGAGGAGATACCCATGGATCTGGAGTTCAGCCCCGAAGACATCGCGTTCCGCGATGAAGTCCGCAAGTTCCTGGAAGAGAGCTATCCGGAAAGCCTTCGCGGCAAGGCGTCGCGCGACGAGTATGAGCGCGAGGATTTCCTCCTCTGGCAGAAAACCCTCTACGAACGCGGCTGGGGCGCTCCGGCATGGCCCAAGGAATACGGCGGCACCGGCTGGACCTCGATCCAGCGCTTCATCTTCCAGGAAGAGTGCGCCCGCGCCGAGACGATCCCGATACCGCCCTTCGGCATGAACATGCTGGCGCCCGTCCTGCTCGCCTTCGGCTCCGAGGAGCAGAAGCAGGAATACCTGCCGCCGATCATCAAGGGCGAAACCTTCTGGTGCCAGGGGTATTCCGAACCCGGCTCGGGGTCGGACCTCGCCTCGCTGAAAACGACCGCGGTCCGCGACGGCGATGAATACGTCATCAACGGCCAGAAGACGTGGACGACGCTCGGCCACTTCGCGGACTGGATCTTCGTTCTGTGCCGCACCGACCCTTCCGCAAAGAAGCTGCAGGAAGGCATCTCGTTCATCCTCGTCAACATGAAGACGCCGGGCGTCGAGGTGAAGCCGATCATCACCCTGGACGGCAGCCACGAGGTCAACGAAACGTGGTTCACCGATGTCCGCGTCCCGGTCGCCAATCGCGTCGGCGAAGAGAACAAGGGCTGGACCTACGCCAAGTATCTCCTGCTCCACGAACGTTCCGGCATCGCCGGCGTCGGCCGCTCGAAACGTGCGGTCGAGCGCCTGAAGGAGATCGCCGCCACGGAAGTGAGCCACGGCGAGCCGATCATCCATGACCCCACCTTCGCCCGGAAGATCGCCGAACTCGAAGTCGATCTCACTGCGCTGGAATACACCGAGCTGCGTACGCTCGCGGCCGAGGCCCAGGGCAAGGGTCCGGGGCCTGAAAGCTCGCTCCTCAAGGTGAAGGGCACGGAGATCCAGCAGCGGCTCACCGAGCTGACGCTTGAGGCAGTCGGAAATTACGCCGCGCCGTACTTCCGGGGCTTCCCGAAGGACGGCGACAACGCCTACCCGATCGGTCCCGGCTACGCGCACATGGCGGCGCCGCTCTATGCCAACATGCGCAAGACCTCGATCTACGGCGGTTCGAACGAGATCCAGCGCAACATCATCGCCAAGGCGGTCTTGGGACTGTAGGATACAGCGTACGCCTGCGACATGAGGGAAGCCGATGCCGTCCGCCCGAACGGGCCTGCACGCCGTCTGGACGCTGATCGCGCTATTGTCGGTCGGCGTCGCCGGCTACGCCATGTTCCATGCGGTCACCGGGTTCGCATACCTGCCGCTACAGAACCCGGTGCTCGATCCATGGGGGCTGCAGACCCACATCATCGCCTCCAGCGTGGCGTTGATGATCGGTCCGTTTCAGTTTCTGCGGGTCCTGCGCCAACGCCAGCCTCGGGTGCATCGCTGGCTGGGGAGAAGCTATGTTGCAGCCTGTCTGGTCGGCGGCTTCGCTGGCGGGATCATTGCGCTGGGCTCCACGGCCGGTCCGGTCGCCGGCTGGGGCTTCTTTCTCCTCGCGCTGCTCTGGGTCCCGGCGACGCTGCTGGCGCTGTTCGCAGCGATGCGGCGCGACTTCGTCGACCACGAACGGTGGATGATCCGCTCATTCGCTCTCACGCTCGCCGCCGTAACCTTGCGCCTCTACCTCCCATCCAGCCAGATCGCAGGCATCCCGTTTCCGGACGCATATCCGGTGATCGCGTGGGCCTGCTGGGTTCCCAATCTCATCATCGCGGAGATCTGGATCGCCAGTCGCCGCAAACCGCGACCGCCCGTCGCGACCGCCGCAGCCTGATCAACATTTGCACCGCACGAAAAGCGGCCTAGAACCCCCCAAGGGAGCACGATTACATGGACTTCAATTTCACCTCCGAGCAGGACCAGCTGCGCGACATGGTCGCCCGACTGATGCGCGAGCAGTACGATTTCGACACCCGCCGCAAGATCGCGTCGTCCGAGCCCGGCTGGCGTCCGGAGATGTGGTCCCAGTTCGCCGAACTCGGCCTTCTGGCTGCGCCGTTCACGGAAGAAGAGGGCGGCTTCGGCGGCCCGATCGAAACCATGATCATGATGGAAGAGTTCGGCAAAGGCCTCGTCATCGAGCCTTTCCTGCAGACCGCCGTAATAGCCTTCCTGCAGGGCATTATCGGCGGCGAGAAGATCTTCGGCTTCGCCTACGCCGAACCGCAGGGCCGCTACAATCTCAACGACCTCGCCACCACCGCTAAGAAGGACGGCGACGGTTACGTTCTCAACGGCCACAAGGCGGTCGCCCATGGCGGCCCGATGGCGACCCACTTCATCGTCACCGCGCGCACCGGCGGCGACCAGCGTGACGACAAGGGCGTCGGGGTCTTCATCGTCGCCAAGGACGCCAAGGGCGTCACCACGCGTGATTATCCCACCGTCGATGGCCAGCGCGCCTCCGAGGTCTACTTCGAAAACGTCTCGGTCGGCGCCGATGCGCTGATCGGTTCGGGCGATGATCTCGCCCTCGTCGAGAAGGTTGTCGATGAAGCCATCGCCGCGCTGTGCGCCGAGGCGGTCGGCTGCATGAAGGTACTCAACGAAGCGACCGTCGACTATTCCAAGCAGCGCAAGCAGTTCGGCGTGCCAATCGCCTCCTTCCAGGTCCTGCAGCACCGCATGGTCGACATGTTCATGGCCGCCGAGCAGGCCGTCTCGATGGCCTACATGGTCACCCTCAAACTGGGCGAGGACGATGTCGAGCGCGCCAAGGCCGCCTCCGCGGCCAAGGTCCAGACCGGCAAGGCCGGCAAGCTGATCAGTCAGGACGCCGTCCAGATTCACGGCGGCATGGGCATGACCGACGAACTCAATGTCGGCCACTACTTCAAGCGCCTCACCATGATCGGCCAGCAATTCGGCGACGTCGACTTCCACCTGAAGCGCTACGCAAAGCTGTCGGCGGGGTAGGTGGCGGTTCGGGTCACTGGGACCATCAAGCTCGCGCTGGTTTCCGCGTTACTTGTCTTGGTCTTGTGGCTCGTGTTTGCTCCGACATTGGTTGTTGTAAAAAATGAGCTCGGCGCTGCCGCGTCATGCGAGGTTCGCTTTCACAGCGGACAGACTCGATACCTCGAGTTGGCAGCAGATGAAGAAGCTCATATTCGATTCCTCGGGCGCGCGCCTGGGGCTGCAGATTGGTCGTGCGAAGCGGCTGGACAACGGTTCGAAGGGCACGCTGGTGGCGACTGTCCAATAGATATTGATGGGATGCTTAGCGAGATTTGGCTCGTTCCGCCTCCCAGCGAAGATGACCCATTCTGCTGACGGCGAGACGGGAAAGCGCATGGGGTAGCCCGCTGGATCATTGCTGCGATCTGTGTCGGCATTGTCGCCGGCGCGATCGCCTGGCTGGTTATGCACCAGTATCCCGACGAACAGCGGCTTCTCGTCATCAACAACTACGCCGACGCCGACTGCGAACTCGCCATCGTCGAACACGGGACATTCAGCTTCGCCCTCCGCCGGGGCCGGACCTACAGGCGCAAGATCGGGGCGCCGTCCGACGGCTTCGTGCGCATCCTGTGCGAGACCGACAAGGGCTGGATCCAGACCCCCGGCGATTTCCATTTCGAGGACGGCGGCCTGGCCGAAGTGACGTTCGAGGAATGGGGCGAGGCGAAGGTCCGCTACATCCGGCGGGATGAGTACCAGCATTCCCGTGGAGGATGACATCCGCTTCAACGCGCGCTAATCGCTCTCAAAAGCAAACGGAGAGACGCACGCACCATGATCACGCTCGAGAAAAAAGGCCCCATCGCCATCCTCACGCTCAATCGCCCCGACGCGATGAATGCGCTGGGCGAGCCGGGCGACGGCGAGGCGGTGCGTGACGTCTGCAACCAGATCAACGCCGACAAGTCGCTGCGCTGCGCCATCCTCACCGGCGCCGGCAAGGGCTTTTCCGCTGGCGGCAACGTCAAGGCGATGCGCGACCGCGTCGGCTCCTTCGCTGGCAACCCGGCCGAAGTCCGCGACGCCTACAAGGGCAACGTCCACATGGTGGTGCGCGCCCTCTACGGCCTCGAAATCCCGCTGATTGCCGCCGTCAACGGCGCCGCCATCGGCCTCGGCTGCGATGTCGCCTGCATGGCCGATATTCGCATCTCCTCCGACAAGGCGGTCTACGGCGTCACCTTCCTCAAGGTCGGCCTGATCCCCGGCGACGGCGGCTCGTGGTTGCTGCCGCGCATCATCGGCATGAGCCGCGCTTCCGAACTCCTCTACACCGGCAACGTCATCAAGGCCGAGCAGGCCTGCGAGTGGGGCCTCGTCTCCAAGGTCGTGCCGCACGACAGCCTGATGGACGAAGCGATGGCGCTGGCCGAATCCATCGCCAAGCAGCCGCCGCATGCCCTGCGCGTCACCAAGCAGCTCCTCAAACAGGGCACGCAATCCACCTACGACACCATCATGGAGATGTCGGCCAACGCCCAGGGCCTGATGCACCACACCAAGGACCACGAAGAAGGCGTCGCCGCCATCCTCGAAAAACGCGAGCCGAAGTTTACCGGGGAATAGGCGCTCGCGCGGTGGTGATCGGGGCTCGTTGCATCCGCGTTCACAAGCCCCTCCAACCACGCTAGTCTCACTGGCAGGACATGGAGGAACGCATGAAATCCCTGCTCGCCACCGCTGGCGCCGCCTTAGTGCTGAGCGCTTCATCAGCCTTCGCGCAGGCCGCAGACTACGAGCCGCCACGCACGGTCGATGGCAAGCCTGACCTGCAGGGCATGTGGTCGAACGTCTCGCTCACGAGCCTTGAACGCTCACCGCGTTTCGATGCTCTGGTCATCCCCGACGGCGAGGCGGCCAAGCTGGAGGCGCAGACCGCCGCCATGCAGGAGCGCGGCAACGCCCGCACCGACCCTGACTCCGGTGCACCGCCGAAGGGGCAGGGCGTCGGCGGCTACAACAGCTTCTATGTCGACGCGGGCTCGACCTATGCCCAGATCGATGGCGAGTATCGCTCCTCGTGGATCGTCGATCCGGCGGATGGGCGCATCCCCTACACCGAGGAAGGCCGCAAGAAGTTCGAGGACGAACTGTACTTTGTCCGCAACAATTTCGACGGCCCGGAAACGCGCCCGATGGCGGAGCGCTGCATTGTCGGCTTCGGCTCGACCGGCGGCCCGCCGATGATCAACGTCATGTACAACAATACCTACCAGTTCGTGCAGACGCCGGACTATCTGATGATCCTCGTGGAGATGAACCACGACGCGCGCATCATCCCGATCGGCGACCGCGCCGAAGAGATCGACCGCACCAACCCGCAATACCTAGGCAACTCCACCGCCGAATGGGATGGCGACACGCTGGTGGTGACCACCACCAACTTCAATCCGGTCGAGTCGCTGCGCACCTTCTTTGCGAACTCGTTCTTCCTGCATCCCGATGGCGTCGTGGTGGAGCGGTTCACGCGGGTCGCGGACGACAAGATCCTCTACGAGTTCGAAGTCACCGATCCCAAGATGTTCTCCCAGCCATGGAAGGCGGAGATGGCGTTCAATACCGCGAACGGCGACCTGCTCGAATACGCCTGCCACGAAGGCAATTATTCCATGCCGGGCATCCTCGCCGGCGCGCGCCGCAACGAGCGCGAGGGCAAGGTGAACTACGCGGCCGAGAGCGAGTAGGGCGCACCGCTCCACGGCGGCATTTTTTGGGGCGGCGCGATCACTTCGCGCCGCCCTTTTTTGTCGCCTGAGTACATCATCGAGACCGGTCGACAGCCGATACGGCTCGCCGCCTCCTCGCCCCGTGAGCGAATGCGCGTGCCGGCTGGTTCCGGGCTTGCAAGAGATGTCGTTAACGGACGTCGTAAGATGGTGAGGCGATGCAGAAGGACGAGCGGTCAGAACCGAATATCATCCTTTTTCCGGGGGATCGGCGGGTCCCGCGCCGGCCCAATGCGCGCAATAGCGTCTTTTCTCCGATTGACCCACATGGGGACGGCGACGCCGTATCGATCCGCCAGAACCTCGCATCGTTTACGCCGCGACTGACGTCCGGATTGCGCGGCAAACCGGGCGTCGTTTTCGGCCTCGCCTTGATCGCGATGGCCTGCGCAGCCGTGCTCAAGGCGGCATAGACGCGAATCGCAAATAGGCCGCCGCGCAACGCCGCGTCGGAACTCCTGCCGCCAGAGCCCGTTGGTCTCCCACACATGACTGCAGGGCGCGCGCAAGCGCAGCACCAGCACTCACCAGCGCAAGCACCGCGCTGGCTCACCTCTGCTTTGAAAGGAGTTACGCATGAGATTCCGAACCCTGAAAACCACCCTTCTCGCCGGCGTGTTCGCCGCCGCCGCCGCGCCCGCTGCAATCGCGCAACAAGCCGCCCAGGCGCCGGCTGCCGAGCAGGCCGCGATGCCCTTCGAGAAGCCCGACAACAGCTGGATCACGATGTCCGGCAAGGTGATGTCGCCGACGATGGATGCGTTCCTGCTGGATTACGGTTCGGGCCAGATCATCGTCGAGATGGATACGTGGGAAGGCTGGGTCGAGGCCATGAATCTCACCGAGGGCAACGAAGTCACGGTCATCGGCCGGGTCGACAACGACCTGCTTGAGACCGCCACCATCGAGGCGAGCGCGGTCGTCGACGAAGTCAACGGCCAGCACTATTTCGCCGACGCGGCTGACGAAGAAGACATGGCCGACTGGTTCGCCACGCACGCCGCCGCTGAAGGACAGACCACCATGCGCGGCATCGTGAAGATGGTGAACGCCGAGGCCAACGAGTTCATGCTCGATAACGGCGTCTTCGAAGTGAAGGTCGCCACCGAAAACCTCGACGAGAATCCGCTCGACGCTGAAGGCAACACCCGCATCAAGGACGGCGACATCGTCAGCGTCTCCGGCATCGTCGAGAACGACCTGTTCGAACAGCGCGAGCTTCAGGCGATGACGGTTGCGCTGCTGACGCCCGACAATGTCGTGCTTGAGCAGTCGGCAGAGACCAACCTTACCACCCGCACCGCGTCTGTCGTCGCCGGCGCCCCCCGCGCCGAAAACGAAGACTGGACCGAAGCGGAAGGTGAGCAGCACGCCGACAACAAACCGAGCACTCAGTCGGTTGGTCTGACCGCGACCGGCCAGGTCGACGTCAACGCGACGCTCCCGGCGGAAGTCGAGGAAGTCACGTCGAAGGAAGGCTACACGACCGAAGATCTGGCGAAGGCCCAGCTGGCGGCCCTGCGCACGGCGCCGCCGCTCAACCCGTCCTGATCGCTGGTCACTGACCTCAACGACAAACGCCGGAGCAGCTCGCTCCGGCGTTTTTCTTTGCGCTGACCCCGGAGCTTTGCAGCGCTCTGGCGATTTTCGGCCGCGCGTATCTGGCTGACTTTCACATAACTTTCCGTATGATCCCGACAAAACCGGAGGAATCGATGATCGGCGTAGTTGCACAGCTCAAGGTGAAAGAAGGCGGGCAGGACGGGTTCGAAGAGGCCGCGAAGAAGCTCGTCGCCGCCGTGAACGCCAACGAACCGGGCTGCAAGCTCTACCAGCTGTTCAAGGTTCAGGAGAGCGCCACCGACTACGTCTTCATGGAGCAGTATGAGAACCAGGCGGCGGTCGACGCGCACCGCGCCTCCGACCACTTCAAGACGCTTGGCGCCGCGATGGGACCGTTCCTCGATGGTCGTCCGGTGATCATTCGCACCGATATCGTGGAGTAGGCTGTCATGGATCTCGAATTCACCGCCGAAGATATCAAGTTCCGCGACGAGGTCCGGGGCTGGATCAATGAAAACCTGACGGAAGACCTGAAGCGCCGTCTTCACCTGTCGCGCAATCATTCGCTCGATGAGAAGAACCAGAAAGCCTGGCTCAAGAAGCTGGCCGACAAGGGCTGGCTCGTTCCCAACTGGCCGGAGGAATATGGCGGCCCCGGCTGGACGCAGACACAGAAGTACATCTTCGAAATGGAATGCGCGCTCGCCGGCACGCCGCGCAACTCGTCGATGGGCGTGCGCATGTGCGCGCCGGTGATCATGAAGTTCGGCACGCAGGAACAGAAGGATCGCTTCCTGCCGCCGATCCGCAAGTCCGACGTCTGGTGGTGCCAGGGCTATTCCGAACCAGGCTCCGGCTCCGACCTCGCCTCGCTTCAGATGTCCGCGCGCCGCGGGGGCGACTACTACATCTGCAACGGCTCGAAGACGTGGACGACCTATGCGCAATGGGCCGACTGGATCTTCTGCCTCGTGCGCACGTCAAAGGAAGACAAGAAGCAGAAGGGCATCTCCTTCCTGCTGATCGACATGAAGTCGCCCGGCATCACCATCAGCCCCATCCACACGCTCGATGACGGGCCAGAGGGCGCCCAGGAGGTCAACCAGGTCTTCTTCGAGGACGTGAAGGTGCCCGTCGACCAGCGCATCGGCGAGGAAGGCGAGGGCTGGACCTGCGCGAAGTACCTGCTGACATTCGAACGCGGCGCCGCCTACGCGCCCAGCTGCCGTCACGCCATGCATCGTGCGAAGAAGATCGCCGCGCTGGAGGAGGTCGACGGCCGGCCGCTCAGCGAGGACCCCGACTTCGCCGCTAAGATCGCCGATCTCGAAATGCAGATCGATGCGCTCGACTTCACCGAACGCCGCATCTTCTCAAGCCTTGCCGCCGGCCAGTCGGTCGGCGCCATGTCGTCGCTGATGAAGACGCGCGGTTCGGAGATCGGCCAGAAGATCACCGAGCTGATCCTCGAAGCGGCGGGCGCCCGCGCCTTCCCGTTCGTGCAGGACCCGTTTGCGCATCTCGAGGATGGCGCGAACGAGCCATTGCCCGCTCCGGAACATCTCATTTCGGCCGCCGGGTCCTACTTCAACAACCGCAAGACCTCGATCTACGCCGGCTCGAACGAGATCCAGCGCAACATCATGGCCCAGATGATCATGGCGTAGGGACGGTCGCGTTGGCCGTCCTGACACAGCTGCGGCGGCCGCCCGGCAGGGCTGCACTGTGTGTGGACGTACAGCGCCTCGTGAGGCATCTTCCCAGCCTGTGCAGCCATCTAACGAAGGCGGAGCCCCTACATGCCAGATGACGTAAAGACACCGCCCGCAGTCGACGAGCACCAGCCGCTCGGACAGGCGACGTTCAGCTCGTTCGCAGACTCAACGGCGGAGGACTGGACCAAGATCGTCGCCGCGGCGAAGGTCTTCAATCGCAACCATGTCGACCGCGTTCTCGATCACCTCAAGATGCTTGAAGGCGATTGCGGCGGCTTCCCGGTCTCTCGTCTGGAGCACTCGCTGCAGACCGCGACGCTGGCCCACCGCGCCGGCAAGGACGAGGAGTATGTCGTCTGCGCGCTCCTGCACGACATCGGCGACACGCTCGGCTGCTTCAACCACCCAGACATCGCGGCTGCGATGCTGAAGCCGTTCGTCTCGGAACAGAATTACTGGATGGTCGAGAAGCACGGCATCTTCCAGGGCTATTACTTCTTCCACCACATCGGGCTCGACCGCGATACGCGCGAACAATTCCGCGGCCATCCGCACTTCGAATACACCGCGCAGTTCTGCCATCTCTTCGACCAGCCGGCCTTCCGCAAGGATTTCGATTCCATGCCGCTCGAGGCGTTCGAGCGGATGGTCCGGCGCGTGATGTCCGTGCCGAAGAACTCGATCTACAACCGCGCCGACAGCGACAACGCGCTGGGCTAGGGCGGCTGCGGCGCACGCGGGCGGGACGGATAGGGATGAGAACACCCCTGCCGCTATTTGCAGCGATCTTCGCCGCGGCCGCCTGCGCGCCTGAAGCCGCTCACGTCGAAGCCGCGGACGCGCCCGTCTCGCTTGAGACGGCCGGCGCCGAGCCCGCTCCATCTGACGCCGCCTATCGCGGGGCCGGGCTCGCCAGACAGGTCTGCGCCCAGTGCCACCACGTCACGGGCGGCGATGCGCCCGCCCACGTCAGCGCGGAATCGTTCATCGACATCGCCAACCGCGACGACATCAGCGAGGCGTCCCTCCGCGCATGGCTCACGACAGCGAGCCACGAGTCGATGCCCGCCTACATTCTCGATGAACAGTCGGTCTCGGACCTCACCGCTTACATCCTCTCCCTGCGCCGTCGCGGCTGATCCACAACCGGCGTATGGCGCCTCCACGCCGTTGTTCGATCATCGACTGAGCCAGCCTCGAACCGCGCAAGTCATTGAAATGTGGGACTTGTTCCACGCCGCCGATCAGCCGTGGGTCCTCGTCCATGAGCTGAAAAGCCCCTCAGTCTCCGCGCCGGTTCTCCCGCTGCTGTGCGTCGCGGCTCGCCATTGCGCATGGCGGGGTCGCTGCTAGTTTGCCCGAATTCATTGGTTGTCAGACGGTTCTCCCCTCCATGCGCCTTGCTTCGCTGCTCGCCGCCGCCTTGTTGTCCGCCCCATCCGCCCTCGCTGACGAAGGCATGTGGACGTTCGACAATTTCCCCGCCGAAGCCGTGGAAGCCCGCTACGGGTTCGCCCCCGACCAGAGCTGGCTCAACCGGGTCCAGCGGGCCTCCGTACGCCTCGAAAACGGCTGCTCGGGATCAGTTGTGTCGCGCGACGGCCTCGTCCTGACCAATCATCACTGCATCGTCGATTGCGCCCAGGCGCTGTCCACCGCCCGCAGCGATCTCGTGGTCGATGGCTTCGTCGCCTCGTCCAGAAACGAGGAGCGCATCTGCCCGGGTCTCGAAACCTCGATCCTGCAATCGATCGAGGACGTGACCGAACGTGTCCGCGGCGCCGGCGATGGCGATGCGCGCCAGGGCGAGATCGGCCGCATCGAGGAAGAAGCCTGCGGCGATGACCGCACCAGGCACTGCGAAGTCGTCACCCTCTATCGCGGCGGCCAGTACAAGCTCTACACCTACGATCGCTACGATGATGTCCGCCTTGCCTTCGCGCCCGAACAGCAGGCCGCGTTCTTCGGCGGCGACCCCGACAATTTCAACTACCCGCGCTACGCCATCGACATGGCGTTGCTCCGTCTCTACCGCGATGGCGACCGTGTGCGCTTCGACAATCCGCTGAAGGTCGATCCCGATGGCGTCACGCCCGGCGAGCTGGTCTTCGTTTCGGGCCACCCGGGTTCGACCAATCGGCTCCTCACGATGTCGCAGCTCGATTTCCAGCGCGATCATTACCTGCCATGGCGCGTCGAATACCTCGCGCAGATCCGCGGATCGCTCGTCACCGCCGCAAACATCGGGGAGGAGGAACAGCGCCAGGTGCGCGAGGCGCTGTTCGGCGTCGAGAACTCGGTGAAGGTCTTCAAGGGCCAGCGCCGCGCGCTGGTCGAGCCGGCGTTCTATGGCCGTCTCGCCGCCGCGGAACAGCAACTCTCGGAGGCCTTGCTGTCCTCGCCGGAGCTGCAGGAAAAACACGGCAACCCGTTCGCCGACATCGACGCGATCGTCGCCAAGCAGCAAGCGCTGTGGATGCCCCACCAGATGCTGGAAGTCCGTCTCGGCGCCGGTTCGGTCCTCCTCAATGATGCCCGCCACCTGCTGCGCGCGGCGCAGGAGCGCTCCAAGCCGTCCGGCGACCGTCTGCCTGAATACGCCGATGCGCGCCTTCCCGCGCTCGAGCGCCAGCTCACCGCCCAGACGCCCATGCACCCCGTCCTGGAGCGCCTCGAGATCGAGTTCTGGCTGGAGAAGACGCGCGAATATCTCGGCGCGGACCATCCGGCGGTCAGGGCCATGTTCGGAAACCAGTCGGCCAACGCCATCGCTGCGGAGATCGTCGCGTCCTCGACCCTGTCGGAGACTGGCACGCGCGCGCGTCTGTGGAACAATCCGTCAGAGGCCCTCGGCTCAAACGATCCCGCTATCGCGCTGATCCGGCGTATCGATGAAGCGGCGCGCGCCGCGCGGGACGCCTATGAGAGCGAGATCGACGATCCGCTGGCCGAAGCCGCCGGCCGTCTCGCCGACCTCCGTTTCGATGTTTTCGGCGACGCGGTCTATCCCGACGCCACGTTCACGCTGCGTCTGTCATATGGCGAGGTGAAGGGGTGGGACGATCCCGCGTTCGGCGCCATCCCGCCAACCACCAACATCGGCGGTCTCTACGAACGCGCCACAGGCGCCTTCCCGTTCAATCTCGTCGACAGCTGGATTGAGGCGAAGGACAGGCTCGACCTCGACAAGCAGATGAACTTCGTCTCGACGAACGACATCATCGGCGGCAATTCCGGCTCGCCGCTGGTCGACAGGCAGGGCAGGGTGGTCGGGCTCGCCTTCGACGGCAACCTACACTCCATCGGCGGCTCCTTCGGCTACGATCCGAACCTGAACCGCACCGTGTCGGTCTCATCGCAGCTGATCGTCGAGGCGTTGCGCAACGTCTATGACGCCGACAACCTCGTAACCGAATTGCTCCGCTAACCGGGCAATCACACTCCACATCGGGTCATCAAAGGACGGGCGGGATGGAATGGGGCTGGGACAACGCCCGCGCGGCGCTGGGCATCGTCGTGATTTTCGCGATTGCGTGGGGATTGTCATCCAACCGCAAGGCGCTGCCGTGGAAACTCATCCTCGGCGCGGTCGCGATGCAGGTCTCATTCGCGCTGCTGCTTTATGGCGTGCCGCCCGTCAAGAACGGCCTTGCAAGCGCCAGCGTCGTCGTTGACGCGCTGCAGGAAGCCACACGCGCCGGCACCAGCTTCGTGTTCGGCTATGTCGGCGACAACACCGCCTGGCCGTTCAACGAGAACCAGCCCGGGCCGCTCTTCTTCTTCCAGATCCTGCCGCTCGTCATCGTCGTCGCGGCGCTGTCGGCCATGCTCTGGCACTGGCGCATCCTGCAATGGATCACCAAGGGCTTCGCCTATGTCTTCCAGCGGCTGATGGGCATTGGCGGCGCAACCAGCTTGGCCGTGTCGGCAAACGTCTTCATGGGCATGACCGAGGCGCCGGTCCTCATCAAGCCCTACCTCCTGCGCATGACGAAGTCGGAAATCTTCATCGTCATGACGACCGGCTTCGCCACCATCGCAGGGTCGGTGCTCGTGATCTATGTCACGTTCCTTGAACCCGTCATGGCCAACCCCCTGTCGCAGCTCCTCGCCGCATCGCTGATGGCTGCGCCCGCGGCCGTCGCGATCGCGCTGACGATGGAGCCGGAGACCGCTGCAAACTCCGAACGCATGCACGAGCCCGACTTCAAGTACGAGTCGACGATGGATGCGTTCGCCACCGGCGCCTCCGACGGCATGAAGATCGTCCTCAATATCGCAACCATGCTGATCGCCGCGCTGGCGCTGCTGCACATCGTCAACATGCTTCTGGGCGTTGCGCCCGATGTGAACGGCGAAGCGCTCAGCCTCCAACGCATCCTCGGCTGGATCTTCGCGCCGCTGATGTACCTGATCGGCGTGCCGTGGGAGGAGGCGGCGAAGGCCGGCTCTCTCATGGGCGTCAAGACGGTGCTCACCGAGTTCGTCGCGTTCATCGATCTTGGCGCCGTGCCGGTCGATGAAATGTCGGATCGCACGCGGCGCATTGTCGCGAACGCCATCTGCGGATTTGCCAACTTTGGTTCAATCGGCATCCTGATCGGCGGACTAACCATTATCGCCCCGGATCGGAGAGAACTTTTCCTTTCCCTGGCCTGGAAGACGCTGGTTTCCGGCACCCTCGCCACCTGTGCTTCCGGCGCCATCGTCGGCCTTATGCCTGCAAGTTTATTTGCGCCCTGAGGCGGATTCCGATTGAACGGGCGTTGAACGTTGCAGACATAGTAGCCGGCGCACGCGGGTTCGTGCGACCGGATCAAAGGGAGGAACCCAAATTGCTTCACCGCAGGTTACGTCAGCGCGCCACGTTCAAGTGCGCTTCCGTCAGCCGCATCGCCCTCGTCGTGGCGTGCGCGATTGCGCCGGGCGCTGCGATTGCGCAGGAGGCGGCGTCTGACCAGCAGCCAATCCAGTTGGCGGCCCTTCCGGAAGACGGCCGCGATGTCGTGCGCGTTTACGCCGACCGCCTCGAGAGCGAGCCGGGCTCTGTCGCAATCATCGGCCGCGAGACCATCGAAGGCATGCGCGCCGACCATCCGGCCGAGGTCCTCAACACACAGCCGGGCGTCAACGTCCAGATGAACTCCGGACAGGAGCTGCTGGTCTCGATCCGCTCGCCCGTGCTCACCGGCGGCGCCGGGCAGGGTTCGTTCCTCTTCCTCGAGAATGGCGTGCCGATCCGCGCGCCCGCACAGGGCAACGTCAACGCATTGTTCGAGGTCCACCACGAGATCGCCGACGCTATCGAAGTCGTCCGCGGCCCGGGTTCAGTCCGCTACGGTTCGAACGCCGTCCACGGCCTCATCAACATCATCGCGCCCGAGCCCGATCCGTCGCGCGGCACGCAGCTCACGCTGTCGGCCAACACGCTGCAGCGCTATCGCGCCGATCTCGAAACGCACTTCTCTGAAGCCGGCGTCGATTACTTCTCCGGACTCTCGATTGTCGACGATGCAGGCTGGCGCTCGCAGTCCGGCGTCGACATGCAGAAGCTCACCTTCCGCTCGAAGTGGGAAGGCGCCACGTGGAACGTGATCTCGAGTCTGTCGGGCATCAATCTCAATCAGGAGACGGCGGGCTTTGCACCGGACTACCGCGATGAGGATGTCGCCCGCGACAACCCCAATCCGGAAGCCTATCGCGATGCGTGGGCCGCCCGCGCCAACGTCCGGTTCGAGCGTGCGCTCAGCGACACCTCGACGCTGACCATTACACCGTTCGCGATCACGCAACGCATGATCTTCGCCCAGCACTTCCTGCCCAATGGCGGCACGGAAAAGAACGGGCATGACAGCCTCGGCGTCCTCGGCCGTTACGATTTCGGGCCCGACAATCTCCGCGTCTCGATCGGCGGCGATGCCCAATGGTCGACCGGCTTCCTCACCGAAATCCAGGAAGAGCCGTTCGGCTTCTTCCCGGGCGACCGGCGCTTTCCGGTCGGCGTCCACTACGATTACGACGTCGACACCTGGACCTTCGCGGCGTTCGCCGAGGCCAACTGGCAGTTCGCGCCCGACTGGTCGCTGCTGGCCGGCGTCCGCGCCGAGACGCACACCTACGACTACGTCACCAACGTGCCGGCCGGCATCAATGGCCGCTTCAACGTGCCGCCCAGCCGCGAGGATGACTTCAACCTCCTCACGCCGAAGGTCGGCGTCGTGTATTCCGGTCTGGAAAACGTCGAGCTGTACGCGAACTACGCGCGCGGCGAGCGGGCGCCGCAGGCGTCGGACCTGTATCGTCTTCAGAACCTGCAAACCTACGAGCCGCTCGATGTCGAAACGCTCGACAGTTTCGAGATCGGCTTCCGGGGCGATCATAACTGGTTCGGCTACGACGTCGCCGCCTACGCCGCCGACAAGGACAACTTCTTCTTCCGCGATGCTGACGGCCTCAACGTCCCCGACGGACAGACCGAGCATGTCGGCGTGGAAGCGGCCCTGTTCGGCGAGTACGACAGCGGTCTCTACTGGAACGCGACCGTGTCGTGGTCAGACCAGACCTATGCCTTCAATCGCGATGTCGGGAACAATTCCGAAGACATCGTCGACGGCAATCGGATCGACACGGCGCCGGAATGGCTGGCCGATCTCGGCGTCGGCTGGCGCAACGATCGCTTCAGCATCTTCGGCTGGGGCGAATATGTCGGCGAATACTTCACGGACGCGGCCAACGAGAACATGTACGAAGGCCACACGGTCTTCCACATCCGCGGCGCGTACGAAATCAACGACACGTTCGAGACGTTCGTCATGGTGCGCAACATCACTGACGAGCGCTATGCAGATCGCGCCGACTTCGCTTTCGGCAACGAGCGCTACTTCCCGGGCGAGCCGCTCAACGCGACGATCGGCGTCCGCGTAAGGCGCTAAATGCAGATTGCGGCGAGGCGGGTGCTTATCCCGCCTCGCCGTGCTTGCCCTGTGAGTCCTCACCCTCGATCTGGTCGATCTTGTGGGTCAGCTCTGAAATTTCAGCTTTCTGGATGTTCGATACCTGCTGCGTGATGTCGTCTTCACGCGCAACGCCGTCCCCACTTGGGTGTACGCCTCCGCGGCGTTCGACGGCGTCGACTTCGTCCTGCAGCCGCGTCCGTTTTGCTTTCAGGACGTGCAGCCGCTCGTTGTTTGCCGAGTGCATGGCCTTGGTCCTTCTTCGTTTTCGATGAACGAGCTTAGCACGTGAGCGTACTTTCCCGAAGTCACGCGACGCACATTGAATTCATGGCGTTTTGGCGTGTTCCCGTGCGCGTGAATACTGCAGCACGCCGTCATCCATAGGCGCAAACTTGGTCTCGCGCAGGTCGCGTGTGTAGTTCTGGTGATAGAGCCACGGCCCATCGGCGCCCTGCTTGGGAAAGCGATCGAGCGCGCGCTGCACATAGCCCGAGGTGAAGTCCAGCCACGGGCGGCCCTCCGCCGGATCGCCGTCGAAGGCGGGCAGGGCGATGTCGTGTCCCTCATCGGCCATGTAGTTGATCAGCCGGCAGGCGTAATCGGAGATCAGGTCGGCCCGCAGCGTCCACGACGCGTTCACGTAGCCGAACACGAAGAACAGGTTCGGGACGTTGGACAGCATGGCGCTGCGATAGATCAGCTGATCCGCCGGATTGACCGCCTCGCCATCCACCACGATCTCCGCGCCGCCCAGGAACAACAGGTCTAGACCAGTGGCCGTCACGATGATGTCGGCGTCCAGCGTCCTGCCGGATTTCAGTTCGACGCCGGCTTCGGTGATCGTCTCGATATGGTCGGTGACGACGTCCGCCTTGCCGGACTTGATCGACCTGAAGAGGTCGCCATCCGGGATCAGGCACAGGCGCTGGTCCCACGGATCGTATTCGGGTGTGAAATGCGGATCGACCGGATAGTCGGGCCCCAGCGCCTTCTGCGCCCGGTCGGTCAGATATCGCCGCACGCGCTTCGGCTGCGTGCGCGCCTGATGGTAGAAGTATTTCTGCAGCAGCACATTGCGCCACCGGATCAGCCCATAGGCCCAGCTGGACGGCAGCACCTTGCGCAGCGCGTTGGCCACCGCATCCTCCGCCGGGCGCGACACCACATAGGTCGGCGAGCGCTGCAGCATCGTCACCTTGTCCGCGGTCTTCGCCATCTCCGGCACGATCGTCACGGCCGTCGCGCCGGACCCGATCACCACCACGCGCTTGCCGGTCCAGTCGAGATCCTCCGGCCAGTGCTGTGGATGGATGAACAGACCCTCGAACCGATCCTCGCCCGGAAACGCGGGGCGATAGCCCTTGTCATACCGGTAATACCCCGAACACATCATCAGGAACGCGCTCGTCATCCGCACCGGCGCGCCGTCGTGCATCGCGGTCACGGTCCATGTCGCACTGTCGCTGTTCCACTCGGCCCGCGTCACTGTATGACCGAACCGGATATGCTCCCTGATCCCGGCTTCGCGCGCCGTGTCGTTCACATACTTGCGGATCGACGGCCCGTCGGCGATCGCCTTGGCATCCGTCCAGGGGCGAAAGCCATAGCCCAGCGTGTGCATGTCGGAATCAGAGCGGATGCCGGGATAGCGAAACAGGTCCCACGTCCCGCCGATCGCATCGCGCTGTTCGAGGATTGCATATGTCCGCCCGGGACACTGGTCCTGCAGCCGCCAGGCCGCGCCGATGCCGGACAGACCGGCCCCGACAATGATCACATCGACATGCGCGGATGTCGGACTTCCTGAATCGGGCAATCGATTAACTCCCTGTCCCGCCGATCAAACCAGAACTTGTCCGTGCTGGCAAAAACCTTTCAACCACAAGGCGGATGCGCAATTGCGATCAAGCCGGCCTTCCCGGACCGGGCTAATCGTTTCACGGTGAAGTTTCGGGGAGCACGGCGTTGTCTGCAATTGAACGCGCGATCTGGCATATCGAGGCCCACCTGTCCGACCCGTTTTCCCTAGAGGATACGGCGCGTGCAGCGGGGGTGTCGAAATTCCATCTGTCTCGCGTGTTCGGTCTGCTGATCGGCATGTCGCCCTCTGCCTTTGTCCGCGGTCGCCGCCTAACCAGAGCGGCGCACGACCTCGCCGCCGGCGCGCCAGACATACTGAGCGTCGCGCTGGATGCAGGCTATGGCTCCCACGAGGCCTTCACGCGCGCCTTCCGCGCACAGTTCGGGCTCGCGCCTGAAACCGTGCGCGAGAACGGCTCCGTTGAAACCCTGTCCCTCGTGGAGGCCAAGACCATGTCCGACTTACCGACCATTGCGATCGCCGAACCGGAAATCATTGAGCGCGGCCCGATCCTCGCCGCCGGACTTCAGGAGCGTTTCAGCTTTTCGGAGCGCGGCTCGATTCCGACCCTCTGGCAGAAATTCATGCCGCTGATGATGCAGATCCCCGACATTCGCCCCGGCACCACCTATGGCGTGATGTCCGGTTCGGTAATGGGCGAGGACGGTTTCGATTACGCCGCCGCGATCGCGGTCGAGTCGATCGACGATATTCCAAAGGGCCTCGCCGCCGTCCGAATTCCACGGCTCAACTGCGCCGTCTTCAGGCATGGCGGCCACGTCGCCGAAGTCGGCGCGGTGTGCAACGCAATCTACACAGACTGGGTCCCACGCAGCGATCAGCGGCCGGCGGAAGGACCGATCCAGATGATCGAGCACTATCCGGCCAGCTTCAACGCCATGACCGGCGAAGGCGGGTTCGAGATCTGGCTGCCGCTGTCCGACTAATCCGGCGGCCATGGCCGACGCCACGACCCGCCGGCGCGCGCTCCATATCGCTGGACGCACGCCGGCGCTGGCTCTAACTCCCCCTCATGACCGCCCGCCCGACCCTGTACATCGACGCCGACGCCTGCCCGGTGAAGGAGGAGTGCTACAAGGTCGCCCGCAGGCTGGGCCTCCAGGTCCACGTCGTCGCCAATTCCTTCATCCGCACCCCGCGCGAACCCAACATTCACTTCCAGCTCGTCGACGCCGGCCCGGACATCGCGGATGACTGGATCGCCGAGCGGGCGGGGAAGGGCGACGTGGTCATCACGAACGACATTCCGCTCGCCGGCCGCTGCCTCGAGAACGGCGCCGAGGCGATCTCGCCCAAGGCAAAGGTCTTCACCACCGACATGATTGGCACGGCGCTCGCCACCCGGTCGATCATGGAGCACCTGCGCTCCACCGGCGAAGCCACCTCCGGCCCGCCGCCGTTTACGCAAAGGGATCGCTCCGCCTTCCTCGGCGCGCTGGATGCTGCGGTGATGCGCGCCACCCGCAAGACATGATGGTTGTCCCCTCCGCGCCGCGCCCGCAGACGTCCGGTTCCACTAAATTTCAGTAATGGTTTTTGGTCGTTTACCGGAAAACACCCGGATTTGCTGGGCTTATCAGGTGTTTTTGCGGGTTCGCCTGTTGCTTGAATTTGCTGGGTTTACTGGAACCGCGTGTCGAAACCCACGTTTACGTGATCTATGCTCATGCGATGCAAGGCGCACATAAGCGTCCTGCAGGTGGGAAAGAGCGGGGCTTCACGTCCTCTCACAAGGAGAATTCGGAATATGACTTTCATGAAGAAACATGCCGCCAAGGCTCGTGTCCTCGGCATCGTCACCCTCGCTGGCCTGGGCCTCGGCGCCTGCGCCACGTATGACGATGACTTCGCGGCGATCAACACGCGCCTCGACGGCCTCGACGCCCGTGTTCAGGCGGCTTCGCAAAGCGCAGAGTCGGCCAACAACGCTGCTCAAAGCGCAGCCTCGGAAGCCCGCACCGCCGCCACGCAGGCCAGCAACGCTAACCAGCGTCTCGACGCGCTGGAAACCCGCGTGAACGAGATGGAGACCATGCCGGCGCGCACACCGCGCGGCTAAACCTTCTTGTCACGAAGACAAGCTAGGTCTTGAATTGGGGGCCGGTCGCTCGTTGCGGGCGACCGGCCTCTGTTTAAGGGGGGAGCGAAATTTTGAACTGGAGCAGCGCCATCCGTACGTCCTCGTCCCGCCTCGCCGCATCCGTAGCCGCAATCGTCATCGGCTGGGCCGCCGTCGCCCATGCGCAGGCGCAGGAAGCGCCCGCAACCGAGGATCGTGTACAGCGTGTTGCGATGGACGAACCGGTCGATCCCGCCCAGCCGGGCGAAGCGCCCGTTGCTCTTGCGCCGATCCTGCCGCTCGACGAACTTCCAGCTGACCAGGCGATCTCCGACACCGTCATCGATCTTGCGGGCTGGGTCATCGCCAATGACGATCACCAGGATCGTCCTTTCACCATCGTCGACAAGCAGGCCGCCCAGATTTTCGTGTTCGGAGCCGACGGCAAGCTGATGGGCGCAGGACCCGTGCTGATTGGATCGGCAGTCGGCGACCATTCCGCGCCCGGCGTCGCCGACCGCGAGTTGCGCGACATTCCGATGGAAGACCGCACGACGCCAGCCGGCCGTTTCGTTGCGGGTTATGGCCCTGCCGCCGGCGGCGAGCGCGCGCTCTGGATCGAATGGGAAACCGCGATCTCGATCCACGCCGTCACCACCGGCGTTCCCGCCGAGGAGCGGCCGCTGCGCCTGGCTTCGCCAAGCCCGGACGACAACCGCATCTCGCACGGCTGCCTCAACGTCTCGCAGCAATTCTACGATTTTGTTCTCAGCCCCGCCTACGCGCGCGGCGGCATGTTCTACATCCTGCCGGATGAGATGCCGATTGAAGAGGCGATTCCGGGGTTCTCTCCGAACAGCGGCGCCTAGGCGCACGCCAGAACCCCGTCATCCCTCCGTGTCGGCCTCGGTCGGCCGTCCCCCAATCATAATGCCCGTCCCCCGGCTCAATGAGCCCGGATCGAGCGAACTCGCGTCATCGCCTCCTTCGTCGATCGGACGAGACGCCAACTGAATGGAGGTTCCGGGGTTCTCCCCGAACGGCGGCGCCGAAACGCACGCCAGAACCCCGTCACCCCCATTCAGGCCCGTCCCCCATTCATAAAGCCCGTCCCCCGGCTCAGCGAGCCTCCGGATCGAGCGAACTAACGTGATCACCTCCTTTGGCAGGAATGGCTTGGAGAGCGCACCGGCCGCTCTCGCGATCTCTGGCCTTTCAAGGACAGACGGCTCGTCGAGAGAGGTCGAACAGAACACCACCGGGGGCGGCGGAGAACCGAGCACGCCAAGCTCGATCCGCCGGAACAGTTCGAAGCCGCCCATCGGCTCCATGTTGAGGTCCGTGATCACGAGGTCGACTTTCGGCACGGCCATCTCGATGGCTTCAAGACCGTTCGCAGCTTCGATGCAGTCCACGCCGACATGGTCCAGCGACACCCGCAGGAACCGCCGGAAGTTCGGAGCGTCGTCGACGATCAGTATGACGGGCTTTGCCATTTCGGTTCAAACTCGACTTGCGTTGGTCAGACGGCGCGCTTTGTCTGTTCGGGCGCCGGCGCACGATTGAGGATCGCGCGCATGGCTGCGATCCCTTCATCCTGCATACGGCGCGCGCCCAGCTCGGCGGCCATGTTGAGAAGCGAGTAGACTGGCGCTTCGGTATCGGCGTCCTCGAACACGGGCGCAGCTTCAAACAGCACGGGTCCGGCGATGCCGAAGGCCTGCCGTGTGCGGATGAGGTGGCGCGTGTCCGTCTTCCAGACGACCGCAATGCCTTCGCCCCTGCCGTGATCGGTCTCGTAGGTGGTCGAAAGGCCGAGCGGATCGGTTTCCCAGCCGATCGACTGCAGCCGCGACAAGGCCGGCGCCTCGAAGATCGAGGTGATGCCCGTAATCCCGCGCCTGACCCCGAATTCCTGTCCGGCGGCGAGCAGGATCCCCAGCGTCGCGCGGGCGAAGTCCTTCCCGTAGCGGTGGGGCAGGCCGCCCAGCAGCCGTGAGCCTTCCCATACCTTGGGACCGTTCGGCGGCGGCAGCGCCGCGAATTTTTCCCGCAGCGGGCTCTCGTCCTCGAACTGGTTGCGCGCCCAGGACGGGTTCAACCGTCCGGAAGCGACCACATCGCCATTGTCATTGAGGACCAGCAGGTAGACGCTGTCGTCGGTATCGTATTCGTCGATGTCGCGTCCGTCGGACCGGCGCAACTCCTTCCACCCCAGCTGCTCGACAAACACCTCATGGCGCTGACGATGCATCTGCTCGATCTGTTCAGTATAGCGGTGCCGGTTCGCCCAGGTTACGCAATGGCATAGCATCATCGAACTCCTTCACTTGGATTGATCGATGGTGTGTCACGCTGCGTAAGTTCTGGGACCTAGACAAAAGTCTAGGGGCGACTGCGACAAACGCGCGGGCGCAGGCGCAGTCCCAGCCGAGGCCAAAACTGAGCCGCCGCCAGTCAGGTGTCAGTCGTATGAGGAGCGTTCGAAATCGCTATTGCGCGAAGAGATTGTCCGGCGTCGCATGAACGATTGCGATCGCCTCCTTGGTATTGCGCGCGCCAAGCCGCTCTCTCGCCTTTCCGAGGTGATAGACCACGGTCTTGAACGAGATGCCGAGTTCGTCGGCGATATCCTGATTGCGAAGGCCCAGCGCGGCAAGGTGCAGGATCTGCAATTGCCGCGTCGTCAGTCCCGAGAACTCTCCAGAGCGCATCTTCTGCTTCACGATCCGGCGCTGGCCTTCGGTGCCGAAATAGATCGCCAGTCCGCGGAACACCGCTTCCACGTCGGGGTGCCGCTCCAGCCGCTCGCCCTGATAGCTGACGATCATCACGTCGCCGTTGAAGATCGGAACGGGGATCATGTAGCCGTCCTTGGCGCCGAAGTCGGCGGCGAAGGCGAGCACCTTCTGCGCGCCCTTGCTCAACCGATCCGGCTTGAACGTCTCGTCCCAGTATTCTCCGGTCTCGGCGGTCAGCGCGAAATCCATCACCGGGTCGTGGCGGTAAAGCTGTTCGCGAAAGTAGACGTCGGCCCACGCCGCGTTGAACGTGCCGAACTTCGGCCCGACCTTGAAGTTGCGATCCTTGTCCGACATCACGCAGGTCGCTGCGTACGTCACACCCCACGGCCGCACGCGATCCATGAAGGCCTGCACCAGCTCCTGGTCAGACCCCGCCTTGGGCGCCAGCTGCGCGAAAGACAGCAGGTCTTCGGCAAGGCGAACGCGCTCGATCGACATCAGATATCCTGCTCAAGCCCAAACCCGGTTCGGACCCCACATGGGACAGTTTAGAGCCACTTCGCCGGGTCGCCAACCACCGTTAGGGCGAGCTGGGATCGTTGCCGCTAACGCATGTAAGGCCAGCTGCGCACGGGACTGCGGGTCGCCCGGGCAGGGGGGCGGGCCAGATCACCGACTTGTGACGCGCCCGCCCAGACCGGATGCCCGCCCTCAACCGTCCTTCGGCCGGGCCAGCAATACGGCGCCGAACTGTGAAATGGAGCGCGTCCTGCCGAGGCGCCGGACGAGTTTGCCGAGCACGTGAAAGTGCACAGACCACGGATCGCGCCGGTCCAGCGGTTCTACGAGGCCGAAGTCGACCTTTTCTGTTTCACGCGCGAACGTGCCGAAGAGCCGGTCCCAGATCATCAGGACGCCGCCATAATTCCTGTCGATATAGATGTCGTTGCGCCCGTGGTGGACGCGATGGTTCGACGGCGTGTCGAGCCATGGATCAAGCAGCGGCAGCTTCCCGACCAGCTCGGTGTGGATCCATTGCTGCCACGCCAGCACGAGGCCGAGGCAGGCGAAGACCAGCACGGGATGAAACCCGGCGACGACCAGCGGCAGATAGAAAAGCGGCGTGATAAAGAAATCGACGAAGCTGATGCGCAGCGCGATCGTCTGGTCAAAATGGTCTGCGGAATGATGCACCGAGTGATAGGCGGCCCACAGTCCGTTCACCTCGTGCGCCGCCCGGTGCTCCCAGTAATAGGTAAAGTCGACCAGCAGGAAGCAGACGAGCGCCGTGACCCAGGTGGTCGGGACGGCGAACGGCGACAGCGCCGCGACGCCGAAGAACAGCCCCGCGAGCGCGGCGGCTAAAGCGATCTCGACGAGCGTTGCAGGGACAAGACAGAAGCTGCTCGTCAGCATTCCAGTGGCGCGGCGCCGACTGAGACCGCCCGAGCGCGCGAGCCGCCACAGCTCGATGGCGAGGATCGGAAGGCCGATGATCAAAAGCCCTCCGGCAAGCAGTCCGAGAAACGGCAGCAGCCCCTCCGGTGCGCCTTCGATGGCGGCGTATGCGGCAAGTCCAGTGTCCGCTCCCGGGACGGTCTCTGAGGCGGTCTCATCCGTCGGCATGCTCGATCTCCTATTGTGCGAACGATCGTTCGCTCGTATATTGGTGAGGAAATCGGGGTCGTCAAGCGCCGCCTGCGGCCGGACGGAAAAGGATCTTCAAATGGCGCGCATCCGCGACGATCAGGCCTTTGCTGCAAAGCGCCGTGAGATCCTCGACGCCGCCGAAGCGCTCTTCGTCGAGCAAGGCTTTCACCAGACCGGGATGGCTGCGATCTGCGACGCAGCCGGGATGAGTCCCGGAGGCCTCTACCGCTATTTCGCCTCGAAGACCGACATCATCCGCGCCATCGTCGAGACCGAGCGGGAGAGCGTGCTGGAGATGGTTGAGGCGATCGAACGCGCGCCGGATTTCAGAAGCGGGCTCGTAGCGGCCCTCGATGAAGCGATCACGGCCGTCAGCGACCCGGACTATGCCTCGCTCGCGCTCGAAATCGCGGCCGAAGGCGCGCGCAACGAAGATGTCGGCGCCACCGTCCGCGAAACCGGACAGGAAGCCCACGAACAGCTTGCAGGCGCCATCGCCCGCGCCAGAACGCGCGGCGAGGTTGCAGGCGCCGTCAATCCGGACGCTGCGGCCGCCATGATCCTCATGCTGATCGATGGCGCGATGAACGATATGGGAAAAACGTTTGCCGCCCAGAAGTCACGCACGCGCAAGGCCGCACTGGCGCGCTTTGTCGACGCTGCGCTCGGCCCCCCGACGACTTGATCAGCGCTGACTGGCGAGCGTTCTGCTCCTGTTCGAACTATGCCGCGTGCTTTCGCTGCGACCGGACCAAACCGCTAGAGCGGAATGTTGTCGTGCTTCTTCGGCGGGTTGGTGACGTCCTTGCCGCGCAGCTGGCGCAGGGCGCGAACAATCCGGTGACGGGTGTTCTGCGGCATGATCACGTCGTCGATATAGCCGCGCGACGCCGCCACATACGGGTTGGCGAAGCGGTCCTCGTATTCCTTGGTCCGCTCGGCCAGCTTGTCCGGATCGCCAGCTTCGGCGCGGAAGATGATCTCGACTGCGCCCTTCGCCCCCATCACCGCGATCTCTGCCGTCGGCCAGGCGAAGTTCACGTCGCCGCGCAGGTGTTTCGAGCTCATGACGTCATAGGCGCCGCCATAGGCCTTGCGGGTGATCACCGTCACCTTCGGCACGGTCGCTTCGGCGAAGGCGAACAACAGCTTGGCGCCATGCTTGATCAGGCCGCCATACTCCTGCTTCGTCCCCGGCATGAAGCCCGGCACGTCGACGAAGGTTACGATCGGAATGTTGAAGCAGTCGCAGAAGCGCACGAACCGCGCCGCCTTGCGCGATGCGTCGATGTCGAGAACGCCGGCGAGGCTCATCGGCTGGTTGGCGACGAAGCCGACGGTCGAGCCTTCCATGCGGCCGAAACCGGTGATGATGTTCTTGCCGAAATCCTTGCCGATCTCGAAGAAGTCGCCTTCGTCGGCCACCTTCTCGATCAGCTCCTTCATGTCATAGGGCGTGTTTGGATTGGACGGCACCAGCGTGTTGAGGCTCATGTCGCGGCGATCAGGATCGTCGAAGGACTTGATCACCGGCGGCTTCTCGCGGTTCGACGACGGCAGGAAGTCGATCATCCGGCGGATCTGCTGCAGCGCCTCGATATCGTTCTCGAACGCGCCATCGACCACGCCCGACTTCTGCGAGTGCACGCGCGCGCCGCCGAGGTCTTCGTGGGTGACGTTCTCGTTGGTGACGGTCTTCACCACGTCCGGCCCCGTCACGAACATGTAGGAAGTGTCCTTCACCATGAAGATGAAGTCGGTCATCGCCGGCGAGTAGACGTCGCCGCCCGCGCACGGTCCCATGATCACCGAGATCTGCGGGATGACGCCGGACGACAGCACGTTCTCCATGAAGATGTCGGCATAGCCAGCCAGCGAATCCACGCCCTCCTGGATGCGCGCGCCGCCCGCATCGAACAGGCCGATCACCGGCGCGCCGATCTTCGCGGCCGCGCGCTGCACCTTCACGATCTTCGCCGCATGCGCCAGCGACAGCGAGCCGCCAAACACCGTGAAGTCCTTCGAGAACACATAGACGATACGGCCGTTCACCGTGCCCCAGCCGGTCACCACGCCGTCGCCGGGGAACTTGTTCTCGTCCATGCCGAAATCGTTGCAGCGGTGCTCGACGAACATGTCCCATTCCTCGAACGAGCCTTCGTCCAGCAAGAGGTTGATCCGCTCGCGCGCCGACAGTTTGCCCTTGGCGTGCTGACGGGCGATGCGGTCCGGACCGCCTCCAGCCCGCGCCTCGGCCCGCTTCGCCTCAAGCTGCGCGACGATTTCCTTCATGATTTCAGCCCTCGAAGCCCTGATCCGTACTCAGACGGCAGATAGCGGCAGGGAAGGGCAAAAGGCAAGGATCGCAGGGTTAACCCGGGCGATTTGCCGTCATTGCTGGCCCATGCGTCAGCCGCGTCTCACGCCGTCTGCAGAGACCGGGGCAAGGGCGTGTCGTTTCTGCCTTCGGTGGCGCAAAGGTTGTGTCCGCGCCGGGCGTGGATAGCGACAGATCTATCCCACACGCGTCGAACCGGCGGACAATCCTTGCATGACATCTCAGGACCAACCTTCGATCCGCTGGGATCCGGACGAGCTTCCGGAGGGCTCCGGCGATCCGGAAACCGACGCTACGCCTTCAACGCTCCTGTTCGTCGCGCGTGAAGCGTGGCTGATCTGTGCGCCGGATCTCGAAGCCTTCGCGACCCGCTCCGCGATCACCCGCGGCGAACGGGCCGCCATCCTGTTCTGGCTCGCCCCGCTCGAGCGGCTGGTCCGCGCAATCCTCTTTCTCATGACGCCGCGCACTCTGCGTATCCGGCAGCCCATCGCGCCGGCGGTCCGCGAACTGGAAGCCGTCGCAATGCCGCCTGCCGCCCGCGCGCAACCCTCCGCACAACCCACTGGCCAACCCTCTGGCCAACCCGACACCACCTCGCTACCCCCGCGCTTCCGCTATTGGTCGAGCCGCACGCCGGAAACCCACATCCTGTTCGACTTCGACAAGCCCGAGACTGAACAGCTCTATCTCGACTGGATCGCAAGGCGGAAGGCGCGGCGCGCCAGCCCAGCTCCGTCCTCCCGCAGCGAATGGGCGTCCGCGCCCCTCGTGCGCCGCCTGCATGCCCTGCTCGATGTGCTCAACGATCCCGCAAGCCATGTCGACCGCCTGACATCATTGTTGCAGCGTCATCGGCCTGCATTCAGTTTCACTCCACCCCGGCCGCCACGACGATCCGGCCCACAGGCGCCTGGCTCCCACGCGCTTCACCGCGCGCTCACCGCTCTGCGCGCCGACCTTGAAGCCTTCATCGGTCCGCCAGAACCTTTCCGCCCGTCCGGGTGAAGCTCTGCAATCGCAGGACGTTACAACCCCGCAATCCTCACGACTGCGGGCGCCTCCGCGCGCCTGCATGAAAATTTCCAGTCGCTCAGGAACGCCCACCAGAGTCGCGCATTGATTGACCGACAATGGGACGCTGCAGCCACATGACCGGCGCAGCGCCGAAGCTCGACCAGGAATGACGATTATGAGCCAGCTGAAACTCCTCCTCGCCACCGGCAGCGCCCTCGCGCTCGCCGCTTGCGGTGGGTCAGACAACACCGAACTCGCCGGCAATGACCCCGGCCTCGCCGATCCCGGCGTCTACGACACCACCCAGCCCGGCATGACCGGCGGCGTCGCCGACGGCGGCATCAACGGCACCGACGCCGATACGCCGCCGTCACCGCTGCCAGATGCGCTGACCGGCAACATCATCGAAGTCGCCAACGAGTCCGGCGAGTTCAGCACCTTCGTCAATCTCGTGCAGGAAGCCGGGCTCACCATGAAGCTCGAAGGCCCGGGCCCGTTCACGGTCTTCGCGCCGACCGATGATGCGTTCGCCGCGCTGCCGGAAGGCACAACGTCGCAGCTGCTCGAGCCCGCCAATCGCGGCGATCTCGTCTCGCTGCTCGAATATCACATCCTCCCCGGAAACGTGACGGCCGACGAGATTGCGGCTGACGGTCCTGCGCCAGCGACCGTCGACGGCCGCGCGCTCAAACTCTCGTCTTCCGAGTCCGGCTCGGTGATGGTGGGTGATGCAACCGTCGTCACCGCCGACATCATGGCCAGCAACGGCGTCATCCATGTCGTCGACAAGGTGCTGACGCCGCCCGCCTCGTAAGCGACTACAAATTGGAAATTGCGGCGTTGCGCCCGTCCCCCCCTGAGTCAGCAACGCCGTAAAAGAGCCGCCCGCACCGTCCCCCCGCTGCGGGCGGTTTGCTGTCTGGAGGTAGATCCCGCTCAGTTCATGTCCGGGATCTTGTCCATCTCCTCGGAGATGATCTCCATCAGCTCGGGATGCTGCGTCTGAAGCGTCATCATCGCCGCTGCGACCCGCGTGCCGGACTGGGTGATCGCCTGCGCATTCGCCATCGCGGCCGCCGTCTTCTCGGCGTCCGACATGCTGTCGAACTGCGCCTGCAAGCCTTCCATGTCCTTGGCGACCTCGGCGATCCGGTGCGCCGCCTGCCGCGCGCTCGCTTCGTTGTCGACTTTGGCGATGGCATCGGCGATATCGTCCATGCCGTCGGTATAGACCTTCATCGGTCCGGACGCTGTGGCGTTGCCGTTGCTGTTGGCCATCGACTCCAGCGCTCTCATCGCGCCTTCCGGCGTGCTCATGTCGATCGGCTCGGGTTCCGGTTCCGGCTCTCCACCGCACGCCGCAAGCCCCAGCGCCATGATTGCGGCCATAGAGGCCATTTTCGCTGCCAGTTTCATGAAATCTCTCCACCGCCCTGTCTGTCAGGCGATACTGGCGCGCAGCCGCTTGCAGGACAACCTTGCGACGCACGGGGCCCCGGCGCCGGGGCCCAAGGGCTGATCGAGAGCCAGGCGGTCGGGGCTCGCGAGCAGAACGAAGGCGTCGTTACTAGCACGAAACCGTGCGCGCGAGCGAGCTTGCCCTTTACGTCATTGACGGGCAGCACTACCCCTGAGGAAACGCCGAAGATGCGTTGTACGGGAGGATCACCATGGACGAAGCGCCAGCGGCGGGCGGTCAGGCTGCGCCAAAAAAGAAGGAAACAAGCCAGACGATGGTGGTGGGGGCGTCCAGCCTCGGCACCATGTTCGAGTGGTACGACTTCTTTCTCTACGGTTCGCTGGCCGGCTATATCGGCACGCACTTCTTCCCGGAATCGCTGAACGATTCGACGCGCTTCATCCTCGCGCTGGCCACCTTCGCTGCAGGCTTCGTGGTCCGGCCGTTCGGCGCGCTGGTGTTCGGACGGGTCGGCGACATCGTCGGCCGCAAGAACACCTTCCTCGTCACCATGATCATCATGGGCGCAGCCACCTTCGCGGTGGGCCTGCTGCCCGGCTACGACACGCTTGGCATCTTCGCGCCGATCATTCTCGTCGGCCTGCGGATCCTGCAGGGCCTCGCCATCGGCGGTGAATATGGCGGCGCGGCGATCTACATCGCCGAACACGCCGCACCGGAAAAGCGCGGCTTCGCCACCTCATGGCTCCAGACGACCGCCACGATCGGCCTCTTCATCTCGCTGGTCATCATTCTCGGCGTGCGCAGCCTGATGGGTGCCGAGGAATTCGCCGAGTGGGGCTGGCGCATTCCGTTCCTTGTCTCGATCTTCCTGCTCGGCATTTCGGTCTGGATCCGTCTCCAGCTCAACGAAAGCCCGGTCTTCCAGGAGATGAAGGAAGAAGCCGCGATCTCGAAAGCGCCGTGGGCTGAGGCCTTCGGTCAGTGGCGCAACCTCAAGCTCATCTTGATCGCCCTGTTCGGCTGCGTCGCCGGCCAGGCGGTGATCTGGTATTCGGGCACGCTCTACGGGCTCTATTTCCTGCAGCAGATCAACAAGGTCGACGGCTTCACGGCCGAATGGCTGGTCGCGCTGTCATTGTTGCTCGGCACGCCGCTCTACATCTTCTTCGGCTGGCTGTCGGACAAGGTCGGGCGCAGGCCGCTGATCCTCGCGGGCCTGTTCTTCCCGGTCTTCCTCTACTTCCCGATGTTCAACATCATGTCGCAGGCGGCCAACCCCGCCATGGCGGCGGCCCAGACGGCGTCACCCGTCGTGGTCCACGCCGATGCGTCGGAATGCTCGTTCCAGTTCGACCCTGTCGGCCAGACCAGCTTCGACCGCCGCTCGTGCGATGTCGCCAAGAGCTTCCTCGCAAGCTCGGGCGTCAGCTACGCCAACGAGCCGCTGTCGGAAGGCGCGGTCGCGTTCGTCACGGTCGGCGGCCAGCGCTTCGACGTTCCGGCGGTTGAGAACATGGGCGAAGAGGAGAGGGCGAACGCCGTTTCCTCCTATCGCGCCGAGCTCGGTGAAGCCCTGAGCGCGGCCGGTTATCCGGCCTCGGCGGCGCGGGACGAGATCAACTATGTCCTCGTGGTCGCGGTGATCTTCGTCACCCAGTTGTTCACGGCGATGATCTACGGACCGCTCGCAGCCATGCTCGTCGAACTCTTCCCGGCGAGGGTGCGCTACACCTCGATGTCGCTGCCCTACCATATCGGCAACGGCTGGTTCGGTGGCTTCCTGCCAACCACGGCGTTCGCGATCATTGCAGCGACCGGAAACATCTATTCCGGCATCTGGTATCCGGTCGTCATCGCCGGCTTCACCTTCGTGATCGCGTTCTTCTTCCTGCCGGAGACCAAGGGCAAGGATATCGGCCACGCAGCCGACGCCGCCCGCGCGCGGGAGTGATGCAAAGAGGGGTGGCGGCGGCTGGTGCGCCGGCCGCCGCCTGTCTCTTGCCTCACTTGTGTCCGTCGGGTGACTAGGCCTGCGCGTCCCGGCGCATGAACATGCGCTTCCAGTCCCAGATCTTGCGCAGCTGTTCCGAGTTCGGCGCATCCGCCAGGCCGCGCGGAATGTGGACGTCGTTCATCTTCGGCCGCAGCGCACGGATCAGGTCTTCCTCGACCACACGCCTCTCGGCTTCCGACTTGATCTGCTTGACGTGCTGTTCCGTTGCGCCATGCAGCCACCAGGCCGAGCCCCACTTCTCGTGGCCCAGCACGCGGTCACGCAGGTTGGCGGCCTTGCCGACATAAAGCGGCTCAAGGAAGAACGCCCACCGGCGTCGTACGAAGATGTAAATTCCGCCGGAATCTTCCGGCAGGCCATGCTTGGTCAGCACCGACTTGAACATGTACCGCCGACCGGATTCGCCGCGCCAGCTATGCAGGCCAAAGAACATCATGGCGAATCCCTCCCTCGCTCACCCATATATGGTCGAGGTTCCAACTGGTGAGGTTAATGACTTGCTAACGATTGGACGCCACAGCGCGCGAAGACACTTGACGTTGCGCCGCCAATGGTCAGTTTGCCGTCACATTTCACAGTAGGGCTATCCGGGGTCGTTGATGTTCTCCAAGATTTTGATCGCCAACCGTGGCGAAATCGCGTGCAGGGTGATCCGGACCTGCAAGCGGCTGGGGGTCAAGACGGTCGTAGTCTATTCCGAAGCCGACGCCGGCTCGATGGCGGTCGAAATGGCCGACGAGTCCGTGTTCATCGGCGGCTCGCCCGCCTCCGAGAGCTATCTCGTTCAGGACAAGATCATCGCCGCCGTGCGTGAAACCGGCGCGGAAGCCGTACACCCGGGCTTCGGCTTCCTCTCGGAAAACCCGGAGTTCGCGAAGCGCTCAAGGAAAAGATCGTCTTCATCGGCCCCAACCCCAAGGCGATTGAAGCCATGGGCGACAAGATCACGTCCAAGAAGTTCGCCGCTGAAGCGGGCGTCTCCACCGTCCCGGGTCACATGGACCTGATCAAGGACGCCAAGGAAGCCGTGAAGATCTCGAAGGAGATCGGCTATCCGGTCATGATCAAGGCGTCGGCCGGCGGCGGCGGCAAGGGCATGCGCATCGCCTGGAACGACAAGGAAGCCGAAGAAGGCTTCAACGGCGCCAAGGCCGAGGCCAAGGCGTCCTTCGGCGACGACCGCATCTTCATCGAGAAGTTCGTCGACCAGCCGCGCCACATCGAAATCCAGGTGCTCGGCGACAAGCACGGCAACTGCATCTACCTCAACGAACGCGAGTGCTCGATCCAGCGCCGCAACCAGAAGGTCGTTGAAGAGGCGCCGTCGCCCTTCCTCGACGAGAAGACCCGGCAGGCGATGGGCGAACAGTCGATCGCGCTCGCCAAGGCCGTGGACTATGACAGCGCCGGCACCGTCGAGTTCATCGTCGATGGCGACCGCAACTTCTACTTC
Organism: Hyphomonas sp.; assembly: GCA_017792365.1. GTDB lineage: Bacteria > Pseudomonadota > Alphaproteobacteria > Caulobacterales > Hyphomonadaceae > IH12. The sequence continues at coordinate 924,124 of CP051229.1, read as the reverse complement.
CTCGAGATGAACACCCGCCTGCAGGTCGAACACCCGGTCACCGAGATGACGACCGGCGTCGACCTCGTCGAACAGATGCTGCTCGTCGCCTACGGTGAGAAGCTGAAGCTCAAGCAGAAGGATATCGGCATCAACGGCTGGGCGGTCGAGACCCGCATCTATGCCGAAGATCCCTACCGCAACTTCCTGCCGTCGATCGGCCGCCTGCGCCGCATGCGGTTCCCGGCGGAGGGCAAGCTCGACAAGGGCGAAGTCCGCATCGACACCGGCGTCCGCGAGGGCGACGAGATCTCGATGTTCTACGACCCGATGATCGCCAAGCTCATCACCCACGGCAAGGATCGCGACGCCGCCATCGACACGCACGTCAAGGCGCTCGAGCGCCTCGAAGTCGAAGGCATCCAGGACAACTCGCCCTTCCTCGCCGCCGTGCTGAACCAGAAGCGCTTCCGCTCCGGCAAGATCACGACGAACTACATCAAGGAAGAATTCCCCGACGGCTTCTCGGGCGCCGACATGTCCGAGAAGGACGAGCGCCTGATGATCGCCGCGTCGGCCTACGCCCATGGCGTCAACGCCGCCCGCTTCAACGATATCTCGGGCCGGGACGAGCCGGCGCATCCCGCCCGCACCGAGTGGGTGGCGCTGGTCGCAGGCAAGGCCGTCCCGATACGCGTCGAGCTCGACGAAAAGGGCGCCGAGGTTCACTTCGAGGACGCCGACAAGACCATCCAGCTCAAGACCAACTGGCGTCCCGGCGGCGGTCTGATGGAAGGCAAGTTCGACAAGGAGGACTTCGCTCTCACGCTGAAGCCGACCGATGAGGGCTTCATCGTCGAGCGTCTCGGCGTCACCGCCCGCATCATCATCTGCACGCCGGCCACCGCCGAACTGCACGCCCGCCTGCCCGAGAAGGAAAAGCCGGACACCTCCAAGCTGATCATGAGCCCGATGCCGGGCCTGATGGTCTCGGTCGACGTGGAAGTCGGCCAGGAAGTGAAGTCCGGCGAAGCCGTCTGCGTCGTCGAGGCCATGAAGATGCAGAACATCATCCGCGCCGAAGCGGATGGCGTTGTCGCAAAGGTCAACGTCGGCGCCGGCGACGCCGTGGCGGCGGACGAGGTGCTGGTCGAGTTCGCCTAGCAAGCTGGCGGCGCACCTCGCGCGCCGTTCCCATTGTCGCCCTCCCGGATGGTGCTAGGCTCCCGCCCAACAGAGTTGGACGGGGCTTCTGGCCGTTGATCCAGCCGGATCATCGGGAGGATGACGAACATGAACCTCAGGACAATTGCGTTCGGCATGGCGTCCAGCGCCGCCATCGCCTTTTCGCTGGCCGCTACAGCCAACGCCGATACGCCAGCGCAGATGGCGCAACCCAGCGTACAGCAGGGCTACGAACCGCCGCGCACGCCAACCGGCAAGCCCGACTTCACCGGCGTCTGGACCAACGCCAGCACCACGCCGCTGACGCGCCCGTCTGAATACGGCGATCGCCTGACGCTGTCCGATGAAGAGGTCGCCGCGCTCGAAACCGCCACCAATGCGCGCAACGCCCGCCAGAATGCGCCAACACCGCGCGAACTGGTCGAGAACTGGCGCGAGATCGGCCTGCAGCCGGACACGCTTGATGAATGCCGCAGCGGCTCGACCGGGGCGGCGTGCGGCTACAACGCCTTCTGGACGGCGCCCGGCGATCTCGTAATGCGGGTCGGCGGCAAGGGCCGCACCTCCCACATCTCCTATCCCGCAAACGGCCAGCTGCCCGAGCGCGTCCCCGAACCTGAACAAGCCCGCGCCGAGGTCGTCCAGTCCAGCGAGGAATCAACCGTCAGCGGCCGCGATGGAAACCCCGAAGAGCGCGGCCTCAGCGAGCGCTGCATCTACTGGGGCAGCTCGTCCGGCCCGGTCATGACGGACACGCTGTACAACAACAACTACAAGTTCGTGCAGACCGAAGACCACCTCGCGATCTGGGTCGAGATGATCCACGAAGTGCGCGTCGTGCGGATGGACGAGGGCCGTGAGGCCGGCGCCGTGCGCAAGTGGGGCGGCGATTCAGTCGGCTGGTGGGACGGCGACACGCTGGTCGTCGAAACGCAGGGCTATCATCCACGGCAGGATGTCCGCGGCGGCGGTCCGGACCTCAAGACGATCGAACGCTTCACGCGCGTCTCGCCGACACGGATGCATTACGCCTTCCACGTCGAAGACCCCGACACATGGGTCGAACCTTGGGGCGGCGACTATGAGTTCTCCGCAGTCGACGGCGACCTCTACGAGTTTGCCTGCCACGAAGGAAACTACGGCCTCGAGAACATCCTCTCCGGCGGCCGCGCGGGCGACCGCGAACGCGCACAGGCCGGCAAGTAAAAACGACCACGTCGTCAGCGGGCTTATCGCCGAAGCGCCGTATCAGTCCGCTCGCTCTTCCTCGGGAAGGGCGAGCGGCGGCGCGGCCTGCACCTCCCCGAAGGTCCGCTCGAACATCTTCTTCAGCGCGACATCCACCTCGCTCATCGGCATCACCCAGCCGAGCGCCTCAAGGCTGGTGACGCCATAGCGTTTATCCACCACCCCGCAGGGGGTGATACTGTCGAAGTGAGACAGGTCAGGATCGACATTGAGGCTGATGCCATGGAACGACACCCACCGCCGCAGGCGCACGCCGATCGCGGCAATCTTGTCTTCGCGCGTCTCGCCGCCGGGCTGGGACCGGTCGACCCAGACGCCGACGCGACCGTTGCGGCGCTCGCCCTTCACGTTGAATTCCGAAAGGGTGTCGATCACCCATTGCTCGAGCTTGCAGACGAAGGCGCGTACATCCCGCCCGCGCCGGGTCAGGTCCAGCATCACATAGGCCACCCGCTGGCCGGGCCCGTGATAGGTCACCTGTCCGCCACGCGCCGTCTCGAAGACCGGGAAGCGGTCGGGGTCCAGCACGTCGCTGTCCTTGGCGCTTGCGCCCTTGGTGTAGAGGGGAGGGTGCTCGACCAGCCAGACCAGCTCGCCTGCCTCCCCCCTCAGTATCGCCTCCACGCGCTCTTCCATCACCCTCACGGCGGTGTCGTAAGGGGTCAGGCCGGGCTGAATGATCCATTCCGTCGCAGTCATGGGTCTACCTCTTAACCCTCAGGCAAGGCGAATGAAGCCAATATCGTATCCGAATCTGTGCGTTTGGAGTGCAAGTGGTGGATTCTCAGCTCGGCGCCGTCGAGGTCCAGATCACGGTCCTGCTTGGCCGTGCGTCCATGCCCATGCAGCAATTGCTGCGTATGGGCCGCGGCGCCGTGATCCAGCTCGACACACAGGAGCACGACGAAGTGTGGATTCTGGCCAACAATCACCCGATCGCGCGCGGCGAGCTGGTGATCGAGGGCGACAAGGTACAGGTCAACATCACCCGCGCCGCCCCCGTCGAGGATTATTTCGCCGGCGCGGCCTGATCGCTTTCTTCTGATTTTCCTTTGCTTTTCCGCCCTTCACAAACGGGTCTCAAAGGGTATATCACCCCCGCTTGCTGTGACGTGCGGTCGTGGCGGAATTGGTAGACGCGCAGCGTTGAGGTCGCTGTGGGGCAACCCGTGGAAGTTCGAGTCTTCTCGACCGCACCAGCAAACCATCGTTTGAAACGTCTGAAGGGACGCCGATAAGGCCAAAGGGAGCTCATCGCCATGAATGACGCCCCTGACCCGCAGGACGAAAAGCCCGGAATCGACAACGACGCCGCAGATAGCGCGCAGGTCATCACGCCCGCGCTGATCGCCCAGATCGTCGGCGCGGTCGGCGACAAGGACCTCCACGCCGTCCGCCGCACGATCGAAGAGCTCCACCCGGCCGACGCCGCCGACCTTCTCGAACAATTGCCCTCCGACGCCTTCAAGGGCGCCATCGAACTCCTCGACCACTACCTGCCGGGCGAAACCGTCACCGAGCTCGCCGACGACGTCCGCGCCGATGCGCTGGATATCCTGTCGGACAGCGGCATCGCCGCGATGACAGAAAAGCTGGATTCCGACGACGCCAGCTTCATCCTCAACGACCTCGACGAAGACCGCCGCGCCGAGATTCTCGCCAAGGTCTCGGCCAGCGACCGCGCCGCAATCGAAACCTCGCTCTCGTTCGACGAGGAATCGGCCGGTCGCCTGATGCAGCGCGATTTCGTCGCTGCGCCAGTCTTCTGGACGGTCGGACAGACGATCGATCACCTCCGTTCGGTCGACGAGGATGACCTGCCGGATACATTCTTTGATATCTACGCCGTCGATCCCGGCTTTAGGCTTCAGGGCACGGTCAGCCTCTCGATGATCCTGCGGTCCTCGCGCGAGACCACGCTGAAGCAGATCATGAAGGAAGCGGCGGTTTCGATCCGGCCGGAAATGGACCAGGAAGAGGTCGCCTACGTCTTCCAGCAGTACAACCTCGCCTCGGCTCCTGTTGTCGACGAAGCAGGCAGGCTGACCGGCATGATCACCGTCGACGACATGGTCGACGTTATCCAGGAAGAAAACCGCGAAGACCTTCTTGCCCTGTCCGGCGTGTCCGAGGCCGGCGTGAACCAGTCGGTTCTCTCGGCTGTGAAGGCGCGTTTGCCGTGGCTCGCAGCCACACTGATCGCCGCGTTTCTGGCCTCGACCGTCGTCGCCCTGTTTGAAGCGACAATCGACCAGATCGTTGCGCTGGCCATCCTGATGCCAGTCGTCGCCGGACTGTGCGGCAATGCCGGCTCTCAAAGTCTTGCAGTGGCTGTCCGCGCCATCGCCGAGCGCGATCTGGAAGGGCCGCTGGTGGCGCGTGCGGTCCGGCGCGAGATTTTCACCGCACTGGCCAACGGCGTGATTATCGCCGTCCTGTCGGGCATCGTCACCTGGCTCTGGTTCTCGGACGCATGGCTCGGCGTTGTGATCGGCGGCGCGCTCGTCTCTACGTTCGTCTGGGCGGGGCTTGTCGGCATCCTCGCGCCGCTCATCCTCAAGCGCATGGGCGTTGATCCCGCCGTTGCGTCCGGCGTGTTCGTGTTAACCTCTATCGACCTGATGGGGTTCTTCGTCTTCCTGGGTCTCGCGACGGTTGTCCTCCTTTGACGAGACTGGCGCTCTGGTTGCACCACTGAGGCGAGTAGGGGCGCCGTGTGTGCCAGATCGGGCCATTCCGATGACAGGACAAATGCGCACATCAAGCGTGGGTCTCGATCTGATCCGCAGCTTCGAAGGTTTCCGTGAAACCTCAGTCCGCCTGCCAGATGGCCGGTGGACGGTCGGCTATGGCCATGTGCGCACCGCCCGCGAAGGCATCCGGATCAGCGAACAAGATGCGCTCGACCTTCTGGTTCACGATCTCGGCGCAATCGAAGATGCCTTCGCGACGTTGATCTACGCGTCCATCAACCAGAACCAGTTCGACGCCCTCGTTTCGTTCGCCTTCAACATCTCGCTCGGCCAGTTCCGTGAGAGCAAGGTTCTGGAAGCCGTGAACGCTGGCGACGAGATCGGCGCCGCCTCCGCTTTCGACGGTTGGCGCAAGGCGCGGGTCAACGGTCGGATGATCATCGTCGATGCGCTGGTCCGGCGCCGTGCTGCAGAGAAAGCACTCTTTCTCGAACCTGTGGGCCGTCGCCCCACGGCGCCAACGCCCATCGTCACGCCGATCCTCGATACCGGCATGCCGGCGCCGGTGCTCGCCCGGGTTGATGAACCACAGCCCTACCAGACCGAAAGCGCTGACCCAGACGACGCTGCGGATCACGATCCTCCGGCAGAGATCTTTGCTCCGGACATCGCCCGCGCTGTCGCCGAGCTGGCCGGTCGCCTCGGACCGTCCGAACCGAGAAAATCGCCGCTGCAGGGCTCAGCCCAGGAGCCGGAAAAGCCCGCTGCCGCATCCGCGTCCCCATCGCAGGTCGCCGCACAGCGCCTCTCGAAAATTCTCTCGCGTGTCGAGGGTCCGGCTGCAAAGCCCTCCGCCCCGGGCTCGCCGCCAGCAAGCGAGCCAGAGATCCCGCTCGACCTGCCGGATCTGTCCAATCCGGGCTCCCGCGCAAGTCAGGGCGGCCGGAAAGTCCTGATCGACGATACCGAGATCATCGCGCCGAACGGGACGCCGGACGCCGTCTTCAAGGCGGCGCTCGAACGCGCCCGCCAGATCGAGGCGCAGCAGAACGCCCGCAAGGGGGCAGGCAAGCGTCGCGTCTGGCTTCTGGCGCCATGGTTCCTGATCGCTGTCCTCTGCGCGCTTGGCCTTGGCGTGGCCGTCGTCGAGACGTCCACCGGCGAGCGGCCGGACGACCTCCTCGGTGGCGCAGCGCCCACGATGATCGCGGTCTTCGGGCTGCTGCTGGCGATGAGCGGCTATTACATCCTGCGCCAGCTGTCCGACGAGGACTGAGGACTAAAGGTCGTACTTCGCGACCAGCAGGATCGACAGCGTCACCACCATGATGATGACCAGCGGCAGGCCCGCACGGACGTAGTCCTTGAACTGATAACCGCCCGCCGACATGATCAGGATGTTGGTCTGGTAGGCGACCGGCGTCGCGTAACAGAGGTTGCAGCCGAACAGCACGGCCAGCACCAACGGCTCCGGCGCCACGCCCAGCTGCTCTGCGATACTGACGGCGATCGGCGTCCCCACCGCAGCCGCCGCAGTATTGGACGAGAAGTTCGTGATCAGCGCCGCAAACGACATGACCGCCGCCAGCGCGACTGCCGGCGGCACGGGCTCCAGCCCCATCGCCAGCGCCTGACCCAGCCAGGCGGCCGCCCCCGTCTCGAGCATGGCCCGGCCCAGCGCGATACTGGCGGCCACCAGAACGATCACTTCGCCATTCAGTGCGCGGCCCACCCGGTCGAATTTCACGCACCCCGTCACGATCATGGCGATCGTTCCGGCCAGCGCGGCGACCGAGATCGGCACGATCCGCAGCGCGGCTAGCGTGATCACGGTCGCAACAATCGCGATGGCTGCAGGCGCCCGCACCGTGCGTGGGATCTCTGCAGCGCCCTCAAGAACCATCGCCCCCTGATCGACCTGCAGCGATTTCAGGCGATCCGGCGCGCCCTGGATCAGCAACACATCGCCGACTTCGAGCCGCTCGTCGTTCGTATCCAGAACCTCGTGGTGGAAGGTCCTGTCCGGACGGAAGATGCCGATGACGGCCGCCGAATAGCGCTCCGCAATCTGGGCGGAACGAATGGTCTGGCCGAGCAGGCTTGAGTCGGCTCCCACCACCACCTCGGCGATGATTTGTTCGTCATTGGCGTCGCTTCGCGTTGCGCGCATGATTGCCGGATGGGCCAGGTGTCCCTTCGCCCGGTCAGCGGCGTGCCTCAGCTCGCTGAGCGAACCTTCGATCTGCACCACGTCTCCCGGCTGGAGCCGGATGGTCGGATTGCTGCGGCGGAAGTGCGTATAGCGCCTCGTGGCCCCGAACACTTCCGGACCATCGCCGATCCGGTCGCGCACTTCGGCCAGCGTCATGTCCACCACGCTCGAGCCGTGATCGACAAAAAGCGACGCTGAAAACCGCCGCGGCGATTCCTCGGCCACCGAGTTATAGGCCGGCAGCAGGCGGGGCATCACCAGCCAGAGATAGGGCAGCGCGATCAGACCGGCGACGAGCGCGACGTCGGTGAACTCGAACATGCCGAAGCGTTCCATCCCCAGGTTCTCGCTGGCCAGCGAGACAACCAGCAGGTTGGTCGAGGTGCCGATCGTGGTCGCCATGCCGCCGATCAGGATGGCGAAGTTGATCGGCATCAGCGTGCGCGACGCCGGGTAGCCGGTCTTGGCCGAGAGGTTGAGAAGCAGCGGCATCGTCAACACCAGCACCGGCGTATCGTTGACGAACATCGACATGCCGGCGGCAAGCACCAGCGACACCAACATCCCGAGAGGCGTCGAATAGCTCCATAATCGAACCAGAAGCTGGGACGCCGGTTCCAGCGCGCCAGTGGTGACGAGCCCCCTCCCGAGAATCATCAGCGCACAGATCGTAATCAGCGCTTCATGGCCGAAACCGCCGAAGGCGATCTCCATCCCGTTTCGGCCCTCCAGCGGGAAAAAGTAGAAACCCAGCGCCAGAAGGGCGATCAGAACGAGACAGATCACCTCCACGCGCAGGCGGCCCTGCGCGAACAGCACGAACATGCCGATGGCAAGTAAGATGACGGCTATGGCGTGAGGTGAGGGCATCTTTCCGTGTCTCTCGCCTGATCGCCTGCAACCGCCCCGATCATGGGGCCACAGGCTCTCCCTAGCTTATGTGGCGGCGCGGGTGGAGCCGAATCTGATGAGAAATTCAGGGGTGTCGAATCAGTGGAGGCTCGAAGCCGGGCCGCTATGCGATCTCCGGACTTGGCGCCCGGCGCGATACAATCGCGCTTAACGCGCCGTCGGCGTCGCTCAACGCGTCCACCATGGCGGTGTAGCCCGCCTCAACGGCCGCATCGTAGGATTTCCAGTCCCGCAGCTCGATCCCTTCTAGGTGAGGGGTCACCAAGACGTCGGTGAGACCCCGGTGCGCCAGCGGGTTCACAGAGATGGTCGCTGCGCGCATCAGCAGGTTGGCGATCGGCGGCGCAGCCCTGAAACCCTTCGCCAGCGTCCAGCCCAGAAAGCCTGGCGGGTCGCTGAATTCATCCGCTGACAGGCCCTGCGGGGCCTGAGCAACGTCGACCCCGATGATGCGGCCCCTGTGCAGGTCCCGCATCACGTCGACCGGGAAGTTGTTCAGCACAGCGCCATCAACCAGAACCTGCTTTTCCACAACGATCGGCGGCAGGATGCCGGGCAAGGAGATGCTCGCCCTCAGGGCGTGCCGCAACATGCCTTCGCGATGAACCCGGTAGGAACCCTGGGTGAGATTGGTCGACACCGCGAAGAACGGGATATCCAGTTCCTCGATCAGCTGGTCCTGGAAGTTCTCCTTCAGGCGCGAATCGACCCTGTGGCCCTTCACCAGCGCCACAACGGGAAGGTGATAATCAGACAGCGGATTTGACTCGACGAACGCCTTGCGGATGCGCCGGTCGATCTCGTCATCGTCCCAGCCGCTCGCAACACAGGCTGCGACAACCGCGCCCATCGACGCCCCGCCAATGAAGTCGATCGGGCATTTCATCTCACGTAGCGCCCGGATCGCGCCGATATGTGCGTAGGCGCGGGCCCCGCCTCCTGACAGCACCAGGCCGACGGACCGACCCGCCATGGTGCGGGCCATTCTCCGCGAATCCTGCTGATCCATCCCGTCCCAATGGAATACGCGTGCAGCGCCAGCAGCGCCCTTCCATTCCAGCGTTTCCGCCGCTTTGCGCCCCCCGATGGTGCAGGAGCACCACGTCGACCAGCCTGAATTGTCGCGCGGGAGAGGGGTCGTCCGGCAACAACGGCACAGACGGCCGGGCGTCGTTGCGCGCAAACAGCCAGAGGCGATCGGCATAGCGCTGGACGACCTTGTACCAGTGCGTGTCGCCGATGTTCGACAGCATCATCACGATGTCATTGCGCGCTTCGAGTTCATCGAAATAGCTGAGCGGCATCCCCACCGCCTCTTCGCCGACGATGGCCGTGCGCAAACCCATCGCCTGCAATTCCGTCGCGAGCGCCTGGGCGCGCAACTTCAGGTCAATGGTGGGGGAGGTCGAAAGCAGGCCGAACATGCGCGGCTCGGATGCGCGCGCGGTGCGGCGCTTGGCCTGACGCAGCCGAACCATGATCACGCGGGTCAGCCGTTCGAGGATGCGCGGGTCGGACTTGACCAGCTGCATGAAGCCGGTGCGGGAGATGGAGATGACTTCAGAGTCGCGTAGGGCATAGACCGCGCGCTCGTGCGGTTCGCCCGCGATCATCGCCATTTCGCCGACAGGCTCACCTGAGCGGATGTGTCCCACGAGCTCGGGCGAACCCGACACAGTCTCCCTGAATGCGCCGAGCGAGCCCGACAGCACGAAATAGATTTCCTCGGACGACTCGCCCACATCGAACAGCTTCCAGCCGCCGGGAATGGAGAACCACTGGATCTCCTTTTCGGCGGCCTTCAGGGCGCGTTCCGGGGCGTCGCGGACAAACGGGATCTGCTGGAGGCGCGGAGCGACCCCCTCGACCGTATCGTCTGCTTTGCCTTTCAGCCGGAATGGCATCTCGTGTGGTCTCCTCCAGCGCATCGGGCGCTGAATGTGTTGATTTCGTATTACACGCTCCGCCGTCTCCGACGAAATGGATGCGCCTGTCGATTGTCAGATTGTCCCGGTCATCGCGGCCGGCGCAACTGCGTCTGTAATCTGCCGGGGCCAAATCCGGCCACATTCGACCGCGACGGTCTTCAATGCAGATCGATTCATCGGAAGGGGACGGATTGCGATGACGCTGGGCGCCTTGCATTTGATGTTGCATCTCGTGGTGCCGGATGCCGAGGCGCTCACGGCGGCCCTGGATCTCGTTGAACCGCCGCCGGCATTGCGGGCCAGCTTCAAGGCCACCCTGTCCAGCCAGATCGCCCAGAGAACTATTACCTACGATCCGACGCAGCCCGGGCCGCGCGCGTTCCAGGTCGTGAGCCGGGTCGGCCAGGATGAGGAACTGGACGCGATCGTCGCGGGCTGGCGCGCCGAGCGACAGGCGGATGTGCGGCTGTTTGCCGATGATCTTCGGATGAGTCTGGGCGCGGCGCGATTGGTCGATAGGTCGGGCCAGACCTATCTCGAGTTCCGGCACCAGATATCGCCGAATGACGGACCCGTGGACGCCCTGGTGTCTTCACGCATGATTGGCGAGATGGCGCTGGACCCGCAGTCAGGGCGGCTGCGGTATGTCGACTACAAGATTGTAAAGCCTGTCCGGCTCGATGACGGCACGATCATCAGCGAATATGCGCAGCGGTATACGTTCGGGTATTCCAGCCGCTTCGATGTCAGCTACGTCTCACGTTACGAACTCGAGGCGCGCGGCGGGCGTTGGGGCTTTCGCGACAGCCGGCGCTTCAGCGTGATCATCAACGACGTCAATTTCAGCCTGGCGGGCGACGCAAGGCAGGAACTGGCGTCCCGCTAGAATTTCTGGGCCTCTCGGCGAAACGCCAGGTTGTCGATCAACCTCGTCGTCCCCATCCATGCGGCCAGCAACAGGCGCCCGTCGCGATCAAGCGGCGCCTTTTCATCCTCGAATGCTTCCAATGTGAAGGCGTCGCAGGCGGCGATATAGTCGATCGAGCGGAAACCCGCTGCGTTCAGCGCTTCGTGCGCCTTGTCCAGCGCGTACTTGATGGGCGTGCCGCTCTCGATTGCGGCCTTGGCGGCCGAGAGGGCCTTGTAGATGGCGGACGCCTGCTCCCGCTCCTGCGCGCTGAGGTAGGCGTTGCGCGAGGACATCGCGAGACCATCGGATTCCCTGACCGTCTGGCCGCCCAGCACTTCGGTGCTGAACCCCAGGTCCTTGGTCATCCGTCGAAGGATCTGCAATTGCTGGTAGTCCTTCTCGCCGAAGACCGCGACGTCAGGCCGGACGTGCACAAACAGTCGGCTCACAACAGTTGCGACGCCTTCAAAAAAGTGAGGGCGGAACGCGCCTTCCAGAATGTGGGACATTTCGGTCACCAGCACCCGCGTGCGGTCGCCGGGCGGGTAGATCTCATTCGGCGTCGGGCAGTAGGCAAGGCTGCAGCCGGCGGAGGCCAGCTTCTGAAGGTCGCTGTCCTCAGCACGTGGGTAGGTGTCGAAGTCCTCGTTTGGCGCAAACTGCGCCGGGTTCACGAAGATGCTGGCCGCAACAACGTCCGCCTGCTGCAGCGCCAGTTTGACCAACGACAGGTGTCCATCATGAAGCGCACCCATCGTCGGGACAAAGCCGATACGCTTGCCGGCGCGCGACATCTCCTCCCGCCATGCGGCGATCTCGGCGCGGGTGCGTGCGATGCGCGGCAGGTTCGAATCACTCATGCGTCCAGTCTGCCGCGGCATTCCCTAAACAGAGCCAATCCCGCGGGCTCCTTTCGAAACATTGCGCGCTTCTAATGGGCGCACTGGGGCCAAATCAATCCCGTGTTAACCGCCCCATCCAATGGTCGTGCCATGTCAGATTGCACATCGTGCTCTGCGATCTGTTCCGGCTGGAATGCATGCCCGCCAGAGACCGCGCAGCGGCCGGTCACATAGAGCGTTGTTAGGGTATGGCCGAGGGCAATATGTCTCCGATGACAGTGGATCAGGCTTCCGCGCCGGTGAGCGCCCAGACGGGGCAGGCGCACATCATCGTGGTCGGCAACGAGAAGGGCGGCGCGGGGAAGTCCACAGTCGCCATGCACCTCACCGTGGCGTTGCTCCGCATGGGGATGAAGGTCGGCATCCTCGACCTCGACGTGCGTCAGCGCAGCCTCGCGACATATCTCGAGAACCGCAACCGCTGGGTCCGCAACGCCAAGACGACGCTCCCCATGCCGGAAACCGTGCGGGTCGACGCCAGCCAGGCCCGCGATCTCAACGCCGCTGAAGAGGAAGAAGCGCGCACCTATCAGGACAGCGTCGACCGTCTGGCGACGACGTGCCAGTTCATCATCGTCGACAGCCCCGGCGGCGACACCTTCCTGTCGCGTCTGGCCCATTCATCCGCCGACACGCTGATCACCCCTCTCAACGACAGCTTCGTCGACTTCGACCTCCTGGGCGATGTCGACCCGCAAACGCTGGAAGTGACCCGGCCTTCATTCTATTCCGAGCTGGTCTGGGATTGCCGGAAGAAGAAGGCGCAGGCGAGCCGCAAGCCGATCGACTGGGTCGTCATGCGCAACCGGATGTCGCCGCTCGACGCCCGCAACAAGCAGCGCGTTGGCGAGGCGCTCGACAATCTCTCCCGCAGGGTCGGCTTCCGCATCGCGCCGGGCCTGTCCGAACGCGTCATCTACCGCGAGCTCTTCCCGATGGGATTATCGCTGCTCGACCTGCACGAAGCGGGCTCCAGCGTCGCATTCACGATGAGCCACGTCGCCGCCCGACAGGAGATCCGCGACCTCCTGATCGTGCTCAAACTTCCCGGACTGGAAGGCCGCGAAATCGCGTTCTAGCTGGGACTGGCCGTCGTTACTGGCCGTAAGCCGCGGCCGCCGGATCGACGTAATCCTGCGTCTCGTAGCCGGCCGGCGCTTCGCCATCGCCCTGCGCGATCGGTCCTTCGACCCACAGCGACGCGCTGGTCACTTCGCCGGCCTCGAATTCCTCGAGCCTGCGGAGTTGAGCTGCGGCGAGTTCTTCGGCTGACAGGTTGGACTGCTCGGACAGCTTCACGTTCTGAACCAGATAGTGATCCTCAGCCAGCTGGACCCCGTTCACCTGGGCGAACGCCGCTTCCAACAGGTCGCGAACGTGTTCGTCACGCGATTTCCCGGTGCGCCCGCCAAGCATGACGGCGATCACACGCTGGCCATCACGCTCCGCCGACGCCATCAGGTTATAGCCCGATGCGTTGGTGTAGCCGGTCTTGATCCCGTCCACGCCCGTCACGTCTTTCAGCAGCGTATTGTGGTTCTTGTAGGTGCGACGGTTCCAGACAAAGTCCGGCGTCGAGAAATAGGAGTAATAGTCCCGGTGATCGAGGTAGACCGCCTCGGCCAGCTTGGCCATGTCGCGGGCGGTCGTCGTCTGGTTGCGGTCGGGCAAGCCGGACGCATTCTGGAACCGCGTTTCGGTAAGGCCCAGCTCGCGCGCCTTCACGGTCATCATTTCCGCGAAGTTGGCTTCGTTCCCGCCAAGGTGCTCAGCGATGACAACAGCAACGTCGTTGGCCGACTTGGTGACGAGCGCGCGAATGGCGTGATCCACACGGATCGTCGAACCCGACTTCAGCGCAAGTTTGGACGGCTGCTGGCGCGAAGCCGTGCGCGAAACCTTCATGCGGTCATCAAGCGCCAGTTCGCCAGAATCCAGCGCGTCAAAAACCATGTAAAGCGTCATGACCTTGGTCAGCGACGCGGGGTAGCGCTCCGCGTCGGCGTTGCGCGCATGAAGGACCTGAGCGGTATCCATGTCGACGACGATCGAGGCATATTTTTCCGCAAAGGCGGGCGTTGCAAACGCACAGGCCGCAACGGCAGAAATCAGGATTGTTCGTAGCGGCGACAGTGAGACGCACGAATTCATGACGGCTGGATCCCTTATCCAAGTCGAACCGGATTCCCTTGAAAGGTGATCGTTCGAGCTTACTTATTGTTTAACCAACGTCACCACCGAAATGCAGCAAGTTGGCTCGCTCACCCTTCCAAGAACCTCTGATTTGCTTCCTGCCCCGATCTCTCCCTGCGGTTCTGCCCAGTTGTCTTTAAATCAGGACTGAGTTGAACGATGCATGAACCGTGCTAGGCGAGGCCGGCGAGAACAATTTCGCCTGTGGCGCGCTGTGTTTCTGGAGCCGCCTGCGCCGGCCACCGGCGTTAACTGTGGAACGGGTCAGAATCGGTCGACCACAGCCTTGCCTCTTTCAGTTGGCGCCGGTTTGCATATCTAATGAGCTATAACCGGCCGAATTGAGTTAGGGCCGCAGACTGGCTCAGGACAACTGCTCGGGATCTGATGACCGACAAGCGTAAACCAAACGAGACGGACCGGGAGGTCGGCGTCGTCACTCGGGCGAAGCCGAAGACCAAGAAACCGTCCATGTACAGGGTTCTGATCCTGAACGACGACTATACGCCGATGGAATTCGTCGTTCTCATACTGGAGCATTGCTTCGGGAAGTCCCGCGAAGAGGCCACCCGTATCATGCTCCATGTTCACAATTTCGGCGTCGGTGTCTGCGGCGTGTACCCTTTTGACGTCGCCGAAACCAAAGTCGCCCAGGTGCTGGACCTGGCGCGGCGTAGCGAGCATCCTCTCCAGTGCACAATGGAACGCGAGGACTAATTCCTAAATGCCCTCTCTGACGCCAAGTCTGGAACACGGTATCGAGCGCGCCCTGCAGCTGGCAGGCGAGCGCAAGCATGAATACGCCACACTTGAGCACCTCCTTCTGGCGCTTACCGAAGACGAAGACGCCTGCGAAGTGCTGATCGCCTGCAAGGTCGATCTCGAAAAGCTGCGACGCGATCTCGTGAACTATCTCGACAATGACTGCGCCAGCTTCGTTGTCGAAGACAGCGGCCAGGTGCATCCGACGGCCGCTTTCCAGCGCGTGATCCAGCGCGCGATGTTGCATGTCGAAAGCGCAAGCCGTGATGAAGTGACGGGCGCCAACGTGCTGGTGTCGATTTTCGCCGAGCGCGACAGCCACGCTGCGTACTTCCTGCAGGAGCAGGACATGACGCGCTACGATGCGGTCAATTACATCTCGCATGGCATCGCCAAGAAGCCCGGCATGGCCAAGCCCCGGTCCGTCGAAGGCGCGCAGAACGAGCGCGAGGAAGAAACCGGAACCAAGCCGGTGGGCGAGGCGCTTGCGGCTTACTGCGTGAACCTCAACGAGAAGGCGGAGAAGGGGAAGACCGATCCGCTGATCGGCCGTACCGCCGAAGTTGAACGCGCGATCCAGGTGCTGTGCCGCCGACGCAAGAACAACCCGCTTCTGGTTGGCGACCCGGGCGTCGGCAAGACGGCCATCGCCGAAGGCCTCGCCAAGAAGATTGTCGATGGTGAAGCGCCGTCGATCCTCGACGACGCCGTCATCTTCTCACTCGACATGGGCGCGCTGCTCGCCGGCACGCGCTATCGGGGTGATTTCGAAGAGAGACTGAAGGCCGTCGTGAAAGAGCTCGAAGAGCAACCAAAAGCGGTGCTGTTCATTGACGAGATCCACACCGTGATCGGCGCGGGCGCCACCTCGGGCGGCGCTATGGACGCATCCAACCTGCTGAAGCCGGCGCTGCAATCCGGCCAGCTGCGCTGCATGGGTTCGACCACCTACAAGGAATATCGCCAGCACTTCGAAAAGGATCGTGCGCTCGCGCGGCGGTTCCAGAAGATCGATGTCGTCGAGCCGACGGTCTCGGATTCGATCAAGATCATGATGGGCTTGAAGCCGTATTTCGAGGAATTCCACGGCTTGCGCTACACTAACGAAGCGGTTCGCACCGCGGTCGAGATGTCGGCGCGCTACATCACCGACCGGAAACTGCCGGACAAGGCGATCGACGTGATCGATGAAGCCGGCGCCAGCCAGTGGCTTCTGCCGGACAGCAAGCGCCGCAAGCAGATTGGTCCGCGCGAGATCGAGCAGGTCATCGCGAAGATGGCTCGCATTCCGGCCAAGCAGGTCACCAAGTCCGATGCCCAGTTGCTGAAGAGCCTCGACAACGATCTCAAACGTGTCGTGTTTGGTCAGGACGAAGCGATCAAGGCGCTGTCGGCTGCGATCAAACTCGCGCGGGCAGGGCTGCGTGAGCCGAACAAGCCGATCGGCTGCTATCTGTTCTCCGGCCCCACCGGCGTCGGCAAGACGGAAGTCGCGCGCCAGCTGTCGTCATTGCTCGGCGTCGAGCTTCTGCGCTTCGACATGTCCGAGTACATGGAGCGTCACACCGTGTCGCGTCTGCTCGGCGCCCCTCCGGGCTATGTCGGCTACGACCAGGGCGGGCTTCTGACCGACGGTGTCGATCAGCATCCGCATTGCGTGCTGCTGCTCGACGAGATCGAGAAGGCCCACCCCGACCTGTTCAACATCCTCTTGCAGGTGATGGACAACGGCCAGCTGACCGACGCCAACGGCAAGAAGGTCGACTTCAGAAACGTGATCCTCATCATGACGACAAACGCTGGCGCATCCGATGCGGCGAAGGAAGCCATCGGCTTCGGCCGCGGCAAGCGGGAAGGCGAGGACGAGGAAGCGATCAAGCGGCTGTTCACGCCGGAGTTCCGCAACCGTCTCGACGCCACGATCCCGTTCGCTGGTCTCAGCCAGGAAATCATCGAGCAGGTCGTCGACAAGTTCATCCTGCAGCTGGAAAGCCAGCTGGCCGACCGCAACGTCACCATTGCGCTGACTGCCAAGGCGCGGAAGTGGCTGGCGGTGCGCGGTTACGACGAAGCGTTCGGCGCGCGTCCGCTGTCGCGTCTGATCCAGGAGCATGTGAAAAAACCGCTCGCAGAAGAGCTGCTGTTCGGCGCTCTGCAGAAGGGCGGCGGCGTCAAGATCGACATCGACAAGAAGGATCCCGAGAAGCTGACGTTCAAGTACGTCGCTGACGGCAAGCCTTCCTCGAAGAAGTCGTCTGCGCCGGAAATGGCTGACTAGAACTTCGCGGGGTCAGCGGCTCACCAGTGTTCGCTCACTGGGGCCGCGCCAAAAACCTCGAGCAACCGGCGGCGCGTGCCGCCGGTTGTTTCGTCTGGCGGGTCAAGCGGATCGACAAAGCGCGTCTCCTTCACTTCGCCGTTCGGGATGAACGCCTCGGCGGTCCATTCGCCCACGCGAAACACGAGGACGTGGTCGTTCGGGAAGACATTGTGGTTCGAGTGGATCGAGATCAGCTCAGGCGTACCGCTCATCGTCAGCTGGGCCTCTTCTTTCAGCTCCCGGCTGAGGGCGGTGAGAGCGGTCTCGTTCTTCTCGACGCCTCCGCCGGGGAAATGCCAACCCGGAGTATAGGTGT
Organism: Hyphomonas sp.; assembly: GCA_017792365.1. Taxonomy (GTDB): domain Bacteria; phylum Pseudomonadota; class Alphaproteobacteria; order Caulobacterales; family Hyphomonadaceae; genus IH12. Next base: position 906,564 of record CP051229.1, on the reverse strand, counting down.
GCCGGAGGAGGAGTACGCGTCCCTCTTCGTCGGTGACAATGCCGCGGACGCCGAGCGTCAGTGGTCTCTGCCGCCGCCAGTAGAATTGGAACAGTCTGTCTCGAAGTGTCGGCATCCGTAATCCTGTCCAGCCCCACCCGGCGCGCCCCCTTGGACGTCCCGCCGGGCGCGCGATTCACCCCATGGAGCCCGCCAAGGCTCACCCTCGGCGCCCCCCGTGTCAGATTCTCGCGTTGCGCGGTAATGCATAGCATCACGCTCAAAACCGGGTTAGGACTCGGCATCTACAGACTGGCTTGGAGCGCTCCCAATGGCGGCTTTTTATGCGATTATCGGTGTGGTTCTGGTGTTCGCCTTGCTGAACCTGCTTGAGTACCGCCGTCTGGACTAGAGGCCGTCCCGGGGACGCCAAATGCCTGAGTTGAGTGGGGATTTTCTGCCTTCCGCCATTGTGGTGACGGTGGTTGGCTTCATCTTCCTGCTCTATTCCGGCGACTGCATCGTCCGCGGCGCGCTTGCCGCCGCCCACAAGACCAACATCGCCCCGATCCTCGTTGCGATCGTGATCGTGGGCTTCGGCACGTCGATCCCCGAACTCTTCATCTCGGTCGAGGCCGCAAGCGAAGGCAGTTTCGGCCTGGCCCACGGCAACATCGTGGGTTCGAACATCGCCAACATCATGCTGGTCATCGCGGCGCCGGCGATCATTTTTCCTGTAACTACAATGGCTCCGCGCGTCCTGGGCATGACGATGTTCATGTACTTCGCGACGGTCGCCTGGGTCCTAATCACCTTATTCTGGGGGCTCAATCCGGTCATCGGCATCGGCTTTCTGAGCGCCCTGATGGTCGGTCTGGTCTTCGCGCTATCCTTCGGTCACATCGACAAGACGGAAGACCATTTCTATGAGCGCCAGCTCCAGGCCATGCCGTTCTGGCGCATGTTGACGCTGGTATTGATCGGCATCGTTGGCCTGCCACTTGGTGCCCACCTCCTGATCCAGGGCGGCATCGGGGTCGCGCAATCCACGGGCCTTAGCGAAGAAATTCTCGGCCTGACGCTTCTGGCGCTCGGCACGTCTCTCCCGGAACTCGGCGCTGCGTTGGCCGCCTCTATCCGTCGTCAGAGCGAAGTCGCGATCGGGAATATCCTAGGCTCCAACATCTTCAACATTCTGGGTGTCGGGGGCGTTGTTGCGCTGTTCGGGCAGCAGACGCTCAGCAACGAGTTCCACGACTATAGCCACTACGCCATGCTTGCTTCAGGGCTTGTCTTTGCTTTCGTGGTGCTGATCCGCCGCCGGGTGGGGTGGATGACCGGGGCGATATTCCTGGCCGGTTACGCGATCTATATTCTCGGGCTTGTCCAGGGCTGGGAGTACAGCGGGATCCGCGAGGCGCTGAGCTGAATGTGAGCCTGCTAAGCGGGCTGGTTCAGCCGCGAAGATCCTTTGGCCTGATGAAGCTGCGGAGCTTCCATGCCCGCTTGGGATCATCGCGTTCGAAGAATGCAGCCGCGCTGGTCGGAAACTTCTGATGCAGTTCCTGCCCCGCTTGCGTGTCGTTTTCGGCGATGACGGACGCTAGCTCATGAAGGCCCGGGTTGTGGCCGATGATGATCACTGCGTCCTCGCCGCATTGCATTGCTTCGCGGATGATGACTTCGGCTTCGGCCAGATACAGTGTCGAGAGACTGCGATGCGGGCAGGCCGGGAAGCTGTCGCGGACCAGTTCCCAGGTCTGGCGGGTGCGGACGGCGTCAGAGATCAGCGCCAGAGTTGGGCGCGCGCCGGAGGCCGCTAGTTGTTCGGCGACCAGAGGGGCGTCGTGGCGGCCTCGTTCGGTGAGTTCGCGGCTGAAATCGCTTTGACCGGCGGCGGGTTGCTCGGTCTTGGCGTGGCGCATGAGGATGAGCTGGCGCATGTTTCGGACATACGCCGGAACCATGCGGCATCATAGGGATTCGCCTCAGTGGGACGAAGGTCGTGCGAGGGTGGTCGAAAGGCGGTCGACAGGCGGTCGGGGAGGGGCCTGAGGCCGCCTCCCGTCTCGCTCTGATCTTATTCCGCGCCGATCGCGCCGCCGAATGCTTCCATCACGGTGGTGAGGCGCAGAGCCTCTGCGGGATCGACCTTGCCGTTGAGGTTGTTGTCGACCATGCCGGTCATCAGCGACTGCATGAGTTCGCGGTCATACTGCTCGCCGACCTGGTTATCGACGGTCTCGTCGTTCCAGCGGTAGTTCATCCTCATGTAGAACATTTCTTCGAAGGTCTGGTCGCCCCAGGTGACCGTGGCGGTCGGGTCCGGGTTGGCGCGGTTCAGTTCCGAGTTGTCGTAGGTCATGCGGGCGACCATGCGCGTGCCGGCCGGGATCTGTTTCGGTTCGACGAAGTCGTAGTCGCGCTGCCAGTTGAAGTCGTAGCGCGGCAGGTCGACGATCAGCTCGGTCGTGCCGTCCGGATAGTGCGCCTCGAGGCTGGCCTGGACTGCGCGGTAGTGGGCGTGCGGATAGACCGTGTAGAGCGTGGCGTCGTGCGGGAAGGTCATGTAGGCGACCTCCTTCTGCTCCGCCTTGCCCGGCTCAAGCCGGATCGTTGCGTCGGCGATAACCGCGGAGCGCTTGATGTATTTGGGCGCTTCGTCGTGGAAGTAGAGGCCGATGCGGGTGGCGTCGGTGGCCGCCTTGCCGGTCGTTGTATAGTGCATCTGGAAGCCGATTGCGCCGCCAGCCGGGACTTCAACACCGGTGCCTTCGGGCAGGACCTGAGGGGCTGCGCCGGGGGTGTAGGAGCCGACTGAGCCCTTCCACTTCGTCTGGGCGGCCTGTTCGCCGTCAGCTGGCATCTCATCCATGTAGCCGGACAGGACGTGGTGCAGAACCGTGCGGTCGCCGGGGATGATGGTCGACGCCTTCAGCCACTTGCTTTCCGTCGAGGTGTTGCGGACGGCCGGGTATTTGTACTCGACGACACCGGTCGCCGGGATTTCGGCGGCCGGGATCGTGTAGACCAGGTCAGGCTCGCCCAGCGGCCATTCGACGGCCGGTTTGACTTCTGCGACCAGCGGATCTTCGCCTTCGCCGCGCGGCGCGCCGGCTTCGATCCAGTGGACCAGCGTTTTCATTTCGGTCGGGGTGAGGTTCTGGTCGTTCAGCCACTCACCGGTGTGACGGTTGGCGAAGAACGGCGGCATGCGATCGGTGCGCAGCGATTCCCGGATCATGGGCGCGAAGCCTTTGACCACGTCGTAGCTGGTCATCGCGAACGGACCGATGCCGCCTTCGGTGTGGCAGCCTGCGCATTTTTCGATCAGGATCGGGGCGACCTCGTCGCTGAACGAGATGTTGGCGTGGGCGTCGGCGTTCTGCAGGCCTACGAGCTGGATCGGGGCGCCGGCGGCTGCATAGGCCACGGGCTCGACGGTTTCGCCGGCCATCAGTTTGTCGACCGCGGCGACCATGTTGTCGTCGGCAGGGCCGCGGTAGACGAACTGCCAGGTCGCGGGATCGATCACGAAGGCTTCGCCGGTCGCCGCGACTTTGAGGTTTTCGCTGACGAGCTGGTATTCGTCCATCAGGACGCGGACGTCGGCATAGCCGGCGGCCTCGGCTGCCTCGGCCACACCGGCGTATGTGAAGCTTTCCGTCGGGTCGAGGAGGAAAACTTCGAGGCCATCAGCGCCGTGGGTCGCCTGGAGGCTGGAGAGGGCCTTACCGGTGGCAATCGAGGTTTCGTCGCCAACCTGGTGGGATGCGAGGACGATCGCGGGGGCCTTGGCGTAGTAGCGCAGTTCCCAGGCTTCGCGGTTCTGGTCGACGAGCTGGAAGTTCTCGGCGACTGGCGGCAGGTACTGGTCAGTCTGGCTGGATTGGGCGGTGTCGGTCGCGGCCGAACAGGCGGCGGCGAGGACGGCGAGAGAGGCTGCTGCGAGGAGGCGTTTCATCAGAGCGTTTCTTCCGGGTCTTGTGGAAACTGGAGAGTTCCCCGGCGTTTTCTGCCGCTTTGATGGTCCGGTCAAATCACAAACGGTAGAGACGTAACACTAATTACGGGTGGTAAGGCCCATATGAGACAAAAGACGGAGGTCGCTCCTCTCTGTATTTGGGCGCCTCTAGGTCACCCTCCGGGCGCTGTGCAGCGCCCGGAGAGCGGGTCTAGCCCTTCACGCAGACCACCTGTTTCAGGGTGTGGAGCACCTCGATCAGGTCGGACTGGGCGGCGATCACGGCGTCGATGTCCTTGTAGGCCATCGGCGTTTCGTCGATCACGGCGGCGTCCTTGCGGCATTCGACGCCTTCGGTGGCCGCGCGGTGATCCTTCAGGGTGAAGGTCTGCTTGGCCTTGGTCCGGGACATCGCCCGTCCTGCGCCGTGCGAGCACGAGCAGAACGAGTCCGCATTGCCTTTCCCGCGCACGATGAACGATTTCGCGCCCATCGAACCCGGGATGATGCCGAGGTCGCCCGCGCCGGCGCGCACGGCGCCTTTCCGGGTGACCCAGACGTCGGCGTCGAAGTGGCGTTCCTTCTCGACGTAGTTGTGATGGCAGTTCACCGCCATCTTGCCGAGCTTGAACTTCGAAGCGCGTCACGCATCGCCTGGAGCGTGCGTTCCATCATCGCTTCCCGGTTGGCGCGCGCGTAGTCCTGCGCCCACCCGACCGCTTCGATGTAGTCGTCGAACATGGGCTCGCCTTCGATGAAGAAGGCCAGATCCCGGTCCGGGACGTGGTAGCCGAGCACACGCTTCTCCAGCGCCTGTCTGGCTTCCTGGATGAAGTATTGCCCGATCTGGTTGCCGACGCCGCGTGATCCCGAGTGCAGCATCACCCATACGCGATCTGACTCGTCGAGGCAGATCTCGATGAAGTGGTTGCCGCCGCCCAGCGTGCCCAGTTGCGTGGCCACCTTGTGCGACGGGATCTTGCGGTGCTTCGCGCGGATTGCATCGAGGCGTTCCGTGAGATCCGACGTGCGCAGGCGCGTGGCGACGGAGTCCGGCACATTGCCGAATTCGCCGCCGCGTCCGTTGCCGACCGGCACCTTGCGTTCGATGTCCGAACGCAGTTTGGCGAGACTGTCGGGCAGTTGCGATGCGGTGAGGGTGGTTTCCACCGCCATCATGCCGCAACCGATGTCGACGCCGACCGCCGCCGGGATGATCGCGCCTTTCGTGGGGATCACCGAACCCACCGTTGCGCCGCGTCCGAAGTGAACGTCGGGCATCACGGCGAGGTGCGAGTGCACGAATGGCAGGCCCGCGACATTTTCAAGCTGCGTACGCGCTGCATCTTCCAGCGGCACGCCCTTGATCCAGGCCTTTATGCGACCGCCCTGGGCGGTTTCGAACACTTCAAACGTGCTCATGTGTGCGCTCCCTTCAGAGCTGTCATAGCGCGGGCGGGCTTGGGGGAGGATAACTCCCTTTGCCTTTCCGCGCAGACCTCCGCGCACCCCGGATCTGGATATAAAAACCCTCCGGCGGAATGCGCGGAGGGCGGATGAACCGGCGTGATGCCGGTCGACTGGCGGATCCAGTCTCTAGATCAATCCCTCCATGCAGGCGTCATCACGCTCCAATGGGAGCGCGTCGACGTTTGGAAATGTTGCGTAAGAGCGTTTCATGACGCGCTTTCCAACAAGGGGTTGATCCAGGCGAGGGGTAATGACGGAAGGAGTGGGCGAGATCAAGACAACTCCTTGTCATCTTTGTTTTTCGTGTTGGCGTATGCACTCTGGTGGAATCAGCCGGCCGCAATGGTCGTGAGAGCGAGAGACATGATGGTCCGCATCCTGCCATTCCTGATCGTGCTGGTCGGCGCCGCGCTGGCTGTTGCGGCGGCTGTCTACTTGTCGCCGTGGTGGTGGATGCTCGCCGCGCCGTTGCTGATCGGGGCGGTGTTCGGTTGTTTCGATTTCTTCCAGCAGGACCATACGCTGTGGCGGAACTTTCCGCTGGTCGGGCGATCCGGTGGGTGTTCGAATGGCTGCGGCCGTTCCTGCGCGGCTATATCGTCGAGAGCGAGACGGAAGGAAGCCGTTCAACATCGAGCAGCGCGCGCTGGTCTATCGGCGCGCCAAGGATGTGATGAGCGTCGAGCCGTTTGGTTCGCACCTGTCGTTTGCCGAGCCGCCGTATGAGTGGATCACGCATTCCGCGGCGCCCGTGAAGGCGGACCCGGCGACCTTCCGGATCGAGGTCGGAGGGAAGGATTGCAGGCAGCCTTATTCGGCCAGCGTGTTCAATATCTCGGCGATGAGTTTTGGCTCGCTTGGCGCGCGCGCGATCGAGGCGTTGAATCGCGGCGCAGCGATGGGCGGCTTTTATCACGACACCGGCGAGGGCGGCGTGTCGCGCTATCACAAGGCGGCGGTGGCGATCTCGTGTGGGAGATCGGGTCTGGGTATTTCGGATGCCGTGCGAGCGATGGCGGTTTTGACGAGGGAAGTTCGCCGAGCAGGCGGCGCTCGATCAGATCAAGATGATCGAGATCAAGCTGAGCCAGGGCGCGAAGCCCGGGCATGGCGGCGTGTTGCCGGGCGAGAAGGTGACGAAGGAGATCGCGGAGGCGCGCGGGATTCCAGTCGGGCAGCGGTGTGAGAGTCCGCCGTGGCACTCGGCGTTTTCCACGCCGGTAGAGCTGATGGAGTTCGTTGCGCTGTTGCGCGAGCGGTCGGGCGGCAAGCCTGTCGGGTTCAAGCTGTGCGTCGGCAAGCGCCACGAGGTCATGGCGATGATGAAGGCGATGATCGAGACGGGCATCCGGCCGGACTTCGTGGTGGTGGACGGCGCGGAAGGCGGGACGGGCGCAGCGCCCGCGGAGTTCATGGACCATGTCGGCGCGCCGCTACGGGACGGACTGGTGTTCGTGCGCAATGCGCTGGTCGGGGCGGGGCTGAAGGACGAGGTGCGGCTGGCGTGTGCGGGCAAGCAGATCTCGGCGTTCGCGCTGGCCTCGTCGATGGCGCTGGGGGCGGACTGGGTGAATACGGCGCGCGGGTTCATGTTCTCGCTGGGGTGCATCCAGTCGCTCAACTGCCACAACAACCACTGTCCGACGGGGATTGCGACGCAGGATGCGGGGCTGCAGCGCGGACTGGTGGTTACGGACAAGGCCGTGCGGGTTGCGAACTTCCATCGCAATACGCTGCATTCCTTCGCCGAGATTGTGGGCGCTGCGGGGCGGCGGCATCCGGGTGAGCTGTCGCCGGATGATCTGATCCGGCGGATCGACGACCGGCATACGGCGGAGGGTAGCGTTGCGTTCAGGTTGCTGGAGCGGGACGCGCTGATCCGGGACGCCGGCTCGACACATCTTGCGGAGGACTGGCGGCGGGCGCAGGCTTCGAGTTTCGCGCCTTTGAGCTAGCGGGGGTAAGGCATGTCGTTTGTGAGCGAGCGGGCGGCGACGCTGATCGGGTTCGTGCAGCATCGCCCGGCGCGGGCGGCGGCCTATGCGGTTGTCGGGGTGCTGGCGATCTTCCTGTTGCTGGCGTTCAGCGCGACGCCGCGCCTGGACCGTGACTGGGTCGATAACCTGGAGCGGATGCCGGATATAGAGATCGAGGCCGAGGGCTTTGCGATGTCGCCGGTGCGTGACTGGACCTATGATCCGACGAGCGATGTGGCGCGTGACGAGGCGGCGTTTGCCGCGGACTTTGGCGAGCTGAGGAATGTGTGGTTCGTGATCGAGCCGCATCCGGGGCTCGAGATGATGGCACACACGCTGGTGCTGTTCGAGTTTGCGGACGACCGGATGGTGGGGCTGACGATCGAGGCGCGGAAGGAGGAGGGCGAGAGCTATTCCGCCTTCTGGGGGACGTTCAATGCGTTCGAGCTGGCCTACATCTGGGCGACGCCGAAGGACCTGCTGACGCGGCGGGCGGTTTATCTCGACCATGACATTCTGGTTTATCCGCTGGCGCTGAGCGATGAGCAGGAGCTGGAGTTCCTGTCGCGGCTGTTGCGGAAAACGCAGACGATCTCGACGAAAGCGCGGTGGTACAACACCCTGTTTTCCAACTGCACCAACGAGCTGGCGAAGACCGCTGATCTCGACTGGCACCATGCCTTCATCATGACGGGGTATTCCGCCGAGCGGCTGTTCGACCTCGGCATGATACCCGGCGATGATCTTGATGAGGTGAAGCAGGCGGCGCGTCTGACGGATGAGATCAAGGGCTGGAATGACCTTTCGCCGGACGCGTTCGATCGTGCGCTTCTTGGCGCGTTGCGCGACCGGTTTGGCGGCTGATCGTGGCGGCGGGTTTCCTTGCGCCGGCGGTTGAGCCGCTGGAGGCGCGGGTCGAGAAGCTGGCTGTCGGGATCGATGTTGTGCGTCCCGATGGGGATGGCCCGTTTCCGGTGGTGATCCAGTTGCACGGCTGCGGCGGGCGCAAGCCGTTGCAGGACCGATGGGCGGGCGTCGTGCGGGACGCGGGGTGGGCTGCTGTAATTGTCGACAGTTATGCGCATCGGAATATCTCCGATACGCAGGCCTATGCGACCGTCTGCACGGGGTTGCGGCTTCGTGGGGCGGAGCGGGCGGGGGATCTGTTCGGCGCGATGGAGTGGGTGCGGCGGCAGGCGTGGGCCGATGCGGAGAGGATCGTCGCAACCGGATGGAGCCATGGCGGCTGGACGGCGCTGGACGCGATGGCGATGGAGCCCGGGGCGGAGGCCGAGCGGCTCACCGGGCTGACGGGGCTTGTGGAAGAACCGCTGGCGGGGCTGGTCGGCGCATTCCTGATGTACCCGTTCGCCAGCCTGCCTTCGATCGCGCGGCTGCGCGGGTTGCGGGTCGATGCGGCGCCGCTGGCTATCGTTGGCGGGCGCGATGTGATCGTGGGCGGGCGCGGCCTTGGCGCAGCGTTGCGACGGATGAAGACGCCAGGCGCGCCAGTTGAGGTCGTGCTGTTCGACAAGGCGACGCACGCGTTCGACGAGGTCGAGGCTACTGACCTGCGCGTGCGCTATGACGCCGGTTTGACGCGCCGCGCCGAGGCGCTGTTGCAGGACTATCTGCGCGCGGCGGAGGCGCGATCAGGGATCCGGGCATGAGGCCTGGCGCCGGCTGGGTCCCCGCTTTCGAGGGGACGAGCGGGTCGGGGGAAGCCGATCCCTGAACTGCGGGGTCTAGTCCTGTGCGGTCGCCGCGTTCGGCTTGGACTGGAGCTGGATGTAGTTCTGGATGCCGATTTTTTCGATCAGCGAGAACTGGGTTTCCAGCCAGTCGACGTGCTCTTCCTCATTGTGGAGGATCTTGCCGAAGAGGTCGCGGGAGACGTAATCGCCCTGCGTTTCGGCGTATTTCATGGCCTCGCGCAGGAGCGGGATAGCCTGCTCCTCCATCTTGAGATCGCACTCGAGGATTTCCTTTACGTCCTCGCCGATCAGCAGCTTGCCGAGGTCTTGGAGGTTGGGGAGCCCTTCCAGGAACAGGATGCGCTCGATCAGCCAGTCGGCGTGCTCCATCTCCTCGATGGATTCCTTGTATTCCTTGTGCGCCAGCTCGGAGACGCCCCAGTCGCGGAGCATCCGGGAGTGGAGGAAGTACTGGTTGATGGCGGTCAGCTCGTTCTTCAGCGCCTTGTTCAGGTACTCGATGACCTTTGCGTCACCCTTCATGGCGATCTCCATTCGGCTGAAATTCGATTCTGCCTGCGTACGTAGCAGGTTTGCCGGGCTGGAGGAACCTAGGCGTTGTTTTATTTGCTTTTTGAGTATGAGAGGCGTTTGCGTTCGCAACTATTCCGCGGGGATAGCCGCAGCGTCCTGGGGCGCCAGCGTGCGCCGCGCGCCGATCATCTGGCAGACGGTTTCGCTGCATTTTCCGCAGTTTATCCGGGTGTTGTGATGCGCGTGGACCTGCCGGGGCGAGCAGGCCCCCGCATCCAGAGCGGCATCCACGTGGCGCGTCGACAGGCGATGGCAGACACAAACGATCATGCGAGTCATTTGCAACAGTTTGCGAGTGATTGTCAATCGCGTTCGTGTGCAGTTTTCGGGCCGAGGTGTCGCAGGGTGCTGAGATGCGCTGGAGGGCGGCGAGTTGGTGGCATTTGTTGACGGGCTCAGGGTGAAGGGGTGGATGGGGGAGACCGGTTCGAGCTGAATGGCTTCCCGGCCTAGGTTGAGTGCAGACCGGAATGCCATCTCTTTGGAGCTTCTGCGCTGGCTGGGTTCCGGGTCTTCGGCGCATTCGCGCCTTCGCCCGGAATGACGGGTGGGGGTGTTGTGGGTGATGGTTGTGCGGGGAATTGAAGGGCGAGCAGGATGAAAACGGCACTTGTAACCGGGGCAGGCAGTGGAATCGGGCGGGCGAGCGCTGTGGCGCTTGGCAGGGCTGGCTGGCGCGTGGCGTTGGTGGGGCGACGGCGGGAGCGGCTGGAGGAGACGGCGGGGATGTTCGAAGGGGGCGTCGTGGTCGTTGGCGATGTGACCAAGCCAGATGAGGTCGACCGGGTGTTTGGCGAGGCGGTCGACGCGCTGGGTCGGCTGGACCTCCTGTTCAACAATGCCGGCCGGGGATCGCGCGGCAAGCCGATCGACGAGATGCCGCTGGAGGACTGGTTCGGGGTGCTGGACGTCAACCTGACGGGATCGGTGCTGTGCGCCCGCGCGGCGTTCGCCCAGATGCGGAAGCAGGAGCCGCAAGGCGGACGGATCATCAACAACGGGTCGATCTCCGCACATGCGCCGCGGCCCGGCTCGACGCCCTACACGGTGACGAAGCACGCGATCACCGGACTGACGAAATGCATCGCGCTGGACGGCCGGCCGTTCAGCATCACGTGCGGGCAGATCGACATCGGCAATGCCGAGACCGAGATGGCGGCGGTGATCGGCAAGGGCGTGCCGCAGGCGCACGGCGAAATCCGGCCCGAGCCGATGATGAACGTGGACGATGTTGCACGTTCCGTCGTGCATATGGCCGAACTCCCCCTGGATGCGAACGTGCTTTTCATGACGGTCATGGCTTCTAACATGCCGTTCGTGGGGCGTGGATAAGTTCACGCCGGAAGCGTTGCCACTGTTGCGCCGGCGCGCGAAAGTGTCGTCCGGCCATGCGGTGAGATGGGACGCAGCGTCATGGGTGAGACAGACGACGAGTTCGAGAGCGACGATGAACAGGGCACGGCTCATGCGGCTGCTGTCGAGGACGTTGCGCCGGGCGAAGATGAATTGAACATGGCAGCGGCGGAGCGCTCTGAACGCGAGCATGAGCTTGCGGCGGAGGATGCGCGCACGGATGATCTCCTCGACGAGGACGACGAGGACGACGAGGACGACGAGGACGACGAGGACGACGAGGACGACGAGGACGACGAGGACGACGAGGACGACGCCGAAGTGCGGCTGGTGGAGGCCGAGGTGGAGCCGATTGCCTCGCTAGACGAGGTTGTTGTCGCGCCGGTCGCCCGTAGGACCCTGCAACGTTCGGCGGCGGACACTGATGATGCCGACATCCAGTATGCGCGGCGCGCCTCAAGCGGCGACAAGCAGGATCGCGGCTGGTGGATCGAGGAAGACTATCTCGTCGAGAGCGATGGCAGGGGAAGGCTGAAGCGGGTGCACCTTGGCGATGTGCTTGAGGTGCAGGTGTGGCGCCTGGCGCCCGCCAAGTTTCGGCCGTGGCGGCATCAGACGGTGCTGGGCCTGCGCGACAGCCGGAGAATTGCGATCGATAACGCGCATTTTTTGGGGACTGCGAATTACGAGGACCGTTCGGCGACGTACGCGCCGTTTGTTCGCGGGCTGATCGACCGGATTGTCGAGATCGCGCCTTATGCGAAGGCGCGCCGTGGGGCTTCGTACCTCGGGTATGTGGCGATGCTGGCGTTCGTGATCGTGCTGATTGGTCTGGTGGCGGTGCTGCTGTTCATGCTGCCGATCGATGGGGTGCCGGGAATCGCGTTCATCAAGCTGGGGCTGGTGGCGCTGATGGCGCCGCCGCTGTTCCTTTGGGTGGCGAAGTCGCGGCCGACGGGCATGCCGCTGGCGGACCTGCCGGCCGGCGCGTTGCCGCGGGCGCGGCGGCAGGGACGCGGGGTTGCTTGACCGTTGGGGCGGGTGACCTTAGGCCGAGCGCTCCTTACGGAGCTGATTTCATGACCATCCAGACGATTGCCGCCGAGGCGAAAGCGTGGCCGTTCGAGCAGGCGCGCGAGCTGTTGAGGCGGATCGAGACGCTGGAAGGCAAGGGCCGGGCGAAGGATGCGCCGGTCGTGTTCGAGACGGGTTATGGGCCGTCGGGTCTGCCGCATATCGGGACGTTTGGCGAAGTGGTGCGGACCACTATGGTGCGCAAGGCGTTCGAGGCGCTGACGGGCGGGGCGTATGCGACCAAGCTGATATGCGTCTCGGATGACATGGACGGGATGCGGAAGGTGCCGGACACGGTGCCGAATCCGGGGAGCCTGCAGGAGCATCTGCAGAGGCCGCTGACGGATGTGCCGGATCCGTTCGGGACGCATGAGAGCTATGGCCACAACATGAATGCGCGGCTGCGCGCGTTCCTCGACAGTTTCGGGTTCGAGTACGAGTTCGCCTCGGCGACGGAGCTTTACCGGTCGGGCGCGTATGACGAGATGCTGAAGCGCGCGGCGGAGCGGTATGACGACATCATGAAGGTGATGTTGCCGACGCTGGGCGATGAGCGCCGGGCGACGTATTCGCCATTCCTGCCGATTTCGCCGTCGACCGGGCGGGTGCTGTATGTGCCGATGCAGCATGTCGATGCGAAGGCCGGGACTGTGACGTTCCTTGACGAGGACGACAGCGAGGTCACGCTGCCGGTGACGGGCGGGTCGGTGAAGCTGCAGTGGAAGCCGGACTTCGGGATGCGCTGGGCGGCGCTGGGCGTCGACTTCGAGATGTTCGGCAAGGACCACCAGGCGAATGCGCCGGTCTATTCCAAGATCTGCCGGATCCTCGGGGCGGAGCCGCCGCAGCAATATGTCTATGAGCTGTTTCTCGACGAGAAGGGCGAGAAGATCTCGAAGACGAAGGGCAACGGGATCTCTGTCGAGCAATGGCTGGAGTATGCGCCGCAGGAGAGCCTGTCGCTGTATCAGTTCCAGAAGCCGCGGGCGGCGAAGAAGCTTTACTTCGATGTGATCCCGAAGGCGGTGGATGAGTACATCACATTTCTCGGGAAGTATGGCGAGGAGGAGGCTGCCGCGCAGCTGGAGAATCCGGTTTGGCACATTCATGGCGGCGCGCCGCCGGAGCGGACGTCGCCGGTGTCGTTTGCGATGCTGCTGAATCTGGTGTCGGCGGCGAACGCGCATACGAAGGACGTGCTGTGGGGGTTCATCCGTCGCGAGGCGCCGGATGCGACGCCGGAGAGCGAGCCGTTGCTCGACCGGTTGGTGGGGTTTGCGCTGAAGTATTACGAGGACTTCGTGAAGCCGGCGAAGACCTACCGGGCGCCGGACGCGAAGGAGCGCGCGGCGCTGGAGGACCTGGCCGGGCGGCTCGATGGCTATGACGGCGCGCTGGAAGGCGAGGCGTTGCAGACGGTGGTGTTCGCGGTGGGCAAGGACCATGAGTTCGAGCCGCTGCGTGACTGGTTCAAGGCGATCTATGAGGTCTGTCTTGGGCAGAGCCAGGGGCCGCGGTTCGGGTCGTTCATCGCGCTGTTTGGCGTCGCCGAGACTGCGGCGATGATTCGTGAGGCGCTGGCGCGCGACTAGGTCCTCCGACTGATCGAGGCCATTGCCGGAAAGGTGGATGCGCGGCAGACTCTGCGTTCTTATGTGGAGCGGATGGCGGGCATGAAGCGGCGCATCGCAGCCCTGGCTGTGTTGGGTCTGGCGGGATTTGGGGCGGCGGCGTGGGCGGCGCCGACCGATCCGATGCTTTCTGCGCAATTCGAGGATGGCAAATACCTGCGTGCAGCGGAGGCGGCCGAGCGGCTGGGGTCGGCGGACGACCTGGCGTTTGCGGCGCGGTCGCTGCTGGCGCTGTGCATGACCGGGCCGAGCGATATTGATGCGGATGTGCTGGACCGCGCCTACCAGAATGCGGCCAAGGCGGTTTCGATCGATCGCGGGCATGTCGAGGGGCGGTTGCAGATGGCGATTGCGGCCTCGCTGCAGACGCGGTCGATGACGCTGATGGAGGCCAATCGAAGCGGGTTGGCAAATCTGGGAAAGCTCGTTGAAGGCGTGCTGGAGGACGAGCCGGACAATTTTATGCGCATGGGTTTGCTGCGGTCTGGCATGTCGAGGCGCGGCGGCGGGCCGGGGCGTTTGGCGCGATGGTGGTGGGGGCGAGCCTTGGGATGCGCGGATGCATTATGAGGCGGCCGCAGGGCTGGCGCCGGATGATGTGGGGTGCACTGGAGTTACGGTCGGGCGCTGGTTGCGACGCGGCGGCACCGAGCCTGCGGAGGCGGCGCTGGTCAAGGCGATAAGTGCGTCAGCGGACAATCATGTCGAGCGGGTGATGCAGGCGCGGGCGGAGCGGCTTCTGGGCGAGCTGCGCGCTGACGTCGATGCGGCGGAGGTTATGGCGCTGGACGTTCTGTAGCGAGCGCGAGTGGTCTCGGGTGTAGGGGCTCCAGTGTCGCAGACCGGGAACCTGAGTCCTGAAGCAACTTCTGATGGCTGGGTTCCGGCTCTCCCCCCGGATCAGGTCCGGGGTCCGGCCGGAATGACGGGTGTGTCCTGGAGCCGCCGCTACTGGCTGGCCCAGAGGATGCGGGCCATCCAGGCGATGTGCTGCCTTGGGATCTGGCGGGGGGCGTAATCGGGATTGAGCGAGAGGAGTTCGACGCTGCGCGCGGTGCGGCGGCCGAGCTGCTTGGCCAGGACTTCGCCGTCGGTTGTGCGGGCGACGACGCGGTCGCCGCGGCGCAGTTCCGCTTCCGGGTCGATGACGATGCGGTCGCCGGCGCGGTAGACCGGCTCCATGGAATCGCCGGTGATCTGGAGGGCGTAGACGTTCTGGCCTTCGAGGCCGGGGAAGCGGATTTCCTCCCAGCCATCGCCTGCGGGAAAGCCATCCGCGTCGAAGTAGCCGTCATTGCCGGCTTTCGCGAAGCCCAGCAGCGGAGCGAAGGGGCCCGGGCGGTTTTCGGCAAGCGCGATGAACTCGTCCATTGTCGCGCCGACGGCGTCGAGCGTTTTCATCAGGCTTTCGGTGGAGAGCCAGCGCGGCGAACCATCCGGCGCGCGGCGCTTGGACTTGTTGAAGGAGGTGGCGTCGAGGCCGGCGCGGCGGGCGAGACCGGAGGGCGACAGGCCATTGCGCTCTGCGAGGGCGTCGATGGCGGACCAGATGGCGGCAGGGCGCATGGCGGCGATGTCCCGTTATCTTGCGTCCAGAGGACGGGAAGCAATTCCTAGTAGGAAAATAGTCCTAGCGCAATGGCGATCAGCCCGAGAGTTCGAGCGCGCGCGGGAGCGGCGGCTGTCGGTTTGAAGGCGCGCGGGGCGGGCGAGCGGGGTGGAGTGGAAGCGGGTCGAACATCGCAGCAGCACAGAGGCGGCGACGATGGTCCCTGAACATCCGGTAGAGCATGCGGCCGATATATGTCTGCGGATCGTTCAGCATGAGGTAGTAGGTCTTGAGGCGGCGGGCGAATTCCGGGCCGGTTCGCGGCGGGGGCGGAAAGCAGATCTGATCGTCAGCCTGAGGGTCGAGGCCTGCGTGCAGGCGTACGGTGTTGTGGATTGCGCGTATGAGGCTGGTTTCGGCGCGGGCGAATTGCTCCGCCATCTGTGCAAGGCGCCGCCTGGACGGGCGGGGCCCATAGGCCAGCGGCAGGATGATGTCGTCGAACAACTCAGCGAGCAGCGTCTGGACAAACGCCAGAAGCGCGGCCAGCCATGAGGGCTGGTCGCGTTGGGGCGGCGGCATGTCTGCTGCGACGGTCATGGCTGAAGTGTAGGTTCAGCACGGAGGGCCGTGGATAGATTTTCCTGCGGTGAAGCGATCCGCCTAGAGGCCCAGCCATTTCAGCAAAGGCGAATACTGGATAAGCACCCAGATTGCGGCGGCGGAAATGAGGTAGGCGAGGATCATCAGCGCGCCATCGCGGGCAAGCAGCGCGACGCCGACCAGCGTGATGGCGGCGCCGGGCGCGGCCACCGCGAACGGCACCAGTTCCAGCGGAATCAGAGCAATCGCCATCAGCGTGACGAGGATGGCGCCAACATATCTCGCGACGCCGCCAGTCGCCCATTCGAGGCGGTCGGTGATCATGCCGTCGATGAAGGAGAGAACAGGAGATGCGCGATCTTCCGCCTTCTTCAGCTTGTCCTTCGATATCGACAGGGAGCCGAGCGGGCCGGGCAGCCAGATATGGCTGCGCCCGATCAGCATCTGTACCGAGAAGAGGATAATCACGACGCCGACTGCGGCCGGCAGGCCCGGGATCGCGCCGACCGGCGGGATGACGCAGAGGAGGCCGAGAATGGTGAAAATGGCGCCGAACGAGCGGTTGCCGTACAATTCCAGGACGTCGCGCAGCGAGACTTCATCGCCGTCGGTGTCTTCGACCGCGTCGGAGATGATGTCTTCCAATGGGGTGTTGGTCGCCACGTCGTCTGCCTGAGTCTTGCCGTCCGCCGGTTGGTTGTTGCCGATAGAACGCCCTTGGTCCTGTGTGGTTTCATGCACCACGCCTGACACGGCCATTGCTGCGTATACGGCGGGATTGCGCGCAGCGGCGGCGCGTAGCAATAGTCGGGCATGGGACAGCGAATTTACAAGGTGCTGACGAAGGAGCAGTGGGCCGCAGCCGAGGCTGGCGCGCTGATCCGTGCGCCGGTTGATGTCGAGGATGGCTATGTTCATTTCTCGACGCGCACGCAGCTTCAGGAGACGCTTGCGAAGTGGTTTCGCGGGGTGGAGGGGTGTGTGCTCGCATCGTTCGACGCCGATGTCTTCGAGCATCAGTTGAAGTGGGAGAAGGCGCGCGGCGGCGACAAGTTTCCGCATGTGTACGGCGAGGTGCGCGCATCGCAGGCGGTATCGATCTGGTTGCTGGAGCTGGATGAGGACGGCGTTCCGCTTGTGCCGGATGAAGTCGCCCGCGCGCGGGATCGCGACACTGATCCCAAGAAGAAGCCGGACGTGATCTCGTGAGGCGGTTTCGTTGAGCCTGGGCGGGATGGCGACTGTCGGGATGCGCATGCTGCCGCCGGAAGCGGCGCACCGTGCTGCGATTGCCGGCCTGAAGGCGGGGTTCGGGCCGGGGCGTCCCAAGGCTGATCCGCCGGAGCTGAAGGTGCGGCTTGGCGTGTCGGGACTGGAATTGCCCAATCCGGTTGGGCTGGCGGCGGGGTTCGACAAGGATGCGGAAGTGTTCACGCCGATGCTGGGCTACGGCTTTGGCTTCGTCGAGTGCGGGACCGTTACGCCCTTGCCGCAGGTCGGGAATGCAAAGCCGCGGCTGTTCCGCCTGACGCCGGACCAGGCGGTGATCAACCGGATGGGGTTCAACAATCAGGGGCTGGATGCGTTTGTGCGGCGGCTGGACGCCCGGCCGAAATGGGGTGTGGTCGGCGCCAATGTCGGGGCCAACAAGGCGAGCGAAGACTGGGTGGCGGATTATGTCGCCGGGCTGAAGGCGGTGTGGCGCAAGTGCTCGTACGTCACGATGAATATCTCGTCGCCGAACACGCCGGGTCTGCGGGGGCTGCAGGAGGGGACGGCGCTGGAGGACCTGCTGGGCGCGACGGGTGAAGCGGCGGCGGCGCTGGACGCGGAGATGGGGCGGCGGCCGGTGTTCCTGAAGGTGGCCCCGGATCTCGACGAGCGCGCGATCGGGGCGATCTGCGAGGCGGTGAAAGCGGCGCGGTATCTCGACGGGCTGATCGTGTCGAACACCACGATCGAGCGGCCGGATGATCTGGTCTCGGCCTTCAAGGGTGAGGCCGGGGGCTTTCGGGTGCGCCGTTGATGGAGAAGTCGACGGAGGTGCTGGCGCAGTTTGCGACGGCGCTGGGCGGCGAGAAGGACCTGATCGGCGCCGGGGGCATTGCGAGCGGGCGCGATGTCTGGCGCAAGCTGGCGGTGGGGGCGCAGGCCGTGCAGCTTTATTCCGCGCTGGTGTATGGCGGGCCGGGGCTGGTGCGGCGGATCAAGCGGGAATTGCTGGAGATCATGCGCGCCGAGGGCGTGAGCGATCTCAAGGACGTGGGGCCGTCGGTCTAGCGAGGCTTCGATGCAAGAGGCCGGACCCGTGTGGACCCGGCCTCCATCGCTCGACAGGTCATTGTGGGGTCAACCTGCTGTGCGACCCTGGTTGCGTCAGCCGACGGGGTGGAGCCGTTCGGACTGACGCGGTTCGTCGGACGGCCCATTTCGGCATTGGCTGCTCGACGCACGATAATAGTTCATCGAAAAACGATACGCGGTCAAGACGATCTATTGGGGCGATTTCGGGGCAGGGTTGCTGACGATGCAGGCATCGGAACCGGCCTTGATTGGCCGGGGCGCGTGGAAGATTCGTGCGTGAGGTGGCCGGGTTCGGGCAAGTTGTGGCACAGAGGAAAGCGGGATTGCGCGTCTGCAATCGTTTCACGCTGAAGAGGTTGCAGATGAAGGGCTGGATGCTGGCGGGGTCAGTGGGGCTGGCGGCGTGTGCGTCGCCGGTTGGCGGCGAGGGCGTGGCGCAGGCGCAGACGCCGGCTGTGGCGCCGCCGATGGAGTTCTCGCTGCTGCATCAGCTGCAGGCGGATGTGTCGGCGGAGCGGATCGAGGCGGACATCCGGACGCTGGCGGGGTTCGGGACGCGGCATACGGCTTCGGAGATCGAGAGCGATACGCGTGGCATCGGGGCGGCGCGGCGGTGGATCCGGGCGGAGTTCGAGGAGATCTCCGCGGAATGCGGCGGGTGTCTCGAGATCATCGAAGTGTCCAACGTGATCTTCGGGCAGCAGCGCGTGCCGGATCCGGTTGAGGTGCTGTCGGTGCTGGCGATCCAGAGGGGGACGTCTGATCCCGACCGGATGGTGATGATGTCGGGCGATATCGACAGCCGGATCACCAATGTCATGAACGCGACCGATGACAGCCCGGGGG
The DNA here is from genome assembly GCA_017792365.1 of Hyphomonas sp. Classification (GTDB taxonomy): domain Bacteria; phylum Pseudomonadota; class Alphaproteobacteria; order Caulobacterales; family Hyphomonadaceae; genus IH12. Next base: position 887,527 of record CP051229.1, on the reverse strand, counting down.
CGAACGACAATGCGTCGGGGATGGCGGGCGCGATCGAGGCGGCGCGGGTGCTGTCGAAGCACGAGTTCGCGGGCACGATCGTCTATGCGGGGCTCGCCGGGGAGGAGCAGGGTCTGTTCGGCGGGCGGATCGTGGCGTCGCATGCCATCGACAATGGCTGGCGGCTGAAGGCGGTGCTGAACAACGACATGATCGGCAACATTTCCGGCATCAACGGGGTCACGAACAATACGACGGCGCGTGTGTTCTCCGAGGGCGTGCGGGCGGTGGAGACGCGCGAAGAGGGCGAGCAGAGGCGGTTTACCGGCGGGGAGGTGGACAGCCCGTCACGGAACCTGGCGCGCTATATCGACGTGATGGCGGATCGTTTCATTCCGAACCTCAATGTCATGATGGTGTACCGGCTCGACCGGTTCGGGCGCGGCGGGCATCACCGGCCGTTCAACGAGGCGGGCATTCCCGGTGTGCGGATCATGGAGACGAACGAGCACTATGACCGCCAGCACCAGGATGTGCGGGTGGTGGACGGGCGCGCGTATGGCGACGTGATCGAGGGCGTGGACTTCGACTATGCGCGCAAGCTGACGGCGCTGAATGTGGTGAGCCTGGCGGGGATGGCGGCGGCGCCGCCGTTTCCGGCGAATGTTCGGATCGAGGGCGCGGTGCAGCCGTCGGCAAAGCTGATGTGGGACCGGCCGAGCGGTGAGGAAGCGGCGAACCTTGCGGGCTACAAAGTCTACTGGCGGCTGACGGATGCGCCGCAATGGACGCATTCGCGCTGGGTTGGCGATGTCAGCGAGTGGACGTTCGAGAACCTCGTGATCGACAATTATTTCTTTGGCGTGGCGTCGGTTTCGGCCGATGGGGCGGAGTCGCCGGTGGTGTTTCCGGGGCCTGCGGGGAGTTTCGGGGAGTAGGCGGCATCTCGAGACGTGAGTGCTGTGCCGGTCGGGCGCAGGGCGCCGGCTGTCTCGTGCAGAAGCGCTGGCCAGATTGACCCTGACGCCGTCGCGCGGGTACGGTTTTCATGTCTGAAACAGGTTAGGTTCGGGACGGTTGGCCCGGCCCCCGCTTTGCGGGTCCTTCCGCCATCATTTCGGCGGCCCAAGACTATCGAGGCGTCTGCGCGGTGCGGACGCCGATAGGAAGGGTATGGACACATGAAACCCCGCATATCTGTTCTGACGCTTGGCGTTGGCGACCTTGAGCGCTCGCTGGCGTTCTATCGCGACGGGCTGGGCCTGCCGACCGAGGGCATTGTCGGCCGCGAGTTTGCGCATGGCGCGGTGGCGTTCTTCGATCTTTCGGGCGGCATGAAGCTGGCGATCTGGGCGCAGGACGATCTTGCGCATGATACGGGTGTGCCGAAGCAGCCGGTTTCATCGACGGCGGCCAGCATTGGTCACAACGTTTCGCGCCGCGAGGAGGTCGATGCGGTGATGCGCGATGCGGAGGCGGCTGGGGCGTCGATCATCAAGGCGCCGGGCGAGACGTTCTATGGCGGTTATGCCGGATACTTCGCCGATCCTGACGGGCATCTGTGGGAGGTGGTGTGGAATCCGCAGATGTTGCCGCAGGCGTGAAGGTGGACGGTCGCTGGCGATTGTTTTTGGGGGATTGTTTTTGGGGGACTTTGGGCTGGCTCTGTGGCGTTGCTCTGAGGGCTGGGTTCCGGGTCTGCGGCGCGCTTTGCGCGCCTTCGCCCGGAATGACAGTTTGGGTGTGGCTGGTGTGTGGGTTGAAGGAGATGGCTCGTGAAGGCGCTTGTCTGTCGTCGGCTGGCTGAGGATTTCGGTGGGGTCGGCCTTGATGAGGTTGAGGCGCCGGTTCCGGGTGGCGGTGAGGTTCTGGTTCGGGTTGAAGCGGCCAGCCTGAATTTCCCCGATCTTCTGATGCTGGAGGGGAAGTACCAGTTCAAACCCGAGCTGCCGTTCGTTGTCGGGATGGATCTGGCCGGGGTTGTCGAGGCGGCGCCGGAGGGCGCCGTGCTGGCGGATGGGCGGCCGGTGCGCGTGGGGATGCGGCTGGCTGGCGGCGCCAAGACGGGCGCGTTTGCGGAGCTGGCTGCGTCGCCTGCGGCAGGACTCAGCGAGATACCCGATGGTGTGAACTTCTCTGTCGCGGCGGCGTACCCGGCGGCTTACACGACGGCGCATGTCGCGCTGATCGAACGCGGCGGGCTCAAGCCGGGCGAATGGCTGCTGGTGCATGGCGCGAGCGGCGGGGTCGGGCTGGCGGCGGTGGACATTGGCAGGCTGGCCGGCGCCCGGGTGATTGCGACGACGGGAGATCCGAAGAAGGTCGACGCGCTCAAGGCATATGGCGCTGAGCATGTGCTGGTGGTGGGCGACGGGTTTCGTGAGCGCGTGAAGGAGCTGACCGGCGGGCGCGGCGCTGACGTTATCTTCGATCCTGTTGGCGGCGATGTGTTCGATGAATCCGTGCGGTGCATCGCGTGGGGCGGACGCCTGCTGGTGGTGGGGTTTGCCGGCGGGCGGATCGCCGAGGTGAAGACCAACATGCCGCTGATCAAGGGGTTCTCGATCGTCGGGGTCAGGGCCGGTGAATTCGGCCGGCGCGATCCTGAAGGCGGGCGCAGGGTGCGCGAGACGATCTGGCGGCGGCTGGCGGCGGGCGAGACGCGGCCGCTGGTGCACGCGGAATTCGCGCTCGCCGAGTGGCGCACGGCCTTCGAGCTGATGCGCGACCGCGGGCTGGTCGGGAAGGTTGTGCTGAAGCCCTGACGGCTGGGCTCAGGCCGCGACGCCGCCGCCCGCCGTGAGGCCCTGGATCTTCTTGTGAACGAGGCGTTCCAGCTCGTTGGCGACCGCCACGCGGTGGTGGAAATCTTCCTCCGGCATGTCGAGGATCCGGCCGATGGTCTGGAAGTGGAAGCGGATCACGTCGAGGTCGTAGTTGTCGGTCATGCCGACGCCTTCGACATAGGAGATCGCCGATGACCAGACGCGGACGATGGTGTCGTCGCCCACCGTGCTGACCTCTTCGGCGTGTTCCCTGAGGAGGCGGTACATGCCCCGGATGGCGGCCGTGCGATCGCCGGTGCCTTCATTGTTCTCGTCGGCATAGGCCGAGAGTTTATCGATGATGGCGCGCAGGCGGATCGTGTTTTCGCGGACCGCGTCCTTTGGGACGGTGCGGGACGGTTCGTCGGTGAGGCGGCGCCACGGGCCCATGTATTCCGGGTCGTCGCGGCGGCGGCGGCAGGGGCCGACATAGTTGCGTGAGACGATGAAGCGGCGCGGTTTGAGGAGGACTTCCTCGATGCGCCCCAGGACCGTCTGGGCCGAAATCGGCTTGAGAAGGAATTCGTTGATCCCCGCCTGGCGGGCGGCCATGAGCTGATCATGGTCGATCGAACCGGACAGCAGGATGATCGCGGTTTCGCGCGGCATGCCCGAGGTGTTGCGGCGAACTTCGCGCGTGAATTCGAGGCCCGACATCTTGCCGGCGTCCCAGTCGACGAGGACGAGGTCCGGCTTGAACGTGCGCGAGACGGTGAACGATTCCATCGCGTTGGCGGCGGAGGCGATGTTGACGATCTGCACGCGGCGCAGGGCGTCGGCGATGACGCCGCGCATGTATGCGTTGGGGTCGACGATCAGCACGCGCAATTGCTTGAGCGCTGCCGGGGTCAGTTCGCGAGGCGTATTGGTCATAGGATCAGGCTGCCAGTTTTCTCTGGATCGCTTTCCCCAAAGCGATAGCGACGCTTTCTCGCGCCTCAGTAAAGCCGACCGGGAGGGTGGCCAGCTGCTCTAGTGCGCCGAGCGCAGTATTGACGACCGTGGCTTCGGTCTGGCCCTGCGGGGCGGAGACCGAGACGTAGGCTTCGTAGGCGGCAAGCGCGCTGATCAGCGCGTGGTCCTTGCACTCCGTGGCGATCTGCTTGGCGTTGGCCAGCGCGGCCATGACGGCGTTCAGCGTCGCCGCGTCGTTGGCGCGGATGCTGGCGGACAGGACGCGGACGTCGGCAAGCGCGACGCGGATCGGCGATTTCTGCGCTTCCTCGTCGTGGTCGACCGTCGGCGTGCTCTCGTCATCGCGGCTGCGATCGCCGGCGCGGCGCATTGCGCCGTGATAGTCGGCGGGGTTTTTGCGGCGGCGGCAGGGGCCGATGTAGACGGCGCAGTCAACGAAGGGACGCGGGGTCTCGATCACCATTTCCAAGCGCTGACGAACCGCAGCTGGTGCGATGGGCTTGAGAGGAATTCATCAACGCCTGCATCGCGCGCGTCGATGACGAGCTGCTTGGTGAGGCCGGAGGTCACGAACAAAACGGGGAGGCGGCGGATGCGGTCATCCTTGACCGGCGCAGGTTGCGCACGAAGCGCATGCCGTCGAGGCCGTCTTCCTTCTCCAGACATGATGATGACGTCGATCGGCTTTTCCCGAACGGTGGCTTCTGCGCTGGCTGCGTCTTTTGCGGCGTGAATGTCGGTTGCGTCGAAGTTGCGGAGGATGTCGGTGATCAGCCCGCGGGTGAACGCGTTGGCGTCGATGACCAGCAGGCTGAGCGCGTGTGGCTTGAGCCGTCTTGGCTTGCGGGGATCGTGCATCTCGTGTCCGTCCATCACGACTTGATTGGGAGGACGCTAGGGGAATTTGGTAATTATCTCGTTGAAACTGCCTGCGAAAATCGCTCGGATTGCTGGTCTTTCGGCATTTTCCGCCCAAGCCGGCTGGGGTTTGATGGTTTCCGTCACCGTTTGGCAATAAGTGTGTAAGTTTGTTATGTTCAGGTCGTTAGCAGAGGGTTTGGGGGCGACGTTGCGCCTTCGCGTGGAGTGAGTTGCCTTGTCCGACAAGCTTGACCAGCGGATACAACTCGTCGCTTCGGTCGAGTTCGGGCGGGTGGTCGACGAGTGGCGGCGGACGCAGCAGGACCTGCCGTCGCGGTCGGAGGCGATCCGGCGGCTGGTGCATCTTGGTCTGCAGTATGAGGAGGATGCGCCGATGCGGATGGTGACGGCGATTGTGCGGCCGCACAAATACGATGCGGTGCGCGAGGCGCTGACGCAGCTGGGCGTGTCCGGGATTACGGCGACGCAGGTGCAGGGGTTTGGCCGGCAGCGCGGGCATACCGAGTTCTATCGCGGCGCGGAATACAAGGTCGCCGAGGTGCCGAAGATCCGCATCGACGTGGCGGTGGCGTCCAGCATGGTGGAGGCCGTGATCTCGGCGATCGAGAAGGTCGCGGGTCGGAAAAGATCGGCGACGGCAAGATCTTCGTCTCGGCGCTGACGGACGTGGTGCGGATCCGCACCGGTGAGCGCAACGAGAAGGCGCTGGACTAGAGAGACCTGACCTAGCCGCCTCTTTCTGACTCTGTATCCCGTTTTCTGTCGTCTTCGACTTCGCGCGCGAGGACGAGGCGGGCGCCGTCCTTGGCGATCTCGACCTGGTGCGGGAAGGGGATCGTGATGCCTTCCTCGTCGAAGGCTTCCTTGATGTATTGCAGCATGTCACAGCGAAAGTCGAAATAGTCGGCTGTCTTGCACCAGATGCGGAAGCGCAGGTCGACGGAATACTCGTTGAGCGTGTTGACCTTGACCCAGAAGGGCGGGTCCTTGAGGGCGCGGGGGTCGGAGGTGACGACGCGCTCCATGATCGCCATCGCCTTGCGGATGTCGTCGTCGTAGGAGATGCCGATGATCTCGTCGAGGCGGCGGCGCGGGTTGGCGTTGAAGTTCTCGATGGTCGCGGCCCAGGCTGCATCGTTGGTGACGATGACCTGCTTGTTGTCGAGCGTGTTAAGGATGGTCGTGAACGGGGTGATGTCGGCGACGGTGCCGAGTTCGCCGTCGATCTCGACGAAGTCTCCGATGCGGTAGGGACGCAGGATGGCGATGATGACGCCGGCGGCGACGGCCTTGAGCGTGTCCTGCAGCGCCAGCGCGATGGCGAGGCCGGCGGCGCCGACGACGGCGACCAGCGAGGCGATAGGGAAGCCGAATTGCTGGAGCGCGGCGATGAGGCCGACGGCGAGGGCCGCAAACTTCACCAGCGAGCCGAGGAAGGCGAACAGGGTCTTGCCGGCGCCGGTGTTGGTGCGGTCCATCTTGTCGCCGAAGCGGCGGACGCGTCCGGACAGCCATGAGCCGAGGAACCATACGGCAATCAGGATGATCAGGCCCTTGGTCGCCGCGACGCCGAGCGACTGGGCTTCGGTGATGTCGTAGACGCCGATGATGTCCGCGCCGACGGCGAGGCCGCCGAGAACGAAGACGACGCGGATCATGGAGCCGACGATGTCCAGCATGACATTGTCGCCTGAGGCCTCGGATTCGGGCTGGGCGTCCTTGTGCTTCTTGAGGCCGCCGAGGCGGTGGAAGATGCTGCGAAGGATGCCCGAAACGATGCCGCCGAGGATGTAGGAGCCGAGGACGGCGAGCAGAGCCCACATCGCGCGCGGACCGGCGCTGTCCATGTTGAACGCCCATTCGCGGAAGCGTTCGAATTCTGCCTGCCAGTCCATGTCTCAGCCCCTCATCGACGATGCATCGATGGTGTTTGCGCGCGTGGCGCAGGTGATGATCGCGGTCGCCCCTTGGCGTATCAGAACATGATTGCGGGGCAAGGCGTCAGCCGGTGAGCATCGAGCGTTCGGTGGCGCGGATGTCGATCTCGACGCCGGGGTCGGTGCGGAAGACCATCATGGCGCGATTGTCCAGCGTGTAGGCCGGCCATTCGGGCACCTGCGCGTTGTTGGGATCGCCGGTGCGGGCGAAGGCGAGCCAGCTTTCCGACATCTGGTCGGCGATGGCCTGCGGTTCGGGGCCGGGCGGGCCCGACATGCTCTCGGACTTGGCGACGTTGTCGAACACCATGCCGATGTCGAGCGCATGGGGGACGTAGCGCTTGCCGTCGTGGACGGGCGTGGTCCAGTCGAGGTGGTAGAAATAGACCGGGGCGCCGCCCTGTTCGGCCTTGCGGTCGGCGACGGTGATCGAGCCGGCGAAGAAGGTCGCGTCGGACTGGGCGGTGAAGTAGACCTCCGGCGCGTCCATGTTGGGGTAGTTGGTGCGGTAGGCGTCGATGATGGCCGCAACGTCGCGGTTGGGCAGGGCCTCGCCGAGGCGTTCGGGCAGGGTCTCCCAGGTGATGTCGAAGAGCGTGGCGTCGCGGCCGCCGGCGAGCGAGGTGCCTTCCGTGCGGTTGCAGCCGATGAGAAGTGGTACGGTGGCGCCGGCGGGGGCGGCGACCGGGTCGAACGGGTGGACGATTAGGTTCTTGCCGTCGAGCGTGGGGCCGGATCCGGCCAGCGGGACGCCTTCGGCGGCGGCCTGAATTTCCGAAACGGAGATCGTGCGGATCTGCTCGATCGTCGATGATGAGAGGCCGAGCTTGGCGACGACTTCGCCGGCGGCGACGGCGGCGGCGGTTGCGGGCGGGTGCTGGACGCGCGGGCCGGACTGGACGACGGCGCGGTGGAAGAGGCCGCGCGCGGCGGGCATCGACATCAGCGTGCAGACTTTCGAGCCGCCGCCGGATTCGCCGAAGATCAGCACGTTGTTCGGATCGCCGCCAAAGTTCGAGATGTTGTCGCGCACCCATTGCAGCGACTGGACCATGTCGAGGATGCCGGCCGCCGGGCTGTCGGCGAAGGCGTCGCCATAGCCGGTGAGGTTCATGTAGCCGAACATGTTGAGGCGGTGGTTGACGGTGACGACGACCACGTCGCCGCGCTTGGCCAGTCGGACGCCGTCATAGGCGTAGGAGGAGCCCGAGCCGGTGGAGAAGCCGCCGCCGTGGAACCAGACCATGACCGGCCGTGCGCCGTCATCGAGCGCGGGCGTCCAGACGTTCAGGAAGAGGCAGTCTTCGCTGGTGGGCAGGGGCGTTGCGGGCGCCAGTCGGCGAACAGGCCGCCGCCATCGCCGCCGGGGGATTGAGGCGCGCTGGCGCCGTATTCGAGCGCGTCGGCGACGCCTTCCCATGGCTGGGCCTTTTGCGGGGCCGCGAAGCGATAGGTTGATGTGTCAGCGCCGTAGCGGACGCCTTTGAAGACGTTGACGCCATCTTCGACCGCGCCGCGGACCTGGCCGTATTCGGTGTCGGCGATGGGAACGCCGTTGTCGGTTGAAGCGCCGGGCTGGCATGCCGAGAGGCCGCCAATTGCAGACAGGCCCGCCAGGGCGACGGAGCCCTTGAGCATGGCGCGGCGTGAGCCGATGAGCCGTGCGGTCATGGTAGATCTCCCTCTCGCGCGCAACGGATGGCGCAGCGCTTCGGGAGGAGGTTAGGCGCCGGTTACCGGCTCGTCCAGTAGTTGCGAGATCATCGCCGCGACAGAGGATCTGGCGTAGCGTTCTGTTTTCGCGCGCGTATTCTGACGGACCACGACCTGCTGCGGCGTTGGCGCATCGGCGCGGCGGGCCGCCTTCTGGATGCGTTTGAGCGGCGGGCCGCCAGCTGTGACGGGGACGACCGGGCCGGTATAGCCGGCCTTGCGGATGATCGAGATCGGCAGCGGTTTGCCGGGCTGGGCCTGCCATGGTTTCAGGACGACGAGGTCCCACGCATCGTGCGACAGACGCTGTTCGGCCGTGGCGAGATCGGGCGCGCTGTGGACGCGTACGCGCGGCGAAACGGTCTGCAGGGCTTCGCGAACGCTGTCAGACGTGGACGGATCGGCGTCGATCACGAGGACACGGCACAGCTTTTCTGGGAAGGCGATGACGTTGGTCATGGGAGGCTTGTACTGGAGCGTGGGAAATGTCCGGCCAAGATGATCTGTGAAATTTGATCGATCGGGGAAAGGCGTGACGCAGGGCGCTGGAGCAGAAGCCTGATTGCAGCTGCTTTTTCACCGTCGCGCGGACCTTGAGTTTGTGCGCGGGGCTCACAATGTGCGCGGGTGCAGTCCGGACGGACGCGATTCAGGGGACGGTCTTGCCAAGCGCATACGAGGCGACGCGGCGGCTGATTGCCGAGATGCTGGCGGCGCGGTCGCAACAGCAGGTAGCCGATGGGAGCCGGCCGGACGGGACGACGCCGCTGCCGCCGATGGTGCGGCCGTCGCGGCGGCTGGATCCGAAATTCACCAGCGCCAACTGGCGGACGCTGCTGAAGCATTCGGGGGCGGGCGAGGCGGATCGTGACCGGCTCTATGGCGATCGCGCGCAGGCGGACCTTTCGGCCTATGCCAACAACATCGAAAATTATGCCGGGACGGTGGAGGTGCCGATCGGGGTGATCGGACCGTTGCGGGTGAACGGCATTTTCGCGAAGGGCGATTTCTATGCGCCGCTGGCGACGACGGAGGCGGCGCTGGTTGCGAGCTATGGGCGCGGGGCGCGGCTGATCTCGAGCGCGGGCGGGTGCACGACGGGCGTGCTGGCGGAGGGCGTGCATCGTGCGCCGGGGTTTGCGTTTGCAAGCGTGACCGAGGCAGGTCTGTTTGTCGCGTGGGTGGTCGAGCAGGTCGAGACGCTGAAGGCGGCGGCGAAGACGACGACAAGCCACGGCGAGCTGGTTGAGGTGTCGCCGCATGTCGAGGGCGACCATGTCTATCTGGTGTGTACGTACACGACCGGGGATGCGGCCGGGCAGAACATGGTGACGATCGCGACCGAGGCGGTGTGCAAGGCGATCCTTGAGGCGTGTCCGATCAAGCCGCGGTACTGGTTTGTGGAGGCCAACTTTTCTGGCGACAAGAAAGCGTCGGCGATGTCGTTCCAGTCGTCGCGCGGGCGGAAGGTGACGGCTTCGGTGGAGCTGGATGGCGACTGGTGCGCTCGCATCTGCACACGACGCCGGAGCGGATGGAGGATTACTGGCGGATGTCGGCGTTGGGGGGCGTGATGTCCGGTTCGATCGGGGTGCAGGGGCATTACGCCAACGGGCTGGCGGCGCTGTACATTGCGACGGGGCAGGATGCGGCCTGTGTGGCGGAGAGCGCCGTCGGGGTGACGCGGATCGAGCGGCGGGAGGGTGACAGGCTATTTGTCTCGGTAATGCTGCCGAATGTGATTGTCGGGACGGTTGGCGGCGGGACGGGTTTGCCGAGCCAGTCTGCGGCGCTGAACATTCTGGGGCTGAAGGGGAGCGGCAAGGCGCGTGCGTTTGCGGAAGTGTGTGCGGCCGTGTGTCTGGCTGGAGAATTGTCGATCATCGGCGCGTTGTGCGCCAACGAGTTTACGAGCGCCCATCGCAAGCTGGCGCGGGAGCGTGAGTGATGGAGACGGCTGAGCCGCCGGCTCCGGCAGGGCGCGACGGGCGGCCGCTCGCAGCGCGGCTGTGGGAGTACCAGGCCGAGCGGTTTCCGGTGTTCAAGCATGGCGCGCTGATTGCGGCATTCGGAACGTCTGCGGTTTGCGTGTCGGCCTTGCTGCGCGAGGGGACGCCGTCGGCGGGCGCGATGATTGTCGCGGTTGTGGCGCTGTTCTGTTTCTTTGTTCAGCTGCGTGTGGCGGACGAGCACAAGGATCATGCCGATGACGTGCGCTATCGACCTGAGCGGCCGGTGCCGCGGGGTCTCATCTCGCTGAAGGAGCTGCGCTGGGTGGCGTGGGGCGCGGCGGGGGTGACGCTGGCGGCGACGTGGTGGCTGGACTGGCGGCTGACGTGGCTATTGCTGGCGGTGTGGGGTTGGATGGCGCTGATGACGAAGGAGTTCTTTGCTCCGGAAGCGCTGAAGGCCCGGCCGCTGCTTTACATGGTCTCGCACATGGCGGTGATGCCGCTGATCGATCTTTACGCGACAGCGACGGACTGGCTGCCGGCTGGTGTTGCGCCGGGCGGCGCGCATGGGGGTGGGCTGGCGGCGTTCCTGTTGTTGTCGCTTGCGAACGGCGTGACGCTGGAGATCGCGCGCAAGGCGTGGGCGCCGGAGGATGAGCGCGAGGGCGTTGAGACGTATTCGAAGCTGTGGGGTGTGAAGACGGCGGGATATGCCGCAGCGTTGGCGATGTTTGCCGGGCTGGTGTTGTCGGCTTACGTGCACGTTGAGACGGGCCCGCATCCGGTTTTTCTGGCGGGATTGCTGATTGTCGCCGCAATCGCGGTGTTCGCTGCGATCGATTATGCTGCGGAGGGGACGCGCAAGACGGCGCAGCGCCTTGAATTGGTTTCGGGCATTTATGTCCTCGGAAACTACATTCTGTTAGGCGTCGGGCCGATGGCGGAGCGGGTATGGCTGAGCTGACGGTCAAGGCATCGACATTCGTGCTGGATGAGGCGGCGCGCCTGTCCGTGGAGCAGGCGGGCGGCAAGGCCGCGGCGCTGGCTCAGCTGGCGGCGAACTTTCCGGTGCCGGACTTCTTCGTGATCTCCGCCGAGGCGTTCATGACGCGCGGCCTGCGGGCGGCGGCGAAGCGTGAGGTGGATGCAGCGCTTGAGGCGCTGGGCGACGGGCCGTTTGCGGTGCGGTCTTCGGCGCGCGAGGAGGATGGCGCGGAGGGCTCGCATGCGGGGCAGTTCGAGACGGAGCTGAATGTCGCCGCTGACGATGTGGCGGCGGCTGCGTTCCGGGTGTGGAAGTCTGGCGCCGAGGGGAGCGTTGCGGCCTATCGCAAGGAGCGCGGGCTGGGCGATGAGGCGCAGGCGCCGGCGGTTGTCGTGCAGAAGATGGTGGGTGCGCGGATTGCGGGTGTCGCGTTTTCCGCTGATCCGGTCAGCGGTGCGCGGGATGTCGTGGTGATCAGTGCGGTCAGCGGGCTGGCGGATGAGCTGGTCAGTGGCGAGGTGGATGGCGACAGCTATCGGGTGCATGCCGATGGGCGGGTGGAGCAGGTGTCGCTTGACGGCGAGGGGCCGGTGGCGAGCGAAGCTGACCTGCAGGTGGTCGCGGATCTTGCGCGTCGGGCCGAGGCGCATTTCGGTTCGCCGCAGGATATCGAGTGGGCGTTTGAGGGTGGCGAGGTACGCCTGTTGCAGTCGCGCCCGATCACGACGCTGGACGAGATCGTGCAGCCGCAGGCGCCGGATGATGCGGTCACGATCTGGGACAATTCGAACATCGTCGAGAGTTATCCGGGCGTGACGTCCGCGCTGACGTTTTCGTTTGCGCGCTACACCTACAGTCACGTCTATCAGGCGTTCTCGCGGCTGATGGGCGTGCCGCGCAAGGATGTGCTGGCGAACCGGCATGTGTTCGGCGCGATGCTGGGGCGGATCGACGGGCGGGTCTATTACAATCTTCTGAACTGGTATCGCGCGCTGGCGATGTTTCCGGGGTTCAAGTCGAACCGGGCGTTCATGGAAACGATGATGGGCGTGTCCGAGCCTCTGCCGGAGCCCATCGCGCAACGGATCGCGCCGCCGACGGATGAGTTCTATGTGCGGCTGCTGGACCGGGCCAAGCTGGTGAAGGTGGGGCTTGGACTGGTGTGGCACCAGGCGCGGCTGTGGTGGACGAAGCGGCAATTCTACAAGCGGCTGAACGAGGCGCTGGATACTTCGAACGCCGCCATCGACAAGATGAGCGCGGGTGAGCTGGTCGAGGAATACCGCAAGCTTGAGGACCGCCTGCTGCGGCGCTGGGATGCGCCGCTGGTGAACGACTTCCTCTGCATGATCGCTTTTGGCGTGACGCAGAAGGCGATGGACAAGTGGGGCGGGGACAAGGGCGCCGATCTCCTGTCGCGGGTGCTGGTGGGACAGGGTGACATCATCTCCGCCGAGCCTGCGCGACGCATCCGGTCGATGGGCGAGGAAGCGGCGCGGCATTCGGGGCTGGCGGACCGGCTGGAGCGGGGTGAGATCGGGGCGCTGGAGGATGCGCCAGAGCTGAAGATCGAGTTCGAGGATTATGTGCGGAAGTTCGGCGACCGGTGTGCGCAGGAGCTGAAGCTGGAGTCGCGGACGCTGCATGAGGACGCCTCGCCCGTTCTGATGGCGGTTGCGGCGGCGGCCCGTTCAGCCGGGCGAACGGAGACGCGTGCCGGGCTGGCGGAGAAAGGAGATCACGACCGAGCTGGTTTCTGGCGTGGTCGACGGGACGAAGGCGTTTGTTGCTTCGCGGTTGCTGCGGTGGACGCGGGTGCGGGATCGGGAGAATTTGAGATTTGAACGCACGAGGCTGTTCGGGCGCGTGCGCCGGATTTTCCTGACGCTTGGCGACCGGTTGGTCGATGCAGGGCGATTGGGCGACAGGCGCGATGTGTTCCATTTGACGGTCGAGGAATTGCTCGGCGCGGTTGATGGGACGACCGTGACGGCGGACCTCAAGGCGTTGGTGGCTTTGCGTGCAGGTGAGGATGCCGCCTCAATTGGCAGGGCGGATCCGCCGGAACGGTTTTCCACGCAGGGGGAGGCAGTGGACCTCGACGCGGTTGTTGCATCGGCGCTGCCGGCGCCGGGCGAGGCCGGCGAGCAGCGGGTCGGGCTGGCGTGCTGTCGTGGTTCCGTGACGGCGAAGGTGCGTGTTGTGAATGATCCGCGCACCGAGGCGCTGGAGCCTGGCGAAATACTGGTGGCGCGTCATACCGATCCGGGCTGGATTGCGGTGTTCGCCAATGCGGCTGGCGTGATTGCGGAGCGGGGGTCTTTGTTGTCCCACTCGGCGATTGTTGCGCGGGAGATGGGGGTGCCGTGTGTTGTGGCGCTGAAAGGCGCTACACAATGGCTTGAGACGGGCGATACAGTGCGTCTCGATGGTGGTGACGGGTCTGTGACACGGATTGCGCGGGCGGCGGGCTGATGAGCGGGACAGAGATTGCCGGCAAGGCGCAGTTCGACGCTGTGCGGTATGCGCAGGTGTGGGAGGATGCGGACATCCTCTGCGAGGCGCTGCGCATCCAGCCGAGCGATACGGTGGTGAGCATCGCTTCGGCGGGCGACAATGCGTTTGCGCTTTTGGCGGAGGGCGCCGAGCGCGTCATCGCCGTGGACATGAATCCGGCGCAGCTGGTTTGCGTGCGGTTCCGGCAGGCGGCTTACGGCAAGCTGAAGCATGACGAGTTTCTCGAGGTGATGGGGTCGCGCGCCTCGCACAGGCGGGATGTGATCCTGGAGAAGGTGTGCAAGGACCTTTCGGCGGGGGATCAGGCTTTCTGGAAGGCGAAACGGCCGCTGGTGCTGAGATATGGGGTTGGGGGCGTTGGGAAGTTCGAGCGCTATTTCCGTATCCTGCGGCACTGGCTTTTGCCGTTCGTGCACAATCGCGAGACGCTGGACGATGTGTTCCGGAGGCGGGACGCGGAGGATCGCGCGGCATTCTATGACGAGCGCTGGAATGTGTGGGGGTGGCGCACTTTGGTGAAGGGGTTCTTCTCCAAGTCGGTGATGGGCAGGCTGGGGCGGGACCCGAGCTTTTTCGATCACGTGGATGGCAGTCCGGCGGAGCAGGTGGCGCGGCTGACGCGGAAGGCGCTGGTGGATCAGGACCCGTCCGAAAATCCGTACCTGCACTGGATCCTGCGCGGGCGTCATGGGGCTGTCTTGCCGCGGGCGCTGCGCGAGGAGGCGTTCGAGGTAATCCGGGGGCGGCTCGACCGGCTGGATGTGCGCGAGTCGACCGTCGAGGAGCTGGCGAGCGAGGGGGTGAAGGCTGACGCGTTCAACCTTTCGGATATCTTCGAATACATGTCGGCGGGCGCGCACGAGGCGGCGTATGGGACGATCCTTGAGACCGCCAGGCCGGGCGCGCGGATCGCCTACTGGAACATGATGGCGCCGCGGCGGGCGCCGGACGCGTTTGCTGGGAAGGTGTCGAGCAACCAGGCGCTGGCTGACGAACTGAAGGCGCGCGACAAGGCGTTTTTCTATTCCGACTTCATCGTCGAGGAAGTGGCGTGAGCAGCGAGCTGTGGTTCGCGCTTTCGCGCGTGGCTGCGTCGGTCAGTCTGCTCATCGTGGTGTTGTGGGGCGTGTCGCGGCTGGCGAAGGCCACGGCGCTGCCGGCCGAGCTGGGCCGCAAGCTGGTTCACATATCCCTTGGGCTCTACTGCCTGACGTTTCCGTGGGTGTTTGCTGCGGCGTGGGAAGTGGCGCTGATGTGCGGGCTGTCGGTGGCCGTGTTCGGGCTGGCGCGGGGCACGATGCGGAAGGGGCTGGGAGAGGGGCTGCATGGGGTGGAGCGGGTTTCGTTTGGCGAGATATTCTTTGCTGTATCTGTCGCGCTGCTGTTCTGGCTGGCGGATGGGCACTTCATCCTGTCCGGGACTGATGCCGGGGCGACACGCGGGCCGCTGCTGTACGTTTTGCCGATTGCGATCCTGACGCTGTGCGACGCGGCGAGCGCGCTGGTGGGGGTGCGGTATGGGAAGCAGACGTTTCAGGTGGAAGACGGGCTGAAGAGCGTCGAGGGGGTCGTGACGTTTGCTGTGACGGCGTGGCTGGTGGCGATGATTGCGCTGCTGTTGTTGTCTGATGTCGGAAGGAGCGAGGTGATCCTGCTCGGGTTCATCGTTGCGGCGTTCGGGGCTCTGCTGGAGGGCGCGAGCTGGCGGGGGCTGGACAACCTGTTCATTCCGCTGGGGCTCTATTTCCTGCTTGCGAACCTGATGCACCTTGGGGCGGTTGGTCTTGCGCTGGTGGCGGGGCCGTTCCTGCTGGCGCTGCTTGGGCTGTTGTATCTGACGCAGCATACCAATGCGGACCGGCACTTCCTGGCGACAGGCGCGACGCTGTTCTTCTGCATCGGGGTGTTTTCCGGCATCGAGAGCGTGCTGACGCCGGCGCTGGCGGTTGGAGCGTATCTTGTCTGCCGGCGGTATCTCGAAGCGGAGCGGCCGGAGCATGACGCGCTGAACCTGCTGGTCGTGGTGCTGGCGATCGCGTTGCTGTTCTTTGTGGTTTCGAACCTGGCGCGGCTTGATACGATCTTTTCGTTCAATCTGGCGTTTGCGGCTCTGGCGGCTGGCGTGGTGGCGCGGTTCGGCGCGAACATGCCGGTTCTCTTGGGGGCCATTGTGGTTGCGGCGCTGGCGATGTCGGTGCGGACCTACTGGGCCGAGGGGCGTGGTACGGAAGCGATGTTGTTTACGAGTATTGGCTCCGCAATCATCCTATTGGTCGCGCTGGCGGGGTGGGTGTTCCGGGAGAAGAAGCTGCCGCGGCCTTGGGTGAGTCTCGGCGCGCTGTCGGCTGTGTCGGGGATGGCGCTTCTGCCTTTGTCGCCATGAAGAAAGATCCGGAGATTGTTGCAGGCGATGGCGCGGCGCTGGCCATCTATCGGGACGGGCCATCGCTGGATGGCGCGCGGACGGCCGTGCTTGGTGGGTTTACCTGCGATGACGCCGAGGCTGGAGCGGCGCTGATTGCGGAGGTGATGGGGCGGCTGCGCGGCGAGGGGTTTGGCGCGGTGCTCGGGCCGATGGATGGGAGCACGTGGGCGAAGTATCGGCTGGTTGTGGAGAGTGACGGTTCTGCGCCCTTCCTGATGGAGCCGAGCAATCCGGCCTGGTATCCGGCGGCCTTCGAGGGGGCGGGGATGGAGATTGTCTCGCGTTATGTCTCGTCTTCGCGGCCTGCGGACATTGGGGGCAAGGAACCGGTGGCGCCTGAAGGGGTTCGTCTACGGGCGTTTGAGCCGGAGAAGGCGGTCGAGGCGCTGGGGGCGATCCATGATCTGTCGCTGAGGACGTTTGCGAACAATGCATTCTACACGCCGATTTCGCGGGAGGAGTTCGTCGGGGCGTATGCGCCAGTGATCGGGATGCTGGATCCGGAACTGGTGTTGCTGGCCGAGGATGATGGCGGGCGGTTGGCGGGGTTTCTGTTCTCGCTGCCGAACTTTGCCGAGGGGGAGCGTCCGGCGAGCGTGATCCTGAAGACCTATGCGTCTTCGATGCGGGGGGTGGGTTCTTTCCTTGCCGACACGTTTCATGAGCGGGTGCGGCAGAAGGATTATCAGCGGGTGATCCATGCGTTGATGCATGTCGACAATGTCTCGGCGGCGCATTCCACCAAGACGGGCGGCGAGGTTTTCCGGCGCTATGCGTTGTGGGGCGCGCGCCTTTGAGTTTGATCGAGACGTTTCTTGCGCAGGCCGAGCGGCGGCCTGACGCCCTGGCGATCGTTGATGGCGAGGGTCGGCGCGTGTCGTTTGGCCAGCTGGCGCAGCGTGCGGCGGCGCGGGCCAGCGTGTTGCGCGGGATGGGGATTGGCGCGGGCGACAGGGTGCTGGTGGCGCGAGGCGTCAGCATCGAGCTCTATGAAGTGCTGCTTGCGATCTTTCAGGTCGGGGCTGTGGCGACGTTTCCCGAGCCGTCGGGCGGCCTGGACGGGGTTCGGCATGCGGTGCGGATGGCGCAGCCGAAGGCGTTTGCCGGGGCGTTGCTCGCGCGGGTGCTGCGGCCGTTCGTTCCGGAGTTGCGGGGGCTGGACCGGATACCGGACCCGGAAGGGGGCGGCGGGGGTCGGGATGAGGTTGCGGCAATTGGCGGCGATGCGCCTGCGCTGATTACCTTCACCTCTGGCTCGACTGGGCGGCCGAAAGGGATCGTGCGGTCCGTCGATTTCCTCCTGCTGCAGCATCGGCTGCTGGAGGGATTGCGGCAGACGACGCCGGATGATGTGGATCTGATCTCCCTGCCTGTCTTTATTCTATCGAACCTCGCGGCAGGCGCGGCGAGTGTCATTCCCAAAGGCAAGCTTACTAAGCCGGCGCAGCTGGATGGCGGCGAGCTCGTTCGCCAGATGCAGCGGGAGCGGGTGAACCGGGTGATCGCGCCGCCGGCCGTTTGTGCGCGAATGGTGGATAGCGGCGTGCAGCTTGACGAGTTGTCGGCCTTGTTCACGGGCGGCGGGCCGGTGTTTCCGAACCTTTTACACGGGATGCGGGAGTTTGCGCCGCGGGCCCGTATCCATGCTGTCTATGGATCGACGGAAGCTGAGCCGATTGCGCATCTTGAGTATGACGACATTGGCGACAAGGACTGGGTCGCGATGGCCGAGGGCGCTGGTCTGCTGGCAGGGGCGCCGATTGAAGAGATCGATGTCGATATCGTTGAGGACGAGGTGTGGGTGGCCGGACCGCACGTCAATCGGGGTTATCTGGACCCGGTGGATGACGTCAGCACCAAGGTGACCCGCGATGGCGTGCTCTGGCATCGCACGGCCGACGCGGCGCGGCGGGACGATGCGGGGCGGTTGTGGCTGCTAGGGCGGAAGGAAGCCGTCAGCCGGGACTTCTATCCGTTTGCTGTGGAGACGGCGGCGCTGAGCTGGCCGGGGGTGCGCGCTGCCGGTTTCACGGTGATCGAGGGGCGAAACATTCTGGCGGTGTGTGGCGATGCGCTGGATGACACCGACCTTGTGCGGCGGGGGCGGAAGCTTGGCGAACTGGAGGTGCGGCGCGTGCGCGAAGTGCCGATGGACAGGCGTCACAATTCCAAGGTCGACCACGTGGGGCTGCGGAAGCTGTTGGGCTGACTGGCGGTTGGGCCGGGACTAGCCGGCGGGCGCAAGCTTCGTGATTTCGCGGACGCTCTTGGCATTGAAATTCTGGCCCAGGGCGGAACCGCGGATCTGGGTGGTGATGGTGCGGGCGTAGGCGCGGCCGTTCGGCGCCAGCGCGCAATCGCCCGACATATTGAACTCGTGGATCTTGGCCGCGATGTTTGGCTTCCAGGGTTTCTCAAGGCGCGCGGTGAAGGACTTCAGGGTGCGGCTGTCCTCGTCGACGATCGTATCGGCGACGAGTTGTTCGAACATCTTGCGTTCGTCGTTCCCGGCGTCGGGGCGGGCCTTTGGCGTGAAGCGGTAGGCGCGATTGCCGGATGAGGAGCCGGTTTCCGCGATTTTCCCGGACGCGCCGCTGATCATGCTGTCGCACCAGATGTCGCCGTCGGCATTATCTTCCAGCCGCTCGTCCATCGCCTCGAGATCGAGGTCCTTGCCGGCGCCTTCGATGATTTCGACCCTTTGGCCTTCGGGTTTCGTGGGATCGATGCGGCCGCGCACGGTGGTGTTGCGGGAACCTGTTTCCGTCATCGTGAATTCGTAGGCGTAGAGCGTCTCGTCGGCCGACGGATTGAGCGCGGCGGTAAGCAATGGCGGGACGGCCGGGGATTGCGCTGCGGCGACCGGCAGGAGGCTGGCGGCAAGGACGGGGCCGAGGACTGCAGAAAGGTGCACGCGAGGCATCCTGACGGTTGGCGACAAGGAAAGGTTACCGTCTAGAGTGGAAAGATTATGTCCAGACCCAGATCCCCCAGAAAGAAGGCCTCTAGCGACGCGTGCGCGCTGCTGCCGCCTGTGTTCGCGGACTGGTTTTCGGGCAGGGGCTGGGAGGTGCGCTCGCACCAGGCGGATTTGCTGGCGGCGGCGGCGCGGGGCGAGGGCGGACTGGTCATTGCGCCGACTGGCGGCGGCAAGACGCTGGCGGGGTTTCTGCCGAGTCTTGTCGAGCTGGCGACGGATACCGGGCGGGTTCGGCCCTCGCTCCATACGCTTTACATCTCGCCGCTGAAGGCTTTGGCCAATGACGTGGCGCGGAACCTGACGACGCCGATCTCGGAGATGGGTCTGAATGTGAGCGTCGAGGTGCGGACGGGGGATACGTCCTCGTCGCGGCGCCAGAGGCAGCGGGCCAAGCCGCCGGATATCCTGCTGACGACGCCTGAGCAGCTGGCCTTGTTCATCGCTTCGGAAAACGCCGAGACATTCTTTGCCGATCTTGGGGCGATCGTGATTGACGAGATCCATGCGATTGCTGGCTCGAAGCGTGGCGACATGTTGGCGCTGGCGCTGGCGACGCTGGCTCAATGGGCGCCGAAGGCGCGGCGGGTCGGGTTGTCGGCGACGGTGCGCGATCCCGAGGCGCTGGCGCGGTGGCTGGGGCCCGCAACGCCGATCATCAGGAATGTCGGCGGCGCTAGAGCGAACATCAATGTGCTGGAGAGCGCGGCGCGCATCCCGTGGTCTGGGCATTCGGGGAGGCACACGGTTCAGGAAATCTACGACCAGATCCGCGACGCCAACATGACGCTGGTGTTCGTGAACACGCGGTCGCAGGCGGAGGTCTACTTCCAGGAGTTGTGGCGGGTGAACGAGGATGGCCTGCCGATCGCCCTGCACCATGGGTCGCTGGACATGGAGCAGCGGCGGCGGGTGGAGCAGGCGATGGCTGCGGGGTCGCTGAAGGCGGTGTGTGTACGTCGACGCTAGACCTTGGGATTGACTGGGGCGACGTGGACCTTGTGGTGCAGATCGGGGCGCCGAAGGGGTCATCGCGTCTGATCCAGCGCATCGGGCGGGCGAACCATAGGCTGGATGAGCCGTCCCGCGCTGTGCTGGCGCCGAGCAACCGGTTCGAGGTGCTGGAGTGCCGGGCGGCGGTGGAGGCGGTGACCGCCGGGGAGCTGGATGGCGGGGATGTGCGTCGCGGTGCGTTGGATGTGCTTGCGCAGCACGTGATGGGGCGGGCCTGTGGCGAGGGGTTCGATATCGAGGCGCTGTTTGACGAGGTGCGTTCCGCCGCGGCCTATCAGGACCTGACATGGGAGGAGTGGGAGCGGATCGTCGACCTGGTTGCGACGGGTGGGTATGCGCTGCGCACCTATGACCGGTTTCGGCGGATCGTGAAGTTTCCGGATGGCAAGTGGCGCGCCCGCAATGACGATGTGCGGCGGCGGCATCGGATGAATGTGGGCGTGATTGTCGAGAGCCCTATGATCACTGTGCGGCTGGCGCACTTCGCGGGCAAGCGATCGGCCGGCGGCGCGGTGGCGTTGCGCGCGGGCAGGAAGCTCGGGGAGATGGAGGAGTATTTCTTCGAGATGCTGACGCCGGGGAATACGTTCCTGTTTGGCGGCGAGATCCTGAAGTTCGAAGACATTGTCGAGGGCGACGTGCTGGCGACGCGGTCGAGCGACACTACACCGGCCATCCCGAGCTATGCGGGCGGCAAGTTCCCGCTGACGACGTTTCTGGCCGCGCGGGTGCGGCGCATTCTTCACGACAGGGACCGCTGGGGAGAGTTACCGGCTCAGTTGCAGGAATGGATTTCGATCCAGGAGCGCAAGTCGATCGAGCCCGACGAGATGCTGATTGAGACGTTCCCGCGGGCGAACCAGTTCTTCCTCGTTTGCTATCCCTTCGAGGGGCGGCTGGCGCACCAGACGCTTGGCATGTTGCTGACGCGGCGGATGGAGCGGGCCGGGTTGAAGCCGCTGGGTTTTGTGGCGTCGGAGTATGCGCTGTCGGTGTGGTCGATGGAGGACCCCGGCGGGGCGGATATCGATGCGCTGTTTCATCAGGACATGCTGGGCGATGATCTGGATGCGTGGCTGGAGGAGAGCGCGTTGATGAAGCGCACCTTCCGGAATTGCGCGATGATTGCAGGGTTGATCGAGCGAAGATTGCCGCAGCATGAGAAGACGGGGCGGCAGATCACGTTCTCGACCGATCTGATCTATGACGTGCTGCGGAGCCATGAGCCGGACCACATCCTGCTTGAGGCGGCGCGGCGGGATGCCGGCGAGGGGCTGCTGGATATCCGGCGGCTGGCGGATGCGCTGGCGCGGATCAAGGGCAAGATCGTGCATTCGCGGCTGGAGGATATCTCGCCGTTTGCGGTGCCGGTGATGCTGGAAATGGGGCGCGAGCCGGTGTTTTCGGGCGATGCTGCGGAGGCGATCCTGCGCGAGGCGGAGGAAGACCTCGTCCGCGACGCCATGGCGTGAAGTTGTCGACAGGCCTTGGCGCCTGCGTTGTTGACGCTTTTGCCGACGCCCGGCAAGCATCGGGTATGTCGAGACCGGCTCGGGCACGCGCGGACGCGAATGGACTGGCGATGGAGATCGCCGGCGTTGCGATGGTATTGCGGGCGAGCTGTACGGCTTACCTGCCGAAGCATCAGGTGCTGGTGGTTTCCGACGTTCACCTTGAGAAGGGATCGGCCTATGCGGCGCGTGGGCAGATGCTGCCGCCGTACGATTCCCTGACGGCTGTTTCCCGGCTGATGGCGGAGATGGAAGTGCTGCGGCCCCGGCAGGTGATTTCGCTGGGCGACAGTTTTCATGATCGCGGGGCGCGGGCGCGGATGAACTCTGACGTGGTGGATGCGCTGCGCATCATGAGCGGCTCGACGGAGTGGGTGTGGATCACCGGGAACCATGATGTGGCGCCGCCGGATGACCTTGGCGGGCGCATCGCGCACGAGGTGTCCGTCGGCCCGCTTGTGTTCCGGCATGAGCCGGTGGCTGGGCCTGTGGTCGGCGAGGTTGCCGGGCACCTGCATCCGTGTGCGCGGGTGAGCGGCGGTGCGCGGGTCGTGCGGGCGAAGTGTTTTGCGACGGACGGAAAGCGTCTGGTGATGCCGTCATTTGGTCCGCTGACTGGCGGCCTGAATGTCTGCGACGACGCCTTTGCGCCGCTCTTCCCGCAGGGCTTGCGCGCGTGTGTGGCGGGCAGGGATGCCGTCTATGCCGTCAGCGCTGAGCGGCTGGCGCCGGATCGTTCGCGCTTGTCGCGGATGGCCGGTTAGCGGCGTCCGGCCCAGGCGGCAATGGATCCGATGATCACGCCGATGAGCACCGCGAGAAAGCCGTAGACGACGCCGTGGTTGGTCGCAAGATCGTAGAGTGTCGCTTCCATGCCGCTGCGCACGAGATTCAGGACTTTCTCGGTGCTGCCGATGGGGGCGCCGTTCTCGAAGACGACTGCGCGGACGAGGTAGTCGCCGGGAGGCGCATTTGGCGGGAGCACCATGCGGGCGCGGAGCAGATTGTCGTCGACGCGTTCGATGATGCCTTCGTCGAGCGAGTAAAGATCCTGGTTCATCTTGAGTTCGACCAGGGCGGCGCGCCAGGTGGCGAGATCGGGCGCGTCGAGATCCTCTTCGTTCGGGACGGCGGCGGTCGCGGCATTGAGGCCCGCGTCGATCAGGGCTTGTGCTTCGGTGGTTTCGGCGACCTGGGGTTCGGCGCCGATGACGAAGACGGACGGCGCCGACATGAAGGTGAAGGAGCGGGGCCCGGCTTCTGTCTGCTGGGTGATGTGCGGCCTGCGCGGGCCGATGAGCGCTGCGGCCATGCCGCCGGTCTCGTTCGTAACCGGCGAGGAGACGAAGAGGACGACTTCGGCGCCGGAATAGTTGATCTGGACGTCGACCTGTTCGTCGGCGAGGCCGGAGGACACCGGCGAGGGTTCGTCGGTGGTCTGGGCGCTGGCGGACAGGCTGAGGGCGGCAGCGGCGATGATGGCTGCGAGCGGGTGGCGGATCATGACTGGCCCTCCACAAGCTGGAATTCGGGCTGGGGCAGGAAGTAGAGGTCGTAGCCAAGGCGGGCGGCCATGCCGAGGACGAGCAAGGCGAGCAGCAGGCGGAGCTGGGCGGCTTTCAGACGCTTGCCGGTGGTGGCGCCGATGCGCGCGCCGAGCACGCCGCCGATCATCAGGAGGAAACCGAGGACAAGATCGACGGTGCCGTTGACCGCGGAATGCAGGAAGGTGACGAAACCGGTGAGAAAGATGATCTGGAACAGCGACGTCCCGACCATGACGCGTGTGGGGACGCCGAGCAGGTAGACCATCGCTGGCGCGAGAATGAAGCCGCCGCCGACGCCGAGGATGGCGGCTAACATGCCGACCACGAAGCCGATGATGATCGGCGGCAGGATCGAGATGTAGAGGCCGGATCGCGGGAAGCGACGCTTGAAGGGCATGGTGCGGGTCCATGCCCTTAGGCGCGTGCGGCGGCCGGGGTCGTCGCGCTTGGCGCCGATGGCTGCGATGCTCTCCCACGCCATGAGGCCGCCGATGACCGACAGCATGATCACGTAGAGAAAGGCGACGGTGGAATCGACGACGCCGAACCTGCGGAGGATGCCGAAGATTACGACGCCGATCGCTGAGCCGACGAGACCGCCCCCGAGCATGATCCATCCAAGGCGGGCGTCGACGGCGCCGGCGCGCCAGTGTGAGGATGCGCCTGCGATGGAAGTTGCGAGGACCTGGTTGGCCTGTGTGGACACGGCGACTGCGGCGGGCACGCCATAGAACATCAGGAGCGGAGTGAGGAGAAAGCCGCCGCCGACGCCGAAGAGACCGGAGAGGAAACCGACCACCAGCCCGATAGCAGTGATGACCAGTGGGTCGACTGCGATCTGGGCTATGGGCAGGTGGATCAGCATGCTGCTGTTCTACTTACTTGGGCGATTGCGGTCCTGATAGCCGCTTGCCGGACTACGTATGCAAGAATGGCGCAAAACCGCTAAGATTTGGCGCCAGCACGAGAATCTGTGCGATATCGACGATCAGGCCGGGCTGGCGAGCCGCAACTGGCGCAGGAGGCTCAAGGTGGCGTCGCCGCGCGGGGCCGCGCCGTGGGCTTCCTCGAATGCGCGGATCGCTTCGGTGGTGCGGATCCCGATCTGGCCGTCCGGCTGGCCTGCGGAGAAGCCGAGCCGGTTAAGCAGACGCTGGATCTCGGCGACCTGCGCGCTGGTCGGCTGCTCCCACGGGCGGACGCCGAGGTCGCCGTTGGCCATGAGGTCTGAACGCTTTGGATTGAAGGCGCGCGCGCGGCGGCGGATCTGGTCGGATAGCGAGGCGGGCATGTCGGAGAGCAGGGCGCGGGCGCGGCGCAGGGCGTCTTCGTCGCCGCCGCGTCCGGCGACTTCGAACCAGTAGGCGGCCTCGCTGCGGTCTTCGGAAACGCCCAGTCCCTGTTCGAAGAGGACTGCAAGGTTGTACTGGCTGTCGACCAGGCCGAGGTCCGCGGCCTGGCGGAACCACTCGACGGCGGCCGCATAGCTCTGGGGACCCGCATCGCCTTCGGCGTAGAATACGGCGAGGTCGTGCATGGCGCGGATGTTGCCGCCGATTGCAGCCTGCTCGGTCCAGCGGCGGGCGGCGGCCATATCGCGCGGCACGCCTTCACCGCGCTCGTAGAGTTTCGCGAGCCGGTAGCTGGCGATGAACAGCCCGTCTTCGGCGGCCTGCCTGAGCATTGTGACCGCGCGCGACTTTTCTCCGGTCTGGAGGAGTTCCTGCGCCTGATCGTAAAGCGCGATGGGCTCTCCGGCGGCGACCGCTTCGGCGAGAGTTGGCGGTCGCTCCTCGGTGTCCGTGACGGGGCCCACGCTGACCGCGTTTGCGAACACGGTATCGTCTTCTGAGGACTGAGCGGCTGCTTCCGCGCTGTCGTCGGAGTTGAACAGGACTGACTCAGCGCCCTGCGCATCGCCGGGGTTGGCGATCGGCGCGGACGGGTCCTGACGCGCGAACGCATCGTTGGCGCTCTCGTCCTGCTTGCCTCTCATGATCGAATAGGCGCCACCGCCGGCGACTGCGAGCGCGAGCGCCGCAGACGCCATGACGGGGCCGCGGCTTACCGCCTTGCGGTTCGATGACTTAGGTGTGGGCGTGAACTTGTTGCCGTTCTTTGCGGCGGCGCGCGCGCGAGAGATGTAGTCGCCGTCGTCCTGAAGCGGCGGCGCTTCAAGCGCGGCGAAGTCGGGCGCGTCATTGTCGGACTGGAAGACGACGTCGTCCACTTCGAGGAGATCGTCGATCTTGCTGGCTGGCGCCGTTGGCGCGTCCTGTCGTTCCCTGTCGGACGCGTGCTTGCGATCCGCGGGGTCGTCTGCAGATGCTTCAGGCTCCGGCGCGTCGCTGCCGAAGAGCTGATCGTCGGTCGACTCGTCAAAGGGCGGCGGATCCTCACCGACGACGTTTGTCGTGATGATGTCGTCGTCATCATCGGGGAGCGCCGGTTCGCGTCCAAGCAGGTCGGCGACGTCGGTGTCGTCTTCGTCGAGGTCGTTGAGCACCGGCGCGGTGCGCTGGGTCTCGCGCCGGGGCGGAGCCGTGTTTGCGTCTTCGAGGTCTGCGATGCGCTGGGCGATCGACGAGATGTTCTTGTGCAGCGGCTGAAGCGTATTGCTGGTCTCTTCGCCGAGTTCCTGCAGGCGCTGCGACATGCCGGTGATGGCTTCGTCGAGCTTGGCCTTGTGCGAGCGCTCGGAGGAGGCGAGCCGCGCTTCGAGTTTTTCGAGCGATTCCCGGTGCTGGTTCTGGAGGCGTTCGGCGACCCGCGCGACCTGTTCGCCGATCTGTGTGATGGCGTCGGCGCTGCGGCGTTCGCTTTCGCTGATGCGCTCGTCGATCTTGCTGGTCAGGCGCTCGAAGTCGTCGCTGCTGCTCGGCGCGTCGAGGTCGTTGAAGCGGTCCTCGTGGGCGGCGATATGCGCCTGCAGGTCGTTGAGCGTGGCATCGTGCGCTTTCATCGCGTTCGAGACGCGTTCGTCAATTGCGCGCTGGTTCTCTTCGCTGATCCGGGAAATCCGCTCGTCGACGGACTGATTGTGCGCAGCGGTCAGCTTTTCGATCCGCTCGTCCATCGACTTGTCGATGCTGCTGAGCTGGTGGCGCATGTCCTGGACGGTGCCGTTGGACATCCTGCGGTCGGTTTCGATGAAGGCGAGCCGTTCTTCGATCCGCTGAGTCATGTCCAGCAGTTCGCTCTTCAGGGTGTCGAGCCCTTCGTCGCCGCCATTGCTGGATTCGATGGATGAGATGCGTGCGTCGATCGCCTTCGACAGGCGCTCGACCTGTTCGCTCATCTGTTCGATGGCGTCGGCCTGACGGCTTTCGGAGGCGTCAAGGCGCCGCTGGACCTGCTCGATGGTGGAGGCAAGTTGTGCGATCGCTTCGGGGTGTTCCGCATTGAGCGCCTCGGACAGGCGCTCCTCGACTTCCTTGCGGACCGATTGCATCGGCTTGGACAGGCTCTCGGCGAGTATGTCGAGCCGCTTCTGGAAGCTCTCCTCCAGACGGCCGATGTCGGTGCTGGTTTCGGTTTCAAGCCGCTGGAAGCGGTCGTCGATGCCGTGGACGGACTCTTCAATGGTCCGCAAGGCCGTCTCGCCTGTATCCTCGGCTGTGCTGAGACGGTCGATGATGCGGGAGACGGCGTCGCCCAGCGAGTTCACAGCGGTGCGGGTCTGGCCCTCGATGGATTCAACGCGCTGGGACAACTCCTTGGAGATCGCGCGCGAGCGAGTGGTGTTCGCGTCCAGCGCCCGTTCCATGAGCTTGGCGGTGTCGGCGACAGATCGCTGGGTGCGGGTCTCGAAAGCCTCGAACCGGTTGGACGTCTCGTTCATGCGCGAGATGGCGCCATCCATCCGGTCCTGGACCTTGGACATGCGCTCGTCGATCAGGCCGACGCGAGAATTGAGTTGGTGGGTGCTGGATTTCACCGCCTCGGCGATGGTGTTGTCGAGGTTCTCGAGCTTCTGGTCGAGCGCCGAGCGGTCCTCGACGTTTCGAGCCAGTCGGGCGAGTGACTGTTCCAGCTTGTGGAGTGCGTCGAGCGTGACGTGCGAGGAATTGTCGGTCTCGACCTGCTGGACGCGGTCCCTCAGGGCGACTTGCGCGCTCTGGATTTCCTTCAGCGCCGCGGTGACCCGCTCAACCGCCTCCGTGTTGGCGCGGCCCGTTTCCTCCACGCGATCCTGGAGATCGAGGATCGAACGATCAACGCCGGTGATCGCCTTTGCCGAGCGATCCTGCGCCGCCTCGAGCCGCTTCGAGAGGTCGTCCAGTTCATCGGTGATGGACTGCAGTTCTCGGGGCCCTTCGGCCCTTTCGATGCGTTCGATGCGCCTCGGCTCGGGCAAGGGGTGATCGTCGGAGTCGTCTTCGCCGTCGTCGAGGAGCAGGGTGTTCAGGTACTGACCAAGCGTGATCCCCCGGCGCTGCGCGTTCTCGCGCGCCACCGAGCGAGCTTTAGGGTCAATGCCCTTCACGCTCCATGGTCCCTGCGTCATCTGGGGCTCCGAATCGTCCACGACAGAAGGCTGTCGTAATTCATTGATGGAAGCCAGTTGGTGAAAGGCTCGTTAAGGATGACGGGGCCTGAAAAGCCGTTAGCAAACCGTACTCAGCGTCAATTGACCCAAGGGTTAGCTCATGACTAGAGTTGCCTGTCGGCAACACATGAGCCCTGCAGCATAGACGGGGCCGTTTTCGCCGGCGATTTGGGAGGAAGACATGACGAATTACACGATTAGTGAACTTGCGCGTGAATTCTCGGTAACCCCGCGCGCGCTGCGGTTCTACGAAGACAAGGGGTTGCTCAGCCCGACACGTGACGGCCTGAACCGGGTCTACTCATCGAGCGATCGTGCGCGGTTGAGGTTGATCCTGCAGGGCAAGAGCGTCGGGTTCTCGTTGTCGGATATTCGCGAGATGCTGGATCTGTACAAGCTCGACGGCCATAGGGCGCAACTCAAGCTCGCGCTGAAGAAGTCTCGCGACCAGGTGCGGCTGTTGAACAAGCAGAAAGCCGACATCGAAGGTTCGCTGACGACGCTGAACGACGGCATCAAGTGGCTGGAGTCAAAGCTGGCCGAGCTGGGCCCTGGCGAGGAAGTCGAACAATCGGCGCGGGCGTACGAGCGGGTTGCGCGCGCCGGCCTTGAAGGCGATGTCGCGTCCGCCGACACCTGACGCGGCTCCCTCTTCGGGGCGTTTGTCGATTTTGGGGGGATAGGGTTGGCGCGGGGCCTCGCTGCTTCGGCGTGAATTGATTGTGGGTGAAGGAAGGTCATCTGGAATGGCGGGATACAAAGCGCCACTGCGCGATATGTCATTTGTTCTCTACGATCTGTTGCAGATCGATCAGTATTCCAATCTCAAACTGTTTTCCGAGGCGCCGCGCGACGTTGTGGATGCCGTCCTGGAGGGTGGGAGCAAGTTTGCCGAGGAGGTGCTGGCGCCTCTTAACGCAGTTGGCGACCGTCAGGGCTGCGTGCGCAACAGCGACGCCTCGGTGAAGACGCCTGACGGGTTCCCCGAAGCCTACAAGCAGATGTCACAGGACGGCTGGATGTCGATGTCGGCCGACCCGCAGTATGGCGGCCAGGGCATGCCGAAAGTAGTGGCCATGGCGTTCGCCGAGATGTGCTCGTCCGCCAACATGGCGTTTGCGATGTACCCGGGCCTCACCCGCGGGGCGTATGAGGCGATCGCGCAGGGCGCGTCGGAACTGAAGTCGATCTATCTGCCGAAGCTGGCGTCTGGCGAGTGGTCGGGGACCATGAACCTGACCGAGCCGCAGTGCGGGACGGACCTGGGGCTGATCCGGACCAAGGCGGTTCCGCAGGATGACGGGACCTACAAGATCTCCGGGCAGAAGATCTGGATATCTGGCGGCGAGCAGGATCTTGCCGACAACATCATCCAGCTGGTGCTGGCGCGGATCGAGGGCGCGCCGGAGGGCATCAAGGGCATTTCGCTGTTCATCGTGCCGAAGTTCCTGGTGAAGGACGATGGTTCGCTGGGCGAGCGGAACGGCTATGAGTGCGGCGGCCTTGAAGAGAAGATGGGCATCCACGGCAACGCCACCTGTGTGATGCATTATGAGGGCGCAACCGGGTATCTGGTCGGCGAGCCGCACAAGGGCATGCGCACCATGTTCGTGATGATGAACGAGGCGCGGCTGGGCGTTGGCATGCAGGGCCTGGCGCAGGCGTCGATCGCCTATCAGGGCGCGGCGGACTTTGCGCGCGAGCGGCTGCAGGGGCGTTCCATCACCGGGGCGAAGGAGCCGGACAAGCCCGCCGATCCGATCATCGTGCACCCCGACGTGCGCCGGATGCTGATGGACACCAAGGTGTTCGTGGAGGGCGCGCGGGCGTTTGCCTACTGGATGGCGGTGCAGGCGGATCTTGCCGAAGTTGCGCCTGACGAGACGACCCGGCAGCAGGCGGAAGACCGGATGGGCCTGATGACGCCTGTGATCAAGGCGTACTTTACCAGCCATGGCGTTCAGGCTGTGTCGGATGCGTTGCAGCTATATGGCGGAGCGGGGTTCACGCGTGAGCAGGGCGTCGAGCAGACGCTGCGGGACGCCCGGATTTCGATGATCTATGAGGGGACCAACGGCATCCAGGCGCTCGATCTGGTGGGGCGAAAGCTCGCCGCCAATGGCGGCCGGGCGGTGTTCCAGTTCTTCAGCGACGTTGATGATTTCGTGTCGTCGCACGAGAACGATGACGCCATGGCGCTCTATGTCGAGGGGATGAAGGGGGCGCTCAGCCACCTGAAGGACGCCACGATGTGGCTGATGAAGAATGGCATGTCGAACTTCGACAATGCCGGGGCCGCGAGCCATGATTACCTTGAGCTATTCGGGCTCACGGCCATGGGGCTGGTGTGGGGGCGGATGGCGGCCGTCGCCAAGGAGAAGTCGGGCGGGGGCGACGCCTTCTACAAGCACAAGCTTGCTACAGCCGAGTATTTCTTCCGCAGGGTCTTGCCTGACGCTGCGTCATATGTCGCAAAGGTAAAGACAGGCGCGGAACCGGTGATGGCGCTGCCAGCGGAAGCGTTTTAGTTGATTTCAAACGGATTTTGGACCCGTCGTGGGTCGTCCGGAAAAATGGATAGAGGAAAAGGCGATGGCTGAGGCCTATATTTATGACGCCGTGCGGACCCCTCGCGGCAAAGGCAAATCCAGTGGGTCGCTGCACGAGATCACGGCTCTGCAACTGGCGACGCAGGTTCTGGAGGCTTTGCGCGACCGAAACGATCTCGACACCTCCAAGGTTGACGATGTGATCCTCGGGTGTGTGTCGCCGGTTGGCGAGCAGGGTTCGGATATCGCGCGTACCGCGGTGATGAACGCGAACTACGCCCAGACGACGGGCGGCGTGCAGGTCGACCGCTTCTGCGCTTCGGGTCTCGAGGCGTGCAACATTGCGGCGGCCAAGGTGATGACCGGCGAGGCCAACATGGCGATCGGCGGCGGCGTCGAGGCGATGTCGCGGGTGCCGATGGGATCGAGCGGCGGGGCGTGGGCGACCAATCCCGAGATCGCGATGAAATCCTACTTCGTCCCGCAGGGCGTTTCGGCTGATGTGATCGCGACGAAGTACGGCTTCTCGCGCGACGATGTGGACGCCTATTCGGTCGAGAGCCAGAAGCGTGCGGCGCGGGCCTGGAGCGAAGGTCGCTTCAAGAAGTCCGTTGTGCCGGTGAAGGACCAGATCGGCCTCACGATCCTCGATCATGACGAAACGGTGCGGGGCGATGCCTCGATGCAGTCGCTCGGTTCGCTGTCGCCGTCGTTCGCGATGATGGGCGAGATGGGCTTCGATGCGGTGATCAAGCAGCGCTATCCCGAGGTCGAGAAGGTCAACCACGTTCACACGCCCGGCAACTCGTCGGGGATCGTCGACGGCGCTTCGGGCGTCCTGATCGGCTCGAAGGAAATGGGCGAGATACTTGGCCTCAAGCCGCGCGCGCGGATCAAGGGCTTCGCCTCCATCGGATCGGAACCGTCCATCATGCTGACGGGGCCTGCCGAGGTGACCAAGAAGGTGCTGAAGAAGCTCGGCATGGAAGTTGATGACATCGACATCTACGAGCTCAACGAGGCGTTTGCTTCGGTCGTGCTGCGCATGATGCAGGCGCTGGATATTCCGCACGAGAAGATGAACGTGAATGGCGGCGCCATCGCGATGGGCCACCCGCTGGGCGCGACCGGCGGCATGATCCTCGGCACGGTGCTCGACGAGCTTGAGCGCTCCGACAAGGAGACGGCGCTGACGACGTTGTGCGTCGGCGCGGGCATGGGCACCGCGACGGTGATCGAACGGGTCTGATGAGCCGTAGCGGACCCAACACCGGGCTCGGGATCGCAATTGGGGTCGGTGTTGGCTCTGCGTTTGGCGCAGCGATCGATAACCTCGCGCTGGGCATTGGCGTCGGCATTGCGATCGGCGCGGGGATCGGGGCGAGTCTCGGTTCGAGAGTGAAAGCCTCAGGCGACAAGACTTCTGATAAGGCCGATGGGCCAAGGGATGAGTGAGATGGAAACCTTCAAGCTGGAAGTAGATGGCGACGGGATCGCGCTGGCGACGTTCGATGTTCCGGGCAAGTCGATGAACACGATCGGTCCGAAGGTGATCGAAGAGCTTGGCGAGATCGTCGAGAAGATCTCATCGGACGATGCGATCAAGGGACTTGTGATCACGAGCGGCAAGCAGAGCGGCTTCTGCGCCGGCGCAGACCTTGAGGGGTTGGGCGGTTCGATGGCGCCTTCGGCCGGGTCCGATCAGGAAGCTGCGCTGCGCGATGCGTTCGAGCGGGCTTTCGCGCTGAACCGGACGCTTCGCGAGATGGAGACGTGCGGCAAGCCGGTGGCTGCGGCCATCAACGGTCTGGCGCTGGGCGGTGGTCTGGAGATCGCGCTGGCGTGTCATTACCGGATTGCGGCGAACGACAATCCGAAGCTGCAGCTGGGCCTGCCGGAAGCCAAGGTCGGCCTGTTGCCGGGCGGCGGCGGTACGCAGCGTCTTCCGCGGCTGATGGGCGCGCAGGTGGCTGCGCCGTTCCTGCTTCAGGGCAAGTCGATGAAGGCGGAGGAGGCCAAGGGTCTTGGCGTGATCCACGAGACGGCGCCGACCGCTGAGCTGGTCGCCAAGGCCAAGGAGTGGGTGAAGGCGAACCCGAATGCCAAAGCGCCGTGGGACATGCCGAAATTCCGCATTCCGGGCGGCGGGCCTGAATCCCCGATGGGGCGCCAGGTGTTTTCGGTCGGCCCTGCGATGATCGCGAAAGAGACGTGGGGGAATTATCCGGCGCAGAAGCACATCCTGTCGTGTGTCTATGAAGGCCTGTCGGTGCCGATGGATAATGCGATCCGGATCGAGAGCCGCTACTTCCTCAAGACGATGATGACGCCAGAAGCGAAGGGCATGGTGCGTACGCTGTTCCTGTCGATGCAGGCGCTGTCGAAGGGCGCGTCGCGGCCGGCCGGGGTTGCGCCGTACGAGATCAACAAGGTGGCGGTGATCGGCGCCGGGCTGATGGGTGCGGGTATCGCCTATGTTCAGGCGAAGGCCGGTATCGAGACCATCCTGCTGGATATGAAACAGGAAGCCGCCGAGAAGGGCGTCGCCTATTCCAAGCGCATTCTCGACAAGGATGTGTCGCGCGGAAAGATCACGCAGGAGAAGGCCGACGAAATCCTCGCGCGGATCAAGCCGACCACGAATTACGATGACGCCAAGGGCGTCGACCTGGTGGTCGAGGCGGTGTTCGAGAACCCGGAAATCAAGGCCAAGGTGACCGAGCAGATCGAAGCCCAGCTTGGCGAAGAGGCGGTGATGGGGACCAACACCTCGACGCTGCCGATCACGGGTCTGGCGAAGGCTTCGAAGCGTCCGGAAAACTTCATCGGAATCCACTTCTTCTCGCCGGTCGAGCGGATGGGTTTGGTCGAGATCATCATGGGCGAGCAGACGACGCAGGAGACGCTCGCGAAGACGATCGATTACGTCCTGAAGATCCGGAAGACGCCGGTGGCGGTGGCGGATCACCGTGGGTTCTACACCTCGCGTGTGTTCGGCACCTATCCGCAGGAAGGCATGACGATGCTGACTGAGGGCATTGCGCCAGCGATCATCGAGAATGTCGGGCGAATGGCCGGCATGCCGATGGGGCCGCTGGAGGTTTCGGACTCGGTGGGCATCGACACGATGCTGAAGATCGGACGCGAGTCGGCGAAGGTCGCTGGAAAGTCCTACGATGACGATCCGGTGGGCGAACTGGTTGCGTGGATCGTTGAAAGTCAGGGACGGGTCGGCCGCAAAGATGGCAAGGGCTTCTACGACTACAACGACAAGGGCAAGCCGGAGCGCATCTGGCCCGGACTGACCGACAAGTTCGATCTGACGGTTGAAGAATGCCCGCCTGAAATGAAGCAGGAGCTGATCAAGCGTTTCCTCTATCGCCAGTGCGTGGAGGTTGCGCGCTGCTTCGAGGAGGGCGTGATCACCGATGCGCGCGATGCGGACATCGGGTCGATCCTGGCCTGGGGCTTCGCGCCGTATTCGGGCGGCGTCTGCTCGTTCATGGACATGAAGGTCGGCATCAAGACGTTTGTCGCCGAGTGCGACCGTCTGGCGGACGCCTATGGCGACCGGTTCCGGCCCAACGATCTGCTGCGCGACATGGCGGCGAAGGGCGAGACGTTCTATTCGCGCTTCCCGCCCGCCGAGAAGGAAGCAGAGGCGGCCTAGGGAGCCATCGCATCGACCTACAAAAAACCCCGGCGCTGGCGCGCCGGGGTTTTTCATTTCGGTGAGAGAAGGTCCTAGCCTTCGACGACCGGGGTCAGGACGATTTGAACGCGGCGGTTCATCGCCTTGTTCGCGGCGGTCGTGTTCGGGACCATCGGCTCAAGCTCGCCACGGCCGAGTGCGACCATGCGAACCGACTGGACGCCTTGGGTCGCGAGATAGTCGCGGACCGAATAGGCGCGGCGTTCGGAAAGCGCCTGGTTGTAGCTCTCGGCGCCGTCGCTGTCGGCGTGGCCGATGATGTCGACGGTGGTCGAGGGGTACTGGGTGAGCGTCGTCGCGACGTTGTTCAGCGTGCCGTAGAATTGCGGCTGGATGTTCGACTGGTCGACCGCGAAGGTCACGTCGGACGGCATCATCAGCTCGATCTGGTCGCCGTTGCGCTGGACGCCGATGCCGGTGCCTGCCGTCTGGCGGCGGAGCTCGGCTTCCTGCTGGTCCATGTAGCGGCCGACTGCGCCGCCTGCGAGGGCGCCCACGGCTGCGCCGATTGCTGCGTTGCGGCCGTCATTGCCGCCCGCCAGCGTACCCGCTGCAGCGCCGCCCAGTGCGCCGATTGCGGCGCCACGCGCTGTGTTGCCGTAGATCGTCTGCCCGGTGTTCGGGTCGGTCACGCAGCCTGCGAGCATCAGACCGGCGGCGCCAAGAGCGAGTGTGCGAATCATATCCGTCTCCAGTTCAAGCAGCCCCACAACGAGGGCATACCAATGCCAAATCGTCCTCCAAGCCAAGTGAATGGAGGGCAATCTTGGGGTTCATCCTGCGTTTAACGCATCAGCGTGACGCCCGTTCACGAGGAGGGCGAGAATCTCGTTCAAACGGTGGCGTAATGGCAGTTCTCCACAGGGACGGCCCTTATTTCAAAGAATTCATTGGCTTGAGATAAGTATCCAGAAACAATCGCAGTGCGCTAAGGTGTCCGCATTGTGACAGCGTTGGCGATCGGCTCGGTTGATAGCACTATCGCCGCCGATGAGTCGGAGTGAGCCTTGGCCGCGCGCCGGTGACGCCAGCTTTGCGTGGTCGGGCGAACGGGTTGAGGTTGGCAGAAGTGAGGGGAACGGGTTCATGTCCCGTTTGTCAGTTGACCGCCGGGCAGCCGTGATCGTGCGCGCGACGAGCGTGGTCGCGGCCTGTGTGCTGGGACTGGCGGCATGCGGCGACGGCGGCGAGGCGCCGGTCGATGCGGCCGATGCTGCGCCGGGCGGAGATGTGGTTGCTGATGCCGATGCGGCTCAGGATCCGATCGATGTCGAAGAGCCGGCCGCGCAGCCGACCCGAGCCAACGCAGCCCCGCCAAATCTTGCCGCTGCGCCGCCGCCGTCCGCGCCGGACCTTGATACGGCTGACTGGGTGCTGTCGCCGCCATTCTATGCTGCGGGCGATGAGCCGTACTGGCGCCTCGACATCCTGGATGGCTGGTTCGTGTTTCGCCGTGCGGGATTGCCCGAGATCGAGGCTCCGCTTGCGCCGCCGCGGCGTGAGGGTGACGCCGACCTGTTCGTGTCGCCTCCGCTGACGATCCAGGTGTCGAGGAGCGGGTGTCAGACCGCTAACGGGGAGACGAGCCAGTTCACCGCGTCTGTCCTGTTCGATGATGTGACGTTCTCGGTTGCGGGTTCCCCGGACAGTCGGCGGGAGTTCTGCCGAGGGCGCGGCCATTGCGGATCTGATCCGGGCGGTGGATTCCTGTCTGGAGCGGCTGGGCGATGTCGCGGTGGTGACGGGCATCTATGAACGCGGCGATCGCAACACGGCGCTTGGGATGCGCACGAGGGATGGGCGCCTGTTCGAGTGTGTCACCGAAGGCGGCGGTTCGGTGGTGGCGTTCCTTGATCAGGTCGAGCTGGGGCGGCCGGACCACGGCTGACGTCCGGGATGCGCTTTCTGCGCGGGGGGCAAGGCGCCGATGCGTGCGCGGAAGCCGAGGCGGTGACCGGCGGTGATGATGTGCTTGGCCACATGTTGCCGGGTAGTTGCCGGTTCTGAGACCAGCGGAATTCAGGATGCTGTCAGGTGGTGAGCCAGGGGCTGTACGCGGCCTGTGCGGTCGGGTGTTCGGCCTGATCGGGCGTTTGGTGCTTGTCTTTGCCAGCCTCGTTGGTGGCCTCATTGGCGGACGGGCCGCTGATATCGAAAGACTCGATCGCGCCGAAGATTGGTTTGCCGGTGGCCGAGGAAGCGGCGGCCGTTGGGGCGCGTGCGGGGTTGAGATTGCCGACATTGTAGCGGCAACGGTTTTCCGTGCGCCGTTGGCGTGTTCGGCGGCCCGGGTTGCGAGTTCCCGGACGGCCTCATCGAACCGGCTTGCGTTGGGGCGGGGCCATTTGGTGGCTGAAAGTTCGGCTGCGTCGGCGCGCTCAACTTCGTGTCCCCGCGGACGGAGAATGCGGACCGACGGCGGCTGGCCGGAAACGGCGACGACGTAGCCTTCGGTCTCGAAGAGGTGCTCGCCGTCTGTCTCGCCGGGTTTCCACGGGATGACGCCGCGATCGGTCAGGTCCCATAACTTGAGGATCAGTTGCTGGGTGGTTTCAGGCAGCATCCGCGCATTCTTTCAGCCGTTTCTACCTAACTGGTCGCAAGCGTTTTTCCGGTCAAGCTGGAGGCGGGCTGTGAGGAGGGCCTCGAGACCCTCAGGAGGCTTCGTTTCGCACTCCCAGACCGTGACCGGGCGCCAATCGAGCGCCTGCAGCTCGCCGGCGACCCGGGTGTCGCGGTCCGCGTTCCTCGCGATCTTTGCGATCCAGTAGTCGCGGTTGGTGGCTGGCGTGCGGGCACCGCGCGGGCAGTCGTGGCCGTGCCAGAAGCAGCCGTGGACGAATAGGGCGATGCGGCGGGAAACGAAGACGAGGTCCGGCTTTCCCGGCAGATCGGTGCGCTGGAGACGGAAACGCAGGCCCAGTCGGTGGGCGGCCTTCCGGACGGCGATCTCGGGCGTGGTGTTCGCGGACTTGACCGCTCGCATGGCGGTGGTCCGTTGGGCAGGACTGAGCGTGTCGGCCATGGCCTATACTGGCAGCGGGGCGGCCTTTGCGTCCAGCGAGACTGGCTGCCGGGCCAGCAGGGGCGCGAGCAATTCGTCGGCGAGCCACTTCACGGCCGGGACGCAGACGCCATCGCCCATCACTTTGAGGCCGTCGGTCTGGCTGGCTGGCAGACTATAGGTTTCCGGACAGCCCATGAGCCGGGCGGCCTCGCGAGCCAGAAGCGGGCGCAGCCGCGCCTTGCCGTTCTGCGTGACCACGAGGAGTTGTTTGGATGAGCCGCCGGCGGGGGTTCGGAGGCAGCCAGCGAGGCCGTCGTAAGGATCTCGGCCCGCTGGACCTTCTGGCCGTCTTCTGTGCGGATGCGGCGGTAGACGGCGCCGGCTCGGAGCTCGGGAGTATCCAGCGCGTCGGCGAGACGCTTCTGGTGGGCCGGCGACATCTGGCGGCGGAGCTTTTCCATGGCGGCGTCGGCGCGCCAGACGTTCTCGGGCGGAGACGTTTCGATCACGTCTGAAAGGGCGATGTTGCGGATGGCAGGTCTGGCAATCGCCACCATACCCATTTGTCGGCGATCTGTGCGGGGAGCGTGGCTACGAAGCGTGTGAGCGCTTGGGGATGATGGACGGGGTGCGGGGCCGTTGAAACGAGGGCGGGCGGCGGTGCGCCGCGGTGGGCGATGATGAAGACGCGGGGGCGGGACTGGGGGCGGAAGTGCGCCGCGTCGAGAACGACCGCGCCGGCGTGGTAGCCGCCGGCCTGAAGCGTCGAAAGCAGGGCCTGCAGGTCGCCCCCGCCGTTCGATGAGATCAAGCCGGTCACGTTCTCCAGCACGAGCAGGCGTGGCGCACGATTCTGCTTCAGCTGGCGATCGATGATGTTCCAGAAGCCCCAGAAGGCGCCGGACCGGGCGCCGTTCAGTCCGCCGCGTGCGCCGGCGAGGGAGAGATCCTGACAGGGGAAGGACGCCCAGGCGAGGTCAGCGTCCGGGACCTTGTCTGGGTCGATTGCGGTGACATCCGCCTCGATCAGTTCGTCGCCGGGGAAGTTTTGCCGGTAGGTGCGGCACTTCATGGGATCGATGTCGTTTGCGAAGACGCAATCGAAATGATCCTGGAGGCCCAGCCGCGCGAGGCCGCCGCCGGCGAAGAATTCGAGGCATGTGAAGCGCGGTTCTACCATCATCGGATCATGATATGATTCGCCGGGCGGCATGGGGGCGCAGTGCCGCGGTGAATTGGTCAGAGGAGGGACGACTTGGCCAAATTTCTCATGATTGACGACACGAGCCAGATCAATCTGACGAAGCTGGTGTCGCTGCTGCCAAGGGTTTCCGGGGGCAATAGCTGGGCGTTTTTCGCGCCCAAGCCGCGTGGCCGGTACATTACCGCGATGCTGCGGTCGTGGGAGACGCTGCAGGAATTCGAACTCAACACGCCGGAGCGTGTGGGGCATTTCATCGGTCAGGGGCTGATCGAGACGGGCTGGCTGACGCTGACGGAGGAGAAGCTCTGGTATAGCGCCGAGCGGCTTCTGCAGGTCTGGCCGTCGCGGTACCGGGGGAAGCCGGACCTGTTGAAGGCGCATGCGGGCAATCCCGAAGCGCTGGCGAATTATGTCTATGCGCGGGAGTCGCTGGGCAATACGCAGCCGGGGGATGGGTACAAGTACCGCGGGCGGGGGTTCATCCAGCTGACGGGGCGCGACAATTATCGCCGCGTTGGCGAGGCGGCGAACCTGCCGCTTGAGGAGCGACCGGACCTTCTGGCCAAGGATTACATGGCGTCTATCCGCGCTGCTGCGGCGTACTGGAAGATGAACGGGCTCAATGAATGGGCCGACAAGGGCGATGCGGCTGCGGTGTCGCGCGGGGTGAATTACGGCAACCCGCAGAGCCGGTCTGCGGCCCATGCCGAGGGGGAACGTGTTTTGTGGACGAGCAAGGTTCTGGATCTGCTCAAGTCTCCCCAGCGGGTGATTGATGATCCCAATGCGCCGCTCAAGATCGGCGACCGGGGAGAGCGTGTGCAGGCGCTGCAGGAAGACCTTGTTCGACTAGGCTTCGACGTTGTCGGGACGCCGGACGGCATCTTCGGGCGCAACACAAAGCTCGGTGTGTTGGGAGCCCAGGATCAGTTGGGGCTGGAGCGGACAGGGATTGCCGATAGCGCGACCCTGCAGGCGATCGACAAGGCGGTGGATGATCCCAAGGCCGTTGCGCATACGCACATCAGCGAACTGATCAACGTTGATTCACTCTAGGTCCCGGGTCAGGGCGAGACGACGATCTGTTTCTTGATCTCGGCGACGCCCTGAAGCATCGACTTGATGCCATCGGTCTCGTCGGGGGCGATTGCGCCGCGCTGCGCTTCGATCGCGAGATCGGGGCCCACGAGCAGATAGGTCGGCGTCGATGTGATGCCGAGCATTGAGCTTGCGGCGCCGTTTGCATCTTCAGCGGTCGGGAAGGGCGCGCCCTGGTCGGCGAGGCCCTGTGTCAGTGAGAGATAAGCGCCGTAGGGGGCTTCGATCTCGTTGCCGGGTTGCGGGACGTGGATTGCCGCGAAATTCAGTTCCGGGTCCTGATCGATGGCGCGGTCTAGGGCCTTCATGAACCTCAGGTCTGCGATCGAATCCTCGCTCCAGAGGCCCCAGAAGGTGAGGATCGTCCACTGACCGCGGAGGTCTTCAGACGAGAGGGATGCTCCATCGGATGTCGCCAGTGAGAGATCAGCAGGGATGAGCGCGGGGGCACTATCGGGTTGGACGCCCCAACCCGGGATGGGTTCGGGGGCGGCTGGCATGGACGTTTCGAGCGTCTGCGAGCTTGGCTCCAGTGCGGTCTCACTTGGGGCGTCGGTCGGCGCGTCGCATGCGAACGCCATAAGCATCGCTGCGGCGGGTAGCAGGTAGCGGGTACTTGCTTTCATGGGGCTCAGACTGCCCACGTACGGCGCCGCAAATAAGGAAAAAGGCCGGCTTCGAGAAGCCGGCCTTGTGACCAAAAGACGTGTGACCGGCCGGTAAGCGGCCGTGTGACTTACGAGTAAATCTCGAAAAGTCCGGCAGCGCCCTGACCGCCGCCGATGCACATCGTGACGACGCCGTACTTCGCCTTGCGACGACGGCCTTCGAGCAAGAGGTGGCCGGTGCAGCGTGCGCCGGTGACGCCGTAGGGGTGGCCGATCGAGATCGAGCCGCCGTTGACGTTGTACTTCTCCGGGTCGATGCCGAGCTTGTCGCGGCTGTAGAGGCACTGCGATGCGAAGGCTTCGTTGAGCTCCCACAGGTCGATGTCGTCGACTTTCAGGCCGTGGCGCTCGAGCAGGCGGGGCACGGCGAAGACGGGGCCGATGCCCATTTCGTCAGGCTCGCAACCGGCGACGGCGAAGCCCTTGAAGGCGCCGAGCGGCTGGAGGCCGCGCTTCTCGGCTTCCTTGGCTTCCATGAGGACGAGCGCGGCGCCGCCGTCTGAGAACTGCGATGCGTTGCCGGCCGTGACGTACTTGCCTTCCTTGACCTGCTGGCCGCCCTTGAAGACGGGCTGCAGTTTCTGGAGGTCTTCCAGCGTGGTCTGCGGGCGATTGCACTCGTCGCCTTCGACTGTGTAGTCGACGATCGTGACTTCGCCGGTGGCCTTGTCGGTCTTTGCCCACTTCACGTCCATCGGGACGATTTCGTCGGCGAACTTGCCGGCTTTCTGTGCGGCGGCGGTGCGCTGCTGGGACATCAGGGCGTATTCGTCCTGGTACTCGCGCGAGACGCCATAGCGCTCAGCGACGATCTCGGCGGTTTCGATCATGGTCATGTAGATGGCGGGGATCGTCTCGACGAGTTCCGGGTTGGCGGCCATGTGGCGGTTGCCGTGTCCGCCGAGCTGGACGAGCGAGATGCTTTCGACGCCGCCGCCGATGACGATGTCAGAGCCGTCGCGGATCTGGCCAGCGGCGAGTGCGACAGCGTTGAGGCCCGATGAGCAGAAACGGTTGATGGTGGCGCCTGCCGTGGTGACGGGGCAGCCGGCCCAGAGGGCGGCCTGGCGCGCGATGTTGCCGCCCGTGGCGCCTTCAGGGTTGGCGCAGCCGAGATAGACGTCTTCGACTTCGCCGGCGTCGATCTTGGCCCTGTCGATCGCGTGCTTGATCGCGTGGCCGCCGAGGGACGCGCCGTGGGTCTGGTTGAAGCCGCCTCTGGCTGATTTCGCCAGACCGGTCCGGGCCGTCGAAACAATTACCGCCTCACGCATGATCGTCCTCCTGAACGCTTCTGAGATGTTCGTCTGACGCGGGCGGTCCCCGCGAAATCCGCAATTGTCAGATACCTAAGCGATATCTGGCCGATAATTGCAACTGCAAGCTGGGTCGCAGGGAATCTTAAGACCACGGCAACCATAACGGGCGAAGCTTGGGCGATCGAGATTGCTGCGGGGCCGGTGCATGTTGACTGAAATGGTAGAGTACATCTGCGAGCATACGGGGCTGTCGCCCCAGGATGCCCGCTCGGCGCTCGGGATCGTCCTGAACGCTGCGGACAGGCAGGGCGCGGAGCTGTCGCGCGAGATTTTCGAGCGTGTGCCCGGGACGCGTACGCTGGCGGCCAAGATGGGCGCTGAAGTCGGGGCGAGCACGGGCGTGATCGCGCGGCTGATCGAGCAGACGCCGGGCGGCCGGGTGGCCGTGATCGAGCAGATGACGGAGGCGCTGACCTCGCGCGGGCTGGGTCCGGCGCAGGTTGGCGGGCTGTTTCCGGCGATCCAGGGGTTTGCCGAGTCGGAGTTTGGAATTCGCGGTTTTGGGCATCTGGGCGATGCGCTTGGAAGTCCGGCCGCACACGAGGCGCATCAGCGCACAGTAGCGTAAAGTAGTGTACAGTAGTGTACTGCGGGGGCGGGCGTATTGCTTGCCTCCGCAGCGCGTTCTGGCTGCCTTATGTTATGCAGTTTGGCCCTTCTGCCGGGCGAATTCCTCCCACATGGAGATTAGCGGCGCGACCTTGTTGCGCTGTCTGGTTAGCTCTCCCGGTGGATTGCGGTCAGATCCGTCCCCCCCGACCACCCCGAGGCCGCGCTGCTGGGAGAGCGCCAGCCCAGACCTCCCCGAGTTCTCAAGGCGTCGCTCTCAACGCAACCTGAAGGCGTTGTCTGGTTTGACGCGGCCGACATTTACCGCTCCAATCGAGTGGGGAGATTGTGGAGGTTCCATGGGAGGGCGATTTGTCCGGGCAATGGCCGGAGCCAGCGCTTTTGTGCTGTGCACCATGCTGTCGCCTGCGTTGGCCCAGTCGCGCGATCTCGGGAAGGTTTTTCTGATGCGCTGCATCAGCGACTGGGAGATACGCGCCAGCTAAGCGTCGCGGAGGTCAGCGATGGCCTGAAGGAAGCGCTGTCAGTCGCTGCCGACCGGGCAAGTTCGCGCCTGGGCGCTCGTAATGGATTCTTTGAAGACCCTGAAGTGCGGATCGGGCTTCCCGGCGTGCTGGTTGGGGTCCAGAGCCGGTTGCGGCCGTTTGGGATGTCGGGTCCGCTGGATGACCTGGAGCTGAGGGTCAATCGGGGCGCCGAAGCGGCGATGCCGGCGGCGAAAAAGCTGGTCGTCGACGCCATCCGGTCGATGACGATCGAGGACGCCATGTCGGTGCTTAGGGGTGATGACACTGCGGCGACCCAGCTTTTGCGCAGCAAGACCGAGGTTGGATTGAAACAAGCGTTGAGCCCGTACGTTGAGTCCGCCCTGTCCGACGCGGGCGCGTTGCGCGCGGTCGACTCGGTCGTCAATCGTTATGCTCGCGGACTGGTCGATGCCGAGCCGCGAGACATCATCATCACGCACGCGGTCGATGGAGCGGTTGAAGGATTGTTTCATTATGTCGCCAGCGAGGAGCTTGCCATTCGCCGCGATCCCGTGAAACGCACGAGCGAAATCCTTCGCAAAGTGTTTGGAGGCTGAGCGGCGATGCGCCGGTTCAAGGTTGATCTCAAGGACGGTGAAGTCACCGGGATTGCCTATGGCGATCCGGTTCGCGACATCGAGGTCATGTTCCTGCATGCCACGGGCTTCAATGCGCTGACCTACCAGTCCATCCTCGAGCCGCTTGCGGGGCAGATTCACTGCGCGGCGATCGATTTGCGCGGTCATGGGCGGAGCACGCTGCCGGCGCAGCCGAAGAAGCTGAAGAGTTGGAACCGGTTCCGGGACGACGTGATCCAGGTGCTGCAACAAACATCACCTGAGGGCGTGGTGCTGGGCGGCCATTCTATGGGCGCGACGGTCGCGCTGCTGGTGGCGGCCAAGCGGCCGGATCTGGTGAAAGGGCTGGTGCTTGTCGATCCCGTTCTGTTGAGGCCGGGGAAGTACTTCTCGCAGCACATCCCGGTGCTTGGCCGGATTGGCGGCGAATCTCCGCTGTCTCGTGGCGCGCGCAAGCGGCGGAACTCGTTCTCGTCGAGCGGGGAGGCGGCCGAGTACCTGTTTGGTCGTGGCGCCTTCAAGACGTGGCGCCCGCCGTTTCTCGATGACTATGTCGTGGACGGCGTTTTGCGTCGCGACGACGGCACGTACGGCCTGGCTTGCGATCCGGCGTGGGAAGCTGCCGTGTTCAAGGCGCATCGCATTCGGCCGTGGGGCGCGATCCGCAAGCTGAAGAAGCGGTACCTGCCGCTGGTGGTGTTGCAGGCCAAGAAGGCTTCTACGGCGCTGGCCGATACGGACCAGCGTGTGCATGCGGTTCGGCCGGATGCGGCGGTGACACAGGTACCGGGGACGACGCACTTCGTGCCGATGGAGCGGCCCTACGTGGTGCGCGATGCGCTGCGCCTTCTTTACGAGGCGACGCTGGAGGGCGCGCAGGGCGTTGATTACGTTGGCGCGGTGCGACGGACGATCGACGATTCCGTCGGCCTGATGGCCTGATCAGACGAAGAGGCCCGTAGGCGCCCTGGCTCGCAGGCGGTCCTGATCGGCCTCGGAGATCTTGTGCAGGCGGCGTTTCTTGAGATCGAAAGCGATGGCGATGGTCTGGTTGGTCGCCCAGACCTTGCCGCTAGTCGGGTCGATCAGCCAGTGGTGGTAGCCCTGCACGTTCTCGCTGACGCTGGCGAGGGCGGTGCGGACGACAAAGCGATCGCCGGCCTTGGGCCAGCGCCTGTAGACCCAGCGCGCTTCAATGACGGCGCCGCCCATGCGGCCGGTATTGTCGTCGCCTTCAAGTTGTTCTTCGAGAGAGCGCCGCCAGTCGCTGAGGAAGAGGCCGACGCTGTCC
This sequence comes from Hyphomonas sp., assembly GCA_017792365.1. GTDB lineage: Bacteria > Pseudomonadota > Alphaproteobacteria > Caulobacterales > Hyphomonadaceae > IH12. The sequence continues at coordinate 843,276 of CP051229.1, read as the reverse complement.
GATACGCGCGCGACGAACATTTCGGCGTTCATGCGGCCATAGATGTCGCAGTGCGCGGGCGGAACGACGCCGCGTCCGATGGTGATGGCGCCTGCCTTGTCGGCGTCCGACATCTTCGCGGACGGTGCGGGGGGATCATCGAACGCAATTGAGCGGGCCCTGGCCGGTTCGGGCAGCTCGATCTTCATGGCTTCCAGCTTCGCTCTTGTCTGCTCGGACCATGCGAACGGGAGGCCAGTGTCGAGTTCTAAGTGATCGACCCAGGTCTGGAAGCTGGCGCAGATGCGGCCGTCGGCATGTTCGAGCTGCTGGTAGATCAGCGCGGATGTGTCGGACGCCTCGATGACGCCCGCCGTCATCAGGAGGGACTGGCCTGCGCGGGCCTCATGCAGGTAGCGAATGTGCTGGTCGCGGGGGCGCAGGGTTGAGGAGGCCCTGTCGGAGAAGGCTGCGGGGATGCCGATGACGTGGGCGAACTCGGCCAGGCCTTCCATCATGCGGTTGACGTAGAAGCGCACGTTCATGTGCCCCATCTCGTCGCATTCCCAGGCGTTGGCGCTGCCGCGATAGACTTCGATCATGGTTTAGCCCGGCTCAGGCGGCCTTGGCGCATGCCGCGCAGAGACCGCGGATTTCGATCACCGCATTCCGCATCTCGAAGCCGACTGACGACACTTCGGATTTGAGGACACGGAGCGCATTGTCGGGATGCAACTCTCCTGCCGACCCGCAGCGGTCGCAGATGAGGAACACGGCGGCGTGGCCGTGATCCCAGTGGCCGCAGGCGACGAAGGCGTTGAGGCTCTCGATGCGGTGAGCGAGCCCCATTTCCAGCAGGAATTCGAGGGAACGGTAGACCGACGGCGGTTTGGCTGCGCCGGTTGAGCCCAGCTTGTCGAGGAGATCGTAGGCCTTGGCGGGTTCTGGCGACTCCAGAAGCAGTGTTAGGACCCGTCTTCTCAGCGGCGTCAGGCGGCCGCCGCGCTTCAGGCACAAGGCCTCCGCTTCACGTTTTCGGGGGCGCAGGCGAGGTGGGCAGTGCTCATGACCTTAGTTTCGGCTGGGTTGGCCTTGTGAACAAGGGGGTAATGGGCGCGCTGGGAGCCGGAGCGGTCGTCGACGGGGCCCGCTGCAGCATAGGGCGTGGTTGGGGCGACCCTCTCGCCGATCGAGAAAATTTCCACGAAATTTCGTTTTGGGGTTGCGCGAGAACAAAAAGGGAATATAACAACCAGACAAGAACGGAGCGTGAACATGTCGGGTGCAGTCAACTTTTGCGGTTATAGCGGCGGATCCTTCCAATTCACTAAAGTCGGCGAAGACAGCGATTGGGTGCGTGCGCCCGGGATCGTTCTGTTCGCGGCTCCCGAGGGGCGCAGCTGGCGGATTATCAGCGTGGCGGCCCAGTCCGGCGCCGAGGGCGATGTGGGGGCGTTCTGGCGGTGGCGTGAAGCGCGTCGCTACGGCGCCACGACCGTATTCATCCGGCGCGAACGCGACAGCGCCCGGCGCCAGATGGCTGTCGCCGACCTGAATGCGGGTCTCGATCCGGTGTGCGTGGCGGGTTGTGAACAGCCGCGGATGGCGGCCTAGAGTTTTAACAGAACCTCATCTCCCCGGAGGGCCGGCTGTCGTCTGGTACGCGGCAGTCTCAATGCTCCCGATATGGAGTGGGAAGCGGGCCTGCGGCTTCGGTCGCGGGCCCGACCTTTGTTCGGAATGTGTGGGCGGTTTGGTCCTGGTCGCCGGATAATGGAGCAGACGCAGATCTGCGGCTTGTTGTGCGTGTGGTTGATGATGCTGGCGATTATCCAGCGTCAGTCCACTGGCGCTTGTGGTTCCCGCGCCGCGATCCAGGCGCTGACTTCTCTTTCCACGGTGGTTAGGGGGCGTGGTCCACCTGCCAGGATGGCGTCGTGGAACTCGCGTAGATTGAAGTCTGGGCCAAGGCGGGTGTCTGCGCGATCCCGGAGGTTCCTGATGGCGACGCTGCCGGCGAAGGCTGAGCTCAATCGCGTGGGGCGTCGGACACTCTCGTCGATGAAGCTGTTGAGGACAGGATCTGGCAGTGAGGTTGCGGTCTTGAGGTAGTCCAGAGCTTCCTGCCGGTTCCAGTTCTCCAGATGGATGCCGATGTCGATGGCGGCCAGGGCTGCGTAGAGCGAGCGGTGCTGGAGGTATCCGATGCGGTCTTCGATGCGGTCGTCGAAGCCGCCAAGGTCGGAGGCGAGATCCGTGGCATAGAGCGACCAGCCTTCCGCGAGCGCCGCGCCGAGGCCTGCCGCATTTAGGGGATGGTCCAGTCGGCGGCTCTCGATGAGGTGCCGGCCGGGGAGGCCAGACGAAAAGGCATGGGCGGGCAGCGACCAGTCGGGCCAAAGCTGGAAGGTCGCCGCGTCGGAGAGTAGGCGATCCGTGCCGGTGGTGGTTGCTGTTGCTTCGTGCCGGACCGGGAGGAGAGGGCGGTGCGGCGCGACAGCCCTTGATTGCATTGTCAGCGGGCGGACGCCGCCCTCGCTGATCAGTTGGGCGAGATTGTTGCGTGCCCAGTCGAAGCGCTGGGTCAGGCGGGCGAGAACTGCGGCATCCGTTGGCGCCTCGGGCATTTCGGCGTCCTCGGGGGGCGGGCCGATGGCGAGTTCGGCAAGCGTCGGCGGCGGTGTCCCTTCCTCGGTAGCGAAACTCGCAAGGCGTTCGCTGATCTCGGCCTGGTTTGCGTCGACTTCCTGCCGGGCGAAATCGAGGAGCGCGTCGGGGGCGACGTTTGGCGATGCGTAATAGGAGAACAGTGCGCGGAAGCGTTGGTCGCCGTCCTTGCGTGCGTGGAGGCCCGGCTCCGGGCTGGTTTGCGATGCGCTGAGCGTGAATACGTCGCGCAGCTCTTCGAGTTCCGGAACGAGGTCGGTGGCGTATATCGCCCGGGCTTCATCCAGCAGGCGGGTCGCCTCGAATGCGGGTATGTCCGCCTGGGCGGCGAGCGAGGTCCGGAAATGCGCGAGGGGCGCGGGCTCGCGCGAGGCGTCGAGCTGGCGGTCGAGATCGGCGATTGTTCGGTCGATCAGCTCCTGCGGCGGGCGATGCCGGTTCTGGTCTGGACCAGAAAGCGCTGGGTTTCGTGCTGGAGCGCAGGCGCGGCCGCTGCGAGTTCAACGAGCCAGGCTTCGGCTTCCTGCCTTGAGGTTATGGGTTGGCGGGCGAGGTCGTTGGCCAGCCTGACATGTGCGCCGTCCACATCGGTCATGAGATATGGTCGGGGACCGTCCAGCTCGGCCATTCCAAACCGGTCGAGTTCGACGAGGACCGTCAGGCCATCATAATAGTGGTAGAAGAGCTGGCGGTCCTCCTCAGACAGGCCTTCCGGGTCAATGGCGTTGAGGTCGGTCAGGGCCTTGAGGCGCGCCAGACGGGCGTCTTCCACCGAGGCCAGAGTGGGCGTGTCAGAGGCCGTGTCGCCGGTTGCTGGCGAGGATGGATCGGCAGGCACAGGGGAGCTTTCGAGGCGCGAAATCGCCTCGCGGAAGGCGCCGGCATGGTCCGCCGGCGGAGGTGAGCAGGCTGCCGCACTCACAATCAGGGCCGCCAGCAGTGGGACGTGGCCCCGGCGAAGTCCGTTAAGGTAACAGCAATCGATTCGCCTTGGTTGAGGACGCTCTCATTTTCCGTTAATGACCGCCTCGCATCAAGCAGGAGTTCCAAATGGAAAATGGCGCGCAGGGCGGAGGTACTGGCCCTGAATTGACCGGGCAGGTCCTCTTTTACAAGCGACCCGAGCCATTGTCGGTTGAGCGGCATGGCAAGCTGGGGGTCAAACAGGTTGCTGCTCCCTTCTCGTTCCTGAAGACCGCGCACGCCGTGCCGATCACGGTGAGCGAGTTCGGCGTCGCGGCTACGTGCTATCCGATCATATTCGTTGGCGAGCAGAAGACGCCGGTCGCCGTCATGGGCATCCGTCAGGGCGAGAACGAGTATGTCGACGCCAACGGCAATCCCGATCCCGACAACTACATCCCGGCGTTCGCGCGCCGCTATCCGTTCGTGTTTGCGTCTGACAACCAGAGCGACCGGCTGTTGCTGTGCCTCGATGTCGAAGCGCCGATGATTTCTGATCAGCCGGACGTGGCGCTGTTTGAGGGCCAGGAGCCGTCGAAGTTCACGCAGGACGCGATCGAGTTCTGCAAAGAATTTGAAAGGCAGCGTCGTGCGACGGTCGAATTCGTCGAGATGCTGGAGAAGGAAGGGCTGTTCGAGACCAAGACCGTCTCCTTTACGCCCCGGGATGCGCAAGGGCAGCCTGGCGAGCCTCAGAAGATCGCGGATTACTTCGCGGTTTCCGAAGAGGGCCTCAACAACCTCACCAACGACAAGTTCCAGGAGATCCGCAACACCGGCGCGCTGGCGCCGATGTATGCGCACATGGTGTCGCTGATGAACTGGCAGCGCGTCATTCAGCGGACGCTGCGGCGCCTGGGCCAAGGGCAGGCTGCGCCGGCGGCGAACTAGGCTGGATCTGGACTGATGACTTGAGCGCCGCGGCTGAAAAGCTGCGGCGCTTTCGCATGTAACCCGCGCACGTTTCGTAACGAAGACGGGAGTAGTCTGGACCGTATGACTAGAAGCATTCTAGATTTGGACCGGCCCAGCGTCTTATCTGGTCCCAAAGTGCAGAGGTTTACCTTGCTGAAGCGGCTCTTCATTGCTCTGGCGGTACTGTTTTCGCCGCTCGCGGCGATCGCGCAGCCTGTCGATTCAGGTCATGCGCTGGCGGAGCTTGTTTCGGAGCGTCAGGCCGCCGCGCCAGGCGACCGCTTTCTCGCCGCGCTGAAACTCGATCTCGATGAGGGCGGCTGGCACGTCTACTGGAAGAATCCGGGCGACTCGGGGCTGCCGCCAGAGATTTACTGGGATGACCTCCCCGAAGGCGTCGAGCTGGGCGAATTCTCGTGGCCGACGCCGCATCCCATCCCGTTCGGGACGCTGATGAATTACGGCTACGAGCATGAAGTGGTGCTGCCGTTTGAAGTCAGGATCCCGGAGACCGCGCAGCCGGGCGACACCATCACGCTGGCGGGCGAGGGAACGTGGCTGATCTGTCTGGATATCTGTATTCCGGAAGGCGGCGACCTCAGTCTTGATATTCCGATTGCGGCTGCGCCGGTGACGGATGATGCCGGGAGCGCGGCGATAGGCGCTTCGCTGGCTGCGAGTTCTCAGCCGGTCACGGGCAGTGCGAACTTCAGCCAGACCGAGGAGTCGATCCAGGTCTGGGTCGAGGATGGCGATCTGGCTGAGGCTGCGACTGGCGCAACCGAGATTCGGCTGCTGCCAGACGATCACGACATCGAGCATGCGGCTGCTCAGGTCGTGCGCCTTGGCGATCAGGGCGTGAGCGTCACCGCGCCGCGTTCCGCATACGCCAGCGACAACATGGACACCTTCTCCGGCATCATCTTTGTCGACGGCGGGGAGGGCGACGCGCGCTCGTGGCGCTTTGAGGCGAGTGCGGGCGCCGAGATTGCCGGTGTGGCGACGACGGCGTTTCAGACTGGCGGCGGCGGCTTGCAGAGCGTTGGCGCCGCGAGCCTTGTCACGTTTCTGGGGGCGGCGTTTCTAGGCGGCCTGATACTGAACCTCATGCCCTGCGTTCTGCCTGTCCTGTCGATCAAGGCGGCCAGCCTTGTGAGCACTGCGCATGACCGCCGGGAGTCGCAGATGCATGGCCTTGCCTACATGGCTGGCGTTCTGGTGTGTTTCCTTGCCATCGGCGTTGCGTTGTTCGCGCTGCGCGCGGCCGGTGAGAGCGCCGGTCTTGGCTTCCAGCTTCAGTATCCGCCGATTACGGCGCTGTTCGCGCTTCTGATGTTTGCGGTCGGCCTGAACATGCTGGGCGTGTTCGAGATCGGAACGTCGGTGCAGGGCGTTGGCGGCAGCCTTGCGGATCGCCGCGGCGTGTCGGGCGCATTCTTCACGGGGCTTCTGGCAGGTCTTGTTGGCGCGCCTTGTGTCGGGCCGTTCATGGGACCCGCGGTCGGGATTGCGCTGACCCAGCCGGCGCCGGTGGTGCTTGGCGTGTTCCTGGCCATTGGCCTTGGCATGGCCGCGCCTCTGGTGCTGATCAGCTTCACGCCGGCACTGGCGCGGATGTTGCCGAAACCCGGCAAGTGGATGGAGACCTTCCGGCAGGCGCTCGCGTTCCCGATGTTCTTGACGGCGCTGTGGTTGCTTTGGGTGCTTGCCGGGCAGGCTGGCGCGAATGCTGTGATCCTGGTGGTTGCGGGCGCTGTGCTGCTCGGGCTCGGCGTCTGGCTCGCCAACAAGATCGGACGCGATGCGTTCGGCAAAGTCGTTGCGGGTGTTCTGATCCTGGGTGGTTTCGTCGGTCCGGCAGTGGGCTCGAACCTCGTGGCGCCGCCCGCCGTGGCGGCCAGCTCTGAGGTTGCCGAAGCTGATAGTCAGGCCTGGTCGCCGGAGCTGGTGTCGCAATTGCGGTCGGAAGGCCGGGTGATCTTCATCGACTTCACGGCGCGGTGGTGCGTGACCTGCCAGCTGAACAAGACGTCGATCCATTCTGAGCGCGTGGTGAAGTCGTTCGAGGAGAACGATGTGGCGTTCCTCATTGCGGACTGGACAAATCGCGATGAAGTGATTGCCGCCGCACTTGCCGAACATGACCGCGCAGGCGTTCCTCTCTACCTGGTCTACCCGGCGGATGGCGGCGAGCCTGAGGTTCTTCCGCAGATCCTGACGCCCGGCGTGATCGTTTCGGCGCTAGAGGATGCGGCCGGAACCTAGGTTTCTGTCCCGATGCGCGTTGGCGCAGCAGCAAGATGGAGTTTCGGATGAATTTTCTTAGTCAGGACAAGTTGAAGCTGCTTGCAGGCGCTGCGGTCGCTGCGGCGTTGACGGCGGGGGCCTTGATAGCCTCGACGGCCAATGCCGAAACGACGATCGGCGCCCAAGCTCCTGACTTCACCGAGCTGAACACGGCTGGCGAGCAGGTCTCCAAGTCCGATTTTGCCGGCAAGACTGTGGTGCTTGAGTGGACCAACCACGGCTGCCCGTTCGTCCAGAAGCATTATGACAGCGGAAACATGCAGGGGACGCAGACATCGGCCCTCGATGGCGACGAGGCGGTCTGGATCACCGTGATTTCCTCCAAGCCGGGCTCGCAGGGGTATGTCAGCGCCGATGAGGCCGACGAGTTGACGACCAGCCGCGGCGCGAAGCCGACGCATGTCCTGCTTGATCCGGACGGCTCGATGGGTCGCGCTTATGGCGCCAAGACGACGCCGCACATGTACATCATCAAGCCGGATGGGTCGCTGGCCTATAACGGGGCGATCGACTCGATTCCCTCTTCGCGGGTCGCCGACATCGAGAAGGCGACGAATTACGTGAAGACCGGTCTGGGCGCCCTTGAGGCGGGTCAGGCGCCGGACCCGGCGCTGACCGTGCCTTATGGCTGCAGCGTGAAGTACTGAGCCTTCGGGACCTGAACTGGTCCTTGCCAGTGAATGGAGCCGGTGGGGCGGATATCGCTCCGCCGGCTTTGTGAATCTGGCGCTGCGGTCGAGGTTGTTGCTGACCTCGGGGCGATGGGTTAGGCCAGCCGCGTAGAACCGGACGGATACAATGTCTCGACCCAAGGACGCCTCTCGACCGCAGGCCCGCAAGCCGCGCGGGTTTCCTGACAAGTCGGCCGCCATGCTGGCCGCCGAACGCGAACTCGTGGACGCGATCTCGGCTGTTTACCATCGCTGGGGCTTCGATGCGCTGGACACCGGGCCTTTCGAGACTGTTGAGGCGCTGGGGAAGTTCCTGCCGGATACCGACCGGCCGAACGATGGGGTGTTCGCACTGGAGGATGATGACGGGTCGTGGATCGCCTTGCGGTATGACCACACCGCGCCGCTGGCGCGGTATGTTGCCGAGCATCGCGCGGGATTGCCGAAGCCCTTTCGCCGCTATGCCGCCGGGCCTGTGTGGCGCAATGAGAAGCCTGGTCCGTTCCGGTTCCGGGAGTTCATCCAGTGTGACGCAGACGCGGTTGGCGTCGCTGGCCCGGCTGCTGACGCCGAGATGATTGCGATCGCCGCCGAAGCGATGGAGGCCGCGGGCGCTGCGCGAGGTGAATACCAGATCCGCGTCAACTCGCGTCTGGCGCTTGATGCCGTCATGGAGAAAGCAGGCGTTTCGGACCCGGCGCAGCGCGGCACCGTCCTTCGCGCGCTCGACAAGTATGACCGGCTGGGTCGCGAGGGTGTTGAGCTGTTGCTGGGCGCCGGTCGCAAGGATGAGTCCGGCGATTTCACCAAGGGAGCCGGGCTGGCTGCGGAAAAGGCGGGCCTGTTGCTGGATTTCGCGATGGCGCGAGCGGGTTCGCGCGCTGAAACGCTTTCGGGTCTGCGGCAATTGCTGGCTGGCAATAACACGGGCGAGCGCGCCATCGAGGAGTTTGTCCAGATCGATGAGGTGCTGACCGCGCTCGGCGTGGATGATGCGGCGGCTGCGTTCGACCCGTCGATTGTACGCGGGCTCGACTATTACACCGGTCCGGTGTTCGAGGCGGAGCTGTTGCGGCCGTTCAAGGATGCGGACGGCAATGAGGTGCGGTTCGGGTCGGTGGGCGGCGGCGGCCGTTACGATGACCTCGTTGCACGGTTCACTGGCGAGCAGGTTCCAGCGACGGGGTTTTCGGTTGGGGTCAGTCGTCTGGCTGCGGCCATGGCGGCGGAAGCGGGGGGAGCTGCGGTTGGCCCGGTGGTCGTGCTGGTGATGGACCGCGACCGCGTGGCAGAGTCGTCGGCGATGGCTGCGGAGTTGCGCGCTGGCGGCGTGCGTGCCGAGACGTATCTAGGGTCGTCTGGCATGCGGGCGCAGATGAAATACGCTGATCGGCGGAATGCGCCTGCAGTGGTGATTGTTGGGGAGGACGAACGCGCGCGGGGCGTGGTGACGATCAAGGACCTGAAAGCTGGGGCTGAGGCTGCGGCTGGTGTTGAGGACAACGAGGCCTGGCGCAATGAGCGGCCGGGCCAGTTCGAGGCGCCGTGCAGCGAGATGGTTTCGCGCATTCGGGAGATCGTGGAGCGGGCATGAGCGTTCCTGACCCCCGCCTGCGGGCGGCGCATCAGCAGATGATTGCTGCAGGCGCCACACCCGTGTTTCCGCCTGCGGTGTTGCCCGCGCGGACGGTTCTGGAAGTGTCTGGCGAGGCGGTGCGCGCACGCATGTGCGTGTTCTCGGACAATTCGGGGGCGGAACTGGCGATGCGCCCGGACATGACGACGCCGATCGCTGCGCTGTTCGCCGACGGTTCGATCGAAGAGGGGCGTCACGTATATTGCGGCGACGTCTATCGGTTGCCGCGTGCGGGCCGGGCCGAGCGCGTGGATTTCGAGCAGGTTGGGTTCGAATGGTTTGGGGAAGCGGGCTCGCGCGCGGACGCCGAGGCGTTTGCGGCTGCAGCCGAGATGACGGCTGCGGTGGGAGCGACCGGATGCGCTCCGGCTGTGGGCGATGTCGGGCTGTTCCATGCGGTCATCGACGCGCTTGGTTTTTCCGAGGACTGGGCGGGGCGATTGAAGCGATCCTTTTCCCGGGTTCGAGGGCCTGAGGCGTTGCTGGATGCGGCGTTGCAGTCCAGCGAGGCCCTGTCGGGGAGTCTGCGGCTTGGTCAGGCGTTGTCCAATATGGAGCCTGCCGACGCCGTTCAGGCCGTCGAGGAGATGATTGAAAGCGCGGGCGTGCCGGTATTTGCCGGCAGGACTGCGGAGGACGTCGTCGAGCGCCTGATTGGTCGCGCGCAGAGCCGGCTGCCTGATCAGGCTCAGATCTCAGCGTTGAAATCCTATCTTGAAATCCGTCGCCCCTGAACGAGGCGGTGAATGGGGTCAGGGAGTGGGCATCTCAGTCAGGAGCGGATGTCGGTCGCGCGATTGATGAATTGTCGGCGCGGCATGACCGGATTGCGGAGCTGGCGCCTAAGCACGCGGCAAACGCGGTGTTCGACGCCAGCCTTGGCCGTCGCTTCGAGTACTACGATGGTTTCGCGTTCGAGTTTGCGTTTGAGGGGTCACCGTCTGCGCCGTTTCTTTCTGGCGGACGCTATGACGGATTGATCGCCCGGATGCAGCCGCAGCGGCGTGTTGCTGCGATCGGGGCCGCCCTGCGTGCTGATCGTTTGGGACCTGTGGGAGGGGCGGCATGAGCAAGTTGATGTTTGCTGTGCCCTCGAAGGGAAGGCTCAAGGAGAATTGCGAAAGCTACTTCTCCGAGGCGGGATTTCCTCTCAAGGCTGCGGCGGGGAGCAGAGGCTATGCTGGGGAGATCCCGTCGGCTCCCGGAGTTGATCTGCAATTCCGGTCGGCTTCGGAGATCGCCTCGCTGATTGTGAGCGGGAGCGTGCATGTCGGGGTGACGGGAGCGGACCTGCTGCACGAGACGATGAGTGCAGTGGACACGGCGGCGTTCCTGCTGACGCCGCTCGGGTTCGGCCATGCAGACATTGTGGTTGCGGTACCCAATGCCTGGCTCGACGTGGAGACCATGGCGGACCTTGATGACGTCGCTGCGCTTCAGGACATGCGGACCGGCAGAAGACTACGGGTCGCCACCAAGTATCTGCGTCAGACGCGGCAGTTCTTCGATGAGTGCGGTGTGGGTCATTACCGGATTGTGGAGAGTGCAGGGGCAACCGAAGGGCTGCCGGCCTCAGGCGATGCGGAGGTTGTGGTCGACATCACGACAACTGGGGCGACGCTTGAGGGGAATGGCCTTCGGGTGCTGAGCGATGGGGTGATCCTGAAGAGCCAGGCCTGGTTGTGCGCCAGTCTTGGCGCCGACTGGACGGACGAGGCGCTTGGCGAGCTGGAGGCTATGTTGCGGGCGATGGAGGCGAGGGAAGCTGGCCGGCGCAACACAATCATCGAGTTTGATGCGGGCGCCGATGTCGCGTCGTTGCTGGGCAATTCGCTGCGTGTGATTTCGCCTGGCGTTGGCATCTGTGAGAATCAGAGGGCCGCGGAGCTTGCTCAGCGGATGTCTGAGCAGGGGGCGGGGCCCGTGAGGCTGTCACGTCGTGAGTTCATCTTCGAGGATGCGGGCGTGCGCATGGGCGAGTTTCGGGCGGCGCTGGAAAAATCCTTGGGCGCGGCTTACACCTGAGGGAATGCCTCGGCAATAATATTGCGCGCAGCGGGTGCTTTGGTTGCCGCAGCGATTCGAATTCATATTGCGGGGCGCTTTTGCGGCATGTTGTGCCCATTCAGGTAACAAAGATGTAAGTTCGCGCTTGACTTCGTGATCATGTTGCACGATTGTGACAAGTGAACTGCTTCGGCGGTTTGGCGTTTCGGGGAGGAAACGCTCGTATCAGACCCTTTCAAGGCGGCGCGTTTCATTCGCGCCGCCCTTTTTTTCGTCTTCAGGTCTGGAATCAAAAAGGGCGGCTCCGTAGAGCCGCCCCTGCTGAGCTGTTGGCAGTGGTGTGGACTAGAAGTCCATGCCGCCCATGTCGGGCATGCCGCCGCCAGGCATGCCGCCCGACTCTTTCTTCGGCGCTTCGGCAATCGCTGCTTCCGTCGTGATGAGGAGAGCGGCAACCGATGCGGCGTTCTGGAGGGCGGAGCGGACGACCTTCACGGGGTCGATGATGCCCATTTCGACCATGTCGCCGTACTCTTCGCTTTGCGCGTTGAAGCCGAAGCTGGCTTTGCGCTCGCCGAGGACGCGGCCGACAACGATCGAGCCTTCGACGCCTGCGTTTTCCGCGATCTGGCGGATCGGGGCTTCCAGAGCGCGACGAACGATGTCGATGCCAGCTTGCTGGTCGTCGTTGTCACCTTCGGCGCCAACTTTCGCGCCGGCGCGGAGCAGGGCGACGCCGCCGCCTGCAACGATGCCTTCTTCGACAGCTGCGCGGGTGGCGTTCAGGGCGTCGTCGACGCGGTCCTTGCGCTCTTTCACTTCGACTTCGGTTGCGCCGCCGACCTTGATCACGGCCACGCCGCCAGCGAGTTTCGCAAGACGCTCCTGGAGCTTCTCACGGTCGTACTCAGAGGTCGTGTCTTCGATCTGCTTGCGGATCTGCGAGATGCGGCCTTCGATGTCTTTCTTCTTGCCGGCGCCGTCGACGATCGTGGTGTCGTCTTTGCCGAGGTTCACGCGCTTGGCGCTACCAAGCATGGCGGTCGTGACGCTTTCGAGCTTAATGCCGAGTTCTTCGGAGATGACCTGGCCGCCGGTCAGGATCGCGATGTCCTGCAGCATGGCCTTGCGACGGTCGCCGAAGCCCGGAGCCTTGACGGCGGCGACCTTGAGGCCGCCACGCAGCTTGTTGACCACGAGGGTCGCCAGCGCTTCGCCTTCGACGTCTTCTGCGATGATCAGCAGCGGACGCTGGGACTGAACGACCGATTCCAGGACCGGAAGCAGCGGCTGGAGCGTGGAGAGCTTGCCTTCGTGGAGAAGGATCATCGGCTCTTCGAGCTCGACCGTCATCTTGTCGGCATTGGTGATGAAGTAGGGGCTGATGTAGCCGCGGTCGAACTGCATGCCTTCGACGACTTCGAGTTCGGTCTCGAGCGACTTGGCTTCCTCGACGGTGATGACACCCTCGTTGCCGACTTTTTCCATCGCCTGGGCGATCATCTCGCCGATTTCGTTTTCGCCGTTGGCGGAAATGGCGCCGACCTGACGGATCTCGTCGCTGGTCTTCACCTTCTTGGCGTCCTTGGCGAGAAGCTCGACGACTTCGGCGACGGCTTTATCGATGCCGCGCTTGAGGTCCATCGGGTTCATGCCGGCGGCGACGCGCTTCATGCCTTCGCGGACGATCGACTGCGCGAGCACGGTCGCGGTCGTCGTGCCGTCGCCGGCGACGTCGTTGGCCTTGGAAGCCACTTCGCGCAGCATTTGCGCGCCCATGTTCTCGAACTTGTTCTCGAGTTCGATTTCCTTGGCGACGGTGACGCCGTCTTTGGTGGTGCGCGGGGCGCCGAAGGATTTCTCGATGACCACGTTGCGGCCTTTCGGGCCGAGCGTGACTTTCACCGCGTTGGCGAGAATGTCGACGCCCTTGAGCATCTTCTCGCGTGCCTCAGTGGAAAACTGAACGTGTTTTGCAGCCATTTGCTTAGTCTTTCTCGTGATTGGGAGTTCGGGTGGAGGGCGGTGCTACTTCTCGATGACGCCGAGAATGTCGCTCTCTTTCATGATGATGAGCTCTTCACCATCGATCGTGACTTCGGTGCCAGACCATTTGCCGAACAGGATGGTGTCGCCTTTCTTGACGTCGAGCGGCACGCGCTCGTTGTCTTCGCCAACCGTGCCAGCGCCGACGGCGATGACCTTGCCTTCCTGCGGCTTTTCCTTCGCAGTGTCGGGGATGATGATGCCGCCCTTGGACTTTTCTTCTTCCTTGACGCGGCGGACCAGTACGCGGTCGTGGAGGGGTCGGAATTTCATGATGTGCCTTTAGTGTCTCGTGACTGGGCGCGGGGCCCACATTTCTGACGAAAATGGGTCTGGCACTCCCCGATTGAGAGTGCCAGTGGTGGCGCAGATAGGCCCCGTCGCTCCTCGCGTCAAGGTCACCGCCGCGACGTTTCCGGCAGGCAAGCGGGCCGGGCGATGGCGGGGCGGCGACAGCCTGACGGGGTGGTTGTCAGGAGGGTTTGCCGAGCGCTTCCCTAGGCCGGATCGCCTTCCACGCGAAGACCTTGGCGGCGAGCTTTCCGTTGGGGAGGCGCCAGTCGGCCTCGACGTAGCCGGTGGTCCGCGAGCGGTTCTTCAACCAAGCTTCGATCTCGATCTCCGGGCCGTCCACCGGCCTGAAGAGCTTAATTTGGAGGTCCTGTGTGGTGAAGCCTTCGCCTTCCTCCAGGGCGGAGGCCATGCAGAGGGACACGATGTTGTCCGACAGGCCCGCCACCCATCCTCCGAAGACCCGGCCTGAGCCGATGTTTCTGGAGCCGTCGTTTGGCCAGACGGCCAGCAGGTGGCCGCGAGAAACGCTGCGGACCCACAGGTCGGGCGGATACCCATGGCGATGTGCGCCGGGGAAGGTCGCCAGAGAGGAACCTTTCCATATGCGCGCGTGCGAAATCGGAGACGTCCGCCCCAATGCGTTGATCGGCCATGGGTTTTAACTCAGACCGCTGTGACGCCGCCGTCGACCACGATGTTCTGGCCGGTTGTCCAGGCGCCCGCCCGGGAGGCGAGGTAGACGGCTGCGCCGGCGATGTCGTCGGGTTCTCCGATGCGGCGCAGCGGGGTTTCCTCCTCACGCTGTTCGCGGTTGGCGTCGTCTTCCCAGAGCGCTTTTGCGAAGTTGGTCTTCACGAGGCCGGGCGAGATGCAGTTCACGCGGATGTTGTGCGGCCCCAGTTCGGCGGCGAGGTTACGGGCCAGCTGAACGTCCGCAGCCTTCGAGATGCAATAGGCGCCGATGACGGTGGAGGCGCGCAGGCCGCCGATCGAGGAGATGATGACGATGGCACCGTCCTTACGCTCCTTCATCTGCGGCGAAACCATCTGGATCAGCCAGTTGTTCGAGATGATGTTGTTGGAAAGGATCTTGGAGAATTGCTCGTCCTCGATCCCTGACATGGGTCCATAATAGGGATTTGAAGCGGCGTTGCAGATCAGGATGTCGATCTGCCCGAATGCCGAGTTGGTCTCGTTTACGAGGTTCTGGAGGTCGTCCTTCGAGGAAATGTTGGCGGGGACGGCGATTGCGGTTCCGTCGCCATGCTTCTTGTTGAGCTCGTCAGCGACCTGCTGGCAGGGCTCCGGCTTGCGGGAGGAGATGACCACGCGCGCGCCATGGGCTGCGAACTGTTCGGCGATCGCTTTTCCGATGCCCTTGGAGGAGCCGGTGATCACGGCGGTCTTGCCGGAGAGGTCGAAGAGGTTTGTCATTTACGCTTCCTGATGCGGACGGGTTGTAGTCACCGGGGTGACTCTGTTTTGGACGGGTCGTTGGCCTTGGCCCAGCGCCAGCGGTCCCAAAGGACATAGATGAAGAGAACCCAGGCGGCAAAGATCACCGCTATGCCGGCCGGGATCGCCCAAGCGGGGGCGCCAATGCCAAAGCGCCCCCAGAGTACCAGGATGATCCCGAGAACGCAGGTGAGGTAGCCCGCGAGCCGCTTATTGCGATGCATCAGGCGGATCGTGCGGATCCATTCCTGGCGGCGTTCGAGCTCCTCATCCTTCATTTATGGGCGGCTCCGGCTATTTCGACGGATCGGTGAGGGCGGCGTAGGTGGCGCGCGGTGAGATGTCCCGGGTGCGTGGCGTGCCGCCATCGGGGCGCGAGCCATCCCGGTTCTGGATCATGCCTACGAACACGACGTCGTTGGTTGGATCGATCCAGAACCACGTGCCGTAAGCGCCGCCCCAGTAGTGGGTGTTGAGCCCCTGGCCCGTGCCGACGGCTTCAGGGTCCATCACAACGGCGAAGTCCATGCCGAAGCCGATGCCAGGCATTTCAGGGCCATAGAGATCGACCGCGACGCCATCCGCGAGGACGTTTTCGTACATCATCTGGACGGTTTCGGGTTGCAGGATCTGCGCGCCATCGAGTTCTCCTCCGTTCAGGACGGCCTGCGCGAATTTCCAATAATCGCCAGCAGTGGACATCAGGCCGCCAGAGGCGGACAGGAATTCTGGCTTATCGGTCCTCACCTCGTTGGATGCGTCGGCCGCCATGATCTGGCCGTTGTCGTCGTAGGTGTGGATTGCGACGACCCGTGGGGCCTTTTCTTCTGGCACCCAGAAGCCTGTGTCGGTCATGCCGAGCGGCTGAAAGATGTTCTCTTCGAAGTATGCATCGAGAGATTGGCCGGAGAGTTTTTCGATCAGGTAGCCCTGTACGTTCACGCTGGGGCCATAGTCCCACGCCGTGCCCGGCTGGGTTTCCAGCGGCATCGCGGCCAGCTTGTTGATCATGTCCTGCAGATCGCCGGAGCCGAGATCCGAGCCGCCATAGACCGCGCTGACGCCGAGACCCGCCGAGTGGCTCATGATCTGGGCCATCGTCATGGGGCTGTTCTGCGGTTCCGTACCGCCATCAGCGGTTTTCACCTGCAGATCAGCGAATTCGGGAATGTGCATGGCGACCGGGTCGTCCATCTTCCACTTGCCCTGTTCCCAGAGCTGCATCATCGCCACGCCGGCGACGGGTTTGGTCATGGACGCGATGCGGAAGATGCTGTCGGGCTGTAGGGGTTCGCCGGAGGCGGCGCTGGCTGCGCCGTAGGTGTCGAAATGGACAATCTGGCCGTGGCGGGAGAGCACGGTAGTGACGCCGGCCAGTTCCTTGTTGTCGACCAGGGCGCGGAACTCGTCCCTAAGCGATTGGAGCCCTTCAGCTGAGAACCCCACATCGGCTGGCGCTGCGGTGGGTAGCCCCAGCGCTGTCGCGGGTTGGGCAAAGGTGGTCGCCGGTTCGGTTTCAGTGACCACAGGCGCGGTCTCGGCTGAATTCTCACCGCACGCGGACGTCAGCAGGGCGGCAGCGGCCGCGGTGGCGCACAACAACGCCCTCATATTGGTGTTCATAGCGCAGACTCTCCCTAAGGCTGCTGGTGCAGCTTGTGTTTTGCGGAAACGTCTACGTGCTGGTCCGCGACGTCAAGCGGTGACGCGAAGGCGAAGGGTGGGGATCAGGCCAGATCCCACTCTGCGGACATGATCTCGACCAGCCATTCGCGACGGGCGCGGGCCTCTTCTGGCGTCCATGCGGGTTTGTTCTGAAGGTCCGCCGTGAGCTCGTAGGTCGGAGCGCCGTTTTCAAAGAAAATCGCCTTCTTTTCCTCGAAGCTCTTCCTGTCGGCGGTCTGGTTCTCCGCGTCGGTGAGGAGGGTGAAGTTGCCGATACACTCGACCAGTTCCTCGCGGTCCCTCTTCTTGGACCAGGCCTGGAACCATCCGGAATCGCGCGGCGGGTTTCGCGGCAGGATGTGTTCGACGGTTGCATCGGCGTCGGAGGGCAGGACCCGGCCGCCGGGCACTGACGCGTTGATCCGCATGAGGAGAGCGCGGCGCTGCTTGAAGTTGGGGAAACGGCCCCGGAGCCGCTCGCGGAAATCGGATTGTTCGACGCCTGAGAGTTCCAGCGGGCTCTCGGGATCAGACATCCAACCCGGCGAATCCATCGCGTCGAGGAGTTTGCGGTAGCGGCGCTGGCGGAAGTCGCGCGGGCGGCCGCCGTACTGGAGCATGTAGGCCAGACGCTCGAGCTTGGTGAAGAAGCGGTCGGTTTCCTGATCGTCGTTGGCATAGTCGACGAGGTACTTCATGGCCGGCGCACGCCAGCCCTCGTGATGGATCTCGCGCAGGAAGGTCAGGCGCTTTTCGGTTTCGGGAGAGAAGCTGATGAGCGTGGTTTTCGCGCCGTTGACGATGGCGTCGAAGGCGTCAACGAACCGCGGCAGCTTGTCGTTGATGAAGTTGGCAATCGTCATGAACGGCAGGATGGACAGCAGGATGGCGTCCAGGAACTCGCCCTTCATCTGGCGATCATAGAGGAAGCGGACCTGCTTGAGCATCGCTTCGAACGCGTCATGGCCGAGGCGGTTGGCGAAGCTGTTCCAGCGCTCGGAGTGCTTGACCGCTTCCTTGGGAGGAAAGCCGGCGCGTTCGAGCAGCGCGGCCTTCAGGATATCGTGGTCGGAGAGCGGAAGGCCGCGACGGTTGAGGACCAGATAGACCTTGTAGGCGATGTTGTGCTCGGTCACCCGGACCTTGGAGACGTGGAGGTCATTGGCCAGCCAGTTGACGAAGCGCTCCTGCTCCTGCGGCGATATCTGGTCGAGTTCGTCGTGGATGGCCTGAACCGCCATGGCGATGCGTTTCTGGGATTCGGAGCCGGATTCCTCGGCGGCGTCCTTGATGGCGTCGATGTCCTTGGTGCCGTTCTTGGTCTGGACGAATTTCCGGAAGAATTCCGCATCCATCGAGTTGAGGGTGAGCCGCCATTTCTGCTTGTCGCCGACGAAGGCGGGGGTCTCGTGACCGATCATGCTGTGCGCGGTGTAGGCGACATCCTTTGAGGGGGTGAGGTCGCGCAGCACCGCGAGAATGATCGTGAGCGTCGTCAGCCGCTGTTGCCCGTCCACGATGTCGCCGGGGCCGCGGGCCCGTGGCTGCACCAGAACGAGCGTACCCAGAAAGAAGATGACGGATTGTGTGAAGGCTTCGACGAGGTCGCGCGTCAGTTCGCCGACCTCTTTCTCGGTCCAGGCAAACCCTCGCTGGTACGCCGGTACGCGGATATCCGCTGCGGGCGCAAAGACGTCGCGACCGCGCAACATCTCTGAGTAGATTGCCATTCCGAATAACCCCGCTAGTGACGGGGAATACCTAGGCGGATCGACAGGGATGGTCCATTGTCGACGTGAGAATTGATCCGGGTGGTGAATGAAGGTCGCACGTTTCGAACACGCAGGGAGCTTTCGGTACGGAACCGTTGCTGATGATGTGATCACGCCGCTGCGCGAGGATGTCTCACTGAGTGAAATACTGGGCCTTGCCGCCACCGCGCCTGCGGAGCTTGGCGAGCTGCCGACAAGCGGCGAAGCGCTGCCCGTATCAGATTTGCGGCTTGTTTCCCTGATCGAGCGTCCGGGAAAAATTCTCGGGATCGGGCTCAACTACAGGGACCACGCGGCCGAGACGGGTCGGGAACCGCCGTCCGTCCAGATGTGGTTCAACAAGCAGTCTAGCAGCATCAATGACCCGTTTGGGGAGGTGTGGCTTCCCGCCGTTTCCGATGCGCTGGATTATGAGACTGAGCTTGTTGTCGTGATCGGCCGGAGGGGCCGGCATGTGCCGCGTGATCGGGCGCATGAGATCATCGCGGGATACATGTGCGGATGCGATTATTCGGTTCGTGACTGGCAGAGGGCCACCCCTACGATGATCATGGGGAAGGGCTTTGATACGCATGCGCCTGTGGGGCCCTGGCTGACGACGGCCGACGAGATCGATGACCTGTCGGCGCTGCGCTTGCGCTGCTTTGTGAATGGTGAGGTGCGTCAGGACGGGTTGGCCGGCGACATGATCTTCGACATCGCCGCGCAGATCGAGCATTTGACCAAAGCGTTCCCGCTCGAGCCTGGCGATTTGCTGTTTACCGGCACGCCGGCCGGTGTGGGGGTCGCGCGGACGCCGCCGGCGTTCCTGAAGGATGGCGATGTCGTGCGGGTCGAGATTGATGGGCTTGGCGCCATCGAGCAACGAATTGCCAAGGAACAGGCTGAGACCGCTATCGGGTAACGCCAGACGCAAAACGGGGCTTCGGCCTGTCGGCAGAAGCCCCGTTTTCCCCGTAGCCCCCGAATTCGCGGACGGAAACTGTCGATCCCGTATTTCCGTCCGCGAGAAGCTTGAGCTCCTCGATACGGGGCAGGGTTCGGACTGTCCAATTAATTGATGGCGGTTCGGACAAGTCTTGGCCGCAGTGTTGCCACAATCCCACATCGCTGTAGGGACATGTAATCGCAGGGAAAACAGGGGCGTTGAGGGGGCGGGGTACACGTAATTGGCGAAGTGATCGCCTACTGCATGACGGCGCTCGCCCCTCGTTGTGCGGACATGCTACATTGTTCTCTTGTCAACGTTGGCGGATGCCAACAGAAACAGAGGATTGCGCTGGTGGTGGCGCGGGGCTGAACGCGACGGAATGCCGATAATTGCTCACATCATGATCGCGCTCGTCTACCTGACGGCGTCAGCGCTGGGCGGGCTTGCGCTCGTCCAGTACTATGGCGCTGTGCCGGTGATGGCGGGCCTTGCGGCCGTGGCGACGGGCCTGGCGTTCTCGCAGATCCACATGGCCATCGCCCGCACGGCTGGCGCGAGCGCCACGGAGAAAGCGCTCTTCGAGATGAAGGCCGAACTGCGGAAGCTGACCACGAGAGTGGCTGAAGCAGAGGCTCAATCGAAGGACCTGGTGCAGTCGTTCGAACGAGAATCGGCGAACCGGCGCGAGACGATCGTGTCGGAGATGCGCGGTCTCGAAGACATGATCACCAAGCTGGGCAAGAACTTCGAAAGCCGCCTGCAGGTGGTGCGCTCGGGCGTGCAGGATCGTCGATTGACGGCGCTTCTGCGCTGGACGCCGTTCGTGACGCGCTGCGTGAAAACCGCGTTGATCTGCACCTGCAACCGATCGTGAATCTGCCTCAACGGCGGGTTTGCTTCTATGAAGGCTTCACGCGTCTGCGCCGGGCGGACGGCAAGCTTATCATGCCGAGTGAGTTTCTTGGGGCCGCAGAGCACGCGAACCTGCTTGGCGTCATCGACAACATGTTGCTGTTCCGCTGCGTGCAGATCGTGCGGCGGCTGTCTGAGCGCGACCGCAGGATCGGCGTGTTCTGCAATATCGCGATGGCGTCGCTTGAGGATGACAATTTCTTCCCGTCCTTCCTTGAGTTCATGAAGGAAAATCGTGACCTCGCGGGCTCCATGATCTTTGAAATGGGCGTGAAGACCTTCCAGCGCCGCTCTGATCTGGCGATGCGAAACATGGGCCGCCTGCGCGACCTTGGCTTCCGGTTCTCGCTCGATAAGGGGGACGGTCTCGCGTTTGACCTGCCAGAGCTGCACGCGGCGGGCGTTCGCTTCGTGAAGGTGAATGGCGACCGGCTGCTCGAGGAGCTGACGCCCGGTGGCGAGCGCCCGCTGTCTTCGATCACCCGTGACATCTCGCCGGAAGATGTGCCCGCTGTCTTTACGCGCTACGGCGTCGACCTGATCGCGGAGAAGGTCGAGAGCGAGAAGTCGGTCATCGAGCTTCTTGAATTCGATATCCCCTTCGGCCAGGGCCATGTCTTCGGCGCGCCGCGGCCGATCAAGGGGTCGCTGCTGGAAGAGACCGCGCCGCCGCCGGAATTTATCCGCCGGGTCGGCGCAGCGACGATGTAGCTGGAAGGGTCGGCGCCGGAATTGGCCAGCACTGCATTTCAACACATCGCCGGGCTCTCAGAGATCTCCGACAGCTTCGATCTTGCGTTGTGCGACGTCTGGGGCGTGGTTCACAATGGTCGCGAAGCATTCGCAGACGCCTGCGACGCCCTAAGCCGCCATCGAAGTGCGGGCGGCGGGGTGGTGCTGGTGACCAATGCGCCGGTGCCCGAGAAGCGTGTGCTGGCGGTGATGGACCGGCTGGGCGTACCCAAGACCTGTTATGACCGTGTGGCGACTTCGGGCGATGCAACACGCCGAGAGCTCATCAAACATGGCGGGCCTGTTTACGCCATTGGCGTGCCCGGTGACACGTCAGTCTACGAGGGTCTCGATCTTGAGATTACCGACGATATCAGCCGTGCGGCTGTGATCTGCTGCACGAGCCTGCGCGACTATCCGGATGACGAACCGGAGCGTTATCGCGACGAGATGAAGGCGCTCGCGGAAACCGGGCTCGACATGATCTGTGCGAACCCTGATGTGCAGTTTCGGCATGGCGACCGTCTGATCTGGTCTGCGGGCGCGCTGGCGGAACTGTTTGAGCAGTATGGCGGGACAGTCCTGCGTTCCGGCAAGCCGGATCGTCCGATCTATGATCTTGCGCGCGAGGAGGCGGAGGCGGCTGGGTTGTCTGCCTCAGCCGACAGGATTCTCGCGATCGGCGATGGTCCGGACACGGATATTCGCGGCGCCATGAACGAGGGCGTCAGGTCGCTCTTCATTGGCGACGGGATTCATGGGCATGCGCTGCAGCAGCCCGAGACGTTTGGGGACGACGCCGCCAGCCTGCTCAGGGAGCGGGGCGTGGAGGCGACCTACGTCGCGCCCCTACTGCGCTGGTAGGCTATTTCGCGAAGACTTCGTCGATCTGCGCCTGCGACATGTGGGGGCGTTCAACGCGGGCCCGTTCAGTTCTGGGCGGTCATGGTTCTCGTTGGACGGTGTGGCGAGGCCTTCCGCGAGCCGGAGTACGTCTGCCGCCTTTGAGATGCGCTGACCCGTCAGGTCCTCGAATGCGCAGACCTCAAGGACCCGGAGCATGGAAGCGCGGACCATCTTCGCGTAGTCGCTGTTGCTCTGGTCTTCCAGCGCCAGGACTGATTCCGCCTCGTCGATGATGGCGTGAACAGCGGCGCCAGTCTCCCGTAACGCCGCCTCGAGCTCTTCCGATGCGAGCGGCGCGCGCGCCTCTGAAGCTTCCGATCGATGTGCAATCGATACGACGTTTGCGTGGTTCACTCTCAAAGATGCCTTCGAAACCGCTCGGCGGCTATTTCGTGCGTTACTGGCGGCCATACGCTTACTCCACTCACTGACCGGCTATCTGTTCTGCCCGGTCAGATCTCACCCAATACTGACTTCAACTGACAGCGAAGGGTCGCTGCGTTGAATGGTTTTACAATGTAAGTACTAACGCCAGCTTCCTTGGCGGCGGCGACGTTTTCTGACTTTGATTCGGCCGTCACCATGATGAAGGGCGTGTCCTGGTGGGCGTTGTCTTTCCGAACCTGCTTGAGCAGCTCGAAACCTGACATTGGCTCCATGTTCCAGTCGGAGATGATCAGTCCGTAAGCGGATTTACGGATCTTTCCCCATGCCTCCTCTCCGTCGGAGGCTTCGTCGATGTTGGAAAAGCCCAGTTGAGTCAGGAGGTTTCGGATGATCCGAACCATGGTCCTGTAATCGTCGACGACCAGGACGGGCATGGAAAGATCAACTGACATTCACTGACTCCGGGCGCGCTCTTGCGCCGACGGAAAAAGCTAGACAGATGAACCAAATAAATGGTGAACAGCATCGGACCTGCGGTTCGGTGCTGGTGGCTAGTCACGGGCGCGCAGGTAGAATGAAAGGCCTCGAGCATGAACAAGGGTAAGTCGTTCGAGGAACTCGAAGTCGGAATGGCGGTTTCGATCGAGCACGAAGTGTCCGAGCAGGACGTGCAGGACTTTGCGCGCGTCTCCGGTGATTACAATCCGCTGCACATGGATGAGGAGTTTGCCAAGGCGACGCCGTTTGGGGGGCGGATCGCTCATGGCGCGCTGACGGCGTCCTACATCTCGGCGATTCTCGGCAACGATCTGCCGGGGCCGGGCGCGATCTTCACGGATCTCGAACTGAAGTTCCGCAGGCCCGTCCGGATCGGCGACAAGGTGACCGCGGTCGCCGAGGTGCAGGAGAAGATCGAGCGCGGCAATCGCGTTGTGCTTGCGGTGAAGTGCGAAGTAGATGGCAAGGCTGTGGTGAAGGGCATCGCCAAGGTGATGGTGCCGGGCCGGGCAGAGGGATAGCCGTCTCGGCATGTTGACAGTTTCACTGGAAGGGCAGGCGCCGAAAGAACTTCGCGGCGGCTTCGTGGCGATCGGTAATTTCGATGGCCTGCACGCCGGGCATCGCGCGGTGATCGAGGCTGCGAAGGACCTCGGCGCCGGATCCGGACCGTGGATCATGGCGACGTTCGATCCTTCGCCGCGTGACCTGTTTGCTCCTAATCAGCCATCCGAGCGCATCCACACGCCGCGGCAGCGAGCGCGCGTGCTTGAGCGCATGGGCGTGGACGGGTGTGTGCTAATTCCATTTGACCGTGAGCTGTCGCAGCAGAGCGACGAGGCGTTTGTAGACGACGTCCTGATCGGGCGCCTGGGAGCGAAAGGTTGCGCCGTAGGGTTTGACTTCCGGTTCGGGCGCGGCCGGATGGGCGACACGGACCGGCTGGTGGAACTCGGGCGTGCGCGGGGCATCGCGGTGGAGATCGTTCCGGAAGTTTCGGACAGTGTCGGGAAGCTGTCTTCGACACGGATCCGGCAGGCCATCATTTCAGGCCGGCTGGATGATGCGCGTAGCCTCCTCGGTGATTGGTGGGTGGTTGATGCGGTGGTTGAGGGCGGAGAGAAGCGTGGTCGCACGCTGGGCTTTCCGACCGCCAACATGCGCCTGGAGGGATTGGTGCATCCGCCGTTCGGCGTCTACGCCGTCTTTGCCCGGGAAGAGGGCGCAAAAGACTGGCTTCCCGGTGTTGCCAGCTTCGGGCGGACCCCGACGACGGGGCTTCGGGAGCCGCTGCTTGAGGTTCACCTGCTGGACGTGTCGGCCGATCTTTATGGTCGCCGGCTTGAGACTGCCTTTGTCAGCTACCTGCGCGCCGAGGAGCGGTACGAAAGTATCGAAGACCTGACGGCCCAGATGCACAAGGATCGGGAGCAAGCGCGGGCAATTCTGGCGGCAGCGCCTCCGCCGGCCTGATCGGACTTGGCGAGGGGGGATTCGGCCTGTAAGCAGCCCCCATGAACGTATCTCGCGTGATCATCATTCGAATTACCACCCCGGCGCGCCGCTAACCCCGCGCCGGTGAAGCGCTGCATGGTTTCAAGAATTCGAAGATCTGATTGATGAGCAACGACAAATCCGAGAACGCAAATCCCTACAAGGACACTCTGTTCCTTCCCAAGACAGACTTCCCGATGCGCGGTTCGCTGCCAAAGCAGGAGCCGGAGCGGTTGGCGCGTTGGGAAAGCGAGAGCATGTACCGGCAGCTTCGCGATGACGCGAAGGGGCGTCCGCCGTTCATGCTTCACGACGGCCCGCCCTATGCCAACGGCAACATCCACATTGGTACGGCGACGAACAAGATCCTGAAGGACATCGTTGTGAGAAGCCGTCAGATGACGGGTTACGACGCCGACTACATCCCTGGATGGGACTGTCACGGCCTGCCGATTGAATGGAAGGTCGAGGAGGAGTTTCGGTCGAAGGGTAAGCAGAAGCGGGAGGTTCCGCCTTCTGAATTTCGCAAGGCGTGTCGATCGTACGCGGAGCACTGGGTCGACGTGCAGCGGGATGAGTTCAAGCGCCTGGGCGGCGTGGGCAATTGGGATGATCCCTACCTGACCATGGCGTACCGGTCGGAAGCGGTGACCGTGCAGGAGTTCCTGAAGGTGGCCACGTCAGGCCAGCTGCGTCGCGGCGCCAAGCCGGTGATGTGGTCGCCGGTCGAGCAGACGGCGCTGGCTGAGGCCGAGATCGAATACCAGGACCGCAAGGCGACGACGATCTGGGTGAAGTTTCCGGTGATTGCATCGGACGACGCCGAGCTGGTCGGGGTTCCCGTAGTCATCTGGACGACCACGCCCTGGACGATCCCCGCCAACCGGGCGGTCTCCTTCAGCCCGGTCATCGAGTACGGGCTTTATGAGTGTTCTGAGCTTGAGGCAGATCTTCCGTTCGAGCCGTGGATCAAGCCTGGCGATCGCGTGATCCTCGCGGACAAGTTGGCGGATGATGTTCTGAAGGCTGCCAAGGCCGCCAAGTGGAAGCGTGTTCGGGATGTGTCGCCGGCTGGCCTGACATTGGCGCATCCGTTTCGCGACGCCGGGCTCGGCGGCTACGACTTCGATGTGCCGCTTCTGCCGGGTGGGCATGTGTCGGATGAAACTGGTACGGGCTTCGTGCATACCGCGCCGGGGCACGGCGAGGATGACTATGAGGTGTGGCGGGCCACCGGCCACAGCACGTCGGACATACCAGACACCGTGGACGCGTTTGGCCGGTATACGGAAGCGTGCCCTGGCTTCGAGGGGCTGGAGATCATCCGCCTCGAAGGCAAGAAGCGGGGCGAAGATGGTCCGGCGAACAAGGCGGTCATCGACAAGCTGATCGAGCAGGGGGCGTTGCTGGCGCGCGGAATGACGACGCTCAGGGATGCGCATTCCTGGCGTTCGAAGGCGCCGGTAATCCGACGGGCGACGCCTCAGTGGTTCATCGCGATGGACCAGGAGCTCGAGGATGGATCGACGCTGCGCGAACGTGCGCTTCGCGAGATCGACAAGACGGCGTTCACCCCTGAGCGGGGGCGCCAACGCCTTCGCGCCATGGTCGCCGACCGGCCCGATTGGCTGATCTCACGCCAGCGCGCCTGGGGTGTGCCGCTAACCCTGTTTCTGGATCGGGAGACAGGAGCGATCCTCAAGGATGAGGCCGTGAATTCCCGGATCGTGGCCGCTGTGGAAAAGGGCGGCGCAGATGCGTGGTTCGAGGGCGACGCTTCGGAGTTCCTCGGCAGTCACGATCCTGAGCAATACGAGAAGGTCGAAGACATTCTGGACGTGTGGTTCGACTCAGGCACGACGCACGCCTTTACGCTTGAGGAGCGCGGGCTGAGCTGGCCCGCTGATCTCTATCTGGAAGGGTCGGATCAGCATCGGGGCTGGTTCCAGTCTTCGCTGCTGGAGAGTTGCGCGACCCGTGGGCGGGCGCCGTTCAAGGCGATCCTGACGCACGGCTTCGTGGTGGCGCAGGACGGCCGCAAGATGTCGAAGTCGCTCGGCAATGTCGTTTCGCCGCAGGAGGTCTGCGGACAGTACGGCGCGGACATCCTGCGGATATGGGTGGCTTCGTCTGATTATTGGGACGATCCGAGCTTTGGGCCGGACATCATTGCTGCGAACGTCGAGAACTACCGGAAGCTGCGGAATACGTTCCGGTACATGCTGGGTGCGCTGCACGGGTTCGACGAGAGTGAACGTGTGGACCGGGCCGAGATGCCGGGGCTGGAGCGTTGGGTTCTGCATCGGCTGAGTGAACTCGATGAGCGGGTTCGCGGGGCGTATGCGTCGTATGATTTCAAGGCGGCTTATCACGCGCTGCTGAACTTCTGCGTTGTGGATCTGTCGGCGGTTTATTTCGATATCCGCAAGGACACGCTGTATTGCGACCCGCCGTCGTCGATGCGCAGGCGCGCGTGCCGGACGGTGATGAATTATCTGATGCACCGGCTCTGTGTGTGGTTCGCGCCGATACTCGTATTCACATGCGAGGAGGCTTGGGAGAGCTATACTGGGACGAACGCTTCGGTGCATTTGCAGCAATTCCCTGCGACCCCTGACGGTTGGCGTGATGAGAAGGTCGCATCGCAATGGGCGCGCATCTTTGAGGTGCGTAGGGCGGTCACCGGCAAGCTTGAGGTCGAGCGTCGCGAGAAGCGTATCGGCTCTTCGCTGGAGGCCGGTGTGTCGGTGGCGCTGGGGAGGGAAGAGCTGCTTGAGGCGTTTGCCGGCGAAGACGCGGCAGACATCTTCATCACCTCTCACGCGGAACTGAAGCTCGACTCCGCTGGTGCGGGGGAGGTTGGCGTCGCGGTGGACAGCTTCAGGGCTCCTGGGGTCAAGTGCGCACGTTCGTGGAAGTATTTCGATCCGGCAACGGCAGACCCGGAATTTCCCGACATCACGCCGCGGGACGCCAAGGCTGTCCGGGAGGTTCGCAGCCTCGAAGGAGCGCAATGATCATGTCTGAAGCTGTGGCCGGTTCGAAGTTCCAGATTACGCGTCACTGGATATGGGGTTTGCCCCTCAGCGTCGTGATCACGGTCCTCGATCAGTGGACGAAATGGCTGGTTCTTTCGAGTCCAGATTCAACGCGATGGGCTGTCTGGATGGTTCGGAACGGTGTGGGAAGATCGAGTTGTCGTCGGTCTTTGACCTGACGATGCTGTGGAATCGCGGCGTAAGCTTTGGGGCTCTCCAGGCTGACGGTTGGACCCGCTGGCTATTGTTCTTCCTGACGTCGTGCATCGCTGTGGCGTTCACCATCTGGCTGTTGCGGGCTGTGCGGCGGACGACGGCTCTGGCCCTGTCGCTCGTGATCGGCGGGGCGATCGGCAATCTGATCGACCGCGCGCGATTCGGGGCGGTCGTTGATTTCCTAGATTTTTCAGGGATCTACTTCTACTGGGTGTTCAACGTCGCCGATGCTGCTATTTCCGTCGGTGCAGTGTTGCTGCTTGTGGACCAGTTCTTTATCTCTCGGCAAAGTTCCGAGTGATCGGGGTTCGATTAGGGCGTTGTCGCCCGAGCGTTGAGGAATAGGCATGCTGAAGGTCGCATTGGGCGCTGTCGTCGCATCGGGTTTGCTGGCCGGCGCCTGTTCGTCTGGCCCGCGTACACCGGATGAGTTCCGGGTCGTGCGCAAGGCGCCCCTTACTGTGCCGCCTGAGTACAACCTTCGGCCGCCGGCTCCGGGAGAGGCGCGTCCGCAGGACCTCAATTCTGACCCGCAGTCTCGCATGGCGGTTTTTGGCAGGGACCTGGGCGCCAACGCGAGCCCCGGCGAACGCGCGCTGGTGAATGCGGCTGGAGCTGCGGCCACGGACAGCGCGATCCGGGCGACCGTTGATTATGACAGCTCGCAGTCGGTGAAGAAGAGCGAGAATTTTGCCGATCAGGTTCTGAATTTCGAGGAATCTGGCCCCGGCGATGCCGCGGAGCAGGCGGCGACTGAAGAAGTGACGGGTGGCGGTGAAGTGCTGATCCGTCGCCGTAGCG
Organism: Hyphomonas sp.; assembly: GCA_017792365.1. Taxonomy (GTDB): domain Bacteria; phylum Pseudomonadota; class Alphaproteobacteria; order Caulobacterales; family Hyphomonadaceae; genus IH12. The sequence continues at coordinate 814,984 of CP051229.1, read as the reverse complement.
CTTCCAAACTCCCCGGGCTCTAGGGCCTTATTCGACACATCCATTTCTGTGGAGTGTAGCGGCCAGCAGGCGCAGTTTGGCGTATGCTGCGGTCATGGCCGACTCAGTCTTGAAATCGCAACCAGCTCCAAGCTCGAGCATCTGCCGTCTTCCCGACGATGTGGTGAACCAGATCGCGGCTGGCGAAGTGATCGAGCGTCCTGCAGCTGTCGTGAAGGAGCTGGTGGAAAACGCTCTGGACGCCGGCGCGCGTCGCATTCGGGTGCGGATCGAGGGCGGCGGTCTGAGCCGGATCATCGTCGAGGATGATGGTCATGGGATGGACGCTGAGGAGCTCACGCTCTGTGTTCAACGACATGCCACGTCCAAGCTGAGCGTCAGCGTTGATGGCGGCGGCGTGGACCTACTGAACATTTCCACGATGGGGTTCCGCGGCGAGGCGCTGCCTTCAATCGGCGCCGTGGCGCGTTTGAGCATCGCGTCGCGCGCCGCTGGTTCCACCGAAGCGTACGCGATCGTAGTTGATGGCGGCGCGTATAATGATCCGTCGCCTTGCGCCTGGTCTGGCGCGCGCAGCGGCTGCAGGATTGAAGTCGAAAACTTGTTTTCGCGCACGCCGGCGAGACTGAAATTCATGCGGAGCGAGCGGGCAGAGTCCCTGGCGGTGTCGGACGTCATGCGGCGGCTTGCGTTGGCCAACCCAGCGTGTGGATTCGTTCTGGAGAATGGCGAGCGGGCGGTGTTCCGGATCGAGGCGGAGGCGGACGCTGAGACGGCGTCGTTGCTGGCGCGCGCCGGGGCAATCCTTGGGCGGGAGTTCCGGGAAAATGCGATCGAGATCGATGCAGTACGGGATGATGTGCGGGTGTTCGGCTTTGCAGGACTGCCGACCTTCAGCCGCGGAAGTGCACAGCATCAGTATCTGTTCGTGAACAGGCGTCCGGTAAAGGATCGCATGCTGACCGGGGTGTTGCGTGCGGCCTACCAGGACTTTCTCGCCAGGGACCGGCACCCGATGGCGACCTTGTATATCGAGCTCCCGCCGACGCAGGTGGATGTGAACGTCCACCCGGCCAAGACCGAGGTGAGGTTCAGGGATACGGGTGGGGTGCGCGGGTTGATCATCGGTGGGTTGCGGCATGCTCTGGCGGCTGCGGGGCATCGGGCGAGCACCACGGTTGCCGGCGCCATGCTGGGCGCGGCGCGACCGGCATCAGGGTTGCCATTCCAGTCCTACGCTGGCCCGTCGCAGTCAGCGCCGCCGGCGGGCGCCCGGTACACTGACGGGCTCGCGGACAGCGCTTCGCAGTCCGGATTTCAATCGGAGTATGCAGGGCGTAGCGCACGTTTTGATCCGGTTGAGCCGTCGCCCGAAGAGAAACAGGCCGATTACCCGCTGGGTGTCGCGCGCGCGCAGATGCATGAGACGTATGTATTGGCGCAGACCGCCGATGGCATCGTGATCGTGGACCAGCACGCAGCGCATGAGCGGCTGGTGTACGAGCGCATGAAAGGCGAGTTGGCGCAGGGCGGGGTACGGACACAGGGATTGCTGATCCCGGAAATTGTCGAGCTGTCGAAAGAGGAAGCGGAGCGCGTCTGCGAGCGCGCCGCCGAACTGGCCGAGATGGGGCTGGAGATCGAGCCGTTTGGCAATGGCGCGGTTGCTGTGAGAGCGACGCCGGCATTGCTGGGGCAGACGGATGTTCAGGGTCTGGTTCGGGATCTGGCCGACGACTTTGCCTCGTTCGACGCGGGCATGGCGTTGAAAGAGCGCATCGAGGAAGTGATGGGCAACATGGCCTGCCGCGGCTCAGTCCGGGCTGGGCGCAGGTTGAACCCTGAGGAGATGAATGCGCTGTTGCGGCAGATGGAGGCGACGCCTCACTCCGGCCAGTGCAATCACGGTCGGCCGACCTATGTGGAGCTGAAGCTCAGCGACATCGAGAGGTTGTTCGGACGTCGCTAGGCAAACCTCGCCGCAGCCTCGCGCACAGGCGCAAAGCTATGGCGATGGTGGGGGCAGGGGCCATGCGTTTGCAGGGCTTCGATGTGGCGCTTTACGCCGTAGCCCTTGTGAGCCGCAAAGCCGTACATTGGGTACTCCGAATCCAATAGACACATGGCCTCGTCTCGCGCTGTTTTGGCGAGGATGGATGCGGCGGAAATGGCAGGTTCGAGGGCGTCGCCGCCAATGATCGGCCGCACCGGGCAGAGCAGGCCGGGGTCATCGCGACCGTCGACGAGGGCGAGGCTCGGTAGGTGGCCAAGTGCTTCGACGGCACGGCGCATGGCGAGGAAATTTGCCTGGAGAATGTTGAGGGAGTCGATTTCTTCGACGCTCGCCCAGCCAATCGACCAGGCGAACACCGATTCACGAATTGTGACTGACAGCTCAGCCCGGCGTGTCGCCGACAGCTTCTTTGAGTCATCCAGGCCGCTGATATCCCTCGCCGGATCGAGGATGACAGCTGCAGCGCAGACTGGTCCCGCGAGAGGGCCGCGCCCGGCTTCGTCAACACCGGCGATCAATGGGGGCATGGACATGGCGTGAGAAAGACACGAGTCTGAGCTGCAAACCAAGGGAGAGCGTTCATATGTCCACAGCCAAGGCCATCCAGATCAAGGCGCACGGCGGGCCGGAGGTGATGGAGTATGTGGACATGGACTTGTCGCCACCGGGGCCCGGAGAGGTGCGGCTGCGCCATACGGCGATCGGTCTGAACTTCATCGACGTCTACATGCGGACCGGACTTTATCCGGCCAAGTTGCCGGCAATTCTGGGACGCGAAGCCGCCGGGCTGGTCGAGGCGGTTGGGCCGGGAGTGAACACTCTTAAAAGCGGCGATCGGGTTGTCTATTCAGGGCTTGGCGCGGCGTACTCCACAGAGCGGAATGCGTCTGTTTCCAGCCTGGTGCAGATCCCTGACGATGTGACGGATGAGCAGGCTGCGGCAATCTTCCTGAAGGGGCTTACTGCGTGGATGCTGCTGTCCGAGGTTCGGCCTCTGCAGGCTGATGAGCAGATACTGGTATGGGCGGCGGCCGGGGGTGTGGCGTCAGTGCTGATCCCCAGGCGGGCGATGGCCGGTCGCGTGATGGGTGTGGTGTCATCTGATGAGAAGGCGGCGGTGGCCACTCAACTTGGGTGCGAAGAGGTGGTGCTTGCGAGCGATGATGTCGCGGCGCGGGCACGAGAGTGGTCGGGCGGCCGTGGGGTGGCGGTGGCGTACGACAGCGTTGGGAAGACTTCAGCCGAAGCGAGCCTGAATGCATTGCGGCCGCGCGGGTGGTTTGTGAGCTATGGCAATGCTTCGGGTCCGGTTGATCCCATTGCGCCGTTGCGGCTTTCGCAAGGCGGGTCACTGATCATGACCAGACCGGGGCTCCATCATTTCGCGCATGAGCGGCCGGACCTGGAGAGAGGGTCGGCGGCGCTGTGGGCGTTCCTGCGGGAAAGCGGTCTGGAGATGCGAATCGGGCAGCGTTTTGGCCTTGCGGACGCGGCTGAGGCGCACCGGGCGCTGGAGTCGCGTCAGACAACCGGAGCCACGATCCTCCAGCCCTGATGTCAGGAAGTGGGCGGGGACCTTGCGAGGATTGCGATCCTTGCGGGGCCGTATTCGCGCGAGTCGAGCGTGGTCCAGCCGGGATAGTCAGTCGGCGCTTCGTCCTTGCTGGTTTCCACGACCGCGATGGCATCGTCGGCGAGCCAGTCGCCGACCACGAGGGCGGCTAGCGCCTTGGGCGCGAGTTCATAGCCATACGGCGGGTCGAGGAATGCGATGTCGAACCTGGGGCCGACGGAGGCTGGTTTCGTTCCGAGGTCTGTGGCTGAGCGTCGATGGATGCGGGTCCGGCCGAACAGGCCGAGGGTGTCGATGTTGGTCCGGATCGCTCCGCGCGCCGGGCTGGCGGTTTCCACGAAAAGACAGAAGCTGGCGCCGCGCGACAGCGCTTCGAAGCCTAATGAGCCCGATCCGGCGAATGCGTCAATTACCCGCTTGTCGTGGAGTGGCGGCGCCCATTCAGCGTGGGTCAGAAGATTGAATACGGCTTCGCGCGTGCGGTCGGTTGTGGGGCGGGTGTTCATGCCATCCGGCGCAGATATGCGCCTGCCTTTGAATTCGCCGCCGATTATGCGCATAGGATTGCCGTCGTGCCTTTGGAAGCTCAATTGGAGACGTGGTTGGACCATAGCAAGCAATGGAGCGCCAGCGACATGCGCCACATGGCGCGTGCTGTCGAGCTTGCCGCCGAGGCTGCTGCCTCAGGCGAAGCGCCGATCGGTGCCGTGATTGTAGACCCGGCTACGGATGATGTCGTCGCCGAAGGAGCGAACTGTCCGATCGCCCAGCATGATCCGACGGCGCATGCGGAGATCGTTGCGCTCCGCGAGGCTGCAAATCGCCTTGGCAATTATCGGCTCACTGGACTGTCGATGTATGTATCGTTGGAGCCTTGCACGATGTGCGCGGGCGCTATCTCTCATGCGCGCATTGGCAGGCTCGTATTCGGCGCCGCCGACGAGAAGGGCGGGGCCGTGCTCAACGGCCCGCGTTTTTTCGATAGCCCGAGTTGTCACTGGTCTCCCGAAGTCGAGAGCGGCCTGATGGCGTCGGAAGCCTCTGTATTGCTCAGGTCGTTCTTCAAAGAGCGGCGCAAGCGCTCCTAGGGCGCGAGCGGGACGGGCGAACCTGAGAACAGAGGCTGGTGCTCCTTGGCCAGATCCTCACGGAAGACTTCGTAGGGGATCGTCAGTTCATAGCTGCCTTCGGAGTAAGCGCCGACCAGATAGGGTTGGTAGAAGACATGGAGACCGCCGAACCGGTTCGTCTCCGTCGAAGCAGCCGGAACAAATTTGGCTTCCCGTGCGCTCAGGTTGCTGTTTGGACCGGCGCACACGATCGGTTCGTCGAATACGGTGGGCGCGCCTATCTTTTCTGTCTTGGCGGTCTTGAGCGCCTCGCAGATTGCGATCGTCACGGCGGGTGTCGGCCAGTCGGCGGCGAACAGATCGCCTAGCGGGACTTCATCTCCGTTTTCCGAGCGCATCAGTTTCGTGTCGATCAGTTCTATCGGGTGGGCTCCGCCCCGGTATTCGGAGGAGCGGCCGATAAGGCTGACGTAGCCCCCAGCGCTGGCGACTGGCCGCCAGACGACGTTGAATTCCCACATCGGTTCGGAAGATGACTGCGCGGCCTGGTCAGCTTCGCGCTGGACCCGGTCATAGTAGGTCTGGGTTTCCGTCTGAAGCTGAGCAGTGACGGCTGCGAGTTGTGGTTCGTCCGGGAGAACCGCGTTGAACTCCAGCGAGTCGCTCTGGGCGGCTTCGAAGGATGGTGAATTTTTGGGGGGGGCTGGCTGCGGTTGGGCGGCTGGAGACAGCGAAGGAGACGGACTGCCTGCTTGTTCGGATTGTTGCGCAGGCGAGCCATCCTCCTGATCGTTCATCAAGACGCCGACTGCCAGGACGCCGGCTGCGCCTGCTGCAACTCCAATCGTGAGGGGTCTACTCAGGCGCATGGTCGGCCCTCATTGTGAAGCTTGCGGCAGAACGGTCAGGGTAATGTCGCCGCGATACTGAGCCCAACGACGAGCAGTATGGCGGCGTCGCGGTTTGAACGAAAGAGGCGTAGCGACAACGGGTTGTTCTCAGGGGCAAAGCGCGTCGCCTGAAAGAGTAGGTGGAGGCCAAACGGCGCGATCAGGCCAAGGGCGAGCAGGTCTTCCGAGAGGACGAAAGCTACGGCCGAAGCCGCGATCGTGAGGATGTAGAATACCCACACGCCAGACCGGATACGCGATCCGAACAGTCTGGCGGTCGACCGCACGCCGACGAGCGCGTCATCCTCGCGATCCTGAGCCGCATAGATCGTGTCGTAGCCGATCGTCCAGAAGCCGAGTGCGAAGTAGAGCGCGATGTCTTCAGGGGTGATCGTACCGCGAGCCGTCGCTGCGCCTACCAGCACGCCCCAATTCATGGTGAGGCCCAGCCAGGCCTGTGGCCACCATGTGATCCGTTTCATGATTGGATAGAGGGCGACCAGCGGTATCGAGGCCAGTCCGACGATTTGTGCTGGGAGCGGCAGCATCAACAGCACGAGCAGACCGACGACGCATTGGCCAATGAGCCACGCCCATGCCTGCCGCACGGAAACAACGCCGGCCGGTATCGGGCGGTGAGCGGTGCGCTCGACTTCGGCGTCGATGTTCTTGTCCAGAATGTCGTTGTAGGTGCATCCCGCGCCGCGCATGGCGACGGCTCCGACCATGAAGAGCGCTGAATACCAGGCGTCAATCGGCGCGAGGCCGGTATGCAGTCGGGCGAAGACCAGCCCCGCCAGGCATGGAAGGCCGAGCAGCCAGAACCCGATCGGACGGTCAAACCTTGAGAGCCGCAGGTAGGGCTGGAGTGTCCGCGGAGCGGATTCCACCCAGCTGCCGGTCACCGCATCTGCGGGACCAGATGCGCCTGGACCGGGCTTGGACAACGAACGCTCCCTTGTTGTTCGCGAATGGGAACGGGTATAGCGCAGCCAAATGAGCGCAACACCCCGCCTTTACGTCGAAGGGGCCCTGGAGGCCGGTGGGCGACTGGAGCTGGATCAGGCGCAGTCGCACTATCTGGCGCGGGTCATGCGGCTGCGGGTCGGGGACGTGGTCAGGGTGTTCAACGGCCGCGACGGCGAGTTCGATGCTGAGGTCGCTGAGTTCGGCAAGCGGGCCGTCGTTTTGTCCGTGGCGGAGAGGCGCCGGGTTCAGGAGTCCGGTCCAGATCTCTGGTTGTTGTTCGCACCGGTGAAGAAGTCCGCTACGGACCTGATTGTCGAGAAGGCTGTGGAGTTGGGCGTGTCGCGGATCGTGCCGGTGCGTACGCGCTGGACCAATGCGCCTCCATTGCGCGCTGAGCGCCTTCAGCGGATCATTGTGGAGGCGGCGGAGCAGACCGAAAGGCTGGACCTGCCTGAGGTGGAGACTGAGGCTTCGCTGGAAAACATCCTAGCGGGCTGGGACGCTAGCCGGGTCCTGTTCTTCTGCGATGAGGCTGGCGATGAACCCGACGCCCCCTGGGGCGGCAGGGGTGTCCGGGCGCCAGATATCGCCTCGGTTGTCGCGCGGGAAGGTACGGGTCCTGCGGCGATCCTTATCGGGCCGGAGGGGGGCTTTGCGCCTGAAGAGAGGGCGGCGCTGCGAGAGAACGCGTTCATCCGGGCCGTGAGCCTGGGGCCGCGGGTGTTGCGGGCGGAGACGGCCGTGATCGCGGCGCTTTCGGTTTGGCAGGCCGTTGCCGGGGACTGGCCATCCAAGGCGCCACAGAATTGAACCCCCATGACTGGCGCCAGCGGACGTGCCCACCTATGTCGCTGAAACCGGAAGTGAAATCGGGATAGCGGGCGGCACTCCATGAGCACTCCAACAAGCGATATCGACGAGTCGGCCCAGCGCGTCTCCTCAATAGCCGAACTCGCCGCCAGCCTTGAGGCCGGAAGCACGCCCCCTGATGAATGGCGGATCGGGACCGAGCACGAGAAATTCGGGTTTCTGGCCGATTCATTACAGCCCGTGCCCTACGAGGGTGCGGCCTCGATCCGGAGCCTGCTTGAGACAATCGGCGAGCGGTTTGACTGGGCGCCTATCATGGAAGGCGGCGCGATCATCGGCCTCAAGCGGGACGGGGCGAGCATTTCGCTGGAGCCCGGAGGACAGTTCGAGCTTTCAGGGGCGCCGCTGGAGACCATTCACCAGACTTGCGCAGAGATTGAGCGCCATCTTCGGGAAACCGAAGACGTGGCGCGGCGCCTTGGTATCGAGTTTCTCGCTGCCGGGTCATCGCCGGTCTGGTCGATGGCGGATACGCCACTGATGCCGAAGGCCCGCTATGGCATCATGTCGAGATACATGCAGCAGGTCGGTAGGCTGGGGCGGGAGATGATGTTCCGCACCTGTACGGTGCAGAGCAATCTCGATTTCTCCTCTGAGGCCGACATGGTGGCCAAGCTGCGCGTTTCGCTGGCCTTGCAGCCGATCGTGACCGCACTGTTTGCGAACTCCCCGTTCACCGAAGGGCGCACCAACGGATACCAGTCGTATCGTTCGCATATCTGGACGGATACCGACCCCGACCGGACGGGCATGCTGCCGTTCGCATTCGAGGACGGCTTTGGTTTCGAGCGATATGTCGACTACGCCGTCGATGTGCCGATGTATTTCGTTCGGCGTGGCGGCAAGTATCTGGACTGCGCTGGGCAATCCTTCCGGGCGTTCATGGCTGGTGAGCTTCCGGCGTTGCCGGGAGAACGCCCGACGATCGATGACTTCAATGATCACCTGTCCACCATTTTCCCCGAAGTGCGGCTGAAGACTTTCCTTGAGATGCGGGGCGCAGATGCGGGCCCAAAACCAACGCTTTGCGCACTATCCGCGCTCTGGGCAGGCCTGCTGTACGATTCCGTTGCGCAGGACGAGGCGTGGCAGATGGTGAAGGGGTGGAGCGCCGCGGAACGCGAATCGCTGAGGCGCAGTGTCCCGGCTATGGGGTTTGCTGCGCCGATTGCCGGCCGCTCGGCGCTGGACGTGGCGCGTGATCTGCTCTCGATTTCGCGGCGCGGGTTGAAGCGGCGCAACAAGCTGAACGCCAGCGGGGATAACGAAACGATCTTCCTTCCCGTTCTGGAGCAGATTGCTGAAACCGGTCGAAATCAGGCTCAAAACCTGCTCGAGCGGTACCATAGCGAGTGGAACGGTGACCTGGCCCCAATTTTCCAGCATCTGCGGTTCTCATCGGCCGCATGACCCTTGTCTTTTGGGCTGGTTTGCTGGTGACGCATTGAGTTTTTGACATTTTCTGCCTCCCCGTGTGAAGTGCCGGCTGACAGGCCAGTGTGGCGCGTCGTGGGAGAGCTGACTTGGAAACGAGCAACACGGCTGCGCCGTCCGGTACGGGCAAGACCTTTCTTGGGCATCCCCGGGGTCTTGTAATCCTCTTCTTTGCGGAGATGTGGGAGCGCTTCTCGTATTACGGGATGCGCGGCCTGCTGATCCTGTACCTCACCTGGCACTTCCTGTTCGAAAGCGATTTCTCGCTGACGCTCTACGGCGCCTACGTCGCGCTTGTTTATCTTGGCCCGCTGCTCGGCGGGTATCTGGCGGACAAGTATATCGGGTTCAGGAAAGCGGTGACATTCGGCGCCATCCTGCTCGTCATTGGCCATGCGCTGATGGGCTTTCACGGGCCGAAGGCTTCAGAGGCGATCGCGATCGACGGTGTGTCGTACGAGCTGACCCGTATGGAGTACGACGAGTCCGAACGGCGCAACATTATCGTCGATGGTGTCGAGACGCCTGTCCTGACATTCGAGCAGCCCGAGATTGGCTCTACCACGCGGACCATCTCCTATGAGCTGAACGGGCAGACTGTCACCGCCACCGGCACGATCGAGCGTGTGCAAAGTCCGCTGTACAGCATGATCCTGTTTCTTGCCCTGGCGTTCATTGTGGCTGGCGTCGGGTTCCTGAAGCCGAACATCTCAACCTGCGTGGGTGCGCTTTACGATGAAGGCGATCGTCGGCGGGATGCGGGCTTCACCATCTATTACATGGGCATCAATCTTGGGTCGTTCCTCGCCGGGATCCTATGCGCAATCGCCGCAGCGACGCTGGCTGGTGGGCCGGTTTCGGGCTTGCGGCTGTCGGGATGCTTGCCGGGCTTGTGGTGTTCGTGATGGGGCAGGGGTGGCTGGAGGGCCGCGCTGATCCGCCCGCCGGGGTCGACCTGAAGACGCCGGTTTTCATGGGGCTGAACCGCGAGTGGCTGGTTTATGGATCCGGCCTTCTGTTTGTGATCGTTTCGTTCGGCCTCCTGCAGATTGCCGGGATCATGTCGCTGGCGATGCACGGGGTGTTCGCCATCGTGACGACGGGCATCGTATTTTACATGCTCACACGGCTGGAGCCTGACGCGCGCGACAAGATGATCGGGCTAATGATTCTGATCGTGTCGTCGGTCTTGTTCTGGGCGCTGTTTGACCAGGGCCCCAGCTCGCTCAACCTGTTTGCGGCTTCGCACGTCACCAATGAAATCGGCGGCTGGGAATTCCCGGCGCCGGTGCTGCAATCCGCCAATCCGCTCTTCATCATCATCTTTGCGCCGATCGTCGCTGCGCTCTGGACCGCACTCGGCAAGCGCGGGAAGGAGCCGAACGCGTTCATCAAGTTCGGCCTCGCGATGATCCAGATCGGCGCGGGGTTCTATGTCCTGAACATCGGGATTGCTGGGGCCTCGGAAGGTGTGGACGGCACCATCAAGATCAGCGTGATCTTCATCATCCTGATGTACCTCCTGCACACGACGGGCGAGGTTTTCCTCAGCCCGGTCGGGTTGTCTGCTGTGACGAAGCTGTCGGTGAAGTCCATCGTCGGGTTCATGATGGGGTTCTGGTTCCTCGCGTCGTCATACGCGAACGTCATCGCGGCGCAGGTTGCGCGGGCGACCCAGGTTCCTGAGGGCGCGCCGGCGCAGGAGAGCATGGACGCCTATAGCGCGGTCTACGCCCAGCTGGGCACTGCCGCCGTTGCGCTTGGCGTGGTTCTGCTTGTCGCGAGCCCATGGCTGCGGAAGCTGACGCACGGGTCTGACGGATCCGGGGTCAAGGAGCGGCGCGCGGAAGTCGACGCGGCTGGCGCGACGATGGACCGGAGCACGACGTAGTCGGTAGCCGGTGCTGGTATTCATGTGTGGCAGGGCGTGACGGCCGACCTGTGGTCAGCCGGCGCCGCCGACCGTGATGGCGTCGATCTTCAGGGATGGTTGGCCGACGCCTACGGGCACCGATTGTCCGGCTTTCCCGCACGTACCCACGCCGTCGTCCATCGCGAAGTCGTTGCCGATCATCGACACCTTGTTCAGCACGGTCGGGCCGTGGCCGATCAGCGTGGCGTTCTTCACGGGCGGCCCAACCTTGCCGTTCTCGACGAGGTAGGCCTCCGTGCACTGGAACACGAACTGGCCGTTGGTGATGTCGACCTGGCCGCCGCCGAAGTCGACCGCCCAGATCCCTCTATCGATTGAGCGGACGATCTCTTCCGGGTCCGCATCGCCGCCCAGCATCATCGTGTTTGTCATCCGCGGCATGGGTGCGTGGCCGTAGCTTTCCCGCCGGCCGTTGCCGCTCGGTTCGACGCCCATCAAGCGGGCGTTCATGCGGTCCTGCATGTAGCCGACGAGGATGCCATCCTCGATCAGGACGTTTTTCTGGGTAGGCGTGCCTTCATCGTCGAACGACAGGGAGCCGCGCCGATCGTTGATCGTCCCGTCATCGATTACGGTAACGCCTTTGGCGGCGACCTGCTGGCCGATCTTGCCGGCATAGATGGAAGAGCCCTTGCGGTTGAAGTCGCCTTCCAGACCATGACCCACGGCCTCATGCAGCAGGACTGCAGGCCAGCCCGGCCCAAGCGCCACCTGCATCTCGCCAGCCGGGGCCGGGATCGAATCCAAGTTTACCTCGGCTTTGTGCATCGCCCGCCGGGCCAAGTCCTGCCAACGGTCAGAACCGATCCATTCCTCATAGGAGGTGCGGCCGCCCATGCCGGCGGAGCCGGTCTCGCGTCGGCCATCCTTTTCCATGGTGACAGAGATGTTGAGGCGCACCAGCGGGCGGACCTCCGTAAGCCTAGCTCCACCGGCGCGGACGATTTCCACCTCGGTGGTGGAGCCCGAAAGCGAAACGGAGACCTGAACGACCCTTGGGTCAGCCGCCCGGCACCAGGCGTCGATCTCGCCCATCAGGCCGGCCTTCACGGAGAAGTCGGGCGAACTTGTGGGGTCGATCGGATCGTAGAGGCGGCGGTTTGTCAGTGCAGGGGGAGGGGAGAGAACGGCGTTGCGGCCTCGCTTGGCCTGAGCCGCCGTTTCTGCGGCCCGGCGGATGGCCGCCATGGAGATCTCGCTGGCGTGCGAATAGCCGGTGGTTTCACCAGAGACGACCCGGAGGCCGAAACCCTGACCGCTGTCGTAGGCGGCGGTCTTCAGACGCCCATCGTCAAAACCGAAACTCTCCGAGCGGACAGATTCCAGATAGAGTTCGCCGTCGTCGGCGCCCTTGAGCGCCTCTTCCAGCACCCGCGTCGCCTCTGATGCGGAAACGCCCTGCTGCTCAAGAATGCTGGAATCCTGCAATATTTCCTCCGCGCGCGCCCATTGGCCTGCATCTGTCCTGTGACGTACGTGCTCTCATAGGTAGTGGGACGACTTGTCGGCGCCTAGTCGCTGACAGCCACGACTTCGAAGCGTTCGAGCTGGCGCTCAGCCAGTTCGAACATCGGATCGAGGTCCAACGCGGCCTTGAAGTCTTCGTAGGCGCCCTGGATGTTCCCGAGCTTCTCAGCTGTCAGTCCGCGATTGTAGAAACCGACCGCCTTGATGTCCGGGTCATCGGTCGTGAGGCCAGCGTTGAGGGCTTCCATGGCCTCGGGGTAACGGCCGAGGTTATAGAGCGCCGCGCCGCGGTTGATCTGCGCGCCCGGCAATCCGGGCGCGAGCCGGGCGCCAGTGTCATAGTCGCTCAGCGCTCTTTCGAGATGGCCAAGCCGCATGTGCAGGATCCCACGGTTGACGTAGGTCGCCGCGCGGTCGCGGGTCGTCAATCGCTCCTGCAACAGGGCGAGGTCGCAGATCTCCATTGTCTCGTAGGTCGCTCGCTTCGACTCAACGCCGAGGTAACACTCGCGCGCCATACCGCCGCCGAAGACCGTAATGGCGCCTGTCGCCGCTGCTGGCATACCCACAAGCGAAAGGCCGATGAGGGTAGAAATTGCTAATAGTTTCATGGTTCAACACTCCCTTGGCCGCGTGATCCCTGCGACACTATGCTCGGGACTGGCGAGACCAGAACGGTAGTAGAGTCAAAGATAACACGCTAAAGCCCGCAAATCACCCGCCCGACAGGGATGCCTAGAATCATGGGTTCGAAAATCTTCAAGCTAGTTGGTTTGTCAGCGATCATCTCATCGCTCGCCAGTGCCTACGCCGCTGTGCCGGTAGAGGGCGGGTTGGGCTTCCAGCCGCCTGCGACCGAACTCGCGCAAGAGGTTCATGACTTCCACAATCTGCTGTTGTGGATCATTGGCTTCATCACGCTCTTCGTGACCGTCCTGCTGATCTGGGTGATGGTCCGCTATAATCGCCGGGCCAATCCGGTTCCCAAGACCTTCAGCCACAACACGCCGATCGAGATCGCCTGGACCGTCATTCCGGTGCTGATCCTCGCAGTGATTGCGTTCAGGTCTTTCCCGCTGCTGTTCAAGCAGGAGGAAATTCCGAATGTCGCCGAGTCCGAGATCGTCGATGTCAAAACCTACGGGCGGCAGTGGTACTGGAGCTACATCTACGGTTCTGGTGACGATGAGATCTACTTCGACTCCAACATGATCCAGGACGCTGAGCTGCAGCCGGGTCAGGTGGCGAAGCTTTCGGTGAACAATCCGATGGTGGTGCCGGCTGGGAAGTACATCCGTCTTTCTGTGACGGCGTCTGACGTGATCCACGCGTGGACCATTCCGGCGTTCGCCGTGAAGGTCGATGCGGTACCCGGGCGCTTGAACCAGATCTGGTTCAAGGTTGATGAGCCGGGCGTCTTCTACGGGCAGTGTTCGGAGCTGTGCGGCATCAATCACGCCTTCATGCCGATCGAGGTTCGGGTGCTGCCGCAAGATCAATACGAGACCTGGTTGGAACGAGTTTCCGAATCGACTGCTGCGGGCAACGAGTATCTGCAAACTGTGCAGCCGCTCGCCGCCCAGGTCGCTTCGGCGGAATAGGCCGGTAAGGAGAGGCATAAAATGTCGTCCGATAGCGCAACTGCTGCACACGGCGGTCACCACGACGATCACTCGCCGAGCCTTTACAGCTTGTCGCGTTGGTTGTTCTCAACCAACCACAAGGACATCGGCACGCTCTACCTCGTGTTCGCGCTGTTCGCGGGTCTAATTGGCTTCGCCTTTTCGGGCTTGATGCGCGCTGAGCTGTTCGAGACCGGCTTCCAGGTTTTTGAAGACGGACAGCAGTACAACGTTATCACCACGATGCACGGCCTGATCATGATCTTCTTCATGGTGATGCCGGCCCTGATCGGCGGCTTCGGCAACTGGTTCGTGCCGCTGATGATCGGCGCGCCGGATATGGCGATGCCGCGCATGAACAACATCTCGTTCTGGCTGCTGCCTGCGTCCTTCGCGCTTCTGATGCTCTCGATGTTCGTGCCTGCGCAGGCCACGGGCGATGCGACGGGCTTCGGGGGCGGTTGGGTTCTTTATCCGCCGCTTTCCGGAACGGTCGGTCATGGCGGCGTTGCGATGGATCTGGTGATCTTCTCGTTGCACGTCGCGGGCATCTCCTCGATCCTTGGCGCGATCAACTTCATCGTGACGATCCTGAACATGCGCGCGCCGGGCATGACCCTGCACAAGATGCCGCTGTTCGCGTGGTCGGTGCTGATCACGGCCTTCCTGCTCGTGCTCGCTCTGCCGGTTCTCGCCGGTGCGCTGACCATGCTGCTTACCGACCGGAATTTCGGCTCGAAGTTCTTCGTGCCCGCCGGCGGCGGCGACCCGATCATGTTCCAGCACCTGTTCTGGTTCTTCGGGCACCCCGAAGTCTACATCATGATCCTGCCGGGCTTCGGCATCATCTCGCAGATCGTTTCGACGTTCTCTCGCAAGCCGGTTTTCGGCTACCTCGCGATGGCCTACGCTATGGTTGCGATCGGGTTCATCGGCTTTATCGTCTGGGCGCACCACATGTACACGGTGGGCATGGGCGTTGAGCTCAAGGCCTACTTCGTGGCCGCAACGATGGTGATCGCTGTCCCGACCGGGGTGAAGATCTTCTCCTGGATCGCAACGATGTGGGGCGGATCGATCGATTTCACGGTTCCGATGTTGTGGGCGATCGGATTCATCTTCCTGTTCACCGTCGGCGGCGTCACGGGCGTGGTGCTCGCGAATGCAGGCGTCGATTACTCGCTGCACGACACCTATTACGTCGTGGCCCACTTCCACTATGTGCTGTCGCTGGGTGCGGTGTTCACGCTCTTTGCCGGCTGGTACTACTGGTACGAGAAGATGTTCGGCGTGAAGTACAACGGCATGATTGCCGGCGCGCACTTCTGGCTGACGTTCATTGGCTCCAACGTGATCTTCTTCCCGCAACACTTCCTTGGTCTGCAGGGGATGCCGCGTCGCTACGTCGATTACACGCCCGCCTTCGAGTACTGGCACCAGTGGTCGACATACGGGTATTACATTGTGGCCGTGGGTACGGGCATCTTCCTGATCGGCATCATCGAATCGATGGTTCGTCATCGTAAGGCGGAGGCCAATCCGTGGGGCGAGGGCGCAACGACGCTGGAGTGGACGCTTAGCTCGCCGCCGCCGTTCCACCAGTACAACGACCTGCCGCGCATCAGGTAACAGACTGTGGCGACCCGAAAGGGTCGCCCCGGTAGTTTTGAGGAATTGTAGTGAGCAGTCTTTCCGCTGACCGCAACCTTCCGACCGAGGCGACCGCCCTCGACTACGTGCGTCTGATGAAACCCCGCGTGATGTCGCTGGTGGTCTTCACGGCGCTTGTGGGGCTCCTTGCGGCTCCGGCCCAGATGGATTGGGTGACAGGCGCTTCAGCCGTGTTGGCTGTCGCTCTTGGCGCAGGCGCGGCTGGCGCCCTGAACATGTGGTACGACGCCGATATCGACGCCCTCATGGCCCGCACGGTTTCCCGCCCGGTGCCGGCGGGGATGATTGCGCCGGCCGATGCGCAGGCGTTCGGCCTGATCGTCGCGGGTTTGTCGGTGACTCTCATGGCGATGGCGGCCAACATTCTCGCCGCTGTTTTGCTTGCGTTCTCGATCTTCTTCTACGTCGTCATCTACACGATGTGGCTGAAGCGTTCGACGCCGCAGAACATCGTGATTGGGGGAGCCGCGGGCGCCTTTCCACCAATGATTGGTTGGGTCGCCGCGACTGGGAATCTCTCAGTAGACGCCTGGATCCTGTTCGGGGTGATCTTTCTCTGGACGCCGCCGCACTTCTGGGCGCTGTCCTTGTGGACCTCTGGGGAATATCAGCGCGCCGGCGTGCCGATGCTGCCGGTTACGCACGGCGCGGCTGAGACGCGCCGTCAGATCCTGGTTTACACCCTGATATCGGTTGCATTCGGTCTTGCGCCGGTCGCTACGGGCCTGGGCGGCATGCTCTACCTCGCGGTCGCAATCCTCGGCGGCGCTTGCTTCCTCTGGTTCGCCATCCAGGTTTACCGGAGTTCCGCTGGAAGCAGCGATGATCCGGCATCGCTGAAGCCTGCCAAGGGCCTGTTCGGCATTTCTATCCTTTATCTCTTCGCCCTGTTCATGGCGTTGCTGATTGAGGCGGTCCTGCCGTTTAGCTTGCCGGTAGGAGTGTAGTCGTGAAGGACGAGGAACCCATTAGGCCGATGACCGAGGCTGAGGCGAAGGCTCGCAAGCGTCGCAGCCGTTGGACGGCCCTGGCGCTGTTTGCGTTCGTCATCCTCATTTTCGCGATCACGATGTCCCGGTTGGGAACCGCGTCGCTTGTGGGGTCACAATGAACCCCGGGTCGCGGATAACTGTCATCAGCCTCGCTGGCGCCGCTGTCGGCATGCTTGCCCTCAGCTTTGCGGCGGAGCCGCTGTATTCGACATTCTGTCGGGTTACCGGGTTTGGCGGGACGACCCAGATCGCGGATGCGCCGCCATCGGCGGTGATCGATCGGCCGATCCGGGTTCGATTCGATGCCAACGCCGCGACAGATATTCCGGTCGATTTCAAGCCAACTGAGGAGTTCGTGGACGCCAAGTTGGGCGAGACAATCCTGTCGTTCTACGAGGTCACGAACATCTCGGACGCGCCGATCAGGGCTGTGGCGGCCTATAATGTCGCCCCGTACAAGGCCGGGAAATACTTCAACAAGGTCGAGTGCTTCTGTTTCAAGGAGAAGACGCTGCAGCCTGGTCGAACGGAGCGTTTGCCGGTGATTTTCTTCGTGTCGCCGGAACTCGCCGACGATCGCTATGCTAGCGATGTTAAGAGCATCACGTTATCCTACACTTACTATCCGGCTGGCGGGATCCCGGATTCCGCGCGGCCACAGGACGCATCCGCAGGCTCATAGAAGCTTGATAGACGCAGACTTCCGGTCATTCCGGGTCGAATTTTGAGGGACGAGCAACATGGCCGGCGCAGCCGTCAAGCACGACTATCACCTCGTTAACCCGAGCCCGTGGCCGATCCTCGGTGCGGCCGGGATCTTCCTGCTCATGCTCGGCATGGCGACCTACATGAAGGGGATGTTCGGCGTTCCTTCCGGTCAGTGGTGGGTGATGCTTCCTGGGGCGGTGTGGCTGACGTGGGTGCTGATCGGGTGGTGGGGCGATGTCCTGCGCGAGAGCAAGGGTGGGGACCATACCGGCGTCGTCCAGATCTCGCTGCGCTATGGGATGGTCTTGTTTATTGCCTCCGAGGTCATGTTCTTTGTGGCCTGGTTCTGGGGCTTCTTCGAGATGGCGATCTTCCATGAAGTTCGCGCCGACCCGAGCCAGACGGATCTTGCGAACCTCGATCTGGAAGCTCTGCAGGGTTGGTCGAGCTGGCCGGTGCTGCAGGTTGATGGCGAGCGCGTGAAGACGTTCGACCCCTTCCACCTGCCGCTGATCAATACACTCATCCTGCTGCTGTCGGGTACGACCGTTACGTGGGCGCACCATGCCCTTCAGGTCGGTGACAGGAAGAGCGCCAAGCTTGGTCTCCTGTTGACCGTCGTGCTTGGTCTCTGCTTCACGGCCCTGCAGGTCGTTGAGTATGCCGAAGCGGGCTTCTCGTATGATGGGTCGCTGTATGGCTCGGCCTTCTTCATGGCTACGGGATTCCACGGCGCTCACGTCATCATCGGGACCATCTTCCTGTTCGTCTGTCTGATGCGACTTATGGCGGGTGGGATGCAGCCCCAAAAGCACCTCGGTTTCGAGTTCGCGGCCTGGTACTGGCACTTCGTCGACGTTGTGTGGCTGTTCCTGTTCGCGTTCGTTTATGTGGTTCCGCATCTGGTCTGGCCGGGCGGCGCAGGGGCGCACTAGGTCAGTCTGGCTTCTGGTTCGGCCTGGTGTTCAACACCAGGCCGTTTCGCTTAAATGGGCGCTTCAGGCTGCAATCAGGATTGGTAGGGCGCCGCCGCCGTGATCTTTCGTCCCCATCTTGTCACCACAATCATCACGCTGCTGACCCTTGTCGCACTATTGGTCCTCGGCTGGTGGCAGTTGCAGCGGGCCGACTGGAAGAGCGACCTGATCGCCGAGTTCGATGAACGCGCCGCGGCCGAGCCAGTCACGTGGCGCGAGGGCGTGTGCCCGTATCTGTCCGGGGAATCTGTTGTCAGTTCACCGCCGATGCGGAGGGATACGGTCGAGCAGGTATTAACGTCGGAAACCGAAGCGCAGCCTGTCTTACGCGTTTTTGGTCGATCCGTAGGCGGGCAGGTTGGGTGGAGGCTGTTCAGACCGGTTTCGCTGGATGCATGCGGCCCGGGGAGCGGCTCGGTACTGGTGCAAGAAGGGTTCGAGGCGGAGCAGGTGGGTCCATTGCCGCCCGCGATTGAGACTGCGGAAGTCCGCTTCAATGTGGCTCCATGGCCGGAGCGGGCATGGATGGCGGGAAGCAACGATCCTGAGGCCAATCAGTGGTACTGGCTGGATCATGATCGGATCGCCGCCATGAATGAGGGTGACTTGAACGGCGCGATTATCGTGACGCCGTTCGCAGGCAAGCCCGATCACCTCGTACGCACGCCGCCCGTGAGGCATATCTCCTATGCGGTTACATGGTTTGGCTTGGCCCTTTGCCTCGTGATCGTGTACGGCGTAGCGCACGCTAAGGCCGGAAGACTGTCGTTTCACGGCCAGGGAAGATCGCCGGAAGCATGAAGTACATATCGACCCGAGGCGGCGCGGACGCCGTAGATTTCGTCACCGCAGCCAGAGCAGGGCTCGCGCCTGACGGCGGCCTTTATGTGCCGGCGTCTTATCCGAGCATCGCGCCGGTTGGGCCTCGTGAAACGTATATCGAGACCGCCGCGCGGATCATGTCCGCCTTTGCTGGCGGGACAATCTCGGAGTCTGTGACCGCCAGCCTTGTCGCGGAGGCGTATGCGCCGTTTGGCCACGATGCGGTTGCGCCATTACGGCAGGTCAGCGGCGGGCGCTGGCTGCTGGAATTGTTCCACGGACCGTCACTGGCGTTTAAAGACGTTGCGATGCGCATGATTGCGCGGATTTTTGATCATGTGCTCACGGAGCGTGGCGAACGGATGATCATCCTGTGCGCAACCTCCGGGGATACCGGGGGAGCTGCGGCATCCGCATTTGCCGGCGCCAAGTCGATCGAGCTGGTTATCCTGCATCCCAAGGGGCGTGTGTCCGAAGTCCAACGGAGATTCATGACGGCGACGGGTGCGTCCAACGTCCACAACCTCGCACTGGAAGGTGATTTCGACGGGACCCAGAAGATTTTGAAGCAATTGCTCGCGGACGATGACCTGCGGCAGCGTACCGGTCTCGCGGCGGTGAACTCAATCAATTGGCTCAGGATTGCCGCTCAATCCGTTTATTTTGCTCGCGTCCAAGCTGCGCTCGGCGCAGATCGCCCCATTCAGTTCGTGACGCCTACCGGTAATTTTGGAGACGCCTTCTCGGGATATGTGGCAGCTCGGAGCGGCCTCGTGAAGGATTTTGCATGCCTGGCCGCGGTCAACGAGAATGATGCTTTGGTGGACCTGTTCGGTGGGCGTCCCGCCGGCGCTCGGCAGTCAAAAGCCACGCTGAGCCCCGCAATGGACATTCAGGCGCCAAGCAATTTCGAAAGGCTCCTTTTCGATGCGGCAGGCAGGTCCGGGGAGATGGTACGCGAGCGGATGAGTGGCGAGTTGTCCGAGCGACCAGAAATCGCCAGGCGCATACGCGAGTATGGCTTCACCGTGGAGCGGGTGAGCGATGCTGACACGCGCCGGGAGATCCAGCAGACGTATCGGGAGTGCGGGATAGTGGTCTGTCCGCATACTGCTGTCGGATTGGCGGCTGCGCGTCGATTGCCAAATCCGGATCGGCCGGTGGTCGTGCTGGCGACAGCGCATCCGGCCAAGTTTCCTGAAGTGACGAAGCATGCGCTTGAGTTCGATCCACCCGTTCCGGCAGCTGTCGAAGGGCTCGCTGCGCGTGAGGAGGTGATGGAGGTCGGCCCGATGTCGCTCGAATTCGTTCGCGATAAAATTGAGGCGGTTTCGGCCTCGGCTTGAGTGGGGTGATGTCCCAATCTCCAGATCCAGTGTTTGATCCGGTGGCGACGGTTGCTGCGGCAGGCGCCGCCGCTTGGCGTGTGCCGGCAGGCGGACGCGTCGTAGAGGTCCGCGGAATTGAGAGCGCGGATGCGCACAAGTTCGCCGGCAGCTGGACGGTTGATGAGTTCCTTCGTCAGTTCGATGGGCTGCACCGGTTGGAGTTGAAGTCTGCGCTCACGGGCGCAGGCGGCCCGGAAGTGATCGATCTGTCCGTACAGATGGCTGCGGGCGGTTGTGTTCATTTCCGCGGCGTCGCTGGGAAGGACGGCGCACGGAGTGGTGTGCTGGTTGTGCCGCCTGCTCTTGCACTTGGAGGTGGGCCGCAGGCGATAGAGGCGGCCTACCAGCCGATCGTTCGGCTTGGGGACAATACGATCGCTGGCTACGAATGCCTTGCCAGAGTGCGCCAGACGGACGGCAGCATTTCAGCTGTCAACGCTGGTATGCCGGTTCTCGGTATTGGCCCGCAGATGGCCGCCGAGGTCAATGCGCGTTGGGCCGGCAAGTTACCGGGCGAGACCTTTCTCAATCTGAACCTCTCGGCCTGTGAGCTGGGAGACGAGCGTTCTGTTCGGGCGATCGCCGATGTGGTGAAACAGTTTGGCCGGCGTGGTCGGTTTCGGATTGAGCTGACTGAACAGGCCGCCATTCGGGATTGGGACACGCTTCATCGAGCGGTGCAACGCCTGCGCGAGGCAGGCGCCGGTATCGTTCTGGACGATTTTGGCGCTGGCCATTCATCGATGGTGTGGCTGAGCGAACTTGATGTCGACGGCGTGAAGCTGGATTCTTCGCTGCTGGCCAATCTGAAGTCAGATCGAGGCCGGTTGATCCTTGGCGGGCTGCTGGAGATGCTTGCAAGGCTGCAAGTTGAGGTTGTTGTCGAAGGGATCGAGGATGCTTCGGATGTCCCGATCCTGCTCGAGTTGGGGGCTGTGTTGGGGCAGGGGTACGCTCTGGGCAGACCGAGCCTTGCGCCCCAGATTGACGACGGAAGCCGCTCTGGATAGGCGGATTGCTTGCTTTGCCGCAGGGCGCTCGTGATATGCCCAGCTGATGCTTGGACGATGTAATGGTTGAACGGACAGAATACCGGATCGAGGGCGCCACGGGCGACTGGGAAGTCGTCATGGGGCTGGAGGTCCACGCGCAGGTTTCCACGGCCGCCAAGTTGTTCTCCGGCGCGCCGACGGCGTTCGGCGCCGATCCGAATACGAACGTGTCTCTTGTTGATGCGGCGATGCCGGGCATGTTGCCGGTGATCAACCGGTCTTGTGTCGAGCAGGCCGTGAAGACCGGCATCGGTCTCAACGCCGAGATTAATCTGTGGTCCCGGTTTGACCGGAAGAACTATTTCTATCCCGACCTGCCGCAAGGCTATCAGATCTCGCAGTATCAGTTTCCGGTGGTCGGTGAAGGCCAGATCTCGGTCGAGGCTGAAGAGGGATACACTTTTGTTGTCGGCATCGAACGGCTCCACCTCGAACAGGACGCGGGCAAGTCGATCCACGATCTCGATCCCAATGCGACGTACGTTGACCTCAACCGATCGGGCGTTGCGTTGATGGAGATCGTATCACGCCCCGACATCCGTTCGCCGGCGGAGGCGGCCGCCTACGTCAAGAAGCTCCGTTCCATCCTCATTGCGCTTGGGACGTGCGACGGCGACATGGAGAAGGGCAACCTTCGCGCTGACGTCAATGTATCTGTTCGGCGGCCGGGCGATGAGCTGGGCACACGGTGCGAGATTAAGAACGTCAACTCGTTCCGGTTCATTCAGCAGGCGGCAGAGTACGAGGCGCGCCGCCAGATCGAGATCCTGGAGGGCGGCGGCAAGATCGATCAGGAGACGCGTCTCTTCAACGCGACGACGGGCGAGACGCGTTCCATGCGGTCGAAGGAAGACGCGCATGATTACCGGTATTTCCCGGATCCCGACCTATTGCCGCTCGAGATCGATGCGGCGCTTATCGATCGCATTCGTGCCGACATGCCGGAGCTGCCCGACGAGAAGCGGCAGCGCTTCATCGATAGCTATGGGCTCACTCCTTACGATGCAGGCGTGCTTGCTTCGGACGCAGACAAGGCTGCGTATTTCGAGGCGGTCGCCGAAGGGCGTGACGCCAAGCTCGCGGCAAACTGGGTGACGCAGGAGCTGCTCGGCTACCTGAACAAGCAGGATATCGCCCTCGCTGACTCGCCGATTTCGGCCGAGCGTCTAGGCGGGTTGATCGCGCTCATCGCGGACGAGACGATTTCAGGGAAGATCGCCAAGCAAGTTTTTGCGAAGATGATCGACAGCGACGATACCGCCGCCCAGATCGTCGAGCGCGAAGGCTTGAAGCAGGTGACGGATACTGGCGCCATCGCCGGCATCATCGACAAGGTACTGGCCGAGAATCCCGATCAGGTCGCTCAGGTTCAGGCGCAACGAGCTGAGGGCCACGCCAAGCCAAAAGCGCTGGGATGGTTTGTTGGGCAGATCATGCGGGCTTCAGGCGGCAAGGCGAACCCCCAGGCGGTCAACGAGATTCTCGCGGAGAAACTCGGGTTGTGAGCGACCTTGGCGGCGGCGATCTGATTGCCGACTATGACTTCGAGCTGCCGGATGACCTGATAGCTCTGCGGCCCGCTGAGCCGCGATCGGATGCGCGACTGCTTGTCGTGAACGGTCGGACAGGCACTCTGGAAGATCGTCGTGTGGGTGATCTGCCGGACCTGCTGTGCGCGAATGACATACTGGTGGTGAACACAACGAGAGTGATACCTGCGGCGCTTACTGGTGTCAGGTTGGCGCGTGATCCGGGTGGGGCCGATGTTTCGCTGGTGATCAACCTGAACCGGCGGCTGGGCGCAAACCGGTGGTCGGTGTTTTTGCGCCCGGGGAAACGGGTGCGAGAGGGGGATTCCATCGTTATCGGCGATCGTCTCGCGGCCCGCGCCATCGCTGCATCGGGCGGCGGCGAGTTCGAGCTGGAGTTCGACGTCTCCGGGGCCGAGCTGGAAACGGCTATCGATGAACTGGGCAGCATGCCGCTGCCGCCTTACATTCTGTCGCGCCGTGTGGCCGATGAACAGGACAAGACCGACTATCAGACCTCGTACGCAGAGAGCGGTGAGTCCGTCGCAGCGCCGACTGCGGGTCTGCATCTGTCGCCTGAGCTTCTTGAGCAGATAGCGAGAATCGGTGTGGGGCGGGCCGATGTGCGGCTCGATGTGAATGCCGGGACGTTCCGGCCGGTGTTGGTGGACCGGCTCAACGATCATCAGATGCACGCGGAGCGCGCGGTTGTGACGGCGGATGTCGCGGGGAAGATCAATGCTGCACGCGGGCGTGGCGGCCGGTGTATCGCTGTTGGAACGACTTCGATGCGTACGCTGGAGAGCGCTGCTACGGATCGCGGCGTAGAGGCGTTTGATGACGACACGAGCATCTTCATCCGGCCGGGTCATCACTTCTCAGCCTGTGATGGGCTTCTGACAAATTTCCACCTTCCTCGCTCGACCTTGTTTGTCCTGGTGTCGGCATTCATGGGGCGGGATCTGATGCGGCGGGCGTACCAGCACGCGGTCGACCAGCGTTATCGTTTCTTTTCCTACGGTGACGCCTGCCTGTTGTTGCCCAATGGCTGAGTTTCCTTTCGACATAGACGGCGTCGATGGCGAGGCTCGGACAGGCGTCCTGACGACGCCACGCGGAGCCATCCGTACCCCAGCATTCATGCCTGTCGGCACGGCCGCGACTGTGAAGGCGCTCTACGTGGATCAGGTGGAGGCGGCTGGCGCCGACATCATTCTCGGCAACACTTATCACCTGATGCTGAGACCGACTGCGGAGCGTGTTCATCGCCTTGGCGGGCTGCATCGCTTCATGCGGTGGAGCGGTCCGATACTAACTGACTCAGGGGGGTACCAAGTGTACTCCCTATCGAGCCTGCGAAAGATGTCAGAGGAGGCGGTCACCTTCCGGTCGCACATCGACGGGTCCGCTCATACGCTAAGCCCCGAGAGGTCGATCGAGATCCAGGCGGACTTGTTGGGTGCAGACATCTGCATGCAGCTTGATGAATGCACGCCCTACCCATGTGAGAAGGAGGAGGCGGCGGAGTCTCTTCGGCTCTCGGCCCGCTGGGGTTCGCGTTCGAAGGATGCGTTTGGCGGTCGTGAGACGCAGGCGTTGTTCGGCATCGTGCAAGGCTCAACCTATCCTGACTTGCGCAGGGAGAGTGCAGGGCGTGTCGTCGAGACCGGCTTCGATGGCTATGCGATAGGGGGGCTCGCCGTGGGCGAAGGGCACGAGCGGATGTGCGAGATCCTCGATTGCACCACAGATCTGCTCCCTACTGGTCGCCCGCGATACCTGATGGGCGTCGGCAAGCCGATCGACCTTCTTGAGGCGGTCGCGCGCGGCGTGGACATGTTTGACTGCGCCCTTCCGACCCGGTCCGGGCGACATGGGCAAGCTTGGACGTGGGACGGCCCGATCAATCTCAAGAATGCAAAGTATGCGGACGACGATAGCCCGCTGGATGAAGCGTCCAATTGTCCTGCTAGCCGCGACTACTCCAAGGCCTACCTCAACCATCTGGTCAGAAGCGGCGAATACCTCGGCTCGATGCTGCTGACCTGGCATAACGTCTGGTTCTACCAGGACCTGATGGACCGGATGCGCAACGCGATTGCCGATGGCTCCTTAGGCGCGCTGCGGAACGAGTTGCGTCGCAAGTGGATGGGTGGTTCCGACTAGTCTCCGCGGTACTCGATATTGTCGGGAGGCACCACGATGCCGGCTCGCGGGTCCGGCGCTGCAGGAGGGGCGCACCCCTTGCTGGCACCAATACCTTTCAAATATGCGCGCTTCTGAGCTCCGCGGTCGTATACCTCACGAAGCTTGCGTTCGTGCGCTGAGGCGCCGGAAGCCTGGCGCAGTACTGAGCGGTAGGGAATGAAACCGGTCACTGCCGATGTGACCTGGTTGAGCGCAAGGTCTGCGGCGCCTTCGCCAGCCCGATCTGACAAGGTTGGGTCATCATCGCTCGCGGGGGCGTCGATGTCGGGACCGAGGATTTCGGTGAGCTGGCGAACCTCGTCGGCGATCCCTGCGCAGGTATTCACCTGGATCGGCTCATACGGTGAGATGATGGCCTCGAGCTTCGGCGGGATGGGCGCGCGCCGGAGGTTCAGATCGGACAGCGGGGTCATCACTGCGTCGCCGAAACCTTCGCGGGTATCCACCACGGCGCGATCCACTCCGGTTGGTTCCTGCTGGGCCTGTGATGCGCACGAAGAGGACATGAGAATCGCCGCGAGCATGGCCGCTACGGGGCGTCCGGCACCTGCCTGTCTGCGGGAAAAGCCAGCAAAATTCATGCTTTTGTCCTTGTATGCCGGTTTCGTGGCCCCTGCGACCGAACTCTCGTTGACAATCCGGCTTTCGCAACTAGGTTCCGCCGCTTCGGGAGCCCGTAGCTCAGTCGGTAGAGCAGCTGACTTTTAATCAGCGGGTCACAGGTTCGATTCCTGTCGGGCTCACCATTCCCCCAATTTATCTCTCATTTCCGGGTCGATACAGCCCCGTCTACACACGCCGTTGCTAGAAAGGCACAGCGCCCGTAGGGATGTTTCTGAAAATTCAGAACTGGCCCAGATCATGGGTTCGCGTCGGGTGGAGGACGGGTGAATGGCGGCTGGCGAAGAGACTTCGTTGCGTACGGTTGTGGTCGCGTCCTCAAGCGGCACTGCGTTCGAGTGGTACGATTTCTTCGTCTATGGGACGCTGGCGTCCATCATCTCAAGAAACTTCTTTTCCGAGCTGGATTCGACGAGCGGGCTGTTGGCTGCGTTGGCGCTGTTTGCGGCCGGTTTCCTGTTTCGACCGGTCGGCGCCTTGTTGTTCGGACGCCTTGGCGACCGGTTTGGGCGTAAGGGCGCATTTCTGGCGACGGTGCTGCTTATGGGCGGCGCCACATTCGCCATCGGGCTGCTCCCGACCTTTGAACAGGCTGGCGGCATCGGGACGATCCTCCTCATCATCCTGCGTATCCTGCAGGGCCTAGCGGTCGGCGGGGAGTACGGCGGCGCCGCCATCTACGTGGCTGAGCACGCGCCAACGGCGCAGCGCGGACGGGCGACTGGCTGGATCCAGCCTCCGCTGCGTTTGGACTCGTGGGCGCGCTTTGCGTGGTGATCGTCACGCGCGCGATCATGGGTGAGGAGGCGTTCTCGGAGTGGGGCTGGCGCATTCCCTTTCTCCTGTCGGCTATCCTGGTCGGCATATCGATCTGGATGCGCCTACGGCTTAAGGAAAGCCCAGAGTTTCAGCGCATGCAGCGCGAGGGTGAGTTGAGCAAAGCGCCCTATGCGGACGTTTTCCTAAGATGGGCCAACTTTAAATATGTGCTCATCGCTTTCGTCTCGCTCATGGGGGCGCAGGGTGCGATCTGGTGGTGCGTGTTCTTCTATTCGCAGATTTTCCTCGAGACTTCGATGAAGGTCGATCCGCTGATCATGAATTACATCCTGATCGTGGTGACGATCGTCAGCATCCCGCTGTACGTCGTGTTTGGCGCTATCTCTGATCGTGTCGGTCGGAAGCCAATTCTTGCGTTTGGGATGGGACTGGCGCTTGTAGCGATGTTCCCCGCGTTCCAGATGATGGCGCGCGGCGCCAACCCGCAGCTGATCGAGGCACAGGAGCAGACCCCCGTGACGGTGTATGCGGGCGGGGAGTCCTGCTCGCTGCAGTTCGACCTCCTTGGTCGTGCCACGTACGACACGCCCTGCGACATGGTTCGCAATATCCTCACCCGAGAGGGGGTGCCGTTCACGTCCATCGAGGCGGAAGCGGAGGCGCCTGTTACCGTGCAGATTGGCGATGTGCTGGTGGAACCGCGTGATGTGCAGGCGGAAGGTGAGGCGGCGATTGCCGAGGCGCGGGCCGAGCTGACGGGTGAGATTCGTTCGGCGCTGGTCGCAGCAGGCTATCCGCAGTTCGCCGATCCGGGCCGCATGAACTGGTTCTTCATCGCCGCATCGTTTGCTGTCCTGGTGGTTGCGGCGACTGCGCTGTATGGCCCGCTGGCGGCAGCGATGGTGGAGTTGTTCCCAACGAACATCCGTTACACCGCCTTGTCGGTGCCTTACCATGTGGGCGTTGGGTGGGTCGGCGGATTCATGCCAGTGACGGCGTTCGCCATCTCTTCGGCAACCGGCAATCTGTATTCCGGCCTCTGGTATGCCGTGTTCTTTGCGGCGTTCAGTTTGACATGTTGTCTGCTGTTCTTCCCTGAAACCAAGGGGCGGTCGCTGGAGGCGCAGGGCTCTGGGAAGATCTAATCGGTAGTTTTCCCGCCGCCGACATCGGACGGTAGCGTCACGGCTGCGCTCAGCCCCCTGGGTTTTCGGTTTGTGAGGTGGAGGTCGCCGCCCAGCGTCCGAACTATGCTGTCGGCCAAGGCGAGTCCGAGGCCGCTTCCGCCGCCGCGCCGGTTTCTCGAGGCATCAGTTCGGTAGAAGGGTTGCCGGACGAGTTGAAGCTGCTCTTCCGGAATGCCGGGTCCATCGTCTAGAACGCTTATCTTTGTGTTTGATCTGGCTTGTTCGATCTTCACACTGACCGTGGTCGCATGCTGGCACGCATTGTCGATCAGATTGCGAAAGAGCCGACTTAGTAGCTCTTCGCTCGACACGACGGGCGTTGGAACCGGTGCCGCATCCAATATAACCTGCCGGCCTTGGTCTGCGTAGTCGTCAATCAGTCTTGCGAGCATCTCGCGCAGATCGAAGGGGCCTGTTTGACTGCTCGCTTTACCGGTCCGGGCAAAGTCCAGAATGGACTCCAGCAAGCGAGCTGTTTCTTCAATAGTCGTGATTGCTTTTTCTCGCTCCGATTCAGGCTCCATGCTCTCGACCCTGATGCGCAGCGACGCCAATGGGGTCCGCAGGTCATGGCCCAGTGCGCCGAGCATGACGTCCTTTTCGCGCAACAGGTCGCTGACCCGTTCGCTCATGCTGTTGAAGGCTGCGAGGCTCCGCCGGATCTCTCGTGGGCCGCGCACAGCGAGAGCCTCTGGACGTTGAGAGCCGCCGAATTGCGTCGCCGCCGCAGCCAATTCTCTCAGTGGCCGCACGAGCCGCGACGACATCCAGATCGCTGCGCCGAGAACGCATCCTACGGCGACGAGGACGCCGAGAAACAAGCGCCCAAACTCGTCATTCGGTGGAACCGGGGCCAGATAGACGCCTGTAATCCATCGATCTGGCGCCAGTTGGGTCGCAAGAACGATCTCCCTGAATTTTAGACGGCGTCGGTCTTGCTGATCTGTCCGCAAGCCGGATCGATACATAGGGCCCGGCTGATCTGGCCGATCCAATATGCGGGTTGCAGCCATCACCGCCACGTCGGGGTGTCCCTGGTCCCCCAGCACGCGTTGCAGTCTCTGCTCGAGTTGACGATGCCGGTCCATCTCCCACCGGACGATGTAATTCTGATCCGTTATGGTGAGGCGAGAACTCCTGCGCCGGTAGCGCTGCCCGGCGCGCTCATCGAGCTGTCGCCAGTTCCCAGTCAGCGCTTCGGACGAAAGGTCAGCGAAGCGTGTGATGGCGGGCCCACTCGCTTCGATCAGGCCGGTTCGATTCCGTTCCAGCATAAGAACGACCAGCTGCACTGCTGCAGCCGCCAGGACAGCTAACGCCATCACGAGCGCGAGCTGCGTCGACAGGCTGGTCGGGGCGCGGAGCTTCATAGTTTCCGAACGGGCTCTGCGAACACATAGCCGCCGCCCCAGACTGTCTTGATGAAGCGCGGAGTCTTCGGGTTGTCGCCTACCTTCCTGCGAAGCCGGCTGATCTGGTTGTCTATGCTGCGATCGAATTGCCCGCCTTCGCGACGTTTCGTCAGATCGAGAAGCTGGTCCCGGTTCAGCACGATCTTCGGGCGCTCAAGAAAGGTTAGAAGCAGCGTGTATTCTCCAGTCGAGAGCGGCACCGTAGAACCGTCTGAATTGACGAGGTCTCTTGGGCCCGTGCGCAAAACCCATTCGCCGAAGGCGTAACTGTCCGAGTCCGGCGGCGACTGTAGCGGGGGGAGGGCGTTGGCGCGCCTCATGACCGCGTTGATCCGCGCGAGCAGCTCCCGAGGATTGAATGGTTTGACGATGTAGTCGTCTGCGCCGATCTCAATGCCGACGATCCGGTCGATCTCTTCGGCGCGCGCGGTCAGGAAGATCACGGGCGTGCCGGACGATTCCTGGATGTGACGGCAGAGGGAGATCCCGTCTTCGCCGGGCATCATGATGTCCGACACGACGATATCAACGTGGCTGGTAGCGAGGGCTTCTCTGGCTTGTGCCGCATTTTCCACCGGCACGACCCGACAGCCATTGCGTGACAGGTATTGCGTTAGCGGCTCGCGGATGTCGGCCTCGTCCTCGACGAGGAGCAGCTTGATGAGCATCAGGATCTATCCATGCGCGGCGTGCTCGAGGCCTGACCAAGAGAGTAGCGGCCAGGGGCAACTTCCCCCTGGCCGCTCAATCAATCAAGGCTAGCGATTGGCGCTGGCTGCGTGAAGTTCAGCCTGGCTGAGAACTTCGTCACCGTTGCCGTCGAGGGCATCGAAACGATTCAGACGCTCGGTTGAGAAATCCGCCCACGTGATCGGCTGGTTTCGAGCCATGCGAGCCGGTCCGGCCTTCGCCCGCCGTGGCCGGTTCTGCGCGCCGTCACGGCCTTCCTTCCTTGCGGCAAACTCCTCGTTGGAAATGCTTCCATCGTTGTTGGTATCCAGGTGCGCGAAACGTTCCGCTACCTGTTCCGTGCGTCTGGCGTCCCGGGCGGTTTCGCGTTCCCCGGGTGTGCTCGTACCGTCGCCGTCCAGGTCAATACGTGCGAACTGCGCGGCGAGGCCATCTGTGAACTCCTGTCGGGTCAGCTGGCCGTCCTGGTTTGCGTCATGTTGCAAGAGGCCGAACGCCGCAGAGCTGGTGTGGGGTGATTGTGCTGTCGCGATGGGAGATAGCAGGCATGCGGTGGCGAGGATCGTGAGAGGGATGCGGTTCATCATGGCTTTGCCTCGTGTCCTTGGCTGTAAATGGTGTTGCGGTGAACTACGGTTCTCACACGAGGTCTTGTGGCAATAATCCCGCCTC
The DNA here is from genome assembly GCA_017792365.1 of Hyphomonas sp. GTDB lineage: Bacteria > Pseudomonadota > Alphaproteobacteria > Caulobacterales > Hyphomonadaceae > IH12. The sequence continues at coordinate 784,433 of CP051229.1, read as the reverse complement.
GCAGTGCGATTTGTCGCAAATTGTGCCGCGCGAGCAGGTCTTTTTTGGTCCCTCGGCCCCAATATAAGGGGTTGTCCGCGCTCAAGGGCTGGCTTTGGGGAGGGGTTGGGAATCAGCCCGATTTGTCGCTATAAGCGCCTCTCAATTGGAACCCCTGTAATACGGTACGGAATTCATGTGGTGGAACGCCAAACCTAAGGAAGGCGCAGCGGAAGCGGCCGTCGCCACATTGCCGTTCATGAAGTTCCGCATGATCGGGGTGATCGCCACCGTGATTATCGCGGTGGCGTCTATCGGCGCGCTGGCGACTATGGGACTCAATCTTGGTCTCGACTTCACCGGCGGCGTCCTGATCGAAGCATCGCAGTCCACGCCGTTTGATGTGAGCGCCGTACGCGATCAGGTTGCTGGCGCTGGGTTTGCCGAGAGCGCCGTTTCGCTGACCAATGGAGGCAACACTGCGGTTATCCGCGTGCCGCTCGGCTCTTTGGGTGATGATGTGTCCGCCGTCGCCGAAGCGATCAGCAGTTCGCTGGGTGAGGGCGTCTCCATCGACAAGTCGGACGCTGTCGGGCCCAAGGTCAGTGGCGAACTTTTCTACAAGGGGGTCATCGCCAGCCTGTTGGCGGTTGTCGTCATCGGGATTTACATCTGGTTCCGGTTTGAATCCAAGTTCGGCTGGGCCGCGCTGATCACGACATTCCACGATGCGCTGGCCGTGGTTGGATTGTTTGCGCTGACCCGGATGACGTTTGACCTCACCATCGTGGCGGGCGTGCTGACGGTGGCCGGCTACTCGATCAACGATACCGTCGTCGTGTTCGACCGGATCCGCGAGACGTTGCGCAAGTACAAGAAGCTGCCGCTGGCCCAGGTGATCGACATGTCGATTACAGCGACGATGTCCCGCACGCTGATGACATCCGGCACGACCTTGCTGGCCGGCATTGCGATGATGCTTCTGGGCGGGCCTGTACTCTTCGGATTTGCAGCCTCGATCGTCTTCGGGATCATCATCGGCACGTATTCGAGTATCTTTGTGGCCGCGCCGTTGTTGATGTGGTTGCCGGGACGGTTGCCTGGCGAGCGAGTCGAGCAGACCGATGACGCTGGCGCATCGGCGCCCGCGTAGGACTGTCAGCGCCGGCTAGCGCTTCGGCCAATATGGATCGCGCACCTGCTGGCGCAGCACCTTGCCGGCGGCTGAACGCGGCAACTGTTCTACGAAGTCAACCGAGCGGGGTTTCTGGAATCCCGGGAGACGCGCCGCCGCGTAGGCAAGAATGTCGTCAGCCATTTCCGGGGTAGGCGGGACGCCTTCCTTCAACTCAACGACAGCCTTGATTGCTTCGCCCCATTCGTCATTTGGGACGCCGATTGCTGCGGCGTCTGCTACGGCTTCGTGCTGGATCAGCACTTCATCGATTTCGGCCGGGTAGATGTTTACGCCGCCTGAAATGATGAGTTCGGCTGACCGTCCCGTCAGGAACAGATAACCTTCATCGTCGACATAGCCCATGTCGCCGAGCGTGAAGTAGTCTCCGCGGTATGAAGAGTCCGTCTTGCTATCGTCCTTGTAGTAGACAAAGCGGCCGGTTTCCGGGGCCTTGATGTAGATCGTGGCGGGCGTGTTTGCGGGCGCCTCTTCGCCATCCGCATCGATCAGCTTGATTGCGACTCCCGCAACGGGTCGTCCGACCGACCCTGGGCGTTTGAGCCAGTCATGCGAGTCGATGAAAACTCCGCCGCCTTCGGTTGACGAGTAGTACTCGTAAACGACCGGGCCAAACCATTCGATGATCGCGTGCTTGACATGGACGGGGCAGGGGGCGGCGCCGTGGAGGATCCATCGCAGGCTGCTGACGTTGTACTTTCGGCGGGCCGCTTCGGGCAACTGGAGAAGCCGGTGAAACATCGTCGGGACGACGTGGGTGTGGGTGATACGTTCATCCTGAACCAGGCGAAGGGTTTCTTCGGCGTCCCATTTGTCCATCAAGACACAGCACACCCCCGCGTTCAGCGGCGTCACGAGATTCAGCGCGAGGGGTGCGGCGTGGTACAATGGACCGGTGACGAGCGTGACGTCTGTGCCCGGCAGGAAGGCTGCCGTCTCGAGTATGGTTGCAGTCAGTTGCGATGCCGCAGGCCGGACGGGGCGGTGCACCCCTTTCGGGCGGCCGGTCGTGCCGGACGTGTAGAGCATGTATGACCCCATGCTCGGATCGGGCAGGGCGTTCGTTGGTTCATCCCGTATGAAGTCTTCGAAGTCCGTGTAGCCTTGCATTGCTCCGGCGAAGCATACCCGTACCTTGACGTTCGACTCTGTTGCGGGGAGGTCTTTTACGAGGTCTCCGAAGCGCGCTGACGAGAACAGCGCCTTGGCGTCGCAATTGTCGATGATGTAGGCGACGATACTGGCCGACTGGTGCCAGTTGATCGGGGTCAGCCTGAGGCCTGAACGCTGACAAGCGGCCCATACCTCCACGAACTCGGCAGCGTTGTGGGCGAGCAGGGCGACAGCGTCGCCGTCGCGGAGGCCTGCTTTCCGTAAGGCGTGTGCGAGTTGGTTGGAACGGTCGTTGAGTTCCTTCCACGTGCGCGTGTCGCCATTGGCGCACTTGAGCGCCAAATCATTGGGTCGCTCCCGCGCATGGATGGCTATCGTCATGCCAGCGGCGGCTAGCTCGTCGTCGGTTCTGTGGCGGTCACTTTCTGGCATTTCGGTCTCGTCAGTCTGGCTTGAACTGATCACGGAGCTCGCGCTTGAGGACTTTGCCGATGGGCGAGCGTGGAAGGTCTTTCACGATCCGTATGTATCGGATCCTCTGCATTTTCCCGAGACGTTGATTGGCGGCCGCGAGGATCTCTTCGGGATCGGCTGCGTCATTCTCGCGGAGGACGACGAAGGCTGCGGGCGTCTCTCCCCACTCCCGGGACGGGACGCCTCCCCACTCCCGGGACGGGACGCCTACCACGGCGCACTCTTTGATTGCAGCTTCCGCCATCAATGCCTGTTCAAGGTCGGCCGGGTAGATATTGAAGCCGCCGGAGATGATCATGTCTTTCTTGCGGTCGCCCAAAATCATGAAGCCGTCTGCGTCGAAACGGCCGACGTCGCCGGTCCTGATAAAGCGTTCGCCTTGTGGGCTGTACCATTCGGCTTGCGAGGTTTTCTCAGGCTGCTTGTGGTAGCCGGTCATCATGGCCATTGAGCGTCCAACCACCTCGCCCTGTTCGCCGGGTGGCAGTTCCCTTCCTGCATCGTCGATGACCCGGATATCGTGGCCTTCCGCGGGTGTGCCTACGGTGTGGAGCTTGTCGGGAAATTCGTGGGCTGCGAGGACGCAGGTTCCGCCGCCCTCGGTCATTCCGTAGAATTCGTACAAGCCGCCGGGCCACCGCCGCAGGATTTCGGCCTTGAGTTCGGCGGCGAAGGGCGCGCTGGTGCAGGTTTTCATGCGGAAATTGCTGAGGTCGAAGTCTGCGAAATTCGGCAGATCGAGGATGCGCCGGTATTGGACTGGCACCAGCATGGCGTGCGTCACCCGGTGTTTCTCGGCGAGTTCGAGAAAGCCCTGCGCGTCAAACTTCGCCATTAGGACCAAGGCCCCGCCGCGTGCGAGTGTCGGGATCACGCTGACAAGCGTCGTGTTGGAATAGAGCGGGGTCGAGGCAAGGGTGATCGCTTCTGCTGAGTAACCCTGCGTCCGAGAGCGCCGGATATGGCCCCACCGCATCTGGTGAGACTGGACGATGCCTTTGGGCGTCCCCGTCGTCCCCGAGGAATAGATGATGTTGAACGCCCAGTCGGGATCTATTTCAACGGGGTGCGGACGCGCCTCGTCAGGCTCTAACCAAGCTTCAAATCCTTTGGCGTCATTCCCATCGAGGCTGATCACCCTGCATTGGTCCGGGAAACGTGCAGCTGCTTCGAGCGACTGACTCACGGAGACATCCAAGAAGGCAATCGTGGCGTCGCAATCAGACAGCATGTCAGCGAGTTGGGATGGAAGCGATGACGGGGAGAGCGGGCAGGCCGAGGCGCCTGCTCTGAGAGCCGCGAGGTAGATCACGATGTAGCGAGAGGATGACGCGCCACAGATCGCTACGCTTCCGCGTGGTTTGACGCCATCCCGTTGGAGCGCTGCGGCCGCTTGATCCACCAGCCGATTGAGCTCGCCGTATGTCAGCCATTCGCCGCCATCGTTGACGGCATTCTTGGCCGGCGCGATCTCGGCATGTGTTCGGACGAGATCCGGCAGCGCCATAAAGGGAGCGGTGTCGATCAGCTCATCAAGGGTGTTGGCCACGAGATTGATCCTACTTTCCCTGAAACACTGGAGGCCGCCGCTCCTTGAACGCGCGACGGCCTTCGGCAAAGTCATCGCTATCGAAGCAGGCGTCGATCGAACTTGCGGCTTGCGCCCGGAGAGCGGGGTCTGCGGCGGCCAGCGCGGAGGCTTTGGTCGCGGCCAGCGTCATGGGGGCCAGCGCCGCCATCTGGTTGGTGATTTCGCGAACCCGGGCACCGAGCTTTTCGGTTGAGATGACTTCCTGCACCAAGCCAATCTGGAGCGCGCGTTGCGCGTCGATCGGCTGGGCGGTCAGGACCATCTGGGCAGCCGCTCCATAACCGACGATGCGGATCAAGGCTTCATAGTTCTCGTACTCATAGCCCAGGCCCAACTTCGCTGCCGGCACGGCAAATGTCGCGGACTCGTCGGCAATCCGGATGTCGCAAGCGCATGCCAGCACGATGCCGCCGCCAATGCAGAAACCCTGAATTCGCGCGATGACTGGCAGGCGGCAGGAACGGAGCGCATATGTTGCGGCAACGACTGCGCGGGTGAACTCGTGGTTGGTCTGGGCATCGCAGCGGACGTCGTCGAACTCCGAGATATCAGCCCCCGCCACAAAAGCCTTGTCGCCTGCGCCGCGCAGAATGATTGATCGTATTGCCGGGTTCTCAGTTGCGCGGGCGACAGCGCCGGGGATTGAGCGCCACATCTCAAGGTTTACGGCATTCCGACGTTCTGCGCGGTCGATGACGATCTCCGCAACAGATTCCGCCATGGAGAGTTTGATATGCTCCGAGGTAAAGGCCACATTCTTCTCGCACTGCATGCCCCTCCGCGGCGCAGCCAAGCCATGGGCCGCGGGGAGGCTGTTGATCCTAATTGGCTTTTCCCAGCTATCGGAGATAGCTTACCCGTGACGATCAGTGAATACGGCGGCCGGCAGGCGGGACAAGAGGTAGTTGCGCCCATATGAGTGTTTCTGCGCCGGGCTTGGCGAGCGATCTTGACGTATTGGAGCACGCCCTGCAGGCGCTGCAGGCGCAACGTCAGGTGGCTCTCGCGACGATCGTTGGGCTCGCAGGGCCGTTTTCGCGGCCTCTTGGGGCGCAGCTGTCTATCCTCGAATCGGGCGCCTTTGTTGGCAGCATCTCAGGCGGATGTCTCGAGACCGCACTGGCTGAGGAGGCTAAGGCTGCACTCGAGGCTTCCGAGAATCGTGTGCTGCGGTATGGGGAAGGGTCGCCGTTCATTGATGTTCGCCTGCCGTGCGGCGGTAGTCTGGACATCTTTGTTGACGCGCATCCGGATCAGGCAGTGCTGGATGAGGCAGTTCGGTTCGGCAGGAGCCGACGTACTTTCTTCCTGGACGTGGATACACGATCATCGGGTTCTGCCATCACGTTCGGTCCCGGTGAGAGTGGCGACCCGGCCGACGGGGTCTATCGCCGCGTCTATCGTCCCGTCACAAGGATTGTTCTTGCCGGACGAGGTTGGGAGATCGTTGCCCTGAGTCAGCTGGCCAGCGAGGTTGGCTACGAGGTTTGCGTGTTGAGCCAGGAGGCCGCCACGCTGGAGTATTGCCGTCCGTTTGCTGACCAGCTGATCCCGTTGCGGACGCCCGCTCAATCACCAGAATTCCAGTTGGATGAGTACTCTGCATTCGTCTGTCTGTTTCACGAGCACGAATGGGAGGTCGCGCTGCTGGAGCGTGTTCTCGCCAGCGACGCCTTCTATGTGGGCGCACTGGGCTCCAGAGAGACAAGCGCTAAACGGATCACTGCTTTGCGGGAACGTGGCGTGGCAGCTGACAGTATCGAACGGTTGCATGGGCCGATCGGGCTGTTTCATGCGCAATCGCCGCGTGCTCTGGCTGTGTCAGCGCTTGCCGAAATCATGTCAACGCGGACAGTGTAGTCGGCTGAATGAGCGACGTGTTCGACAAGACCGTAGCGATCCTACTTGCGTCCGGCCTGTCGAGGCGGTTCAAGCGCAAGGACAAGCTGTTGCAGGACCTCGGCGGGAAGCCGTTGTTCGAGCACATGGCTTCGCGATTGGCGGCACTCGAGTTCCCTGCGAGGATCGCGGTGTGCCCGCCGCGCAGTCACGACCTGCGGGACCAACTTGACGGGCGTTTCATCATCGCACCGAATGTAAGCCCCGAGTCTGGACTGGGCGTGTCGATATCGGTCGGCGTGCGCGTGGCCATGCAGTTCCGCCCGGAATATGTGCTGCTGGTTCTGGCCGACATGCCTTTTGTGGAACCCGCTTCCATCGCACGGCTGATATCGACGGCTGAAGCAGATCCGGGGCTGGATATCATTCACTCCGGGCGCGGAGACGCAGCCCGGCCTCCGTCGCTATTCCAGCAAAGATGTTTTGAGCCGCTGCAGGTGCTGAAGGGCGACAGCGGCGCTGGATCGCTGGTTGGCCGCCCTGGCTTTCGCAGCGTTGGGCTATCCGTCGCCGAACCAGAGCTTTTAGATGTCGACACTGCGTTCGACCTCGATACCGCCCGCGCCCAGTGGGCCATCCGGCAGCGATGCCTCGGTTCGACGACAGCGGAGATGGTCTGAGAATGGCCTCTGGTGCCGCCGGTGAGAATTGAACTCACGACCTCGTCATTACCAATGACGCGCTCTACCACTGAGCTACGGCGGCGATCCGAAGTGGAGCGCCGAGGAATACCGGATAGGTTGGGCTTAGGAAAGGCCTGATTGCCAGGATTTGGGATGCCAGAAGACAAAGGACAGCGTAACGGCAGGGCGCGCGAAAGCGAAGCGCGGGCAGATCGGCTGTCGCGGGCGTTGCGAGATAATCTGAAGCGTCGGAAGGCGGCCACAACTAGCCAAGTCCCTGAAAAGAAGACTTGAACCACCCAGATTTTCGCCGCGTTCGGGTCGAATGCTGCGGTTGTTAGTTCCAGAAGGTTTTCATGGACAAATTGACGCTGAAGGCTTCCGGGCCGCTATCCGGGAAGATACCGATCGCGGGCGCCAAGAACTCAGCGCTGAAGCTGATGGCTGCGGCAATCCTGACCGACCAGGAGGTCGTGCTCAACAACCTCCCGAATCTGGCTGATACGCGGTTCATGGCGCGGCTGCTCGATTCGCTGGGTATCGAGACGTATTGGCCAGCGAGCAGCAGTACGCTGCGGATGCGTAGCGCCGAACTCACTTCCACGATTGCACCCTATGACCTGGTCCGGAAGATGCGGGCCACCTTTAACGTTCTCGGGCCGCTGCTGGCGCGGGTAGGACACGCTACGGTGTCGGTGCCTGGCGGGTGCGCGATCGGGGCCCGACCTGTGGACCTACACCTCAAGGCGTTCGAGGCGATGGGCGCGGATATTGTGATCGAAGAAGGATATGTGAAAGCTGCGGCCCTACGCGGACTTCATGGCGCCGATATTACCTTCCCGTTCCCGTCTGTGGGGGCGACCGAGCACGCAATGATGGGAGCTGTGCTGGCGCGCGGCCATACACGGCTGCAAAACGCGGCTTGTGAGCCGGAGATTGCGGATATCGCCAACTTCCTGAATTCGCTCGGCGCAAAGATTACCGGCGCTGGAACGAGCTGTATCGAGATTGAAGGCGTAAGCTCTCTTGGGGGAGGGGAGTACGCGACGATGGGTGACCGGATCGAAGCCGGCACGTTCATGATTGCGGTTGCGGCGACAGGGGGAGATGTCACGTTTGCAGGCGCAAACCTGGGCCATCTGGATGCATTGGCTGCGGCGCTCAGGGATGCAGGGGTAAAGGTAGAGGGCGTTGAGGGCGGAGTGCGGGTTTCACGTTCCGGCTCAGGTTTGAAGCCTGTAGATATCGACACGAGGCCTTACCCTGGCTTCCCGACAGACCTTCAGGCGCAGTTCATGGCGCTGATGACGATCGCGGACGGCGTCAGCACCATCCGTGAAAACATCTTCGAGAACCGTTTCCTGCATGCGCCCGAACTCAACCGCCTCGGTGCGAACATTTCCATCAGGGGCTCAGAGGCGATTGTTCATGGCGTGGGGCGGTTGAAGGGTGCGCCGGTTATGGCGACCGACCTTCGCGCTTCTGTCAGCCTGGTCATCGCAGGGCTGGTGGCCGAGGGGCAGACCACGATCAATCGCGTCTATCACCTTGATCGGGGTTTCGAGAATCTTGAGGCCAAGCTGAACGCCTGCGGTGCGCAAATCGAAAGGTCTGCAGATTCCGACTAGGAATTTGCGGGCCTTGGCCGCGTCGGAACGCAGAATTGAAGTCGCCGTAGGAAGGCTGACATGGTATCGGCTGCAGATTGTGCTGCAATGCAGCGAACCATGCCTATATTGGGGCGATACTCATCGACTAGCACGCGCCGGCAGAAGTTATGCGTTTGAAGCGATTTCAGCACTCCGACAGCAAGTTTCACGAGGCATTCCGGACCTTTCTTGAGCAAAGGCGCCAAGGCGCACAACCTTCGGTTGATGAGGTGGTCGCTCAGATCCTTGATGCTGTGCGGCGCCGTGGAGGAAATGCGGTCGCAGAGCTCACCGAGAAGTTCGATGGGGTGAGCATCAGCCCAGATACGCTGGGTTCAGACGCTTACGATCTGCAGGAACTGGCTGGCGAGTGCCCCTCGGATGTCCGTTCGGCGATCGATCATGCCGCGGAACGTATCACGGCTTATCACCAACAGAACCGGCCTGCTGACGGCGCTGCTCGTCAAAGTGGTGACGTCTCCCTCAGCTGGCGCTGGACGCCAGTGGATACCGTTGGCGTTTACGTGCCTGGCGGACGAGCGAGTTACCCGAGCACCGTGTTGATGAACGTGATCCCAGCCAAAGAGGCTGGCGTCTGCCGCGTCGTCATGACGTCACCTCCACACAAGGGAAAGATCAGTCCGGCTGTGGCCTATGCTGCGGTCAGAGCTGGAGTGGACGAGTTTTATCCGATTGGCGGAGCGCAGGCGGTCGGCGCGCTTGCGTTCGGCGCCGGGCCGTTGAAACCGGTCGTGAAGATCGTCGGTCCCGGCAATGCTTATGTAGCCGCAGCCAAGCGTATAGTCTTCGGCCTGGTTGGGATCGACTCGATCGCTGGTCCCTCTGAGCTAACCGTCGTGGCGGGTGATGAAAACCAGGCTGACTGGACCGCCGCCGACCTGTTGTCACAGGCTGAGCATGACCCAATGGCGCAGTCCATTCTGGTCACAGATTCGGAGGCGTTTGCGGATCGGGTGGAAGAAGAGATCGCACGGCTACTGCCCGGTCTTGGCGAGGGATCGGCCGCAGCGGAGTCCCTGGAAACCAACGGCGCGATCGTCCTGTGCGAGAGGGTGGACGTACCGGACATTGTAGACTTGATCGCGCCGGAGCATGTGGAGTTGGCGATATCAGAGGGCGCGGAGATGGCGACCCGGATCAAGCATGCTGGAGCGATATTTGTCGGGCCATGGGCTTGCGAAGCGCTCGGTGACTATCTGACCGGATCCAACCATGTGTTGCCGACATCGGGTGCAGCCCGCTTCATGTCGGGGTTGTCGACTGCGGATTTCATGAAACGGATATCGATCCAGGAGATATCGCGGACCGGGTTCGAGGGAATTGCCGCATCCGCCGAGACGCTGGCCAATTGTGAGGGGCTGCCGGCGCACGCGCTGTCCGTGAGCGTGAGGCGTGGGGCTTTATGAGCGCTGACAATCGCCTGCTCACGATCGAGATCGATGAGGCCAGCCTTGCTCCGGTTAGCGCTGAGGCTGAGCACGAACGCAAGATCGCAGTGTTTGACCTCCTGGAGGGCAACCGCTTCAAGGTCGTCGATGCGGCGGACGGCCCCTACCAGCTGAAGCTTTCGCTGATCGACAATCGATTGGTCTTCGACGTGTCGAACGAGGCTGGCGAACAGGTGAGGCAAATATTGTTGTCCCTGACGCCGCTGCGGCGCCTGATCAAGGACTACTTCCTGATCTGCGACAGCTATTATGATGCGATCAGAAGTTCGACGCCGGCGCAGATCGAGGCGATCGATATGGGTCGCAGGGGCCTGCACAATGAGGGGTCCGAGGTCCTGATCGAACGGCTGTCTGGCAAGGTCGAGACGGATTTTGATACTGCGCGACGGCTGTTTACGCTGGTTTGCGCGCTTCACATGCGAAATTGAGCTATCAGCAGTCGACGAACTCTGCGGAATGCCTATATAGAAGCGCGGATTTTTAGACCCCCCATGAGGAGTGCATGGCGAAAGAAGAGCTGATCGAGTTTGAGGGCACAATCGTTGAATTGCTGCCTAACGCCACGTTTCGCGTGAAACTGGCGACCGATCACGAAATCATCGCCCATACTGCTGGGAAGATGCGCAAGAACCGCATCCGGGTGCTGACCGGCGACAAGGTGCTCGTCGAGATGACGCCTTATGACCTGACCAAGGGTCGGATTACCTACCGCTTCAAGTGACGAGCCGCGCGTTGGTGCGGGGTCGTCTCATTCTCGGCAGTGCGAGCCCGCGCCGTCTTGAGCTCATGAGACAGGCAGGCCTTGAGCCGGATGTCATCGAAGCAGCCGACATCGATGAGGATCCATTACTCGGGGAAGCAGCTGGGCAGCTCGCAGCCCGTTTGGCTCTCGGCAAGGCCGGTGTTCTGGCGGCGCGATATGCCGATGATTATGTCGTGGCGGCGGATACCGTTGTTTCTGTGGGCCGGCGGATTCTGCCGAAGGCCTCCTGCGAAGAGCAGGCGCGTGACTGCCTGCTGTTGCTGTCTGGCCGCGCCCATGACGTGACGACCGGACTTGCGGTCGTCGCTCCCGACGGCCGCATCGCGAACCGGCTGGTCAGTTGCCGCGTCTCAATGAAGCGGTTCTCGCAGGATGAGATAGACGGATACCTCGCTTCTGGAGAATGGCGAGGCAAGGCGGGCGGGTACGCCATCCAGGGTCGCGCAGGCGCTTTCGTTTCCGGGTTGAAGGGGTCCTACACGGCGGTCGTGGGGTTGCCGCTCTTCGAGCTGGTGCAGCTGCTCGGTGGTTTGGGCTACCAGCCCTCGAGCCGATGGAAGCCGTGCGATGATTGAGGCGCGCTTGTTCAGCGACGAAGCTGTCGGCGAGCGCCGACGGGCGTTGGTCGACGACAAGAACCGGATCTTCAGACTTGATGTCGAGCGAGAGTCCGAGACGAACTCGCTTCCGCGAACCGGGGAGACATGGCGCGTGAGACTCGTCGAGCCTGCACTTGATGGCGGATGGCGGATCGATCTTGGCGGCGGTCGTGAAGGCATGCTGCGAGGCGGGCAGGGCAGGCAATGGTCGAACGGTCGGCATCTTGTCGGGCGGGTTGTGGCTGAGCCCTGGCGAGACAAGGGTGCGGTCTTGAAACCGCTTGAGGGAACGATTTCGGGTGAAGCGAAGCTAGGTCGCGTTGCTGCCGCTGACGGCGACGTATTCGTTCGCGGCGTTACGGTGGTTGAAACCGTCTCCGGCCCAGATGCGCGGGGATTGCTGGACGCCGCCATTGAAGCTGCGATGGGGACAGAGTGTGCGCTTGCCGGCGGCGGGAGGATATGGGTCGAGCCCATTCGCGCGGGTACAGTGATCGATGTCGACCGTGGCAGTGCGAAAGCCGGGGTGCACGAGATCAATCTGGCAGCAGCCAAGGAGGCGGCGCTGCAGGTTTCACTTCGTGGTCTGTCGGGCCTGATATTCATCGATTTCATCGGCTCGCCGGGCAAAGCGAAGGCGGGTGAACTGGCCGGGGCTTTTCTTGAGGAAGCGAAGCGGCTTGGCCTCAAAGGGATCGATTGTCTTGGCGTTTCGCGTTTTGGGGTCTTGCAGGCGGCGCGGGTCCGGGAGCGTCGTGACCTGTACTCAGCGCTTGATTGCCAAGCCGCAGAGCGTGAAGCGCTTGATGGTTTGCGATATCTGGAGACGCTGGGGGTGTCAGAACGTGGGGCGCAGCTAGAGCTGGAACTGTCTTCACGCGCGGCGGAGTGGTTGAAAACCTCGTTTCCGGCGTGGGAAGAGCAAATGGCCGACCGGATCGGACATCGGTGGCGGCTTGTCGTGACCGACAGGGTCGACGCCAGGACAGCTGTACGCACCAGGAGGAGTTGAATGGCCGGTACCTGCCCGATCTGCGCAAAACCCGAAGTCTCGAAGTTCAGGCCATTCTGTTCGCACAGGTGCGCCCAGATTGACCTCTCCAGATGGCTAGGCGACGGATATGCCATCCCCGGTGAGCCGCTCGAGGATCTGCCTATGGGCGAGACCGAGACCCTTCGTCGCGGTCGGTCCGAAAGCGACGATTAGGGCCTGCGGCCATGTAAACAAAGGCGTGGACACCCGGAAGCGGTTTACCTATACATCCGGCCTTCCAACGTACCCCCGGCGCCCGGGTAGCTCAGGGGTAGAGCAGCGGATTGAAAATCCGCGTGTCGGTGGTTCGATTCCGCCCCCGGGCACCATTTCTGGTTCCAGTCTCAGAGTTCAGGCAGATAGTCGCCTGCGACCGGGAGCCTGCTCAGCAGCATTAGCGTTCCGATTGCGGCAATGACGAACGCCGCTGGTATGACGGCGAGTTTGCGATAGGCGGCGCCATTTCCCGCCGCAGTTAGCGCAAGCCGAATGGCTGTCGCTGCTGCTGCCACGACGGCAAGCACCGCCAATTGGCCAAGTTCGACGCCTAGGTTGAACCCGATCAGTCCTGTCACCAATTCAGCGCCTTCGAGATACCCCCGGATGACGCCGGCGAAGCCGAGACCGTGGAGAAGTCCGAAAATGAGGATGATGGAGGTTTTCCAGGATGTAGGCACGCGTCGCACCATGATCGTGACAGCGACGACCACGATCGAAGCGGCAATCAATGGCTCGACGATGCCAGCGGGCGGCTCGATGACGCCGAGGACGGTGAGGGCGAGGGAGAGTGTGTGAGCGAGGGTGAAGGCGGTGACCTGAAGGATCAGCGACCGCCAGCCAGTCGCCGCCAGGTACATCGCCGCGATAAAAAGCACATGGTCGAGCCCGAGGGGGACGATGTGCCTGAAGCCGAGCTCCGTAAACGCGAGCAGATTGTCCAGCCACATCGCGAGCCTCCGGGCGTCGAGTGGCGGATGGGGAGGGATTCGAACCCCCGGTGAGCGTTAACCCACGGCGGTTTTCAAGACCGCTGCCTTAAACCACTCGGCCACCCATCCGCGAGCGACCTAGTTATGCGGCATTGGCTGCAAAGAAAATGGTTACTTTGAATTTCCTGCAAAACGAGACGGTGACGTCCAATCACAGCGGATCTGGCCGAAAAATGCGTTTGCGGGGCGCCTGATGGCTGAGTTTTCGCGAAACTTCGGAGGTCTCGGTAACGCCAACGCGCACCTCCGCCGGTTTGTTAAAAATTGAAGCATTCGCATTCACCGCGCGCGGAGAAATGGAGGGTAGGGTGTGCAGACCGCCAGAAGAGCGGTGAGGCCGTGACAGCGGCTAAATGGTGATGGTGAGTGATGTTGAACGTTGCCCAAAGGCTGGGATCAGCCGGCCTGGTTGCATTGCTAAGCGCGAGCGTATCCGCAGCGCCTGCTATGGCTGAAGGACGCAGTCCGGCCCCTGTGGTTTTTGCCGCCGAGATCAGCGCCGCGAACCCGACGGTTGCGAGACCGATGGACCTGAGACCCGGCGCCGCTCCGGTAAAGTTTGCGCCGGCGCCAGTGTCTGCGCCGGCCGCAGCTTCAATCAAGACCGGTTCGGATCGTGACGGCTGGTCCCGCCCCTATGCCGGCCCTCCCTATCAGGTCAACGGCAAGTGGTTCGTACCGATGCACGAGCCCAATTACGATGAAGTGGGTATCGCATCCTGGTATGGCCCGGGCTTCAATGGTGAGCTCGCCTCTTCGGGCGAAACGTTCGACCAGGACGCTCTGACTGCGGCTCATCCGACCCTTCCCATTCCTTCCGTGGTGCGCGTCACCAATCTGGAGAACAACCGGAGCGTGTTGGTGAGGCTCAACGATCGCGGGCCCTACGTGGACGATCGCATCATTGACCTTTCGCGAGGCACCGCGGACGCGCTGGATGTGCGGCGCAATGGGACCGCCAAGGTTCGCGTCCAATACGTCGGGCCGGCGCCGGTCGACCCTGAGGCTGTGCTGACCGAACGCATGTTCGCCGGCAACCAGGCATCGTTGCCGTCTCGCCATAATGAAGCACCGACGCAAACAAACGTCTGGACTGCCGAATTGCCGCCGGCTTCGGGCATGCCCGAGCGCCCCCTGTCTCAGGCGTCTGACGAAGGTGTAGCGCGCCCTGAATCCGTAACCCCCGTGACACATCGTGCGCCTGTCACAGACGCCGGGAGCTTGAGTGGCTATGCGTTGCAGGTTGGCTCCTTCTCCGACCTGACCAACGCTCACAAGGCGCTGGCCGAGCTTCGCCAGCACGGTGACGGATACGTCTCGTCTGCGGTGGTCAACGGCGGTCAGTTCTATCGCGTGATGCTGGGACCGTGGCCGACACAATCGAAAGCAACAGACATGCAATCGATGCTGGCCGGCGCAGGCAAGAAGACGTTGATCGTCGACCTGGACTAGCACTTCGCGACCGGTTCTGGCCAACCGCCCGATTGTACCGCCTCCGCATCGGTTGAGGTGCTTTGCACCCTGTGGAAATCCACAGAACCGTCATTGACGACAGACAGCTTGCGGCCTTTTCTGTGCGCATGCGAAGTACAACTGCCTCATTGAGTCGCCTGTGGATTGCTGCGCGCCGGTGGACGGCTCCTCCGCTGCTTGCGGCTGCGTGCGCCGCGAACGTGTGCGCCCAGTCCCCTGTTGATGAGGCCCCTGCGCCTGAGCAAGGCGCTGTTCAGGACCCGCTCAATCTGCGCGCGCCGTATGGCTACATCATGGACGCCGACACGGGCGTCGAACTTTACTGCAAGCAGTGCAACGCCCCGCTGATCCCGGCTTCGATGTCGAAGTTGATGGTGTATTTCATCGTGTTCGAGCGGATCCAGGACGGTCGGCTGTCGCTTGATGACGAGTTCACTGTCAGCGAGCATGCATGGCGTACCGGCGGCGCCGGCACCGACGGCTCTACCATGTTCCTTGATCTCGGATCTCGTGTGCGGGTCGAAGATCTGATCCGCGGGGCTGTCGTTCAGTCGGGCAACGATGCATGTATTGTTCTCGCGGAAGGCATCGCAGGGACCGAGGCTGCTTTCGCTGACATGATGACCGCTCGCGGCAAAGAGCTGGGGCTAACCCAGTCGACGTTCGCGAACGCGACCGGTCTGGACCATCCCGAGCAACGGATGAGCGCTGCGGACATTGGTCTGTTGAGCACGCTGATCATCGAGCGCTTTCCAGAGTTCTATCCGATTTTTTCGGAGCCTGAGTTCACCTGGAACGGCATCAGACAGTTCAACCGCAATCCGCTGATGCGGGAGATCCCGGGCGCAGACGGTGTGAAGACCGGGCATTTGTCCGCCTCCGGATATGGTCTTGCCGGTTCGGCTGAACGAGACGGCGAGCGCCGCGTGATCGTTCTGCAGGGAATGGAGAGTGAAGCCGTTCGTCGCCAGGAAGGCGCGCGGGTCATGCGCGCAGCGTTCAACGACTTCGAAGCGGTTCAGTTCGTTGAAGCCGGGGCGCAGGTCGGCGCCGCCGACGTCTGGCTCGGTGTGAGCGATACTGTCCCTCTGGTCGTCAATGAGGGCGTCAGCGCGGGGCTACACGTCAGCAGCAAGGGCTCACTTTCCGCGATTGTGGAATACACCGGCCCACTGGAAGCGCCGGTGGCGGAAGGCGATGTGGTCGGTGAGCTGGTGATCACAGCCGATGGCATGGCGACGCAGCGCCTGCCCGTTGCTGCAGGCGCCTCTGTGGCGCGGCAGGGACTGATTGGTCGGGCGATCGCAGGTCTTCGTGGTGACTGAGGCCCCGCCCGGACGAGGTCTGTTCATCACGCTGGAGGGGGGAGAAGGCGCTGGCAAGTCGACGCTCGGCAAGGCGCTGGCTGGTGAGCTTGTGGACCGCGGTTACGAGGTCGTTCTAACCCGTGAGCCCGGCGGCGTGGCGGCCGCTGAAGCCATCCGCGACTTGCTGTTGTCGGAACAGCCCTGGAGGTGGTCTCCGTTGACGGAAGTCCTGCTCTTTAGCGCCGCTCGCTCAGAGCACCTTGAACAACTGATCCGGCCTGCACTGCGTGACGGAAAGATCGTGATCTGTGACCGGTTCGCGGATTCGACGCGCGCGTATCAGCAGGCCGGCGGTGCAGACGCCTCTGCAATCGATGCACTGGAAACGCTGGTGGTGTCGGCGGACATGCCCGATCTCACACTTCTCCTTGATTTGCCGCCGGAGGCGCGCCACGCGCGGCTAGTGCAGCGCGGTGTTGCGCGCGATGCATTCGAGACCCGGAGCGATGACTTTCATGAACGCGCGCGTGCGGCGTTTCTTGCGATCGCTGAAGCCAATCCTGACCGCGTCATCGTTATGAACGCCAGCAACTCGCCTGAGCAACTATTGAAGGAATCCATGGAGGCGATCTCGGCGCGACTGGCGGTGCGTGCGTCATGAGTGGAGACCGCCCTTCGCTGATCAGCAAGATTACTGGGAACCAAGGCGCTCTCGAGGAGTGGCGAGCCGCGGTGGCGTTTGAGCGACTGCACCATGCATGGCTGCTTCAGGGGCCGCGCGGCGTCGGCAAGGCGCATGCTGCATTGCTGATGGCGGGAGGGCTTCTAGGCGTGCCGGGTGGCGATACCGACGGGTCGGTCGCACAGCTGATCCATGCTGGAAGCCACCCGGACCTGCGGATCGTCAGCGTACCGGTGGATGACAAGGGAAAGGCCAAATCGGAAATTCCGGTCGACAGCATCCGTGAGCTGTCCCGGTTTTTCACGATGCGTCCTGCTCTGGGCGGGTGGAGGATTGGCGTCATCGACTCGGTCGGCGAGTTGAACCGCAATGGCGCCAATGCGCTGCTCAAGACCCTTGAGGAACCCCCAAGCCAGTGCGTGTTGTTTCTGGTCGCTCACGACGGCGACTTTGTGTTGCCGACAATCCGCAGCCGTGTCCGTACCCTCAGGTTTGCGAAGCTCAGTGGAGAGGACACCAACGCCGTCCTCAAGGATGTTGGCCTGAACGAAACAGACGCGCGCGATGCGGCCGCGATGGCTCCCGGACAGCCGGGCCTGGCGGCTCGGTATGCTTCGACAGAGGGCCTTGCCGGTTTCCGTGCGGCGAATTCGATGATGGCCGCGCGTCTACCGCCGTCGGCTGAGGCGCTTAGCTCCATGGCGAAGGCTGCCGGCAAGTCGCAGGTGAGTTTCGATGCGGCGCTCGAGGCCATCCGTCGCCAACTGCTTGCTCGGGCGTCCGAGGAATCGGCGGCCGCGCGTGCCGGACGTTTCGCCCTTCAGGTGTCTCAGATTGGAGAACTTCAACGTGAGGCCAATGCGTTGAACATGGACCGGACGCAGGCCCTCGTGAAAGTGGTGGAGCTGTTGCGCGATCCCGCCACATCCTGACAGGCTGCGCAGATGCTTTTCGACACTCACGTGAATCTCCACGCAGAAGCTTTTGCCGACGACCTGACGGACGTCATCCGTCGTGCGCGCGAGGCGGGCGTTGAGCGGATGATCTCGATCTGTGACAAGCTCGACAGCTTCTCGCGTATTCGCGAGATCGTGGAGGCGGACGAGCGGATGTGGTGCAGCGTGGGCGTTCATCCGCACTATGCCAAGGACTACGGCTCGCTGACGGTCGACGCGATCCTTGAGCGAGCGGCGTGGGAACGTGTCTGCGGGATTGGGGAGACAGGGCTGGATCAGCACTACGGCTATAGCGATCTTGCCGCCCAGATAGAGTGCTTTGAAACGCATGTCGCGGCCGCGCAACAGACCGGCCTGCCGCTCATCGTGCACACGCGCGAAGCCGACACAGAAACCGGCGATGTGTTGGAGCGTGGATATGGTGCCGCGCCGTTTCCCATCCTGATGCATTGCTACACCAGCGGCGAGACACTGGCGCGCCGAGCCATTGATCTGGACGCCTACTTTTCGGTTTCGGGGATCCTGAGCTTCAAGACGGCCGAGAGTGTGAGGGAGGTGATTTCGATCGTTCCACGTGACCGGATCCTACTGGAGACGGACTGCCCATACTTGGCGCCAGTGCCGATGCGCGGCCGGCGAAATGAACCCGCCTATTTGGTTCACGTCTGCACGGCTCTGGCTCAGCTCTGGGACGTAGATGAGGCGGAGGTGGCGCGGATCACTACGGAAAACGCATTACGCCTTTTCAAAAGGGTCTCGTGACGTGGCGCGGTTGAACGTACGAATTCTGGGTTGCGGCTCGTCAGGCGGCGTGCCGCGCGTGGGCAGTGATTGGGGCGCATGTGATCCCAGCGATCCAAGGAACGTCAGGACGCGGTGTTCTCTCCTGTTGCGATACCGCGATCGCGTTTCGGGACCGCCGACGACAGTTCTGATCGACACCTCGCCGGACCTTCGGCAGCAATTGCTGGCAGCTGGTGTGTCCAAACTCGACGCTGTCATCATGAGCCACCACCACGCTGACCAGTGTCACGGTATCGACGATGTGCGTGCTCTGGCTCTGAGCCAACAGAGGCCCATTCCAATGTATATGGATGACAAAACGCATCGCATCCTGTCCGACCGGTTCAGCTACTGCTTCACCGGCCACAAGGGGTATCCGCCAATTCTGGCCCCAAACCCCGAATTGCAGCCGACCAAGGCGGTGACAATTGAGGGAGCAGGCGGCTCTGTCTCGATCCTGTGTCTGGATCAGGATCATGGCACCTGCCGCTCACTGGGTTTTCGTATCGGTCCATTCGCCTACTGCAACGACGTGCTGGAGCTGCCTGAGGCATCCCTGGAGCTGCTGCGTGGGGTGAAGGTGTTTATCGTGGATGCCTTGCGCTACACGCCGCACCCAACACACGCGAACGTTGATCGGGCGCTGGAGTGGGCGGAGCTGATTGGAGCGGAGCAGGTTGTCCTGACCAACATGCACGTGGACCTGGATTACGCCGAACTCGACAGCAGGACGCCAGCTCACGTGAAGCCGGCTCATGATGGGCTGGAACTCAATATCGAGCTTTGAGCGGCGCCGTTGCTCTAAATCACTCTCGTATCGATGCAATCCGCATTGCCCATAATATTGATTATGCGACAACTTGCATTGCGGGCTGGTGGGATTGGACGCGCCGGACGGAACTCAGCTAGCCTGCGGCCATGAGCAGAAACACCGAGAACCCACACCCTCCCCCACGTAGCGGCGACCTGTTTGCGGAGCTGGTCGAGGTCATGAGGAAGTTGCGGACACCGGTCAGTGGCTGTCCCTGGGACCTTGAACAGTCATTCGAGACCATTGCGCCGTATACAATTGAGGAAGCCTATGAGGTGGCGGACGCAATTGAGCGGCGTGACTTTGGCGACCTGAAGCTTGAACTCGGCGACCTGCTCTTCCAGTCAGTGTTTCACGCGCAGATGGCCGCCGAGGCCGGATTGTTCGATATCGATGATGTCATGCGCGGCATCGTGGACAAGATGGTGGCGCGGCATCCGCACGTGTTCGGCGACGCCGAGATCGCGTCCGCCGCCGACCAGACTGCAGCCTGGGAAAAGATGAAGGACGACGAGCGGGCCAGTCGCGGGGCTGGCGCCGCCGATCGGCTCAGCGCGATGGATGATGTGGCGAATGCGCTCCCGGCATTGATGCGGGCGCAGAAGCTGACCAAGCGTGCGGCTCGGGTCGGTTTTGACTGGCCCAGTCATCACGAGGTGATTGAGAAGCTCCATGAGGAGCTGGGAGAACTCCTTGAGGCTGCTGATCCGAAGTCGGCGGCTTCGGACAATGTAACCGAAGAGCTGGGCGACATTCTCTTCGTTTGCGCGAACTTATGCCGGAAACTCGATGTCGACGCGGAGGATGCGCTGCGTGCTGGCAATCGCAAGTTCGAGAGGCGGTTCCGCGCGATGGAAATGCTCGCGCTGGAGAATGGTAAAGCGTTCAACGAACTCAGCCTGGATCAACAGGAAGAGCTTTGGCAGACGGTCAAAGCAGCGGAGCGCGGGGCCAAATCTGACCGTGGCCGTTAAGCGGCGCCAACGGTGCGGCCGAGAGCGTCGAACTGTGCGAGTTCATCGTCAGACATGGCGACGGTAATATCTATCGTACCGTCATCTGAAGCGCTCTCTGAACGGACCTCGCAGTGAGCATGCAGCCATGCGCGTAGGTAGCCCGCATCAGCCGGCAGCTGGATGTGGCGGCTGGTGCGATCGGGGAATACGAGGCTGCTGAGGTGGCCCAGCAATTCCGGTAACCCTTCTCCGGTCGTGCCTGATGCAAGCAGCGCACTGGTTGAGTGTTCCAGCGCCCTGGCCCGTGCATCGTCTTTCTGTCCGGTCGTCAGTAGGTCTGCCTTGTTCCACACTTCGATTGTCGGTGGGCGCGGGCCTTCCACTTCAGAGAAGATCTGCTCCAGCACGAACTCCACCTGCTGGGCCTGTTCGGCGGTATCGGGGTGGGAGATGTCCCGGACATGGATCAGCGCCGCCGCCTGCGCCACTTCTTCCAGCGTCGCGCGAAACGCGGCGACGAGGTTCGAAGGCAGGTCGGTGATGAAACCGACTGTGTCGACCAGAACGCAGCGGCGGCCGTCACCGAGTTCGACCTCCCTGACCGTCGGGTCGAGCGTGGCGAACGGCATGTCCTTCGCCAATACCGATGCGTTAGTTAGCGCATTGAATATAGTCGATTTTCCGGCATTCGTGTAGCCGACCAGCGCGACCACAGGCTTGCGCTGCTTCAGACGACCTGCGCGCTGAATTCCGCGAGACCGCCGTACGTCCTCGATGTCCCTGCGCAGTCTCTTGATGCGGCTATCCAGCATGCGCCGGTCAGCCTCGATCTGAGTTTCGCCCGGCCCCGAAAGGAAGCCGTGTCCGCCGCGCTGTCTCTCCAGGTGTGTCCATGTGCGGACGAGCCGGGATCGTTCGTACAGCTGGCGTGCAAGCTCGACTTGGAGGCGGCCCTCTGCGGTCCGCGCTCGCAATCCGAATATCTCCAAGATGAGGCCGGTGCGGTCGATGACCTTGAGCTGGAGCGCGCGCTCGAGATTGCGCTGCTGGACCGGCGTAAGAGCGCTGTCGAGGATGAGCAGCGTCGGGTGGTGTTCGTCCCTCAGCTTCTCCAGATTCTCGAGCTGCCCTCCACCTATCAGTGTCGCTGGGTTTGGCTTGCGCACGCTGAGTTCAAGCGACTGCGACAGCTCGACGCCCAGCGCCTCGACCAGACCCTCGGTCTCGGCCAGACGATTGCTAGCGTGGCGGTCTTCTGGAAGGACCGGAAGGACGACCAGCGCACGTTCGCTGGGCGGGGTCCGGTCAATGGACCGATCGACCAATCAGGAAGCCTCTTCGCCTTCGTTCTCGAACAGATTGACCGGCGCATTTGGCGCGATCGTCGAGATGGCGTGCTTGTATACGAGCTGCGGCGGGCGTCCCTCGCCCTTCAGCAGGACGCAGAAGTTGTCGAACCAGGTCACGACGCCCTGCAACTTGACCCCGTTTACTAGAAACATTGTCAGCGGGACTTTTCCTTTGCGTACAGCATTCAGGAAAATGTCTTGTAGGTTCTGTTTTTATCCGCAGTCATTTCTGGCCTTGCCGTTTATTGTTGTTTGCCTTGGCTCGTTAGAGGCATTCTTGCCTTAGCATATCGATCTGAGCAATGGCGCGTCCGAATCCGGGCTTCCTAGCGCCAGAACCTCTCCAGTGGCTGCGGGCTGGACACGCGGCGCCCACATTTTCAACATGGAGTGGCTTGGGCGAGGTTAAGTCGCGGACTCCCTCGCCGCGCCGCCGGTTTCCACGCCGAGCGCCTTGAGTTTGCGGTGCAATGCCGACCGCTCCATACCGATGAATGCGGCCGTGCGGGACACGTTTCCTCCGAAGCGAGTGATCTGCATCTCGAGGTATTCACGCTCGAAATGCTCGCGGGCGTCCCTGAGCGACATGCCGATCATCTGGAGCGATCCTTGTCCGTTCGGCTCGGCTTCGTTGTCTCGGGGAAGGTGTTGCGGCGTGATTGGTCCGCTCGGTTCGCCGTTGGTCAGAATCAGCAATCGTTCGACGACGTTGCGAAGCTGACGGACGTTGCCGGGCCAGTTGCTCGCCTGAAGCATGGCGAGCGCTTCTGGACTGAACTCTCGCGCCTGCAGCCCAGTCGCGTCCGCAACGCGGTTGGCGAAGAACCGGACCAGTTCGGCAATGTCCTCCCGCCGGCGGTCCAGCCCGGGCACCTCCACCGGCACAACCGCCAAACGATGGTAGAGGTCCTCCCTGAAGCGGCCTGCGTTGATTTCGGCGCGCAGGTCGCGGGCTGAGGTTGAAATTACGCGGACATCGACTGTCACGTCTTCCCGGCCGTTCTTCCGGCGGAAACGCTGGTCGACCAGCACGCGGAGGATCCGGCTCTGAACCGCCAGCGGCATGTCCGCCACTTCGTCGAGGAGTAGCGTGCCTGAGTGCGCCTGCTCAAAAAGGCCGGCCCTCGGCGCACGCTCTTCGCCGTATTCCTCGCCGAAGAGTTGCGCCTCCATCTGGTCAGGGTCGACATTCGCGGCGCTGACCACGACGAAAGGCCCCGATGCACGCTCTGACATGTTATGGATGAGCTTGGCGGTGAGTTCCTTCCCGCACCCCGGAGGTCCTTGGACCAGCACGCGGGAGTTGGTTGGCGCAACCCGGGCGATTGCCGAAATGAGGTGCGCCCGCGCCTGCGAGCTGCCGATGATCTCCGAAGACGCTGCAGACTTTGATTTCAGCGCGGAGTTTTCGCGCTTGAGCGACGCGTTCTCCAAGGCTCGTTGAACCGTGAGGATCAGTTTCTCGGCGTGGAACGGTTTCTCGAGATAGTCATAGGCTCCATCGCGGATTGCGGCGACAGCAGTTTCGACGGTGCCGTGGCCGCTGATGACGACTACCGGCAGGAACGGGTCCATCTTCTTGAGCTCCGTGAGCAGCTCGAGGCCGTCCATGTCACTGCCCTTCAGCCATACGTCGAGGACGACCAGCTTCGGAATGCGGACGTGCACTGCTGACAGCGCCTCCGTGGATCCGGCGGCTGTTTTCACCAGGTAGCCTTCGTCCTCCAGAATACCCCCGATCAGCTCCCGGATATCGGCCTCGTCGTCGACGACCAGAACATCAGCGGTCATCAGTTGGCTCCTTCGTCTGCAAGTTCGAATGTTGGTTCAAGTTCGCTCGGGGACAGAGGCAGGCGAATGACGACGCGTGCGCCGCTGTCTGCCTTTTCGTTGTCGCCGAGCGAGATGACGCCGCCATGATCAGCGACGATCCGCGCCACGATCGCTAGTCCCAGGCCTACACCCTGCTCGCGCGTGGTCACGTATGGCTCAAGCAGGCGGTCACGATCCTTCTCGGGAAAACCGACGCCTGTATCGCGAACGATAATCTCCACTTCATCATGTTGCCGCTGTACCTCGACGCTGACAGAGCCTGCATGTTTCTGTCCGCTGGCGGAGTGGCGTTCGACAGCTTCGGCGGCGTTCTTCACGATGTTGGTCAGCGCCTGCGCGAGAAGGCGCTCGCGCGAGAAGGCGCTCGTCACCCATCATTTCGATCGGATCATTGGGCGTCTTCACATTCACCGCAACTGAAGGATTCGCCATGCGGCGCGCAAACGTGACGGACGTAACGACATCCGCGAGGTTGAAGCGTTCGAATGTTGGCTTTG
Organism: Hyphomonas sp.; assembly: GCA_017792365.1. Classification (GTDB taxonomy): domain Bacteria; phylum Pseudomonadota; class Alphaproteobacteria; order Caulobacterales; family Hyphomonadaceae; genus IH12. The sequence goes on along the minus strand of CP051229.1, from coordinate 760,410 downwards.
GCATGCGCGCGAAGCCAGAGAACTCTTCGACCATGCGACCGATGTCAGCGACCTGACGGGTAATTGTATCGGTGCAACGCTCGAACGTGTCGCGATCCTGCGTGATTTGCGAGGCGAAGCGGCGGCGCAAGCGCTCCGCCGATAGCTGTATTGGCGTGAGCGGATTTCTGATCTCGTGCGCAATGCGCCGGGCGACGTCCCGCCATGCCGCCTGCCGCTGCCCCTGGATCAGTCGTGTGGTGTCGTGGAACGTGAGCACAGCTCCTTCATTCGACGCTTCCGGCGCCACTCTGAGGTGGAAGTGCATCATCCCGCTTCGGCCCGGCCGCTGAACGCTGCCTTCTGACGTCAGTTTGGTGTCGAGCGAGCGGCGAACCAGATGCTCGAACTCGGGCACGAGGCGATCGACGGATTGGCCGACGGTGGTCTCTGCATCCAGCCCCAGCAACTGTGTGGCGGAGGCGTTGGCGATCGTTATCGTGCCGGTGGTATCGACGCGGATCACGCCGGCCTCGACCGCAGCCAGAACGGTTTCCGTGAACGCGCTGCGTGTTTCCGCCTCAATGCGTGAGTCGTCCAATGCCTTGGTTTGGCGTGCGATCCGCTCGGTCATCTGATTGAATGCGTCAGCGAGGTCGTCGATCTCGTCCTTGGCAACCGGTCGACGAATGCGTACTCGGAGATTCCCATCGCGGACGGACCGTGCTGCGGAGGCCAGCTCCCCGATGGGCGCTGCTATTCGCGATGCCGCAGACATGCCTAGCCACGCGGTGCCAAGCAGCATCAGCAGCGCGGTTTCCACGAAACTGAGCGTGAGCACAGCGCTCAGGCGTTCCCGACGCGCCTCAGCCTCTCGAAAACTACGAAGGTCTTCGGTGGCTTGTGCAAGCCTGGCGGTCAGCACGGGCGGGATCGGCCTGGACACATAGAGATAGGCGTCACTAAACCCATCGAGCCGCCGCATGACGACGACGTCGTTCGCTTCCAGCGATATGGCGATCAACCCCTGTTGAGCGGCTTGCCAGTTTTCTGTCGAGAGTTGTCGATAGGGCGGTGCGTTTGCTGCGGCGACCTCAGTCAGAACGGCGCCGGTGGAATCCAGAATTCGGGCTCTGGCGAATTCGCGAATAACGGCTTGTCGTTCGAGGAGCACCGCCCCCTGGTCTGGGGAGTTCTCGATCGCCTCCACATAGTTGGGCTGATTGAGATCGGCGGCAGTCAGGGCGGTATCCGCCCGCATATCGTCAACGACATCATCGACCGAGGCCTGAGCGGCGGCGCGGGCATTGTCTACGAGATTGTAGACTGGTTCGGAAAACCAGACCTGGACGTTCCGGTTAATCAGAACGCCGAGAATTCCAGCGACGATAACGGTCGGGATCGCCGCTGCGAGCGAGAACAGGAGAATGATCCGCAGGCGAAGCCGCGCGCTGCCGCCGGTTTCCCGGTTCTCTCGGATCAGTCGATGAATTCGTCCGGCGAACACGCTGCCGAGCCCGCAGATCAGAATGAAATTCCCGATGAGGAGCCAAAACAAGCCTGGCTGTCCGGCTGCCGTCGGGCTCGTGTCCGTTATCGATATAAACGTCGTGGCGGTGGCGATAATGACCGCCAACGCAAACAACACCTTGAAGGAGGTCGAGGTCGCTCTGCCGATGCGCGAGCCGGTGGGGCCGACAATCATATCCAACTAACGCTACCCGAAGTCGGCCTCACGGATCCTAGTTGGGGACCAAGCTGTGTGGCGTTTGCAACATGGATATGACCATTCGTGGCCTCACCATGCGCCGCCCAACGGCGACTGTGGCAAATCAATCACAAACTGATGCGCCGGGGCAACATGAATCTTCAGTAACGGCTTGCGCTATTCCGCAGCTTGCACGCCGAGACTGTTGATCTTGGATCGAAGCGTGTTCCGGTTAAGTCCGAGCAAGGCTGCGGCGCGAACCTTGTTACCGTTGGTAGCCGCGAGCGCCAATCGGATGAGCGGCCTCTCCACCTGCTCGATGACGGACTGATAGATGTGGCCACCCTCGCCTTCCCGGTTTGCGCCTTCATTCAGGTCGGCGACGAAGTAACGGGAGAGCAGGTTTTCGATCTCGGATTCGAAGTCGCGATCGTCGCTGTCGCGGGTTGTGCTGGCGCGCAGCTCCCGTTCGACCTCGCGCGCCGAGATGACAGGTTCTGGAGACAGCGCCGACAGCCGTCGAATGACGTTCTCCAGTTCACGAACATTGCCTGGCCAGTCGTAGGCCACGAGCAAGTCGTACGCGCTCTTGTCCAGTTGCTTTTCGGGCAGCCCCTCTTTCTTCGCGCGGACCAGAAAGGCGCCAGCGAGATCGGGGATGTCTTCCTTGCGATCCCGGAGCGGCGGCAGGGTCAAGGCCACGACGTTCAATCGATAATAGAGATCTTCCCGGAACAGACCCTGGTCGACCAGCGACCTGAGGTCGTGCTTTGTCGATGCGATTATGCGGACGTCCAGAGTGTCGCCTGACGAGACGAACCTTCCGTCCTGCAGGAAGCGGATCAACCTCGTCTGGGCTTCGATCGGCATGTCGCCGACTTCGTCGAGAAAGAGCGTGCCGCTGTCGGCTTCGAGAACACGCCCACTCGCCCCGTCATCTCCAAATGCACCAAACAGTTCGCGCTCGATCTGGTCCCGCTCCAGCGCAGCGAGAGAGACAGCAACGAACGGGCCCTTCTTCCGTCTTCCAAGTTGATGGATGGCCCGTGCCGCAAGGTCTTTTCCAGTTCCTGACTCACCTTCGATCAGCACAGTGAGATCGTTGTTCATGACCCGCGAGATGACCCGATAGACGGACTGCATCGGCTGCGAGCGGCCGATCAGTGGGAGTGCCTCATCCCGTTCGGCTTTCTTACCTCCGACATCGACGCCGCGTTGGGGTCGCTTCTGCAGCGCTCTCCTTACGGTGTCGGACAGCCGATCGATATCAAACGGCTTGGGCAGGTAGTCATAGGCTCCGTGTTCGGATGCCATGGCCGCCGTGAGCACTGTACTCTGTGCGCTGATGACCACGATTGGCAGATCTGGCCGCGTCCGGCGGATCTGCGGCAACATATCGAATATGGACTCATCCGGCATATAGACGTCGGTGATGAGCAGGTCTCCCTCGCCGGCCTGGATCCAGCGCCATAGCGCGGAGATCGTGTTGGTTGACCGCACATGATAACCTTCCTGGGCGAGCGTTTGGCTTATGACCAGGCGCACACTAGCGTCATCGTCAGCGACCAGAATGGTGGGACCGCTCATCGGCGTTTGCCCTCCTTCTTGCGGTTTATGGGGAAGAGAAGTCGGAAGCAGGCGCCGCCCGGCCCGGAATCCAGAAGTGTGATGCCGGCGTGAGCATTCATGATTTCCGACACAACGGCCAAGCCGATCCCGGCGCCGCCGGACTTGGTTGTGTAGAATGGTTCGAACACGCTGGAACTGTGGGCGTCAGGCACGCCGGGCCCGTTGTCAGTGATCGAAATCTCCAAGGCGCCTCTGGCCTTGGTGGTGCGGCCGCCCCCAAACCGGAAGCCAGCTCGATACCGAGTAGCGATGGCGATCCTGGGGCTGTTGCCCGCCCCTTCGGCCGCCTCGATGCCATTCTTGACCAGGTTCAGGCAGGCTTCATGGAGATGATCCGGGTCGACCTCGATTTCCGGCAGAGACGGATCGAAAATCAGTTCGAAGTCCGCCCTCTGTCCGAACCCTGCCCTCGCCAATCCAACTACGCTATCGAGCACCTCGTGCACGTTGGTGTTCCGAAGTTTGGGGCTGAAAAAGGTCTCAAACGCCGAGAAACGATCGACGATGCGTTGGATGCGCGCGCCTTCCTCGCGAATGAGAGACAAGAGCGCCTGCTGATCGTCCGAGGCTTGTCTGGCCAACAATTGTGCCGCGCCGACAATCCCTGCGAGCGGGTTCTTCACCTCGTGGCCAAGCATCCGCGCGATCTGTGCGAACGCCCCAACCTCAGCGGCGATTTCTTCTCCGGGAAGCCGCGCCGGCAAGAACGTGATGACCAAGCCGTTCTCGACCCCATCCGGTGAAGCCGTAACATCCGCCATCACAGGCTGGATTTGGGGGCTCGCGATCCTCAAGCCCCTTTGTGACACCAGACCGCCTTGTCGGCGCGCCTCGCGGACAAAATCGACGAGCGGCGCATCCTCCTTGAAGATGTCCTGGAGTTGCGCGCCAGCGAGCGCAATCGCGCTTCGACCCAGCAGGTCTTCTGCGGCCGCATTCACGAGTTGGACTTTGTCGTCGCCGTCGATCTGGATGACGGCAATAGGGAGTGCGTCAAACGCTATGGCGGGGTTTCCTGGACGTCCCCCCAGGATCGAGACGCTGCTGCTCATGCCGCGAGATCCAGTTCGGCAGTCAGGGCGCCTATGCCATCGGTGAGCTCTCTACGATCGGATACTGTACACAGCCGCAGGCGATCTTCGCGTTCGACGACCAAGCCATGATCGACTTGAAGTGCATCGATGGTCGCCGCGAGATGCTTGCGGAACGTTCGAACCCCGATGGTTTCCCCGTATAGCTCGCAGGCGGCGGCCAGTTGCGACCTGAGCGAATTTAGCTTTTGGCTGAGCGATGGCTCGACATAAGCGTCGCCGGCCAAACCCGCAGCGATGCTTCCGACCAACCAGGGACGCCCCAGCGCCGCTCTACCAATCATCACGCCAGCAGCGCGAGACTGAGCGAGTGCGGATCGGGCGCTTTCGAGACCGTTGATGTCTCCATTGACGATAACCGGGATCGCAACCGCGTCGACCACAGCCTGAACGCGTTTCCAATCCGCGGTTCCCTTGTAGAACTGCGCGCGCGTGCGGCCGTGAACGGTAATCATCTGCGCGCCTTCTTCCTCGGCAATCCGGGCGATGGCGCAGGCGTTGAGGCTTTCATGGTCCCAACCAAGTCGCATCTTGACGGTGACCGGAACGGAAGCGCCGGCGACGGTTTCTGCGATCAGTTTCCTCGCGAGTTCGGGCTCCCGCATAAGGGCGCAGCCCGATTGCCCTCCCGTCACTCTTCGCGACGGGCAGCCCATGTTGATGTCGATGATATCTGCGCCCGCTTCCGACGCGAGAGCCGCTGCGCGTCGCATCCAGTACGGGTCGCGACCGACCAGCTGGATCACGTGAGGCGCCGCCCCGCCATGAGACGCTGCGCGCCGCGTGATCATTGGATCATTTGCGACGAAATCCTCGCCGGCGACCATTTCGCTAACGACCGCGGGGGCGCCGAATGCTAGCACTTGGGCTCGGAAGGGTGCGTCGGTCACGCCGGACATGGGCGCGAGGAAGACTGGCGAAGCGAATTTGATCGGGCCGATCTGAAGCACTGGCTACTCCTGCCGGGCCAAAATGCTCAATAATTGGGCAAATCGGGTGGTCTAACTTGCGCACAGGTGGGTGAAGGCGTCAAGCGTGCACAATAATAAGGCGCAGCATATGGGTCCCGGTGTGGCGGTCGTTATCGTCGCAGGCGGCGCCGGCAAGCGAGCGGGCGGGGAAATACCTAAGCAGTTTCAGGAACTTGGCGGTCGCACCCTGCTCGACTGGAGCGTGTTTGCCTGCGGCCGAGCGCCGGAGGTTGTCTCTACGGTGGTCGTGGCCCCTTCCGGGGTGTTGGGCGACCTGTCGGAGAGGTATTCGGGGGTGAACGGGGTGTCTGTCGTTGCCGGCGGCGACACGAGGACCGCGTCGGTCCGCGCCGGGCTTGAGGCGCTCCGTGACGACCCGCCGGGGGGCGTGCTGATCCACGACGCCGCCCGGCCTGGCCTGAACGGTGAGGTCATTGGGCGGCTGCTCAACGCCCTGGCGGAAGCCGACGCGGTCGCCCCTGCCCTGCCGGTCGTGGACGCATTGAAGCGCAGCTCGGGAGATCACCTGAGCGAGGTGGACCGTGACGGTCTGTTCCGGGTGCAGACGCCGCAGGCTTTTCGGTATGAGGCGCTTGTCGAAGCCTACCGGTCGACCGACGCTAGCGCAGTTGACGATCTGGCCATGCTGCCGCCGGACGCGCGGATCAAGCTGATTGAGGGAGACCCGCGTCTGATGAAGGTCACGTATCCGGGGGACATGGAGGAAGTTGCGAAACACCTGTGCCAGTCAGATGTCCGGTCGGGTACTGGATTTGACGTGCATGCCTTTGGCCCGGGCGACCATGTCGTCCTGTGCGGCCACCGTATCGATCACGATCATGCCCTGGCTGGCCATTCGGACGCCGACGTCGGCTGGCATGCCCTGACCGACGCACTGCTCGGTGCGCTGGCTCTGGGGGATATCGGGGATCATTTCCCGCCGTCTGACCCCAAGTGGAAGGGCGCTTCGTCCGAGACGTTTCTGGCGCATGCTGTGAAGCTCGCCTCGGAGCGCAACTATCGGATCAGCAATGCGGATGTGACGCTGATATGCGAAGCGCCGCGCATCGGGCCTCATCGCGCCGCCATGCGCGCGCGCACCGCCGAGGTTCTTGGGATCGCGCCAGAGCGGGTGAGCATCAAGGCGACCACGACTGAGGAGCTTGGGTTTACCGGGCGCAGAGAAGGCATTGCGGCGCAGGCTTCAGTCACGCTGATCGGGTGGATGGCCGATGTTTGACGACGAGCTCCTGAACCTTGGACGGCTGCTACTGGATGAGGCGCGCCAGCGGAAGCTGAAGATTGCGACGGCCGAGAGCTGTACAGGCGGTCTAATCGCCGGCCTGCTGACCGAGATTCCCGGATCCTCGGATGTCGTCGAGCGCGGCTTTATCGTCTACTCGAACCGGGCGAAGGAAGAGCTGCTTGGCGTGCCCGGCGACTTGATCGCCGACATGGGCGCCGTCTCGGAACCGGTGGCGCGGTTGATGGCTGAGGGCGCGCTGGAGGAGTCTCGCGCAAATCTGGCCGTGGCTGTCACCGGCGTTGCGGGACCTGGCGGCGGCACGCCGCTGAAGCCGGTTGGCCTCGTTCACATCGCGGTCGCCCGCGAGAACAAGCCAATTTTCCATCAGGCCATGCGTTTTGGCGATGTTGGTCGGAGCGAGGTTCGGCGACTGACGATTGTCGAGGCGATCGGAATGATGCGCGCGATGGTGAACTAAACGCTCGGCTGCGCAGCGCTGACCTTGGTGTAGCGCCGGGCGGCTTCATCCTGAAACGCTTCGATGATCCGCTGGACGGCGAAATCAAGGTTAGCCGCAGCAAGGGCCTGCAGGACGAAATTCCGAAACTGGAAATCGATGAGGAAGTCGATTCTGGTTCCGCCTTCTGTCGGCGCGAATGACCAGGTGTTTTTCAGGCGCCGAAACGGACCGCGCACCAGCGACACTTCTATGTTGCGACCGTCGCGTTCTGCGGCGACGTCGGTCGTGAACCGTTCGGTGAACGTCAGAAAACCGACGGTCGCTTCCGCCCGCACCGTGGTTCTGGTCCCCTCCTCCTGCTCGTCGATGACCCGCAGCGACTGAATCCATCGGATGAAGTCAGGATACCTGCCTACATCCGACACGAGGTCGAACAGGTCATTGGCTCGGTATGGGAGCTCCAGCGAGCGTCTGAGGACAGTCATACCCGTTACCGATCAGCGCGACGCCAGCTTGGCTGAGCGCGCCTGACGTAGGCGGGCGAAGTCTTCACCCGCATGATAGGAAGAGCGTGTCATCGGGCTGGACGACACCATGAGGAAGCCCTTCGAGCGGGCGATTGTCTCGAGCGATGCGAACTCGTCCGGAGAGACATAGCGATCGACTGCGGCGTGCTTCCGGGTCGGCTGCAGGTATTGGCCGATCGTGAGGAAATCAATGCCCGCCGACCGCATGTCGTCCATGACCTGGACAACTTCCTGTTTGGACTCACCCAAGCCGACCATAAGCCCGGACTTTGTGAACTGTTCCGGGTCTCGTTCCTTCACACGCTCAAGCAGGCGGAGCGAATGGTAATAGCGCGAGCCCGGGCGGATCGAGAGGTAGAGCCGCGGGACGGTTTCGATGTTGTGGTTGAAGACGTCCGGGCGCGCATCGATGACGACATCCGCCGCCGATCCCTTTCGCATGAAGTCGGGCGTGAGGATCTCGATGGTGGCGTCCGGCGCCGCGCGGCGGATCTCGCGCACGGTCTGCGCGAAGTGCTCTGCGCCGCCGTCGGCCAGATCGTCCCGGTCGACTGAGGTGATGACGACGTGTTGCAATTGCATGGCTGCCACGGCCTCGGCTACGCGGCGCGGTTCGTCGGTGTCGAGCGGCAGCGGCATGCCTGTGCGCACATTGCAGAAGGCGCACGCGCGGGTGCACGTGTCGCCCATGATCATCATGGTGGCGTGCTTCTTGGTCCAGCACTCGCCAATGTTCGGGCAACCGGCTTCTTCACAAACCGTATGGAGGCGCGCCTCCTTCACGATCCGCCGGGTCTCCTGATATCCTTCCGAAACAGGCGCACGGACGCGGATCCAGGCAGGTTTTCGGAGCACTTCGGTGTCCGGCCGGCTCTGTTTCTCCGGGTGCCGCGGGCGGCGTTCCCCAGGGGATGTGTCGATTAACGTGGCCATTTTCGCCTGTCCTGCGAACGAATCTCCGCAAATCCCTAGATGGCGCCGCATGGTTGCGGCTGCAACGTGCGCTGTTGGCGTATGAGCTATGTGACACTATGTTACAAGGCGTTAAAGCGGGGCACGAGACCTCGGGTGGGGACAAAGGGAGAGAGACGATCATGGCTTCATTGCGCTCACCTTACGCTCTCGCGACGACCAGTCGGTCGGTATTTCAGGCGCTGCTGGATGCGCGCCAGCAATACGGCGGCAAGAAGGTCATCATCCATGACGCGGATGATCGACAGCTGACATACGACGAAGTCGTGCGCGCATCCTTCGCGCTCGGGTCGGCTCTCAAGAAAGGGACACGCCGCAAGGAAGCCGTCGGCGTTCTTCTTCCTACCGGCGCCGGTGTTGCGATCACCTTCTTTGCGCTGAACGCCTACGGGCGGGTGCCTGCGATGCTGAACTTCACCGCCGGCGCAAAGGCGCTGCGTTGCGCGCTGCAGACCGCGCAGGTGAAACGCATCGTGACGGCGCACGCCTTCATCGAGAAGGCAGAACTGCAGCCGCTGGTGGATGAACTGAAGGACGACGCCGAGTTCATCTATCTCGAGGATGTAAAGGAAGGCCTCGGGCCATTGAACAAGGCAGCGGCCGTTGTCGGACCTGCGGCGCCCTCACTGATCGCTGCGAACGCCGGGGCGGACGATGCGGCGGTGATCCTGTTTACGTCGGGCACCGAGGGCGATCCCAAAGGCGTGGTGCTGTCGCACCGAAATCTGGTGGCGAATGTGCACCAGATCCTCGCGCACGTGCCGGACGCTCTGACGATCGAGGACGTGCTCTACAATCCGTTGCCGACATTCCACTGCTTCGGGCTGACGGGCGGCGTGCTGCTGCCGTTGCTCGGCGGGATGAAGGCGGCGTTCCACCCTTCCCCGCTCCAGTGCAAGATCATCCCGAAGCGTGTCGAGGACACCGGGGCGACGATCCTCTTTGCGACCGACACGTTCCTGAACCAGTACATCCGCTCGAGCGTCGCGAACGAGTTGGGGATGTTGCGATTTGCGGTGTGCGGCGCGGAGCGCGTGAAGGATGAGACGCGACAGCTGGTGCGCCGGCGCTTCAACATCGAGCTTCTTGAGGGCTATGGCGCCACCGAGGCGTCGCCGGTGATCGCCGTCAACCAGCCGGAAGCGAACCGGCCGGGCACGGTTGGCAGGCCGCTGCCGGGCATGGAGTTCCGGTTCGAGGAAACGCCGGGGATAGAAGAAGGCGGGCGCCTGTTTGTGCGCGGGCCGAACGTGATGTCTGGCTACATTTCGCCGGATGCGCCGGGCAAGCTCGTGCCGCTGCCGGACGGCTGGCATGACACGGGCGATGTCGTTGCCCAGGACGAGATGGACTATTTGACCATCAAAGGCCGGCTGAAGCGGTTCGCCAAGATTGGCGGCGAGATGGTGTCGCTGGCTGTTGCGGAGAATTGCGCGTCGACGCTCTGGCGCGAGCATGATCATGCGGCGGCTGTGCTGCCGGACGGACGCAAGGGGGAGCAGATTGTTCTGCTGACAACGAACCCGACTGCGGACCGGGACAATCTGCAGCGCTGGGCGCGGAGCCACGGCGTCAAGGAATTGTCGCTGCCCCGGAAGATCTATCATGTCGATGAGATCCCGCTATTGGGCACGGGCAAGATGGATATCGGTAGCGTGCAGCGTCTGGCCGCCCAGCTTGCGGCGCCGGCTCCCGACACGACGGCGACGGCTGCGGAGTAGCGCGCGGTTCGTGCGGTTGGCGGCGATCAGATGTGGAGCGGGCGTCCGTAGGCGGCGAGGACGGCTTCGTGCATCATCTCCGACAGGGTCGGGTGTGGGAAGACGGTGTCCATCAGTTCAGCTTCGGTGAGCTCGCCCTGTCTTGCGATGGCGTAGCCCTGGATGAGTTCGGTCACTTCGGCGCCGACCATGTGCGCGCCGAGGAGTTCGCCGGTTTCCGCATCGAAGATGGTTTTCACCAGGCCCTCCGGTTCACCGAGCGCGATGGCTTTGCCGTTGCCGATGAAGGGGAAGCGGCCGACCTTGATCTTGCGGCCGCTGGCTTTGGCGGCCTCTTCGGTCATGCCGACGGATGCGATTTGCGGGTTTGAGTAGGTGCAGCCCGGGACGTTCCAGGGATCGAAGGCGTGGCCCTTGGTCTCCCCGGTCATGGCTTCAACGCATACGACGCCTTCGTGCATCGCCTTGTGGGCCAGCCAGGGCGGGCCGCAGACATCGCCAATTGCGTAGAGGCCATCGACGCCGGTGCGGCCGTAGCCGTCGACCTTGATGTGGGTCTTCTCGATCTTTGCGCCGAGCGCTTCGAGGCCCAGATTCTCGACGTTGCCGACGATGCCGATTGCGAGAATGACCTTGTCTGCCTCGTGGCCTTCGGTCTTGCCGGCGACTTCGATTTCGGCGGCGGCCTTGCCCTTGGCGACCTTCAGCGATTTCACCTTGGCGGAGGTGATCAGCTTCATGCCCTGCTTGGTGAATTGCTTGGCGGCGTGCTGGGCGATCTCGGCGTCTTCGACCGGGAGGATGCGATCGACGGCTTCGACGACGGTGACTTCCGAGCCGAGGGTTCGATAGAAGCTGGCGAACTCGATGCCGATGGCGCCGGAGCCGATGACGAGGAGCTTTTTCGGGAGTTCGTCGGGGACCATCGCATCGCGGTAGGTCCAGACGGTCTTGCCGTCGGCCTTCAGTCCGGCATCGGGGATTTCGCGGGCGCGTGCGCCGGTCGCCACGAGGACGCGTTTGGGGGTGTAGCTGCCTTCGCCCTTGCCTTTCTCGATGATGACCTTCGGCGCGCCCTTCCCTTTTTCAAGGCGGGCGGTTCCTTCCAGCACTTCGATCTTGTGCTTCTTCATCAGGAAGCCGACGCCGTTGGAGAGCTGCTTTGCGACGTCTCTGGAACGTTGAACGATCTTGCCGAGGAGCGCCTTCGGGTTCTCAACTGACAGGCCGTAGGCTTCGGCGTGGGATACGAGGTGGAAGATCTCGCTAGACCTCAGCAGCGCCTTTGTCGGGATGCAGCCCCAGTTGAGGCAGATGCCGCCCAGCGATTCCCGCTCAACGATCGCGACCTTCATGCCGAGCTGTGCGGCCCTGATCGCGGCGACGTAGCCGCCGGGACCGGAACCGATGATCATGAGGTCGTGGTTGCTCATCCGGCGCTATCCATGATTGCCTGCCACTGGGAATGTGAGCCTGCGACCCGTTCCGTGACGCCTTCGATCATTTCCGGCGTGCAGACGTATTCGGGCTCTTCCTTGCGGGCCATATCGTACATCTCGGACGCAACCATCTGACTGCTGAGGATGAGGTCCGCACTGGCGGGCAAATCGCGCAGACCGTCCAGAAATGGCAGAAGGTGATCGGCTTCGTCTGAAGCGCATGCTTCTGTCAGCCCCTTGTGGATCGCAAAGTCCGCGGCGATGGCGAGCACCTGCGATCCGTCGAGCTGAACCACCGGCCTGTCGATATCCGGCGCAGCAATCGCGCTCGGCGCCTCCGGAGCGCAGGCGCCGAGCGCAACCAGCCCCATCACTGCGAGTGAGCCAAGCCGCTTCACAGCAACATAGCCTCGGGCGTTTCGACAAACTGCTTGAAGTGTTCCAGCCATCGCGCGCCCGTCGCGCCGTCCACCACCCGGTGATCGCATGTCAGCGTCACGCTCATCACGGTTGCAATCGCCAGCTGACCATCGCGGACGACGGGGCGTTGTGAGCCTGCGCCGACAGAGAGGATCATGCCTTCGGGCGGATTGATGATCGACGCGAAGGACTTGATGCCGAACATGCCGAGGTTCGAGATCGAGAATGTGCCGCCCATGTATTCCTGCGGCTTGAGCTTGCGTTCCCGGGCCCGGGCCGCGAGGTCCTTCATTTCGGTCGCGATCTGCGCGAGGCCCTTCCGGTGGGCGTCCCGGACTACCGGCGTGATCAGGCCGCCTTCGATGGCCACGGCGACAGAGACATGCGCGCCCTTGTGACGGGCGATGCCATTGTCAGTGAAGCTGGCGTTGGCGTCGGGTTCCTCGATCAGCGCGAGCGCGGCGGCCTTGATCAGCATGTCGTTGACCGAGACCTTCACGCGCCCTTCGGCTGACTCGTTCATCGCCTTGCGCGCCGCCAGCAGCCGGTCGATCTCGAGGTCGATCGTCAGCGGGAAGTGCGGAACCTGCATGAACGACTGGGTGAGGCGTCGTGCGGTGACTTTCTGCACGCCATCCAGAGGCGTGATGTCGTAGCTGTCTGGCGGGTAGACACGGTCATCGAGAAGCGCCGGTTCAATCAGGCTGACTTCGCCACGTGGCGGCGGTTTGCCTTCACCCGAAGAGCCGGATGCTCCTTCCACGTCCGCCTTGATGATCCGTCCATGCGGGCCCGACCCCGTGAGGGATTTCAGGTCCACGCCCTTCTGGCTGGCTATGCGCCTGGCGAGCGGCGAAGCCTTCACTCGTTTGCCGTCGCTCACGCCGGAGGGCGGCGCCTTGGCGGGAGCCTTCGGTTTTTCGGACTGTTTCGGCGGGTCCTTCCTGGCGTCGGCCGATTTGTCCTTCGCCTTCTCCGACGATTGTTCTTTGGGTTTTTCGGCGTCGGCATCAGCGTCTTCGTCATCGCCTTCCGTGGACAGTTCGGCGATCGGCGCATTCACTTTCACGCCCTCCGTGCCCTCTGGCACGAGCAGCTTCCTGATGACACCAGGGTCGACCGCCTCGACTTCCATCGTCGCCTTGTCGGTTTCGATCTCCGCAATGACATCGCCCGGCTCGACGCTATCGCCTTCCTTGACGAGCCATTTGGTGAGGGTCCCCTCCTCCATGGTTGGCGACAGAGCCGGCATCGTGATTGGTGTCGCCATGGTCTAGCCGGCCTCCTGCACGCGCAGATGTGCGGTTTTCCGCCAGCCATTCCAGAACGTCAGGACAGCGAGCGCGATATAGAACCCGGCGCTGGCCGCGAGGAACGCCATGCGGATGTAGTGGTCGACGCCGCTGTCGGCGTTGGCGAGTGCGGCCTTGCCGCCTGCAGACAGCGGCGCGCCTGTAGAATCGAGATCGCGCAGCGCCTGAACCAGACCGGACTGGAAGTTGGCCGCCCCCATGAAGAGCGCGGCGAGAAACACGAGTGTCGCCGTCAGGAAGAGGAATGCGAAGAACTTCAACAGGAAGCCGGCCTCGTCGAGGAAGGCGTACAGCCCGACGACGTAAGCCGAGATGATCGTGAAATAGACCGTCACACCCGTCAGCAGGATGTTCTGGAACTCCACCAGCTCGCCAACGATCTCCGCCTCAGTCAACGTAACAAACCTTTCTGGCGGCCCTGACGATGTCGGCTGCGCCGGGAAGCGAGAGCTGTTCGAGGTTTGCCGCGTATGGCAGCGGCACGTCCGCCTGATGTACGCGGAGCGGCGGGGCGTCGAGGTAGTCGAAGGCTTCCTGGGTGACTGTTGCGGCGATCTCGGCGCCGACGCCGAAGAAGCGCCAGCCCTCCTCGCAACAAACGATCCGGTTGGTCTTCTTGACGCTCTCGATCACCGTTTCGGTATCCAGCGGGCGGATCGTGCGCAGGTCGATAACCTCGGCTTCGATGCCGTCGGCTGCAAGCTCCTCGGCCGCGGCGAGCGCGAACTTCACCATGCGGGAGTGCGCGACAAGCGTGACGCTGTGGCCTTCTCGCCGGATACGGGCCTTGCCGATGGGGAGCACGAAGTCCTCGACGTCCGGCACATCGAAGGTTTCGCCGTACAGCAGTTCGTGCTCGAGAAAAACGACCGGGTTGGGGTCGCGGATGGCCGCTTTCAGCAGACCTTTTGCGTCCGCTGCGTCGTAGGGTGCGATCACCTTCATTCCGGGCACGTGCCCGTACCAGGCGGAGTAGTCCTGACTGTGCTGGGCGCCGACGCGGCTTGCGGCGCCGTTTGGTCCACGGAAGACAATTGGGCAGCCCATCTGGCCGCCCGACATGTACAGCGTCTTGGCGGCTGAGTTCACGATGTGGTCGATGGCCTGCATCGCGAAATTGAAGGTCATGAATTCGACGATCGGCTTCAATCCGCCGAATGCGGCGCCGACACCCAGACCTGCGAAGCCATACTCCGTGATTGGCGTGTCGACGACGCGGCGGTCTCCGAACTCTTCCAGCAGGCCGCGGGAGACCTTGTAGGCGCCCTGGTAGTTCGCGACCTCTTCGCCAATGAGGAACACGCTTTCGTCGCGGCGCATCTCTTCGGCCATGGCGTCGCGCAGCGCGTCGCGGACGGCGGTTTCAGTGTAGGTTGTATCTTCCGGCAGGTCCGGGTCGCGCATGGATGTGACCCGTGCGCCTTTGTTGTCATCGGCTTCCTGATCGCGATGCAACCGATGTCCGTCGTCGCGGGCGGATTTGTCGTTGTCGTCGTCTCCGCTGTCCTCACGGTCATCGGCCGCGTTGGACTTGTCGCTTGCCTTAGCTTTTTCCTTCGGAGCAGCGGCTTCGTCATCCCCGTTGGTCAGACGCGCTATGGGCGCGTTGACCTTCACGCCTTCTGAGCCCTCCGGGACGAGGATCTCGGTGATCACGCCGGGGTCGACCGCTTCGACCTCCATCGTCGCCTTGTCGGTTTCGATCTCGGCGATGACGTCACCGGGATTGATCTCGTCGCCTTCCTTGACGAGCCATTTGGTGAGCTTGCCCTCCTCCATGGTCGGGGAGAGCGCGGGCATCAGGATATCCGTCATTGACCGGCTTCCTCGATCAGAACATCGGTCCACAGCTCCGCTTCATCGGGCTCGGGACTCTCCTGTGCGAACTCGGCGCTCTTGGCGACGCGGGCGCGGATGTCCTTTTCGATCGCCTTGAGCTGGTCTTCGTCGGCGTGGCCGGCGTCGATCAGCACCTTGCGGAAGAGTTCGATCGGGTCGCGGTGGTCGCGGACGTCCTTTACTTCCTCGCGCGTGCGGTATTTGGCGGGGTCCGACATCGAGTGGCCGCGGTAGCGATAGGTCTCCATCTCGAGGATGTAGGGCCCCTCACCGGCGCGCGCATGGCTGACCGCCTTGTGTGAGGCTTCCCTCACCGCCATGACATCCATGCCGTCGACTTCATCGCCGGGGATGCGGAAGGCGACGCCGCGCTTGTAGAATTCTGTCTCCGCTGACGCGCGCTCGGCTGATGTCCCCATTGCGTAGCGGTTGTTCTCGATGACGAAGACGACCGGCAGCTTCCAGAGTGAGGCCATGTTGAACGCTTCGTAGACCTGTCCCTGGTTGGACGCGCCCTCGCCGAAGTAGGAGATGCAGACTGCGTTGCGGTCCTGATACTTGTTGGCGAATGCGAGGCCGGCGCCGAGGGGCGCCGGAGCGCCGACGATGCCGTGGCCGCCGAAGAAGTTTTTCTCGCGGCTGAACATGTGCATGGAGCCGCCCTTGCCGCGTGAATAGCCGCCCTCGCGTCCGGTGAGTTCGGCCATGACGCCGTCGGGGTCCATGCCGCAGGCCAGCATGTGGCCGTGGTCGCGGTAGCCGGTGATGACCTGGTCATCCTTCTCGAGGACCGATTGCATGCCGACGACGACGGCTTCCTGGCCGATGTAGAGGTGGCAGAAGCCGGCGATGAGGCCCATGCCGTAGAGCTGGCCCGCCTTCTCCTCGAACCGCCGGATCAGCAGCATGTCTTCGAACAGCGCGACCTGTTGCTTGGCGGATAGCGCCTTGGGTTTGCCTGCGGTCTTGGAAGCGGACTTCCTGGCGGCCTGAGCCATTCCGGATCACCTGTTGTTGCCTTAGGGCAACATAGACGTTCGCCCGCCGGGTGAAAGGAGGGATGGGAGAAAATTCGCGTTGGGGGTGTCGGGGGCGCGCGTTCAGCGGGAGCTGATGATCAGCTCGTCGGAGCGGACGTATGAAAGTTTGGTTCTGGCGACTTCTTCCAGGTAGTCAGAATCGAGTGTCTCGTCGCGCAGGCGTTCGAGCGAGATCTGCATCTCGTCGCGCTGCGCCTCGAGGGCGGCCAATTCGGCCTCAAGTCTTTCCTCTTCGCCCTGCAGCTCGGTCCATTGCGCAAGGCCCTGCTCTCCCGCCAGCGCGTGGTAGGAGAAGTAGACGATGACAGCGCCGAGAGCGGCGGGCAGGAATATGGCTTTGAGCGTGCGCAACAGCCCCTCGTTTGACTCGCGTCAGGAGGGACAGAGGGCCCGATCGCAGTTAAGGCCGGGTAAAGAGTGCTGTGGGCGCCGAGCCGATCAGACGTGTAGCGCGCGGCGGCCGAGGTAGACCGCCTGATCGCCGAGGTCGCCTTCGATCCGAAGCAGCTGGTTGTACTTCGCGAGACGGTCTGACCGGGCAAGTGAGCCGGTCTTGATCTGTCCGCAGTTCGTGGCGACTGCGAGATCGGCGATGGTCGAATCTTCCGTCTCGCCGGAGCGGTGCGACATGACAGCGCCGAAGCGGTTGGTCATGGCCATTGAGACGGATTCGAGGGTCTCCGTCAGCGAGCCGATCTGGTTCACCTTCACGAGGATGGCGTTGCCGGCCTTGCGTTCGATGCCCTGCGACAGGCGTTTTGTGTTGGTCACGAACAGGTCGTCGCCGACCAGCTGGCATTTGGCGCCGACGGCTTGCGTGAGGGCGATCCACCCCTCCCAGTCGTCTTCGGCCATGCCGTCCTCGATCGACACGATCGGGTAGCGGCTGACGAGGTCTGCAAGGTATTTCGCGAACTCTTCGGAGCCGAGGCTCTTACCTTCGCCCGACAGCTCGTACTTGCCGTTCTTGTAGAACTCGGTCGACGCCGCATCCAGCGCGAGAACAACGTCTTCGCCGGGCTTGTAGCCGGCGGTTTCGACCGACTTGAGGATGAACTCTATGGCTTCCGAGGTCGAGCCGATGTTCGGTGCGAAGCCGCCTTCGTCGCCGACGTTCGTGTTGTGGCCAGCGGCTGAGAGGTTCTTCTTCAGGGCGTGGAAGACTTCGGCGCCACACCGCAGCGCATCCGAGAACGTCTCGGCGCCTACCGGCATGATCATGAATTCCTGAACATCGATCGGGTTGTCGGCGTGTTCGCCGCCGTTGATGATGTTCATCATCGGGGTTGGCAGGATGTGCGCATTGGCGCCGCCGACATAGCGGTAGAGCGGCAGGGCTGCGGCGTCTGCGGCCGCACGGGCGACAGCCAGTGAGACGCCGAGAATGGCGTTCGCGCCGAGCCGTGCCTTGTTGGGGGTGCCGTCGAGTTCGCACATGATCTGGTCGATCAGGCGCTGTTCTTCAGCGTCGATACCGGTCAGCGCGTCGGCGATCTCACCGTTTACAGCGCCGACCGCGTTGAGCACGCCCTTGCCGCCGTAGCGGCCCTTGTCCCCGTCCCGCAGTTCACAGGCTTCGTGAGCGCCAGTCGATGCGCCCGATGGAACCGCAGCGCGGCCAGCGGAGCCGTCCTCCAGCACGACTTCGGCCTCCACGGTAGGGTTGCCCCGGCTGTCGAGAATTTCACGAGCGAAGACGTCTACGATCTCTGTCACCTGGTACCCCTGTGTCCGGATTTTCAGGCTGCAAACAGCAAGTCGGGCGCCGGATCAAGTCCCGCGCCCGCTTGAATTCTACCGAAATCGGAAATTCGGCCCCGTTAGTCCTCTTTGGGGGTCAGAATCTGCTTGCCACGGTACATTCCCGTTTTCGGGTCAACGTGGTGCGGGCGGCGCAGCTCGCCGGAATCCTGATCTTCGACGTACGTCGAACCCTCAAGGCGATCGTGGGCGCGACGCATACCACGCTTCGACGGGGAAGTTTTCCGCTTTGGGACGGCCATCTGTATCTCGAAATCTAAAGATTTGGGCGCTTTCAGCGCGCCGGAAGGGGGCTTCTAGCGAACTCGGCCGACGCAGGCAAGCCACTTATCCCTCTGCCCTCACCCGGTCAGACCAGCCGGCTTTGCTCCAGCGCGGCCTGAATGAAGGATTTGAACAGGGGATGCGGGTCAAAAGGACGGGATTTCAGCTCCGGGTGGAACTGGACCCCGACGAACCACGGGTGCTCGGTCAGTTCGAAGATTTCGGGCAGTTTCCCATCTGGCGACATGCCTGAGAACAGGACGCCGTGCTTCTCCAACTCAGGAATGTGGGCCGCGTTGACCTCATACCGGTGCCGATGCCGTTCAGAGATTTCCCGGGCCCCGTAGATGTCCGCCACCTTGCTGTTGGCCGTGAGATAGGCGGGGTACGCGCCCAGGCGCATGGTGCCGCCCAGGTCGCCATCCTTCGCCCGGACTTCGCGCGTATTGCCGCGGGTCCACTCGCTCATCAGGCCCACGATCGGGGTGCCGGATTCGCCGAACTCGGTCGTGCCGGCGTTTTCGATGCCGGCGAGGTTTCTCGCCAGTTCGATCACCGCCATCTGCATGCCGTAACAGATCCCGAAGCATGGGAGCTTGTGGCGCCGCGCATAGCCCGCCGCCCGCATCTTTCCGAGCGCGCCGCGCTCGCCGAACCCGCCCGGCAGCAGGACGCCGTCGACCTCGTCGAGCTCGCTGAGATCTGCGTCGGGGCTGTCAAAGCGGTCTGATGGGATCCATTTAAGGTTCACCTTGACGCGGTTTGCGAGGCCGCCGTGCATCAGCGCCTCGACCACCGACTTGTACGCGTCATGGAGAGCGACGTACTTGCCGACGATTGCGATGGTGACCGCTCCATCAGGGTTGGCGATCGCGCTGGATACGTCCTTCCATTTGCTCAAGTCCGGGGTGCTGGCTTTTTCCAGCCCGAAATGGCGCAAGACCTCGGCGTCCAGCCCTTTTTCGCAATATGCGAGAGGCACATCGTAGATATTGGCCACGTCCAGCGCCTCGATCACCGCTTCCGGGCGCACGTTGCAGAAGAGAGCGATCTTGCGCCGTTCTTCCGGCGGCACGGGGAACGGCGCCCGGCAGAGCAGAATGTCCGGCTGGATGCCGATGGAGCGCAATTCCTTCACGGAGTGCTGGGTCGGCTTGGTTTTCATCTCACCAGCCGCTGCGATGTACGGCAGCAGCGTTAGGTGGATGAAGATGCAGCGTTCGGGGCCAAGCTCCTGACCGAGCTGACGGATTGCTTCGAAGAATGGCAAGCCTTCGATGTCGCCGACCGTCCCGCCGATCTCACAGAGCACGAAATCGACGTCGTCAGCGCCCGAAAGGACGAAATCCTTGATAGCGTCCGTTACGTGGGGAATGACCTGCAGGGTTGCGCCGAGGTAGTCGCCACGACGTTCCCGCTCGAGGATCGACTGATAGATGCGGCCGGTCGTCGTGTTGTCGGCGCGGCTCGCCGAGACACCCGTGAAACGCTCGTAGTGGCCGAGGTCGAGGTCGGTCTCCGCCCCATCATCGGTGACGAAGACCTCGCCATGCTGAGTCGGCGACATCGTACCTGGATCGACGTTGAGATAGGGGTCGAGTTTCCGAAGGCGGACGCTATAGCCGCGCGCCTGCAACAGGGCTCCGAGCGCTGCCGAGGCAATGCCCTTCCCTAAGGAGGACACAACGCCTCCCGTGATGAAGATATGTCGCTTCATTACGGACTCGCAGATTATCGATTCGCCGGCCTTTGGGGAGGGGGGCGAGCGGT
Source organism: Hyphomonas sp. (assembly GCA_017792365.1). Classification (GTDB taxonomy): domain Bacteria; phylum Pseudomonadota; class Alphaproteobacteria; order Caulobacterales; family Hyphomonadaceae; genus IH12. The sequence continues at coordinate 740,260 of CP051229.1, read as the reverse complement.
TTAGTTGGCCGGGTTAGGAGGATTTCCCTCTTCCGGGGCGTTTTCCTGTGGAGGCGTTGAAGTGGGCGCCTCCAATACCTCGTTCAGCGGATCGATGGGCGCCGGCGTTGCGGGCGCTTCGGCCGGAGGCTCGGCAGCATCGAGGTCAGGCAGGGCGCCCGGCTGGTCGAAGATGTCGCCTTCCTGGTTCAGGAGTTCCCTCTCGACGTCGGATGGGCTGCGCGCCTGCTCGGTATTCAGTCGTGTGAGGGTCAATGACGTGATGAAGAACACGGCGGCGAGGCCCATGGTGACTTTCACCAATGCGCCGGCGACGCCCCTGCCGGACATCAGTCCAGCGCCTGCGCCGCCCCCGCCCATTCCGAGCGCTCCACCTTCGGACCGCTGGAGAAGGACTGCGACAATCAGGGCCAGACAGGCCAGAAGGTGCACAACCAGAAGTACTGCAAGCATGCCGAGTTCGCCTAATTCCGTGTAACGCGGGGTGAAAGCACGTCCCGGCTCAACAGCCAAGCCCCAAGCCCGCGTCCGCCTGTGTGGACCTAGGCGCTGTTTCTGGCAATTGCCAGAAAATCTTCCGCCTTGAGGCTGGCGCCGCCGACGAGCGCGCCGTCCACGTTCCTGGCGTTCATCAATTCAGCGGCGTTGGCGGGCTTGACGGAGCCGCCATAGAGGAGCCGGGTCTCGCCCTGCCCTTCGCCAAATCTCTCGATCAGGGCGCTTCGAATGCAGTCGTGGACCTCTTCGACCTGCTCCATCGTTGGCGTGCGGCCGGTGCCGATCGCCCAGACGGGTTCATAGGCGATGACAAATTCCCGTGTCGCGGCGGTGTCGGGGACCGATTTGGCGAGCTGTTCGGAGACGATCGCGACGGCTTTGCCGGCATCGCGCTGATCGAGGTCTTCACCAACACAGATGATTGGCACCAGTTTGGCCCGGAACGCCGCCTCGGCCTTGGCGGCCACGGTAGCGTCGTTCTCACCGTGATCCGAGCGCCTCCGAGTGGCCGACGATGACGTACCGCGCGCCTGTATCTGCAAGCATTTCGGCGCTGATGTCGCCTGTGTGGGCGCCGGAGGCCTTGGCATGGCAGTCCTGTCCGCCCGTCTCGACCGGGGAATCAGCTGCGAGCGCGGACACTGCGGCAAGGAGGGTCGCAGGCGGGCAGATGGCGAGGCTCACGGCGGAATCGAGTGTTCCGGCGCCTTCCACGATCTGTTTGACTTCCGCGAGGGCTGGCGTGAGGCCGTTCATCTTCCAGTTGCCAGCGATCAGTTTAGGATTGGGGCTCATTTCCAGCCTGTCTTGCCTTGAGTCTTGGGCTCGCCTAGCAAGCCGGTAGAGTCCGGACAAGTCGTCCGAGCGCTGCTGTATCGGGAGTTTCGTTCATGCTGACCGGCATGCGCGCATTTGCCAAATCAAAATGGGCAATCGTGCTACTTGCGCTGTTGGCCCTGGCGCTGGGCGTGGGCGTGGGGATTTCGAACCCGTTCGCAGGGGTGACCGGCGGCGGTTTCGTGCAGGCTGGCGATCACAGCTTTGGGACGCGCGACGCTAACCGGTTCCTCAACCAGTACATTCGGAATGTGGATCGCGAGACGGGCGAGGTGCTGTCGGCGCAGCAGGCGGCGCAAGATGGGATCACGAACCAGATTGTGGGGGTGCTGCAGCAGCGCGCTGCGACCCTCGCCTACGCCGATGAAATGGGCGTGAAAGCGAGCCCGACAGCGGTCGCCAAGATCTTTGCGGAAGCGCCGCGGTTTCGCGATGCGCTGGGGATGATCCAGATCGGTGAGATCGAGAACTTCGCCTTCAATGAGTCGTTCCGGGACCGGGCTGAGTTCGAGGAATACCAGCGCGATGAAGTCACGCTGGGTTATCTTGAGCAGAGCGCTCTCGCCGGGCTGGCGACGCCTCAGGTTCTTGTCGATCCGCTGGTGGATTGGGTTGGGGAACGCCGCAGGATTTCCTACGCCCTGCTGACGGAAGGGACGTTGCCGGAAATCGCTGATCCGACCGAAGAGGAATTGCGCGCGTTTTACGAAGAGCGGCGCGCTGCGTTCGAGCAGCCGGAGCGTCGGGCGATCACCGGCATCCTTTATAGCCCGCAAGACTTTGTGGACCCTTCGCCGATCACGGATGAGATGGTGGCGTCTGCATATGAGACCCGGATTCGGTCGTACACGACCGGAGAGTCGCGCGAGATTGTTGAGCTGACGTCTGCTTCGACGGCTTCGGTTCAGGCTGTTGTTGACCTCGTCAAACAGGGTGTCGGAGTCGAGGAAGCTGTCTCGCGGGTTGATGGGGTCAGCCAAACGGTTCGCACGGTTATGGCGGATGAGATGGCTGATCCGGATTACGGGTCGCTGATCTTTGGTCTGCCGGTCGATGAGATTGCGGGTCCCTTCCCTATTGATGAGACGCCCACCGCAGTGATGGTGACGAGCGTTGTCGGGGGCGAGGTTCAGCCGCTTGAGGAAGTGGCCGAGGAGCTGCGCGTTGAGCTGGCGGAGCAGGATGCGGCGCGGGCGTTCAACACCAGTTCCGAGACGTTCTACGATCTCGTCGGCGCTGGTGTGCCGATCGAGGAGATCGCCGCCGAGCTCGAATTGCCGGTGATCACGTTGATGCCGATCGACCGGAATGGCGCCTCGGAGCGGTTTGGCCAGACAGTGACCTTCCGGGATGCGCCTGATGCACTGGCCCAGCTGTTTGCGCTGCAGCCCGGCGACACGACGGATGTGGTCGAGGAGAACGACCTTCGAGGCGTGTTCCGTCTGGATGCGGTGATTGAGCCGCGGACGCCGAGCTTCGAAGAGGTCCGCGATGAACTCGAGCCGATCTACCTCTCGGTGAAGCGCACGGAACAGGCTGATGAATTGCTGGCCGCTGTTGTCGCACGTGTGAACGCCGGCGAGGAGTTGAACGACGTGGCAGCCGAGGTCGGGCTTCAGGCGATGAACCCCGAACAGCTGGCGACCCGTCCGATGGATCCCAACATGCCCAACGCGCTGTTGTCTGCCGCGTTCAGCCTTGAGGAAGGCGCCGCCAGCGTCATGCGTGACCCTCAAGCGGGGCCGATGGTCGTAATGGTACGCGAGGTCCAACCCATCGATCCTGAGCAGCGTCCGCAAGCCGAGGCCCGGGTTCAGTCGATTGTCCGGAGTCGCTTTCGCAGGACCTGCAGCAATCGTTCATCGTCGCGATTAACGAAGAGGTCGACGTTCGGATCAATGCAAACGCGGTCAACGAATACCTCAACAGCTATCTTGAAGAGCCTCAATGACGGGCGAACCTGAAAGCGTATCCGTTCGCCATCGCATCGACGACACCGAGACGCCGGTTTCCGCCATCCTGAAACTCGGGACTGACCGGGCCGGACTCATCCTGTTCGAGAGCGTTGTCGGCGGCGAATCGCGCGGCCGGTACTCGTTCATCGGTCTTGATCCTGATCGCTGGTGGCGTGTTCGGAACAGCGTGGCGCAGGTTGCGACCGACCGTGAGTTCACGGACGTGATTGAAGAGTCACGCGAGCCGATCATTTCCCTGCGCGAGTTTGTGGACAGCTGCGAGACTTCAGTCGACCGGGCGCTGCCGCCGATGGCGACCGGGGCGTTCGGTTATGTCGGCTACGACATGGTTCGCTACATGGAGCGGCTGCCCAAGAATGAGCCGGACCCGATCGGGACGCCAGAGGCGCTGTTGATGCGGCCTTCGGTCGTGATGATATTTGACGCCGTAAGGCAGGAAATCATCCTTGTCGCGCCGCATCATGCGGGGTCTGAAGCGGCCGAGTCGCGCCTTGATGAGATTGAGCGGCTGCTTGACCAGCCGCCCCCATCGGCCCGACCTGTGCCGATTGAGGCCGAGGAGATCGACTTCGTATCGAACCTGAAGCCGGCGACCTACCGTTCGATGGTCGAGAGGGCCAAGGCCTACATCAAGGCGGGCGATATCTTCCAGGTCGTGCCCAGCCAGCGGTTTTCGGCTCCGTTCGCGCGCAAGCCGTTCAGTTTCTATCGTGCGCTGCGACGACTTAACCCCTCGCCTTTCATGTTCTTTGCGAACTTCGGAGACTTCCAGGTCAGCGGCGCGAGTCCGGAAATCCTCGTTCGGGTGCGGGACGGGGACGTAACGGTGCGACCGATCGCCGGCACCCTGCCCCGCGGGAAGAGCCAGCAGGAAGACTTGGACAATGAAGAACGTCTGCTCGCCGACCCCAAGGAGCGGGCTGAGCACCTGATGCTTCTGGACCTTGGCCGCAATGATGTCGGGCGGGTCGCCGCGGCGCGGAGCGTGAGGGTCACCGAGCAGTTCAAAGTCGAACGCTACAGCCATGTCATGCATATCGTCTCAAACGTTGTGGGTCGGCTGAAGGACGACGAGGACATGGTCTCCGCCATGTGCGCCGGCTTTCCGGCGGGTACCGTTTCAGGGGCGCCCAAGATCCGCGCGATGGAGATCATCAGTGAACTGGAGCCGCACGGGCGCGGCGTTTATGCCGGCGCAGTCGGATATTTCGGGGCGCATGGGAACATGGATACGTGTATCGCCTTGCGGACGGCCGTTTTCAAAGACGAGCGGATCCATGTGCAGGCGGGCGGCGGCGTGGTCTATGATTCCGATCCGCAAAAGGAATTCGAGGAAACCGTTCACAAGGCCAGCGCCGTGTTTCGGGCGGCTGCAGAGGCGGCGCGATATGACGGCGGCGGGAACAGTTAGCAGCCATGATCCTCGTCATCGATAACTACGACAGCTTCGTCTACAATCTGGTCCACTATCTACAGGACCTGGGCGCGGAAACGGTCGTTCGTCGCAACGACGAACTGAGTGCAGACGAGGCGCTGAAGATGGGCGCGCAGGCCATCGTCCTGTCGCCCGGTCCCTGTACGCCGGATGAGGCCGGGATCTGCATGGACATCGTGCGGCGCGCTGATGACGCGTTGCCCATTCTTGGGGTGTGTCTGGGGCATCAGGCGATTGGACAGGCGCTGGGCGGTCGGGTCGGCGCCGCGAAAGAGATCATGCACGGCAAGATCTCCAAGGTGCGTCAGTGGGACGATGAACTCTTTGGCGAGGTGCCGGAGGAGTTCGACGTGGTTCGCTATCACAGTCTTGCGGTCTACAAGGATGGCCTACCGAACGCTCTCAAGGTGATTGCCGAGACGGCCGATGGGGAGATCATGGCTGCGCGACATGCATACCGTCCGATCTTCGGGCTTCAGTTTCACCCGGAGTCGATTGCCTCCCAGCATGGACACCAGATCCTTCGAAACTTCCTCGACATTGCAGGCCGAAAATGAGCGAAGCGGTTCGTACGGCGATCGCCGGTTTGGTAGATCAGAAAGATCTGACGACAGATCAGATCGAGGCGGCCTTTGCGGCCATGCTGGCCGGCGAATCGACTGACGCGCTCACGTCCGCCCTGCTCGTGGCTTTGCGCGTCCGCGGTGAAACGCCGGCGGATATTGTCGCTGGCGCGGAGGCGATGCGAGCCAACGCCCGGCGCGTGGACGCGCCTCCGGACGTGGTCGATACTTGCGGTACTGGCGGACTGAGCTGGACTTCCCTGAACACCTCCACGGCTGCCGCGATTGTCGCGGCCGGTGCTGGCGCTGTGGTCGCCAAGCATGGAAACCGGTCGACCCCGCCGAAGACTGGCTCTGCCGATGTGCTCGAAGCTCTGGGAGTCAACCTCACGCCCAGCGATGACCAGATTGCCGAGTGCTTCAAGGGTGCCGGTCTGATGTTCATGTTTGCGCCGGCTCACCACGGCGCGATGAAGCATGTTGCGCCGGTGCGGCGCGCGCTCGGCATTCGGACGATCTTCAACCTGCTCGGGCCGCTGACCAATCCGGCCGGCGCTCGTCGGCAATTGCTTGGAGTGTTCTCGGAGCAGTGGCTGGAGCCGATGGCGAAAGCGCTGCTGGAGCTGGGTGCGGAGAAGGCCTGGGTCGTGCACGGCGTCGGCGGTATGGACGAGATTTCGACGTTCGGACCCACGAAGGTTGTGGAGGTGTCCGGCGGGCAGCTTCGTAGCTTCGAGTTGCATCCCGACGAGTTCAAACTGCCGCTGGCGCAGCAGGACGACCTGCGAGGCGGTTCGGTTGAGCATAACCGGGATGCGCTGCTGGATGTCCTGTCCGGCAAGCAGAGCGCGTTCGCAGATCTCGTCATCGTCAACGCGGCCGGCGCGCTGGTCGTCTCCGGACTGGCTTCAAGCCTTGTCGTTGGCGTCGAGATGGCGCGTGGGGCGATAGAGGATGGCCGCGCGATGCACTGTCTGGAAGCATTGAAGAGAGCTTCTCATGGATGATGCTGTCCCGCAGCGCCTGCGTTCGATCCTCGCGTACAAGCAGACGGAAGTTGCGGAGCTTCGGCAGCGCACGACGCTGTCGGAACTCGAAGCGCGGGCGCGGGAGACCTCGGCTCCGCGGCTGTTCGAGCGCGCTATCATCACAATCGCGAAGGACGGCGGGAACGCCCTCATCTGCGAAGTGAAGCGCAAGTCTCCGTCTGCCGGGCAGATCAGCGACGCCAACGCTCCGGAAGCCATCGCGCGGGCGTATGAACAAGGCGGCGCCGCCTGTATTTCGGTCCTGACAGACGGCCCGAGCTTTGGCGGATCGCTAGAGGACCTGGCGGCCGTGCGGGAGGCTGTTTCGCTGCCGTTGCTGCGGAAAGACTTTATGGTCGATCCCCTGCAGGTCTATGAGGCGCGCGCCGCCGGCGCCGACGCTATCCTGATCATCATGGCGGCTGTCAGCGATGAGCTGGCGTCGGAGCTCCATGATGCGGCGCAGGGGCTGGATCTCGCGGTACTGGTGGAATCACATACGGGAGAGGAGCTGGACCGCGCGCTGAGGCTGCCCTCCCCCCTCATGGGCGTGAACAATCGAAACCTGCATACATTTGAGACCGATCTCGCCACGACGGAATCGGTTGCGGCGCAAATTCCGGAAGACCGGGTGCTGATTACTGAGAGCGGGATCAAATCGGCTTCCGATGTTGCGCGGCTGCGGGCGGCCGGCGCTCGGGGTTTCCTGGTTGGAGAGTCCGCGATGCGTGCATCTGACCCGGCGGCGTTCGTGCGGAGTCTTGTCGGCCAAACGTGATGGCGGGCGAGCCCGTCATTGACCCATAACGTGAACACATGTAGAACTTTCGTCGAATCGAAACGTTCGCGAGGGTCATCATGCTGACCAAGAAACAACGAGAGCTGCTTCTCTTTATCCATGGGCGGATCAAGGAGACGGGGGTGTCTCCATCGTTCGACGAGATGAAGGAAGCGTTGGATCTGGCCTCGAAATCCGGGATCCATCGCCTGATCACCGCCCTTGAAGAACGCGGGTTCCTGCGTCGGCTGGCCCACCGGGCGCGGGCGCTGGAGGTTCTGAAGCTTCCTGAGAGCGCAACGCCGGCTGCTCCGGCGGCAGGCCGGATACCGTTCAGGCCAAGTGTGGTTGGCGAGGCGCGCGCGGCGTCGAAGTCGCGACGGTCTGACGGGAGAGGCATCCCGGTCCTCGGGAGGATCGCCGCTGGCGTGCCGATCGAGGCCATCCAGACGGAAACTCACCAGATTGCGCCGCCGAGCGCCGACCTTACGGCTGACGATCACTTCGCGCTCGAGGTCAAAGGCGATTCCATGATCGACGCCGGCATTCTCGAAGGCGACACCGTGATCCTGAAGCGCACCTCGACCGCAGAGTCGGGCGATATCGTTGTCGCCCTGGTCGACGAGATGGAGGCGACGCTCAAGCGCTTCCGGAAGAAGGGCGGCTCGATCGCGCTCGAAGCGGCGAACCCGGCGTTCGGTACGCGGATCTTTGGGCCTGATCGTGTTCGGGTGCAGGGTAAGCTTGTCGCGCTGGTGCGAACTTACTGAGACCACGGGCGGCCGGTCTGCATTGCGGTTTGCTCGAGATCGTATCCGTCGGGGCCGCGACGCAGCGCTGCGGACGTGGGTGTGGATGTGGCGATTGGGAATTCGGTGTGTTCGCCAGTGCGCATGTCTGTAATGCGGACAAGAAGGCTGACTGGAGTGTATGCAATCTCGATGTCGCCATGCGCCATCTGGATGCGGCATGGGCCTGTCTCTTTGGGATCGCAGATCTCCGTCACGCCCATGTCGGCAAGCTTGAGCGGCGTCAGCCCGCCCGACTTGGCTTCGATCTTTGCTTCCCTCCAGCCGCTGGCGGTGTCGAGGTAGATCCGGCCGTCGCTCGAGACGTATCCGACGGCTTTTGGAGTTCCGACCCATAGCGCGCCGCCGACGGCGATTGGCAAGACGCTCAACAGGCGGGCGATACCGGGGAATACCGCAAACATCACAGTTCCGCAGACCATCAGCGCCAGCACCCATCCGGTGATGGGGTTCGGCGTGTGCATGGGTGCGAGGTCGCTTGCGAGATGTGCGATCGTGAGGACGTGCGCGAGACCGTCGCTGAGAAGCCTCAGGAACGGATCCTGTAATCCCAATGGCGCAGCCAGCAGCGCAGCCGCTCCCGCAGGCGCCGCCCAGAAGCTGATGATCGGCGTCGCCGCCAGATTGGCGGGGATGCTCAGGATTGCTGTCCGGTCGAAGTGGTAGACAGCGAATGGTGTGGTTGCGAGCGAGGCTGCTGTCGAGGTCAGCAACGCCGCCATGAACCATGTCCCTGCCCGCCCGAGCGCTCCCGGGGCGCCGGTCGAACGGCACTGCGGCCAGCTTTCGAAGGCGCCGATAAGGGTTGCGGAAGCCGCAAAGGACATCTGGAAGCCTGGCGTGATGACGGCTTCGGGCCGGAGGAGCACCAGCACGGTGAAGGCGACAACGAGCGATCGGATGGACAGCGCAGGTTTGTCCAGGAGTTTGGCGGACAGGGCTATCAGCGCCATGATATAGGCGCGCTGGGTCGCGACGCTGCCGCCTGACAGTAGGTAATACATCGTGCAACCGATGATCGCTCCGAGCGCGGCGACCTTGACCGCCGGGTACTTCAAGGCGACGGGCCCCAGCAGCGGCCAGAGGAGTCTCAGTCCCGCAAACAAAGCGCCGCCGACCAGCGCCATGTGCAGCCCGGAGATTGCGAGCAGGTGCGCAAGCCCTGAGCCGCGGAGCGCTTCGACATCGGAGGTGTCGAAGAAGCTGCGATCACCGGTGACGACTGCGGCGGCGAAGGCGGCGCCTGGGCCATCGCTGATCGCGACGACGTGCTCCGCGATCGCCCGGCGCGTGGCCGCCAGCCGTGCTTTCATCGCATCCAGGATCGATGCGTGCGGGGCGCCCAGTGTGGGTTCACACCGGCCAACCGCGTATCCGACCGCTCCAAGGCGCTCGAACCAGGCGTCCCTGTCGAACGCGTAGTCGCCGGCGAGTACAGGGCCAGGCGGCGGCAGCAGAATGACCGGACATGACAGCCGCCGTCCGGGCTTCAGGTCGATTGGATATCGATAGCTGAACCTAACGAACTCTGGAGTCTGGGTTCTCGGCAGGTCCGAGATGGCGTCGACGTCGAGGCGCAGCCTGGCGTTGTTGTCGTTGGAGTCGATTTCGACGAGCGCGCCCTCAACCCGGACCGGTCCAAGTTGCGCGCTGAGGACCGGTGCGGCGACGTAGTGCGCCCTCGCCTTGGCCACGGCGGCTCCTGTGGGCGCCATTGCGAAAGACAGGAACAGGACGGCAAGCAGATTTCGGCCCGCGACTAGCGCGACGGCATAAAGTACCAACGCAGCGGCGAGTGCTGCCGCCAAGACGGACCAGCTCGGTTCGGTCAGGGCTGTCAGATAATATGCTGCGCCTGCGGCCAGTCCGACTGGAGCGAACAGGGGCGTCCGCAGAAGCAGAAGGCTCCAGGCATCTGCTGCGCGGTCTTGAACGCTGGGCACTGACGCCCCAGCCGGACGCCGAGGGCTTGCGCGAGTGTCCGCCAGCGTGTTTTGGGGCGGCGCACTACTGAGCGGCGCTCCGGCCCCGAAGCAGAGCGCGAAACCATATGAGCTACCCGGATTTCTGATGACCGTAGTCACGCGTTTTGCCCTCCCCGACCGGCGATCTGCATATCGGCGGCGCTCGCACAGCATTGTTTGCATGGCTTTTCGCGCGTGCAAATGGCGGAAAGTTCCTGCTGCGGATCGAAGATACGGATGCCGCCAGGTCCACGCCCGAGGCGATTGAGACGATCCTTGAGGGCATCAGCTGGCTGGGCCTTGAGTCCGATGAGCCGCCGGTCATGCAGAGCCAGCACGCCGAGCGACACAAGGAGGCCGCCGAGCTCCTGATCGAAGCCGGAGCGGCATACCGTTGCTACGTGCCTCAGGCCGAGATTGATGCGCAACGCGCCGAGGCGGAACAGGCCCGCGAGCATTTACGTGCATTGAAGGCCAAATCGGCCAGCGGTTCTGATCGCAGCTCGCTGCAATCCGAGATCGACGCCGCACAGGCCGAGGCAGACCGACTGGGAGGCGCCTACCGGTCTCCCTATCGCGATGGCGGCGGACCAACGCCGGATGCGGGAGACAGTTTTGTTGTTCGGCTCCGGGCGCCGGACGACGGCCACATAACGGTCGACGATGCTGTACAGGGTTCGGTGCCGGTGTCTTCGCGTGAGATCGATGATTTCGTTCTACTGCGGTCGGACGGCTCTCCGACCTACATGCTCGCGGTGGTCGTCGATGACCATGACATGGGTGTGACCCACATTATCCGCGGGGACGATCATTTCCGGAATACGTTCCGCCAGATCCCGATCATCAGGGGGCTAGGTTGGGACCTGCCAACGTATGCGCATATCCCGCTCATCCACGGGACGGACGGCAAGAAGTTGTCAAAGCGGCATGGCGCCCAGAGCGTCCTCGCCTTCAAGGAACTTGGATACCTGCCCGAGGGCGTAAAGAACTACCTGCTGCGTCTTGGCTGGTCGCATGGCGACGACGAGATCATTTCCGAGCAACAGGCGATCGAATGGTTCGGGCTGTCGGGCCTGAACAAAGCGCCTGCGCGGCTCGATTTCGACAAACTGAACTCGACAAACGGTCACTACATGAAACTGGCCGACGATGAGCGGCTGGCGACGCTGTTGCTTGAAAGAGTGAACATGCAGGGGATCAGCCCGGCTGCGCGTGATCGGGTCAGCGGCGGCGTCGGCGCGTTGAAACAGCGAGCGAACACTTTGGCCGAACTGGAGCTTCAGTGCGCGTTCCTGCTCGATATCCGACCAGTCAGCCTTAGCGGCAAGCAAGCAAAGCCGCTTACCGAGGAGGCGCTTACGCACCTGAATCAATTGTCAAAAAAGTTAGCGTCGAATGAAGCGTGGGACGCTGAATCACTCAAAAACGGCATCGACGTATATTGCGAAGAAGCCGGTGTCGGAATAGGTAAGGTGGGGCCTGCCCTGAGGGCAGTTCTCACGGGCGGTGCGCCCTCGCCGGACATTTCGGTCGTTATCGCGCTGCTCGGGCGTGAGGAGTTCCTCGCGCGGATAAATGATTTTTTGAACTGACCAGCGCATCTGACAGCGCGGGACGATGTTTCGCCCAAGGCGAACGCACTGAGGAGAGTGGCCGATGGAAAACAAGGTAAAGCTCAAGGGCCAAGCGACCCTCAATGTGGATGGCAAGGAAGCCTCGCTGCCGGTTTATGGCGGCACTGTCGGGCCTGACGTCATCGACATCGCATCGCTCTACAAGCAGACCGGCATGTTCACGCTTGATCCGGGTTTCACGTCGACCGGGAGCTGCGAAAGCCAGATCACCTACATCGATGGAGATGAGGGTGTGCTGCTGCATCGCGGGTACCCGATCGAGCAGCTCGCTGCCAATTCCGACTTTCTCGAAGTCTGCTATCTCCTGCTCCACGGCGAACTGCCGACGGCCGGCCAGGCGGAAGAGTTCAACTCGACGATTACCCGCCACACGATGCTGCATGCGCAGTTCGATCGCTTCTTCGAGGGCTATCGCAGAGACGCGCACCCGATGGCGATGGTTGTCGGCACGGTTGGTGCGCTCTCGGCCTTCTATCACGACTCCACAGACATCAATGATCCTGCCCAGCGCCTGGTCGCGTCGCACCGCATGATCGCGAAGATGCCGACGATCGCGGCCCGTGCTTACAAATACTCGGTGGGTCAGCCGTTCGTGTCGCCGCGGAACGAGCTGGATTACGCCGCCAATTTCCTGCGGATGTGCTTCGCCGTTCCGGCGGAAGATTATGAAGTGAACCCGGTTCTGGCGAAGGCGATGGACCGGATTTTCATCCTCCATGCCGATCACGAACAGAACGCATCGACGTCGACCGTTCGTCTGGCCGGGTCTTCGGGCGCCAATCCGTTCGCCTGTATCGCTGCTGGTGTGGCGTGCCTTTGGGGGCCGAGCCATGGCGGGGCGAATGAAGCGGCGCTGAACATGCTGTCGGAGATTGGAACGCCTGAACGCGTCGCCGAGTACGTGGCGCGCGCGAAGGACAAGAATGATCCCTTCCGTCTCATGGGTTTCGGGCACCGGGTCTACAAGAACTATGATCCGCGGGCGAAGGTGATGCACCAGACCTGCCACGAAGTTCTGAAGGAAGTGGGCGCCGACGATCCGCTGCTGCAGGTGGCCATGGAGCTCGAGCGCGTAGCGCTGGAGGATGAGTACTTCATCGAGAAGAAGCTCTACCCGAACGTCGATTTCTATTCGGGCATCACGCTCAAGGCGATGGGCTTCCCCACGACCATGTTCACTGTGCTGTTCGCGCTGGCGCGGACGGTGGGCTGGATCGCTCAGTGGCAGGAGATGATCGGCGACCCGACGCAGCGCATCGGTCGCCCGCGGCAGGTCTACACCGGCGCTGCCAAGCGGGACTACGTGGCGCTCAACAATCGCGGCTGATCGGGCTGGTTGAGCTAACTGGCTTGGCGCAGATCGCTTAGAATCGCGGTTGCGGCGCGCGTTGCTGTGCTCTCGTCGCCAGCGCCGCGCAGCTTCGCGATCGCATCGAACTGCTGGGCGCGCTGGGTGTTTCGGGCATTTGCATCTGTCAGCAGATGGTGGGCTGCAGTTGCGAGGTTGCCTGGTGTCAGCCTCGTTTGGACGAACTCGGGGATGACCTCGCGGTTGGCGGCCACGTTGATGAGGCTGATGTACTTTGTGCGCAGCAGAAACAGGCGCGCCAGCGCCCAGCTCAACCAGCCGAGCTTGTAGCCTGTGATCACCGGAACGCCCTGCTCCGCCAATTCGGTGGTGACAGTGCCTGAGCAGCTGAGCGCCAGATCCATCGCGGCCATTACATCCGCCGGGTCGTCATCGGGCTGGGCTATGATGTGATTGAAATCCCACCGGCTCGCGGCCTCTTCGACCTGATCGCGCACGGACGGAGCCGGCAGGCAGAGCACATGAGCTGTCGGGTGCTGGGCGCAGACTAGGCGAGCGGCGTCGATGAGCGCCGGGCCGACCCGCTTCAGTTCGGAGGTTCGGCTGCCGAGCAGGAGGCCGACGACAGGTGTGGTCTCTGGTATCTCCTGCCGCGCTCTGTAGTGCTGGCGGTCGCCGAGGGACTGGCGGCCAATGGCCGGGTTACCGATGACTGTCGTTGGCAGACCCGTGCCGGCGTAAAATGGCTGCTCGAAGTCGTGTAGACAAAGCAGGTGGTCACACCAATTGGCGAGGATCTTGGCTCGTCCGGGGCGGGTCGCCCATACCTGTGGGCCGACCAGCTTGATGATCCGGCCGGGGAAACCCCGCTGTTTCAGCTCGCGCGCGAGGCGCCACATCAGGCCCCAGGAATCGATCAGCACGACACTATCCGGGCGATGCTTTTGGACATCATCGGCCAGTTCGACGACAGCTTTCTGTACGCGACCCAGCGCCCGGAGACCGTCGAACAGTCCAAGGATTGCCAGCCCGCCTACATCGACATCTGATTGAACGCCGAGCGACTTCATGCGCGCGCCGCCGACACCGGTCAGCGCGATGGAGGCGTCAAGTTGCTTCAGCGATCTGGCGACGTCGGCGCCGAGCGCGTCGGCGGAATCCTCTACTGCGACGAGGTGGATTTTTGGGCTCACGAGCGGGCGCCGGCCGCGATGCCGAACATGAACAGTCCGAGCTCATTTGCGCGACGGACCATCTCGGCTTCGTCCAGCAGGAGTGCGCCGGTCTCTTCGAACGCTACCCCTGCGAGGCCTGCGCGGTGGGCGTTTTCGATCGTAGTCACCCCAAGCGTGGGGAGATCAATCCTGCGTTCCTGGATCGGCTTTGGCGCCTTTACGAGGACGCCGCGTCCACGCTGATGCGGTTCGGTCAGGGTATGGCAGCGTTCCAGCATGGCGTCGGTGCCCTCCTGAGCTTCGACCGCAATCACGACGCCGTCTCGCACGATTGCGCCTTGTCCAACATCCAGTTCTCCCAGGCGGCGGACAACCTTGAGCGCAATGGCGATATCTTCGTGATCGCGATCGCTCGGCTGCGCGCTGGTGTAGGCGCCAGACCTTGAGAGCAGACCCTCGTAGAGGTCGTCAGCGCCAATCACCTTGAAGCCGGCTTGTTCGAACACGGCGATGGTTGCGCGCAACAGTGCGTCATCTCCCTGGACCGCCGCTGCGACGAGCTTCGGGAGGACGGCGGCGCCCTTGAGATCCACCTGCAGACTACTGAAATCGGGCCGCTTCACGATGCCGGCAATGACGAGTTCCGTGCATTGGGCCTTGCGGAGCAGATCGATCTGTCGGCCGATCTCTCCGATGCTGACCATCTGGCCGTCCTGGGCTTCGACCCAGTCCTCTGCGGCGAACCCCTTGATGCCGAGTACGAATGGGCGCTTGCCGGCGTGTTGCGCATATCCATGCAGGCGCACAGGCAGGTCGCCGCCGCCGGCGATCAATCCGATGCGGCCTGGCGCATTCATTTGCGCGGCTCCGGCATGCATAGCGGGCGGTGGTCCGTTGACCTGATGAACTGAACTAGCCTCGCGACTTCAGGCTGGTCCGCGTATTCCTGTTCACACTGATCCAGGCGTTCAGCGAAATGTCCTTCGCCGGCGAATAGCAGACGGTAGGCTGACCTGATCCTGCCGATCGTGTCCTTGCTGGCGCCGCGGCGACGCAGGCCCACGATGTTGAGGCCGGCCAGGCGCCCGTGGTTGTCGACCATGCCGAAGGGGATGACGTCGCCAGTTACGGGAGCGCCGCCGCCGATGAAGGCGCCAAAGCCTACCCTGCAGAATTGATGGATGGCGGACAGTCCGCCCATGATGACGGCATCCTGCAGCTCTGACAGTCCGCCGAGGGTCGCGTTGTTGGCCATGACAACCCGATCGCCGACCACGCAATCATGAGCGACATGGCTGCCGGCCATGAACAGGCTGTCGCTGCCAACGACTGTCTTCGTTTTGCCGTAAGCGGTGCCGCGATGCATGGACACGTGTTCCCGGATCGTGTTCCGGGCGCCGATGTGCAGTTCTGTCGGCTCGTCCTTGTAGCGTGCGTCCTGTGGGGCGTGCCCGAGGGTCACAAACGGGCTCACCCTGGTATCTGGGCCGATGGCAGTGTGGCCCTCGATACTGACATGCGAAGTCAGGTGCACGCGGTCCCCGAGTTTGACGTGCGGGCCCACGATCGAGAACGGCCCGACCGTGACGTCCGATCCGAGCTCGGCCTGAGGGCTGACGATTGCGCTGGGATGTATGTCCGCACTCATGACGGTCTCTGCTGCCCTAGCCTTTGACTACCGGACTATCGAACCCGTTTCTGTGCGGCCTTGGACAGCCATGCAAGCTCGCGGAACCATCGCCTGATCGGTTTTGCTGGATAGCCGGCCCATGTTTCGCCAGCCGGGACATCTTCCAGCACCGCAGCCCCGGCTGCGATCCGTGCGCCTCGCCCGACAGTCACGTGGTCCGCCAGTCCGACGCGCCCGCCGAAGTGTGTTCCCTCGCCTACCTTGGCGGATCCGGAAACACCCGCGAAAGCGGCCATTACAACCTGGGGACCAATCTGGACGTTGTGGGCGATGTGGCAAAGGTTATCGATGTTGACGCCCTGACCGATGACCGTGTCGCCCAACATGCCCCGATCCACGCACGAGTTGGCTCCGATGCTGACCCCGTCCTGCAGGATCACGCGGCCGAAATGCGGAACTAGCCGGCCGGATTGATGGTTCAAGCCGAAGCCGTTCTCGCCGATCACGGCGCCCGGGAACAGTCGCACTTCGTTTCCGACGAGCGCGCATATGATCGTGACGTTACTGCCGATCAGACAGTCTCTCCCGACCTGCACGCCCGGACCGATCACCGAGTTCGCGCCTATCCGGGTTCCTTCACCGACGCTGGCGCCGGCGCCAACGACTACTCCAGGTTCAAGAACCGCACCGGACGAAACGTTTGCGGTCGGGTGGACTGGTGCATCCTGCCCAGTCAGCTCGATGCGGTTGGCGATATGCGCCGCGATCGTCCCGAACACGCCGCGCGGGTCTTTAGATGCGAACACTGTGAGTTCTGCGGGCGCGGCATCAGCCAGCTCGAGCGGGACGATGCAGACGCTGGCCTGACAGGTTTCGAGCTGTTGGCGATCAGCTGAGCTGAGGAACGTCAACTCGCCCTGCGAGGCCGCTTCGATAGAAGCGAACCCGCTCAGCACCACGTCTGGATCGCCGCCAATCGGCTCCAGACCGATAACGGTCGAGATGTCTGCGATCGTGGGCGTAGCCCGGGTCTCATAAAATCGTCTGTCGATCGCCACGGCAGCAGTTCGGCTTTATTGGGCCGGCGGTTGGAGCGCTGCCTCGAGAGAGGCGAGTGTCGGCGTCGTGGCGTCCAGTCGCTGGATGACTTTGGCGCTGAGATCGACCGTGTCCTTCACGTACCATGTCGAGGCGACGCTCAGCACCACATCGGCGCCTTCCTGAGCGGCGACGTGATTGACTGCCGGGGCCAAGGCGGCGGTGAAGGCCGCCATCGCGACGCTTTGCTGCTGGTCGAGGTTCTGGCTCAAGACGCTGGACTTCTGGCGAAGCTCGATCTGTTTCTGGCCCAGCGCCTCGACCTGCGATTTCAGCGTGGGGTTGGAGTCCAAGGAGTCCACCGCCACCGATCCGTCATCTCCAACGATCGATTGTAGTTGGGGCTGGAGGCGGGTCTGCTCGGCCTGGATCTGATCTGACAGTGACTTCAGGCCCAGCTTTTCGATGCCTTCCTGCTCGATTGCGCCAAGCTTGGCCCTGATATCAGCGCCAATCTTGCTCCCGTCACGGATCTTCGCCTCATCGATGACGAATACCTTTGTCTGGGCATGTGCAGCGCCCGCGGTTGCAAGTGCTGCCGGTGCGAGAGCCAGGAAAACGGCGAGAACGCGTAGTTTCATCCTAAAACCTCGTTTGTGTACTAAACCGGAAATTCTCTGTCCGGTCATACTCTTCCCGCGCAAGTACCTGCGAGAAGTCGAACCGGATCGGTCCAAAAGGCGAATCCCAGAAGATCGACACGCCGGCGGCCGCGCGCAGGCTCGCCGAATCATCGACCAGGAAGGTGCTGAAGGGTCTTTCGGCCCTTCGCTCGCTATCAATTTCATCCAGCAGACCGACTGTGCCGAACTCCAGGAACACGGCACCATCGATCCCCAGTTCCTCGGGAGCATAGGGGATGGGGAAGCTCAAGTCCAAGGTGCCAATTGCATATAGTTTGCCGCCCAAAGCGTTGAATTTGCGGATCTCGGGCGGAAGCACGTTGCCGTCAGCGTCCCTTAGCGCCGTGGTGTAGACTAGCTTGCCATCCTGCTCGACCTGGGTGCCGTCGGCGTTCAGGACTGGAATGGAGGTCTCGGGCGGAGCGACGCCGGGGTCGAGAGCGATCTGTTCCGTCTGAGGAAGTATTCGACTTCACGCGGGCCAAGACCGGCAGTGTCGAAGCCCCTGAAAGACGTGCCGCCCTTGAAGAACCTGTTGTTGATCCGGATGCTCTCGTCGCTCAGGCTCTCAATGTAGCCCGCCTCAATCGCGGCGCTTGCGACAATGTCTGGCCACAGGCCGCGATAGACGATGCCGCGCACTTCCGTTCTCAGGTATTCGACGTCCCCGCCAACGCCTGCGAAATCCTGGCTGAGCGAGAGGTCATATCCGCGCGTTGGCTCGATGTAGTCGTTCGTGCGGTTCAGAGCCAGAGTGTAACCGATAGAGGACGTGATGCGATCCCCCTGCTGGTCGCACAGCGAGGAGCGGAAGAACGCGCTGGTCGTGCAGTCGGTAAACGCAGGGTCGAGCTGCAGGTTGTCGTTCCGCAGACTGTAGCGGAGACCGAGGTTGTCGGTGTTGGAGAGCGGGAAGAACACACGGCCCGTTGCGCCGACGACGGAGTTCTCGAAGCCCGCTTCCCGGAAGAAGTCTGACTGGGTCAGGAACAGGTCCGCGCCGACCGCGAGGTTGCGGTCGCGGAACTTGGGCTCCGTGAAGCGGAACTCGATGTCCTGCTGACGCGATGTTGTCTGAATTCGCGCGCTGAGGAATTGCCCCCGCCCGCGGAAGTTTCGTTCGGTATAGCCGGCGCTGAAAAGGAAGGCGTCGGCAGATGAGAAGCCCGCCGAGAAGGACAGCTCGCCGGTTGGCGCCTCTTCGACGTTTACGGTGACGACCGAGCGGTCGTCCGCGCTGCCCGGCTCATCTGTAATCTCGACCGTGTCGGGGTCGAAGAAGCCGAGCGCGCGGATGCGGGAGCGCGCAGAGTCGAGCAGCACCTGGTTGTAGGCGTCGCCTTCGGCGACCTGGATCTCTCTCCGGATCACCCTGTCGAGAGTCTCGGTGTTTCCAGCGATGTTGATGCGCTCGATGTATACCCTTGGGCCCTCGTCCACCTCGAACTGAATGTCGATGGTGCGGCCTTCGGAGTCGCGCGTTTCGACGGGCTGTACGACGACGTTTGCGTAGCCTGCCGTTCCGGCCGCGAATGTGATGGTGTCGATGGCGTCTTCGATCAGCTGGCTTCGGAACAGATCGCCTTCCTGCATCGGGAGGACGAGCGCCAGACGCTCACCGGACAGTTTTTCCAGTTCGGTCTCAACCGATATCTGGCCGAAATTGTATTTCTCTCCTTCAGAGATCTGGAAGGTGAGATAGAAGTCCTTGCGATCGGGCGTCAGTTCGGCAACCGCTGAAACTGTCCTGAAATCCGCATAGCCTTCGTTCATGTAGAACTGGCGCAGCAAGTCCCGGTCGTACTCGACCTGGCCGGGGTTGTAGTTGTCCCGGCGCTCGAAGAAGCGCCACCAGCGCGACTGCCTCGTTGCAATCTCTCGCCGAAGCCTGCTGTCCGAGAACTCCTCGTTGCCGAGGAAGTTGATCGACTGGATGCCGGTCTTGGGGCCTTCTTCGATGACGAAGATCAGGTCCGCCCTGTTCTGCGGAAGCGGCTTGTATTGCGGCGACACAGTAGCGGCGAAGCGTCCGGCGCGGCGATAGACTTCCAGAATGCGTTGAACGTCCTGTTCGACACGCGAACGGGTGAAGGTCGCGCGAGGTTCAGCTTCGGTCTCTTCCTCCAGCCGCTCTGTCGTGACGGCGTTGTTTCCCTCGAACAGGACCTGATTGATGATGGGGTTCTCGATGACCCTGACGACGAGGTCGTCGCCGCGCTGGTCGAACCTGACATCGGCAAAGAGGCCGGTGGCGAACAGCGCCTTGAGCGACAGGTCCAAGCGTTCCGGATCATAGGGGTCGCCGGGTTGGACCAGCAGGTAGGACAAAACTGTCCGAGCTTCGATCCGCTGATTATTCTCGACCACGATGCGGCCGATTACGTCTCCGGGCTGCTGAGCGAACGCCGCTGCGCCAGGCATAACGTCGGAAATCGCGACAAACGCTCCGGCCGACGCTGTCATCGCCAGCGCGCTCGCAAACAATGAACGCATCGCTATCCCTTACGCTCCGAACCTGCGGAAACAGCCCGACGGCCCATTCCCTCGCCCCTCGTGGCTGCCTATCCCTCTAGCCACCTGGCGACGTCATACCAAGTCACTACAAGCGCAAAGCTGACCAAACATGCAAGTCCGATTGTCAGCCCGACGCGGTGTACTGCTTCGGGCACGGACTTACCAGTGATACCCTCCGCCACACACAGGATGGCGGCGCCCCCGTCAAGCACCGGAATCGGCAGCAAGTTGAAGATTGCCACGCCGATCGACAGCAGGGCTGAGATCTCGATCAGGCTGATTGTCACCCTCATCATGCGCTCTCCCAGGTCGATCTGGGTCTGCTGCATCTGATAATCAGTAACGTTGTCAGTGATATAGAAGATACCGAATGGCCCGCTCAGCTTGTCCATGTCCTGGAACTTGGTGACCAGCCGCCTCAGGACATTGATCGTGTCCATCACGGTGTTGCCGACCGACTGCACGCCATACGCGAGTGCCGATGCCGGATCGTAGCGTCTCACCTCCATGTCCGCAGAAGCGACCTGCAGCCCTATCCTGCCAACCTTGGCCGTGATCTTCATGGCCTCGTTGCGCTCGACCGTCTCCTGCGGGGTCGCCTGCAACTCGATTTCTCGCCCGCCTCGCGAAACCAGGAAATTTACCGGCTCACCAGCACTCAACATGGTCGCGCGCTGAATGTCGTTTGTCGTCATTACAGGACGGTCACCCGCGCGCAGCAGAACATCGCCCACTTCGAAACCGGCCGCCGCCGCCGGCATTTCGGGGGCGATACCGGTGACCCGCACAGCGCTGGACTGCGGGACGCCAAGCGTCATGGCGAAGCCCGCGAAGATGACGATCGCAAACACCAGGTTGGCCGCTGGTCCGCCCAGCGAGACGGCCAGGCGTTTCCACGGGTTGAGCTGGCCATAGGGAAGACCGGTCAGAGCCGCTGGCTGGTTTTCTCCTTTGGGAGCGGCTTCATCGTTTGGGGTCTGAAGCTCGCCGGCGAACTTCACGAAGCCGCCAAAGGGCAGCCAGTTCACCCGCCAACGGGTGCCCCGGTTGTCGGTCGTCTCGACAACAGATTTGCCGAAACCGAGCGAGAACGACTCGACGGCCGCCCCAAAGAAACGGCCCACCAGATAGTGACCGAGCTCGTGAACCGTAATCACCACCGAAATAATGATGATGTAGGACAGCGGCGAAGCCAGAACCGATATGATCTTCTCAATCACGCGAAGTCCCTCGATCAACATGTTGCCTAGTTGCCGACAGAAGCCAGCGAGGAGACCCGCTCGCCCGTGCGCGCACGTGTCTGGCGATCAACAGCAAGGACATCAGCTAGTGTCATTGCCTCTCCGTTGCGGGCCGCGCAATCAGAGTCTCCAGAGCTTCCTCTACGCAGTCAGCGATTTCGAGGAAGCCAATGCGGCCCTGCAAGAAGGCGTCCACTGCGACCTCGTTGCTGGCATTCAGAACGACCGGAGAGGCTCCTCCCAGCTCGAGGCATTGCTGCGCGAGCGCCAGCGCAGGAAACCGCTTCGTGTCTGGCGGGAAGAACTCCAGCGATCCTATGGCCGCCAGATCAAGACGCTGGACGTCCGGCAACCGCATGCGGCTCGGCCATGCCAGCGCATAGGAGATCGGGATGCGCATGTCGGGCTGCCCCAGCTGGGCCAGGACAGAGCCGTCATCATAACTGACCAGACTATGGACGATCGAGCTGGGATGTATGACCACCTCGAGCTGATCCGCGTTGAGATCAAAGAGGTAGGCCGCCTCTATCAGTTCCAGACCCTTGTTCATCATCGTCGCGCTATCGATGGTGATCTTGGAGCCCATGGACCAGTTTGGATGGCGGAGCGCTTCTTCCGGCGTAGCTGCCTTCATCTGCTCCAGCGTTCGCGTGCGGAACGGGCCGCCCGAAGCCGTCAACGTGACCTTCTCGACGCGCTCCGGCCGGTCCAGCACCTGAAAGATGGCGTTGTGCTCGGAATCGATCGGGAGAATCGTCGCGCCGCTCCGTCGCGCGGCTTCCTTGAGGAGCGGGCCAGCGCAGACCATGCTCTCCTTGTTGGCAAGCGCGACATTCGCCCCGCTTTGGACCGCGGCCAGTGTCGATTCAAGGCCGGCCACCCCCACGATCGCTGACACCACGCAATCTGCGTTTGCCGATGCCGCCTCGACGAGCGCCGTAGCCCCGGCGCCGACAGCGATCCCTGTTCCCCCCAGAGCGGTCTTTAAATCTTCATAGAGCTGCTCGTCAGCGACGGCGGCAAACTGTGCGCCCAGCTGCTTCGCCTGACTCGCAAGCAGCTCGACATTGGCGTTCGCCGTGACCGATACGACGCTGAACTCCGTTTCCGAGCCACGCGCGCCAGCAATCACATCAATAGCCGCACGGCCGACAGAACCCGTGGCGCCAAGGATGGATATCTTTCGGCAAGCGCTCATGCTTGCTGCTGCGAGGTGAGGAGCTGCGCCAAGTGTGGAAAACTCCATAGAACAATCGCCGTCACGGCCGAGGCGGCCATCAGGGCGTCCAATCGGTCGAGCACGCCGCCGTGGCCAGGGATGAAACCGGACGTGTCCTTGACCCCGAACTTCCGCTTCAGACGGGATTCGAGGAGATCACCGGATTGGGCGACAACAGAAATCACGACACTGGCCACAACCCAGAACTCTACCGGCGCCTGTATGGCGCGGGCAACAGCGGCGCCCGCCAAACAGGCGCAGATCAGAGCCCCGATCGCGCCCGTCCAGGTCTTGTTCGGGCTGTCCAGCGGAGACAGTAGCGGCCCACCGAAGCCGCGACCGGCGAAGTAAGCGGCGATGTCGGTCGTCCAGACTACAACCAGTAGACCAATGGCAAGCATTTCACCGCCGGGCGCGTGGTCTCTCACCCAGAAAAACGCGGCGAATGGCAGGCTGGTGTAGACTGTCCCGAATACCCAGGTGGTCCGGTCCCGTTTTGCGAGGGTGGAAAGCGCCGCCGCCACAACTGCGCCGAGGGCGATTATCGCAAGCGTGTAAAGAAACGAGCTCGATGCAAACCAGAGGGCGGCCAGCCCGCATAGCAGGTTCAACGACAAATAGAGAGGGTTCGGCTTTCTCTCGACACCCGCGGCCATCCGCGTCCACTCGAAGGCGGCGCCGAGCACGAGGATCGCGAGGACGAGCATCAGTACGTAGCCGCCAAGCACGACCGAGCCGACGCCCAGCGGCGCCAGTACAAGCGCCATCAGCACACGAATGATGAACTCGCGACTATCCGAGCCTCTAGCTCCCAGCATCAGCATGTCTGATCGGCCATTCCCGCCTACTTCTGGAGCCCGCCAAACCTGCGCGTACGTGCCTGATAGCTAGCGAGCGCGGCCGCCAGATGATCCCTGTCGAAGTCGGGCCACCATGCATCCGGAAAGACCAGTTCAGAGTAAGCGCTGCTCCAAAGCAGGAAGTTGCTCAGGCGGAATTCGCCGCTTGTCCGGATGATCAGGTCGGGATCTGGCGTGCCGGCGCTCCATATCGCCTGCGAAATGGTCGTCTCGTCGATCTCATCGGCTGACAACTCGCCAGCCTCAACCCTGCGGGCGAGCGCCTGGAAGGCCGTGACCAGTTCCGTACGACCACCGTAGTTGAAAGCAATATTCAGGTGGAAGCGGTTGTTCTGCGCGGTCAGGGTCGTCGACTTGTCTATGAGTTCGAGAATGTCGTCCGACAACCCAGTCCGCGAACCGAGAATTCTGATCCTGACGCCGGCTTCGTGGAGCCGACGGAGATCTCTGTTCACGAACAGCCGAAGCAGGTCGAAGAGCGCATTGATCTCGGCGGTCGGGCGGGCCCAGTTCTCCGTGGAGAACGAGTAGACTGTCAGGTGTTCGATCCCGAATTCAGGGCACGCATCAACCACGCGCCGTAACGCGTCGACGCCTGCGCGATGGCCTGCAGCTCGGGGCAGCCCCCTCGCCTCGGCCCAGCGGCCGTTTCCATCCATGATGATGCCGACATGCTTCGGCGCGGGATTCAAAGCGACAAGATCAGCAGGTGGTTGTTGGGGCCTGGACGCGCTCACACCTGCAGAATCTCTTCTTCTTTGGATTTCAGGGCCTCGTCGATGGACGCCACCATCTGGTCCGTCAGTTTCTGGACATCGTTGGACAAAGACTTGTGTTCGTCCTCGTTGATGTCGCCGTCTTTCTCGGCCTTCTTGAGCTGGTCCATGCCGTCGCGCCGGACGTTTCGGACAGCGACGCGCGCACTCTCGGCGAACTTCCCGGCAAGCTTGGCGAGTTCCTTGCGGCGCTCCTCACTGAGCGGCGGGATGGGGATGCGGAGAACCTGACCGTCCATCACGGGGTTCAGCCCCAGCGAAGACTCCCGGATGGCCTTGTCGACCGCGCCCACCATCGACTTGTCCCAGACGCTGACGGACAGCATCCTGGCTTCGGGCGCGCTAACCGAGGCGACCTGGTTGAGCGGCATGGTTGAGCCGTAGGCCGGCACCTGCACCGTATCCAGAAGGTGGACTGAGGCGCGGCCCGTTCTGAGGCCCGTGAACTCGGTCTTGAGCGATGCGATGGCGCCATCCATCCGCCGCTCGAGTTCCTTCAGATTGAAGTCGTCCGCCATCGCTAGTCTCCTCCCCGCACGGGTCCGCTGCCATCAATCAGCGTATACCTGCCGCCGCCGACGATCGCGTTCGCGAGCGAGCCCTCTTCGTGAATCCGGAATACGATAATCGGTATATTGTTGTCTTTCATGAGGCTGATTGCGGTCGCATCCATCACCCTCAGCTCATTCGACAGGACAGACATGTAGTTCAGGTGCGGAATATGCTCTGCGCCGGGATCGACTTTCGGGTCGGCCGTATAGACGCCGTCGACCTGGGTGCCCTTGAACATGGCGTCGCAATTCATCTCGGCGGCGCGCAGTGCGGCGGCGGTATCCGTCGTGAAGAAGGGATTGCTGGTACCGGCCGCGAAGATCACGACCCGGCCTTTTTCCATATGACGGATCGCCCGGCGCCGGATGTATGGCTCGCAGACGGACTGCATCACGATGGCGGACTGGACCCGCGTCGGGATATTGCGGTTTTCCAGAGAGTTCTGCATGGCGAGCGCGTTCATCACCGTCGCCAGCATTCCCAGATTGTCCGCCTGGGTGCGCTCCATGCCGGCGGCAGAGCCGGTCATCCCGCGGTAGATGTTGCCCCCGCCGATCACGAGGCAAAGCTCGACCCCGAGTTCCAGGGCGTCTTCGATTTCCTTGGCCAGGCGGTTACAGGCGTCGACGTCGATCCCGAACTCGCGCTTCCCCATCAGGGCCTCTCCTGAGATTTTCAGGAGGATGCGCTTGTATTTCAGGTCGTTGCGCGGACTCATCGGCTATCCTGTTTGGCGAACGGCCCGACGTTCACCGCCGGGCCGTTCCCTTATCTTCGAATTCGGCGGCGGCGCAAAGGCCTACTCGGCTTTTGAGAAGGCTGCGACTTCTGCGGCGAAATCGGTCTCTTCCTTCTCGATGCCCTCGCCCACCTCGAACTTGATGAAGCCCTTGAGCGTCACCGGGGCGCCGAGTTCCTTGGCGGTGTTCTCGATGAACTTACCAACGGTCACGTCGGGATCCATGACGAACGCCTGCTCGACCAGGACGGATTCCTGATAGAATTTGCGCAGACGGCCCTCGACCATCTTCTCGACGACGTTGTCTGGCTTGCCGGATTCCTTGGCTTGTTCAGTCAGGATGACCCGCTCCTTCTCGACAACCTGAGGGTCGAGTTCCGCAGTCGTGGCCGCGAGCGGACGGGCTGCTGCGACGTGCATTGCGATCTTCCGGCCG
The DNA here is from genome assembly GCA_017792365.1 of Hyphomonas sp. Lineage (GTDB taxonomy): Bacteria > Pseudomonadota > Alphaproteobacteria > Caulobacterales > Hyphomonadaceae > IH12. The sequence continues at coordinate 714,566 of CP051229.1, read as the reverse complement.
AGATCGAGCAAGTCATCCGACTTGGCGCTCGATTCCAGCGCGACCAGAACGCCGATCTTGCCCATCCCGTCAGCCGCAGCGTTGTGGATGTATGGCGCAACCACGCCCTCGCCGACCTTTACGCCTGCAGTGCGGCGCAGCTGCATGTTTTCACCGATCTTGGCGACAAGATTGACGAACATGTCCTTCACCGTGCCGTCTCCATCGGGAGCGGGCGCCGCGATAACCTTCTCGAAATCACCGTCGTTCTTGAGCGCGATCTTTGTCGTCGCCATGACGGCCTTCTGGAACAGTTCGTTGCGAGCGACGAAGTCGGTCTCGGCGTTGACCTCAACGATCGCGCCGGACTTCGCATCCGTCATGACGCCCACCGTGCCTTCAGCAGCGGTCCTGCCGGCCTTCTTAGCCGCCTTGGACAGGCCTTTCGCCCTGAGCCAGTCCACGGCGGCTTCCATGTCGCCATTGGATCGGCGAGCGCCTTGCAGTCCATCATGCCGGCGCCGGTCTTCTCGCGAAGTTCCTTGACTAGCGCTGCGGTGATCTCGGCCATCTTGCGTTCCTTTGTCCTTGACAGCGTTATCAACGAGCACGTCTGTCCGGGCAGAGTCACCCTTCACTCGCTGAACAACGCGGTGTTAATCGCGAGCGCGGAGCCTAGTTGGCAGCACCGCCAGCAGCCTGTTCGCCACTTGCCTCGCCCGTCCCTTCGAGAGCCGGTTCGACGGGCGCCTCGACTTCAGCGCCAAGGTCCGTACCAGCGGAAACGCTCGACTGAGCGAGACCATCGAGAACCGCGTCTGCGATCAGGTTGCAATAGAGCTGAATGGCGCGCGCGGCGTCGTCGTTTCCGGGGATGGGGAAGTCAACTTCATCCGGGTCGCAGTTCGTGTCGACGATGGCCACAACCGGAATCCCGAGCTTGCGGGCTTCCTTGACCGCGATCGCTTCCTTGTTGGTGTCGATCACAAACATGAGGTTCGGCAGCGCGCCCATGTTGCGGATGCCGCCGAGCACTCGCTGGAGCTTTTCCTGCTCGCGCGTGAGCTTGAGCAGCTCTTTCTTGGTGAGGCCAGTGGCGTCGCCGCGCGACAGGGTCTCATCGAGTTCCTTCAGGCGCCGGATCGATTTGGACACCGTTTCCCAATTGGTCAGGGTGCCGCCCAGCCAGCGGTCGTTCATGTAATATTGTGCGCAGCGGCCAGCGGCCTCAGCGACCGCCTCGGCGGCCTGGCGCTTGGTGCCTACGAACAGGATACGGCCGCCTTTCGAGGCGACTTCGCGGACCTGAACCAGCGCCTGGTGGAGCAGCGGAACGGACTGCGATAGATCGAGAATATGGATCCCCGACCGTTCGCCAAAGATGAACCCCTTCATCTTGGGGTTCCAGCGATGTGCTTGGTGACCAAAGTGAACGCCAGCTTCCAGCAGTTGGCGCATATTGAATTCGGGCAGTGCCACGTCGTTTCTCCTTCATCCGGTTGGCCGCCACGGACGGGCTAACCTCATGGTCAGCACCGGACAATTTGGTCCGTGGGTCGAGATAGGCGGGCTTATACGCGGTTTTTGGCTGTTCGCAACCCAGCGCGTGCCGGTTTGGGCCATCAGTCGTGGACTGGCCTGACCTGCTCTATTCCGGGGATCGACTTGAACGCACTGATCGCGCCGAAATCTACCGGATATCGCCCTTCGACCTCTACCGTCACGATGCCCTGCTCTCCCACTGGGATCTCGAGCCGGAGGGATCCATTGGGTTGCCCAGCCGCTCTTGGGAGCGCTCGGGCCACCTCCGCGATGCTCTCCAGGGGCACGTCTGAGGTGAGCCGCACGCACAGGGCGTCGTGAGACCCGATTGAAGCACGGGCAAGCGGTTTCACGGCCTCCATCGAGAACCTCATGTCGTCATCCATGCGCCGGACCTTGACCCGGCAGTAGATGCGGGAACCCTCTTCAAGGTGGTCGCGCGCTTCCGAGAGGAGCTCTGGCGGCACCATGATCTCGAACTCGCCGGAGGGGTCTGAAAGCGTCACGTATGCGAACTTTCCGCCGGATCTTGCCGGTTTCTCGACCCGCGTCCTTACGACCCCTATCATGTTGAACGATTGTCGTTGCAGCCCGGCCTCGAGCCGCTCCGCGGCCAGGACGATCTGCTTGCGGAGGTCGCTGTCGAGAAGCTCGTCCAGTGGGTGGCCAGACAGGAAGAAGCCCACGCTTGCGAGCTCGTTGTCCAGTTTTTCAGACTCGCTCCACGGTTTCACTCTTGGCAATGCCGGAGCCGCCATCTCGGCTTCGCCGAACAGGCTGTTCTGATTGCTCGTCCGTTCCTGCTCTGCGGCGTTTGCGACGGCGCTCAACGTGGACGCTGCAGCCAGGGCGCTGGCGCGATTGGGCTCCAGCTGATCAAATGCTCCGGCGCGGGCCAGTGCTTCAAGGCTCCGGCGATTGACCTGTCTTGGGTCTACGCGCTTCGCGAAATCCTGCAGGTCGGCAAATGGCTTCTGCGCCCGGCTTCGCTCCACGCCCAGCATTGCCGGCTTACCCACGCCCTTGATGGCGCCGAGCGCATAGTAGATTTCCTGCTCCCGGACATCAAAGTCGGCGTTGCAGTCCATCACGCTCGGCGGGCGGACGGGGATCTCGAGACGTTTCGCGTCCTGAAAGAAAGCCGCCAGCTTGTCGGTGTTCTGGATGTCGAGGCTCATTGATGCGGCCAGGAATTCAACCGGGTGGTTGGCTTTCAGAAACCCGGTCTGATACGCGATCACCGCGTAGGCTGCCGCGTGAGATTTGTTGAACCCGTAACCCGCAAATTCCTCAACCAGCTCGAAGATGTACTCGGCGCGCTGCGCCTTCACACCCTTCTCCGCTGCGCCTTCGACGAAACGCGACTTCTGTTTCGCCATTTCCTCCGGTTGCTTCTTGCCCATCGCGCGACGCAACAGATCGGCCTCGCCGAGCGAGTATCCGGCCAGGATACGAACAATGTTCATCACCTGCTCTTGGTAGACGATGACCCCATAAGTCTCCTTCAGAACAGGTTCGAGATCCGGATGGAGATAATCGGGATCCTTGCGGCCAAACTTGGCGTCAACGTAGGTGTCGATGTTCTTCATCGGGCCGGGCCGATACAACGAGATCAGCGCGATCACGTCTTCGATAGAACCAGGCTGAACCTTGCGCAGGGTTTCACGCATGCCCTGCCCCTCGAGCTGGAACACGCCGAGGGTGTTGCCTGACGACATGAGTTTGTACGTCGCTGCATCGTCGAAGGTGTCCCAGCCGTCGCCTAGCTGTTTGCCTTCCTTTTCGATGAACTGCAGTGCGCGTTGGATGACCGTGAGCGTCTTCAGGCCGAGGAAGTCGAATTTCACGAGACCGGCCTGCTCAGCCCATTTCATGTTGAACTGGGTCGCCGGCATATCCGATTTGGGATCGCGATAGAGCGGGCAGATTTCCACGAGCGGCCGGTCGCCGATCACCACGCCGGCGGCGTGTGTAGATGCGTTGCGGTTCAGCCCTTCAAGTTGAAGCGCTGTCTTTACCAGATGGTCCACCGCCTCTTCAGCGTCCATCGCTTCGCGGATGCGCGGCTCGTCTCGCATCGCGTCTTCGAGCGTGGGCGGATTGGCCGGGTTGAAGGGCACCAGCTTCGCCAGTTTGTCGACCTGGCCAAATGGCAATTGCTGAACGCGTCCAACGTCCCGAAGCACGGCGCGCGCCTGGAGGGTGCCGAATGTGATGATCTGGGCGACGCGGTCCGCGCCGTATTTGTCTCGGACGTACTCGATGACCTCCCCCCGCCGCTCCTGACAGAAGTCGACGTCGAAGTCGGGCATGGAGACGCGCTCGGGATTGAGGAAGCGCTCGAACAGAAGTCCGAAACGCAGCGGGTCGAGATCGGTGATGGTCAGCACCCATGCGACCAGCGATCCGGCGCCCGAGCCACGACCGGGGCCCACGGGGATGTCGTTCGCCTTGGCCCACTTGATGAAGTCCGAAACGATCAGGAAGTAGCCGGGGAACCCCATCTTCCTGATGATATCGAGTTCGTAGCTGAGGCGGTCCTCGTAGACTTGCCTGTCGGCGTACAGCCTGCCGCCGCTGAGCCTCTCTTCGAGGCCTTCTCTGGCCTGCGCGGCGAGTTCTGCTCCCTCGTCTCGTCCTGCTTCGGTCGTGAAACTGGGCAGGATCGGCGCATGGGTTGTCGGCCTGACCGCACACCTGCGTGCGATTTCCACGGTGTTCGCCAGCGCCTCGGGCAGATCGGAGAACACCTGCTCCATCTCGTCCTGTGACTTCAGGTACTGTTCTGGCGTCGCCCGAGGCCGGTTTGCTTCCGACACGTAGGTCGAATGGCCCATGCAGAGCAGGACGTCGTGCGTCTCGTGCTGCTCGGATTTCAGGAACCGTGCGTCACAGGTGCCGACAATGGGAATGCCCTTGTCATAAGCGACGTCGAGAAGCACTTCCTCGGCGTTCACTTCCTCCGGCCTGCCGTGCCTCTGCAACTCGATATAGAAGCGGTCGCCAAAGGCTTCGAGAAGGGTGTCAGACACGCCAGCTACTTCTGCACGGCGGCCGGACTCAGCATGAGCATTCAGTATACCCGCCGACCCACCGCTCAAACAGATCAGGCCTGGCGCTCGCTCCAACAGGCTGGCGAACTCCACGCGCAGATCACCCGGCTCACTCAGGAAGTATTCCGAGGAAAGCGCGAGGAGATTGCGATACCCTTCATCGGACTGGGCGAGCACCGCGACCTGCCGCCGGAGGCCGGGCGCTGTTGGGTCCGTCACTCTGAGCGTACAGCCGATGATGGGCTGGATGCCGGCGCCGTACAGCTTCTCTGAAACCTCCAGCGCGCCGAACAGATTGTCATCGGTAACGCCGACAGCCGGCGTGTTGGCGTCGACCGCCCAGCGCACCAGATCCGCCGGCCGGATCATTGACTGCAACAGTGAGAGGGCCGTGCGGACGCGGAGATGAATGAATTTCGGGTCCATAGGATCCTCGCGGTCTGCGCTGACGTCCGGCAGGCTAAACCGAGTCGGCGGTCTCGGAGCGTGGCGCGGGGACCAGGCGGCCATTTTCGAGTGTCAACACCCTGTCCATCAGCGCACTGAGCTCAAGGTTGTGCGTGGCCACAAGGACTGCGACGCCTTCCTGTCTAGCAATGTCGTGCAGCGCCTTGAAGACGCGAGAAGAAGTGGAGGGGTCGAGGTTGCCTGTTGGCTCGTCGGCGATGAGCGCGCGCGGTCGATTTGCCAACGATCGTGCAATCGCGACACGCTGCTGTTCGCCGCCGGACAATTGGCCCGGCCGGTGATGATCGCGTTTCTCCAGCCCCATCATGGCAAGCAACTCGGCGGCCCGGCGTCTGGCCTTGGCGCGGGGTTCGCCGTTGAGCATCAGCGGCGCTGCGATGTTGTCGATGGCGTTCAGCTCGGGAAGCAGATGGTGGAACTGGTACACGAAACCCAGCTGCGTGCGCCGGATATAGGTGCGTTCCTTGTCTGACAGCTTGAGCGCCGGCTTGCCGTTGACCAGGACCTCGCCCTTGTCGGGGCGCTCAAGCAGGCCGGCAACATGGAGCAGTGTCGATTTTCCCGATCCCGATGGCCCGATCAGACCGGTCAGCTCGCCCGGCTTCAGGGAGAGCTCAACGCCGCGAAGGACATCCAGTCTTCGCTCACCGGAAGCGAAGCTCTGCCAGACGTCTGATAGCTGGAGAACAGCGTCGGTGGTCATTCGAACCTCAACGCTTCGACGGGATCAAGGCGCGCCGCCCACATCGACGGGATGACTGACATGATCAGCGTGATGAAGAACGCTGAAATGCTGACCCAGAATACTTCTGACCATTGGAGCTGGGCTGGCAGGGCGTCCAGAATGTAGATGTCCGAGGGGAACAACTGAAAGCCGAACAGCCCCTCAAGGAAGTGCTGGATCGGTGCGATGAAAGTTGCGCTCAATACGCCGAGCAACACGCCGACGGCCACGCCAACCATTCCCAGTAACGTGCCCGTCATCAGAAATATGCGAACAACTCCGCCTCGCGTTGCGCCGATCGTTCGAAGGATCGCCACGTCCCTGGCCTTGTTCTTCACGAGCATCAGCACGCCGGTGATGATGTTCAGCGCAGTGATGATCACCACGATAAACAAGATCAGGCGCATCACGTTGCGCTCGACGATGAGCGCGCGGACGTAGTTGCCGTTCCGCTCCTGCCAGGTCTGAACCCAAGGATACCCTGAATCTGCGAGGCTGTTTTTCAATCGCTCTGACTGGTCAGCGTCTGACAAACGGATGCCGAGGCTTGGCACCCCTTCATCATAGCCGAAGAAATTCCGAGCTGAATCAATTGGCAGGAAGACCGCGTAGCGATCGTAGCGTTCGTCACCTACGTGAAAGATCGCGCTGACTTCAAAGATCCGCGTACGTGCTGTCGAACCACCGATCGTTCGCGGACCATTTGGTTGCGTGAGCGTGAGCGGGTCTCCAACATTCAAACCCATCGCCGCCGCAAACCCCGAACCGATGACGATGTCCTTCGACAATGCATCTCCGTCACCGAACGTATCGAGCGAGCCGATCTCTCCGAGACGGTCTCCGAGACTTTGGCGCCCCTCCACGATCAATGCGTTTGCGCTGAGATCAGACGGTCTCACCCCGCGTACCTGAATGCCTTCGCTCCGCCCATAAGCGGTCGCCAAAGCGGTCGCCTCGAGGAGCGGCTCAACGGATTGGACATCCGCGCGATCTGCGATCTCGGCTTCGATCCTTTCGACCTCGCTCATCGGCAGCCCGCGGGTGTCGATGTAGGCGTGCGGCTCGAAACCCACGATCTTCGAGATGAGTTCAAGCCTGAAGCCGTTCATGATCGACATCGTCAGGATCAGCGCCCAGACGCCCAGCATGATGCCGATGACCGACACGATCGAGATGAGAGCAAGACCGCCGTGCTCACGCTTCGCGCCCAGATACCTGAGCGCCAGCATGCGCTCGAAGGCGCCAAAAGGTCTTTCTCTGACGCGGACAGAGGTCATCTACGCCCCTATCAACTCGCGGACGCGAGCGACCGCGGCTTCTAGGCCGAGTTCCTCGGTATCGCCAGTTTTCCGCTGTCGGATCTCCACCACACCCTTCGCCAGACCCTTGGGGCCCACCACAATGAGCACCGGAATGCCGATCAGTTCCAGGGTGGCGAATTTTGCGCCGGGACGTTCGCCCGTATCGTCATAAAGCGTATCGACGCCAGCTGACTGCAATTGGTCGTAGGCTGCCTCGCAAGCTGTTTCGACTTCGGCGTCGCCAGGACGGAGGCTGACAACGGCAACCTGGAATGGCGCAATCTCCAGCGGCCAGACGATGCCCTTTTCGTCATGGCCGGCTTCGATCGCGGCGCCAACCAGACGGGAGACGCCGATCCCGTACGATCCCATCTGAAGCATCGTTTCCCGACCATCCGGGCCGGTCACTGAAGCCGACATGGGTTCTGAATACTTCGTCCCGAAGTGGAAGATGTGACCAACCTCGATGCCGCGAGCGGTCATCTGGTGATCGGTCGGCACCTCGGCGGTAAACCTTTCGGGCTCGTGCATTTCGTCGGTGGCTGCATAGTAGGATGTATGCCGCTCTACTTCGGCCTCGAGATCGTCAGGACTATCCAACGCACCTTCCGGGGGAGGAAGTTCGAGCAGGCGACCATCACAGAAGACAGCGCTTTCGCCGGTCTCTGCGAGGACGATGAATTCGTGGCTCAGGTCCCCGCCGATGGGCCCGGTGTCTGCCCGCACCGGGATCGCGGTAAGCCCGAGGCGCTTGAACGTCCGGAGGTAGGCGCAGAACATCCTGTAGTAGGACAGCCGCGATGCTTCACTCGTGAGATCGAACGAGTAGGCGTCCTTCATGAGGAACTCCCGTCCCCGCATGATGCCGAAGCGCGGCCGGATCTCGTCGCGGAACTTCCACTGAATGTGGAACAGGTTCAGCGGGAGCTGTTTGTAGGATTTGACGGACGACCGGACGATGTCCGTCACCATCTCCTCGTTGGTTGGCCCGTACAGGAGTTCACGGTCGTGCCGGTCGGTGATCCTCAGCATTTCTTTGCCGTAGGCATCATACCGGCCGCTCTCTCGCCAGAGGTCCGCGGACTGAATGGTCGGCATCAGGATCTCGATCGCGCCCGCCCGTTCCTGCTCTTCGCGAACGATTTGCTCGATCTTGGAAAGTACGCGCTTGCCCAGTGGGAGCCAGCTGTAGATACCAGCCGCGTTCTGCCGGATGAGACCGGCACGAAGCATCAGCTGGTGCGATGGCGTTTGAGCCTCTGCAGGCACGTCGCGCAGCACCGGGAGGAAGTACCGGGATAGTCTCATGGCGCGTACGGAGTCCTGACAGCCAAAGGTCGCTCCATAGCCGTGTGTGCAGCCTGCCGCAATGCGTCCATTTCAGGCCAGCTGCTAGATCGGGATGCTAACTAACTGAAATGTCAGGACTACCCATACGATCGCGGTCAGAACTGCCGCCCCGGCCGTCGCGAAGGCAGCTTTGGTCGAGAGCTTCCAGCTATGCGGAGCGCCCGGCTCGCTTCCGTCAACGACCTCCCCCGCGTCGGCCTGGCTCCTGTTGCCCGCCGACAGTGACGGCAGGAAGACCAGCCACCAGGTAATCACGAAGATAACCACAGCCTCGAAGACACCCATGTCTAGTGATCCTTCGGCGTTTCCATCAGCTCGATCAGCACACCGTGGGAATTCTTGGGGTGGATGAAGATCACCGGGGTGCCGTGAGCGCCTATGCGGGGTTCACCAAGGACGGTGGCGCCCGACGCTTTCATTTCGGCGGCGGCTTCGTTTATGTCCGGCACCTCGAAGCAGACGTGATGCTGGCCGCCTTTTGGATTGCGTTCGAGGAAGCCGATAATCGGCGAGTCATCCCCTAGCGGCTCGATCAGCTCCAGCTGCGAGTTCGGCAGGTTGACGAAGCCGACTCTCACGCCTTGTGCGGGCATGTCGAACGGCTGGACGAATTCTGTCGCACCATACAGCGTGCGATAGGTCTCCATTGCTTCTTCGACAGAAGGGACAGCGATCCCGATGTGATTCAATCTTCCAACCATGGGTAACAGCTCCAGCTTCCAACTATATCCGGTGGATGGCCACATCCACCAAAGGGCGCTTTCCGAAGGTCATCTCACACGCCCGCCGGACGGCCCTGACAATTGCGCGCTCGACTGTAGCATCCTCGCGGCGATCGTTTGAACTCAAACGCTCCAGAGCCAAGTCGACGGCCTGATCAACGCTGCCCAGGGATTCATCTGCTACCTCACCGGATGGCTCAGATAGCCCTCGCGCAAACACCTCTGCGCCATCTGCGAGTTTGCCGCCGTCGAATACGATACTGACCCAGACGTAGCCTGCGCCGGCGATCCGACGTCGTTCCCGCAGGGATTCTGCATCGGCTGGCACGATGATCGAGCCTTCGACGTGCAGCCGACCGGCAGGCACTTCATCCACGATCGACGGCTTGCCGGGACCAAGTTTGACCATCTCACCGTTCGTCGGCGTGATCGCGAACGGCAGCTGCATGGATCTCGCGAGCCGTGCGTGTTCGATCAGATGCCGTCGCTCGCCGTGCACCGGAATCGCGATTTTGGGCCGGGTCCACTGGTAGACCTGGCGCAATTCGTCCCGGCAGGGGTGGCCGGAGACGTGTATGTGGGCGGTGCGTTCGGTGACGAGTTCCACTCCCCGCTCGGCCAGCATGTTCTGTACTTCCGAAACCGACCGCTCGTTTCCCGGTATTACGCGGGATGAGAAGAACACTGTATCGCCCTCACCCAGACGGACGTGTTGGTGTTCGCCCCTGGCGATCCGGGACAACGCCGCATTGGGCTCACCCTGCGACCCGGTCGACAAGTACAGCACCTGCGAGTCCGGCAGCGATGCGGCGCTGTCGGGTTCGATAAAGTCGAATTCTGTAAGCAGGCCCACGGACTGCGCGGCGCCGACAATGCGCAGCATCGACCGCCCGACAAGACACACGCGCCTGCCGGACGCGAGGGCTGCAGTGCAAACCGAATGCAGACGCGCGACGTTCGACGCGAAGCTGGTGACGACGACCTTGCCCTGCTTCTCGCCGATCAACTTGACCAGATTGGCTGCGACTTCGGACTCTGAACCTGACTCCTTCCTCGAACACGTTGGTCGAGTCGCAAACCATGGCGAGGATGCCGTCGCGCCCCAATTGCTCCAGTTTCGCCTGGTCATAGTCGGCGCCGACCACCGGGTCCGGATCAAGCTTCCAGTCGCCAGTATGAAGGACCGTTCCGACACCGGTGCGGATCGCGACGCCGTTCGGCTCGGGTATCGAGTGCGTGAGGGAGATCAGTTCGATATCGAATACGCCGATCTTTCGTCGCTCACCCAAATCGAGCACATGGATTTCCGCCTGGTCCTCGAGACCGTGCTCTCGAAGCTTTTCCCGAACGAGGTATGCGGTGAAGGCAGTCGCGTAGATCGGCGCGCGCAGTCTCGGCCAGAGCCAGCCGATGGCGCCAATGTGATCCTCGTGCGCATGGGTGACCAGAATGCCGTCGATCTCCGCCTGCCGTTCTTCCAGGAACGTCGGGTCCGGCAGGATCAGGTCGACGCCGGGCAGACGATCGTCCGCAAACGTCACGCCGATATCGACGATCAGCCACCTGCGCGCATCCGGTGGACCATACGCGTAGGCGTTGAGGTTCATGCCGATTTCACGGCAGCCGCCCAGAGGCAGGAAGATCAGTTCGTCGTTCTTCATCACTACGCTTGGCCGGGCGGCGTCGCGTTGCGCTGATAGAGGGTCAATAGCCCGCGGATCGTGAGGTCGGCGTCGAAGTGATCAATTGATCTGGCGGCGCCCTCGAAGAGTGACGCAACACCACCGGTGCCGATCACGGTCATCTTCTGTCCGTACTCATCGAGAATGCGGCGCACCAGACCGTCAATCAGGTCCATGTAGCCCCAGAAGACACCGGACTGCATGGCGGTGACCGTATCCTTGCCGATGACCTGGCCCTGGGCGGGACGCTGGATCGCGACACGCGGCAGTTTCGCCGACGCCTCGTGAAGCGCTCGCATCGACAGGTTGATGCCGGGCGCGATGATGCCGCCTTCGAAGGCGCCGTCGCCCGACACGATGTCGAATGTGGTTGCGGTGCCGGAGTCGATAATGATCAGCGGTCCGTCATAGTGCCCGCTGGCGCCTACCGCGTTGACCAGTCGGTCGGCGCCGACTTCGGACGGCTTTGGCAATCTAACTTCGATGCCGATCTCCACGTTTTCACCGACGACGTATGGTTCGACCTGCAGGTAGCGCCTTGCCAGATTGCGTTGATGGAAGAGTGACTGCGGCACCACTGTCGAGATGATGCACGCCTTGATGGCGGAGAGTTCCAGACCGTGCATCGCCATCAGCTGACTCAGCCAGACGGCGTAGTCATCTGCTGTGCGGGTTGAATCTGTCGCGCTCCGCCATTGTGCGCGCCAGCCGGCGCCATCGTGGACCGCGAAAAGGGTATTGGTGTTACCCGTGTCGATTGCGAGCAGCATTTATCGGCTTCCAGTGAATAATTACCCTACTAGTCCGACATCGCCCGTACGTACATACTGGATGTGTCCGGCTGCGTCCCGCACGGCAAGCGCGCCATCGTCGGCAAGGTCGACAAACTCTCCCTCATGGATTTCCGCGCCGATCTTGTACGACACCACTCGCCCCACGGGTATTGTACGCTGCAACCAGTCATGTCGGATCGGCGCAAAGCCGTCATTCAGCAACTGGCCCAGTCGGCGGCGGAACATCCGATCCAGTACCGACAAGGCTTCGCGCGGACTGGGGGTGTTGGTTTTCATTAGGTCTGCGACACAGACCGACTTCCGATCATCCAGCGCCGGCGCCGATGCGAGGTTGAGCCCGAACCCGGCGACGACAATCAGCGGCGAATTCCCATTTCTGGAGGTTTCGATCAGAATACCGCAGATCTTCGCGTCCTCGACGAGGACGTCGTTGGGCCATTTCAGCCTGACCATTGAGGTCGCATCGGCCGTGGCGATTTCCTGAAGCGCGTCGACAACCGCCAGCCCGGCGGCAAAACAGATCAAGGGCGCCGTCGCGAGGTTGCCTTCGTATGGAAAGACCGCACTGGCGAACAGATTGCCAGGCGGCGATGACCAGGCGCGGCCAAGACGCCCGCGGCCGGAGGTCTGTGCTTCCGCCCTTACCCAGTATGGTGCGGCCGGCTGAGTATCGGCCTTACGCAGCGCTTCTGCGTTTGTGCTGTCGATCGTGTCGTATTCCAGCACCGGCCAGGGCGCCCCGACGAGCTGATCGACGCTCGTCATCTAGCCGAGCGTGGCGCTGGCGGCAGCGTCGAGCAGGGATTGGATGGTGATCGTCAGGACCGGGAACACCGCGACCGAAGCCCCTACTACGGCTGCGACTTCCACCCAATCGCTCCGGTCCAGGGTGCTGTCAGACGGTTTCACCATCATCGCCCAAACCACGCGCAGGTAGTAGCCCAGCGAGATCACGCTGGCCACGACGCCTACGAGCACCAACCAGAGGAGATCGGCCTCGAGACCCGCCTGGAATACAGCAAGCTTGCCCCAGAAACCCGCTGCTGGCGGAATGCCGGCGACCGAGAAAATCAGGACCGTCATGCCGAACGCGACAAGCGGCTTGGCTTTCGCGAGGCCGTTCAGATCGTCGATCGTATCCAAAGGCTCGCCATCCTTGCGGATTGTGAGCAGACCCACGAACAAACCGAGGGTGCCGACTACATAGATCGCCATGTAGACCAGGATCGCCGACGCCCCGACTTCGACGCCCGCTGCAAGGCCAATCAATGCGAAGCCGACATTGGCGATCGACGAATACGCCAGGAGGCGCTTGAGGCTGGATTGGGTCAGCGCGCCTAGCGAGCCGATAATCATCGACAGCGCGGCGATGATTGCAATGATCGGGCTCCAGTCGGTTTCATGGCCATTGAACGCGCTGAACATGACGTTCGCAAAAACAGCGACCGCCGCCAGCTTGGGTGCGGTCGCAAAGAATGTGACGACCGGCGTTGGCGCGCCTGCATAGACGTCAGGTGTCCACACGTGGAGCGGCGCAGCGGACGCCTTGAACGCCAGGCCGATGATGATCAGAACCATCCCGAACGTCAGGCCGATTGATAGATCGGCCTCCGCGATCACGTCGTAGCTGGCGCTGCCGGTGAAGCCGTAGACGAGCGAGCATCCGTACAGGAGGAGGCCCGAGGCGAGCGCGCCCAGGACGAAGTATTTCAATCCCGCCTCGGCAGACCGCACGTGATCTCGGCGGAATGCGGCAAGGACATACGATGGCAAGCTGAGGGTTTCGACGCCGAGATACAGCGTCATAAGACTGTTAGCGGAGAGCATGACACCGCCGCCGAGAGCGGCGAAAAGGATCAGCAGCGGATACTCGTAGCGATCGACTGCTGCTTCCTTCAGCGATTTGCCGGACACCAGAAGCGAGATGGCCGCCAGAGCGTACAGCCCGATCTTCGCGAAGGCGACGAACGGCGTTGCGACGTACAGCGCGCCAAACGCCTCAAGCCTTCCGCTTCCGTATTGCTGCGCCGCCAGCACCGCTGCGCCGGCCAATGCCGCAACCGCGATTGTTCGGATCAGAAGTCGACTTCCCTCGCCGACTATTGCGCCGATCAGCACCGCCGCGAGGCCGATGATTGCCAGTGCGGCTTCTGGCGCTGAGTTCTGGAGATCGGTGATCAGGTTCATATCGTGCCTATCGTCCGATCATCGAGAGCAATTCGAGCGTGGAGCCCTCGGTGAGTTCAAACACGTAAGATGGGGCGACACCCAGGATCAATGTTCCGGCGGCCAGAAGCCCGAGGATCAGGAACTCCAGCGCCGTAACGTCCTTGATCGCGCTCAGCTTCTCGTTGACGAGTTCGCCGAACACCGTGCGGCGGTAGAGCGTAAGCATATAGACCGCTGACAGGATGACGCCGATCGCGGCGCCTGCGGCCGCAAGTGTGCTGGCCTGGAAGCCCCCTACCATCGTCAATATCTCGCCGATGAAGCCGCTGGTGCCCGGCAGGCCCACGTTCGCCATCGAGAACAGCATCATGAACGCTGCATATACCGGCATCCTGTGGACGAGACCGCCGTAGAACGAAATCTCGCGGGTGTGCATCCGGTCGTAGATCACGCCGACGCAAAAGAAGAGCGCCCCTGAAATGATCCCGTGCGAGATCATCTGGAAGATCGCGCCCTGTATACCCTCCTCGTTGAAGGCGAAGATGCCGAGCGTGACGAAGCCCATGTGTGCAACGGACGAGTACGCCACCAGCTTCTTGATATCGGTCTGGCGGAAGGCGACCAGCGAGGCGTAAACGATCGCAACCACGCTGAGGGCGAACATCAGCGGTTGGAACAGCTCGGACGCGTCCGGGAACATCGGGAGCGAAAACCGGAGGAAGCCGTATCCGCCCATCTTGAGAAGGATCGCCGCCAGAACCACCGAGCCGGAGGTCGGCGCCTCAACGTGGGCGTCAGGCAACCAGGTGTGCACCGGCCACATCGGTAGCTTGACCGCAAAGGATGCGAAGAAGGCGAGCCATAGCCACGTCTGCACGCCGGGCGCGAACGGGTAGTCCTGCAGATCCGGAATGAAAGTCGTACCGGTGACCGTGTACATGTAGACCAGCGCCGCGAGCAGAAGCAGCGAACCCAACAGGGTGTAAAGGAAGAACTTGAAGGCCGCGTAGAGCCGGTTCTTGCCGCCCCAGATCCCGATGATCAGGAACATGGGAATCAGGCCGCCCTCGAAGAACACATAGAACAAAATCAGGTCCATCGCACAGAACACCCCGATCATCAGGGTCTCGAGTACGAGGAACGCCACCATGAAGGACGGCACGCGGTCCTTGATGGATGTCATCGCCTGGAGGATGCAGAGCGGGGTCAATGCGGTTGTGAGGATGACAAGCGACAGCGACAGCCCGTCCACGCCCATCGCGTAGGAGCTGTTTCCGAACCACGCCTGTCTCTCGACGAACTGATACTCCGCCCCATCGGGGTCGAAGCCGCCGAGCACGACCAACGAAACTGTGAGCGTGGCCAGCGTGGTCACCAGCGCGATCATCGAGGACAGAGCGCCCTCTCGGGCGCCGGCGAGATTGCGCAGTGCGATGATTAGCACCGCCCCGACCAGGGGCAGAAAGGTCATCAATGAGAGGAGCGGAAGTTCGTTCATCGGCCTACGACACCATGCTCCAGATCACGACCGCGCCGAATGCAACCACTGTGAGCAGGATCACCAGCGCATAGTGGAACAGGTATCCCGTATGCAGCCTCGATACGCCGGAACCGGTTGCCTTGCTGATGGCTGCGGCAGCGTTCGGACCGCCGCCGTCAATGAGGGTCTTGTCCCCTACCTTCCAAAAGAGATCGCCCAACAGCGCAGCGCCGCGCACGAAGACGAAGTTGTAGATTTCGTCGAAGTACCATTTCCGGGACAGGAAGCTGTGGAGCGGCCCGCCGCTTTCACCAATCGCGGGGGGAATGCGCGGAAGCAGACCATAGAAGATGATCGCGAGCACAAGACCGGTGATCCACGCCGCTGCCGGCGCGATCAGCACCCATGTCGGGACGTAATGTCGATCATGGAGGACGTGATTTTCTGACGCCGTGTAGATCGCATCACCCCAGAATTCGGCCTGATAGTGCTCGACGAATGCGTCGTAGAATACGCCACCCGCAAACACGGCGCCGACGGCCAGCAGCGCCAGCGGGATCGTCATGATCCACGGGGCATCATGCGCGTGATCGTAGTATTCCTGCTTGGCGCGCGTCGGGCCATGGAATGTCATGATCATAAGACGCCATGAGTAGAACGAGGTCAGCAGCGCTGCGCCAACACCCAGCCAGAACGCCATTGGGCCGAACTGGTCGGGAGAGGCATAGGCGCTCTCGATGATCGCGTCCTTCGAGAAGAAGCCGGCGAAACCGATGTGGAGACCTTCCACGGCGGGTATGCCCACCCCGGTCAGCGCCAAGGTGCCGATCAGCATCATCGCCCAGGCGATGGGCATCTTGCGGCGCAGGCCGCCCATCTTCCTCATATCCTGCTCGTCGTGCAGCCCGTGGATCACGGCGCCGGCTGATAGGAACAGCAGCGCCTTGAAGAAGGCGTGCGTGAACAGGTGGAACATGGCGGCCTGATAGGCGCCGATGCCCGCAGCGAAGAACATGTATCCGAGCTGCGAACAGGTTGAGTAGGCCACCACGCGTTTGATGTCGTTCTGGGCCAGGCCAACGGTCGCCGCGAAGAAGCAAGTGATGGCGCCGATGATCGTGATCATGTTCGCGGCGAACACCGTGTGTTCGTAGAGATAGGAAGCACGGCAAACCAGGAACACGCCGGCCGTGACCATTGTCGCGGCGTGGATCAGCGCAGAGACCGGGGTCGGGCCCTCCATGGCATCCGGCAGCCATGTATGAAGTATGAACTGGGCCGACTTGCCCATCGCGCCGATGAAGAGGAGCACACCGATCAGCTCCAGCGCATCCACGTGCAGGCCGAGGAAATCGAGGGCAACATCCTGAATGGGCAGAGCGCCTGAGAAGCCGACCGGCTGCACGAGCGCGTTCTGTTCGATAACGGCGAAGGCCGTTTCAAAGCGGAGGCTTGAGAACTCGGCGACGCCCAACTGCTGGAGGTAGGCGGCGCTGACCGCGCCGGCGCCGTCCAGCATTTCAGCAGGCGCCTGTACCACGAGCACGATGGCCATGATGCCGAGCGCAAACCCGAAGTCGCCGACCCGGTTGACGACGAACGCCTTGATGGCCGCGCTGTTGGCCGAAGGTTTCTTGTACCAGAAGCCGATGAGCAGATACGAAGCCAGCCCGACGCCTTCCCAGCCGAAGAACATCTGGATGAAGTTGTCCGCTGTCACGAGCATCAGCATCGCGAAGGTAAACAGCGAGAGATAAGCAAAGAACCGCGCGCGGTGCGGATCGTGCTCCATGTAGGAGATCGAGTAGATGTGCACGAGCGCCGAGACGCTGGTGACAACGAACATCATGACTACCGACAGCGTGTCGATCCGGACGGCCCAGTCTGCGATGAAGTTTCCAACGCTGAGCCAGTTCGCGATTACGACAGTGTGGCCGTGTGCCCCGCCCTCATGATCGCCAAACACGTGCGCAAGGAACTGGTAGGCGGCCAGCAAGGCGGCGGTGACGACAACTGCGGTCGTGACGGCCATTGCGCCGCGGTCACCGAGTACACGTTGGCCGAGGCCTGCGATTGCGGCGGCGATTGCCGGCGCAAATACGATGATCAGGGCGATGGCTTCCTGCGAGATCACACTCTGCTCCTTCGTGCGACCTAGCCGCGCAAGACGTTGACGTCTTCGACGGCGATTGCCCCGCGCGTGCGGAAGTACACAACCAGAATTGCCAGACCGACCGCAGCCTCAGCAGCTGCGACCGTCAGCACGAACATCGCAAAGATCTGGCCGGCGATATCGCCATTGAAGACCGAGAACGCCACGAGATTGATGTTCACGGACAGCAGGATCAGTTCGATCGCCATCAGAATGACGATGACGTTCTTCCTGTTCACGAAAATGCCGAAGACACCGATCGTGAAGAGCAGCGCCGAGAGGCCGACGTAATGGTTGAGCGTGAGTTCCATCTAGACGCCCTCTCCTGGCCGCACGTCGCGCAATTCGACCGCGTCCTTGCGCTTGCGCCCTGTCTGTTCCGCGATGTTCTGGCGCTTCGCACGCGGGCGGCCGCGCAGTGTGAGGACGATCGCGCCGATCATCGCGATGAGCAGAATCAGGCCCGCGAGCTGGAACAGCAGCAGATAGTCTGTGTAGAGAACCGCGCCGATTGCTTCGGCGTTCGTGTCGGCGCCGGGACTTGGGTCCATCGTCGCGTTGCTGCCGGGGCCGATGGAAGCGGCGATGACACCGATCTCTGCGAACAGGATCAAGGCGATTGCGGCGCCGGAGACAACGTAGTTCTGGAAGCCCTGCTTCAGCTCAACGAAATCGACGTCGAGCATCATCACGACGAAAAGGAACAGCACCGCGACAGCCCCGACGTAAACCACGACGAGCAGCATGGCGAGGAACTCAGCGCCAATCAGAACCAGAAGGCCCGCCGATGTGAAGAACGCGCAGATCAGCCAGAGCACCGAGTGCACGGGATTGCGCGCAGCGACAACCAGCACTGCCGAGAGCGCCACGATGGCGCCGAGAATATAGAATGCAATCAATGGCACTCTGACTGGGTCCTATTAGCCATGCGTCGGGGATCGCCGCCTGTTGGCGACAAAAACTTGAAGCGACTCAGCCCACCGACCGCCAAGTCGCGCCCTTTTAGCGATAGCGCGCATCCAATTCTAGATTTCGCGCAATTTCTCTTTCCCATCTGTCGCCGTTAGCGAGCAGTCGTTCCTTGTCGTAGTACAGCTCTTCGCGTGTTTCGGTCGCAAACTCGAAATTCGGCCCCTCGACGATCGCATCCACGGGGCACGCTTCCTGGCAAAAGCCGCAATAGATGCACTTCACCATGTCGATGTCGTAGCGCGTCGTCCGGCGGCTGCCGTCATCGCGCGGTTCGGCCTCGATCGTAATCGCCTGGGCAGGACAGATCGCCTCGCATAGCTTGCAGGCGATGCAGCGTTCTTCCCCGCTCGGGTACCGGCGCAGCGCGTGTTCACCTCTGAACCGCGGGCTGAGCGGGCCTTTCTCGAAGGGATAATTGATCGTGTACTTCCGCTGGAAGTACTTCTTCATCGCCAGCCCTGTGGCCGACACGAAATCGGTCAGGAGTGCGCCGCGAATTGTCTGAAGGATGGACATCTAGCTCATGCCTCCATTCCGGGTTGCAGGAACACTACGTAGGCGGAGACGACGATCACAGCGACGAGCGAGGTGGGGAGGAAGATCTTCCAGCCCAGACGCATCAGCTGGTCGTAGCGGTAGCGCGGTACGAGTGCGCGAACCAACGCGAAGATGAAGAAGAAGAACACCACCTTCACGACGAAGATCGCAAATGAGCCCAGCGATGTGAGCCATGCCGGTAGATCCGCTGCGATCGGCACCGGGAACGGCGCATGCCAGCCGCCAAAAAACAGAATGGTGGCCAGTGCGCACATCAGAGTGATCGCCACCTGCTCGCCGAGGAAGAGCAGCAGAAACGGCGTCGACGAGTATTCGACCTGATAGCCCGCAACGAGTTCCGATTCCGCTTCCGGCAAGTCGAATGGCGGACGGTTTGTTTCGGCCAGCGCGGATACGAAAAAGATCACGAACATCGCGAACATGACCGGAAACAGGGGCAGCTTTTCTGGTGTGAGCAGGAAGGCGTGCCAGTTCCAGAACCCGCCCGCCTGTGCATTCACGATATCGGTCAGGTTCATTGAACCGACCAGCAAGAGCACGGTGACAATCACGAAGCCAATCGAGACTTCATAGGAGACCATCTGAGCCGCAGAGCGAAGGCCGCCAAGGAAGGGGTATTTCGAGTTGGACGCCCAGCCGCCCATGATGATGCCGTAGACGCCGAGCGATGAGATCGCGAAGATATAGAGAATTCCGACATTCAGATCGGAAATCACCCAGCCGGGTGCGACGGGGATCACAGCCCAAGTCACGAGAGCAAGGGTCGTCGAGAGTATAGGTGCCAGCAGGAAGACGGTCTTGTTGGCCCCCGCGGGGATGACGATCTCCTTGAGGACAAACTTCAGAAAGTCCGCAAAGGACTGGAGAAGGCCAAACGGTCCGACGACGTTGGGGCCCTTCCGCATCATGACGGCGGCCAGGACTTTCCGGTCCATCCACAGCAGGAAGGCGATACCGAGCAGCAGCACAAGCAGGAAGGCTGCGATCTGCAGAACGGCCAAGCCGATCCCGCCCCAGACACCGCCGCCCCATTGGATCAGAGTTTCCATGCCGCCTACTCCGCCGCAACCGACGTGCGGGTTTGAGCGAGCTCCGCGCACTCCGCCATCGTACGGGAGGCGCGAGCGATCGGGTTGTTCAGGTAGAAGCTCGCGATCGCGCTCTGGAACGCGTGGTGCGATAGCCCGCCTTGGACGCCGTAGGGGCCGGGTTTCGACGCCGCCATTGCCGGCGCGAAATCCTTGCCCTTGAAGACCGGGTTGGCGTCATTCAGCGCGGCGCGCAGCCCCGCGAGATCATCGTATGCGAGCGGATGGTCTAACAGGCCGGAAATAGCGCGGAGCCAGCGCCATTCCTCGCGGGCTTCACCCTTCATGCCCACGGCGGGATAGGCGCGTTGCACCCTGCCCTCTGTGTTGACGTAGGTCGCAGCCTGCTCGGTGTAGGTTGGAGACGGCAGGATGATGTCCGCGCGGTGAGCGCCCGCATCACCATGGCTGCCGAAATAGATGACCGTTGCGTTTCCAAGCTTTGATGTGTCGATCTCGTCTGCGCCGAGCAGGATGACAGTGTCGAGGTCACCTGCTTCGGCTGCGGACAGGATCTCGTTCGTCGAGCGTCCGCCTGCGGTTGGGAGGAAGCCGAGATCGAGGGCTCCGACGCGGCCTGCCGCCGTGTGAAGCACGTTGAAGCCGTTCCAGGGATCGGCTTCGTCTGCGCGGAATGCGCCGACGCTTTCCGCCAGTCTGGAGGCGGCATGCAGAACGGCGGCTCCCTCGGGACCCATGAGCGCGCCCTGCCCGATAACCACCATGGGGTTCTTCGCATCCGACAGGGTCTGGCGGAACGAACCGCCATCGATGAGGGCTTTTAAGGTGTCGCTGCCGGCGCCCAGCCACTCGTAGTCGTAGCCAAGGTCGATCTGCTCGCCGATGACCGCGACCTTGAGGTCGCGGTGCAGCCAGTTCTTGCGGATGCGCGCGTTCAGTACTGGCGCTTCAACGCGCGGGTTTGCGCCGATCAGTACAATCGCGTCAGCCTGATCGAGCCCCATGATGGATGAGTTGAAGAGCCAGGACTCGCGAGGCATCAAATCGCCGTTCGCATCCAGTCCCACGTGTGCGCCATCCTGCCGGCAATCGATGGACTTCACACCGAGCGACCGCAGCAAATCCCGCGCAGCGAGAACTGTCTCTGCGCTCACCAGGTCTCCGGCGATCGCCGCGATCCGGTCCGGCTGACCATTCAAGGCAGCGGCCGCAGCCTCGACGGCCTCGTTGGGGGTCACGGCAGCCAAGGAGCCATTCTTGCGGACGAAAGCCTGATCCAGTCTCTGGCGACCGAGGCCATCCCAGACAAAGCGGGTCTTGTCGGAGATCCACTCCTCGTTGATTTCCTCGTTCACGCGCGGAAGGATCCGCATGACGGCGACGCCGCGGCTGTCGACGCGGATCGCGCTGCCCAGGGCGTCCATGACGTCGACCGATTCCGTCTTCCGCAGTTCCCACGGGCGCGCGTTGAATGCGTAGGGTTTGGAGGTGAGCGCCCCAACCGGGCAAAGGTCGATGACGTTACCCGAGAGTTCCGAACTCATGGCTTTTTCGAGGTATGTCGTGATCTCGGCGCCTTCGCCGCGGTTGATCAGCCCCAGTTCTTCGACCCCGGCGACCTCAGCCGCGAAGCGCACGCAACGTGTGCACTGGATGCAGCGGGTCATGACCGTCTTGATGAGCGGTCCCATGTACTTGTCGTCGACGGCGCGCTTGTTCTCGTCATAGCGCGAGCCGCCACGACCAAACGCCATCGCCTGATCCTGGAGATCGCATTCTCCGCCCTGATCGCAGATCGGACAGTCAAGCGGATGGTTGATGAGCAGGAATTCCATGACGCCGTTGCGCGCCTTGATCGCCCGCTCG
This sequence comes from Hyphomonas sp., assembly GCA_017792365.1. Classification (GTDB taxonomy): domain Bacteria; phylum Pseudomonadota; class Alphaproteobacteria; order Caulobacterales; family Hyphomonadaceae; genus IH12. The sequence goes on along the minus strand of CP051229.1, from coordinate 692,705 downwards.
GACGTTGTGGAAATGGCCGGCGGCGAACCGTCGGGATTTGGGCGCATGTCGCCAACGGTCTGCGCGCAGGAAGCGATAGGCTTCGGCGCTCCGACCCAGTCTACCAGGCACATGCGACAGTTGCCGGCGATCGACAGCCGCTCGTGGTAACAGAAGCGCGGAATCTCGGCTCCTGCTGCTTCGCACGCCTGCAGCAGTGTGAAGTCCCGCGGGACCTCAACCTCCTTGCCGTCTACAACTAGTTTTGCGGTGTCAGACATCCCCTACTCCGCAGCCACGGTGGCGCCGGTAACATGCGCGCGACGGGACCTGTAGTCGTTTATCCGGTCCTCGATCTCATGCCGGAAATGGCGGATCAGCCCCTGGATCGGCCATGCCGCAGCATCGCCCAACGCGCAGATCGTGTGACCTTCGACCTGGGTCGTCACTTCCAGCAAGGTATCAATCTCGCTCGTTTCCGCCTCTCCGCGCGCCATCCTGTTGAGGACACGCCACATCCATCCGGTGCCCTCACGGCATGGCGTGCACTGGCCGCAGCTCTCGTGCTTGTAGAAGTAGCTGATACGCGCGATGGCGCGCACGATGTCCGTCGACTGATCCATCACGATCACGGCGGCGGTGCCGAGACCCGATTTCACGTCACGCAGGGCGTCGAAATCCATCAGAACATCGTCGCAGATTTCCCTCGGGATGAGGGGGACCGACGATCCGCCCGGGATGATCGCTTTGAGGTTGTCCCAGCCGCCGCGAACCCCATCACAATGCTCTTCGATCAAGGTCCGGAGCGGGATCGACATCTCTTCTTCGATATTGCACGGCGAATTTACGTGGCCCGACACGCAGAAGATCTTGGTTCCGGTGTTGTTCGGCCGCCCGAAGCCGGCAAACCAGCCCGCGCCACGGCGAAGGATCGTCGGGGCGACAGCGATCGACTCGACGTTGTTGACGGTCGTCGGGCAGCCATAAAGACCAGCGTTGGCGGGGAAAGGCGGCTTCAACCGCGGCTGGCCCTTCTTGCCCTCAAGGCTTTCGAGAAGCGCAGTTTCCTCGCCGCAGATGTAGGCGCCGGCGCCGTGGTGGACGTAGATGTCGAAGTCCCAGCCGGAGCCCGCCGCGTTCTTGCCGACCAGTCCGGCGGCATAGGCTTCCTTGATCGCTGCTTCGAGCGTCTCGCGCTCGTGAATATACTCGCCACGCAGGTAGATGTAGCAGGCGTGGGCCCGCATCGCGAACGACGCGATCAGGCACCCCTCGATCAGGAGATGCGGATCGTGACGCATGATGTCGCGATCCTTGCACGTGCCTGGTTCTGACTCGTCGGCGTTGACGACCAGGTAGTGCGGACGGTCCTTCACCTCTTTCGGCATGAAGGTCCATTTCAGTCCGGTGGGGAAGCCTGCGCCGCCCCTGCCCCGGAGGCCGGAGGCCTTGACCTGCTCGCAAATCCATTCCGGTCCGAACTGCATGAGTTCGGCGGTCGAATTCCATGCACCGCGCTTCTTCGCCTCTTCCAGACGCCAGTCGTGCCGACCGTAGAGGTTCGTGAATATCCGATCTTTATCTTGAAGCATGGTCTGCCTGCTTGCGCGCGCGCATGAGCCGGATGATTGCCGGCAGGGAGAAGCCGGCGCCCGCTACGACCCCAATCAAAATCCAGAGCCAGTTTGACGTTGCGAAGTACACCGCGACGCCGGCCAGAACGCACCCCGCCTCCTTGATCCCGGCAGAGATGAGATCGCGTCTCTCTCCGGCTGTCAGCTTGAGGGAACCGTCGCTCATTCCGCCCCCCCGTTCGCAGATTGCTCGGGAGTATTCGGAATCTTTAGCGGCTTTGCTCGCGAGCCGTCGTAGAGCTCCTCGGCCACCAGCACGCGCGCGTTGCCTTGAGGAGCAGACGTGTCGCGATCAACATACGGACCCGGCTCAGGCGATCGCCCGGCGGCAAAATCGTCGAGCAACGTCGTCAGCGAAGCAGGGGTCAGGTCTTCGTAGTAGTAGTCATTTATCTGGATCATCGGCGCGTTCACGCAGGCGCCAAGACACTCGACCTCGATCCAGGAAAACAATCCGTCTTCGGACACCGCCCCCGAGGACCAATTCGTTCTCGGCAGACGTCGATCAGCGCTTCAGAGCCGCGCAGCATACATGGCGTTGTCCCGCACACCTGGAAGTGGAAGCGTCCGACCGGCTCCAGATTGAACATCGTGTAGAAGGTCGCGACCTCGTAGACACGGATGTATGGCATGCCGACGCGCTCAGCGACTGCGCGAAGGGCTGGCTCTGACAACCAGCCATCATTCTGCTTCTGGGTGATCCAGAGCGCCGGTATCACCACAGATTGCCTACGGTCCGCCGGGTACTTCTTTTCCCACCACGCAATCTTCTCCTCGGTTTCCGCGGAGAAGGAAAACGCCTGGTGCGTTTCAGGATGATGAAACCTGCGGGCGCTCATCTGTCGATCTCACCGAACACGATATCGAGGGAACCTAGGATCGCGGAGACATCGGCGAGCAAATGTCCCTTGCACATGTGATCCATTGCCGCGAGGTGTGCAAAGCCCGGCGCCTTGATCTTCAACCTGTATGGGCGATTGCCCCCATCAGACACGAGGTAGACGCCGAACTCCCCCTTGGGGGCCTCGACGCAGGCATAAATTTCGCCAGCCGGGACACGGAATCCCTCGGTGTAGAGTTTGAAGTGATGGATCAGCGCTTCCATCGACGTCTTCATTTCACCGCGCGGCGGCGGGGCGTACTTGGAATTTTCGGGCAGGACCGGACCGACCGGAAGCTTGTCGATACACTGCTTGATGATCCGCACGCTCTCGCGCATCTCTTCCATGCGGCAGAGATAGCGATCCCAACAGTCACCGTTCTTCCCGACAGGGATCTTGAAGTCCAGATCTGAGTAAATCTCGTACGGCTCGGCGCGCCGCAGGTCCCACGCGAGACCTGATCCGCGCACCATGACGCCTGAGAAGCCCCAAGCCAGCGCCTCCTCGACGGAGACGACGCCAATGTCGACGTTCCGCTGCTTGAAGATCCGGTTCTCGGTGATCAGCGTCTCGATATCGTCGAGCACTTTCAGGAACGGGTCGCAGAACTTGTAGATGTCTTCGATCAGCTCCGGCGGCAGATCCTGATGCACCCCACCCGGCCTGAAGTAAGCTGAGTGCATGCGGGAGCCGGACGCACGCTCATAGAAGATCATGAGCTTTTCGCGCTCTTCGAAGCCCCAGGTGATCGGCGTCAGCGCGCCAACGTCCATCGCCTGCGTCGTGACGTTCAGGATATGCGACAGCAAGCGTCCGATTTCCGAATAAATCACGCGGATGTATTGCGCGCGGATCGGCACCTCGATGCCGGCCATGCGTTCGATCGCCAGACAGTAGGCATGCTCCTGGTTCATCGGCGCGCAGTAGTCCAGCCGGTCGAAGTACGGCATGGCCTGCAGGTAAGTCTTGTATTCGATCAGCTTCTCGGTGCCACGATGGAGCAGACCGATGTGCGGATCGACCCGCTCAACGATCTCGCCATCAAGGTCGAGAATGAGTCGCAAGACCCCGTGCGCCGCCGGGTGTTGCGGGCCGAAGTTGATCGTGAACTTGCGTTCGTCAGCGACCGTGGCGCTTGCATCGTCAGCCATTGTCGCCTCCTCCGCCGGTCGCCTTTTCGTCGCCTGGGATTTTGCTCTGCATGCCTTCCCATGGGCTCAGGAAATCGAAGTTCCGATATTCCTGAACGAGCTTCACGGGCTCGGTCACAACCCGACGTTCCTCGTTGTCGTAACGAACCTGGACATGCCCGGAGAGCGGGAAATCCTTGCGGAGCGGGAATCCTTCGAACCCGTAGTCGGTCAACAGGCGGCGAAGGTCCGGGTGGTCCTCGAACAGCACGCCATACATGTCGAACGCTTCGCGTTCGTACCAGTTTGCAGCCGGGAACACGCGGATGACGCTTGGGATGGGCGCGTCTTCAGCCACCGACAGCTTTACGCGAATGCGAATATTCCTGCGCATTGAAAGCAGGTGATAGACGACCTCGAAGCGCTCCACTTCCTCCGGATAGTCGACGACACAGATATCGACCAGCGTCTGGAACAGGCACTGTTCGTCGTCACGCAGGAAGATCAGCAGTTCGACGATCGAATCCGGTGTCGCGGCGATCGTGAGCTCGCCGTGGCTATGACGAAGCGACGCCAGCGATGCGCCAACCTGGTCGCGCAACCGGGCCTCGAGTGTGTTCAGCTTGGCTGTAGGGGGCTGCGCGGTCACCGCTCGATCCCCCCTTCTCGGCGGATCTTCTTCTGCAGCTGCAGCAACCCATAGACCAGCGCCTCCGCCGTCGGCGGGCAGCCTGGCACATACACGTCCACAGGCACGATGCGATCGCATCCGCGCACCACTGCGTATGAGTAGTGGTAGTACCCGCCGCCGTTTGCGCATGAGCCCATCGAAACCACATACCGGGGCTCGGGCATCTGGTCGTAAACCTTGCGGAGTGCGGGCGCCATCTTGTTGGTCAGGGTTCCGGCCACGATCATCACGTCGGACTGACGCGGGCTACCGCGGGGCACCATTCCAAAGCGCTCAAGATCATATCGCGGATTGCCGGCGTGCATCATCTCGACCGCACAGCACGCCAGACCAAACGTCATCCACATGAGCGAACCGGTTCTCGCCCAGGTAATCAGGTCGTCGGCAGCCGCGACTACAAACCCCTTGTCGGCCAGCTGATCAGACAATCCCGTGAAGAACGGATCATCGTTCGAAACAGGCCGAACGCCTTCGGCGCCAGCGCGAGCCGCTGATCCTGCGGGTGCGGGAGGATTACCGTTGCGGCTCATTATTCCCCTCAGGCGCCGCGCCGCCACTCGTACACAAATCCAACTGTCAGCACGCCGAGAAACGCCATCATCGACCAGAAAGCGAACTGGTTCCCTTCAAAAACCGGAATATCCAAGGGAACAGGAATGCGACCTCAAGATCGAAGATGATGAAGAGAATCGCCACGAGGTAGAACCGGACGTCAAACTTCATGCGCGCATCGTCGAAGGCCTCGAAGCCGCACTCATACGCGGACAGCTTCTCGGAGTCGGGATTGTTCGGCGCAAGGAGCGTCGACATGAGGAGGAACCCCACGCTGATCGCAACCGCGATGACCAGAAAAATCACAATTGGCAGGTAGTTTAATACGAGCGATTCAATGTCTTGCATGGCGGACTCTGCTCAGTGCTGGGGTCGGCCTAAGACGCTTTGGACCAACAAGCAAGTGAGCCCGTGGACGCAGGCAGGATTTCGTGGCGGAGGCTCTCAATGGCCCACGGCAGCAATGCGCGCACATTGCCTAACCCATGTTTTGTGCAATTGACGGCTACGCATCCTGGCGCGAGTGACGGGGCTCGAACCCGCGACCTCCGGCGTGACAGGCCGGCACTCTAACCAACTGAGCTACACCCGCTCGGCCAGGACGTTAGGATCGCTGCATGTACGAGCGTTGACTTGCGTGGTCAAGCGTCATCTAGGCTATTTGAAGCACCAGATGAGCCAGATCCCGGAGGCGAGGAAAGGCCCGAATGGCAACGCCATGCCGAGTGGCAACTTCCGGCCGCGAAGGCGCTGAATGAGCACAAATGCCAGCGCCATCGTCGACGCGATGAGAACCACGATTGGCAGCTGCAGCGCCCCCCACGCCCCTCCTCCCGCCAGCAGTTTCGCGTCGCCGCCTCCGAGGCCGTCCTGACCCCTAAGCTTCCGGTAGGCCATAGCGACAAGGGACAGAATTCCGTAGCCGATTGCGGCGCCCAGACTACCTGCAAGGAGCCCCTCAGGTCCGGCCATGAGTCCAAAGCCCAACCCCGTGAGGATCAGCGCCAGCGTGAGTTCATTGGGAAGGAGCATCCTTTCGACGTCGACAGCCGCCAGCCAGGCCAAGAGCGCGAGCAGCAAGCCCGATACCGGGAGGGGGACGGCGGGCGCCCAATCGCCAGAAGTAGCACTCCCACGATACCAAAGGACAAAGCGGCCCATATGCCGGCAGCAGACAGCGAGAGCTTGCCGATCATCTGGGTCGCTATCCGAGCAGGTTCTTCACGTGCTTAAGGCGATCCGCCCCACTGAAAATGACTGTTCGGGTTCGCGCGGCCATGCGGATATTCACGAGATTTGCCTGATCGCTGAACACGTCCCGAAGCAGTCGATTATCGATCTGTAGTTCATCGGGTGCGTTGGAAATGTTCACCAGCTGGCGAACATGCGTCTCCTGGCCGCGTAGTTCGACGCCAACCGTTTCGATCTGCAAGGCCTCGTCATCGACCAGGATGGTGAAACTCGCCTCTACGTACGCCAGCAGCTTTTCGCGGCTTGAATCCCTGGACAGGTCCATCACGTCGTCTGACGCTTGGGGCGCTGCCAGGCCGATTTCGACATCGTCCGTGTGCAAACGATGTACAATTTCGATCTGTGAAGTCTCGGCGTTCCATTGCAGCGATGAGAGAACAGACTGCGACCGATGTGCGTGAGCTTGCCCCGCGATCGCCAAGGCAGCGCTCAGTATCAGAAGGTAACGCCGAGCAAGTCTTCCAAGCATCTCGCGGTTCTCTTCGCGTACCCAGTGAGTGGCCTTAGCCTTTGATCCGAGCCGATTGACCTCGGAGGCTCCTTTCACGACCAGGCCCCGCCCTGCCGCGATAAGTGAGCTCGGATCGCCAATCGACGAATTTTAGTACGGGGAGCATAAACTGCAGGCGCCAGCCCGACAACAAAAGGGTCGGCCGGCGGCATCCCGCCGGCCGTTTTTGAGGCTTTGCCACCTGAACAAGCCATCGAGGGACTTGATGGGCCAATCCAGGCTGAGTTCAGTTATAGCGGCATGAACCTGAACGGGCGCCGAGATAGCTGTTGTACCGGGTTCAGATAGCGCCGACTTACCCGAGGGTCAGCTGACAGCTTTCTCCAGATCGTTCAGCAACTTACCGAGCTCTCTTACGCGCACGATCGGATCCGGCCACTGACCGGAAGCGACGAGCTTGGCGTCTGGACGGAGTTTCAGCGAGCCAGGCCGCTGGTGCACAAACGCCACCAGTCGATCCGCCTCCACCGGCGTGTCCTGTCTGAAGGCCAGCAATATGCCTTTGGGACCGGCCGCAACCTTTGCGATCCCAAGACGCTTGCAGATCGCCTTCATCTCGGTCACGTCCAGAAGGCGCTGGGTCTCTTCCGGCAGCGGTCCGAACCTGTCGGCCAACTCCACTCGGAGCCCTTCAAGCTCGGCATCGCTGTCGACATTTGCGAGCCGCCGATAAATGGACAGGCGCGTGGCCAAGTCTTCAATGTACAATTCGGGGATCAGAATTGAGGCGCCCACCTCTATCTGCGGCGACCATTGTTCACGCGGCGCTGTGTCGCCTGTTTTGAGCGAGCGGATCGCATCCTCAAGCATCGACTGATAGAGCTCGACACCGACTTCCCGGATGTGGCCAGACTGCGCCTCGCCGAGGAGATTGCCGCCACCACGCATGTCCAAATCGTGGCTTGCGAGCATGAAACCGGCGCCCAGAGTGTCGAGCGACTGCAAGACCTTCAGACGCTTGTCTGCGCCCGCTGTCATGACATCCTGCTCCGGTGTGGTCAGATATGCGTAGGCCCGGACCTTGGAGCGTCCGACGCGTCCCCTGATCTGATAGAGCTGCGCCAGCCCGAACTTGTCCGCCCGATGGACGATCAGCGTGTTGGCGCGTGGCACGTCGAGACCGGACTCGACGATCGCCGTCGAGAGCAGCACGTCGGCCTGACCGTCGTAGAATGCGGTCATCGCCTCTTCGAGTTCGGATGCCGTCATCTGGCCATGCGCGACGATCAGTTTGAGTTCCGGCAACGACGCCCGTAAGAACCGCTCGATGAAGGGCAGATCGGCGATCCGGGGCGCAACGTAGTACGACTGGCCGCCGCGGAAGTGCTCTCGCAACAGCGCTTCCCTGATTGTCACCTCATCAAATTCGACAACGAAGGTTCGGACTGCCAGGCGATCCACCGGGGGCGTTGCAATCAGCGAGAGATCCCTGATCCCCGCCAACGACATCTGTAGTGTCCGCGGGATCGGGGTGGCGGTCAGGGTCAGGACGTGGATATCGGCCCGCAGCTCCTTCAGGCGTTCCTTGTGTTTGACGCCAAACCGCTGTTCCTCATCGACGATCACCAGGCCCAGCTGTTTGAACTCCACACGATCGGACAACAGGGCGTGCGTTCCAACGACGATGTCGCACACGCCGCTGGCCAACTCATCTCTTGTCGCTGAGGCCTCTGTGGCGGACACGAACCGGGACAGGTGGCGAACCTTGATCGGCCAGCCTGCGAACCGCTCTTCAAAGGTCCGATAGTGCTGGCGGGCCAGAAGGGTCGTTGGCGCAATCACTGCAACCTGCTGCCCACTGGCGGCTGCGAGGAACGCCGCGCGAAGCGCGACTTCCGTTTTGCCGAACCCTACGTCTCCACAAATCAGTCGGTCAGCAGGCTTACCAGAAGCGAGATCCGCGACCACGTCTCCGATGGCGGCAAGCTGGTCGTCGGTTTCTTCGTACGGGAACCGGGCGCAGAATTCTTCAAAGCCGCCGTCGCTCGATTCGATGACCGGGGCCTTCTTGGTTTCCCGTGTGGCAGCGAGGCGGATGAGATCCTCCGCCATATCCATGATCTTTTTGCGGGCGCGCGCCTTACGCGCCTGCCAGCTCGCACCGCCCAGTCGATCCAGCGCTGCATCGCCGGACTCGGCCCCATACCTGCTGATGAGCTCGGCGTTCTCCACCGGTAGGAGAATCTTGTCGCCGCCTGCATAGATGAGTTCAAAGCAATCGTGTGCGGCGCCGCCTGCATCGATCGTGGTGAGCCCGGCGTATCGACCCACACCGTGTTCGATATGAACGATGAGATCGCCGACACTCAGCGCAGCGACCTCCGAGATGAACGCAGCGCCACCTTTCCGCGAACGTGGTCTGGATAGACGCTCGCCAAGGATGTCCGCCTCGGTGAGCACGATAACTTCTGGATCACTGAAGCCGTGGTCTATCGGCAGCACCGCTATACTCACCGCCTTGGGTGCGGCGTCCGCAAAGCCAGCGGCTTCGCCGACGGCTGGAATTCCGTGTTCAGACAGGAAGGACTGGAAACGGCTTACCGCGCCGGCCGAGGAAACCGCAACGATCACGGCGCGCCCGCTGGACGCGCCCTCCTTCAAGTACTCCGCGACCGCCGCGAAAAGGTCCACCGCCGGGTCAACTCTTTCGACCGCGAAGGACCGCGCACTGGCGCCTGCGGCGATGATCGTATTTCGTCCTTCTGGGCCATCGCTTTCGACGAAGCGGACCCAAGGAGAGTTCTGGTTGGCCTCTGCAATGTCCTCATAGCCCATGTACAGGCTTTCTGGCGGCACGATCCGCGATGTGCCGTCCGGACCACTGTGGCGCCTGCGGGCCTCATAAGCGTTTCGAACCTGCTCCATTCTGTCCGCTACTGCGCCTGCACTCCCCGAGGCGGTAGCGATCATCGCGTTTGGGTCGAGATAGTCAGTCAGCGGCACCAGCGCCGGGTGGAACAAAGGCAGCCATTGCTCGACACCCTGCCGCTTGATGCGCGCGCGGGCCGCTTCATAGTCCGGATCACCGGCGGGCGGGCCAAACAACTCCATGTATTTGGTTCTGAGCGTGGCGAGCCCCGCGTCCGAGAAGTCCAGTTCGCTGACCGGCGCCAACGTCAGTTCGGTGCGCTGAGAGGTCGATCTTTGACTATCCGGATCGAACGTTCGGATCGTCTCGAGATCATCGCCGAAGTAGTCGAGACGCAGCGGTTCCGGTTCTCCAGCGGGGAACAAATCCACGATGCCGCCCCGGATCGCGTATTCCCCGGGATCTCTGACGATCGAACCTCTCGAATACCCGTTTGCCTCGAGATATTTCTGAATTGCGTCGATGCTCGACTCCGCGCCCGGCCGCAGGTTGAGCCCCGCGCCCTGGAAGTAACTCAGTGGCGGAACCAATTGTGACAACGCTGCAGCAGTCGCGACGACGAGGACCGGCTCGTTGCGCGGCTTGTTCGCCAGCGTGGTCAAGACGGCGCACCGTTGCGCTGCAACTGTCGGGCTGGGGCTGATCCGCTCATACGGTGGAGAATCCCAGGCCGGGAAAACGAGCGTCTTCAGGTCTGGCTGAAAGAATCTGGCCACCGCGCCGAGTTCGCGAGCGGCCCGATCGTTTTCAACGACGAACAGATTAGCTCCGCCGCGCTCGATCACAGCCTTCGCGAACAGTCGGGCGGCCAGCCCGGTCGGGGCGCGATATACGGTTGTATCCTCGCGCAGGCTGGCGAGGTTCTTGGCTATCATCATGGCGCTAGACTGATCTAACCTATCGGGGGCGCAATGCCGGGGCGAACGAAACTCAGGCGGCGCCGCGGATATTCAAACTTGAGAATGGCCTCAAGTACCCCGCCAGCTGGATACTCAGGGGTTTGCCTGCCCATTATCCAGTCCAACATGATATTGTCCGGAACGTCCAGAATCGCTTCGAACTCATCGAGTTGCCCTTCATCCATGTCCGCGACGCTTGCCTCCGCGAATGAGCCGATAAACAGGTCCAACTCCTTGAGTCCGCGGTGGGCTGCGCGAAACCGGAGTTTTTTCCTGCGTGTCTCAATGTCCAATGCGAGTTCTCCTGAGGGCCGGTCCCTTCACTCTCTCTAGTTGGCCACCTTTGTCCAAAGATCAATTTGTAACCACGCATGAACGATGAACTGATCCTCCGCTTCCGCGCAGACATAACGACACTTCCTGGCGTAGGGCCGAAGGTGGGCGGGCTGCTGGAGCGGCTCATCGGCGGGACGACGATACTCGACCTCATCTTTCACCTGCCGAACTCTTGGATTGATCGACGCAACCGGCAGACGATTTCAGATGCGCCCTTCGACCAGATATCGACGGTCACCGGCGTGGTGGATCAGGTGCAACTGCCGTTTGGCAAGGCGCCAGCGCGCATTCGCCTTCGCGACGAATCCGGGTTTCTCAGCCTGGTCTACTTCCGGGCCAATCGGAACTGGCTCGAAAGGACCTTCAAGGCCGGCGCAGAGTTAGTCGTCTCCGGTTTGGTGCAGGAGCATCAGGGGGGGCGCCAAATGCTGCACCCCGATCATGTTTCAGCAGCGGTAGGTGGTGACATGCCGCCCGAGGTGGAGCCGGTCTACCCCCTGACCGCCGGACTCACCGGGAGACAATTGCGCAAGTATATCGAGGCCGCTCTCGACACTCTTCCCGTGGTCGATGAGTGGGCCGACAAGCACCAGATCGATCGAGCCGGCTGGCCAGATTTCGCCCGCGCGCTTGATACGTTGCATCGGCCGGTCGATTACGATCCGGACGCATTCCATAAGTCCAGGGAAAGACTGGCATACGACGAAGCACTGGCTCGGGAAATCGCTTTGGGTCAGGCCCGCCTGGCGCGGGAGAAGCAGCGCGCGCCAATCGCCAAGCCTGCAGTGGCGGTGGAACAAACCATCATCGAGAGCCTTCGCTTCAGCCTCACACGGGCCCAGAGAGCCGCTTTCAGCGAAATCAGCTCCGACATCTCCAATTCGATACCCATGCGACGTCTCATCCGAGGCGACGTGGGCTCGGGAAAGACTGTTGTAGCCGCGCTCGGCTGCACAAATGGCAGCGGCCGGAAAACTGACTGTTCTCATGTCGCCGACTGAAGTGCTCGCGAGGCAGCAAGCAGGCTTTCAGCGGTTTTCTCAAACCTGCAGGATTCGAATGCATCGCGCTGACCTCCCGGGACAAAGGATCACAGCGGACGGCGCTTCTGAACCGCATCCGCGCGGGCTCGGTCCCGGTGATCTCGGGCACCCAGTCGCTGTACCAATCTGACGTCGACCTTCCAGATCTTGGCCTGATCATCATCGACGAACAGCACAGGTTCGGTGTGGCTGATCGCATGCGCCTCGCCTCGAAGGGGCGCTCGCCTCACATGCTGGTGATGAGCGCGACCCCCATCCCCCGGACAATGGCCCTCGCGCTTCATGGAGACATGGAGATCACGACCATTCGCGAGAAGCCTGTCGGGCGTAAGGAGATCACAACCGCCGCGTTGCCCGATGCAAGGATTGATGAGGTGGTTGGCGCAGTTCGCAGGGCTGTGGCCGCCGGCGAAAAGGCCTTCTGGATCTGCCCAACGGTGGACAGCGAAGATGCAGGCGATTCAGCAGCCACGACACGCCATGAGCTGCTGCGCGATGCATTGCGCCAGCCAGTCGAGCTTGTTCACGGTCGGCTCACAGCGGAAGCGCGCGATGCAGCGCTGGAACGATTTCGGACTGGCGACGCGGGTGTTCTCGTCGCAACGACTGTGATCGAGGTGGGCGTTGATGTTCCGGACGCCACCATAATCGTGATCGAACGCGCGGACCGTTTCGGCCTGGCCCAGCTCCATCAGCTCCGCGGTCGTGTCGGGAGGGGCGACAAACCGTCCAGCTGCCTGCTGCTCTACAAGCAGCCCCTGACCGAAGCCGGCAAGGAGCGCCTCGATATTCTGCGAAAGACCAACGACGGTTTTGCGATCGCGGAGGCGGATTTCGCGCATCGCGGTGCAGGCGACGTTCTGGGATCGAAGCAATCGGGCGCGCCGGAGTTCCGCGTTCTGGATGTCGACACGCAAGCGGGCTTGATCGAGACCGCGCGGAGTGATGCGAAACTGCTTCTGGCAGGCGACCCGACACTTCAGGGAGAGAGAGGACAGTCGGCGAGACTTTGCGGGACCTTCTGGCTCCGCGGCTTGCGTCGGTGCTCAATCGATCGCCTGAGCCTCAATCTTCCGGTGAGGCTGGGTCACGGGTAGCCCGGCAAACCGAGTTCTGCGCCCTTTCCAGCTTGCTCCGGCGTGAGGATACCGACGGAGAAGACAAGTTTCGCGGCTTGTTCGACAGACATCTTCAGCGGCACGATCGTTTCAGCCGGCACATAGAGAATAAATCCCGTCGCCGGATTGGGCGCATTGGGCACGAAGACCGCCACGGCATTCTTGACGTGCTCCGAGATCTCTCCGCCTGGATTGCGGTTGGTGATGAAAGCGACTGTCCAGATTCCTTCTCGAGGAAACTGGATCATGACCGCTTCCTTGAAGGAGGTGGCGTCCTGCGACGCAAAGGTCTCGAAGACCTGTTTCAGAACTCCGTAGACCGATCGCACGAGCGGTACGCGGTTCACGACCCTCTCGCCCGAGCGAATAAGAGATTTCCCGATCAGGTTCGCCGTGAGCGCGCCGAGCAACGTCAAACCGACCACAGCGATTACAATCCCGAGGCCGGGAAGCGCAAACTGAAGATAGGTTTCGGGGTTCCACCGCGGTGGGATCAGCGGCTTGATCCGGTTGTCTACGAAACTAACAAAGGACCAGACGAGCCAGATCGTGATGCCGATCGGCGCCGCGACGACAATGCCAGTTATGAACCAGTTCCGGAGCCACTCAAGCGGTCGTTTTCGCTTGAGGCTGGCGGGCGCTGGGTCCGGTTCGAAGACAGTCATAACACTTCTTTTTGCTAGCGTGAGCGTCCAGCTTACAACGTCAGGACATCTCGTCGAACCGTAGACCGGTTCGCAGTAGCCTCTCGGTGCGGCGCATCGTCAAGGATCACCGGACTGCAGGGACTGCACCGAAAGCGGGCGCGCGGGGGAGCGGTGGGGACTTCGCCAGGCTTTGCGGTCCTAGAACCACTAACCGAACCACGGTCTGGAAGAGACCGAACCTTCGGTCAGGCGCCTACTTGAGGTCGGCCGCCACTTTCATCGATACGATTTTGCCTGGGGCTTTCGGCGGCTCGCCGCGCGGCAGGGCGTCGATGTGCTCCATACCCTCAACCACCTCGCCCCAGACCGTGTATTGTCGGTCGAGGAAGCGCGCATCGTCGAATACGATGAAAAACTGGCTGTCGGCGCTGTTGGGGTCACTTGCCCGCGCCATCGAGCAGACCCCTCGGACGTGCTCACGCGCGTTGAATTCCTGCTTCAGCTTCTTGCCTGATCCGCCCATGCCGGAGCCTTCTGGGCAGCCTCCTGAGCCATGAAGCCTTCAATCACGCGATGGAACGTAGGCCGTCATAGAACCCTTCCCTGCTGAGTTCCTTGATCCGTGCAACGTGACCAGGGGCTTCCTCCGGCAGCAGTCGGATCCGGACCTCTCCATCCTCTGTCGTCAGAATGAGCGTGTCTTCAGGTGCATCAGCCAATATTCGACTCCTCAATGTGAACAAGCGGCGGCGGCGCTTCGCACGCTGCCGTGGGATTTGAGTAGCTCAACGTTTCGACCGCGGTTCCATACGTAGCTGGCCCGGTCGCCTGAACATACACTCTTGGGCGCTCCATTGCATCGACATCCGAAAGCACCTCGGCCCTGATGAGACGGTCAGACTCTGCAGGGGACAGACGGCCATCAGTCGCCTCAGGTCCGGCCTTGATACGCCGCACCACGTCAAGGCCCGATACAACTCGGCCCCAGGCCGTATAGCTCTGGTCCAGGGCGATCTGGGGTTGCCGCATCAGAAAGAACTGGGTGTCCGCGCTGTCGGGCGCGTCCGCTCTCGCCATGGAGGCGATGCCCTGACAATGCACGATCCAAGTCTCTACTGACTTGTCAGCCATAAGCAGCGCCAGGGATTCCGGCCGCGATTGCACGAGGAAGCCGTCATAGAAACCAAGAAGGTCACCGCTCGACGTTTTTCCAATCGCCGTAAGCGGTTGAGAGTTTGGATCTCTTCTGAACGTGAATTCCGGCTGCAGAGAGGGATACGGGGCCTGGGGGTATACCGATCTCACCTCACCGCCCTGCGCCATGAAATCATCGATCACGCGATGGAACGGCAAGCCGTCGTAGTGCCCGTTGCGCACGATTTCCTTAACCTGCGACACGTGAGCCGGCGCGATGTCGGGTCTCAGCTCGATCAAGACAGTTCCGTTGCGGACGCGCATCCGGAGCAGATTATCAGGATCAATCTCGCGCCATCCGGCCGGATTCTCGTCGGGTCCGAGTGGCGATGAAGCCATTTCAACAGTCGAGGGCGGGGTCGCCGGTTCCTGCGCCGCCGATTGGCTCGACATGATCAAGCCAAGCGGCAGGACGCCCAGTCGGGCCCACGAACACAGCCGCTTCATTGCTTGCCGCCAAACTTGTCGGCCAGACGGCCGGCGACGGCTTCCGGGATAAACAAGTCGGCCCTGCCCCCCAGGCGCGCGATTTCCTTTACCAGCCGCGAAGAAACCGCTTGATGGTGGGGGTCCGCCATCAGGAAGACGGTTTCTACTTCATCATTCAGCTGCTGGTTCATTGCGACCATCTGGAACTCGTATTCAAAATCTGAAACTGCTCGCAGACCACGAATAATAATCTGAGCTCCGCACTCAACTGCGAAATGCATGAGTAGATTTTCGAATGGGCGTGCGATGATCTCCACTTCGCCCGCAAACTGGCGAGTCTCGGCGACCACCATTTCGACGCGTTCTTCGAGTGAGAAGAGCGGGCCCTTGTCGCGGTTCACGGCGACGCCAATGATCAGCTGATCAACCAGTTTGACGGCTCGCCCAATGATATCGAGATGACCATTGGTAATCGGGTCGAATGTGCCCGGATATAGTCCAACCCGCTTCATGATCGATCCGTTTTGTTTGCGGTCGGCGACCAGATCATTCTGAAACCTCTGGAGGGACTATTTCAGCTTCTTCCTGCTCTTCCAAGCGCTCGACCGATACCACCCTCTCGCCCTTGGCGACCCGGAGCACCCGTACGCCCTGTGTCGCGCGACTTGCGATCCGGATTTGCTCAACGCCACAGCGGATTAGCTGTCCCGCGTCTGTCACCATCATGATCTCGTCGCCGGCATTGACCGGAAAAGATGCGACCAGCCGTCCCGATTTGGGGAGCTTGTGTGCAATCAGACCCTTACCGCCGCGGCCCGCTCTTCTGTAATCGAACGCCGACGCCCGCTTACCCATGCCTTCCTGGGTGATCGTGAGGATGAACTCCTCTTGCGCCTGCAGTTCGGCAAACCGTTCGTCTGAGAGCGCCTCGACACGGCCCTCTTCATCAGCCTCTTCGCTGTCGACCTCATCAATCTCGGCTTCGATACCTTCTTCACCGTCTCCGACCGAGCGTCTCAGCGCGCTAGCTCTCTTCAGGTAAGCCCGCGCCTCACCCGGTGAAATCTCGGCGCCCCCCAGAACGCTCATGCCGATCAGTTCATCGCCAGCGCCCAAACGGATGCCGCGCACGCCGGTGGAGGTGCGCCCGGAAAAGACCCGAACCTGTTCCACTGCGAAACGGATGCATTGGCCTTGCGCAGTCGTAAGCAAGACGTCGTCCTGGGGCGCACAGAATTTCACGTCGACGATCGCGTCACCGTCGGAGTCGAGCTTCATGGCGATCTTGCCGGCCCGGTTTACCTGCGTGAAGTCGGACAGCATGTTCCGCCTGACGCCTCCCGACTTGGTGGCGAACAGGATATTGGAGCTTTCTCGTTCGCCCTCGTCGTCCGGTAATGGCATCACGGATGTTATGCGTTCGTCTTTCGCCAGCGGCAGCAGATTTACGAGCGCCTTTCCACGCGAACTCGGCCCCCCGAGCGGCAGCCGCCATACCTTCTGCTTGTAGACCATGCCGGTCGACGAGAAGAACAGGATCTCCGTGTGCGTGTCGGCCGCGAACAGTCGGACGACGAAATCTTCGTCCTTTGTGTCCATGGCCCCGCGACCTTTGCCGCCGCGATGCTGGGTGCGGTAGGCCGTTAGCGGCGTCCGTTTCACGTAGCCGCCATGCGTCACCATCACGACCATGTCTTCGCGTTCGATGAACGCTTCATCCTCGAGATCGAGATCAGCCTCGACGAATTCGGTACGCCGCGGCACCGCGAAGCGATCGCGCACCTCGGTGAGTTCGCCCTTGATGATGTCGAGAATTCGCGGGCGTGATCCCAAGATGTCGAGGTAGTCCTTGATCGCGTCTGAGAGCCCCTTGGCTTCATTCCCGATCTCGTCCCTGCCCAGTCCGGTCAGTCGCTGGAGCCGCAGGTCAAGGATCGCCCGCGCCTGCTCGTCCGATAGGCGAATTTCGTTGTTGTCGTCGAGGTTGGTCCGACGGTCGGCAATCAATCCGATCAGCGGCCCCATGTCCTGCACCGGCCACGAGCGCTCAAGCAGGGCCATACGTGCGGAGTTCGGATCCGGCGAGTATCGAATGATCCGAATGATCTCGTCGATGTTAGCGACGGCCAGCGCGAGACCGACCAGCACGTGGGCGCGGTTGCGGGCCTTGTTCAGTTCGAACTTGGTGCGTCTGGCGACAACGGTTTCGCGGAAACTGATGAACGCCTGCAGCATCGAGCGCAGCGTGAGCTGTTCGGGTCGGCCGCCGCTCAACGCAAGCATATTGACGCCGAATGACGTCTGCATGGGCGTATATCGGAACAACTGATTCAGGACGATGTCAGCAGAGGCGTCGCGCTTGATCTCGATAACGACGCGATTGCCCGAGCGGTCGCTCTCATCCCGGAGATCGGCGATGCCTTCGATCCTCTTGTCGCGAACCAGTTCCGCGATCTTTTCAACCATCGTCGCCTTGTTCACCTGATAAGGAATATCAGTAACGATGATCGCGTCGCGGCCATTGCGCATCTCTTCAATCGAAGTCTTGGCGCGCATCACGACAGACCCGCGGCCGGTCATGAGGCCGTTGCGAGCGCCGGCCCTGCCAATGATCTGACCGCCCGTGGGGAAGTCCGGGCCGGGTACGATCTGGAGCAACTCGCCATCTTCGAGCGCCGGGTTCTCGATCAGCGCCAGGGTCGCGTCGATGATCTCCCCGAGATTGTGGGGCGGAATGTTGGTCGCCATGCCAACGGCGATGCCGCCTGCGCCATTTACGAGGAGGTTCGGGAACTTGGAGGGCAAAACGCTCGGCTCGCGGCGCGAACCATCGTAATTGTCGACGAAGTCGATTGTGTCCTTGTCGATATCGGCGAGGATGTATTCCGCAACCTTCGCCAGCCGGCTTTCCGTGTAGCGCATTGCGGCAGGCGGATCGCCGTCCGGCGAACCGAAATTGCCCTGCCCCTCAATCAGCATCAGGCTCATCGCGAACGGCTGCGCCAGTCGCACCATCGCATCGTAGATCGCAGCGTCGCCATGCGGGTGATAGCGACCCATGACATCACCGACCACGTTTGCCGATTTCTTGAAAGGCTTGTCGTGCGTGTAGCCGCCCTCGTACATCGCATACAGGATGCGTCGGTGAACCGGCTTCAACCCATCGCGAACATCGGGCAGCGCGCGGCTGACGATCACGCTCATCGCATAATCGAGATAGGACTTCTTCAGCTCGCTGGAGATGGAGATCGCCGAGACGCCGGTCTCTCGCCCATCTTCCGGCGCAGTCGCCGACGGATCGTCGTTGTTGTCAGTCACGCGTTATGCTCGTTTCTTGAGGCGTTCTGGTGGGGGTTGCCTTCGCCCTGGCGCCGAAACCACCTTCTCTTGCCGGCAAATTGTCCGATTGGAGCGGAACCGTCTAGAACGGGATCTCGTCGTTAAATTCGTCACCACGGCTGAAGTCTTCGCGCTCACCGCCGCCTGACGACCCAGACCGCCCGCCACCGCCGCTATCTCGTCCGCCTTCCGACTTCCCGTCGAGCATCTGCAGACTTGAATTGAAGTTCCGCAACACGACTTCAGTCGAATAACGGTCGTTGCCGTCCTTGTCCTGCCACTTTCGGGTCTCGAGTTGCCCCTCCAGATACACCTTTGACCCCTTGCGGAGGTATTGTTCGCAGATTCTCACCAGCCCCTCGCTGAAGATCACCACGCGGTGCCATTCGGTTTTCTCTTTGCGCTCACCTGACCCGCGGTCGCGCCAGGACTCGGATGTCGCAATCGAGAGGTTGGCCAGCGACCCGCCACTCGGCAGTTGCTTGATCTCAGGATCCCGGCCGAGATTCCCTACCAGAATGACCTTGTTCACAGAGCCGGCCATGACCAATCCAATTCAATCCTGCTCCGGCCCCGCCGTTTGCGACGTTCCGGTTCCTGACACCGAGCCGGGTTATCATGCGAGCAAGCGAGGGCGCGAACCTAGAAACGTGACGCGACGCCCGTGATCCACATCATTCTCGAAATGAAACCCGTAGTTGCCCTTTTGTTCTTGCACGGCATGTCGCCAAGTGCAATCTCCGACCACACTACGAGTCTGCGCCAGGTTGCAGCAGACTGCCACCAGTGATCGGCTCGCGCGTTCGCGTAGGGGCCGGTTCGGACTATCTGGCCTCTACCCGTTGAGGAAGCTCAGGAAACCATGACGACAGAGTTGACGCATATCCGCGTTCGCGGCGCCAGAGAGCACAATCTCAAGAACGTGGACGTCGATATTCCGCGAAACCAGCTCGTGGTCATGACCGGTCTGTCTGGATCGGGGAAGTCGTCGCTCGCGTTCGACACGATCTATGCCGAGGGACAGCGGCGGTATGTCGAATCACTCTCTGCATATGCGCGCCAGTTTCTGGAGCTAATGCAGAAACCAGATGTCGACAGCATCGAAGGGCTCTCACCGGCGATCTCGATCGAACAGAAAACGACTTCGCGGAATCCCCGCTCCACCGTCGCCACAGTTACGGAAATCTACGACTACATGCGGCTGCTTTGGGCGCGCGTGGGCATCCCCTATTCTCCGGCAACCGGGTTGCCGATCGAAAGCATGACCGTGTCCCAGATGGTCGACCAGGCCATGGCGATGGGAGACGGCGCCAAATTCTACCTGCTCGCGCCGATCATCCGCGGACGGAAAGGCGAATACAGGAAAGAGTTCGCCGATCTCCTCAAGCGCGGTTTCCAGCGCGCGAAGGTCGATGGCGAATACATCGAGCTTGAGAACCCGCCGAAGCTCAACAAGAAGCTGAAACATGACATTTACGTCGTGGTCGATCGGATCGCGATCCGCGAGGGACTGGAACAGCGGCTGGCTGAAGGGTTCGAGACTGCGCTGGAACTCGCCGACGGCATCGCGATCGCCGAAATGGCCGGCGCGAAGCAGTCGGAGTCGGAACCAGAGCGGGTCACGTTCTCTGCGAAGTTCTCATGCCCGGTATCGGGTTTCACCATTCCCGAGATCGAGCCAAGGCTGTTCTCATTCAACAACCCATTCGGCGCATGTCCGACGTGCGATGGTCTGGGTGAGCAACTTGGCGTCGATCCGGCGCTTGTCGTGCCGAACACGGACGCAACGCTTTCAGAAGGCGCGATCGCGCCCTGGGGCAAGACCTCTTCACCACTGCAAGCCCAGCAATTGTCAGCGCTGGCCGGGGCCTACGACTTTTCGCTGGACACGGCCTGGTCAGACCTTCCCGCGAAAACGCAGGATGTCATTCTCAACGGCTCGGGCGATCGTCAGATACGGTTCGTTTTCGATGACGGGATGCGGCGCTATGAAGTGACGAAGCCGTTCGAGGGCGTCATACCCAACCTTGAGCGGCGCTTTCGGGAAACTGAAAGCAACTGGATGCGCGATGAAATCGCCAAATACCAGACCGCGGCGCCCTGCCCGGCGTGCCATGGCGCCCGACTTAGACCCGAAGCGCTGTGCGTGAAGATCGCCGACGCCGACATCGCACAGATAGCCCAGCTGTCGATACAGACCGCGCTGGACTGGTTCCGGGCATTACCCGGCAGCCTCACCAAATCTCAGAACGAGATTGCAGCGCGTATCCTGAAGGAAATCTGTGATCGTCTCGAGTTTCTGAATGCGGTCGGCCTCGATTACCTCACGCTCTCCCGGTCGTCCGGCACGCTGTCTGGCGGTGAGAGCCAGCGGATCCGGCTGGCCTCGCAGATTGGATCCGGTTTGTCGGGCGTTCTGTACGTGCTGGACGAGCCGTCAATCGGCCTGCACCAGCGCGACAATGAGCGGCTGTTGGAGACCCTTCGCCGGCTGCGTGACCTGGGCAACTCGGTCCTTGTGGTGGAGCATGATGAGGACGCGATCCTGACGGCCGACCATGTCATCGACATGGGGCCGCGCGCAGGGGTTCATGGCGGAGAGATCGTCGCGCAGGGCCGCCCCGAGGACATCACCGAAAACCCCAGCAGCCTCACCGGGAAATACCTCTCGGGGGAAGAGAAGATTGCGATCCCAGATCGCCGCAGATGGGGCACGCGCACCAAGAGCCTGAAGATTTCGGGAGCGACCGGCAACAATCTGAAGAATGTCAGCGTCGATGTGCCGCTCGGCACTCTGACTTGCGTGACCGGCGTCTCTGGCGGCGGTAAATCGACCCTGATCATCGAAACGCTGTACAAGGCTCTCGCGCGGAAACTGAATGGCGCGAACGCGCAGCCAGCTCCATTCAAGAAGATTGATGGCACGCAGCACCTCGACAAGATCATCGACATCGATCAGTCGCCGATCGGCCGAACACCACGCTCTAATCCTGCGACCTATACCGGCGCATTTGGCCCAATCCGTGACTGGTACACCCAGCTGCCGGAGAGCAAGGCGCGCGGTTATGCGGCCGGCCGCTTTTCCTTCAACGTCAAGGGTGGGCGCTGCGAAGCCTGCCAGGGCGACGGCGTCGTTAAGATCGAGATGCACTTCCTGCCAGACGTCTATGTGACCTGCGATGTCTGCAAGGGAGAGCGGTACAATCGGGAAACCCTCGAAGTGCGGTACAAGGGAAAATCGATTGCGGATGTGCTGGATATGACGGTTGAGGAGGCCCGCACCTTTTTCTCGGCGGTGCCTGCAATCCGTTCGAAGATGGAGACCTTGTCCCGGGTGGGTCTGGGTTATGTGAAGGTTGGTCAACAGGCGACCACGTTGTCTGGCGGCGAAGCCCAGCGCGTCAAACTCGCCAAGGAGTTGTCGAAGCGGGCAACCGGTCGAACGATGTACATTCTGGATGAGCCGACCACCGGCCTTCACTTCGATGACGTCCGCGCACTGCTCGTCGTGCTGCACGAGCTCGTCGATAACGGAAACACCGTGGTCGTGATCGAGCATAACCTGGACGTGATCAAAACGGCGGACTGGATCATCGACCTGGGGCCGGATGGTGGGGATGGCGGGGGCGAGCTCGTCGCCGTCGGGACCCCGGAAGAGGTCTCTGAGAATGACGCGAGTTGGACCGGCCGCTTCCTGAAAGAGACGCTGACCCGCCAGCAAGACCGCGCCGCACGACAAAAGGCCAAGAAGGGATCGGCACAGGCGAAACGCGCAAAGCCGAAACGTCCGGCGGCGCGCCGCGCAACCTCGCAGGCAAAAGCACCCACTCGAAAGTCGCGCTCAAAGAAAGAGGTGACGTGACGCATTAGCGTCAGGTTGGGGGTCGCAGACCGCTATAGAGGATCGCTCCGAGCGCAAGCACCGGAATGCGAAGTAGCGCTGTACCTGTGCCCGCTATTATCAGTACAGCGAACATGACCACCGGATTCTGCGCGCCCATCTGCACCGGTCCGGTCAGGACAAGCAGGTTCGCCAGAAGCAAGGGAATGGCGACCAGGAGGAGCGATACAGCAATCCTCCAGCCGTTCCCGCTGCTCCATTGCCATGCCTCGACAAAGGCGATGCGCTTCTCGCCAAAAGTGGCCGCAGCGGAGATGAACAACCGGCCGGACAGCCAAAGCACAGGGAGAGCAACGAGAACGCCGAGCGCCACATCGGTAACGGCTATGTTGTCCGCCAGCAGTTCCCACAACGCTGCTGGGTCGCCGACCAGCTGCTCCATCTCACTTTCGGACAGGCCCGCGCGCCCGATCAGCCGCGTAATCAGGAACACAGCCGGCAATAGAGCTGCGATGGCCAAGATGGCTGACACCATCAGCCCGACTGCAAATATCCGAAACTCGTCAGCGCCAAGTCGTAAGCCTACTGGCCGCAGGAACTGGTCGCTCATGACCTTTCTGAACACGACCGCTGAGAAAGCTGCATCTACCAGCAGGCCTACGAGATTGAAGATGAGTTGCAGGCCCGATGTAGCGCCAAGCAGGGCTGACAGTATCGCCGCCAAAGCGACGACCAGCGCGGCTGGCAGAAACAGCAACCAGTTCTCGGCCAACACGTGGTAGGATTGTCGAACACACTCTGCGATTGGGACTGAACCAGAGCTTTGACGCTCATCAACGGACAACGAACAGAACCCTCCAAATCGCCAGCGGCGAGCCGCCGCCTCACCGCAGCGAGGCCGAGCCGCCAGAATACCTCTGTGTTCAGCGGCGCCTCTTCCGCCCTCTTTCTCAGTATCGTATGCACCTGTCCATGAATTTTGAACCAGTGCACATCATCGGCGCCGGATTGGCGGGTAGCGAAGCGGCATGGCAAGTGGCTCAGGCGGGCGTGCCGGTGATCCTTCATGAGATGCGCCCGGAGAAGCTCACCGACGCACACCACACGGGAAACTGCGCTGAACTCGTCTGCTCCAATTCGTTCCGGTCCGACGATCACGAGCACAACGCCGTTGGCGTGCTTCATCAGGAGATGCGGCAGGCTGGCGGACTGATCATCTCGGCGGCCGATCGATGCCAGGTGCCGGCAGGATCGGCCCTGGCGGTGGATCGCGACGAGTTTTCGGCTGCGATCACTGAAACACTGCGATCCCACCCTCTGATCACGATCGCGCATGGCGAGGTTTCTACGTGGCCGCCATCTGACTGGTCGTCTGTCATTATCGCGACGGGGCCGCTAACGTCAGAGTTGCTCGCCAAGGAGATCCTTCAGCGAACGGGCGAGGACGCCCTCTCATTCTTCGATGCGATCGCCCCTATCGTCTATTCGGACTCGATCGACATGGATGTCGCCTGGCGGCAGTCGAGATACGACAAGCCCGGCCCCAGCGGAGATACCGACGCCTATATCAACTGCCCCATGGACGAGGCGACCTATCGAGCTTTCGTGGAAGCGCTCAACGAAGGTCCGAAGACCGAGTTCAAGGAGTGGGAGGGCACTCCCTACTTCGAAGGCTGCCTGCCCATCGAAGTGATGGCGCAGAGGGGTGAAGAGACGCTTCGGTTCGGACCGCTGAAGCCTGTCGGTCTCACCGACCCGCACAATCCGCAGGTGAAGCCCTACGCCATTGTCCAGCTGCGCCAGGACAACAAGCTGGGCACACTGTGGAACATCGTCGGGTTCCAGACCAAACTGAAGCATGGCGCTCAGACCGACATCTTTCGGATGATCCCGGGATTGCAGAATGCGCGGTTTGCACGACTGGGCGGCATCCACCGAAACACCTTCCTGAATTCGCCGCGGCTTCTGGATGAGCAGCTTCGCCTGAAAGCCGAAACCCGACTGCGGTTTGCCGGTCAGATCACTGGCGTTGAGGGATACGTGGAGAGCGCCGCCATGGGGCTCGTCGCTGGACGGCTCGCCGCAGCCGAGCGGCTCGGCATCCCCGCCGCTCCTCCTCCGTCGACGACGGCGCATGGCGCGCTGATCTCGCATATCACTGGCGGCCATCTCACGAGCGGTTCGGGATCGTTCCAGCCGATGAATGTGAACTTTGGGCTATTTCCGGAACTGGACAAGCCGGTTGCAAGGCCGCCGGGAAAACGCTTGCGCGGCGCAGAACGTGCTCGCCTTCGCAAGCGTGCGTTGAGCCAGCGTGCGCTTGAGGCTTTCGACGAATGGGCGGCGGCATCCGTCAGCCAGCTGGAACCCGCCAGCAGCTAGCCCAGCGAATTGCGCCGCCGGTTACGGCAAGCGTTTCGTGAGCATCGCACGCAGCACCCTCAGGCGTGCGGCGACACCAACCGCCTGTTCACCGTTCTTTCGTTGCGCGGCGACGTGAAGAATTGCCGGCCAGATCCTTGGGTCGAGCCCCGCTCCCACACCATGGCCTGCAGGTCGAACCTCGCGCGTCACGATGCTCTTTGCCCGCTGGACGTCGCTGGCGGACGCCTCGGGGTGCAAGAGGCCAATCGCGAGCTCCGCCAGCACTGACGCGGGCGCGGACGACGTTCCCTGCCCCGGATCAATCGACCCTGCCCATGCGTCGATCAGGGCCAAAAGAACCGGGTCACCGGTCAGCGGGTCGGTCTTTCCTAACCACCCGCGGTCTGCGAGAGCAGGTAGCAGCTCGTGGCTGTCCAGAGCCCTGCCTGAGGGTAGAGCCTCGATCAGCTCCCGCCACCACTGCAGCCGGATCAGCCCGATCATTGGTTCGCTTGTGCGCGTGCTGCGCGCCAGTTCGATATCGAGCAGATATAGCGCCACGAGCGCTCCACGCGCCTGATCCGGGGCATAACGCAAGGCCAACCACCTCGGCTCGTCCAGACGCTTTAGTTTCTGATCAAGTTCGGCCTCGGTTGCACGAGTGACCCTCTTGGCATTATCGCTCATGACCACACATCAGCATCAGGCACAAACATCCGTCCGGAAAGGAAACAACATGCCATTTACTCTCCCCGCCCTGCCCTATGCCCGGGATGCGCTCGGCCCGCACATATCGGAAGAGACCCTGAACTATCACTACGGCAAACATCACCAAGCCTATGTCGACAACCTGAACAAGCTTGTCGACGGAACAGACCTGGCCGACGCCGGGCTTGAAGAGGTCATTCGCGCCTCTGCCGGATCAAAGCCAGGCGTCTTCAACAACGCGGCCCAGGTATGGAACCACACCTTCTACTGGCACTCGATGAAGCCGGGCGGCGGCGGCGAACCGACAGGCGCTATTGCGGATGGCATCAAGGACTCGTTCGGTGACTATCAGAGCTTCCGGAAGGCATTCTCCGAAGCGGGCGCGACGCAGTTCGGTTCCGGCTGGGCATGGCTGGTGTCCAAAGGCGGAAAGCTTGAGGTGCGCAAGACAGCAAATGCGGAGACGCCCCTCACCGAGGGTGGCGTGACGCCATTGCTGACCATGGATGTGTGGGAGCACGCCTATTACCTGGACTTCCAGAATGCTCGCCCGAAATACATCGAGACGTTTCTCGACAATCTGGTGAACTGGGATTTCGCCAACCAGAACCTGTCGGACTCAAAGTAGATCGAATCAATCTGGCTGCTCCGCCTGAGGTCGAGCAGCCAGATACCTTCGTCGTGGGTCCATTCTAGCCAAACGATCAAATGACAGCAGCTAAAACTCGCTGGGCGACACGCCGCCGCCGCACGCGTGAAGCAGCGGCAAATATTGCCCATTTGCAGAATCAGCGAATTCACTCATAGGCAGAATCACTGAGCCGGACTCAGGACTTCCATGAGGTGTGAACATGCCAACCTTCAAAGTGCTAAAGCGCGTTGAAGCCTACGTCGATTATCACATCGATGTCGAAGCTGAAGACGCGAAATCGGCCGCCGAGTACGCGACGGCTGAGGACGAAGAGCTTGATTGGCAGCAATCCGCAACGACCGAATTCGAAGAATCCCGGATCGTTACCCTAGATGCTGACGGGAACGAAATTGACGATACTGCTTTCGGCGACTTCTGATCGAGAGCGATCCTACTGCCGAAGACATAACGGACGCCGCCAGAAACTGGCGGCGTCCTTTTTCTGTTAGCCTGCCTTCTGCACCATGGTCCGGTGGGGATACGGGATAGAGATACCCTGTTCGTCGAAGGCTTTTTTCACCGCCTTGGTGATGTGGAACTTCACATCCCAATAATCCTCAGCCTTCACCCAACTGCGGCTCGCGATGTCGACGGATGAGTCTCCGAGATTTGTCACCTTCACAAAGGGCTCTGCCGGTTCGGACATGATCCTGTCGTCATCTGCAATGACTTGCCGGATGATCCCAATCGCCTTGTCCATGTCATCGTCGTAGTCGATGCCGAAGGTCACATCGCAACGGCGTACCGGATAGCCTGAGAAGTTCTTGATCACGCCCGAAATGCCCTCGGAGTTCGGGACGATGATCTTCACATTGTCCGGCGTCGCCATAACGGTCTGAAACAGATTGATGTCCTTAACCGTCCCCGCAACGCCTGCAGCTTCTATGTAATCGCCCAGTTTGTAAGGCCGGAAGAGCATGATCATGACTCCCGAGGCTATGTTACCGAGGGCGCCTTGCATGGAGAGGCCGATCGCGAGTGTGAGCGCGCCGAGTACGGCTACGAACGATGTCGCCTCGACACCGAAGACGCTGAGAACTGTGATGAATACGGCCGCAGTCAGCGCCCACTGAATCAGCGAGGAGAAGAAGCTGCCCAGCGTCTTGTCGATGCTCTCGCGCGCATTGATCTGGCGTCGCGCCAGTCCGGCGATGGAACCCGCAATCCTGAGCCCGATGATCAAGACCAGCAGCGCGCCCACGGCACGCAGCGCATATCCCAGGATCACGCCTTGGTGTTCATTCCAGATCGCGACCAGATCGAATTCCATGCTGTACTGTCTCCTTTGTTCGCATTTGGCCTGTACGGGGCCAAGGCAATGCGCTGGTTAGGGACGTCAGCCGCGATCTCTAAGCAGGCGCGCCTTGGAACGCGCCCAGTCACGTTTTTTCTCGACGTCACGCTTGTCGGTCGTCTTGCGTCCCTTGCCGAGGGCCAGCTCTAACTTGGCTATGCCCCGTTCGTCAAAATACAGCTTGAGCGGCACGAGGGTGCGGCCCTCGCGTTCCGTCGCCTGTATGAGTTTTGCGATCTCACGCTTCTTCAGCAGGAGCCGCCTCATGCGTGTCGGCTCGTGGTTGAATTGCGCTGCCGGCGGATAGGTCGGAATCGTCGCGTTCACCAGAACGAGACCATCCTCGTCGGCGCGGGCATAGCTCTCGGCAATGTTGGCCCGACCGCCACGGAGCGACTTCACCTCTGTCCCGACAAGGGCGATACCCGCCTCGATGGTATCCTCAATCTCGTAATTGCGGCGGGCCTGCCGGTTTTCGGCCACGAGCTTGCGTGTCGTGCTCTTCACACTCGCACCCCGGCCTCTTCCATAGCAGCGTCGAGTTCCGCCTTGAGCTGGTCCGATGCAACGGGCAGGAGCGGGAGCCGGATCTCCTCCGAGCAAAGACCCATCTTGGCCAGGGCGTACTTGGTCGGCGCCGGGCTCGGCTCCAGAAAGATGGCCCGGTGAAGGCGCGCAAGCGTCTGGTTGATGCGACGCGCCTCAGCGAAATCTCCGCGTGCGCAGGCCGCTTGCATCGCCGCGCACTGTTCCGGCGCAATATTGGCGGTCACCGAGATACAGCCGGTTCCGCCAACCGCGTTGAATGCTACGGCAGTCGAATCTTCGCCTGACAGTTGAATGAAGTCCTCCCCGCACATGGCGGTATGGCGTGGCGGACGGTCGAGCTGGGCGGTCGCGTCCTTTACACCGATCACGTTGGGAAGCGCTGCGAGCCTGCCCATCGTTTCCGGCAGGATGTCTGAACTTGTTCGCGCCGGGACGTTGTAAACGATAATCGGCAGCTGCACGGCGTCGTTGAGTCTCGCGAAATGCGCCAGTATGCCGTCCTGCGAGGGACGATTGTAATAGGGTGCCACGACCAATCCGGCGTGGGCGCCCACGGACTTGGCATGCCGCAGGAACCCTATTGCTTCCTCGGTCGAATTCGAGCCTGCTCCAGCAATGATCGGAACCCGACCAGCCGCAGCGGAAACGCACAATTCCACCACGTGCCGATGCTCGGCGTGGGATAGCGTCGACGTCTCGCCGGTCGTGCCACACGGTACGAGACCTGCAGAACCCGCCTTGATCTGCCGCTCGACGAGCTCGACAAATGCGTCGTCATCGACCTTGCCATCCCGAAAAGGCGTGATGAGAGCCGGAATGGAACCATTGAACATAGTGTGCTCCGCCATGAAGCGTTTCGTTGGACCCCACAGCCTCCCTGCGGGGATTCGGAGCCGGCTGGATATTCATGCTGTAGCCCGCTTTTGCAAGCTTCCGGGCACGCCATCGAGGATCGCGCTGGCCGCCCTGCTGGTCGGCCTTGCCCCTAGCGTCGCGGCCGCACTGCCCGCCAGCCCAACACTCAAACCGGCATATGAACGCGCGTCCGCCTTGCTGCCCAGCCAGGAAGCCACACTCCTCGACCAGGCTCTGGATTATGCCGAGCGGCAGCGCTGGGATGCCGTCCAAAGCGCGGCCAGTCAAATTCGCGATCCATCCGCCCAGCTTCTCATCCGCTGGAAGATGGCGCGCGACGATACCTCGCCCATGAGCTTCCGGGAACGGCAGGCGGCGGCAGAGCAGTTTGCCGGCTGGCCCGACCACCACGAAATCCTCGAGAGTATCGAACGGCAGATACAGAGGTCATCCCTGACGGCGGACCAGAGGGTTGCATGGTTGCGCGCCAATCCGCCGAGGACGGGCGAAGGGGTGCTGGCGCTTGCCGACGCGCACCACTCCATGAACCGGCGCGATGAGATGCGCGATGTGCTCCGAACGGCGTGGGCGACCGAGATTTTCAATGACGACGCCACCTCGCGCATTCTCGCGCAGTACGGCAACGAGCTGACGGCGGACGACCATTGGCGTCGCGTCGACATGCTGTTGTGGCGGGGTCGGCTGTCAGATGCAGAAGACCTGTTCCCAAGGTTGTCCGAGGGTCGTCGGAAGTTGGCGCAGGCGCGACTGGCGGTGCGGCGCAACCGGAGCGGCGTCGACAGTTTCGTGCAGGCAGTACCGAGCGAGTACGCGAACGATGCCGGGCTGACCTATGAGCGAGCGCGTTGGCGGGAGCGCCGAGGGCGGGACCAGGGTCAGATCGAGATGCTGCTGAGTGTCCGCGGCGTCGACGCTCCGCCTTCCGCGAGAGATTCGATCTGGACTGAGAAGCATGCCGAGATCCGGAGACTGATCCGCGAGGGCGATGCGCAGTCGGCCTACCTGCTGACGCTTGATCACGGCATGGACGACGGCGAAGGGTTCCGCGATGCCGAATGGACGGCGGGCTGGATTGCGCTGAGCCGGCTGAACGATCCGGTTGCCGCCGAGGCGCACTTCCGCACATTCGGGAACGGGGTCTCCACTCCGATCAGCGTCGCCCGGGCGCAGTACTGGCTGGGACTGGCTTTGGAAGCGCAGCGCCGCAACACGGAGGCGGAGAGCGCATTCCTTGAGGCCGCACAGTTCAATTACGTATACTATGGACAGCTCGCCGCAGAGAAGGTTGCGCGGATCCGACCGGACGTGATGCTGATCGACCTTCCCTCGGTGGCGACGCCCACCGAGACAGATCGGGCCGCGTTTCGCCAGAGACCGGATGTGCGGGCTGCGCTGCTTCTGGCCGACCTTGGCCGCATGAGAGAGTTCGAAACATTCTCCAATGCCCTCGATGACCAACTCCAGACCGCGGAAGAACACCGGCTGCTATTCGAGGTTGGACGCGACGCGCTGCACATGAGAGCAGCCATCCGTGGCGCAAAGGCCGGCCTCGGACGTGGGATAGTGGATGCTGAGTCCGTTTTCCCCGTATTGCCGCTTCCCCGTTCGACCCGGAATGGCGCGGCCGAGGACGCCATGGTTCTGGCGCTGTCGCGGCAGGAGAGCGAGTTTTATGCGAGCGCCGTCAGTTCGGCCAATGCGCGCGGGCTGATGCAGATGATCCCGAGGTACGCCCGTGTCGAGGCCTCGAGGGTTGGCGTGCCCTTCCGCGAAAGCTGGCTGACTGACGACCCGATCTACAACCTGCGTCTGGGCAGGGGGTTTCTCGATGAACTCGTGGACCAGTTCAACGGCTCGTATGTCCTCGCCGCCTGCGCCTATAATGCGGGCCCAAGCCGCGCGCGTCAGTGGATCCGCGAACTGGGCGACCCGCGCTCGCCAGGCGTGGATGTCGTCGATTGGGTCGAACAGATTCCGTTCGGTGAAACCCGCAACTATGTTCAGCGCGTCCTTGAGAACACGCAGGTCTATCGTCACAGGCTGTCAGGTGAGCCCGCACAGATCCAGCTGAGCCGTGACCTGAAACGCGGCGGCTGAGACCGCGTTCACGTACGCTCTGCAGCAGCCCCGATTGCGAGCGCGTCGCTGAAGAGGGCGGCGTCCACGTTGCCGCCAGACAGCATGACGAGCACGGGGCCGTCCCCGGCGACACTGGCCGACTGACTGCGCAGGGCGGCGAACGCCACCGCGCCGCCTGGCTCGACGACCAGCTTCAGGCAGCGGAAGGACGTGTACATTGCCCGCTGAATATCTGTATCCGACACGGCGAGCCCGGACCTGACATGGCGGCGCGTGATCGGGAAGGTGAGATTTCCGGGCTGGGGCGCCAACAAGGCATCTGCGATGGACCGGAACCCGGGTGCGTTTTCGACGACGACGCCCTGCTCCAGCGACCGCAGATGGTCGTCGTGCCCCTGGGGCTCCGCTACATGCAAGGCAGTCTGCTTGCTGCGCTCCGCAAGCACGATCGCCGCGCCCGCAAGCAATCCCCCGCCGCTGGCGGGACAGAGCATCGCATCGAACTGCACGCCCAGCTCGTCCGCGTCTTCGATCGCCTCGAGTGTCGCCGTGGCCTGGCCGGCGATGACCCAAGCGTCATCAAACGGTCTGATGAGCGTCGCTCCGGTCCGCGACTGGATCTCTTCCCCGATCGCCTCCCGGCTTTCACTGCTTCGGTCGTAGAGCACGACCAGTGCGCCGTAGCCTTCGGTCGCGATCCGTTTCGCGGCCGGGGCGTCTGCGGGCATCACGATGGTCGCGGGAATGCCGAGGCGCTGTGCGGCAGAGGCGACGCCCTGCGCATGATTGCCCGAGGAATAGGCCACAACCCCTCTCGGAAGCTCGGCGGGCGGGATGTGCTGACAGCGGTTCCACGCCCCACGAACCTTGAATGATCCCGTCCGCTGCAGGCATTCGGTCTTGAACCAAACGGGGCGTCCCAACTCGCGATCAATGTCGTCGGACCGCAGCAATGGAGTGCGATATGCGACGTGTCGCAGCGCTTCGCGCGCATCCAGGACATCCTGAAAGGCTGGCGGATCAGTTTGCGGATCTACGATCATTATGCAGGATCGCTATGGCGTTTCACCGTAGGACCGGGCCATCTTCGCCATGTGTTCGGCTTCGGCCAGGTATTCATCCCGGAGCCGAGCGATGTAGTCAGCGGCCGGCATTCGCTGCTTGATGGCGCCTATGCCCTGCCCGGACCCCCACACATCCCTCCAGGCCTTGGCCTTCGAGCTCTCGCCTTCGCGGAAGTTCATCGTCGCCTTGTCGCCCTCCGGAAGATTGTTGGGATCGAGGCCGGCTGCTGCGATGGATGGCGCGAGGTAGTTTCCGCTGACCCCGGTGAAAAGGCTCGAATAGACAATGTCCTTCGCCGCGCTGTTCACGATCATGTCCTTATAGCCGTCCACCGCGCGGGCCTCGTCGCAGGCGATGAAGGCCGTGCCGATGTAGGCTAGGTCTGCGCCGAGCGCCTGTGCGGCGTAGACAGCCTTTCCGGTTGCGATGGCGCCGGAGAGCGCCAGCGGACCATCGAAGAACTCGCGTATCTCCTGAATGAGGGCGAACGGAGAATGGGTTCCGGCATGTCCGCCTGCGCCGGCACAGACGGCGATGAGACCATCAGCGCCTTTCTCAAGCGCCTTGTGTGCGAACACGACGTTGATGATGTCGTGCATCACCAGTCCGCCGTACGAATGGATCGCTTCGTTGACCTCAGGCCGCGCGCCCAGCGAGGTGATCACGAGCGGCACCTTGTGTTTGACGCAAAGCTCCAGATCCTGATCGAGCCGGTTGTTTGACTTGTGGACGATCAGATTCACCGCATATGGGGCGATCCTGGCGTCGGGACGCTCCCT
Source organism: Hyphomonas sp. (assembly GCA_017792365.1). GTDB lineage: Bacteria > Pseudomonadota > Alphaproteobacteria > Caulobacterales > Hyphomonadaceae > IH12. The sequence goes on along the minus strand of CP051229.1, from coordinate 659,956 downwards.
CCGTGCGCTGCTGATGGTCTCGGTGATCTCCGACAGCCACTCATCCAGCTGTTCGATCGGGCGCGCGTTCAGCGAGGGAAACGATCCAACGACGCCGGCGAGACACTGCGCGATCACGAGTTTCGGGTTGGAGATGATAAAGAGCGGTGACCCGATCACCGGGACCGAAAGCCTGCCCTCAAAGAGCTCTGGAAGCGCCATCTGGTATGATCTCCGGTACTATTATCCCAAGATAGCCGGACACTAGCCATGACATTCCGCGCACGCCAGTGTGCGCGCTCGGCGACCGCCGCGTCGCAAGGCCAACTTGACGTTGCCGCCCTATTGCTTCTGATGCGCGCATAGATTGGGAGAGCCTTGTATGAGTTCGCGTCTAACGATTTCCGCGGATTTTCCAGCCGCAGACAGGGCGGCCTGGGAGCAGATCGTCGAAAAGGCGCTAAAAGGACGGGCGATTGAGTCGCTCGACAGCCGGACCGAGCATGGCCTCCCTATTAAGGCGCTTTATCGCGAGCCGGGCGACCAAAGTCAGGGCATCGGGTTTCCAGGATCGTATCCTCATGTACGCGGCGGTTCGGCCACACGGGACGCCTGGCTTCCCTGGGACATCAGGCAGATGGTGCGTCACCCGGACCCGGATGTCGCTCGGGAAGAGGTCTTCGAAGCGCTGAACAACGGCGTGTCATCGCTTGAGTTGCGCTTCGATGCGGATGCGGAGAACGGCATCCGCCTTGGCCAATCCAGCGATCTCGCGAAACTGATTGATGGCGTGAAGCTGGACCTCGCCGCTCTTTCGCTCGATCTGGTCGGCGCTGCGGTGGGGAAAGAAGCCGAACTGGCCGTGATGTTCGCGGCTGCGGTCCCGGACGCCGATCGCGAAGACGCACTGATCGCGTTCAACATTGATCCGATCGCTGCATTTGCGCGGACCGGCCGCTGCGACAGCTCCCTCGCTGACTGCATCGGTTCCGATGTGGCGATCTCGCGATCACTTGTTGAGGCCTTCCCGAAGTCAACCGTTCTGCGGGTCGACGCGCGCGTGGTGCATGAGGCTGGTGGTACTGAGGTACAGGAACTTGCCTATCTGGCGGCGTCATTCGCAACCTACATGCGCGCAGCGATTGATTCGGGCGTCGAGCCGTCGCATGCAGTGCGCGGTACGCTCTTCACGGTCGCTGTCGGATCCGACTATCACGTGGAAATTCCAAAACTGCGGGCGGCAAGACGCATTCTCGGCCGCGTCGCTGAAGCATTCGGCGCTGAGGGTTCGATTAAGCTTCAGGCGGTCACCTCACGCCGCATGCTCGCGGCTCGCGATGCCTGGACCAACCTCCTGCGGAATACCGCAGCATGCTTCGCCGCTGGCGTAGGCGGCGCGGACATCGTCACCGTCCGCACCTTTACTGACGCGTTGGGGCACGCAGGGCCATTGGCCCGACGGATGGCTCGCAACACGCAGATCATTGCGCAGGAAGAGTCCGGGCTTGGGCGGGTCATAGACCCGCCCGGCGGGTCCTGGGCGTTCGACCAGATGACCGAGCAGTTGAGCCAGGCCGCCTGGGCGATGTTCCAGGGCATGGAACGCAATGGCGGCATCGGCCATGCGCTTGAGCAGGGTCATTTCCAGGCGGACATCGCAGAGGCGCGGCAGGCGCGCCGCCGCGCGGTGGCCTTGAGGAAGGAATGGGTCACAGGGGTGAACGACTTCCCGGACCTTGAGGAGGTAACGCCCGCCACGGTTGAGGTCGCACATACCGACGATCAGAATGCTGCCGAAGCCAAAGCAGCCGACCCCACAGAGCGCAGCTATGGAGCCATTCATTCCGCGGCCAAGGCGGGCATCGCATTTGGACAGCTGATCGCCGCAAGGAATTCCGAGCCGGAAACGCATTGCGATCCACTGTGGCCAATTCGGCTTGGCGAACCGTTCGAGGCCTTACGCGATGTCGCCGATCAGAGGCGGGAGGCTGGAAAGCCGCCGCGTATTTTCCTCGCCGCGCTCGGGCCGCTGGCGGAACATTCGGCTCGACTGACCTATGCAACAAACTTCTTTGCGGCGGGCGGCATTGAGGCGACGGCAGCAGCCGGCACGGCAGAGGAGCTAGCAGAAGCCTTCAAGAGCTCGGGTTGTGAGCTGGTCTGCATCTGCGGCGCCGACGCAAGGTATGAGGCGGAGGCCGAACAGGCGGCCAAGGCGCTGCGAGCAGCGGGAGCCGGCCGGATCTACCTGGCGGGCAAGCCGGGACAAATGAAGCAAGCTTATCTCGACAGCGGCATCGATGAGTTTATCTTCGTGGGTGTCGACGTCGTCGCCAGTCTTGAGCTTGCACATGCAGAGCTCGGATTAGGCGCTACAGCGCGAAGCTGACGTTAGCGTGAACTTGAGGATCGGCCGCTTCGAGCCGTCAGGGAGAAACAGATGCGTGCAGTCCTAGTCGGTATACTTGCGCTGGCCGCCGCCTGTCAGGCCGAAGAACGCGGAGCCATCGTCGAAACCGCTTCAGCTGAACCGCAAGCGCCCCAGACGCGCCCTGACGGGCCGCCTGTCGAGCAAGGGGAACCCAACAAGCGAGACGCCGTTCCGGCATTTGAGGGTCAGACGCGCGCGCCGGCCGTTGACAGCGGCGTATCGTTCAACGTCGAGATCGTCGCGGAAGACCTCGACGAACCCTGGGCGATCGCGCTTCTGCCGGACGAATCGGTGCTGGTCTCTGAACGTACAGGGGGGCTGCTCCACATCGGCCAGGACGGCGCCGTCACTTCCATCTCAGGGCTGCCGGAGATCTACACGCGTGGTCAGGGCGGACTGCTGGATCTGTCGCTGGCGCCAGACTTCGCCGACACGCGAGAGCTGTACTTCACGTTTTCAGAGCCTCGGGGCGGTGAAACCAACGGGACCAGTCTTGCGCGGGCAAAGCTCGCTGCAGACAACTCGAGCCTGGAAGATGTGGAAGTAGTTTTCCAGCAGGTGCCGGCTTGGGAATCCCCGCTTCATTTCGGCTCCAACATCGAGTGGAATTCTGACGGAACGCTTTTCGTGACGCTCGGTGAACGTTCGATGCCCGAGCCGCGGGAGCTGTCACAGGATCTCGACGGTCTGCTTGGCAAGGTTGTTCGACTGAACCGCGACGGATCTCCTGCAGAGGGCAATCCGTTTCTCAATCAGGCCGACGCCCGTCCCGAGATCTGGTCATATGGCCACAGAAACGTGCAGGGAGCCGCGATCCATCCGCAGACCGGTGATCTCTGGACGATCGAGCACGGCCCGAGGGGCGGCGATGAGCTCAACGTGGCCGAGGCCGGCAAGAATTACGGATGGCCGGTGGTATCCTACGGGATCGAGTATCGCGGCGGACCGATCGGTGAGGGAATCACGGCTCAGGAAGGCATGGAGCAGCCGCTATACTATTGGGATCCGGTCATCGCGCCGGGCGACATGACCTTCTATCAGGGCGACCTCTTCCCGTGGGCTGGCGACCTGCTGGTTTCGGGGCTCGCGGGTTATCTCGTGCGTCTGGAACTCGATGGCCGGCGGGTAATCGGAGAGGAACGCGTCGTGACCGATCTCGGCAGGATCCGGGACGTTCAGGAGGCCGGTGACGGCTCACTGTGGCTGATCACCGACCAGGGCGACGGCGTCCTCGCAAAGGTGACGCCGGCCGGTTAGCGGATTCTTTGTTTGTAGATGAGATTACTCAGAGAAACGTCCTGAGGGTCAGATCTTGAGCCACGCTGTCATCTATCGGTACCGCATCAATCCTGACAAAGCCGCCGATTTCATTTCGGCCTGGTCGCGGCTCGCGGAAGTCAATCGTGAGTACTACGGTACGCTTGGCGCGCGGCTGCATCTGGCGGACGACGGCATGTATTACGTCTATTCGCGCTGGCCCTCCCGGCAGGCCTTCGATGCAGCCGAGGAGCGCCCTGCCCCCACGGCTGCGCGCGCGCTGATGGCGAGCGCAATCGTCGAGCGCCTGCCCCCGATCCACATGGACATCAAGGCGGACTTTCTAGAGACCGGTCGCTGACTGGCTCTTTCGCTACCGAGCTTTAAGCGGCGCCATTCCCAGATGAAGACCAGCGTCGACGATGAGCGTCTCGCCCGTCATGTGCGCGCTGTCGCCGCCAGCCAGAAACAGGATTGTGCCGGCGATGTCCTCCGGTTGTGAAGCGACCTGGAGAGGCGTCGTCCTGATGACGCGTTCTGCTGTCTTGTCCTCGACGACGTCGCCCTGATACTTCGTGAACCAGCCGGATGCGATGTAGCCGGGGCATACGGCGTTCACGCGGATCCTGGGCGCCAATGCGCGCGCGAGGCTCAGCGTCATCGTGTTGATCGCGCCCTTGGTTGCGGCGTAGGCGATCGAGGACCCTACTCCGGTCACGCCTGCGATGGATGAGACGTTCACGACAGCGCCCTTTTCGGCTGCTTCCAGATCGCTCCGTGCGGCGCGGGTCATCTGGTACATCGAGACGACATTGACCTTGTAGAGATGCAGAAAGTCGTCGGCGTCCAAGGCGTCCAGATCGCCGTGGTCTGCAAACTTGGTGATGCCGGCGTTGTTGATGAGAATGTCGACGCCACCGAGCTTGTCGGCCGCCTGTGCCACCAGGTTGCGGCAGTCAGAATCTTCCGACACGTCGGCCTGTACCGTTATGGCTTCGACGCCTAGCTGGCGGCATTGAGCGGCGACGTCTTCTGCTGCGTCTGCGCTGCGGGAATAGTTCACACAGACCGATGCGCCCAATCTGGCCAAACCGATGGCGGTTGCGGCACCAAGACCTGTGCCGCCGCCTGTGACGATGGCTCGTTTGCCTTCCAGATTAGCCACGCTGTTCTCCCTATGATTTTGCCTGTTGGATAGCAGCTTTGGGGTAGCTGGGAACACCGACTCTCGTTTCTCAAAGATCGACTGGCGGTTCCCTGCACGTCAGTGTGACGCACTTCGGCTGGTCGTAAACCGCATGGGATAGCTTCATGGTTCCGGCAAAGCCGTGCTAGGAGTCGGCGGACAGAATTTGACGGAGCGCCTTGATGGCAAAGGACTTCCCGGATTTCACGAAGCTCGATCTGGAGAGTGACGCGACGCCGCCCGGACTTGAGCAGTGGAAGCAACGTGCGGGCGCCGACGTAGACCGCGAGCTGCCGACGCCGGAAGGCGTTGATCTGAAACTCCTCTACTCCGCCGAAGATACGGCCGATCTCGATTTCACCGGCGGCTGGCCCGGCATCGCGCCGTTCGTACGCGGTCCTTATCCGACGATGTACGCGCAGCAGCCGTGGACCATCCGGCAGTATGCAGGGTTTTCAACCGCAGAGGATTCGAACGCGTTCTACAGGCGCAACCTTGCGGCCGGACAGAAGGGCCTGTCGGTCGCCTTCGACCTCGCCACTCACCGCGGCTATGATTCAGACCACCCACGGGTCGTCGGCGATGTCGGCATGGCCGGCGTTGCGATCGATTCCATCTACGACATGCGGACGCTGTTCTCGGGCATCCCGCTGGACAAGATGTCCGTGTCGATGACGATGAACGGCGCTGTCCTGCCGGTCATGGCGCTCTACGTGGTGGCGGCGGAGGAACAGGGCGTGTCGCCGGACAAGCTGTCCGGCACGATCCAGAATGACATCCTCAAAGAGTTCATGGTGCGGAACACGTATATCTATCCGCCGCGGCCCTCGATGCGGATCATCTCCGACATCTTCGCCTACACGTCGCAGAACATGCCGCGGTTCAATTCGATCTCGATCAGCGGCTATCACATGCAGGAGGCCGGCGCGACGGCCGACCTTGAGCTGGCCTACACGCTGGCCGATGGGGTCGAGTATATCCGCGCGGGGCGCGACGCCGGCCTGAGCGTTGACGCCTTTGCGCCGCGACTGTCGTTCTTCTGGGCCATCGGCATGAACTACTTCATGGAAGTGGCGAAGATGCGTGCGGCGCGCATGCTCTGGGCCAAGCTCGTGAAGCAGTTCGATCCAGAGAACGACAAGTCGCTGAGCCTCAGGACCCACAGCCAGACCTCGGGTTGGTCGCTGACGGCGCAGGATGTCTACAACAACGTCATCCGGACATGCCTTGAAGCGATGGCCGCCGCGGGCGGACAGACGCAATCATTGCACACCAACGCGTTCGATGAGGCCCTGGCCCTGCCCACGGACTTTTCCGCTCGGATTGCCCGGAACACGCAGATCTTCCTGCAGCAGGAAGCAGGCACGACGCGGACAATCGATCCGTGGGGCGGGTCCTACTACGTCGAGCGTCTCACCCACGATCTCGCGGCGCGCGCCATGGAGCACATCAACGAGGTCGAGGGTATGGGTGGTATGGCCAAGGCCATCGAGGCCGGGGTTCCCAAGCTCCGCATCGAAGAAGCCGCCGCGCGGACCCAGGCCCGGATCGACAGCGGACAGCAGACCATCGTCGGCGTGAACAAGTTCCGCCCGGAAACGCCGGAAGATGTTCCCGTTCTGAAGATCGACAATGATAAAGTCCGCAAGATGCAGTTGGATAAACTGGACCGGTTGCGCGGCGAGCGGGATCAGTCAGCTGTAAACGCGGCTCTGGAGGCGATTACGAATGCGACAGAGTCCGGCCAGGGGAATCTGCTGGCGCTTGCTATCGATGCGGCGCGGGCCAAAGCTACTGTCGGGGAGATTTCGGAGGCCGTCGAACGCATTGTCGGCCGCCACAAGGCAGAGATCCGCTCAATTCAGGGAGTTTATGCTCAGGGCATGGGCGCCAAGTCAGAGAAAGTGCAGAGGGCCCGCGAGCTGGCGGACGCATTCGAGGCCGCAGAAGGACGTCGGCCGCGCATCCTCATCGCCAAGATGGGCCAGGACGGTCACGATCGCGGGCAAAAGGTTGTTTCAACCGGTTTCGCGGATCTTGGTTGGGACGTGGATATTGGTCCCCTCTTCCAGACACCTGAGGAAGCGGCGCGTCAGGCTGTCGAGAACGATGTGCATGTTGTCGCCGCATCGTCGCTGGCTGCCGGGCACCTCACGCTCGTGCCGGCACTGCGCAAAGCGCTGGATGGCGACGGCCGCAGTGATATCAACGTGGTTGTTGGCGGGGTTGTGCCGCCGCAGGATTACGATGCGCTGAAAGCTGCGGGCGCCACCGCTATCTTCCCGCCGGGTACAGTCATCGCGGACGCCGCTGTTGAGTTGCTGGAGCAGATCGGGCCGAAGCTTGGCCACAACTCGCGAAGCACCGCAGCCGAATAACGAGGTCGTAGAGGGGACGTTTTTCTGGAGAAAGAGATGACCGCTCGTACCTTCGCCATCGGCGCCCTTGTCGCCGGCCTCGCCGCTTGCGCCACACCGGCGACCGTCTACGGCCCCGCGGAAAGCTCATCCGCCGTCGGGTACCGTGAGCAGGTGCTTGAAAACGATCGATACCGGATTTCGTTCAGGGCCAATCCCGATCAGGATGCTGCAGGCGTGGAAGACCTGGCGATGCGCAGGGCGGCGGAAGTCACGCTGCGCGAGGGCGGCGACTGGTTTCGCGTCGTGACGCGTGACACCGAACGGTATGGCGGGCGCGACAAGGGGGGCACCAGCGTCGGCGTGGGCGGTTCTACGGGGAGTTTCGGGTCGAGTGTCGGCGTCGGTATCGGGTTTGACCTGTCGCCGGATTCGCGGCGTTACGAGACCATCATGGAAATCCTAATCGGATCTGGCGCAAAGCCGGACGAGGCACGGGTTTATGATGCGCGAGCGGTTCTCACGCGGACGACCGCCCCGACAGTCAGCAGCGGGAATTGACGTCGTGATCTTCACAACCACGCCCACCGTCGAGGGGAAGCGGATCACCGCCTACAAGGGCGTCGTCACCGGCGAAGCCATCATCGGCGCCAACATCATCCGCGATATCTTCGCCTCGGTGCGCGATATCGTCGGTGGGCGATCGGAATCCTATGAGCTGTCGCTGGCCGAGGCCCGCAACGAGGCGTTTCGCGAGGTGGAGGAAGAAGCCCGGCAGGTGGGCGCCAACGCCGTCGTCGGGATCGACATCGATTACGAGGTTGTCGGACAGGGCGGGTCGATGATGATGGTCGCCGTTTCCGGGACGGCGGTGGTCATCGAGGACTAGCGATGGTTGCTGCCGACCTGTCCAGCCGCGCCGGTCTGGCCCGGGCGATCACGCTAGTGGAGTCACGCCGGGCCGATCACCGCGACGCAGCGCGCCGGCTGCTTGAGACTGTCATGCCGGACACGGGCAACGCCGAGCGCATCGGGGTGACCGGCCCGCCGGGCGTCGGCAAATCAACCTTCATCGATGCGTTTGGCACGCTGCTCACCGGCGCCGGGCATCGGGTGGCCGTGCTGGCGGTGGATCCGACGTCCAAGCGTACCGGCGGCTCCATACTTGGCGACAAGACCCGCATGGAGCGCCTTGCGGTGGATCCCAACGCCTTCGTGCGTCCCTCCCCGGCAGGGGCATCACTCGGCGGCGTCGCCCGGACGACGCGTGAGACGATCCTGTTGTGCGAGGCGGCCGGCTACGATGTGATTATCGTGGAAACCGTGGGGGTTGGACAGTCTGAGACGGTTGTCGCCGACATGGTTGATTTCTTCCTGGCTCTGATGCTGCCCAATTCTGGCGATGAGCTTCAGGGCATCAAGAAGGGGGTGCTTGAGGCGGCCGACATGATTGCGGTGAACAAGTCCGACATCGACCCTGAGGCCGCCAGGCGCGCTGGACGCACCTATGCCAATGCGCTTCACATTCTCGAGCCCATCGATCCGGACTGGAATCCGCCGACGCGACTGGTGTCGGGCGCGACCGGCGATGGACTGGATGAGGTGTGGTCGCTGATCGAGCAACACAGGAAGATCTCCAGCGCCAACGGCGCCCGTGAGGCGGCGCGCCGCACAGCAAGGTCGCTGGTTCGATTCGCTGCTTGTCGACGCGATCACGACAGACTTCGCCAGCCGGAGTGGCGTGGGACAGGAAATCCTCAATCTGCGCAAACAGGTGCTGGCTGGCTCCCTGCCCGCATCCACCGCAGCAGATCGTGCGATCCAGCATGTCTTCGGCGAGCGATAGAGCGGGAGCTGTGGTTGGCGTGGCTGCATACCCGCTTCAGATCGCGCGGGATGGCGCTCTAGGCCCGATCCTTAACCGATGGTCCAGCCGATCAGCGAGACGAGCTTTCTCGCTGCTGCTGTGCGTCGTCGCGCTCGGCTGGATGCCTGCGGCGGCCGATCCGCCGAGCCAGCCGATGACGTTTGAGTGGGTGGCAGCCAGTTCAGGCGAAGGGCTGATCCTGGCGGGTGGCGTCATCACGCCGGAGACACCGGAGGCTTTCGTTCGCTTTGTAGCCGACCGCGCGGGGCCGGCGGCGCCTCTGGTCGTGCTCAACTCGGATGGCGGCGACCTCGAAGGCGGGCTGGCGCTTGGACGCGCGATCCGGGCCGGCGGCTATTCGACAGATGTGGGAGAAATGGATCGCTCTGGCGAACGCGCCGCGGGTCGATGCGTAAGCGCGTGTGCGCTTGCGTTTCTGGGCGGGAGCCAGCGGACGGTGTCTGAGGGCTCGTACCTTGGCGTCCACCAGTTGAGCATGTCGTGCGTGCAACGCGCGAGCGTGTTTGCGAGCTACCCCTGGCTGCCGCTGCCAAACTCGACGTTCTGTCCCGAGTTCGATGAGGGGGTCACCGCCGTGCAGGCCGCGCAGGGTCAGGTTGCGGCCTATATCAGTGAGATGGGTATCGACGCGGAGCTGCTGCCTGTCATGGCCGCCGTCCCTGCTGCGGAAGTCCACGTGCTGGAGCCTGCGATGCTCGAAACGCTGAACATCGTCACGAACCAGCAGGAATAGGAGAATCCGGTTAGCGGCTCTTGCCCGTGGGCTGGAGGCCTTTTGCGAGCGCGGCGGCCTGACTGACCCAGTTCTCGCGCTCGATGCGGCCCTTGAACGAGATTTCGGAGTTCACCGGGCGATCTCCGTGTCCGTCCAGCCGGCGATCTGGTCGAAGTGATAGACGCCCATATCGTTGAGCAGGCGTTCGATCTTCGGGCCAATGCCGCCGATCTGTTTCAGGTTGTCCGCCTTGCCGCCGCGCGGGCCATCCAGCGTGGTCGGCTTGCTGCCTGTCGGCGCCTTGGTTTTCGCGCCGGCGGGCGCATGTGGCGTGGCGAGCGTGAGGCTGCCGCCCTTTGCGAGTTCATCTTCGAGATAGCGGACACGGCCTTCGAGGTAGCGATTGCGCCACACCAGCCGTGTCGCCTCGTCGTCTTCTTCCGGAGGTTTGGGCTGCTCGACCGTGCGCTCTTCCGCTTCGACCAGCTGTTTTTCCAGGAAGCGCACGCGGGACTCGAGGTACCGATTGCGCCACTCGACCGACCCTTCCTCCGGTTCCTCAGCGACGCTTGGCTGCGGTTCACCGGGGACCGCGCTGGCGCGCAGCGCGGTAAGTTCATCGCGTTCCGCCGCGAGTTGCGTTTCCAGTTCGACGATTCGCGCCCTCGCCTCGGCATCGGCGAGGCCCGCGCCTGCCGATGCGCGCTCGTGCGTCATCGCGGCGCTGTCGCGCTTTGACACATGACGGAGCGCCCAGCCGATCAGGCCGCCAAAGGCAGCCGCAAACAGCAGCGCCAACCACATGTGCGCCAACAACCAAGTCATTGCGCATCCTCCGCGCTCGATACAGAAAATTCTATCCGCCGGTTTTGCTGGCGGCCCTCGGCGGTGCGATTGCTGGCCACCGGCTGTTCCTCGCCATAACCCATGGCGGAAAGCAGGTCTGGTTCAATCCCCGCTTCGATGAAGTAGGTCCGCACAGCGTTCGCGCGTTGCGTCGACAATTCCTTGTTGTCGGCGCCGCGCCCTGTTGCGTCGGTGTGGCCCTGCACTTCGATCCGCAGCGTGTCACAGCGGCGCATCACGCCGATCAGCTTGTCGAGCGTCTCGCCGCTTACCCGGTCGATCCGAGATGAACCGGATTCGAAGAGTATCTGATTGCTCGCCATGATCTGCGTGAAGCCTTGCTGGCACGACGCCCGCAGTTCGGTGGGATCGGCGGAGTCCAGATTGATGCCTGCGAGTTCCGTCGCTTCGGAGGCCGATTCCTCGACGCTGTAGAGCACCTCATAGTCATCGCGCAGGGCGCTCATGTCCTCCCGGAGAAAGGTGATGGCGCTCGCCGGCGCGCGACCGCTGATCCTGATGCGATCTTCCAGAACCGAAATCTGGCCCGACCGGAAACGTGCGAAATGCGGCAGCGCCAAACGAACCCTCGGGCCCCATGCGCCGGCAGCGCCGATACGGCTATTGTCAGCGAATTGCTCATCGAACGCCGAGCGCGCCAGTTCCGCCAGCGCGTTCCTTGTCTCTTCGTCGGCGACTGTTCCGGAGAAATCGAGTTCGCCATTGCCCAAGGTCGCAGTCCACTCCGCCGGACCCGATATGAACGTTGTGATCGCCACCCCTGCATCGAGTGCATCCAGAGACGCCTGGACGGCCTGTGCAGTCTCCTCGTTCAAGGTCTGGCCTGCGAGGACGAGACGGTCATTGGTGAGCTCTGCCGATCCGCGGTCGAGCTGGTTGAGCGCGGCGAGCGATTCCGTCGCCGCCCTGCTCCAGTCCACCTGATCGGGCGCCCCATCCGCCAGGCTCATGCGGCTGATCACGTTCGAGGCGCCGAACATATCTCGCGCTGCGGTCTCGATGGCGTCCAGCGATTGCCTGTCGGGAGCAACGCCTTCGAGCGTGATCTGGCGTCCTTCGCGAATGGCGCCCCATGCGAAGGAAGAAACCATTGGCACAACGTCGACGTCGCGGCTTGTGACCTTGGTCACACCGCCGATGAAGACGCCGCCGGGACCGAGCGCGGCCATCACATCGTTTGATGCTTCCTGAAGGCTCTGTTCGTCCGGCGCCTGGCCCGAGAGCGCGACCCGCTGTCCGTACGCCTTCGCGGTGGCCCAGTCGTGGCCGCCGGCGGCCAAGGCGGCTGACGCGGCGCGCTCTACCTGATCTTCGGTGTTGGCGTGTGATTGCGGCCCGAACCAGACTGTGATGAGACCCGTCAGGATCAGTCCAGCAACGCCGATCCAGAAGACCGGACGGTCGAACGCCACTGGCCGGTCGTGTCCGCTAGGACCAGGACCGAAAGCTGATCGCAATATTCGCCTCATTCGAGCCTGGCTCTTTCCTCCGACGCCCAAGATACATATGCACAAGCCGGTTGTCAGGTTTGAGGCCAGCCCAGGACAGAAACTCGCTCAGATCGCCCGTTCATGCATTCTGATTCTCCCCCAAGACGATCGCATCCCAATGAGTTCGAGCATATCACGAGCACAGGCAACGATCTCGTCAAGCTGATGCGCTCGCTGGAGCGCAAACGCAGCCGCAAGGAGGCGGGGCTGTTCATCGCAGAAGGCGCCCGGCATGCCGAGGAAGCCCTGCATTATGGCTGGGAACCGGTTTCTGCGCTAACCAGCCAGGCGATGCTGGAGCGCGAAAGCGCGAAGCCGCTTCTGCGACGCCTTGCTGAACAGGGCGCTCGTGTCGTGACGACCAACGAGCGCGTGCTGGGAGCAATCGCCCGCAAGGATAACCCTCAGACACTGATCACTGCGTTCCGACAGCGCAGCGCGGCGCTGGATGACCTCAAAGTGGATGGCGCACGACGATGGGTCGCCTTGTACGAGGTTCGCGATCCCGGGAACCTCGGCACGATCTTGCGGACGGCGGACGCAACCGGCGTTGACGGCGTCATCCTCATCGGCACCTGCTGCGACCCCTTCTCGCCGGAGACAGTGAGGGCCAGCATGGGATCCGTGTTTGCTGTGCCGTTCATTGAAACTTCAACCGAGTCATTCTGGGCATGGGTCGGGGCGTCGGACGCTCAGGTCACGGCTGCATCCATGCGTGGCGCGGTTTCGACTGAAGCTCATTCCTACTCTGAACGCGCCGTGATCCTGATGGGCAATGAGCAGGCGGGATTGCCTGAAGCGATGGAAGCCCGATGCGATCAGCTGGTGCGTCTGCCGATGCAGGGTCGCGCGGACAGTCTGAATCTTGCCTGCGCCTCTGCCGTAATGATGTACGATGTCTGGCGCGCTGTTGGATACAAGGGTGCGAGTTCATGACCGAATTGCGCACGGAACTGCTCGTTTCTGACGACTGGAGCGACTATGCGCTGCTGGATAGCGGCGATGGGCGCAAGCTTGAACGCTTTGGGTCGGTGACCGTCAATCGTCCGGACCCGCAGGCGTTGTGGGCGCCGCAGAGCCCCGTTGAGCGCTGGACAGCGGATGCGGAGTTCAGCGCGAAAGAAGATGAGGAAAAAGGTCGCTGGCAGTATCCCGGTGCGCCGCCCCCGGATGAATGGCAGCTGTCGTGGGATTCGATCCGGCTGAAGGCGCGGTGCGCATCCTTCCGCCATATGGGCGTTTTCCCGGAGCATTCCGTGCACTGGCGGTGGGTGGCGGAACGCGTCGAGCGGGCGCGGCGGCCGGTGCGGCTGCTCAACGTGTTTGGCTATACCGGCATGATGACGCTGGCGGCTGCGGCGGCGGGAGCGGATGTCGTGCACTGCGATGCGTCTCCGAAGGCGATTGCGCATGCGCGGGAGAACCAGGAGCTGTCCGGCCTTGACGACAAGCCGATCCGGTGGATCTGCGATGACGCCATGAAGTTCATGGAGCGCGAGGTGCGGCGCGGGCGGACGTATGACGCCATCGTCTTTGACCCGCCCAAGTATGGACGCGGGCCGAAGAATGAGGTCTGGAAGTTCGAGGAGGATTTCGGGCGGCTACTGAGCGTTGTCCGCGAGCTCCTCAGTCCGGAGCCGCTGTGCGTGGTTGCGACGGTCTATGCGGTGCGGCTGTCCTACGTGTCGGTTGCGCAGGCGCTTGCGGGCGCGATGGACGGGCTGGGCGGGCGGATGACCTGCGGGGAGATGGCGATCCGCGAACAAGGCCGCGGCAACCTCCTGCCGACAGGGCTTTTTTCCAGGATCGACTGGAGCGCCTGATTGTCAGGATTTCCCTGGCAGGGGCAGAGGGACTCGAACCCCCGACCCTCGGTTTTGGAGACCGATGCTCTACCAACTGAGCTATACCCCTGCGCGGGAGCAAGGGGGATACGCGATGGCGGCGGCTAGGGCAAGATGCGGACGGGGCTCAGTAATATCGGGGTTTGAGCCGCCCTGCCCGGCGGGCTAAGGGTGGCCGCGGGGTTGCGTTGAGGAGGAACCGGGTGCCCGAAGCTGTCGAGATCACTGAAGGCGAATTTGCCGGCTGGAAGACATGGCCGAGCGACAAGTTCGAGACCGGGAGCGGCCCGTTCTACTACAGGTTGGATGCGGACGGCGGCGTCGTGACCCGTTTCAGGGTGGAGCCGCGGCATCTCAATGCCGGCGGGGCGGTGCATGGCGGGTGTCTGCTGACGTTTGCCGATTTCTCCTGCTTTGCGATCGCTGACAAGGATATCGCCGGGCGTGGGGTGACCGTGAACCTTTCCGGCGACTTCCTGAACGCCGCTGTGGAGGGCGATGTTCTGGAGGCGCGCGGCGAGGTGACCAAGGCTGGCGGCCGGATCATCTACGTGCGCGGGCTGATCTCGGCCGGCGACAAGCCGATCCTTAGCTTCACGTCTGTCATCATGCGCGTGAAGAGCTAGGCAGGCATGTCGCCCGGCGGGTTGGGATTTCGCGCCGCCGGGCTTCTCGCGACGATCAGGACATGCCGGGCACGGCGGCGATCCGCTCACGCCATGCGGCGAGCGCCGGGCGGGATTCCCACGGCTTGAACTTCACGATACGGCCGAAGCCGAAGCCGACGTGGAGGGTGATGTCGGCGATGGTGAAGCGGTCGCCCGCGACGAACTCCGAGTTCGACAGGCGGTCGGCGAAGAAGTCCGCCGCCTTCTCGACCTTGCCCTGGCAGCTCTGCGCCCAGTCGGCGACCTGCGGGACTTCGAGTTCGGCCATGGCGGGATGCGAATGGCGGAACCAGCCCGCCATCGCGACAAGGTAGGTCAGTTCCACGCGGCGATCCCACATCTCGATGACGGCGCGTTCCTTCGCGTCGCGGCCCATGAGGTTCGGGTCGGGATAGACGCTCTCGAAGTAGGTGCAGATGGCGCGGCTTTCGGTGAGCGCGGTGCCATCGTCGAGCACCAGCGCCGGGACGTGGCCGAGCGGCGAGATCGCCAGATAGTCCGGCTGGCGGTGCTGTTTCTCGATGATGGAGATTTCCTGCTTGTCGATCTCGTCCCACTTGCCCTTGGCGGAGAGGAAATACTTCACGCGATCTGGATTGGGTGCGCGGTCTGCGGTGTAGAGTTTCATCTCGGCGTTTCTCTCCGGTTCTTGTGTTTGCGCGCCACCCTAGCGCCCTTCCGGGGCTGTGGGACAGGCCCCTGGCGTGATTGCGAGGATGCAGGGGACTTCAGTGCGTTCAAGGGTGGGTGCACCTTGCCGAATGCCGCGGCGAGATCCTCGGTTGGGACCTCATCGACTTCGCCGACAGGAAGGTCATCGAGCTTGATGGGGCCGTATGCGGTGCGGATCAGGCGGGAGACCCTGAGGCCGAGGCTTTCGAGCGCGCGGCGGGCTTCGCGCTTCTTGCCTTCGGTCAGCGTCATCTCGATCCATGCGTTGGCGCCGGTGCGTTTGACGAGGCGGGCGCGGATGGAGCGGTAGGTGACGCCTTCATAGGTGACGCCGTCCAGCAGCGTGTTGAGCTGCGGCTGGTCGACGGCGCCGAACGCTCTCGCCCGGTAGGTGCGCTTGAGGCCTGTAGCCGGCAGTTCGAGCGTTCGGGCGAGTTCGCCGTCGTTGGTGAGCAGCAGGAGGCCTTCGGTGTTGAGGTCCAGCCGGCCGACCGTGACGCAGCGTGGAAATCTCGCTGGGAGTGCGCTGAAGACGGTGGGGCGTCCCTCGGGGTCGGTGTTGGTCGTGACCAGACCGACCGGCTTGTGGAAGCGCCAGAGGCGCGTCTGCTGCGGCGGCCGGACGGGTTTGCCGTCTACCGTGATGGTTTCAGACCCGGAGACCTTGAAGGCTGGCGTCGAGAGCTTCTCGCCGTCGACGATGACGCGGCCGTCCTCGATCATGCGTTCGACCTCGCGCCGGGAGGCGACGCCTGCGCGGGCGAGGTATTTTGCGATGCGTTCGGTGGATGAGGTGTCTGTGTCGTCTGTCATGATGGTCCGTCTCGCGACGCTCCGCTAATAGCGGAACCGCGACTTGCCCGCCTACGTTGGTGGTAGAAAGGAGGACCGCAATGAGCAAGACCCGACCGACGACAAGACAGGAAGCGCTGGAGACGCCGGAATCGCTTGGCCAGGAAGACGGCACGCCAGAAGAAGGCGGTCGCAGCGGCGGCGAGCTGGCGCGGAAAGTGGGTACGCGGGACGAGAAAAAGCGAGCGTTCGAGCGGCCCGGCGGCGCGACCCGGGTGCGCAAGTCCGACGAGGAAGAGGACTAGGCGAGCAGCAGCGGTGAAAACAGCGCGCAGCCGAACGTGAATTCAAAGAAGACGTTGAAGACGTTCAGGCGCGACACGGTGTTGTCGACAAAAAGTGAGACCGCGCGACCGACAGACGAGCCCAGCCATGCTGCGCCGAGGGTGGCTGCGGCCATGTCGGCGCCCGCTTGCGATGTGACGAGCGCCCAGGCGGCGAAGGCGTGGGCGCCGAAGAACAGGAGCCCGAGCGTGGCGCGGAATTCGGACGGGCCCTCTTTCTTGCCCTCCATGGGGACGAGGCGCACGAGGCGCGAGGCCCAGCCGGGGTTGATGAAGGCGTAGCCGCCAAGCCCGGCGCCGACAGCGCAAGCCGTCAGCGCAAGAATATCGAAGATGGTCATTATGTTCTCTCCCTACCGGAAGAGTACGCCGCGCGCTGCGCGCTGGATCAGGAGCGTGACCCCGAGCAGGATCACCGACAGAGCGAGGATTGCGGCTGCGATGATCAGCGGATGGTTGTAATTTTCGCGTTCGGTGTAATCCATGATGTGCAGCGCCCAGAGGAAATCATAGGTGCGCCAGAGGTCGGTTCTGACCGGACCGACCGCGCCTGTGGCGGCGTTGACGTAGAGGGTTGGCGATCCCCTGCCCTCGAAGCGGCCGGCCCAGACCCGGCCTGACTGCCCCGTTTCCCTTGGGGCCTCTTCGATCAGCTCAAGCGATTGCAGGGCGCCTTCGCCGCGCCAGGCGTCCGTCATGATCTGGCGCGCGGTTTCTTCCTGTACGGGGGAGACGATGCGACCGGTTTCCGCCGAGACCAGAAAGACGCCGATGGCGGCGCGGATTTCGTAGACCGGGTCGTCGCCGAGGCTGCGCAGGGTTGCGGATGTCGGACGATCCTCGGCGACTTCATCTAGCGCCTGTTCGAGCGTGATGTTGACGCGGGAGAGATCGACGATGGCGGCTTCGGGCTGAACGAACATGTCGTCGCCGCGTACACGTTCGATTGCGAAGAGCGTGAAGAAGAGCCCGGTCACCGTCCAGATCAGGAGCTGTATCCCGATGATGAGGCCCAGCCATTTGTGGAGACGGCGAATCCAGAAGGCGAAATGGGCGCTGTTCATGTCTGGCGGATACGCCGGGGCGCCGGGGCGGGCAAGATTGGACGTGCGCGGGCGCTTCCGGCAGGGGGTCCATGCGGAGCGGGTGTTTGATCAGGTTTGTCATGGCCCGGGTTGGGGCGGCGTTGGGGTCAGGAAGCTCCGGGAGACTGGGCCGGGCGCGCAGAGCGACGCTGGCCGGATCCTGCAGGTTGCGGCGCCGCGCAAAGGCCCGGCGGCGCATGGGCCGGTTGCGGCCATAGCGTGCTGGAGACGCTTGTTGCGCGGAGACGATTACGCGTTGCCGTTCCGGATCGCGTTGCGGTGGGCGGCGAGGACGGATCGTGCGCGACTTGCGAAGCGCGTCTGCGATGCAGGAGGTTTTGCACAAGCTCCGCGCAGGCGTACGCCAACGCCGCCAGCAATAGCTGGCAAAGCGTCAAGGTGGGGGTCATCACTTCCCGGAGCATAGGTCTACGCGCTTGTGTCATGACGAGAGATTAGCGCGGGTCTGAACAGGCGTGGACAAGGCGGGATCTATCCACGTTCCGGCGGAGGGCTGCGGAACGTCAGTTGAGGCGGTGCAGCCACTCGACGGAGGCCGGGCGGAAGATGGCGCCGTAGCGTTTGCCGGCAAGCGGGCCCCAGAGATTCTTGTAGTCCCCGCCGCCCATGTTGAGCGTCTTGAAGCCGCGCTCTGCGCCTCTTTCCATGGAGGCCGCAAGGGCGCGCGTTCCCGGACCCGCCCTGCGATATTCGTCGAGGCGCGCCATGCACTGTCCCTGGACATCGTCGCCGCGATAGGTGTCGATGACGCCGGCGACGCGCTTGTCGCCGTCGAGAAGCTGGACGACCTGTACGCCGAGTTTGCCGCTGTCGCGGGAGGGCGCGCCGAGCGATTTCCAGAAGCGGATGCGATCGTCGGCGGCGCAGATTTCCTGCTCTTCGTCATGCGCCCACTGGATGCGCCACTGGTTCACGATCCATTCGAGGTCGTCTTTGTCATCGAAACGAAGGTCCATGCCCGCACATTTGGTTTCGGCGCTCCGGACGTGCTTGTGGTGCTTGCGGCCGTTGCGGAGCCAGTGCGACTGGTAGTCGGACCGCAGGTCGATCTCGACATAGTCGTAGGTCCATGAGGTGCGCGGCATCAGCTTGAGGACGTCGGCGCTGAGGCCGAAGGGCACCTGAACTTCGCGGCCAAGCGAGCGGAGCGCGAGGCGCAGGCCGTCTTCGCTGGCCGCGGGCGCGATGTAGCCGGAGATCGTCTGGAGGCTGACGGGCTCCCATGTCGCGGCGCGGCGGCGCAGGGAGATGATGGCGAGGAGATCGCCCTGCTGGGTGATCAGCGCGTGCTGCTTGTGCGCTGAGGTTGGCTGGAGGAGTTCTCGGTACTGGTCGAGGGTGCAGCCAGGGGGCGGCGGCAGGAGGTTGAGCGCGTCGTCGAGGACGGGGTTCCACTCGCTGAACCAGTCGACGCGGACGCCGCGGGCGAATGTGGCGAGCAGCTCGCCGCTGCGGGCTGTGCGTCCAATCGTCGGGGCGAAGGGCCGGAGCATCGGCCTCACCATCTGCTTGATTGACCCCAGCATCTCCACGGCGCTGTTTGTCCTTCCCCACCGTTCGCTGCACCGAACCGTTCAGGGCGCCGCCTGGTCCTGTCGGGCGCACGCTGACGGAGTCTCCCATTGGTCCGGACGCAAGGCTCGGACCGCGTATCGTCGATAACGCTGGGAAAAGGTATGCAAGGCGGTGAGGAGTGGCGAGCCGCTTCACTCAATGCGGGAGAGTGACGGGGGCGTTAGCCCCCCAACGCTTGAAACCGGCGCGAAAGGCCGCTCTCAAGCGTTCGGATGGCTGGCGTTTGCGCGCGACTGCGGGGTCAGGAGCGGACGCCTTCGGTCTTGTTGTCGTCCTCGACGCTCGCCGAATAGGTGTTGTCGCGATACTTCTTGATCTCGTTTCGGGCGATTGCGCGCAGGTGAACCTCGTCCGGTCCGTCGGCGAGACGCATGGTGCGCATGGAGGCGTAGCGCTTGGCGAGGCCGAAATCGGTGGTGACGCCGGCGGCGCCGTGAGCCTGGATCGCCTCGTCGATGATGCGGCAGGCCATGCGCGGGCCGGCCACCTTGATCATCGCGATCTCGTTGCGGGCGACCTTGTTGCCGACGGTGTCCATCATGTAGGCGGCCTTGAGGCAGAGGAGCCGGCACATCTCGATGTCGGTGCGCGCTTCGCCGATGCGCTGCTCCCAGACCGACTGTTCGATAATCTTCTTGCCGAAGGCTTCGCGGGACAGGAGGCGGCGGACCATCTGTTCGAGCGCGAACTCGACCGAGCCGATCGTGCGCATGCAGTGGTGGATGCGGCCTGGGCCGAGGCGTCCCTGCGCGATCTCGAAGCCCCTGCCCTCGCCGAGGATGATGTTGGAGGCGGGGACGCGCACGTTTTCAAGGAGGACTTCGGCGTGGCCGTGGGGGGCGTCGTCGAAGCCGAAGACCGGCAGCATGCGCAGGACCTTGATGCCGGGCGTGTTGAGCGGGACGAGGATCTGGGATTGCTGCTTGTGCTTCGGCGCGTCGGGATCGTTCTTGCCCATGACGATGGCGATCTTGCAGTGGCTGTCGCCGACGCCGGAAGACCACCACTTGCGACCGTTGATGACGTATTCATCGCCGTCGCGCTCGATGCGGGTCTGGATGTTGGTTGCATCAGAAGATGCGACTTCCGGTTCGGTCATCAGGAAGGCGGAGCGGATCTTTCCGTCCATCAGGGGGCGCAGCCATTGCTCCTTCTGTTCCTGCGTGCCGTAGCGCTTGAGGACTTCCATGTTGCCGGTGTCGGGCGCTGAGCAGTTGAACACCTCAGATGCCCAGCCGACGCGGCCCATCAGCTCGGCGAGCGGCGCGTATTCCATGTTGGTGAGACCGGCGCCCTGCCATTCGCCCTCGTCCGTTTCCGGATGGGGCGGCATGAACATGTTCCACAGGCCCTCGGCGCGGGCCTTCTCCTTCAGGTCATGAACGATCTGGGGCGTGACCCAGCGATCGCCGGCTTCGTGCTGCTGGGTGAAGGTCTCCAGATTTGGAAAGATGTGCTTGTCCATGAAGTCGGAGACGCGGGCGATGTATTCCTTCGTCTTGTCCGAGTATTCGAAGTTCATGGCGCGATCTCCTGATGCAGCGGCGCCCCGGCGCGCGCTCGCAACCGGGGGCTATGGAAAGCTTCCCATCAGGTGTGGGTGATCGACGCCGGTAGTGCAAGTCAGGGCGTGACCCTGAGCGCTAGCCAGCCTTCCGGATGCGGAAGGGTTGAGGAACTGTGCGTTCGGCCAGGCTGGCGATTTCCGACCATGAATAGCCGACCAGCGGGACCGTTCGTCCGCCGACCGTGTCCATCTTGCGGCCGCAGCGGTCGCCGCCGAGCGCTTCGTAGAAGCCGCGGGCGTGCAGATTGTCGCGCAGCACCCAGAGGCCGCCGGAGAACATGCCGCGCGCCAGCGCGTGGTCCGCGACGGATTTCATGAGGGCGCGGCCGATGCCTGCCCCGCGGTACTCGTCGAGCACGTAGAGCATGGTGATCTCCGCCTCCCACGGGGCGAAGACATCGCGGCAGGCCGAGATGGTGACGAAACCGACGACATCCTTTTCCGTCGCGGCGACGAAGATTGCGTCATCGAGATTGCGCCGCTTTTCATCCAGCGCCTTGCGCCAGTGACGGGTCATCCGGGAGGCGGTCATGCTGTCGAGGAAGCCGCCGTCGAGGAGGCCGGCATAGGCCTCCTTCCATGTCTCGACATGTACGGATGCGATCTTCGAGGCGTCTGTATTCCGGGCGCTGCGGACCACAATCATGACGACCTCCTTGCCTGTTCAATGAAAAGGTGTGGTGCGTCGCCCATGATGGCAAGTGAGCGAATCAGTCGTTCTGCGCTTGACAGTCCGTGACGGCGCAATAATGGGCGGGCCAGTCAGGGAGGACACCCGAAATTGACCAGCGCGGTGATCGCAGCGGTTCTGGCCGCGACTTTCGTGACTGCGATGATTTCCGGCGTGTTCGGGATGGCTGGCGGCCTGATTCTGATGGGGGTTCTGGTCTGGGTGACGCCGGTTGCGGTCGCCATGGTGCTGCATGGCGCGATCCAGATCGTGTCCAACGGCTCGCGCGCCGCCTTTCTTTGGAAGCATATCTCGTGGCGGGTCATTGGCCGGTACCTGATCGGCGTGGTCGCGGCGGTTGCGGTACTGGTGTTCGTGGCGTGGCGGCCGAATGAGCCTGTGGTGTTCCTGCTGCTCGGGATCACGCCGATGGTGGTGTGGCTGCCGAAGGAGCGGTTCCGGCTGGATGCGGAGCGGCCGGTGCATGCTGTGGTGTGCGGGTTCCTGGTGCAGTTGCTGAATACGCTGGCGGGGGTGGCGGGGCCGCTGCTGGATCTGTTCTTCGTCAGGACGGAGATGTCGCGTCAGGCCGTGGTGGCGACGAAGGCGGCGACGCAGGTGACGGCGCATGCGGTGAAGATCGCGTTCTGGGGTGCGCCGATCTTCCTGGCGGGCGATGCGGTGACGGCGTTTCCCTCGCCGTGGCTGTTTGCGGCGCTGGTTCCGCTGTCGCTGGCCGGGACGTGGCTGGGCGGCAGGATCCTCGAGCGGATGACGGATGCGAGCTTTCGCCAGTGGACGAAGTGGATCGTGACCGCGATTGGCGTCGTCTATCTTGTACGCGGCGTGTCCGGGCTAGTTGGGTGAGGCTGAGAGCGCGGCTGTTGGCTCTCTTCGGGCTGGCCTACTCTACCGCGCAGTAGCGTTCATCGCCGGTGGCTGCTACGCCTGCTGCGCATCCGATGCTTGTGAGGTCGCCTAGCGCAGCGCCGAGCCATTCGCTGCGTTGCTGCAGCGTTTGCGGATCCGTGTCGGCCGTTGGCGGTTCGAACGCCCAGGCTGGGACTTCTGGAAGCGTGCAATCGGAGCCTGTCGCCAAGCCTGTGGCGCAAAGTTCGTTGCGGAGCATGATGAGTTCGAGCACGCCTGCTTTCAGCGAGCGGTCGCTGCGCAGGGTCAGCGGTTCGTCGCGATCATTTGGCGGCGCTTCGCGGGCGCCGTTGCGGGCATTGTCGATGATCACGTTCCAGCGGCCGGTTTCGATGGCCAGCGTGAACAGGTCGATTTCTTCCTCGGGTTTTGTGTGCCGGGGTTGGTCTATAGATGTGGAGGCTTGCGGCCTGTCGGTGTTTTCTGATGCGTGTGTGCAGGCGGTCAGCGCTGCGATTGCGGCGGTGAGCAAGGCGGGTTTCAGCATGGTCCATCCTCCGCGCACGAGGATAGCGCGTCTGGCGGCCTGCTGAAGCCGGTTTTGGCAGGCGGGGCTGCGATCAGGACATCTGGTGCGCGGCGAGGCGCGCGTAGACGCCGTTGCGGGCCATGAGTTCATCGTGCTGGCCGGTCTCCACGACGACGCCCTTGTCGATGACGTAGATGCGGTCGGCGCGGCGCACGGTGGCGAGACGATGGGCGATGACGAGGATGGTGCGCTTGCCGGAGAGGTTGGCGAGCGCCTGCTGGACTTTCTGTTCGCTTTCGCTGTCGAGGGCGCTGGTGGCTTCATCGAGCAGCAGAATCGGCGCGTTGGAGAGGAGCGCGCGCGCCAGTGCGACCCGCTGGCGCTGGCCGCCTGAGAGGCTGGCGCCGCCCTCGCCGACCGGGGCGTCGAGCCCGCCGGGAAGCTTTTGTGTGAAATCGCAGGCGGCGTCGCGTGCGGCGGCTTCGATCTCGGCATCGCTCGCGCCGGGCCGGCCGAAGGCGATGTTTTCGCGGATGGAGGCGTCGAACAGGAAGGCGTCCTGCGAGACCAGCGCGAACTGGGCGCGCGCGGAGGCAAGCGTGATGTCGCGGAGGTTCACGCCGTCGATCGCGATAACGCCGCTGTCGGCGTCGTAGAGGCGCAGGAGGAGATTGAAGATGGTGGACTTGCCGGCGCCGGACGGGCCGACGAAGGCGATGGTCTCGCCCGGCTTCGCCTTGAACCCGAGGCCGTTGAGCACCGGGGCGTCCGGTCCGTAGGCGAAGCTCACATCCTCGAAGCTGACGGCGCCGTTCGAAGTTGGCAGCGCGGCGGCGCTGGGTGTGTCGCTGATGTTCGCTGGCGCGTCGATGGCGGCATAGAGGCGATCGGCGGCGGCCATGCCTTCGTTGGTGACGGCGTTGAGGGTGCCGAGGGCGCGGACTTCGGGCGATGCAATGCCGATGGCGGCGATGAAACCGACGAGGTCGCCGACGGTGGCCTCGCCATTAATGGCGCGCCAGCCGGCGAAGGCGATGAGACCGGCGAAGGCGATGCCCCCGACGACTTCGAGGAAGGGATCGACCAGCGCCTTGGAGCGCAGGATCTTCATGTAGAGGCGCGCGCGTTCGAGGAAGCCCTTTCGCGCGCGCTGCTGCTGGTGGGTTTCGAGGCCGTAGGCTTTGACGGTGCGGGCGCCGACGAAAGCTTCGCCGAGGTGGGCGGTGAGTTCACCGACCTGTTCCTGTGCGCGCTTGGACGTCTTGCGGATGCGTTCGCCGAGCTTGATGACCGGGTAGAAGGCGATCGGGTAAGCCACCAGAAAGAACAGCGCCAGCGCCCAGTCGGTGATGAGCATGAAGGCGAGACAGGCGATGATGGTGAGCGTCGATTTGACTGCGTTGGTCGCGACGCGCAGCGAAGCTTCGCGCAGGAGGGTCATGTCGTTGGCGAAGCGGGAGACGTATTCGCCGGAGCGTTCGAGCTGGAGGCGTGCGTAGTCGCCGCCGATCAGGCTGTTGAAGAGCGCGCTCTGCATTTCGACGAGACCGCGCTGGACGGCGATGTTGAAGACCTGCGTCTGGGCGTAGAGCGCAACGGCGCGGATCAGGACGAGGCCGATGATGAGGATCGGCGCGAGGGTGAGGACGCGGGCGTCGCCAAGATCGAGCCAGTCGACGGCGCGGCGGGAGATGTCGGCGTAGCCGAAGGCGGCGGCGGCGGTGACGGCTGAGAAGAGGACGCCGAGGATCAGCCAGAATGATTGCGGGGCCAGCCAGTCGCGCAGGAACCGGCGGAAGACCCTTGGCCTTCCCGGTCTGGACTTCGTCGCAATGGCGGGCTGCGCAGCGCCGGTTTCAGGCATCAGGCCGGGTTCAGGCCTTATGTTCGCGGCCCGTCTCCGGATCGAGGAGACGGTGGGCGTGGAGGATGAAATAGCGCATCTCGGCGTTGTCGACGGTGCGCTGGGCGGCGGACTTCCAGGCGTCGTAGGCGGCCTTGTAGCTCGGGAAGGCGCCGACGAAGTCGATCTGGGAGAGGTCCTCGAATTCGACGCGGGTGACGTCCTTCAATTCGCCGCCGAGGACGAGGTGGAGGAGCTGTTTGCTGCTTTCCGGTTCGGACATTGGGGAGCCCCGTGATTGCCGTGAATTCTGCGTGCCTAGGTAACAAAATGCCGGGATTCGCGCCAGCGGAGCGCGATCATGTCCCGGCGATGGACATGCCGGGGATGAGGAGGCTCGGTGAATTCGAGGCGGAGCGGATGTCGAGATCCGAGCCGGCGACGGCGCGCAGGAACATCGACGGCAGGTCGCCGGCGACGGTGACTTCGGAGACGGGATAGGCGCGCTGGCCGTTCTCCATCCAGAAGCCGGAGACGCCGACGGAATAATCGCCCGTGTTCGGGTTGAGGGACGGGCCGAACATGTCGGTGACGAGGAGGCCGGTTCCGGCTTCGGCCATCAGCTGGTCGAGCGACAGGGCGCCGGCTTCGATGTTGACGTTGGAGGTGGAGACGCCGGGGGTGTCGCCGAAGGACGTGCTGGCGAAGCCATTGGGGTCGAGGCCGAGTTGTTTGGCGGAGGGGCCGTTGAGGAGCCATTGGGTGAGGACGCCGTCCTTGACGATGGCGGTCGTTACGACCCTGCGGCCCTCGCCGTCGAAGCTGCGGGAGCCGTAGCCGCCGACGATCTGGGGTTCATCGACGATGTTGATCGCGTTGGCGAAGACTGGTTCGCCTACCTTGCCCTTGAGGAAGGATACGCCGCGGGCGATGGACGGGCCGGTAATCGCGCCGATGAATGCGCCGAGCAGGCGGGAGGCGAGGCGGTTTTCGAAGATCACGGGCGCGGTCTGGCTGGCGACCTTCTTCGGGCCCATGCGCGCCACGGCGCGCGCTGCAGCCGTCTGACCGATGAATTCCGGCGATGGGAGCGAGCCGGCCTTGCGGACGGTGCGGAACTCGTAGTCGCGCTCCATATTGCCGTCCTTCTCGGCGATCGCGACGACGGCGAGCGAGGTGGAGCCGGATGAGCGGTGGGCGGAAAAGCCATTGGTGGCGGCCAGCCAGGTCTGGCCCCTGCCCCAGTTGGCGCCGGCATGGTCGATCTGCTTGACGCCCTTGACCGCAAGCGCTGCGGCTTCGGCCTCCTTGGCGCGGCGCTCGAGTTCGGCCGCGTCGGCCGTGTCGTCACAGTCGAGGTCGAGGTCGGGGAAGTCGGTGGCGATCTCCGAGGCGTCGGCGATGGCGCAATAGGGATCTTCAGGGGCCTGTTTGGCCATCAGGACGACCCGTTCGCAGAGTGCGTCGAGCGAGTCTTTCGACAGGTCGGTGGCCGAAACGTTGGCCTGGCGCTGGCCGACGAAGGCGCGCAGGGCCACGCCCTTGCTTTCCTCGCGCTCGACGCCCTCGAGGTCGCCATTGCGGACTTCCACGGAGAGGCTGGCGGATTCCTCGTAGCGCGCATCGGCGGCGGTGGCGCCGTGGGCCCGGGTCTTTTCGAGGAGGTGCTGGAGGAGTTCGGCGGGAGAGTCGGTCATGGGGTGGTTATCGGAATGGAAAAGGACGCCGACAAGGCTGCCGGCGTCCCGTACTGTTATTTAATTGCGGACGGAGGCTATTTCGCGCTGGCGTCCGGCAGGCGGTCGTTGATGTCGTCGCGGATGTCGAGGAGCGTGACGAGCAGGCCGCAGACGATGGTGGCGACGAACCAGCCGCTGATCAGGCCCGCGAAGATCGAGACTGCCGCCTCGCCCGATGGGTTGAGCACGTTGCCGGTCAGGTCACGGAATACACCGTTCACGTCGTCACGGCGCAGATACGAGCCGAAGGTGTAGAGCGCGATGATCGCGAAGTACGCAATGTACACGATCATGCGGAAGCTGTTGATGATAAAGACTTTCATGGCGAACCCCTCCACTTGGCGAGGTCTTAGCCTAGCGGCTTGGGGAGAGAGGCGCGACCGATTTCTACTTTCAACCAGTAGGGGAATATTGCCCTGTCCCTATTCCCGGCGGAGCAGCTCGTCGTAGTTGATCTTGTTCTTACGGCCTTCAAGGAACAGCGTTTTCAGGGCGTCGCGGTCGTAATCGGTGTTGATCCAGTCGATGAAGGACAGCCCCTTTGGTTCGCCCTGCTCCAGGTAGCGGTCGAACACGAAATCCAGAATTCCGGTCTTTCCGGCCCGGATGTGGAGGTATTTGAAGGAGAGCTGCTCCTTGGCCTCGCGAATCGACAGGCCCTGGCGGAAATGCATGTAGAGGACGGAGGCCAGCCCTGCCCGGTCTGCGCCCGACTTGCAGTGCATCAGCGCCGGGTAAGCGATCGAATTGAAGAGATCGCGCGCGCCGTCAAAGGTTTCGCGGGTCGGGGTGTCGCGCGAGAAGACCTGAAAATCGACCAGTTCGATGCCGTTGGCTTCGCAGGCCTCTTTCTCCAGCAGGTAATAGCCCTTTGGGCTCTTGCCGCGCAGGTTAATGATGGTCTTTAGGCCGAGGTCTTTGGCGTAGCGTTCGATGTGTTCGGGCGATGGCTGGTTGGCCCGGTACATTTCGGGGGAAATCTGGTGAAGATTGCGAAACCGCGCCCGGAGGAAGCCGTGATCGCCCCACGTGAGGTCGTAACGCGCACGGCGGCGCCCTTCAGTGGTTGCAAGATCGATGGTCTGGGCCATTTATGGTCCTAACGAGGTCTGGGAGGTAGATGCCCCGCTTGGCGCGGATTGCAACCCGAAGGATGCAGGTCGGGCGCGGCAAAGCGCCTTCGCCCTGCACGGTGTTGCGGTGCGCTCTGGTATGGGGTCGGACAGTGAGTATGAAGTCCGTATGAGTGCGGCCGCCCCCGAAAACCGATTCTCTGACCGGGTCATTGGTTGGCTCGTCTGGGTCTACATGCGCATCAACTCGTCCACGATCCGCTGGCGGATCGAGGGCGCCAATGAGCTGGGGCCGCTGCTGGGGGGCGAGCGGCCTGTTGTGATCGCGACCTGGCATTACGGCATTCTTCTCTTTCCCGCGCTCCAGACGAAGGTGCTGAAATACTGGCCGCGGCAGCATCCGACCACGATCATCAATTCGAACTCGCGGGATGGGAATATCGCGGCGGCGGCGTCGAGTTTTCTTGGCCTGCACAGCGTGCGCGGATCGACGGCGCGCAAGGACCGGCGGAAGGAGAAAGGCGGCGTGGCGGGGGCGCGCGCGGCGCTGAAGGCGATGAAGAGCGGCGCCATCGTCTGCATGACCATCGACGGGCCGAGAGGCCCTGCGGAGAAAGTGCCGCTTGAGCCGGTGAAGCTGGCGCAGCAGGCGGGTGCAGCTGTCGTGCCGGTGGGGCTGGCGTCGGGCGGCAAGCGGCTGAACACGTGGGACCGGTTCCTGCTGCCGCTTCCCTTCTCGCGCGGGAGCATCGTTCTTGGCGCGCCGATCGAGACCAGCAAGGCCATGGACAGCGAGGGGCTGCGCGAAACCATCGAGAGGCAGCTCAGCGATGCGGCTGCGCGCGCGGCCAAACTGGCGGGACGCGAGATGAAGCCGGCCAGCGAGCGTGCGCCGGGCGGCCAGCTGGAAACGGGCCGGAAGTGACGCTGGCGCTGGGCATGTACCGGGTGGCGACAGGCATGGCGGAGCCGTTCGCGCCGATGATCCTGCGCAAGCGGCTGAAATCAGGCAAGGAACGTGCGGATCGCGTTGGCGAGCGATTGGGCCGGACGCAGACGCCGCGGCCGGACGGACCGCTGGTCTGGATGCACGGGGCGAGCGTTGGCGAATCCCAGTTGCTGCTGAGTGTGCTGCGCGAGGTTCGGGCGGCGGGTTGTGACGCCTCTGCGGTAGTGACGACGCAGACGCTGACGTCGGCGGAGCTTGTGGGCCGAAGCGCCAGCGAGAAGGTGTTGCACCAGATGGCGCCGGTCGATTCGCCCGGCGCGGTGCGGCGGTTTCTGGACCATTGGCGGCCTGACGCGGTGGTGTTTGCCGAGGGCGAGATCGGCCGAACATGCTGATGGGTGTGAAGCGCCGGGGCGTTCCGGCGCTGGTGAACGCGCGGATGACGGACGGGTCGATCGACGGCTGGCTGAAGCGGAGGCGACGGCGCGGGAGCTGTTCGGCGTGTTCAGTTTCGTCGGGGCGGCGGATCCGAAAACGGCCGGGGCGCTGGATTCGATCCTTGGCTGTCGGCCCGATGTGATCGGAAATCTCAAGCGCGCGATGCAGGTGAAGGCCGCCGACAGTGATCAGGTAGACGCGTGGCGAGCTGGCATTGGCAGGCGTCAGGTTCTGCTGGCGGCGTCGACACATGCGGGTGAAGAGGCGCTGGCGCTGGATGCGTTGGACCGGGTGCGGCGCGGCGGCGGCGGCAAGCCGTTGCTGGTGATCGCGCCGCGGCATCCGGAGCGGGGCGGCGAAATTGTTTCGCTGAGCGAGGCGCGCGGGATGAAGACCCAGCGTCGTTCAGCCGATGCTTCTGTTCCTGCCGCCAGCTGCGACGTGCTGGTCGCGGATACGCTGGGCGAGATGATGTTCTGGTTCGAGGTCGCCGACGGGGTGTTCCTCGGCGGCGCCAGCGTCGATGGCATTGGCGGGCATAATCCGATGGAGCCAGCGCAGGTTCACCGCCGGGTCTTCTGCGGACCTTACGGATACAATTTTCGGGATACGTTCGACGCGCTGGAGCGCTGCGGCGCGGTGGTGATCGGGCATGGCGCGTCAGAGCTGGCGACGTTCTGGGGCGCGTGCCTGCGCGACGGGGCGCACGCGCATGCCGACTGGGCGGCGGTGACCGCTTACCTGGCGGAGTCGCGCGCGGCGATGACGGTCACGGTGGGCGCGGTCTGCGCCATGCTGAGGGAGGCGCAGGCGGATGCGTGAGCCCCACTTCTGGCGCGATCTTGATCCGCGCTCGCGGGCGGCTGCGCCGCTGACGCGGTTCCTGCTGTCACCGGCGGCGGCGCTGTATGCGCACATGGGCGCGCGGCGGATCGCGCGGGCCGAGCCGCTCGAGTGTGGGATACCTGTGGTGTGCGTCGGTAACCTGACGCTGGGCGGTGCGGGAAAGACGCCGGTGGTATCGTCGCTGCGTGCGCGGCTCTCGGAGGGCGGGCTGCGGGCGGCCAGCCTTTCCAGAGGGTATGGCGGGGAGTTGAAGGGGCCGCTGCGGGTTTCGCCGGGTGATCACACCGCCGGCATGGTGGGAGACGAGCCGCTGATGCTGGCGTCGGGGGGCGAGAGCTGGATTGCGCGCGACCGGGCTACGGGCGCGTTGGCCATGAAGGCGGATGGTGTCGAGGCGATCATCATGGATGACGGGCATCAGAACCCTGCCCTGTCGAAAACGGTGTCGGTCGTGGTGGTGGATGCGGCCGAGCCGTTTGGGAATCGTCATGTGTTTCCAAAGGGGCCGCTGCGCGAGCCGATAGTCGCCGGGTTGTCACGTGCGCATGGCGTGGTGCTGATGGGGGATGGTGCGGTTCCGGCTGAGGTTGCGGCCTCCGGGCTTGCGGTGTGGCGTGGGCGGCTGGCGCCTGACAATGCGCTGGCTGGCGGGACCTATGTTGCCTTCGCGGGGATTGGGCGGCCGGAGCGGTTCTTCGACAGTCTGCGCCAGCAGGCGGGCGTGGAATTGTCCGAGACCATTCCGTTTGCGGATCATCATGTCTATTCGGCAGGCGATCTGCGATACCTGCGGAAGCTGGCCGAGGAGCGGGGCGCGAGACTTGTGACGACGAGCAAGGACCATGTGCGGCTGGACAAGGCGTTTGGCGCCGATGTCGACGTGGCGCGAGTGAGCGTCGTGTTCGATGATCCAGAGGCGCTGGACGCCATCTGTGAGCCGGTTCTGCGTGCGGGTCGTCGCGGATGAGCGCTTTCGAAAAGCCAGACAGTGAGCCGCGCTATATCCGGCCGGTCGAGATGCAGAAGCGCATGTCGCTGTTGTCCCGCACTGGCTGGGGCGCGGAGGCGTGGGCGTGGGACCTGCTCTACTGGTATCCGCTGAAGGCGTTGTCGATTGAACAGGCGTCGGATGCGGGCGCGGCGCTGATGCGGTTTGTGGGGCCGAAGATCACGCCGCATCGCACGATGATGAGGAACCTGCGGCTGGCCCTGCCCGACATTCCCGACAAGGAGCGCGAGTCGATTGCGCGTGGCGCGTGGGAAAATCTCGGGCGACTGGCGGGGGAGATGCCTCACCTGCCGAAGATGCGGCCTTATACGGACGACGCGCGGATTGTGGTCGAGGGGGCCGAGCGGCTGGATGCGGTTCAGGCGCGCGAGAAGCCCGCGGTCCTGATCGGCGGCCATTTTGCCAACTGGGAAGTGATGGCGTCGGCGATCTGTAACCGGCCGCTGGACTGCCAGATTACCTACCGCGCCGCCAACAACCCCTATATCGACCGGCGCATCAACCGTGCGCGACACGCCTATGGGATCGATGTTCTGACGCCCAAGGGCGCGGGGACGCGTGAGCTTATGCGGGCGCTGTCGGGCGGTCAGTCGGTCGGGCTGATGAACGACCAGAAGTTCAACCAGGGCATCCCGGTTCCGTTCTTTGGCCATGACGCGATGACGGCGCCGGGACCCACGCGGCTGGCGATGCGGTATGGCGTCGAGCTGATGCCGATGGTGGCGCAGCGGACCGGCAAGGCGCGCTATGTTGTACGGGTCGAGGAGCCGTTCATGCCGGTCGCGGCCGAGACGGAACAGAAGTCGATCCACGACACGGTGCTGAAGATCAACCAGATGGTTGAGAGGTGGATCCTGCAGGCGCCGGAGCAATGGTTCTGGATGCACAATCGCTGGCCGAAGCAGGCCTGGATCGACGCCGGCGTGATGTGAGGGCTATTTCGGGAAGACTTCGTGCGCCTTCTTCGTGGCGTTCAGCGAGCCTTTGACGATCTTCTCCAGCACCTTGAGATCGATGCTGGAGAGGCGGCCTATGTAGAGGCAGGCGACCGACGTGCGGTGCTTGCCGAGCTGGGCCAGCAGCGCGTCCTTGCCGTCAAACTTCGCGCCGACGTAGAGCGTCATGTTCGCCTTGCGCGGCGAAAAGCCGGCGGCCAGCATCTCGCCTGAACGGCCGCTTTCGTATTCGTAGCGGTAGCGGCCGTAGCCGATAATCGATGGGCCCCACATCTGGGGTTCCAAGCCGGTCCAGCGGCTGAACAGCTCGACGAGTTGTTCGGCGTCTTCGCGCCGGCCGGGGTTTTCGACGGTCTTCAGGAATGCCGCGACCGATTTGCCGGTCGGGACGGTCTGGTTGCCAGAGTCGTGGGTCTTCGCCGCTCTCGCCATTCCGCCCTCTCCCGCTTGCGCAGAGCCGCCGGCGAACCGGGTCGCTACTTGCCCTGCGTTTCCTTCCACCGGGTCGTTGCGGCCTCGGCGTCGAAATAGGCTTCCTGCAGGTCGACGCTCCAGTAGCGGAGGTCCTCCAGCGCGATCTTCTTGCCGGTGACGGCGCACACGACGAAACGGCCGGGCTTGAGCACGTCGAAATCGCCGTCGAGGTAGGCGATCTTGGCCTCTCCTGGGGCCTGTCCGGGGGTGTAGGTGTCCATCAGAGGAGTATGGGCCCGATCGGGGCTCAAGTTAAGCGTCTTGCGAGGGTTCTGACTGGGTTTCATGGTCGCCGGCCCGGGCGGCTGCGCTTTCGTGCAGCTCGATGCGGTTGCGGCCGTTCGATTTCGCCTGGTAGAGCGCGTCATCCGCCCGCTTGAGCAGATGATCGATGTCCTCGTCCTCTTCCGAGGTCGAGATGCCGCCGGACATGGTGACCCGGAGGTCCTCCCCGCTCTTCAGGCGGAAGGGCGTTTCGGCGACCTTCTTGCGGAGCCGTTCGGCTGCTGAATAAGCGAGGCCCGGGCGGGTCTCGGGCATGACGATGACAAATTCCTCGCCGCCATAGCGGCAGGCAAGGTCCATCGGACGGATGTTCTCGCGCAGGCGGCGGCTGAATTCCTTCAGCACTTCGTCGCCGGCATTGTGGCCGTAGATGTCGTTGATGCGCTTGAAGAAGTCGAGGTCGACGATGAGGACCGAGACCTGCGGGTCGCCCATGTGGGCGCGGCGCACGAATTGTTCGAGCTGCATGCGCATGTAGCGGCGGTTGTGCAGGCCGGTGAGCTGGTCGGTGACCGCAAGCTCCATCGACTGGTCGAGGCGCGAGCGCAGCGCATCGAGGTAGCGTTTCTTGCGCACCTGTGTCTTCACGCGGGCGTTCAATTCCTCGGCGTCGATCGGCTTGATGACAATGTCGGAGGCGCCAAGCTCCAGCGCGCGGACGGCGCGTTCGGAATCGTCGGGCTCGGCGACGACGATGATCGGCAGGTCGCGGGTCGCCTCTTCCGAGCGCATGTAAGCGCACAGGCGCAGGCCATCGAGCTGGTCGTTTTCCAGCGATACGATCAGCACGTCGACCATGGAGCTGGCGATGCCCATGGCCGTCGCCTCGCCCAACGACAGCGGACGGTGCAGGCCCTCAAGGTATTTGCAGATGCGCTTGGCCTGGCGCTCGTTCTCGTCGACGACGAGGATCCGTGCCGGTTCCGAGGCGCGCGCGGAGGCGTTGAGGTCGAGCGCGCCGATGCGCCGGCCGCTGGCTTCGCGCTTGCGCAGTTCATCCGCGACCAGCTTGTACTTCGTCAGCGCGCGCACGCGTGAGAGGAGCAGCAGGTCGTTGACCGGTTTGGTCAGGAAATCGTCGGCGCCGGCGCCGAGGCCGCGCAGGCGCTCCTCGCGTTCGTTCAGTGCGGTGACCATCACGACCGGAATGTGCTCGGTGCGCGGGTCGACCTTGAGTTCGCGGGTGGCTTCGACGCCGTCCATGCGCGGCATCATCACGTCCATCAGAATGACGTCCGGTTCTTCGGCGCGCGCGCGTTCGATCGCGTCGACGCCGTCGACGGCGGTGATGACGTGGAAGTACTCGTTCGAAAGCTTGGCGTGGAGCAGCTTCCGGTTGGCTTCTATGTCATCGACGACGAGAACGCGTGCGCTCATGGAGCGGGACTCCCCGCGCCGGAATGGGCGGCGCTGGCGCGCGTCGTGAGGCGTTCGACCGATTCAAGGAAGGGACCCATCTGGATGGGTTTGGAGAGATAGTCCTCGCAGCCCGCTTCACGCACCAGACGCTCGTCCTGGCGCAGGGCGAATGCTGTGACCGCCATGATCGGAATGCGGGCGATGGCTTCGTCGTCCTTGATCCAGCGCGTCAGGTCGAGGCCGGAGACTTCGGGGAGCTGGATGTCCATGATGATCAGGTCGGGATGATGCTCGCGCGCGAGGTCGACCGCGTTCAGGCCATCGCGGGACTGAACGGTGCGGTAGCCGAAAGCGCCCAGCAGGTCGCAGAAGAGCTTCATGTTGAGCTCATTGTCTTCGACCACCAGAACAGTCTTTTGCGACGGTTCGGACATCATACCCTTCGATATCGGCGTGCGGGCGCGATTCGCACCCCTCGCCTCCAGTTAGACCGCGAGAACGTTAACCGGCTTTTGCGAATTTCCTCAGGAACGGCAGCATTGCGTGTTTTACCATCGACAGCAGCAGCCGAAGCGCAGACAATTGCTGAATAACTCTGCGTTTTCCCACCGCACATGGCTGTAACCGGTCCCAGACAAACAAGTGTGTGCCGCGATTGTTACGCGGAATTCAGCGATGCGCGCCAATCCTGCACGCAGTGCAGGTCGATTCGGACTTATTCACACCCCCAATTGTCAGAACTGGCGGTCGCCCACGTCGACTGCGACGCATTTTACGCCTCCATCGAGAAACGGGACAATCCCGAGCTTGTGGCCAAGCCGGTCATCGTCGGCGGCGGCAAGCGGGGCGTTGTTTCGACCTGCTGTTACATCGCCCGGACCTATGGGGTTCGCTCGGCGATGCCGATGTTCAAGGCGCTGAAAGCCTGCCCCAACGCCGTGGTGATCCGGCCGCGGATGTCGGTGTATGCCGAGGAAGGCCGGAAGATCCGCGAGATGATGCTGGAGCTGACGCCGATCGTCGAGCCGGTGTCGATCGACGAGGCCTATCTCGACCTGACCGGGACGGAGAAGCTCCACGGCCATTCGCCCGCCATTTCGCTGATGGCGCTGCAGCGGCGGGTTGAGCGGGAGTTGCGGCTGACGATCTCGGTGGGGCTGTCGGTGAACAAGTTCCTCGCCAAGACGGCGTCGGAGATGGACAAGCCGCGCGGCTTCTGTGCGATCTCGGCGGAAGAAGCGCCGGGGCTGCTCGCGCCGATGTCGGTGCGGGTGATTGGGGGCGTTGGCCCTGCGCTTGAGAAGAAGTTGAACGCGGCCGGCATCGCGACCGTCGGGGATATCCAGCGCCTCGACGCCAGGGAGATGGTCAAGCGGTTTGGCGAGACCGGGCTGTGGCTGCACAATTGTGCATTCGGACGCCATGCACGGAAGGTGACGACGGGCGGCGAGCGCAAGACGGTGTCGACGGAGACGACGCTGTTCGAGGATGTCTCGGATGCGGCGGCGCTTGAAGACCTATTGTGGAAGCTGAGCCAGCGGACGGCGGATCGGGCCAAGGCTGCGGGCGTGGACGGGCGCGTGGTGAATCTCAAGCTGAAGACCGCGAGCTTCAAGACGATATCGCGCCAGACGCAGCTGCATGCGCCGACGCAGCTGGCCCAGTCGATCTTCCGGGCGGCGCGGCCGCTCCTGGCGAAGGAAACGACCGGCGCGAAGTATCGGCTGATTGGCGTTGGGCTGTCGGAGCTTTCGCCGGCGGGCGGCGATGCGCTGGACCTTGCGGACCCCAAGGCGCTGAAGCGCGCTGGCGCCGAGCGGGCGGCGGATGTCGCGCGCTCGAAGTTTGGCGAGGATGCGGTGCGGACGGGACGTGCGGTGCGTTCGCAGGGGCCGAAGGCGGATTGATCTGCGCTTGATGGCTGGTTGATATCGGGCGCAGGTCCGGGGCATGACGGTCGGGCAAACTGACACCTGGAGAAGACAATGGCGATTGCGGACAAGTTGAAGGAACTGGGCATCGAGCTGCCGCAGCCCGTGGCGCCGGTGGCGAATTACGTACCCTTCGTGAAGACCGGGCAGATGCTGTTCATTTCAGGTCAGGTTTCGCTCGGGCCGGACGGGCTGGTGCGCGGCCGGCTGGGCGAGAACATGGACCTTGAGGCTGGTCAGGCGGCGGCGCGGCTGTGCGGGATCAACCTATTGGCGCAGGCGCAGGCGGCGCTGGGATCGCTCGACAAGGTGGTGCGGGTGGTCAAGCTCGGCGGTTTCGTAAATGCGACGGGCGACTTCACCGACATCCCGAAGGTGATCAATGGCTGTTCGGACCTGATGGTCGATGTGCTGGGCGATGCAGGCCGGCATGCGCGATCTGCGGTCGCCTGCCCGGTTCTGCCGCTTGGCGCAGCGGTCGAGGTTGACGCTGTCATCGAGTTTGCCTGAGGCTTTGGGATGACGCCCGGCGTTCCCATATCGGCTGGGCGCTGCGGATTGCGCGACACACAAGGGATGCACTCTTGCCTCACGATGATGGCGGGCACACTGGGCTGACACTCGCCATTGAGGCTGGCATGGCGCGTTTCTCGCGTGCCGAGTGGAATGCGCTCGTCCCCGATGCGCACCCGTTCATGGACTGGGATTTTCTTGAGGCGCTGGAAGCGACGGGGTGCGCATCTGGCGCGACGGGCTGGACGCCGCAGCATCTGACTGTGCGGGATGCAGATGGCGTGCTTGTGGGGGCTGCGCCGCTGTACGTTAAGGACCATTCGCGCGGCGAGTTCGTATTCGACTGGTCGTGGGCGGATGCGCTGGAGCGCGCCGGCGGGCAGTATTATCCGAAACTGCTGTGCGCTGCGCCGTTCACGCCGGTGACCGGGCCGCGGCTTCTGGCGCGCGACGATGCGCGAAGGACCGGGATCGTACGGTTGCTGGCGGGCGCGATCGCCAAGGCGACCGAGGCGTCCGGGCTGTCCTCGGCGCATGTGAACTTTCTTCGCAAGGATGACTGGGAGCTGCTTGGCGCGGATGGCTGGCTGCAGCGGATCGACCAGCAGTATCACTGGATCAATCGCGGGTATGAGAGCTTCGACGACTTCCTCGGCGCCCTCGCCTCCCGCAAGCGCAAGATGATCCGAAAGGAGCGGGCTGCGGCGAATGGGGACCTGCAGATCGTGAGAATTTCCGGCGATGACCTGACCGCGGCGCACTGGGATGCGTTCTTTGCGTTCTACATGGATACCGGCGGACGCAAGTGGGGGTCGCCGTATCTCAACCGGGCGTTCTTCGAGGTTCTGCATGATCGCATGAAGGACAAGGTCGTGATGGTGATGGCGATCGATGACGGCGCACCGGTTGCGGCGGCGTTGAACATCGCAGGCCGGGATGCGCTCTATGGGCGATACTGGGGCGGCGGGTCAATCGGCCGTTCCTGCACTTCGAGGTCTGCTATTACCAAGCGATCGAGCATGCGATCGAGGCCGGGCTTGGGCGGGTGGAGGCCGGCGCGCAGGGCGATCACAAGCTGGCGCGCGGGTACGAGCCGGTGACGACGCGGTCGGCGCACTGGATCACGCATCCGGGCCTGCATGCAGCGCTTGAGAGCTATCTCGACCAGGAGCGACGCGCCGTCGCGGAAGGCGTCGAGCAGCTTGCGGATTACACGCCATTCCGGAAAGGTCCCCGGAGCGATGAGGGACTTGGCGAGGAGGAATTCTAGATGAGCCTTGAGGGTCAATACGACCGGAACAACATCTTCGCGAAGATCATGAAGGGCGAGATGCCCTGCGTGAAGGTCTACGAGGACGACGCGACGCTCGTGTTCATGGACGTGTTCCCGCAGAGCGAGGGGCACTGCCTGGTGATTCCGAAGGGTGTGGACTCGCGCAATCTGGTCGATCTACCGGCTGAGCGCATCGCGGGTCTGTTCGAGCGCGTGCAGAAGACGACCCGCGCTGTCATCAAGGGGCTGGATCCCGATGGCGTGCGGATCATGCAGTTCAACGGGACCGCCGGCGGACAGTCCGTCTTTCACCTGCATGTGCACGTGATCCCGTGCTGGGAAGGCAAGCCGCTGCGGCCGCATGGCGAAGGCGGCATGCGGGGCGCAGACGAACTGCAGCCCCTCGCCGACAAGATCGCAGCGGCCATGGAGGCCTAGGCGGTCTCGGACACTTTCAGCTTGCCGCGCACCAGCTTGTCGTAATCCTCGACGAGCTCTTCAGTGATCACTGACGGCTTGTAGGTGTGGCCCGCGATCTCCGCGACCGGGGTGATCTCGGCCGCCGTGCCGGTGATGAAGCATTCCGAAAAGGTTGAGAGCTCTTCCGGCTTGATGTGACGTTCGATGATCTCGTAGCCGCGCGCTTTTGCGAGGTCGATCGCCGTGTGGCGGGTGATGCCGTCAAGGAAGCAGTCCGGCGTCGGCGTGTGGATCGCGCCGTCGCGGACGAAGAAAACGTTGGCGCCGGTCAGCTCGGCGACATAGCCGCGATAATCCAGCATCAGCGCGTCGGCGTAGCCCTGCGACTCTGCCTTGTGCTTGGCCATGGTGCAGATCATGTAGAGGCCTGACGCCTTGGCAGCGGACGGAATGGTCTTCGGCGACGGGCGCTGCCAGTCCGACATCGTCACCCGGATGCCCTTCATCTTGTCTGCGAAGTAATTGCCCCATTCCCAGACGGCGACGCTGGTGTGGATTTCCGCCTTCTGCGCCGACACGCCCATCATCTCGGCGCCACGCCAGGAGAAGGCGCGCACATAGCAGTCCGCGAACCCGTTCTTGTCCATGAGGTCGCGCTTGATCTGGTTGATCTCTTCGGCCGGGACCGGGATCTTGTAACCAACCAGCTCGGCCGAGCGGTGCAGCCGCTTCGTATGTTCCTCGCTCTTGAAGACCTGACCGTTGTAGGCGCGCTCACCTTCGAAGACGCAGGCGCCATAATGCAGCGAATGGGTCAGAACGTGAATCTTGGCGTCGCGCCAGTCGACAAACTGGCCGTCCAACCATATCCAGCCGTCACGGTCGTCATAAGGTAGGAGGGACATACGATGTTTCCGATACTTTTATTGAGACGGTCCGCCAAACCTGCTTCCAGCTTGAGTTTCACGTCCGTTCCTTCCATTGTCGTTTCGCACTCATGACTGTCAACCGACCCCAGACTGCAGAAACGTCCGAGGACGCAGCCGTCCCCCGGCTATACCTGCGCGATCAGGAGCTCAACCAGAGCGCCGCGCTGATCCGGGCGGCGGCCCGGCGGCTGGCTGAACTGGTGGAAAGCAGCGGCGCACCGGCCT
This sequence comes from Hyphomonas sp., assembly GCA_017792365.1. GTDB lineage: Bacteria > Pseudomonadota > Alphaproteobacteria > Caulobacterales > Hyphomonadaceae > IH12. Next base: position 620,887 of record CP051229.1, on the reverse strand, counting down.
CGCTGTCCGGCCCGGAGCTTGAAATTCTTCAGGAAATCTATGACCGGGGCGATCTGGACGTGGGCGATCTGCGCCAGCGGCTGCTGGCGCCGAAGCAGTCCTCGCCCGCCATCTGAACGATCTTGAAACCGCCGGGCTACTGCAGCGTCATGTCGATTCCACCGACCGGCGGCGGCGGATCGTGTCGCTGACGGACACAGGACGGGTCCTGACCGAGAGCGCGACCGAACGGCGGCGCCAGGCGTTGCGGGAGGCCTTTCTCGAGGCCGGGCCGGAAGCCGTGGCCGGCGCACGGCGCGTGCTTCAGCAGCTTGCGGCGGCGAAGGATCAGCGTTGAGCGCCCAGACCGCGCACATTCTGGTCGTGGACGACGACGACCGGCTGAGGAGCCTGCTGAAGCGCTATCTGAGCCAGTCCGGATACAGCGTCACGGTCGCCCGCGACGCTTCGGTGGCGCGCAAGTTCCTTCACTCGATCGATTTCGACCTCGTGATTCCGACGTGATGATGCCGGGGGAAGACGGGTTCAGCCTGTTGTCCGGCATTCGGGAGACGCTGGACGTGCCGGCGATCATGCTGACGGCGCGGACCGAATCGGACGACCGGATCGACGGGCTGCGGCGGGGCGCGGACGATTATCTCTCGAAGCCGTTTGAGCCTGAAGAGCTGCAGCTTCGGATCAACGCCATTCTGCGCCGCAGCGGTCCGGAAGCGGTGTCGGACGAGATCCGGATGTCGGGACTGGTGTTTCATGCGGAAAAAGGCGAGCTGCGCCGCAATGGTCGGCCTGTGAGGCTCACCGAGTCCGAAGCGCTGCTGCTGCGCATTCTTGCGGGCCGTGTTGGCGAGCCGGTGTCGCGGCATGAGCTGGCGCAGCTCATGTCTGCCGGCGTGGAGCGCACGGTCGATGTTCAGGTGACCCGCCTGCGGCGCAAGATCGAGCCTGATCCGCGCGAGCCTGTCTACCTGCAGACGGTGCGCGGCGTCGGCTACCGGCTGGCCGGAGACTAGGCATGCGGCTGAGAGATTATACGCCGCGCGGATACAAGTCCCGGCACATCCTCATCCTGATCGTGCCGATGATCATCTTCGTCGTGACGATGACGCTGTACTTCTTTTCCAACCATGTGCGTGATGTGAACGCCAAGCTGTCGCGCAGCGTGGCGCGGGAAATTGCGCTGATCATCGAACAGCGCGAGACCAATCCCGAGGGCTGGAACGAGCTGGTGAGCGGCCTGGCCGAGGCCGGCCTGATGAGCGTCGACTTCTTCGAGGGCGAGACCACGCTCACGCCGCCCGATGGCCGTCGATGCTGCGGGGCGCTGACCAACGAGCTGCGCAACCAGGTGGGGGGCGAGTTCGCCTTCGCCGCCAGTCCGAACGGGATGATGACGATCCGCGTCCTCACCGAGGGCGGCGTGCTTGAGACCGTTTTGGACCGCAAGCGCGTGGTGATCATCACCGCACACATCTTCATCGTCTGGACGCTGATCTTCTGTGCCTTCCTGCTGGCGACGTCCTACGCCTTCCTGCGGAATCAGGTGCGCTCGATCATGCAGCTGGCGCATGCAGCCGATGCGTTCGGGCGCGGGGAAGATGCGCCGGAATTCCGGCCGTCCGGCGCGCGCGAAGTGCGGCAGGCGGCGCGCTCGATCATCCGGATGCGCAACCGGATCATGCGGTATACCGACCAGCGCGCTGCGATGCTGGCGGGGGTGTCGCACGATTTGCGCACGCCGCTGACGCGGCTGAAGCTCGAGCTGTCGATGATGCCGAAGGACATCGATCTGTCCGCGGCCAAGACCGACATCAAGGAAATGGAAGAGATGCTGGAGGGCTATCTGGCCTTCGCGCGGGGCGAGGAAGCCGAGGCCGCATGCGAAACCAACCTCTCGACGCTGACGAAGGACGCAAGCCTTGCGGCATCCGAACGCGCCAAGGTGAGTGTCGATGCGCACCAGACGGTGGTACTGCGGCTGCGCCCCATCTCCGTCAAGCGCGCCATCGCAAACCTCATCAACAATGCGGCGGACCATGCAGAGACGGTCAGCGTCCGCGTCTGGCGCGATGGGCAGTTTGCCTATGTCGATGTCGAGGACGATGGGCCGGGAATACCGGCGGAGAGCCGCGAAGATGCGTTCCGGCCGTTCAACCGGCTGGATGCGGCGCGCAATCTCAACGTTTCAGGCGTGGGGCTTGGGCTGACGATCGCGCGCGACGCCGCGCGGTCGCATGGCGGGGATGTGGAGCTGGGTGACTCGTCGATGGGCGGCCTCAAGGCGACGATCCGCATCCCGCTCGATCCCGACAGCCAGAAGCGCAAGGAAGAGGACTAAGTCAGTCGGGTTTCGCCAGCTGGCGGTTGCGGGCGATGGCCGCTTCGACGGCGCGGCGGAACAGGTCCGGCATGCCGCCCGGCGCCATCAGGACGTCGAGCGCTGCGGCTGTCACCCCGCCGGGCGATGTGACGGCGCGGCGGAGGTCGGCAGGCTCGCCGCCTTCGGCCAGAAGGGCGCCTGCGCCGGTCACGGTCTGGCGGGCGAGAATGGCTGCGACGTCGGGTTTCAGACCGGAGGCGCGGGCGGCGGCTTCCAGCACTTCGGCGAGCAGGAACAGGTAGGCCGGGCCGCAGCCGGAAATGGCCGTTGCAGACTCAAGCTCTGTTTCCGTCATCGGGCCGACCACTGCGCCGAGGGGCGCGAGCAGCGTTTCCGCCAGTTCGCGGTCTTCTTCCGTGCAGGCTTTCGCAGCCGTGTAGGCGGTGACGCCCTGCCCGATGGCGCCGGGCGTGTTGGGCATGGTGCGGATGACGCGCCGGACGCCGAGCCGGTCCGCGATGCTGTCGGACTGGATGCCGGCCATGACGGAGATGGCGAGCGGGTCATCGCTGAGCCACGCGGCGAGTCCCGGCGCGGTGGCGTTGAAGCCCTGCGGTTTGACCGCAAGGATCACCAGATCGACCGGGCGCGGCGCGGCGTTGAGGCGGATGCGACGGTCCTCGGCCAGCGCCAAGATTTCAGGAGACGCATTGGGGTCGAGAATATCGAGGCTCTTGAGCCCCGCTGCGCGCATGTTGGCGCGCCAACCCCTGGCGAGGGCGCCGCCCATGCGGCCGGCCCCGACGAGAAGCGCCCGGCGCGCGGCAGTCTGCTTTGCGCCGGACGTCATTTGAATCAGGCCTCGCCTGCGGTTTCGAAGAGCGAAGCGGCGAGCGCTTCATCCGGCGACTGTCCCGCCCATACGACGAAGTTGAAGGCCGGCAGGAATTGCTCTGCGCCGTCGAGCGCGGCGGCGAGGATCGCAGCGATCTCGCCCGGCTCTGGCGCGCTGCGATCGAGCATCGGGATGGTGTGGCGGAAGACGCCGACGCCGTCTTCCGGCCAGTAGTCGAAATGGCCGAGCCAGAGGCGTTCGTTCATCTTGCGGAGCAGATCGCTGACGGCGCGTTCGCGGGCCGGCGAGGACTTGAGGTCGAGCGATAAGGAGAAATGGATCGAGGCGGGCTCGTCGCGCCAGACGAACATTCCGCCGCACTCGCCCCAGCGTGTGGACGTAGCGCAGTGGATGACGCCCTCCTCGGAGCGCTCACAGACCCAGTTGGCGGCGAGGAGCGTCTGTTCGACAACGTCCAGCGCGTCTTCCAGTTCTTCGTGCGGCAAATACTCAAGCGTATTCATGTCCAGCTCCCAAGCCTTGGGCTTAGCGCCCAGTGATCGGAACGCTAGTCAGCGTCCCCTGACCGAAGCAACGGTCATGAAACGCTCCCTTGATTCGTATGAATCAGACCTTTCCGTCGCTAGAGCCCGGTTTCTTGCCAGACTTTTGCAGGGTTTCGACCTGTTTCTCGAGCGAATCGATGCGCGCAAGCGCCGCGGCGAGCGAATCCTTCAGGGCGGCCACTTCCTCGCGGCTGGCGAGGTCCATGTCGGCGATGATGCGGTCCGCGCCGGAGCGAAAGAGCGTCTTCGCGTCCTCGCTGGCGGCCTGCGCTGCGCCGGCGGCGCCTGCTGCGAGCTTTGACAGGTCGTCCAGAATAGGGTTTCGAGTCTGCATCTGCGCCTCCGAGGTAGACCCCGGTGACGGAGCCGATATCAATATGCGCATTCGCAGGGCGGAAATCAAAGGCGGACAACCCAAGAGATGCTGGTCGAGATTCCATTCCCGCAGATCGATCCTGCGGCGTTCACCCTGCCCATCCCGCGCATGTCCCTCGGGCCGCTGGAGCTGGGGCCCTTCCCCATTCGCTGGTATGCGCTCGGCTATATTGGTGGGGTCGTGCTGGGGTGGCTGTACGCCAACCGCGTCGCGCAGAGAGACCGGCTGTGGAGCGACAATGGCCCGTCGCCGATCAAGAAGGACGACATCGACGATTTCGCCTTCTGGGTGATGCTCGGCATCCTGCTTGGCGGACGGTTCGGCTATATTCTCTTCTATACGCTTCCCTATGAGCCCGAGCGGGTGCTGAGCGATCCGTCGTTTATCCTGCGCATGTGGGAAGGCGGCATGGCTTTCCATGGCGGACTGATCGGGGCTGCGCTGGCCGCAGTCTATACGGCATGGTCGCGGAAGATCCCGCTGTTGCGGCTGGCCGACGTTGCGTGTGCGGCGGCGCCGATCGGCATCTTTCTCGTACGCATCGCCAACTTCATCAATGGCGAGCTCTACGGTCGCGAGACCAGCGTGCCTTGGGCGATGAAGTTTCCGACCTATGACTGGGGCGCCCGCGAGTGGGTCTATACCGGCAACGAGGCGCTCGTTCACCCAAGCCAGCTTTACGAGGCCGGGCTTGAGGGGCTGTTGCTGTTTGCAATCCTCGCTGTCGCCGTCTGGCATTTCCGTGCGCTGCGGTGGCCGGGCCTTGTCTCCGGCATCTTCCTGGTCGGCTACGCCCTCGCCCGGACGTTCGTTGAGAACTTCCGCGAGCCCGACAGCTTCGTCTCCGGCCTGCCCGGCTTCCTGACGATGGGCATGCTGCTGTCGCTGCCGATGCTGATTGGCGGCGCGTGGCTGATCTACCGGGCGCGGAGGCAGGCGCAGCCAGCGTGAGCGAGCTGAAGCGCCGGTTGCAGCGGGCGATCCGTCACGACGGACCGATGTCGGTGGCCGCCTTCATGGCGATGTGCCTGCACGACCGCGAGCATGGTTACTACGCCACGCGTCCGGGCCTGGGGCGTGACTTCACCACGGCGCCGGAGATCAGTCAGGTGTTCGGCGAGTTGCTGGGCGGCTGGGCGATTCACGAATGGCAGGCGATGGGGTCGCCGGCGCAGTTCGACCTGATCGAGCTGGGCCCGGGACGGGGCGCGATGATGGCGGACATGTTGCGGACCGCGCGGATGGCGCCGGATTTTCTCTCCGCGATGCAGCTGCGGCTGGTGGAGGCGAGCCATGCGCTTCGCGCGGTTCAGCTAGAGGCGCTGGGCGCACACAGTCCGACGCATCACGCGGGGCTGGAGGAAATACCGCCGGGGCCGGCCATCATCATTGCCAACGAGTTTCTCGACTGCCTTCCCGTTCGTCAGTTTGTCGTCGATGGCGACAAGTGGCGGGAGCGGCAGGTGGGGTTCGGAGACAACGAAGAGCTGGCCTTCGGGCTTGGCCCTCCGCTGGAGCCGATGATGGAAATCGGGGCTGCGGACGCCGTCGAACTGGCGGCCGGGCTGGAGGCGGTGGTCGAAGTCGTCGCCGGACGGCTCAAGGCTAATGGCGGGCGGGCGCTGTTCATTGACTACGGACCGGGCGATGCTCACCCCACGGACACGTTGAGGGCCTTCAAGGCTGGCGCTCAGGTTGATCCGCTGGCTGAACCGGGTGCGTGCGACATGACGGCGGACGTGGATTTTCTGACGCTTCGTTCGACGGCTGAAGCTGCGGGCGTTGTCGCCTTCGGGCCCGCGCCGCAGGGCGGCTTCCTGATGTCGCTAGGCGCGGCGCAACGGGCGGAGCAGCTCGCCCGCGCCAATCCTGCGACGGCTGACCAGATCATTGCGGCGGTCGAGAAACTGGTTTCGCCTGATGACATGGGCGAGCGGTTCAAGGTCTTGTGCCTTGCCCCGGACGGCGCGCCCGCACCTGCCGGATTTGCCGTTGGAGGCATGTCGTGAGCGATACGCTGCCCGTACCTTTCCAGTCACCGATGCTGGACCGGCTGAGCCTTCACGTTCGGCACGGCTTTTTCGGGCGCGACGGCGGCGTCTCGAAGGGGGCGTATGCGACGCTGAATTGCGGGCTGGGCCAAGGCGACGAGATCGAGCATGTGCAGCGCAATCGCGCGCTTGCGTGTCGATCCGTCGGGATTGATGTGCGGCGGCTTGCGCTGCCCGTGCAGGTTCATTCGGCGCGCGCGGTGATCGTGGACAGACCGTTTGATGATGGCGCAGCGCCGGATGCGGATTCGCTGGTGACCGCAAGGCCCGATCTCGCCTTGGGGATCGTGACGGCGGACTGTGCGCCGATCCTTATGTGCGACCCGCATGCGGCAGCGAATGGCGTGTGCGCGGCGGTCCATGCCGGCTGGCGCGGCGCGGTGTCCGGTGTGATCGACAATGCCATCGCCTCGATGGTGGAGCTTGGGGCGGATGCCGGGCGGATTTCGGCGGCGATCGGCCCATGCCTCTCCAAGGCGTCGTTCGAGGTTGGGCCGGAACTGGTCGACGCGGTGCTGGATGCATCGCCGTGGGCCGAGGACAGGTTCTCCGCTGGCGATGGCGATCGCAGCCAGTTCGATTTCGGCAACTACATTGCCGGCCGGCTGACGCGGCTTGGCGTCGGGCATATCGAGCAGCTTGGCGAGGATACGCTGAGCCAGCCGATTCGGTTTTTCAGCCACCGCTACGCCCAGCAGCGCGGCGCGAAAGCCACCGGCCGCAACCTGTCGGTGATCTCTCTGTTACCGTAAGCGTCTAATTCTCCGCGCGGGCGAGCCTGGGCGGCTGATTTGAGGCATTTGTGCACTGGTCCGAGAAAGCCTTGGGGAAAATTGGATATCGGGGCTTTGGCGCATTGATCGGGGCCGGGATTTGCGACAAAAGCGTGACGCAAAGCGAGGCCCCATGGCCGGTCAAGACAGAGCCGCGATCCGATGAAACTGATCTCGTGCAACGCCAACCGGCCTCTGGCGAGCGATATCGCCGCCTATCTCGATGTGCGGCTTACCAAGGCGGAAGTGAAGACCTTCAAGGACCGTGAGGTCTTTGTGCAGGTGAACGAGAACGTCCGCGGCAAGGACGTCTACGTCATCCAGTCGACGTCGGCGCCTGCGAACGACCACCTCATGGAGCTGTTGATCACGATCGACGCGCTGGTGCGTGCGAGCGCCCGCCGCGTGACAGCTGTGATCCCCTATTTCGGATACTCGCGGCAGGATCGCAAAACCGACGGCCGCACGCCGATTTCCGCCAAGCTGGTCGCGAACCTGATCACGACTGCTGGCGCCGACCGCGTCGTGACCGTCGATCTCCACGCGGCGCAGATTCAGGGCTTCTTCGACCGTCCGACCGACAACCTGTTTGCCGGCCCCGTAATGGCGGAAGACATCAAGGCCCGTTACGGCTCGAAGAACCTGATGGTGATTTCGCCGGATGTCGGCGGCGTGGTGCGGGCTCGGGCGCTGGCCAAGCGTCTCGACGCCGATCTCGCCATCGTCGACAAGCGGCGCGAGCGGGCTGGCGAATCCGAAGTTATGAACATCATCGGCGATGTCGACGGCCGGAAGTGCATCCTGATCGACGACATGACGGACAGCGGCGGCACGCTGATCAACGCCGCTGAGGCCCTGCTGGCCAAGGGCGCCAAAGAGGTGGCCGCCTATGTCACGCACGGCGTTCTCTCCAACGGCGCGTCGGACAATATCGACAAGTCGAAGCTGACCGAGCTGGTGATCACCGACACGATCCAGGCCTCGCCTGCGGTCGAGAAGGCCAAGAAAATCCGGACGCTCACGCTGGCGCCGCTGATCGGTGAAGCGCTGCGCCGCATCGCCAACGATGAGAGCATCTCCAAGATGTTCGACTAAGCCTCACGCGGCGCGGTTTCCGTAGCGCGGTTTCCGTAGCGTCTGTGGCAAAAGCCCACAAAATCAGTTGTCTGGCGCGTTAAGCCGGACCTGGACCCGCGCGGCGCCCTGTCATTGGGCGATCCGTTCTCTGGGCGCCCAATCTTGCGTCAGACCAGCAGATCGATTGCCCGTGCCGCTTAATTTCTGAACGCCATCACAGGCAATCCGCCTACTCCTTCGGCAATACAACGGCAAAAACCGGCTCGGGAGGATGTCATGTCATTGTTGCGGATTGGGCGAGGACTTGGACTTGCCGCATTTTCGAGCGCCATACTGGCGCCGGCGGCGTTTGCGGCGACCGATAGCGGCGACACTGCGTGGATCCTGACATCCACGGCTCTGGTGCTGCTGATGACGCTTCCCGGCCTTGCGCTGTTCTATGGCGGGCTGGTGCAATCGAAGAACGTGCTTTCGGTGCTGTCGCAGTGCGTCGGCATCGCCTGCCTCGTTTCGATCCTGTGGCTGGTCTGCGGATATTCGCTGGCGTTTGGCGATGGCGGCGCGGTCAACGGCTTCTGGGGCGGGTTTGGCAAGTCGTTCCTCGCCGGCGTTGCGGCCGACGCCGAGAGCGGCACGATCCCCGAGACCGTGTTCTTCATGTTCCAGATGACGTTCGCGATCATCACGCCCGCGCTGATCGTCGGCGCCTATCCGGAGCGGACGAGCTTCGGCGGCGTGCTGCTGTTCAGCGGGCTGTGGGTTCTCTTCGTCTACGCGCCGGTGTGTCACTGGGTCTGGGGCGGCGGCTGGCTGGGCGGCGTCGAGATCGGCGGCGAGAGCATTGCGGTGCGCGACTTTGCCGGAGGCCTCGTGGTTCACGCCACGGCGGGGGCGTCTGCGCTGTTGTTCGCCTATCTCGTCGGCCGGCGTGAGCACTTTCCGCACGACATGCGTCCGCCGCACAGCCCGGTGCTGGTGATGATCGGGGCCGCCCTGCTGTGGGTCGGCTGGTATGGGTTCAACGCGGGATCGGCGCTCGGCGCCGGGCCGGACGCTGGCCGCGCCATGCTGGTCACGCACATCTCCGCCTCGACGGCTGCGCTGGTGTGGATGGCGATCGAGTGGATCAAGTTCGGACGGCCCGGTCTGGTGGGCGGCGTCACGGGGATCATCGCGGGTCTTGCGACGATCACGCCGGCTGCGGGTTCTGTCGGACCAGTCGGCGCGCTGATCATTGGCGCTGCGTCATCCATCATCTGCTTCTATGCGGTGACGCTGGTGCGCGGGAAGGCGAAGCTGGACGACAGTCTCGACGTGTTTGCGGTGCATGGCGTGGGCGGGATCCTCGGGACCCTGCTGATCCCGTTCCTCGCCAACCTTGGCCCGCTGGCGCCCGGACTGGACGGCGTGTCGATCGGCGCGCAGTTCCAGGTTCAGGCGCTGGGCGTCGTCGCGGTGGTCGCCTACTCGCTGGTGCTGACCTTCGTGATCTATCAAGTGGTTAACCTTGTCACGAAGATGCGGGTGAAGTCCGACGCCGAGGTCGAGGGGCTGGACCCCGCCGAGCACGGCGAACGCGGCTATCACTACGGCTGATCGCGCCTTCAAGGCCTGAAATCCGGCCCGCAGGCGACTTGCGGGCCGGATTGACCTCGCCTATAAGCCGCGCTTCCCGAAAGGCGGCGATGTCCGTCGCCTGTGTAGTCAGGCTGTCACCTTGGGGCCCAAAGGGCGCTTGAGGCGGACTTCAGGGCGAAACGGAGCAGAAAATCATGGCTGGTATTGTACTGAACGTCGAAGTGCGCGAGCGCACGGGCAAAGGCGGCGCACGCGAAGCGCGTCGTCAGGGCAAGATCCCTGGAGTTCTCTACGGCGGCGAACTGAAGCCGGTCGCAATCAGTCTCGACCGTCGCGAAGTCAACAAGGCGCTGAACTCGGGCAAGTTCCTGGCCCACACCCTGGAGATCAACCACAAGGGTGAGACGCAGATGGTGTTTGCGCAGGACGTGCAATTCCATCCCGTCACCGACGAACCGACGCACATGGACCTCTATCGCGTCGAGGCCAACCAGCAGATCCGCGTGAACGTGCCGGTTCGCTTTACCGGCGACGAAGTGTGCCCCGGCATCAAGAAGGGCGGCACGCTCAACGTCGTTCGGCACGATGTCGAACTGTTCGCGCCGGCCAACGCCATCCCGGAAGAACTGGTCTTCGATATCTCGACGCTGGATATCGGCGACACGGTGAAGATTTCGGCCATCGAACTGCCTGCCGACGTCGCTCCGACGATCACCGATCGCGACTTCACCATCGCGACGATCGCTGGCCGTATCGCCAAGGTCGAGGATGACACTGCCGAAGCTGCGGCAGAGCCGGAAGAAGACAAGGCCGACGAAGAGACGGCCGAAGGCGACAAGGAAGAATAGAACGGCTCGTCCCCGCCCTTCGCGTGCGGACGGCCCGCTGGTCCTTGAGGTTGTGACGAGATGCTCCTGATTGCCGGACTCGGAAATCCGGGGCCCGGCTATGCGGGTCATCGGCACAATATCGGTTTTCGCGCTGTCGAACGGATCGCCGAGCGCCGTGGTTTCGGGCCATGGCGCCGGAAGTTCCAGGGCGAGATCAGCGAGGGCGTGGTCGAAGCGTCCACCGGCGAGCGGACCAAGGCCCTGCTCCTGAAGCCGCAGACGTTCATGAACCATTCGGGCCGGTCGCTCGGCGAAGCCATGCGGTTTCACAAGCTGGAGCCGTCCGCCGTTGTCGTGTTCTACGATGAGCTGGACCTAGCCCCCGGGCGGTTTCGCATGAAGACGGGCGGCGGCGCGGCGGGCCATAACGGCATTCGCTCGATCATCGCCGAAGCGGATGGAAATGTGCGGCGGGCGCGCATGGGGATCGGACATCCCGGCGCGAAGGAACTGGTGCATGGACACGTGTTGTCCGACTTCGCCAAGGCGGACGGGCCGTGGGTCGATGCGCTGGTCGACGCGTGTTCGGACGCACTCCCCTTCCTGCTGGCGGGAGATGATGAGCGCTACCAGGCCGAAGTGATGCGGCTTGCGCCGGCCCCCAAGCTGGATCCGCGCAAGCATGGTCAAAATCCGGAAGGATCGAACTGATGGGATTCAAGTGCGGGATTGTCGGGCTGCCGAATGTCGGCAAGTCGACCCTGTTCAACGCCCTGACCCGCACCGCTGCGGCGCAGGCGGAAAATTATCCGTTCTGCACGATCGAGCCGAATGTCGGCGAAGTGGCCATGCCCGAGCCGCGTCTGATGAAGCTCGCCGAGATTGCAGGCTCCAAGGAGATCATCCCGGCGCGCATGAACTTCGTGGACATTGCCGGCCTCGTGAAAGGCGCTTCGCAGGGCGAAGGCCTCGGCAACCAGTTCCTGGCGACTATTCGCGAGGTCGATGCGGTGGCTTACGTGCTCCGGTGCTTTGTCGATGAAGACATCACGCACGTTGCCGGAACCATCGATCCGCTGTCGGATCTGGAGACTGTCGAGACCGAGCTGATGCTCGCGGACATCGAGAGCCTCGAAAAGCGCAAGGCGAACGTCGAGAAGAAGGCGCGGTCGGGCGACAAGGACGCCAAGGCTGCGGTTGGACTGATCGATCTCGCCCTCGAACAGCTCAACGCTGGCATGCCCGCGCGTTTCGCCAAGGTGGCGCCGGAAGACGCCAAGGCGTGGCGGATGCTGCAGCTTCTGACGTCCAAGCCGGTTCTCTTTATCTGCAATGTCGACGAGGCGTCCGCGTCCGATGGCAACGCGTTGTCAGCAGCGGTTGTCGAACGTGCGAAGGCCGAAGGCGCACAGGCGGTGGTGATCTCGGCCAAGATCGAAAGCGAAGTCGCCGTTCTGGAAGATGAGGAGCAAGCCGAGTTCCTCGAGACGATGGGACTTGAGGAGCCGGGACTGAACCGCGTCATTCGCGCAGGGTTCGATCTTCTGGGCCTCCAGACCTATTTCACCGCCGGGCCGAAGGAAGCGCGGGCGTGGACGGTTCGCAGCGCCACCGCGCCGCAGGCTGCCGGCGTCATCCACGGCGATTTCGAGAAGGGCTTCATCCGCGCCGAGACCATCGCCTATCAGGATTACGTCGCGCACAACGGCGAAAGCGGGGCGCGCGAGGCCGGCAAGGTGCGTCAGGAAGGCAAGGAATATGTGGTGCAGGACGGCGACGTCATGCACTTCAAATTCAACGTCTGACGTCCTTTCGTCAGAAAACTTCGCCTTAAAGCTACCGCCCGACGGCAAAGCTCCCTAAATGGGCAGCTGATCCCTGTTCAAACAAGCCGGGCCAATCCCGGGCGGCCTGCGGGCCGGTCCCGCTGGTCCGACTTCGCCGGAGCGAATGGTCGTGGCCGATTCCAGCCCAGCCGACGCACAGCAGCAAGCCGCGCCGCCCATTTCGCAGGTGGAGTTCGTCTTCATGGCGGCGCTGCTCATGGCGTCCAACGCGATGGCGATCGACATCATGCTGCCCGCGATGGCGGACATCGGCGCGGCCTTCTCGCTGGCGACCGAGAACGACCGCCAGCTGGTGATCATCGCCTACATGCTGGGCTTTGGCGTGTCGCAGCTGTTCTACGGGCCGCTGACCGACCGCTTCGGGCGGCGGCGCGTCCTGTTCGTGTCGCTGGGATGCTATGTGGTGACGAGCATCGCCTGCGCGGTGTCGCAATCGTTCGAATGGCTGATCATCGCACGCATCGCGCAGGGCACGGCCGCTGGCGGCAGCCGGGTGATCGCGGTTTCGGTGGCGCGCGACCTCTACTCCGGCCGGCGCATGGCCAAGGTCATGTCGCTTGTGATGATCGTGTTCATGGTGGCGCCAATCGCTGCACCCAGCATTGGCCAGCTGCTGCTGTTCTTCACTGACTGGAAGGGCATCTTCTGGGCGCTGGTGTTGTTCGGCGCGGTCATGTTCGTCTGGGTGCTGCTGCGGCTGCCCGAAACCCTGCCGCCGGAGAAGCGGCGCTCGCTGAATCCGCCGTCGATCCTGCGGAATTACTGGGAAGTGCTGACCACGCGCGAAGCGGCGGGCTACATGGCCGCGTCCGGCATGCTGTTCGCCAGCCTGATGAGCTACATCTCTTCGTCTGAGCAGCTCTATCACGGGGTCTACGAGACCGGTGTGATGTTCCCGCTGTGGTTTGCGGGGGCTGCGGCCGCGATGTCTGTCTCGAACATCATCAACTCGCGACTGGTCGAGCGCTTCGGCATGCGTCGCATGTCGCACGGGGCGCTGTTGATGTTTGTCGCCGCCAACGGGGTGCATGCGCTGTTTGCGATCCAGGGCGATGTCCCGTTCGAGCTGTTCTATGGGCTCGTGCTGGTCTCATTCTTTGCGATGGGCTTTCAGGGACCGAACTACAACGCCATCGCGATGGAGCCGCTGGGCCACATCGCAGGGTCTGGCGCAGCGCTGATCGGCTTTGCCTCGTCATTCGTGGCGGCGAGCATTGGCGGGCTGATTGCGCGGCAATTCGACGGCACGACCGCGCCGATCTTTGTCGGCAACTTCGCTGTCGCGTTCATCGCGCTCCTGATCATCTTGTGGACCGAGCGGTGGAAGCTGTTCCGGTCAGGCGCACCAGGCTAGGTCGCCTCGGCTGCGCCCTGCAGGCGCCAGCCGCTCTGGCTGGGACCCGGCGGCGACTGATCCAGCGTTTCCGCCAGCCATGGGAGGACCGTGGCGAGCTTCTCGTGAAGTCCGTAGGGCGGATTGATGATGAGCAGCCCGGCGCCGGCGAGCCTGAGTCCAGCGCCCGGGTCCAGAGATCAGCGACGAGCAGCTTTTCCGGCGGCAGCCCCGCCTGCTCGATCGCAAGCGTTGCGACGTCGCTGTCGAATGTCTCGACGGCTTCGAGATCCTTGATCGGCCTCCAGATGGCGTAGGTCCCTTCCGGCCAGCGTTTCAGCGACTTGCGGAGCGCGCGCAGCGTCCACGCATAGTCGCTCTTGGCGGTTGCGGTGCCGACCTCATATGGCGGATCGATCAGGACGAGGCCGCGGCGTTCGGGCGGCGGCAGGTAGGCCACCAGCGCTTCGTATCCGTCGCGCTGCTCGATCTTGATGCGCGGGTCACGACCCATGGACTGGCCGAGGCGCGCAGCGCTTTCATCGTGCAGTTCACAGAGGCGCAACGCATCACTGGTGCGCGCCATTCCCGCAACGATCACGGGGGAGCCCGGGTAGCTGGTCAGCGTCTCGCCGGGGTTCTCAAGGCGGAGGCTGGAGATGAAGGGCTGCAGCGCGGCCTGCACCTCGCCGGGCGCCTTGGACAGCTGGTCCCAGACGCGCTGGACGCCGGCGCGCCATTCCGGGCTGCGCAGCGCTTCATCGCCCGTCAGATCGTATCGCCCCGCGCCCGCATGGGTGTCGACATACCGCCACGGCGCAGGCTTCTCGTTGAGGCGCGCGATGCAGAGCGTCAGGACAGTGTGTTTGAGCACATCGGCGAAATTGCCGGCGTGGAAGGCGTGGCGATAATTCATTGTTCGTCGATTGCACCGGGGTCTGCGAATTCGGGGGGGAGACGTCCGACCGTATCGCTCATACCGCCGACGCCGGCAACGCCGCCATTGGGCAGCGGACGATACCGCTCCGGGTCCATGGCCCTCGCCCGGCGCATGCTTTCGTCGACGCCGACGACTTCCCCGAACGCGCGCTGTCCTGCGGTGATGTCCGGACCGAAGAGGTTGTTGTCCGGACGTTCGATGCCGGCGAATTCCGGCGGGCAGTCGCCCCTCATCCGCTCCTCGAGCGAGTTGCAGTCCTGTTCGCCGAGTAGGCCGCGCAGGCCGGCTGCTCCGCCGGGCGGCGGGGCGATGCCGGATGGCGGCGGTCCGAAGATCGCAGCGGCCGGTGGGTTTGCCGGCGCCGCAGCGACCGCCTCGCCCTCCTCTTCCTCCTCGGGCTCGAGGGGGGAGTCTTCCGGAACTGCCGGTGGCGCCGGCGCGGGGGGAGCAGGCGGTGTGTCCTGCGGGACGGGCCGGATGGGCGGCGGCGCTTCGGGTTGAGGCTCTGGCGCGGCGACCGGTTCTGGCTCGGGCAGCGGCATGGGCTCGGGCTCGAATTCCGGGAGGGCGATCTCCGGATCGGGGACCGCGGCGGCGTCGAGCGCGATCTCCGGGATCGGCTGCTCGAACAGGTCCGGCACTTCGATCGGTACGGGATCGAGCGGGACGAATGGCTCTGGCTCCGGCAGCGGTTCCGGCTCAGGGAGCGGCTCTGGCTCGGGCAGCGGTTGGGGTTCGGGCTCCGGAACGGGGTCCGGTTCGGGGTCCGGCTCGACTACGGGCGTCGGCTCGGGGACGGGTTCTGGAACCGGCTCTGGTTCCGGCTCCGGTTCTGGCTCGGGGGGGCGAACGGGCGGCGCATAGAGCCGTACGATCATCGGCTCCTCCGGCTTGGGCGGCGGCGGCGGACGAACCGGCCCGAAACCCAGAACGAAGAGAATGGCGATGCCCGCATTGACCGCGATCGAACCTGACCACGAGCGCACCAACGGAAGGTAGCGCGCCCAACCGGCGGGCGCGTCCGGAGCGCCCGTGGCCGTCAGTTCCTGCAAACGCTCCCGGATCCGGCTGACGACGTCCAACCTACGCGCTCCCGCCTCATTGCGGCGTATCCTGCATGATCAGCGTGAGACATGCACGATGGAATGGCGCCCGGACAGCCGTCGACTGACGGATCAGCCGATCTCCGCGCGCGACGTCACGATCTTGCCGACGAGGCCGTATTCCTTGGCCTCCGCCGCGGACATCCAGTGATCCCGGTTTGTGTCCTGCTTGATGCGATCGATCGACTGGCCGGTCGCGTCGGCGAAAATCTGGTTCAGGCGCTCGCGCATCCGAATGATCTCGCGGGCCTGGATTTCGACGTCCGACGCCTGGCCGCCGACGCCGCCGCGCGGTTCGTGAAGCAGGAAGCGGGTGTTGGGCAGCGCGAAGCGGTTTTCCTTCTTGCCCGCCGCATAGATCAGCGCGCCAGCCGAGGCGCACCAGCCCGTGCCTAGGATTTTCACCGGCGATTTCACGAACTTGACCATGTCGTGGATCATGTCGCCGCTTTCGACGTGGCCGCCGGGGGACGACAAGACGAGCAGGATCGGCTTGTCGGACATCGCGTCATATGCCAGCAGCTGGGCGCAGACCGAGCGTGCGATCTTGTCGTTGATCTCGCCCGTCAGCAGGATCGTGCGCGATTCAAACAGCGCTTTTTCCAGCAACGGCGAAGACGGCTCCTCCTTCTTGGGGGTCTCTTCGTCGTCATCCAATCGAATCGTCATGTTCGCTCCAGAAGTTCCAGCGCCATAGGTGGCCGCGCGCGCCCTCAGGGTCAATGCCAGATGCCCTGTGGAAACGTTAACCTAGTGGCCGCCAAACCATGTGAGATAGCTCGGCGACACCCCCTGCTCTGCAAGTCTCGTGTCACCGCCCAGGTCCGGCAGGCAGATTATGAAGGCGGCGCCGACGATTTCCGCCTCGGCCTTCCTTAACAGCTTGCAGGCCGCCAGGGCCGTTCCGCCGGTTGCGATCAGGTCATCCACAAGAAGCACCCTTTCGCCGGGTTCGACCGCGTCCTTGTGCATCTCCATGGCGTCGACGCCATATTCCAGCTCGTAGCTCTCAGTAATCACCTCGTGCGGGAGCTTGCCCTTCTTGCGCAGTGGGATGAACCCGGCGGACAGCTGGTGCGCGACCGCGCCGCCGAGGATGAAGCCCCGCGCCTCGATCCCCGCCACCTTGTCGATCTTCTGCCCGGCATAGGGCTGGACGAGTTCGTCCACGGCCCTGCGAAAGGCACGCGGATGGCCAAGCAGCGTCGTGACGTCCCGGAACTGGATGCCCGGCTTGGGATAGTCCGGGATGGTGCGAATGATGTCCTTCAGGTCCATCTGAGGTTCCTTGGCTTCAGTGTCGCTGTGGATCAGGCGTTATCGGTGCGCGGGAGGGTCCGGGTTTCTTGGTTGGCGCCTGCGATCCATTCGGCCATGTGCGCATCCGCGAGAATGGTCTGGATGTAGCCCTCGGCGGCCTGCGAGCGCGGGATGGCGTAAGTCACGAACCGGGTCACGACCGGCGCGTACATGGCGTCGGCGATCGTGAAATCACCGAAGAGGTAGGGACCGCCTGAACGTTCGAGGCAGACCGACCAGAGCGCATCCACTTCGGCGGCGTCCTTGAGCCCCTGCTCCGTCATGCGCAGGGCGTCCGTGCGGCGTTTGATGTTCATCGGGCAATCGCGGCGCAGGGCCGAGAAGCCGGTGTGCATGCGGGCGGACGCATACCGCGCCATGGCGCGGGTCTCGGCGCCCGGCCCGCCTGCCGGCCACAGCTCGGGCGAAAGCTCAGCCGCCCACTCGCAGATGGCGAGGCTTTCGGCGATGACCACGCCGCCCGAGAGTTCGAGGGCTGGCACCAGGCCAGAGGGCGAAACCGCGCCGAAGGCTGCGGGGCCGTTGCCCATCTCCGGCAGTTCGTGGCGCACCTCCTCGAACTCTATGCCAGCGTGCTTCAGCGTCAGCCATGGGCGCATCGACCAGGAGGAGTAGTTCTTGTCGCCAATGTGCAGTCTGGGCTTCATGGGCCGGGCTCCCGGTTAAGATGACCAGTACATGCGCCGAGCATCATGATGAGCGCAAGACGCGGCCGGCGACCGCATCGAGCTTGCCCAGCAATGCCGGGTCGCGCGCCGCAGGGTCGGTGATCAAGGCGTGGTCGAGGACGGTTTCGATCCCCTGCGGGTCTGGCGTTCGCTCCACGGCCCCCATGTCCTGCGCGATACGGGTGATCAGGGCGCGGGCGTGGCTGGCGTTCTCTCGCAGGACGCGGACAACGTCCGTGACGGAGACGCCCTCCTCCTCCTCGCGCCAGCAATCGTAGTCCGTGGCCATGGCGATGGTCGCGTATGGGAGCTCGGCTTCCCGTGCCAGCCGAGCCTCGGGCATGTTGGTCATGCCGATGACGGAACAGCCCCAGGAGCGGTACATCAGGGATTCCGCGCGTGTTGAAAACTGGGGTCCCTCGATTGCGACGTAGGTTCCGGCGCGGTGCATGCGGACGCCGGTCGGCTCTGCCGCGTGGACCGCGAACTCGCCGAGGCGGGTGGAAACCGGATCCGCCATCGGGACATGGGCCACGACGCCGTCTCCGAAGAAGGAGCGCTCCCGCAGGTGTGTGCGGTCGATGAACTGGTCGACGACGACAAAGTCGCCCGGGGCTATGTCTTCGCGCAGGGAACCGCAGGCCGAGACCGAGTACACATCCGTGCAGCCGACCCGTTTGAGGACGTCGATATTGGCCCTGTAGTTCAGGTGGCTTGGCGACAGCCGGTGCCCGCGTCCGTGTCGCGGAAGGAATACCAGCTCCACGCTGCCGATGTGTCCGCGATAGACCTCGTCAGAGGGTTCGCCCCAAGGGGACGTCACCTTCTCCCAGCGTCCGCCTTCCAGCCCCTCGAGCTCGTAGAGGCCCGACCCGCCAAGTATCCCCAACACCCAATTGCCCATTATTCAGCCCTCCACTGGCTATGCGGCATTCATCCGCAATTGCAGAGGGCTTGCAATGTGGGTGTCCCCGGAAACCGCAAGAACGCCAGTTGACCGCATCTGGCGCCCATCTAGGTTCCTGCAATCTGAAGTACAGGGCGGTCGGGCATGGGTAAGTGGTTCGCAATTCCATTGTGGCAGCGCGTGATGATGGGGCTGGTCGCGGGGGCCGTGATCGGCCTTGCGTTGCGCTACACCATCGGACCTGAAACGGCCTCCGAGCTGACGACGACGTGGTTCAAGCCCATTGGCGATGCGTTCGTGAACCTGATCCGCATGCTTGTCGTGCCGCTGATCTTCACGACGCTGGTGGCTGGGGTGACGGCCATGGGGGATCCGGCGCGACTGGGGTCGCTCGGCGGCGCGGCGCTCGGGATGTACATGATCACGACCTGGTTCGCGGTCACCATTGGCCTGATCATCGGGACCATCATTGCGCCGGGTCTGGGCTTTGACCTGTCGAATATCCCGGCCGGCGAGCTTGCAACGGCAGAGGCGCGACTGGAAGGCGGAGAGGCGGCGAGCCTGACGGACCGCCTTATCGGCATCATTCCGACCAACCCTGTCGAGGCCATGGCCAATGGCGAGGTCCTGCAGATCATCTTCTTTGCGATCTTCGTCGGCGTCGGTTGCCTGATGGCCAAGGAGGCGGGCCGCCCGCTGGCGCAGGCGATCGAGAGCGCTGCGGACGTGATGATGAAGATCACCCATATCGTCATGGAAGCGGCGCCTGTGGGCGTGCTGGCGCTGATGGCGTGGGTGATGGCGACGCAAGGATTTGGCGTCTTCACGGTGCTCGGGAAGATGGTGGCGGCGCTCTACATCGCCTGCCTGATCCACATGGCGCTGGTTTACGGGGGCATCATCAAGGTCATTCTGGGGCTGCCCCTGATCCGGTTCTTCCGCGGCATTGCGGACGCTCAGGCGGTCGCCTTCTCGACCTCTTCATCCAGCGCGACCTTGCCTGTCACCATGACGTGCGTGAAGGAGAACCTCGGGGTGAACCGGACCGTCACCTCGTCGGTCCTGCCGCTGGGCGCGACGATCAACATGGACGGGACAGCGCTCTATCAGGGCCTGATCGCGCTCTTCGCGGCGCAGGCGTTCGGGATCGAGATGACGCTCGGCATGTACGGTATGGTCATGCTGACGGCGACGCTGGTGTCCATCGGTACAGCCGGCATTCCTTCGGTCTCGCTGTTCCTTGCCGCGACCACACTCAGCGTCATCGGCGCAACGCCGGAGCAGACCGTGATCGTGATCGCCATGTTGTTCCCGTTCGACCGCCTGCTCGACATGATGCGGACCGTGACCAACGTTACCGGCGATGCGGCGGTCGCGGTCGCGATCGCCAAGTGGCAGAAAGAGTTCGACGAGGACGCCTACCGCAAAGAGGCGACTGTTTAGCCGGCGGGGCTAGCGTAGCGCTCAGCGATCTAGCAGCTGCGGCGTAAGCTGGCGCTTGTTGGCGCGCCTGACGTTTTCACGTCCTTGGCCATGCGCGAGCCGGCCAGCAATACGGGATCGGAGCCTGACCGGCACGCGCGCCCATGCGGTTGCGCGGCCGCATCGTGGCCAGAGCCATCAGCGCGTCGTGAATCACCGGGTCACGGCCGATCGTCACTAGCGCTGAGCATCCCGGCTACGCTCGCAGGGCGGCAACCGGGACCTGCTGGAATGCCGAACAGCCCAACGGCGGCAGGTCCCGGCCCATACGCCCAGACGGACGTATCCCTTCGTCCCCTAAAGGTTGGCGGGGCCGGCTAGTTTTATGTGCTAGTGCTCGATATTGCGCCAGAGGTGGCGGTAAGAGAGGAAAGCAAGGATCGCGAGAATCCCCAGGTAGGCGAGGCTCGCCAGACCCAGCTGCTTGCGCGTTTCCATCTTCGGCTCTGATGTCCAGGCGAGGAAGGTGGTTACGTCCTTGGCCATCTGCTCTACCGTCGCTTCGGTGCCGTCGTCATAGGTCACCGCCGGTGGCCGTCAGCGGCGGCGCCATCGCGAGGAAGCCGCCCGGCGGGGCATGGCGCGGATCGCCGGCCCATTGCGAGGACGTGTCGCCGTGGAAGTACTCGTTGTAGTGCTGGCCGCCAGCGACCGTGAGGCCGGCGGGCGGGGTCTCGGGATAGCCGGTCAGCAGCGAATAGAGGTAATCCGCTCCGCCCTGACGCGCCTTGACGATGACCGACAGATCCGGCGGCAGCGCGCCGCCGTTGGCGCCGCGACCCGCGGCGTCGTTCGGGTAGGGTCTCGGGAAGTCGTCGGCAGGACGCCCTCCACCACGATCTCATCGCCCGTCTCCTCGTCGATCGAAGGCAGGAGGAACGTCTTGGCGATTTCCTTCACGACCGGGTTGTCGTTCGGGTTGGGATACTCGGCGTCGTAGAACGGTCCGCCCGGCTGCGCGAGGTTCCGGAAACTCATGGAGATCATCGAGTGACAGGATGAGCAGACCTGCGTGTAGACGATGTAGCCGCGCTGCAGTGCGTTGCGATCGTAAGTGCCGTTGAAGGCGGTGAACGACCAGCCGCCCGGCGGGGTCTTGTAGTGGTGGCCGCCGCCGTGATCGCCGCCATGGTCCTCGGCGGAGCCATGGTCGTCGCCGTGCTCCTGAGCCAGGGCTGGCGCGGCCGCGACGAGCGCAATCGCTGCAAATGCTGAGGCTGCGAGATTGAAGAGACGCATCGCTTTCCCCTACTCGGCCGGTTGAACTGCGGCAGCGGGCGCGCTGTCGGACGATTTACGTTTGTGCACGCTGTCGGCAATCGACGCCGGGCGCGCCTTCGGATTCTCGATCACACCGAGGATCGGCAGGATCAGAAGGAAGTAGGCGAAGTAGTAGGCCGCAAGGATCTGCGAGACCGTGACCCACTTCAGACCGGACGCATCGACTTCGATCCCGGCGCCGGCGGATGACGGCAGCGAAGCCTCACGTGCCTGCGCCGCACTGAACTCGTCGAACAGCTCGCGCTGGCTGTTGCCGGCATCGTCGACGTAGACGACCGCCAGCTTGTCCTCGCGGAACTTGGTGATCAGGTCGTCCGGGTTGTTGGCGCCGCAGAAGCCGAGACCGATGCTCGCGACCACGAAGATCACGAAGAACGAACGGGCCAGCGGACGGTAGCGCATCGAGCGGACGCGCGACGTATCGAGCCAGGGCAGCAGGAACAGGATGCCGATGGCGCCGAACATCGCGAGCACGCCGAGCAGCTTGGCGTCGATCGGGCCGATGTCGAAGGTTACGGCGCGCAGGATCGCGTAGAACGGCAACAGATACCATTCCGGCACGATGTGTGACGGCGTCTGCAGCGGGTTGGCCGGGATGGAGTTGTCGGCGTGGCCCAGCGCGTTCGGGAAGTAGAACACGAAGAGCGCGAACACGATGAAAAACACGATGATCGCGAAACCATCCTTGACCGTGTAGTACGGGTGGAACGGAACCGTGTCCTTCTTGACGTCCTTCACCGAAACGCCCGTCGGGTTGTTGTTGCCGGTGACGTGCAGCGCCCAGACGTGCAGCACGACCACGCCGGCGATGATGAACGGCAGCAGGTAGTGCAGCGAGAAGAAGCGGGTCAGGGTCGGGTCGCCGATAGCCGGGCCGCCCTGCAGGTAGGTCTTGATGCCCTCGCCGACCAGCGGGATCGCGCCGATCAGGTTGGTGATGACGGCCGCGCCGTGGAACGACATCTGACCCCATGGCAGCACGTAGCCCATGAAGGCCGTGCCCATCATCAGGAGGTAGATCACCACGCCGAGGATCCAGAGGATCTCGCGCGGGGCCTTGTAGGAGCCGTAATACAGGCCGCGGAACATGTGGATGTAGACGGCGAGGAAGAACATCGAAGCGCCGGTGGCGTGGATCGACTGGATCAGCCAGCCGTAGTCGACGTCACGAATGATGCGCTGGATCGACTCGAACGCCATCTCGGTCGAGGCCACGTAGTGCATGGCCAGGATGATCCCGGTGATGATCTGGATCACCAGACACACCGCCAGAATGCCGCCGAACGTGTACCAGTAGTTGAGGTTCTTCGGCGTCGGGAAGTCGATCATGGTGTCGTGCGCCATGCGCATGACAGGCAGACGTGTATCCAGCCACCGGGTGAAGCCGGTTTTGGGTTCGTAGGTCGAAGGACCGCTCACGAGCCTCTCCCTTACAGCGAGATCTTGATCGTCGTGGCGGATACGTATTCGTAATCCGGCACTTCGAGGTTGGTAGGCGCAGGTCCCTTACGGATGCGCCCCGAGGTATCATAGTGCGAGCCGTGGCACGGGCAGTACCAGCCGCCGAACTCGCCGACCGTGCCCTGCGACGGGCCGACCGGCACGCAGCCAAGGTGAGTACAGGCGCCGGACGTCACCAGATTGCAGGATTGAAAGACCCGTCGGTGGTCGGCTGAAGGCGTTCCTGATCGGTCTGCGGATCGCGGAGGCGCGAGACGTCGACGGCCTGGGCCTGGTCGATCTCGCCCTGCGTACGGTGGCGGACGAAGAACGGCTTGCCGCCGATCAGGAGGCGAATTTCACCGCCGACCGGAACTTTCGAGATGTCGACTTCGGCGCTGGAGGCGGCGCGCGTATCGGCGGCCGGGCCAAGCTGGCGGATCAGGGTGTACCCGACGAGCGCAGCGCCGCCTGCCGCCACGCTGGCGGCGGCGATGTGAATGAAATCGCGACGCGTTTCGCCTTCGGCGTGCGCATCTGCGGTTGGCGTGCTGGAACCAGGCTCTGACACGAGCGACTCCCTTCATGCAGGGTTCTGGGGCCTTACATATCGGCCTAGAACAAACACCGCGCGGTGGCGCGATGTCGCAATAGAACCCTGAAAAGCCCCAATTTCGGCAAGGCTGTAAAGTGCGTCTGGCATTCTATCAACCGGATATTCCCCAGAACGTCGGCGCCGCCGTCCGGCTGGCCGCGTGCTTCGGCGTAGACCTTGAAATCATTGAGCCTTGTGGCTTCCCCCTGACCGACCGCGCACTTCGTCGCACGGCCTTAGACTATGGCGGGTCCGCCGGAATCACACGCCGGGACGGCTGGTCCGATTTCGTCGAATCGGCGCGCGGGGAAGCGCGCCGCATCGTACTCTTCACGACCCGGGACGCAGAACCGCTGTCCGTCTTCCGATTCGAGCCTGGCGACGTGCTGCTGTTCGGCAGGGAGAGCGCGGGCGTGCCAGACGAGGTTCACGCTGGTGCGGATGCGACGGTCACCATCCCGATGGCGGCCGGGCAGCGGTCGCTGAATGTCGTCACGTCAGCGTCAATCGCCTTGTGGGAAGCGTGCCGCCAGACCGGCTATGGACCACTTGAGCCCTAACTTGCGCCTTCGACCGGCGGCATGTTGCAGCGGCCCGGCATCGCCCTGACGAAATCGGCCACGCTCTGCTGCTGCTGGCTGGTCATGGCGTAATAGGCGTCATCCGCGTCATCGATGCGACCGTCGGCGCCGGCGACCATGGCGTCGAAGACCGGCTGGTCGAGCATTTCGTGGGCGGCGTCCGCCATGCAGGTGCACGAGGCGCGGGTGTTGGAATCCGCCACGCAGGCATCGACGAGGATCGTCTTGTCGACGGAGGCCTGATCGATACAGCCGGCTGCTGCCAGCGCGATGGGCGCGAGCGCGCCGTATCCGAACCACAACCTACGCAACGACACCACGGCCCTCGACCCGAACGGCAATGGGCGAAGCGTATCAAATCGCGTCTTGGGCGTACACCGCGCAGAAGTCGTTTGTGAGGATCGACGGTCCCGCACGCGCAACTGGACGCTGCTACGCGATTGGCGGTAACCAGCCTCATGGACACGACGATTTCATCCGCCGGCAACGAGGCGCTCGAACAGCAGAAGACGCGCGCGTATGCTTGGTTCCGGCAGCTGCAGGACGAGCTGATCCAGCGCCTTGAGGCGATCGAGGATGCGGCCGGCCCTCCCCTGTTTCATGGACAAGCGGGGCGCTTTGAAAAGAAGGACTGGAAACGCGGCGACGGCAGCGAGGACCTTGGCGGCGGCACGATGGCCGTGCTGCGCGGCCGGGTGTTCGAGAAGGCGGGCGTGCATGTCTCTTGTGTGCATGGCTCATTCTCGGAGGCGTTCGCGGCCCAGATCCCGGGCGCCGACAAGTCGGCCGGACAGTTCTGGGCCAGCGGCGTTTCGGTAATCATCCACCCGCGTTCGCCACGCATCCCCGCCGCGCACATGAATACGCGCATGCTGGTGACATCCGACTGCTGGTTCGGCGGCGGCGGCGACCTGACCCCCGTGCTGGACTACCAGCGCCGCCAGGATTTCCCCGACGCCATCGATTTCCACGCCGCCTATGAGAAGGCCTGCGATGGACATGCGCAGACCGACTACGCGCAGTTCAAGAAGCAGTGCGACGAATACTTCCACCTCGCGCATCGCGATGAGCCGCGCGGGATCGGCGGGATCTTCTACGATCGCCTCAACAGCGGCGACTGGGCGGCGGACATGGCGTTCACCGAGGATGTCGGAAAGGCGTTCCTCGACGTCTATCCCGAGCTGGCGCGCCGGAGGATGGCGGAGAGCTGGAGCGATGCGGAGCGGGACGAGCAGTTGATCCGGCGCGGCCGCTATGTCGAGTTCAACCTGCTCTACGACCGGGGCACCACGTTCGGGCTCAAGACCGGCGGCAACATCGAGAGCATTCTCTCCTCCATGCCGCCAGTCGTGAAATGGCCCTGAGCACGGGGGACGCGCCCCGCAACGGGCTCCTCTCGACAAGTTGGCGCGCCTTTGTCCTACTGCGCCGGTCATGACCCAGTCCGTCGGCCGCAACCGCGATACGCCTCTGGAAGCGCGCATTCTGGCGATCTTCGCGATCGTTGCAGCGACCAGCCTCGTTGCGGGACTTGGCGGCCTGATATCGCAGAGCGAAGCCGACGCCTGGTATCTGCAGCTGGAGAAGGCGCCCGGCACGCCGCCCGGGGTGGTGTTCGCGATCGTGTGGCCGACGCTCTACACGCTGATGACGATCGGCGCGATCCTCGCATGGAACGGGGCCGGAAGCTGGCGCGGCGCCGATGGCGCAATGGGCATCTACTTTGCGCAACTCGCCGCCAACCTAGGCTGGAGCGCGCTGTTCTTTCACCTGCACCGTCCGCTCGCCGCGCTGATCGATTTATGCGTGCTGCTGATCCTGACCGGATTGATGATCACGGAGTTCGCGCGCCACAGCCGGATCGCCGGGCAATTGCAGGCGCCCTATCTCGCATGGCTGGGTTTCGCCTTCTACCTCAACCTCTGGGTCGTTCTGCGGAATCCGGGGTCAGCGTTCTGAGGCAAGCTCGGCGATGCGCGCGAGGAGCGCTTTGCGCGAGAGTTTGAAGTCAGACGCCAGCCATTCGTCTTCGACCTGCCGCACGATCGGACCGACTTCGGGACCTTCCGGCACGCCGGCGGCGATGACATCGGCTCCGCGGATCGGCGCCTGCGGCCGGTCCCACGCTGCAAGCCCCCTCACCAGCTTCGCCCAGTCGGCGTCATGCGCCGGATCATCCGCGCGGGCGATCTTCAATCTGTCGAGCACGGCATCCTTGCCGGATCGGTAGGCGATGCGGCGCAGCTCATTCCCATCCATCGCGTGGGACAGCGGCGCACTCACCTCTCCCGGTCCGGTCAGGCGCGTGCGCTCCTCGTTGGACGCCTTCATCATTCGCGCGATGGCGCGCATGGCCTGTGGGTCCGGCCCGGTCAAAGCAGTCAGCCGGAGCAAGGCGTCCGGTCGCGCGCCGTCGGTGCGCTCCACGTCGAGCAGCCGGCTCAGGCGGTCGATGTTCAAGTCGGTCTCGAACACGTACTTCGCGACCGCTGCATCGCGCATGGCTACGATCGCGTCGAGTGGCGACGGCGCAGCCAGAAGCTTCTTCACCTCCATCCAGATGCGCTCGGCGGAGATGTTCGCAAGACCGGCAGCATGCGCCTGGCACGCCGCCAGTCCTGCCGCATCCGGCGCCTCGCGACCGTACCAGGCGTGGAACCGGAAGAAGCGCAGTATGCGCAGGTAGTCCTCGCGCAGGCGGGTTTCCGGATCGCCGACAAACACGATCCGCCGGTCGCCAAGGTCGCGGAGGCCTTCACCGGTCGGATCATACACGTCCCCTGTTGGGGCAGCGTAGAGCGCGTTCATGGTGAAGTCGCGGCGGCTCGCGTCTTCCGCCCAGTCCTCGGTGAAGGCGACGACCGCCCGCCGGCCATCGGTCTCCACATCGCGGCGCAGCGTCGTAACCTCGAACGGCCGGCCGTCCGCGACCACCGTCAGCGTTCCATGCTCGATGCCGGTCGGGTGCACCGCGCAGCCTGCAGCTTTCAGGACCTTCGAGACTGTATCGGGCGTCAGCTGGGTCGCGATGTCGATGTCGCTGACCGCCTCCCCAAGCAGCTCGTTGCGCACGCAGCCGCCGACGAACCGGGCGCAGCCCGGGCGCTCAGCCTCCAGCGCATCCATCACCTTGCGCGTGGAGCGGTCAGCCAACCAGTCGGCCTGAAGGGCGGTGGTCATTCCCGTTCGCCAACAACCTCGTCGCGCGGCGCGATCGGCTGACGCGCTGGCGGCGGCGCCGCGCTCGGGCGAGGTGATCTCCGAGCAATCAACCAGCCTGCCGGGCGTGCGAACGCCATCTTCGTAGCGCGGCGCCAGATAGCATTGCCCGCCTTCGGAAGGTTGCAGCAGCGGCGTGATCACGAGGGCCGCGACAGCCAGGACGCCGCCGATGCCGACCAGCCACGCCAGCGGCCAGCGGTCGTTCACGGACATGTCCTTCGACGCTGCACGGTAGAGCCAGAAGACGATGAACGGCGCCGAAAAGAGCAACAGTTCGATTAGGATTCTACCTGCCATCAGTCAGTCGCGCCCTGCGGTTCGGCATAAAGCCTTTCATATAGCGCCCGGAGCATTCCGGCCGTCGCCCCCCATATATAGCGTCCATTGTGCGGCATGGCGAAATATTCGCGGTCGCGGCCCTTCCAGAAGGCCGTGTGGCGTTCATGGTTAGCGGGATTCATCAGGAATGAGAGCGGCGTCTCGAACACGTCCGCAACCTCGCCGGGTTCCGGGACCGGCTCGAACGCCCGGTCGATCAGGCCGACAAACGGCGCGATCAGATAGCCTGTGCCCGTGAGATAGCCGCGCGACCTGCCGAGGATCTCCACCTGCCCGCGCCGCAATCCGATCTCTTCTTCTGACTCCCGCAAGGCGGCGTCCAGCAGGGTTCCGTCCAGCGGGTCCAGCCTGCCGCCGGGGAACGCCACCTGCCCCGCATGCTGCGCCATCGTGTCGGGCCGGAGGGTCAGCTGGACCCCGTAGTCGTCGCCGGTTGGCCTCAGCGCGATCAGCACAGCGGCCAGTTGCGCCTGTTCAGGATGCATGCCCTTGAGGCTGGGGGACAGGTCATGGTCGCCGCGCGGCCCGTCCTCGAACGGCTCGTCGACCGGGAACAGGCGCGCTCGCGCACGCGCCAGGAAATCCTCTGCTGTCGAGAAGGTCATCGGGCCCTCAAACCGTTCGGCCCAACTCGAAGCGGGTGCCGCACGAGTCCACGCTCATCATGCGTGTTTCGGGGTCCTCGTTCGCCCATCCAACGAGTTCGTAGTACGGCGGTCGCGCCAGGCGCGCCTCGAGACCGTTGCGGATCATGACATAGGTGGACGGTTCGCCGGTCTCGTCATCGGTCTCGACCCTTAGCGGATGCTCTTTCCCGACCAGCACAACGTCTCCGACATTGGTCGTCGCGGCGAGCGCAACTTCTCCGCCCTCCTCAGTCCGGTCCAGCCGGGTCGCGACGAAGGGGGCGTCCTCAACCCTGATCACGACTTTTTCATGCGGCGTCACGAGGTAATACCCGTCAGGATCACGGCGCAGGATCGTTGAAAACAGGCGCACCAGCTTTTGCCGGCTGAAACGCACACCGTCCTGCCACCAGGAGCCGTCCTTGCGGATTTCTAGACCGATATCGCCGCAATGCTCAGGGTTCCATAAATGCACGGGCGGCAGCGATCGGGGCTTTTCCAAACCCGCTTCTGCCTGCAAGGTGCTGACGAAGGCCATGAGCGCATCGGCGTTTCCGGCCCTGGAATTTGACATCGGCGGCTCCCACTGCGGAATCGCCCCAGACATAGGTTCGACGCCAGCATGAGTGAAGCCGGGATCGCCCCTCAGGACAATGCCGACATCGTTGAGAAAGCCGACGCTGCGGTCGAGGCGCTGGCGAAGGTTCGATCGGAGATCGGCAAGGCCGTGTTCGGACAGGACAAGGTCGTCGAGCTGACGCTGTCCGCCATTCTCGGCGGCGGTCACGCGCTGCTGATCGGTGCGCCGGGCCTCGCCAAGACGCGCTTGGTCGAGACCACCGCGACCGCACTCGGCCTCCACTGGGGCCGCGTCCAGTTCACGCCTGACCTCATGCCGAGCGATATCCTCGGCTCGGAAATCCTCGATGAAACCGAGAACGGCCGGTCGTTCCGGTTCGTGAAGGGGCCGATCTTCACCAGCCTTCTGATGGCGGACGAGATCAACCGGGCCAGCCCGCGGACGCAGTCGGCGCTGCTGCAGGCCATGCAGGAACGGCACGTCACGATCGCCGGCGCGCGCCACGACCTGCCGCCGCCGTTCCACGTGCTCGCCACGCAGAACCCCATCGAGCAGGAAGGCACCTATCCCCTGCCGGAAGCGCAGCTTGACCGGTTCCTCCTCAAGATCGACGTCGACTACCCCGATGATGAGACCGAGCGTCGCATCCTGGTCGAGACGACCGGCGTTGCGCAGGCCGCCGTCGAGAGCGCACTGACGCCGGAAGAACTGATGGACATGCAGGCGCTGGTTCGCCGCATGCCGGTTCCCGAGACGGTCCTTGAAGCGATCGTGCGTCTCGTGCGGTCCGCCCGACCGGAACAGACGGACGACAATGACGTCAAAAAGCGTGTCGAGTGGGGCCCCAGCCCGCGCGCCGGTCAGGCGCTTATGCTCGCGGCGCGGGCGCGGGCGCTGCTGCGCGGCCGGCTTGCGCCATCACTGGATGATGTAGAAGCGCTTGCAGAACCGGCTCTTGGCCACCGCATGTCACTGGCCTACGATCCAACTGGCGCTGGCGGTACCCTGTCGGAGCTCATCGCCACGCTTGCTCGTAAAGTCGTCTGAAAGCAGGATCTTGGCTCGCGCGCCCCTGGAACAACTCAAAGGAGAGGCTGTCGCACTCGCGAATCAGCTCGGCTCGCTGTCGACGCAAACGCGCGCGGCCAGCGCCGGGCAGATCGGGTCGGCAAAGCGTCGGCGCGCCGGGACGGGCGAGGATTTCTGGGAATACCGCCGCTACAAGCATGAAGACGGCGCGCAGCGGATCGACTGGCGGCGGTCTGCGAAAGGCACGCGGCTCTACGTCCGGGAGACCGAGCTTGAGACGGCCCGCACCTACCTGTTCTGGGTCGACCCGTCGGAGGGCTTTGCGTTCAACAGCAAGGACGGCCTGCCGGAAAAGGCGGATCGTGCGCTCGTCCTGTCCATGGCGCTCGCGGGCGCCCTGTCGCGCGCGGGCGAGCGCTGCGGCGTATTGGGCGGCGGGCGTTCAGCTGTTTCCGGCGCTCGCGCCATCTCTCGCGTTGGCGAGGACATGCGCGAGCTTCCCGCGGACAGCGTGTTTCCCCGTCCGCCGCGCGAACATGCCAGCGCCATAATCTGCAGCGACTTTTACGCGCCGATCGAAGAGTGGCGGGCCCGGCTGCAGCCACTGGCCGCCAAATGCCGCGAGGGCCTCCTGGTGCAGGTGTGTGATCCGCTTGAAGTCGCGTTCCCGTTCGAGGGACGCACCCGCTTTGCGAGACCGGGCGAGAGTCAGAACCGCATCGTCGGCAAGGCGGAGTCGATCCGCGAGGGCTACCTCAAACGATTTGCCGAACGTCGCGTAGCGATGACGGCGCTGGCGGCTGGCCTCGGCTGGCGTTTCATGTCTCACGAGACCACTGAAGAAGTGCGCATCGCTCTCAACCGCATGGCGCACGCCTTCCAGATCGCCGGAGTCGCCGCGTGACCTTCGGACCCTTCCTTTTCCTGCAGCCGCTCGCACTGCTCGGGCTGCTCAGCCTTCCGATACTGTGGTTCCTGCTGCGCGCGACGCCGCCCGAACCCAAGCGGGCGCTGCTGCCGTCGCTGCCGCTGTTCCGCGATCTCCGGGCGGAGGAAGAAACGCCGTCCCGGACGCCGTGGTGGTTGCTCGCGCTACGCCTGCTTGCGCTTGCGCTGGCCATCATCGGTTTCGCCAAGCCGACATGGGCGCCGAACGCTGCGCTTGAAGCGACCGGTCGCGCGGTGGTCGTGGTCGATGACGGCTGGACGAGCGCACAGGAATGGCGCGAGGTAACCCGGCACGCCATCAGCGCGATCGAGGAAGCGACCGAAGGCAATACGCCGGTCCACGTGATGTTCACCGCGCCGCGCACGTTCCCGCGCGACTTCACCGAACCCCTTGATGTCGAGACAGCGCGGCAGGTGATCCGCAATGCGCGGCCGGCGTCCTGGCTTCCGGACCGCAATGACGCGATCGAGCGGCTGGCGGCCAGCGGTCTCAGCCCGCAGCGAGTCATCTGGATCAGCGACGGGTTCGATCACGATACCGGTCGCAGCTTCGCCGATCAGTTGTCGAACGTGGCCCCCACCGAGATCCGGATCGCGAGACCTGGCGGCGGCTTCGCCATCACCTCGGCGGATTCCTCAGCTCAGGGCGCGCGCGTCAGCGTCGTCCGCGCGCTCGATGGCGTGATCGAGACAGCCGACGTGATCGCAGAAACCGCAGAGGGCGCGTCGATCTCGTCGACCCAACTCGAGTTCGCCGCAGACCAGACGACCGCCGAAGCGCTGTTCGAAATCCCGACTGCGGCGCTCAACCGCGTCGCGCGGTTCCGGATCGCCGGCGTGCAGTCGGCAGGCGCTGTGTGGATGTGGGACGATGCGGCGCGCCGCCCGCACGTTGGTCTGGCCGACGCCGGCAGCGAGGCGCAGCCCCTGCTCTCGGAACACTATTATGTCCGCAAGGCGCTTGAGCCCTATGCGCAGCTCACGGAACAGCCGCTCGACCAGCTGATCGAAGCCGACGTCGACGCAATCGTGCTCGGCGACCGGGGCGCGATTTCCGATGATGATGAGACGGCGCTGCGCACGTACATTGATGAGGGCGGCGTGCTGATCCGCTTCGCCGGTCCGCGTCTCGCCGCGCAGGCAGATGACTTAATCCCGACGCCGCTTCGCCCGACGTCACGCGCGCTCGGCGGCTCGCTGGCGTGGGAAACACCTCAGCGCCTTTCCGACTTCACGAGCACGTCGCCGTTCTTTGGCATTCCGCTGCCGAAGGACACCGTCGTCCGTCAGCAGGTGCTGGCCCAGCCTTCGGCGGATCTGCCAACCCACACATGGGCGCGACTGGAGGACGGTACGCCGCTGGTGACCGGCGCTGCGGTCGGACGCGGCCAGCTGGTGCTGTTCCATGTGACCGCCGACCCCGACTGGTCCGACCTGCCCTATACCGGCGCCTTTGTTGAGATGCTGCGGCGGTCCGTGGTCTCAGGCGGCGATCGCTCGAACGTCCGGTCGGAAGCCGAGGGCACGCTGACACCCGTCCGAACGCTTGACGGCTTCGGGCTGCTCGCGACGCCGTCGCCGGGCGCAACGCCTATTCAGGCCGAAGCCTTCGTAACGACCCGGCCCGGTCCGGCGTCGCCTCCAGGTCTCTATTCCGGTCCCGGCGGCGAGCGTGCGTTGAACGCAGGCGCACCCGCGCCGCTCGCCTTCACGCAATGGCCCGCGTCGGTTTCGGTCACTGAGGAGGCCGCCGTGCTCGACCGTCGCGGCCTTGGCGGCTGGATGATCGCCGCCGCCATGGCGATCGTCGCGCTGGATCTTCTGATCGCGCTCGCGTTCGCTGGTCGCCTGCCGCAATGGGGACGCGGCGCAGCGACAGCCTTCATCGCTGGCCTGGTGTTCGTGGGCACCCCGTCGCCTGCCGAAGCCCAGTCCTCCGACGGCAAGGCGATGGAAGCGGCCCTTGGCGTGCGCTTCGCCTACGTTCGCACGGGAGACGGCCGTCTCGACCAGATCACCGAAGCCGGACTGTTCGGCCTGAGTTTCCAGCTTGGCCAGCGCACGTCGGTCGAACCGGACATGCCGCACGCCGTCGACCTCGAGCGCGACCACCTCGAAGTCTATCCGCTGATCTACTACGCCGTGCCGCGCGATGCGCAGCCGCTCACGCCTGCGGCGGCGGAAAAGGTCAACGCCTACCTGCGGGCCGGCGGCGCCTTCGTTGTCGACACGCGGGATGCGGCTCCCGGCAGCGACGTATCCGCCGACCTCGAAACCCTGCTTGCCGGGATCGATGCGCCGCCGCTGCAACCCGCACCATCCGACCACGTCATCACCAAGAGCTATTACCTGCTCCGCAGCTTCCCGGGCCGGCTGAACGGCCGTCTGTGGGTCGAGCGCGGCACTGGAGACCGCGATACGCGGCGCGGCGACGGCGTATCGGCGCTGTTCATCGGCGGCTCGGACTGGGCCGGCGCCTGGGCCATCGATCGCACGAACGGGCAACCGCTGCTGACGATGCAGGGCGGCGAAGCGGCCCGCGAGATGGCCTACCGGTTCGGCATCAATCTCGTGATGTATGTGCTCACGGGCAATTACAAGGAAGACCAGGTTCACGTCCCCGACCTGCTCGAACGGCTTGGCCGCGAGGACCAGAGTTCGAGGTCGACCGACTAAGTCATGTTTGAAGCGTCGCGTCTCTCATTTGATCCCATCATCCCGTGGCTCGCCCTCTGGGCGCTGCTCGCTGTGTCGGCAGTCCTGTGGGGCGGTTATGTCTGGCGGGGCGGCAAGGCATGGCTGTTCCGCGCCATCGCGCTGTCGATCCTCGCCCTCGCCCTCGCCAATCCGCTCTGGGTCGAGGAGGAACGAGAGCCCCTCAAGGACATCGTCGCGCTGGTGATTGACCGTTCGGAGAGCATGAATTTCCGCGGCCGGACCGAGACGGCCCAGGCGGCCTATGACGCGCTGAAGACTCAGATCGAGGCGGATGAGACGCTTGAATTGCGGGTCAGCGAGACAGATCCCGACGCGGACGGCTCGGACGTCTACACCGCGCTGCAGTCCGCGTTATCCGATGCGCCGCGCGATCGCGTCGCCGGGGCGCTGATTGTGACCGATGGCCAGGTGCACAACCTTCCATCCGACCCCGAAACGGCGGTTGAGCTTGGCCCGGTCCATTCCCTGATCGTCGGCGGCGAGGACGAGATCGACCGGCGGATCGAGATCCAGTCGATCCCGAGTTTCGGCATTGTCGACAATGGCATCGACATGCGCGTGCAGGTCGACGATCCGACCGCCGAGTTCGTCGACGTCGCCGTATCGATCAACGGCGATATCATGCCGCCGCAGCGCATCGCGACCGGCGAACCGCAGACCATTCCGATCACGCTCAAACGCCGCGGCGACAATCTGGTCGTGGTGCAGGTCGCCGAAATCCCGAATGAACTGACGCTCGCAAACAACCTCGCGTCAGCAGCGGTCTCCGGCGTGCAGGACAGATTGCGCGTCCTGCTCGTCACCGGCGAACCGCACACCGGCGCGCGCGTCTGGCGTGACCTCCTCAAGTCCGATCCGCCGTCGACCTCGTTCATTTCACGATCCTTCGACCGCCCGAGAAGACCGACAACGCGTCGACCGACGAGATCGCGCTGATCAATTTCCCGCGCCGGCAGCTCTTCCGCGACAAGCTGGACGAGTTCGACCTGGTGATCTTTGACCACGAACTGCGCTCGCGCGTGCTGGAGCCTCAATATCTCGCGCGCGTCGCCCGCTATGTCGAGAATGGCGGCGCGCTGCTCGTCGCGGCCGGGCCGCCCTATCCCGGCTCGGAACAGCTCTACAACACGCCGCTGGTTTCGGTCCTGCCGGGCTACGCCACGGGAGAAGTCGTGGAGCAGAAGTTTGCACCCGAGCTTACCGAACTCGGCCGCCGCCACTCGGTCACGGCGACGCTGGACAATGGCTCTGTCTGGGGACCGTGGCTGCGCTACATGCGCGTCGACGCCGGCAATGCCGAAACGCTGATCCAGGCGCCCGACGGCGCGCCCCTGCTCCTGCTCGACCGGGTTGAGGAAGGCCGGGTTGCGGCTGTGATGTCCGACCAGATCTGGTTGTGGGCGCGCGGTTTTGAAGGCGGCGGCCCCTATGCCGAGCTGATCCGGCGCACGGCCCACTGGCTAATGAAAGAGCCGGAGCTCGAAGAGGAATTGCTTCAGCTGCGAACCGACGGCGCCGATAGGCTCGGCGCCGAGCTCCGGACGCTGACTGAGCAGCCCGAGCCACTGTCCCTGATCGGTCCGGATGGCCAGGAAGTGACCGCCGAGTGGGCGCTGGCCGGGCCGGGCCTGTTCCGTACGCAGGTCGATGATGCAGACCTTGGCCTCTTCCGCGCCAGCAGCGGCGATCTGCGCGCCGTCGCCGTGCGCGGCCCCGCCCATCCTCGCGAGTATGTCGACCTGCGCTCGACGACAGAGCTGCTGCAGCCGTTTGCGGCGTCCACCCTTGGCGGCGTCTTCCGTGTCGGCGCCGACGGTTCGCCGGACCTGCCAGATGTCCGCCGCGTCGGCGATCGCGGCAACGCTGCCGGCTCGGACTGGCTGGGGCTGCGCCGCAATGGCGGCTATGCGGTGCGCGCGACCCAGACGACGCAGCTGATCCCGGGCGTTGTCGGCATGGGCCTGGCCGTCTTCTTCATGATGTTCGCCTGGTGGCGCGAGGGACGCTGAGCGCGCCATTCAGGCTGCCCGCCTTAGCGTTCAGCTCCCGAACCAGAATGCGGCGCTCATCGACCGGCCCCGGCATCTGGAACCTGCCGGCTTCCGTTTTCGCGAAACCGGCGCGGGCATAATAGGGCTCGTCTCCTACAAGGATCACCGCGAGATCGCCGCGCTCGGCGCAGACCGCGATCCCCGCCTCCATCAGCTTGAACGCGATGCCATCGCCACGGCGACGCGGCGCGATGCCCAACGGCCCCAGCAATACGCCGCCGGGCCTGCCGCCGATCATCAACGGCCAGAACTGGACGGAGCCGACGAGGCCGCCAGCATCGCTTGCGACGAAACACGCCGCCTCGATGCGCTGATTGCCTTCCCTCAGGCGCTCGGCGGTTTTCGCGAAGCGTCCGGGGCCGAACACCTCGTCGTAGAGCCGCTCGATGTCCTGCTCGTCGACCTCGCTGGCCGCACGTAACTCGTAGGGCGCGATTTCGCGGGTGGGTTTGGGCGGCGGTTCGGTCATATCGCCAGTCTCCAACCGGGCGAGGCGTCAGCGGCTGTGCTTAGGACGCGCGGAAGCCGTGGTTCAAGGGAAAAGTTGCGGCATCCGGCCCGCACGGGGCGCACGCGCTGGCGTTTATCGCCGCCTTGTGCTTTTGAGATGGCCAATCCCACAAGACCAGAGGAAACGAGACATGGGCGTTCTTGACGGCAAGGTTGTACTCATCACGGGCGGCGGCAACGGCATCGGCAAGGAAACCGCTCTGCTTCTGGCGCGCGAAGGCGCCAGCGTCGTCGTCAACGACCTCGGCGGCTCGCTCACCGGCGCCGACGAGGGCTCTGCCGGACCTGCCGAGGAAGTCGCGAAGACCATCCGCAATGCCGGCGGCAAGGCGGTGTCCAACTCCGACAGCGTCACCGACTACGCCGCGGTCCAGCGCATGGTCGAACAAGCCAAGGACGAATTCGGCGGCCTGCATGCGGTCGTGAACCCGGCCGGCATCCTGCGCGACGGCATGTTCCACAAGATGAGCGAAAGCGACTGGGACGGCGTGATCGAGGTCCACCTGCGCGGCACCTACAACGTCACGCGCGCCTCGATCGAACTGTTCCGCGAGCAGGAAGACGGCGCCTACGTCCTCTTCACGTCGACCTCGGGCCTCATCGGCAATATCGGTCAGGCGAACTATGCAGCCGCCAAGATGGGCATTGCCGGCCTGTCCCGCATCATCGCGATGGAAGGCGCGCGCAAGAACGTCCGCTCGAACATCATCGCGCCGTTCGCATGGACGCGGATGATCGCATCGATCCCGGTGAAGGATGAGGAAAGCGCCCAGCGCGTCGAGCGGATGAAGAATGCGATGCGGGCCGATCAGGTGGCCCAGCTCGCCGTCGCGCTCTGCTCAGACAAGGCCAAGGACGTTTCCAGCCAGATCTTTGGCGTGCGCGGCAACGAGATCGTACTGTTCGACCAGCCGCGCCCGGTGCGCTCCATGGCCGACCTCAGCGGCTGGACGCCGGAGAAGATTCTCGACACCTGCCTGCCGGCAATGAAGAGCGATTTCTTCGGCCTCGACGCCTCGGCCGACGTCTTCCCGTACGATCCGGTCTAGACGCGCCTAGCCGAGAAAGGCGCCCTTCAGGCCGTCGATCAGGAGCTGCACGGACAGTGCGGCGAGGATCACGCCGAAGATGCGCGTCACCGCCCCGGCGATCGCCTCGCCCATCATCTTCACCAGCGGCCCCGCTGCTAGGAAGATGATGAGGCAGAGGAGCAGGTTCACGCCGATCGCGCCGAGGACTACGCCCTGGTGCGCGAGATCGCCGGACGCATTCGACATGAACAGCATGGCCGACGCGATAGACCCCGGCCCTGCCACCATCGGGATGCCGACCGGGAAGACGGAGATGTCGTCGAGTTCCTGATGCGTGCTCATGTGTTCGTCGGCGCGCTGTCCCCGGCGCTCGGTGCGCTTTTCGAACACCATGTCGAGCGCGATGAGGAAGAGCAGCGCGCCGCCCGCCGCGCGGAACGCATCGAGGCTGATCCCCATGTGGTCGAGCAGCCATGCGCCGCCGATCGCAAATGCAAAGATGATGATCGTGGCGACGAAGACCGAGCGGATCGCCATCGAACGGCGATAGGCGGCGTCGCCCCGCGCCGTCAGCGCCGCGAAGATTGGCGCCACGCCAACCGCGTCGATGAGCACGAAGAACGTCACGAAGTACGTGATAAACTGTGTGACAAGCACCTGATCCATTGGCGCCCTCTATTCGGGTTCGGCCTGAGAGCCAAGCCAAAACTGGCCTAGCCCGTCTCGTCCTCGTTGTCCTCCAGCCGCTTGACGAGGACCTTGTCGATCCTGCGGCCATCCATATCGACAACCTCGAAGGCCAGCGGAAAGCGCTCGACGCGGTCGCCTTCCTTGGGAAGCGCCTTGAACAGGTGGATCACCAGACCCGCGACCGTAGAGTAACCCTCTTCGTCGTCCTCGATCCGCTGGCCGACAAGATCCTCCAGTTCATCGACCGGCGTCTTGCCGTCGATCAGCCAGGAGCCGTCCGCCCGCTCGACCGGCGGGGACAGGCCTTCGTCCTCGCTCAGCGCCTCGTCACCGGCGATCGATTCGAGGAGATCGGCGCCCGTGACGATCCCGAGGATCGCGCCGTATTCATCCGTGATCGCCAGCATCCGGACGGGACTGTGCCGCATCGCTTCCAGCAGGCGCATCACGTTCACGGTTTCGGGCACGTAGGTCGGCGGGTGCATCACGGCCATTATGTCCAGCTTCCCGTTGGCGCCCATGTAGGGGAGCATGTCCTTGGTCTGGACCATGCCGACGAGATTGTCGGCGTCGCCGCTTGCGACCGGAAAGCGTGAATGGCCGCTCGACTCGATCAGCTGGAGAACTTCGTCGGGCTCCATCTCCGGGTCGAGGAACACGATCTCGGTGCGCGGCGTCATGATGGTCCGCACCGAGCGGTCGGCATGGCGCATCACGCCCTGCAGCATGTCGCGTTCGTCGGTCTCGATCGCCCCTGCCCGCGCCCCTTCGGCGATGACGATCTTCACCTCTTCCTCGGTCATGTCGGACTGCGTGGTCTTGTGCAGGCCCAGCAGCCGCAGGACGCCGTCGGTGCACGTTCGCAGAAGCCAGACGAGCGGCGAACTCACGGTCTCGACCAGCGCCATCAGCGGCGCCATCGCGGCGGCCAGGCGCTCGGGCGCAGCCATCGCCATGCGCTTGGGCACCAATTCCCCGAACACCAGCGACAGGAAGGTGGTCAGGACCACAACGCCGCCGAATGAGATCGCCGCGGAATACTCCGCCAGGTCCGGCGCGATCTGCTCCAGCCATGGTCGGACATCGTCGGCGATGGCGGTCGCGCCGTATGCGCCCGCGATCACGCCGATCAGGGTGATGCCGATCTGCACCGTCGACAGCAGCTTGGAGGGATCCTCAAGCATGCGCAGCGCCGTCTGCGCGCCGCGCGAGCCCTTCTCCGCCATCGCCTGAAGGCGCGGGCGGCTGGAGGAGACGATTGCCAACTCCGAAAGCGCGAACACTCCATTGAGGAGGATCAGCAAGATCAGGATGACAAAGTCCATTACGCCCGCATGTCTGCCGAGCGCCGCAACGTCAGGGCGGCAGCCGGGGA
Organism: Hyphomonas sp.; assembly: GCA_017792365.1. Taxonomy (GTDB): domain Bacteria; phylum Pseudomonadota; class Alphaproteobacteria; order Caulobacterales; family Hyphomonadaceae; genus IH12. The sequence goes on along the minus strand of CP051229.1, from coordinate 581,868 downwards.
ATCGTGTTTTTGCTTACTTACCGCCAGCGTTCAAGCCAAGTTGAATGGATTGCCGGGGAGTTCTCTCTTTGCGCCCTTCTCACGCGCGCGTTAACACTCCACGGTTAGGAGAAACGAGTCATTACGGGAGGCACCATGTTTTCTACTGATATCCTACTGAAAAAGCGACCAGTCCGGGCGTTTGCAGGCCTTTTGGCGGGCGCCGCGCTGGCCCTGTCCGGCTGCGCGACCGCCCCTGCAGGCGGCGCCGCGCCCGCCGCTACGGCGCCGGGGACCGCCGCCGCCCCGGCTCAGGCTCAGGCCCCTGCCGCGCAGGACGTCGGCCTCTACGAGCTGCGCGTCTATACCGCCGCCGACGGCAAGATGGCCGATCTTCACAAGCGCTTCCGCGATCACACGGTCGACCTGTTCGCAAAGCACGGCATGACGTCGATCTTCTACGGCACGCCGGTGGTCCAGGAAGGCCAGCCGGAGGACAACCGCCTCTATTACATCATGGGTTACAAGGACCGCGCCGCGCGGGATGCGTCCTGGCGGGCGTTCGTGACCGACCCTGACTGGACATCTGTCTATCAGGCCTCGCAGGTCGATGGCTCGCTGACGTCCAACATCGAGAGCTATTTCCTGAACCCGGCCGAGTATTCCCCGGCGCTCTCGCTGGACTCCGCCAGCCAGCCGCGCACCTTCGAACTGCGGACCTATGAAGCCGCCGAGGGCAAGCTGGAGAACATCCACGCCCGCTTCCGCGATCACACGCAGCGTATCTTCGAGAAGCACGGCATGACCAACGTGCTCTACTGGCGCCCGGTTGAAGGTCAGGAGACGCTCGACGGCAAAATGGTTTACCTGCTCGCCTTCCCGGGCGTCGCCGCCCGCAATCAGGCATGGCGTGACTTCGCGTCGGACCCCGAGTGGCAGAAAGTGGCCGAGGAAAGCCAGGTCGACGGGCAATTGCTCGCCAGCCGTCCTGAAAGCGTCCTGCTGCGCCCGACCGACTACTCGCCGGTGCAGTAAAGCTCCAGAGGCGATATAGTTGCAATTGCAACTATATCGCCTATCTCTCCGCAGTCGGCTCTTTCAGGAAGGGCCGACTGTTGGAGGATGAACGACATGATTGACCCGAGGCCATTCGATACGCTGGGCGGCGCCAACCATGGCTGGCTGGACGCCCACCACCACTTTTCGTTCGCGAACTATCATGACCCCGACCGCATGGGCTGGGGCCGCCTGCGCGTGTGGAACGACGACGTGATTGCGCCGCAATCCGGCTTTCCGCCCCACCCGCACCGCGACATGGAAATCATCACCTACGTGCGGACTGGCGCCATCACCCACCAGGATTCGATGGGCAACAAGGGCCGCACGGCTGCCGGCGACGTTCAGGTGATGAGCGCGGGCACGGGCGTCCAGCACGCCGAGTACAACATGGAAGACGAGGCCACGACGCTCTTCCAGATCTGGATCCTGCCGGATCGGGCGGGCGGAGCGCCGTCATGGGGCGCACGCCAGTTTCCCAAATCTGACCGCGCCGGCGAATGGTCGGTACTGGCCTCGGGCAAGAAGGATGCGGAGGCGCTCGAAATCCGCGCCGATGCGCGGGTGCTCGGCGCCACGCTCGAGGAAGGCCAGGAGCTTACCTACGAGCTCGGACCCGACCGGCGCTTCTATCTCGTCGCCGCCACCGGCGTCGTCGAAGTCGATGGCGTGACGCTGCATGCACGCGACGGCGCCGCGATCCACGATGTGGAGACTGTCCGCATCAAGTGTATCTCCGGCCCGGCCGAATTGGTCGCGACGGACACCCTCTAGGTCGACAGACAAGCGGGCCTCGCCGCTGCAGATGACCAAGCCGTTCAGGTTCTGTAAATCGCAGTGCGCGAGGTTCGCTTTTCGGAATCCGCCAAGGATTCGCGTCGCTGAAAGGTCCGCCATGAAAACGATTGTCGCCTGCTCGCTGCTGCTGTTCTCATGCGGATGCGTCAGCGCAGCGGTAGGCGCGACAGGTGCGGTGATCGGCGGCGCGGCGAGCGCGACCGGCGCAGTCGTCGGCGGCGCCGTGGATGTTGTGACGACCAGCGATGAAGAAGAGATGCGCAAGGAGCTGAAAGAAGCCAGACGCGGGCGGTAATCGTGCGCGGTAACTGACTGCGCCTTCAGGTATCCCACCTGTTGATCTGGCTGGCGACGTCACCATCTCCATGTTAATTTCAAGTAACAAGGATACATCAGGAGGACACTATGCTTCGCAAATTACTCGTCGCCGGCGCAGCGCTGGCCATGGTCGCTCCCGCATCCGCCGTGACCGTCGAAGTCACGCAGTCTGAGGCTTTCCAGGAAAAACTCGCCGACGATTACGGCGAGCGTGAAGCTGATGTTCTGGCGCGATCCCTCGAACGCCGGATCGAAGCCGCATTCGAACGTGATGGCGTGAGCGCCGATCGTGTCGTCGTGACCATCGAGGACGCGAAACCGAACCGGCCGACATTCCAGCAGCTGTCTGACCGTCCTGGCCTGGACGGCATCCGCAGCAAGTCGATCGGCGGCGCCAAGGTGACTGGCGTGGCCTACGACGCCAGCGGAGCGCAGATCGGCGAGCTCACCTATGACTGGTATGAGACGGACATCACCATGGTGATCGCCGGCCACACCTGGCACGACGCCAACTGGGCGTTCGATCGCTTCGCCCGCAAGCTCGCACGCTCACTGAGCTAGCGCGCACACGATAACTTTCTGAAAGCCCGGCTGGCGACGGCCGGGCTTTTTCTTATGGAAGGTTGAGCAGTTTGTGGGTCTGCAGTCCCAGCCGCCATTTCGGGTTGGCGAGGCAGAACGCGATCGCGGCGCGCCGCGCATCTGCGGCCTCCGGTCCATCCATCGGCTGGATGACGAAAGAGGCAAAGTCGAGCGCTTCGAACCGCTCGGGCGACGCATCGGCCTGCGGGTAGACGAGCTTCAGCTCATCACCAGATCGTTGCTTCAGTTCCGCCGTCGACTTCGGGCTGACGCAGATCCAATCGAGACCGGCCGGCGCGGCGATCGTTCCGTTGGTCTCGACGCCGACTTCGAAGCCTTCCTCGTGCAGCGCTTCAATCAAGGCCTCGTCGAGTTGCAATAACGGTTCGCCGCCTGTTGCGACCACGTAGGGGACGCCTCCCCCCGGCCAGAGCCCGGCGACGTGGCTCGCCAGTTCCGCAGCCGTCTTGAACTTGCCGCCACCCGGTCCATCGGTGCCGACAAAATCCGTGTCGCAGAACCGGCAGACGGCGCTTTCGCGATCCCGCTCCAGACCGGACCAGAGATTGCAGCCCGCAAAACGCAGGAACACGGCGGCGCGGCCGGTATGTGCGCCCTCGCCCTGCAGCGTGTAGTAGGCTTCCTTGACGCTATAGGTCATGCGCCCGCCGATCCTTCACGATATCTGCGCCAGCCGGCGGCGCGCAGCTCGCAGGCCGGGCACGCGCCGCATCCCAGCCCCCATTCATGCATCGTGTCGCGTTCGCCAAGATAGCAGGTGTGGGTGTGCTCGCGGATGATCTCGGCCAGGCGCTCACCGCCCAGTTCGTCCGCCATGGCCCAGGTCTGCGCCTTGTCGACGTACATCAGCGGGGTGTCGATCTGCATCGCCGTATCCAGCCCGAGGCTCAGCGCCTGCTGGGTCGCATCGATCGTGTCGCGGCGGCAGTCGGGATAGCCGGAGAAATCCGTCTCGCACATGCCAGCGACCAGTCGGCCCGCGCCGCGCCGGTAGGCAACGGCCGCCGCCAGCGAAAGAAAGATCAGATTGCGGCCCGGCACGAAGGTGGACGGCAGACCGGACTCCTTCTGCACGATTGCCTGCTCTCGCGTCAGCGCCGTGTCGGAGACCTCTCCAAGGACGCCCAAATCCAGCAGGTGATCCTCGCCCAGCTTGCCCGCCCAGTCGGGAAACGCCGCTGCGATCTCGCTGCGAACCTTGATGCGGCACTCGAGTTCGATGCGGTGCCGCTGGCGATAGTCGAAGCCGATCGTCTCGACGCTTTCAAAGCGTTCGAGGGCCCAGGCGAGGCAGACGGTCGAATCCTGCCCGCCTGAGAACAACACCAGCGCGCTTTTCCCGGCCGTTAGCGATCTTTCGTCCTGCTCAATCATGGGCGTTACTTACGCCGCTCGCGATAGGCGCCAAGTGTTTCTGTGTAGCGCGTGGCCCCTTGTCTGGGGCCTGCGGGCGAACCTCCGCTCGGCCACAGGCGAAATATTCGCGCACTCTATGCTACTCTGGGTTGTATTTTGTGCGGCGGCAGGCATAGTCCGCGTCAGCAGTCGCGCCACACGGACACGCAGGGAGCCGCCGTGATCCAGGTCATCACATCCCGGAACCAGTTCATCTACGGCAAGCAGCTCGATCAGATGTTCCGGATGCGGCACGAATACTATGTGCTCGGTCACGGCTGGGATGGCCTCACGGGCGTTGATGGGCGCGAGGTCGACGAATTCGATGATCTCGACGCCGTCTACCTCGTCAGTGTCGACGAGTTTGGCGATGTGGCGGCGTCTCTCCGCCTCAACCCGACAACCGGGCCGACGCTTCTCAAGAAGTTCAGCGCCTATGCAGATGCGCCCCTACCCGCATCGGAAACATGCTGGGATCTGTCCCGGTGGATCGCGCGGCCGGATCAGCGGCGGGCCGACGGCAAGCGCTGGCCCAGCAATCATCAGCGCGAATTGGCGCTTGGCGTTCTGGAGTTCTGCCAGTCGAGAGGCGCGGACTGCCTGACGATGCTATGCGAAGCGAGACTGGCCGAGCGGATCAGGGCCTATGGCTGGCCGGTCGAATACCTCGGCGCCCCGCGCGCCTATGAAGGCGGCAAGGGAACAGCCGTCGCCGCACGCATCGATGTCGGCGACCACGTCCTCGCACAGACACGCGCCAAGACCGGCATCCTTTCACCCGTCCTATACGAGGTCGACGCGGCCGCGCTCGCGATGCGTCCGCCTGCAACGCCGGCGCACGACGCCGAAGCCGTTGAAGGGCTGGTGCGCGAGATCGAGCCGCAGAGATTGCGCGAACTGGTGCGCCTGCTGACCAAATCAGTAGTCGCCTCGACCAACCGGCAGACCGACAACCCGGACCCGGCCGCCGCCCTGTCCCTGCTGGCAGCCTTCAATCGCATGCTGGAAGTGTCCGGCGCAGGTTTCGACCTCGCCCCGCTGCCCGCGATCGGCGCCCCGGCTGCAGGAACGGAAGACCAGACCGATCAACGGCGGGCGAGCTCCAGCGGCAACTAGGCCGCGCCGCCCCACCGCCCGCAACCCAAAATTCAAGGCCCCAACGAAAGCGGCCCGGCAATCGCCGGGCCGCTCGTTAGTTCGTTCTGCGAAACCGCAGCTTACGGGGCGATCGTGATCGCCACTTCAGCACGACGGTTCAGCGGCTCGCGCACGCCGTCAGCCGTGGCGCGGGCCTGATCGTTCTCGCCGCGGGCTTCGGTCGTGATCGACTCGGCAGAGATGCCGTTCGCCACGAGGGCCTGGCGGACCGTGTCGGCGCGACGCGCAGACAGGGCTTCGTTGTAGGCGTTGCCACCCGACGAGTCGGTGTGACCTTCGACCATGACCACCGTGACCTGGCAGTCGCCCTCGCGAACGCGAGAGATCGCCTGGTTGAGCACGTCTTCGTTCGACGCGGTGAGGTCCGAGCGATCCCACTCGAAGTAGACCGTGAACGGCTCAGGTTGCGTCGCGCACTGGTCTGCCTGGGTCGTCTCGTTCACCGGCGGCGGAGGCGGCGGCGGAGGCGGAGGCGGCGGAGGCGGCGGAGGGGGCGGCGGAGGCGGAGGCGGCGGAGGCGCCGCAAACTGCCAACGCAGGCCAGCCGTCACCGCGTGCTCCTGATAGGAGCTGCTGTAACCGCCATCGCGACCACGGAATTCGAGATCATCGATCGCCGTGTATGCGTAGCCGAGATCAGCGGTCAGGCGCTCGGAGAGCACGAAGCCGAGACCGGCCACTGCGCCGTAGGCGAAGTTGCTGTCGCTGTCGTCGAAGCCGTTGGCGCCCGTGCCCGCAGGCGCGCTGTAAAGCGAAACTGCGCGGGTATCGACGCGACCGACACCGGCCGAAACACCGATGTACGGGCGAACATCGCCATCAAGATTGAAGTCGCGGATCAGCGATCCCATCAGGACCGTCGCGCGGGTGCTGCCGCTGCCGGCCGGGCCAGCCGTACCGGCTGGCTGAGCGCCGACGAAGGAGTCCGGAACTTCGATTTCCACGTTTCTGTAGGAGCCGAGCGCTTCGAGACGGAAACCGCTCGAATAGCCATAGCCAAGGCCGAGACCGTAGCTCCAGTCGAAGTCGAGACCGCTACGGGTGTCGAGCGCGCCGTTGGTATTCGGCGGCGCGTCGATGTCTTGTATTCCGTCGACGATGCCACCGACTTTGGCTGTACCGTACCAGCCATCCTGTGCATGCGCGACAGCGCCAACCGAAACCATCGTCGCGGCCGCGGTGGCGCACAAAAGTGCTCTTTTCATTCCGTTCCCCTTTTACTTCGAGGCACCCCGACGCGACCAATCACGCGCCAATTCGAGAACGCAGGACGCCCTGCATTCGTTCCTCGCGTTACACGGTTTTCCGAGACTTGGCGATACCGGCGGGAGGTCTGACAATTACCGTACATGTTTTTTTCGGCGCACCGCGACAGCCGCGCAACAATCGTCTCGGATTTACAGGTTTTCCGGGTGTTTCAAGGCGTTAACGGCTCTGGCAGCCGCGGCCGGAAAGCCATCTTGCCGCACCTGCCCCATGGACATGACGCTCTCTGACAGGCTCGATTCGGGCCCGGTCTCATCAATTGGTACAGATCGTCCCGCTGTGATTCCGACGGTCGCGGGGACACCTAAGGACAGGCTCCGCCTCAGGCGCTGACCAGCCGGAACAGAACGGAGCGTCCCGCCAGTTTCGGGTCAAAAATTGCCGAAAGCTGGTTCAGTCGGCCGGCCCGCAGGTAGCGCAGAATCGTGGTCCGGTAGGCCCAGCTGACGCGCGACCGGCCGCGAAATCGTTCAGCCGGTATCGTCTGATAGGTGTCGCGAATGAAGCGGCAGTCCTCCGGCTCCAGCTGGTATTGCCGGCTGAGGGCCATATCCAGGAGGTCCACGACGGAGGCGTCGCGCAGGTAGCGCTGCTCGTCGGTCGTCAGATCCCGGCCGGCGACTTCCAGTATCCCCTCTAGCGTTCGCGCGTCAGTGTAGTGCTTCCTGTCGGCGGCGGTGAAGTCGAGGTCCGGCCTGCCCTCTTCGCGCCGGCGCGCCGAGATCGCCGCGAGCTGCGACGTCACCGACATGATGCGGCCATTCACGATCGACGCATTGGAGATGCTGCCGGTGTGGAGCCGCATCTTCCCGTAAGCGTCCTCGACATTCATCAGGCGACCGCGTTCGCGCAGACGCCAGAAGAGGTCCGTGTCTTCCGAATGGATCACGTGCCGGTAGCCGCCGACGCCGACATAGGCCTCGCGCCGCACCATCAGGAACGGGTGAAGCAGATAGGGTTCCGTCGACGGATAGGATGTGTAGTCCGCCAGGCCGGGATCGTGCGGGTGATAGCGACCGCCGGTTTCCTCGCCGTGCTGATCGATATGGATGCACGCCCCTGACAGCGCCACGACATCGGGATTACGCGCCATCTCGGCGAGTTGTCTTTCGATCCTGTCGGGAAACGAAATGTCGTCGGCGTCCTGCCGCGCCACGAATTCGGCGCTGGTTTGCTCAAGTCCGAAGTTCAGCGCTTCGACGATGCCGCCATTCGGCTTGCGGATCGGAACGACGCGGCTGTCGTTGGTGGCCAGCCGCGCGAGAATGTCGGGGTTGCGTCGGTCGACCCATCGTCGATCACCAGAATGCGGAGGTTCCGGTGTGTCTGGTCGAGCAAGGATGCGACCGACTCCTCGATCGTCGCCGCGCCGTTATAGACCGGCAGCAGCACATCGACCGATTGGTTCTGGGTGTCCGATTGCATCCGCGTCGCGGTCCCGGGGGCTCCAACCCGCTCAAATCAGCAAGCCGTGTGCCATCGCGGGAAAGCCTGTCGCGCGTCGGGCGAACATTCCGTTAATCACGAATACCGCCGAAGCGCGGGCATTCGCGCGCCCTTGCAGCGCGCTTCCTTAACCGCCGCTCAGCGGCGGCAGCAGGGCGATCTCGTCCGCCGGGCTCACTGGCGTGCCCTCTTCATCGAGGACGAGTTCCTGGTTCACGGCGATCCGGACGGATGGCGCGGTGATCATTCCGGCGAGATCCGGATGCTCCCTGGCCAACCCTGCGCGCAGATGCGCAACCGTCGCGGCGCCAGCCGGCAGCGGAACCTGGTCCGCGCCGAACGCGTCCTTCAGCCGCCCGAACAGCAGGATGGCGCCTTCGCTCATCGCTCAGCCCCCGGTGTGCGACATGGTTCGGGGGCTTGCCGGGCTTGCCAGCCGCGCGGCATCGAAATCGTGTCCCTGCGGCTTGGCGGCGATGGCGCCGAGGATCGCGCCCTGCAGCGCCTTGCCCGACGGATCGGTCCGCAGCGCCTCGCGCAGGTCGGCGCCGTCCTCGCGGCCAAGGCAGGTATAGAGCCGGCCCGTGCACGTGACCCGCACGCGATTGCAGCTCTCGCAGAAATTGTGGCTGAGCGGCGTGATGAAGCCCAGCCGCCCGCCGGTCTCCTCCACCCGCACATAGCGCGCCGGGCCGCCGGTGGTCTCGGCGAGATCGGTCAGCGTCCACTCCCGCTGCAGGGAGGCGCGGACATCCTTCAGGGATAGATAATCCTCCACCCTGTCAGTCTCGGCCTCGCCCATCGGCATGGTCTCGATCAGCGTTATGTCGGCGCCGCGCTCGTGCGCGTACCGGATGAGGTCGGGGATCTCCGCCTCGTTCACGCCCTTCAGCGCCACCGTGTTGAGTTTGACCTTGAGGCCTGCTTCCAGCGCGGCGTCGATGCCGTCGAGCACGACCGGCAGCATGTCCCGCCGCGACAATTGTTCGAACACATCCGGCTTCAGCGTATCGAGCGAAATGTTGATCCGCCGCACGCCGATGGCCGACAGATCGCCCGCATACTTGCGCAGCAGCGTGCCATTGGTCGTCAGCGTCAGCTCGCGCAGTCCATGGCCGAGATGCCGTGCGAAGCGCGCCATCAGCTCGATGAAATCCTTGCGCACCATCGGCTCGCCACCGGTAATCCTGAGTTTGTCGACGCCGAAGGCCGCGAACTGGCTCACCAGCGCATCGAGCTCCTCGAACGACAGGACGTCCTTGCGCGGCAGGAATGTCATGCGCTCTGGCATGCAGTAGGTGCAGCGCAGGTCGCACCGGTCGGTGATGGACAGCCGCAGATAGCTGACGCGTCTCTGGAAACTGTCCACGAGAATGCCGGGCGACGCGGCTGCACCGGAGAGATCCAGCGGCCGGCGTTCCGGACGTTTATCGATCAGCGTATGCGCCATGGGCGGAACATAGGCGTTCGCAGCGTCAAGTCGAGCCAGCAGGCGGGCAACTTGTCGTCAGCGCGGCGGCTCGCCGCGTAGCCGCCATTCGATGTTGCAATGCAGCATGGTTCCTGCAACACCGGCGCAAACCTCCCCAAAATGCAGACTGACAGGCGAAATCTTGACCCTCCCATCACTTGCCGCGCTGGCCGGTCGGCTTTCTGTTGATTCCATTCGCAAGCGGAATGCATCGCTCCTTTCCGCAGCGGGCCTGAAAACCGAGCTGCTGGCCGGGCTGACCGTGGCGCTGGCGCTGGTGCCGGAAGCGGTTGCGTTCGCGTTCGTGGCCGGGGTGCATCCGCTGGTCGGACTCTACGCCGCCTTTCTAGTAGGCCTCATCACGGCCGTCTTCGGCGGGCGTCCGGGGATGATCTCCGGCGCGACTGGCGCGCTGGCCGTCGTGATGGTCGCGCTCGTGGCCGATCATGGCGTCGAGTACCTGTTCGCGACCGTCGTGCTGATGGGCGCCCTGCAGCTTCTGGCCGGCGTCTTCCACCTCGGGAAATTCATCCGGCTGGTGCCCCACCCCGTCATGCTGGGGTTCGTCAACGGCCTCGCGATCGTGATCTTCCTCGCCCAGCTCGGCCAGTTCCAGGTCCCCGGTTCCGCTGAATCCGCGGGCCATGGCCTCGCGGGCGGGGAATGGCTCACCGGCCTGCCGCTCTACCTGATGCTCGGCCTCGTCGGGCTGACGATGGCCGTCATCTGGGGGCTGCCCAAGCTCACGAAAGTCATTCCGGCGCCTCTGGCGGGCATCGCGATCACCGCCGGCGTCGTGCTGCTTCTGGGTCTGGATACGCCGCGCGTCGGCGACCTCGCGTCGATCCAGGGCGGGCTCCCCAGCCTCCATCTCCCTGCGGTTCCGCTTAACCTCGAAACGATCGAGATCATCCTGCCCTACGCCGTGATCCTCGCAGCCATCGGCCTGATCGAGAGCCTGCTGACGCTCAACCTCGTCGGCGACATCAAGGGCGAACGCGGCGGGGCCTCGCAGGAATGTCTCGCGCAGGGCGCCGCCAATGTCGTGACCGGCTTCTTCGGCGGCATGGGCGGCTGCGCGATGATCGGCCAGTCGATGATCAACGTGAAATCCGGCGGACGCACGCGCCTGTCCGGCATCTCCGCCGCCCTGTTCCTGCTGGCCTTCATCCTCGTCGGCTCCAGCCTGATCGAACAGATCCCGCTCGCCGCGCTGGTCGGCGTGATGTTCATGGTGGTGATTGGAACATTTGCCTGGAACTCGCTGCGCATCATGCGGCGCATTCCGCTCACCGACGCGTTCGTGATCGTGCTTGTCACAATCGTCACGGTGATGTTCGACCTCGCCGTCGCCGTGGTCGTCGGCGTTATCGTCTCCGCCCTGGCCTATGCGTGGAACAACGCCAGGCGCATCCACGCCACGACCCGCACGAGCAATACGATGGACGGCGCCAAGGTCTACGAAATCGACGGGCCGCTCTTCTTCGGTTCGGCCGAGGGGTTTGCGGAGCTGTTCACGCCGTCAGACGATCCCGACACGGTGATCATCGACTTCGCCCGCAGCCGCGTCGTCGACCAGTCGGCCCTGCAGGCCATCGAGGACATCGCGTCGAAGTATCAGGCGCTGGGCAAGACCGTGCACCTGCGCCATCTCTCACGCGATTGCCATGCGCTGCTCAACCGCGCCGGCCAGCTGATGATCGATTCCGACGACGACCCCGACTACGGGCTGGCTGTCGATTATGGCGTGCGTACCGGCATGTTCGGCGGCGGGCACTAGGGCCTCAGCTCTCCATCAGCCGCGGCATCAGCTCGACCATGTTGCAGGGCATGTGGCGGCTATCGAGCTGCCAGCGGATGACCTTGTCCCAGCCATCCTTCACCGCGCCGTTCGAACCCGGCAGGCAGAAGATGAAGGTGCCGTTGGCCACGCCGGCACATGCGCGCGACTGCAGCGTCGACAGGCCGACGCTCTGATAGCTGACCATGTGCCAGACGATATTGAAGCCATCGATTTCCTTGTCGAACAGCGGGCGCACCGCCTCGGGCGTCACGTCGCGTCCGGTCAGGCCGGTGCCGCCCGTGGTCACGACAGCGTCGACTTCCGGGTCGGCAATCCACTTGCGCATGATGGTGCGGATCGCGTTCACCTCGTCGGGCACGATCGCCTTGGCCGCAAGCTCATGGCCCGACGCCGGGACCCGTTCCGCCAGGATATGGCCAGAAGTGTCGGTCTCGTCGGTACGCGTATCGGAAATGGTCAGCACGGCGATCCGCACCGGCTGGAACGGCCGGTCCTCGACCATCTTTCCGCCCGGCGCGGGCAGCGGCGGCGTTTCGAATGACTGGCTCATTTCGTGTCTTCCTTTTCCCATCTTGATCGCGCCTCAACATCGTCGCCGCGCGGTTCGATCCATTCCGCGCCGTCGGGACGAATTTCCTTCTTCCAGAACGGCGCCTCTGTCTTCAGCCTGTCCATCAGATAATCGACGCACTCCAGCGCCTCTCGCCGGTGCAGCGACAGCGCGGCGACCAGCACGATCGGCTCGCCCGGTCCCATGCGGCCATGGCGGTGGATCACCAGTGTGTCGATGACATCGAACCGCTCGCGCGCTGCAGCGTCGATCGCCTCGATCTGCTTTTCGGTGAAGCCGGGATAGGCCTCAAGCTCCAGCGCGGAGACCTCGCCGCCATGGGCGCTGTCGCGAACGCTGCCGACAAACGTCGCCAGCGCGCCGGCCTCGCTGCGGCCAGACTGGAACGCCGCCGTTTCGGCGTAGGGGTCGAATGGGTCCTGCGTCACGCGGATCATGCTTGGCCTTTTGCATGGGCGCTCTAGACTTAACAAGCGTCAACACGGGCGTCATCACTCTGCGCCATCGCTGTGCGGTGCGCGCGCACCTGTTCAACGAGGTTCCCCCATGCACTATCTCTGGCTGTCACTGGCAATCGTTTCGGAAGTGATCGCCACATCCGCCCTCAACGCCTCGCAGGGCATGACGAAAGTCGCCCCAACCATCATCACCTTCGTGGGGTATTCGGCCGCCTTCTACCTGCTGTCGCTAACACTGAAGACGATGAACGTGTCAGTGGCGTATGCGATCTGGTCGGGCGTCGGGGTCGCGCTGATCGCCCTCGTCGGCTGGATCGTCTTCAAGCAGGCGCTGGATGCGCCGGCCATGATCGGCATGGGCATGATCGTCGGCGGCGTCCTGGTGATGAACCTGTTCTCGAAGGCCGTCGCCCACTAGCGCCTCAGTCCGGGATCGGGAGCGCAGCCGCCTCGGCCAGCAGCCGCTCGCCGTCTCCTGCAGGTTCGCGCAGTCCGGCCTCGGGGCGCCGCCCGATATAGACGCCGTGCGCCGGCACGACCACGCGGCCCTCGCGCCCCTGCCCGGCGCCGAACACGCGGTCGAGCGTGTCATCGAGACCTGTTTCGACCGCCGCCGCCTCGTCTCTGAAGTTGAACGCGCAGAGAAACGCCTCTTCGCCGCTTCCGCGCGTGAACGCCAGCACGCCCGGCGTCGTCTGCGGAACAAGCGAGAGCGCTCCGGTTCGCATTGCGGGAAACATCCTGCGGAGGGACACAAGCACTCTCGCAATCGCCAGCACGGATTGCGGTTGCCTGTCCTGCACGTCGGCCGCCAGCGTCAGATGCGTGTCAGCGATCGGCAACCAGGGGGACCCGGGCGAAAATCCACCGTCGGTCGATGCGTTCCACGGCATCGGCGTGCGGCAACCGTCACGCCCCTTGTTCTGCGGCCATCCCGCAATTCCCCACGGATCCTGCAGCTTGTCGAACGGCACATCCGCCTGCGGGAGGCCGAGCTCCTCGCCCTGATAGATGAAGATCGTCCCGCGCAGCGTCGTCAAAAGCGAAAGGCACAGCACGCCGGTTCGCTGTTCGCTGGCTCCGATCGCCGCGCTCCACCTAGTCGCGATCCGCGCAACGTCATGGTTTGACAGCGCCCAGCCCGGCCAGCCCTCCTCCAGGCCATCCGCCCAGCGCGCGATGATCTCGCCCAGCCGCTCGGCGCCGGGCCAGTCTCCGAGGAGGTCGAAGGCATAGGCCGTATGCAGGCGCTGCTGCGTGCGCGTGTAATCACGCATCAGGTCGAACGACCCCGGCGCGATCTCGCCAACCATCATGCGATCACCATAGCTGTCGGTTAGCGCCCGCAGCTCGGCGACGAAGTCCAGCGTCTCCGGCTGGTTGGAGTTGAATGCGTGCTCCTGCATGTCGCGCGGCAGGGCCGGCTCCGGCCTGCCCGACGGCGGGTTGTCCCTCAGCCGCGCGTCGTGAAGGAAGTAGTTCACGACATCCAGCCGGAACCCGTCCACGCCCTTGTCCAGCCAGAAGCGGGCGATGTCCTTGATCGCTTCGCGCACTTGCGGGTTGCGGAGGTTGAGGTCCGGCTGGCTCGGCAGAAAGTTATGCAGGTAGTACTGCCGCCGCCGCGGCTCCCACGTCCACGCCGGTCCGCCGAACCATGCCTGCCAGTTGTTGGGCGGCGCGCCATCCGGCTTGGGGTCCGCCCAGACATACCAGTCGGCCTTGTCGTTCGTTGCGTCCTGACGCGAAGTCTCGAACCACTCGTGATCCGAGGACGAGTGCGACCACACCTGGTCGATGATGACTTTCAGCCCGCGCTCGTGAGCCGCCGCCAGCAGCGCATCGAAATCCGCCATCGTCCCGAACATCGGATCGACGCCGCGATAGTCCGAGACGTCATATCCGAAATCGCGCATCGGGCTGGTGAAGAACGGCGACAGCCAGACGCCGTCGACGCCAAGCGCCTTCACATAGTCGAGCCGCGACGTGATCCCCGGCAGGTCGCCAATCCCGTCCCCATCGGAATCCTGAAACGAGCGCGGATAGATCTGGTAGATCGTCGCGCCGCGCCACCATGCATCCGCCATCGACATCGCGCCTCAAAGCTCCCGACGGTGAACTCACCCCCATCCGCTCGCCCGGTCAAACGAAAACGCCCGCCGCCATGATGGCGACGGGCGCTTCTGTCTGGTTGCAGCGTGCTGCTAGTGAGGCAGCGAGGCTTCGGAACCGCCCGACTTGCTGCCCAGCTGCGAACGGTGCTCGGCCTCGTCCGTTTCCGACCAGCTGATCGGCGTCAGCGGACGCACAAGGGCGCGCGCCAGCACCTGATCGATGGTCGAGACGGGCACGATGGTCAGGCCCTTCTTCACCTTGTCCGGGATCTCGGCGAGGTCCTTCTCGTTCTCCTCCGGGATCAGCACAGTCTTGATGCCGCCGCGCAGGGCCGCGAGCAGTTTCTCCTTGAGACCGCCGATCGGCAGCACCCGGCCACGCAGGGTGATCTCGCCGGTCATGGCGACATCGCGTGCGATCGGGTTGCCGGTCAGCAGCGAGACGATCGCCGTCGTCATGGCGATACCCGCCGACGGTCCGTCCTTGGGCGTTGCGCCTTCCGGTACGTGGACGTGAATGTCGGTCGTATCGAAGACCGGCGGACGGATGCCGAGCGTCACGGCGCGCGACCGCACAAGGCTTTGCGCCGCCGAGATCGATTCCTTCATCACGTCGCGCAGGTTGCCGGTGACCGTCATGCGGCCGCGTCCGGGCATCTGCACGGCTTCGATCGTCAGAAGGTCGCCGCCGACTTCGGTCCAGGCAAGGCCCGTGACCACGCCGACCTGATCCTCGCGGTCCGCCATGCCGAAGCGGAATTTCTTCACGCCGGCATAGTCGGAGAGGTTCGCCGGCGTCACGGTGACGCTTGCGGACTTCTTGAGCTCGATCTCGCGCACCGCCTTGCGGGCAAGACGCGCCAGCTCACGCTCAAGACTACGCACACCGCTCTCACGCGTGTAGTAGCGGATGAGATCACGGATGGCGTCGTCCTCGACCGTCCATTCGCCTTCCTTGAGCGAGTGGTTTTCGACGATCTTCGGCACCAGGTGGCGCTTGGCGATCTCGACCTTCTCGTCCTCGGTGTAGCCCTCGATGCGGATGATCTCCATCCGGTCAAGCAGAGGCTGCGGCATGTTCAGCGAGTTGGCCGTGGTGATGAACATCACGTCCGACAGGTCGTAGTCGACCTCAAGGTAGTGGTCGTTGAACGTCGAGTTCTGCTCCGGATCGAGCACCTCAAGCAGGGCCGATGAGGGATCGCCGCGATAGTCCTGGCCGAGCTTGTCGATCTCATCGAGCAGGAAGAGCGGGTTGCCCGACTTTGCCTTCTTCATCGACTGGATGACGCGGCCCGGCATGGAGCCGATATACGTCCGGCGGTGACCGCGGATCTCGGCCTCGTCACGCACGCCGCCAAGCGACACACGCACGAAGTCGCGACCGGTCGCTTTCGCGATCGACTTGCCAAGCGAGGTCTTGCCGACCCCGGGCGGACCGACGAGGCAGAGGATCGGACCGCGAACCTTTTCAGAGCGCGTCTGCACCGCGAGATACTCGAGGATCCGCTCCTTGACCTTCTCCAGACCGTAGTGGTCCGCGTCGAGCACTTCCTCGGCGACAGTGAGGTCCTTGGTGACGTCCTTGTTGTTGCTCCACGGCAGCGACACCAGCCAGTCGAGGTAGTTGCGCACCACGGTCGATTCCGCCGACATCGGCGACATCTGGCGCAGCTTGCGCATCTCCTGTTCGGCCTTGGTGCGAGCCTCTTCGGACATCGGCGTGTCGGCGATCTTCTCTTCCAGTTCGGCGAGTTCGTCGCGCTCACCCTGCTCGCTGTCGCCCAGCTCGCGCTGGATCGCCTTCATCTGCTCGTTGAGATAATACTCGCGCTGCGTCTTCTCCATCTGACGCTTCACGCGGTTGCGGATTTTCCGCTCCATCTGGAGCATGCCGATCTCGCTCTCCATCAGCTGGTAGACTTTCTCCAGCCGCTCTGAGACGGCGGTGATCTCAAGCAGGTTCTGCTTGTCTTCCAGCTTGATCGACAGTTGCGCCGCAACCGTGTCCGCCAGTTCGCCCGGGTCGGTGATTTCCGAAACGGTGCCGACCTGCTCGGACGGGATCTTGCGGTTCAGCTTCACATAGTTCTCGAACTGCTCGACGACCGTGCGCACCAGCGCTTCGGATTCCGACGCCTCGACATTGGCTTCGGCGATCTCCGCGATCTCGCCGGCGTAGTATTCGCCCTCGTCGATCAGCTTCTCTAGCGACACGCGGCGGCTGCCCTCGACCAGCACCTTCACGGTGCCATCCGGCAGCTTCAGCAATTGCAGGATCGAGGCGACAACCCCGACCGAATACAGATCCTCAACGGCCGGATCATCAATGCCGGCTTCACGCTGGGCGATCAGCAGGATCGCCGCCGCCCTTCTCGACTTCTTCAAGTGCTCGCACGGACTTGTCGCGGCCCACGAAGAGCGGGGCGACCATGCGGGGAAATACGACGATGTCACGCAAAGGCAGGACAGGGAGGATCGTCGCCATGGGGAGTTCTCCTTTCGCTGCACCCAGCGCCTTCATCGAAGCGTGCTGGGGGCACTTAGGGCCGACCGCAATCGCCGGCCGGACGCGCTGTTATGAATTGGAAACGTGGCGCGTCGCCCAGCCTGCTTCAAGAAGCATAGCCGCGATTCCGCAGTCTCGTCTTTAGGTATTGCCGATTTCGCGGGGGAAATCTGACCTACGACGCGCTCGGCGCCTCGCGCTTTTCCGGAGCGTGAACGTAGAACGGCTTCGCCCGCCCTTCGACCACTTCCGCGCTGATCGCGACTTCCTCTACGCCACGCAGGTTCGGCAGTTCGAACATCGTGTCGAGCAGGATCGCTTCCATGATCGAGCGGAGGCCGCGTGCGCCCGTCTTGCGCTGGATGGCCTTGCGCGCGACCGCGATGAGCGCGTCGTCGCTGAACGTGAGGCTCACGTTCTCCATCTCGAACAGGCGCTGGTATTGCTTGACCAGCGCGTTCTTCGGCTCGGTCAGGATGGTGACCAGGGCCGGTTCGTCGAGATCCTCGAGCGTCGCCAGAACCGGCAGACGGCCGATGAATTCCGGGATCAGGCCGAACTTCACGAGATCTTCCGGCTCGACCTCTTCGAGCACCTTGCCGGTGCGGCGTTCGTCCGGATCGTGCACTTCGGCGCCGAAGCCGATCGACGTGCCGCGACCGCGGTCGGTGATCACCTTGTCGAGGCCGGCGAACGCGCCGCCGCAGATGAACAGCATGTTGGTGGTGTCGACCTGCAGGAACTCCTGCTGCGGATGCTTGCGGCCGCCCTGCGGAGGCACAGATGCGATTGTGCCTTCCATGATTTTCAGGAGCGCCTGCTGGACGCCCTCGCCCGACACGTCGCGCGTGATCGAGGGGTTGTCCGACTTGCGCGAGATCTTGTCGATCTCGTCGATGTAGACGATGCCGCGCTGCGCCCGCTCGACGTTGTAGTCGGAGGCCTGCAGCAGCTTGAGGATGATGTTCTCGACGTCTTCACCGACGTAACCGGCTTCGGTCAGCGTCGTCGCGTCGGCCATCGTGAACGGAACGTCGATGATGCGCGCCAGCGTCTGCGCCAGCAGCGTCTTGCCGCAGCCCGTCGGGCCGATCAGCAGGATGTTCGACTTGGCCAGCTCGACGTCGGGATTCTTCGAAGCGTGGTTGATGCGCTTGTAGTGGTTGTGGACCGCCACCGAGAGGATGCGCTTCGCGCGGCGCTGACCGATGACGTAATCGTCCAGCACGTCGCAGATTTCCTGCGGCGTCGGCACGCCATCCTTGGATTTGACCAGCGACGTCTTCGACTCCTCACGGATGATGTCCATGCAGAGTTCGACGCATTCATCGCAAATGAAGACGGTTGGACCGGCGATGAGTTTTTTGACTTCGTGCTGGCTCTTCCCGCAGAAGGAGCAGTACAGCGTGTTCTTGCTATCCCCGCCGCCAGTAGATTTGGTCATCCGAACCTCGTTACGCCCGTCGTTATCGTCAAAACACGTGATTCCAACGCGTAAGCCAGCAACCATAGAGCCCAAACGTTAGTGTAAGGTTCCAGGCTCCGTGATTGGTACACAGCAATTGCGGCGCCGCAAGGCGCAGAACTGAGCAATTTAAGGCGCTCAGGCCTCACTGCCGCCGCGTTTTTCGTAGACCTGATCGACGATTCCAAACTCGAGAGCCGCCTCGGCCGACATGAAGGAATCGCGGTCCAGCGTCTTTTCGATGGTCTCGTAGGACTGGCCCGTGTGCTTCACGTAGATCTCGTTGAGTCGCTTCTTAACCGTCAGGATGTCCTCGGCGTGGCGCTCGATATCCGATGCAACGCCGCGGAAGCCGCCTGAAGGCTGGTGAACCATGATGCGCGAGTTCGGCGTTGCAAACCGCTGGCCCTTCTCGCCAGCCGCCAGCAGAAGCGAGCCCATCGACGCCGCCATGCCGATGCAGGCGGTCGAAACCGGGCAACGGATGTATTGCATCGTATCGTAAATCGCGAGGCCGGAATGGACGTGTCCGCCCGGCGAATTGATGTACATCGCGATCTCTTTCTTCGGGTTCTCCGACTCGAGGAAGAGAAGCTGCGCGGTGATGATCGAGGCCATGCCGTCCTCGATGCCGCCCGTCACGAAGATGATGCGATCCTTGAGGAGGCGGGAGAAGATGTCCTGATAGCGCTCCCCGCGGCTGGTCTGTTCAAAGACCATCGGGACGAGAGCCATCGCCTTGTGCATAAGATCGGACATGTTCTTCTATCTCTGGTTAAGGCGCGCCGCCGGATGACGGACGCCGATTCGGACCGGCCGACGGTGGGCCTGCAAAACCTGAGCCCACTATATCTGGACCCATAGCGACGGGCGCAAGCCCCGCCAGTCCTTAACCAGCCGAACCCCGCGCGACCTATTCGTCGTCGATTTCCTTTAGAAGTTCCTCACGGCTGACCTTCTTTTCGGTCACGTCAGCCTTGGCGAGGATGTAGTCCACAACCTTCTCCTCGAAGATCGGGGCGCGCAGCTGGGCCATCTGGGCCGGATTGTTGCGGTAGAAATCGACAACCATCTGCTCCTGGCCCGGATAACGCGACGCTTCCGCGCGCAGCGCCTGGACCAGTTCGTCGTTGGTGATCTCGATTTCGGCCTTCTGGCCGATTTCCGCCAGCACGAGGCCAAGGCGCACGCGGCGCTCGGCGATCTTGCGGTATTCGGCCTTCAGCTCGTCGTCCGACTTCTCCTTGTCCTCGTCGGACAGGCGGTCGGCGGCCTTCTCCTGCTCGAACTGCTTCCAGATCTGGTCGAACTCGGCTTCCACCATTTTCGGCGGCAGGTCGAAGTCGTGGCGCTCGTCGAGCGCGTCCAGCAGGTTGCGCTTCACAACGGCGCGAGGCGGCCTTCAGCTCGCCTTCGAGCTGCTGGCTGATCGCTTCCTTCAGCTTGTCGAGGCTCTCAAGGCCCAGCGACTTTGCGAACTCGTCGTCCAGCTCCGGCGTCTTCGGCGCCTTCACTTCGTGGACCTTGACCTCGAACACGGCGGGTTTCCCCTTCAGCGTGTCGACCTGGTAGTCCTCAGGGAAAGAGACGTTGACGTCCTTCTCGTCGCCGGCCTTCACGCCGATCAGCTGGTCTTCGAAGCCGGGGATGAAGCGGCCATCGCCGAGCACCAGCGTGTGGCCCTCGGCCGAACCGCCCTCGAACGCCTCGCCGTCGATCTTGCCGACGAAGTCGATCACGACCGCATCGCCCTCGACCGCCAGCGCGTCGTCGCCCTTCGACTCATACGACTTGTTGGACTCCGCGATGCGCTGCAGCGCCTCGGTCATCTGCTCTTCTTCCGGCTCGGCAGTCAGGCGCTCGAGCTTCACGCCGGTCATGTCGGCCGGTTCGAACTCCGGCATGATGTCGACGTGCATGTGGTATTCGAGGTCCGCCTCGCCCGCGACGACCTGCTCTTCATCGGCGTCCATGTGGACGTGCGGCTGCGACGCCGGACGCAGGGACTTGTCCTCCAGCGCCTTCGACGACGACGTGCGGACGAGGTCCTGAACGATCTCGGCCATCAGCGATTTGCCGAACATCTTCTTGATGTGCGAGGCCGGCACCTTGCCTTTGCGGAAGCCTTTCAGGTTCACCTGCGGCTGGATCTCGGTGATCCGCGCCGTCAGCTTGTCGGCCAGATCCGCCTTGGGGATCAGAACCTTGAACTCGCGCGATAGGCCTTCGGCTTTCGTCTCAGTGACGTTCATCACAGGAACCCCGGATGTCATGAATGGTTGTACCCCGCTCGGGCATGGCGTCCGGCGGGGCGAGCCGGGCTTATTGCATAGCGTTTTGGGCCTGTCCACGTGGGCCGGAGCGACAATCGCGTCAGTTTTTCCAGCCAATCGCAGCCAGATACTGCCGGGTTGGCGTCGTGAGCCGCTCGGGCATGGTCTCAGGCGCGAACCAACCCCATCCGCCATGCTTTTCCGGCTCACGCAGTCCCGGCTCACCGCCCACCACACGGGCCTCGTGAACCGGGCTGATCCAATGCCTGCCATCGCCGCAATCGATCATCTCCGTGACGCAAGCGAGCCGCGTCAATTCTATTGAGATTCCGAGTTCTTCAGCGATTTCGCGAACGATCGCGGTTTCGACGCCTTCGGCAAAGTCGATCCTGCCGCCCGGCAGGCCCCACGCGCCCGCTTCGGGCTCCTTCAGCCGCTGGATCAGGAGCAGCCGGCCACATTCATCGAGGATCGCCGCGCCACATCCCACTTCGGGCTGCATACTCCGCCCCCTCGGCCAGCGTCTGGTGCGGATGAGAGGACTCGAACCTCCACGGGTCGCCCCGCTGGAACCTAAATCCAGTGCGTCTACCAGTTCCGCCACATCCGCATGGCAAGGAGGACGATTTGGCTGGCGATCGGTC
Organism: Hyphomonas sp.; assembly: GCA_017792365.1. Lineage (GTDB taxonomy): Bacteria > Pseudomonadota > Alphaproteobacteria > Caulobacterales > Hyphomonadaceae > IH12. The sequence continues at coordinate 560,540 of CP051229.1, read as the reverse complement.
GGCGGTCAACCGAAAGAATGCGCACCGCCGCCAAATGCGGCTCAGGCGCCGGGTCGGTCAGGCCGGGTTGGGCCGGTCGCGATAAAGGTCCGCCAGCACGCCGCGCAGGGCGCCGTCGAGGTCTTCCGCCGTCAGGCCGGGTCCGATGCGCACGCCCGCCTCGCCGTGCATCCAGGCCGCAGCCGCTGCTGCGTCCAGTCCGCTCAGCCCCTGCGCCATCAGCCCGCCGATCATCCCGGCGAGGACGTCACCGCTGCCGGCCGTCGCAAGGAAAGGCGAGCCGTGGGTGTTGACGACCGCCCGGCCGTCCGGCGCTGCGATCACCGTGTCGGGCCCCTTCAGCAGTACGATCGCGCCGCTCTGCTCTGCTGCGCTGCGCGCCGCCTCGATCCGGTTGACGGCTTCATCCAGCAGTCCCGGGAACAGGCGTTCAAACTCGCCCGCATGCGGCGTCAGCACAGCCTCCGCCTGCAGCGTCCGCTTCAGCGCGTCGACATCGCCCGCGAAGACGCTCAGCGCATCCGCGTCCAGAACGAGCCGCCGCCCAGCGCGCGCCAGCGCCTCGACCGTCTCGCGCGTCGCCGGCGTCACGCCCGCCGCCGGACCGATCACGACGCAGTCCGCACGCTCCGTGGCGGACGCTAGCGCCTCCGCGCTCTCGAACGGGCTGCACATCACCGCCGTCACCGACGCCGCCGCCACCTGCAGGGCGTCCGGCGGGCAATACAGCGTCGCCAGCCCCGCGCCGATGCGAAGCCCAGCCTGAGCAGCCAGTCGCGCAGCGCCGGTGTTCGCCGGGCCGCCCGTCACCACCGCCAGCCGTCCACGCTTGTGCTTGTGCGCGTCCGCGTCCGGCCAGCGCAGTGACTGCGACCACGCATCCGGCGTGTTGAGGTGCGCCGGGGCCTTGCTCGCCTCTTCCAGCTGATCCTCGAAGCCGATCGACGCCACCACGACATCGCCGCACAGGCGCGCGCCCAGCGCCAGCACGTGCGCCGGCTTCAGCGCGCCGAACGTGACGGTCGCGGTCGCTCGGATGGCGGGGCCATCGAATTTCGCCGTGTCGCCGTTGACGCCGCTCGGCAGGTCGACGGCCACGACCGGCGCGCCGGACGCCAGCACCGCTTCCACCGCGGCGCGCGCCGGGCCTTCGAGCGCACGCGCGATCCCGGCGCCAAACAGCGCATCGAGGACCACGTCGCCGTCCTCAAGCTCCAGCGCCTCCAGCGGCTGGTGCGCGCCGGGCCATTCCTTGCTGGCCCACTCGCGGTCCCCGCCCGTCCTGCCGCCCGACAACTCATAGACCACGACCTGCCGGTTCCGGCGCGCCAGCCGCGAAGCTGCGACGAAGCCGTCGCCGCCATTGTTCCCCGGTCCGCACAGAACGACGATGCGCGCGTCGGGATATCGCTGGTCGACATAGTCGGCGCAGGCTGTCCCGGCGTTCAGCATCAACTGGCGCAGGGATGCACCCGACAGGTCCGCCCGCAGCTCGGCCTCGCGGATTTCGGCGCATGTCAGGATCGAATGGACCATGTCGGCATCCCTCAGCCGGCGCGACCGGGCCGACATGAACTTGGTAGCTCCAAACGGCGGCCGATTCGAGCGATCGACTCGGCGCCTGCGTTCCAATCCGATCTCGTGCGAACCGAACGGGACCAAACATCCCCTGCGCGCCCCTGGGGCGCACCGCCTCAACGGGGAATTTTTGCGCAAGGTTTGACCAACGGCGCCTAATTGTTAGTCAGCGCGCACCAATTGCCCAACTTTCGTGCAGCAGCCCCGCGCTGACCTGCCGGGTTCGTGAATAGAAGGAATGCGGCGCGCGCCCGCCGGCATCGGGAGGTCAGACACAGTCATGAAGAAGATCGAAGCGATCATCAAACCGTTCAAACTCGATGAGGTGAAGGAAGCGCTTCAGGAGATCGGCATCCAGGGGATGACGGTTCTCGAGGCCAAGGGTTTTGGCCGCCAGCGCGGCCATACGGAGCTCTACCGGGGCGCCGAATACACCGTCGACTTCCTGCCGAAACTGAAGATCGAGGTCGTCGTCAGCGATTCCCAGTACGAGCCGGCGGTCGCCGCGATTTCGAAGGCCGCCCAGACCGGCAAGATCGGCGACGGGAAGATCTTTGTTTCGGAGATCGCCGACGCCATTCGCATCCGCACCGGCGAATCCGGCGAGACCGCCATCTAGACCGCGCAACGATTCCAGCTAAGCACCAACGATCACAGGATCGGGCTAACCGAGGGAGACACGAAGTGTCCGAAGAAGTACTTAAGACCATCAAAGACAAAGACGTGCAGTATGTGGACCTTCGCTTCACTGACCCGCGCGGCAAGCTGCAACACGTGACCTTCGACCGTTCGCTCGTCGATGCGGACCTGTTTGCTGACGGCACCATGTTCGACGGTTCGTCGATCGCCGGCTGGAAAGCCATCAACGAGTCCGACATGGTCCTCATGCCGGATCCGTCGACCGCCAAGATCGACCCGTTCTTCCAGCAGACGACGATGGCGATCATCTGCGACATCCTCAATCCGAACGACAACACGCCCTACAACCGTGACCCGCGCACGACCGCGAAGAAGGCCGAGACCTACATGAAGTCGGCCGGCGTCGGCGACACCGCCTACTTCGGTCCGGAAGCCGAGTTCTTTGTGTTCGACGACGTGCGCTGGTCCACCGACCCGCAGAATACGGGCTACAGCTTCGATGATCCCGAACTGCCGACCAACTCGGGCAAGATCTACGAGTCCGGCAACATGGGTCACCGTCCGGGCCCGAAAGGCGGCTACTTCCCGGTTCCGCCGATCGACAGCCTGCAGGACATGCGTTCGGAAATGCTGTCGGTGATGACCGAGCTCGGCCTCGAGCCGGAGAAGCACCACCACGAAGTCGCCCCCGCCCAGCACGAACTCGGCATGAAGTTCAACACGCTGGTCGCGATGGCCGACAACATGCAGCTCTACAAGTACATCGTGCACAACGTGGCTGCGTCGTACGGCAAGACGGCGACCTTCATGCCGAAGCCAATGTTCAAGGACAACGGCTCGGGCATGCACGTTCACCAGTCGATCTGGAAGGACGGCCAGCCGACCTTCGCCGGCGACAAGTATGCCGACCTGTCGGAAAACTGCCTGTTCTACATCGGCGGCATCATCAAGCACGCCAAGGCGATCAACGCCCTGACGAACCCGTCGACCAACTCCTACAAGCGCACGGTGCCGGGCTACGAAGCGCCGGTCATGCTGGCCTACTCGGCACGCAACCGTTCGGCCTCGGTCCGTATTCCATGGACCCCGTCGCCGAAAGGCAAGCGCATCGAGACCCGCTTCCCGGATCCGACGGCGAACCCATATCTCGGCTTCACCGCGCTCCTGATGGCCGGCCTCGACGGCATCCTGAACAAGATCGATCCGGGCGCCGCGATGGACAAGGACCTCTACGACCTGCCTCCGGAAGAAGCCAAGTCGATCCCGCAGGTCTGCGGCAGCCTGCGCGAAGCGCTGATGAACCTCGACAGCGACCGCGACTTCCTCAAGGCCGGCGGCGTCATGGATGACGACCAGATCGACGCCTACATCGACCTCAAGATGGAAGAAGTCATGCGTTTCGAACTCCACCCGCACCCGGTGGAATTCGAGATGTACTACAAGTCCTAGTCGGGCTCTTTTCGTCCAAACAGGAAGCGCCGCCGGACATTCATCCGGCGGCGCTTTCCGTTGTGACTGCAATTTCACTGAACAGCTTCGCCCGTCCTTAACCATAACGGGCTAGAAGCAAACCATGCTCAGGTCATTCGCCCTCTGCACCGTCGCGATCGGCATGCTGGCCGGCTGCCTCGCTGCGCCGAAGCCCTCCAGCGCTGAAATCGCCGACGCCTGCCTGCTCCTGAAGGAGAACAAGTCGTGGTACCGCGCCATGCGCGCATCGGCCAAGGACTGGGGCGCGCCGATGGGCTTCCAGCTCGCGGTCATCAAGCAGGAGAGCAGCTTCGACCACAAGGCGCGTCCGGCGCGCCAGGGCGGCTTCCTGTTCATCCCCGGCAAGCGTCCCTCGTCCGCGTACGGATACGCGCAGGCGCTGGACTCCACCGACGCCTACAAGCGCGAAAGCGGCAATGGCGGCGCCGACCGGCATGACTTTGACGACAGCGTCGACTTCGTCGGCTGGTACTTCGCCAAGACCGGCCAGATGACCGGCCTCGGCCAGTACGATTTCCGCGGCCACTACCTCGCCTACCACGAAGGGCAGACCGGCTACCTGCGCGGCGGCTGGCGCAAGAAAGGCTGGCTCGTCAACACCGCCGACCGCGTCTCGGCGACCGCCAATCGCTACGAACGCCAGATCGCCAACTGCGACGGCCTCAAGAGCAAGTTCCTCGGAATATTCTAGGCCGCGCCGTCCTGTGCTAATCTGCACCGCGATGACCAATTTCGTCGACACCGCGAAGATCGAACCATGGGAGCGTCGCCCCGGCTGGCATGGACGGACCTTTCACTCACCTTCGATGACGTTCGCTTACTGGGATTTCACCGCCGGTTCCGACATCCATCGTCACAGCCATGATCAGGAAGAAGTCTGGCATATTATCGAAGGCGAATTGCAGGTGACCGTCGGGGGCGAGACCCGACGCTGCGGTCCGGGAATGTCCGCCATCGTGCCCGCCGATACGGAACACGCTGTACTGGCAGTCACCTCAGGGCGGGCGATAGTCGTGGATTATCCGATCCGCCTCGGTTGAATCCGCCCGCAATTCGGGGATTTTTAACCGGCGCTGGCTGTTGCTGGCCCTTCGCGCGGGTTAACCCCTCGCCTATCTTCAGTTTCGCGATTCGTGTTCCGGAGCCCTCATGGCCAAGTCCTCACAGGCGCGTCTGTTCGACGGGAAGTCCCGCGGCGGGGAAGACGGCTATTCCGCCAAGGACATCGAGGTCCTTGAAGGCCTCGAACCCGTCCGCAAGCGCCCCGGCATGTATATCGGCGATACGGGGGACAAGGGCTTCCACCACCTCTTCGCCGAAGTCCTCGACAACGCGGTCGACGAAGCCGTCGCCGGCCACGCCAAGCATATCGACGTCAAGCTGACCGCAGACGGCTACATCTCGATCCGCGACGACGGGCGCGGCATGCCGGTCGACGCACACCCGAAATACCCCAAGAAGTCCGCCGTCGAGGTCATCCTCACGATGCTGCACTCGGGCGGCAAGTTCTCGAACAAGGCCTACGCCACTGCTGGCGGCCTGCACGGCGTCGGCATCTCGGTCGTCAACGCTTTGTCCGAAGACCTCGAAGTCCAGATCGCGCGCGACCGCAAGCTGTTCCAGCAGACCTATTCGCGCGGCAAGCCGACCTCCAAGCTCGAGAAGGTCGCCGCCGCCCCCAACCGCCGCGGCACGCAGGTGCGGTTCAAGCCGGACCCGCAGATCTTCGGCGAGAAGACGCACTGGAAACCGGCACGCCTCTACGCGATGGCGCGCTCGAAAGCCTATCTGTCGCGCGCCGCAGAGATCCGCTGGAGCTGCGATCCCTCGCTGATCCGGGACGGCGACAAGACGCCCGCCGAAGCGACGCTGTCCTACCCGAACGGCCTTGCGGACATGCTGAAGGAACTCGCGACCGAGGCCCGCCTCGTATTGCCGGAGCCGTTCACTGGCCGGGTTGAGATGGACAATGGCGGCGCCGTCGAGTGGGCCATCACGTGGAGCTCCAACGGCTTCGGCTCCGATGCCGACGGCTTCTCGCGCTCCTACTGCAACACCATCCCGACGCCCGAAGGCGGCACGCACGAAGCCGGCATGCGTTCGGCGCTGACTAAGGGCCTGCGGGCCTACGGCGATATGACCAACGTCAAGAAGGCCTCGATCATCACCGCCGACGACCTGCTCGGCTCGGCGGGCGCCCTGCTTTCGGTCTTCATCCGCAACCCTGAATTCGTCGGGCAGACCAAGGAGAAACTCTCCACCGCCGACGCCTTCCGCCTCACCGAAAATGCGATGCGGGATCGCTTCGACCACTGGCTCACCGCCTCGCCGAAGGACGCCAACCAGCTCCTCGAATGGGCGATCGGCCAGGCCGAAGAGCGGATGCGCAAGCGCAAGGACAAGGAAGTCGCGCGCCAGTCCGCCACCCGCAAGCTGCGCCTGCCCGGCAAGCTCGCCGACTGTTCCGACGCATCGGCCAAGGACACCGAACTCTTCATCGTCGAGGGCGACTCGGCCGGAGGCTCCGCCAAGCAGGCGCGCGACCGCCGCAACCAGGCGATCCTCCCCTTGCGCGGCAAGATCCTCAACGTCGCCAGCGCGGGCGATGACAAGCTGTCCGCCAACAAGGAACTGGCCGATCTCTCGCTGGCGCTCGGCTGCGGCATCGGCCACCGCTTCCGCCTTGAAGACCTGCGCTATGGCCGCATCATCATCATGACCGACGCCGACGTCGACGGCGCCCACATCGCGGCCCTGCTGATCACCTTCTTCTACCGCCAGACGCCGGGCCTCATCGAAGCGGGCCGGCTCTACCTCGCCATGCCGCCGCTCTACCGCCTCGCGGCCGGCGCCAAGTCCGCCTATGCGCGCGACGACGCCCACCGCGAGGAGCTGCTCGCGACCGAGTTCAAGGGCAAGAAAGTCGAGGTCAGCCGCTTCAAGGGTCTCGGCGAAATGATGCCCAAGCAGCTCAAGGAGACCACGATGGATCCCGACACGCGCACGCTGGCGCGCGTCTCGCTCCCCGGCGGTCTCAACAAGCCGAGGCAACTGGTCGAAACCCTGATGGGCAAGAAGGCCGAATTGCGATTCAAGTACATCCAGGACAACGCCAAGTTCGTCGAGGAACTGGACGTCTAGCTCCCGCGCGGCCTAGGCGGGCACGGGGTCGGTCGCAGGCTTCGGTTTGGGCTCATGGATGGCCGAGCGCAGGCGCCACGCCGCGCGCGCCACCACCAGGATCAGCGCGCCGATCCCCGCATCGCCGAGGAATTCCAGCGCGCCTGCGACGACAAACACCGCAATATGGAAGACAGCCAGCCGCCCGTACGGCTCAAACATCACCTGCGAGGCCTGCAGCTGCATCCAGTCGCCGGTCAGGATGTCGTCGTAGATGAAGGCGAACACATACCAGCAGCCGAACAGCGCCAGCACCCATTCCATGTTCGCGCCCGTGCTCAGGGCGCCGCTGATCAATGCGCCGATCGCGCCCGCAAACGTGTCCAGCCCTTCAAGCTCCTGCCAGACGCCGAACACTTCCAGAAGAATGCCGCCGTGCCCGAAGCTGAAAAGGCCGTAGTGAGCGATGAAGAACGCGCACGTCCCGGCTCCGAGGAGCAGGCCCCAGAGCTGGTGCGCGGCAATGTTTGCAGCGATGATCCGGCCGAGTGTCCGCGCGCCCAGCAGCAGGTTCTCGAGCCAGTACAGCATCACCAGCGCGACCGCGTCCCAGCCCCAGACCAGCACGCCCCACACCGGCAGGAGATCGACGGCCAGCCCGGTCAGCGCGACGGGATTGCGCGCCACCGCCGACCAGTGGGTCCATCCGCCTATGATTGCCCCAGTCGCCAACTCGCCCCCTGATCCCCTCTGACCGATCCGTTTCCGGGCAGAAGGCTACGATCAGCAGGTTGTGATCCGGTTTATGCCGGCCCTGCGTAAAAGGCGCAAGGCAGACTTCCAGGCGCCCGCAAGGCTTGCGGCCGGGGCTTCCCGGTCACCATAGGGACCGCTTGGGATTGACTTGGACGCTGCGGCGCCTATTGGTCCGCTCGTGTCGCGTAATTTCCTTAAACTGTGTGGCCCGAGGCGCGAATTCCGGGCGGTGAAGACGGCTTGATGACCTTCGACGAGCTTGGTCTCGATGCGCGAATCCTCGATGCGGTAAAAACGGCGGGCTATTCCACCCCGACCCCGATCCAGGAAAAGGCGATCCCCACCGTGATTGACGGTCGCGATGTCACCGGCATCGCCCAGACCGGCACGGGCAAAACCGCCGCTTTCGTCCTGCCGATGATCCACAAGCTGGGCCAGGGCCGCGCCAAGGCGCGCATGCCGCGCTCGCTGATCCTCGAACCCACCCGCGAACTCGCCGCCCAGGTCGCCGAAAACTTCGACAAGTACGGCGTCAACTACAAGCTCAACATGGCGCTCCTGATCGGCGGCGTCTCGTTCGGCGACCAGGACAAGAAGCTCTCGGCTGGCGTCGACGTGCTGATCGCCACCCCCGGCCGCCTGATGGACCATTTCGAGCGCGGCAAGCTGCTCCTCACCGGCGTCCAGATGTTGGTGATCGATGAAGCCGACCGCATGCTCGACATGGGCTTCATCCCCGATATCGAGCGCATCTGCTCGATGCTGCCGCCGCGCCGCCAGACGCTCCTTTTCTCCGCCACCATGCCGCCGGAGATCACGCGGCTGGCCAAGAAGTTCCAGACCGATCCGCAACGCATCGAGGTCGCCAAGCCGGCCACGACCGCCGAAACCATCACCCAGTATGTGATCCACTCACCGTCCAAGGAAGACACGATCAAGCGCGCCGTGCTGCGCTCGATCATCCGGTCGCGGGGCGAAGAAGAGAACGGCATCGTCTTCTGCAACCGCAAGCGCGAAGTCGATATCGTCGCCAAGTCGCTCAGCGCGCACGGCTTCGACGCCGCCGCCATCCACGGCGACCTGCCGCAATCCTACCGCACCCAGACGCTGGACCGCTTCCGCAATGGCGACCTGCGCCTGCTGGTCGCGAGCGACGTCGCCGCACGCGGCCTCGACATCCCGGACGTCAACCAGGTCTACAACTATTCCCCGCCGCCCAATTCGGACGATTACGTCCACCGCATCGGCCGCACCGGCCGCGCGGGCAAGACCGGCGAGAGCTTCACCATCGTCTCCCCCGGCGACGATCGCCTGTGGGACGCCGTGAAGAAGCGGATCGGCAAGGATGTGCAATCCTTCGTCCCGGAAGGCTTCGAGGAAGCCGTCGGCGAGGCCAAGTCGCGCGGGCCCGCCCCGCGCCGTGACCGGTTCGATTCGTCGGAAGGCCGCGGCCGAAACCGCCGCCGTCGCGGACGCGGCGGCAAGCGCGATGACGCGCCAGCGGCGGCTCAGAAGCCTGCGGCTGAAGACAAACCCGCCGCCGAGGCGAAACCCTCCAAGTCGCCCAAGCCCGACGCGAAGCCTGCTGAAAAACCCGCTGGAAAACAGCAGGATAAGAAGCAGCGCACCCCTGCCGGCCTTGGCGATCACGTGCCTGACTTCCTGCTGCGCGCGATCCGCGAGGAAAGCGACTAGCCGTCTTCGCCTATCCTTAGCCCTTCGGTAACTGCTTTTGGCACACTGTCCGCTGCGAGAGCGAATCTGGCAGTAGTGAAAGGCTCGGTATGAGCGTAGCAGCAAGTCAAATGGCAGGGCCGGAAGGGCTCGTCATTGGTCACCGCACGATCGACGAGATCGGCAAGCATTCCCTGCTCGTTTCGCCCCAGAATTACGAGATCTGGATCAACTACATCACGCACTCGATGCCGGACCTGCGCGTAGCGCTGGACAAGCAGATGGAGCGCGGCGAGCTCGACGCCGAGCACATGGAGGAGATTTACGAGAAGTTCTTCTCCACCACCCAGCTGTCGACGCAGGTGATGGAAACCGGCTCGCGGATCACCCACGAGATTGCAGACGCCCTCGACGCCCTCAACCGCGCCAGCACCACGACCGAGCGCTACGGCGCCACGCTGAGCGTCGCCAGCGAGTCGCTGCAGTCGGCGACGATCGATGGCGATGGCCTCAAGCGGCTTGTCTCCGCGCTGACCAACGCCACGCACGAGATGTCGAAGCAGAACTCGACCCTGTCACAGAAGCTCTCGCGCTCCTCGCAGGAAATCGAGAACCTGCGCACTTCGCTGCGCCAGGCCCGCGCCGAAGCGCTGACGGACGCCCTTACCGGCATCGCCAACCGCAAGCTGTTCGACGAGACGCTGCGCCTGCGCAAGGACGAGTCCGACGCCGAGTCGAGCGACCTGTGCCTCGCCCTCTGCGATATCGACCACTTCAAGTCTTTCAACGACACTTGGGGCCACCAGACCGGCGACCAGGTCATCCGGTTCGTCGCGTCCACCATGTCCAAGTTCGCCCTGCCCGATCACCTCGTCGCGCGCTATGGCGGTGAGGAATTCGCGATCATCATGCCGCGCACCACGCTGCAGGAGGCCGTGAAAACGGTCGACCAGATCCGCGTCGCGATCGAAGCCAAGCGCCTCGTCCGCCGGTCGACGAACGAGACGATCGGTGCGGTCACCATCTCGTTCGGCGTCGCCAAGTATGATGGCGAGGAAGCGGCAACCAAGATCATCGCCCGCGCCGATGAATGCCTCTACCTGTCGAAGGAACGCGGCCGCAACCGCGTCACGACGGAAGCGCAGATGGACAGCCCGGCCTCTGAAGTCGCGTAATCGCGATCTTGCGCCGAGCGTTCACGTAACATCTGACTTAAAGGCTGCTAGAGCCGTTCGCGCTTAGTCGGCCTCGGCAGCCACCGGCGCGATCGTGACGCTCTCCCCGCACCCGCAGGCGTCGGTCTGGTTCGGGTTCACGAACACGAACTTGGAGTGCATCGGCGTCGTCTCGTAGTCGATCTGCGAGCCCAGCAGGAACAAGACCGCCTTGGCGTCGATCACGATCTCGACGCCATTGTCCTCGACGCGTTCGTCCATCGCCTCGGGCGCTTCGACATAGTCCATGGTGTATTCCATGCCGGCGCAGCCGCCATTCTTCACGCCTACGCGCAGGAAGCCCTTGTCCCGCTCGGACAGGATTTCGCGCACGCGCTCGGAAGCGGCGTCGGTCAGGGTTACAACCTTGGGTCTGGGGCGTCTGGCCATGGCCTTGATATGAGTTCCCTCAAAAGCCCTTACAACATGTTCAATTGAAGGCGCGCTTCGTCCGACATGCGGGAGATGTCCCACGGGGGATCGAATACGAGGTTCGCCTTGGCGGTTTGTACGCCGTCCACCGTCCGCGCCGCATCCTCGACCCAGCCCGGCATCTCGCCGGCCACCGGGCATCCGGGCGCCGTCAGCGTCATCTCGATATCGACATGCCGGTCGTCGTTCAGGTCGACCTTGTAGATCAGCCCCAGCTCGTAGATGTCGACAGGGATTTCAGGGTCGTAGACCGTCTTGAACGCGGCGATCAGGGCGTCGGTGATCCGGTCCAGCTCCTCCTGCGGAATCGTGGTCGGAGTCCCCTTGTCCTCAGCAACCTCGGTGCTGGTGTCGATCATGTCGCGGGATTTCATGTCGTCAGCCATAACGCCAATCTTACGCCAGCATGGTCCGCGCCCGATTCAGGGCCTCAATGAACGAGTCAACCTCTTCAGCTGTATTGTACAGCGCAAAACTCGCTCGTGCAGTAGCCGTAACACCTAAATGGGTCATCAATGGCTGTGCGCAATGGTGTCCTGCACGTATCGCCACCCCATGCCTGTCCAGGATCTGGGCAATATCGTGCGGATGCGCGCCTTCAAGCGAAAACGTCAGCACCGGACCCTTGTCAGGCGAAGTTCCGTGAACGGTCAGCCCGTTGACGCCGCGCAGACCCTCCAGCGCACGGTGATAGAGCGCCATCTTGTGGGCGTGGCCCGCCTCGCGATCCACACCATTAAGCCATTCCAGCGCCGCGCCGAGCCCGATCGCCTCGAGGATCGGCGGCGTGCCGGCCTCAAAGCGGTGCGGCGGATCGTTGTAGGTGACGTTGTCGAGCGTCACCGTCTCGATCATCTCCCCGCCGCCCTCGAACGGCGGCAGCGCATCAAGCTTGTCGTACTTGCCATAGAGGACGCCGATGCCGGTCGGCCCATACGTCTTGTGCGGCGCGAACACGTAATAGTCGGCATCGATCGTCCGCACGTCCACGGTCATGTTCGCCGCCGACTGGCAGCCGTCGATCAGCACCTCAGCGCCCGCCGCATGCGCCAGTTCGGCGGCGCGCTTCACGTCCGGGATCGTGCCCAGCACGTTCGACATGTGGGTCAGAGCCAGAACCTTCGTCTTCGGCCCGATCGCGGCTTCGAGGCTCTCCATGTCCAGCGAGCCGTCATCCGTCAGCCCGGCCCATTTCAGCACCGCGCCATGGCGCTCGCGCAGCAGGTGCCAGGGCACGATGTTGGCGTGATGCTCCATGATCGACAGCACGATCTCATCGCCGGGCTCAAGCCGCCTGCCAATGCCCGCCGCAACCAGGTTGATCCCCGCCGTCGCGCTCTTGGTGAAGACGATCTCTTCGGTCTTCGCCGCGTTCAGGAAGGCCTGCACCGTCCGGCGCGCCTTCTCGTAGGCTTCGGTCGTCTCGTTCGCCAGCGTGTGCACGCCGCGATGGACGTTGGCGTAGGAATGGCGCATCGCGCCCGCCATGGCGTCGATCACCTTTTGCGGCTTCTGCGCCGAGGCCGCATTGTCGAAATAGACCAGCGGCTTGCCGTGCACTTCGCGCATCAGGATCGGGAACTGGGCCCGGATGGCGTTGACGTCGAAACTCATGACGCCCCCAGCCATTGGTCGATCCGCGCCTCGACTTCTTCGCGCAATTCAGCGTCGAGCCAGTCCGGGATCGCCTCGACGAGGAAGGCCCGCGTCAGCATCGCCCGCGCTTCGGCCTCGGGCAGTCCCCGCTGGCGCGCATAGAAGACAGCCTGCTCATCCAGCTGGCCGCACGTATTGCCGTGCGCGCATTGCACGTCGTCGGCATAGATTTCCAGTTCGGGCTTGGCGAAGATTTCCGCGCCGTCCTCAAGCAGCAGCGCATTGTGCTCCATCTGGGCGTCGGTCTTCTGCGCCGGCCGCTCCACCAGGAACTTGCCCTGAAACACGCCGCGCCCCTTGCGCCGCGCGACCGACCGCACCAGCTGGCGCACTTCGCCGCCCTCGGCACGCAGCGTCACGCTGCTGGTCTGGTCGGCATGCTTTCCGGCTTCCGCCAGGCACACGCCATCCATCCGCACGCGCGCGTTTTCGCCAACAAGATCGACTTCCGTCTCGACGCGCGAATATTTCGCGCCGGGCGTCAGCACGAACTGGCGAAATTCTCCCGCGCCAGCGACACTCACCTTGCGATGCGCTGTCGCCACGCCATCGCCGCCGGCGAACGTGACCAGATCAAAGCGGCCACCCTCGCCGATCTCGATCTCCAGCGCACGCATGTCGGTCTCGCCCTCGCCGACCCGCTGGATAAGCGATGCGCGCTCGCCTGCCTTGACCACGATGCGCTCGAACTTGCCCGCCTCGACCGCCAGACCCGCCAGCACATGGCGCGCCTCGGCGCCATCCGGCGCCGACCTGCCCGGCAACGCCGCGCGCAGGTCGCTCCAGCGCCAGCCTTCGACGCGCCGGTTGGGGAGTTCGGCGAGCGCGCTCACTACGCAGCCTCGCCGATCACGCCGTCATAGCCTTCCTTCTCCAGCCGCAGGGCGAGATCCGGCCCGCCGGACTTCACGATCTTTCCGCCAGAAAGAATGTGGACGACATCCGGTTTGATGTAGTCGAGCAGCCGCTGATAGTGCGTGATCACCAGCATGCCGCGCTCCGGCGCCCGCAGCGCATTCACGCCATCGGCCACCACGCGCAGCGCATCGATGTCGAGACCTGAATCGGTCTCGTCGAGGATCATGAAACGCGGCTCCAGCATCAGCATCTGGAAGATTTCTAGCCGCTTCTTCTCGCCGCCCGAAGCCCACATTCAGCAGGCGCTTCAACATCTCGGCGTCCAGCTTCAGCTGTGCGCCAACCTCGCGCGCCTTCTTCAGGAACTCGGGCGCGGACACCTCATCCTCGCGCGCGCCTTGCGCTGGGCGTTCATCGCCGCACGAAGGTCATCACCGGCACGCCGGGGATCTCCACAGGATACTGGAACGACAGGAACAGGCCCTTCGCCGCGCGTTCCTCCGGCTCCAGCGCCAGCACGTCCTCGCCGTCGAAGTTGGCCGTCCCGCCCGTCACCTCATATCCGGGACGCCCGGTCAGCACGTAGGACAGGGTCGACTTGCCAGAGCCGTTCGGCCCCATGATGGCGTGCACCTCGCCGGCCGGAACCTCCAGCGACAGGCCCTTGATGATCGCCTTGGCCTCGCCGTCCTCTGGGGCCACGGCGGCTTGCAGATTGTCGAGTTTCAGCATGTATCCGGTCATTCCACGGGATTTGCGCCCTTCTAGGGGCAACAGCATCATATGACCAGATAGGGGTTCTCTTACGCTAATTAAGGCGCATCAACCGGGTCAGATTGCCTCGGAGTATTCGGCAATCACTTCGATCCGGCCCACGATCGCGTCGTTGAACGCATCAAGAGCCTCCGCCGGAACCCACAGCTCTTCGTGCTCGCGTCCCCCAACGATCTTCCGTTCATATCCGTCTGCAATTGCCTTCCGCACCTCGAAACGGGTCACATATCCCTTGCGGTCGTCATTGTACCGGACGTTCCAGTCACGGGCGATTTGACGAGCATAGCCCTCGTTGGTGACCGGATAAAAGATTGGCTGTTCGGGCAGGCGTGGCGGAAACGCCTTCCATCCCGACGCCTCTATCAGCTCGAGTTCCTTGGTGCCGACTGGCCGATAGAGCGTGACGGTCTCCTCGGTCACATTCAGTCACGCTTGCCAGAAAAATACGACACAGCGCGGAAATACAGCCCCAGCAGCATGAACATGCCGCCCAGCGCCCAGACGCCCAGCGCCAGCGGCTGGAAGCCGTCGACGAACGCCCACCTGCCCGCCAGCTGCGCCAGCAGCGCGAACAGGAAGATAGTTCCAAGGTGAACCGCCCACCCCTGCCAGGCGACCGGCTTGGCGAAGCCGATGAAGTCCGACTTCTCCTTCTTCTGCTCGAACCAGACTGGAGGCATGGCGCACCCTCTTCCCGTAGCTGCCGCAGCAGGCGGCGCTCCTACTGCCTAGCGAGTCCGGCCGGACGATTCCAGCACTTCGGCCAATTGCCGAAATCCGTCGCCGCCGCCAGATCGCCGCCCTCGTCGAAGCCGACAAGGAAAAAGCGCGGCGGATCAGGCCAGCCCCACCAGTCGCGCTCGCCCGCCAGCCAGATACGGCCATCCGCCAGCGCGATGAACTCCGGGAACAGCCCG
This sequence comes from Hyphomonas sp., assembly GCA_017792365.1. Lineage (GTDB taxonomy): Bacteria > Pseudomonadota > Alphaproteobacteria > Caulobacterales > Hyphomonadaceae > IH12. Next base: position 545,431 of record CP051229.1, on the reverse strand, counting down.
ATCGCCGTCTCCAGCCGCGCGCTCATCGCCGCCGGACAGTTCTCGCGCGTCGCCGATGTCCAGATCAGCCGCGATTTCAGCGCGGCCTTGGCCGCCCGCTCATGCTCCCGCGCCTCGCCCAGCGAGCGCTCAAACGCATCCGGCTCGTCTCCCGGCGATCCACGAAAGTAGTCGAACGCCGCCCAGCCAACCGTCGCGACAATCGTCGCGCCCAGCGCCGCCTCGCTCGCGCCCTCAACGCCAGACGCCGCCGCGCCGATGATGCCGGCCGCGCCAATGCCGAGGATCAGAAGATAAGCGCCGTTCTGGCGCCAGAAGCTTGCGTTCATAAAATCGGCTTCCCCGCACCGTCTTCGGTGACATCGGCCAAGGTGACACAGAAGCTCGACTCGGAGCAGCCCTCGGGTGGTCTGCGTTTTCGATTGCGATGTCGGTAACGTCAGAAGAAAGCCAGCGGGACTGCACGCCCCAGCACTAGCCCACACTCCCCTCCAAACTCACCTCGAGAAGCTTCTGCGCTTCGACGGCGAATTCCATCGGGAGTTTCTGGATCACGTCGCGGACGAAACCGTTGACCAGCAGGGCCACCGCCTCCTCCTCGCCCAGCCCGCGCTGGCGCACATAGAAGAGCTGGTCTTCAGACAGCTTGGTCGTCGTCGCTTCGTGTTCGAGTTGGGCGTCGCCGCGCCGGTTCTCGACATAGGGCACGGTGTGCGCGCCGCACGTCTGCCCGATCAGCAGCGAGTCACATTGCGTGAAATTCCGCGCCTTCGCCGCCTTGCCGTGCACGCTGACGAGGCCGCGATAGGTGTTGTTCGACTTGCCCGCCGAAATCCCCTTGGAGATGATGCGCGAGCGCGTGTTCTTGCCGAGGTGGATCATCTTGGTGCCGGTGTCGGCCTGCTGGTGGCCGTTGGTCACCGCGATGGAATAGAACTCGCCCACCGAGTCATCGCCGCGCAGCACGCAGCTTGGATACTTCCAGGTGATCGCCGAGCCGGTCTCGACCTGCGTCCACGAAATCTTCGAGCGCTTGCCGCGGCAATCGCCGCGCTTGGTGACGAAGTTGTAGATGCCGCCCTTGCCCTCGGCGTCGCCCGGCCACCAGTTCTGTACCGTCGAATACTTGATCTCCGCATCGTCCAGCGCGACCAGCTCCACCACAGCCGCGTGCAGCTGGTTCTCGTCGCGCATCGGCGCCGTGCAGCCTTCGAGATAGGAAACGTAGCTGCCTTCATCGGCGATGATCAGCGTGCGCTCGAACTGTCCGGTGTTCTGCGCATTCATGCGGAAATAGGTCGACAGCTCCATCGGGCAGCGCACGCCCTTGGGCACGTAGACAAATGTCCCGTCGGAGAACACCGCCGAGTTCAGCGTCGCAAAGAAGTTGTCCGTCGCCGGCACAACCGTGCCGAGATACTTCTTCACCAGCTCCGGATGCTCGCGGATCGCTTCGGAAATCGACATGAAGATGACGCCGGCCTTGGCCAGCTCCGCTTTGAACGTCGTCGCCACCGACACCGAGTCAAAGACGGCGTCCACCGCAACTTTCGGCTGCGCCGTTTCGCGCGCCGCCGCCGCCGTTTCGGCCGCATCCGCCACGCCCAGCAGCACCTCCGCCTCGCGCAGCGGAATGCCCAGCTTCTTGTAGGTGTCGAGAATTTCCTGCGGCACGTCGTCGATCGAGTCGTACTTCGCGCCCGCCTTCGGCTCGGCGTAATAATGTGCGTCCTGGTAGTCGATGGCCGGATAGTTCACCATCGCCCAGGTCGGCTCATCCATGGTCAACCAGCGGCGGAACGCCTCCAGCCGCCATTCCAGCATCCATTCCGGCTCGTTCTTCTTCGCCGAGATGTAGCGGACGGTGTCCTCGTTGAGGCCCTTGGGCGCCAGCTCCTGCTCGATCTCGGTCGAGAAGCCTTCCTTGTACTTGTCCGCCTCAAGCGCACGGACGGCCTCGACCGATTTCGGGTCGACGCCTTCCTTCACCCGGACGTTGCTGTCATCTGCCGGCATCCGCCAGCTCCTCTCGTACAAGTTCCGGCCGCGCCCTTGCGACCAGTGCGATCCACGCATCCGCCAGCGCGTGGAAGTCCTCTGGCGCGCTGGCCCAGCCAAAGCTGGCCCGCACAGCCGATCGCGCCGCGCTATCCCCTAGCCCCATCGCGGTCAACACGCGGCTGGGCTTCACCTTGCCGGACGAACACGCCGCCCCGGCGCTGAGGGCGAAACCGGCCAGATCCATACCCATGATCTGGGTCTCCGCGGCCCATCCTTCAACGCCGAAGCATGACACACCCGCGACCCTCTGGGCGCCCTCGCCATGCACCTTCAGCGCGGGAACCGCCGCCTTCAGCGTCGCCTCCATCGCATCACGAGTTCCCCGCAGGGCCTCATAGGAGTCCAGCCCGGTAACAGCAGCATCGCAAGCTGCGCCAAACGCCGCGATTCCGGCCACATTTTCCGTTCCGGCCCGGCGATACAGCTCCTGCCCGCCGCCCGTCATGGTCGCGGCAAACGGCGCGCCCGGCTTCACGTAGAACATGCCCACGCCCTGCGGCCCGCCAATCTTGTGGCTCGACACAGACAGGTAGTCGACATCGAGGTCGATCACCGAGACCGGAACCTTCCCCAGCCCCTGAACCGCGTCGCAATGGATCAGCCCGCCCGCCGCATGAACGATCTCCGCCGCCTCCGCGACCGGCTGGATCACGCCCGTCTCGTTGTTCACCAGCATCAGCGACACCAGCGGCGGCTTGCCTTTGCCGTGCTCCGCCCAGCCATCCATCAGCGACCGCAGGAAATCGAGATCCACCCTGCCGTCCGCGCCCACCGGCCACGTCCCCAGGCTCAGCGCCGAAACCGGGCTCGACAGCTTCTGTGCAATGTCGCGCTGTCCCGTGTCCGCAGGGTTCTCAAGCCACGCCGCCATCGCGTCCTTGGCCCGCCGCGCCCGGTCGCTGAGGTCATCAACCAGCGCCGCGACAGCGTCATGTTCGATGGCGGACGACAGCAGGATCGAACTTGCATCCGCCGCCAGCGCCCCGCGCAGCACCGCCTGCACCGCCTCGGTCCCGCCAGAGCAGAACGTCACATCATCACGACACGCGCCGATCGCCTCGGCGGCCCTGTCCCGCGCCCGCTCCACGATCGAGCGCGCCGCCCGGCCCTCGCCATGCACCGAAGACGGATTCCCTTCCCGCTCCAGCGCGTCCAGCATCGCCGCCTTGGCCTCCGGACGCAGCGGCGCCGTGGCGTTGTAATCACAATAGGTCCGCTTTGTTCCCATGCGGCAGACTTAGGCGAAAAACGCCGGTTTCAACAGTGCAACCCACCTGCACACGAGCCGTTTGCCTCCCATATGAAGTAAAACTGCTGCATTCCCCGAGAGAATGCTTGAAAATCCCGGCGGAATGGCGTCTTACGGGCCCCTTTGGCCCTGTCATGCGACACAGCGCGCAGCGGGTGAAACCGGGTAGGAAATCATGGCCGAACTGATCATCTCCGGACCAGCAGGACGCATCGAGGCGCGCTACACGCCCGCCGAAGCGGAAAATGCGCCCATCGCGCTCGTCCTCCATCCCCACCCCAAGGCGGGCGGATCGATGCAGGACCCGATCACGATCACGCTGTTCGAGATGTTCACCAAGCGCGGCTTCTCCACCCTGCGCTTCAACTTCCGCGGCGTGGGCCGTTCGCAGGGCCAGTTCGAAGCCGGCCCCGCCGAACTGTCCGACGCCGCCTTCGTGCTCGACCACCTCGAGTCGCTCAATGAATCGCCGTCGCAGTGCTGGGTCGCGGGCTCGTCCTTCGGCGCCTATCTCTGCCTCCAGCTCCTGATGCGCCGTCCCGAGATCGACGGCTTCATCGCCGTCGCCCCGCCGGCTAACCATTACGACCTCTCCTTCCTCGCGCCGTGCCCCGCCTCGGGCATAATCATCGCGGGCGAAAAGGACATCGTCGCCCCGCCCGCCGACATCGACCGCTCGCTGACCAAGGTACGCGTCCAGAAGGGCGAGACCATCGAGCGCGCCAACATCCCCGGCGCCAACCACTTCTTCCAGGACAAGCTCAAAGAACTCGAAGCCATGTCCGTCGAATACCTGGAACGCCGCCTCAGCGAAGAGCGCCCCCCCGCCCCAGAGATCAAGGGGCGGAGGTAGGGATCGAGGGATCGCGCCAGGGTGACGCCGCCGATGATCGCAGACCTCCAGCCTCATCCGGCCCACCCGCCATCCACGCTCACCAGCCTCTCCGCGCGCATCGAACGAACCGCGAGAGGTTTCCAGATCACGTACGATCTCGGCGCCGACCTCTCGGCGCTGCGCATCCCCGCTCCGGCTGCGCCTGCACGCACTGACGAACTCTGGAAGACGACCTGTTTCGAACTCTTCCTCCGCCAGCCGCATGGTCCCGGCTATTTCGAGTTCAACTTCTCCCCCTCCACCCATTGGGCCGCCTACAGCTTCACCGGCAGGCGCGAAGGCATGGCCCCAATCGACATCGCCGCCCCCACAATCACCCGCCAGCAGACCGCCGACCGCCTCATCCTCACCGTCCTACTCGACCTGCCACCATCCCCGCCCGCCGAAACACCACTGCGCGCCGCCCTCACCGCCATCGTGGAGGACACCACCGGCGCCCGCTCCTTCTGGGCCATCACCCACCCCGCCGACACACCCGACTTCCACCACCCGGACAGCTTTGTGCTAGACCTGCCGCCTGGGTGATTCAGGAGCGCACATGATCAAGTTTGGCATCGACCGCCTCCTGGCCGACCCAACCCTCCGCGCCCCGCTTAAAGGCCGCCGCGTCGCCCTCGTCGCGCACCCCGCCTCCGTCACGCAAGATCTCACCCACTCCCTCGACGCCCTGATCGCCGCCGGCGTCAACGTCACCGCCGCCTTCGGCCCGCAGCACGGCATGCGCGGCGACAAGCAGGACAACATGATCGAGAGCCCGGACTTCAACGATCCGGCGCACAACATTCCCGTCTTCTCGCTCTACGGCGACGTTCGCCGCCCCACCGGCCAGATGATGTCCACCTTCGACGTCGTCCTCATCGACCTGCAGGACCTCGGCTGCCGCATCTACACCTTCATCACCACGCTGCTCTACATGCTCGAAGAGTCAGCCAGGCTCGGCAAGGAAGTCTGGGTCCTCGACCGCCCCAACCCCGCCGGCCGCCCCGTCGAAGGTCTCACCCTGCTGCCCGGATATGAAAGCTTCGTCGGCGCCGGCCCCATGCCGATGCGCCACGGCCTTAGCCTCGGCGAGATGGGCCAGTGGTTCGTCGACCACTTCAAGCTCGATGTCGCCTACAAGGTCATCGAGATGGAAGGCTACGATCCCTCAGCCGCGCCCGGCTACGGCTGGCCCTTGGGTGAGCGCACGTGGATCAACCCATCCCCCAACGCGCCTAACCTCTTCATGGCCCGCGCCTATGCCGGCACGGTGATGCTCGAAGGCACGACGCTGTCCGAAGGACGCGGCACCACGCGCCCGCTCGAACTCTTCGGCGCCCCCGACATCGACGCTCTGAAGGTGATGCAGGAAATGCAACGCCTCGCCCCCCACTGGCTCGAAGGCTGCCGCCTGCGCGAGATCTGGTTCGAGCCCACCTTCCACAAACACGTCGGCAAACTCTGCCACGGCGTCCAGATCCACACCGAAGGCGACTACTACAACCACGACGCCTTCAAGCCCTGGCGCCTCCAGTCCCTCGCCTTCAAGGCCATCCGCACCCTCTACCCCGACTACCACCTCTGGCGCGGCGAAGACTTCGCCTACGAATACACCAAAGGCCACCTCGCCATCGACATCATCAACGGCGGCCCGGGCCTGAGGGAGTGGGTGGATGATGCAACCGCGGAGTGCGGCGATCTGGATGCTGTGGCGAAGCGGGACGAGGCGGTGTGGTCCGATGTACAATCCGTCCTAGACTGACGATTCAATCGATGGGTAAGATCGATAATCATGTCCAGGCTGGCCGCTCTACTTCTTGCCGCATTCGCTCTTGGCGGCGCTCAGAGCGCAACCGCTTGTTCCCTCATGCGAGTATTTGATGAACTGACACCATGGCAGGCCGCGCAATGGGCCCTTGGATCCGCCGTGGACACAGCCGCCGACGAGCGCCCAGGCATCGCGTTCTTGGGGAAGGTCGTTTCGTACTCTAGCCCTACCGGATCTGAGGAACGACGAAGGGGTTACGGCGACCAGCCTGTGGACCTTGTGCGATGGGAAGTGATTGAGTCGTATCAAGAACCCGTTTCTGGCCACTTGGAGGCGTTTGCTCCGGGGGATGGGCCCTGTTGGAACGCCCCGCTAGTTCCCGGTCCCGGCAATCTAGCGCTAATGAGAGCTACGCCTATCGACGGATCCGAGCGGTATGACAGCTATTCGATCGCTACGGGCGTACAACTCTACGCTGCGCGCGCAGCATATCTCGATCAGTTGTACCTCATCGCCCTGCTTTTCCCTCACACCATGATTCTCGAAGCAATTGACGGCATCACATTCGAGCTGGACTACGGCGCGCCTCCAAGCCTCATTCGAATACTTTTCTTTGCTCGATTCAGTGCTGACCTGACCTTCAAGCAACTCGAATGGACGCTGCAGACGGCGATTGTCGAGCCGCTCATTGATCGAATTTACTAAGCCCATCTACCGCAACAGACCATCAAACAGGAATCCCCCATGTTCTCCCACGTCATGCTCGGCACAAACGACATTGCCCGGTCGAAACAGTTCTACGACGCCACCCTCGGCGTGCTCGGCGTGCCGGCTGGCAATGAAGACAAGCATGCCGACAAGCACCGCTGCTTCTGGCGCACGGATCGCGGCACGTTCGGCGTCTCGATCCCGATCGACGGCCAGTCCGCCTGTCACGCCAATGGCGGCACGATCGGCTTCTTCTGCAAGGACAAGGAACAGGTCCACGCCTGGCACGAAGCCGGCCTCGCCAACGGCGGCACCGCCATCGAAGACCCGCCGGGCCAGCGCGCCGGCTCCAACTTCTACCTCGCCTACCTGCGCGACCCGGACGGCAACAAGGTCTGCGCTATGCACTTCGTGAAGTAGGTCAGGCGCCAGCCGCGCTCACATTTGTCATCCCGGCCAAGCGCAGCGCGATCCGGGATGACATCGACGCCCCGCCGCCCTACCTCCGTTGGATGCGCGTCTCCCTCAGCCACAAGCAGAACCACTTCCGCACACCGGTCTCGATCTGGGTCCACCGTCCGCCGCCGGGCAAATGGTGGTGGGATACGAAGCGCGAGGACCTCACCCCGCCGATGCCGACGCGCATCCTCGGCAAAGGCTTCCCGGTCTGGACGCTCGAGCATCGCGGCCGCTCGATCACCTTCGCCAGCCCGGAAGAGATCGCCCACGCCGTCGACGTCCTCGGCCAGCGCGTCCTGCCCCGCCCGCGCGACCTCGGCGCCAAGCTCGGCCTCGTCAACCAGCACTGGCTCTCGCGCCTCCACAAGTCATGGAAGCCGTGGACCACCCGCCAACAGATAGTGAAAGCGCTCGCGCCCTACGCCGCCTGAGCCCCTCTCCCGTCATTCCGGGCGAAGGCGCGAAGCGCCGGAGACCCGGAACCCAGTCCCGCAGATTTCTGGCGGCTGGGTTCCGGGTCTTCGCCGCGCTCCGCCCGGAATGACCGATCGGGCCCGCACCCCCTTCCCATCGCCCCGATCCGGCTTGACCACCCTCCCGGCTCAGCTTATCCGGCGGGCCATGACCCACGTCGCCGCCACCTATTATTACTTCACGCTGAACTAAGCGGGCGCGACCCTCATCGCCGCCCAACCGGCGGCGATTGCCTCACAAGAGCCTCCGGAAACCTCAACCAGCTTCCCCGCGTCCTACCCTTCGACAAGCTCAGGGTGAGGCGGTAAGGGAGGCGCCAGGGCCCTGAACCGGGCCTCTCAAAGGCCTCATCCTGAGCTTGTCGAAGGACGAGGCCGCTCCCGGAGCCGACGCATGACCCCCGCAGACTTCCCCGCGAAATCCGAATTCGTCCGCACGATGATCGAGCGCGGCCACGTCTACCAGATGACCGACGCACAGGCGCTCGACGAATACTGCATGTCGGGCGTGCCGGTCGCCTATATCGGGTTCGACGCCACGGCGAAGTCGCTCCACGTCGGATCGCTTGTCCAGATCATGAACCTGCGCCGCCTGCAGCAGGCCGGAGGCAAGCCGATCGTCCTGATGGGCGGCGGCACCACCAAGATCGGCGATCCGACCGACAAGGAAAAGTCGCGCCCCATCCTCTCGAACGAGGACATCGCGGCCAACCTCGAAGGCATCAAGAAGAACTTCGCGCCCTTCCTCAAATTCGGCGACGGCCCCACCGACGCCGTCATGATCAACAATGACGACTGGCTGTCTGAGATCCGCTGGATCGATTTCCTGCGCGACTACGGCAAGCACTTCACGATCAACACGATGATCAAGCAGGAGACCGTCGCGCGCCGCCTGCGCAACGAGGAACCCTACACCTTCCTCGAATTCAACTACATGCTGCTGCAGGCCTACGACTTCCTCGAACTGTCGCGCCGCATGAACTGCCGCATCCAGCTCGGCGGCTCCGACCAGTGGGGCAACATCACCAACGGCACCGAACTCTGCCGCAAGCTAGACGGCGTGCAGGCGTTCGGCCTCACCACGCCGCTAATCACCACCGCATCCGGCGGCAAGATGGGCAAGACAGCCGAAGGCGCCGTCTGGCTCAATCCGGAGATGCGCTCGCCGTTCGACTACTGGCAGTTCTGGCGAAACACCGAAGACGCCGATGTCGGCCGCTTCCTCAAGCTGTTCACCGACGTCCCGCTGGATGAGATCGCGCGCCTCGAAGCGCTCGAAGGCGCCGAGATCAACGAAGCCAAGAAGCGGCTCGCCGACGAAGCCACCACCCTGCTCCACGGCGCCGACGCCGCCGCCGAAGCGCGCCAGACTGCCGAAAGCACGTTTGAGAAAGGCGCGACCACCGCGGACCTCCCCACGATCACCTTCAGCTTCGCAGGCGAGCGCAACGAGCAGCACCGCACCGCCGAAGCGCTCCTGAAGGAATCCGGCCTCGTCAAATCCGTTGGCGAAGCCAAGCGGCTGATCCAGCAGAACGGCGCCCAGATCAACGGCGAGAAACCCGAAGTCGGCCAGCTCTACGCCGTCACCGACGTGATGGCCGACCTCGGCGCCTTCCGCATCCAGAAGGGCAAAAAGCAGATCGTCCTGCTCAAGCCGGAATAGCGCCGCGCCCCGGCATTGAGCGAACGGTCAAACCCGTTAGGCTCAGGGCAGCCGGGAGGAGAATCGGGGTCGTGAATTCCATCGCAGAGACGCTGGGCGCAGTCGTCGCTGTCTGCGCCAGTCCCATACGCTGGCTGCTCCAGTTCGTGCCCGACGAAGGGCTCCGGGCCCAATTGGCGGCATTGCCGGATGTCGCGCTCGCGATTCCCGCGCCCGCAATCCTCCTCGTCGCCGGTTTCTACGCGCTGGGCCGAGGCCGGCGCACCGGAGAGGCATTCCTCGATGACGTCCAGCGGGGCGCCGCCACCGTTTCCGGCGGGCGAATCGCGATGCCCGCAGCGGCGGCCACTGACCGACACCTCGACCGCGTCGCGCACGACATCGCCGCAGGGCAGCAGGCCGGCGTCCAGCAGCTGGCCCAGCAGATTTCGGAAATCCAGGAAATCCTGCGCAAACTGCAGGAACGCGACGCCCAGACCAACAACACGGTCATCGCCAGTCCCGAGAGCGACCGCCGGTTCGCCGAAAGTCTCGCCCGGGACCCCGCACTCGCCCCGGCGCGCGACCGGATTCTCGAAGGCGACTTCGACGGCGCGACCGAGGCGGTTCGAGACGTCGCACAGAAAACCGAAACGTCCGACGGCGATGCGGCTTCCGCGGCGCGCAGTGCACAGGTCTGGCGCGATCTTGGTCGGCTGGAAGCTTCGCGAAACGTCAAGGCCGCCGTCAGCGCCTACGAGAAGGCTCGCGCGATCGACCCTGACCATTTCTGGACGCTCTACGACCTCAGCCGCCTCTACGAGCACGCTGGCGACCTGGCAAAGGCGAGCGAAGCGGCGCAGCTCGCAAGCAAGGCCGCCGGCGGCGGACGAGAACGCTCCGCTGCCTTCCTCAGGCTGGGCGATATCTCGCGTGCGCAGGGTAGTCGGGCTGATGCGGCCCAATCGTATGAGCATGCTATCGAGGCGGCACGCTCACTTTCGGCCGCCAACCCCGGAGCGCTCGAGTACCTGCGCGATCTCGCGGCGGCGCATCAGCGCCTCGGCGTGACGCTGGAAGCAGAAGGCCGTCTGGGCGCTGCGCGCGCCGCCTACCAGGAGGCGCTGAAAGTCTCTGAAGATCTCGCCGTCCGCGAACCCACCCAGAAGCGCCTCCAGAGCGATATCGCCACCTGTCACATCAAGATCGGCGATATCTGTCTCTCGGAGGCGAAGCCCGCTGAGGCGCATACGTCCTTCGAGAGAGCGCTCACCATAAGAAAGGCGCTGGTCGCCAGCGAACCCGGCAACGCTGCATGGCGTCGCGACCTGACGATCTCTTATGACCGGATCGGCAACGCTCTCGTCAGTCAGGCTAAACGCGCCGAAGCTTTGGAGCCGTACCGCAACAGTCTCGAAATCCGGCGTACGCTCGCCCAGCAGGATCCCGGAAACGCCACTCACCAGAGGGATCTATCGGTGACACTTATCAAGTTGGGCAGTGCGCTCAAGGCTCAGGGTGAACATGCCAAGGCACTTGAGGCGTTCAATGAGAGCACAGAAATCCGAGAAGCCCTCGCAGCGCGCCACCCGGGAGACGCCAGCGACGTCCACGCGCTTTATGCCGCGTATGTCGAGATGGGCGGCATCTACCTGGCAGAAGGCGACAAAGCCGCTGCGCAGACGGCTCTCCGAAAAGGCCTTAGCGCAGCCGAGACGCTGGCTGCGCGCGACCCATCCGACGCAAATTGGCAGCTCGCCCTCGTTACCGCCAACCTGAAGTCTGGCGAGGCAAGTGGTGACGCTGCTCACTACCAACGCGCCCTAGACGCCGCCTTGGCATTGGATGCACGCGGCGCACTGTCGCCAAGGAACGCGCCGCTGATCGACATCCTGCGAAAGCGGCTCGCCGGCCCCGGCAATTCCACCTCCCCCGCAGGCTAGGACCACCCCGCAACCCCAAGCGTAACGAAAGTCACGCGTCCCCAGCGAAGGCTGGGGTCCAGTCCAACAAGAAAAAGCCGGGCGCAGCCCGACCATCTGTCCTCGACAAGACAGGCCCGGACACCCACGGCTCCGTCCATTCGCGAAAATCTGTCGAACACCCCAAAGCCAGCCGCATCATGTCCTCCACATGAACACGGCCCCGACATCACAGCACGACCACAACCCGACGCTCGACCGCGTCCGGGCGCTGATCGCATTGATGCTGCAATTCCTCGCCGACCCCACCCGCCATTTCGACCTCGAACGCCTCTTCGCCGAAGCCGAACAGCTCCTCGCCCGCCTCACCTTCGAAGCCGCCGCGAGAATCGCCGGACGCCTAGACCTCCTCGAAACCCACGAAGCCTACGCCGTCACAACCGGACGCCGCCTCGACATCCGCGTCCGCCTGAAGCCAAGCGCGCTCCACCCCCACCACCGCATCATCCTCAACCGCCGCCGTACAGCACGCATGGCCCAATACCGCCGCGCCATCGGCCGCCGGAGCCGCTTCTCGCGCAAGCTCACCTACCTCTATTTCCGCAACCAACGCCGCAGCCATGGGCCGCGTCTCACGCGCCACGCAGCCTGCGCCGCCCCAACATCCCACAACCCATCGCGCATCTCCGCGCCGCCCTAAACCACCCCGTCATTCCGGGCGAAGGCGTAAAGCGCCGCAGACCCGGAACCCAGTCCTCGAAGCAACTTGCCACGGCTGGGTTCCGGATCGGCGCGGCTGCGCCGCTTGTCCGGAATGACGGGGCTATCTGACAACAGATCGAACACCCCAGCCCCAACGCTCCGCCAGCAAAGCTGCGCGGAGGCGCCGCCGCACGCCTAATTGGCTGAAGGCGCCGACTGCGGACGCGGCGTGTCCGGGCGATCGCTTGGACGAACCGGCTGCGGGCGCGGCGCATCCGGGCGATCGTTCGGCACCACCGGCGGAGGCTCCGCGCGCGTGTCGTCCGACACTTGCGGCTCGAGCGGCGGCGGCTGTTCGGGGTTCTCGAAGATCCGGCGCAGCACGCCGGGCGTCACCGCCGCAATCGGGTTCACCGCCACGCGCGCCCGGCTGAACTCGCCACGCACCGAATAGGTCGGCGCAAAGATGCCCTCGCCCTGACGCGACACGAACAGATCGCCGATGATCGGCAGGCCGCCCAGCGCGGAGTTCACGCCGAACGACGGCACCAGGACGCCGTCGAGCGAGATCTCCTCGTCCTGCGGCGAGACCCAGCCGCGCGCCGTCAGGCCCATCGCCGGACCCGACGCCCGCAGGCCGACGATATCGATACGCCCCTCGGTCAGCCGCAGCGGCGTCTCGACCCGCGAGAACAGGATGCCGTCCCCGCTCAACACATCGCTCAGCCCACGCAGCGAAGCCAGCGACAGCATCTGCGTCAGCATCGGCGCCTCGGTCAGGCGCACGTCGGTCATGGTCATCACCGCATTGCCGACGCCATCGGTGAAGACGCCGTCGACCACGAGCGATCCGCCAACCAGGTTGTCCAGTTTCAGCAGCACCTTGGCGCCGAAGCCTGCATCATCGGACCGCAAGGAAATCCGCCGGCTCTCGCCGTCCGGCTCGATGCGCACGTCTACGGCCTTGCCTTCGCTGATGCGGCCATTGATCCGTCCCTGCCGCGGCCCCTCGGCGTCGAGCACGAGATCGACGGTCGCATCCAGCAAGGTCGCCTCCTCGCGCAGGCGGATGCGGTCGGCGTCCAGCCGGATCTGCAAATCGGCCTGCTCGCTCTCCGCCGCATCGCCGTCGGCGCCGGACATGGAGAGGAAGGTGTCCATCCAGGGGCTCGCGTCGAACATGGGGCCGCGCATGTCCAGCACGAAGCCGCCATCGCTGCGCCGGCTCAGTCCGCCGCGCAGGTCGACATTGCCGCGCGAGAAGATCCGCTCGATGCCGACCGCATCGAGCTCGCCCGCGGCGGTGAACGTCATGTCGCCCAGCAGTTCCAGCCCGTCGGCGCGGATGTCGCCGGTGGCGACGCCGACGCCCATCGCGTTCTTCGCATACCGGATCGTCCCGCGCGCCGGCTCGTCATACTCCTTCCGCCAGCCGAACTCGAGGATCTCGAGCGAGGCCGGCGTCAGGTCGACATCCGCGACGATCGTTGAGAAGTCCCGGCCCGATCCGCCGGCCCGCATCTCCACGACAGCCTCGCCCTGCATGAAGTTCCGGGCGGCGATGCCGAACTCGTTCAACAGGTCGGGCGTCACGCGCGCCGAGACGACAAGATTGCTCGGCACTTCGCCCGCCGCCACGTCCTCGTCATCGAGGAACCGCTCGGACCAGTCGAACACAACCGGCGCCGGCCCCAGCCGGCCCGCGCCGGAGATCGACAGGCCGTCCTGCGTCACCTCCGCCCGGACGTCGGAATTGGTAAGCGCAAAGTCGCCAAGTATCTGTGGCGCCGATGCGTTCTGGAATCCGCCGCTGATCGTGTACCGCAAGTCCTCGTCCGGCACGTCGCGCAGCATCGGCCGGATGAACTCGACCTCAAGGCCGCCCTCGCCGGACATGCCTTCGATCTGGAGCCCGTACCCCTCGCCGATGTTCAGCTCCGAGCGATCCAGCACCTGCATCAGGTCCAGGAACGGTCCCTGCCCGGAGGCCACGATCTTCATCTCCGCGCCCTTGGGGTGGAAACGCGGCAGCTCGACCTCCGCGTCGTCGACGCGCCAGCGGCTCATCGATCCGCTCGTGACATCCACCCGGAGGGAGTTGCCCTCCATGTGGCCGCGCGCCGTCACGTTCCGAGCCGGCGGAAGGTCATCCATGATCTGCACCGTCGCCCGCTCGACATCGAACTCAAGCGTTAGATGCTCGTTCGGCAGGAAGCCCAGGCGTTGGCGCCGGGCGGCCAGTCCATCACGAAGTCCGCAGACGTCACGTCGCCAGCCAGTATGTTGTCCCTCACCCAGTCGCGCCCATCCGCGCCAAGGCCAACCGGCCAGAACGCCAGCACCGTCTCCTTGGTCGCCGCGCCGGTCGCTGTCGCCTCGACTTTGGCGCCAAGCTGGTCGCCGCCATCCTCGGTCCGCGCAAGCCATAGCTCGGCGGCGCCGTCGACGTTGAAGCCGCCGCTCGACAGGCTGATCCGGTTGAAGTCCATCCGCCGCGTCGCAAGGTCGATCGTGCCGGCGACATCCGCCGCCTCGAACCGCCAGACATCCTCGAACACCGGCTGGGCCGACAGCGAGAAGTCGCTGCCGGCGATCTCGAACGGAATGGCTTCGTCCAGCTCTCCGTCCAGAACGCGCCCAATGTTAAAGCGCGCGCTCACCGCGCCGCCCATGCGCTCGGAGTCGACGGCAAAACGGTCGATCAGGATCGAGCGGGATTCAGGGTCGAATGCGGCGCTCACCGCCAGCGAACGAACATCCCAGACGAGGCCGCCCAGGGCGCCGCGCCCGGTGACGTCGGAAAGGCTCAACCGCGCGCTGGTCAGCCCGGCCGCTTCGGAAGCGGCAATCTCGAATTCGGCATTCGCCGGGCGCGTTGATTCAAAGTCATCGCCGCCATACCCGAACACCGTCGCAAGGCCGAGCGGATCGACTCCCTCCAGCGCAAGCCGCCCGCTCGCGGTCGAGACCTCGCCATCTGCATTCAGAAGAATGCGAACACGGTTGGGGTCCGAGCGCCCGACCAGCTGCATGTCGAGGTCGAGGCTGACGCCGTCCGGGTTGGCGCGCCACACGCCGGCGACCGGATAGGCCTGCCACCGGGTCGACGCCTTTTCGTCTTCGACAAAGATCCGGAAGTCCGCGAGCTCCACGTACTCGAACGACCCCGCAGAGATCAGGGCGCGGATCGGCGTCGCCAGCGTGGGCCAGTCGAGCGCCCTCAAGGCCTCGAGCAGGTCGCCGCTCGGCGGCTCCCGGAGGAGTTCAATGTCAGCGAGCGTCCACACGCCATCTGCCGACCGCACGACCGAAGCCGACCCCCGCTCCAGTCTGAGGCGTGTCGTCTTGATCCGTCCGCCAAGAAGCGATGCGGCGTCGAGCGAGACGACAGCCCGCTCTGCCCTGAAGGCAGAATCGCCGCTTTCCTCCAGCGCGGTCAGGCCGCGCGCCGCGGCCTCGACCCGGTTGGATTCCCTCGACCATTCGAGAACCAGCTGATCGATCGTCACGGGATCGCCGCCGCGCGCGTTCGACAGGGCCTGCTCCACCTGCGGCCGGATCAGTTCAAGATCGATCGGTCCTTGGGATAGCCGCCAGGCGATAAAGGCGGCGGCCGCCAGCAGGGCGAACACGAAGAAGGCGATGATTTCGAACAGCACCATGCGAACGGTAAACCGTGCGCGTTTCCCCTCCCCCTGCTTGCGTTCGACTTCGCTGGCCATACGTGCTCAATCTGCGAAGGATACGACTCCTTCAACTTCACCCTAAGAAAACACGAGGTGACAGTGGCTAAAACCGTTTCCGAGGGCGACAAGGCGCCGAAGTTCAAAATGCCCGCCACGAATGGCGACACGCTCAGCCTGTCTGATTTCGCCGGCAGACGTCTCGTACTCTTCTTCTACCCTAAGGATGCTACTTCAGGGTGTACAAAGGAAGCGGTCGGCTTCAGCGAACTGCAGTCCAAGTTCAAGCGCCGCAAGGTGGAGATCGTGGGCGTCTCGCGCGACAGCCGGCCTCCCATCAGCGCTTCATCGACAAGCACGATCTCAAGGTGGTCCTTGCGTCAGATGAGGACGGCAAGGTTTGCAGTCGTTTGGCGTCTGGAAGGAGAAGAGCATGTATGGACGCAAGTTCATGGGAATCGAACGCTCGACTTTCCTGATCGACGAAGAGGGAATGATTCGACGCGTCTGGCGTAAGGTAAAGGTCGCCGGCCATCCCGAAGAGGTGCTTGAGGCGACCGCGCGTTGACGCTTCGCTAACCAGACCAGCGAAATTTTCGTTCGTTCATAGCTGCTTAAATTCTGATGTGCACAATGCCTGAAAAATGCGGCCGAAAGGGCTTCGCTTGCTGAACATTGTGAGGTAAGCATGTGGCCGCCGGGCAACACGCGGGCGGGCGGTGTTGCAGTGGCGCGTAACGATAATCATCGGGCGGCGTAAATGGCGACACACATCGGATCCCGCATCAAGGCGCTATTCGATAAGGCCTTCCCTGAAAGACAAATCTACCATCGCAGCGGCGGCTCAGTTCGCTACGTGTCGGTGTCGCCGTGGCGGCAAGCCGGCATGGCTGGCCTCGCGACGATCGTGGTCGGCTGGTGCCTGTTCGCGACCGTCAGCGTCCTGCTGCGTGGACCGACGCTCAGCGTCCAGAACGGCGCCAGCGACCGCAAGGTCGCCCGCTACGAGCGAGAGCTGAAGCAGGCCCGCGCCGGTGAGGCGATCGCTCTCTCCCTGCTGGAAAAGCGCACCTCGGAATTCGAGCAGCACATCACCGAAGCGCAGGACCGCCACACCACACTGAAATTCCTGCTCGCGAACCTGCAAGGTCAGGACGTCGCCAACGCGGTCGCCATGAGCGGCGCCAACTTCCTCGTTGACTCGACGATCGAAGAGGCCGACCCGCGCCAGAGCCATCCGGGTGACGTTACGCTCGCCTCGAATGACGTCGCCGGCTTCCGCGCCAAGTTTGATGGCCTGCGCGCTGAGCAGACCGCCTTCCTGAACACTGCCGAAGACGAAGCTGTCAGCCGCGCCGAGAGCGCGCGCGGCGTCATTCGCCTCACGGGCGTTCCGCTGTCGCGCCTGTTGGAGCAGCCCGGCATGGGCGGCCCGCTGGTCGAAGTCGGCGGGCTGCAGATCGAAGGCTACGACGAAGAAGAGCTCGACAGCTTCGAGCGCCGCGTCCTCGAGGTCGCCGCGCGGCTGCAGGAAGCGCAGGCCTACGAAGACCTCATGAACGCCCTGCCCCTGGGCGCGCCGCTCAGCATTCCCTACCGTGAGACCTCAGGCTTCGGCTTCCGGTCCGATCCGTTCACCCGCCGCACGGCGTGGCATGACGGGGTCGATATCGCGGCCTATTCCGGCGCCCCAATCACCGCCACAGCGCCAGGCACGGTCATCTTTGCTGGCTCCAAGGCGGGCTATGGACGTTGCGTCGAGATCGACCACGGCCTTGGTTTCGTGACCCGTTACGGGCACCTGCAATCCGTTACAGCGCGGCGCGGTGAAACTATAGCCATCGGCGAGAAAGTCGGTACGATGGGTTCAACCGGCCGCAGCACCGGTCCTCACCTCCACTATGAAGTGATGTTCCGCGGCAAGACATACGATCCAATCAAGTTCCTGAGGGCAGGCAAGCATGTTCACGAGGGGTAAGACACCAGATCAACCGACGCCCGCGCCGGCCCCGCCGCGCCCGGCGTCGCCTGAACCCGCCAAGCGCCAGGCTGCTCCTTCGCGAGCCGGTCCGTCGATCATCAGCGCCGATGTGAAGATGAAGGGCTCGATCTCCTCGCAGGGCGAGCTCGACATCAACGGCCTGATCGAAGGCGATGTCCGCGCTTCTGCACTGACGATCGGTGAGACGGGCGGCGTCAAAGGCGAGGTTGTCGCGGAAACCGTCGTCGTCAAAGGCACGGTCGAAGGCACCATCCGCAGCCGCAAGGTCCAGCTGTGCTCGGGCGCCAAGGTTCAGGGCGATATCTACCACGCCTCGCTCGCGATTGAGCCGAACGCCGTGTTCGAAGGCGCCGTGAAGCACTCGCAGGACCCGCTGAGCAGCGGCCAGCAGTCGTCGTCCAGCAGCGCAGCAGCCAACGGCCCGACCATCGTCAGCTAGCCGGCTTGCACAACCAGTTTCGGGAAAGGCCGCGCCCCCGGGTGCGGCCTTTTTCTATTCGAGGTCGGCGACCGCCTCGCCTGGGCTCAGCTTGTGCGACAGCGCCGCCGACAGGAAGCTGTCGATGTCCCCGTCGAGCACGCCGCCCGTGTCGGATGTCTCCACGCCTGTCCGCAGGTCCTTCACCATCTGATACGGTTGCAGGACGTAAGAGCGGATCTGGTGGCCCCAGCCGATCTCGCTCTTGGAATCCTGCTCCGCCTGAGCGGCCTCCTCGCGCTTCTTGAGCTCCAGCTCATAAAGGCGCGCCCTCAGCATGTCCCAGGCCGCAGCGCGGTTCTTGTGCTGCGAACGGTCAGTCTGGCAGGACACAACGATTCCAGTCGGCTCGTGCGTCAGCCGCACCGCACTGTCCGTCTTGTTGATGTGCTGGCCGCCCGCGCCGGACGCCCGATAAGTGTCGGTGCGCACGTCCTTCTCGTCGATCTCGACCTCGATCGTGTCGTCAATCACGGGATAGACCCAGACCGAGGCGAAGCTCGTATGCCGCCGCGCGTTGGAGTCGAACGGCGAGATACGCACCAGCCGGTGCACGCCAGACTCGCTCTTCAGCCAGCCATAGGCGCTTTCGCCCTTCATCATCATCGTGGCTGACTTGATGC
The DNA here is from genome assembly GCA_017792365.1 of Hyphomonas sp. Taxonomy (GTDB): domain Bacteria; phylum Pseudomonadota; class Alphaproteobacteria; order Caulobacterales; family Hyphomonadaceae; genus IH12. The sequence continues at coordinate 526,784 of CP051229.1, read as the reverse complement.
CGGCTTCCTCGCCCTCATGCTCCTCGATGTGCTCGACCTTGAAGCCGCGGGCGTTCGCCCAGCGCGCATACATCCGCCAGCATCGACGCCCAGTCACGGCTCTCGGTGCCGCCCGCCCCGGCATGGATCTCGACATAGCAGTCGTTGCCGTCGACTTCCCCGGACAGCAGCGCCTTGAGTTCGGCCTCGGATGCGCGGGCAACCGCGCCGCGCAGCATCTCCGCGATCTCGCCGAGGGTCGCCTCGTCGCCTTCAGCGTTTGCGAGCTCCCAGAGCTCGACGGCGTCGGAGGCCTCCTGCTCCAGCGTGCGCACGTCGGTCATCGCCGACTCCAGCCGGTTGCGCTCGCGCATCAGCGACTGGGCCCGGGTCGAGTCGTTCCAGAAGTCAGGTTGTTCGGATAACGCGGTCAGCTCCGCGAAGCGTCTCTCGGCGACATTCCAGTCAAAGACGCCTCCTCAGCAGTTCCACCGACTGCTTGATGGAGGCGACCATGGATTCAAGTTCGGGCTGCATTGCGCGTGCCTTCGTCGTTCGCGGCGCGAAATCGCGGCCCGCTCGTTGGGTTGTCCCTAGAAGATGCCGTCGCGCAGTGTCAATTCGCCGTCGGACTGAGGCTGGGGCTGGGACGGCGGCGGCGTGAATGGCGCACCAGCCTGCCCTTCCCCGGGCGAAGCTGCGACCGCCTCGTCGCCCGGCAGGATGTTGTCGTAGTCGGGCATGAACTGCACTGAGTTCTGCGACTCGCAGCGATCGGTCGGTTCTGTCCCCGGCTTGAACGCCTCAAGTATGATGTTGCGCGTGGTGGCCGATGGCAGGCAGCCAGTCTCGGAATCGATTTCCACAAGGCGCACGCCCGGCGGAATACGGAACGGCAGGCCGGCGGAGTCCTGAAGGGCGGCGGTCATGAAGTCCCGATAGATCGGCGCGGCGACCCGTCCACCGGACTCGCCTTCGCCCATTTTCCGGGGCGTGTCGAAGCCCACCCATACGCCAGCAACGAGGTCGGGGCCGAAGCCGACCGTCCAGGCGTCCATGAAGTCGTTGGTGGTTCCGGTCTTGGCGGCGATCGGCACGCCCACCGACTGGATGCTGCGTCCCGTGCCGCGCTGGACGACGCCTTCAAGGATGGAGACCATCTGATAGGCGATCACCGGATCCATGATCTGCTCGCGCTCGTCCGGAAGCACAGGCGGCTGGAGACCCTGGCTCCAGTCCTCATTGCAGCCGGCGCAGATGCGGGCGTCGGTCTTGTAGACGGTCTGGCCGTAGCGGTTCTGGATGCGGTCAAGCAGGATCGGTTCGACCTTTTTGCCGCCGTTCACCAGCTCTGCGTAGCCGGTCACCATGCGCAGCGGCGTGGTCTCGCCCGCGCCGAGCGCCATGGCGTTATAGGGCGGCAGGTCGTCATAAAGGCCTGTCCGCTCGCCGATCTCCGACATCAGCTCAAGACCCATGTCCTGCGCAAGGCGGACGGTCATCGGGTTCTTGGATTGCTCGATCCCGAACCGCAGCGTCTGCATGCCGTAGAACTGGTCGGTGTAGTTGCTCGGCTTGTAGCATTCCTCCTGCGTGTCGTCGCAAAGCACGTAGGGCGCATCGAGCACGAGGCTGGCCGGCGTCCAGCCATTCTCCATCGCCGCCGCATAGACGAACGGCTTGAACGACGAACCCGGCTGGCGCTCCGCCTGCACGGCGCGGTTGAACTGGCTGCGGCGGAAGGAATAGCCGCCCGCCATCGCGAGAACCCGGCCCGTATGGGGGTCCATCGCAACCAGTGCGCCCTGCACCTGCGGGATCTGGCGGAGGTGCCATGCGCCGCTGGTCGGCTCTTTCTTGTTGGCATAGTCGGCCCACTTCTGGGTCGAAACATCCGGCGTCGGCATCCGCGAGACGAGGATCACGTCTCCGCGCTTGAGGCCGCTGCCGCCGCCCTGCCGCGTGTGCTTGGCCGCCCAGCTGACGTCCGCGGCGGCGAGGCTGCCGTCCTGTCCATCCGCAAGACCGAGGCTGACCTTGTCGCCCGCAGACTGGACGACCGCGACCTGCCACGTATTGCCGGCGCCCGCGATAGCGTTCTTGCCGTTGTCGCTCTCTGCGAATTCAGCCAGCCGCTCGGCGAAGCCTTCGCCCGCCTCGATCGTGCCAATCGGGCCGCGCCAGCCGTGGCGGCGGTCATAGGTTTCGAGCCCGGCGCGCAGAGCGGTCTGCGCGGCCAGCTGCATCTGGGTGTCCAGCGTCGAGCGGATCGACAGCCCGCCCTCGTAGAAGGCCTTGGTCGCCTCCTCCTCGTTGCTGAAGCCTTCGAGCTTCTTCTCTTCGCCAAGGCGCAGAATCTTCCGGCGCAGCTCTTCGACGTAATAGGCCGACGCCTGGTTCTCGTCGGTGTCCAGCCGCGCGACGGTCGTCAGCGGCTCAGCCTGCGCGCCAGCAGCCTCCTCGGCGCTGATGAAGCCGTTGATCTGCATCCGCTCGATCACCCAGTTCCGGCGCTCGACCGCCGCTTCCGGGCGATTGTACGGGTTCACGCGCGACGGCGCCTGCGGCAGCGCCGCCAGCATCGCGCTCTCGGCGATGGTCAGGTCCCCGAGCGACTTGCCGAAATAGTTCAGCGCGGCCGCCCCGACGCCATACGAGCGTCCGCCGAGATAGATCTCGTTCATGTAGAGTTCGAGGATCTCATGCTTGGTGAACTGCTTCTCGAGCCGCTGGGCGAGGATCGCCTCGCGCACCTTGCGCTCGGCCGACCGCTCATTGCCGGTCAGCATGTTCTTGACGGTCTGTTGCGTGATCGTGGAGCCGCCGGTCATCCGGCGCCCGCGCACCGCATTCCAGACCGTGCCCCGCAACATGGCGAGCAGGTTCACGCCCGAATGTTCGAAGAACGTGCTGTCTTCGGCAGAGATGAAGGCGTTGACCAGCCGGTCGGGCAGTTCCTCCGAGGGAACGTAGACGCGATGCTGGCTCGCGAATTCGGCGACGAGCTTGCCGTCGCCTGCGTGAACCCGGCTGGTGATCGGGGGCTCGTAGTTCGCCAGGTCTTCCGAGGACGGAAGGTCCTGGGTGATCATGAACACCCACACGAAGAACCCGAGCACCGCGACGACGCCGAGCACGAAGCCGGCAATCACGATCTTCTTGATCAGGTCGAACGAGATCACGCCTGAATTCATCATGTGTGGTCCACTCGTGAAGCGCCGCCGGCCCGGCCGAAGTCTAACCGATTCAGCCAAAACATCGGAATCGGCGACCAATTTGGAGACTTTATGGCGTCAGCTGCTGACTGCGTCGATAAATGCCGAGGTTTCTGAGAGCAATGTAATGTGGAGCGGCCGCCCCTAGCGCATCGCCAGCGCCTGGGCTTCCGTCTCGAAGAACTCGTCGATGGCCGCGTGGATGGCCCCGACCATGCGCGAGCGCTGTTTTTCGGTGGCAAGATTGGCCTCGTCATGAATGTTGGTCATGAACCCCATTTCCAGCAGAACTGCCGGTACGTCAGGGCTCAACAGGACATAAAACCCTCTCTGCCGGTGCGGGTTCTGCAGCGCCGCCCACCCCACTTCCGCGAGTGATGGGACCAGCATCTGCGCGAAACGGGCTGACTGGTTCTTGGTTTCCCGCTGCACAAGGTCCGCGAGCACTTCGTTGACTTCCACCGGCCGAGTCCGGTCGCGTTCGACCGACAAGACCCAGTCCTGCTTGTGTCGCTCCGTCTCGACCCGCTTCTCCCCGTCCGAGGACAGCGTGTAGACCGACGACCCGCGCGTATTGCTGTTGGCGCCGGCATCGGCATGGAGCGAGATGAACAGGTTTGCCCCCAGCTCGCGCGCAATGGTCACGCGGTCCTCGAGCTCGATGAAGCGGTCATCGTCGCGTGTCAGGGCGACCTCATAGCGTCCCCCCTGCATCAGCTGGTCACGCAGCTCGCGCGCCGCAGCCAGCGTGACATCCTTCTCTTTCCGGCCTGATTTCGCCAAAGCGCCCGGATCTTTCCCCCCATGCCCGGGGTCAATTACAATCAGCGGCTTCCTTGCGGGCTTATGAGTTGTGGGCGGCGGACGAGACTGATTGTTGAGCGAGGACTGAACGAACGCCTCCATGCTCGTCGGTTTGAGGTCCAGCACCAGCCGGTAGGCGTCCTGCGCCTTTTCCGGTTCGAGGGCGAACTGACGCGCCACTTCGGCAGGTTTCGCGAGATCGAGTACCAGACGGGACGAATCTGCAGCGTTGTGAGCGTACCGATAGCCGGCAACCAGGCCCTCTCCTGGACCCGTCCCCGATTCAGCCGTCAGGCCCCCTACGCTCCACCTCAGCTTGGGTAGGTCGATGATGATGCGCTCGGCGCCCGCAGAAAGCGAAAAGACGCGGTAATTCAGCGGTTTATTGCTGTCGATCACGAGCCGCGTGCCGGAGGGGCCAGGACCGACGCGAACGTCCAGCACACGCGTGATTTCAGCTGCGGCGGCCGGCGCTATCGCAAGCGCGGCAAATAAGAGCCCTAGAATCCTTGCCCGCACCCGCCTCATCCGTGCTGTATCGCCGCAAAATGGGTGAAAAAACCGAGCGTTATCCTTAAGCGTCGAAGCTTAATCATTGGTGGACACGCATTCCGCTTTCCAAAGCAGGCGGATTTGTGCAAGGTGACGTCACGGTTCGCCCCTGCGGCGCACCAAGGCTCGTCTGCAACACCCTTTAGCAATGGTTCTGGTGTAGGCGAAGCAGCAGGATTTCATCGTTTTTCAGGGACTTGGCGTTTGCGGGTCCCCGGTCAGGACCCTCAATGCACGCGCAATCGCGAGAGTTGATCGCAGCGTCCCCGGACCGAACTGACGATTCCCGGCATTCAAGCATCCGTCGTGTGAGGATCGCGCCGACGCGCGCCACACGACAACAAAAACAAGAGGTTCGCGTACATGAGCAAGCTCATGCTGATCGATTCCACCCACCCCGAAGAGACGCGGGTGGCAGTGGTCTCGAAGGGTCAGATTGAAGATTTCGACTTCGAGGCGCGCCACAAGCGGCAGCTGAGAGGAAATATCTACCTGGCGAAGATTACACGCGTGGAGCCCTCGCTCCAGGCGGCGTTCGTCGATTATGGCGGCAATCGCCATGGCTTTCTCGCCTTCAGCGAGATCCATCCCGACTATTACCAGATCCCGCAGGCCGATCGCGAAGCGCTTCTGGCCGAGGCCGCCGCCGAGGAAGAAAAGCGGCGCGCACGGAACACTGAAGACGACACAGAAGAGCAGTCCAACGACGAGGCTGAATCCTCTAATGACGACCAGGATGCGGACGATGCGGACGACGCTTCCTCGGAAGCGGAGCCGGCAGGCGACGAACAGGAAACCGCCCCGGAATCAACCGCATCGGCCGACGCTGAAGAGGATGAGGACGTCGACACGGAAGCCGTTCTCCGGCGTCAGGCGTCGATATTCCAGCGCAAGTACCGCATCCGAAGTCATCCGCCCCCGTCAGGTCGTACTGATCCAGGTGGTCAAAGAGGAGCGCGGCAATAAAGGCGCTGCGCTCACGACTTATCTGTCGCTCGCCGGCCGCTATTGCGTGCTGATGCCGAATACGGCGCGTAGCGGCGGTGTTTCGAGGAAGATCACGAGCGCAGCCGACCGCAAGCGGCTCAAGGCGATCACTTCGGAATTCGATATTCCGCGTGGCGCCGGCCTGATCGTTCGCACAGCGGGCGCCAAGCGCACCAAGACCGAGGTCCGTCGCGACTTTGAATATCTAACTTCGCTCTGGAAACAGATCGTGGCGCGAACCATGGAGTCTACTGCTCCATGCCTGATCCACGAGGAAGGACATCTGGTCCTGCGCGCCGTGCGCGATCTCTACGACAAGGACATCCAGCAGATCATCGTTGAGGGCGAAGACGCCTACAACGAGGCGAAGAACTTCGTGAAGCTGCTGATGCCGACGCATGCCAGCAAGGTCGTCCAGCACACCGAAGGTCCGCCCCTGTTTGTGGCGAGCGGCGTCGAGGATCAGCTGGACTCGATCTTCTCGCCAACCGTCCGCCTCCCCTCTGGCGGCTACATCGTCATCAACCAGACCGAGGCGCTGGTGGCGATCGACGTCAACTCCGGCAAGGCCACGCGGGAGCGCAACGTCGAGAATACCGCGCTGAAGACCAATCTCGAGGCGGCATCAGAAGCATGCCGGCAGATGCGGCTTCGCGACCTCGCCGGCCTGATCGTCATCGACTTCATCGACATGGAGGAGAACCGGAACAACCGGGCGGTCGAAAAGCGGATGGCGGAGAGCCTGAAGATCGACCGGGCCCGCGTTCAGACGGGACGGATCAGTCAGTTCGGACTGTTCGAGATTTCGCGTCAGCGCCGCCGCGCGGGCGTCCTCGAACTGACCAGCGAGCCTTGCGCCGCCTGCGACGGAACCGGCCGCGTGCGCTCGGTTGAGTCAGCCGCATTGCAGGTGCTTCGCCTGATCGAGGCCCGGGCTTCTGACGACAAGGTCGATACGGTTCAGGTCCAGGCGCCATCCGATGTCGCGATCTACATTCTGAACGAAAAGCGGTCGTCGATCGCCGAGATCGAGAGGGACTACGGTGTCAGCGTCCGGATCGAGGCCGACAGCGAAATCTCGGTCGGCGAGTTCAAGATGGAGTCTCTCGCGGGCGGAAAAGCCGTCTCCTACAAGCCGATGAAGTCGAAGGACTTCGGCAAGATGATCTCCGCGATTGAACCCGATCCGGAAGACGTCGACGCGGAAGAGGAAGACGAGGCCGACGCAGAAGCTGACGACGGCGAGGCCGAGGAAGGCTCGCGTCGCAAACGCCGTGGACGTCGAGGCGGTCGCCGCCGCAGAGCTCGTGAGGAGGCCGCAGAACAGGACGCAACAAGCGAGACTGGCGATTCGGAAAAGGGCCGAAACGACAAGTCAGGCCGCGGTCGGAATGCCCGCAGCCGGACGCCGGATATCGCGCTCGATGGCGGCGAGATGCTTGATGCGATCGCGTCGGCCCCTTTCCTGCCGCCTGAGGTGGAACAGGAGCAGGCGCCAGAAGAACAGGCGGCCGAGCAGTCGGATACCACCAGCGACGATGATGCAGGTGCTGAAAACGGTGCGGATACGTCCCGCAAGCGGCGATCACGCCGGCGTCGTCGCGGCGGCCAAGCTGAACGCGCACAGTCTGAAAGCACTGACGAAGAGGTCGCCTCTAAAGCGGATGCCAGTCAGGCATCCGACGATGCCGACACAGCTTCGGACAATGAAGACGATACACAGCCACCTGCGGAGGCTTCGTCAGAGGTCGAGCCGGAGGCTGCGGCAGAGCAGGAAACCGCCGCTGAGCCCGAGGCTCGCGCTGAACCCGAGACTGTCTCGGCTGAGGAAGAGCCCGCCGAGGTAGACCTTGCAGCGCATCCGCTGCACGGCCAGCCCTCCGCAGCTGCGGAACAGCAACCAGATGATGACGCACCCAAGAAACCTCGGATGGGGTGGTGGAACCGCAGGAAAGCCGGCTGAGGCTGCGCCGCGGCCTTGTTTCCGCCACTTGGGGACGTAGCTTGCTCCGCAAGTATTGCAGCCCTGAATACGGAGGCAGCCGGATGAGCGCCGCGCGGAAATGGATATCGAGCGTCTTCGCAGTGCTGCTGTTCGCGGCGCTGGCTCCCGCTGCCTATGCCGCCTGCCCCGGCCCATGCATCCGCGATGCGGAGATTGAGGCAATCCTGCGTGAATACTCGGACCCTATTTTCGAGGCCGCTGGCCTGCGTGCGTCTGATGTCGACATCTATCTCATCAATGATGGATCGCTGAATGCGTTCGTCGGCGGCGGCCAGAACGTTCATATCCATACGGGCCTGATCATCGCGGCTGAGACGCCGGAGCAGCTCAAGGGCGTGATCGCTCACGAGACCTGCCACATGGCCTGCGGCCACCTTCAGACCCGCACCGAAGCCATGGGCGCCGCCGGCAACATGTCGATGATGTCGATCGGCCTCGGCGTTCTCGCCATGGCGGCCGGCGCGCCGGATGCCGGCATGGCGCTGATCGGGAGCTCGTCACAGTTTGGTTATCTGACGTTTGCCAAGCACACCCGCAGTGAAGAAGCCGCAGCCGACCAGAAGGCGGTCTCCTACCTCGAAGCGACAGGCCAGTCCGCAGATGGCCTGATCGAGTTCTTCGAGAAGTATCGCTATCAGGAATTGATGTCGGACGGTCGGCGGTACCCCTACTTCCGCACTCACCCCCTATCCAGCGACCGCATCGGCGCCCTGCGTTCGCGCGTCGCTCAAGCCCGGTCGACTGCGGAACCGCAATCGGAACGTACGCTGGACCAGATGGCGCGCATGAAGGCCAAGCTGATCGGCTTTCTCGAACCCGCGAACAAGGTCTATCGCGAATACCCGACGACCGACCTGTCGATCCCCGCCCGCTACGCACGGTCGATATCGGCGTATCGCGTGCCCGACATCGGCACCGCCTTGAGAGAGATTGACGGTCTCATCGAGCTCGAGCCCGAGAATCCGTACTTTCATGAGCTGCGGGGACAGATCCTGTTCGAGAGCGGACAGATCGAAGAGTCCATCGGGCCGCATCGTCGTTCGGTCGAGCTGGCGCCCGACCAGCCGCTGTTGAAGGTCAATCTTGCCCGTTCGCTGACACAGGACGGGGCTGAGGAGCAACTGGATGAAGCCGTCGGGCTCCTGATCGATGCGATCGCGCAGGACAAGGAGAACGCCTTCGCCTGGAACCAGCTCGCCCTCGCCTACGGCAAGCAGAACCGTGTGGGTGACGCCGACCTGGCCACCGCAGAAGAGGCTTACGCGATCGGCGATGTGCGCCGCGCACACGTGTTCGCAAGCAGAGCATCGCGGAAACTGGATCCGAATACGCCAAATGGCCGTCGCGCCTCGGACATCGCTGCGATCACCGACCCGAGAGCGAACGGCCGCCGTGGTTGACCTGCTTGCTCGCTACGGGCAATCGAAGTCGGCTTGAGCAGCGGCTAAGATCCGCTCCCACGTAAGGCTGGTTGGAACAACTCGATGATGAACGGCACGATCGCTGGGTTCGCCCTGTCTACTGTATTGCTGGCTGCCTGCTCAGCTGGCGGAGCGCCGGATTCCGTCGACCGCATGGCGCGTTCGGAGGTGGAGGCGATCGTTCAGGAATACCTGACCGAGAACCCTGAAGTGCTTCAGGCGGCGCTGGTGGCAGCAGCTGGAGCGGCGGCAGACTTTCGAGAGCCTTCTGGGCAACCCAGCCGATCCGACCGTGGGGCCGGATGACGCCCCGATCACGATCGTTGAGTTCTTCGACTACAATTGCGGGTTCTGCCGGCAAGCCAATGACTGGCTGTTCGAACAGGTCGACGACGGCCGTGGCGACGTGCGCGTTGTGTTCAAGGAATACCCTATCCTTGCCCAGTCTTCGCTTGATGCAACGGCAGCCGCCATCGCGGCGCAGCGTCAGGACAAGTACCGCGAGATGCATGTCGCGCTGATGCGCCGGAGATCACCGACGAGATCATCAATGGCGCAGCGACGTCGATCGGCCTGGACATGGAGAAATTCCGGGCGGACCGCACGGATCCTCGACTGCTGGAACTGGTCCAGCGGGTGAGACAGGAAGCCGAACTAGCCGGTGTAGAGGGGACGCCGGGGTTCTTCGTGAACGGCATCTACCACAGCGGCTTTCGTCGCGAGACGATGCAGGAAATCCTGGAAGAAGCGCGCGCGGCGCTCTAGGCCGCCTTGCTAGATCAGGCCCGCCAGGGGGGACGAAGGGTCCGCGTAGCGCTTTTTCGGCATGCGGCCTGAGAGGTAGGCCTCTCTGCCGGCGATGACAGCGTGCTTCATGGCTTTCGCCATCCTGACAGGATCGCGCGCTTCGGCGATGGCCGTATTCATCAGGACGCCATCGCATCCAAGCTCCATCGCCATGGCCGCATCGGACGCCGTCCCCACGCCTGCATCGACGATAACCGGCACTTTCGCCTGCTCGACGATGAGCCGGATGTTGACCGGGTTCTGGATCCCGAGCCCCGATCCGATCAGGGAGCCGAGCGGCATGATCGCTGCGCAGCCAGCGTCTTCGAGTTTGCGCGCGTAGACCGGATCGTCCGAGCAATAGACCATCACTTCGAAGCCATCGCTGATCAGCTCTTTTGCGGCCTTCAGCGTTTCGGCCATGTCCGGGTAGAGGGTCTTCTGGTCAGAGAGGACCTCCAGCTTCACGAGCGACCATCCGCCGGCCTCGCGAGCGAGCTTCAACGTCCGGACGGCATCTTCAGCGGTGAAGCATCCCGCGGTATTTGGCAGGTACACGTATTTCTTCGGATCGAGGTGATCGATCAGACGTTCGGATCCAGCTTCGGCGACATTCACGCGGCGCAGGGCGACTGTGACCATCTCCGCACCGGCGGCTTCAGCGGCCTGCGCATTTTGCGCGTAGCTCGCATACTTTCCGGTTCCGATGATCAACCGGGAAGTGAATTCCCTTCCCGCGACGACCAGCTTTTCAGAACTGCCGCTACCGGCCTGATCGGGCATCAGCCGCCTCCTACAAATTGTACGATTTCCAGTCTGTCGCCTGCTGCAAGACGAACCTCGTCGTATGCCGACTTGGGCACGATTTCCCGGTTTCTTTCGACGGCTATGCCCTTGCGCGGCAGACCAAGGTGGTCGAGAAAACCCGCCAATGACGTCGATTCCGGGGCTTCCGAGGGTTGGCCGTTCAGATAGACTTGCATTGCTCCGGCCTTCGAATTCGCCGAGGATTGGCGCAAACGCGATCGACCGCGCAGCGAACTATTCCCTTTAGGTAAGGGCTCGTCATGAGTTTGACCATCTACTGCCTGAACGGGCCAAACCTCAACCTGCTCGGCGAACGTGAACCGGAAATCTATGGTCGCGACACGCTGGACGACGTGCGCGCGCTGGTGGAATCCCGGTGCAGTGAAGGCGGCGCGTCGGTTGTCTTCCGGCAGTCTAACCATGAGGGCGAGCTGGTGGACTGGATTCAGGAAGCCCGCACCAAGGGAGCGGCTCTAATCCTCAATGCCGGCGCCTATACCCATACCTCGATTGCGATCCATGACGCCCTGAAAGCCTTGACGATTCCGGTCGTTGAGGTGCACCTCAGCAACCCGGGCAATCGTGAAAGTTTCAGGCGTCGCAGTTTCGTGGCGCCGGCGGCGTCCGGGGTGATCGCAGGGTTTGGCGCGTATGGGTACCGCCTGGCGGTCGACGCCGCGATCGAGTTGGCGAACAAACGGAGTTAGGCCTGGATGTCGGAAAAATCCTCCAAGCTGGATACGGCGCTCATTCGTGAGCTTGCGGCGATCCTGCGCGATGGCGATCTCGGCGAAATCGAGGTGGAGCACGGCGAGTTGCGGATACGCGTCTCCAAGGGCGAGACCATCGTGCACGCAGCGCCAGCTCATTACGCGGCAGCGCCGGTTGCCGCTGCTCCGCCAGCAGCGGTGCCTGCTGCGGCGGCGGCCCCTGCACCGGCCGCTGCGGCTCCAGCCAACAACGCATCGCATCCGGGCGCGGTGAAATCGCCAATGGTCGGTACGGCCTACCTGATGCCCGATCCGGATTCGCCAGCCTTCGTGAAGGAGGGTGACAGCGTGACCGAGGGTCAGACCCTGCTGCTGGTGGAGGCGATGAAGACGTTCAACCCCGTGACGGCGCCAAAGGCCGGCGTGGTCAAATCCATCCTGGTCGGCAACGAGCAACCGGTCGAGTTTGGCGAACCGCTCATGATCATCGAATAGCGCGGCGATTATGTTTCAGAAGGTTCTGATCGCAAACCGGGGGGAGATCGCGCTGCGCATCCATCGCGCATGCAAGGAGATGGGGATCTCCACCGTTGCAATCCACTCCGAAGCCGATGCCGACGCGATGCACGTGCGGCTGGCCGATGAGAGCGTGTGTGTGGGGCCGGCGCCGAGCGCCAAGTCCTACCTGAACATACCCGCCATCATCACGGCGGCGGACATCACAGGCGCGGAAGCGATCCACCCCGGGTACGGTTTCCTCTCCGAGAACGCCAAGTTCGCGGACATCGTGCAGGCGCACAACATCACATTCATCGGTCCGACCGCGGACCACATCCGGATGATGGGCGACAAGATCGCTGCGAAGGAAGCCGTGAAGGAAGCCGGCATTCCCGTCGTTCCCGGTTCCGATGGCGGCGTCGGGAGCGTCAAGGAAGCGCTCAAGGTCGCCAAGGAGATCGGATATCCCGTGCTGGTGAAGGCTGCGGCCGGAGGCGGCGGACGCGGCATGAAAGTGGCCAAGACCGAAGCCGACCTGGAGAATGCCTTCAAGACCGCGCGGACCGAAGCCAAGTCTGCGTTCGGTGACGATGCGGTTTATCTTGAGAAGTATCTCGGCAAGCCGCGCCATATCGAAGTTCAGGTGATCGCCGACAGCCATGGCAATGTCGTGCACCTCGGCGAGCGCGACTGCTCGCTGCAGCGTCGCCACCAGAAGGTGTTCGAGGAAGCGCCCTCGCCTGCGATCAACGCCTCGACGCGCGCCAGCATCGGCAAGACAGTCTGTACTGCGATCAAGAAGCTTGGATATCTCGGCGTCGGCACGATCGAGTTCCTCTATGAGGATGGCGAGTTCTATTTCATCGAGATGAACACGCGGCTGCAGGTCGAGCATCCGGTCACCGAGATGATCACGCGGATCGACCTTGTTCGCGAGCAGATCCGGATCGCCGCCGGTTGCAAGCTGCCGTTCACCCAGAAGGACGTGAAGTTCACCGGGCATGCGATTGAGTGCCGGATCAACGCAGAGAACCCGGAAACGTTTGTCCCCTGCCCGGGGACGATCACAGACTTCCATGCGCCGGGCGGGCTTGGCGTGCGGCTCGATTCCGCCGTGTATTCCGGCTATCGCGTACCGCCGCATTACGACAGCCTGATCGGCAAGCTGATCGTGCTGGGCCAGACGCGCAATGAAGCGCTGATGCGCTTACGACGCGCGCTTGGGGAGATGGTGGTTTCCGGCGTTGAGACGACACTGCCGCTGCACCTGAGGCTGGTCGACAACCCGGATGTCCAGAACGGCGATTATGACATCCACTGGCTGGAGTCCTATCTGGCGGGCTCCAGGAAGGAGTAGCCGGTCGTGAGCCGCTCATTCGGGCCGCTCGAATTGCTGGACTGTTATGCCCGCGGCGTGTTCCCGATGGGGGAAGCCGCAGATGACCCAAGGCTGTTTCTCGTCGATCCCGATATCCGGGGCATCCTGCCGCTGGATGAAGTTCATGTGCCGCGCCGGTTGCGGCGGACGGTTCGGGCGGAGACCTTCTCCATCCGGATCAACACCGCCTTCTCCGAAGTGATGGAGGCGTGCGCGGAGCCGGCGGACGGGCGGCGCGAGACCTGGATCAATGCGCCGATCCTGAACCTCTACAGCTCACTGCATCGCATGGGGCATGCGCACAGTGTCGAGTGCTGGCTGGATGGCGAGCTGGTGGGCGGGCTCTATGGCGTCAGCCTGAAGGGCGCGTTCTTCGGAGAGAGCATGTTCTCGCGCGAACGGGACGCCTCGAAGGTGGCGCTGGTGCACCTTGTCGCAAGGCTGATCCGTGGCGGCTACCGGTTGCTGGATACGCAGTTCACGACCAGCCACCTTGAGCAGTTCGGCGTGCAGGAGGTTGAGCGGGACGCGTTCAAGGTGATGCTTGCGGACGCCTTGAGCGTTGACGCCGACTTTGTGCAGGACGGCGCGGCGCTGAGCGGTCAGGCCGTCTTGCAGCTGATCACCCAGACATCATAGGTCGGGTGATCGAGCGCGTTCAGGCCCGGTGAGGATGCGAACATCCAGCCCGAGAAGATATTGGCGTCAGAGGCGGTTTCCGTATCGCTGTCCTGACCACCTGGCAGCCGCTCGCGGTCTTCCGGGGTCGTCGACTCCACTTCGAGGTAAGCAGCCGATTCTGGGGTGTCTTCAGGCGGCGCCTGGAAGCAGGCGCGGACGGTGATCTCAAGGCGACCGAATTCGATGGTTTCCCCGATGCGGGAGTCCAGGTCGATCGAGTTGCCGGTGATCTTGTCGAGCGCGCGGAGCACGACGCCGGTGCGCGGTTCCAGCGCGGTTGCCGGGCTTGTGACCGCCAGGACCGATACAGCTAACCCAAGTGTGCGGAGCAGCTTCAAAGTCGCCTCCAGATTACGCCCCCGAGCGCCGGCCGGACCTGCACCTACTCGCCGGTGCCTTCCGCGAAAGCTGCGAGCACGGACAGGAGATCGATCGGCGAGTTGGTGTATTGCAGCTCATCGCCCGGAACGAGGGTGTCGAATGAGCCGCCGATGAGAATGCTCACGTAGGCGCCGCCCAGCAGGCCGTCCGAGACGATCTGCGCCGTCGAGTCATCCGGCAGGCGGAATTCGACGGGCTCGCCGTCGTAGCTGACGGTGTTGGGGAGCGTAAGGCCGACGATCGCGCGATAGGTGGTCGGATTCAGGTCGATCGACGACACGACGCCGACCTTCTTGCCCGCAACGCGCACGTCGCTGCCGACGCCGATACCGTCGACGCGGTCGAAACTGGCGGTCAGCTCGTAGCTGTCACGTGGCGCAGCCTCGCTGCGCTGATTGAGCGAGAAAAACAGGAAGACGCCTGCGACGCCGACCACGAGCAGGCCAACGATCGATTCAAAAAGGGATTCACGCATCAGGACGCCACGCCTCGTAGTCTCCAGTGGTTTTTGCACGCTGGCCGGTTTCGGCGAGACTACCCTGGGGCCTGTAGGCGTGGATAGTTCCGGTGAGATTCGGCTTGTGCTCGGTCTCCCACACCTTGCGCGGCAGCGGCGCTTCGGTCGGCGGCTGCTGGTAGGTGTAGTGCAGCCATCCGTGCCAGTCGGCAGAGATGCGGGACGGCTCGGCGACCCCATTGTAGATCACGTAGCGGCGCTTGCGGCCTTCCTGGCTGGGCTTGCGTTCCTCAAAGAACTCGTTGCCCTGCTCGTCCTTGCCGACGAGCCGCGCACGTCTGCCAATATCGAAGCGGGCGCCGATCGTGGCGTCGTTCCACCAGCTGAATATTGCCTTGAACATGTCTTCTCCACGAATCCCGCAGGACTCTTGCAGCCCGGACGCGGCGGGAATATGGCGCCCGTGACCGTTAGGGTCCAGTGAACAGCCTGCCGCCCCAGTGCGGCATTTTCTTGTGTGCAATCGCGCCGAATACCGCCCATCATGTGGCTGATTCGCAGTTCTGTCGGCACCCTGCTGCTTGTGCAATGTGGAGTCGCTCTATGCCCGAATCCAGAGCCGGGTCGAAATCCAAGGCCGCTGAGCGCCGCATGGGCCGGGTCCTGGACTCCGGTCTGGCTCTGCTGCAGGCGCAGGAAGCGGGCGATCACACGGCCAAGGCGCTGAAGAACCACTTTGCCGGGCTGAACGCCCTCGGTTGCGATCCCGACGTGGTCGAAACGGTCTGCGAAGCGATCCGGTCGCACAAGGTGACGCCGATTGCGCACTTGCGGGCTGTGGTCGCGAACGTCGCAAAGCCCTGCCCCGCCAAGGGCGTCGCCAGTCTGGTGTCAGAGGCGGCCGCCGCATCGACGGCGCGCGAGATCGCGGCGCAGGCCATGGTGGCGCTGGCGGATGCGTTGGAGGCCGTGACGATCGACACGGACGAGAACGGGCAGCCCTCGACGGACAGCCTGATCGCGGCGTTTCGGGCGGGCGCGGATGCGGACCTGATCGAGGCTGCGCTGTCGGCGCCCGGCGGGCCGAGGTCGGCGGCGCTGACCCTTCGCCGCCAGGCGTCCGGCGTTGGCGACCCGGCAGGGGTGTCGGCGTCGATCGACGACTGGAAAGGCGCCGATGCGCAGGATCTGGCAGAGGCCGCGAGCCGACTGGCGCGGAGCCGTCTCTGGGCGGAGATCCGCGTGGAGCCGGACGCGCGCGATGCCGACAGCCCTGCGGTGGCGCTTGACCTTACGCGGTACGTGACGGGCGAGCATGAGGACCTGGATGTGCTCGCCGCCGATCTTGCCGCCATCGCTGCGGTGACGGACGGTTGTCAGGTTGTGCTGAGCGGCCTTGGCGCGGCGGTCATGGCGATGGGCCATGCCTATGAGAGCGAGGATGCGCGCGCGGGCGCCGTGGAACTGCTTGAGGCCGTCAATCGCTGGCCGTCCAAGATGTCGGGCGGCGGGGATGGCGCTCCTGAGCTGGCGCTGACCACCGACCGTGCGGCGGGCGCGGCGCTGCACTGGCTTGCGGCGGAGAGCCTTGGCGTCGAGCCGGTCGCCAGCCTCTACATGATGGAGGATGACGAGACGCCGAAGCTGTCGAGCTGTGTGGTGGCGGCGCTGGATCGCATCGCGACCGAGGCCGAGGCGCAGGACGTGCGCATGCGTGTGCTGGGGGCGCGGCAGCTGGACCAGATCGACGGGCTGGAGCGTGCGCGACTGGAATCGCGCGGGCTGACGACCGATGCAATGGACCGGATCGAGGATGCGCTGAAGGACGGCCTGCCCCTCGCGGCTGCGTTCTCGCGCTGGGTTGTCGGCGATGATGTCATCCGCGAGCGGCTGAAGCTGGAGCCGGAAGCGTTCGACACAGACGGCGAAGCACTGCTGCGGGCGCTGGGCGTGTCGGCTGCGGAGATCGACGATGCGCGTGTTGCGGTGCAGGGGCGCCGCCGGCCGGCGTCGAACCCGAAGTCCGCCATCGCGTCGGTCCTGAAGCGGGACGAGGACATCAGCGTCGACGCGCGGATCGCCATGGCGGTGAGCGTTGCGCCGCTGCTGTCGACGCCGCCCGCGGTGACGCTGCGCGCTGGCGAGGCCGGGCGGCAGAGCGCTGCGAGTTTCCTGCCGGCGATCCAGGCGACGATGCGGTCGGGGCTGGGGCTGCGGATCGAGGGCGGCGGCGGACAGATCGATCGTGACCTGCGGGCGCGGATCGAGGATGCCGGGCGCAAGGCGCGCAAGCCGACGGTGCTGGAGGCTTCCGAGCGCCGCCCGATCACGCCGGTGCGCGAGGTTGACGAATACTACGTCGCGCAACGCCGCAGGCTGCCTGACCGGCGCAAGGGATACATCCAGAAGGCCACCGTCGGTGGGCACAAGGTCTACCTGCACACCGGCGAGTTCGAGGATGGCGAGCTGGGCGAGATTTTCATCGACATGCACAAGGAAGGCGCCGCCTTCCGGTCGCTGATGAACAATTTCGCCATCGCTGTTTCCATCGGCCTGCAATATGGCGTGCCGCTGGAAGAGTATGTCGACGCCTTCGTCTTCACCCGGTTCGAGCCGGCGGGCGAAGTGACGGGCAACGATTCCATTCGCCGCGCGACCTCGATCCTCGACTATCTGTTCCGTGAGCTGGCGGTCTCGTATCTCGACCGTGAAGACCTGTCGGAGGTCGAGCACTTCTCGACCGATGGGCTGGGGTCCGGTGAAGGCGAAGGCAGCGCGCCGGCGCCGCGTCCCGAGCAGCTGATCTCGCGCGGCTTCTCGCGCGGGCTGATGCCGGACAATATCGTTCTGTTCGAGAGCCGGAAGGTGAAGGACGAGAGCCGGTCCGAGAGCGAGGGCGCGCCCACGACGCCACAGCGGGATGAAGCCTATCTTGGCGATGCTTGCCCCAATTGCGGGCACTTCACTTTGAGGCCCGACGATGGCGTGGCGGTCTGTGATGCTTGCGGTAGCATCGTTCAGACGGCCTGACCTTTTGGCCTAGCCGCCAAGGCTAGAGCGCGCTGGCGCCTCGCGAGGCGATCAGCGTCCGTAGTCGGTCGATGTGGCCATCGTTCTTGAGCAAGTCGTGCTGCGCTTGGCGGAGCCTGAGGTACTCGTCGTAGCGGGTCGCGAACTCGGGATGGTCGCGGAGGTGGTCGAAGATCACGTCGTCCAGACCAAATAGAATGTAGCCAGACGCTGCGGCGACATCGAGCAGCTCGCAAAGCTCATCGATATCCTCGCGCGCTGCCGCCGCCATCGCCCGGTAAGGCAGGTGGAGCACCTTGCTGACGTCGCCGTTGGCGACCTCGCGATTGATTTCAGCCAGCACTTCGGCGTCAACCGCCGCTGCCTCCTCGTGCCGGCCGGCCTCCTTGAGAGCGCGTGACAGGTACGGTTTGTAGTCGTGGGGGTGTTCGTAGAAGTTCGAGGTGTCTTCGTTCTTGCGCAGCCGCGCGAGCCAGGGCAGCGCGGCGTCAAGGTCGTGCATCAGCAGGTAGATGCGCGCGCGGGCGACTGACGGCGTGTCGAACATCAAGAGCGGCGCAGCCATCGCCTCGACCCGGGCGTGCTGGCCGTTGGCTGACATGACCGTCAGCTCCTGAAGCTTGCCGGGGGCGACGGCGATGGCTTCGTCCATGAAGCCGAGATACCCGAGCACGACCGAGAGGAAGTAACGTGTGCGCTCGTCGTCCGGCGCGAGTTCGTACATGTCGAGGAGTTCGGTCGCGGCTGCGGAGATTTCGTTTGCTTCGGTGAGCGCGTTGACGCGCCAGAAGCGGAGTTCGAGCGATGTCGGATTGTAGCGCAGCGCTGCGTCGAGCCGTTCGAGCGCTTCGGCCGGCTTGCCGCGCCGGTTCAGGACGCGCGCAATGTTGGCGTTGGTGTCGACGCCGAATGGGTCGAGCTGGACAATTTCGTCGACCAGCGCTTCGGCCTCATTGTAGCGCGCCTGAACGACCAGCGTGCGCAGCCGGGCGCCGTAATCGAGGACCGCTTCGCGGCGCGGCTCGTCGGGGCGCGACAGCAGATCGCCCTTGATGCCTTCTGCCATGAGGTGGTCGTTGAAGGCCTGCTCGGCGAGGAGCGTGTCGCGGTGCCACGGTGCGAGCTCGATTGCGCGCTCGAGGTAAATCCTTGCGCGGGCATGGTGGCGCGCATGGCCGCTGGCGAGCGATGTCCAGACCAGACCCGCATAGCCCGGCGCATGTTCCGGCGATCGTTCGATTGCCTGAAGGTAGAGCTCATCGGCCTCGGCGATGGATGCGGTGTCGCCAAGCCAGAACAGGGTGCTAGCGCGCAGCAGGATCTCAGTCGTGGCGGCGTCGGCGATCTGCGGATCCGGCGAGCGCGGGGGAAGATCCGCATCTCTCCGGAGTGTCTTCAGGATATCAGCCACAACGATGTGGCCGACGGCGTCGACGCTCTCGGGCGACACTTCATAATCGCGGGTCCACAGCTTGCGGCCGTTTCGCGGGTCGAGAAGCGTCAGCGCCAGGACTGGCTGTCCGTCCGCCTCCATGATCGCGCCGTCGAGCAGCGCATCGACGCCGAGGGCCTCTCCGACTTCGCGGTCCGTCATGCCGGCGTGGTCGACCGAGCGGGTGGAGGCCATCGCCGAGACCCGGAATTCGCCATCTGCGGCAAGACCCAGTCCCTCGCGAACCGCCTCTGCTGCGCCGGCGGCAAGGAAGGCAAGGTCGCCGGCACCTGATCTGTCAGCAATCGGCAGGACGGCAATCGAGTTGTAGGCATCCGGCGTGATGTTCGCATTGCTGCGGGATACGGCGGCGATGGAGAGGACGCTTGCTACGACGACGGCGGCGATCAGCGGCACGCCCCAGCGCGGCATGGCGAATCCGAACCTATCCGCGAACGTGGTTCGGCCGGACGATCTGGGCGAGGGCGTTTGCGGGCTGAGGTCAGACCTTCGCAGAAAGTCCGGCGTGAGCCTGATTTCCCGGTCCGGGTCCGCGAGGCGGTAGCCGACGCCGCGGATCGAAACGATCTCGACGGTGCTGCCTGCACTATCCAGTATCTTGCGGACTTCGCTGGCGGCGCGGTTGAGCGATGCGATCGAGACGCCGGGATTGTTCCAGCACCTGACGCCGAATTCCTGACGCGAGACAACCTCGCCTTCGGCCTGGATGAGCGCGATCAGGAACTGCATCAGGAGGCGCTGGATGACCTGTTCGTCTTCGCCCGCGCGAACGGTCAGTAGCGAGGGCCGGAGCGTCAGCTTACCAATGCGGAAGTCTGGCACCTTCGAAAGGTCTATCGGGGGAAGCGATGGGGACATGTTGTTTTTCCCGACACGCGCGCCGCGCGTTTCCTTTCCCCGACCGGTCTGTGAACCGGAACCCGACCTATGAGCCACTAGTACCTAGTTGGTCTGGTCATGTCCGAGGAGAAGAATGTCGCGAAGCGGGTCTCGCATCAAGGTATGCGGCAACGTTGCACCCAGAATCGCGGCCGCCATCCAGATCAGCAACAAATGAGCTACAGATTAGACTGCGTCTGCAAGATCGTACTGTGCACACCCCGAGTCGATGGGCTAAAAATGTGTACTTTCCGATGTCTACCTAAGGGTCAGGGACAGGTCGCATCTGGAAATCCAGGGAGCTCGCCGAGCGCGAGGCGTGCGATTCTGCGCAGCACGCGGCGAGCACAGGGGACATGCAGGCCGGGCTCAGGTTCAGGGGACGGGCCTTTGCCGGGGGCGCCGCGTCTTGTCGCCCGACCTGACGCGGCCCCCCGGCGCTTGCTGTCCTCATCGACCTGAGCCGCCTTAGCGCCGACTGCCTGCCCTCAAGCTGCGGACAAACTGGTCAGTGCTCCGGCGCCAACTCCGCTGGTGCGTGGCGCACGTGTGCCAGTCGCGCGAGACGCTGGAGTTCGGCGTCCAGCTTTCCCTGCCTTGGGGCGGTCCATCGAACACCCGGCTCGACCCAGAGCCGTCCGGTCGTCAGTACGCCTGATTTCCTGTCCGCCTGCACCTCCATACGGGCGATGAACCGGTCGCCTTCGAGAACTGGGTAGACGTAGTACCCCCACCTGCGCCGCGCTGCGGGGACGAAGATCTCGATTGTATATTCGTAGCCGAAGAGTTGGATAAGTCGCCTGCGGTCGCGGATCGCGGGGTCGAACGGGTTGAGGATGCGCAGCCGCGTTGTGGGAGACGGGGCGTCGGCGAGCTTCGCCTCAATGTCCGGGCGCGCCCATGCCTTCTTCCACTCGCCCGCGGCGGTCTCGAACCGCACCGGGCGCAGGTCGGCGGCGTTGCGTTCGACCCAGCCGTTCACCTCCTGCCGGCTGACTGCGTCCCAGAAACGCTGGAGCTCGCCTTCCGTGGCGAAGCCGAGCCGGTCGAGGGCGGCGGCGCAGAGCCAGTCGACCTGGGCGGCGTCAGATCTTTCATCGCTTCGGATGTGGTCGGGTACGACGCGCGACGTGAGGTCGTAGAACTTGGTGAAGTTCTGGCGGTGGGAGGTGGAGAGGTCGCCCGCATACCACATGTAGTCGAGGGCGAGCTTGTGCGGGGGGCGGCGCCACATGGCGCGCTCGCCCTGCACTTTCGTGTCGAAGTGGTTCGTGCAGAGGGGGCCTTCCTCCTCGATCCGCTGGAGGATGTGGTTGCGGCCTCGTCTGTCGAGCATGCCCTTGTGCCAGTCCCACTGCCTCACCTTCTTTTCCAGCTGGCGGTAGCGGCGGGTCCAGTGGGGGCGGAACTCCATCGGGATGACCGAGGCGTCGTGGGTGAAGTGTTCGAAGACGGCGCGGTCTTTCGCCAGCAGTCTGTCGAGTATGGGTTCGCGGTAGTTATTGTTGCGCGACCAGATGATGTGGTGGTGGGCGCGGGAGACGACCTGGATCGAGTCGAGCTGGACGAAGCCGAGGTCGCGGATGATCTGCATGACGTCGAGCTTGCCGGTCGGCGCCGAAGACAGACCGTTGGCGTGGAGCCAGAGGCGGCGGGCGTCGCGATTGGAGATGTCGAGCGTCATGGGGAGCAATCTGGGGCGGCGGCGGGGACAAGCAACTGACAGCTTTGACTTTCCTGTGGCGTGACGGGATGGTCGGGACATGAGCTGGAAAGACGAATCCGACGAGATCATGCGCCGCCGTGAGCTGGCGCGGGCGCAGGGCGGCGAGGACGGCATTGCCCGCCAGCACGCCAAGGGGCGGCTAACGATCCGGGAGCGGATCGACAAGCTGGTGGACGAGGGTTCGTTCGACGAGGTCGGCATGGGGGCCGGCGAGCCGGAGTATGATGAGGACGGCAAGCTCACCGGGTTTTCGCCGGCGAACTTCGTGCTGGGGTTTGCGAAGATCGACGGGCGGCGCTGTGTGGTTGGCGGTGAGGACTTCACGCTGAAGGGCGGATCGCCCTCGCCCGCCGGGTTGCGCAAGAGCATCTATGCCGAGGACCTGGCGATCCAGTATCGCGTGCCGCTGGTGCGGTTGCATGAGGGATCGGGCGGCAGCGTTGGCGGATCGAGCAAGCGGGGGCCCTCGCTGCCTTCGCCGGTGTATGACCGCCCGCGGTTCAGGTCGGTGGCGCAGGCGATGGCGAGCGTGCCGGTGGCGACGGCGGCGATGGGGGCGGTTGCGGGCCTGCCCGCCGCGCGGCTGGTGGCGTCGCATTTTTCCGTCATGTCGAAGGCTACGGCGCAGATCCTGACGGCCGGACCCGCCGTGGTCGAGCGCGCGATGGGCGAAAAGAAGACCAAGGACGAGCTGGGCGGCTGGCAGGTGCACGCCAAGAACGGAACGGTCGACAACGCGGCCGAGGACGAGCCGGCGGCGCTGGATGAGATCAGGCGGTTCCTGTCGTACATGCCGGCGAATGTATGGGAGCTGGCGCCGGTGCTGGATAATTCCGACCGTGGACCGCGGCGATGAGGCGTTGCTGGAGATCGTGCCGAAGGAGCGGCGGCGCGCGTTCGATATGCGGCGGGTGCTGTCCATGGTTCTCGACGTCGACAGTTTCTTCGAGATGGGGCGCGGGTATGGGCGCAGCCAGATCGTGGGGCTGGGGCGGCTGAACGGACAGGTCGTTGGCGTGTGGGCCAATGACGGGAAGCACCTAGCCGGGTCGATGACTGCCGATGGCGCACAGAAGGCGCGGCGGTTCATGGAGATGTGCGAGACGTTCCACCTGCCGATCGTCAGTTTCGTTGATGAGCCGGGCTTCATGATTGGATCGCAGGCAGAGAAAGAGGCGACGATCCGGCATGGGGCCGCTGCGGTTTTGACGGCGGCGATGACGAATGTGCCGTGGGCGAGCGTAATGGTGCGGCGCTCGTTCGGCGTGGCGCAGGCGGCGCATTATGGGCCGGACGGGTTCGTGCTGGCGTGGCCGTCTGCCGAGAGCGGGCCGCTGCCGGTCGAGGGCGGCGTGGCGGTCGCCTTCCATCGCGAAATTGCGGCGGCCGAGGATCCAGAGGCGAAGCGCCGTGAGCTGGAAGAGATGCTGGCTGCGCGCCAGTCGCCCTACCCGCGCGGCGAGGCGCTGGCGGTGCACGAGGTGATCGATCCGCGCGAGACGCGGCCAATGCTGTGCCGGTGGATCGACCGGGTGCAGCCGTTGCTGGAACAATTACGCGGGCCGTCGCACTTTAGCGTCCGGCCATGAGAGGTGGATAGATCATGGCGGCGAAGATCGAACTGGAGACCGGCGGCACGGTCTGGAAGCTGATGGTCGCTGAGGGCGACAAGGTGTCGGCCGGACAGACGCTGTTCATCATGGAGGTGATGAAGATGGAGGTCCCCTATGAGGCGCCGGTGGACGGCGTGGTGGCGGACCTCAAGATCGCCGAGGGGGATGTGGTTGAGGAAGGGATGGCGGCGCTGGTTGTGCGTTAGTGGGGTTGGGCGCGCCTTGAGCGGAGTCATCGCGGGACGCTTTGCGAACCTGGGATCCGGACCCAGCCTTTTCCGTTTGTTCCTGTTGCCGGGTCCCGGATCAGGCTGCGCCTGTCCGGGATGACGTTTTTGGGGGTTGGTGGGCTGTTGGGCGATTGACTGCGGCGTCGCGCGTTTTGGGCTTCTCCCAGCGTTTTCAATGATGTGTGGCGGCCTGTCGCAGCGTTAGGCTGTTGACGCTGCTTAGAATGCTTCTAACTCCTGTCCGGAGCGAGATCGCGATTCCGCGACCATATCCAGATACGAGCAAAGGACACCTCCCGCATGATCGGACGCAAACTTCCTAATGTCACGTTCAGGACCCGGGTTCGGGACGAGAGCGTTGGCGGCGACAACCCCTACCGCTGGCAGGACATGACCACGGACGACTATTTCAAGGGCAAGAAAGTCATCCTGTTCTCGTTGCCTGGTGCCTTCACGCCGACCTGCTCGACCTTCCAGCTGCCGGACTTCGAGAAGCTGTTCGGCGAGTTCAAGGCCAAGGGCGTTGATGCGATCTACTGCATGTCGGTCAACGACAGCTTCGTGATGAACGCCTGGAAGAAGAGCCAGGACCTGAAGAACGTTGAAGTCATCCCGGATGGTTCGGGCGAGTTCACCCGGAAGATGGGCATGCTGGTGTGCAAGGACAATGTCGGCTTCGGGATGCGTTCGTGGCGCTATGCGGCTGTG
This sequence comes from Hyphomonas sp., assembly GCA_017792365.1. GTDB lineage: Bacteria > Pseudomonadota > Alphaproteobacteria > Caulobacterales > Hyphomonadaceae > IH12. The sequence continues at coordinate 502,484 of CP051229.1, read as the reverse complement.
GTCGAGGACGGCGTCGTGACCAAGTGGTTCGAAGAGCCGGGCTATGAAGACAATTGCGCCAGCGACCCCTATGGCGAGAGCGCGCCGCAGAACCTGCTCGAGCACGTCTAGTCGTTAGACCTGTCTGCAGCCCGCGATGGAAGTCTCGCGGGATGCAGGTTGATTGTGGGCCTCCTTCGTCAGTCGAAGGAGGCCTTTTTGTTTTGGCTACTCGCCGCGGGCGGCGCGGATTTCCTGCATGCGCGCGCCCTTCAGGATGTTGGGCAGACCGTAGTTTCCTTCGTGGCAGGACGCCTCGAAGAGGTTCTGGTCGCTGGGGTAGAGCGAGTATTCGGCGAGCCACGGGCCGGAGTAGATTTCCGGATCGACGACGCCGTACTGGTAGAGCATCTCGTTTTCGCCGATGCGGGTGTAGCGTTCGATGACCCTGGCGTTGTTGGAGACGACGAGGTTGGAGATGGTGCGGACCATTTCGACCTCGGAGACGCCGATGGTTTCGATGACCAGCGTCTCCCCTTCCCAGCGGGCGATGGCGTCGCCCAGCACGGTGTGGATCGGGGTTTCCTGGTGCGCGTCGGCGAACGGGATGATGCGGGCTTCGGCGCCGTACTCGGTGTAGATCACGACGTTGTCTTCGGTCTGGAAGATCTGGCGCGGGTTTTCGCCGGCCAGTCCGACGTTGGTGATCGGCGGCAGGCCGAGGCCGATCAGGCAGCGCTCCCACCCGGGGCGGACTTCGGGACCATCGTACACGGGGCGGATGGCGCCGGCCTCGTGTTCTGCAAGACCTGTCGTCGTGTAAGGCAGGCGGCCGCTTTCGGGATAGACCACGCTGCGCGAGCGGCGCTGGCCGCGCACCATCGGCATGCCTTCACTGTTCTTCGCGACGTCGCCCAGTTCCGGGTCGAGGCCGCGGGCGTAGCCCTGGGCCAGCGCATCGGTTGTCTCCAGCCAGTAGGCGTGGGCGTCCTCCTCGGACATTTCCAGCGGTACGCCGTCCGGCGATTCCAGCATGACCAGGTTGTGCTGGTTCCAGATGCCCGAGATGTCGGGATGGCCGTAGGGGGTGCGCGGCGCCTTGTAGTCGGAGGCGGCGTGGCGGGTTGCGACTTCGTTGATGACGGCTTCTGCGTCCTGCGCGCGCGCGGGGGCGCTGATGGCGATGGCGAGGGTGACGCCGAGGGCGGCGATCGATTTCATGAGAGGCTCCCGTAGGTCAGACTGCATGGTTCTTGTAATGACCATTTCTGCAATTAACCTAGCTTAGCGGGGCGCCCACGCAACCGCCATTCGCGAATTGGACGCGCGGAGACGGCCCGGCTGGCGCGGGTTGGCGGGCTTTTCCTGATTGCAGTGCGGCGCCGTCGCGTCAGCTGGTGTTGAACGCCGCCACGGCGGGTTCGAGCAGTTCGTCGATTGCGAACAGGTCGTCGCGCAGGACCGGGTTTGGCCGGCCGCGATGGCGCAGGAGCGGCGGCGGCAGGCCGAGCATGTCTCTTGGCAGGCGGGCGAGCCAGGCGGCCAGACGCCTGATGCGCGGGGCCGGATCGTCGACCGCGCGGCGGAGCGCCTCGATGCGGCGGATGATGCGTCTGGGATCGGGCGGCGACCGGGTGGTGCTTCGAGCTGGCGGGATGGTTGTGGCGCGGGGTTCGAGCCAGCGCAGGATGCGGAAGGGGGCGCACCATGTGGACGGGTCGTCGGGGTCGGGTGTGGGGTGCGGGGGGGCTGAGGGTTGCGTGTTGTCGGCCGCGCGGTTCGCTTGGGTGGTTTCTGCCATGCGTTTGAGCGCCTGGCTGGCCTGGTAGCTGGCTATGGTGGCGCCGAGGTTTACGCCAGTGTGGATGATGCTGGGCTCGCGGCGCTTGTCGGGTGTCGAAGGGGGCGCGAGGGGTTTTGCGGTCGCGCGCAGGCGCCTGCCGTGTTCGGTCATCAGAAGGTGGGTGAGCGCGGCGGCGAGGATGAGCTGGCGCGTCATGCGCTCGGCCGGTTTCAGCCAGCGCAGGAGCGCGCTGCGCTGTTTGCCGTCGAGCGGGGTGTGGAGGTGCTGGCGGGGCGCGCCGTGGGTCTCGAACATGGCCGCGAGGAAGCTGCGTACGCGGTCCCAGAGGTCGGGGATCGTGGCGCGTTGCGGCGCTGCGGGGAGCAGCAGGTCTGCGTGTGTGGCGGTCAGGCTCATGCTGGGGAGTATGGGGGTGGGTTGCGGGGTGTGGGATAGATTTTGGGGTGGGGGCTTGGGTTGGAGGGTTTGGGTGGGGTGTGGCGTGGGACTTGAGTTGCTGGGTGGGCTGGGTTCCGGGTCGGCGAGGCTGTCGTCCCTTGCCCGGAATGACGTTTGGGGTGGCTGGGTGGTCATTGATTGGGCGGCTGGACCCCAGCCTTCCTTCGACGAGCTCAGGATGAGGGCTGGGGACGCGTCACTTTGAGACGCTTTCTTGTGTTCGTCGGTTGTGGGGCGGTCGCGTCGGTCGAGCGCCTTGGGTCGAGCGTCTGGGAGACTTGAGCGGATTGGTCTGTGGGTATCACTGGGCCCGACACGATGCGGCTGGGTTCCGGGTCGGCGGGGCTGTCGCCCCTTGCCCGGAATGACGTTTGGGGCGGATCCGGTGGCATTGGATTTATCGTATTGCGATAAATTTGGGGGCGCGGTAGCGTCGGTTTTGACGGGGTTGCGGATGGAAGGGGCTGTTCGATGTTTCGGTCCGTGCTGGTTTCGGGGTTGGCGCTGGTTGGCTGCACGTCGGGCCCGCCGGATGCGCCGGTCATCCCCCTGAGCGTCGAGCCCTACGTGTTTGAGGCGAATAACGGGACGCAGGTTCAGGCCGAGAAAGGCGTGATCGAGGTGCCCGAGATGCGGGGGGATCCGGGCTCGCGGACCATTCCTCTGACCTTCGTGCGGTTTCCATCCACTGCGGAAAATCCGGGCGCGCCGATCATCTATCTGGCGGGCGGACCGGGCGGTTCTGGCGTTGCGACGGCCGAGGGCGCGCGGTTCGAGATCTTTATGGCGCTGCGCGAGGTGGCGGATGTCATCGCGCTGGACCAGCGCGGCACCGGCATGTCGAACATTGTGCCCGCGTGCGATCCTGAAACGGCGATGCCGGCGACGATGCTGACGCGTGACAGCCTGGTTGGCTATTATCGCGCCGGCGTCAGCGAGTGCTTCGACTGGTGGACGCAGCAGGGCGTCGGCATTGACGGCTATACGACCGCGGCGAGCGCGCAGGATGTCGCCGACCTGCGCGATGCGCTGGGCGTGGAGCGCCTGAACCTGTGGGGGATCAGCTACGGTTCGCACCTCGGGCTTGCGATCATGAAGCTGCATCCGGAGATCGTGGAGCGCGCGGTGTTCGCCGGGATCGAGGGGCTGGACGAGACGGTGAAGCGCCCCGCCCTGACGGATGCATACCTGGCGCGGATGCAGGCGCGGATCGATGCGGACACGAAGGCCAGCGCGTATTATCCCGACCTCGCGGGGCTGATGCGCAGCGTGCACGACGAGCTGAATGCGACGCCGGCTGTGGCCAGCGTGCGCGCTCCCGGTTCGGACGAGACGCTGTCGGTGACGTTTGACGGGTTTGCGGTGCAATTGCTGGCGTCGACGTCGGTGGCCGATCCGGCGGGGTTTGCGCGCATTCCCCTGCTCTACCTCGCGCTGGCCAATGGGCAGTACGACATGGCGGCGGGGTTTCTCTATCAGGGGCTCATGGGACAGGCTGCGCAGTTTCGCGGGATGCCGGAGGCGATGGACCTGGCGTCGGGGATCAGCGCGGAGCGGCTGGCGCTGGTGCGCGCGGAAGCTGAGACGGCTGTGCTGGGCGATGCGCTGAACTTTCCGATGCCGCACATTCTGGGCATTCGGCCTGAGATCGATCTGGGCGAGGATTTCCGGAGCGATTTCTCCTCGGATGCGCCGGTGTTGCTGATCTCGGGAACGCTGGACGGGCGGACGTATCCGGAGGCGTCGGCGGCGCTGGTTGGCTCGTTTGCGAATGGCGAGCGGCTGGTGGTGGATGGCGGCGGGCACAACATCTTCGAGGCGGATGCGCGAGTGGCGGACGCGGTTGTGCGCTTCTTCCGGGGCGAGGCGGTTCCGGAGACGCTGAGCCTTGATGTGCCGGCGTTTGCGACGCCTTGATAGGGCGGTCTGGATCCCGGCTTTCGCCGGGATGAGCGGTTGGGGGAAGCTCGCTCTGTTATCCCGGACTGGCGACGGCTGATCCGGGGTCTGGCGATCCGGGGTGTTGATTGTGGTTGTTGCCGGGTCCCGGGTTCGCTTCGCGACCCGGGATGACGTTGGTGGGGCGCGCGATATGCCCCCTCCGTCTCGCGGCTTTGCCGCGAGCCACCTCCCCCGCTGCGCGGTGGAGGACTTACCTCGTGCTACTTTTCGAGGCCGGTGTGGCGGAGGTGGAGCTCTTTTAGCTGAGCCGCGTCGGCTTCGCCGGGGGAGCCCATCAGGAGGTCCTGGGCCTGCTGGTTCATCGGGAACATGGTGATCTCGCGCAGGTTCTGGGCGCCGAGGAGGAGCATGACGATGCGGTCGACGCCGGCGGCCATGCCGCCGTGGGGCGGCGCGCCGTATCTGAAGGCGTTGTAGAGGCCGCCGAAGCGTTCCTCGACGGTGGCGCGATCGAGGCCTGCGATCTCGAAGGCTTTGACCATCGTTTCGGGGATGTGATTGCGGATGCCGCCGGAGGCGATCTCGAAGCCGTTGCAGACCATGTCGTACTGAAAGGCCTTGATAGAGAGCGGCTCTTCGTTGGTGAGCGCGTCCATTCCCCCCTGCGGCATGGAGAACGGGTTGTGGCCGAACTCGACCTTCTTGTTGTCTTCGTCCCATTCGTAGAACGGGAAGTCGACGATCCAGCAGAGTTCGAACTTGTCCTTGTCGACGAGGCCGAGTTCCTCCCCTGCCCGCGTGCGCGCGGCGCCGGCGAAGGAGGCGAACTTCTTCGGGTCGCCCGCTGCGAAGAAGACGGCGTCGCCGCTTTCGAGGCCGAGCTGGGTGCGGATGGCTTCAGTGCGTTCCTCGCCGATGTTCTTGGCGATGGGGCCGGAGCCTTCAACGCCGTTGTCGCCGTCGCGCCAGAAGATGTAGCCGAGACCGGGTTGGCCCTCGCCCTGGGCCCATGAGTTCATGCGGTCGCAGAAGGCGCGGGAGCCGCCGGTTTTCGCCGGGATGGCCCAGACCTGAACCGCGGGGTCTTTCTCCAGCATGCCGGCGAAGACCTTGAAGCCGGAGCCGCGGAAGTGTTCGGACACGTCCTGCATTTCGATCGGGTTGCGCAGGTCGGGCTTGTCGGAGCCGTAGGTGCGGATGGCGTCTTCGTAGGCGATGCGGCGGAATTCCTGTGTGACCGGCTTGCCTTCGGCGAAGGTCTCGAAGACGGAGCGGATGACCGGCTCCATCGTGGCGAGGACGTCTTCCTGCGTGACGTAGCTCATCTCGAGGTCGAGCTGGTAGAACTCGCCGGGCAGACGGTCGGCGCGCGGGTCTTCGTCGCGGAAGCAGGGCGCGATCTGGAAGTAGCGGTCGAAGCCCGAGACCATGATGAGCTGTTTGTAGACCTGCGGGGCCTGGGGCAGCGCGTAGAACTTGCCGGGGTGGATGCGCGAGGGGACGAGGAAGTCGCGCGCGCCTTCGGGCGAGGACGCAGTGAGGATCGGCGTTGAGTATTCGGTGAACTTCGCCTCGGTCATCGCGCGGCGCATTTCCGCGATGATCTTGGTGCGCATGACGATGTTCTTGTGCAGCGTCTCGCGGCGGAGGTCGAGGAAGCGGTATTTGAGGCGGATCTCCTCGGGGTATTCCGGTTCGGCGAAGACCGGGAGCGGAAGCTCCTCGGCTTCGGACTGGACCGTGACCTCGCCGACCTGCAGTTCGACGTCGCCCGTGGGGAGGTTGGGGTTCTTGGTTTCTTCGGAGCGGGCGATGACTTCGCCGGTGAGCGTGACGACGCTTTCGACGCGCAGGCGCTCAAGCCGCTCGAAGTTCTTGTTCGAGGGCGTGACGACGCATTGCGTGAGGCCGTAATGGTCGCGCAGGTCGATGAACAGGAGGCCGCCGTGGTCGCGCTTGCGGTGGACCCAGCCCGACAGGCGGGCATTGGACCCGACGTCGCTGGCGCGCAATTGTCCGCAATTGTGCGTGCGATAGGCGTGCATCGGGACTGGACTCCTGGTTCGGTTCGGGCCCTAAAATGGCGGGTCCGGCTTGATCATTGGGGCGGACAAGCGCATGCCCCCAACGCGATTGTCAATACAACGGCCCGGATGCGGCCGATCGGAGACGTGCGTGACGAAGGAAGACAGCGGCGAGCGCCTGAGGCTGATATCCACCAGTGAGGACCTTGCGCAAGCCTGTGTAGAGCTGGCGAAGGGCGACTTTCTGGCGCTGGATACGGAATTCCACAGGGAATCAACGTATTGGCCGCAGCTGTGCCTGATACAGGCGGCGACGGCGGATTACGACGTGATGATCGACCCGCTGGCGGGGCTGGATCTTGCGCCGTTCCTCGAGCTGGTGGCCGATGAGAGCCGGGTGAAGGTGTTCCACGCGGCGCGGCAGGATATCGAGATCTTCGCGCGCCTCCTGGGCAAGCCGCCCGGCCCGATCTTCGATACGCAGATCGCGGCGATGGCTTGCGGACTGGGCGATTCGATCAGCTATGAGAACATTGTCTCGAAGGTCCTGAAGCAGCAGGTCGACAAGTCCTCGCAGTTTACCGACTGGACGCGGCGACCCTTGTCGGAGAAGCAGCTGCACTATGCGCGCGGGGACGTGACCTATCTGCGGGAGATCTATGTCTGGCTGCGCAACCGGCTGGAGAAGAAGGACCGGGTCCACTGGATCGAGGACGAGCATGCGGCGCTGACTGACCCGGCGCTCTATGCCTTCGATCCGGATCTGGCGTGGAAGCGGCTGAAGATCCGCAAGTACAAGCCGGACTATCTCGCCCTACTGGCGCGCACGGCGGCGTGGCGCGAGCAGCTGGCGCAGGACATCGACAAGCCGCGCGGGCGCATCCTGAAAGATGACGCGCTGCAGGAGATCGCGCAGCAGCGGCCGGCGAGCGCCGAGGCGCTGGACCGGTTGCGGGCTGTGCCGAAGGGGTTCTCGCGCTCGAAGCACGGGCAGTCGCTGGTGGAGATGATTCAGGAGACGCTGGCGGATCCCAAGGCGTATGCGCCGCAGGTGGAGCGGCCGGCTTCATCTGGCCCGCCGGCTGGGGCGTTGTCGGACCTGCTGCGCGTGCTTTTGAAACAGGTGTCGGATGAGGAGGACGTGGCGCCGCGGCTGATCGCGAACGCTGCCGACCTTGAGCGCATCGCGCGCGAGGACGCGCCGGAGATCGCCGCGCTGACGGGATGGCGCCGCGATGTGTTCGGCGAAAAGGCGCTGGCGCTGAAAGCCGGCAAGCTGGCGCTGGCTGCCAAGCCGAATGGGGTTCGGGTGATCGAGGTTTAGGGGGCCTGTTCGGAGCGGCAGGCGTGGCTATTCAGCTTCGTCCTCTTCGTCCCCGTGCTCACTCTCACGGCGGAGATCGTTCTCGATGGCTTCGCAGGCGAGTTTAGCGAGGTTGGCCGCGTATTCGGCTGCGCTAGCTGTTGCGGGATCGGCCTGGCCCATCCACTTGAGCAGAGTGCAGGCATTGGTGCGCGCGCTGTCTTCGGCAGACCGGTTTAGAGCGATCCTCGAGAGCGCATCGTATACGCGCTGCCGCATTTCGGCACGGCCGAGGCGCATCGCCGTATCCGGGCCCTCCGCGTAAGCGATGACTTTCTGGCGCCAACCCTCATCTTCGTCGATATCCTGCTGGCGGAGTACGAACTTCGACAGGAAGTATACAGCTTCACTCATCTGCAACTGAGCGAACAGCTCAAACGCCAAAATTCGCGCGAAGTCGAATTCGTCCTCGTCGCGGACCATTCTCAAAGATTCCATCAGGTGGCTGAGGTCATCTGGACTGACTTTCGAACTCCACTGCGGTGCCGCCAACTCGACCAGAACTTTTTCGAACTCCATCTTCTGGATACGGCGTGGGGCGGGGTCCTCTTGAGCACGGAACTGATCCGCCACGGGGAATCTGATCCTTTGCCACCTTGCGGAAATCTGCCGCAGTTGCTCTCGAGGCGTGCCGACCAAGACGTTCCAGCGACTGATCATCCAGTTCGCACCTGCCCGCAAGTCAGGGTGTTGGGACGGCTCGATCAGCTCCGCGAGGCGCTGCCTGCTGTATGGAGCGGGCGCCTCGTAGATCGCGGTTGAGTCCTTCAAGAGTTCAGTACGCGCCCTGACGTGCGCTTCAATCTGGCTGGCGAACTCCTTCCGAATTTCAAAGTAGGCGTAGGGAGACGTGGTGCGATCTACATGCAGTCTCTTCGCTTTTCGCAATGCATCGACATGGTTGTCGAACTGCGGTGCGCCAGCCTTGCCGCGCAAGCGCACGACCCCCTGCAGGAAGAATTCCTTCTCTTTGAAAGGGTCAAAGGCATCGAGGTGACCCGCCTTGAACAAGCTGGTCTGGACCCGGTTGCGCTGCCAGATGCTTAGCGCCTGAAACAGTGCGGCGAGGATGATGAGATCGACAGCGGCCCTGGAGAGGAAGGTCAGGTGCTTTCCCGTCGATGAGAGCTGTTCGTTTCCGTAGATGTCCCACCAGTCGACAAAGGGCACCGCTTTGGCGAGTTCGCCGCCGAAGAACACGATCCACGTCAGAAGAACGCTGCCCGACTGCTCTTCGAAGGCAGGCGCAAACCCGGTGATGTCCTGAATCTGGTAGAGCGTCAGGGGTACGAGAATGAATAGACCAGCGTACCCGGTGAGCGCTTCGTCCTTCAGGTCGTTCTCGAAGCCCAGATGAATGTTGGCGCCGCGGGTCCGCTCCAGACGTGAGGCAGTTTCGCGATCCTCTTCCACCCAAGACCACCGGCGCCCCAACGAAACGGCGAGCAGGATACCGAGGCCGACGGGGGCAAGACCGAACGGTCTTGGGATCGAGGCCCAACAGGCTTAGCAGGGTGAGGATGAGGATGACGTGAACGTGCGCAAACCGGCGTTGGGTCCCGCCTGACAGCGGCGCGATGACTTTCACCAATAACGTGTCGAGGTAGCTGAGCCAGGCGGCTGGCGCATCGAGCGAGGCCACGCCAAATGTATGGATCGGCCTGCCTTCGGCAGCGGCGATCGCGTCTTCGCTTCGCCGCCGAAAGAAGTTCAGCAGGTGAGGCAGCACGATCACCAACACGAACACAAAAAGCACGCCGATGAAGGTGGCGTAGCTGATCGCTGAACTGATCGTGTCTGACGCGTATAGCGCCGCATAATATGCGAGCGTCGTAACCGCGAATATGGCGACCATTATGATCAGGAATGACACCGGCGTGACGACGTCATTCCGCCAGAACTCCCGACCGTGCTTCTCGGCGTCTCGGCGCGCCTTGAGCCAGAACCCCGTGAGAAGCGGCAGAAACGTGGTGAGGACCAGCGCGGCGAACAGGATTGAAGGTGCGAGCTCGTTACCGGTGGCCGCGCGATCCGCCAGACTGGCGCCCGGCCAGACGCGTTGACTCGCGGCCACTGCGAGAACCGCCAGACCCACAAAAACATAGACGAAAAGCTCGGTCAGATCCTCCGTGTCTGGCCGAACTGTTTTCTGGCCAGCGGCGACCTGAGCGTGGTCCGACCTTGGTGGCCAGAGCAGGTTGAGGCGCGCAAACTGGACGATCAGCCAACCACCCCAGACTGCGAGCAGCATCGAAGTCACGACCAGCACGCCGGAAGCCTCGATCAGCGAGACTTCCGCCAAGCCCCAAGCTCCTACGCCGATCAGCATGGCGAACAGGCCGCTGACAAGGAATCCGAGCTGGGGGCCGCGAACCATCGCAGCGCTTGTCGACAGGCTTGCCCACAGCAAGGCCCATCCTAGCACCCAGTGCCAAGTCTCAATTCTGAATTGAAATAGCTGCGGTATCTCCGAGCCGATCAGCGGCTCCAGATCCGAACGGAACATGGCAAAAATCATCAACGCGGCGATGACAGCCGCTTGGCCCAAACACAGGACCAAAGGCCAAGCCTGACGTAGCCATGCGCCCCCTGCTCCCGGCATTCTCCCCAAGACCCCCAACTATCCTCCAACCCGACAACGGTAGAACAGAAGGTCCCAGCGGCGAAGTCACAATTTTCCGGAGGCTTCCTGAGCGTTCATGATCCCTGCAATCCGCACAATATTCCGGCCAGTGTTTTGCGTTTCTTTTTCCTCTCATCGAGGCAGCAGCGGCGCCGGGGCGTGCAGGTCAAGTGGATTTTTTGCTGGCGGGGATGGGGTTGGGTTGTCAGGCGCTGGGTGGGGGCAATACGTTGGCGCTGCGCTGGTGATGGCGGCGCGATCTCCGGAACCGCAGGGTCCGACAGCTGGGCGCCAGCAGCTGGTTGGAAGCGCTTGATGAGGCAGGCCCGCAGTGAGTGAAACGCAGGTTCGACCCGCGATGGAGGGCCGCAGAGCTGCGCTGAAGCGGTTTGTGGAGAGCGCGGGTTTTGCGCGCTTCATCACGTTCGTCATTGCACTCAATGCGGCGACGATCGGGCTTGAGACGTCGCCGCTGGCGATGGAAACGGCCGGGCCGCTGCTGGTGGCGCTCGACCGGACGGCGCTTGCGATCTTCGTGATCGAGATCGGCCTCAAGCTTGTCGCCTATGGGCCGCGCTTCTTCCGGGATGGCTGGAATGTCTTCGACTTCTTCGTTGTGGCGGTGGCGCTCATTCCGTTCTCGGGCGCGTTCTCGGTGTTGCGCGCGCTGCGGGTGCTGCGGGCGCTGCGGCTTCTGTCGGTGGTGCCGAAGCTGCGGATGGTGGTCGATGCGCTGTTCGCGGCGGCGCCGGGCATGGGATCGATCGTCGCCGTGCTGGTGCTGGTGTTCTATGTCGCCGGCGTGATGGCGACGAAGCTGTTCGGCGCCGGGTTTCCTGAGTGGTTCGGGTCGATCGGCGCGTCGATGTACACGCTGTTCCAGATCATGACGCTGGAAAGCTGGTCGATGGGGATCGTGCGGCCGGTGATGGAGACCTATCCGTGGGCGTGGGTGTTCTTCGTGCCGTTCATCATCGTGACGAGCTTTGCGGTGCTCAATCTCTTCATCGCGCTGATCGTGAATTCGATGCAGCTGATCCACGATGCGGAGGCGAAGGAGATTGCGGAGAAAGCCGAAGCGCAGGCTCACGGCGAGCGCGAGGCGCTGATGAACGAGATCGTCGCCATCCGGAAGGGCCTGGAGGATGTGAAGCGGCAGCTGGCGAAGGAGAATGCGTCGGCTGACTAGGCGCCTCTCCTCGTCCCGTCAGATTGATCGCCGGCTATGTCTCCATCTTCGCGCGTTGCAGCCTGAATGCTCTCGGCGTCAGCCCGGTCTGTTCCTTGAAGGCGCGGTTGAACGGCCCGATGGAGCCGAATCCGCTGTCGAGGGCGATGGCCAGGATTGAATCGTCATCGAGGTCAGGGTCCGAGAGCCGCCTCTGCGCCTCCTTGATCCGGAACTCGTTGGTCAGCTGGTTGAAGTTCTTGTAGCCGAGGTCGCCCGATATGCATCGCGTGACCTTGTATTCGGGCTGGCCTGCCAGGCGGGCGATGTCGGCGACTTTCAGGTCCGGGTTCAGGTAGGCGCGTTGCTGGCTCATGATGTCGCGGATGGCCTGAGCCAGCTCTGCGTTCTCTTCGTGAACCCCGGCGGCTCGTGGTCGCCTTTGCGGTGCGGCCGGTTGCGGATGGCGCTTGCGATACAGGACCGCGACCGTTGCGCCGGCCAGCGCGGTCAACGACAGGATGACCTGGCCGGGCAGCTCCCACCGGGCGAGTTCGGGCAAGCCGATGATGAGCGCGATGGACAGGATGGCGCCATAGCCCGCGATGTATTGACGGCGGAACCTCTGTTCATGCCTTGAGATTGCGGTTCCGCCATGGTCGAGCGCTTCAACGATTGGCAGGAGCAGCATGGCGGACGAAACGAGCGTGTAGACGCTCCGGAAGAAGCCGAGCGGGCCGTTCTCATGCTGGCTGGACCCGTTGACGCCGTAGAGCACCACCCAGAGCGCAAACAGCACGCCGACCAGGGCCGGGGCCCAAAGCTGGCGGCGGTTCGGCGGCTGGAAAAGCGCGCGCGTGAACAGCCAGGACAGACCGCAGGTGACGCTGCTGGCGGTGGCAAGCACGACGCCCAGCGCCGGCGAGGCGCCGCCGAAGAAATAGTCCGCCCCGAACGCCAGGATCGAGACCGCGAGGAGCAGCCAGCACGCCTCCAGATAGCTGGGCGGTCTGCCGGGTCGTTTTAGCCAGCCCGCCGCCGGGCGCATCCCGGATGTGATCTGAAGATTCATGTCTGGGTCGTCCCCCGTAGAGGCGCGGGCCAACCTGCTCGCACCGGCGCTTCCAGAATCTGTCGGAAAAACATGGCCGATTTCCAAATCGAGAGGACTTCGGGCGCCCAAACCGGCCAATCGTCCCCTGTGAGGCCTCGTAGTCTACGGGGTGTAATGGCGATTGTGGAGCGCACACCGGATGAAATACAGCTCAGTGGCTTACTCCCGTGCGGCGGCGATGCTGCGGCGGGTCGGGCTCATCTGGTTCATTACGGCCGCTATTGGTCAACTGGCGTTCATCGCCTTCATCGTGGCGTTCTACGGCCTGCGAACGGCGGGCGGGAACCTTGAATCCTGGAACGAGAAACCGCTGATCACCGGCCATGTGCCGGGAGACGGCGCCGGCAACATGATGTTTGCCATCCACGTTCTTCTGGCGGCTGTGATCACGCTGGGCGGGCTGGCTCAGCTGATCCCGCAAATCCGGGATCGATATCGCCCGTTTCACAGATGGAATGGCCGGGTCTTCATTGCGCTGGCGCTGATCATGGCGCTCGGCGGGCTTTGGCTGACGTGGGTGCGCGGTTCCTATCTGTCGTATGTCTCGGCGCTCTCCGTCTCCCTGAACGGCGTGCTCATTATCGCCTTCGCCGTGCTGACCGTGCGCGACGCCATGCGGCGCCGGATCGACGCGCACAGGCGATGGGCCATGCGTACCTTCATGGTCGTGAACGGGGTCTGGTTTTTCCGGTTGGGCGTGAGCAGCTGGATCCTCCTGAACCAGTCGCCGCGGTGGATGAACTCCACCCTGTCCGGCCCTGCGGACATAGCATTGTCGCTGGGCAGTTACCTGGTTCCGTTGCTGGGTCTGCAACTCTATTTCGTGGCGGCGGACAGTTCGTCCGGGAGGTTCAAGTTCGTGGCCGCCGGTATCGTGACGCTGCTGACGGGGTTGATGGCGGTGGGCGCCTTTGCCGCCATCAACATGATGTGGCTGCCCTACATGTGAGAAACGGACGTGATCGTGTGTTCCGCTGCACCGGCGCAGAGGATCAGCGGAACAGCTTCTGGAGCCTTGGGCGGATGACCAAGAAGCGGCGGTAGAGCCATTCGAGGGGGGCGAGGATGAAGGGGGCGCGGGCGAGATGGCCGAGGGGCGCGAGGATCGGGATGGCGCGCCACATGGCGGCGAAGGCTGCTGCGCCGGAGACGATGGGCTTGCCGGTTTCGCGGGCGTGGAAGCGATTGAGCAGCTCCACCCTGTCGAGCGGGCATGAGGCGTCTGGTCCGGCGACGTCGATGAAGTTGATCGCGTTGCGGCGGTCGAGTTTGCGGAACAAGGCGATCTCGCGGATGCAGAGCGGGCATGCGCCGTCGTACCAGACTGTGACCTTTGGTTGCTTCACGATCCGTCTCCGCGAAACGGCGGCTGTTGGGTGGAGCTTACGATCCTGAGTTTCGGGCCCGCCAGTGGGAGCATCGCCGCATCCGTGTTTCCTGCTGCGCCGGCGTATTGCGGCGCTGTGGCTGTTTACGGATTTCGGGGCGCTGCGGATCGGTGGGACGGCTGGTGGGCTTGCGTCTAGCGGTCCTTGAAGTCGGCGTGGACGACGGCTTCCATGCCCAGTTCGGTTGCGGCCTGCTGGAGGCGGCGCTGGACGGTCTCTGACAGGAGGGCGCGGTGGGAGTGCTGGACGTAGAGATCGAGTCTTGAACCGTCGCAGGCGAGTTCGGCCTTCTTGAGCAGCGAGGCGGAGCGGCCGGACAGATTGGCGCCCAGCCGCATGATGGCGCCGAGGGCGCGGGCGCGCTTGGCGGTATCTTCGTCCAGCAGGCGGTCGGAGACGGGATGCTGGACGTGGCGCGTGTAGCGGGTGGCGATGGCGAGCGCGAGGGCTGCGCGTTCGCGATGGAGCAATCCGGGCAGCGGCGCGCGGGCGACCAGTTCGAAGGCGAGATCGGCGCGGTGGTCGGGGTGGAGCATGGCGCCGATGTCGACGAGGCGGCAGGCGGCGTTGGTGAGCCGTGGCGAGAGCGTGTAGGCGGCGGCGTTGGAGACCCAGCCGGAGAGCGCGCGGCCGAAATCGGCTGCGTGACTGTCGGCGGCGACCATGGCGTCGAGGCCGGCGTCGAGCGGGTCGCTGGCGCGTTCCTCGGCGGTCATCTCCTGGAAGATGATGCCTTCGCGGACGCCGTAGGATGAGATCATCAGGGTTTCGAACTTGCCGAGTTCGAGAATGACGTCGAGCGCCATGGCTGCATACGGGATGGTGGCGACGCGGCGCTTGGCGACCTTCTGGACGAGGTCTGCGTGCTTTGCGCCGCTGGCGAGTTCGGCGAGGAGCGGTTTGATCTCTGCGACCGGCACGGCGAAGTTCTGGAGAATGCGCAGGGGGGCGCTGGTGAGCTCCATGTGGATGTTGGCGATGGCGCGCCATGCGCCGCCGACGGCGATGAACGTGGTCTCGTTGCGGTCGAAGAATTGCGACTTGTTGAGCGCCTTCTTGACCCTCGACAGGGTGCGCTTGTCGGTCTTGCCGCTGGCGGCGTTGAGGGCGAGCGGGCCGAGGGCGAAGGTTGCGCCTTCCCTGAATTCTGCATCGTGGAGGTGGGCGAGTTCGAGGCTGGAGCCGCCGAGGTCGCCGACGATGCCCGATATGCCCGGGGCGCCAGCGACGACGCCCTGTGCGGCGATGAGCGCCTCTTCGGGGCCGGAGAGCACGCGGAGCTCGAAGCCGGTTTCGGCGCGGACGCGGCGGCAGAAGTCGGCGCCGTCGGCAGCGTCGCGCACGGCGGCGGTTGCGAACGGGATGACGAGGTCGGTTTTCTGGGCGCGGGTGATGGCGGCGAAGCGCTTAAGCGCGGTGATGGCCTGTTCGACGCCTTCGGGGTGGAGCTTGCCGGTTTCCTGCATGTCGCGGCCGAGGCCGGCGAGGAATTTCTCGTTGAAGCGCTGGTTCATGGCGCGGCCGCGCACATCATGGACGACGAGACGGACGGAGTTGGAGCCGACGTCGACGACGCCGATACGGCGGACGCGGATCGGGCGACCAGTCTTGCGCGTCCGGGACAGAGAAGTCGCCAGCATCGTGCACCCTGCCCTAACCGGCCCGGGAATGGCCTTGAGCGCCTAGCCCGGGGTCTCAGCTGCGGCGGCTTCGCCATCCGCAGCGCGCTTCCCCGACCCGACAAAGACGGCGTTTCGAGGAAATACTCATGCGCCGAGAACGGAGACTCACCGTCCCTGGGCGCACTACGCACATAACCGCCATCGGGTTTCAAGGTCCAGCTCTGCATGTTGTCCTCGAGGTTGGCGACCATGATCTGTTCGAGAACCTGCTTGTGGACCGTGGGGTTGAGCACCGGAACGAGAGCTTCGATGCGGTTGTCGAGGTTGCGCGGCATCCAGTCGGCGGACGAGATGAACACCTTGGCGTGGGGCGATGGCAGCGGCGAGCCGGCGCCGAAACACACGATGCGGGCGTGTTCGAGGAAGCGGCCGACGATCGACTTCACCTTGATATTGTCGGACATGCCCGGGACACCGGGTCGCAGGCAGCAGATGCCGCGGACGACGAGCTGGATGTCGACGCCGGCCTGGCTGGCCTCATAGAGGCGGTCGATGATGACCGGATCGACGAGCGAGTTCATCTTGGCCCAGATGGTCGCCTTGCGTCCCTTCCGGGCGAGCGCGATCTCGGCGTCGATGTTTTCCAGTAGCGTGGACTTGAGGTTGATCGGCGCGAGGGCGACGCCTTCGAGGTTCTGCGGGCGCGAGTATCCGGTGACGTAGTTGAACAGGCGGCCGGCATCGCGGCCGAGCGATTCCTCGTCGGTGAACAGCGAGAGGTCGTCGTAGATGCGCGCGGTGATCGGGTGGTAGTTGCCCGTGCCGAAGTGGGTGTAGGTGCGCAGCTCGCCCTTCTCGCGGCGGAGGACGAGCGAGACTTTCGAGTGGGTCTTGAGGTCGATGAAGCCGTAGACGACCTGGGCGCCGGCGCGTTCGAGGTCGCGGGCCCAGCGGAGGTTGGCCTCCTCGTCGAAGCGGGCCTTGATCTCGACCAGCGCGGTGACGTTCTTGCCGGCTTCGGCGGCCTCGATCAGGGCGGCGACGATCGGCGAGTTCTTCGAGGTGCGGTAGAGCGTCTGCTTGATGGCGACGACATCGGGATCGCGCGCGGCCTGCGATAGGAATTGCAGGACGACGTCGAACGATTCGTAGGGGTGGTGGACGCAGAAGTCCTTTTCCTTGATCGCTGCGAAGAGGTCGCCGCCGTGTTCGCGGACGCGCTCGGGGAAGCGCGGTTCGAACGGCTTGAAGATCAGGTCCGGCTGGTCGGAGACGATGAGCTCGGAGAGCTGGTCCATGCCGATGAGGCCGTCGACCTCGGTGATGTCGATGGGTTCGGCCTTGAACTCGCGCACGAAGAACTGCTTGAGCTTATCCGGGGCGTTCTTTTCGATCTTGAGCTGGACGAGACGGCCGCGACGGCGCTGTTTCAGCAGGATCTCGAATTCGCGGACGAGATCTTCGGCTTCTTCCTCGATCTCCAGTTCGCTGTCGCGGATGACGCGCAGGAGGCAGCGGCCTTCCATCGCGCAGTCCGGGAACAGGACGGGCTGGCAGATCGTGATGACGTTTTCGAGCGAGATGAAGCGGCGGCCGGCGCCCTTCTTCTCCGGCAGCTCCATGAAGCGCGCGACGTGGGACGGGATCAGCACCATCGCGTTGAAGTGGACGTTGGACACCTTGCGCTTGAGCGCGAAGCCGACGGCGAAGCCGAGGTTCGGCACGAAGGGGAACGGGTGCGCCGGATCGATCGCCAGCGGCGTCAGCACCGGGAAGACCTTCAGCATGAACTCGGATTCGATCCACTTGCGATCGGCGCTGTTGAGCTCGTGCGGGTCGAGGACGGAGAGCCCGACCTTGTCCATGTCGTCGCGTACGAGGTTCCAGATGCGCTGCTGTTCGGCGTTCAGCTTGTCGGACTGCTCGGAAATCTTCACCAGCTGTTCGGCGGGCGTGAGGCCGTCCTGGCTGGTCTTGGCGCCGGTCGAGCGCAGGGTCTGCTGGCGCAGGCCGGCGACGCGGACCATGTAGAATTCGTCGAGGTTGCTGGCCGAGATCGAGAGGAAGCGGAGGCGTTCCAGCAGCGGGTGGCGCTGGTTTTCGGCTTCCTCGAGGACGCGGGTGTTGAACTGGAGCCAGGAGATCTCGCGGTTGAAGAAGCGCGCCGGCGACGCCATCAGCTCGGCGATTTCGGGCGAGCGCTTGTGGCGGCCGCGCGTCGGGCGTGCGTGGCCTTCCGGCTTTGGCGGGCCGGGCCGGGTCGTCTTCTGGCGGGATTGCGCCTCGCCCTTGCTGGCCATGTCGCCAGTCCCTTTTCATCACCTGCGGATCCGGACTTTGCGCCGGTTCAATGCATAGTTAGCACCAATTTATTACGGATTGGCTGAGTTTGCGGGGATTTTTGACAGTTTCGCGCAATGCGCGACCCGCATTTACTGTAGCGAATCCAGCGCCTTACGGGCGGACCTGACGGTGAAGGCCCTGCCCCTTGTCTGCTCGATCGCGTTGGCGACCTGTTCGATCGCATCCCAGCGGAAATCCATGTGTTCGACGAGGAAGCGCAGGGAATCTTCCGGCACATTCAGGTGGCGGCGGGCGCAGGCGTCTTCGAGGCGCTGGCGGAGGACGTCTTCATCCGGACCGTCGATGACGACTGTGGGCATGGCGCGGGTGCGCGACAGGAGGTCTGGCGGGTCGTCGTACCATGTCGATGGCGGGACCGTTCCGGCAAGGAGGATCGGGGCCTTGCGGGCGTGGCAGAGATTGATGGCGGCTAGGAGGTTCTGGCCGCTGCCGACCTTGTCTGCGTCGTCGATGGCGAGGGCCTTTAGCGAAAGGTCTGCGATCTCGGCGGCGTCGGCATGGGCGAGCTGGTCGGCGCGCAGGTAGGCGCCGCCGGTTTCCGCCGCCCAGCACCTCAAGAGGCGGGTCTTGCCGGACTGGGGTTCGCCGATGAGCGCCAGCTGGAGTTCGGGCCAGCCTTTCCAGTTTCGCAGGGTGGAGAGGACGGGGGCGTAGGCGCCCGTCTCGATGAGCGGGCGCGCTTCCTCTTCCAGCTTTGGAAAATCGAGGAAGAGCTGCTGCAATGCGACGGCTCCGTGCGGACTGGCGCGGCGCTGGCTGTCGGCGCCTGTTGGATCAGCGGGCGGTCGTGATGACGTAGCCGTCGTCGGTGCCCGAGAGCTGCAGGCCGCGCGAACGGAGATCGGCAGCGAGCTGGTCGGGGCGTCCGGCGAAGACGAATGAGAGGTCGGCGCCCGATACCGAGATCGACTGGACGTCGAGCTCGCGGACGATGCGCGAGGCTTCGACGGCCTTGCGGATCGTGACCCATTCGCGGATGTCGCTGAAGCGGGCGACAACGTCCATCACGGCGGCGCCGGTGGTGCGGACGACCGAGGCGCGTTTCCATTCGCGCTGGGCGGTCTCGACCGAGCCGGCCTGCGCTTCCGCGTAGGAGGCGTAGGGGCCGGCGACGGCGATGGCGCGTTCCTCGCCTTCCGGCGTCAGTTCGCTGAGGCGGGAATAGAGCGCGCCATTGGACATGTAGGCGGCGGCGACGAGGGCGCGCGAGGCGCCTGCGGACGAAGCTTCGGCGGCGACGTCGGCCCATGTGACCGGCCGATCGAAGATTGCTGTCGATGCGACGTAGGGCGTGAGGACGTTGTCGTTGGACCTGCCCGCCCATGCCTGTGACCAGGCTTCCGGGGCGACGTTCTGGCCCGCGACGGGGACGAGCAGCGCAAGGCCGGCCTGACCGTCGACATAGGGGACGTTGCGGGCTTCGAGGTAGTCGCGGACCGTGTCGGCGTCGAAGTTGACGGCCAGCACCGAGATGTAGCGCGTGGTGGTGTATTTTTCCTCGCCGTCGGTGTCGATCGAGTTGGTGAAGCGGGCGATTTCCGAGACGTCGATCGGGCTGGTGGCGGATGCGCGGTCTTCAGGCAGCGTCAGGCGGTCGATCAGGAGGTTGGCTGCCGCGAGGCGCGCGTTGGTGCGGGCGTTGGCGCGCGCTTCGGTCTGGTTTGGCGCGGTCTCGTCGACCGCGATGCCGCTGATGCGGAAGACGTCGGCGTGGGCGGGGACCAGCATGGCCGCTGAGGCGAACAGGACGAGGAAGAGTCGCGCGATGTGTTTCATGAGCGTTTCCTAGCAGCGGGTTGCGGCAAAGCGAAGATGCTGGCGCAGCGGAAATGTGGATGCTGGCGAGGCCGGGAACCACGTGTTAATCCGCCTGTCATGAACGATGAGAATCCGCAACAACCGCTGACCTACAAGGACTCAGGCGTCGATATCGATGCCGGGGACGCGCTTGTGGACGCGATCAAGCCGCTGGCGGCGTCGACCCGGCGGCCGGGGGCGGATGCAGCGCTTGGCGGGTTTGGGGGGCTGTTCGACCTCAAGGCTGCGGGGTTCAGCGATCCGATTCTGGTGTCGGGCGCGGATGGGGTCGGCACCAAGCTGCTGGTGGCCATCGAGACCGGGATGCATGAGACGGTGGGCGTCGACCTGGTGGCGATGTGTGTGAACGACATTCTCGCGCAGGGCGCTGAGCCGCTGTTTTTCCTCGATTATTTTGCCACGGGGCGGCTTGAACCGGGAGTGGCGGCCAAGGTGGTGGCCGGGGTGGCCGAGGGGTGCCGGCAGGCCGGGTGTGCGCTGGTCGGCGGCGAGACGGCCGAGATGCCCGGGATGTATGGCGCCAATCATTACGACATGGCGGGCTTTGCGGTTGGCGCGGTGGAGCGTGGCGCCGTGCTGCCGCGAACGAGTGAGATGGCGGCGGGGGATGTCCTGATCGCCCTGCCCTCGTCGGGGCCGCACTCGAACGGGTATTCGCTGGTGCGCAAAATCGTGGAGCGCAGCGGGCTGGGCTGGTCGGACGCCGCGCCGTTTGCAGAGGGCGCGACGGTCGGCGAAGCGCTGCTGGCGCCGACGCGGATCTATGTGAAGGCGCTGTTGCCGCTGATCCGGGCGGGCAAGCTGAAGGGGCTGGCGCACATTACGGGCGGCGGGATCACCGAGAACACGCCGCGCATGCTGCCGGACCATCTGAAGCCGAAGATCGATCTGGAGGCATGGGCCTTCCCGCCGGTGTTCGAGTGGATGCAGAAGATCGGGCAGATCAGCGACACCGAGATGCTGCGGACGTTCAATTGCGGCGTCGGCATGATCGTTTCGGTGGCCGCCGATGACGTGATGGATGTGCTGTCGGCGCTGGCGGAGGCGGATGAGTCCGCCTTCGTGATCGGCGAGGTTGCGGAAGCGTGAGCCGGAAGCGACTGGGTATCCTGATTTCGGGCCGCGGCTCGAACATGGAAGCGCTGTTGCGCGCAGCCAGGACCGCTGACTGGCCAGCTGAGATCGTGACGGTGGGGTCGAACCGGCCGGACGCGGCGGGGTTGTCGAAGGCGGAGGCCGCCGGGGTTGCGACCTTCGCGCTGGATCACAAGCAGTATGGCAAGGATCGCGAGGCGTTCGAGCGGGCGCTGGATGCGGAGCTGGTTGCCGCCGGGGTCGAACTGGTGGCGCTGGCGGGGTTCATGCGGGTGCTGACGCCGTGGTTTGTCGAGAGGTGGGCCGGGCGGCTGATCAACATCCACCCTTCGCTGCTGCCGAAGTATCCGGGGCTGGACACGCACCAGCGCGCGCTGGATGCCGGCGATGCGGAGCACGGCTGTACGGTGCACCATGTGACCGCCGGAGTGGATGAGGGCCCGGTGATCGCCCAGGCGCGGATAGCGGTTCACGGCAGCGATACGGCGGAGACGCTGGCCGGGCGGCTGCTGCACGCCGAGCACCTGCTCTATCCGCTTTCGATCGTGCGGTTGTGTGCGCCGGAGCAGCTCGATCCGCCGGGGCCGCAGGAGCTGGAGATCAACGGCGAGCCGGTGCGGATCAGCTTTCGCTGACGCGGTTAGCGGGGCTGGAGCGGGCCTGACCTAGCGTTTCCGGAACGGCAGCGGGGGTGACGCGTTGGATGAAGAGCAGATCCCAACGAGGTATTCGACATGGCAAGCTCCAACCAACCCGATCCCGGCGCCGATCTTTCGGCCATCCGGCAGGACCTGAAGGTTCTGCGCGGCGACGTCGCTGCGCTCCTGAAGAGCACTGGCGAGAGCATCGGCATCAGTTCGCGCGAGGCGCTGAAGAGCGGCAAGGCGGCGGGCGAAAGCTTCTACGACGATGCGAAGACGGTGGCGCGCGATGCATCCGGCGCGGCGGTCCACACGCTGAAATCGTATCCGATGACGGCGCTGGCGATTGCGTTCGCAGCCGGTGCGGCATGCGTTGCGCTGACGCGCCGCCACTAGACGACAGACGACTGAATTGACGTGCGGGCGGGTCCTGTCGGGCCCGCCCGTTCTCTTTGGGCAAACGACGCGAGCCGCCCTACTTCGCGGCTGCGAGCGCCTGTTCGAGATCGGCGATGATGTCGTCGGGGTGCTCGAGGCCGATCGAGAGGCGGACATAGCCTTCTGAGACGCCCGTCTGCGTGCGCTCTTCCGGCGTGAGCTGGGAGTGCGTGGTGCTGGCCGGGTGGATGGCGAGGCTGCGCGCATCGCCGATATTGGCGACGTGGTAGAGCAGCTTGAGGTTGTCGATGAACTTGCGCCCGGCTTCGACGCCGGCCTTCAGCTCGAACCCGACGAGGCCGCTGAAGCCGCCCTTGAGGTAGGCGTCGGCGCGGCGGCGGTCTTCGCCTTCCTGCTTGGAGGGGTAAATGACGCGGGAGATGTCGTTGCGGCCTGCGAGGAAGCTGACGACCTTCTCGGCGTTGTCGCTGTGGCGGGCCATGCGCAGCGGCAGGGTTTCGATGCCCTGCATGAGCTGGAAGGCGTTGAAGGGCGACATGGCGGCGCCGAGATCGCGCAGCAGCGTGACGCGGGCGCGGATGATGTAGGCGATGGGGCCCATTGGCTTGGTCGCCTCGGTCCAGACGGCGCCGTGGTAGGACTTGTCGGGCGTGTTGAGCGCGGGCTGGCGATCCTTGTGGGCGGCCCAGTCGAAATTGCCGCCGTCGACGATGAGGCCGCCGATCGTGGTGCCGTGGCCGCCAAGGTATTTGGTGGCGGAATAGACGATCACGGCGGCGCCGTGGTCGAACGGACGGCACAGGAGCGGCGCGGCGGTGTTGTCCATGATGAGCGGGATGCCGTGCTTGCGGCCGATGTCGGCGACTTCCTTGATGGGGAAGACGGCGAGTTTCGGGTTCGGCAGCGTTTCGGCGTAGTAGGCGCGGGTGCGCTCGTCGGTGGCCTTTTCGAAGGCTGCAGGGTCGGCGGGATCGACGAAGCGGACTTCGATGCCCTGCTCTCTCATCGTGTTGGCGAAGAGGTTCCATGTGCCGCCATAAAGTGCGGTCGAGGACACGATGTTGTCGCCGGCCGCGGCGAGGTTCTGGATCGAGAGCGTGGTGGCGGCTTGGCCCGATGCGGTGGCGAGCGCTGCGACGCCGCCTTCGAGCGCGGCGATGCGCTTTTCCAGGACGTCGGTCGTGGGGTTCATGATCCGGGTGTAGATGTTGCCGAACTCTTCAAGGCCGAAGAGCTTCGAGGCGTGTTCGGTGCTGTCGAACTGGTAGGATGTCGTCTGGTAGATCGGCACGGCGACAGAGCCCGTTGAGGGATCGGCGCGCCATCCGGCGTGCAGAACCATGGTCTCGGGGTGCATAGGCTTGTCGGTCATGTCTGGATCCTCCCGGTGGGCTTGCTAGCAGGCGCAACGCGGGTCGGCTAGCCGTGCGACTCAGCCGACTTGATGCGCTGATGCAGGCTGATATTTCGGGATGTAAGGTTGGGTGCGGACAAGGTGATCGGACGGCTGTTGAAGCTGTCGCCGCGGAGGAGTCGAGGGGCATGGGCATGTTGAAATGGGTCGGTCTGGGCGCGCTTGGCGTGGTTGTGCTGGGCGCGGCAGGCGTCGGGATCGGACTGGCTGCGACGGGCACGTCGCCGCCGCCGTCGGGCAGCATCAGTGCGGAGCGCATCGGCGATGGGCCGTACGCCGTTGTCCGGGCTGACATGGACTGGGTGGACTCTTCGCGGCCCACGCCGGCGAATGGAGATTATGCCGGTAGCGATGAACGGGTGTTGCCGACGCTGATCTGGTATCCGGAGGACTTCGACGGATCATCGCCGCTGGTGATCTACAGCCACGGCTTCCTGTCGAACCGGGAGGGCGGCGACTATCTGGCGGAGCATCTGGCGAGCCATGGCTATGTGGTCGCGTCCACAAACTTTCCGTTGTCGAACGGCGCGGCGCCGGGCGGCGCGACGATCGAGGACGTGCCGAGCCAGCCGGGAGACGTTCGCTTCCTGATCGATCAGGTGCTGGCGCTGGAGGGCGATGACAAGCCGTTTGCGAGCACGATCGATGCGGAGCGGATCGGCGCCATGGGGCTGTCGCTGGGCGGGCTGACGACGACGCTGGCGACGTTTCATCCGGAGTGGCGCGATCCGCGGATCAAGGCGGCGGTGTCGATGGCCGGGCCGGTGGATGTGTTCGGGCCGGGCTTCTTCGATCATTCGGATGCGCCGTATCTGTCGATCTCCGGGACGGAGGATGCGATTGTCGCGCACCGGACGAATGCGGAGCCGATCCCTTCGCGGGTGCGCGACGGCGGGCTGCTGGAGATCGACGGCGGCACGCATGTCGGCTTTGTGGGCATGTCGTCCGGGCCGATGCGGCTGTTGGGCAACCCGGACGCGATGGCGTGTGCGGCGGCCGACTTTTCCTGGGACGGGCATCCGTTCGCGGGCAAGTATGGCGATGCGAGCGACGGGCTGGTCATTCCCGAGGAGTATGTCGGGGCGTGCACGCGCGATCTTGGCGAGACGATCTCGTCTGGCCGCCAGCAGCAGATCGCCAAGCTGGCGGTGCGGGCGTTCTTCGAGGCGACGTTTGCCGAGAGCGCGGCGGAGCGGCAGGCGGCCGAGACGTTCGTGACGACGCAGCTGCCGGAGGAGTTTCCGGAGCTGCGGTATCTGGCGGCCGAGCGGTAGCGGCGCGGGCTAGCTGACCCTGGTGAAGTCGGGTTTGCGCTTTTGCGCGAAGGCGGCGAAGGCCTCTGCGGCTTCGGCGGATTTCAGCTGGGCGCCGAAGCATTCCATCTCGATGTCGATCTGTTTGGCGTAGCGTTCGGCTTCGCGCATGAGCTTCTTGGTGGCCATGACGGCGCCGAGGGGCTGTTTGGCGAGGCGCTCGGCGGCGGCGCGGGCGGCCGGGATGGCCTCGGCCGCGGGCAAGGCCTTGTTGGCGATGCCCCACTCTTCCGCCTGCTTGCCGGTGACCGCTTCGCCCATCGCGAACATGGCGAAGGCGCGGGCGTAGCCGACGCGGGCCGGGACGGTGATGGAGGATGCGGCCTCGGGGACCAGCGCGAGATTGACGAAGGGCATGGAGAGCTTTGCGTCTTCGGCGACGAAGACGAGGTCGCAGTGGAACAGCATGGTCATGCCGACGCCGATGGCGAGGCCGGGCACGCCGGCCACGAGCGGCTTGTCGAAGGCGGCGATGGTGCGGATGTAGCTGGAGCTGTCGCGCGGGCCGTGGTCCGTGCTGGCGTTGGCCTTGGCGAAGTCGGCGATGTCGTTGCCGGCGGTGAAGGCGTCGCCCTCGGAGCAGAGCAGGACGCAGCGGACGGATGGGTCGGCTGAGGCCTTCAGCAGCGCGTCGTTGGCGGCCGAGTACATGGCCTGGGAGAGCGCATTTTTCTTGTCGGGGCGGTTCCAGCAGATTTCCATCACGCCGCCGGACTGGGTGATCTTGACTTGGTCGGTCATGCTGGGCGCTCCTGTGTTTGCGGCACGTTTCTGGCGCGTCAGGTCACGCTACGCAACCGTGACGTAAGGTTAGGTCAGGCGGGGTTGGCGAAGGTCCAGAGGAGATCGCCGTCCTCGTCTCTGGCGCAATCGCCGGGCGCGCCGATGAGGCTGGCGTCGCCGGTTTCGAGGCGGGCCAGTGCAGATGCATCTGCGGGCGGGATTTTCGCGAGGAAGCGTGCCCCGTGAGGCGCGCGGGCGAGGATGACGCCGTGGCGGATCGAGCCGTCGCGATTGTAGAGGATGGTGTAGGTCTCCAGTTCGCCCCTGCCGACGTAGTCTTCGTCGAGGTCGGGGATGGGGCCGCGGCGGCTGTCGGCGTCGGACTGGAAGTCGAAGTCGTGGTTTTCGGCCAGCGCCGGGTCGCGGCCGATGACGATGGAATGGTTGTAGGTGGCGATGCCGCCGTTGGCGAAGAGTAGTCCGTACCTGCCCTCCTCTCTTAGCTGTTCGACCATGCAGGCGATGGCGTGGCTCATGTAGTTGGCGATCGGACCGCCGCCGAAAGTGAGACCGCCGAACACGGTCATCGGCGCGTCGGGCGGGAGGCCGAGGGTGCGGCGCGCCATCTTGGGGACGCAGGGAAAGCAGGAATAGAGCTCGATGGCGTCGAGGTCGGCGACCGAGAGCCGGTTGAGTTTCAGCGCCTGTTCGAGCGAGACCTGCATGCTGACGGAGCGGGCGTAGCTGTCGCGTGTGAGGGCGTTGGCCGGTTCGTCGGCGTGGGCGCCCTTGCCGATATAGATGAGGCGGTCTTCCGGTATGCCGCTGGCCAGCGCTTTTGCGAGGCTGGTGACGATGAAGCCTGCGCCCTGATTGACCGACGAATTGGCGACCATGAATTTCGAGTACGGGAATGCGATGGGGCGGTTGTTGTCGTCGATCGCGAGGATCTCGTCCGGGGTTCGCGGCTGGCGAATCCATGCGTGGTCGCTGGCGGCGGCGACCTTGGAGAGGTTGGACCAGATGAGCGCGCTTTCGGCCTGGCCCTGCTCCAGCGTCTGGCCGAAGGCGGCGCGCGTTGCGTTTTCGTAGAGCGGGTAGAGATCGCTGGGCGTGAGAAGACCGTAGCGCTGCCCGTATTTGGGGCGGCGCCTTTCGGATGAGCGCTTCATGGCGCTGTGGTCGTGGGCCGCGCCGCCGCTGGCGAGGGCTGCGCGCCTTGCGGCGGTGCGCAGGGCTTCGCCGCCGGTGATGGCGACCGTTTGCGCATCCCCCGAGGCGATCAGGTTTGCGGCCTCGTTGAGCAGGCGGACCGGGCTGTCGCCCATCGGGCCGTCGGTCTTGCGCGAGGTTCTGGGTTGTACGCCCAGCGCGGTGGCGACGGCGGCAGGGAGATCTGCGATCTCGGGGCAGGATATCTGTTCGATGACCAACAGGGCGTCGAGGTCTGCCAGCCAGCCGCCGCCCGCATCTGCATCGGCGACCTCAAGCGCGCGCGCCATCAGACCGGCGGAGTCGAGGCCGTCGTCCGGATTGTCGGGGCGGTCATTGATCTGGCCGACGCCGATGATGACTGGCATCTTCTGCGGGTCAGTCGTCATGGCGTGCTATTCGTTCCCAGCGCCCGTTCCGGATGAACAAGACGGCCCGGGCGATCACGGCAGGCTTAGCCTACGATCTCTTCCGGTTTGAAGAAGATGTTGATTTCGCGCTCGGCGCTTTCCGGGCTGTCGGAGCCGTGGACCGAGTTTTCGCCGACCGACTGAGCGTAAAGCTTGCGGACCGTGCCTTCGGCGGCGTTGGCGGGGTTGGTGGCGCCCATGACTTCGCGGTGGTGGGCGACGGCGTTCTCGCCTTCGAGCACCTGCAGGACGACCGGCGCGGAGGTCATGAAGTCGACCAGTTCGCCGAAGAAGGGACGTTCCTTGTGCTCGGCGTAGAATTCCTCGGCTGGGCGCGCGGGAGGATGACCCGTTTCTGCGCGACGATGCGCAGGCCGGCTTCCTCGAAGATCTTGTTGATCGCGCCGGTGAGATTCCGGTTCGTCGCGTCGGGCTTGATGATCGAAAGGGTGCGTTGGACCGGCATGGGGCGTCCTGGAAACTGAAAATCTAAGCGGGCCGCCCCTATAAACTGGGGCAGCGGGGGGCTCAACCGGGCTGGATCAATTCTTTTTCGGCTGCCATTCGGACCACGCGCCCTGGGCGTCCTGCTGGAAATAGCGGGCGGCGGCGCCGCTGTCGCTGGCGGCCTTGTACTGGCTGCGGGCGGCGGACCGGGCGGCCTCGTCCGAGCCTTCGAAAACCACGATGCAGCGGTCGAATTCCGAGGCGTCGGCCTCCGAGCCGTTCAGCAGCATGGCGACCTTTGCGCCGTTGGCCGGGGCGGCCTCCGAGGACAGGAGGATCGGCTGGGAGGCGGGGTCGGTCTTGCCGCCTTTCGTCTTGATCAGCGCGTGCGGCAGGAAGCTGTCGTCGCGCCATGTCCAGAGCTTCTCGTCGAGATGGTGGAGCGTGTCGTCCTTGCCGGTGATGACGACGCGCCAGCCCCGCTCGAGGCATTTCTCAAGCAGCGGGCCGAGCGCGCTTTCCAGCGAGCCGCGTTCGATATGGTAGAACCACCATTCGGCTTTCGCGATCGCTGAAGGCTTCTTCGCCATTCCTAGTCTTCGTAATTGTCCGCGACGAACTGGTCGAGGAGACGCACGCCCCACCCTGTCGCCCACGATGGCTCCATCGCATCGTCATTGCCGGTCTTCCAAGCGGTGCCGGCGATGTCGAGGTGGGCCCATGGGCGGCCGTCGTCGATCCAGCGCTGGAGGAATTGTGCGGCGGTGATCGAGCCCGCATTGCGGCCGCCGATGTTCTTGACGTCGGCGAACTGGCTGTCGAGCAGCTTGTCGTAACCCGGAGCGAGCGGCAGGCGCCAGACGGTCTCGCCGGCGGTCTTGCCCGAAGCGGCGAGCTGTTCGGACAGCTTGTCGTTGTTGGAGAACAGGCCTGCGTTTTCCTGGCCGAGCGCGATGAGGATGGCGCCCGTGAGGGTCGCGAGGTCGATGATCGCTGCTGGGTCGTGCTTTTCCTGCGCGTACCAGAGGGCGTCGACGAGGACGAGGCGGCCCTCGGCGTCGGTATTCTGGATCTCGATGGTGCGGCCAGCGGCGGACTTCACGATGTCGCCGGGGCGCTGGGCCTTGGCGTCCGGCATGTTCTCGACGAGGCCGACGATGCCGACGACGTTGGCCTTGGCCTTGCGCTTGGCGAGCGCGACCATCGTGCCGACGACCGCGGCGGACCCGCCCATGTCGCCCTTCATGTCTTCCATGCCGGGCCCGGGTTTGATCGAGATGCCGCCCGTGTCGAAGGTGACGCCCTTGCCGACGAGTGCGAGCGGCTTGGCTTTCTTGTCCTTGGCGCCCGACCATTTCATGACGCAGAGGCGCGATTCATGCTGCGAGCCGAGACCGACGCCGAGCAGTGAATGCATGCCGAGCTTCTTCATGTCGGCTGCTTTTAGGATCTCGATCTCGAGACCGAGGGATTCCAGCTTGGCGATGCGGTCGGCGTAGCTTTCCGGGTGGAGGACGTTCGGCGGCTCGGAGACGAGGTCGCGGGCCGTTTCAACGCCTTCGGCGCGGGCCGCGAGGGCGGCGTAGGCGGACTTGGCCTTGGCCGCATCGGCGACAACGACGGTGACGGTGGCGAGGGTTGGTTTCTTGTCGTCCTTGAGGTTCGGGCGGTAGCCGTCGAAGCGGTAGGCGGCGAGCCGTGCGCCGAAAGCGATGGCCGCGGCGGCATGGTTGTCCGGCGCGCCGACGACGCTGAGCGATTTGGCGCCGGAGGTTGCAAGCCGCTTCACCAGCGCGGCGCCGACCTTGTTCCACGACAGCTGGTCGGCCGAATCATTCTTGCCTGCGCCGGCGAGCAGCACGCGGTCGGCGTCGGCGAATGACGGGGACAGGAGTTCCACGGTCTGGCCCGCCCCGCCCTTGAACTTTGCGGCGCCGGCTGCGCGCGTGAGCGCGGCCTTGCCGTCGGCGGGGGTCGCCTCCCCGAGTTCCGGGCCTTTCTTGCCCTCGTAGGCGAGGTAGGCAATGGCGTCGCCGGTTGGCTCGGTCGTGAACTTGATTTGCATGAAGGTTCTTTCAGGCCGCAGTTTGACTACAATCTACCATCGACGAATGCGTTTCGCATCGCTAGCACGGTCCCGCCAGCCCAGTCTCAATCGCGCTGGCGCCAACCGGGTTGTCTTCGCCGCCGCCCCCGCAGGGAGGCATTTTTCTGGCCGCTACTGGATTCGCAGATGTCCGAGTTCCAGCGTTATCTGTTCCGGAGCGTGTTGAGAACCCTCGTCGCGATTGTCGGCGGCCTGGTGATGATCGCCCTCTTGACCCAGGGCCTGCAGCAGATCGAGCTGATCGTCGAGAACCGGCAGACGGTGGGCACCTATCTTTGGGTGTCGGTTCTGGCGGCGCCGCAGATCGTGTCGCTGCTCTTGCCGCTGGCGCTGTTCATTGCCGCGACCGGGGCCTTGAATGTCGCGCATCGCGAGAACGAGATCGTGGTGGCGGAATCGTCCGGCATGTCGAACTGGCAGGTGGCCTCTCCGGTGCTGCGGCTGGCGACGCTGGCGGCGGTGCTGCATCTGGGGCTGAACCTGTGGATACAGCCGGCGGCGTTTCGCGAGATGCGCGAAACGGTGACGCTGGCCTCGACCGACCTGATGGCGTCGCTGGTGCGACCGGGGGCGTTCTATTCGACCGGGGACGGACTGACGACGTTCGCACAGGATGTGAACGGCCGCGAGATGCGGGACATCCTGGTTCACGACAGCCGCAATCCTGAAGAGGTTTCGACGTGGATCGCCAAAGAAGGCTATGCGATCGAGATCGAGGGCATTCCGGCGATCGTGATGCGCGAGGGGCATGTGCAGCACCTCGCCGACAATGGCGCGCTGGAGGCGTTGAGCTTCGAGCAGACGACGTTCGACCTTGCGCCGTTCTTCAATGACCAGACGGCGGTGCAGCTGAAGGAATCCGACCGGTTCCTGCCGGAGCTGTTCTATCCGGACATGACGAATTTCTATGACAGCCAGAACGTCGAAGTTCATGGCCGAAGGCATGCGCGGATCGCCGATCCGTTGCTGAACATCGCCATGGCGATGCTGGCGATCATTGCGATCCTTGGCGGGGATTTCAGCCGTCGCGGTTATGGAAGGCGGATCGCGTTTGCGTCGGCTGGCGCGGTGACGCTGCGGCTGGCGCAGTTCGGAGCGGTGTCGGCGGGCGAAGGCAATCCGTCGCTGAACTGGCTGCAGTATGCGCTGCCGATCGCCGTGGTTGCGATCACCAGCCTGTTGTTCTTTGTCCTGCCCGGAATGGGCGTGAAGCTGCGCAGGCGTCCTCGCATGCCGCTGCACGCGAAGCTGGCGTAACCGACATGGTGATTGCGGGCCGCATCCAGAGATATGTCTTCCGGCAGTGCCTCAATGGGCTGCTGCTGACGCTGGGCGTGATCGTGCTGGCGATCCTGCTGGTCGATGTCGTCGAGCAGATGCGGACCGTGGGCAGCCGGGCGGATATCGGCATCCTGACGGCGTTCGAGCTGACCATGCTGAAGACGCCGCGGCTGATCAACGAGACCCTGCCCTTTGCGATCCTGGTCGGGTCGATCATGACGTTCTCGCAGTTGAACCGCCGGAGCGAGATACCGGCGATCCGGGCGGCGGGCGTTTCCGCGTGGCGCTTTCTGGGTCCCGCCATGGTGCTGGCCGGGCTGCTGGGCGTGATCATGGTCGGGGTGATCGATCCGTTGGCTACCCAGACGCAGACGGCGTTCGAGCAGCGGCGCGACCGGCTGATCAATTTCACGCCCGAGGGCGCTGAAGCCGTCGACGGCGTGTGGCTGAGCCAGGGGGATGTGTCGGCGGGCGGGGATGTCGATGCGGCCGGGGCGGCGGTTGGCGATCTCAATCCGAATACCCAGGCGATCATCCATGCCGAGGGCGTCGTGGGCCGGGCCGAGGCGCTGGAGGATGTGACGTTCTATTATTTCAGCCCGGGCGCAGGCGGGGTGCGCGACCGGGAGTTCACGCACAGGATCGATGCGGCGCGGGCGCGGCTGGTGTCGGGGTTCTGGCAGCTGGAAGACGTGACGGAGAACCGGTTTGGCGGCGAGGTGTTGCGCCATGACCAGCTGGCGCTGCCGACCAACCTGCGGGCCGAGACCCTGCTGACGCGGTTTGCCGCGTCTGACCGGATCCCGTTCTGGGAGCTGCCGGAGTTCATCCGGCAGAACCATGCCGCTGGCATGAATGTCGACGCCTACCGGCTGAAGTTCCATACCCTGCTGGCGACGCCGGTGATGATGGTGGCCATGACGCTGATCGGGGCGGTTGTGTGCCTGCGGCTGGCGCGGTCTGGCGGGATGTCCCAGATGATCGGCCTTGGGGCGTTGTCGGGCTTCCTGCTGTTCTTCGTGACCCGGATTTCGGCGGGCATGGCGTCGACCGGGGCGACCTCGCCAGAAGCGGCGGCCTGGTGCCCGCCCCTGTTTGCGCTGTTTGCGGTGCTGACCCTGCTGTCGCACGCGGAAGACGGCTGAGGCGGCGGGAAATACCGCCGAATCAAGCGTGAGGCGAATGTGCCGCACCATTGCAGCAACTTCATTCGCAGACGCCCGGAAAGCGTGTTCATAGCTGGACGCCAGTGACGCCATCCCCTATCGCTCTGAGGTCTGGGATGAGGCGGCGGCGATCGTACGGGGTTTGTGAACTTGTTACGTCTTCTGTCGCTGTCCACCGCAATCATCGCCCTTTCGATGGGCGCAAGCGCGTTCGCCCAGACCCCTGAAGCTCCCCAGACCGAAGGCCAGGAAGAGCCGGTGATGCTGCGCGCATCGACGGTGACCGATGACAAAGCTTCAGGGACGTTCATCGCCGAGGGCGACGTGGAAGTGCGGGTTGGCGAGCGGGTGCTGCTGGCTGATCGCGTTGTCTACGACCGCGAGGCGGGGACGATGCGCGCGCAGGGCAATGTGCAGGTCCTGGACGAAAGCGGCCTGATGCAGTTCGCCGACGAGCTGGAGGTGGACGAGGATTTCCGCAACGGGTTTGCGACCGGCTTTTCGACCCGGATTGGCGAGACGGGGATCGCGACGGCCTCTGCGGCGATCCGTGAGGACGCCAATCGCAACACGCTCGAGCAGGTGATCTATACCGGATGCCCGCTCTGCGAGGAGACCGAGAGCTCGCCGACATGGTCGATCCGCTCGCGGCGGGCGGTGCAAAACCAGAAACGCAGATGATCTCGTACCGGACGCTGTCCCGAGATCAAAGGCGTGCCGGTGATCTACATCCCCTATTTCTCGCATCCTGACCCGACGTCGGAACGGCGCAGCGGATTGTTGCCGCCGGATATCGGCATCTCGTCCAAGCGCGGGGTCTATGCGGAGGTGCCGTATTATTTCGCGTTGTCCGAGCATTCGGAGCTGACGCTGACGCCGCAGATCAACGCCAAGGTCAATCCGCTGATGCGCGTGGATTACCGCAAGCGGTTCTTCTCCGGTTTCGTCGACTTCGAGCAGCTTCACCAACGAGCAGGACTTCGATGGCGACGGGGAGACGTTCGGCGAGGAGACTGGCGCAGCCACGTCTATGGGACCGGCGCGTTCCAGATCAACGACGACTGGCTCTGGGGCTTTGGCGTCGAGCGGCAGACGGACGACCCTCGACCAGCGGTATGATATCGATGGCGAGGATGACCCGCGCGGCCTCTACACCAGCCAGCCGCGGCAATTGCTGTCGCAGCTCTACGCCACCGGACAGGACCCCAATTATTACGTCGAGACGGGGCTGCTGGCGGTTCAGGGCCTGAGGGCTGGCGATATCGAGGCGCAGATCCCCGAAGTTACCCCGCTGATCTATGCGGAGCGGATCTTCGACCTGAAACGCAATGGTCAGGTCAGCGCGAGCGTCAGCGGCGTGGGGCTGTTCCGTGACGAGGCGCAATTGCTGCCGACGCAGGACCTGAGCCAGGACGCGGCGCGCGCGACGGGAAGCGTCGACTGGGGCAACCAGTATATCGTCGGGCCAGGCGTCGTGGTCGAGCCGTTCGGACTGGTGCGGGCGGATTATTACAGCCTCGACGATGGTCAGGGCGGCGGCGCCACCAACATCTCGCGGACGCTCGGCCTTGGCGGCGTGACTGCGAGCTGGCCGCTGGTGCGGCGTGGCGAGAACGTCGACATCGTCGTCGAGCCGATCGCGATGGCGGCCTACGGCACCGAGGACGCCAACGATCCGCGCATTCCGAACGAGGATGCGATCCTGTTCGAGGCGGACGAGTCCAACATCTTCCGGCCGCAGGCGATTGGTCATTACGACCTGTGGGAAGGCGGGGCGCGGACGGCGCTGGGCGTCAACGCCTCGGCGACATTCAACAATGGCGTGGAGATTTCCGGCGTGGTCGGGCGTCGCTGGCGGTCCGAGCCCGATCCGTCCTTCAGCGACCTGTCGAACCTGTCAGAGGAAGAGTCCGACTATGTCGCCGGCGCGAAGCTGGATCTGGGTCGGTCCTTTTCGACGGGCGCCCGGGTGCGCTTCAATGACGAGTTCGACTTCGAGCGGATCGACGCCAACATGACCGCGGATGTCTGGCGGGTGCGGGCGAATGCGCGTTACTTCCGGATCGCTGACAATCCCTCTGGCGTTGAGGATGAAGGCATCCTGTGGACCGGCCAGTTCGAGGTGACCGACCGGTGGTCCGCGATCATCCGTCAGCAGCGCAACCTGACCGAAGCGAAGGATATCCGGTTGTCTGCGGGCATTGCCTATCAGGACGATTGCTCGTGGTTTGCGTTGACCTATGAGCGGTATGGGGCCACGGACCGGACGCTGGGGCCGTCGGATTCGATCAAGTTCGAGTTCGTCCTGACTGGCCTTGGCGGCGTGCGGGAAGACACGTTTGACTGATACTGAGGCTGCGTTGCGCCCTTTTCGGTGGGTGAAGCCTTGGATATGTTGCGAAATGCGTCGCGATGGGGTGTTTGTGGCGGCAGCAAAGGTCGGCAGGCGGTCGACCGCGCTAGCAAGGTGAAGAGATGAAAAACCTGATTCTTGCCGGTCTGGCTGGCTGCGCCGTACTGGTTGCGCCGGTTGTACAGGCCCAGGACACGACGGTGCAGACGCCGGCGGACGGCAGCCAGCCGATCGAGGGCGTGGCCGCGCTGGTCAATGACGAGGTGATTTCGTTCACCGACGTGCGGAACCGGGCGCGCATGATCCTTCTGGGCTTTGGCGCGCAGATTACCGAGGAGCTGGTCCAGCAGGCCGAGCAGGAAGCGATCGAGAGCCTGATCGAGGAAAAGCTGAAGTTCCAGGAATTTCAGGAGCTGACCGAGGGCGACACGATCGAGGATGACGAGATCGAGCGCGATATTGCGCGTCTGGCGCAGCGCAACGGCCTGACCGTCGACGCGTTCCTGTCGAACTTCCAGCAGGCGGGCATCAATCCGGACACGATCCGCAACCAGCTTCGCGCCGACATCGCTTGGGCGGCAATCGTGCGTGGGCGGTTTGCGCAGCAGGTTCGGGTTTCGGAACTGCGCGTCGATTCCATGCTGGAGCGGCTGGAGAGCTCCCAGAATGAGGAACAATACCGGATTGGCGAGATCTTCCTTTATGCGCCGGATGCGTCGTCCCAGACGGTTGCGCTGGAGCGCGCCGAGACGCTGAAGCGGCAGATCGAACAGGGCGCGCCGTTCGACCAGGTGGCGCAGCAATTCTCCGCGGCGCCGTCTGCATCGGCTGGCGGCGAGCTGGGCTGGCTGACGCGTGCGGATATTCGCCCGGAAGTGATGACTGCGGTCGAGGACGCGACGCCGCCGGTTCTGCTGCCGCCGATTGCTTCTGAGAACGGCGTTTACCTGATCGCCCTGCTCGGCAAGCGTGAGCCGGTGACGGGCGATGAAGTCAGCCTGAACCTGCGCCAGGCGATTTCTCAGGCCGATGATGCGATGGACAAGCTCACGCAGCTGAGGGCCGATGTGACGGCGTGCAGCGGCCTGCAGGCGGCGGCAAACTCCATCGGCGACGTCAACATCGTCGATATGGGCGAGATCGACCCGGAACAGCTGACCGATCCGTTCAAGTCGGCGGTTGAGGACCTTGAGACCGGCGAGTCGACCGAGGTGATGGACCTTGGCGCGTCGAAAATGATGCTGTTCGTCTGCTCGCGGTCGACTGGCGGGTCGCAGCTGCCGTCACGGGATGAACTGCGCGACCGCCTGTTCGATACCGAAATCTCGATGCTGGCGGACCGCTATCTGCGCGACGTTCGCCGCGAGGCGACGATCGACATTCGCTAGCCGGTCATGACCGGGCTGCTCCCTCTGGCGGTGACCATGGGCGACCCGGCCGGCGCGGGACCGCAGGCGACTTGGGGCGCATGGGCGCGTCGTGAGGCTGGGCAGCGCCCCTTCTATCTGATTGGCGATCCTGACGTTGCGAAGGCGGCGCGTGAGGCTGCTGGCGTCGATGGTTCGCTGATCGAGATCGCCGACGGTCGGCACGCTGTGGATGCGTTCGATCTGGGCCTGCCGATCCTGCCGATGGCTTGCGAGGGATCGCCCTCCCCCGGCAATCCCGATGTCGAGGCGGCTGGCGCGATCATTGAGTGGATCGAACGGGCGGTCGACGATGTGCGGGACGGATCCGCCGCCGGGATCGTCACCAATCCGATCTCGAAGGCGCTGCTCTACAAGGCTGGGTTTGCGCATCCGGGGCATACGGAATTCCTCGCGGCGCTGGCGGCTGAAGACGGTGTGACGCCGTGGCCTGTGATGATGCTGGTGGGCGGCGGACTGCGCGTGGCGCTGGCGACGATCCATGTGCCGCTTGGCGATGTGGGCGCGCTATTGAGCGCGGACGGGATTGTCGAGGTCGGAAAGATCACGGCTGCGGCGATGGCGCGGGATTTCGCGATTGCCTCGCCGCGCATCGCGCTGTGCGGGGTCAATCCGCATGCTGGCGAGGACGGATCGCTGGGACGGGAGGAAATCGAGATCGTGAACCCGGCGGCGGCGCGGCTGCGGGCGGCAGGCGTGGACGCGAGCGATGCGCGGCCCGGGGACACGGTGTTTCACGAGATGCTGGGCGGCGCCTATGACGCGGTGATCGCCATGTATCATGATCAGGGGCTGATCCCTGTGAAGACGCTGGACATGTGGAACGGGGTGAATGTGACGCTGGGCCTGCCGTTCGTGCGCACGTCTCCGGATCACGGGACGGCCTATGAGGCGGCGCGCGCCGGGACGGTGCGGAGCGACGCGCTGATCGCCGCGATCCGGCTGGCGGACGCCATGGCGACGGCGCGGGCGGCGACGGCATGACGACGCCTCTGACGCCGGGGGCGGCGAAGAAGTCTCTTGGGCAGCACTTCCTGTTCGATCCTGACATCCTGAAACGCGCCGCGCTGGCGGCGGGGCCCGTCGAGGGGCGGCTGGTGATCGAGGTCGGGCCGGGACCGGGCGGACTGACGCGGGCTCTGCTGGAGAACGGCGCGGCAAAGGTAATTGCGATCGAGCGGGATGACCGGTTCGCGGAGGCTTTGGGGCGCTGGCCGGAGGTCGCGGGCGGGCGGCTCGAGGTGGTTGCGGGCGATGCGCTGGAGATGGATTACGAGGCGCTGGTGCGGAGCGCTGGCGTGGACGGGCCGGCGATGATCGTGGCCAACCTGCCCTACAATGTCGGGACACCGTTGCTGGTGAAATGGCTCAAGGCCGGGAGCTGGCGCGGTGAGATGGCGCTGATGTTCCAGCTGGAGGTGGCGCAGCGCATCTGCGCGCAGCCGGGCGAGAACCATTATGGGCGGCTGGCTGTGCTGACGCAGGCGGCGATGCGGGCGCGGCTGGCGTTTCGGGTGCCGGCGGGCGCGTTCCGGCCGCCGCCGGTGGAGTCCGGTGTGGTCGCGCTGGCGCCGCTGGCTGCGGCTGAGGCGTTCGATGATCTTGAGGCGATCGAGACGGTGGCGGCTGCCGCCTTCGGTCAGCGGCGCAAGATGTTGCGCGCGAGCCTGAAGCAGCTGGAGGCGGTTGGGAAGCCGCGGGCTGCGGAGTTGCTGGAGGTCGCGGGGATCGATCCGGAGCGGCGGCCTGAGACGCTGTCGCAGGGGGAGTTCCGGGCGCTGGCGCGTGCGTGGCGGGGGTAGCTGCGAGTTTTGCTCGGCGCGCCTGCGGCGGGGGCTTTGGGCGAGGTTGGTGAGATCATTCGGGCCGCTGGGTTGGCTCTTCGCTGCGCTTCGGCCGGAATGACGATTGGGCGGCGTTGGTGTAGGGGTGGCGTTTCTGTTCGGGATCGGGTCGGACGCCATGTATACGCCGCCAGCTTTTCGCGAGATGCGCGCCGAGGTGCTGCATGACGCGATCCGTTCTTATCCGCTGGCCACGCTGGTGACGCATGGGGGTGGCGGGCTGGAGGCCAGCCTGGTTCCGCTCCTGATTGTCGAGGATGCGAGCGAGCGGCCGGTCCTGCGCGGGCACCTAGCGCGGAACAATCCGCAGCTGGAGGTTCTACGGCGCGGCGGCGAGGTGATGGCGCTATTTCAGGGCCCGCAGGCTTATGTCTCGCCGTCGTGGTACGCGACCAAGCGGGAGCACGGAAAGGTCGTGCCGACGTGGAACTACGTCGTGGTGTCGGCGTGGGGTGTCGCGCGGGTGGTCGAGGATGCTGACTGGCTGCGGGCGCAGATCGGGGCGCTGACGGATCAGCAGGAGGGCCACCGGAAGGAGCCGTGGGCGGTTTCCGATGCGCCGGATGCGTACATCGCCGCGCAGCTGAACGGGATTTCCGGGTCGAGATCGTGGTCGACCGGCTGGAGGGCAAGTGGAAGGCCAGCCAGAACCATCCGGAGGCCAACCGGCGCGGGGTGACCGAGGGCCTGCGCAGGGATGATCCGGCCTCGGCGATGGCTGCGCTGATGGACAAGCAGGAAGAACAGCGCTGAGCCCTGCCCCGGGCTGGGTCGTCGTCAGTCCTTGCGGGAGGCGATGAACTTGTTGGCGTCGTCGAGAAGGTTGTCGACGAGTTCGCCGAGCGCGGCGCGCGTGCGCTTTGTGCGTTCGGTCATCAGGATGGAGCGGAGTTCCGAAAACGCCGTGTCTAGGTTGTCGTTCACGATGGCGTAGTCGTATTCGCCCCAGCGCAGGATGTCGTTGCCGGCGCCGGCGAGACGCCGGGTGAGCGTGGCGGGGTCGGTGCCGGGACGGTTTTCGAGACGGTTCTTGAGGAGCTCGATCGAGGGCGGAAGGATGAAGACGGAAACGACGTCGCCGGGTCGTTTGGACTTGAGCTTGCGGGCGCCCTGCCAGTCGACGTCGAAGACGACATCCGTGCCCTGCACCAGCTTAGCTTCGACTTCCTTGCGCGGGGTGCCGTAATAGTTCTCGAACACCTTTGCCCATTCTATGAATTCGTCGCGGTCGATCATCTCCTTGAACTGGTCGACCGACTTGAAATCGTAGTCGACGCCTTCGGATTCGCCGGCGCGGATCGGGCGCGTGGTGGACGAGACCGAGAGCGACACGCCCGGGACTTCGGTGATCAGACGGCGGCAGAGCGTGGTTTTTCCAGCGCCCGAAGGGCTGGAGACCACGAACATGACGCCGCGACGGGGGCGGTTATTCGACATTCTGCACCTGCTCGCGGAACTGATCGATCAGGGACTTTAGCTCAAGGCCTACATTCGTCAGCTCCAGGGAAGCTGATTTTGCGCACAGAGTGTTTGTCTCCCGGTTAAGCTCCTGACAGAGGAAATCGAGTTTCCGGCCTGCCGGCTCTTCCTTGCCGATGATCGAGCGGCCGCTTTCGATGTGCGCGTCGAGGCGGTCCAGCTCCTCGCGGACATCGGCCTTGTTGGCGAGCAGCAGGATTTCCTGCGCGAGCTTTTCGGGTTCGACCTTGTCGCCGGCATCCAGCTCCCTGATGCGGGTTTCGTAGCGTTCCCGGATCAGGTTGGGCTGCTCGCCTGCGAGCTGGCGCGCATGGGCGGCGAGACGGGCGACTTCGGACAGGATGTCGAGCAGGATGGTGGAGAGGGTTGCGCCCTCCTCCTCGCGCGCGCCTTCAAGCGCGGTGAAGGCCTTGTCGAGGCCGGCGAGGACATCGGCGGCGATCTCGTCCGTGAGTTCGACGCCGGCGCGGCGCGCGTCGAGGATGGCTGGCGAGAGCATGAGCTGGGCGATGGCCGTGTCGGACGGCGCCTTGCCGGTGGTGAGGCGGATGCGGCGGGTCAGTGCGGAGAGCGCGGCGGCGTTGACGGAGGACACGGCGGATTGCTGGTCGGCGTCGATGCGGAGCTGAAGCTGGAAATTGCCGCGCGCGAAGCGGTCCTTGAGGCGCTTGCGGGCCTCGAACTCGACGGGCTCGAAGCCCGGCGGACAGTTGACCCGGCCATCGACGCCGCGACCGTTGACGGAGCGGACCTCCCATTGCCATGCGCCCCAGTCGCCTGCGCCCTGTGCGCGACCGAAGCCGGTCATTCCGCGGATCATGTGCCCGTCTCCTGTCTGCCGCATCCGCGCGGCATGTCGCCCGTTACTGGCCGGCCTGTGCGGCGCGCTGGGCTTCGACCCGACGCCAGTTAGCGACATTGCGCAAGTGTTCGGAATAGGTCGAGGCGAATGCGTGGCCGCCCGAGCCATCAGCGACGAAAAACAGGGCGTCGGTTTCCGGCGGATCGAGCACGGCGGCGATCGAGGCGCGACCGGGATTGCAGATCGGCGTCGGCGGCAGGCCGTCGATCTGGTAGGTGTTGTAGTCGGTGCGGCGGTCGATCTCGCTGCGGCGGAGGCCGCGACCGAGCGGCACGCCCTGTGTCAGCCCGTAGATGATGGTGGGGTCGCTTTCGAGGCGCATGGGAATGCGCAGGCGGTTGACGAAGACGGCGGCGACTTCCGGCCGCTCTTCGGCGAGGCCGGTTTCCTTTTCGACGATCGACGCGAGGATAACGGCCTCTTCCGGCGTGTCGAACGGCAGACCTTCCTGGCGCTCGGGCCAGAGCTCCTCCATCACCTCATCGTGGGCTTCGGCCATGCGTGAGAGGACGGCTTCGCGCGTGTCGCCGCGATGGACCATGTAGGTGTCTGGCAGGAGCGAACCTTCGGCGGGGATGGTTTCGGGGACGTCGCCGGTGAGGATCTCTGACTGTTCGACGATGGCGACGATCATCGCGCTGGTGAGGCCTTCGGGGACGGTGATCGGATAAAGGAGCGAGCGGCCTTCGATCAGTAGATCGATGATCTCCCTGATGCTGGCGCCGGACGGAATGGCGTATTCGCCGGCGCGCAGATTGCCATCGTTGCTGGTGAGCCGGACGGCGATGCGGAAATCGTCTGCGCTTTCGATGGCGCCGGCCTCTGCGAGGCGATTGGCGATCTGGCCGGTGCCGGCGCCGCTCTGGATCATCACGATGCGATCGGCGCCGTCGGGAGTTTCCGGGCCTCGCCCTGCGTACTGGTTCTGTGCGTAGAGCCAGCCGCCGATCGCCGTAATGGCCGCCAGCGCGATGAGCGCCAGGAGGGCGAGGATCAATGGCCGAGCGAAACCGCGCTCGTCGGAGGCGGGCAGTCCGGTTTGATTGGCTTTCACGCTAGTCGACCTGTTTCAGCACCAGTGCGGCGTTCGTGCCCCCGAAGCCGAATGAGTTGGACAGGGCCGCGCGGACCGGTTTCTTCACCGCCTTGTGCGGCGTG
This sequence comes from Hyphomonas sp., assembly GCA_017792365.1. Taxonomy (GTDB): domain Bacteria; phylum Pseudomonadota; class Alphaproteobacteria; order Caulobacterales; family Hyphomonadaceae; genus IH12. Next base: position 461,546 of record CP051229.1, on the reverse strand, counting down.
AGGTCGAGCGGCGTTTCGAAACTCGGGTTGTCGAGGTTCAGCGTTGGCGGGATGACGCCGTCGCGGATCGAGAGCGCGCAGAACGCGGCTTCGATGGCGCCGGCTGCGCCGAGGAGGTGGCCGACGGCGGACTTCGTCGACGACAGCGACTTGCCCTCGACGGAATTGCCCATCACGCGCTCGACGGCGTGGGCCTCGGTTTCATCGCCTGCAGGCGTCGAGGTGCCGTGGGTGTTGACGTAGTCGATCTCGGACGGGTCGAGGCCGGAGCGTCCAATCGCCATGCGCATGGCGCGTTCGCCGCCATCGCCGCTTTCATCCGGGGCGGTGATGTGGAAGCCGTCGCCGGAGAGGCCGTAGCCGACGACTTCGGCATACATCTTCGCGCCGCGCGCTTTTGCGTGCTCATATTCTTCGAGCACGACGATGCCGGCGCCTTCGCCCATGACGAAGCCGTCGCGGTCAGTGTCGTATGGACGGGACGCCTTCTCGGGCGTGTCGTTGTAGCTGGTGGACATGGCGCGGCAGGCGATGAAGCCGGCATAGCCGATGCGGCAGATGGAGGCTTCGGCGCCGCCAGCCACCATGACATCGGCGTCGCCGAGCATGATGAGGCGAGCTGCATCGCCAATTGCGTGGGCGCCGGTGGCGCAGGCCGTGACGACCGCGTGGTTGGCACCCTTGAGGCCGTGGCGGATCGAGATCTGGCCGGATGCGAGATTGATGAGCGCAGACGGGATGAAGAACGGGCTGACCTTGCGGGGGCCCTGCTCCTTCAAGAGGACTGCGGTGTCGGCGATGGTCGAGAGTCCGCCAATGCCCGAGCCGACCATGACGCCGGTGCGGATGCGGTCTTCGCGGGATTCCGGATGCCAGCCGGCGTCATCCAGCGCCTCGTCGGCCGCCGCCATTCCGTAGAGGATGAATTCATCGACGCGGCGACGTTCCTTGGCGGACATCACCGTGTCTGGATCAAACGCTGCGGGGTCGTCGGCGGAGCCGCCGCCGCGTCCGTCCTTCCAGGGCACCTGACCGCCGATCTTACACGACAGGTCGGAGACGTCGAACGTGTCGACGACCCCGATGCCGGACTTTCCTGCGATCAGGCGTTCCCATGTCGCTTCGCGGCCGTTGGCCAGCGGCGAGACGAGTCCGATGCCTGTTATGACGACGCGGCGCATCGTGTGCTCCTACGTCCGGGGATGCGTCGAAACTAGACGCGTTCCTGGATGAATTTCACGGCGTCGCCGACGGTGCCGATCTGCTCTTGCACATCGTCGGGGATCTCGATGGCGAACTCTTCTTCGAAGGCCATGACGAGTTCGACGAGGTCAAGGCTGTCCGCGCCCAGGTCCTCAATGAAGCTTGCCTTTTCGTCGACCTTGTCAGCATCGACTTCCAGGCGCTCGACCACGATTTTCTTCACGCGCTCGACGACGTCGGACATATCCGTTCCTTCCACTCACCTGCCGGGCCAAATTGCGACCCGACGATTGTTGCGGCGCGGTAACACGCCTTAATTTATTTGACCATAGGCGACGCTGCGTCGCCCTAGGCCTAGATCATCGCCATGCCGCCATTCACGTGCAGCGTCTGGCCGGTCACATAGGCCGATTCATCGCTGGCTAGATATGCGACCGCGGCGGCGATGTCGTCAATGGAACCGAGACGACCTGTGGGTATCGATTTGAGCAGGGCCTCTTTCTGGGCGTCGGGCAAGCCGTCGGTCATGGCGGTCTGGATGAAGCCGGGCGCGACGCAGTTTGCGGTAATCCCGCGAGAGGCGACTTCCTGCGCCAAAGCCTTCGTAAAACCGATCATGCCGGCTTTTGACGCCGCATAATTCGCCTGTCCGGGGTTTCCGGTAACGCCGACGACGGAGGTGATGCCGATGATCCGTCCGTGGCGGCGTTTCATCATTCCGCGCATGGATGCACGCGCCAGGCGAAAATAGGCGCCGAGATTCACGTTGATGACCTCGTTCCAATCCTCGTCCTTCATGCGCATCAGCAGGCCGTCGCGCGTGAGCCCAGCGTTTGAGACGACGATATCGAGGCCGCCGAGCGCTTCTTCCGCGCGGCCCGGGAGGGCAGCGGCTTCGGCATCGTCGGAGAGGTTGCACGGCAGGACGACGGGATCGTTAGCGAGGCCGTTGGCTGCAGCCTCCAGCGCCTCGATGCGTGTGCCGGAGAGCGCGACGCGTGCGCCCTGTGCGGCGAGCGTTTTCGCGATGGCGCCGCCGATGCCGCCGGATGCGCCAGTGACGAGTGCGAAGCGTCCTTCGAGAGAGAACATGGCCTCAGGCTCCTTCTTTGAGGGAGGCGGCGTAGGCCTCGAGATCGGCCGGCGTGTTCAGCGCGGTCGTGTTGGCGCCGGACACGATGCGCTTGATCATGCCGGAGAGCTGCTTGCCTGCGCCGGTTTCGACGAAGCGTTCGATCCTGCCCTGTTCCTGGCCCTCGCCGCCCAGCCATTCGACGCTTTCGCGCCAGCGGACGCGGGCCGTGATCTGCTCGACCAGCAACTTGCGGATCTGTTCGGGGTCAGTGACGGGCGATGCGGTGACGTTGGCGATGACGGGCGCGGAGGGCGCTGTGATCGTGGCGCTGGCGAGCGCGGCCTGCATGGCTTCGGCGGCGGGCTGCATGAGCGGCGAATGGAATGGCGCCGAGACGGATAGCGGGATGGCGCGGACGCCCTTTTCCTTTGCTGCGGCGATGGCGGCCTCGATGCCCGCGACCGTGCCGGAGATGACGACGTTGCCGACATTGTTGTCGTTGGCGACAACGACGACATCGGTCTTCGCGCCCTCTGCGGCGATGGCTTCGGCGGTGGGCAGATCGACCTTGCCGATCAGCGCCGCCATGGCGCCCTGCCCGACGGGGACCGCCGCCTGCATGGCGTCGCCGCGGGCGCGCAGAAGTTTTGCTGCGTCGGTGATCGAGAGCGCGCCGGCGGCGGCGAGCGCTGAGTATTCGCCGAGCGAGTGGCCGGCGACATAGGCCGCGTCGGCGATCCTCACCCCGAATTCGGTCTCCAGCGCGCGGGTCGCGGCGAGCGAGACGGCCATGAGCGCGGGCTGGGCGTTTGCCGTGAGGGTCAGCTTGTCTTCAGGGCCGTTCCAGATGAGGTCGGAGAGTTTCTCGCCGAGGGCGTCGTCGACTTCGTCGAAGACCGCTCTGGCGGATGCGAAGGCGTCCGCGAGGTCCTTGCCCATGCCGACGGCCTGAGCGCCCTGTCCCGGGAAGATGTAGGCGATCCGCGCCATGTCCGTCCTTTCGCTGATGATGCGCGATGAATAGGGAGGCTGGAGCGTTAGGGCAAGCAGCAGCGCTATCGCCGGGGGATTTCGTTGGAACTGGTCGCCGGCGGCCTATGTTTAGTGAACTCAACGAAAGTTCGGCGATGGACGAGACGAGAGTTCAAAAGAAAGCAATCCTGTACCGGATGGTGATGCCGGGACATCTCTGTCCGTTCGGCCTGAAATCCAAGGACCTGCTCGAGCGCAACGGCTACGCTGTCGAGGATCATCCGCTGACGTCGCGGGAAGAGACCGAGGCGTTCAAAGCCAAGCACAATGTGAAGACGACGCCGCAGACGTTTATCGGAAACGAGCGGATCGGCGGGCACGACGACCTGCGTCGGCATTTTGGCGAAGAGGTAAAGCGGCCGGACGAGACGAGTTACCGGCCGGTCATCGTGCTGTTTTCGCTGACTGCGCTGATGGCGCTTGGCGGGGCATATGTTGCGACTGGCAGCGCGCTGAGCCTCCTGACGATTGAGTGGTTCATCGCCTTTTCGATGGTCGTGCTGGCGCTGTTGAAGCTCCAGGATGTCGAGAAGTTCTCGACGATGTTTCTGAATTACGACCTGCTGGCGCGGCGATGGGTGCGATATGGGTATGTTTACCCTTACGCGGAGGGGTTGGCGGGCGTGCTGATGGTCGCGGGGGTGCTGACCTGGCTGTCTGCGCCGCTGGCCTTCGTCATCGGAAGCGTGGGAGCGGTTTCGGTCTTCAAGGCCGTCTATATCGACAAGCGGGAGCTGAAATGCGCCTGCGTCGGCGGGTCTTCCAATGTGCCGTTGGGCTTCATCTCGCTGACCGAGAACGTGATGATGGTAGCAATGGCGATCTGGATGGCGCTTGGCGCGTTTGGCATCGCGCCCAGCGGACATGAGATGGCAAATTAGGCGGCCTGACGCTTCCGCAAGGTCAAATCCGAGAACGATGGGCGGGCGGTTGCGACGTCCGTACGCGCCTGCTTAGCTCGTATCGCCAGATGCATGGCCGCGGGACAAGCGGCCAGCGTCGGCGATTGGACTGCGCGCGGCATTGCGCGCCAAGGGAGGGACGGGAAAGATGCTGCGCATCAGCAAGATTGTATTGGTCGTGTGTGTCGCCGCGTGGGGCCTCGTGGGGGCCTTTCACAATGTTCTGGACTGGAACGGAACGGTCGGCGCGGTAGAGGCGGCGACGTCGATGGCGACATTCGAGGGCGGGTCCGACAGCTGGCAGGCGATGGCAAGCCCCATCGTTGTTTACCTTGGCGTGGCGCTGATCTTGGCCTCGAAGACTGCGACCGGGCTGCTCTGCTCTGTCGGGGCATTCACGATGTGGCGGCAGCGATCAGCCGATGCTGCGGCCTTTGCGACTTCCAAGCGCCTGGCGCTTGTAGGCTGCGCGGTGGCGATCGCCATGCTTTTCGGCGGATTCATCGTAATTGCTGAGAGCTGGTTCGAGCTCTGGCGGTCCGACGTGATGCGGGGCCCTGTGCTGGAATCGGCCTTCCGCTATGCCGGCATGATCGCGCTGATCGCGCTATTCGTCGCTGGCAGGGACGATTGAGGCGCGCGATCGTGGGCGCGTGACGCGTTGGCTGCCGAAAAAGCCTTGATTCAGGCCCAAAACGGCGTATGACGCCCCCTCGCTTGACTGGCGGTCCGAAGGCCCAATTCCGGGCGCTGAGGAGCCATCGTGGCCGGATCCCCTTCGATCCGGGCGCGCCGCCGGTCTCCAGAAGGGAACCATTATGGCTCTTTACGAACACGTGGTCGTAACCCGACCCGATATCTCGCCTCAGCAGGTCGACGGCCTGGTCGAGGACATCACCAAGATCGTGACAGAAGCTTCCGGTTCGGTCGGCAAGACCGAGTACTGGGGCCTGCGCAATCTCTCCTACCCGATCAAGAAATCCCGCAAGGCGCACTACTCGCTGATCAACATCGACGCCCCCGGCTCGGTGCTGCACGAGATCGAGCGTCGCCACCGGATCAACGAGGACGTCCTGCGTTACCTCACCATCAAGGTTGAGGAATTCAGCGAAGAGCCTTCGCCGGTTGTCGCCCGCAAGGATCGTGATGATCGCCGCAAGCGCCGTGACGACGACCGTCCGTCACGTGATCGCGACTAGGAGGGACACATGGCTCAACAGAAGATCAATATCGCCAACCTGCCCTCGCGCCGTCCGTTCGGACGCCGCCGCAAGGTGTGCCCGTTCTCTGGCGAGAACGCACCGGCGATCGACTACAAGGATGTGAAGCTGCTGCAGCGGTATATCTCGGAAAAGGGCAAGATTGTCCCGGCCCGGATCACCGCGGTTTCTGCGAAGAAACAGCGGGAGCTCGCCAACGCCATCAAGCGGGCGCGCCACCGGCGCTCCTGCCCTACGTCGTGAAGTGAGGTCGCGTCATGCAAGTCATTCTACTTGAACGCGTCGACAAGCTCGGCGGCATCGGCGACGAAGTTCGCGTCCGTAACGGGTTCGCCCGCAACTTCCTGCTGCCGCAGGGCAAGGCGCTGCTCGCGACCGACGCCAACCGCCAGCGCTTCGAGCGCGAGCGTGCGGCGATCGAAGAGCGTAACGCTCAGGCCCGCGCCTCGGCTGAAGCCGATGGCAAGGCGATCGACGGCGCAACCTATGTGCTGATCCGTCAGGCTGGCGAAACCGGCTACCTCTACGGTTCGGTCGCGGCCCGCGATATCGCAGCGGCTGCGTCGGCTGCAGGCCACAAGGTCGAGCGCAAGCACGTGCACCTGACCCAGCCGATCAAGGTGATCGGGATGCACGAAGCCAAGATCCGCCTCCACCCTGAAGTGGTGGTGACGGTGACGCTCAACATCGCCCGTTCGAGCGATGAAGCCGAGCGCCAGGCGCGCGGTGAAAACGTGATCGAGTCCGCTGCTGCGGCCGAGCGCGCGATCGCCGACGAGCAGGCCGGCGAACTGGCGGCTGCCGCTGCCGAAGCGGCCGCCGAGCGTGGACCGGCGGAAGAATAGATCGCGAGAATTCGCGATAATCCAATGCGTTGAGGGGAGCCTTCGGGCTCCCCTTTTTATTTGCGCCATCGCTATCCGCGCATAGCTCGGGAGATGGTCTGCGCGGGTTCATTTTGAGAAAGAATTCGGCACTCCGCTAACAGCGAATCGGATTCTGGTTGGTAAGTGAAAATCAAGCGGCGAATCGAAATTCCGGGTGCGCTAAGAGCGGCCCATGGAAAACGTCCGCGACCTGAAGGCCTCCCCTGCTGACGCCTCGAAAACCCCGCACAACGTGGCGGCGGAGATGGCTGTGCTGGGCGCGATTCTGTTCGACAATAACGCGCATGAGCGCGTGGCGGATATCCTAACGCCAGGCGATTTCTATTCGCGGGCCAACCAGGAAATCTTTGCGGTTCTCGATCGCATGATCTCCAACGGACGTGTTGGCAATGGCGTGACGCTGCGCGAGCATTTCGAGCGCGATGGGCAGCTCGCGGAAATCGGCGGGGTTCGCTACCTGGCGGAGCTGATCGATGCGGCGGCGTTTGGCCCGGAGATCATCGATTATGCGCGGCTGATCCACGATCTCGCGATCCGGCGCGAGCTGATCGATATCGGCTCGGAGATCGTCCAGAAGGCGACCGAGGCCAAGATCGATGAATCCGGCGAGCGGCAGCTTGAGGCGGCGGAAAAGCGCCTGTTCGGGCTGGCGGAAAAGGGCGTGGGCGGACAGGGCTTCGTTGAGTTCGCGGATGCGCTGGCGGTCTCGATCACGACGGCGACGAACGCCTACAAGCGCGACGGCAAGATTGCGGGCGTGGCCACGGGTCTGGCCGATCTCGACCGGCTGATGGGCGGGCTTCATCCCTCGGACTTGATCATCCTCGCCGCGCGTCCCTCGATGGGGAAGACGGCGCTTGCTGTGAACGTTGCCTACAGCGCTGCGAAGGCGTGCCGGCGCGAGATCCAGGCGGACGGGACCGCCAAGACGCAGGACGGCGCGGTTGTCGGCTTCTTCTCTCTCGAGATGTCGTCGGACCAGCTGGCGACGCGTGTGCTTGCGGACATTGCGGGCGTGCCGTCGGACAAGCTGCGGCGGGGCGAGCTAACGCCGGCGGACTATGAGGCGCTGCGCGAGGCGGCGGACGCATCGGCCAACCTGCCGCTCTACATCGACGACATGGGCGGCATCTCGATTTCGCAGATCGCTGCGCGGGCGCGCCGCCAACAGCGGATGTATGGGCTGGACCTGCTGATCATCGACTACCTGCAGCTGATCACGCCTGCGGCTGGCTCGCGCTCGGACAGCCGGGTGCAGGAGGTGACGCAGATCACCATGGCGCTGAAAGCGCTCGCCAAGGAATTGCAGATCCCGATCATCGCCCTCTCCCAGCTGTCGCGTCAGGTGGAGTCGCGTGAGGACAAGCGGCCGCAGCTGTCTGACCTCCGGGAATCGGGCTCGATCGAGCAGGACGCCGACGTGGTGCTCTTCATCTATCGCGAGGCCTATTACCTCGAGCGGCTGGAGCCGAGCGAGGACGATCCGCGGCATGCGGACTGGAAGGCCCAGATGGACGCCAAGTTCAATGTGGCCGAAATCATCGTGGCCAAGCAGCGTCACGGCCCAATCGGGCGTGTGGACGTTGGATTCAGCCCGTCGCGCGTGAAATTCTCGACGCTGGAACGCCCGCGCTACGACGACCGCGGCTGAGCCTGAAAGTTGCCACGCTTTGCAACCATGCCTAAGCAGCCGCTGTTGCGGACGGGGATGCGTGTGTGATCGGACCTCAGGTAAAGATCGACCTTGCTGCGCTGGCGGCGAACTGGCGGATGCTGGCGGATCGCGCTGCGCCGGCCAATGCGGCCGGCGTTGTGAAGGCGGACGCGTATGGCACGGGCGCCAAGCAGGCCGGGCGAGCGCTGGCGCGCGCGGGGTGCATGCGGTTCTACGTGGCGTGGGCCGAGGAAGGCGTGGCGCTGCGCTATGCGATCGGGCCGGCGCAGCAGATCGCGGTGTTTCATGGGCCGTCTGCGGATAATATCGACCTCATTCGCTCGGCGGGATTGTCGCCGGTGCTGAACACGCTGGATCAGGTGCGATTCTGGGTTGAGCTGGGCGCGGACCGGCCGCGCGCGACGATGGCGCTGGACACCGGCATGAACCGGCTGGGGCTGAGCCCGTCGGACTGGGCGGCTGCGGCCGAGCTGACGAAGGATGCGAAGCTCGAATATGTGATGAGCCACCTCGCCTGTGCAGACGAGCCGGACAATCCGATGAATGCGCGCCAGCTGGCGGCGTTTCGTGAAGGCGCCGCGCTGTGGCCGGATGCAAAGCGCAGTTTCGGTTCGACGGGCGGGGTCTATCTGGGGCCGGATTACCATTTCGACGAGGTGCGGACTGGCATCGGCATGTATGGCGGCGGACCGGTTCCGGCGGAAGGGCCCTCCCCTCAGCCGGTGATGACGGTGACCGCCCCGATCCTGCAGCTGCGGGAGATCGGCGCGGGTGAGACGGTTGGGTATGGCGCGGAGTGGACGAGCGAGGCGCCGCGCAAGTTGGCGACCGTGGGCGTTGGGTATGGCGACGGGTTCAGCCGGCTGGCGACAAATCGCGGCGCTGGTTTCCTGAAGGGATCTGAAATCCCGATCGTCGGGCGGGTTTCGATGGACATGATCGTGTTCGATGTCACCGGAGTGGCGGCAGAAGTCGGCGATCAGATCGAACTTTGGGGCCGCAACCACTGGATTGGCGACCAAGCCGCCGCCATGTCGACGATTGACTACGAGCTTCTGTGCCGTATCGGCGGACGGGCTGAGCGTAGCTATACGGGTGGATCATGAGTTCGGCTGAGATTCCCGTCGTTATCCGACCGTTCCAGATGATCGGTCATTCCGTGCTGGCCGCGTTCCGCGAGGTCGGCCGGATCACGATTTTTGCGCTGCGCGTGCTGATCGCGTGCGTGACGCCGGTGATCTATGTGCGAGAGGTGCTGCGGCAGTGCCTGAAGATCGGGTTCTTCTCGCTGCCTGTCGTCGGCCTTACGGCGGTGTTCATCGGGGCGGCGCTGGCGCTCAACATCTATACCGGCGGGTCGCGGTTCAACGCCGAGCAGTTCGTGCCGAACATCGTCGTTTTGGGGATCACGCGGGAGCTGGGTCCGGTGCTTGCCGGCCTGATGCTGGCGGGGCGGGTTTCCGCGGGCATTGCGGCCGAGATCGGCGCGATGCGCGTGACGGAGCAGATCGATGCGCTGGCGACGCTGTCGACCAAGCCGCACCGGTATCTTTATGCGCCGCGCGTTCTGGCGGGGATCCTCACCCTGCCCGTGCTGGTTCTGGTCGCGGACATCATCGGCGTGATGGGCGGCTATCTCGTGGGCGTGGGAGCGCTGGACTTCTCGGGCCCGAGCTATCTTCGCAATACGTGGCAGTTCGTGACCGCGGGCGACATCTGGTCGGGCGTGATCAAAGCGGCGGTGTTCGGCATGATCATCGCGATGATGGGCTGCTATCAGGGCGACCGGTCGAAGGGCGGCGCCGGAGGCGTCGGTCGTGCGGCGACGCTGGCGGTGGTTGGCGCGGCCGTGCTGATTCTGGCGACGAATTACGTGCTGACCTCGATCTTCGTGCAGGTAGGGCTCTAGGTCATGAGTGATACCCCTGTCCTGGAATTGCGCGGACTTGCGAAGTCGTTCGGCGCCAAGCATGTGCTGACGGGCGTGGACCTGTCAGTGCGCAAGGGCGAGTCGCTGGTGATTGTCGGCGGGTCTGGAACCGGGAAGTCGGTGACGATCAAGTGCGCGCTGGGACTGATGTCGCCGGATAGCGGCGAGGTCCTGTTCGACGGCAAGCGGGTGAAATCCCAGAAGTCGATCGACGGCATGCGCCGACGGAGCGGCATGCTGTTCCAGGGCGGCGCCTTGTTCGACAGCCTCACGGTTTGGGAGAATGTGGCGTTCGCACTGATGTATCGCGATGGCGTGGGGCGCAAGGAAGCGCGCGAGCGTGCGATCGCTTCGCTGTCCAAGGTGCGGCTGGGCAAGTCGGTCGCCAGCCTGCGGCCTGCGGAGTTGTCTGGCGGGATGCAGAAGCGGGTTTCGCTGGCGCGCGCGATCATTGCGCAGCCGGAGCTGATCTTCTTCGACGAACCGACGACGGGGCTTGACCCGATCACCGCCGATGCAGTGAACGATCTGATCGTCGAGCAGGTGAAGGCGCTGGGCGCTGCGGCTGTGACGATCACCCATGACATGGCGAGCGTGCGCAAAATTGCTGACACCGTGGCAATGCTGCACGAGGGCAAGATCATCTGGTCCGGGCCGGTCGACCAGATCGACAATTCGGGCAATGACTTCATCGACCAGTTCGTGCACGGGCGCGCCGAGGGTCCGATCCAGCCGGCGATGTAGGCTTGCGATTGGCGGCGCCCGCATGGGTGCTATGGTGCGCGACCACACGTTGCGACCGGACCGGCTGACGGCATGACCTCCAGAGAACCAGACTTCATTCTTGGCGATCATTCGCGCGCTTCCGGCGAGCCGTCGCGGCGGGCGTGGTTGCGGCAGGCGATGCGGACGATCGACGCCGACTTCAACCGTTCGTCGGATACGCACCTTCAGAAGCTGACAGTCGGCGGGCTGGATGGGGTGGACATCTACCTCAAGGATGAGTCCATCCACCCGACCGGGAGCCTGAAACACCGGCTGGCGCGGTCGCTGATCCTGTACGGTCTGTGCAGCGGCCGGATCGGGCCCGAGACGACGCTGATCGAGGCGTCTTCGGGGAGCACGGCGGTGTCGGAGGCGTACTTCGCCCGGTTGCTCGGGCTGCCGTTTGTCGCGGTGGTGCCGGAAGGAACGTCGGCGCGGAAGATTGCCGAGATCGCGCGCAATGGCGGACAGACGGTAGAGGTGGCGGCTGGCGACATCTACGCGAAGGCCGAGGAGCTGGCGGCGGAGAGCGGCGGGTATTACCTCGACCAGTTCACCAATGCTGAGCGCGCGACGGACTGGCGCGCGAACAACAACATCGCCGAGAGCCTTTTCCAGCAACTCGAGAGCGAGCCGCATCCGGCGCCGGAATGGATCGTCGTCGGCGCGGGAACAGGGGGCACGTCCGCGACGATCGGGCGGTACCTGCGTTATCGGGCGGACTGCTTCTGCGACACGAAGGTTTGCGTGGCGGACCCGGAGGGGTCGGTCTTCTACGATGGTTATGTCTCCGGTGAGGATGCGAGCCAGGCAGGCGTGCGCTCGCGGATCGAGGGCGTGGGGCGGCCGCGGATGGAGCCTTCCTTCCTGCCGCAGATTGTCGACCGGATGATGAAGATTTCAGATGCGGCGAGCATTGCTGCGGTGTGGTGGCTGAAGGACCTGACCGGGCGCAGGTTCGGCCCTTCGACCGGGCTCAATCTCTGTGCGTCGCTGGTGCTGGCGGGCGAGATGAAGGCGGGCGGGCGCGAAGGAAGCATCGCTACGCTGATCTGCGATGGCGGGGAGCGGTATGAGGACACCTGTCACTCCGCTGCGTGGCTGGAGGCGCAGGGTCTCGACATTGCGCCGCACGTGGACTGGCTGGCGCAGTTCACGCCAACATTCGCGCGGCTCTAGCCGAACGGCTGGTCGATCGAGGGCGAGAATTGCGAGAAGAGCTGCGGCCCCTGCTCTGTCATGTAGAGGCAGTCTTCGAGGCGGACGCCGAACTCGCCGAATATGTAGATGCCGGGCTCGTTGGACACGCACATGCCAGGCGCCAGTGGCGTCGTTTCGCCGTGGACGAAGTTGACTGGCTCATGGCCGTCGAGGCCGATGCCGTGGCCGGTGCGATGCGAAAGTCCGGGCGTGGCGTATCCCGGGCCATAACCCAGGCTTTCGTAGTAGCTGCGCACCGCATCGTCGACCGCGCCGGCGGGCGTGCCGACCTGCGCCGTTTCGAGCGCGATTTCCGCCGCGCCGGACCGTGTTCCAGACCTCCCGGTGTTTCGCTGTCGGCTCGCCGAAGATCCATGTGCGCGACACGTCTGACTCGTAGCCGTGAACGGATGCGCCGCAATCCATGAGGATGAGCGAGCCTTCGCGAATGACCTGCGGCGTATCCGTCCCGTGGGGATAGGCGCTGGCTTCGTTGAGAAGAGCCATCGAGAATTCTACCGATCCGCCGAGCGCGCGTGTGGCGTTGCTCATCATGGCCGAGACGTCGCCGGATGACATGCCGAGCTGGAGGTTGGCGTGGACGTGCCGATAGGCGGCCATGGTGATGTCGGTGGCTGTCTGCATCAGGGCGAGTTCGGCCGGCGACTTGTACATGCGGCATTGGCGGACGATGGGGTTGGCGCTGATCTGCGGGCGGCCGGTGGCGTCGGCGACGCCGTCGGCGATGAAGAAGCGGACCGTTTCCTCGATCGCGATGGGGCCATCCGTGGCGCCCCGATCCGACAGGATGCCGGCCACACGCCCAAACGGGTTCTGGTGTTCGTTCCATACGCGGATGTCCGCTTCGATGCGGAGGCTTTCGCGAATCGAGGGTTCCTCGAACTCAGGGGTTACGATAGCGGGTGCGCCGGAGGCTGGGATGATGGCGCCGGTGAAGCGTTCGGAGCGGCCCCAGCGGATGCCGGTGAAATAGGTGAGCGAGGATCCGGACTCGAGGAGGAGCGCGGCGGCGCCAACATCCTGCAGCAGGCGCTGCGCCTTCTCGACGCGTGCTGCGTGCTCGTCGGGGGTGATCGGTTGAGCGCTGGCGGCAAGGTCCGGAAACGATGGCGAGGTTTCGGCCGACTGGGCTGCTATGCTGCTGGCGCATGACGCCAGCGATGGGCCCGCAAGCAGCAATCCGGCGGCGGGCGCGGCTTGCAGCAGGTTGCGTCTGGAGACATCCACCGGGAAATATCCTTGCGCTACAGACTGCTGGATTGCGCCGCCCGGTCCTTTCTCGCACCGATTTGCGAAACCTGCCAACATCCGCCCGTCACATTGATTCGAGCTTATCGCCATGGCCCGGGCTTCGACCGCCTTTGTCTGCCAGTCTTGCGGGACCGTCCACGGCAAGTGGTCGGGCAAGTGCGAGGGCTGTGGCGAGTGGAATACGCTGGTTGAGGAAACCGTGGGCGCGCCGGGCGGGATGCCGGCGGAGAAAGGCGCGAGCCGTTCGAAGGTGAGCGGGGTGGAGTTTTCGCCGCTGGATTCCGCAGAGCCGCCGCCGGAGCGATTGTCGACGCAGATTTCGGAACTGGACCGCGTGTTCGGCGGCGGGATTGCGCGATCGTCCGCCGTGCTGATTGGGGGCGATCCCGGGATCGGGAAGTCGACACTGCTTCTGCAGGCTGCTGCGTCGATGGCGAAGTCTGGCGTTTCGACGGCGTATATTTCGGGCGAGGAATCGGTCTCGCAAATTCAGGCGCGCGGCGACTGGGAGTGGCCGATGCGCCGGTTCAGCTGGCGTCCGAGACGGATCTGCGCTCGATCCTCAAGGCGCTGAAGGCGACGTCGCCGGACCTCGTGGTGATCGACAGCGTGCAGACGCTGTGGTCGGACGGGCTGGAGGCGGCGCCGGGTTCTGTCGGTCAGGTGCGGGCGTGCGCGCAGGAGCTGACGCGGTTTGCGAAGAAGAGCGGCGCGATCGTCATCCTCGTCGGGCATGTGACGAAGGACGGGCAGATCGCGGGACCGCGTGTGCTGGAGCACATGGTGGACGCGGTGTTTTACTTCGAGGGTGAGCGCGGCCACCAGTTCCGTATCCTGCGGTCTGTGAAGAACCGGTTCGGGCCGACTGACGAAATCGGCGTGTTCGAGATGCGTGAACAGGGTCTGGTGAGCACGACCGACCCTTCGGCGATGTTCCTTGGCGCGGGAGATGAAGGCGCTTCTGGACGGGCTGTGTTTGCCGCTATGGAAGGGTCGCGGCCGATGCTGGCGGAGGTGCAGGCGCTGGTCGGGCAGGAAGTCGCCGGATCGCCGCGGCGCTCGGTCGTGGGCTGGGAGAGTTCGCGTCTCGCGATGCTGCTGGCCGTGCTTGATTCGCGTTGCGGGCTGCGGACGGGCGCGCGGGACGTCTATCTTTCCGTGACCGGAGGGTATCGCATCAGTGAGCCGGCCGGGGATCTTGCAGCTGCAGCTGCGCTTGCCTCTTCGCTTCTGGACCGAGGCGTACCATCTAAAACCGTGTTTTTCGGCGAAATTGCACTGTCCGGCGCGGTCCGGCCGGTCGGCCGGCTGGAGACCCGGTTGAGGGAGGCGGCGCGTCTGGGGTTTGACTGCGCGGTCACACCCCCTGGGGCGCCAGAACAGGTCGACGGCCTCAAGGTTATCGGGTTATCCAGCGTGCAGGCGCTCATCGATACGCTTCAGGGAGACTAGCTTGTCGGATCTGTCCCAGGGCCCAGGGCTGGTTTTCGACCTGATCCTGCTGATCGTCATCATCGTTTCGATGGTGATGTCGCTTGGCCGCGGCCTGATTCGCGAAGCGTCGTCCGTTCTGTCCTTCATCGTTGGCGGTATTGTCGGCTTCGTGTTCGTGCGGCTGCTGGGCGGGTTTGTGGAACCGCTGTTTCCGGACAGCTGGTCGGACCTTGTGCCGGCGACGATCGTGTTCCTGATCGGCTTTCTTGTCGCCTACTCGCTGGCCGCGTTCATTGGCGGGCGGTTGTCGCGATTGGTGCACGCTTCGCCCGAGATCGGCCTGCTGGACCGGCTGGCTGGGGCTGCGTTCGGGATTGCGCGGGGGATTCTCGCCGGCGTGCTGTTCGTTCTGCTGGTGCAGCAGGTGTTGCCTGAAGAATCTGTCCCGGAGCAGATGACGGATGCGTTCAGCTACCCATATCTGGACGGCGCAGCGTCGTGGATACGCAACACGATTCCGGGATTTGTCGAAAAAGCGGGTGAAGCGATCGCCGAGCCGGTTGATTCAATTGCCGGATCGGACGAATGAGACTGTGGTCGGGGCCGTGCGCTGGAGGCTTTGAGCAATGGAAATAGTCGAGGACGACGATTTCAGTCCGGCTAGCAAGGACGGGATGCGCCACAAGTGCGGCGTGTTTGGCGTTTTCGGCCGGGATGATGCGGCGGTTCTGACCGCTCTGGGGCTGCACAGCCTGCAGCATCGCGGCCAGGAAGCCTGCGGCATCGCCAGCTACGATCCGAACACCAACCGCTTTCATACCGAACGGCACTTTGGCCTGGTGGGAGACAACTTCAGCGAGAAGAAATCGGCGATCGCTCGCCTGCCCGGCCGGGTGGCCATCGGGCACAACCGCTATTCCACTTCGGGCAAGGTCGCCCTGCGCAACATCCAGCCGATCTATGGCGACCTGGCGGGCGGCGGATTCGCCATCGCCCACAACGGCAACCTGACCAACGCCCGCTCGCTGCACGCCGAACTGGTGAAGACCGGCGCCATCTTCCAGTCGACCATGGACACCGAAGTCGTGCTGCAGCTGACGGCGCGGTCGGATCGCGGCAATTTCATCGACCGGTTCATTGAGGCGCTGAAGCGGCTTGAGGGCGGGTATGCCTTTGTCGGGATGACCAAGAAGAAGATGATCGGCGCGCGTGACCCGTGGGGCCTGCGGCCGCTGGTGCTTGGCGAACTCGACGGCGCGCCGGTGCTGGCTTCCGAGACGTGTGCGCTGAACGCGATCGGAGCCAGCTTCATTCGCGATATCGAGAACGGCGAAGTCGTGGTGATTTCGGAGGACGGGGTGGAGAGCCTGACGCCCTTCCCGCGTCGCAAGGCCACGCCCTGCGTGTTCGAATATGTCTACTTCGCGCGGCCTGACAGCGAGATGTATGGGCGCAGCGTCTACGAGACGCGGTGCGAGTTTGGCCGCCAGCTGGCGCGCGAGGCGAAGATCGACGCCGACATCGTCTGCCCGGTTCCCGATGGCGGCAGCCCGGCGGCCTTGGGCTATTCGCAGGCGTCGGGCATCCCGTTCGGCTTTGGCATCATCCGCAACCACTATGTCGGGCGGACTTTCATCCAGCCGACGCAGTCGAGCCGGGTGACTTCGGTGTCGCGCAAGCATGCGGCGAACCGGCCGCTGCTGGAGGGCAAGAAGGTCGTGCTGATCGATGACTCGATCGTGCGCGGCAATACGTCGAAGCGGATCGTCGACATGGTGAAGCATGCAGGCGCCGCGGAGATCCATTTCCTGGTGGCCTCGCCGCCGATCAAGTATCCCGACTTCTACGGGATCGATATGCCGTCGAAGGGCGAGTTGATCGCCTCTTCGATGTCGGTTGAGGAGATCCGCAAGTTCCTTGGCGTGACCAGTCTCAAGTTCATCTCTCTGGACGGTTTCTATGCCGGGCTTGGCGTGGCCAAGCGGGACGAGGAGACGCCGCAATTCGCGGATCATTGCTTTACCGGCAAGTACCCGACGCGGCTGGTGGACCATGACGAGGATCGCGCCGCCAAGGACGAGCAATTGTCGCTGCTGGACGATTAGGTTTCATGGATCGCAGGATTGTTCTCGTTACCGGCGCCTCGCGCGGGATTGGACGCGCGGCGGCGTTGGCGCTGGCCGAGGCGGGCAACCATGTTGTCTGCACTGCGCGGTCGCAGGCGGCCTTGACCAAGCTGGATGACGAGATCCGCGAACGCAGCGGCCGTGAGGCGACGCTGGTTCCCATGGACATGAAGGATGGCGATGCGATCGACCGTCTCGGCGATGCCTTGGTCGCGAAGTTCGGCCGGCTCGACGGCCTGTTCGGCAATGCCGGCGTGCTGGGCACGATCGGGCCGCTGACGCATGTGTCGCCGTCGAGCTTCCAGGAAACGATGGACGTGAACCTTTCGGCGAACTGGCGGCTGATCCGGTCGATGGACGGGTTGCTGCGCAAGAGCCCGGCGGGGCGGGCGCTGTTCGTCACATCCGGCGCGGCGGTGCGGCACCGGGCGTTCTGGGGGCCTTATGCGGCGTCGAAAGCGGCGCTGGAGGCGCTGGTCAATTGCTACGCGGATGAGGTGGAGAACACGTCGGTCCGCGTGAACCTGTTCGACCCCGGCGCGACGCGGACCGAAATGCGGTTCAAGGCGATGCCGGGCGAGGATCCGGCGACGCTGCCTTCTCCCGATGACGTGGCCAGCGTGGTTCCCGGACTGCTGGCGGAGAGCTTTGCCGAGCACGGCAAGCGCTTCGCATATCGCGACATGGTCGGCTGATCAGCCCTTGTCGGCGTAGGGGTTCTTGCCCTGCTTCACCTCGAGCCGGATTGGCACGCCGGGAAGGTCGAAGGCTTCGCGCAATTCGTTGAGAAGGTAGCGCTTGTAGGTTTCGGGCATCGATTCCGCGCGCGAGGCCATCAGGACGAAGGTTGGCGGGCGGGTCTTGATCTGGGCCATGTAGCGCGGCTTCACGCGCTTGCCGTCCGGGGCCGGCGGCGGGTGTTTCTGTACGACGTAGTGCAGCCAGTCGTTGAGGTCGCGCGTCTTCACGCGGGCGGACCAGTGACGGTGAACGGAGAGACAGGCGTCCATGAGCCGGTCGAGGTTCTTGCCGTTCTTGCCCGAGACGAACTCTATGGGCGCGCCCTTCGCCTGCGGAATGCGGCGCTCGGCGAGCGACTGGATGACTTTTCTTGCTTCGGTTTTCTGGTCGATCGCATCCCACTTGGTGATCGCGAAGACGAGGCCCCTGCCCTCGCGAAGGGCGAGTCCAGCGATCTGGACGTCCTGTTTTTCGAAGGCGTCGTTCGGGTCCATCACGAGGACGACGACATCGCAGAACTGGAGCGCGTGGATCGTCTCGGACGTCGACATGCGCTCTAGCTTTTCCTGCACGCGCTGGCGCTTGCGGAGGCCTGCGGTGTCGACGAGGCGGATTTCGCGATCGCGCCATTGCCAGGCGACCGTGATGCTGTCGCGGGTGATGCCGGCTTCAGGGCCGGTGAGGAAACGGTCGTCGCCGAGGATCGCGTTGAGGAGCGTCGACTTGCCGGCGTTCGGACGGCCGACGAAGGCGATGCGGACCGGCTTGTCGGTTTCGGGAGGCGCTTCTGCATCCGGATCGAACGGCGCTTCGGGTTCAACCTCGGTCTCGTCCGCCATGGCGGTGGGGTCGGCTGCGATGAGTTCGGCCTCGACTGCAGCGAGGGCTTCGTAGAGATCGGCCATGCCTTCGCCGTGCTCGGCGGAAATGGCGACGGCCTCGCCCATGCCGAGGTTCCAGGACTCGATGAGGCCGGCATCGCCCCGCTTGCCCTCGCACTTGTTGGCCGCGAGAACGACCGGCTTGCCCGAGCGCCTGAGCAACTGGGCGAAGCGTTCGTCGACGGGGGTCACGCCTTCGCGCGCGTCGATCAGGAAGATGCAGACATCGGCGGCGGCGATGGCCAGTTCGGTCTGGCGGCGCATGCGCGCTTCGAGGGATTCATCCGTCACGTCCTCGAAGCCGGCCGTGTCGATCAGGCGCATATCGAGGCCGCCGAGACGGCCCATGGCCTCCTTGCGGTCGCGCGTGACGCCCGGCTGGTCGTGGACCAGCGCGATCTTGCCGCCGGCGAGGCGGTTGAAAAGTGTGGACTTTCCGACGTTCGGGCGACCCACGATGGCGACCGCCAGGGTCATGTCCGAGCTCCATGCGGCGATTGCCGCGACTAGCGGACCGCGATCAGCGTTCCCTCGTCCGTGAGGAAATAGATCAGGCCGCCCGCGGCGATGGGTTCAATATACACTGACTGGCCAAGATCAAGGTCTGCGATGGTTTCGCCGGTCTGGATCGACAGCGCCAGGGCGTCGCCCTGAGACGAGACGAGGATCAGGCGGTCGTTCGAAACCAGCGGGCCGGTCCAGACGATTGCGTCCTGTTTCTTCTCCTCGTCCTCGAAGCCCGCTAGCTTGCGAACCCAGATGACGCGGCCGTCGATCTTGTTGATGCAGGCGACCTGTCCGTCGGTTCCGACGATGAAGAGGTACTGGCCGCTGACCACCGGGCCGAGGCGCGAGCCGAAGAGGCGGTTCCAGATGCGTGTGCCGGTCCGCGCATCGATTGCGGCGAGAACGCCGGAATGGCTGGCGGCGTAGACGACGCCGTCCTCGATGGTGGGCCGACCCGAGATGTCATTGATGGCCGACAGCGGCGTGAAGCGGCCGACCGTTGTCAGCGTGTCCTGCCAGAGGCGGCGACCGTTGGCCGGGACGTAGGCGATGAGTTCGCCGGAGGAGAATGGCGCAACAAGCAGATCTGCGTTCACGGCCGGGCTGGGCGATGCGAGGATGCGGGCGGATTCGGCGATCGCCTGATCCGTCCACATGAGTTCGCCCGTGGACACGTCGATGACGTAGAGCTCGTTGTTGGTCGAGGTGACGTAGGCGCGGCCGCCGAGGATTGCCGGCGAGCCGGAAACTGGCGTCTCGACCGGGCGGCGCCAGATTTCGCTGCCGTCCGTGCGCGACAGGGCCACCACGTAGCCAAACCCGGAGGTCACGAGAACGCGGTCACCGGCAATGCCGATCCCTGCGCCGACTGCGATCTGGTCGCGCTCGAGGCCGGATTCCAGCGCCGTCTCCCACTGGTTGCGGCCATTGGCGGCGTCGAACGCGCGGACGGTCTGGTCAGCGTCGACGACGTAGATCGTGCCGTCGCTGACGACGGGCGCTGCGACGATCCTGCGTTTCCGCGCCGAGCCGGCGCCAGCGTTGGTGCGCCACGCAACGCGGAGGTTCGAGCCGGCGTCGATGTTGCCGACCAGCTTGGTGGGCACCCTGCCCGCCTGGGGCCAGTCAGCGTTCTGGGTTGCGGCCGGAAGCGCGACTGTGGTTGCAGCCAGGGTTGGATCGGGCTCGAGCTGCTGGTCGAGAACGCTGAGCGAGATGCGGGCGGCCCGCTCCTCTTCCGAGATTTCGGTGCGTCCGCCGCCGAACAGTCCGCAGCCGGCGAGCAATACGGCGGCGCTGGCGAGCGTCGCTAGTTTGACGAGCGTGTTCATTGGGCCGGAGCATCCTCGGGTTCGGCGGATCCCGGAGCGTCGGCTCCGGCGTCTTCCGTGGGTGTTTCAGTCGCTGCGGGCGCCGCAGCCGGCGGCAGCACCATCAGGGCGCGCTGGACGCGCTGCTGGAAGGCAGGCAGGCGGCTGCCGTCGTCGAGCCTCAGCGAGAGGGTCTGGTAGTCGCGGCGGGCGCGTTCGATGTCGCCTTCGGCCAGCGCCTTGGCGGCAATCAGCTCGCGCGCCAGCGCATCGGTCGGACCGGACCCGGTGAGGATCGGCGCGACGATGGCTTCAAGCTCTGCGAGGCCGACTGTATCCGCCTGCAGGTAGGCGCCCTTCAGGACGGCGAGATCGGCATAGATGTTGTCAGTTTTCGCGGCGGCGGTTTCGAAATGCTCGATCGCCGATTCGGTGTCGCCACTGGCCTCGGCAGCGGAGGCCGCCATGTGAGCCGCCAGAGCGGCAAAGCCGCCGTCGCCGGCCGCGATGTTCCCGAAGGCCTGTTCGGCGGCTTCGGTATCGTCGCTTTCGAGGAGATCCATCGCGGTCGAGTACTCGGTGGCGGAGGCTTCGATCGCTTCGGCGCGGGACCAGCGCATATATTCCCATACGGCGACGGCCGCGACGAGAAGAACGGCGGCGCCGATGACGATCGGACCGTACTTCTTCCATAGCGCCGAGGCGCGGTCCTGCCGCAGGCCTTCTTCGACTTCACTGAAAATATCGGCCACGAACAGGCGCTCCTACCTCAAATCGCGGGCAACTTAGCGGCGGGGCGCGCCCGGAGCAAACGAAGAACGCTGTGACGAATGGGCTGTTGATCGGGGATCAGTTCTGACCCTTGAAGTTGTAGGTTTCGGCCTCAGACGGGAACTGTCTCTGCCGGACATCCTCAGCATAGCCGTCGACCGCCTTGCCGATTTCTGAGCGGAGATCGGCGTATTTGCGGACGAATTTTGGCGTCCAGTCGAACATTCCCAGCATGTCGTCGGTCACGAGGATCTGGCCGTCGCAGGCCGTGGACGCGCCGATGCCGATCGTGGGGCACGATACGGCGGCTGTAACTTGCCGGCCGAGCTCTTCGGCGACCCCCTCCACGACCATCGCCAGGCAGCCGGCCTCGTCTGCGGCTAGGGCTTCGTTCATGACCCGGTCGACCTCTTCCTGGGTGCGGCCCTTGGCCTTGAAGCCACCGTCGACGTGGGTCGCCTGGGGTCTCAGGCCGACATGCGCGACAACCGGAACGCCGCGTTCCACAAGATGGCGGACGGTGTCGGCGGCGTAAGCGCCCGATTCGATCTTCACAGCCTGACAGCCGGTTTCGCGCATGACGCGAGATGCGTTTGTGAACGCCTGCTCCAGCGAGCCCTCATAGTAGCCGAACGGCATGTCGACGACGACGAAGGCCTGCGTGGAGCCGCGCATCACGGCCTTGCCGTGCATGATCATCATGTCGAGGGTGACGCCCACGGTTGTCGGAAGGCCGTGGACCACCATGCCGACCGAGTCGCCGACCAGCATCATGTCGACGCGCTCGTCGAGAAGTTCGGCCATCGGCGCGGTGTAAGCCGTGAGGCAGACCAGCGGGGTTGCGCCCTTGGCCGCGCGGATGTCGCGGACCGTCTTGCGGCGCGTCTGTATCTGTTTCGACATGGAATTCCCGTTGATGCGGCGCACAATCGACCGCACCAGACTTAGGGCGACGCAGGGGCTGTGGCAATCATAGCGCCGGGTTTGTGCTTCCGTTTACGGAAGGACCGGCACGCCGAACAACGCGGCATGGGCCCAGAACACGATGCCGGCGTAGGCTGCGATCCCGCCGATCACCGAGATGGCGTCACCCATGATGGCCGGGGACTTGCCCTCTGTGGGATCGCCCCTGCGCTTGATGACGATGCGGTCGATCACCGCGTAGGCGAGGAACGAACCGAACAGGACTATCGAGGCGAGATCGCCGTTGGCGCAGAGATGTGAAAAGGCCCAGATCTTCACGGCCGCGAGCATCGGGTGCTTGACCGCCTTCTTGATATAGCCGGTGGGCGCGTAGGCCGCGACCAGCAGGATCAGGGACGGCAGCATCAAGGTCAGGGGGATGTGCCGCGTCCAGATCGGCGGATCCCAGACCGGGATCATGTTCCGCAGGGAGCCGTAGCCCATGACGATCAGCACGAGGGCGACGATCGAGACCAGCGAATAGAGCCCCATGTAAGGGCCGTATCCCATCTTTTCCCGGATATTCCCCGGTCCCCTCGACCGGAAGGTCGAGAACAGGTGCGTGCCGAAAAACAGCGCCAGACCCAGAACGAAATAGCTCACCGACCCCATCATCGCCTCCTGCCCGTCCGCGGAAGGGAGCAGAGGACGGCAGAAAAGGCAATCGTGTCAGATATCGTCGCTGGCGAAGCGGGCGGCGGCGGCTCCAGCCAGCAGGACCAGCGCCAGTACGAGGCCGAAGACGGTGTCGCGCGTCAGTTGGACCGTCAAATCGAGGGCTGGCAGCGAAATCATCAGCTGCGGCGGGGCGGCGTTGGCGAACGCCTGCTTCACGACGGGAAATGCCTGACCAAGGCTGAGCGCAGCGGCGGCGCCGCCGATTATGCCGGCGCCCACCAGCCAACTGCGACGAAATCTCGAACGGCTGCCAGCCTGCGCCGTGACATGGGCGGAGAACCCGTCGTCCGCTATCGTCGCTTCGTCGGCGGCGAGCCTTGCTTCGAGACTGTCACCCATTCCGGTTCTGCTCTCAAACATCTCGTTCTCGTTCCACCAACGTCTCACACCTTCTCGTAGACTGCGAGGCTTCGCTGCAGATTGGCGCGCCCGCGGTTGACCCAGGACTTCACCGAGCCGAGCGGAGCGGCCATGGCGAAGGCGACTTCCGCGTGTGACATGCCGGCGCCAAGGCAGAGTGCGACGGCGGCGCGCTGGTTCGGTTCAAGGTCGGCGAAGGCGCGCAACAGGTCGAGCTGTTCGCCGAGCGCTGGCGATACACCGACGTCGGACTCGGGCGCTTCCTTGTAACCGCCCTGCCCGGCCTTCCGGGCCTGGAGGAATTCCCGGTATGCGATGGCGCAGACCCATGCCTTGAATGAGCCGCCACGCCATGTCGCCCGCCGTCGCCACGCCGTCAGGAAAGCAGACTGGGCGATGTCGTCGCCATCGCTGGAATTGCCCGCGAGGCGGCGCGACAGCGCCCGGACGGCGGACTGATGGTTGCGCACCAGTCGCTCGAACGCCTTGCGGCTGC
Organism: Hyphomonas sp.; assembly: GCA_017792365.1. Taxonomy (GTDB): domain Bacteria; phylum Pseudomonadota; class Alphaproteobacteria; order Caulobacterales; family Hyphomonadaceae; genus IH12. The sequence continues at coordinate 438,118 of CP051229.1, read as the reverse complement.
CGCGCATAGCCGCGGCGATGGTATCCGGGTCGTCGGTCTGGCCGGTCACGGCCACTGCTCCCGTCAGGACGACTTGTTGGCGTTCGCGAAGTAGTGGAGCCCGATATAGGCGAGACCGAGACATGCGGGAAACAGTGAGATGCCCAGCAGCGGTCCGAGCGCTTCATCTTCTTCCATCGACACCAGCCAGCCGAAGCCGGCGATGGCCACCGTCAGCGCCAGCAGCAGGATGCCGCGGCGCAGATCCGCCAGCGGATGCGCGAGGCGTGTCATGGCCTCCATCGCATCGGGCGTGATTTCCTGCCCCTTCTCGATGGCGAGGCGTACGGTTGCGTAGGCTTCCGCGCGCTTCTTTGCTGCGTAGTGCTGGATCGCCCAGACGATCGCAACGACCGTGGCGAAAGCAGCCAAGGGAATGGCAATTTCCGGCCCCATGTTTTCTCTCCCGATTTGCCACGCTGGACGCGGGGCCTTTCAGGTTAGAGGGGCGCAGAGGCGCAAACGGATGCGGCCGGCGGAAATATTTCCGCCGGCCGCTGATTTAAATGGACTTTTTCTGGTCCGCGTCGTGATCAGGCGCGTTTGCGCTCGAGTTCGCGGATATATTGCTCGTGCGCCTTGCGGGCGTCGTAAGCGGTGTCGCCGGTTGATGCGGCTGCGGCGCTGCTGCGGCCGCCGCCCTGCTGGCGCTCCATTTTCTTTTGGCGCGCCGCTTCCTTCATCGCCTTCTTGCGCTCTTTGCGCTCGGCGCGTTTTTCGGCGTCTGATTTCTGCTCAGCTTCGAGGCGGGCGGCTTCTTCGGCTTTTTCAGCCTCGATGCGCTCTTCGGCGGCTCTTGCTTCTGCTTCGGCCTTGGCGCGACGCTTTTCTTCGCGCTCCTTGGCGCGTTGCTCGCGGATCTGCTCGATGCGTTCGCGCCGTTCCTTCTCGTGGTCGATCGGCTCTTCAGCCTGGACCGTTGGCTTTGGCTTGAATTTTTCGAGGAGGGCTTTTTTGGCAGCGGCCGATGCGGCCTGCCTGTCGGCGAAGGTCGTGTTATTTGGATTCATTGCAACTTTCTGATGAGACTCAAGGATCGTTTTGCGATGGCTTGGGTGACGGGTACATAGGCGCCCGCGAGGGATTCGTCTACCCCCGGTTACGCACTTGCAGCATTTTAGCGCAGGCTAACCCACAGAAGCGCAATTAGCCTTTGAGAACTTGCTGGTAGCGCTCCGGATCGAAGCCGATGAGCAGCTCGCCATCAGCCTCCAGCACCGGTCGTTTGATCATAGATGGGTATTCAACCATCAGGGCCAAAGCTTTGGTCTCATCGAGGTCGGACTTCTCCTCTGGCGGCAGTTTGCGGAAGGTCGTGCCGGCCTTGTTAAGCAGCGCCTCCCAGCCCGCCTCTGCGGCCCACGACTTCAGCCTCGCGGCCGGCGCGCCGGATTTCTTGTAGTCGTGGAAGTCGTAGTCGACGCCTGCGTCGGCCAGCCATTTGCGGGCTTTCCGGATCGTGTCGCAATTGGGGATGCCGTACATCGTCGTCATCCGACGGTCTCCCGGGTTCCTGCCGGTGTGGCGCTGGCGTTGACGCCCCTACTCCCCACTCGATCGTGCCGGGGGTTTTGAGGTGACGTCGTAGACAACGCGGTTGACGCCTTTTACTTCGTTGATGATGCGGGTGGCGCAGCGGCCGAGGAAGTCGTGGGGGAATGGGTAATAGTCCGCGGTCATGCCGTCGGTTGAGGTTACGGCGCGCAGGGCGAGGACGCTTTCGTAGGTGCGGACGTCGCCCATGACGCCAACCGTGTTGACCGGCAGCAGGACGGCGAAGGCCTGCCAGATCTCGTTGTAGAGCCCGGCCTTGCGGATTTCATCGAGGTAGATGGCGTCGGCTTTCTGGAGGGTCTCGACGCGTTCGGGCGTGATTTCGCCGGGAATGCGGATCGCGAGGCCGGGGCCCGGAAAGGGATGGCGGCCAACGAAGGCTTCGGGCAGGCCGAGTTCGCGGCCGAGCGCCCTCACCTCGTCCTTGAAGAGTTCGCGCAGCGGTTCGACCAGCTTGAGGTTCATCCGCTCCGGCAGGCCGCCGACATTGTGGTGAGACTTGATGGTGACGGACGGGCCGCCGTCGAACGAGACGCTTTCGATGACGTCGGGATAGAGCGTTCCCTGTGCGAGGAATTGTGCGCCGCCGACCTTCGAGGCTTCGGCGTCGAAGATGTCGATGAAGGTCTTTCCAATAAACTTGCGCTTGGCTTCCGGGTCGGAGACGCCCTTGAGTCCGCCAAGGAAGGTGTCGCCGGCGTCCACGTGGACTAGCGGGATGTTGTAGTGGTCGCGAAACAGCGTGACGACTTCGTCGGCCTCGCCCATGCGCATCAGGCCGGTGTCGACGAAGACGCAGGTGAGCTGGTCGCCGACGGCTTCGTGGATCAGGACGGCGGCGACGGAGGAGTCGACGCCGCCGGAGAGGCCGCAGATGACTTTGCCGTCTTTGACCTGTGCGCGGATCTTGCCGACCATTTCTTCGCGGAACGCGGCCATGGTCCAGTCGCCCTTCAGGCCGGCGACGCCTTTGACGAAGTTCGAGAGGATGGTGCGTCCGTGGGTGGTGTGGTGGACTTCGGGGTGGAACTGGGTGGCGTAGAAGCGGCGCTCGGGGTCTGCGATCACGGCCATTGGCGCGCCCGGCGACTTGGCGATGACGCCGAAGCCTGGCGCCATGTGCGAAACATGGTCGCCGTGGCTCATCCAGACCTGTTCCTTGTCGCCGTTGGCGAAGAGGCCCGACAGGAAGGGATCGTCCTGGACGACGGGTTCGATGAAGGCGCGGCCGAATTCGCGGCTTGTGCCGCCTTCGACGGTTCCGCCGAGCTGGTGCATCATCACCTGCTGGCCATAGCAGATGCCGAGGACCGGCACGCCTGCCTCGTAGACGGCTGTGTCGGCCATCGGGGCGTTGTCCCAGTAGACGCTGGACGGGCCGCCGGAGAGGATGATCGCCTTGGGGCCGTAATCGGCGATGAAGGCGCCGTCGGCCTTGTTGAAGGGATGGATCTCGCAATAAACGCCCATCTCGCGCAGGCGCCGGGCGATGAGCTGTGTGACCTGACTGCCGAAATCGACAATCAGGACGCGTTCGTGATTCGCCGTGGGGGGAGCTGTGTTCGCCATGGCGTCAGATGAAGAGGTTCAGGCCTGTCGTCAATGTCGGGGGCCTACCGGCCTGTGGAAACGGCCCGATTGCGCAGCCGTCTAGGGTTTTCCGGTGCGATAACGGTTGAGTAGCGCGGCGAGTTCGTAGGGCGTTAGGCCGAACGAGGTGACGAAGCCGTCTTTCTCAGTCGGCATGTCGTTCATCGGAGCCATGCGCGGCTGGGGCGACTTCCATCTGACGGTGACCCAGACCTTCTTGCTGGGCGTGGTTTCGGCGGCGATGGCCGAGACGTCGCGCCACGATCGCGTCCACCGCTTTGAGCCGATCCTGTAGGTGAAGCCCTGTCTTGTGAGGTGGAGCAGCACCGGGTGGGCCATGCGCAGGAACAGGAAGATCACACCGCCGGCGATGATTGCGATGCCTGCGGCCCACCGCGCCATGTCGCTTGCCGAGACGCCCTGAAACGCCACCAGCAGCATGACGCCGATCGCGGTCAGGGCGACGAGCCGGACGGCGCTCGGGAGGCCGCTTTTGGTCAGGGGCAGTTCGAGTTCATCCGGCAGGGGTTCGGGTATGCGATCGGTCATTTGTTATATGCATGTGACGGGCTGCGCCCGGCTCTGCTTCATGTGGACTGGATCCCGGCCTTCGCCGGGATGAGCGGGATTGTTGATGCGGGTGACTTTGGAGGATGGATCGCGCATCAGGTCGCGGTCATGCCGCCGTCGACGACGAGCTCGGCGCCGGTCATGAAGGCGGCGCTGTCGGAGGCGAGGAAGCGGACGGCGTTCGCGATGTCGGATGGGCGGCCGACGCGGCCGAGCGGATGCTGTTTTGCGAAGCGCCTGCGGACATCGTCGTCGCCTTCATCGCCGCGACGGGCCGCATTGATGGCGCTCGACATCATGGGCGTGTCGATGATGCCGGGATGGACCGAGTTTACCCGGATGTTCAGCTTCATCGCGCCGCACTCGATGGCGGCGCTCTTGGTCATCAGGCGGACGGCGCCCTTGGAGGCGCTGTAGGCGGTTGTCATTGGCGAGCCGATGATGCCTGCAACCGACGAGACGTTGACGATGGCGCCGCCGCCATCCCATTTCGACGCCCGCTCTGCGATGGCGGGAATGGCGTGCTTCATGCCGAGGAAGACGCCGTCGACGTTGATCTGCTGCATCTTGCGGAAGTCATCGAGCGGCACACTGGTGATCGGGGCCAGTGTGAACACACCGGCGTTGTTGACGAGGATGTCGAGCCCGCCGAACTCGTCGCGCGCTTTTGCGATTGCTGCGGTCCAGTCCGCTTCGCTGGTCACGTCGTGATGGAGGAAGGCGCCGCCGATTTCTGCCGCCTGCGCTGCGCCGTCCATGATGTCAGTGATGAGGACATTCGCACCCGCTTCGGAGAGGGCGGTGGCGATGGCTGCGCCTATCCCCCTCGCGGCGCCGGTGACGATGGCTGTTCGTCCGCTGAGGTCTTCCATTTGCGCTCCTCCGGCTGCGTCTGAGTCTTAGGCTTCTCTTCGCATCACGGTGACGAAGAAGCCATCGCATCCTGCCGAACGCGGCGTGAGGCGGAGGCTGCCGTCGGGGCGGCTGAGTTTGCGCACCAGTGCGGCTCCCTGCTCTGTCAGCACGCCTGACCCGGCTGCAGCGTCGGCGACAGGCGCCATGGAGAAATCGGAACGGTCGGCGAGGAAGTCTGCGACCTGATCTTCGTTCTCTTCCGTCAGGAACGAGCAGGTGATGTAGACCAGCCGGCCGCCGGGTTTCACGTAGTTGCAGGCGGTGCGGAGGATTTCGGCCTGCTCCTGCCGGCGCTTGTCGAGTGCGTTGGGTTGCAGCCGCCACTTCGCGTCCGGTCGGCGGCGCCATGTGCCGACGCCGGTGCATGGGGCGTCGATCAGGACGCAGTCCATTGCGTGCTGGAGGTCGTCGAGGCTGGCGTTCTCGCGGGGATGGCGGAGCTGGACGTTGTGGGCGCCTGCGCGCTTGATGCGCGGGATGATCGCGGACAGGCGGCGGCCATCGACGTCGTGAGCGAAGACCTGGCCCTTGCCTTCCATCGCCGCCGCCATGGCCAGCGTCTTTCCGCCGCCGCCAGCACAATAGTCGAGCACCTGTTCGCCGGGCTGGACGCAGGCGGCCGCTGCAGCGATCTGCGAGCCCATGTCCTGCACCTCGACCCATCCCTTGGAATAGGCGGGGATGGCTTCGACGCTCTGCTGTCGCTCGATGGATTGCGGCGCCGGGATGCGGAAGCCGTTGATGAGTTCGGCGATGGGCTGGGCGCGGACGCTTTCGAGCGCGCGGCCAGCTTTCTCGGCGTCCGACTTCAGCGTGTTGATCCGCAGGTCGACGGGGGCGCGGGCGGCCATGGCCTGCGCCTCGATGACGGCGTCCGGCCCGAAGGCGCGGGTCATGTGGGGCGTTAGCCATTCCGGAAAGTCGCCCATGACGTGTGGCGGCGCCGAGGGGTCCGGGGCGAGCAGGAGGCATTCGCGTTCCTGTCCGCTCAGGGCTGTCGGGGCGTGGTCGTCCTTCATCGCCGTCTCGATACGGCGGACATCCCATTCCCACGCATGCTTCAGCGCGCCCAGCGCCAGCGCGCGGGGGCCCTCGGCCTGCATGGCGTGTTCGATCGAGTTCTTGCGACGCAGCGCATCCAATGCGAGCCCCGAGACCCACGCGCGGTCCTTGGCGCCGGCGTATCGCGCCTTCTTGCCCCAGTCACGCATGGCGGCCTTGACCGGCTGGCGCCGGTCCAGAACGTCATCAAGGACTTCGATTGTTGCTGCGATGCGGCCGCCGTCTTTCATGACCGCGGCTATAGTGGGTCCTGCCGGATAGGACCAGCCTCTCGCGCGTTCAGGCGACCAGCATCACGGTTTCCAGCCGACAGGCGCCGATCCGGCCGTTCCAGTGGCGGTAATTCGCGCGAACGTATTCCAACGTCACCGGATAGCCGTCCAGCATGTAGACCTGGATGCCAAGCTCAACGCCGTTCGGCTGCAGGGTCGCGCGCAGGCCATGGTGATCCGGCAGGGTGCACAGCCAATCCGGGAGATCTGCTTTTGGACCCGTGGAAGCGAGGTGGATGAAGGCGCCGCGCTCGGTCTTGTCCCGCTTGATGACCCTGATCCTGTCAGGATGCGGGAAACCGCGATCGGCCCATGCGTCGTGGTAGGCGCCGAGCGCCGCCGCCTCGAGATCCGTCATGCGCATGGCAGCCGCTTCCCCCCTGTACCCGGCGGAGTAAGCGGAGGCTCTAAATCAAAGGCTAACCGGATCGAGCAAAGTGCTCAGACCGCTGCCAGCGCCCGGCCGATGGCTCCCGCCCGGTCGGCTTCGGGGAGCTTGAACAATTCCAGCCACTGGACGCCTGCAAAGAAGTATTCGAAGTCTTCCGGCGGCTGGGCGGGTTCGAGGAAGATCGGCGGATCTGCTTCTTGTAGCGGTCAGCAAGGTAGATTTCGCGCTTGATGTGGTCGCTCTCGAAGGCGCTCTGCGAGCACATGACCATGACGCCGCCTGCGGACTTGATGGCGCGGACGATTTCGCCGGCCCAGCCATCGCCGGCCTGAATGCCGCCCTTGTCGATCCAGACCTCACGGCCGTTGGATTTGACGATCCTCACGACGGGTTCGACGCGATCATTGTCGTCGTGGGCGTAGGAGATGAAGACCGCGCCGTCCGGCCCGACCTCTTCGACTGCGGCCATGATCTCTGCGGGGAGCGGTTCGGGCGTTGGCTGAGTATCGGGTACGGCGGCAGTCGCCTGGGCCGCCCTGGTCCTGCGCGCAGCGTCCCGCGACAGCTTCATGATGAAGATCATCAAGGCTGACAGGACAAGTGCGGCGCCCGCCAGCATCAATGGTTCGGTCAGCATCTCGTCCGACATGTCGGCGAGTTCGCGCATCGGGCCTGAGGACGCGCCGACCGTATCCTCGCCGTGATTCTCTTCTGTCTCGGGGCCGGCAGGCGCCGTCTCGCCCCCCTCGCCGTCGAGGGTTTCGCCAGGCGGCAACGCTTCGGGCAGTGGCGCCGGTTCGCCAGGCGTGAGGGTGCGCATGTAGGCGATCAGGTCGGCACGGGCGCTGTCGCGCGGAATACCGGCAAAGAACATCGTGGTGTTTTCGGCTATGGCTTTCGGGCGTTCAAGAAACTCGTTGAGGTTGCGATAGGTCCAGACGCCTTCGGCATCGGTGAGCCCCTGCTCGCCGCTTGAATACGGGAAGCCTTCGATGGAAGCGATGTCGCGACCGATCATGTCGTAGAGCGGCGGACCGAGCATGACCGGCCCATCCGGGGTGAAGGCATGGCACATCTGGCACTTGGCCGCTTCGGCGGCGCCGTTTGCGAGATCGGCGTTCTGAAGCAGCGTGAGAAAGTCTGCGGTCACGCGCGTATCCTGGCCTTGTGGTTCGGGCGGCGCTTCGACCGCTTCCTGCGCAACTTCCGTCTCCGCGGCGTGATCGCCGGTGAAGCGCTCGATGAGGATGTTCGCGCCGACCGCCAGAATGCCGAGGATCAGAACGACGGCTGAGAGCGGGAGGAACCAGTTTCCGCCCTTGTGCGCCTTTGCATGCGGTTCGGAGGACCCGGGCTTCGGGGCGCTGACCTGAGCGCGGCGGTCCGCGCGTGGGCTTGCGAATGTGGTGCGCTCGCCGGGGCTGAAAGGACCTTCTGGCGGCGGGGCGGGTGCGGCGGGCGGTGGGGACGTCTGCGCCTGGACGAGCAGCGTGTTGATGCGATCCTTCGCTACCCTGGCGACCTCCCGCCAGGCCGTTGTCTTGCGGGCGGCTTCGAAGGAGGCGTCGATCGACGGCAGGTCGCGCAGGCCGACCGGCAGGATATGGTGGTCGAGTTTGACCAGCACCAGCTGGCCGTCGGCCCATGCATCCAGCATGCGCTTTTCCAGCATCATGCGATGGGAGGTGAACAGCGCGTTGCGCGACCAGAGGGCGATGACGACATCGCTCTTCTGAAGGTGACGAAAGCCGCGCACGCCGGACTCGGTTTCGGCGAACAGGCCAAGCGGCTTGAGGTAGTCCTTGAGCTCGTCGGCTATCGCCTGATCGGCTTCCCCGTGCGCGATGAAGGCTCTCATGGCGATACTCTAGTCCCCTGTCGCGAGCCAGCCTCTCGCGTCGAGGCCGATATAGCAAAGCCTTCAACGCATGACAGGGCGCAAACCATCGCAGGCCGCGCTCTTTGGCTGGCGGCGCGCCCCTAGGTCGGGAACGAGTAGTTGGGCGCCTCGCGCGTCATCTTCACGTCGTGGACGTGGCTTTCCCGCAAGCCGGCATTCGTGATCTGGATGAATCTTGCTTTCTCGTGCAGCTCGGCGATCGATTTTGCCCCGACATAGCCCATTGCAGCGCGAAGCCCGCCGGTCATCTGGTGGAGGATGGGGCCGACGGGTCCCTTGAAGGCGACCTGGCCCTCGATGCCTTCCGGCACGAGTTTCATCTGATCTTTTACTTCGCCCTGGAAATAGCGATCCGCGGAGCCGCGCCCCATCGCGCCCAGCGAGCCCATGCCGCGGTAGGCCTTGTAGGCCCGACCTTCATATAGGAAGACCTCGCCCGGGCTTTCCTCGGTGCCCGCGAGCATCGAGCCCATCATGGCGGACGAGGCTCCGGCGGCCAACGCCTTGGCGAAATCGCCGGAGAACTTGATGCCGCCGTCAGCAATCACCGGCGTGTTGGTGGAGGCGGCGGCGGCGGCGCAATCGGCAATCGCCGTGAGCTGGGGCACGCCGACGCCCGCGACGATGCGGGTCGTGCAGATGGAGCCGGGGCCGATGCCGACCTTCACAGCGTCGGCGCCGGCGTCGATCAGCGCCTTGCAGCCATCGCCAGTGGCGACGTTGCCGGCGATCACCTGAACGCGGTTCGACAGTTTCTTGACGCGTTCGACCGCGAGGAGGACGTACTTGGAGTGGCCGTGGGCGGTGTCAATGACGACGACGTCGACCCCAGCATCGATCAGCGCCTGCGTGCGCTCGAACCCGCCATCGCCGACCGTCGAGGCGGCGCCGACCCGCAGACGCCCCTGCTCGTCCTTGCAGGCGTTGGGGTGGGTCAGGCTCTTTTCCATGTCCTTGACGGTGATGAGGCCGACACAACGACCGCTGTCGTCGATGACGATGACGCGTTCGATGCGGTGCTTGTGCAGCAGGCGCCGCGCCTCGGCGCTGTCGGCGCCCTCCTTCACCGTGACGACTTCGCGGGTCATCAGTTCCGAGATCGGCTGATCGTCGTTCTCGGCGAAGCGGACGTCCCGGTTGGTGATGATGCCGACGAGCTTGCCGGGGAGACCATCCGTCGACGGTTCGACGACCGGGATGCCGGAGACCTTCAGGCGCTGCTTGATGTCCTTGAGTTCGCGCAGGGTGACATCCGGCGTGACGGTGACCGGGTTCACCACCATGCCGCTTTCAAAGCGCTTCACCTGGCGGACCTGTTCGGCCTGTTCTTCGATGCTGAGATTACGGTGAATGACGCCAAGGCCGCCGTATTGCGCCATCGCGATGGCGAGCGCGCTTTCGGTAACCGTATCCATGGCTGCGGAGACGACGGGGTTGTTAAGGGTGATCTCCCGCGTCAGCCGGGTGCGGACGTCGACATCGGCTGGCTGGACCTCGGAAGGGCCCGGCTGAAGCAGGACATCATCGAATGTGATGGCGGAGCGGATGTTCAGATTTGGGAGGTGCTGTTCCATAGACCCCCATATCGATTCTCTTTCGCGATGAAAAGACAGTCGGGCGCGACCTCCCGATGCAGGCCGCGCCCGGTTCTGCTGTTGTTAGTAAGTATAGCAGGTGCCGACGTCGTCGGCGAAAGCCTGCTGGCCGTCCTTGGAGATGCCAGCGTCGGCGAAGTATTTGTTCGAGCGCATGCGGGCGGTGCCGTCGCCGGCGACGTAGCCTTCCCATACCCAGGTATAGAGGCCCTCCTCGCCGACGTGCTCGACCGCTTTTTCGACGGTGCAGGTGCAGATGGTTTCGTCGATGCCGGCGCCGATGCAGCCGGCCACCCACTCCTCCTGACTGGCGAAGGGCGTAGTCATGCCGGCGGAAAGACGCGCGCGTTCGGCATCTAGCGCAGCCTGCCGTTCTTCGGCCGCGATCTCGGCCGCCGACTTGGCTGGCGCCGCCGCCTGACGCGGCGCAGACGATGTTGAAGATGACCCGCCGCCGCTGTCACAAGCCGCTGCCGCCAATGCGATGACGGGAATAGCCAACACGAACTTCATGGACGTCTCTCCCTCTGAGCCTTGATCTCTGGATGGATCAATCGCGGCGAGACTAGTCCGAATCGGGCGTTTGCGCACCTGCAGGGGGCCAAGGCGCTAGTCTGTCGGGCCGTTTCCGCCGTGAAAGCCCACCGCGATCACGAAGGTCTCAGGGCTCTCGGGACGGCTGGCGGGCGGCTTCCAATGGCGAACGCGGGCAAAATTGGCCTTCAGCATCTCGAGCAGTTCGCCCTGGGCCCCGCCCTGGAAGACCTTCGAGACGAACGTGCCGCCGGGCGCAAGATGCGCGATCGCGAAGCGCGCCGCGGCTTCTGCGAGGGCCAGCGTGCGCAGGTGGTCGGTCTGTTTATGACCGGTGGTCGGCGCCGCCATGTCGGAGAGAACGAGGTCGGGAGACTGATCAAGGCGTGCGGCGAGGTCCGCCAGCACGACTGGATCGGTGAAGTCGCCCTCGATGATCTCGGCTGGGGCAAGCGGGTCGACCGGCGAAAGATCGATGCCGATGACCGAGCCCGCGCCGCGTTCCAGCGCGACCTGCAGCCAGCCGCCGGGGGCGCAGCCGAGGTCGACCACGCGCGCGCCCTTCTTCAGCAGGCGGAAGCGATCGTCGATCTCCGACAATTTGAACGCGGCGCGGGCGCGGTATCCCTGCTCCTTCGCTCGCCGCACGTAGGGATCGTTGAGCTGACGGTCGACCCATTCTCGGGAAGACTTGCCAAGCTTCTTCTTGTGGACTTTCTGCTTGCCGGTCGTCAGGCGGCCGCCGCCATCCGGCCTCTTCACGTCGGGACGGCGCCAGCGGCGCTTGCCTTCGGAATCTTCGCTGCCGGTCACGTGCCGGCCTTCTTCCGGCGTTGGCCGGATGCGCGCCCGTTTGTGCGTTTCGGTTCGTGGATCATCGACATCAGCATACCTTCGCGCAGGCCACGGTCGCCTACACGCATCCGCTCTGCGGGCCAAACATTCCAGATGGCGTCGAGTATGGCGCAGCCGGCGACGATCAGGTCCGCGCGTTCCGGGCCGATGCAGGGTTCACGGGCGCGTTCTTCTGATGTGGCTGTGACGAGGCGCTGGCTGGCGGCCGATGCGGCGTTGCGGTCGATCCAGACGCCATCGACTGCGGCGCGGATGTATTTCGGGAGGTTGAGGCTGACTGCGGTGAGGCTGGTGACGGTGCCTGAATTACCGATGAGCTGGCCGCGGCCATCGGTGAAGAGCGGGCCGAACCTGCTGGCGGCGTCATTCGCCTCGAGCTGCTGGCTGACATGTTCGACCATCGCTTTGTAGGCGTCGGGGCCGCGCGATGCGAAGCTTTCGGTCAGCGTGACGACGCCGAACGGGAATGACGCCCATCCGAGGATCGGCGGCCGGGCCGCGCAACCCTTCACGCCTCTTGAAACCGCTGCGCGCGCGTCGACGAAACAGACCTCTGTGGAGCCGCCGCCGATATCGATCACCGCGGCGAAGCGTTTTTCCGGGTCGATGAGATCCAACGAGCCCATCAGGGCGAACTTGGCTTCCTGCTTGCCGGTGATGGCTTGCAGGCTGATGCCCAGGTCCTTGCGAACCTTGGCGAGAAATTCCGCGCCGTTTTCCGCTGCGCGGCAGGCCTGTGTTGCTATGAATTTCGATTTGACCGGCCGGTGGCGTCTGGCCTTTTCAACACATGCGCGGATCGCGTCGGTCGCCCGCTCCATGGCCGCATCCGATAGCCGGCCCGTGGCGGCGAGACCCTCCCCCAGCCTCACGACCTGGGAGTGGGAATCGATCACCTTCAACCGACCGGAAGGGGTCGGCAGCGCCACCAGAAGGCGGCAATTGTTCGTGCCAAGGTCCAGAGCGGCATAGGGGCGCGGACCGCGTGCCGGCTGCCGATGCCTACGTTTTCCCTGGCGCGCGTCCGTTGACGTCGCCATGACTGCAAACCCGAATTCTTTCCGCCAGCATACAGCGTTTGGGCTCATCCGCCATCGCCGTACTGATCATGCGAAGGGTCTCGTTTGGGGGTTAACCCACGGTCCTGCGGAAAAACAGCTGCAATTGCGGGCGCTGGCCGGCGCGATGGCGCCCGGATCGCTTGTCTCGCGTGGGCCGTCACACTAATTTTTAAATGTTCGGGAAACCGCACACGTATGACAAACGCTGTCAGTGCAGGGTTGCGGTGGCACGGTGGAGTCGATGAGAGCTGCAAACTTCAAGATCGGGCAACAGGTTCGCCACCGGATATTCCCTTTCCGGGGCGTGATTTTCGACGTCGATCCTGTTTTTGCCAATACGGACGAGTGGTGGGAAGCGATCCCCGAGGACATCCGCCCGCACAAGGACCAGCCTTTCTATCACCTGCTGGCGGAGAATGAGTCCTCGTACTACGTCGCCTACGTGTCGGAACAGAACCTCCTGCCGGACGAGAGCCGTGAGAAAGTCACGCACCCCTCGATCCCGGAGATCTTTGAGGTCGATCCCAGCGGCGATTACCGCATCAAGTCGACAAACGCCCACTAGCGGGTGAAGCTCCGACTGAGTTCGGCTGCTGAGTCGTTGATCCATCGGCGCTTTTTCTGCGTAGAGCCGTCATTGAACACGATTGGCGGAGACTGTGTGTGCGGAAAACCCCTGACTCTTCCCGGAGCCCGAGCCATCGCAGACGACCGCCGGGACCTCACGGGATCACGTCGGGGGACGTCGGACTGAAGCGAAACGCCGTCGATGGCGCGATTGCAGCGTTCCCGCCGGACCGGCGGCGCCGCGGTTCCCTTCCTCGGATCGGCATTGTCGGCGGCGGCATCTCTGGTCTTGGCGCCGCGCTGGCGCTTAACGACCATGCCGATGTGACGGTGCTGGAGAAAGCAGAACGTCCGGGTGGGCACGCCCACACTGTCGACATCGATTATGACGGCGCCCCGATCTCCGTCGATGTCGGCTTCATTGTCTACAACACGCTGAACTATCCGAACTTCACCGCGATGCTCGACGAGCTCGGCGTGGCGACGATCGAGTCGGACATGAGCTTTTCGGTTTCCGACCCGGACGGCTTCGAGTGGTCTTCCAACCCGACTGGCCTGTTCGCGTGGAAGCGCAATGCGCTGAACCCCGCGTTCCTGCGTCTGCTTTCCGAGATCATCAGATTCAATCGCGTCGGGTGCGCGGCGATGACGACCGATGGCGCGTGCGACACGCCGCTGGGCGCATGGCTGGACGAGCACGGCTTCTCCGAGTCCTTCCGCGAATCCTACTTGTTGCCGATGGGCGGCGCGATCTGGTCGACGCCGGAAGGGGAGATGCTGAACTATCCTGCCGGCGCCCTGCTCTCTTTCTTCCAGAACCACCGTCTCATGCACGCCAAGCGTCCCAAGTGGCGGACGATCGATGGCGGCAGCCGGAATTATGTCAGCGCGCTATGCGATCGTCTGGGCGATCGCCTCCGCACAGGCGCCGATGTGCAGCAGGTTCGCCGCCTGCCCGACGGATCGGTCGAACTGGATATTGTCGGCAGCGCTTCGGTGCAGTTTGATCAGGTCATCATGGCCAACCATGCTCCAGATGCGCATGCGCAACTCGACCCGGCATTCGAAGACCAGCGACTGGCGCTGGGCTCGATCCGGTGTTCGGCGAATACGGCCTACCTGCATCGTGACGCATCGCTGATGCCGCGCCGCAAGTCTGCGTGGGCGTCGTGGAATGTGCTGAAGGGCGATGATGATCGTGTATGCGTGACCTACTGGATGAACCGGTTGCAGGGCATTGATCACGACAAGCCGCTGTTCCTGACGCTCAACCCGGTCCGCCCTCCGCGGGATGAGACGGTGTTCGAAACCTTCGCGTTCGATCATCCGATGTATGATTTGACGTCGGCAGCTGCGCGGCGCTCGCTTCAGCGTGTGCAGGGCCGCGACGGTCTCTACTTTGCGGGCGCCTGGCTTGGCGATGGCTTTCACGAAGCGGGACTGAGGTCGGGGCTGGAGGCGGCGTACGCGTTGGGCGGCGTTGCGCCATGGGAGGCGCAGCTCAAGGTGCAGCACCCTGCTCCGCAGTATCGTGCAGCCGCCGGCGGCATTGCGGCGGCCCGGCTTTGAAACCCGCCGCCGAAATATGGCTAGGCCGCACCCGTCACATTCGCCACGCACCCTTCCGGCATGACTTCTCCTACGAGGTCGCCATGGTGTCGGTTGATGTGGACCGGCTCGATGAGGCCGACGGGACCGCGCGATTGTTTTCGATCGACCACGCGAATGTTGTCTCGGTGCACCGCAAGACGACAGCGCTTGGCGCGTCGGGCGGGAACCTTAGGCAGTGGGTTGAAGAACAGCTGCGGTCCAGCGGGCTGATGCAGCCGATCCAGTCGTTGCAGTTGCTGACCTTTCCCAAGGTGCTGGGCTCGGGATTTGCGCCGATCTCCTTGTGGATCGCGCGCGGCGGAGATGACCGTGTCGTGGGCGTGATCTACGAAGTGCACAACACGTTCGGAGAGGCGCACGCGTATGTCTTTCCCGCCGGAGGCAACCTCGGGCAACACCATGCGGACAAGGAATTTCACGTCTCGCCGTTCATGGACATCGCCGGGCGCTACCGGTTTCGCCTCTCCATTGTCGAGGGCGCGTTGTCCCTGGTGGTTGAAAACATCATCGATGGGGAGTGCGCGCACTCGGCGCAGCTGGCCCTGCGCGCACGGCCTTTGACGGATGGCGACATTGCTAAGTTGCTTATCCGTATGCCTTTTTCAGGATTTGGCGTTATACTCGCCATACATTGGCAGGCGCTGAAGCTTTGGCTGAAAGGCGCAAAGTACAGAAGCAAGCCCGAACAGCGGGCTGACAAAACCACGAGAGCAATCGCCGATCAGGTCTCGACGGCGAGCGCTCCGCAACAAGACAGGCGCAGCGCATGACACGTCTTGAGCGCATGATCGTCAATGTCACCCGGCCAGCTCAGAGCGAGCTGCGAAATCTGCCGGCGAGTTTCCGCATCGCAGCAATGGTTTTGATGCGGGCGAAGTACGGTCGCCTCGACATCACGTTTCCCGACGGTAGGACATTCCGTTTCAGCGGGGCTGAGCCGGGTCCTGAAGCCGAGATCCTCGTAAAGGACAAGACGTTCGCCAAGGCGGCGCTCACCAAGGGTGACATCGGGTTTGCCGAAGCCTACATGGACGAGCGGATCGACACCGGCGACATGGCGCTGGTTCTGGAATTCTTCACGCGCAATTTCGATCACATGCGCGAGGTGACGGCAGGCGGCGCGCTGACGAAGTTCATCAACAACATCCGGCATGCGATGCGTGCGAACTCGCGCAGGGGATCCAAGCGCAACATCCTTGCACACTATGACCTCGGGAATGAGTTCTACAGCGCCTGGCTTGATCCGACGATGACCTACTCATCGGGCATCTTCGATGAAGCTGGCGACGATCTGCACAAGTCGCAGATCAACAAATACGCATCGATGGCCGAGCGCCTGAAGCTGCAGCCGGGCCAGCGGGTTCTGGAGATTGGCGGCGGCTGGGGCGGCTTTGCCGAGTACGCCGCGAAGCACCACAAGGTCAGCGTGGACAGCGTGACGATTTCGGACGCGCAGTATGATTTCGCCACCAAGCGGATCGGGCGCGCGGGACTGGACGATCAGGTGCAGGTGAAGCTGTGCGATTATCGCGATCTGCGCGGCAGCTATGACGCTGTGGCGTCGATCGAGATGTTCGAAGCTGTCGGCGAGAAGTATTGGCCGGTCTACTTCAACAAGATCCGCGACGTGCTGAAACCGGGCGGGCGCGCGAACCTGCAGATCATCACGATTGATGATCGTCTGTTCGAGAGCTACCGCAAGCGCATGGACTTCATTCAGGCGTACATCTTCCCCGGCGGCATGTTGCCGTCCATTCCAAGACTGAAGGACGAGATTTCCGGCGCGGGGCTGCGTTATGAATCCGAGCGGATGTTCGGCCTGTCCTACGCCGAAACGTTGGCGCGGTGGAAGGTGCGGTTCGACGACGCCTGGGACCGCATCAAGGAGATGGGTTTTGACGAGCGGTTCCGGCGCTTGTGGGTCTATTATCTCGCCTATTGCGAGGCTGGTTTCCGGTCAGGCCGCATCGATGTCGGGCAGTTCGTGATGACCCGGCCAAACTAGGCGCGGCTAGCCTGACGCCTCGTTGCAGGTTGTGCCGTCCTTGTCTGCGTCGAGATGCATCCAGTAGCCCGGCTCTTCCATCCTGGCGGGCGCCATGTCGAGCAATTCCGCCACCATGCAGCCGGTTCCGGCGACGATGTGTTTCAAAGCCACCTGCTCGCTTTCGTAACCCATTTGCCGCAGCCCGAAGAGCGCGGCGAGGCCGAACGTGAACAGGAACAGCGCGACCATCAGGCCCGCCTGCGATCCCGGAAGAAGTTTGCGATTGCGCGTCCAGCCGAGCGCTTCTGTGATGCGCGACGGGCCTCTTTCTGATACGGCGTTTCCGGACGGCCGCCGGACTTTCGCCGGTCCGATCCTGACATCTCGATGCGCATCGTCATCTCCAGCCGGGCGGATCCCGACGTGGATACATCGCAGAAAATGGAAAATTCATGCTGAAGCCGATCGATGAAACTTCAGCGTTCCCGTTTCAGGCGTCGAAATCTAGGCCGATGCTTGAGTACATTTCCCGCATCTCCTGCCAGCGTTCGGTCACGCGGACGCGCAGGAACAGGTGCACTTCGCAGTCCAGCACCTGACGTAGTTCGGCGCGGGCTGCTGACCCGATGGCCTTGATGGCCTCGCCGCCCTTGCCCAGCACGATGCGCTTGTGGCCTTCGCGCGAGACATGGATCAGCTGACCGATCCGCACGGATCCGTCGCGCCTGCGTTCCCATTCCTCGGTTTCGACCGCGAGTTGGTACGGGATTTCCTGGTGCAGCCGGAGCATCAGCTTCTCACGCGTTACCTCGGCGGCGAGCAGGCGCGCGGGGATGTCGCTGGATTGCTCTGGCGGGAACAGGAATGGCCCTTCCGGCATCCGCTTCACGAGGTAATCGGCCAGCATGTCGACGCCATCGCCGGTTTCCGCCGAGATCATGAGGACATCGCTGTAGACGCCCTGATCGAAGAGCTGCTGGGTCGCCGCCAGCAGTTTGGGGCGCTCGACGAGGTCGATCTTGTTGAGGGCGAGCGCCACCGTCTTGCCCTCGGCCTTGAGCCGCTCAATGACGCGCAGATCGTTCTCGCGCTCGCCGCCTGACCCGATCCAGCCGGCTGCATCGACGAGATGGATGATAGCGTCTGCGCCTTCCAGACCGCCCCATGCCGAACGGACCATCGCACGATCCAGCCGCTTGCCGGGGTCGAAGATGCCGGGTGTGTCGACGAGAACGATCTGTGTGTCGCCGCGCATCATCACACCACGGATGGGGAAGCGCGTCGTCTGCACCTTGTGGGTGACGATCGACACTTTCTGTCCGACCAGCCGGTTTACGAGTGTCGACTTGCCGGCATTGGGCGCGCCGATGACGGCGGCGACGCCAGCGCGTGTTTGGTTTTCACTCATGGCCGACTTTCCTGAGCATTGCGACGGCGGCTGCGCGCTCTGCATCCTGCTTGGACGATCCATCGCCGGTTTCCGGGGACTGACCATCAATGCTGACGCTGACCGTGAAGGTTGGCGCGTGGTCTGGACCGTCCTGATCGACTAGCTGGTAGTCGGGCGTCGAGCCGCCGCGGGCCTGGGCCCATTCCTGCAGGACGGATTTGGGATCGCGCTTCACTTCTTCGGCGCCCTGCAGGGACTTTTTCCAGTGCTGGCGGATGAATTTCGTTGCCGCGCGCAGGTCGCCGTCTAGGTAGATAGCGCCCAAGAGCGCCTCGGTGGCGTTGGAGAGAAGCGACGGCCGCCTTGCCCCGCCTGCAGCGCGTTCGGCGCGATCGACGATCAGGAAGCGATCCAGTTCGAGTGTTGCGCCGATCTCGGCGCACGTCTCGCGGCTGACCAGAGCGTTGAGCCGTGGGGCCAGCTGGCCTTCGCGATCCTTGGGAAAGCGCTCGATCAGGAAACCGGCGACGACGAGGCCGAGCACGCGGTCCCCGAGAAACTCGAGACGTTCGTTGCTCCATTCCGGCTGACCGCCGGTGACGGCGCTACGATGGGTCATAGCTCTGTCGAGCAATGCCTGATCCTTGAAGCGATAGCCGATCGCCGCTTCGCAGGCGTCGCGCAGCGCCGGCTCCAATGCCGGCGCGACGCGGGCGCCGCGCGAACGGTTCTTGCGGCGCTTGCCCGACTGGCTGGAAGCGCCGCCGCTCACGAGGTCACCGCGGGCAGTGCTTCAATGATCACGATCGCCTTCGCATAGGGAAATTCGTCGGTGATGGTGAGATGTATGCGCGGCTCCATTCCGGCGTGATGGCGCGCAGGCGTTCGCCGGCGCCTCCGGTCAGCGCCATCGTCGGCGCGCCTGTCGGCAGGTTGACGACGCCCATGTGCTGCCAGTGCACGCCCCTGCGCGGCACGCCTGTGCCCAGCGCCTTGGCGCAGGCCTCCTTGGCGGCGAAACGCTTGGCGTAGGTTTCGGCGCGTCGACGGCGACGCTCTGCGAGGCGCGCTCGGTTTCGGTGAAGACGCGCGTCGTGAAGCGATCGCCGAAGCGCTCAAGCGAATTCTCGATCCGGCGGATGTCACAGAGGTCGACGCCCATGCCGAGGATCATGCCTCGCCTCGCGCGTCATCTATCTCGCGGCGCATGCGTTTGACCGCGGTTTCCAGCCCATCGAACAGCGCCTCGCCCATGATGAAATGGCCGATATTGAGCTCGCGCACCGCGGCGATGCGCGCGACCGGCCTGACGGTTTCGTAGGTGAGACCGTGGCCGGCGTGGATTTCCAGGCCTCGCTCATGCCCGTCGGCTGCGGCTTCTTGGATGTTCTCGAGTTCGCGCTTCGCGCCCTCCGTGTCGCCGGCGTTCACCAGCTCGACGAAGCGCCCGGTGTGGAGTTCGACCACGGGCGCGCCCAGCGCCTCGGCGACAGCCACCTGCACCTTGCTGGGCTCAATGAACAGAGAGACGCGGATCTTTGCGTCGCGAAGCCGGGTCACGAACGGCGCGACCTGGTTGTGGAGCCGGGCGACGTCGAGGCCGCCCTCGGTTGTCCGCTCCTCGCGCTTCTCCGGCACGATGCAGGCGGCATGGGGCTGGTAGTCGAGCGCGATGCCGAGCATTTCGTCGGTTGCAGCCATCTCGAGATTGATCGGCAGGTCGACGGCCTTGCGTACGGCGGAGAGATCCGCATCGCGAATGTGGCGGCGGTCTTCGCGCAGGTGGATGGTGATGCCGTCCGCGCCGGCGGCTTCGGCCAGCTTCGCTGCACGTGCAGGATCCGGATGATCGCCGCCGCGCGCGTTGCGGATCGTCGCGACGTGGTCGATGTTCACTCCGAGGCGGATGCGCTCCATGCCTATTTCAGCCCCCGGCTGCCCGGCTTGATTGCGGGGATCGCCGCCAGCTCCGGCGGCAGGTCTTGAGGGTCGTAATCCGGAAAGTCGACCTGTGCGAGCGAGACCAGCTTGAGGCCGCCCGTGTCGGCTTCGCCGTTCGACCGGTCGACGACGCAGCCTGCGCCGACGACGTTGACGCCGATTGCAACCAGAGCATCGCGGGTCTCGCGCATGGACAGTCCGGTCGTGACGATGTCCTCGACGATGATGACACTCTCCCCCGATTCGATCTGAAATCCCCTGCGCAACGTCATCTGGCCATCCTGGCGCTCGGTGTAGACGGCGCGGCAGCCGAGAGCGCGTGCGGTCTCGTAGCCGGGGATCAGGCCGCCGACGGCGGGGCCAACGACGGTGTCGATCTTGCCGAACTCCGCCTCGAGCTTCCTTCCCAGCGCGCTGCACAGGCGTTCGGTCGTCGGCGGATCGGAAAAGACGATCGCCTTTTGCAGGAAGACGGGACTGCGCCGTCCGGAGGACAGGATGAAGTGTCCCTCCAGCAGGGCCCCTGCATCGCGGAAGGCCGCAAGAACGTCGTCAGTATTCATCTCATCTGGTCTCCAGGCGCCGGCGCCTATCCCTTAACGCGATCCGCTGAATCGACAACGGCAAGGGCGCGGAGGGCGGCGACGATATGGGTCAGCCGCTTGGAGGTGTCTACCTCAATATCGAATGCGAAGTCGAAGAAATCGGGCGAGCGCTTGAGCGTCTGGATGTTGACGATGTTGGCGTTGGCGTCCGAGACCGTCTTGCACAGCAGCGCGAGCGCGCCGGGGCGGTTGGCGGTGGTGACGTGAATGCGGCCGACCACCAGCACCCGGCCCTCGTTCTCCGCGCGCGGCTTCCATTTGAGGTCGATCCAGTCGCCGGTTTCATTCTCGTAGTCGGCCAGCCTCGCACAATCTATGACGTGGACTTCGACACCCCTGTCCGGAACGACGACGCCCACGATGCGGTCGCCGGGCAGCGGGGTGCAGCATTCGGCCAGATGGGTGGAGACGCCGGCATGGAGGTCGGCGCCCATGATCAGGCTTGGGGCCTCCGCGCCAATGCCTGTCGCCGGCTCCGGTGGCGCATCTTCCATGCCGGGGAACGCCAGGGCCAGCAGCTTGTCGGTCGACAGCTTGCCGCGGCCGATGGCCTCGGCCAGCGCATCGAGCGTTTCGAAGCCGGCGCGTTCGCACATTTCGATCTCGTTCACCTCGGAGAGGCGCAGGCCGACGCGGCGGAGAGCGTGTTCGATCAGTCGGCGGCCGATGGCCACGAACTCGCCGCGTTCAGCGGCGCGGGTCAGCCGTCGGATCGCCGAGCGCGCCCTGCCCGTGGCTGCGAGGCTGTCCCAGTTGGGATGGGCGGAGGAACTGGATCCTCTCAGGATTTCCACGACGTCGCCGTTCGCGAGCGGGGTGCGCAGCGGGCGCTCCGCGCCGTTGATCTTGCAGCCGATGGTGGAGTCGCCGATCTGAGTGTGGAGCGCATAGGCGAAGTCGATCGGCGTCGAGCCGCTTGGCAGCCGGACCAGCTGCCCTTTGGGCGTGAAGACGAACACGCTCTCGCGGTACATCTGCATCTTGGCGTGTTCGTAGAATTCGTCCGCTTCGGCGCCGTGGCCCAGCATGTCGGCGAAGGCGGTCAGTTCGCCCTCGGCGTCGAGGCCGCTCGCGCGCGCCGCCTCAGCGTCGAACCCGTAGCGCGCGTTCTTGTAGCGCCAGTGCGCAGCCACGCCGCGTTCCGCCACGTTGTCCATCCCGGGCGTGCGGATCTGGAGTTCGATGCGGCGGTTGCTGGGACCCTGGAACGTCGTGTGGAGCGACTGGTAACCGTTGGGCTTGGGGACCGAGATGTAGTCCTTGAAGCGATCCGAGAGCACGCGCCATTCCTGGTGCGCCGCCGCCATCGCGGCGTAACAGTCATCAATGGTGTCGACGATCAGGCGGTAAGCAAAGATGTCGCCGAGATCCTTGAAGGAGATCGAACGCTGCTCGAGCTTACGCCATACCGAGTAGGGTTTCTTGATCCGGCCTCTTAGCTCGCCGATGATCCCGCGGCGCGCCATGACCTGCTGGATGTCGAGGCGAATACGTTCGAGCAGGCCTTCCTCATCAGAAGCGGTCTCGGCGAGGCGGCGCTCGATGGCTGTGTAGGCGGTGGGGTTGGCGGTCTGGAAGGCGAGATCTTCCAGTTCGCTGGCGACGACCGACAGACCGATGCGGCGCGCGAGCGGGCCGTAGATTTCCAGAGTCTCCTGCGCGATGCGCTGGCGGCTCTCCGGCTTCGGCATGTACTGGATCGTGCGCATGTTGTGCAGTCGGTCGGCGAGCTTCACCAGCAGGACGCGGATGTCCTTCGTGGTCGCCAGAATGAACTTCTGGAAGTTCTCCGCCTGTTGGGCGCGCGGGCCTTCGCCCTGCATCTTCGGCAGCTTCGTGACGCCGTTCACGAGTTCGGCGACCTCGTCGCCGAAGCGCTCGCGGATTTCGTCTACGGGCGTATCGGTGTCCTCGACGACATCATGCAGGAGGCCGGCGATAATGGTCGCCTGATCGAGCTTCAGGTCGGTCAGCAGGCCGGCGACCGCGACCGGGTGGGCGAAGTAGGGATCGCCGGAGTGCCGCAGCTGCTGGCCGTGCTTGATCGTCGCGAATACGTAGGCCTGGTTCAGCGCCTCCTCGTCGCAGTCGGGCTGGTAGGCCTTTACGCGATCGACGAGCTCGTACTGGCGCAGGAAGCCGCGCGGCGGCGGCTTTGGCGTGTCCGTCGGTTTTTTCGTTTGCGAGTTGGCGGCCTTGTCAGCCTGGCCCATCGCATTCTGCCCCGCTAGAAGCGCTCTTCGCGCGCGGTTTCCATCTCGACCTGATATGCCTTGAGGACTTCTTCTTCCGAAGCTGTCGGCTGGGCGGTCAGCGCGCGCTGATCGGCTTCGCGCTCGGCATCCTCGTTCGGACGGACTTCCTGCAGGTCGGCGACGAGGCTGTCGCGAACCGTTTCGAGGTCGATGGTTTCGTCGGCGATTTCACGCAGCGCAACGACCGGATCCTTGTCGCGGTCGCGGTCGATCGTCAGCGGGGAACCCTGACGGATGAGCCGGGCCCGATGCGCCGCCAAGAGGACGAGCTGGAACCGGTTTGGGACCTTCTCGACACAATCTTCGACGGTAACGCGCGCCATTCGCTTCTCCTGTCAGCTCAAAAACAAGTGCAAACGGCGCATCGACCGCCCCGCTACCTCTGCAGCAGGCGGATCGGCGCGCGTTCGCTCGATATATTGGGGCAAAAGGCCCTGTTCAGAGACAAATACGCCTACATCCACGTCTTGCCAACCCCAAGCGCTGCCCTGCATGGAGGCGGATGCGCAAGGCCGTTCCGACAAATCAACCCGAGGCTCCGCTCGATTGCCCCCTCTGCCCCCGGCTGGTGGCGTTCAGGGACGCGTGCCGCAAGGAGTTTCCGGACTGGCACAATGCTCCTGTCAGGTCGTTTGGCGACGATGAGGCGGAATTGCTGATCGTCGGGCTTGCGCCCGGGTTGCGTGGGGCGAACCGCACCGGGCGACCCTTCACGGGAGATTATGCCGGGGATCTGTTGTACGCGACCTTGAAAAAATTCGGCTTTTCCGAGGGCGACTATGATTTCCGGGCCGATGACGGGCTGCGGCTGACGAGGACCATGATCACCAACGCGGTGCGATGCGTGCCGCCGCAGAACAAGCCCACCGGGCCCGAGATCAATACCTGCCGGGATTATCTGGTCGCCCGGCTCGAGGCCCTGCCGAAGCTGCGTGCGATCCTGGCGCTCGGGAAAATTGCCCATGATTCAACGATCCGGGCGCTGGGTGGGCGAATGGCCGACTACAAGTTCGGCCACGGCGTGCGCCATGAGATCTCAGTGGGCGGGCGCGAGGTCGCGCTTTTCGCCAGCTACCATTGCTCGCGGTACAACACGAATACGGGCCGCCTAACGGAAGCCATGTTCGAGGATGTGTTCGAGGCGATCCGCGGGGAGCTGAAGGGCGGCTGAGAGGCGGCTGGAGCGGGTAGCGGGAATCGAACCCGCATCCTCAGCTTGGAAGGCTGCTGCACTACCATTGTGCTATACCCGCCGCGCAGCCGGAGGCGAACTCTGGGTCCGATCCGGGTAGCGCGACCTACGCGAAAAGGGCGGTTGTGTCCACATAGGCTTGGCGCTGCCGCGGCGGGTGGGACGGACCGCGGCTGTAACCGTCATTCTGCTTTCTTGTCGCAGCTCCAAGTCGCCTTTGGGCCGACTGTGCGGGCCCTTACCTCAGCTTTTGTTAGGGAAAGTATGAGATCAATTCTCAGGAACCCGGCGTGGAGGGATGCGCAGCCAACAGGTCGCGCGCATGGCGGGAGGTAGGGAGTTCTTCAATGCCGCCGTCAAAGCTGCAGATCGATCCAGTGCTGCTGGAAGCCATCGAGTGTCTTCCGGGCGGCCTTTCGGTTTTCGACGAGTCTGGCGAACCACTCCTCTACAACGACGTCTCACGCGACCGCTTCCCTCACCTCTATGAGGCTTTCGAGACCGGCGTCGCCAAGACCTATGAAGAAGCAATCCGCTACAATGTGAGGAAGCAGCGACCCGACCTCAGTGATGATGAGGTCGAAGAGGCCACCGCCCACTACTGCAACCTTGCCCGCAATGAAGAGCCTTACGAGACTAGGTCGCCTGACGGACGCATCATGCAGGTGAGCTATCGCCAGATGAGCGATGGGCGCAGCGTTGCGATCTCCGTCGACATCACCGAACTGCGCCAGCGCGAGGCCGAACTCAAGAAGGCGCGCGAAGATGCAATCGCTGCCTCGAACGCGAAGTCGGCATTCCTCGCCAACATGAGCCACGAAATCCGGACGCCGCTGAACGGCATTCTGGGCATGGCGCAGGTCCTGGAAATGGGCGGGCTGAGCGAGGAGCAGCGCGAGCAGGTTGCGACGATCCTGGATTCGGGCCGCAGCCTGATGTCGCTGCTGAATGACATTCTCGATCTCTCCAAGATCGAAGCTGGCAAGCTGGCCATGGTGAAGGCCGATACCGACATCGCCCACACGATGCGCCGGTTGCACCGCCTGTGGAAACCCAAGGCTGATGAAGCCGGGCTGGGCTTCAGCCTGAGCCTCGATTCCGAGTTGCCGCAGGTTTTGAATTTTGACGCCGTGCGCGTGCGCCAGTGCGCGTCCAACCTGATTTCAAACGCCCTGAAGTTTACCGAGACGGGACGCGTGGATGTTCACGTGGGCGCCAAACCGATGGCCTCCGGCGACTGTCTCGTCTCAGTCCGCATCAGCGATACTGGCATCGGGATGGATGAAGAGACGGTGCAGCGCCTTTTCACACCCTTCGTTCAGGCGGATGACTCAACCTCCCGCAAGTTTGGCGGGACTGGACTTGGGCTGTCGATCGTGAAGCGACTGGCCGAGATGATGGGCGGCGAAGCGAGCGTTGAAAGCGCGCCCGGTCAGGGTTCCACATTCAGCTTCTCGTTTGTTGCGGGCGAGGCGAAGCTGCAGCACCGGGTCGCGTCGGAAGGCGCGATTGCGGGCGACAAGGACGCGCGCGAGACGCTCAAGAAACGCAGCTTGCGTATCCTCCTCGTGGATGACCATCCGATCAACCGGCAGGTCGCCGGCCTGTTCCTGAGACCGTTCAACATGCGCGTTGTCGAAGCGACGAACGGGCGTGAGGCGCTGGCTGCACTGGCGGAAGAGGAATTCGACCGGTGCTGATGGACATCCATATGCCGGTGATGGACGGCACGCAGGCGATCAAGGAAATTCGCGCATCCAACGCACCGTGGAAGGATATCCCCGTCGTTGCTCTGACGGCCGATGCGATGAGCGGCGACAAGGAACGTTACCTTGGCATGGGCATGAACGGCTATCTATCCAAGCCGCTGGCCGAGCGTGAGCTGGTCGCCGAAATCTATCGCATTCAGGGTCTCGCGGCGAAGAAAGCCGCGGCCTAGCCTAAGCCTCAGGACGCCACCGAGAGAAGGTCATCGATCTCGCGCTCGAGGTCGCGTGCGTTCGTACAAACCGTCACGCGTGCGCAGTGCGGCTGGTATTCCAGCATGCAGCTGTCGCCAGACCCCCACAGCCCTTTTGGCTCCGGGCAGAGCCAGACGATGCGCCGGCATCGCGCGGCGAGTTCGCGGAAGATGTCGAGACGCGGATCGGCTTCGTTGGACCGGCCATCGCCGAGGATGAGCACCGTGGTGCGGCGGTCAATTCCGTCCCAGGCAAGCTCGCGCAGATCGACCAGGGCCTGACCGTAGTCGGTTGAGC
The DNA here is from genome assembly GCA_017792365.1 of Hyphomonas sp. Lineage (GTDB taxonomy): Bacteria > Pseudomonadota > Alphaproteobacteria > Caulobacterales > Hyphomonadaceae > IH12. Next base: position 411,974 of record CP051229.1, on the reverse strand, counting down.
CGGAGCCGAGGCGAGAGATGATCGCGTTCATCGCCTCCTCGAAGGCCCTCCCCTCGAACGCCGGACCAATATCCTCCAGTCGGGCGGAGAAGGCGTAGGATTCCAGATCTGCGGTTTCCTGATCCAATGCGTAGAGAAACATCAGAAGGAAGCGCACATAGCGCGAGACCGAGCCGGAGACGTCGCACACCGCAACGATCTTGGGACGATCCTTTTTCCTGTGGCGCCAGACGAGGTTGAATGGCGCGCCGTCGTGGCCGGCGTTGGCGCGCAGGGTGCGGCTCAGCGAGAGCTGCCCGCGCTTGTGCTTCTTCCGCTTTCTTGCGTGGCGCTCAGCGAGGCGCCGGGCCATCTTGGCGACGATCGCACGCATGCGCTCCAGGTCTCTCTGGTCGAGCGCGGACAGGTTCTTGTCGGCGACGGTTTCGTTCATGAAGGTCTCGGTCGCGGCTGCGCCGAAGACCTCGAAGTTCTGATCTACTACCGCGCGCGCTCTCGTCTGCATCGCGGATCGCGCATCCATCAGCTGCTGGGCGATTGCTTCATCCTCGGGGGTGTTGGCCTGTAGATGCCGGATGAGCCGCTTTTCCATCGCCTCGACGCCGAGCTTTTCGAGGATGCGGCGGGTGAACCATGAGGACTGTGAGGAAAAGCGGATGTCTTCAGCGCCGACCTGATTGGCGGCCGCCTGGATCGCCATGGCGATGCGGCTTTCATCGCCCGAGCCAGCGAGTTCGGTGAAGCTGTCGCCTTCGCCGGACGCCTGATCGGCATCTTGCCGTTCGCCCTCATCTTCGCTGGCGGCTTCTTCCTTGCCGGTGAGTTCGGGCGACGCGGCGGGCGCGAAATAGAGATCGAACATGCGATCGTGGATTTCGCGGTCGTCTGTCGATTTGGCGAGGACGGTTGCGAAGGACGTTTTCAGCGCGGCGCGATCGTCATATCCGATGAGCGCCAGCGTGCGAGCGGCGTCGATGGCTTCGGCGGTTGAGACATTCGCCCCAGCGGATCGCAGGGCCCGGATGAAGCCAGCCAGCGGCTTGTCCATCAGGAACCGCCCTGCTCGCGCGCCTCTCGGGCCAAACGGGCGATCGAAGGGTCGACCTCGTCGATATCGCTCTGCCGCTTCAGGATCACGTTGAGCGTGTCACGCACCAGCTGCTCATCGAGGGACTCGGCGTGCATGAGGATGAGCGCGCGGGCCCAGTCGACCGTTTCGCTGATGGACGGCCGCTTGCGGATGTTTTCGTCGCGGATGGTCTGGATGAAGGTGACCAGCTGGGTGAGAAGCGTTTCGTTGATGTCCGGCACCCGTGCGCGCACGATGCGGCGCTCGCGATCGGCCTCGGGGAAACCGATGTGAAGGTGCAGACAGCGGCGCTTGAGGGCGTCGCCGAGTTCGCGGGTATTGTTGGAGGTCAGGATCACGATGGGCGCCGTGACCGCCTCTATCGGGCCGATCTCCGGGATTGTGACCTGATACTCGGACAGCACTTCGAGAAGCAGGGCCTCGAATTCCTCATCGGACTTGTCGACCTCGTCAATCAGGAGGACCGAGCCGTTTTCCTCCTCGAGGGCGCGCAGGATCGGTCTTGGCTCAAGGAAGTCTCTTGAGAAGAAGACATCGCGGAAACCGCCGAGACGGGCGAGCGATTCATCGAGCGTGTCGGCGTCTCCGATTACGTCGCCGATCTTCTCCTTGAGGATCTGCGAGTAGAGAAGCTGCTTGCCGTAACGCCATTCATAGAGCGCCTTGGCTTCGTCGAGGCCGTCATAGCACTGCATGCGATGGACCGGTTGATCGAGAGCCCTGGCGAGCGAAAGGGCGAGGTCGGTCTTGCCGACGCCGGCGGGGCCCTCGACCAGCACCGGTTTCCTGAGGTGGTGGGCCAGGAAGATCGCCGTGGATATCTCGCGCGTGGAGATGTAGCCGGTTGCGGCAAGCGCCTCGGTGACGGCGTCTATCGATGCGAGCATCTGGGCGGGATCGGGCTTTGTCATGGGTCTTGCCTAAGCGAGGTCGCGGTATCCCACAATCCGCAATCCCGGCCTTCCCGGCGAAGGGGAGATTGCTCTAGGGTTTTGAAAAACACAGGGAAGTTGCGAAATGGCCAACAAGGGCGTGCTCGAAGGGATACGGGTTCTGGATTTCGGGCGGTATATCGCCGGGCCCTATTGCGGGACGCTGCTGGCCGAGTTTGGCGCCGATGTCATTCGCATCGAAAAGCTGACCGGCGGCGAGGATCGCCTGCAGGCGCCGATCACCGAGACGGGCGATGGCGGGCTGTTCATGCAGATGAACCGCAACAAGCGCGGCATGACGCTGAACCCGATGAAACCGGAGGGCCAGGACGTCGTGCGCAAGCTGGTTGCGACGGCGGATGTCGTGATCGCCAACCTGCCGCCGCAGACGCTGAAGGCCATGAACCTAGACTATGAGAGCCTCAAGGCGGTGAAGCCGGACATCATCCTGGTTCACCCCACCGCCTATGGCGAGGGCGGGCCCTATTCCGAGCGCGTTGGGTTTGACGGCGTGGGGCAGGTGATGTCTGGCGCGGTCTACATGACGTCGGAGGGTGACGGCGAGCGGCCCTATCGGGCGCAGGCGCCGTGGGTGGATTTCACAACCGCCCTGCACTGTGCGTTCGGCGTTCTGCTGGCGCTGCGGCAGCGGGATGCGACCGGAACGGGGCAGATCGTTTCCGGCGCCCTGCTGGCCAGCGCACTGACGGTTTCGAACGGGATGCTGATTGAGCAGGCGGTCATCAACATCAACCGGGTGCCGACCGGCAATCGCGGCCAGACGGCTGCGCCGGTCGACATCTTCCGCACCAAGGACGGATGGATCCTCGCGCAGGTGATCGGCCAGCCGCTTTATGAGCGATGGGCGAAGCTGATGGGCGAAGAAAAGTGGCTGACGGACGAGCGCTTCTCGAACGACATTAAGCGGGGCGAGAACGGCGAGGTGATTTCGGCGCGCATGCAGGTGTGGTGTGATGATTACACGACCAATGAGGCGCTGGACGTTCTTGGCAAGGCGATGATCCCGGCGGGGCCGGTGCTGAAGCCGCAGCAGGCGCTGGACGATCCCCACGTGAACGCGATGAACTTCTTCGAGCATCTCGACTTCCCGGGGATGGCGAAGGCTGCGCCCGTGATGAAGGCGCCCGTTTACCTGTCGCAGACGCCGGAGCGATCCGCCATCGGGCGCCGGTGCTTGGGGAGCATACCGACGCAGTTCTCGATGAGCTGGGCTATGGCGCCGACGAGATCTCGGCGCTGCGGGAAAAGCGTGTCGTTTAGCGCCGGGCGATGGATGAGAGCGCCGGAAAGCTCGACATGACGGGCGGCGGTCCGGAATGAGCCGGGCTGCGTAGAGAGCTGCAGGTTTTGCAGTTCGGTGAGCGCCCTGCCCCATGAAGACACTCAGGTTCCTGCTGGGCGATCAGCTGACGCCGACGATTTCCGCACTGCGCGACGGCGACAAATCCAGCGATGTCGTGCTGATGGCCGAGGTCGCGGATGAGACGACTTATGTGCGCCACCATCGCAAGAAGATTGCCTTCGTGCTGTCGGCGATGCGTCACTTCGCTCAGGAGCTGGAGGATGACGGCTGGCAGGTGGACTACGTTGAACTTGATGCAGACGGCAATTCCGGCTCGTTGAGCGGCGAGCTTGTGCGGGCGGTCAAGCGACACAAGCCGGACCGGATCGTGGTTACCGAAGCGGGTGAGCATCGGGTGGTCGCGATGCAGGCGGCATTCGAGGATGACGTCGGCGTTCCCGTCGAGATCCGGGAGGATAACCGGTTCATCTGCCCGCGCGACGTGTTCGAGGACTGGGCAGACGGCCGCAAGCGGTTCCTGATGGAGGATTTCTATCGCCTCATGCGCCGGCGCACGGACCTGCTGATGAATGGCGACAAGCCGGCCGGGCGGAAATGGAACTTCGACAAGGAGAACCGCAAGCCGGCGGAAGCCGACCTGTTCATGCCCGAGCCGGACGCGTTCGAGCCCGACCAGACGACGCGGGACGTGCTTGAGCTTGTGGAGGAGCGATTTCCGGACGGGTTCGGCGATCTTAAGCCTTTCCGGTTTGCAGTGACACGGAAGGACGCCGAGGCGGCGCGCGACACGTTTCTAAGCGAGGCCCTGCCCCGCTTTGGCGATTATCAGGACGCGATGCTGCAGGGGCAGGCGTTTCTCTACCACTCGGTCCTCTCGCCCTACATCAATGCGGGGCTACTCGATCCACTCGATTTGTGCCGGCGGGCCGAAACGGAATGGCGGGAAGAGCGCGCACCTCTGAATTGCGTGGAAGGTTTCATCCGCCAGATCATCGGCTGGCGCGAGTATGTTCGCGGCATCTACTTCCTCGAGGGGGCGGACTACACCGGCCGCAACTCACTGGGCGCGAAGCGTGATTTGCCGTGGTTCTACTGGTCGGGGGAGACCGACATGGCGTGCATACGCGCAGTGGTGGAGCAGACCCGGGAGCACGCCTACGCGCATCACATCCAGCGGCTAATGATCACCGGCAATTTCGCACTGCTGGCCGGTGTCGATCCCGTGCAGGTGCATGAGTGGTATCTGGCTGTTTACGCGGACGCCTATGAGTGGGTGGAGGTGCCGAACACGATCGGGATGGCTCTTTTCGCTGACGGGGGTTTGCTTGCGACCAAGCCGTATGCGGCTTCGGGCGCCTACATCAACCGGATGTCGGATTATTGCGGCGAGTGCCGCTACAAGGTGAGCAAGCGCACCAGCGAAGACGCGTGTCCGTTCAATTCTCTCTACTGGGATTTCATTGCGCGGCACGAGGAGACGCTGGCCGAGAATCCGCGGGTGCGGTTTCCGGTGCAGAACTGGCGCAAGATGCCTGAAGAAAAGCAGAAGGCGCTGCGCGAGCGCGCGCGGGCATTTCTCGACGGACTTGAGTAGGCCGGCGCTCCCCGCATTCGCACGAGGAGCGCCGGGATCTACTAGCTGCGGAAGACTGCAGCCTGCGATGAATCCTCGTCTTCGCTTTCGTAGCCGCGAACTTCGTTGCGGCCGACGACGAGGTGGTGGACTTCATCCGGACCGTCGGCGAGGCGCAGCGTGCGCTGGCTAGTGTACATGCGGGCGAGCGGGGTCTTCTGCGAAACGCCGGTGGCGCCGTGCATCTGGATCGCCTGGTCGATGATCTGGCAGACGCGCTCAGGCACCATGGCTTTCACCATATGGACCCAGATGCGCGCTTCCCGGTTGCCGAGGACGTCCATGGCCTTGGCGGCCTTCAGGATCATCAGGCGCATGGCTTCGATTTCGATGCGGGCGCGCGAGATGATCTCGACGTTTCCGCCCAGCCAGACGAGCTGCTTGCCGAAGGCTTCGCGCGAGAGGCCGCGCCGGATCATCAAGTCGAGCGCCTTTTCGGCCTGGCCGAGAGAACGCATGCAGTGGTGGATGCGGCCCGGGCCGAGGCGAAGCTGAGAAATCTCGAAGCCGCGGCCTTCGCCGAGAAGGATGTTCTCCTTCGGTACGCGCACGTTCTCGAACTTGATGTGCATGTGGCCGTGGGGCGCGTCGTCATCGCCGAACACGCACATCGGGCCGACGATCGTGACGCCCTTGGCGTCGATCGGCACCCGGATCTGGGATTGCTGCTTGTTCGGAGCTGCGTCCGGCGAGGTCTTGACCATCGTGATCATGATCTTGCAGCGCGGGTCGCCAGCGCCGGAGATGTAGTGCTTCTCGCCGTTGATAACCCACTCGTCGCCTTCAAGCACAGCGCTCATGGAGACGTTCTTGGCGTCGGACGAGGCCATGTCCGGCTCGGTCATGGCGAAGGCGGAGCGGATCTTGCCCTCGAGCAGCGGCTTCAGCCATTGCTCTTTCTGGGCGGGGGTGCCGACGCGTTCCAGCACTTCCATGTTGCCGGTGTCGGGGGCGGAGCAATTCATGCATTCCGACGCGAGCGGGTTCTTGCCCAGTTCGGCGGCGATGAAGGCGTAGTCGAGGTTGCTGAGACCCTCGCCGGTTTCCGAGTCGGGCAGGAAGAAGTTCCACAGCCCCTCTTCCTTCGCCTTGTCCTTGGCGGCTTCGAGCAGTTCGAGCTGGCCGGGCGCATAGCTCCAGCGGTCTGCACGCCCTTCGCCCAGCTTGTGGAACTCGACCGACATCGGGTCGACGGTTTCCCGGATGAAGCGCTTGACGTGTTCGAGCAGCGGCAGCGCCTTTTCGGACATTCTCAAGTCATTGAGTTCGTCTTGCGGATTGAGCCCGAACCCGGTGTCAGCGCGCTTGCCAGCCATTGCTGCGTTTCCTCATGTCTTACATCTGATAAGGCGATAATGGATGAGATTGGGCGGGACGCAAAGCAGCCCGGCGTCGGATCGAAGGCGAGAATGGCCGGTTGCGGCGATTCATCGCTGAACTTCATGGCGGTGTGGGCTGCGTTGGTCGCCGTCCGAGAGCTACTCCGTCCAGCTACGGATCAACTCGTCATAGCCAATCGTCTGGGGCGGTTCGTCCTCGTTGGCGAGCGCTGGCTTGGGCGCGCCGGGGCGGTCAAACCAGACCTGCGGATCCTCTTCCGGATTGAGTTTCGGGCCCAGTTCGCCCTGCACCCCCGCACGCTCCAGGCGAGCAAGCACCTCTTCCTGCGCCTGACAGAGGGAATCCATCGCTTCCTGAGGGGTTTTGGCACCTGCAGCGGCGTCGCCGATATTCTGCCACCAGAGCTGGGCGAGCCTCGGATAATCCGGAACGTTGGTTCCCGTTGGAGACCACTGGACGCGCGCAGGCGAGCGGTAGAATTCGACGAGGCCGCCGAGCATCGGCGAGCGATCCGTGAAGGTCTGGTCCTGGATCGTGCTCTCGCGAATGAAGGTCAGGCCGGTGTGGGCCTTCTTCAGATCGACCGTCTTCGAGGTGACGAACTGGGCGTAAAGCCATGCAGCCTTAGCGCGATCGGTCGGGGTGGATTTCATCAGGGTCCAGGCGCCGGCGTCCTGGTAGCCGAGCTTCTGGCCTTCCTCCCAGTAGACGCCGTGCGGCGACGGCGCCATGCGCCATTTGGGCGTGCCGTCCTCATTCAGGACCGGCAGGCCGGGCGTGACCATGTCGGCGGTGAAGGTCGTGTACCAGAACATCTGCTGTGCGATCTGGCCCTGGGACGGCACCGGACCGGATTCTGAGAAGGTCATGCCCTGGGCCTGCGGCGGCGCGTAGGCCTTCAGCCAGTCGATGTATTTCTGGATGGCGTAGACGGCGGCCGGGCCGTTGGTGTCGCCGCCGCGCGCGACGCAGGAGCCGACCGGCTGGGACTGCTCGTTGACGCGGATGCCCCATTCATCGACCGGCAGGCCGTTTGGCTCGCCCTTGTCGCCGTTGCCGGCCATCGACAGCCAGGCGTCCGTGAAACGCCAGCCCAGCGAGGGATCCTTCTTGCCGTAGTCCATGTGGCCATAGACGGAGACGCCATCGATTTCGCGCCCGGTGAAGAATTCGGCGATGTCTTCATAGGCTGACCAGTTGACCGGTACGCCGAGCGGGTAGCCGTATTCTGCTTCGAAGTCGGCCATGATGGCGGGGTCGGTGAACCAGTCGTAGCGGAACCAGTAGAGGTTCGCGAATTGCTGGTCGGGCAGCTGGTAGAGCTTTCCGTCCGGGCCGGTGGTGAATGGCAGGCCGATGAAATCGTCGAGGTCGAGCGTCGGGCTGGTGACGTCGGCGCCCTCGCCTTCCATCCAGTCCGTGAGGTTGCGCACCTGCTGGTAACGCCAGTGCGTGCCGATGAGGTCGGAATCGTTCACGTAGGCGTCGTAGACGTTCTCGCCGGTCTGCATCTGGGTCTGCAGCTTCTCCACGACGTCGCCCTCGCCGATCAGGTCGTGGGTGATCTGGATGCCGGTAATGGCGGTGAAGGCCGGAGCGAGGACCTGGCTTTCGTATTCGTGGGTGGCGATCGTTTCGGAAACGACGCGGATGCTCATGTCCTGATATGGCGCTGCGGCTTCGGCGAACCAGTTCAGTTCGGCTTCCTGCTCTGCGCGGGAGAGGACCGACATGCCGGCGATCTCGTTGTCGAGGAAGTCAGCAATCGCCTGCGGCGCATCGGGATTGGCCGCCCGGTTCGGATCGGCTTCGCCAGACTGGGCTCCCTGTCCGTTGCAGCTCGCCAATAGCGCAGCTGCAAGCGCTGTCAGTCCTATCCGAGCGCTGTTGGAACCCAATGAAAGCATGCGATGTCTCCCCGGTTTCTGGCCGCCATTGCTTGTCTTTATATGGGCTGGCCGTCGTTTGCTCATACAAAGCGGAAAACGAGCGCCGCGTAAACCAGCGAGATCAACGAGCCGACGAACAGCGGGAGCGGCGCCCAGGCGGCCCAGCCAAGGTGGATGAAGGCCGAACCAAGCAGCGCCAGGAAGAGGCGGTCGCCCCTCTGGGTGGCGAGGCCGAGTATGCCGATTCGCGGCGTATTGGCCGGTCGCAAGCGCGCCCAGAGCGCCATAGCGGCAAGGAGAAGGACAATGCCGCCAAAGAACAGGGCGGTCGGCAGCGTCCAGGCCATCCAGGAGAGGTTCATGTTCCAGACCTCATTTGGTTACACCCGCCCGAGGGCGAAGCCCTTCGCGATATAGTTCCTGACGAACCAGATCACGATAGCGCCGGGGATGATCGTGAGGACGCCGGCGGCGGCCAGCACGCCCCAATCCATTCCGGAGGCGGAGACCGTTCTCGTCATGGTCGCCGCAATAGGCTTTGCGTCGGTTGTCGTCAGGGTGCGCGCGATGAGCAGTTCGACCCACGAGAACATGAAACAGAAGAAGGCGGCGACGCCGATTCCCGAGGCGATCATTGGCGTGAAGATTTTCGCAAAGAAGGCCGGGAAGGAATAGCCGTCGATATAGGCCGTCTCGTCGATCTCGCGCGGGACGCCTGACATGAAGCCTTCGAGGATCCAGACGGCCAGCGGCACATTGAAGAGGCAGTGCGCCAGCGCGACCGCGATGTGGGTGTCGATCAGTCCGAACGCCGAGTAGAGCTGGAAGAACGGCAGCGCGAACACGGCTGCGGGCGCCATGCGGTTGGTCAGCAACCAGAAGAACAGGTGGCGATCGCCGAAGAAGCGGTAGCGCGAGAACGCATAGGCGGCCGGCAGCGCGACCGAGATGGAGATGATGGTGTTGAGGACGACGTAGGTGATCGAGTTCAGGTAGCCGGAGTACCAGCTGACGTCGGTGAAGATGGTGGCGTAGTTGGCGAGCGTTGGCGCTTCCGGCCAGAGCGAGAAGCCTGAGGTGATCTCGGCATTGGTCTTCAGGCTCATGTTCAGGAGCCAGTAGATCGGCAACAGCAGGAAGATGACGTAGAGCGTGGGGACGAGCCAGCGGAGGTTCTTCACTTGCCCGCCTCCCCTTCGCTGTTCTCGACGACTTGCTGTCCGGCGTCGGGGTCGCGCGTCATGACAGCGTAGAACACCCACGAAAACGTCAGGATGATGAAGAAGTAGATGATGGACATGGCTGCTGCCGGCCCAAGATCGAACTGCCCGATTGCGATCTGGACGAGGTCGATGGAGAGGAAGGTGGTGGAGTTGCCCGGACCGCCGCCGGTGACGACAAAGGGCTCGGTGTAGATCATGAAGGAATCCATGAACCTCAGAAGCACCGCGATGGTTAGTACGTGCATGATCTTCGGAAGCTGGATGTATCTGAACACCGCCCAACCGGATGCGCCATCGATGTTGGCCGCTCGGTAGTAGTCCTCCGGTATGGCGGCAAGACCGGCGTAGGCCAGTAGGACGACAAGGCTCGTCCAGTGCCACACATCCATGATGATGAGCGTGGCCCAGGCATCGACCGGATCCTGCACGTAGTTGTAGTCCACGCCGATTGCAGCCAGCGCGCCGCCCAACAGGCCGATGTCGACGCGCCCGAAGACCTGCCAGATCGTCCCGACCACGTTCCATGGGATCAGCAGCGGCAGCGACATGAGAACGAGACAGAACGCGACGCCGATCCCCTTGCGCGGCATGTGCAGCGCGATGAAGACGCCCAGCGGAATCTCGATCGCCAGAATGATGGTTGAGAACGCGAAGCTTCGGCCAAGCGCGTTCCAGAACCGTTCCGAATTGAGAACCTGCTCGTACCAGACGGTTCCGGCCCAGAAGAACTGGTTGTTCCCGAAGGTATCCTGGAAGGAATAGTTGACGACCGTCATCAGCGGGATCAGCGCCGAGAACGCGACCAGCACGAGGACCGGCAGCACCAGCCACCACGCCTTGTGATTTACCGGCTTCATGCCCTGCCCTCCCATTGCATCCGTCGACTGTCCGCGAACAGGTGCAGTCCGTTCGGCTCAAATGAGACTTTAGGGGCGGCAGGAATTTCGACGCCTTCTGGCACGAGCGCTTTCAGGGTTTCGCCGCCGAACTTGAGGACAGCGATGCGGTAGCGACCGACATCATCGACCCGCACGAGCCGGGCGTCGTATCCGCTCGTGCCGAGCTTCACGTGTTCGGGGCGAACGCCCAGTTCGGTCTTCTGCTGTGGTTGCGGCGTTGCGCGGCCCGGGAGCTGAACTTCGACCGACCCGACCCGCGCGCGGTCTGCCGAAATCTGTGCAGGCAGGAGGTTCATACCCGGCGAGCCGATGAAGTGGCCGACGAAGGTGTGCTCCGGACGCTCGAACAGGTCCTGCGGCGCGCCGACCTGCACCACTTCGCCATCGAACATGACGACAACCTGATCTGCGAACGTGAGCGCCTCGGTCTGGTCGTGGGTGACGTAGATCATGGTGCGCGCGGTTTCACGGTGCAGCGACTTCAGCTGAGTTCTCAGCCGCCATTTGAGATGCGGGTCGATGACCGTGAGGGGCTCATCAAACAGGATGGCGTTGACGTCGGAGCGGACCAATCCTCGCCCCAGCGACACCTTCTGCTTCTGGTCTGCGGATAGCCCGCGCGCGCGACGGTCCGCGACGTGTTCGAGGCCGATCAGCTCCAGTATCGCTTCGACCCTCGAATCGAGCTCCGGGCCGCGGACGCCACGGTTCTTCAGCGGGAATGCGATGTTCTGCCGAACCGACATCGTGTCGTAGACGACGGGGAACTGGAACACCTGGGCGATGTTGCGATCCGATGTCGTCGCGCGGGTGACATCTTCCTCGCCAAACAGCACCCGACCTTCGCTGGGCGTGAGCAGGCCGGAGATGATGTTGAGGAGCGTTGATTTCCCACAGCCGGACGGCCCGAGAAGCGCGTAGGCGCCGCCATCCTCGAACGCGAGGTCGAGACCCTTCAGGGCGTAAGCTGCGGCGGCTTCGCCTGGTTCTGAATAGGTATGGCGCAAGCCATCGAGGGTGATCCTGGCCATGGCGCTATCCCCGGCCCGACAGTTCGAGCGCGCGACCCTCGGCGTCGAACTCAAGAATGTCTGCGGGCCGAACATGCGCCCGCAACTGCGAGCCCGGTTCAACCGCATGGACGCCGTGGACCAGCATGCACCAGTTGGCCGGTCCGTAAGCTACGTGGACGAAACTCTCGGAGCCCGTGATCTCGGTAGACGTCACCTCCATGTCGAATGACAGGTCGGATGGTGCGCCATCGCCGGGCCGCATATGATGCGCGCGAAATCCGACGGTCGCTGCGCCTTCTCCGAATTGCTGCCGGAGCGCCGGGCTCTGATCCAGATGGAGCACGTTGAGCGGCGGATCAGAAAAAGAACGTGCGGTGGCGAGCCGGTTTGGTCGGCGGTACACCTCCGGCGTCGGACCGAACTGTGTCACCTGGCCTTCGTGCAACGTGGCGGTATAGCCGCCCAGCATGAGCGCTTCTGACGGTTCGCTGGTCGCGTAGACCACGACGGCTCCGGTTTCGGCGAACAGGCCGGGAAGCCGTTCCCGCAATTCCTCTCGCAATTTGTAATCGAGGTTGGCCAGTGGTTCGTCGAGGAGGACGAGACGGGCGCGCTTCACAATCGCCCGCGCAAGCGCCACGCGCTGTTGCTGTCCGCCGGACAGCTCGAGCGGCTTCCGGTCGAGGTAGGGCTCCAGCCCTAGTAAGGCGGCGGCGCGATCGACTTCATCGGCGATTGCAGACCGGTCGAGGCCCCGCAGCCGGAGCGGCGATGCAATGTTCTCCCGAACCGTCAGGCTCGGGTAGTTGATGAATTGCTGGTAGACCATCGCGACGTCGCGATTGCGGACACCTACGCCGGTCACATCTTCGCCGTCCGCAAGGATCCGGCCGGAGGTTGGCGCATCAAGGCCCGCCATCAGCCTAAGGAGAGTCGTTTTTCCTGCTCGGGTCGGGCCAAGGAGCACATTGAACGAGCCCGGCTCCAGTTTCATGGAGACGGCGTGGAGATGCACATCTTCACCGACCCGCTTGGCGACGTCAGCTAGTTCCAACATGTCGCCCGCCCGACGGTATGCGCTGATCGACAAGGCGATCTGCGCAGCACGACCCCTAGTGGCCGGCAGGTAGACGAAATCATTGGCGTGACCGTGTCAACTGGAGGCGCGTGGGCGCCCCACGCGGCAGAAGGTCAAGGTTCGTCTCGCCGCGCACGGATGTGCGTTGCGACGGCGCGTCATGGCTGCGTTACAGTGAGGAACTACCGTCAAGTGATGTCATTGCGCCTCCAGCTTTGGCGGCGCTGCTTCGTCCGCTGTGCGTTGATTCTCGCCCGTGGGCCGCATGCAACTCACGCGAAGGAAAAGGCGCCCAATTCGTAATCGCGCACAGAGTGAAAGGTCTTGCAGCTGCTGGAGTCACTGGCCAATGGTGTGGTAAATCGATACTCGTTGGGGCGAAGCGTAGATGCGGGCACTCAGGGTGGGTGCCGGTGTCCGATTAGCTTAATAACGCACATGAAGAGCGGCTGTCGCCGGTTGCCTTCCAGGCGGGGACTGAGAAACATGAAGAACCTGGCTTACACGCTCGCCTGCTCAGTTCTTGGCGCTAGCATGTTGGCTGGATGTTCGATGGGGGCCGCTACCGGCTCAAGCGATCGCGAAGTCGCCGAAGCGCCTGCTTCTTCCTCGAAAAGTTCGCCCGCCAGTCCAGAAATCTCGATGGCGTTTGCGGTCGATGCGGATCCGCTGGGGCGTCGCTCGGGTCTGGTGCCCGAGGCCTGGACGGCTTTCGAGAACCGCTTTGCTGCGGAACTGGCTGAGAACGCCTTGCGGCAGGAAGGCCGCCTGATTGGTCCGGCCTACAAGAACGCCCGCGGCCTGCGCGTTGAAGGGGGCGACGCCCTTGTTGCAGACGTCGGCGTCTGGGGCCGGAAGATCGGCGTTTCGCTGGATGGAACCGACGATGTTCTGATCAAGAACTTCGCGTTCACGCATCGCCGTTCGATGGACCAGTACGGGTCAGGCATCTATGTCGGCGAGAAAACGCCTTCCGCCGGCGTAACATATATCTCCAACGCGTATATCGATCTCGCGGAGCCCGGCCCGAATCCGGACTACGCGATCGCGAACAACGAAGGTCTGGCGATTGGTCGCAACAGCGAAGTCGTCCGGTTGCGGAAGGTCGCGCTGCTCGGCGCCGAGGACGCGGCGATCGATAGCAAGGGCAAGGTTGAGGTCGATGCCTCCTTCCTGGCGAGTGGTCACCGCACAATTCGCCTATGGAGCGAATCTGACATCACGATCGCCAATAGCACGGTCCTCGCCTTCCCCGGATATTCCGCGATCTGGTTCGGAGAGGGCAAATCGACCTTCCGTTACTACAATACGCGGTTCGGGATCGTCGGCAGCGACGAGAGCCAATTGACGCTTGATCCGCCGGAGTGGATGATCGCACGTGAGGAAGGCGCTGAGCCCGAAATCATCGCCCTGAAAGAAGATCCGTTCGTCCGCGACGGCGAGACATTCTGGCAGCCGACGACGGCGCCGGTGCTCCCCGAGTATCTTAAGGAAGCCGATGCGGTTAGGTAAACGAGCAAGGTCAGGACCCGGGTTTTCGCCCGCTCGTTCACTTCGGCAGGTCATTTGCAAGGCAGCCAGATAGCTCAGTTAGCGGCGTGAATTCGTGTTTCTGGCGTTCGACAAATTATCCCACACTTATTAGGGATGTTAAGGAACTAACCAGAGCGAGAAGGGTTCGACTAAGCTAATTGGGGGTCGTTCTAAATCGCCACGATACCAGTCGGTGGGGGCAAGTAATGCGTTCGGAACTAAGGTCTCGCGAAAACTACGCGCGGCTTCAAATTGCAAACGAGTATCGAGCCAAGCGCGTACCGGTCACGCCCAGGCCGATCCATCAGGTTCACAAGATCAGGACGCCGCGCGCGGCGCGCGACACCACTCCTCTTGGTGGCGTCTGGAAGCGCGGGTTCGATATCCTGGGTTCGCTGGGCCTGTTAACGATGCTCGCACCCTTCCTGCTTCTCGTCTTCCTGCTCGTGCGCGTGACGTCGCCGGGACCGGGACTGTTCCGTCAGCCGCGCGGCGGCATGGGCGGCAAGGAATTCAACATCTACAAGTTCCGCACGATGGCCGTCTGCGAAATCTCGGATATTACGCAGGCCACGCGTTCGGACCCCCGCGTCACCCGCATTGGCCGCTTTCTCCGCGCCTCGAGCATCGACGAACTGCCTCAGCTGCTGAATGTCCTGAAAGGCGACATGTCTCTGGTCGGCCCGCGCCCTCACGCGCTGGTTCACGACAAGCAGTTCGAGGAAGTCGATCAGCGTTACTGCTGGCGCCGCCGGGCGCGGCCGGGCATCACCGGACTTGCTCAGGTCTCGGGCTCCAGGGGCCCGACCGAAACCAGCGAGAAAGTGCGTAAACGCGTCGATCACGATGTGGATTACATCGTCAGCTGGTCGCTGATGCTGGACATCCGGATCCTGCTTCAGACCGCCATGCTCGCATTCCGCGACAAGAACGCGTTCTGATCTGACCATCTGGCAGTCAATGTTGGTTGCTGCGGCGCGCTGGTGAGCGTGCGCGCCGGTCGGCAGGCGATTGCGGCTGACTGCCGCTGATTCAGCCGCCTGACCGACAGTCTTTCCTGGGCTCGCAACGCGACAGCTCGTTTCCCGCAACACAGTTGAGCTGTATATTGGCGCCGGGGCTTCTCCGCTGCGCCCTAGAGGCTGCAAAACGGATGGCTGGTGGTCTGGCTGCAGTAGTCACAGCTGTCCGCCGGCCCAGGCGAGGCAGCAGGCCGCCGCACCGTGCGCGCGATTTCGCGCCAGGCTCAAGGACTGGGACGCCTTGTGATGAGATGCGCGGGTTGGATGAGCGCCGGTCTCCGCATGTCCTGTCCAGCTTTGCGGCCGGACTGCAGATTGGGGCCCCTCGACCTGTGGGCGCTCAACGACTGGATTTGTCTATGTAGCCTGCCCGCTTGCAAGCAGCGTCGCCGTGCCGCCCTCTCAGCGGCGGCTGCTAGTTGAGGACTGCAGGATGCGGTGTGAAGCGGCAGTCCCTGCGGTGCGGGTCTATCTGACGGAGCACACGGGCTTGTTCGCGATGTCACGATCGGGGCGGTTGGCGCTGAACCAGCGCGTGCTCCTGTCCTGTCGCGCGCTGACCTCGCCTGCTCTAGCGCAGGCGTGGTCGGCGCGGTGGCGGTCGCCGCTATTTCGGCTGGTTGTAGTAGCTGTTTCCGGGGTGCCAGTAGTAGGCCGAGCCGTAGCCCGAGAAGCCGCCGGGGACACGTGCATCGAAGAAGTTCAGAACCATGCCGATCAGGGGCGCGCCAGCCATCTGGAGGCTTTCGGCCGCTGCGCGCACGGCCCCGCTGTGGGTCTCGTTGCAACGCGCGACCAGCACACAGACGTCGGACATCTTGGCGACCTGACGCGTCTCGGCGACGGCCAGAACCGGAGCACAATCGAGGATGATGAAATCATACTCGTCGGAGAGCTGATCAAGCAGCGCCTGGAAGTCGCCGCTGGAGAACAGATCCTGCGTCTGGCTGGATTCGCTGGCGACCGGGATGACGTGTGCGCCAGTATCTTCGTCAGCGCCGATGACGTCGGCCAGTTCGGCCGCACCGTTCAGCACTTCCAGAAGCCCCTGCTCCGGCTCGATGCGCAGCAGGCGGTTCATGGCGCGGCGACGCGTATCGCAGTCGATGATGACCGTACGCTTGCCTGACAGTGCGCATAGGCGCGCAAGCGACAGCGAGATCGACGACTTGCCTTCGTTCGGCGCGGCCGAGGTGATGGCGATCACCGGGCTGGAGCGCGGCGGAACAGCCAGCACAAGCGAGGTCCGGAGGTCACGGATGGCCTCGCCAAACGGACTGATCGGGTTCTCAACCAGGTATTTCGGCGGGTTGCGCCAGATCGCCGGCAACGACCGCAGGGTGTTGGCGTCAAGACGCGGAACCACCGCCAGCGAACGCAGGCCAATCTTGGATTCGGCTTCTTCCGGCGAGCGGAAGGTGTGACGGAAGCGTTCGGCGACCGCAACGAAGAGGAGCGCCAGCACGCCACCGGCACCGATCGAGAGAACGGACGAGAACAGGACCTTGGGCGAACTCGGGATCACTACCGGGCGCGCGGGCGATGCCAGCGTGGCGTCGACCTTGGCGAACGTGCCCTGATGTTCGACCTGGTGCGAACGCTGGAGGAAGCTGTCGTAGACGGAGCGTGCGGCCCGCGCCTCGGATTCAAGCTCGCCGAGCGTCACCAGCTCCTCGTTGTTGGATACGAGCGCGCGGCGGTTTTGCTCCAGATCAGATTCCAGCGAACGCAGGCGCGAGCCAACGACCATGACTTCGTTGCGCATGCTGCTGGCGATACGGTCGATCTCGGCCTTGATCTGCTGCTGGACGTCAGCGCGCTCGGAACGGATTCTCCGCACTTCCGGGTGCTGATCGCCATAGCGGCGGTCGAAGTCGGCCTGCTGCTGAGCGATTGCGGCTTCCTGGACGCGCAGGTCGCGGATGACGGGCGAGTTCAGGACGCCGGCGATCGAGTCGGCCGAGCTGCCCGAACGGATCAGTTCATTCAGCTGCGAATAGCGGGCCTGCGCTTCAGCATATTCGGCGCGGGCTGCAATCACGGACGACTGGACGTCGGCGATCTGCTGTTCGGTCAGGCTGACGCCTTCGGCGGTGAGGAGGCCCTTCTGGGCGCGGAAACGCTGGACGTCGGCTTCCTTCTCGAGGACTTCGGCGCGGAGTTCCGCGAGGCGTTCCTCGATCCATGCGCCGGCCGTGCCGACGCTGGCGAAACGGTCTTCGAGACGCGACGTGAGATATGTATTTGCGAATTCATTGGCCATCCGCGCCGACTTGGCGGGATTGTCGGTGGTCACCGACACTTCGATCCCGAAGCTGAGACCGCGGCGGCGCACGGTGATCGCCTCGCCGACGGCGTAAGCGACATCGTCAGGAACCATAAGTTGTGCAACGCCCGGGTCACCTGCGGCCAGGGCGGCCTCCGCCTGACCGCCGCCGGAGAAGATCGATCCGAAGAACCTTCCGATTGCTCCAAAGGTGGACTGGACCGGGCTCGGCTCGCGCAGACGCCAGTTGAACTCAGGGTCGTTTTCAAGATCCATCGCTGCGGCCAGTCGGGCGGCCATCTCAACGGACTTGAGAATTTCGATTTCGGATTCGACGATCACTTCGTCGGGCGCCGCCCGATTGATCGTCTGGTTGACGTCGACCAGACGCTCCGGGGCCGGGTCGATCATCAGCAGAGCGGTCGATGTGTATTTCGGTGTTTGCGCAAGCGTGAACCCGATCCCGAGGATCGAGACCGCCAGCAGGATGCCGAGGGCTACGCGGATCCGCTTTCGTACGGATTCAAACATGCCGACCAGGTCGATGCCGTCGCGCAATGTGCTTGCGGAGCCATACGCAGGAACGTTGGCCTCGCCGGGATAAGGCGTACCCGGTCGTGCAGAAGGAATATGATCAATCCGGTTCATTGCGTGCGGGCGCCCACGGAACTTGGCGTCGGGCCCATGCATGTCTCGTCAGGCAGGGATCGACTCGAACGCGGGAGGATCAGCAAGATTTGAACCACAACTTTCAGGTCCCGAGCGGCTTTCCGATCCACCCTGGCTCGTAGGCCAGTGATCGTCGATATTCTGGTGCGTGTAAACTCGCGCCTGCACCGGACTGACCGATCCAGAACGATAAATGCGCAATAGTTGATCACTACTCGCGCAGGACACGAAAAGCGAACGATTGAATCAAATCACAGGCGTTTGAAATTAAGGTGTGCGCGTACGTGTGAGTTTCATACGCGCCCTTAACGGTACTGCGCGTACACTCATCGCAACGCCTTCTCAGATGGTCCCTCTCTTGGTTAACCGCAACCTGCAGGGCGGCACGCTGGCGTGCGCACCTGTCTCGCTTGGGCACACCTGTTCGCGCACCAAGGGGCTTGCGTGTTGGTGGAATAAACTGTGCAAAGCAGGTTTGAATGACGGGCTGTGTGATGACATTCCAGCCGTCGGTAATTGCTAGTACCTCGCCATCCGCTCAGGAGCCGTAGTCCAGGCATGAATGAAAGCGGCGCACCCAGCCTGCCCCTACCCGTGCTTGCGTTGGCGACGCTGGTGCTGCTCTTTCCGTTGCTTCGCGCCTACCGGGGTGAGCCGACAACGTCGGGTCGCTTCCTCCTGATCGTGATCTGGCTGCGCCTGATCATGCAGGCGTTCCACCCTTACACGTATCAGACGGTCGGCGGCCTCAGTGTTAACGCAATCGTCTCGCTGGGGGTCTGCGGCGTCGGGTTGCTGATGTATCTGCCGCGACTGGCGCTGGTGACCCGGCTGTGGGGCGCGCTGTTTGTTTGCGCCATCATTGCTATCAGCGGACTTCACAACGACCTGTTGATCACGACCGTCGAGACGCTGCTGAAGTGGGGCTACTTCTTCTTCATCTTCCTTGCGCTGGTGCAGGCGATAGACGAGAGCCGCGACAGCTCGATCGTACGGCGCCTGATCTGGGCTCTGGCGCCGGCTCTTGTGTTCCAGATCCTCTCGGTCGGGATGGGCATCGCCAAGTCCGGTGAATCGGACGGGTCGGCGAGCTTCATCGGCGGCTTTAACCACGAGGCGGTGTTCTCGATCCTGCTTGTCGCGAGCTTCTTCATCATTTCGGTGGCTCCGCGCATCCCCTTCTGGCTCCGCGCTGCGCTGCTGGCTTACTGCATCGTGGGGCTGTTCCTTGCGAATTACCGGACGTCGATCCTGGCGGTTCTGCCCCTTGTCTGCGGGTACGTGGCCTTCGCGTTCCCCAACGAATTCAGGGCGGGTCAGCGGACCTTCCCATGGATGATCACCATCGTCGGCGCGCTGCTGGCGGTTTTCGCGCTGGGCGATTTTGCGAGTACGCGGATGGCGGACCTGCAGGAACTTGTGGCCTCGGATGTGCCGCTGATCCGGTCGCCGGGTGAGTTTACTGCTGGCGAGGCCGACATCTTCTCCGGCCGCTGGCACCTGTGGAACGTCTATATCGAGCAGTATCTGCAGGGTGATGAAATCGATCTGCTGATCGGATCCGGACCCGACTCCTGGGAGTCGTTCAGCTTCATCTACGCCCACAATACGCTGGTTTCTTATCTTTACGAGTTCGGCTTCCTGGGGGCTCTTGGTGTGGCGATCTTCTGGGGCCAGATGCTCCTGCTTTGCGGCCGCATCCAGTCGCCGTCGCTGCGCCGGCAACTGTTCTTTGCCCATATCGGGTTCATCGTTCTCAACTTTGCGACGATGCCGCTGTGGGCGATCGAAGGGCTGATCTTCTATGGACTTCTGTGCGGCCTCACGGTCGCCGCCACTGCTCCGAAGCGGCAGGCGCGCATGGCGCAGGTCGCGCCCGTGAGCGTGCAGCCGCCGCCGCTGCCGCCGGCGCGTGAGCACATGCGTTGACATATTGCGGGCGGCCCCCAGCGATCCAGACCGGCGCAGTCCGCGCAGGGCCCATTTCGGCGCCGGGCGTGCATGCGATCAGCGCCTGGCCGCAGGCCGCAGCAACCCTGTCGCTGACGTAAGATAGAACAAGGCCGGGTCAATCATGGGCCAACAGTCACTGGTATTCGCGATCAATTCGCTCGAGGGCGGCGGGGCGGAGCGCGTGTTCTGCAACGTCATCGACGGCGTGCGGGCGCGGCTTCCTTCCGTGTCGTCGAGACTGGTTCTGCTCGACACGACCAGCGATGCATATGCGCCGCGGTCGGACGTCGAGACCGTGCGCCTTGACTGCGGCGGGTCGCTGATTGCCAGCGCCCGGAAGTTCAAGGCGGAGATGTCGGCGCGGCCGGCCAGCCTGTGCCTGAGTTTCCTGACGCGGGCGAACTGCGCCAACGTGATGTCGGCTTCCAGCGCCGGGCACGCTGCGCTGATCAGCGAACGGGTGCAGACCTCTTCGCACATCGGCAATTCGGTGAAGGGGCTGATCCAGAAGCAACTGATCCGCATGATGTATCCGCGGGCGGCAGGCGTGATCGCGGTTTCGGAGGGGGTGCGTGCGGACCTGATCGAGCATTTCGGCGTGAAGCGCGAGCGGACCGAGGTTGTCTACAACTCTGTCGATGTCGACTTTCTCAATGAGATGGCCCGCAAGGAACCGGCGGTTGCGCTTCCTGAGCGCTATCTCGTGAGCGTCGGGCGGCTGCAGGACAACAAGAACTTCCCGATGCTGGTGCGCGCGTATGCGCAGGCCAATATCGACATGGACCTCGTCATCCTCGGCGATGGCCCTGCCCGGTCGGATCTGGAATCCCTTGCGCGCGAGCTGGGCGTTGGCGACCGCATCCATTTCCTCGGGTTCTGTCCGAACCCGTTTGCGATTGTCGCGCGGGCGCATGGGTTTGTTTCCGCGTCGAACGCCGAAGGCTTTCCCAATGCGCTGGTCGAAGCGATGAGTCTCGGCCTTCCCTGCGCGTTCACCAACTGCCCGTCCGGACCTGCGGAAATCCTGGCGGATGATTACACGCGGGTGGTCGACGGCATGTCGCTGGAAACCTACGGGGTTCTGATGCCGACAAATGACGTGGCGGCATGCGCGTCGGTGCTTTCGTATTTGTCGGGCGATGAGGCCCGCGCCCGGTATAGCGAGGCTGCGACTTCACGCGCGCGGATGTTCTCGCCGGAAAAGACGCTGGATACGTACGCCGAGATCATCGAACGCCAGCTGCACGCGCTCAGATAGCTTCAACGCATAGTTGGCCTGCGCAAGGCCGCCCGCTAGCGGCTGGCGAGCTGGTCGAAGACTTCGAGGTGCAGGCGCGCGAGGTTGGGCCAGGCGGTTTCCTCCAGGATCGCCTGGGCGCCTTCAGGCTTGTAGGCAGAAAAGTTCCCGGCGCTCAGCTTTTCGGTGAGCTGTGCGACGTTGTCGTCCCTGAAGTAGTGAGCCTTGGGGAGGCCCACTTCCAGATGCGGTCCGATGTCGGAGATCAGGACCGGCGCGCCGGCGCCCAGCGCCTCCATCACCACCAGTGGGAAGCCTTCGAGGTGCGACGGGTGAACGAACAGGGCCGCGTTCTCATAGAGGCGGCGCACCCGCACTGCGGGCTGGGCCCCGAGGAATCTTACCGTGCCGCCGCCGAGGGTTTTCAGACGATCGACGTAGGGATCGCCATCCTGTCCGCCGCCGGCGATCGCCAGGTCGTGCGTCCCTGAGATGCTTGACGCCTTGTAGGCCTCGATCAGCACGTCGAACCCTTTGGTCGAGTCCAAGCGGCCGACGGCGAGGATATATGGCCGTTTGCCGAGCCCCAGCTTGTGAAGCAGCGCGGGCGCATCCGGGAGTTTGTCCGGCAAAGGCGGGGCGCCGTTCCGGATCGTGACAGACTTGCCGGATGAGGCCGGGTATTTTCGGGTCAGTTCATTGCGGACGACGTCGCTTACGCAGACGATCCGGTTTGCGAACTTTGCAATCATGAACTCGCCGCTGCGCAGAAACGCGCGACCGAGCGAGCTCCACTTGGGACGGTCATAATCCAGTGCGTGGTGCGTCGCCACCAGTCTGAACCCAAGCAATCTGGCTAGCGGCGCAAAGAAGCCGGGGCCGATGCCGTGGAGGTGCATCACGTCAGCTTTCACGCGCAGCCGAGCATACATGATGGCGAGCGGGGTATGGATCAGCGTTTCGAGAAACTTCTGTTTCGGGGCCCACACGGTTAACACCCGGATGCCGCGATAGCTGCCCGAATTGATGTAGGGCGAACGGCCAATAACCGTAATGGAGCAGTTCGGGTCTGCGGACATCAGTTCGGGATAGAGATGCTCGCAGTGCGTTTCGATCCCGCCCATGACGTCGGGGATGCCGCGCAGTCCGATTGCGCAAATTCTCATGGTTGACCGCTTGCTCATGCCGGCGTCGTTCCTTGCATGAGACTGGCCTTGCAGAAGGCTGGCCAAGCGCGGCCTTTAGTGTTCAACAATCCGCATGGCGTAAGCCGCGCGCGCGGTGAGCACCGTTGTCTCATACGTGTGGCAAGGCCTCTGCATGTGCGACTGGACAGCTTGTTGCTGACTTGTCTATCGATTTTCGCCTGACACGTGTGCGGCGCCCAGTGCCCAGGCGAACGGCACATTAGGCTGGTGTTTCTATCGAAATGATTGAGATCGTATAGTAAGGGTGTGTTGGGAATGTCGGGGATGGAGGCTGTGCGGATGACAAGCATCGCGTATCTGGCCGTGCGTGCACCACGTTCCTGCAGCAGTGCTGCTGAAGCATGTTCGCCCCTTTCTGTCCGCTGCGCTTACACGCGAATGGGGCTGAGGTAATGGACGGAAACTCGCAAGCGCCGCAGGATGCCGAGTGGCGGTTCTGTATCGATTTCGGCACGTCCGCATCCAAGCTTTGCATCGCCCGGGCGCCGGGGCTGCAGTCCCCGTCCGAACCGCAGATCTACCCGTTGCGGGTCGGCGACTTCCTGCACGGCAGCGACACCTATCTGGCGCCTACGGTTGTGCTGTTCACCGAAGATCGGATCCGGCTGGGGCAGCGCGCGCTCAACTACATCGCCGAAAACAGCGAAACCAACACGCCGCTGACGTCATTCAAGCGCGTGCTTGGCGCCCGGAACATTCGTGAAGCGCTGGAGATGCGGTTGAGCCGCTCCGTCACCAGCCACGATTACCGCTACAAGGACGCGCTGGTTCTTTACATCGCCTCGCTTCTGGTTCTGGCCGAGTGCAGCCTGCGGGTGGAAAGCCAGCTGGAGTTCGACATCAACCGCGCGGTCTCGCGCTATACATACCCGCTGTGGCGGCCCGCGGTCGAAACGCACCGCACGATGCTGCAGCTGTTCTCCGAGGCGAACCGTGTGGCCGAGCTCGCCGGCGAATTCCTCATCAGCCCGTTCGGCGTCTCCGAAGAGATGGCGCGCGAAGTGCTCGACGAGGCGGAGCGCTCGCCCATCGACACGACAATCGCCACGGGCATTTTTGAGGCGCAGGCCGCAGCCGAAGCTCACACCCTTTTCGGGGCCCATCTTCCCGATGAGCTGATGATCTTCGACATCGGCGCAGGCACGACCGACATCTGCGCATTCCAGCGCGTCGACAAGACGTTCACCGAGATCAAATCGGCGAGACGCACCATACCGCTGGCCGGCGATGAGGTGGATAAAGTCCTGATCTCGATGCTGTCCGAACGCGCGGCCAAGACGCGGCTGGGTAGCCAGGAGGCGGAGCTTCGCTTCTGGCAGAAGGTTTCCGCTGACTCTCGCCAACTGAAGCGGGAGCTGTTTGCGGACGGCGTGTGTTCGGTGCCGTTCGAGGGCACGACCATCACCGTTGCATTGGCCGAGCTGGAGCGCGATCCGCAGTTCAAGGCGTTCATCAAGAAGCTGCGCGATGTCTATTCGTCTGCGATGCGCGAGCTGGCGGCGCGGATGCGGAAGAATGGCACGATCGGCGTGGTGCTGGCTGGCGGCGGCGCCGCCCTGCCCCCGGTCCACGAAATGGTGCGCAAGACGACTTCCAAGATGAAGTTTGCGAAGGCCGTCCAGATGATGCCGCTGGTTCCATCGTGGGCCAACCATCCGATGTTCGAAGAGAAACTCGCGCCGGTGTTTCCGCAGATGGCGATTGCGATCGGCGGCGCCATGGCCGAGATCCTGGATCACCCCTCGGGACGCAATTCGTTCTCGCCGGAAGCTTCGGCCGGCCGCAGCCGGTCCGCTTAAGCGGCGGGTTGGGATTGGCCGGGCCGGAGGGTCGACGGCCTACTGCGACCAAGGATATTCCGCGCAGTCCATGTGCGCGCTGTGGCCAGCGCGTTCTGGAGCGCTGGCGGGCTCATCGCGATGGTTGTCAGGGCCGCGTAGCTGAGCCTTGCGCGATCAACGCGGAAGCCCTTGAACGCTTCGCGCCTGAGCGGCGCCTTACCAAGGCTCCTGATCGCGTATTCCATGATCTCGTGGTTGATCAGCCATTCGAGATTTGTGCGGGTCGCGCCCTGATGCCGGTCCAGCATCTGCTCCAGCGTCGGGACCATGCAATGGCTCTGGTTCTGCGCGACCTTCTTGGTGACCTGGTTCACGACATCGTTGTGGTAGGTTGCGATGACTGTCGGCACGGCGATGGCCTTGGTGCGCTCGATGACGCGGATCCAGGTGTCCTTGTCGCCTCCCCTCCTGCAGCGGCAGGCGGGGAAGAGGCCCGCCGTCTTGAGGTCTGCGGCGCGCATGGCGGTGGCCGAGGTCCAGACGGGGCAGCGCCCGATGGAACGCCAGAGCGAAACGAACTCATCGAAGTTGTAGGCTGTGACGCCGGCCTGATCGCCGTTGGCTGACTCGCGGTAGGGTTCCGACTTGTGGCCGACGATCAGCCGGGCGCCGAATACGACGCCGTGGTCGGGCCGAAGCTGGCCGCCTGTTTCAGGACCGTCTCCGCGAATACAGGGTCCCATTCGTCATCGGCGTCGAGGAAGCCGATCCATTCCGAGGCTGCGTGTTCGATGCCGAGATTGCGGGCGGCGTAACCGCCCGGTCCCGGTTCATCCCTGCGCAGGCATTTGACCGGAAGCGCGGGGTGGGCTGCGGCGAACGACTCCACCAACTCCATGCCGCCGTCGGATGAGGCGTCGTCGATCACGACAATCTCGTTAACGGGCACGGTCTGGTTGGCGATCGAGCACAGGGCGCGTTCGATGTGGGGGCGCTTGTTATGAAGCGGCACGATGGCGGATATGGTCGTCAAATGCCGACTTCCCGATGCAGTTCACCGATCTTGTGGCGTTTCGAGGCAAGTCGCACGCCACTTTGGTCCGTGCGCTCGCTACGCAGGACCTGATTTTCGTTCATGAGTTATAGGCGCGACTTGCTTGAGGATAGGTGAACTCACTCGCGTACGGACGGGGTGATGGTCAGCTCGATGCGCTCGCCATCGCGCTCGACGATGACTTCGGCGGGCTCGTCGACCTTGAGGCCGTTCATGGCCTGCATGTAGTCGTAGATGTTTGTGAGCGCGACGCCGCCGAGGCCGACGATGACATCGCCGCCCACGAGCCCTGCTTCTGCGGCCGGACCGCCCTGGACGACGCCGGAGATTGCGACGCCCTTGACGTCTTCCGTGGCGTAGTCGGGGATCGTGCCGAGGAAGACGCCCGCGACGCGGCCGCGGGGCTGTTCGTTGGCCACCTCTATATATTCGGGCGGCTCAGCGGCGACGGCCTGCGAGCGGACGATCAGCGCCATGAGTTTCGCGATCTGCTCCATGCCTTCGTAGTTCAGCTTGTCGGGCGTATCGCGGGGCGAGTGGTAGTCTTCGTGCGCGCCGGTGAAGGCGGAGAGGATGGGTACGCCGGCGATGTAGAATTCGGTGGCGTCGGTTGGAAGATAGGTGTCGGCCACAGTGGTGATCGGCAGACCGACAACCGCGTTGCGGCGTTCGATCTCGCTGGTCCAGACGCCGGATGAGCCGACGCCCTGCAAGACCAGCGCATCCTCCAGACGGCCGACCATGTCCATGTTGAAGTAGGCGGCGTAAACGCCTTTGAGATCTTCCTGACCGGCTGCCTCGGCGGCGGCGGTAGTGAAGTGCGATGCGCCGAGGAGGCCAAGTTCCTCACCGGACCATGCTGCGAAGACGACGTCGCGGGAGGCGTTGAGGCTTCCGGCTGCGTGCTGGGCGGAGAGGTTCTGGGCGATCTCGATGAGTGCGGCGACACCCGAGGCATTGTCGTCGGCGCCGAAGTGGATGTCGGAGGTTTCGTCGGCATTCGCGAGCGAGCCGGATGTTTCGCCGCGGCCGAGGTGGTCGACGTGGGCGCCGATAACGACGGGCGGCGCGCCATCGGGAGCGCCGAGGTCCAGTCGCGCGACGACGTTGCGGCCGGTGCGGCGCTCGAACTCCAGTGAGATGTCGCCCGCAAGGGTGACGCCGTCGATGTCGAGGCCGTTGACCATTTCGCCGGCGTGCAGGCGTTGTGAAATCGCGGCGATGTCGGCGCCGGTTGTGGCGAGGAGCTGGCCTGCGACTTCGTTGTTGATACCGACGGCAGGGATACCCGACGCGCCGGACGAGGATTCGTAGGTCAGCTCTGGCAGCTCATCGCGATAATCGACATCGGGGGCTGGCGCGAAGATGACGCCGGCTGCGCCGCGCGCCTGCGCGACCGAGGTCTTGTAGCGGAGTTCCGAGTAGCGGGAGTAGTGCGTGCGGGCGGGCGCGCCGACATCATTGGGCAGACCGCGATACATCAGGACCCATTTTCCCTCGACATCGAGGTGGGCGTAGGAATCGTATTCGCCGATATCGTTACCTTCCGGCGCGACCAGACCCCAGCCGGCGAAGACGATTGGGGCGGCTTCCACGGGGCCCGTGCGGGAGAAGGAGAGCGGGCGCCAGCCTTCGTTGAGCGTATAGGTCTCAGCGCCCTGCCCGCCTGTCGCGACCAGTTCGTTGCCGTCGCCGAGCGATACGCCAGCGGTGAAGTCGAATGACTGGAAGAATTCGCCCTTGTCTCCGGCGGGCTGGAGGCCGAGTTCGGCGAATGCGTCAGCGACGTAGCGGGTCGCCATGCGCTCGCCGGCGGTTCCGGTCAGCCGGCCTTCCATGGCTTCGGAGGCCAGCGCGGCGACGTGGAGCTTCAGGTCTGCGGCGGTGATGTCGGGCGTGGTCTGGCTGACGCTGAGCGTTGCGTCGACCTGTACGCCGGTTGCAGCGGTTGAGACCGTGCCGTCTTCGGACAGGCCGAGAAGGCGGCGCGCTTCGTCGTCGTTCCAGTCGGCGAGGAAGATCTGGGAGACGCCGGCGGATGTGTTGTTCGACGTCCAGGCGAGACGGTCGCCGTCGGGGTGGAACATCGGCAGGCCATCGAAGCCTTCCCGGTCGGAGACGCGCACGGGTTCGCGCAGGCCCTTGGCGTCGACGATGTAGAGCTCGAAATTGTTGAAGCCCAAAAGGTTGGTCGAGAAGATGATGTAGTCGCCGGACGGGTGGAAGATCGGCGCCCACGACATGACGCCGAGGTCGGTGATCTGGCGCTCGCCGGCGCCATCGGCGTTCATGGTGTAGACTTCGGCGCGGGCGCCATCCTCGGAGAAGCGCCGCCAGATGATCTGCGAGCCGTCCGGGCTCCAGAAGGTGCCGCCGTCGTAGCCCGGCGTGTCCGTCAGGCGCTGGACGTTGGAGCCGTCGGCGTCCATCACGTAGACGTCCATGAACCATGCCGGGTCGAGTTCGAGCTGCGCCTGCTCCTCTTCGGTCAGGTCGCGCTCGTAGGCTGCACGGTTGGACGCGAAGACGATGCGCGTTCCGTCTGGCGAATAGGCGCCTTCCGCGTCGTAGCCGAGGGCGTCGGTCAGCTGTTCGTAGTCGCCGGTCGTCTCGTCGAACTCGTAGAGTTCGTAGGCCGGGTCGTAATCCCATTCATAGCGGCGGGTCTCGCCGCTTTCCCGGAACGCGATTTCGTCGGCCTGCTTCTGGCGGGCCTGCGGATCTTCATGTGTGGAAGCGAAGAGGACGCGCTGGTTGCTGGGATGGACCCACGCGCAGGTGGTCTTGCCGTGCCCGGGAGAGATGCGGTCGACGTCGCCGGTTTCAAGATCCATCAGGTAGATCTGGTAGAAGGGATTGTCGGCTTCCCGCTCGCTCTGGAAGACGAGCTTTGACCCGTCTGCCGAGAAATAGCCCTCGCCGGCGCGCAGGCCTTCGAACGTGAGCTGGCGTTCGTTGCTGAGGAGCGGGGCCGGTTCTGCTGTGGCGACCGGGGCGGGCGCCGTTTCGGTCAGCGCCGCCGCGGTCTGGACGCCCTCGTCCTGCGTGGCGCAGCCTGCCAGCGCACAGATCCCCGCACTGAGGACCAGCAGTGAACGAAGGTGGCGGCTTTGCATGCGTTGCTCCGGAGCAGATTGGACCCTTGAGGGTTTGTAGGCATCCTGCGAATCAATTGCAAAGCCGCAACCGCGCCGGTCTCACACATTGGTGTCTGGTTGCGACATGAGGTGATGGTGGAGGGGGCTGGATTCGAACCAGCGTAGCCGAAGCGCGAGATTTACAGTCTCGTGGATTTAACCACTCTCCCACCCCTCCGGGGCTCCGTCGGGATTGGCTTGACGCCAATGAATTCAAGGTCGAAACGGGGTTTCGGCTTGCAACGGAGCGCGTCTTATAGTGACGAAGGATGGTGGACGCAACAGGTCCCCGCGACATGGTTCGGGGCCAGGTTCAAAGGGTCGCGGCAAGGGGCCGTGGCGCGGCGCCCGAGGCGGCGCCAAGGGCGGCGCGCCGGCCCGGCAGGCTTCGTTTCTCGAGGGCGAGAGGGTCTGGATCTGGGGCCTGCATGCGGCCTCGGCCGCGCTCGCGAACCCGGACCGGCAGATCGCGAAGGTTCTGGCCACGCGCAATGCCGCCAACCGGGCCGGGATGAACCCGGAGGCTTTGCCCTCACACGTTTCACTGGTCGAGCCGGGCGAGCTCGACGAGCGGTTGCCGCCCGGCGCGGTGCACCAGGGCATCGCCGTCCTCGCCGAGCAGCTGGAAGCACTGGCGCTGGAAGACGCGATCATGCGGCCCGAGCGGCCGCTGGCGATCCTCGACCAGGTGACCGATCCCCAGAATGTCGGCGCGATCCTGCGCTCTGCCGCCGCGTTCGGCTTTGGCGGCGTGGTGCAGCAGACGCGCCATGCCCCTCCCCTTGGCGGCGCGCTGGCGAAGGCTGCGGCCGGGGCTGTCGAAATCGTTCCGGAGATCCGGGTCGTCAACATTTCACGGGCGATCGATGCGCTGAACGACGCCGGGTGGCTGGTTGTCGGCCTCGCGGGCGAAGGCGACATGGACCTGCGCGCCGCGCTGTCCGATCCAAGGCCGATTGCGCTCGTGCTTGGGGCCGAGGGCGCCGGGGTTCGCCAGGGCGTCGCCAAGGCCTGCGCGCTGCTTGCGAAAATCCCCATGAGCGGGGCGATCGAAAGCCTCAACGTTTCGAACGCTGCTGCAATTGCGTTCTATGAAGCTTCGCAACGGGGTTCCGGGACGGTTCATAAAGAGTAGTCTATTCGCCTCGGACAGGTGTTGGATAAACTGGAGGGACCGGGATGCGTAGCTTCTTTGTCTTCCTGTTCGCGCTCGCAGCGCTTGGGATGGGCGGGATATGGTTGCTGGCGCAGACCGCGCCGTCGGCGAGAGCTGAGTACGACGTGGTGCTGGCCGAACCGGCGCCAGCGTCGAGCGAGGCCGCCAGCGGGGAGGATGCGGCCACAGCCGAGACGTCGGATGCATTCGAGGATGTGTTTGCTGACGTCCTTTCTGAGGATGCTGCGGTTGAAGAGGCCGAGGAGACGCAGCGCTCGTTCGGGGTGAGTGCTGCGCCGCCTGCCCGGCCGGCCGAACCGGAGGTGGCGACGCGGAGCCTTGCCGAACAGTTCGAGACGCGCGAGGTGACGTACAATCGTCCGCCGTCGACGCTGGCGCTGGATCGGCCGATCGACGTGTCGCTGGTGATCAATGCGACCGGCGTTGAGGGCGCGGGCGCCGATGCGCTGCAGGGGTTTGACGGCGAGATTGTCGACCGGGATGTGGAGCTGACGGACGTGGTGTCGGCGCAGTTGACGGGCGCCGGGTTCGACATTGTGGAGCAGACGGTGGAGCGGCAGCGCCTGTCGCCGCGCGTGCTGAACCGCTGGCAGTGGCGGGTGACGCCGACGCGCGAGGGGACGCAGACGCTGGTGCTGGAAATCTTCGGCTATGCCGAGGGCGCGCTGGAGGGCGAGCCCCTGGACGCCTATCGCGACGAGATCGTTGTCGAGGTGCGCAATCTTGACCGGGTGATCTCGTTTGCGCGCGAGTATGAGCCGGTGTTCGCGGTGGGCGCCGGGATTTTTGGTGCGCTGTCCGCGCTGTTCGGGTTTCTGCGGTTCCGGGGCGATCGGAAGCGGCGGCAGGGGGTTTAGGCCCCTCTCCGCTCATTTCGGCGAAAGCCGGACTCCAGGAGCCTGAGTTCGTCGCAGTTCCGTTTGGGTCTGGGTCGTGGCTTTCGCTCGGCGCTTGCGTCGGGATGGACCCCAGCCTTCGCTGGGGACGCGTTTTTGTGAAACGCTTTGGGTGATGGTTTTTGCGCTGGCGCACCTTATCGGACAGCGTGGTTTTTTGCTTTCTGCCGGTTGGGTTGGCTTCGAACCGGAAGCGCTCAGCACATCACGCATCCCCAGCGAAGGCTGGGGTCCAGAACGTCGAGGCCGTGCGAAGGCCGGTCGTTTGGTCAACACAGGGCGGACCCTCTCCCTGACCCGAGAGCAACGGGCGCCCAGGGTGGCTTGCCTAGCCGCCGGCCTGAAGGAGATCGATCGCTGAGGCGGTCATGGCGGCGACGCCGGTTTCGATGGTGGGGTCGGGGTCGGGGTAGAATTCCGAGGAGTGCAGCGACGGGAGCGGCTTGCCGCCGGGCTGGCGCGAGGCGTCGAAGACGTCCTGCGGGACGGCGCCGAGCCAGAACATCATCGACGGGATCCGCGGTTCTTCGCGACCGTAGCGGGCGAAGTCCTCGCCGCCCATCGTGGGGGTGGCGGCGACCATGTTCTCTGCACCGACGACGCCTTCGAGCACGGTCCTGAGGCGCGCGGTGAGTTCGGGGTCGTTGTAGCTGGCGGGCGTGTACTGGTCCGAGCGCGTGACGATCGGGAGCATGTCGCCGTCGAGACCGGCGACCATGGCTTCGGCCTTTGCGATGCGCTCGATGCCGGAGAGCAGCTTTTCGCGCGTCTCGTCCGCATAGGAGCGGACGGTGAGCATCATGGTGACTTCGTTGGGGATGATGTTGTGCTTGGTGCCGGCGTTGATGGCGCCTACGGTGACGACGCCGGGCTCCTGCGGGTTGAGCTCGCGCGAGACGAGGGTCTGCAGCGAGCCTACGATGCGGGCGGCGATGACGACCGGGTCGATCGTGTCGTGGGGATAGGCGCCGTGGCCGCCCCGCCCTTTCACCGTGATGTCGACCGAGTCGACATTGGCCATGACGAAGCCGGGGGCCCAGGCGATCTGTCCCGCCGGGAGCGCGGCGTTGTCGTGGAGCGCGATGTTGTAGTCGGGGCGCGGGAAGTCCTCGAACAGGCCGGATTCCAGCATCGACATGGCGCCGAGGCCGAGTTCCTCGGCGGGCTGGAGGATCATGACCAGCGTGCCGGACCAGTCGTTCTTGCGCGCGACGAGATTGCGCGCGGTGCCCAGCCAGGCCGTCATGTGGATGTCGTGACCGCAGGCGTGCATGACGCCGCCCTCGACGCCGTCCCATGTGACATCGCGCTTGGTGGAGGCGTAGGCGCGGCCGGTCTCCTCGACGACCGGCAGGCCGTCCATGTCGGCGCGGATCATGACGGTGGGGCCTTCGCCGTTCTCCATCACGGCGACGACGCCATAGCCTCCGACGCCGTCTTCGACCTTGCCGTAATTCTTCATGGCGCGCTCCTTCACCCATGCGTCGCCGACATTCTCGGTGACGGCAAAGCCGAGCTTCTTCATTTCGGCCGCGAGGATGCGGGAGGAATTGCGCTCCTGGAAGGAGAGCTCCGGGTTGGCGTGGAGGTATTCGTAGACTTCGCGGAGGGACTTGTTGGAGGTGTCGAAGTTCTGGGCTGTCGCGGGGCCTGTGGCGCAGGCGGATGCGGCAAGGATGGCGGCGGTGATGCAGGCGGCCTTTAGCGTGCGCTTCATGGGTGTCCTCTCGCTTGGTCGGTTGGTGGTAGCGAGGGTTTCCGGTTGCGTCCAGTTTTGCGCGTGCGGGTGCGGCTCCGCGCGCTGGGTGGCGGGCGGAGGGTTTGGGTTTGGAGTGTCGGGAGCGGTTGTCAGAGCAGATCGTCATTCCGGACAAGCGGCGCAGCCGCGCAGATCCGGAACCCAGCCGGGGGAAGTTACTTCGAGGACTGGGTTCCGGGTCTGCGGCGCCTTGCGCCTCCGCCCGGAATGACGGGTGGTTTAGGGCGGCGCCGCGATCCGGGATGGGCTGTGGGATGTTGGGGCGGCGCTTGCCGATGCGCGCGTGAGGCGCACGGCGTAGCTGCGGCGCTGGTTGCGGAAATAGAGGTAGGTGAGCTTGCTAGAGAAGCGGCTGCGGCGGCCCATGGCGCGGCGGTATTGGGCCATGCGCGAGGCGCGTCTGCGGGTGAGGATGATGCGGTGGTGGGGGTGGAGCGCGCTGGGTTTCAGGCGGACGCGGATGTCGAGGCGGCGTCCGGTTGTGACGACGTAGGCTTCATGGGTTTCGAGGAGGTCGGGGCGTCCGGCGATGCCGGCTGCGGCCTCGAAGGTGAGGCGGGCGAGGAGTTGTTCGGCTTCGGCGAAGAGGCGTTCGAGGTCGAGGTGTCGGGTTGGGTCTTCGAGGAATTGCAGCATCAATGCGATCAGCGCCCGGACGCGGTCTAGCGTCGGGTTGGTTGGATCTGGTGATGTTGGGGCCGTCTTCATGTGAAGGGCATGATGCGGTTTCGTGAAGGGTGTTGGACAGGTTTTCGAGAATGGGCGGAGCCGAAGGCGTTTCGCTGGTTCTTCTGATGGACAGATGGTCGGGCTCCGCCCGACTTTTTTCTGTTGGACTGGACCCCAGCCTTCGCTGGGGACGCGTGACTTTCGTCACGCTTGGTGTGGTGGGGTTCTGGCAGTCGGACGCACTGTCTGACGGTTACACCTAGCCTCTGACAATCGAACGAGCTGCTTGTCAGTCGAATGCACTGTTTGACGGTCGAACGAGCTGTCTGATCGCCGGACGAATTACCTTACCCTGAAACGCACTCGGTATTTTCTCCGGGTGTCGGATCCCCGGAAGCGACTCGAAGAGACGCGTCCCCAGCGTAGGCTGGGGCCCAGGGGCGTTTGGTGCTGTGAGGGTTGGGTTGGCGGGTGCGCCAGAGCGGTCGAGGGGGTGCGAGGGTGGATGTGGGTGGGTGCGGTGTGATCTGTGCGTTGCGAGGTGTGATCACGTTTATCTCAGGTGAAAATCTTGGGCGGGGCTGATCCGGAATGGGACGGGGGGCGTAACCAACGCATCTGAACATCGGATGTCCCGATGAGCCAATGACACGGACGACACTGAACGTTCGTGCGCCCCGCCCTCATGTTTTCAAGGAGACTACAGATGCGAATTTCTTCCCCGCTCGTCGCACTCTCGATGGCTGTTGCATTTGGCGCGGCAGCGCCGGCCGCAGTGATCGCCGAGCCTGCGCCGAACAATCACGCCGAGGCGCAAGAAGCCCAGGACATCGTCGATACGGCGATTGCGGCTGGCTCGTTCGAGACGCTGGTCGCTGCGGTTCAGGCCGCCGGGCTTGTCGAGACGCTGCGCGGCGACGGCCCCTTCACCGTGTTTGCGCCGACCGATGCGGCGTTCGCTGAACTGCCGGAAGGCACGGTCGAGACGCTGCTGAAGCCGGAGAACAAGGACCAGCTGGTTGCGATCCTGACCTATCACGTCGTGCCGGGCAAAGTGATGGCCGCTGACGTCGCCGACAAGACGGTTGAGCCGGAGACGGTTCAGGGCACCACCGCGAAAGTCGTCGGCAAGGACGGCAAGGTGATGATCGATGGCGCGACGGTTCTGACCGCCGACATCGAAACGTCGAACGGCGTCATCCACGTCATCGACAAGGTGATCATGCCGGAAGGCTAGGACGCGCCTAACTTTTCTCGAGATCCTCCCCGATCTCTCTGACTGCCGCCGGCGTTTCGCGCCGGCGGCCTTTTTTTGTTCACCCGCCGCCGAAGCGGGCGGTCCAGTCTTCGACCTGGGCGTCTTCGATCTTGGCGAAGAGGACGTCGGGGGCGGAGATTTCCATGCCGCGCGGGAGGGCGTCGAGGAGATCGGCGTAGGATCTGTCGCCGCTGGTGAAGTTCAGCGAGCGCGCCTGTTCAGGAATGTTGAGCGCGGTGAGGATTTTCTGCGCGGCATCGGGGATGATTGGCTGGGCGATGATCCCGAACAGCGCTGCGAGGTTGAGGCCGGTGCGCACGCCGACGGCGGCGGCGTCGACGTCGGTCTTGTACTTCACCCACGGCTCGGCCTTGGTGAGGTATTCGTTGCCCGCAGCCCAAATGGCGCGGGTTTCGGCGGCGGCCTTGCGGAATTCCATGTCTTCATAATGCTGGAGGAGAAGCGGGAGACGGGTCTCCAGCTCCTTGGCCATCCATGCTTCGGCCTCGCCGCGTTCGCCGTCTTTGGGGACCTGGCCGTGGAATTTCGAGCCCGCGTATTTCGTGATGCGGTTCACGAAATTGCCGAGCACGTTGGCGAGGTCTGAATTGATGGTCGACTGGAAGTTCTGCCAGGTGAAGGCGGCGTCGGAGCCTTCAGGCGAGTTGGCGATGAGATACCAGCGCCAGTAATCGGACGGCAGCAATTCCAGCGCCTGGTCCATGAAGACGCCGCGCTTTTCAGAGGTGGAGAACTTGCCGCCATACCAGGTGAGCCAGTTGAAGGCCTTGAGCTTGTCGACCAGCTTCCATGGCTCTTGTGACCCGAGGATGGTGACGGGGAAGGACACGGTGTGGAAGGCGACATTGTCCTTGCCCATGAACTGGACGTAGGTGACGTCGTCTGCGCCTTCGTCGGTGCGCCACCATGAGCGCCAGTCGCGGGTTTCGCCCTCGCCTGCGGCGCTGGACCATTCCCATGTCGCGCCGATGTATTCGATGGGGGCGTCGAACCAGACATAGTAGACCTTGTTCTCGAAGCCGGGGCGCGGCTTGCCGTTGCGCGTGACGGGTACGCCCCATGCGAGGTCGCGGGTGATGGAGCGATCCTGCAGGCCTTCGTCGAGCCATTTGTAGGCGATCGACTTGGTGAGTTGCGGCCAGTGGTCGGCGGCGTCGACCCATGCGCGGATGCGGTCCTGCATCTTCGACTGCAGCAGGAAGAGATGCTGGGTGTCGCGGATCTCGATCTTCTTCGAGCCGGAGACGGCCGAGTACGGATCCTTGAGGTCGACGGGATCGAGCAGGCGTCCGCAATTGTCACACTGGTCGCCGCGCGCCTTCTCGTAGCCGCAGTGCGGGCATGTGCCTTCGACATAGCGGTCGGGCAGGAAGCGCTTGTCGTCGATTGAGTAGACCTGACGCGAGGTGCGCTCCTCGATCAGGCCGTTGTCCTCCAGCTTGTCGGCGAAGGCCTGGGTGAGTTCGTTGTTTGGGCGCGAGGAGGAGCGGCCGAACCAGTCGTAGGAGAGCTTGAAGCCCTTCCCTACCTCGCGCTGGATCTTGTGCTGTTCCTTGCAGTAATCATCCGGCGTCTGGCCTGCGGCCTTGGCGGCGAGTTCGGCGGGGGTGCCGTGTTCGTCGGTGGCGCAGATGTAGAGGACGTCGTGGCCGCGCAGGCGCTGGAACCGCGCATAGACATCGGCCGGCAGCATCGAGCCGGCGAGATTGCCGAGATGCTTGACGCCGTTGATGTACGGCAGGGCCGAGGTGATGAGGATGCGGGCCATTCAGTAATCCGTTGCTGCGCGGGGGCGCCGGGCTTTTGGTGTCCGGGACTAACTTCCCAGCTGGGTATCCCGGCCTCTGTCGCGAATGCGGGACGGATTCGCAAGGGTTTCTCGCGGGATTGCGGCTTGCTGGCGCGCGTTCAACCGCCGGATGATTGATTTATCTGCATATTCAGATGCATCCTGCGCCTCTGGGAACGGTCCAATCGGGAGGATGATATGCCGAGAGTGATGGGCGTGAACCTTGTGGCTGTGCTGGCTGGCGCGGTTGCGATGTATTTCATTGGCTTCGTGATCTACGGCCTCCTGTTCCAGGAGGTGTGGACGCAGCAATTGCTGATCAATCATGGCGTGGTGTCGGCGGAGGAAGCGGCCTCGCTGAGCGGCGCGGCGTTGATGGCGGAACTGGAGGCGATTCCGGGGGCGATGGCGCCGCCGGTCGCGATGGGCGTGGGCTTCATCGTGTCGCTGGTGACGGCGGGCGGCATGGCCGCGGCGCTGAAGTTTCTCAAGCCGTCATCGCTGGGCGCAACGGTGGGCTATGCGGTGCTGTTCTGGCTGGCGTTCGCGGTGACGACGCTGTCGTACAACGTCGTCTATTATTCGGAGTCCGTCATTAATTTCGGGCTGGACGTCGTGCACCTGCTGCTGGGCTATGTCGCGGCTGCGGCGGCGATCCACGCGCTGGACGGCAAGGCGATGCGTGAGCAGAGCGCTGCGCCGGACGCGGGCGCGACGGCCTGACGCGGCGCGTCCCGCTGCTCTGTTGCGGAGAGCGAACCGACGCGACTAGCTGACGGACTGGCCGGTTGCGCGGATTTCGATCTCGGCAGCGCGCGCCGCGATGAAGGTTTCGTTCGCGCCCATTGCGGCGGGCAGAATGCTGGCGCGGGTGGCATTGACGCCGCGGTTGGCGAGTTCGGCGCGGATGGTCTCGGCGCGCTGGTCGGCGAGTGCGCCGTGGCCGGTCTTGATCAGCACGGCGGCGGCGTCGCATGCGCGCGCTTCGGCAGCGATGCGGTTGATGGCATCCATGCTGCGGGCGTCGAGGCTGACATCATCCTGGGAGAAATAGACCGCGCCGCCGTCGATGCGGCAAAGCGTGTCGGCTGCAGCCGTACCGGTTGCGGCGATGGCTGCGCCAAGGGCGGCGGCGGCTGCGATGGTCTTGCCGAGCGAAACTTTCATGACGTTGGCTCCCAAGTTGATCCGTCCATTCCAAACTCCTCCGGCGGGCTGGCGTTCCATTGGCGCAAATGGGGCCAATTGGGGCGCAAGCTGGGTATTTTCCGAGCGTGGTTAAGGGTTTCGGCCGGCGTGGGGGCTGAGGGCGATTCGTGAAACCTCGTCCATGCAACCGGACGCGGGCGCGCGTTCAGGGGCCGGGTTTGCCGTGCGGGACGAAGCGAACCGGCTTGCGCTTGGCGGATCGGGCGCCTATTCCCCTCTCCTTCGATGGCGGCGGCGCGAACCGCTTAATCGGGAAGCCGGCTTAGCTCAGTTGGTAGAGCAGTTGATTTGTAATCATCAGGTCGCGGGTTCGATTCCTGCAGCCGGCACCAGTTAAATCAAGAGCTTAAATCGTCGCTCCACCGAACCGGGCAGCCGGATTTTCGTTTTGGGTGACGTTCTGGGTAACAACTCGGCTCTCTAAGTTGTGAGACCAGTGCAGCGCAGGCTGGGAGATCGACCGCCTAGCGCAGCACACCACAACTCAGGTTGCTCTTTCGCTCTCAAGCTACAGCTCGCTCGTCTCGCCGGCTGTCAGGACTGCAAAGTCCGTATGCGAGGACCATCCACTCAACCGGTAGCCTCGAGAGTGCATTGCTCGCCGACAACTGACGCTCAGAGCGACGTGCAGTTGTCGGCTGTAGATACAGGTCGCGCTGAGGCTGAAGACATAACCGCTCCAAGGCGGATTCCGGCGAGCGCGACATATCCGTCCCCAGTCGGGGACAGATGGCCGCCATTGTCCTGCCCCCCCCTCCGCTAACCAGGCTAGCCGTTTGCGTCTAGTAACGGGGCATCGTTGATCGACTTCCACGTCCAATAGGAAGTTTGGGCGCACCAGCAATCGGTCGCGGTGTTGTAGATCACCGTTGTCGGCGACATCGCGGTGGGCGCCGCTGCTACCTCTACAGCCCAGCTACTCAATCGCACTTTGTTACATTATATCACTCTTGCTTGTATGGCGCCTTTGAAGGAGATGCCGTTCAGGAGGCTCCGACTGGAAGCGATGAAGGGTGATGCATGGCTCGCAATTCAAATCCCCAAACCCAGAACCCGTTCCTCGCCGCGTTCGAGGATCCGTTCATGTTGAAGGCTATGCCGAGGGTCCACGACGGTTCACGCCGGGGCTGTCAGCCCTTCATCTCATGGCGAGCATCCTACTGCGGGAACAGGCGCGAGAGGACGCACACATTCTCGTTCATGGCGCCGGCGGTGGACTGGAGCTGCGCGCGCTGGCTGACGCGAACCCCGGGTGGTCCTTCACCGGCGTCGATCCTGCGCGGGCGATGCTCGACAAGGCAAGATCGGTCATGGGGGATGAAGCTTCCCGGGTCTGCTTTCATTATGGATACATTGACGACGCGCCGGAGGGCCCGTTCGATGGGGCGACCAGCTTCCTGACGTTGCATTTCCTCACCGCTGACGACCGGCGCAACACGGTCGCCGAGGTCGTGCGGCGATTGAAGCCCGGCGCGCCGTTTGTTGTCGCGCATTCCAGCTTTCCCCAGTCCGAACCTGATCGCAGCATCTGGCTGGCTCGCTATGCGCGGTTCGCGCTCGCCTCTGGAGCTGACCCGATGATGTTGCAAAAGGCGCTTCAAGCCGTGACGGCGAGCGACACTATGTTCGATCCCACGTTCGATCAGCAGATTCTCGAGTCCGGCGGACTTCGCAACGTCGAACAGTTCTACGCTGCATTCACCTGGCGCGGCTGGGTTGGTTATGCCCCCTAGCGATCAGGCGCCGGTCGCCGGCACGGCCATCCGAGGCCCGGACCGAACTCCTGAACACAAGCCGGCCGCCCTGAAGAGATAACCGCCATCGCAATTTCGATCGGATCGGACTTGCGAGATGCAGTCATCCCAAATAATGGAACGATATAACATTACTATTGTCGGGGAATTTCCATGCGTTTGCGGCTCTCTTTGCGTCAGGCCTGCCTGTTTGGCGGCTACCTGGTCGCCTCAACAATCCTACCGGGAAATGCGGTTGCGCAGCAGGACGGCGGACAGTCAAACGAGACGGTGGTCGTCACAGCGACACGCACTGAGAAGGAATTGCTGGAGACCCCTGCCGCCGTCACGGTTCGTAGTGTCGACGAACTCCGGGCCGAGGGGTTCACCTACGGCACGGACGAGTTTCGTGGCGTGCCGGGCGTCTACTTCCGGCGCGGCGAAGGCGACGCCGACGAGTTTCCATTCGTCTCGATCCGTGGCGTTACGGGCAACCATGGCAACGACACATTCCTTGCGCTGATCGACGGAGTGCCCTTTGTCGGGCCCGACGAAGAGGTTCTGCTGACCGAGGTCCCCTACGCGGCTGTCGAACAGATCGACATCGTCCGCGGCCCGGTTTCCGCGCTGTATGGGCGCGGCGCTATCGCGGGTGCGATCAACTACATCACGCGCACGCCGCGGGAAGACGCCACCAGTCTCTCCCTGAGCGCCGGCAGCGATGACTACTACCGCGCAGAGGCCGTGATTGAGCGGAAGATCGGCGATGCGGGCATACTCGCCAGCATCAGCTATGAGGACTACGAGGGTTGGCGCGAGAATAGCGCCCGGTCGATCGGCAACATCTTCCTCAAGGGCGTCATCCCTCTCAGCGATCGCGGCGAACTCACTACCTACCTGAACGTCTTCGATCGCGAAGCGGAAGTTCCCAGCGCGATCCCGGCGCTCGCCGACGGCACGGTCGTCGATGTGCTTGGCGGAGTTGAAAGTTTCCTTGGCCATGAGCCGACGCGGAACAATGTCGAGGGCT
This sequence comes from Hyphomonas sp., assembly GCA_017792365.1. Classification (GTDB taxonomy): domain Bacteria; phylum Pseudomonadota; class Alphaproteobacteria; order Caulobacterales; family Hyphomonadaceae; genus IH12. Next base: position 372,151 of record CP051229.1, on the reverse strand, counting down.
GGATCGGCGCGGCGCGCTATGCGCACGAGGTCAATGACAACCTGACACTTACGTTTACCGGACAGGCGCGTCGTTTCGAAAGCGATGTGCGTCTGAACTTCTACGACTATTTCGAGTTCGACCCTGCAAACTCGATCTTCGGGGTCAATGGTTTTGCGTCGCGCAATGACACCGACGTATTTGTCGGCGAAGCGACTGCTGAATGGTCGCTGGGTCGACACACGCTGGTCGGCGGCGTGAGTGCAGAGCGTGCGACGCTCGACGAGCAGGACAACTGGAGCGGACAGAACGACCCGTTCTTCGACGGTTCTTGCGGGTTCAAGTTCTACGCAATTCTCGTGAATTACGAGACGGGCGAAGTCGTCAATCGGAATGACCCGTGCTTTGTCGTGGACGAGCCGCGTACGGCTTCGGAAGCGACCAACACATTCTGGGGCGCCTTTATCCAAGACGAGATCGCGCTGACAGATGCGCTCACGCTGACAGTTGGCGCGCGGTACGACGCGTTCGAACGCGAAATCGATTTCTCGATCGCCGGCGCCGCGCCGACCAATGAGCGCGCAACGGGCGACGAAGGCGCATTCGCTCCCAAGGTTGCACTGGACTACGATTACGGTCCGGGGATCGTCTATGCGAGTTTCGGCCGTGGCTTCAATTCGAATTTCGGCCCCGCATGGCAGTGGGATCCGGCGCAGTACGAGCGCGTGGAGAAGCCGACCACGATCGATAGCTATGAACTTGGCTGGAAAGGCCGCGCGCTCGACGGCGGTCTGGAGTGGGAGACGGCGATCTTCTACCTCGAGCAGGAAAACCGCAGGACGTTTGTCACCAACCCTGATCCGACCGGGCCATCCACGCTGGCGACCACTGGACAGCTCTATTCCAGCCAGGGACTCGAAGCGTCGCTGCGCGTATTCCCGACTGACGCCACATCTATGATGATCAACTACACCTACCTCGATCCGAAGTGGGAAGAGTTCACGGTCGATACGTTTGGCGGACCGCTCGACTTCTCGGGCACTACGCCTCAAGGCGTGCCGGAGCATATGTTCTATGCCGAGCTGAAACACGACTTCACGTCATGGCTCACGGCGCGCGCGACATACGAATGGTATGACGACTACTTCATCACTGTCGACAACTCGGCGTCCGATGGACAGTTCGACCTGCTCAACCTGTCGGCGACCGTCAGACATCCCGAGTACGAAGATGTCGCCGTCGATCTGTCGGTCACCAATGTGCTCGACGAAGAGTATTTCTACTACTTCGGCGGATCGCGCACGGCGGTGACCAATGTGTCACCCGGCGTGCCGCGCCAGTTCCGCGCCACCTTGAGGTATGCGTTCTGATGCGCTGGTTCGCCGCTTCGGTCGTTGCGCTTCTGCTGGCGGGTTGCGGGAGCGAGTCCCCGCCCCCGCATGCCGAGCTGCAGGTCGCGCCCGAAGCTGCAAAGGCATTGCCGCTCGACTACACCGAGACATTCAGGATCTACGAGCGTGACAACTACCATGTCGTGGACATTGAAGCGTCCGTCATCGCCTGGGCGGCGCTTCGGATGGCCCGAAACAACGCGCCCGGCTTGTACTCGTCCCTCGCGAGACGACCCCGCCGGAGCTCACTGGCGATCTCGCCAATGCGACGATCATCAGGACGCCAGTCGAACGAATTGCGGTCAACGAACAGGCTCACGAGGCCATCCTGAGAGCGCTGGATGTCGAGGACCGTATCGTCGCGGTGGGCGGGCATTCGAGCTATGACGACGGGATACGAGGCCGAGTGAAGGCGGGCGAGATACAGCAGGTGGGTTATGGCTGGCACCAGCCGCCCACGCTGGATGCGCCGTCGCTTCGCGGCCAGATGTCTTTCTGGTTCGCATGGCGGATCTGACCCACACGCAGCAGATCGAACGCGTGCGGACGCTGGGTATACCCGTTGTCCCGACATTCATCGATGCCGAGCCCCACTACATGGGTCGCGTCGAGTGGGTTGAGCTTGTCGGATTGCTGGTCGGGCGTGAGCAGGAGGCGCAGAACTTCGTCTTTGACGTAGAGCAGGAAGTGGCTCGACTGAAAGAGCTGGCCTCCGCCCAGCCACGACGTTCGCTACTCTGGGCGTGGTATGAGGGAAGCGGCGATCGCTGGTCCGTTACGCAGCGCAACGCTGACGCTGCACTGATCCGTGACGCCAACGTCGAACTGGTGCTGGGCAAAGAGGACGATCCCAGGCTCGATACATTTTCGCGGCTATCGACGGAACAGCTGCTGGAGTCCGCGACCGATGCCGACTGCTGGATGATCCGCGATCCGCTCTCGACGGTGTACACCCGGCACGACCTGCTGGAGCGCTTCAAGGCTTACCGCGAGGACTGTGTGTTCTGGCAGCCCGGGCGGAGGCATCCGGACGCGGATTCATGGGAGGTTTGGGAGATGGGGCATATCCGCCCCGACTGGCTCCTGTCCGACCTGATCAAGATCGCGCACCCGGAATTGCGGGATGGGGACTACCGCTACTTCCAGCCGGAAACGTGGGAGGCCGGGGATGGGGGCACGGGTCACAACTAGCAGCCTGACACTACTTGTCGGGCTTGCCGCGCTGTCGCTGTACGCTCTGGCGTTTGGGCAGATTTCGCTCTCGTTCGGCGATGCGCTGTCGGCTCTGGCCGGCTTGCAGGGCGACGAGCTGGTTTCCCAGATCGTGCTCGATATTCGCCTGCCCCGCGTGCTGACGGCGATCATTGCAGGCGGGGCTCTGGGGATTGCAGGCGTGCTGATGCAGGCACTCTTCCGTAACCCGGTGGCCGACGCCTGGTCGCTTGGCCTCCTAGCTGGCGGACAACTGGGGGTCGCCCTGACTGTGACAGCAGCTGCATTCGCCGGACCGGCGGCAGTATCTTTCCTCACCGTATTCTCGGGGCCCAGCATCACCGTCGCCGCGGCGATCGGCGTCGCGCTTACTGCAGTCTTCATGCTGGCGCTCGGCCGGAAGATCGGCGCGATCACGCTTCTGGTCGTCGGCCTCATGATCGGTTTCACCGCTCAGGGCGTCACCAGCGTGCTGCTCCATTTTGCGGCCCGCGCCGGAGGCCGCGTCTATGGCGGCTGGAGCGATGCTAGCTTTGCAGGTGTCGAGGCGGCCAACCTGCCGTGGCTGGCCGCACCTGTTCTTGGCGGCATCGCCCTTGCGGTGTTCACTGCAAAGCCGCTGACGTCGCTGCTGCTCGGCGAAACCTACGCGAAGAGCCTTGGCGTGAAGGTCAGCTCGCTGCGGTGGCTCGCGCTGGCGGCGACGGTGGCGCTCGTTGCGCCGGTTGTTGCGTTCTGCGGGCCGGTGTCCTTCATCGGCCTGATTGCACCGCACTTCGCCCGAGCGCTTGCAGGCAGCGCTCGCATCCTCCCCCTGCTCCCGCTGGCGGCCCTTGGCGGCGCGCTGCTCGCGCTGATGGGTGATGTCATCGTGCATGCCCCATGGGAGCAGCACTTCCTGCACCTAAACGCCATCCTCGCGATGGTCGGCGCACCGATCGTGATCCTGATCCTTGTCTATTCTCCGACCGTGAAGGGGTGGCGCTGATGTTGCGGCTGACCAAACTCGGGGCCGGATACGATCGCAACGCGCCGCCGGTCGTGGGACCAATTGATCTGGACGCTGCGCCGGGCGAGTTCATCTGCATCCTCGGCCGCAACGGCGCCGGAAAGTCGACACTGATGCGCACGATCGCGGGACTGCAGCCGGCGATGTCAGGCGAGGTCGAGCTCGATGGTCAGGCGATCGACAACATGCGCGGCGCAAACCGCGCCCAGCTAATCGCCGTCGTCCTGACCGAGCGGACCTTCAGTCCGGGCCTGAGGGTGGATGACGTGGTGATGCTCGGGCGCCAGCCATTCACGGGTTGGCAGGACGCGCTGACTGCCGAAGACCTGAACATCTGCGAGGATGCGCTCAGCCAGGCAAGCGCTAGCGATTTCCGCGGCCGTTTCTTCGATGATCTCAGCGACGGCGAACGCCAGCGCGTGATGATCGCACGGGCGATCGCCCAGACACCGCGACTGATGGTGCTTGACGAGATTACTGCGTTTCTTGACCTGCCCGGACGCGTTGAGGTCATGAGCCTGCTGCGCAGGCAGGCCCGCGCACGCGGGCTCTGCGTCCTGCTCTCAAGTCACGATCTCGATCTCTCGCTTGAACTGGCTGACAGGATCTGGCTGCTCGACGGCGCCGGCGGCGTGAGTTGCGGGACGCCAGCTGAGCTGATCGAGGCAGGCGCGATCGGCAGAGCGTTTGACACGCCCGAGGTGACGTTTTCCTCTGTGCGTCGCCGTTTCGAGCTGGCCGGACCATAGCCGGTCGATTCCGAGCGACAGATCGATGCTTGCTGGGCGCTTTGACAAGACTTGAGATCAGGTCACCGCGCGACGACGTCGGCGTCGTCGATGACGACGACCAGACGACATGCACCCGTGCCCTCGATTGGTGGTGAGCGATGGACGAGTTGATCCTGGCGGTCGTCCGGCCATAGCTTTCCCTTCAGGAGCACAGGGCATCCGGTCGGTACGCTTTCGATGTCCTCGGGTTGTTTCTCGCCGACGGCCAAACCGAATTGCGTTCCTGGGCCGCTGTATGTGCAGATCATGCGAGCTTTCACCACATCTCGGTGAAATCTCCGGCAGGCGTCATCGCGCACGAACTCGACACGAACGTGCAGGTGCGACACGCGCAGAACCCGGCCAAAGTGTTGCGCGAGCTGTTGGATGTCATTTGCCAACCAGATCCGCGCCTCACCAGAGAAGCACGCCCATGTCTGACAAAGCCGGTCTATTTGCATCGCAATGCCGTCTACGGACGAGCGAAAGGCGCTGTCCGGAACCGGCATCGCGCAAACCGCGCTCAGCTCCGATAAGGCTTTCGGCGGCAACACACGATCCCAGATGACCGCCGACGTCCCGGCTTCATGGACACGGCCGAGGTCTGAGGGATCCCGGACTGTCACGACCGGTCCCGCGTCGCCAGTGGCCCCGAATCCTGGTCCCGGTTCACTGGGGTCCGGGATCCTTGTTGCCATCGCGTGGTTCAAGGGGAGCTACTCTGCGGCGTTCGCGCGTCGCCAGAGAGGAAATGGGTCACTCGATATGGGCAGGCTCTCCAGCGATGTAGCGATCTGTTCCGGGACGAGCGCATCATCAAGTCGCGCGCGAAGGGCTGGCCAGTCTATGCCCGCCCCGATGAACACCAGCTCCTGACGGCGGTCGCCCCATGGCTCCTGCCAGTGCTCCTGCATGTAGTTGGTAACGCTGCTCCCTTTCGGCCAGCGCTCCCTGGGGACCGAAGCCCACCAGTTGCCGAGCGGCGTGACGCTGGACAGCGCGCCCGCGAGTGAAAATTCCGCGACCCATTCCGGGCGCGTCGCAATCCAGAAGTGCCCCTTTGCGCGGATGACACCGGGGAGCGGACCGTTCAGCAGCGCATGGATTGCCTGCGGATCAAACGGCCGCCGCGCGCGGTAGACATAGGAGGCAACACCATACTCCTCGGTTTCCGGCGTATGGTCCGCATACCCGTAGAGTTCCTTCGCCCACATCGGATGCTCGTGAGCCTGCTGAAAGTCGAACAGGCCTGTGTCGAGGATCGCCGATGCTGGAACATCGGAGTGATTTGTCTCGATTATTTTGGCGTCGGCGTTCAGGCTGCGGATGATCTTGCGGGCCGCATCGGTTTTCTCGGGCCCTGCGTCATCGACCTTGTTCAGAATGACAATGTCGGCAAACTCGATCTGGTCAGTGAGGAGATGGACCAATGTGCGGTCGTCCTCTTCCCCCAGTGTTTCGCCTCGGTCTTTCAGGAAGTCATGGCTTGCGTAGTCATTCAGGAGATTCACTGCATCGACGACGGTCACCATCGTGTCGAGCCGCGCAACGTCTGACAGACTGTCTCCGTCCTCGTCGCGAAAATCAAAGGTGGCGGCGACGGGCAGCGGCTCGGAAATGCCGGTGGATTCGATCAGGAGGTAATCGAAGCGCCCTTCTGCCGCGAGACGCCGGACCTCGTCGAGAAGATCATCGCGAAGCGTGCAGCAGATGCAGCCATTGGACATTTCGACGAGGGTCTCATCGGTGCGCGACAGCTCGGCGCCCGCGCGCACCAGATCGGCGTCAATGTTCACTTCGGACATGTCGTTGACGATGACAGCGACCTTGCGTCCTTCCCTGTTGTTGAGGACGCGATTGAGCAGCGTGGTTTTGCCGGCGCCCAGAAAACCGGAAAGCACGGTGACCGGGAGTCGTTGCGCCTGCAGCTCAGCGTTAGTCATTCCGGCTCCATCCGTTTGTGCGGCTTCAAGGGTCAGCGGAGTTCTGGTGCATCAGGCGCAGTTATGCAATAGTATAACATTACATTTGGAATCACTGAGATGGCAGCTGGCACTCATCACGCGCGTCGGCAGCGCGCAGGGAAACTCGAAGGTCTGAGCGGCGCGCTCATGGCCTGTCGTCAGAGCGGCCTGCAGATGACGCCGCTTCGAGAAGCGGCGGTCAGCGAGCTGTGGCGCGCCGAACGCCCGCTGACTGCGTACGAGTTGCTCGCAAGGCTCAGCGAGATCGCCGGGCGAAACCTTGGCCCACCGACGGTCTATCGGTTGCTCGACACCCTGTGCCAGCACGGCATCGCAAGGCGGATAGAAAGCCTCAACGCCTACGTTGCCTGTCACCGTCGCGAACACGATCATGAATGCATCTTCCTGCTCTGTCAGGAATGCGGCGGCGCAACCGAGATCGAAGACAATGGCCTTGAGCGGCTGCTCAGAAAGCAGGCGGAAACGGCGGGCTTTGAAATGACGCGGCGAGTCGTCGAGGTCTCAGGCGTCTGCGCCCCATGCCGAACGGCGGTCGACAGTGATGGAGCGTGATCCGCCTTGCGGCGCCGCGCTTTCGATGTTGGCGATGGCTAGAATGAGTCGGCGATCATCGCCCGATAGTCCTCAGCCGTCGCCTTGCGCGGGTTGGTGAGCGCCGCCAGATCCTTTTCAGCATAAGCGATGATATCGTCCACCTCCGCATCCGTGACACCCATCTCAGCAAGGCCTGAAGGGAGGCCAATGTCGGCGTTCATCCGGGCGACGGCATCGGCGAGATCGGCGTCTGGCGCCAGTCCCATGGCCTGGCGGAGCCGCGCATACTTCTCCTCGCACTGCTGTTCGTTGAAACGAAGCACGGCCGGGAGGAAGACGGCGTTCAGGGTTCCATGATGAAGGTTGAGGTGCTTGATCCGGCCGGCTGCGTGGCTCATCGCGTGCACGGCTCCGAGCCCCTTGACGAATGCCAGTGCGCCCTCAGTTGAGCACATCATCATTTGCCAGCGCGCTTCGCGATCCTGGCCGTCCCGCACCGACCGCGGGAGATGACGCCAGCCGCGCCACAGCCCGTCGAGGGCGACACCTTCCGCGGGCGGATTGACCGTCGGCGTGAGGAACGCCTCGATACAGTGGGTAATGGCGTCCATTCCGGTCGCCGCCGTCAGTGGGCCTGGCAAACCCAACGTCAGCTCAGGATCACAAATCGCGGCGGTCGGAATGAACTTCGGATGCGCGAAGGTGAGCTTTCGCCCATCGTCGAGAATGATGACAAACCCGACCGAGACTTCGCTGCCGGTACCTGATGTCGTGGGCACGGCGATGACCGGGGCGACCTCCCTGACCAATTTGGCGCCGCCAGCAAGCGGATCGTACTTGGCGAGCGGCCCCCCGCTACCGGCCAGCAGCGCAACCGCCTTGCCGAGATCCATCGATGACCCGCCACCAACGGCCACAACACTGTCGCACCCACCTGCGGTGTACTGGTCGAGCGCCTTCATCACCGCCGTCTCAGTCGGGTTTCGGCGTCTCGTCATAGATCGTGGCTGGTGCGTCACCGCCCAGTGATGCTGATACCGTATCGACAAGTCCGGCGGCGCGCACGCCCTTGTCCGTAGCGATGAACGGCCGTTTCACGCCGGACCGTTTCAGCTCCGCCGCCAGCTTGCCGAGCGCTCCAAAGTCGAAATGCGTGGTCGTCAGATAGGTCAACGTCGCCATCTGGAATTGCTCTTTTCGTTGCTAGTGCAGGTTTGTGGGCGGTTCGCCGGAGCGGCTGGCGATTTGTGACAAGTGCGCAGCAACCCGCGCAAGATCACCGCGGCTCATCGCGCGCTCGATCAGTTCCATCATCAACGCGTCGAACACGGCGTCGGCCGGCACCCAAGCCGCTCCCGCTTCGGCGATGGCTGTACGCAGCAGGGTCCGCGCCTTGGCGATATCCTTGCTCTGAAACTGTCTGACGACCCCTGACATTCCGCGCTTCCTGTAATCGATATGCGATGTTATAACGTTACCTCCGATAACTAGTAAACCTGCGGATGCGATGACTTCAGCAGGCTGTGGGCTGGCGAGGGCGCGCGGCTGACATCAGGCGTGCAGCCGAAGGGGGCTGGTCAGCGGCGCGCTGCGCCGAGATGACCAGGCGCGCACGTCGGCACGACGTTATGGCGGAAACAAACTGGAAAGAGACCCAATCGTGGAGAGACGCTTGACCGTCATAAGTGGAAACAGCTTCGACCTTACCGGCATCGGGCTTTCGGCTAGCTGCGCGATACACTGTCTTGGCCTGCCTGTGGCCGCGGCTTTTGCCCCTAGCCTGTCTGCGCTTGCTGAAGCGGAATGGGTGCACTGGGCGGTGCTCGCACTCGCTGCTCCTGTCGCAATCCTCGCGTTGCGGGGGCCGAACACACCCGCACTGGCGCGAGGACTCGCGTTGGCAGGTCTCGCCGCGATGCTGATGGGCGCTTTGGAGTTTCCGAGCCACGAGCTGGAGGCATGGGTGTCCGCGTTCGGCGGCGCGCTTCTGGCCACGGGCCATATTGTCAACATCGTCGATGCGCACAAACGGCGCAGGCTTTCTCACATTTGCCAGCCCGAACCGGTCGTAGCGCAGGCAAACCAGCCTGGAGGGAGATGATCATGTTTCCAAAGATCGCGACAACGGCGCTCGCGTTCACGACCGCGGTCGCAGCGGCCCCGCTGTCGAACGCGCAGCATAGCAATGAAACACGCGCAGCGGGCAGTCATGTGCATGGCGCGCTTGAGGTCGTTGTCTCCGTTGATGGCGAAATCGCGACCGTGGAATTGCAGTCTGCAATGTGGAATCTCGTCGGCTATGAACACGCGCCGACCAACGAGATCGAAGCGGACCGGTGGGTGGCTACTGCCAACCGGCTGAAAGCGCCCGCCACGATCGTGATGTTCCCCGAAGCAGCCGGCTGCACGCTGAAGTCGAGCGCGCTTGGTCCGTTCGCCGCGGCGGCAGGGCTTGGCGCGCACGACGATCACCATGATCACGGCGATGACGATCACGATCACCACCACGACCACGGCGAGGATCATGAGCACGGCGATTATCACGACGCCTTGCTGAGCTGGACCTATAAGTGCGATGCGCCTGACGCGATCCGCTCGGTCACCTTCCCGCTGTTCGAGAGGTTTTCGGGCGTCGAAAGCGCCGAAGCGGCGCTGTTCACGAGCAACGGCCAGGCTGCCGGCAATCTTACGCCCGGAGCCAACACACTCCGCATTGGCTAGGGAGCGATCAGCGATGAAACTACCACGGCCAGTCCTTGCCGCGGCCCTCGCACTTGCTGCAGCGTTTGCTGCCCAACTTCCCTCCGGCGCGCTGGCGCAACAGCCGGCCGCCCTCTCCGACGAGATTACATGGGATGATCTATGGCCGCCCGGTGAGGATGAACGCCTGGAAGAGATTTACCTCGCCTACATCGCAGAACTGGAGGTGGACAGCGCCGACAGCATCGTCGAGGGCAGCGCGCTCGATGAGATGATGCAGTTCGGCACGTTCACGACGGTCGAGGAACTGAACAATACCCGGGTCAAGGTGCCGGGGTATGTCGTCCCGCTCGATTTCAGCGCCGACCACGAATACACCGAGTTCCTGATCGTTCCCTACTTTGGCGCCTGCCTGCACACTCCCCCACCGCCGCCGAACCAGATCATTTTTGCCAAGTCCAAGAAGCCGCTGAAGATCGAAGACATCTACATCGCCTACTGGTTCGAAGGCGTTCTCAAAACCGAGCGCAACGACACCAGCCTCGCCGATGCGGCATACGCTCTCGATGTTGCGAAGATGAGCGCGTACAGCTGGGACCAGTGACGCTCACTGAGTGCGCGCATCGAGGATCGCTTCGATCTCGTCCATCACGGCGTCCATCCGATCGATGACCGCGTTGTAGGGCGTGGGGCTCGCCATATCGAGGCCGGCTTCTTCAAGAATGTCGACCGGATAATCCGAGCCGCCGGCCTTGAGAAAGTCGAGATAGTTCTCGCGGGCCGCTTCGCCACCCGTCTTCAGCTCGTCGACAAAGTAGGCGGCGCCGGCGATCGACGTGGCGTACTGGTAGACGTAGAACTTGTAGTAGAAGTGCGGGATGTAGGCCCACTCGACCATCTCACGCTCGGTGATGTCCATGACTCCCTGATCATGGCCGTGGTAGCGTTTCAGTATCTCACCGTACATCTGCGTCATGCGCGCGCCGGTCAGCGCCTCTCCCCGTTCGACGGCTTCGTGGATGGCGAGCTCAAACTCGGAGAACATGACCTGTCGGAAATAGGTGCCGCGCATCTGCTCCAGCGCGTAGCCGAGATAGAACAGCCGCTCGTCCTCGGTTTTCGCCTGCTCCAGCATGTGATCCTGCAGTAGCAGCTCCTGTGCGATGGCCGCGATCTCGGTCGTGAAGATCGAGAAATCCGCGAGCTCATATGGCTGGTTCTCGTTCGTGAGCACCTGATGCATCGCATGGCCCCACTCGTGGGCGTAGGTCGACGCGCTACCGTAATTGTCCTGATGGTTCAGGAGGATGAGCGGGTGCACGTCATAGGCTGCTCCGGACATGTAGGCGCCGGAACGCTTTCCAGGTTGCGGATAAACGTGCATCCACCGCTCAAGCGACGCTTCTGCAAACTTCTCGGAAAACTCAGGTCCCAACAGGTCCATGGAGGCCAGCGTGTGATCACGGGTCTTGTCGATCGGAAACGTGAGGTCGGTCTCTACGAGCGCAGGATAGATGTCGTGATAGCCGAGATCCTCCACGCCAAGCATCCGCGCGCGCAGCCTGAAATAGCGATGCAGAACGTCGATCCGGTCGTTCGTCACCTCAACGAGGGTCCGGTAGACCTCTTCGGGTATGTTGTCGCCTGACAGGAAGTATTGCAGCGTGTTGTCGTAGTTGCGCGCTTTAGCAAGCGCGACATTGCCCTGAACCTCGCCATTCAGCGCCGCGCCGAGGCTGCTCTCGAACTCCGACCACTTGCCCCAGAACGCGTCGAACACCGCGATTCGATCCTGTCGATTGGGGCTCTCGCGATACAGCCCATAGCCGGCAGATGTCAGGTGCGCCTCGGTCCCGTCGCTCAGCGTGATGCGGGGCCAGTCGATTTCGGCGTTGGCCAGGATGTCGCGCACATTCTGAGAGGCGGATAGCGCCGTCCCGAAGAGCGAGAGCGCTTGTTCTGTTTCTGGCGACAGAACGTGTGGCGCCCGTCTCAAGGTATCGCGCAGCATCTTGGAGTGCTTTGCGAGCCCAGGCTCCCGCTCGATAAACTTAAGAATGCGGCGCTCGCCGATCGCAACGATCTCCGGCGCCATGAAAGCGCCCGCCGCGCTTGCCGCTTGCATCAGGGCCTGAACGCGGCCGAGCATCTCCTGCCCCTGCGGGTCGCCAAGATTAGTGTTGCGCAGGTTGGAGGCGTAAGTGCCCAGGCGCGCGGCCTCCTTGTAAAAGGCGGATCGTGCGTCGAGAGCTTGCAGCAGCGTGCCGGCATTCTTACCAAGCCGCCCTTCGTAGGCCGACAGGCTGTCGACCTCGCCGCGCAATCGCTCCAGCTCCTCCTCCCACGCCTCATTCGATGGGTAGAAAGGCGTCAGGTCCCACACATACTGTGTGTCCGCCGCAACGGCGGTCGCTTCCTGCGGCTGCGCCTGCGCGCCGATCGGCGACCAGATCAGTGCGCTAACGCAAACGAGCCGGGCGACCTGTCGCTTGAGATTAACGTTGGCCATTCTGCTTCCTGTCCCTGTCGCTCAACCACCGCGCCGTTAGCGCGCGGCAGAACCGTTTTTGATCGGCGGCCTACAAAAGAAAGACGAGCGACGCCTTCTGATCAACCACTACACCGGACACTGCCGTACTGCTCTGCGCGCTGTCGAAGGCTCGCGCTTGCATGGCGGCTACCCGGGCTATATCGTTACAGTATAACATTTGCCGCCGGGGCGTCCAGCATGTCTCACACGCGACGTTTGCTCCTTTCAGGTGCTGCAGCGATGGTGGCGCTTGGCGCTACTGCACCCTCGATCGCGAATGAAGCAAATCGACAAGCGCGCGGACGAGCACCGGACGATCTCGCCAGCGACGAAGCATATTGGGCCATGGTCGCCGGCGCCTACCGGCTCGACGGGCGCTACACGATCCTGAACGGCGGCGGAAACAACCCGCACCCGGCCGCGGTTACCGACGCGCTTTCGCGGTTCAACGAACTCACCTCCACCGCTCCACGTCCGCACAACTATACCCTGCAGAACCGGATCGAAGTGCACCGCACCCGCCTTGCCCGACTGATGGGCTGCAGTCCCGACGAGCTGGCGATCACGCGAAACACGACCGAAGGGTTGAACATCGTCGGCTGGGGGCTGCCGCTTCAGACCGGCGATGAAGTGCTCATCAGCAGTTTTGATGATTTCTACGCGCACAAGGTGTTTGCTCAGCGCGCCAGCCGACACGGCATTCGCCTGACGCAAGTCGAGCTGCCAATCGAACCGACCGTGCCGGATGTGGTGGATCGGTTCGCCGCTGCGTTCACTTCGCGTACGAAACTGATTGTCGCGAGCCATGTCACAGATGGCTGGGGTCATGTCCTGCCGATCCGTGAGCTTTCCGATCTGGCGCATCGGCGCGGAGCGCAGTGCCTCGCAGACGGCGCGCTGGGCTTCGGCCAGATCCCGGTCGACGTGAGAGAACTTGGATGCGATTATTATGCGACGTCGCTGCACAAGTGGCTGAACGCTCCGCTTGGCACCGGCGCGCTCTATGTGCGGCGCGACCGACTGGAGGGCCTTTGGCCGCTCTACGGAACACGACGCGACGCAGGCGATATCCGCAAGTTTGAGGATATCGGGACACGCAGCGGCCCGACGCTGGCCGCTATCGGTCAGGCGATCGACTTCTATGAGAAGATCGGACCGGCGCGAAAGGCTTCGCGGCTGCGCTATCTTCTGAACATTGCACTCACCGGACTGGAAGGTGCGCCTGGCGTGCGCGTCGCCACCGAGCGCGATCCGGACCGGAGAGCAGGCCTTGCGCGCATCATGGTTTCGGGCGCCACCGGCGTTGACCTGACATCGGCGCTTCAAGAGCGGTTCCAGATCTTCACTTACGGCAATTTCCCCGGCCCTCACGATGGGGTCTACATCTCCCCGAACGTCTTCAACTCCGCTCGTGACATGGAGTGGTTCACGCACGCGATCCGAACGATCGCGGTCGAATATGCGCGAGGCGCTCCTCAATGAAACCTCGCACCAGCAAACCAGCGCCAAGCCAACCAGACATGATCGCGGCGACCATCGGAATCCTCGCATGGGTCGACGAACAGGCGGATCACAACGCTTGAGAAACGTACCTCTAGAACCTCGCTCCGGCCTTGGCGTCCGGTGGCTCAGCACTGGGCTTGCAGCGGCCTGTCTGGCGATCGCTTCGCCATTGGCGAGCGCGCAATCGCAAGCCGCGGAGGCAACCGGACAGGCACAGACTTACGGGCGTGAGTTTTTCGACCGGTACAATCCGCAGACCGCTCGCGACATCGTCGATCGCATCCCGGGCTTCACCTTCGACGCCGGCGACGATCTGCGCGGGTTTGGCGGGGCGGCGGGCAATGTGCTGGTGGACGGCGCACGCCCGACTTCCAAGACCGGCGGCATCGAAGACGCGCTGACGCGCATTCCCGCCAACGACGTTGCACGCGTTGAGATCATCCGCGGCGGCGCCGGCGCAAGCGAGGCGTCCGGCCAAGCCGTGGTCGCCAACATCATCCGGTCCGGGGTGGCGCGCTCCATCCGCTGGCGCGCCGAGCTCGAACGAAACTCCGAAGGCGTAACCTATCCGTTTTTTGAGGGATCGCTGACCGCGCGCACCGGCGACTGGTCGACTTCCACCAAGCTCACCGCCTTCTGAGAACAGTTCGATCTCGTCGGACGGCGTGACCAGCTGGATGCAGATGACCAGCTCATCGTCGCACAAACCGAGGATCGGCCAAGCACGCTCACGCAGGGCTTTCCACGGAAGCGAGTCGAGCCCTTTATGGCGGCACACTGACGCTGAACGCACGCGGCGGCGTTTCCGGCTTCTTTCCAGTGACGGATCGGTTCCAGTTCGATGGCCGAACGCCAGATGAAGCGCCCGACGGTCGGGTCTATATCGACTATGACAGCGTGGAGTGGACCGGTGAAGCCAGCGTGGACTGGACGCGTACCTACCCAAATGACTGGACGTTCAAATCGATCCTGCTCGCCTCAGCAACACCGATCGACGAAGAGACGATCATTCGCGAGGAGCGGCCGGTTACTGTGATCAGCGGCGGCTCGCGCTTCACCAATCGACAAACGCCAATCGAGACGATCCTGCGGACAACGTTTTCGCGCGGCGGAGAGCGATCTTTTAGGCCAGAGGTCGGACTGGAAGCGGCTTACAACCGACTCGACAGTACGTTTGCATTCTTTGCGCGGGACGCGGCTGGCGCTGAAACGCGTATCGACCTTCCCGCAGCCGATGTTCTCGTCGAGGAGTACCGGGGCGAGGCGTTTGCAAACCTGGTGTGGGACGCAGCACCGCGGTGGACAATTGAGGCCGGCCTAGCGGCGGAAGCGTCAGAAATTTCTGTGTCGGGCGATGCAGACAACAGCCAGTCGTTCTTCTTCGCCAAACCTTCCACCAGCATCCTTTATCGGCCGTCCTCGTCTCTCCAGCTGCGCCTCGGCTTGGAACGATCCGTTGGTCAGTTGGACTTTGGAGACTTCGCCGCATCGGCGGACGGTGAACAGGACCGTCAGTTCGGCGGCAATCCCGATCTTGGACCCGATCAGACATGGCGCTCCGCGTTCGCCGTCGACTGGCGGCGTGACTCTCTGGGCGCCCTGAACATCGAACTGTTTCATGAGTGGCGTCAGGATGTTCTCGAACAGCTCGCCCTGCCATCCGGCGCATTCGGTCTCGCCAACGCCGGCGATGGGCGCGTCTGGGGGATTGAGACATCGGGATCGCTGCAACTACAGCCAGTCATTCCCGGAGGCCTTCTCGAGGTTCGCGCTACCGTTCAGGATTCGCGTTTTGACGACCCGCTTACGGGCGAAGCGCGCGCGCTCAATGACATCGCCTCGCCGACCGTCTCCGTGAACTTCCGTCAGGACCTTCCGGCAATCCGCTCGTCGTGGGGCGTCAACTACACGGCCGCCGAGGACAATGCGTTCTACTTCGCCAACGAGATTGCCGATCACAATGAAACCAGTCGGATCGAAGTCTTCATCGAAACGACACGATGGTTCGGCGTGAAGTCCCGTCTGTCGCTGAGAAACATTGGCGGATGGAGTATTCGCACAAACCGCGCCTTCTTCTCGCCAGATCGCGCAGGCGGCTTCATCGGATCAGAGCGCGTCGATCGCGAGCGCGGCACGTTCATCGAGCTGACGATCGAGGGGCAGAGCTAGGAACCGCCATGGCGCCGGGCGGCGTCTGGCGACACCAGCCCCACAACACTCGCTCAGTGACGTCTTCAGAGGCAGAATTGCAGGCATTACCCTGTAAAAGCGCGGGTAGTTGGCTGCGCTGTCCTAGTCCACGCCACTCGCCCGGCGTCAATCTGTCGGGCATCCCGCGACTTTCCTAATCGAAGTACGCAACGACGGCTTTGGGCCACTTGCCGTCACTCGGCAGCAATGGGCACGTGACTGGTAGCGCCCTCTTTCGCGACGATCCGCAAGACTTCATTCGACCAGTCGTGCAACGCCTCCTCTTTCTCCTTCGCGTAGTCGTAACGCTGATAGACGGCGGCCAATGGTCCGGCGGCTGACGTCGCATGGTTCAACACGCGTTCAACAACGAACGGAGCTACGCCTAGCCTCGCCATGCCGGTAGCCGCCGTACGCCGCAAGTGCAGCCGCCAGTTCGTTACGCCGCTGGACTTGTCCAGTCGACGCTTCGCCTTGCTCCAGCCCGAAAAGGACGTATCCCCCATCACGTCTGCCCGCGACGGAAACACCAAAGGGCCAACCTGCTCGATGTCTCGCAGGATCGCCAGCACGGGCCTCCCCACGCTGCCCTGTCTTGAGATAAAATCGTCAGCCCAGACAGCACGTGGCCGACGTAGCCGCGGGTCGCGTTTATGGGGGCAATACTCAGGTTCTCGACTGGGAGGGCAGCTCGCTGATCCGTGCGTATGGTTGCGGCCAGTCCGGTTTTTCGGCGCCGAGGGCCTTGGCGGCGTTGATTGGCCAGTTGGCGTCTAGCAGTGACGGTCGGCCAATCAGGATGATATCAGCGTCGCCCGCTTGCAGAATGGCCTCGGCTTGGTTTGCGTTTTCGATCAGACCGACCGCTCCTGTCGCCACGCCGGCGCGCGCCCGGATCACTGATGCGAACGGCACTTGGTAGCTTGGCGCCACGGGGATCCTGGCGCCGGGGACCAGCCCGCCTGACGATACATCGATGAGGTCGATACCTTCAGCCGCCAGCCGTTTGCTCAGCTCGACCGATTGCTCGATGTCCCAGCCGCCTTCAGCCCAGTCGCTGGCCGATATGCGCACGAACACGGGGAGTTGCTCGGGCCATATCTCCCGGACCGCCTTCGCACAGGTCATTGTGAGGCGGATGCGGTTATCAAAAGTACCGCCGTACTCGTCATCACGGAAGTTGCTCAGCGGCGAAAGGAACTCGTGCAGGAGGTAGCCGTGCGCCGAGTGCACTTCCGCAACTTCAAATCCGGCATGCAGCGAACGCTGCGCCGCCTCAACGAAAGAGCCAATGATCCAGTCGATCTCCGCAGACTTCAGCGCGTGCGGTTGCTTGTGTCGCTTGCTGAACGCGACCGCGGATGGCGCGACAACGGGCCAGCCGCCATCCTGTTCGCTGACGGCCGCACCGCCTTCCCATGGTGGTGCAGTAGATGCCTTTCTGCCAGCGTGAGCGAGCTGGATGGCCGGCCGACACCCTTGGGATGCCAGGAACCGGTTGACCCTTGCATAGGCGAGCGCCTGCTCGTCATTCCAGATCCCAGCGTCGGATGGCGAGATTCGACCCTCAGGGGACACCGCCGTAGCTTCCTGGATGATGCAGGCCGCGCCGCCGACAGCCCGCGCCCCGAGATGAACCAGGTGCCAGTCGGTCGGCATGCCCTCCACGGAGGAGTACTGGCACATTGGCGAGATGAAGACCCGGTTTTTAAATGTGGTTCCCGAATGGTCAGCGGAGAGAACAGCTTCGGCATGACTGGGAATCGCTTGTTGCAAAGGCGGATGGAGTTGCGCGCTTGGTTGCGGCGCGTAGTTGCGGGGCCTCAGCCCCGCGACGCCCGAAGGCTGCTCAGATCAACAAGTCCTTACTCGCCGGAGGGGCGGACGAGTTCCCAGTGCCATTCCTGCACGGTGACCTCCCCGTCAACGATTGTCCGCGAGACATTATGCGTCCCACCGTTCGGGGTTGCGCTGATGCTGAAGGTCCAACTTTCGTTTCCGAATACGATCTGACCCTCTTCCACCGACTTGAGCGGAACAAACACCCATTCCTTCAGGCCGCGGCTGGTCGACGTGAGCGACAATCCGTAGACTCCCTCCTCGTTCTCACCGAAGTGGAACAACTCCACGTTTCCACCATCACGCGGAGAGATGGCCGCGCCGGCGACCAGTCCGTCTGGGGTCGTGATAAAGGTCTCATATGACACGACGCCGTTGGCTCCGACGATCTGTCGAGTGCCGGTCAGCCAGTCCAACGCACCCTCTTCGATGGAGAGCGATTGCGCGGTCGCGCTGGTTCCGTGCATGGCTGTCGCCAGCGCGATTGCAAGACCCGCGAGGATGGCGCGTCTCATCTTTGGAGCATCAATCATCTTCTCGGCCTCTCTTAGATCCCCATTTAGACTTCTCGCTCGGCGCAACTCTTGGCTGCCGAGCCCTTGCGTTCTAGTCCGGCGAGAAGGCAAGCATCACGTTGCCGGGGCCGACGCCCCATACGCCGTACCCGGAGTTGACGATCAGCAACCCGCCTGCGGCGACGGCGGCGTTGTTCCCAAAGGTGCCGCCGTTGCCCCGGATGCCGTTCATCCCGTCGTATCCGCGCGACGCGTCATACCACCAGACTTCGCGGCCGGTGTTCCTGTCCAGCGCATAGAGACGGCCGTCCGTTGAGCCCGCGATCACTAGGTCGCCGACTAGCGTCGTCGGCGCGGTAAACCCGAAAGCAGTCGCGCAGCGTTCCACGTATTTCTGACGCTCAGGTGTGCAGTATGCATCCACACCGAACTCCCAAGCCGTGCTGCCATCCAGGAGATTGAGTGCGAAGACCCCGCGCACCACATCTTCGGGGACAGCGCGCTCCGCGAAGTCTTGCGCAAACGCGGTGATGGGGACGTAGAGGCGGTTGTCATCTATCGCCATTCCCCAGTTCACCGCGCCGCCGGGGCTCGGATCACTGTGCCAAACAAGCTCGCCGGTATCGGGATCGAGCGCGTAAATATCACCCGACTTCTGTCCGGCGATGACGATTTCCTCGCCATCCGGTTTGGTCGCCAGGACCACGGATGCACCGAAGTCGTAGTCCTTATAGACCGTCTCCGGGTCCGGCACGCAGTTGAGGCGCATGGCGCCTGGCGCCGGAACGCCGCCGGGCGCGCAGCCACGAATATAGATATCCCGCAGGGTCGCCTGATACGACCACCTGATAGAACCGTCGTCGAGGTCGACCGCCATGATTGCGTCGGTGTTCGCGTGTGCGGGGGGCGAGTTGGCCTCGCCTGTCGCGAAGTAGACCTGTCGGCGCGCGAGGTCGACCGATGGGGAGTTCCAGACCGGCGCCCCGGAGGGTCCCCAGATCATCTGCCCGTCGCCCCTGTCGTAAAGCGGCTCGGCCTCGGGCATCGTGCGCGCCTCCCAGATGCGCTTTCCGCTGATGGCGTCGAGGGCGACCAGACCGCCATGCGACCGACAGCACAGGTAGTTGTCGGAACCACCCTGGGTGATCTCGTATTGCGAGGAAGGTGCAATGACCTTGTCTTCGACCAGTACAGGCGTGCCCGTGCCCATGGAGTTCTCGAAGAGTCCGAAGTGTTCCACCCACAATGCTTCGCCGGTCAGGGCGTCGACCATGTGCAGGTTCGCGCCGACGTCTGACACCATTACGACGGCACGACCGTCAGACCGCACGCCATAGGCGGCGCCGCTCCGGAAGTATGCCGCGCCTCCTTCGTAAACCCAGTGCAGGCACGGCTGAGAAGGGTCCGACACATCGAACGCGAAGAGGCGGTTGTGGCTCTCGCCGACCGGAACAAAGACCGTAGAGCCGACAATGGCCGGCTGCGAGCGAAGCGAGACGGCGTTCGGAAACGCAACGGCCCACTCAAGCTTGAAATCGTCAATACCACTCGTGTCCAGGCCGGCCTGTTCATCCGACAGCCGACGGGTGTTGTGGAGATCGAAGCCGTAGGTCGCAACCGTTGGCTCGTGAGACAGATCAGGCGCCCTCCTATCGACGCTGCACATGAAGGCGTCGATCCATTCTCCGCCCTCCTCTTCAACTTCAGAAAGATAATCGGCCACGTTGGATAGCTGAGCTGCGCTGAGCATCGACGCCTGCGAAATCATCTTGCCCTGGATCATCGCATTCGCAATCTGGTGGCTCGACATTCGCGAGAGCGTATTTCTGCCGGGCGCTCCGGTTGCCTGTGAATTTTCGTGGCAGGAAGCGCAGTGTTCCAGGTATGGGACCTCTCCCGGGTGGGCCTGACTCTGTTGCTCTGCCTCAACCTGGTTCGGCGACGCCTGTGCGACTACGTTTCGTGCTTCAGGCGCACATGCCGCTCCAAGCAGCCCGACCGCAGCAAATGCGACCCCCAAAAAGGCGGAGCGCCCCGGTCCTGGACGCGTTGCCGCGACCACGCCCGAGGCGACTCCAGTTTTCCACTTTGGGTGGGAGGAAAGTTTCATAAGCGTGTGTCCCAATGAACGATAAAGGTGGCTCCGCGCTGCCCCGTGGACCTACTGCTCCACGTCCGAGATGTTTTCGACCTGAGCGCCGCCAGACTCGGCGACTCGGGCGCCCCTAAGGATGCCGGGCAATGCATAATTGCCCTCATGGCATGCATACTCGTAGGGCCGCTCTGGCGTGGACCAGTAGGTTTGTTCGCCACTCCATGTCTGCGTGTACAGTGACGGGTCCTCAACGGTGAAGCGATACAGGATCTGATCGGGAGCGACGCGCTTGAAGCGTTCGGTCACCTTGCCGGTGGCGGAGATGTACATGCGCTGCCATCGGTTCTGATTGATCGTTTCGACAATCAGTTCATCACCTTCATACCACCCAACACTGTCGCCCATCCACGGACGGATCGGCTCGGGCCGGTATGCATTGCGGGCTTCCTCAGGAGTTTCAAAGGTCGGGATGATCCGCGCGTCGTGTCCCATCTCCAGAATGATGACGAAGTAGTCTTGCGTCTGAACGAATTGCTGGGTGTTGTTGTACAGGCCGCTATGCATGACAGGTGCGCGCCCCATGAAGCAGCGCTCAGCGTTGGGGCGCGTCTCGACGCCATCAAAGCCGCCGACCTCCGGCTTGCCGGACTGGTCCTGCAGCAATTGTTGACCCTCGGGCTTCCATGGCACCCGTCCGTTGGCCGGTTCTACAATGATGGACGAGCGGTACTCACCATTCACCTTCCCGAACTGAGTGCCCGGGTCGACCCAGAATGCTGCGTGCGCCCGGGTTGCGAACTCGGCGTCGTCAGCCGCCAGCGGCTCGGACACGTCAATCGGCGCGGCCTGCTCCTTGTTCAGCTTTTTCCAGATGTTCTGGTCTGACAGGGCAGTCGCTTGCGCTTCTGAGAGCACCAACGTTTCAACGCCATCGGGTCTCTCCAAAGGCGTCAGGGAGCGGTTCGTCCAGATCCCACCCAGGTCAGGCCTCTCATTGTGCGGACCAGTCTGGGCGCTTGCGGCAGACACCGCGCACATGGTCAGGGCAAACGAAGCCAAGGCTCCACGGACCAATAACTGGGACATGTACGGCACTCCGCCAAAATTCAAACTTGCTGCTCGTGGCGAATGTGATCGCCCTCGCACTGCGTGTAAGAACGAGGCGCGGACACCATGGTCCGCGCCCCCTTTCCAATCAGAAGTTGATCGACAACTCTCCGCCCCAAGTCATGAACGAGTTCGGGCTGAATGCCTGATAGGTTCCGCTTGGGTTGCTGGACTGCACCGGCGCGCCGGCGATGTGCGCAGCCCACCGCTCGTCCAGCACGTTGCGACCGTACAATGAGAAGGCCCAGCTGCCGTCGATTGGCGCGATCCGGATGTCGAGATCGAGAAGTCCATAGGCTTCCTGCACTGTTAGCGGGAACTGGTTGGTTGAGAAGTTGACATCATCCCGCCACGCCCACGCCGAGCTGAATGTGGTTTCATATCCGGCAAACAGCTGTTCCGTGGTGTAGGCGGCGCTGGCTGTGTAGCTCCACTTTGGCGCACCTTCGAGCGGCAGGCCGTCGGCATTGAAGCTGCGAGTTGGCAGGCTGCACTCGGGCAGCGCTTGGCCGGGATAGCAGCCTACACCGGGGAAGTCCTGATACTCGGCATCGATGTATGAGACTAGCAGACCGAGATCCAGTCCATCGACCGGGCTGAGCGACACCTGACCCTCGGCGCCACGTGTGCGCAGTTCGCCGGCGTTGGTAATGATCGACCGGAACACCGGAGCTGATACGTCGGCGACCTGCGCCTGATAGTCTTCGTAGTCGGTGTTGAAGATCGTCAGGTTCGCGAGGCCCAGGCCATTCCAGAACTCCGAGCGGACACCCAACTCGTAGGATGTGGAGGTTTCCGGTGCCACTCGCTGGTCTCCTCCGGTGCTCGCGAAGCTCAATCCGCTGAAGCCTGGTCCCTTATAACCTGTCGAAACGGTTCCATAGAACATCAGCTCGGATGTCGGCTCGTATTTTGCCCCGACCTTCCATGACACGTTGTCTGCCGAGTTGCCCTGAGAGAAGAACGGCGGATTGCCGGAGATGGGCGGCGTCCCGGGAATGAACGGAGCAGTGGTGTAGGTCAGAAACGCTTCATCATCGGTGTAACGTGCGCCCGCCAGGATCGTTATCGTATCGGTCAGATCGTACTCACCCTGCGTGAAGGCCGCGATGCTTTTGGCATTGACGCGCTGGATCGAGGAACTCGACCGATACGTCGTTTGGGGAGACGGAATCTGCGGCGCGCCGACCGCGAAGTTCTGGAAGAAGCCAGCCTGGCGAATGTCGCCCTTCAACCAAGACTCATAATAGTACGCGCCAGCCGTCAGTCGGATTGGCCAGTGAACCGGCACGTCGACCCGGAATTCCTGCGAGATATTCCTGTAATCCTGAAGCCCGCCGTTGAAGCTGATAAAATCGAAGGCCATCTGATCGCCGTCGTAGAGCGATACGACATGCGACTCCGTGGCTCCGCTGATCGAGGTCAGCGTGTAGCCGTTCAGGTCATAGTTCGCCTCGACGAAGCCGCGATAGCTCTTCTGTTTCCCATAGGGCTGGAAATCGGTAACGGACGTCGTGTTGTTTGGACCCGGCTCGACGCCGTAGAGATCCAGCGAGTAGTCAACGATGGATCCTGGGGTCACATCGCGCCAGACGAGCGTCGAAGCAAAGCTGTCGGTGAAAGCGTAGGCGCCGCCTACCAGGACCGATAAATCGTTGCTCGGCTCCCAGAGCAGCTTTGCCTGATAGTATTCGCGATCGAGTTCATCGACCGGGAGACCCGTGACGGCGTTTGTCAATATTTCGCCACGATGTTGGTGGCCCGCCGCAAGGCGAACGGCGACGGTATCGCTGAGGGGGACATTGAGGGCGCCCGTCACCTTCTGCTCATCCCGCGAACCAACTGACATGCTTAGGCGGCCCGAGACGCTGTCAAAGTCGGGATTCCTGGTGATGATGTTCACGACGCCCGCCGACGCGTTCTTGCCGAACAGCATCCCTTGGGGACCGCGGAGAACCTCGACCCGATCTACATCCAGTAGCGTCTGAACTGATGACGGATCCGACAGGACGATCCCGTCAACAATGGTCGAGACACTCTGCTCCAGTCCCGTAGCGAACGTGCCAGCGCCAACGCCACGCACCTTGAAACCGCTAGTCGCGGGCGTGACGCTCTGACGGAATGAGACGCTGGGATCGATGTTGGCGAGTTCGCTCACTTCATCCACCCGGCGCACCTCAAGATCGCCGCCCCCCACCGCGACAACCGACAGCGGCACGTCCTGAACGTCCTCGGCCCGCTTCTGCGCGGTCACGATGACGACCTCCCGACCGGCCCGGTTCCCCTCGCCCGCACCCGCTTCCTGAGATTGCGCCCACGCCGGAGCTCCGATCAGGGCCAAAGAAGCCACTAATGCGGCCTGCCCTGCCTGAATTTCTGCCCGTTTTTTCACTGCTGAACCCTCCCTTAGAGTACCTCTCCGAAGGCTTGATACCTGGAGGGACACATCCTTATTGGTGCGTTTGTTTTGTCTAATTGGTGCGCCTGTCTGGGTCAACCCATGTTCTTTACGGTGTTGTGGATTGGCGCATCCAGTGCCAATCGGGGTCACGCCCGATCCCAAAAGACCGCGTGAAGCACGCATGGCGGCAGCGAGATCAGGACAGCGAAATGCGGGGAGGACGGCGCTCGCCGGGGAAGCTCGCCGCTGCTAGTGGTGTCGTTCGAACTCGTTACCTGACAGCGGCCGATGACCGAACCGAACAGCATCGATCTTGAATTGCCTGAACACGTGGAAGCCCGCCACGAGGCAATATTGGACGCAGCAACAGTGGAACTGAAGAGACAAGGACATTGGCCCATTGGCTTCGCAGCGATTGCGGAGCGTACCGGCGCCAGCAGAAGCGTGATCTACGCGCATTTCCCGACTCAGTTTGCCCTCGCAAACGCACTACTGAGGCGGCGACTTGTGGAGATCGAGACGCAGGTGATGACCTTGATCACCGCTGACGATGCGCCTTGCGAACAGCTGCTGAAAGCAGGTGACGCCTACCAAAGATTGGTGGCCAGTCAGGGCCCCGTCGTAAGCACTCTGGTATCCGACAGGTACCTGCACGGCGAACTCGACGAAGCGTTACTTCGCGGACTCCATAAGATCCTCCTGCGGCTAGCCCGGATTCTCAGGTCGTCGACAAGCGCTCCCCTGCCGCGGCCCGTCGCCACGACGCTGCTGCTAATCTGCATTCCGGAAGAGCTTGGGACTCTGGCGTTCACGCGGAAGCTGGATCCGGATCTGGCTGCAGACCTGAGCGCGCGTTACCTACGGGGCGGGATTGCAGAACTCAGTCGCTAGCCGATGCCTGCGGCTCAGCACTTTCT
The DNA here is from genome assembly GCA_017792365.1 of Hyphomonas sp. GTDB lineage: Bacteria > Pseudomonadota > Alphaproteobacteria > Caulobacterales > Hyphomonadaceae > IH12. Next base: position 347,474 of record CP051229.1, on the reverse strand, counting down.
ATCTGCTGCAATCCGCCTTTGAGGATCGAGAGCGTCAACTCCATCGCGGTAGCCTTTGAAATCCTCCCTTCGGCGAGCAGATGTCCGGCCCTTACGCTGAGGGCGCGAGCAAGCAGCGCGCCAGCCCTGGTTGCTTGCGAAGCGGCGCCAAACGAACGGCTCAGATTTCTCGACATACCCTGCACCCCCCAGCTCAGGCGGCTCTCCATCTCTTCATGAAGAGCGTCCCTGACTGCGGGATTGGTCAGCAGGAGTTCGAAGAGAACAGAACGCCGTAAGATGTAGTCGAAGTAGCCGCCGAGGGACGCCTCGGCCTGCTGCCAGTACTCGGCGTTCTCAGGTATCGCGCGTTGCTGCGTCTCCTGCCGGTCGGTTTCCTCTCGCTTAGCCAGGAAGATGAGCATGTCGGTCTGACTGGGGAAGTACCGATGGGCTAACGCCTCACTGATGCCGGCCTTAGCAGCGACCCGCTTGATGGTTGCGGCCTGTACGCCATCCGCGAGGATGAGTTCTGAAGCTGCGTCAGCTATCTGCAGCAGCCGTTCCGTGCGCGACAGACGCTTGCGGGCGCGGCGCGATCTCGCCGGTTTGTCGCCGATCACGATTTCCGAGTCGCACCCTTCCGGCGCAGCCGGGAGCCGCGGGGCCGGGTCGCGCCGCTCGGGAGGTTTTGACCAGTAGGCGCGAGACGGCCTTGGGACCGCCACGCGGTCGCATATCTTCGCAAGCCCATTTGCGCTGAGTCCGAGGTCAGGCGCGAGTTCCTTGAGGGGACGCTTCCAAACGAGGCTGTGGAGCTGCCGCCTTGTCAGGCGTCGAGGCGACGTGGCCATCAGGCCCTCCGGCGACCGGCAGTGTACCGCAGCGCACGCCGAACACGCGCGTGCCGTACCGCTCGACGCTGGCGATCCGCCATAAGCAACCTCAACTGACCTCCTCGTTCGCGAAAAGGGTATGCGCGATTGCAAAATCGAACACATCGCGTCCGGCCCTGTCCAGTCGCGCCGCGATCTTTGGATCCAGACAAAAGCCCAGGACCGAGAACTCTGCCGTCTCATAATTCAGTGTCACGCCAGTTGGCGTCGTCCAAGCGCCATATTCGTGCACCGTCGATCTTAGCGCCATCAACGCCATGGCCTCGGACTGCCCACCGCCGACACCGGTCACGATGCACGAGACCGCTCTTCCCTGAAGAAACGGCCGAGCGTCGTCACTAAGGTCGCAGATCAGATCCAGCGCGTTCTTCACCAGACCGGAGATGTTGCTGCCGTAGGATGTCGACGCGACGATCAGCCCATCAGCTTCGCGAATACTTGCCAGAAACTCTGACTGTTCCACGGTCCGCTCTTCGTCCGCAGGGTTGTAGAACGGCATTCGTTTGAGGTACTGCCCACCGTAGAATTTCGTTCTGGCGCCAGCCTTCTCTGCACTTCGCAGAGCGGAGAGGAGAGCTATGTCAGTGGCCGAACCTTCGCGGATAGAGCCTCCAAAGCCGACAATGAGCGGCAGCTCTCTATGCTTTTTGGTTGCTGGCATTTGAGCCACTCTCCGCGTTCGCGAGGTCAGCGCGTCTCCGCATGCTCGGCTGACGTTCACGTTTTACAAATCTCTGGACGAGCGTAGCACGTCGAAACTGCGCTCGAATAGTTGGCGTGAGCGCTTAGGCGCTGGCGCAGCTGCCCAGCTTCATGGGCGCGGCCCACTCAACTGTGAGCGCGTCATGCATTTGATGTGCGGACCTCCGCTCTGAATTGGCTAGCTCGCGAACCTCAGCGCCGAAATGTCGGCGGACCGGCTGCCCCAACGCTTCACGGATACCTCGCGAAGGAAACAAGCTGACGCGATAGCTTCCCTGTCAGCCTCTGTTAGCCAACGGCCTCAAGCGGCCAATCGACGTCACTCGGCCGCGATCGCGGAGGGATTATTCTCAGCTTCTTTCGAGACGATCCGCAAGACTTCATTCGACCAGTCGTGCAACGCCTCCTCTTTCTCCTTCGCGTAGTCGTAACGCTGATAGACGGCGGCCAATGGTCCGGCAGCTGACGTCGCATGGTTCAACACGCGTTCAACAACGAACGGAGCTACGCCTAGCCTCGCCATACCGGTAGCCGCCGTACGCCGCAGATCGTGCAGACGCCAGTTCGTTACGCCGCTCGACTTGTCGAGCCGACGCTTGGCCCTGCTCCAGCCTGAAAAAGACGTCTCGCCCATCACGTCTGCTCGCGACGGAAACACCAGAGGGCCAACCTGCTCGATGTCTCGCAGGATTGCCAGCGCCGGCGTTGTCAGCGGCACGACGTGCAGCCTGTCTCCCTTGTTACGAACCGCGCTGATCGTCCACGTCTTTTCTTTCAGGTCCAACTCATCCCAAGCCATGCCTCCCACCTCCTCGCGACGCTGACCGGTGAGGGCGAGGAGCCGAACGATGTCGCCATACGGATACCCTGCGCTCAACGACGCGCGCCAGACAGCCGCCAGTTCCTTGTTCGTGAGAACCCGGTCGCGGGAGACTTCCGGAGATGGGGGACGTAGCAGATCTGCAGGCGATCTCTCGATCAGTCCCCGTTCTGCACACCAGCGCAGGTAGGTCTTGATATTGGCAAGCGTCCGGTTTGCGCCGGTTGCAAATCCTTTCTCCAGCACAACCCTGACGATATCGGCGCGCGTCAGACTGGAGACCGGTGTGTCGCCAAGCTCATCGACGAGATAGATCTCAAGCCGGCGCTTGGTCTGCAGCCAGCTGCGCTGGCGCGGTTTGGCGTAGCGCTCGATATACTCCTCGACAGTTGCAGAGATGGTGTTTGCGCGTTGCTGCGTCTTCGCGACTTTCGCTTCACGCCGAGCCTCGACCGGATCAATTCCGTTCTGCGCCTGCTCGATGATCTCGCGCGCCTTTTTGCGCGCCTCTGCGACGCCCATTCCCGGAAACACGCCGAGGGATACCCGGCGGAGTCTGCCTTCAGCGCGGGCCATGACCACGAACGTCTTGCGACGTGCCCCAACCCTCAAGCCAAGCCCGGGAACGAGCGCATCCCAGATTTCCAGCCTGCCGGCCGCGGGCGGATTGAGGTTGGCGATGCCAGTGTCTGTCAGCCGTTTCGTGGCCATGTCTCAGGGTCGCTCCCGAACATCTCAGGGTCGTTTCTGGGTAACGTTTTGGGTAACAAAAACGGCCGGAAACGACAGAACAGCACCGGACACGAGCGAGCGTCGGATCGCAATAGCCCACTGATCACATTATGCTTTTTTGGACGTGGGCGAGCGGGCGCGAACAGCCCGTCCTAAGATTTGTAATCATCAGGTCGCGGGTTCGATCCTGCAGCCGGCACCAGATAAATCGATAGTTCAAGTCGTTCCGTCGCTCCTGCGCTGCCCATTCTCGTTTTGGGTAACGTCGGCGGTGACTCATTCCGGGCGCCGAGTGCGTGTGGCTCGACCGTCGGCAGTTCGCCGAAACAGACAGTGACGCCGCAAGCGTGCAGCCCGGTACGGCCCTCACGGTCGCTCGTGTCACACTGATGTAATTTGCGGTCCGTAGGCTCTGCGCCTCTTATGGATGGCGGCGGCGACATGAACAGGCGGCACGACGAACGACAGGCGCATAACCGCAGGGAGCTGATCCGGAAATTCGGCGCAGCGGCTGGGGTGTTCGTTGGCGCGCCGCTTATGGCCCAGACGGCGATTGGTCAGACACGCTTCTTCGATGACCCATTCCAGTTGGGCGTCGCGTCGGGAGATCCTACATCCGATGGCTTCGTGATCTGGACGCGCCCGCGCCCAGACCCTTGAAACCGGATTCGGCGTCGCCTCGCAGCCCATCGTCGGACTGGGAAGTCGCCGAGGATGAGCAATTTTCCGCCCGGTCCGCCGCGGGCAGACCATCGCCGCACCGCATCTTGGACATTCGGTCCACGTTGAACTGTCAGGATTGGCGGCCGGTCGTCCCTACTGGTATCGGTTCCGCGCTGGCGGCGCCGAGAGCCCTCAAGGCCTTGCACGCACGGCGCCGGCGATTGACGGCGCTGCACAGTCTGTTCGGTTCGCGGTGGCTGGCTGCCAGAATTACCAGTCGGGCCTCTATACGGCGTATCGCCACCTGGTTGCCGACGATCCGGACTTCGTCTTCTGCTATGGGGACTACATCTACGAAAATGCCGGCGATCCGGTCCCGCCCGAGACGCCAACCGCATTGCTGGATCGGCGGCATCCGCCTTATGAGATCTACTCGATCGACGATTATCGCCGTCGCTATGCGCTCTACAAGGCCGACCCCGATCTCAAGGCCGCCCATGCCGCCGCGCCGTGGTATGTCGTGTGGGACGATCATGAGACCGACAACAACTGGGCCTCGACGTGGGACGAGGCGGGCAACACGGCCGAGCTCTTCGCCTTCCGCCGCCAGGCCGCAGCGCAGGCCTACTATGAGCATATGCCGCTGCGCCGGACCTCGCTGCCGCGCGCGTCGGCCCTCCAGCTATATCGCAGGCATCAGTGGGGCGACCTCCTCAACCTGAGCCTGCTTGATACGCGCCAATACCGCTCGGATCAGCCGTGCGCGGATGAGAACGCCGGGTGCACCGATCTCGATTCCGCGGAGCACTTTCTTGGCGAAGAGCAGGAGCGTTGGCTGGCGCAGGGCCTTGCAGCCTCGCCTGCGCGCTGGAACGTGCTGGCCCAGCAGGTGATGATGATGGATCTCGACCGGGACCCCAGCGCAGCGTTCCGCGCGAACGTCGACAGCTGGGCGGGATACCGCACACCACGCAACCGCGTCCTGTCCAACATCGCTGACGCAGGCGTTGAGAATGTCATCGTGCTTACGGGCGATGAACATGTGAACTACGCCGGAGAGGTGCACCTTGACGGCTCGCAGCCCACGGCCAAACCCATCGCGCTGGAGTTCGTGGCGACCTCGATCAGTTCGTCCGGCGATGGACAGGATCAGTCCGAGACGGCGCGCGCCCTGCCCGGCGTCAATCCGCAGCTCAAGTTCATCAACCAGCAGCGCGGCTATGTCCTTTGCGATGTGACGCGCGAACAGTGGAAAACCACGTTTCGCGTTATGGACAAGGTCTCAGCACCGGGCGGGAATATCTCGACCCGAGCCCGATTTGCGGTGGAGCGCGGCTCGGCTCAGCTTTCCGCGAAAGGATAGGTAACGACGCGGTACGAGAGCGTTGCTCTCGATTTGGCGACAGTCGTTTGTCCGTGCTGTCTGTTCGAGTCGATCGTTACTGTGTCCGCGTCCGTCGATGGGGCGCATACGCCAGGTAGCGCGCCTTTGGCTTTGCGCATCAGTTGGCGGGAGAGCGCAAACGCTTGATCCGGCCAGAGCTGCTCAAATTTGCACCCGGCCGTGCGCCATCCCCGTATCTGAACGTGATTTTCGGGGAGAATGGTGTTGCGCGTTTTGCATTGTTCGTTGGTCGCGGCGGCGATCTCTGGCGGCGCTTGCATCGCTCATGCGCAGGTATCGCCCGACCAGCGGGCTGATGAGACTGTCATCGTTCGAGGCGCGCGCGAAGCGGCGCAATACACGGCCGAGCAATCCAACGCGCCTGGCTATAGCGACATCGACCTGCTTGAGACGCCCCAGTCCGTGCAGGTTCTGACGCGTGACCTGATCGATGATACCGGCGCGCTGTCGCTTGGCGAATTGTTGCAGACGGTTCCCGGGGCGTCGAACAATCTATCGCGTACGACACCATTCGGCACGGCGTCCCTGCAGCTGCGCGGCCAACCCGCGGTGATCTATCGGGACGGGCTGCGGGATATCGACTTCTCCGACATCGACCAGTCGGCTCTCAACAATGTGGAACGGATCGATGTTGTGAAGGGGCCGGCCGGGTTGGTCTATGGATCCGGCGGGCCTGGCGGCGTCGTGAATATCGTCACCAAACGTCCGTTGGAGAGGTTTGCGGCGAACGCATCGGTGACACTGGGCGAGCGGGACACCAAGATTTTTGCCGCGGACGTGTCTGCGCCGCTTGGCGGCGGCTTTGGCGTGCGCGTCACCGGCGAGGTCGAGCGCTCCGACAGTTTCATCGATTTTTCCGAAGTGGAGCGCGACAATTATTCGATCGTGTTCGCCTATGACGATGACGGTCCGTTTCGCGGCGCGATCACATACGAGAATGTTTCCAACAAGGACGACGACGCGATGACGCGTGTCGGCCTGCCCGTGAGCGGCACGATCACCGACCGGGACGTGGTGACGATCGAGGAGAACATTTATCTCGGCGAGCCGGCTTTTGATTTTACCGACAGCTTCGGCGACATCCTGTCCCTCTACGGCACATATGAAATTTCCGACGCCTGGCGCGTTGAACTGGCGGCCCGTCGCAGCACGGTGAATTTCGATCAGGCGGAGGTCCGCACGCTCGGTCCGCTCGATCCGGACACGCTGACGGTACCCCGAAGCCGGGCGCGGGAGCTGGAGCTTGAGGAGGAGCAGTATAATGCGCGCGGCGTGGTGATCGGCGCGTTCGACACCGGCGCGATCGCTCACGAGGTCAGTCTGGGATACGAGTATTTCGATTTCTACCTGTTTGTGGACAATCGCTCGGTCAGCAATGCTGACGTGCCGCCCATCAGCGTCGTTGCGCCGACATACCTGCAGGCGCCGCTGGAGCCCGGGGCGCCCTTCGCCTTTACGTCGAAGGACCGCACGCACGAGTTTTTCGTTCAGGACGTGATCCGGTTTGGCGATGCGACCGTCACCGCCGCGATCCGGCAGAGCGACACCAATTTTACCGATTCCTTCGGTCTGGATGAGGATCTGTCTGAAACGCTCTATCAGCTTGGCGGCGCCTATGCGCTGAACGAGACGCTGTCGGTGTTCGCCGGATACAATACCGGGTTTGACGCCAATAGCGGCATCGCTGCGGACCAGAGCCGGACGGGTGAGCGCTTCGAGCCGGAACATTTCAGCCAAGTCGAGGTCGGCGTGAAGACCCGCGAGTATGCAGGCGTCTCCGGCACCCTGTCGCTGTTCGAGATCACGCGCGAGGGGATTCTCGTGCCCGATCCTGTGGATGCGGCGTTTCTCGTCCAGGTCGGCGAGGAACGGAGCACCGGCGCCGAGGTCGAGCTTGTCTGGCGGCCGACGCCGGCGCTCGCGGTTACGGGCGGGTATCTCTACCTCGAGACCGAGATCACCGAAGACACCGATCCGACGCGGATTGGCCTTGAGCGTCCCGGCGCGGCGCAACACCGGGTCAGCGCCTTTGCTTCGTACACGTTTCAGGATGGTTTCCTGCGAAACCTGAGACTGAGCGGCGGCGTCAGCCATACCGGGGAGGCGTTCGCGTCGGCGCAGAACCAGCTCGTCCGTCCCGCCTACACGCTCGTCGATCTCGGCGCATCCTACACGATCGACGGGTACCGCATCGACGCCATCCTCTCGAACGCCCTTGATGAGGAGTATTACACGGCGCGCAACGAGTTCACCGTGAACCGCGGCGATCCGCAGCTCTTCCGGGTGCGCATGACAACCTTCTTCTAGCCCCTAACCCTTTTGTCCTGAACAGGAGCCTGATCAATGTTTCGAACACTCTCACTGGTGGCGATCGCCGCAGCGATGACCACGCCGGCGCACGCGCATGATTTCTGGCTGGCGCCGTCCGATTATCAGATGGAGGAACCCGGAGCGGTCACCATGGATTTCCAGGTCGGACACGGGACCGAAGTCTCGCCTTGGAATCTGCGTTGGGATCGGCTCGTGGCGCTGAAGAGCTACTCGGCTTCAGGCTCGGTTGATCATCAATCCGCAATCGTACCGCGCACGGGCGAGGCGCCGGGCGGGGCCCGTATCGCTCTGGACACGCCGGGCACCCATATCGTGGCGCTCGAAAGCTATCACAGCTTCAGCGACCTCGAGGCCGAGAAGTTCAACGAGTATGCAACGAGCGAGGGGCTTTCGGACATCCTTGCCCATCGTGAGCAGGCCGGCTCGGCCGACACCAATGGGACGGAAATCTATTCGCGCCGGGGCAAGGCCATCATTCAGGTCGGCGCGGACTTGTCGGACCGTGCGATGGAGCCGGTCGGCCACACGCTGGAAATCGTCCCGCTAGCTCATCCGTACGGATTAGGCGAGGATCGGCAGCTTCCGGTGCGGGTGCTGTTTCGCGGCGAGCCGCTTGCCGGCGCACTGATCGACCTCACGGATCTGGAGACTGGCGAGGAGCCCATGGCCGAGGCGCGCACCGACGCCGATGGCGAGGCGGTGTTCACTCTGCCGGAGCAGGGAATTTTCAAGTTCAACGTGATCTGGGGCTGGCCAAATCCAGGCAATGACCGCGCCGAGTTCGAGAGCATTTTTTCAAGCCTGACCATCGGCGTCGGCCGCTAGTCCGCATCACGATATTTCAATACCGGCGATGAACCGGTATTGAGATATTCCCAAGCGCAGATATTCAAACTGCGGCCAATGGGGGCTGTGGGCATGGTCGATCGCACCGGCAGTCCCCAGTCTCACGATCCCGTGGTGAGCTGCGGCGTGATCGACTGCCGGTCTTCGATGTCGATGTAGCAGATGCCTCCAGTGCGCACGCTTGAGTCTCCCAGAGGGCTAGATGGCGCGACTACAGATTGACGTCAGTGCGCGGGGTTGTCAGTTCGAGCCCCTGAGCAGAGCGCATGCCGTCCTTCGAGTGAAGGACAGCATGCATGCTCACAGTCACCAGCTTGCAGAGAAGCCCGCCCGCGCGGCGGTCTCGCCGCGGTTGAGGCCGCCGGCCACGCCAGCGTTGAACTGGATGTTGCGGTTGAGCCGATAGGCGCCTGACAGCGCAACGGCGCCCTCTTCGCCGTAGTAACCAAAGCCGCCCGCGAGACCGTACGTATGGCCTTCGGGTACATACGGGGATTCCATGGCGATAGCTGACGCGATCCCAGCCTGGTTGTCGCGAATGCCATCGGTGTTTGCCTGGATCAGGGCTGCATTCGCCATCAATCCCAGGCCCATCGAATAATCGACGGCGAGATTTCCGCTTTGATCCGACGTGACCAGACCAACCGGACCGCTCTGCGCCGCTCTGCTCGAAGCGGACCCGATCCCGGCCATCGTGTACGTGCTGGTTGACGCGCCTACGGCGACCTGATTGTCACGCGTTGCGGCTGCACCATTGCCGATGGCCACCGCGTTGGCGGCCGCCGCCGTCGCCTGGTTGCCGAGCGCTACTGCGCCATCTGCGCTCGCGGTCGCAGCCTCGCCGACGGCTGTCGAACGCACGCCGCTTGCTGAAGCGAGGTGGCCAATTGCGTGTGCGCGTTCAGCGGTCGCGGAAGACTGCCAGCCATAGGCGGTAGCGGCGACGCCATCGGCTGTCGCCTCCCCTCCGACCGCTGTGGAAGAATTGCCGTTGGCGATCGTCGTTGTCCCGATCGCGACTGCGTCGTTGCCGGTGGCGGTTGTCTGGTTGCCGATGGAAACTGATTCCAGACTGTTCGCGGAAGCGTCTTCCCCGACAGCGGTGGACCGCACGCCTGATGCGCTGGCAAGATGGCCAAATGCCTGCGCGCGTTCCGCCGTCGCCGTGGCTCTCCAACCGATTGCCGAGGCGCCAGGGGCGCCGCCAGTCGCGGCCAGCCCGCCCGCGTTTAAGTCGGCGCCCGCCGCCACAGTGCCGGTAAAGGCTTCGCCGCCGAGCGCCGTGGTCGAGTTGCCGTTCGCCGCCGCGACCGTGCCGAATGAGGTTGCGTCGACGCCGTCGGCTATGGACTGATTGCCGACCGCCGTGCTTTCCAGGCCGCTTGCATTCGCCGCTTCGCCAACGGCCGTTGAGCGGATACCGCCGGCAGTAGCCAGGTGGCCCAGCGCATGCGCGCGCTCAGCTGTGGCGGAGGATTGCCAGCCAAAAGCGGTCGCCGCCGTCCCTGTAGCGTTCGCCTCTCCTCCGACGGCTGTGGTCGATGGTCCGTTTGCAATTGTGGTTGTACCGATCGCGATCGCGTCCGCGCCGGTCGCGGATGACAGATTACCCATCGCGATGGCTTCCAGCCCGGCCGCGAGGGCGTCCTCGCCAACTGCGGTCGAGCGAACGCCGGTAGCGCTTGCGAGATGGCCAAATGCCTGTGCGCGCTCTGCGGTCGCTGTCGCGCGCCAGCCTATGGCCGAGGCGCCTGGCGTTCCTCCGGTGGCGACCAGCCCGCCTGCATTCAGGTCCGAGGCGGCAGAGACCGTACCGGTAAACGATTCACCGCCTACCGCGGTGGTGGAATTTCCGGTTGCGGTTGAGTCTTGTCCCGCGGCAACGGCGTCGACGCCGGTGGCGCTCGCGTTGACACCGCACTCGAGCGCCGTACCCGAGGGTTCGGTTGCGCTCGAGTTGCAGTCCGGCGTTCCGTCGGCTGATGCAGTTGCAGGCAATAGGAAGATCGCGCAGGCGCCAAGGAGCGCCGCGCTGGCGCTGGATTTCAGGTAGGTCTTTATTGTCATGATGCTCACCAGTGTCTCGGGTTGAGACGCGGCTCCGGAAGCAGGTTCAGCGGGAGCCGGTCTCTTGAGTTACGCTGGTGAGGGCGTCTCTGGTGCGACAAGTTCGACAAGTTTGAGGACCGGGCGCCGAAACGGTTGCTCGCAATGGTCGTGTCGAAGTGGCCATCGGGATTGGCTGCGTGCCGCACGAAGCACTCGGTGTGAGCTGTCCGCGCGCCGCTTGGAGGGATGCCGCGATCGCCACGGAGATTCGCCTCTTGACGGGTCCATTGCCAGATCGGCCCAGGCTTCGGCTAGTGGTCTGCCACTGTATCTCAATGCAAACCCGGGTCGTTGGGAACGGCCGCCCGTACGGCACCTGCCGACAGGCACGCCAGCGAAGATGCACATGACACGAATTCGCGTTTCCGAACGCGCCAAGCGGCGTTTTGGTTGATAACACGCACACTTGGCCTTCCACGCAGGTGCGGTAATCACGACAATTGCCAGAAATCGGATGTCAAACATATATCAATGGCCGAAGCGCACCTTCTGGACGTTCAAGTGCGTTACTAAATGAAGGACGGATCGGCGACGGGCGCGTTTGGTGAAAAATGATCCTTCGGCAAATGTGAAAGTCAGTACCTGGCGATGGTAGACAGGCTCAGTGATCATCAGCAACTTGCGATCGACGTCATCCTTGGTCAGGCGTCTGCCGACGAGCGTGCGCGGTTCGACCGCCTGATCGCATCGGATGAGGGATTCGCAGACCTCGTCGCCGAACTGCGTCGCTCCCTTCCTGTGATGGACAGTGAAGCCGCCAGCGCTGCGCCACCCGCCGACATGCTTTCGCAGATCATGAGCTCCATAGATCGGGAGCGCGCGCGAGATGACGACTCTCAGCCGCCGGCGCCGAGCTTCAGAAAGTCCCGGGATCGCTGGCGGCTGACGGCGATCGCCGCATCGGTGGTTGCGGCCGCTGCGATTGCACTTCAGCTGCCCACTAACTCGCAGGATGTGGAGACCGGCGGCGACCCGCTTCTGGCCCTGCTGGCTGGTGATGAAGAGCCCAGTGTGGTGGTGATTGTCTACGACGCCAGACAACAACGGATACTGGCGCAATTGAGCAATATAGATCTGCCGGCAGACGGGTCGCTCCAGCTGTGGCTCATTCGCGAAGGCGAGGACGCCCCCCGCCCGCTGGGCCTTCTGGAAGCTGGCGCTCAGGTAGAGGACGATATCGTTCTGACGATCGATATTGGCCTTGCGCCTGACACCGATACGCTTGCGGTCAGTCTTGAGCCGGTGGGCGGGTCACCTGAACCCGGGCCAACTGGGCCGATCCTGTACACCGGATCTGTCGGCCGCACCTAACGGGCAGGCGCAATATTCAGATCGCGCTGTCGACGGTCGCGAAGGGCATGCCCGTTTTCAACGAGATGAGCCCACGACGTATCCAGCTCTTCACCGTGTTGGCGGGAACGTCGAGGATTTCACTGATCTCGACGCAGGTGTAGCCGAAGACGACATTGAGCCGGATCGCCTGCGCGGTTCTGGGAGGCAACTTCCCGAGCTCGACATTTAGGATCGTGCGCAACTGCTTGTTTTTCGCGGCATCCTCTGGCGATGCGGCATCATCGGCGATGTTTTCGTCGATTTCCGATGTCTGCCTGATCCGGCCTTGGCCGCGCAAATGGTCGAGCGCCCGATTGCGCATGATCACAAGCATCCAGGTAAACGCCCGTCCCTTTGACGCATCATATTTTGAAGCATTGCGCCAGATCGCCAGATAGCCGAGCTGGACGATATCGCGACCGATGTCCGGATCCTGGACAATGTCGGATACGATGGCGAGGAATTTGGAAGCGGTACGCTCGTAGACCCGTTGGAACGCCTGGCGATCACCGACCGCACACAAAGCAAGATCATCGGCCAGGTGCTGGTTTAGTTCGGCGTAGTCATCGCTTGGCATCTGGCAATTCGGCGGCTCTCGTGTTGCGGGTATGGAATGGGCTGCGGAACCTGTCACCCAATCCCCTTTTCAGTGTACGAGCCCTGTGCCCCACAGATCACCGGAGATGACCGCCATACTTAACCAACATGCGGCGCGGTGGTTCCCAAATTACTTGAGCGGGACAAATTTCTCTCCTGACGCACCGTTCCGCAGATCCTCTACGTAACTGAAGTGCATCTGCGTCGACGGTAACCCGACGCTGGGCAAATCGGCAATCCCGCAAGGAGCGGACGTCGATCGCACCGTAACCTCGATTATGAGGAGATACCCCAACTATGAGACACTCTCGTAAACTCCTGCTTGCGGGCGTTGCTGCGGCGACGACAGCCGCCGCACTGACTGCGCCGACATGGGCGTCCAGCCACCGCGAGGCGCCAGGAACCACCGAACAGCCCAAAGTCGACGGCACCGATTTCTATATGTTCCGAAGCTACGAACCCGGTCGGGAGCAGTTCGTCACCTTCATCGCCAACTATCAGCCGCTGCAGGCGCCCTATGGCGGACCGAATTACTTCACGATGGATCCCGACGCGCTCTACGAGATTCACATCGACAGCGACGGCGATGCCGTCGAGGACCTGACCTTCCAGTTCGACTTCGACAACAATCTGGTCAATGACACCGGGGTGACGCTTGATATCGGCGGCGTGACGAACCCGATCGCCCTGCGCGCTGCTGGCGCGATTACGGCGGGCGACAGCGCAAACCTGGGCGAAACAGAATCTTACTCGCTGACGGTCGTCACCGGCGATCGCAGAACTGGCAACCGTCAATCCGTCACCACGGCGGGCGGATCGTCGACCTTCACCAAGCCGGTTGACAATATCGGCATGAAGACGCTGCCCGATTACGAGGCTTACGCGAACCAGTACATCTACGAGATCACGATCCCGGGCTGCTCGGTCAACGGGCGGGCCTTCGCGGGTCAGCGCGCTGAGGCGTTTGCGGTGAACCTTGGCGAGATCTTTGACCTCGTGAACCTTGTACCGATCGAGGGCGACAGTGCGCCAGGCGCCGGTGACGGCGATGGCTTCCCGGGCGGCATCACGCAGGATCGCGCGAATGATGATCTGGTCGGCAAGGCGAACGTGACTTCGCTTGCACTGGAGATCCCGATCGACTGTCTTAAGGGCGATGGGAACGGCGTAATCGGCGCATGGACCACGGCAAGCCTGCCGCAGGCGGAAATCGAAGATCCTTCGCCCACCTATGAAGCGACGTCGCTTTATGGCGGCGCGTTCGTTCAGCAATCAAGGCTGTCTGCTCCGCTCGTCAACGAGGTCGTGATCGGACTGCCGCAAAAGGATGTCTTCAACGCGGCGGAGCCGACGCAAGATAGCGCACTGGCCGGCTACGTCACCAATCCTACCCTTCCGGCCATTCTAGACCTGCTCTTCCGGGACGCCGTAAATGCTACGCTCGGGACCAGCATCGACAATCTCGCGCCGGCCAACCTGCCGCGGGATGACCTCACGGCTGCATTCCTGACCGGCATTCCAACGCTGAACCAGCAAGCGACGGTGACGCCTTCGGAAATGATGCGCCTCAATACCGGCATTGCTCCGACGCCACGCGCTGCTCAAAGCACATTTGGCGTGGCCGGCGATGACCTGGCCGGGTTCCCGAACGGCCGTCGACCAGGGGATGACACGGTAGACATCGCCCTTCGTGTTGTGATGGGCGCCCTGTGTCACCCGGTCCCAATCAGCGGCACGCCGACCGATCTCGGCTTCTGCACCCCTGAAGATGCACCGGTTGGCAATGTTGCATTCACGGACGGCGCGCCAATCAGCGCCACTGAGCTGCAGAACGCCTTCCCCTATCTCAACACCCCGATCCCCGGATCGCCCAACTAGGAGGAGGCGCCCATGTCAAAAGCACCTAGAACAGCACTCAGAGCTGCGCTGCTGGCGGGCTTGGGGAGTGCGGCTCTGGCTGCGTGTGGAGGAAGCGGCGACAACGGCGTCGTCTTCAGCCCGCCTGAGCCGCCGCCGCCGCCCACGGGTCCGGCGGTCTACGGGGCGGGCTTCGCGTCAATTTTCGCGGCATCGCCCAACGCCCAACCGCGAGATCCGGACCGCAATCAGGACCTCATACCTGTAGACAAAAGATCGGATCCCAACGACGCCGCCGCGCGCTGATCGGGATCTGCTCCAAGGACGAGACTGTTGGACCGCAGCAATTTGCTGCGGTCCTTTTTTATGTAGACGGGGCTCTTGCAATCACGTCCGCCAGCGCTCCCTCAGCTTCTGTACGACGTGCGATCGTGCTTCTGCGCTTCAGCCTGGCGTCGCCGTGCGTCACCCGTATCTCGACATAGAGATGGCTGGTCTCGAGCCCCACGCCAGTCGGCAGCAACACGCCGGCCTGCGACAGCGCCTCTCTGGTCAGATGACCCTCTCTTTCCCTGAGCGCCATGATCCTTGCAATCACGCCGGGGTTGCCGATCACAGCATTGAGGACCTGCTCGTTTGCGGTGTTCGCATTTATCGGCGCCGGTCCGGGCAATGCGGTCGCAAACTCCGCCAGCCGTTCGCACTCCTCTGACCCGAGCCCGAAATTCTGGAGATCCCGGACATCGCCGATGGGACCGGTGCTGGAGAGCGCCTGCACCACTGCGAGCTCTGACGCCGAAGTCAGGCCCGCAGCGCGCGCAACCTTGCTGAACATCGCCGTGTCGGTCAGCCGGCCGTCTACCAGCCGGTTGATGTTGAACCCTGACTGCGCGTCTGAAACGTTCACCTCGATCGACCCGCCCTCAATCTCTAACGCCTCCTGGCCGGCTTGCGCCCATGGTTCGCCATAGTGGTCGGTGCGGTCTTCGCTGAGAGCGTCCCTGCGAAACGCGACGGCGATCGAAGACTCCACGCCGCGCGCAATCTCGATGGCCTGCAGCTGGTCGGAACTGCGTTGAGCCTGATCGATCGAGAGGTCCTGCAGGCGCAACATCAGAAACACGATCGCGCTGGCGAACGCCAGCAGCCCCAGAACGTGAACGAGGATCACGCCCTCTTCGTCGCCGATGGTTTGCGACAGCCTGTTCAATTTGGCGCTCGCGGCAATTCGACAAGCCGGCGGATGGTTCCAGCAGGCATGGCGGGCGCCTCCGCTAGTTCGAGCCGGATCTCGATCGCCTGTGCAATGGCCGGCTGCGGGCCGCCGATCACCTGTTCCCGATCGCTTTCGACCGGCCAGATGGCGTTATAGCTTCCCGAGCTGTCCAGGATCAGCAAGGTGACTTGATCGAAATCCTGCAGTTCGACGCCCGACCCGACACATGCCCCTGACGGTCGACGAACGGATGTCTCCCTGTATTCATAGAGCACCGGAACGGCTTGACCGCACCTGCGTGTGTCGAACTGAAGACGGCCGTTGGCGAGACTCAGTGTTGAGAGGTCCGCATGGTCGAGATCCTCTGTTACGCCAGATATCAGTATCTGCAGATCCATCATGCGGGCATAGCGGTCGTCGGTGCGCAGCTGCGCTGTCGAGAGCGAGTCGACCAGCGATAAACCTGCAAGACCTACCAGGCTCACGATCGCCAGCGTCACCATCATCTCGATCAGTGAAAAGCCGCTTTCGGATGCCGATGCGTCAGTCATCACGAGAGACCGGAGACACGGGCGATGGGTTCGATCCGTCCGTCCTTCGCCATGGTGATCGTCATTTCCCGATTGGTCAGTCGATCGGGACGAACGGAAAAGGCGCCCAATCCGCCGCTGAAGACAGAGCGCTCAAGCAGCTCATTGGCGCCGCCAGCAAGCGCAGGGGCGATCAGGGCGCAGTCATATGCGACGCTCGCGAGTAACGGATTGGCCGCATTCCGGATCAGCTGCCGTACGGCTGGCGGCAGGTCGCCTGTGCTGTCAGCGGGTCCAGCGAACCAGGCTCCGTCCAGCTTGTCGACGGCCTCGCCCGTCGGACTGCCCTCCGGCGCGGCGAACAGCACGGGATAGCCCTCTTCCCGCGCCTTGGCTGCAAGCGCGACCGTCTGCGTGTCAAAGTTCGCACACAGGAGCGCGTGAGGCGCGTCGCCAGCGCCTGATGACGACAGCAGGTCCGACGCCGTTGTGTCACGGGCATCCAGCGGCGCGATCTGGATCTCGAGATCTGCCGATCCGGCAATCTGCTGTAGCGCGCGTTCGACGGATTGCGCCCAAGGCGACTCGCCCGGCAGCATGGCGATCCGGCGCACACCCTGACGACGCGCATAACGCGCGATTGCATGAGCCGAATGACGCGCTGTTACCCCCAAAACCCATACGTCCGGCTGACCGACCTGATCTGGCGCTGCGGCCGGCGCTCCCTCGCGACCGCTTCTCTGCCGTCTCGAGTGTGTTGCTGTCGGCGCGGTTCCTGCAGTCGGTTGCTCGAACGGTTGCCGCGTCGCGACGGACGCGAGACGAGCGACGCTCTCGTCATTCGAAAGGGTGACCACCGGCGTCGAAGTGCTCAGCGCACTCAGGACGGGATCGACCTGACGAGCGAAAACCGGTCCAATGATCAGCGCTGCGCCCTGACGATGTGCTGCAGCAGCCGCCTCTGCAGCCGATCCACCCGCGCTTCCGCTGTCGAGCGCCATCAACTCGTACCCAGCGCTGGACGCCAGTCCGAGGCTAGCCACCGCAGCGAGATCAGGACCAAGCTCAGCAAACTCCCCGGTCATCGGCGCCAGCAACGCAACCTTTTTGATGGGTCCGGTCGTATCTAGACTGGCGCAACCGGCGCCGACGCAGGCGGCTGACAGGCCAGAAGCAGACCGAGCAAGAAATGAGCGCCGATCAACCAGCATCATGGGTCTCCCGGCACCGCGGGCGTCTCGGTCTAGCGGGGGCGGCGCTCGGCGCCGCCGCATTCGTGCTGGGCCTTGCTGCGCAGGCGCCTGCCAGCCTGCTCGCCGAGCACCTACCGATCGATAGCGGCACATATCGCCTATCGGGGGTCGTCCACAACGGCGAGTTGCTTGTCGACGGCGGCGAAATGTCCTGGCGCATGCGTCCGCTGGCGACGCTGGCTTCAGCGCGGGTGGACGCCGCGTGGCGCTTCGATGCGCCAGACGCACAGGTTTCCGGACGAGGCTCGATCGCAAACGGTATCAGGTTGACGGATGTTTCCGGACGGGTCGGATCGGACTTCCTGA
This sequence comes from Hyphomonas sp., assembly GCA_017792365.1. Taxonomy (GTDB): domain Bacteria; phylum Pseudomonadota; class Alphaproteobacteria; order Caulobacterales; family Hyphomonadaceae; genus IH12. Next base: position 329,900 of record CP051229.1, on the reverse strand, counting down.
TGCGGCTCTCGCCCGAATTCGCGGCGGGTTGCGCGTTCAGCGCTGACGTGTCGGCGTCCCGTCTCGTCATCACAGACGACAGTCTGGACGTTGATGGTGAACTGCGCACCACGCCTGGCGGCTGCGCCGAGCGCACCCTGCCGTCGCTCCTGGGGATCGCGCACAGCGAGAACGGCGAGGCTGTCGTTCGACTGTGGCAGGATGGTTCTGAGCGGACGGCTCCGCCCCTCGCCACCGCGCGCATCGCGCGCAACGGCGCAGCGAGGATCGACCTGACGGCCGATGGCGCCGAGCTGCTGACGGGCCGAAGGCCTACAGGACCCTCGTCCATCGAGATACTCAGATAACGGTTCGCCAAGCGCATCAAAGCCCGGATATCCTGTTCAGGTTCACGATCGGCGACAGGATCGCCATCACGACCAGCAACACGATCCCACCCATCACCAGAAGTACGACCGGCTCGACCAGAGCGACGACGGCCTTCACGCTGGCGTCGAGCTCACGCTGCTGGGTTGCGGCAGACCGCGCAAGGATTGGACCCAGTTCACCCGATCTGGCCGCGCCTGAAACCATCGCCACGAACATCGGCGGCAGGCAACCTGCCTTTGCGAGCGCCCGGTCCAGCGCCGCGCCTTCGCTGACATCGTTGGCCGCTGCGAGCAATTGCTGTCTGACAAATCGATTGTTCAGGACTTGCGCCGCGATACGCATTGCATCGACCAGAGGCACGCCCGACTGGACCAGCATCGACAGCGTCGCCGAGAATTGTGCTGCGTGACGGCGGGCGGCAAACGTTCCGAATGCAGGCAGGGCCATGAAGCGCCGATCTATCTTCAGCGCGATGTCGGGGCGTTTCGTGACCCATGCCATTCCTACCAGGCCAAGAAGCGCGCCGGCCACGAGCCAGGCCCCGAAATTGGCCAGAAATTCGCTGACTGCAATCAGCGCCTCCGTCAGCATCGGAAGGTCTTCCTCACGCCGTCGATAGACCTTCACAATATCCGGCACGACGTTTGTCAGCAGCAGCGCGATGATGGCTCCGGACACAAGAGCAAGGAACACCGGATACAGCAGCGCAAGCCGAACGGTTTGCTGATTGGCCTGACGGCCTTCGGTAAACTCCGCCAGATGAGCCAGAACCGCATCCAGGCGCCCTGCCCGCTCTCCGGCCGCGACCGAGGCCCGGTAATGCTCCGGGAATGCATCCTTGTGCGCGCTGAGCGCCTCACTGAAGGCGTGGCCCTCCACGACCCGTCGGCGCAGATCAAGAACAACTGCTCTGGCGGCTGCCCGCGACGTCTGGCGGCCGATGGTATTGAGCGCATCCTCCAGCCGGATGTCATTTTCCAGGAGTGTCGCCAACTGACGCGTTATCTGCGCGAGCATCTTCCCGGAGACCGGCTTGCGGATGCGCGGCGCGCGCCATTTGGCTCCTGCTTTCGGGCCTGCACCAGCTTCAGATAGCGAAACCGGAAGAAGCGCACGGGCGCGCAACGCTTCCCTGGCTTGCGCCTGGCTAGTCGCTTCAATGACGCCGTTTGACGGTCGACCGCCGGCGTCCACTGCCCGATAGCGGAAAGCCGTCATTCCCCTGCGTCCGCAACGGCTGCGACCTCTTCTACGGTGGTGACACCCTCGAGAATCCGGCCGACGCCGTCACTGATCAGGCTGGGCGATTTTTTTCGCGCCAATCTTACCAGTTCCGTCTCCGGCGCACTCTCATGGATGAGTTTCTCGAATGGACCGCCCATCTCGACGATCTCGTAAATCGCTGTGCGGCCCCGATAGCCCTGCCCCTGACAGGCGTCGCACCCTTTTGCTCGAAAGATCTCAGCCCCGACCGGGCCGAGGCCGCCAAGCCTTGAGGCGTCCAGTTCGGAGAGGCGGTCTGGCTCGCGACATGTTTCGCACAAGCGGCGCACGAGACGCTGGGCGACAACGCCTTCCAGCACCGGCGCTAGCAGATAGCGTTCCACGCCCATGTCCGAAAGTCGCGTGACGGCGCCGATGGCGCTGGTTGTGTGCAGGGTGGCGAGCACGAGGTGCCCGGACGTTGCTGCCCGGATGGCTGCGGCCGCAGTTTCTGCGTCGCGAACTTCGCCGATCAGAATGACGTTCGGGTCCTGTCGCATGAGCGCGCGGACGCCGCTGGCGAATGTCACACCCTTCTGCGGATTGACCTGAATCTGGCCAATGCCGTCGAGCGCATACTCGATCGGATCTTCAACGGTCATGATATTGCGCTGTCGATCGTTGAGACGCCCGATGGACGCATAGAGTGTGGTTGTCTTTCCTGATCCGGTGGGTCCGGTCACGAGTATGATGCCGCTTGGTCTGGCGAGCAGTCTTTCCAGCGATGCGAATGAGTTCGCGGTCATGCCAAGGTCGGTCAGTTCGAAGCGGGCGTTCGAGCGATCCAGAATGCGCAGTACGACCCGCTCGCCGTATTGCGAAGGAACGGTCGAAACGCGGATGTCGATCTCGTGCTTGCCGACGCGCAGTGACACACGCCCGTCATGCGGCTTTCGCTTCTCGGCCACGTCCAGCCCGGCCATGACCTTGATCCGGCCGACCAGCATCGGCGCGAGGTTGAGATTGGGCTCTAACCTGTCACGCAACACGCCATCGATCCTGAACCTGATGACCAGGCGGCTTTCGTGCGGCTCTATGTGGATATCGGAGGCCGCCTCACGGATGGCTTCGGCGAGGATTGCGTTGATGAGCCGGACGACCGGCGCATCGCTCGTGTCATCGAGAATGTCTTCCACCGCCGCTGCGCTATCGGCCAGGGCCGCAAGATCCGTGTCAGATTCCGCTGCAAGATCCGCCGCACGCCGCGCGTTGGACTGGTGCAGTCTGGATAGTGTCTCATCGAACTGTGCATGTTCGAGCGCGATGAACGGCAGGTCTGTAGGGGCGAGCCGCTGCGCCTCCACCATTGCCATCGGATCGGCGTCAGGCCGGCCGCCAATCGCGACACTACCATCGGAAGCCTCGAAGATGATGACGCCGTGGGTGCGCGAGAACGCATACGGCAAAACGGGGGCGGAAGCGATTTCTGTCATTCCTCGAACACCAGTTTCGCCGTGACGTAGCCGGGACTGGGCTGCCGGGACAATTGTGCTTCAATGACCTGAACGCCGCCCTGTCGGCGGAGGGCGTCGATCCACACGATCAACTCGGCGAACTCGGTGTTTTCCAGCTCGACTTCCAGGCCGACCGGCGTTGTCTCTGCACGCGTGATGCCCAGTTCTGCAGCGGCGGCTGTGCTGGTGATCGTTTCCCGTAAAGGAGCCTGGGTGCGCGTCGATGGCGTCATGTCCGCCGGCAGCGCCGCGAGCTTGGCGCGATACATCTCCACGGACTCAAGTTCGGCGTAAGCGTTCTCGCGCGCGGTCTGGAGCGGCAGCCAAACCCACATACGCCATGCAAATAACGCCAGCACCGCTGCAGCGGCGACGATAAGGACTTTCTCGCGCGCAGTCTGCGCACGCCAGTACTGGAGCGCATCTTCTCTCAGTACATCAAGTCTATCTGCAAGGAGGCGAGCTGTCGGGGCCATCATAGCTCCCCATCGGTCACGATCAGATCGCCTTCAGCGCCGCCGTCGATCATCCGCGTCGAGCTAAGTTCTACGGAAAATCCCGCGTTCCTGATTGCGGATGCAACGCCTTCCAGAGCCTGCATGTCTCCAGACTCCGCGCGAAGCAGAAGCTGGTTCGTCTGTTCGTCAAATCGCATGTCATTGACGCTGATCGAGGCGGTCGCAGGGATCGCTGCTGATACGCCCGAGAGGAGTTGCAGAAACAGCGCGTCGTCCGCGCCTGACGCCGCGACCATCCGATCGATCGCAACCGGGTCTCGTGTCGGCGCCCAGCGAGAAAGCGCTCGCGAAATTCGGCGGCGAGATCCTGTTCGCGCTCGCTGACCACCTGTCTGAGCGCGACGGCGTCGCGCCCGCAAGCAGCGTGTGCGCGGCCATGACGCTGACGATCAGCGCAGCGGCGACTTTCAACTGGGTGCGATCACCCGTGCGCCCGAGCGCCTTCCGCCCGTAGGTCAAATATCGATGCGGCATCTGAAATCCGGGCGACCTCAAAGTCGGCGACCTCCGGCACTGCATCCAGACCGTCCGGCGGCTTTCCGAAGCACATGAGAACCGGCCGGGACAGCCTGTTCCAAAGCACATGGAGCTGAGCATTGGTCGCAACAAAGCCGCCGCCGTCAGGTGTCCGTATGATGTTGCGATCCCCGATCCGCAGGTGCGACAGCTTGCCGGGCTCGGGACCGGCAGCAGGGCCATTTCTGGCGTCAAGATGGTGTCGCCATCGCCTGCGCGTTCGATCCAGCTTTTAATGACGCTGCGGTCGATCGCGGCGGCGACGTAGCGATTTGTCGACAGTCTGGGACCGATCGCGAAGTACAGGTCCGACAAGGGTTGGGCCAGTTCCGGCTCCATCGCGAACGGCAATGCGCTCATTCGCTTGCGCGCGTCCCTGATGGGGATTTCGACACCGCTCATGTGGATGCGCTCGCCGGGAAGCACAATCACCCGCTCGGCAAGCTGGGCGCCAAGCGGGTACAGCCGCGCCGCCTCCTGACCAGTGATCAGGGGCGCCGTCGATAATGTCTGGCCGTCCTGCATCGAAACCAGGCTCTCCACCGTATCTATGAGGTACGAAGCTCACGGGTAGAAAGATGCAGCTCCAATCCGGAAAAACCGAACCTCCCGACCGATCCGCAAACAAACGGTCTGCCTGCCGAGGCCCGCTGACCGACGAGAGCGGGATTTCCCTGATCGAGACCCTGATTGTCCTTGTGATTATCGGGATGGTTTCGGCGATGATCGTGCCAAATGTCATCAGCCGGCCTGATGACGCCCGCGTTACGGTGGCGCAGGCGGATATCCAGTCCATCTCGGCGGCTTTGAAGATGTACCGACTGGATAATGGCGCTTATCCGTCGAGATCGCAGGGCTTGCGAGCGCTTGTATCAAAGCCCAGCGGCGCTCCCGCGCCGCGAAACTGGCACCCTGAAGGTTACCTACCCGACCTCCCCGTCGATCCGTGGGGGCGCGACTATGTTTATGAAATTCCCGGTGAGACCGGAGCCTACGACCTCTATTCTCTGGGCGCTGACGGGGAGCCGGGCGGAGAGGGACATGACAACGATATCAGTACCCGGAACGTCGGCTGACCGCCGATGAGCCGATCGGGAGCAGACTCTGGGGGCGACGTCGCCCACGCACTCTCCGACGATCAGGGCTTTAGCCTGATCGAGGTGCTTGTGGCGCTGACGATTCTTGCGCTCGGAGCAGGCGCCTTGATTGAGGTCGGGCAGACGCACGTCGACCGGATCCGTCAGATCGAGGCGCGCTCGGTGGCGGGAATGCTCGCACAGAACCAGCTCGTCGAGATGCGGCTCGGGCTCCGGCCGATCGGAGATCAGTCAGTCGACCAGGAAATGATGGGCGGAACCTGGCGGATCAGCGTTCGTTCGCAGCCCACGAGCGATCCGGATCTGGTTCGGGTCGATATCGCCGTTTCTGAAACCGGCGCCTCGGCCTCGTCCGCTGACCTCACGGGATTTGTCGATGTCGGCGCGTCCGTACCGATCAGCGGGCGGCAGGACGGCGGAGCAGGTTCCGAATGAAGCGCCTGACGCTCATAAGCTGGATCGCGGCCGGGTCGGTCGCGATCATCTCGCTGGCCTTCGCGGCCTCGGGACTTGTGTGGCGCCTGCTCGGCCATGTCGATGTTCCCCTGCCCCGCACGACGGCAGTGCAAAGCGCTTCAGCAGTCGACCTCGCGCCGATCGCGGCATTTGCGCCCTTCGGGACGGCTCCAACGCCATTTGCGGAAAGCGCTGATGTCGTCTCAAATCATGTCCTCCAGGGTATCATCCTCGCTGAGCCAGCGACGGCGTCGCAGGCGGTCATAGCGACGAATGGCGGCGATGGCCGTTCCTACGCAGTCGGGGCGCGTCTGCCGGATGGCGCCTTGATCGAAGCGGTTCAGATCGACGCCGTCATCCTGACCACAGCCAGCGGCAAGAGAACTCTGACTTTGCCCAAACGGCTCTCGGCAAGTCAGGCCTCTGCACAGGCCGGCGTGCGCAATCTTGCGGCCGCCGCACGCCAATCTACATCGCGAAACAGCCAACCGCAGACTTCGCGGGAAGTCATACAGGAGTACCGGCGCAAGATCGCCGATAACCCGAAGAAGGTTCTCGACGAACTGGGACTCGCTCAGGCCGAGCAGGGTTATCTCGTCGCCGAGACGCCGTCATCCTCCGTTTTGAGAGCCGGGCTCAAGCCGGGTGATCGCGTACTCAGGGTCAATGGTTCCGAGATCGGACAGATCGAAGCGGACCGCAGGCTGTTTGAGGAGGTCGTCGCCTCCGGCCGCGCGCGCGTCGAAGTCCAGCGCGGCGGACAACGCGTCGTTCTTTCTTTCCCACTGGATTAGAGTTGCATGTCGTTCAGAAAAATCTCCGCAGGCCTCCTCAGCACCGCGCTGTCAATTTCCCCAGCCGTATTGGCGCAGGAGCCGCCGGTCGTGACGCCGGGCGCAGAACCGTCGACCTACGTCATGAATGTTCGCGAGGTCGACATTCACGTGTTCGCGGAGGAGGTCTCATCGGTCACGGGGCGCACGCTCATTCTGGATCCGAGCGTATCCGGCAAGGTGACGGTGGTGTCGCAATCACCCCTCACCCAGGACGGCGTGTGGGATCTGTTTCAGAACGTCCTACGCGTGCATGGCTATACCGCCCTGCCATCCGGACCAGGATGGAGGATCGTGGCGCAGAACGAAGCGCGTCAGGCGGGACCGTATTCGCAGGTCACCCGCACGGCTGGCGGCGATGTGGTTACGCAACTTGTGCAGCTCGAGAACCTGCCCGCAGCCGAGGCCGCCCGTGCACTGGCGCCGTTCGTATCCGATATCGGCGCGATCGAACCGTTCACGCGTCCGAATGGCGTGATCGTTACCGGATACGCCGAGGACATTCGCAGGATTGTCCGTCTGGCTTCACAGCTGGATTCCGCTGATCAAGGCTCGCTTGAGGCCATCCAGATCAATTACGCCCGGGCTGCGGAGACCGCTGAGATGATCCGCGGCATTCTGCAGGACGAGAATGGGCTTGGGCCACGCCTCGTCGCTGATGAGCGCTCAAACCAGATCCTCGTTCGCGGCAGCGCCGAGGAAATCCGTGAGGCGCGCAGACTGGTGACGCTCATGGACACAGCCGACGGCGTTTCCATCCAGACCCGCGTGTTGCGTTTGTCGCACAGCGATGCAGAATCGGTCCTTGAGGTGTTGCGAGGTCTGGTGGGCGGTGATCCGGCGGCGAGCAATGCGGTCGCCCATTCCCTTCAAACCCAACCGGCGGCGCCTTCAGCCAGCGGCATCGCAACGTTGACCGACAATCCTGCCTTTGGCGGGCAGCCAACGCGCGCAGCTACGCCGCGGATTGCGCGAAGCTCCGGCCGTAGCGAGGGCGTCGCGGCGAATGGCCTTTCAATTCAGTCAGCGCCCGACATCAACGCCATCGTGGTGAGAGGTTCGCCAGCCAGCATTGCAGAAGTTGAGTCGCTGGTTTCCGAGCTGGACATTCGCCGGCCACAGGTGCTGATCGAGGCGGCAATCGTTGAAATCACAGGCGACGCCGCCGAACAGTTTGGCGTTCAGCTCGGTCTGGGCGATGCGGCCCCCGATGGCGGGGTGGCCGCGACATCGTTCTCCGACCAGGGACTATCCGTGCGCCGCATTCTGGCGACGCTTGGTTCGCCGGCTGCTGTCGGGATCACGGAGGACGGACTGTCGCTTGGCGGCGCAGAGGATGATTTCGGCATCCTGGTGCAGGCGTTCGGATCGTCGACCAACGCCAACCTTCTGTCTACGCCAAGTCTCACGACGCTGGACAACCAGCCGGCCGAAATCGTCGTTGGCCAGAACGTGCCGTTTCGCACGGGATCTTTTACCACCACCGGAAACTCGACCAACCCGTTCACCACGATCGAACGCGAGGATGTCGGCATCACGTTGAGCGTCCTGCCCCGGATCTATGATGGCAACGTGATCCGGCTCGACGTGACGCAGGAAGTCTCTTCCCTCGTCGCGGGCACGGTGCCGGGCGCATCTGACCTGATCACAAACCGGCGCAGCATTCAGACCACGGTGCTCGCGGATGACGGCGGCACGGTCGTGCTCGGCGGGCTGATCACCGATGATCGCATATCGAGCGAGTCCAAGGTGCCGGTGCTGGGGGATGTTCCGGTTGTCGGCAACCTGTTCAAGAACTCAACTGAAAGCGGCACGAAGCGGACGCTGTTCGTCTTCCTCCGTCCGGTCGTCCTACGCACACAATCGGCAGTCGCGGCCGCCTCAGCCGAGCGCTACGACCGCCTGCGCGACGCCGAGAGAAACGCTCTGGACCGAGGCAGCCTCCTCATCGATGGCGACAGACCCCGCCTGTCCATGGGCATTGAGGGCATCTACTAGCTGGCGCAACCGAACGGAACCGCCGACTCGAATCGGCGCCTGATCACATGTCCGGTTTTGGCGAGCTTCTCATCATCCGCACGGTGGCCCTGGCGCTCTCGGTCTCGGCGACAGCGGTCAGCGTCGAACAGCGGTCGCTGCCGTCTCGCTGCGAGCGACTAGAAACTCGAGAAGCTCCGGGACCGGCATCGGGCGACCGATCAAGTAACCTTGTATCGTGTCAACGCCCATGGCGCGGAGGCATTCAAGCGTCTCGACCCTCTCGATGCCCTCCGCAGTCACCGACATGCCAAGCCCGTGGGCCAGGTTGGTCGTCGATCGCACCAACAGCGCATCGGATTTGGAGCTATCCACATCCTCGATGAACATTCTGTCGATCTTGAGCTCTTTCGCCGGGATCATCCGCAGATAGGAAAGGGAGGAGAGGCCCGACCCGTAATCATCGATCGAGATTTCGATGCCGGCATCCGAGAGCGACTTCATGATGTCGATGGCGCGGTCTCCATCATCGATCACCGCGGTCTCGGTTATCTCGAAACAGATGCTCGCTTGCGCACGACGGATCCTCTCTATCGCGCCTTCTGCGAATGCTGGATCGACGATCACCCGTCCGGAAATGTTCACCGAGAACTTCAGATCATGACCGAGCTTCCTGAGTTCACGCTGGTCACGGATCGCCTGGTCGATCACCCAGTCCGTTAGCGGCCGGATGTGTCCGGTCTCCTCCGCCATACCGATAAAATGGTCCGGACGGATAAACCCTCGTTCGGGATGTCGCCATCTGATCAGCGACTCCACGCTCACAATCTCGTTCGTCGCCACATCCAGCTTTGGCTGGTGCGCGAGAGACAACTCACCACGTCCCAGGCCGCCAATGAGGCTGCTCATGAGCGACAGCGTTTCTGACGGATTGCCGTAGCGAGCGGCTTCGAACACGGCCACCGGAGTTTTCAGGGCTCGCGCCTGGCTGATCGCCACTTCGGCGCATTCCAGCAAACTGAGCCCTGCCGGGCGTTCCTGTGCCTCGCAGGCAATTCCAAAGCTGGGGTGAGCGTCAACGCGGTCCCGTCCGATCGAGACTGGCGATTCAAATATTTCGGCAAGTCGGGCAGCCAGATCGCGAGCCCTGGATTCCTCGTCCGCCACAAAAACAGCGCCCAACACGTCCGTTGTCAGCCTGCCCACAACGAGATCGCTCGATACTTCCTGCGTGCGGGCAGCGACCTGGCGCACCAGTTCTGCAGACTGTTCATATCCGATTGCGCTACGCGTCTGGACGAAGCGATCGAGACCGATTGCGATTGCGAAAATGCGGTTGCCGGGTTCCCGCCGGCGTAGCGCGTCGAGCCGCCGCTGCAGCACCAGACGGTTCGGCAGACCGGTTTCGGGATCATGTTCGGCCAAAAACGAAATCTGCTTCTCGCGCGTCGTGATCTCGTCCGACATCTGGTTGAAGTTGCTGGCAAGGACGGCGATCTCATTCCTTCCAACAACATCCACCCGTTGCAGCTTTCCGTTCGCGAGCGCATCCGCAGCTTCGCTGAGCGACTGGAGCGGGCGGGTTACCCGACCAGAAACAAGCCAGCTGCCCCCAAGCAGGACGCAGAACCCGATCACGCCGATCAGTAGAATTGCTGTCAGAAGGTCCCGATAGTGGGCCTGGTTCTGCTCGAGCGAGTATTCCAGGACGAGGGCTGCATTCGAGCTGTTGCCGAAAGGCTGGAGCGTCTTCACGCCGCCGATCGAGTTGTTCTCAGGAATGTCAAAAAACGCCTGATCGGGCGCCGTGAAGGCGCGTTCGGCAAGTTCGGCCCCGGCAAGGCGAACCGTGCGGACATCGTCGCTTGCGACTTCACGCCAGGCGCCGGCTGTCTGGATATACAGGCGCGCGTTGAGAGGGAGCGCGGAGAATTGCTCGAGCTCCGTCAGCGTGGAGGCGCCCAGCTGTTTGCCCAGCACCACCCATCCGATCAGCGCAGGCGCCAGGACCGGTTTTGCGACTGCCTGATAGGGCGCGCCGCTGATCGTCATGACACCGCTGGTTTCGGGGTCTTCAAGCAGCGTCTCGGCTAGCCTGCCGATCTCCACGCCAGCGGTCGCGTCTTCTGAACCGATGAGCTCGCCATCAGGAAGCACAACGAAGGCGGCGTCGAGACCCGCACGATCCGCCAGGTTTTCCATTGCGGATATCATTGTCGGCTGGTCGTCTGTGGCGACAGCCATGCGAAAACCGAAGTCGCGCGAAGCCAACTCCGCGGTGTCGGCGAGTTGTGTCGCCTGTAACCGCCACAACCTGTCGAAGACTGCAGACGAGACGGACATTTCCGCGCCGACGACGTCCCGTGAGTTGGAATCGACCGCCAGATAAACCGCCGCTGCGATCGCCGCCAGGACTGCCGCGAAAAGAGACGAATAGATCAGCGAGAGTTCGGTGCTGATGCGGCGGAACATTGGCGCGGCGCCCTATCCCTGCCTCGGGACGTCGATAACGACCGTGACTTCGGTTTCACCAGTGGAGGAGATATCGATGCTCTGGCGCACCGTCTGTTCTCGCCCATCCGCCAGAGGGCGCCATACGGTCAGTGTCATCATGCCATTCGGCGTGTTGGCGATGCTGGCGGCGCCTTCGGCGTTCGATTTCGCCGCGTATGGCGTATCGACTACACGAATGTAGCCGATCATTTCATCGTGAATGTTGCAGCCGAGCGCCGCGACGCCTTCGGTGTCGAACGTCACCGTGCGCTTCTCTTCCCGTCCGTAGAGCTCAAGTTCGAACCGGTTGCCCTTCGAGAACGAGTAGACGTGATGGCGGAACTTATCGAGGTTCGGGAACTCGACCGTTGCGCCGGTCGGCACGATCAGCACGAAGGGCTGGAACGCCTTGCCCTGCTGCGCCATCTCCATTTTCCAGGGAAAACTCTGCGGTGTTGCGCCCGATCCGGGCAGCGTCACCACCGCTTCCGGAACCGGAGCGCCGGAACGGTCCACGACCTTCACGGAAAGGTCTCCCGCCCAAGCGACCGGTGCAGCGGCCAACGCCGCGGCCAACGCCGCGGCCAGAATGAGCGAACTCCTGCGCATAGGCTCCCATACCGGAACAGACTTACTGCAGCGTAAACTGTGCGGACCGCCGGCATTTACGTTTGCATCTGGTTAACCACGCTTGGGCAGGGTTCGACGCTTACGGGAGGCCGCTCTGGAGATTGGATCCATGCGCATCGATTTGAGCCTCGATCGAGGAGCCGCACAGTTCGGGATCGCCTTTACTCTGCTATCGCTCCTGACGGGCGCAGCGAACGCCCAGACCATTGAAACCGGCGGCAAGCTGCGTCTGACGCGCGGCGTATCCACCATTGAGGGTCAGGCAGGCGGCGGCCTGACGCCCTGGGCTGTGATCGCGGGAAACGAAACAGATCGAGGCATCGGGGCGAGCGCTCACGCCACGTCTGTCTGGGTTTCCGATTTCAGTCTGCTGAGCTACGGCGTGAGCGCGGGATTCCATGATCGTCTGGAGCTCTCCTACACACGGCAGGAGTTTGACACCCGCGATGCAGGCGCCGCGCTGGGTTTGGGAAACGGCTTCACTTTTGGCCAGGACATCTTCGGCGCCAAGGTCCGCATTGCTGGCGACGCCGTTTACGATCAGGACAGATGGCTGCCGCAGATTGCATTGGGCGCCAACTGGAAACAGAACGATCAGGGCCCGGTTGTCGCCGCTGTCGGCGCAGGCGATGACGAGGACTGGGAAGCCTATACGTCCGCGACCAAGCTCTTTCTCGACCAGAGCCTGCTGCTCAGCGGCACGTTGCGCTGGACCAACGCCAACCAGACCGGACTTCTAGGCTTCGGTTCAGGCTCCAATGATGAACGCGACCTCCAATTTGAGGGCTCTGCAGGACTGATGCTTTCTCGCAGCGTCGTGGTTGGCGGAGAATTCCGGAGCAAGCCCGACAACCTCGCTTTCGCCAACGAAGACGACTGGCTCGACCTCTTTGCCGCGTGGGCGATCACGCCAAATTTCACGCTGACCGGCGCCTATGTCGATCTGGGATCGATCGCCACATTCGACGATCAGAAAGGCGGCCTCGTTCAGCTTCAGGCTGCTTTCTAGGGGTATCCTCGATGACCATGAGATCGATTGTCATGCGAGCTGGCGTGGCGGGACTGACGCTCCTGTCCGTCTCGACGCCGGCGTTCGCGCAAGTCACCTCCGAAACCCTGCCGGTCCCTCCAGGAGAGGAGGCCGTCGATCCCTACACCGTGAGCGACAGCAACGCCGGAGCTGCACCGATTTCCGATCCGCGCGTTCTGGAAGCCTTCAATGGCGTCGACGGGATCTCGAGGATTGTTGATGACCTGGTCGATCACGCCGCCGACGACCCGCGTATAGCGGATATCATGGCGGCTTCGGATTTTGTCCGCCTGCGCCGCACGCTGAAGGAGCAATTCTGCTACCTGCTGGGCGGCGGATGCGCTTATTCGGGGCGTGACATGGCGAGCGTCCACGCCGACCATGGAATCACGCTGGCCGAGTTCAACGTCCTGGTTGAACTGCTGCAGGAAGCCATGGATCGCGAAGGCGTCCCTTTCCGCATGCAGAACAAACTGCTGGCGCTGCTTGCCCCGATGAAACGCGACATTGTCGTGAGATAGGGACGCAGTTCTGTTCGGCGATCGACCGCCAAGGGTCACGAATCGTGACTCGGCGACAATCTGCAAGCGACCGGCAACCGCCTCTTTTGAGACGACGCGGAGCACTTCGTCTGACCAGAGGCGCAGCGCCTCCTCTTTCCCTTTCGCGTAGTCGTAACGCTGATAGACGGCGGCCAATGATCCGGCGGCAGCGGTCGCTTGATTGAGAACCCGCTCAACAACGAATGGGGCCCCAGCCAACCGCGCCATGCCGGCTACCGCCCTAGGCCGCAGGTCGTGCAGCCTGCCGCCCCTGTTGCGATCTGCGCTGATCGTCCACGTCTTCGCTTGCCGATCCAACTCGCCCCAAGCCATACCACCCACCTCCTCGCGACGCTGGCCGATCGGAATGAGGAGCCGAACGAGGTCACCGTAAGTGTACCCCTCCTCGAGGGAGGCGTGCCAATCCGCTCAGTACGCGATCGCGGGAGACTTCAGGAGATAGCGGACGTACCAGATCGGCAGGTAGGTTCTCGATCAGTCCGCGTTCTGCGCACCAGCGCAGGTAAGTCTTAATATTGGCAAGCGTCCGGTTGGCGCCGATAGCACCCCCCTTCTCCTGCACGCCGTCCAGAACCCTGACGATATCGGCGCGGGTCAGATTGGATATTGGCCGGTCGCCAAGTTCAAACGACAAAACGGCACCGGACACGAGCGAGCGTCAGATCGCGATACCCCACTGATCACATTGTGCTTTTTCTGACGTTGGCGAACGGGCGCGAACAGTTCGTCCTAAGATTTGTAATCACTAGGTCGCGGGTTCGATTCCTGCAACCGGCACCAGATAGGTCAGAACGAGGCGACCTGATCGACCCTATGATGCGCGGTGTTGGGATCGCCTGTCGCGGCTGAGGTCTGCACTAGCGCTGCTCACTCACACGGCCGAAACCGAAATCGCCAAGTGTGATCAGGCCAGCGATGCGCAAGCCTCCTAGCAGAGCCTTCTCTGGTCAGGTTTGAGTTTCCTGCCTCGCGTCGATGGTCGTCAGCGGCCCAGACCCGCGCATAAGTAACGAACAGGCCGGGGTAACCGGCGGTGATCGCCGCTCGCAGTCGATCCGCACTCAGCTAGCAGGTCACTTCGTGGGACGCGTGGTCGATCGTCGGGGCGCTGAGCGTCGCATACGGCTGCGTCGCTCGTGAAATGCTGGACGAAGCGGGTGCATTCCGGACAATGTGATTATTGCGCGAGATTGCGCTGGCGCCTGGAAACGCACGGCCCGAGGATTGAGCATGTCACACTGGTCGAACTGGTCCGGCAGCGTCGAGGCGAGACCTGCGCGCGTTGAGCAACCGAGGACCATTGCAGAACTCGCGGCGCTTGTGCAATCGGCCGGGAAGGTTCGGGTGGTTGGCGCTGGTCACTCATTCATGCCGCTTTGCGCAACGGACGGCGCGCTGCTTTCGCTGGCTGACCTTGAGGGCGGCGTCACCATAGATGAGACAGCCTCACGCGCATGGGTTCCGGCTGGATGCTCGCTCGACAAGCTGACCAAGTTGCTCTGGGACAAAGGCTGGTCGCTGATCAATCAGGGCGACGTCAACCCGCAGTCGCTGGCCGGTGCGATCGCCACGGGCACGCACGGCACGGGCGCGACCCTGGGGTCGCTTTCGACGGCAGCGCGCGCGTTTGAGCTGATGACGCACGACGGCTCGATCGCGCGCTGCAGCCCCACAGAGAATGCGGATCTTTTCGAGGCCCAGCGCCTGTCGCTAGGTCTCTTCGGCGTCGCCACCCGCATCGAGATCGACATCCTGCCGGCCTATCACCTTGAGGAGCGGCTTGAGGTCTTGCCGCTGGATGCAATTGCAGAGCGTTGGAACGAACTCGCGGCGGAAAACCGGCATGTCGAATTCTTCGTGTTTCCCTACGCCGATCTCGCCCTGATGAAGATCCTGAATCCCGCCCCGTCGGAAGGCGAGATGAGGGAACAGAAAGACATGGACGACACGAGCTTCCGCAAGGTCTGCGAAACCTGTCGGACGTTCCCGTTCATGACCGGCTTCCTCCAGAGGCGCATCCTGCCAAAGGAGATGAAGCGGCGGCGCGTTGGACCTGCCTATCGCATCTTTCCCTCGGACAGGACGGTGAAGTTCGAGGAGATGGAATACGAGCTGCCGCGCAATAACGGCTGGCCCGCCCTGCGCGAAGTGATCGGCTGGATTCGCAAGAAGAAGCTGCCGGTCGCCTTTCCGTTTGAGTTCCGCCTCGTCGCGGCGGATGACATCTGGATGAGCCCGTTCAAGGGGCGAGACGGCGCGTCGGTCTCGATGCACCAGTACCATCGCATGGCGTGGCGGGACATCTTCGCTGAAGCCGAGAGCATGTTTCGCGCCCATGATGGCCGTCCGCACTGGGCGAAACGCCACACGCTCATGACAAAGGACGTACACGACCTCTATCCCGATGCGCAGAGGTTCTGCGCCGTGCGCGACCGGATGGATCCGCAGGCAAAATTCGCGAACGCTCACCTGATGGAGCTGTTCGGGATTGAAACGAGGGCAAGCTGACATGAACGACGCCGACCTTCACGCGCATCTTATCGGTCAGCAGGGCGGCCGGAAGTCGCTCAACACACCGGTGCTAGTGATCGAACTGGATGCGCTGGAGCGAAACATCGAAAAGATGGCCGCTTTCGCGAGGGAACACGGCCTCGTCCTGCGTCCGCACGCCAAGACGCACAAGAGCGCCGACATCGCAAAGAAGCAGATCGCTGCCGGCGCCGTGGGCGTGTGTTGCGCCAAGCTTGGCGAGGCTGAAGCATTGGCCGATCAGGGCGTCGACAGCATCCTGATCACCTCGCCTGTTGTCTCCGCGCCCGCCATGGCGCGGCTGGTCAAGCTGAATGAGCGGATCTCCGACCTCCGCGTTGTAGTCGACAACCCGGACAATATCAGAGCGCTTGACCTGGCGGCGTCGCAGACAAGCGCCACGCTCGCGGTTCTGATCGACATCGACCCGGGCATTCACCGCACCGGCGTACCTTCGGCGGAAGCGGCGATCGAACTTGGCCGCGTCATCGCATCCGCGTCCGCGCTGCGCTTTCTTGGCGTTCAGTTCTACTGCGGACGCGAACAGCACATCGAAAGCTATGACGAGCGCCGCGCGGCGATCGTGGACCGGACGGACTTTTTGCGTTCAGTGATGGAGGCGCTATCCGGGAGCGGTCTTGCGCCGCAGGTCGTCACGGGCGGCGGCACAGGGACACACAAGATCGACGCCGAACTCGGCGTGCTCAATGAATTGCAGGTCGGCTCGTACGTGTTCATGGACCGGCAGTACAATGATTGCGATCTTGTAGGCGAAGGCGCCGACCAGCCGCCTTACGAAACCGCCTTGCGGATTGATGCACGCGTTGTCAGCACGAACACACAAGGTGTTGCGACAGTAGACTCTGGTTTCAAGGCAATGGCGACGGACGGCGGGCCGCCCGTCGTGCTTGATGGCGCGCCTGCTGGAACGCCCTTTCATTTCATGGGCGATGAGCACGGTCTGATTGTCGTTGGCGACGCACAGCTGGCGCGAGACATCGTGACGCTCGGCGTCCCACCGCGATCCTACCGTGAACCTGTACGACCACTTTCACATTGTTCGCGGCGAGACGCTGGTCGATATCTGGCCAGTCTATGGGCGCGGCAGGTCTCGATAGCGGATTGTCTGACGTTTGAGCGCGACCGGCCGACGGGCGGTGTGGGCCTGGAAACGAATGCCCACCCTCCCCTCGGTCGCCGGTGGAAGGTCGCCGGCAACAGACGCTTCGCAGCTATTGCTCACCTGGGGCGATTTTGCCTCGACCGCTCGTCAGCAAGGCTATTTGAGCTAGCGCAAATGGCAGCGCCCAGTATTCCGGCGCCGCGAGATATCTTGGCTCCCAGACGGGTGCAAACTTCTCCTTGAAGCGGCGCAGCCCCTGAAAATTGTAGAACTGGCCGCTGCGCTCATAGATGAAGTGACCGACCTGGGCGAACAGCGGCGCGTGCTTTTCGTCCACCAGACCTGCAAGCGGAGCCATCGCCAGATCAAATCGCTGATAACCTTCCGCCTTGGCCCACAGGATCAGCTCTACCAGCAGGAAATCCATCGTATTGGTGATGGAAGACGCGGGATCGTAGCGCATCTGGTCAATCCCGGCCCATGACTTGTCAGGCGTAACGAAAAGGGATCCGAAGGCCGCACACACTCCATTCAGTTCAACAATTCCAACGGGGCTGCGATTGAGCAGCGCAGGAGAAAATCGACCAAGGGAGAAGGATTTCTCGCGTCCGCCGTTGGCCTTCAACCAGGCGTCTGACACCGGGCGGAGTCTTTCAAGGAGAGCGGGATCATGTGGCGGTTCCGAGAGCAGAAACGTCGCCCCAGCGCGTTCTGCAAGCTTCCGCCTTCCGCGGCGGATGCCTTCTCTCCTTGCCCCCGCCAACGAAAATTCCGGTAGATCAAGAATGCCGTTTTCGCCGATCTTTTCCACGCGGAGGTCAAGCTCGAGAAGGAGCGGCAATGCATCGGGCGGAACAGAATAGATCGCCGGCGTCAGCGCATTTTTCTTCGCGTCCGCAATGAAGTGTTCGAGTGCGGACTTCCACATCGCCCTTGGGCCGATGGGCATCCCCATGGCGACCCTGAACCCGCCAAGGTCCGCGAATGCAATCGCTGCCTGCTGATCTGGCCCGAACGATATGCTCTTGTCGCCCGCGAAGGCGAGAAGGTTGTCCGGTCGCGGAGCATCAGATTCTCGAAGCAGATTGGCGAGTTTCTCAAGGTCTGCATCCGCTGGCGCCGGCGGAATGTGACGATCCGGCGTCGCGAAGAACTTGAAGAATGCTCCTACCGCCAGAAGGACAAGAACCAGAACCAAAGGGCGCCCGGTCGCGCCCAGCGCAGGGTGAATAATGAGATCGAAGAAACTCGCTTCGACGAAACCGGCCTGGTGACTGACCCAAAGGAGAGCGACAAAGGCGGCCAGCGCCACTGCGAGGAATGCGGAGAGAAACCAAGTCCAGCTCAGCTGGATCTTGTTCAGCGCGGAGCGGCGATAGAAGGACTTGCGCGCGAAAAGAAGCGCAGCCAGGAGGGCGGCATACATCAGCTCCTCCGGCAGTCTCGACTTGAATACGATCGTCGCCGCCAATCCGTGGGCTGCAACCAGTATCGCCAGCGCCCATGCCGCCTTGATGCGCCTCAGCAGGCCCACGGAAAGCACCATCAAAACGAGGCCGCCGAAGGCGAGCGTCACGGCAGGCGCCTCTGACATCAAATATGCCAGCGGCGTTCCGCGCCGAGGTCATTGCCAGGGCTGGCCGCCGAAACAAGAGCGAGTGCGCCCGCGAGGAACGTTGCGCCGGCCAGTATTCTTGGCGCCACTTCAAATGCTCTCGACTGAATCCTGGAGAGGGCGCCTTTGGGTTCGCTGCTCATGGCTTGTACAGGTGGGCAGACATGTCGCGGATGTCAGCTGCGATCAGCTCGGCCGTCTGACGGTCGAGAAGAGAAACATGGCTCTCCTCAGGCATTCCGCGGATCCGTCCGAAGCCGGCCTGCGCAGATGCGGATTCCGCCACCGACCTATTGGCCCCTCCATCCTCCGAGGTCGAATACACCACGACCGGCAATTTCCAGGCAGGTGTCGTGTCAGGTTGGGATCCGGCGCGGTCGGGGCCGAACGCGGCCAGCACTTCCGATCTCGCCGCGCTGTGGTGACTGACCGCGGCGATCGAACGACGTTTATCCTGCGCCTCTTGTGTCGGAAGATCCAACTCATCAGGCAGGAGAAAGGCTCCGCCCCCAGCGATACCGGTACGGGCAAGAATCCCGCCGACCAACATGATACGACCGAACCAGGGAACCAAGCTCGCCATGCGCGAGTCGTCCAAACGCTGCGGCCGGGCGGCGTCCACGAATACGAGGCCCGCCAATTCGTCCGGATACATACTGGCGTAGGCATGGAGGCGAAGACCAGCCATTGAATGCCCGACAAGAATGAAAGGCGTGGTTTCTCCCAGCGCCGCGCGCAGACGGCGCATGTCCTCCACATGCCAGGCAGGCGTGGGCGCCGTGTCTGTCGGCACTGGATCGCTCCACCCCATTCCCGCGCGGTCATAGATGCACACGCGATAATCGGCTTTCAAGGCTTCCTTGATCCACCAACCGTCGGCGTAAATCCCAAACGCCCCCGCATCATAAAGAACGAATGGCGCTCCCATCGGTCCCTCGCAGTGGACGTGGAGTCGACGATCAACCTCGACCTCGACGAGCTGGAATGGCGGCTCGGCGTTCAAGCGCGCGAGATGTCCGACTGCGCCGAGAAGCGACAACAAAAGGACGATCCCGAGAATCGTGACGCCAAGTGCTCGAACGCCGTGTCCGATCAGTGAAGCGATGCGAAATCTCGACACTTCCGACTCCCCGATCGCGACCTGAGCGTCGCCGTGGATGTATTCCTGCACCGATTGTTCGCCACTTGGATTGGGGCTCGATAACCTTTCTATGAACGATTTTGGGGAGGATGGAAGGGTCATCGTTTGACGGTGAGAAGGCAGCCGCACTTCCCGGAAGCTTGCAGGGTCATCTGCCTTCCGATCCAGCCTTGCGGATCAGAACGCTGGAGCGTTCCGCGATCGAACGTGCACTGGTTGCCCCGGAGAGCATCGACGCTCGGATCGTCGCGCAGCTTTGCTGCCTTCTTCTGCCAGAAAGGAGTGACGGCGAGCGCTAGCATTCGAGATGCG
Source organism: Hyphomonas sp. (assembly GCA_017792365.1). Lineage (GTDB taxonomy): Bacteria > Pseudomonadota > Alphaproteobacteria > Caulobacterales > Hyphomonadaceae > IH12. The sequence goes on along the minus strand of CP051229.1, from coordinate 309,981 downwards.
GAGAATCGCCAGGAACACGCAAGCGAGGACTGCCTGGTTGCTGAGGCGTGCGACGGAGCTTGTGCTCCGCCGCGCCCTTGGCTCCTTGAGGTCAGTCTCTGAAGCTCAGCGAGATGCTGAAATTGCGTCCTGGCTGTGTGTAGGCGTCGAGCGAGGCGGAGGTTGCTGAAACCCCGCGCACATCGCTCCAGTACCAGTACTTTTCGTCGGACAGATTGAAGGCGCCCGCCCGTATCGTGATCTGATCGGTCAGCGCATAGTAGGCCGTCGTATCGACGGTGATGACGCTGTTGGACCGAAACAGTGATGCATCGGCAACGTCGCCGGCTTCCTTCGCGTCGTTCCACGTCGAGATCAGCTGACCGCCAAATCTGCCCGACGGATCGTCGTAGCTGACGCCGGCAACGATCTGCGCGGGATCCACGCTCTGTAGCGGCGTGTCAGGCGCGCCGATCACGTCTCCTTCGGTACGCGAGGCGGCGAAGCGTACACCGAAGCCGTTGTCCCAGAATCCGCGCGCTTCGAGTTCGACGCCGCTGACTTCGACCTCAGTCAGATTGATGTATTGGAATTGCAGCGGGTCGCCGGGCGCGCCGGTTCCGCCGACGACCTGATTGGAGATGAAGTCTTCGTAGTCGCCCTTGTATACCGCCAGACTTCCCGACCACACGCCGCCGCCAAACATGACATCGCGCATGCGCAGACCTCCTTCGATGGAGGCGCTGGATTCCGGATCGAGATCCGGATTGGCGAGCGTCGTGTAGCCGAACAGCAGGTTCTCGAAGCCTTCATTGACCTGTCCCGGTTCGGGCGCCTTGAAGCCTTCTGCGTAGTTCGCGAACAGCCCAAACTGATCGGTCGGCCATGCGACCACACCAAGCTTGGGCGAAACCTGATCACCGTCTGATGTCTCCGCCGGGAAGTTGGCCGGGTAGAAGGCGTCGCGCTTCGGATCGAGTTCGTAAGCGTCGAAGCGGAGCCCGGGATAGAAGCGCAGGGCGCCGTCCATCAAGCTGATCTCATCCTGCAGGAAGACGCCCGTGAGCGTGTAGTCGGTCACTGGCGAGGCGCGGTTGGGAAAGGTCTCGCCAAACGGCGGTACGGTTCCATCGCGCAGGTTGTCGGTCTCGGTGAGGGAGTGATCCACGCCGAGCAGGAAGTTGTGCTCAACCGATCCGGTCGTCGCTTCGCCAATCAACTGTCCCGATAGGCCCCAGACAGCGGTATCGAACGTGTTGTCGCGCGTCCGGGAGGGACCCGGGACGCGCTGCTCGTCTGAGAATTGTCGCGTGTCGCTGGTTTGCGCGTAGACCGACCAGCGACCTTCGGTAAGAAAACCTTCGCCGAAGTCGATCTCGTGATCGAATGCGATCCGCTGTCGCTCGGTCAGGTCGCGACTGGTCAGGCTCAACGTTGTCTGACCGGTGAAGAACGATGTCGCCCTGCCCGACAGGATGTCTGCGGTCGTCTCCGAGTCCGTTCCATCGAACGTCAATCGAAACCGGTTCATGTCGCCGGACGCATAGACCACCTTCGCGAGCCAGGAATTTGATTCTGTGTCCTGCGGGTTGGGTTGCGTGCGCGTTTCGCCTTCCCCGCCCACTTCACTCTGATTGTCGGGCGCCTTCGAATCGCGACGCGTATAGGCCAGCAATGCCGACCAGTCGCCGTATTCCGTCGCGCCGATCAGAGAGTTCGCCCAGCTGCGATCGGCGGATGCGTAGGCGGTTCTTGCGCGCACGCCGAACTGCTCGCCCTCCTGCACGAGGCTGTCGGGATCGCGTGTGATGAATGAAACGGAACCGGCAAGGCCGTCTGAGCCATAGAGCGCGGATGACGGTCCGCGTACGAATTCCACCGCTTGCAACAGATCGAGATCGACATAATTGCCCCGACCGTTGGCCTGCGGGCCGAAACTGTAGCCGTAAGGCACGCGCACGCCGTCGACCTGGATGAGGACGCGGTTGCCCTCAAGGCCGCGGATGTTGAAGCCTGAGTTGCCGGCTCGGCCAGTTGTTCCAAGCGCTGCGCCGAAGCGCGCTGGCTGCGTCTGAACGGAAATGCCCGGTTCGAAGCGCACCAGATCCTTGATGTCCGTGACCAGCTCGTTCTCGATATCCTGATCGGTGAGAACCGTGACCGTCGCCGGGACTTCGTCCGTCGCCTCTTCGATACGCGTTGCAGTCACAGTGACCTTGTCACGCACCACCTGCGGACCGCTTGGTCCCGGATCCGTCTGGGCGATGGCCGGTGACCACGCGAAGACCACGCTGGCCGAGACCAGCAGGCTCCAGCGATAGCGACGAGGTGCTGTGTAGGTTGTCCAAGCATTAGGCATTTTCAGGGGTCCCGACCTTCTGTGTGAATCGCACATGCGAATGAGTTGCAGGCTGACTACGCCAGCATTTCTGCTCTTGCAAGTGAGTTGCATTCGCTTTATTGGCTGTTTCGGTCAGGTGTCGCCGAGACAGACCGCGACGCTGAAGAAACCGAGGGGCTCGACAACGTTATGTGGATCACAAGGCATTCACGCCGACTGGCAATCGCGCTCGGCGCATTGACGCTGGCAGCAGCCTGCTCGACGACAGGCGCAGGCGGCCCGCCGGGCGCCCTCGCCGACGATGCGACGCGGGTTGCTGCGTCGCAGCCATCTCCGGCTCAACGAGCAGACTTCGAACAGGACCGTCAGGCCATTCTGGCCATGGCCGGCGACTTCGGCGTCACGTTCGACTTCCGCGAGACGGTCAGCTTCGAAGACGGCTACGACCTGAAGAGCAAGGTGTCGGGCGCCCATGAAGTGGTCCGCGTTATTGAAGACAGCGGCGACTTCATCAGCCTGCAACACATCCTTATCGGCGGTCCGGAGCCGATAAAGCACTGGCGCCAGGACTGGCGCTACGAGCCAGACACCGTGCTTACCTTTGTCGGCGGCAATGCGTGGGAGACCCGCGATGTCCCGGAGGCCGAGCGCAAAGGCGCCCTGGTCGCAGGTCGTATCAGGTTGACGATGCGCCCCGCTATGGCGCCGTCGCGAAGTGGACGCACGAGAATGGCGTCTCGGAGTGGACGCCGCCTTCGGAATGGCGCCCCCTACCCCGGCGCGACGCGACAACGCGCGATGACTATCACGCCATCGACGCCGTCAACCGACACGCCATCACGCCCGAGGGTTGGGTCCATGAGCAGGACAACTCGAAACTCGTTCTCGATGAGGGCGCGCCGCGACTGCTTGTGCGCGAGGTCGGGATCAACACCTACCGCCGCATTCAATCCAGCGATGCGCATATCGCGGACGATTACTGGACTGCGACGCAGGAATTCTGGGCTGGTGTGCGGTCGGAGTGGGCGAAGCTGGAGGCGAGCGGATCATTCGGACTCACCGTGCAGGGTGAACCTGAACCAGTCTACATGCCGATCCTCTCGATCGCTCAGCGCGTCGCAAACGGCCAGATTGCAACGGACGAAGCCATAACGCAGGCGCGGTCGATCGTTCAGGACTTCAGCACGCGAGAGATCGGCTCCCTGGCCGACCGGCTTGCCAGCCCGCCGGCGCAGATCGCTTCGGCAGAATAGGAGCAGACGAGGATGAACAGGTCCCGGCTACATGCTGGCGCTTTGGCGCTCGCTTCGTGCCTTGTTTTCGCTGCGCCAGTCGCCAGCGCGCATGTTTCCTATCTTCTACCGAGCACGTTCACCGTCGAGGTCGATACTGACACGGTCACGGTGCAGGCGGCATTCAGCGAGGAGTTTGGGCTTCCCGCGGTCGCTCTCAGTTCTTCCGAGTTTTCAGTCTACCTTCCGGACGGATCTCGTTCGGACTTCGCGAAGTCGGAAACGTTCGCGCAGATGAGTGTTCTGGATGCTGTGGTCGAAGCGGAGGGCACGTACCGGCTGACCTCCGGCGAGCGGATCGGCCGCATAGGAAAGCAGGTGTTTGTCGCTGATCATTGGACGCCTCTGGAACCGGGAACGCCGGTCGCCGAAGGCGCTGTGACGCGGCCTTCGCAGACTGCAACCGTAACCGACGTCTACCTCACCAAGGGAGAGCCGACCCAAGCCGTGATCGACGTCTCTGTCGGGCGTCTCGCGCTCAGGCCGGTGACCCACCCAAATCTCGCGACAACACAGAGCGGCTTTGATTTCCAGGTCCTGTTGGATGGCGAACCTGTTGCGAACCAATATGTGTTCGTCGACCGGTTCGGCGACGCACACTATGATCCGGCGACCAACCAGATGCTGACGACAGACGATGATGGCCGCGCCAGACTGGCCACAGATCGCGCTGGCATTTACCGGCTGATGACGCGTCTTTCGGCAGACGCTCCGCCAGGCTCGGAGACGCAAATCCGGAGCTACACGACGTCGATCGTGCTCGAGATCAAAGCCGCCGATTAGCGCAAGCGATGGGCCTCGAAGCGATGGCTGACGCAATTGGATCGCGATGGCCGCCTGGCCTCGTATGTTCCTGATCGCGTCAGACTTGTCTTTGGCGTAGCGTAGGTCAATTGACCCCATCGTTCCGTGCAAGGATGCGCAGTGAGCCGAAACTCGTCGACTATCAGATGAGCGCCCCTCAGGCGGCGCTGGCGGCTTCCATTTGTTCGACGAGGTCGGCGGGGAATGGTGAGGCGTAGGCTGTGACGCCGAGTTTCTCGCGGATGGTTTCGGTGGGCTGGGCCCAGATTTCCGGCCAGTCGACATCAAGGAGTTGCGGCGTGTCGCGGCCGTGGCGCCAGCCGGAGAGCGTGATCTCGAGCAGAAGCGGAATGGCTGGCGGTGTGCGGATGGCGGCGCGCGCGTTCACAAACGCAAGGTATTGCGCGGAGTAGTTGTGGCCGAACTTGGAGAGCTGGAAGCCGGAGATGGCGGTCTCGTGCAGTGCGGTCGTGTCGTAGCCGCCGACGATGTGCCAGAGGTCGTGGCATTGCAGGATGCGGGCGTTGAGATAGTCGAGCGGCGGGCGCAGATCGGCGAGACCAAGCTCGTCGCGGTCGAGGACTTCGAGGTCGAACTGTTTTTCGACGATGAGGCGGTGGAATTCACCGCCGAGCGAGTTGGCGGGACAGGCGGCGAGCTCTTCCAGATTGAACTTGCGGGGCCAGCCCTGTGCGGCCGCTTCCGGAACGCCGGGATAGGCAAGACTGGCGTGCGCGGCGCGTTCGGCGAACCCCACATCGACATGATCGCCGAGGCGCGCCGTGCGCATGGTGAAGGCTTCCGCATCCATTTTGGATTCGTCGTCCAGGAAGTCCCAGAAGGGCGGCCAGAGTGCAGGGTTTACCGTTCCTGATCCTGGCGTGAGATCGACGGCTGGCGAGGGATCGCCGTACCAGCCGGCGGCCGCTGCGTCATAGAGGTCGAGAATGAGCGCCGGCTCGACGAAACCGGCGCGGGTCATGAGGGCGGCGAGGTCGATGGCGGCGGGAACGTCACCCCTGCGGGCGGCTGCGGCTAGCGCATGAGCATCGCCCTCTCCGCTCGCCACGATGCGTTCGAACCTCTCGCGAATCTCTGCGGCTGGCATGGGTCGCCTCCTTCAGGAGAGTTGCCCCGAGAGGTTACGCATGGGTTCCCTGCGGGGCAAGGGATGCGGGCCCCGTCAATTGGAGTGTTCGGGAGCGGATCTGGCGAGTTTGCGCAGATTGTCTTCGTGGGTCTGGCGATCGATCCGGTAGGTGGCGATGACGAGGACGGAGGCTGTGAGAAGCGTGGCGCTGACCGGGATGTAGTACCAGCCGAGGCGCATGAGCGTGTCCTCAGGCACGTCGGCGGGCGCCACGCCGACCGGGAATTGCGCCAGCGTGAGAACCAATGTTGCGATCATCACGCCGAGGCCGGTGACCACTTTCTGGCTGAATGTGTTGGCCGAGAAGAACAGGCCTTCGGAGCGGCGCCCGGTTGCGAGTTGGGATTGCTCGACGAGATCGGAGATCAGGGAGAGGACGAGCGCCTGAAAGCAGACGATCAGCGCGACGTTGACCTGCCCCAGCGCGACGACAACCCAGAAGGTTGCAGCGTCGCCGCCAGACAGGATTCCAAGCAGCCGGAGGACAACCGCCATGGGCGCGCTGAAGACCATGATCGAGCCGATGGCGACGGCGCCGCGTTTCTTGCCGAGCGTGCGGGTGACGAATGGCGCAATGGCGGCGCCGACGAAGACCGAGAGGAAGATGAGAAGCGTGAGCAGCGCGATCTGGGTGGAGGTGAAGCCCCAGAAGTAAGTGGAGAAATAGACCGACAGCGCGTTCGACAGGCCGGACGCGGTGAAGCCGAACATCATGGCGATGAAGAGCGACAGGAAGGAACGGTTCGAAAGCGTTTCGAAGATTTCGCGGAAGATGGTGAGGAGCGTGACGCCCGTTCGCGCCGGCGGATGGGTGAGACGGCCGATCTGCCCGTGCGTGCCGAGCGCGGAGATCATGATGGCGAGGAAGATAACGACGGCGGCGATGGCGCCGTAGACGCCGTAGGCGTCCCGGTTGAACTGGCCTTCCGGGATGTCGGCGGTGACGAAGGCCGGAAACAGGAAGAAGAACATCAGGACGGTCATGGCGTTGCCGCCGGTCCAGCCGAAATAGGAGCGGAAAGCCTGTAGCGTCGAGCGCTGGTCGTAGTCGCGGGTGAGTTCGGGCGCGAGCGCGGCGCTGGGGGTTTCGAAGAAGGTGATGAAGTTGCGCGTGAGGATGGCAAGGACGAGCAGGTAGACGAAGAGCGCCTGTTCGCTCAGGCCAGCGGGCGGACTCCACAGGAGGTAAAAGCAGATCGCGACCGGGAGGGCCGAGGCGTACATGAAGACGTGACGCCTGCCCCAGCGCGAGCGGAAATTGTCGGACCAATAGCCGACGATGGGGTCGGAAATGGCGTCGGTCACGAGGGCGATGGTGAGCGCGAGGCCGACCAGCGGGGCGTCGAGGCCGATGACCGGCTGTAGAACAGCAGGAGGAAGATGGAGAAGATCCTTGACGCCGAAGGCGATGGCGCCCACCCCGTAGGCGAGACGGGTCGCCAAAGATGGCGCGTCCTGACTGGCGAGGGCGGCCGGATCGGGTTGGCTCTGGTCGATGATCGCCCCCTTTGCGCCTGGCCGCACGACCGGCGGTTTATCGCCGACGCCAGTCGTTCGAAACGTCGGGACGGATTGTTTCCACCGCTTACTCCGCCCCGATGCGCAGGACCGGCGTTCTTGCCGCTTTCAGCGCAGGGAAAATCCCGCCGATGAAGCCCAGCACCAGGGCGAGCAGAATGCCCGAGATGGCCTGTGCGGGGCCGATGGCGAAATCGAACACGACCTGCGTGAAGCTGCCGCTCAGCGTTGAAACATTGATCCCGTTGAAGAGGAGAAAGGCGGCCGCCACGCCGACGATCCCGCCGCCCAGAGCGAGCAGGAGGGATTCCGTCATCGCTCCGAAGAACGCGGGGACGCCGCCAAACCCGATCGCGCGCAGCGTCGCCAGTTCCTTGGTGCGGGCCTCGACCGCTGCGTACATCGTGTTCAGCGCCCCGGCCAGTGCGCCGAGCCCGAGGGTGATGGCGATGACCCAGCCGAACACGATGAGCGCCTCGAGCGAGCCGGCCTCGCTGGCGAAGTGTTCCTTCTCCGTCTTGACCTCGACCTGCAGCCGCGGATCGCTCTCGACATAGGCCTGCAGTTCTTCGATGGCGTTTGGTCCGGCCAGCTGGGCGCGCAGTGCGGATACGGTCGGCCCGCGGTTGAACAGTGTCTGGACCACCGGCAGATCGGCCCAGGCTTCACTGTCGAAAACCGTTCCCGGGACTTCAAACACGCCGACAACCGTCCACGTGTCTGGTCCGAACCTGATCTGTGCGCCGAGGTCGAAGCCCTCGAACTGGCGGACGACGCCAGCGCCCGCGATCAGCTCATTGGTGCCCGGTTCAAACATCCGGCCTTCCGTGATGGTGAAGCCGGGGCGCATGCCTGCCGCGTTTCCTTCGACGCCGCGCAGCGAGATGTTGGCCTTTGCGCCGCCGGATCGGCGGACGGCGCCGACGGCCACATAGGTTTCGGGAGAGACGATGGGGACGCCGTTTGCGTCACGTGCGATGCCCGGCCCTTCCTCGATTATGCTCACCGCTGACGACGGCATGGTCGAATTCAGTTCAGACCCTGACGACCCGGTGCCGAGCACGATCCCGATCTCGTCCGAGCCGGTGCCCGCGACGGTTTTCTGGAAGCCGTTGCCCATGGCGAGAAAGGCGAGGAGCGTGCCGATCACTAGTGCGATTGATACGATCGTCGTGAGCGAGGCCCAGAAGCGCGACGGCAGGCTCTGGACGGTCATGACGACCACGGCGCCGATCTGCCGGAAAAGCGATCCCATGTCCTAGATCCTCCTGAATGCCGTGACTACATTCACGCGCATCGCGTTCCACGCAGGGATCGCGCCGGTGATTAGGCCAAGCAGCGCCATGAGGGCGACCGCCGTCGCCAACAGCTGGGGCGAGAGCGTCAGTGTCGCGAAGAACGGCGAGAATGCCGCCAGCACCGCGCCGCCCAGTTCGATGATCAGCCACGCCACGATCAGGCCGATCAGCCCGCCGATGCAGGCGATCAGGAGCGTCTCGCCGACGACGATGCGCGCGATGCGGGCGGACGGGAAGCCGATCGTCTTCATGACGGCGATCTCGCCGGTGCGCTCGCGGATCGCGCCGGACATCGCGTTTCCGACGATGAGGAGGATCGTGACGAAGGCTGCGCCCGTCACCCCAAGTATGATCAGGCCGAGATTGCCCTGCTGGTCGATGAAGGCAGCGTTGAAGGCGGCTTCGGTGACGGTCTCGGTCTCGGCCGGAGAATTCTGGAACAGCGCGTCGACGTCCTGAATCACCTGGTCGTTGTATTCGGCGCCGGCGGTCTGGATGTGGATGTTGCCGACGGTGTCGTTGGCGAACGCCCGCGCTTCGTCGAAGTATTCGTAGTTGATGTAGACGCCTGCGCCGGGGAGTTCCTCGCCACCCTCGGCGATGGCGCAGACCTCGACTGGCCAGGTGTTGGCGCCGTCTGTCTGTCGCCAGATATTGGAGGAAACGGGGATCCTGTCGCCCAGATTCCAGCCCCAGCGGTCTGCGTCGGTCCGGCCGGCGAGCATGCAATCGCGCTGGGTCGAGAAGCGCTGCACCTGATCAGCCGGAATGTTGAGATCGCTGAACATGCGCGCGTAGCTTGCCGGCTCGACCGCGAACGCGATCAGGAAATTGCGCTCCTCCTGGTAGTAGCCGCCGAACCACATCGAATAACTGACATCCGTGACGTTCGGTACGTTGGCCACCCGGTTCACGTAGGCGATGGGGAGCACTTCGGTGAAGTTGATCCGGTTCGAGACGACGAGCCGGTTGGATGATGCGGACGATCCGGTCGCGGCGTCCAATGACGCCGAGAAGGCGCCGAGGACAGCGTAGATCAGGAAGGCGATGAACACCGCGAAGATGAGAAGCGCGGTGCGCAGTTTCTTGCGGGCGAGGCCTGAGAATGCGAGCGCGAGATCCTTCATGACACCCGCTCCTCGAACTCGCCCTTGTCGAGATGCAGTTCACGCTTGGCGTATTTCGCCGCGGCGGGGTCGTGGGTGACCATCACGATCGTCTTGCCGAGATCCTTGTTGAGCAATTGCAGCATCTCGAGGATTTCGGTCGCCGTGGTCCGGTCGAGGTCGCCCGTGGGCTCGTCCGCGAGCAGGAGCTTGGGGTCGGCGACCAGTGCGCGCGCGATGGCGACACGCTGCTGCTGGCCGCCCGAGAGCTCCTTCGGCTTGTGGTCCTTGCGCTCGGAGAGGCCGACGATTTCAAGCGCGGTCTGAACGCGGCGGTTACGTTCGCCTGATCCAAGCCTGGTGAGGAGGAGCGGCAGTTCGACGTTCTTCGCAGCCGTGAGTGTCGGCATCAGATTGTAGAACTGGAAGATGAAACCGACATTGGCGGCGCGCCATGATGACAGCTTGCTCTCAGACAGGTTCTCGATCTGCTTGCCGTCGAACGTGATGGCCCCTCCGGACGGCCGGTCGAGACCGCCGAGCATGTTCAACAAGGTCGTTTTGCCTGACCCCGAAGGCCCCATGATGGCGACGAAATCGCCGTGCGGGATGGTGAGGTTCAGGCGATCGAATATCGACAGCGTTTCCTGGCCGCGCCGGTAGCTCTTGGCCACGTCTGCAATCTGAATGAGCGCGTTCGTCATGGACGTTTCTCTCTCGGTTTCGAGCCGTTCTCTTATGTCTGATCCGTGCGGTCGAAGGTTACCTTGGCGGCCATTTCCGGAAGGATGCGCTGGTCGCGCACCTTGAACCCTACGCGCACCTTGATCGTGGCGCTGGAGCGGTTGGCGGTGGGGATGATCGCGATGACCTCTCCGGGGATTTCCCAGTCGCTGTAGGAATCGAGGACGATCACCGCTTCCTGACCCGGGAAGACGTCCGCGATCTGGCCTTCATTTACGTCGACCTCGACCTCCAGGCTGTCCATGTCGACGAGCGTGGCGACGCCTGTACGGGTGAACTCGCCGCCGCCTGCGGCCGGTGAGATGATCTCGCCGGCCTGGGCGTTCTTCGCGACGATCACGCCCGCGAAGGGTGCACGGACATTATGCCGATCGAGAAATTCTTCCTGGCGGTCGACTGTGCCGGCGGCGACCTGCACGTCTGCGCTCGCTGCTTCCAGCTGGGCCCGCAGCCGACCGGTTGTCGCCTCGGCGTTTTCCAAGGCCGAAGCGGAGATCGCCTCGCTCGCGCGCAATGCGCTCGAACGCTGCAATTGCGCTTCGGCCTCGACCAGTTGCGCCTGCAAGGCTTCGACGTTGGCGCGCGCCGCTCGTAGCCTGTCCTTTGACAGCTTCAGATCGTAGGCGGCGAGTTCGTCGTCGAGCTTGCCCAGCAACTGGCCCTCTTCGACGACTGCGCCTTCCTCGAACAGGACGGATTGAAGGCGGCCGGTGAAATCTGTTGAGACCGTGGCGGACCGGCGCGCGACCACGTAGCCCGAGGCGACAAGGCCGCCGCGTGTGCGCGTTGGAGGCGCAGCGCCGGCGACACCGCCAGAGCCCGCCGCTGGGCCGCCGTTTGCGGCTGCGGCCTGCACAACAGGTGTAGGCTCTGGCTGGGGGCTGAAGAACAGCACCCATGATCCAAGCAATAGAAACGCGACAATCGCCACGCCCGCGATCAGCGGCCACGGCCCCGCGTCGCGCGTTTCGCTGGCTGACCGGTCGATTGAGAGCGATTTGAGTTTTTCTGCAGTATTCACCTTCGAGCGTTCCCCGCGACACAAACGACGACTAACATTTATCATGCTATCAGCAGGTCAAGCGCAAACGTAGAGGCGGTTGGCCAATCCGATCGCCGGATCAGGCATTGCGTGTGACTGTTTCCGCCGCGACCGAGCTCTTTGCGCGTGGCTGTAGGCCCGTCTCGATCCCGCAAAATGCGACACTCGATGCCGCCTTCGGCCGACGTGATCCGCGATTGGCGCTCGGGAGTATTAAGTCTCGCTGTCGCCGGGCGTGGCACGCCGACAGCTGAAGATCGGTCGTACGGCGCCGCAGCATGTATCTGTGGTAGCGCGGTTCGGACGACGCATTGAGCGGCTATGGACAAGGAAGGCCAAGGTTGAAGCGAGAGAACCTGCCATCAAAGATCTGCCCCGCGTGCGATCGTCCATTCAGCTGGCGAAAAAAATGGGAGCGGGACTGGGACGCCGTCGTGTACTGCTCGGAGCGGTGTCGGCGCGTCGGCAAGTCATCGGCGCGCCGTCGAGTGGCTGGTCAGGGCGAAACGACGTAGGACGCGGGTTTTGATGATCGACTTCAAAGACCGAGAGCGCTGCTGAATGCCGTTTCGCATGATCGTGAGCAATCTGTGGAAGACCTATTCGAGCGAAGAGAAACCGATCGAAGTGCTCAAGGGCGTGAGCCTGTCTCTGGATCAGGGACAGAGCCTCGCGCTTACCGGGGAATCCGGCAGCGGCAAGAGCACGCTGCTTCATCTGATCGCCGGGCTGGATCACCCCGATCGCGGAGACATCCTGATTGCGGGCCAGAACATGGTCGGCCTTGGCCAAGGCGAGCGCGCCGCGCTGCGCCGCAAGTCCATCGGCCTGATCTTCCAAAGCTTCAACCTGATCCCTTCGCTCACGGTTGCGGGCAATCTGTCGTTTCAGGCGCGACTGGCGGGACGGGCTGATCCGGACTGGATGCGTGACCTTGCCCGACGGCTCGGCCTCGAGGACCTGATGGGACGGTATCCCGAGGAATTGTCCGGCGGCCAGCAGCAGCGCGTGGCGATCGGGCGCGCGCTGGCGAGCCGCCCTCCGCTGGTCCTGGCTGATGAACCGACCGGAAATCTCGACGAGGCGACAGCGGACGCGGTGCTGACCCTGCTGTTCGATCTCATCCACGAATCCCGCTCAGCCCTTCTGATGGTCACGCATTCGGACCGGCTTGCCGACCGGCTGGACGCGCGCGTCCACCTGTCTGCGGGACACATCGACCAATGATCCTGGCCAGCCTTGGAGCCATCCTGTCCCACTGGCGGCGCCATCCGGTGCAACTGGTGTTGCTGGTTCTCGGGTTGTCCATCGCGACGGCGCTTTGGACGGGCGTACAGGCGATCAACGCGGAGGCGCGTCGCAGCTATGATGAAGCTGCTAGCGCGCTTGGCGCCGACCTCGGCGTGATTGTCCGGTCGGATGGCGGCCCGCTGACGACAGAGGATTTCGTGAATGTCCGCCGCGCCGGGTGGCTGGCCTCGCCGATGGTGGAGGCCGATTTTTCCATTGGCCCGATCGACGTCCGCCTCGTCGGCGTCGAGCTGCTGACCCTTCCGCGCGGCGCAACCACGCTCGATCTCGATGACGCCGAAGACCCTGGCGCGTTCTTTCAGCCGCCCGGACAGTTCTGGGTCAACGAACGGCTCGCCGCGCAGCTTGAGCGGCAGGAGACGCCCCCGCTGCGAATTTCCGACGAGGTTCCTGCGAACACGGTGATCACCGACATCGGCATCGCCCAGTCCCTCCTCGGCGCGTCCGATATCAGCAGGCTGGTTTTGTCCGGGACACAACCTGCCAACCGAACGCCGCTCAGAGATTTTGCCCCGCATCTAGAGGAGCGCGCCGCGACTGACAGCGCCGATGTGTCCAGACTGACTGACAGCTTTCATCTGAACCTTACGGCGTTCGGCCTGCTGTCTTTCGTGGTCGGTCTGTTCATTGTCTACGCCTCTATCAACCTCGCCTTCGAGCAGCGGCGGGCGACCTTCCGGACCATTCGCGCCGTCGGCTTGTCCGCGCGCATGTTGAGCCTCATCCTCCTTGCCGAGCTGGCGCTGATCGCTGTCCTGTCTGGAATGGTGGGAGTGATCCTCGGATACGTGATCGCTTCGGCGCTGCTTCCCGGCGTGGCCGCCACGCTGCGCGGCTTGTACGGCGCAGCAGTCACGGGCGAGCTTGGGCTCGACCCGTCCTGGTGGGCGGCGGGGTTTGGTATTTCGATTTTCGGCGCGCTCGCGGCCGGATCGCAGGCGCTGTATCGCATGCTTCGCCTTCCTGTGCTCAGCGGGGCGCACACCGCCGCGTGGTTCCGCTCATTCACCCGCGACCTGCGCCTGCAGACGGTTGCCGCGGTTGCGCTGCTGGCGAGCGCCGTCGCGCTGTACTGGACCGGTACGGGCCTGCTCGCCGGTTTTGCGCTGCTCGGCGCGCTCCTGCTCGGCTGCGCCCTTCTGCTTCCGCTTCCTCTGAGCCTTGCAACGCTTGCGGGACAGAAGCTGGCGCGTTCGCCGTTGGCCGAGTGGTTCTGGGCAGACACGCGGATGCAGCTGCCGCAATTGTCGATCGCGTTGATGGCGCTGATGCTAGCGCTGGCGACAAATATCGGCGTCGGGACGATGGTCTCAAGCTTCCGTGAGACGTTCACCGGCTTTCTCGACCAGCGACTGGCCGCGGAGCTCTATGTCGATGCGGGATCCAACGAGCGGGCGGAGGCCATGCAATCCGACCTGGAAGGGCGGGTGGACGCGGTGCTGCCCTTGTGGCGCGTGCAGGCCCGGCTATTCGGCGAACCTGGCGACATTGTCTCAGCGGCCGATCACGCGACGTTTCGCGATCACTGGCCCATCATAGAGGGCGCCCCGCGCGTCTGGGATCTGGTCGCCTCCGGCAGCGCGGTGCTTGTGAACGAACAGCTCGCACGGCGCCACGACCTCGAACTTGGACAGACCATCGATCTGCCGGGCGGCTGGCGGCCGGAGATCGCGGGCGTCTATTCAGATTATGGCAACACCGCCGGACAGGTGCTTGCCGGGCTGGAGGCGATGCGGGAGCGATATCCATCGGCCGATCATTCGAGTTTCGGCCTGCGTGTCGCGGAGGATCGCGTCGGTGCGCTGCGTGACGAGATCATGGCGCAATACGATCTTCCCGGCAGCGCGATTGTCGATCAGGCGAGCCTCAAGCAGCTTGCGCAGCAGGCCTTCGAGCGGACCTTTATTGTGACCGGCGCGCTGAACGTGCTGACGCTGGCGGTTGCGGGGTTTGCGCTGTTCGCCAGCCTTGCAAGCCAGTCGTCCATGCGTGCGCCACAACGACTCCGGTCTGGTCGGTTGGGGTTCGCCGCAAGACGCTGAGCCTGCTGGAGTTCGTGCGGATCCTGTCGCTGGCCGCGCTTACCTTCGTGATCGCGGTGCCTGTCGGGCTCGCGCTTGCGTGGGTCCTGTTGTCGGTGATCAATGTTGAAGCCTTTGGCTGGAGGCTGCCGATGTTTATCTATCCGCTCGATTGGCTGCAGCTTGGCGGGTTCGCGCTCCTGGCCGCGGGGATCGCAGCGCTGGCGACTGTCGTGAGATTGGCGCGCACGCCGCCGGCTGAACTCGTGAAGGTGTTCGCGCATGAGACATAGATTGCGGATGGCTTCCCTGGCGATGTGCGGCCTGCTGGCCGCATGCGTGATCGTATTCGCGTCGACCGCCCGATCGCAGAGCTTCGCGGGACTCGGCACCGACGCGACTGGCTTTGCCGTTCCCGAACGCGGACGCGTGCTCGAGTTTCCGCAAGATCACGGCGCGCATCCGGATTTCCGCATCGAGTGGTGGTATGTGACCGCCAATCTCGCCGATAGCGACGGGCGCCGTTACGGGGTACAGTGGACCCTGTTTCGCAGCGCGCTGTCGCCCGGCGAGTCAGACGGCTGGTCCAGCCCGCAAGTGTGGATGGGACATGCGGGCCTTACGACCGGCGAGGCTCATTATTCAACGGAACGGCTGGCGCGCGGCGGCGTCGGACAGGCCGGCGTCAGCGCGGCGCCGTTCGCCGCCCGGATCGACGACTGGGCCCTGTCCTCGAACCCGGGAAGCGACGACGCCATTCTTTCCTCGCTGGCGATGTCCGCGACGGGTCTCAATTTCTCGTACGACTTGCAGCTAACGACCGATCAGCCGCTAATCTTTCATGGCGACCGCGGCTACTCTGTAAAATCCTCTCAGGGACAGGCCAGCCACTATTATTCGCAGCCATACTTCTCGGCGGAAGGAGAGCTGGAGATTGACGGACGCTCTATCGCGGTAACCGGAACCGCCTGGCTCGATCGCGAATGGTCTTCACAGCCGCTCGCCAGCGACCAGAGCGGCTGGGACTGGTTCTCGCTTAACTTTGACGAGGGCGAGAAGCTCATGGCGTTCCGGCTGCGCGACGAGGCCGCCGGGTATGTGTCGGGAACCTGGATCACGGCCGAGGGCGAAGCGCTTGCCCTTTCGCCGGACGAGTTATCGATCACGCCGCAGGCGACAGCAGATGCGTGCGGGACCAGACTGCCGGTCGAATGGCGGCTGACGTCGGATAGGCTGGGACTGGATATTGCGACCTCGCCCCTGATCCGCGAGGCCTGCATGGAAACCTCGATACTCTATTGGGAGGGGCCAATCGAAATCGAGGGAAGCCATGTGGGCGAAGGATACCTTGAGATGACGGGGTATTAGGCTTAGCAGCTCGACGTGTCTCTGCCCGAACCCGTGACTTCCCAGAACGATGGCCCGCTCGGACGTCGCCAGCGAACTGCGCCGTATGGTCAATTGGTCGAAGGCTTCAACCAGCGCATTGCGGGGGTCACGCTTATGCCGTGAACGACGATCGAGATCAGCACCACCAGACCCGTGATGGCCCATAGCTTTTCGCTGACGCCGAAGTCACCGTGATTGATGCCGTAGGCGACATAGTAAAACGATCCGATGCCGCGGATGCCGAAGAAGGAAATGAGGCCCCGCGTCGTATGCGTCTGTCCTGATCCGATCAACGCCATCCAGCCCGCCAGCGGCCTGATCAGGAACACGATGGCTATCGCCGTCAGCAAATCGGTCCACGTCACGCTGTCGAAGAGACCCATCGTGATAGCGCCGCCAAACAGAATGAGCACGAGCATCATCAGCAATCGCTCGATCTGTTCTGAAAAGTCATGCAAGGATTCGTGATACTCGTGATCTCGTTCCGAGTTGCGCAGCACGATGGCGCTGACGAAGACAGCGAGGAAGCCATAGCCCTCACATATTTCCGCAAGCGCGTAAGCGATCAGCGTTGCGCCGAGAGCCACGAGGCCATCACGCGTGCCCGATACACCTGAGCCCGCTTTGTCAAAGATGAACCACCCCAGCCCGCGTCCAACCAACCAGCCGACGCCGACGCCCAGCCCGATGCGCCACACAACGTCGCGCGCGAACCACTCGCCAATGTCCAGTGCATCGGGCCAGCCGCCTGTCGACGAGGCCGCGATGCTGAAAAGGATTGCAAGGTATACGAAGGGAAAGGCCAGCCCGTCATTTAGACCGGCTTCTGACGTCAGGCCGAACCTGACTTCATCCTCGCGGCCGGCGCGCGGCCCGCTGACCTGCACGTCCGACGCAAGGACCGGGTCTGTGGGCGCCAGCGCCGCGCCCAGCAACAGCGACATGGCCACCGGAAGCCCGAGGACATGGATGGACAGGAGCGTCACCGCGATGATCGTAACCGGCATCGCCAATCCAAGCAGCCGCCATGTCGTCATCCACGACCGCAGGCCGATCTTCCTGTCGATTTTCAACCCCGCGCCCATGAGCGCGATGATGATGACCGCCTCGGAGAGCTTTTCCACGATCGTGTCATAGGTGCGCGGGTCGGGGTCGAATTGCAGCAGCCCGGAACCGAAGATCGCCGCACCAAGCCCCACGCAGACGATTGCCAGCGACAGAGGAAGCGTCTTGAGCGCGAGCGGGAGCCAAGTGATGGCGAGGACGGTAAGGCCCAGTCCCAGCAGGAAAGCGATATAGGGGTCGATCAAACGTCGCACTCCGATCCGAAAGCAGCAGAACGACGACAGGCGACGTTGAGCTGCAGAGGGTCGCCAAAACAATCCGGGAGCAAGCCGGTGCTGGCGATTCCCGCGGGTTGACGTCTAAACCGGCTGAGCGGACTCAACTTCCCGACCAAATTGACCTCCCGCACACTGATTAGCCGACCCATACCGACAGAACCACTCCTCCCGAAAGCATCAGGTAGGGGACCAGTTCCTGATCGACCCATACCGATCGGCGTTGAACGGTCCACCAGCCCATGAATCGACGAAAGGGGGATTCGGCAGGCCGGTCTGTTCTCATGGCAGGCCTGAGGCAGGAACATCCCCCCGCGACGTGCGTTCACGTGAATCGCCCCGGTTCTTCCGGCTGGCGTCATCTGCAGGCGGGAGGCTGACGTCCATACGCGAACGCGACCATCTGTATTGAAGTCAATCGCCGGGCGCGGAGAGATGCTTCGCGTTGTGGGCGTGATTGCATCTGCGTGCCTGACGTATGCGGTATTTGAGCTTGCGCCGGAATTCTTGGGCATGCTGAGCGCGCACATGATCACGCATATTGCGCTGATGAGCGTGCTGGCGCCGGCCGTCGCGCTTGCGATCGTGAGTTCATCCTTGGCGTTGTGGCCGCTGGCCAACAACCTGCCCGCCGCCGCCGTCGTGCAGCTGGCGGTGTTTCTTTCCTGGCATACGCCTGCCGGTCTGGCGCTTGCGATGGTGTCACCCTTCGCACAGTTTTGCATGCACGCGATGTTGCTGGTCAGCGCGATCTGGTTCTGGCGTTCTGTAGTGACGACTGCGCGCGATGCGCCGTGGTGGGCGGCGGGCGCGCTCATCCTGACGGGAAAGATTGTTTGTCTGGTGGCCGCCCTACTCGTGTTTGCGCCGCGGCTGCTTTACGCGGAGATGGCCGCCAGTCCGGCGGACCAGCAGCTGGCCGGACTGATCATGCTGGTCGCATGTCCGGCGACGTACATTGGCGCGGCTACGGTGATCGTCGCGCGCTGGCTGTTTGCGAGCACGGCTGGCGCTGAGCCGCGTCCACGCGCGGCGGCGATGGAGTAGGCGATGCAGGTGCGGTTCCGCCTGACACCGTTGCGCCTCTTGGGCGGGGTTGTCCTGCTGTTCGCCCTCACGATCATTGGCGCACTGCTTGTCGCCTGGTCCGGCGTCTACAGCATTGCCGCGAGCCGCGGGCATCCGGGCTGGCTGAACGACTTTCTCGAGCTGGGGATGCGCCGCTCGGTTCAGACGAATTCCGCCCTCTCCCCGCCTGACCATCTGGATCTCGACGATCCCTCGCTGGTTCAGCTTGGCGCCGCGCACTTTCGCGCGGGCTGCGCGCCGTGCCATGCCGCGCCCGGCGAACCGATCAATCCCATATTTGAAGGCATGCTGCCGACGCCTCCCCGGCTGGAAGACTATGTGGACACGTGGGAAGACGAGGACCTTCACTGGATCGTCTATCACGGCCTGCAGTACGCGGGCATGCCGGCGTGGAGCGGCGCCGATCGCGAGGATGAGGTCTGGGCCGTCGTCGCCTTCCTGCGGCGGCTGCCCGAGCTTGATCGCGAAGGTTTCCGCGCGCTGGCGGGCCGGACGGATCTGGCGCCAAGTTCGCCTGAGACGTTCGTGAAAGAGGGACGCAATGCTGCCGGCCTGACGGCTTGTGCGCGCTGCCATGATGACGCCGAGCGCGACATCGCGAGTTCGCTTGCGCCGCGGCTTTCCGGCCAGTCCGCCGCCTACCTGAAACTGACTCTGGAGGACTACCGTGCAAACCGCAGACAGAGCGGCATCATGGAGCCTGTGGCGGCGGAGCTGACGGACGACCAGATCGATCAGCTGGCGGACTACTTCGCCGGGCTTTCGCCTCGGCCGCCGCTAAAAGGCGACGCCTCTGACGCCAGCGAAATGGGCCGCGACATTGCCGAAAACGGCATTCCAGACCGCGGCGTCGGCGCCTGCATGTCATGTCACGGGGGTATGGCCGAGGAGACGTATCCGGTGTTGGCCGGGCAATCGCAGACCTATCTGCAAAATCAGCTGCGCCTGTTTCGGGATGGCGTGCGCGCCGAGACGCCGCAGGCGGAGCTGATGAGCGCCGTCGCAGCCAGGCTTGAAGATTCCGAGATTGATGCGGTCAGCGCGTACTTCGCCGCGACCACGCCCGTGGTTCGCAACACCCCCACAGCTGACACAGGGGGAGAGCTATGAACTGCGGGCGCGCGCGCATGGCGGGGATTCTGATTTTGGCGGCGCTGGCGGCTGGCTGCGCGTCCGAACAGTCGGCATTTTCTGGCGAGGGTGTTGAGTCCGCCCGTACGTTGATGCTGACCTGGATCCTGTTTGCCGGCGGCGCGCTCATCCTGGCGCTGGTGTGCGGATTGACGGCGCTGGCGCTGTTTGGCGGTTCGGCGCGGCGGACGTTGTCCAGCGAGAGGCTGGTTGTGGTGGGGGGAATTGTCTTCCCGGCGGTCGTGCTGACGGTTCTGCTCTTCTACGGGTATGCGCTGCTTGGCGCAGGCGCGGCGACAGGCGCCGCTGCAGACAGCCCGCTGCGTATTACCGTGGAAGGCAATCGCTGGTGGTGGCGCGTTACGTATCACACGCCTGACGGCGATTTCGACACGGCCAACGAGTTGCGCATCCCGGTCGGCGAGCCGGTCGCGCTGGAGCTGACGTCGGCGGATGTGATTCACAGCTTCTGGGTTCCCGCCTATGCCGGCAAGATCGACATGATACCCGGGCGCACCAACACGCTGACGCTCGAAGCGAGCCGGCCGGGCCTGCGTCGCGGTCAGTGCGCGGAGTATTGCGGCGGGCCGCATGCTTTCATGTCGTTCTATGTCGAGGCGCTGGACGCAGAGGCGTTCACCGACTGGCTTGCCAGCGAACGGGGTGATGCGGTGGTCGGGGATCATCCCGGGGCCGACGCGTTCCGGCGGGCTGGGTGCGGGGCGTGTCACGCTGTCCGAGGGACTGACGCATCGGGCCGCGTCGGACCCGATCTCACACATGTCGGCAGTCGTCACTCGCTCGGCGCAGGCTTGCTCGCCAACGAGAAAGGCGACTTCCGCGCATGGATCGAGCGGCATCAGGAGCTGAAGCCGGAGAACCTGATGCCCGAGATGGCGACGCTGGATGAAGCGGACATCGACAGCCTTGCCAGCTACCTGGCGGCGCTGAAATGAACGGGCCGCTGGATTTATCCTCGCTCGGCCTTGGGCCCGCGATTGGCGTCTTTGCTGTCGCCGCTGTTGCGGTGTGGATCGCAGGTACGCGGCTGGCCGGGTATGCCGACGAGATCGCGCGCCGCACCGGTATGGGCCACGCCCTGCTCGGCCTGTTGCTGCTGGCGGGGGTGACCTCCCTGCCCGAAATCGCGACCAGCTTTTCAGCCGCCTTGCGCGATAACGCTGAACTCGCCGTCAACAACCTGCTCGGGAGCATCGCATTGCAGGTCGCGGTGCTGGCGATCGCAGATCTCTTCATTCACCGCCGGGCTCTGACTTCGGTTGTGCCCGATCCCATCGTCATGCTGCAGGGGGCGCTGAACATATGTCTTCTTTGCCTCGTCGCCCTTGCCATCATTACCGGCGACCAGGCGTTCTTTGCGGCCGGCGTGTGGACCTGGGGCCTTCTCGTCGCCGCAGTGTTCAGCATGCGCCTCCTGACGCTGGCGCGGGGGCGTAAGCCGTGGCTGGCCAATACCGAGGGAGAAGAAGCGTTCAGCGCGCCGGTGACGTCGGCGGCGCCGCACGAAGAGAGCAACCTGGTTCTGGGGCTCAAGACTGGGGCCAGCGCGCTGGTGATCCTGCTGGCGGGCTGGACGGTTTCGCTCACCGGCGACAGCCTCGCGCAGCAGACCGGACTTGGGCAATCGTTCATGGGCGTTGCGTTTGTGGCGCTCGCGACATCGCTGCCGGAAGCCAGCACCAGTTTTGGCGCGGTGCGGCGCGGAAATTACACAATGGCGATTTCCGACATTTTCGGCACCAACATTCTCAACGTGGCGCTGTTGTTCGGCGTCGACCTCATCGCTCCGTCCAGTCCCGTACTGTCGGAGGCTGGCGATTTTGCGGCCGTGGGAGCGATTCTCGGCGCGATTGTTACGGGGCTGTTCCTCGTCGGGCTGGCTGAACGGCGCAACCAGTCCTTCCTGCGGATGGGATATGATTCGTTCGCGGTGCTGATCACTTATCTCGGCGGACTGGCGCTTCTCTACAATCTGAGGAGCGACGGGTGAACGAGACATCTCCACACGCCCAGATCAGCCCGACGCCGCGACCGGACGGCGAGCGCGAGAAGCTGCTCGAGATCTGGGCGACGCCGAAGGGCTGGCGACTGCCGACAGCGGTGAACAACACCGTCATCGGCCTGCTCTATCTTGGCGCGGCTTTCGTGTTCTTTGTTCTCGCCGGGATTCTTGCGCTGGTGATGCGCACGCAGCTGGCGGTTCCGGACAACGATCTCGTAAGTCAGGACCTCTACAACCAGCTGTTCACCGTTCACGGGACCACGATGATGTTCCTGTTCGCGGTGCCCGCGGTCGAGGCGCTGGGCGTATTGTTGCTGCCGCAGATGCTGGCGGCGCGCGACCTGCCCTTCCCGCGACTAAGCGCGTTTGCGGTCTGGGCCTACATTGTCGGCGGAACCGTGTTCTTCTCAACCATTTTCTACGATCTGGCGCCGCGCGGCGGCTGGTTCATGTATCCGCCGATGACGCTGACGGAGTATTCGCCGGGCGATGCTGCGGATTTCTGGCTGCTCGGGATCGGGTTCATCGAGATATCGGCGATCGCCGGCGCCATCGAGATCATCGTCGGCGTTCTGCGCACGCGGCCGCCGGGCATGTCGCTGGACAAGCTGCCGATCTTCGGCTGGGCGATGCTAATCTTTGCGGGGATGATCGTGGTCGCCTTCCCGGCCGTGATTCTCGCAACGATGCTGCTGGAGATCGAGCGCGCCTTCGGGTGGCCGTTCTTCTCTCCGGACGGCGGCGGCGACCCGCTGCTGTGGCAGCACCTGTTCTGGTTCTTTGGGCATCCGGAAGTCTACATCATCTTCCTGCCGGCGGCCGGACTGGTGTCGATGATCGTGCCGACCATCGCGCGTGCGCCGCTGGTCGGGCACAATCTGATCGTGGTTGCCCTGATCGCTACCGGTTTCTTCAGCTTCGGACTGTGGGTGCACCACATGTTCACCACGGGCATACCCTCGCTGAGCCTTGCCTTCTTTTCGGCGGCGAGCATGGCGGTGGCGGTGCCGTCGGGCATCCAGATCTTCTCGTGGATCGCGACGCTGGCGTCCCGCACCAAGAAGCTGCGCCTGACGACGCCTGCGCTGTTCGTGCTGGGGATGTTGTTCATCTTCACGCTTGGCGGCCTGACAGGCGTGATGGTCGCCATGGTGCCGTTCAACTGGCAGGCGCACGATACCTACTTCATCGTCGCGCACCTGCACTATGTGCTGATCGGGGGCATGGTATTTCCGTTGTTCGCGACCTTCTATTACTGGGCGCCGATGGTGAGTTCGCGGCTGCTGTCGGACACGCTGGGGAAATGGACATTCTGGCTGATGTTCATCGGCCTCAATGTCGCGTTCCTGCCGATGCACCTGGCCGGCCTTCTGGGCATGCCGCGGCGGATCTGGACCTATCCCGATACGCTGCCCTGGGACGGCTATAACCTCGTTTCGACCATCGGCGCGTATATGATCGCCGCTGGGGTGCTGGTCTTCATCATCGATCTGATCCGCAATTTCCGCATTGGCGAAAGCAGCAATCCCAATCCGTGGGACGCCGGCACGCTGGAGTTCCTGCCGCAGGATGTTTACTCGACGCGGTCGATCCCGAAGGTCGACAGTCTCTATCCGCTCTGGGACAGGCCCGAGCTGGCCGAGGAAGTCGAGGCCGGCGCGCACTACCTGCCGGATGCTCCCACAGGCGGGCGGGAAACGATCGTGACCTCGCCGATTTCCGCGACGCCGCAATATGTCGTGCAGATGCCGGGACCGGGGTGGATGCATTTCTTCGCCGCCGTGTTCACCGCCGCCTGTTTTCTGCTGCTGACTGTGAAGGTGGTGACGCCGGCGATTATCTGCGGCGTGCTGGCTGTAGTGTGCTGTCTGGTGTGGGTCTGGACGATCGACAAGGGACCAGATGCGGGGCCGGTGGAGATCGGCGGCGGGCTGCGGCTGCCGGTTTATGTAACGGGGCCTATGGCCCACGGCTGGTGGGCGATGATCGTGCTGATGCTGGTCGCAGGATCGCTCTATCTCGCCTACGTGTTCTCGTACCTCTACCTATGGACTTCTTCACCGGAGGGTTGGGAATTGGGCGCGGCGATGCTGCCGGATGCCGGTTCGCCGATGCTGTCCGCTGGTCTGTTCGCGCTCGCGGTGGCGCTCTATGTGCTGGCGCGGTGGGCCCTGCCGGAGCCGGGCGGCAATAATCTCGTCACCCCCGCGCTGGTCATTCTTGGCGCGTGCGCGCTGACGGGCGGCGTGGTCAATGAAGTCTGGTCGCACTGGCAGGCTGGCCTGCGTCCGACGGACTCCAGCTATGGCGCGATGGTCTACATGGCGGGCGTCCTGACCGCACAACTCGTCGCCGTCATCGTGATCATGTCGCTCTTCGTCTGCGTGCGGCAGATGGCCGGGAAGATCGACCAGGTGCGGTGTGCGGGGCTCGAAAACACGTCCCTGCTTGTCTACTACACGTTTGCGCAGGCTCTTGTCGGACTTCTCATCGTTCACGGCATTCCGCATGTGGCGGCGTCATGAGCCAGTCTGATGCAAACGATCGCTTCGTCCGCCGCACTGCGGTCTCGCTTGCGCCGATCCTGCTGTGGGCGGCGCATTTCGGGCTGGTCTATGGCGGTGCGCATGTCGCCTGTGCGACAGCCGATGGAGCGATCGGCGAGCCCCTCGCCGACATGGCGGTATGGAGCGTTACCGGTTTGGTCGTTCTTGTGCTGGTCGGGATCGGGCTTCGCGCCCGCAGCCTGCTGTCCGCTGGGGCAAGTTCGGGGGACACAAACTCGAATGATTTCCTTGTGCACGTCGTCCATGCGCTGACGCTGCTGAGTCTGCTCGGCGTGATTTGGGCGGGCGCCGCCGTGAATTTCATGCCAACCTGTGCGACGAGATAACCCGGAACTCGCGTCCAGATCGGGCGCTAGTTCGATGATGGCTCTGCGGGAGACTTGCGCCCCGCTTGTCCATCTGCGCAATGAAGGAGAATCCGATGGCGCCGACCGAACAGAAACCGCCGTCCAACACACCAACCGATCCTCACGACGCGAAGCCCACCGAGGTTCGGGCCGGTCGCAACATGCCCGGCATGATGACCGTGCTGATCGTGTCGATCATCGCGATCGCCGGGATTTTCGTCGCGGTCGTCGCCCTGAATGTCGGCGCGAGCGAGGACGAACTCGAGACTGATCCGCCGCCATCCGAACTGCTGGATGAAGCGCCGCCCGACATCAGCGGGGAGCCGGCGAACTGACGCCCTTTCAGATTCAGTAGCCGCCAATGACGGGTAGTATCTCGCCAGTGATGTAGCTGGAACAGTGAGGCGAAGCGAGGAAGACAAAGGCCGGCGCGATCTCTTCGGGTTGCGCCGGCCGTTTCATGACAGAGCCGCCGCCGAAGTAAGCAACCTCGTCTGCATCGCGATCTGCGGGATTGAGCGGGGACCAGACAGGGCCTGGCGCGACCGCGTTGACCCGAATGCCCTTCGGCACCAGCTGGCCAGCCAGGGAACGGGTGAAGGCGTGGATGCCGCCCTTGGTCATGGAGTAGTCGAGCAGCTCCTTGCTGCCATTTAGGCCCGTGACCGAGCCGTTGTTGACGATCGCCGAACCGGGTTTCATGTGCACGACCGCCGCCTGACACATGTAATAGCAGCCGTAGAGATTGGTCTTGAGCGTCCGGTCGAACTGTTCGGGTGCGAGGTCTTCCAGTTGCTCGACGTGCTGCTGGAACGCGGCGTTGTTGACCAGAACACTGAGGCCGCCGAGCTTCTCCACGACCTCTGCGACGACGCGCCGGCACTCGCTCTCCTTGCTGATGTCCGCCCGGATGAGCCGGCATTTGCGCCCTTCGGCTTCGACGGCCTTGCGGGTCACTTCCGCGTCTTCGTCCTCGCACAGGTAGACGATGGCAACATCTGCGCCTTCGCGGGCAAACAGGGTGGCGATCGATCTCCCGATGCCGGAATCTCCGCCTGTGACGATGGCGACGCTGTCCTGCAGCTTCTTCGATCCCAGATAGAATGGGGCATCATACATTGGCGCCGGGTCGAGTTCGCTTTCGGAGCCCGGCTTCTTTTGATGCTGTTTTGGGAATGGCGGCTCGGGATACAGTCTTGCTCCGGCCTGCATCGCGGACTTCTTGTCTTCTGATCCGGATGAGGCGTCCGCCGCTTTCTGGATCTCCTGGTATTGTTTCGCCGTTTCTGCTGTTTCATCCGCCGAAGTCATGGGCCGCTCCTTGGGGTCGTCGCGTTGCTCTCCGGCTGTGACCGGGCAAGCGAGTCAACGATTGGGGAGGAATGCGGTTTCACGACGATGCGAAGAGGTTCTGATTGCAGCGCCAGGTAGGGCTGTCGTCACGCAGGCGCTTTGCGGATCAGCCATCTGTAGATCCCAAAGACGTTCACCCCCGTGAGAACCACGTTCTGGATGACCAGCGGCGGTTCGCCCTCAAGCCCGCCGACTGCGACCCAGAGGATCGAGGAGACCGTGAATACGACGAAAGCCCAGCCTGTGATCCGCCGCCCGATATTTGCCGATACGAGGATCGCAGCGACGATGCCCGTCGCCATTGCGATGTAGCCGAGGATGTCGCTCATCGCCGTTTCCGCGGACCCGCGGCCTGAACGCCAATCATCGAGTCATGTCTCCATTGGTGCTGGACCGCACCCTCAACGCCTGCACCGCGCGGTAGTTGCGTTCGCGACGAACGGGATGCGGTCGGTCACGTCATTTTGTGGGGGATGTGTCGGAGCGCCTCCGCAGCCGGCGACAGGGGGCCAGCTTGCGGGTTGGCGTCCCGTCAGAAGCGTTCGGGGCGCAGGACCTCGACGGGGGCGACGTTGAGGACGCCGATATGGGCCCCGAGGAGCGACTGGAGCTGTTCGAGGGACGCCTTGACGGTGTCGTCGGACCCGATCGTGACAATGACGACCATGTCGCGCGTTGCGGAAATGTCGTTGTCACGCTGCCAGCGGCTGCCGCCGCCGAAGCCGGCCATGGCGGGCAGCACGGTGTAACCCTTGAGCCCCGCCGCTTCGAGGATGCGGCAGGCCCGTTTGTAGGCCATGCGTTCGATGATCAGTTCAAGGCGAAGCTTCTTGTGCATCTCGCACTCCTAACCGCCCACGAGCTGGCCGAGATAGAGATAGATCGGCAGACCGAGCGTGAGATTGAACGGGAACGTAACGCCCAATGACAGGGTAAGGTAGATGGATGGCTGGGCTTGCGGCAACGCAAGGCGCATCGCCGCCGGCACCGCGATGTAGGACGACGAAGCCGCCAGCGTGATCAGCAGCGCGGAATCGCCGGGCGAGAGGCCGATCGCAAGGCACATGATGCTGGCGAGCGCCGCCGAGATCAGCGGCATGTAGAGGCCGAAGCCGAGCGCGCCGCCATCGAGCTGGCGCCAGCCCTGCCGCAGTCCCCTGCCCGCCGACAGGCCCATGTCGAGCAGGAAAGGCAGAGAACGCCCTGGAAGGGCTCCACGAAAAAGGGCGCGACCAGCTCCATGCCCTCCTCCCCGGTGACCCATCCGATGATCAGGGCGCCGATCAGCACGACGACGGATGCGTTCAGCAGCACTTCGCGCATCAGTTCACCGCGCTCGGACCCGGCGACGGGTTGGCCCGCACCGCGACCGCGCTGGGCGAGCAGGAGCGCGGTAATGATCGCCGGCGTTTCCATTACCGCGGCGACGGCGACGAGGTAGCCGCCGCTTTCGAGACCGGAGAGCTGAACCGCCTGGGTGGCGGCGACGAACGTTACGATCGAGATCGAGCCGTAGTGTGCGGCAGTGGCGGCGGCGTCGATGCGTCCCATCTTGCTGGTGACGCGCAACAGGGCGAACGCCAGCAGCGGCAAGGCGAAGGACAGGAAGGCGGCTGCGGCGAAGGCGAGCCCGATCTCGAGCGTGAGGGGGCTCTTGGCCATTTCGGCCCCGCCCTTCAGCCCGATGGCCATCATCAGGTAGATTGCGAGGCCCTTGGCGAAGGCCTCTGGAACGGACATCTGCGAGCGCAGGAGCGCAGCGCCAAGACCCAGCAGGAAGAACAGCACGATCGGCGACAGAAGTGTCGCCATCGCCAGATCAATATTCATGCTTATGCCCCTGCCGCCATTGCGACGCCCGCCGTTGTTGGACCCAAGTTATGTATCACTCCGCCGCGCAGCTATCTGCAAGTTGCGACCCGTCAAGTGATGACGTGGCGAGAATTGCGCGCAACCCCAATTGTCGCGCCGCCATGACGTTGCGGATGTTGTCATCAAGGAAAACGGTCAGCGCCTTGCTTGCCGCCTGCACGATCGGGGCAAAGGCGGCGCGCGATGGCTTGGCGGCCTTCAGGCCATCCTGCACCAGGATGCGTTCAATGCAGTTCTCTGCAGTTCGATATTGGTTTCTCCATGATTCGCACGTTTAGCCTGAACCGCGGGGCTCCCTGTCGGTCGGGACAGCTGCGGCGTTTGTGTTACGCGGTCGTAACTGGCGCGCGCGTGTAGCGGGGAGAAGCTGATCGCGGCGCGCAGCGCATAAGGGGAGTTCAGCGCATGAAGATCGAGGGCAGTCGAGATTGCGGCAACTCTCCAAAGAACCGCTTTGTCCAGGATTTCACGGTTGCGATCGAGACCGGCGAGATGACGCAAGGGGCGATCAGCGAATCCGTCGAATGGGAGGGAGTATCGAAGGTGCCGATTGTGGGGGCGGACGCTTTCCTTGATGCGCTCAAGCTGCGCAAGAACCCTGAGGCGATCATGATCGAGCGCGCGATTTCTCACGGGAAAGTGGGCGCCTTGAGCGGCGTTGTCGTCCAGGCGAACGGGAAGACGCGGCGCTTCGCGCACATGTTCGAGTTCACCATCACGAAGGCGAACTGCGTTGCGCGCATCCGGAGCTATTCCTGAGCAATGCGCCTGCACGAGCGCATCTGGCCGTCGTAATCGGCGCCTGATCGCTCGCGGAGGAAACGAAAGGGAGAGATAGCGGGCGCCGTCTCTCCCTCAACGATTACGACTTCACCTGGCGGCCGGCTGGCGGATCATTCCGCTCCGGCGTCGTTCGAAGCGACCGTCGTGCTGGACGGCTGAGCAAGGCGGCCGTGTCAACCGATCAGTAGACGAGTCCTTCGGTGTCAAAGACGGAAGCTGGAGAGTCCGGCTCGAAGAAGCCCAGCAGGTTGCCATCGGGATCACGCCCGAAAGCGATCACGCCGTCGTCCATCGGGGCCGGGGCCGCCGCCCGCTCGCCGCCCGCCTCCTCCAGTGTCGTCAGCACGGCTTCCACGTTCGACACGTCGAAGACAATCATGTTGTGGCCATAGGCCTCCAGCGGGCGCGGCTCGTCGGCGGGAACGGGAACCGGATTGTAGTACTCCCACAATTCTAGTTCGAGGTTGCCAGCCTGGAACCAGGCGACGTCGAGCTTCATGCCATCAATGCCGACCGTCTGATCGAGGGTCACGTTCACGAGATCATAGCGGCGCTCGCGAGGCTCCTTGCCCAGCAACGCGGTGTAGAACTCAACCGTTCGGTCGAGGTCGACGGCAGCGATTGCGACGTGGCGCATGCGATGATCGAACTCGAGGTCGTCCATCATGATCTGTTCGATCTCGATCATGGTTCCATCGCCATCGCGGACGTAGCCATAGCGGACCGGCACGTCGGGGCGTAGCTGGACGAGGTCGCCTGTGCGCGACATTGTCGTCGCGCCCGCCTCCATGAAGTTGGGGAAGATCGGCCGGCTGTCGGGCGCCTGGAAGCAGACGTGGGTGATGCCGGGCCCCTGCACAGGCACCGGGCCTGCTTCGAGCGCGCGCGGGTCCGGGTCGCTGAACTCCATCAGGCGGATCTGGCCGCTTGCGCTGCGAAGCGTGCGCGTTCGGGCGCTGACCGGTTTTCCGGCGACCTCGTCCAGTGCGGGCGCGTTGTCGATCTGCGCCGTCTGGACCTCTGGTATGGCCGCGCCGGACTGGAAATACTTTGTCGCCTCGTCGAGATCGCTGACCGAAATGCCGATGTAGCTGATGCCGTGGACCTTGCCTGCTGCCGCGGGCTGAGGCTCAGCGACGGCTTCGTCCGGTGGCGCCGGGTCGGCGCAGGCCGCGATCAGACATGCGCTGGCTCCGTAAAGAAGCGCGATTGGCCGGTTGGTGACGGAACGCATTGGCACTGCCTCCCTGTTGCCTCGCCGCCTTGTTCGCGGGACGCGGACCTGCGCCCTCAGCAATAGCGGTCTTGCCAGTCCGAATAGATGCATTATTGAACAATACGTCAATAGCGTCACCGACTTTGCGGTCTCATTCCGAGAGATGTCGGGGACAAAGATGTTTGAAGAGACGTCATGCGCTAGGATCCGGGGTGCGGTCGGCGCAGCGCCGGTACGGCGCGGGGCGCGTGACGGCGCCAGGCAGCACTGACTAACCCGCGTTCCGGTGACCGGGGCGCTGGATCGATGATGGAGGAAGGCGAGCATGGATCTGGAACTCAAGGGCAAGCGCGCCATCATCACTGGCGGGACGCGCGGGATCGGCAGGGCGATTGCTGATCGGCTGGCTGCGGAAGGCGCAGATGTCGCCATCTGCGCGCGGACCGAGGCCGGCGTCATCGAGACGGTGGAGGCGCTGAAGGCGCAGGGCGTGCGCGCGTTCGGATCTGCGCTGGACGTTCGCGATGCGGATGCGTTCCGGACTGGCACGAGCGCCGTGCGCGATCTTGGCGGCGTCGATATCGCGATATCGAACGTCTCGACCCGGCCGACGCTGGAGGGCGAAGAAGGTTGGCGCGAAGCGTTTGATACAGACTTCCTGCAGCATGTTCGCTTCGCCGAGCTGTCCCTGTCCAAGCTTGCGGAAGGGCGGGACGCCAACCTGCTCTTCCTGTCGTCGATCGCCGCAACGCTGACGATCCTGCCTCCGGGCGAAAGCGCCTACGGCACGATGAAGGCGGCGCTGATCTCGTACATGGGGCAGCTTGCTTCCACGCACGGTTCGAAGGGCGTGCGCGTCAATGCTGTCTCCCCTGGCCCGATCTTCTTTCCGGGCGGCGTGTGGGACCAGATCGGCAAGCATCAGCCCGACATGTTCAAGCGGGTGGCGCAGATGAGCGCGCTGGGCCGTCACGGCACGCCGGAAGAGGTCGCGGATGCGGTGGTGTTCCTCTGCAGCCCGAAGGCTGGCTACATCACGGGCGCCAACCTCAGAGTTGACGGCGCGATGGTGAAGACGGTCAATCACTAGGCGCCGACCCGGCACCTTCAGGGGACATGACAATGCATCTGCCGCTTCGTACCGCCGCCGGAACGCCTCGCGCCAGCCGGCTGGTTTCAATGTCCGCGATTATCGCCATCGGCCTCGCTGCTTCTGCGTGCGCGCAGCAAGACAAAGACATGTCGGCGGTGGAGCCCGCGGTGGAGCAGCAGACGGCTGCGGCGGCGCCCGCCGCGCCTGCACACGCCTCGCTTGGCGAGGCCGTCTACCAGCGCGCCTGCGCCAGCTGCCATGATGGCGGCGCGCTGCAGGCGCCGCTTTATGAATCCCTCGTCAAGCTCAGCAGCGACCAGATCATGTCTTCGCTGACGACGGGCGTGATGGCGTCGCAGGCGCTCAGCCTGTCGCTGGCGGAGAAAGAGGCGGTCTCGCTCTATATCTCCCAGACCCAGTCCGGGGAGTTTGAGCAGATCGGGCTGTGCGCGGATTCTCGCGCATACACGCCGGGGCAAGTGGACATCAGCGACTGGGGCATGGGCGCGCGAAACTGGCGCGCGGTCGACGAAGAGCAGACAAGCCTCAACGCGGACAACGCGGCAAGCCTTGAGCTGGCGTGGGTGTTCGCGTTCCCGCAGGCGACGCGCGCGCGGGTGCAGCCGACGCTGTCTGATGGGGTTTTGTTCACAGCTCACCAGACGGGCCGCATTTTCGCTCTGGATGCGGAGACCGGTTGCACGTTGTGGACGGTCCAGACGGAGTCGGAAATCCGTTCGCCGCTGATCATCGGGTCAGACGCGAACGGTGATGCGGATCGGTTGTTCTTCGGCGACCTCTCCGGGAACGTGCACGCGCTGGATCTGGCGACCCGTGAGCGCATCTGGACGATCCGCGCGGACGAGCATCCACAGACCACGATTACCGGCGCCATGCGCTATGTGGACGGGCGGCTTTATGTGCCTGTCTCCTCCCAGGAAGTGATCGCCGCGATGAACGGCGCCTATGAATGCTGCACGTTCCGGGGCTCGGTTCTGGCGCTCGATGCGGCGACGGGCGAACAAATCTGGAAGACGATGACGATCACCGAGGCGCCGAGCCCGAGGGGTACGAACAGCGCTGGCGCGACCCTTCACGGACCGGCGGGCGCGCCGGTGTGGTCGACGCCGACGATCGATACCGATCGCGGGCTGCTGTATGTCGGAACCGGTGAGAACTACTCCCACCCGGCGACCGCGATGAGCGACGCCATACTGGCCATGGATCTCGATACCGGTCGCATTGTCTGGTCGTATCAGGCGACTGCGGACGATGTGTGGAATGCGGCCTGCCCGTCGGGGCCGAACTGCCCGGTGGATACTGGTCCGGACTATGATTTCGGCGCGCCGCCTGTGCTGGTCGATCTTGCAGACGGCGGCAGCCTTCTGCTGGCCGGTCAGAAATCGGGAGACGTGTACGCGCTCGATCCCGACGATGGCGGCAAGCTTGTGTGGCAGGCGAAGCCGGGTCGCGGCGGCATCATGGGCGGCGTGCACTGGGGCATGACGACGGACGGCGAGACGCTGTTCGTGCCGATCTCCGACCTCTCCGTCTATCCGCGGGACGCCCACCTTCCTCCGCAATCCGGGGTGCACGCGTTGGAGATCGACACGGGCGAGCCGGTGTGGTCGACGGTGCTGCCGAACGAGTGCGGCGATGTCCGCTGGCGCTGCTCGCCGGGCGTGTCGGCGGCGGCGACCTACGCGCCGGGCGTCATCCTGGGCGGATCGCTGGATGGCATGTTGCGGGCGTTCTCCGCCGAGACGGGCGACGTGCTGTGGTCGTTCAACACCAACCAGACGTTCGAAGGCGTGAATGGGCTTGAGGGCGAAGGCGGCGGGATCGACTCAAGCGGACCGGTTGTTTCCGGTCGCTACGTCTATGCGACGTCGGGCTATGACAAGTTCGGGCAGAAGGGCGGCAACCTGTTGTTCGCGTTCCGCCACAGCGAGTGACGCGGTCGCTTTTTGAGCGAGCGAATCGGTAGCGCGTTCGGGTCGCGCTCCGACGCCGCCAATCAACTCGTCGTCATTTCGATGGTTCTGATATCGTTGGCGTTCCTGTTGACCTTGACGTCATCTCTGGGCTGACGTTCCCTGCTGTACTTGTCAGGAGATCAACAGATGAAACTCGCATTTGCACTGGTCGGGTTGATGGTCGCGTCGCTGCCGGCGGCGAGAGCCCAGGACCTGGACACGCCTGCCGAAACTCGTCTGGGCAACCAGTTCTTCTGTGAGGACGGCACGTCTCTCGCGATGCGGTTTGGCAGTCAGGGTCAAGCGCCGATCGCTGCGGTGTGGGCTGGCAAGGATCGCCATGTCCTGCCGCTGCAGCCATGGGATGGCGTGACGCCGCAAATCGTGTGGAGTGACGGCCCGCACAAGCTGACGTGGAACCCGGGCGTCCAGATCACCTGGGCCGATGGCGCCAGCCAGCTCTCTTGCGGCCGTCGTGGCGGGCACCGGCACGAATAGCTGACAATCTGAAGCTCTGACTTCCGGGCAGGCCGGGAGGCTGGACAGCTCTTGTGTTACAATATAACACTTGTGTCCGGAGCGTGCATGTTGCGCGACGCTGGTGCGGACACCATGAAGGGTGGAGCTTGCCAGACCTAGAGAGCTTCGATGCAGTCTTCACCTAGCGCAGATGGATCGGCCCTGGGCTCCGATGCCGGACCGGCGGTCAGCCTCCGCGATCTTGAGTTCAGCTGGACGCGTTCGACCCCGGTACTGAACATCGAGCGGTTCGAGGTCGCGCGCGGCGAGCGGTTGTTCCTGAAGGGGCCGAGCGGCAGCGGGAAAAGCACGCTGCTCAGCCTGATCTCCGGCGTCATTGGCGCCTCGCCCGGCTCGTGCCTGGTGCTGGGGAAGGATCTGGGGCGGCTCTCCACGTCGCGCCGTGATGCGCTTCGGGCCGAGCAGATCGGGGTGATCTTCCAGATGTTCAATCTGGTCCCCTACCTCAGCGTTCTCGACAATGTCCTCCTGCCGCTGACGTTCTCCGCCGCTCGGAGCGCGCCGTGCGTGCGACCGGCAATCCCGAGCGACAGGAAGCCGAGCGATTGCTGGCGAGTCTCGGCCTTGGAGATGAAGCGATCCACGCGCGCCAACCGACCGCGTTGAGCGTTGGGCAACAGCAGCGCGTTGCCGCAGCGCGCGCGCTGATCGGCAGCCCGGATCTCATTCTAGCTGACGAGCCGACTTCAGCGCTCGATCAGGAGGCCCAGAGTGGATTCGTGAACCTGTTGCTGGAGGAATGCGCGCGACGCGGCTCCACGCTGATCTTCGTGAGCCACGACACCCGGTTGTCGGGCGTGTTCGATCGGGTCGTGGACCTGTCCGAGATCAATCGCGCGCGGGCTGGCGCGGAGCGGCTCAGCGCATGAAACCAGCCGTATTGAAGCTTGCCATGCGAAGCCTGCTGAACCGTTGGGTTGCGGCGGCGTTGACGGTGTTCGCCATCGCTCTGAGCGTGTTCCTGATCGTCGGCGTCGAGCGCATTCGCGAGAGCGCGCGCGCCAGCTTCGAGAACACGATTTCCGGCGCCGACCTCATCGTTGGCGCCCGGTCGAGCCAGGTGAACCTGATCCTGTATTCGATCTTCCATATCGGCGATGCGACGAACAACATTACGTGGGAAACGTTCAACGATCTGTCGTCGCGTGAGGAGATCGCCTGGACGATACCGATCTCGCTCGGCGACAGCCATCGCGGCTATCGTGTTGTCGGCACGAACGATAG
Source organism: Hyphomonas sp. (assembly GCA_017792365.1). GTDB lineage: Bacteria > Pseudomonadota > Alphaproteobacteria > Caulobacterales > Hyphomonadaceae > IH12. The sequence continues at coordinate 275,432 of CP051229.1, read as the reverse complement.
CTACCTTGAGCACTACCAGTATGGCCGCGACCAGCATCTTGAAGTGGCCGAGGGCGTCTGGTTCGAGGACATCTTCGACGTCGTGCTCGGTTCTGAAGTGGCGCGAAGGCTGGAGTACGGGATCGACGACAGCATCGTCGTCTCGCATGGGCTCGGCGAAGTCAGCTTTACCGAGCATGACGACAAGCCGTTCCGGGTTGCGGGCATACTCGCCCCGACCGGCACGCCCGTCGATCAGTCCGTCCATGTCAGTCTCGCCGCGATCGAGGCGATCCATGTCGGCTGGCAGAGCGGCGTGCAGACGCCCTTGGCGCGGATGGCGACGCCAGAGCGCGTTCGTCAGTTGAGTCTTGAACCCGAGTCGATCACAGCGATGATCGTGGGACTGAAATCCCGCGCCGGCGTTCTGCGGCTGCAGCGCGACATCAACAACTATGCGCAGGAACCGTTGCTGGCCGCCATACCGGCGCTGGCGCTGACCCAACTCTGGCAGGTGGTCGGCGTGGTCGAGCGCATCCTGCTTGCCATCTCGCTTTGCGTGGCGGCGGTCGGGCTTGTGGTGATCCTCGTGTCGATTATGTCGACGCTCAACGAGCGACGGCGCGAGATGGCGGTTCTGCGCGCGGTCGGCGCCGGCCCGGGAGACGTGTTCTTCCTGCTCGTCAGCGAAGCTGCATTGATTGCATTCTTCGGCGCTCTGGCAGGACTCGGCGTGTTGTACGCGGCGCTTGCGGTTGGCGAACCCATTCTGCGGTCCATCGGCGGGATTTCGCTCTCCGGCCTCAACCCCGACGGGTTCGACCTGATCGTTGTTGGGGGGATCACGGTCACCGCCGCCCTGCTCGCCGCGTTCCCGGCATGGCGCGCCTACCGCACCTCGCTCTCCGATGGCCTGGCGGTGAAGGTCTGAGCCATGAACTTGCGCAGGATCATCCAGCTTGTCGCGGCCGCCCTCGCCCTCGTTGGCAGTCAGCGCGCCATCGCCGAGGACGCGCGGGAAATTGCCTGGAAGGAGCTTGCGCCGGCTTCGGACGTCGAGAAGCTCGCCAGCATGCAGGTCATGGCGCTGCTGCGCGCGGCGCCACACGGCGCAGCCGACGATGTCGCGGATTCGATGCAGGCGATCCAGCCCGGTATGTACGGTGTGATCGATGCTCTGGACGGGGAGTCCATCGCCCTATCCGGTTTCGTCGTGCCGCTGGACTTTGACGGCGGTGCATCGCGCGAGTTTCTGCTTGTGCCGTATTACGGCGCCTGCATTCACGCGCCGCCACCGCCGCCAAACCAGACGCTGCTGGTTCGGTCGAAAACGCCCGTGAAGCTCGGCGCGTTGTCCAACGCCTACGTCGCGGCCGGCACGCTTCGCGTTTCGCAGAATTCCTCCTCAATGGGCGATTCCGCCTACCTGCTCGAGCTGAGCTCGCTGAGCCGGCACAGATAAGGATCTGAAGATGTCACCAGACAGCGGCCTGACGCTCGCGAAGAAGAACCCGCTCGACCTGACGGGTGTCGGGCTGTCGGTCGGGTGCGCCATCCATTGCCTTGCCCTGCCTGTAGCGGCGGCCTTCGCGCCTAGCCTGTCGGCGTTCGCCGAGGCCGAATGGGTTCACTGGGCCGTGCTTATGCTCGCGGCGCCGGTTGCGCTGCTCGCGCTTCGCGCCACACGGGCGCCGGCGCTTGCGTGGACGCTGGCGCTCGCTGGCCTGTCTGCGATGCTCATGGGCGCGCTCGAGTTTCCCGGCACGAATGGGAGGGTTGGGTGTCGGCGACCGGCGGCGCCCTCCTCGCCACGGGCCACATTGTCAACATCGTTCACAGCCACAAGCGGCGTCGCATTTCCGGAACCTGCACGAGCCTATGACGAGCAGGTCCGGAGACCGACCCCTGTCAGGGAGGTAGCCATGAAGAAGCGGGTATTGCTCGCCGCCGCGTTCACTGTTCTCGCAATGCCGGTGACCGGCGCTGCGCTGGCGCAGGAGACCGGCGCGGCAAGAGGCGCCGACAGCCATGTGCATGGTCTATTGAATCTGGTGGTGTCGGTTGAAGGCGATACGGCGATCGTTGAGCTCGAATCGCCGATGTGGAACCTCGTTGGCTTCGAGCATGCCCCTACCAACGAGATCGAGGCTGACAAGTGGGTCGCGACCGCAACCCGCCTCAAAACACCGGATCGCGTTGTCAGCTTTCCACAGGCCGCAGGCTGCGCGCTCGAAGGGGCCGAGCTGGGGCCCTTTGGTCCGGCCGCCGGGCTGACGTCGGTGAGCGAGAGCGACGGGGATAGCGACCATACCCACGATCACGATCACGATCATGATGAACACGGCGGGCATAACGACGTCGTTCTGACCTGGTCATTTCATTGTGACTCGCCTCGGGATGTGCGCTCGGTAGTGTTGCCGTTGTTCGACAGCTTTCCGCAGGTCGAGCGTGCGGATGCCGTTTTGTTTACCGATGCCGGTCAGGTCTCTGCACAGCTCACTACCAACGCCAGAACCCTTCGGTTACAATAAGGGCCATGATGAAATCCCGCGCTCTATTTCTCGCCGCAACGCTCGCGTTTGTTCCTGTACTGGGCCAGCAATCGGTCCCACTGGCGCATGCGCAAAAATCCGCGGCGTTGTCCGACGAGATCACTTGGGACGATCTTTGGCCTCCGGGCGAGGATGAGCGGCTCGAGGAGATCTACACCACATATATGGCGACGCTGGAATCAGCGAACCCTGAGGGCATCGTCGAAGGCGGCGCGCTGGACCAGATGATGCAGTTCGGCACGTTCACCACGGTGGAAGAGCTGGACAACACACGGGTCAAGATTCCGGGCTTCGTCGTTCCGCTCGATTTCAATGCGCAAAACGAGTACACCGAGTTCCTGATCGTCCCATATTTCGGCGCGTGCCTGCATACGCCGCCGCCGCCGCCGAACCAGATCATTTTCGCAAAGTCCAAAAAGCCGACGAAAGTGGACGACATCTACGTCGCGTACTGGTTCGAGGGCGTGTTGAAGACCCAGCGCAACGACACCGCGCTTGCTGACGCCGCCTACGAACTCGAACTGGCGGGCATGAGCGATTATTCCTTCCGCTAGGCGCAAACCGCAGCGTCGAGGCTTGCTGAATCGCCGGGCGTGCAGCTGACCTGAAGAGGTCAGGCTTTCGATCTGACAGCCGTGTCCAAGCTGTCCGGCGCGGGGCTGATCCGCGCGATCTCTGCGCTGAGCCATTGCCGGTGCGCCTCCAGGCGCCGGGCTGTCTCAAGATCAGAATCCGGCGCGGACAGCAATTCTCCCATCCAGGCGTCAATCACCTTGACCTGCGAGTGCAGCCAGCATTCAAGCTGTTCGGTATCGTACGGCATGCAGATGGCGGTTCTCCTACTTCATGGTTCAACAGGTTGCAGGGATAGTCATGACGCCCTGTTCCGGCGGGCGCACCACACGCATCGCGCCTGAGCGCGGCGGTCGGTTGGGCCGCAGCTGTTCGTTCGGGGAATGGCTGAACTCGCGTCTTTCATTCGTTGCGGCCTGAGTTGTGGAAGCGCGGATACTTGCGACTCATTCGCACCTAGGAATAGGCGGAACCAGGGCATGTTGCAAGTGATTTGCATTTGCGTGTGGTGACTTAGGGCGGCGGCATTGGAGTGGCCTGCAAAGACGATCGTCACTCGCCCTGAAATGCCCTGACGACACCCATCGCATCACCGGGTCCAGTCGGCGCTCGCGATCGATGACGGTAGTGCTGGCTTCCCCAACTCGCCTCTCTGGGAGCCTGAGTTGAAGGTCGCGCCGGGTCCGCTTCCTAGCTTATGTCAGCAACCCGGTTGTCCTGCGAGACACACCTGGCGACCACCTTGCGCGGCGTGACATCGCGTGGCGAACTAATTGCATTCCGCCGCTTGATCAGCGCGCCGCGCTGGCGTTTTGTTTTCCCTCTGCGGCAGATTAGCAGCTCCGCTTGCACCAATAGCGCGAACCGGTTCGCAGTCGGCCCGGTTCGTCTCTAAAACGCGACGCTGCAAGCTACGCGACATTCGCGTGGTAAATGGCTCCGGTCTGCCAAGGCTCGGAGGGGGAATGTAGGGGGACTTATGGCTCAGGCACGCATCGCTTTACGCGTCGACGATTTGTATCAGCTGTACGTCAACGGCGAGCTGATCCTGGCCGATGACAACTGGGTAGACGCCGAGGTTGTCGAAGTCGATCTGAATGAAGGCGATGTGATCGCGCTGCGTGCGGTGGACACGTGGGGACCGGGCGGGGCCTTCCTCGACATCGCGCTGGCGGACGGGACAAGGCTTGCCAGCTCCGCGGAGTGGAAGGTCTCCAACACCGGGCCGAGTGGATGGAACGATCAGGGGTTCGACGACAGCCTCTGGACCAATGCGGTCACCTACGGCGCCATCAACACCAGGCCATGGAACAACCCCAATGACGGCCTGCCGCAGGACAGCGCCGGACAGTGGATCTGGGACGCCACCAACACCCAGTTCATGGGACCCGACGAAGACGTCGTGTTCTTCCGGTTCACCGTGCCAAGCTTCGGGCCGCCCAACGCCCCGCCCGTGCTCGCCAACCCGATCGCCGATCAGGGCGCGACCCAGGGCGCAGCGTTCAGCTTCACCGCGCCGGCCAACGCCTTCACTGACGCCGACAATGACGCCCTTGCCTATAGCGCAACCCGCGCAGACGGATCGGCCCTGCCCGGCTGGCTGAGCTTCAATGCGGCGACCCGCACCTTCTCCGGCACGCCCGGCGCCAACGACGTCCAGAACGTCAACGTGCGCATCACCGCCGACGACGGCCGCGGCGGGGTAGCCTCCGACACGTTCCAGATCGCCGTCGCCAACGTCAACGATGCGCCCGTGGTCGCCAGCCCGATCGCCGACCAGGGCGCAGCCGTCGGACAGGCGTTCGCGTTCACCGTGCCCCTGCCCGCGTTCAGCGATCCTGACGGCGATGCGCTGAGCTATAGCGCAACCCGCGCCGACGGATCGGCGCTGCCCGGCTGGCTCAGCTTCAACCCCGCAACCCGCACCTTCTCGGGCACCCCGGACGCCGAGACCAGCATCAATGTGCGCGTCACCGCACAGGATCCCTCCGGAGCTAGCGTCAGCGATGTGTTCGCCATCGCCGTCTCCGACGAGCCGCTCGCCCAGGATGCGGTGATCACCGCGCGGGTCGACGATCTCTACCAGCTGTACGTCAACGGCGAGCTTGTGCTCTCCGGGACCAACTGGGCCGCAGCCCAGTCGACCACCGTCGAGCTCAAGGCCGGCGATGTGATCGCGCTGCGTGCGGTGGACACGTGGGGTCCGGGCGGGGCCTTCCTCGACATCGCGCTGGCGGACGGGACAAGGCTTGCCAGCTCCTCGGAGTGGAAGGTCTCCAACACCGGGCCGAGTGGATGGAACGATCAGGGGTTCGACGACAGCCTCTGGACCAATGCGGTCACCTACGGCGCCATCAACACCAGGCCATGGAACAACCCCAATGACGGCCTGCCCCAGGACAGCGCCGGGCAATGGATCTGGGACGCCACCAACACCCAGTTCATGGGACCCGACGAAGACGTCGTGTTCTTCCGGTTCACCGTGCCAAGCTTCGGGCCGCCCAACGCCCCGCCCGTGCTCGCCAACCCGATCGCCGATCAGGGCGCGACCCAGGGCGCAGCGTTCAGCTTCACCGCGCCGGCCAACGCCTTCACTGACGCCGACAATGACGCCCTTGCCTATAGCGCAACCCGCGCAGACGGATCGGCCCTGCCCGGCTGGCTGAGCTTCAATGCGGCGACCCGCACCTTCTCCGGCACGCCCGGCGCCAACGACGTCCAGAACGTCAACGTGCGCATCACCGCCGACGACGGCCGCGGCGGGGTAGCCTCCGACACGTTCCAGATCGCCGTCGCCAACGTCAACGATGCGCCCGTGGTCGCCAGCCCGATCGCCGACCAGGGCGCAGCCGTCGGACAGGCGTTCGCGTTCACCGTGCCCCTGCCCGCGTTCAGCGATCCTGACGGCGATGCGCTGAGCTATAGCGCAACCCGCGCCGACGGATCGGCGCTGCCCGGCTGGCTCAGCTTCAACCCCGCAACCCGCACCTTCTCGGGCACCCCGGACGCCGAGACCAGCATCAATGTGCGCGTCACCGCACAGGATCCCTCCGGAGCTAGCGTCAGCGATGTGTTCGCCATCGCCGTCTCCGACGAGCCGCTCGCCCAGGATGCGGTGATCACCGCGCGGGTCGACGATCTCTACCAGCTGTACGTCAACGGCGAGCTTGTGCTCTCCGGGACCAACTGGGCCGCAGCCCAGTCGACCACCGTCGAGCTCAAGGCCGGCGATGTGATCGCGCTGCGTGCGGTGGACACGTGGGGTCCGGGCGGGGCCTTCCTCGACATCGCGCTGGCGGACGGGACAAGGCTTGCCAGCTCCTCGGAGTGGAAGGTCTCCAACACCGGGCCGAGTGGATGGAACGATCAGGGGTTCGACGACAGCCTCTGGACCAATGCGGTCACCTACGGCGCCATCAACACCAGGCCATGGAACAACCCCAATGACGGCCTGCCGCAGGACAGCGCCGGACAATGGATCTGGGACGCAACCAACACACAGTTCATGGGACCCGACGAAGACGTCGTGTTCTTCCGGTTCACCGTGCCAAGCTTCGGGCCGCCTGCCGAAGACACCCTATCCTATGCCAATGTGGCCAGCGATGGGCGGGTGATTGATCTCGAGTCAGAGACGAGCGCAACCGTGGCGCGGCTGCTGCCGCTGGGCGACTCGATCACTTTGGGATTCGAGGCGGGAAAACCGCAGTCGCAATGGGATGGCTATCGCGAAGACCTCTTCCGCCTCATCTCCGACGCGGGGCTTCTCGTGAACTATGTGGGCGATTTCCAGAGCGGCCCTGGCTCGCTGGAAGATCGAGACCATCGCGGGGTTTCCGGCATCCAGGCCGTGCAGGTTGCGCAGATTTCCGATGAGATCGCCGGGCGCACCCGCCCGGATGTGGCGCTGGTCATGCTCGGCACGAACGATGTGCTTCGCTTCGCCAATTCGGTAGATACCGTCCCACAGGCATTGCTACAGATCTTTCAGGATCTCGAAGCGCAATCGCCGGGCGTTTCCATACTGGTCTCGGCGCTGCCGCCGCTTGAGCCGGAAGTCTACCAGCCGCTCAACAACGGGTTACGGGACGATTCCGATGTTCTTGCCACAGCCGTCAATGCGCAGCTGGATGATCTGGTCCTTCAGGCGCAGGGACTTGGGATCGACGTCACGTTGGTGCCAATGCCGAACCTCACCGTTGCCGACCTCGGCGACGGCATCCATCCGACCGACGCAGGCTACGCCAAGATCGCTCAGGAATGGTTCGATGCGCTGACCAGTGCCGTCTCGACGGTGGGCGGCACGTTTGCCGCGACGCCGGAGATGGTCTCTGCGCTTGTGAAGAATGTTGTCGGGACCGAACTGAACGACAGTATCAAGGGCGATCAGCAGAACAACACGATTGACGGCCGGGGCGGCAACGACAGTCTCGCCGGTCGCAAAGGCAACGACACGCTGACGGGCGGCGCGGGGCGCGACGCGTTCGTGTTCTTCGATCCTGCCGATGGCGTGGACACGATTACTGACTTTGTCTCTGGCGTGGATCGTATCGAGATATCGGCGCTTGGCTTTACTGCCCTTACCGCAGGCCAGACCAATGCGCTTGGGACTGTGCTGTTCTACAACAGCAGCACCGGCACCCTCACTTATGATCCCGACGGCGCGGGCGGCGCTGCTGGCGTACAGATCGCGACACTTGCCGGCGCGCCTGGCCTTGTCGCCAGCGACATCGTCATCACCAATGCTGACGGCGCGGCGCCGGACTTCACGAACCAGGCGCCTTTGGTTGCCGCCGAGTCCCAGATTTTCGCCATCTCCGAAACAGTGGCGCAGGGGCGATTGACCGCGGAAGACCGGGAGAACGACAGTCTCACCTTTGCGGTGGACCGACCGCCTTCCAAAGGCGTTCTCGCGCTCGCTGCGGATGGCTCGTACACATATACTCCGAACAACGGCTTCAGCGGTGCAGACGACTTCACGTTCACAGTATCGGACGGGACGACGACGTCGTCCGGCTCGGCCCTGGTTAGGGTTGATGCCGATGGGACTCAGGTCAATTACTCGCTCGACAATAGAGAACCAGCGAGCTTCGAAGCCCTGCCGCCGGTAATGGATGGCTCCTTTGCTGCGGCGCCCAAATTTGATGTCGCTGGTTTGGCCGATGGCGGACACGTCGTTGCATTGTCACTCAGCGGCCTGTCGTTTCCGGATGGCGACAGCGATGGGGTTTACGCCAAACTTTACGACGCCAACGGAGCGTCAGCTGGCGATCATTTCCTTGTGAATACGACGACGGTCGATTCACAGCACCGGCCTTCAGTGACTGGCCTTGCCGATGGCGGCTTCGTTGTATCTTGGGACTCTTGGGGACAGGACGGAGACAAGTCTGGCGTCTACTTCCAGCGCTACGCCTCCAATGGCGGACCGGTAGGTTTCGAGACAATAGTCAATGAGACAACTGATTACGGTCAATGGCAGTCAACAATTGCCGGCCTTTCCGGCGGGGGCTTTGTCGTAACCTGGTGGATCGGCGAAATCGAATTCGCTGATGTCTACGCCCGTATATTCGACAGTGAGGGCATGCCTAGCACTGGCGAATTTGTCGTAAACCTGGAAACGTCCGGGTTCCAGAACGCTGGCGGAGCATTCGCCCGAAGTGCAGTTGGTCTCGCCGACGGTGGCTTTGTCATCGTTTGGGAGGACCAAGCGGGTCACGATAATTCCATGAGCGGGGTGTTCGCACGTATCTTTGAGGCCGACGGCACGCCGTTGTCCGGCGACATCGGTGTCAACTCGACTACAGCAGGCATCCAACGCGATGGCTCGGTCGGCGCTTTGGCCGATGGCGGCTTTGTCGTCGCCTGGGTGGACCGCGAAGGGAACGACGGCTCCGGGCACGGCATTTTTGCGCAGCGCTTTGATTCGGCCGGAGCCCGTGTCAACGGCGAGGTACAGGTCAACAGCTACACCTTGTCGAGACAAGAACGACCACGAGTGGAGGGACTCGAAGACGGCGGGTTTGTCGTCATCTGGCAGACAGACGTAGACGCAAAAGGCGTGATAGCGGGACGACGGTTTGGGCCGGATGGCGCCCCCATCGGCGGCGAATTCTGGCTGAACGGGAATGGCGATGCCAGCAATCAATTCCCGTCGATCGCGTTGCGCGAAGATGGCGCACTGGTCGTTGTCTGGCACCTAACTGGCGGCAGCATAGAACAGCAGATCATCACCAATTTCGACGACAGGTTGGGTGAGAGGGCGCTTGAGGGCGGGGATGGGCCGGATAGCCTGACAGGGTGGGTCTATGATGACACGCTGAACGGCGAAGGTGGCGACGACCGGATCACAGGGTTGCGTGGCGATGACACGCTGACTGGCGGTGATGGCGAGGATACGTTCGTGTTCCTCGATCCCACCGATGGCGTGGACACGATCACCGACTTTGTGCCGGGCGTGGATCGTATCGAAGTCTCGGCGCTCGGGTTCACGGCGCTGACGCCGGGACAGACGGATGCGCTCGGGACGGTGCTGTTCTACGACACAAACACCGGCGCCCTGACTTACGATCCGGACGGCGTTGGCGGCGATGCTGGCGTAGAAGTAGCGATCCTTTCTGGCGCGCCGGCTCTTGCAGGCAGCGATATCGTCGTCACCGATGCGGGCGGCGGGGCGTCTGGCGCAAGTGCTTCGCTGATGGCCGGGACATCGATCGCCGCCTCAAGCGTGACCGAACTTGGCGAGATTTCTGTCGCCCACAATCAGACGCACAACATGGTCGGTCAGCCGGAACCGATCGAGCTTTCCGCGCTGGTGTTCGACCCGTCAGAGGGTGTTTCGAACCATATGATTGGGCCGCTTGAGCGGATCGATGAAAACGCTGATGATGCCGCCGCCGGCAACTGGCCGCACGAGGATGACGAGGACGCCGATCTCCCGACCATACAGGGTGGCATGGTGGAAGGCTGGCAATGACGGGCCCGTTCAAGGAACGCAGTTTGGCTGACAACGAGCGATCCGCATTGCGCCGGCTCAAGCGCGCACTGACGCCCTACTGGCGTGGCGCGCTTGGTTTCTCTGTGGTGACCAATGCGCTGATGCTGGTCACGCCGATCTACATGCTGCAGATCTATGACCGCGTGATGGTTTCGGGATCGATCGATACCCTGATCTGGATCTCGCTGATCGCGATCTTCCTCATGGTTATCTATGCGGCCGCAGAAAGCGGACGCCGACGCGCCCTTGCCGCTGCTGCCGATAAACTTGAAACGCTGGTGCGCGCGGAGATCTTTGCAGGGGCTGAGCAAAACAGCGAGAACCGCAGCACGATCGCGCCGGAGCTTTCGAAGCTCTCGCAGGTCCAGCAATTGTTCACGACACAGGCGCTGACGCCGCTGTTCGACCTGCCGTTTGCGCCGTTGTTCATCGTGCTATTGTTCATCATCCACCCGGTGCTGGGCGTGATCGGCTTGTGCGGCGCCGCGCTGGTCGTGGCGTTGACGGTGCTCGCTGAGTTCGTCACGCGGTCGCGCAGCGAGACCGTCACCGAGCACAGGTCTGCGGCGTCGGCGATTGCGGTCGCCATGGACCGGCACAAGGACGCGATTGCTGCGATGGGCATGTCGCCAGCGCTGCGGGCGCGTCACGACCTCGAAGCCGAACGCGCGGCAAATGTGAACCTTAGTACCTCCGGCGTTGAGGGCGACTTCTCCAGTGCGGTCAAGTCAGCGCGGCAGGCGTTGCAGGTTCTGATCCTCGGTGTTGGCGCAGCCCTCGCCCTTTCCCAGCAGATTTCCATCGGCACCATCGTGGCCGGGAGCATCGTCCTTGCGCGCGCGCTCGGGCCGATCGACCAGATCGTCGGCAGCTGGCGCACGTTGACGCGCGGACGGGCCGCCTGGCGCGCGCTGAAGAGCGACGTCTTGCAACGGTCTCAGACGACGACGCAGACTCCCCTGCCGCGTCCTGCAATATCGCTGCAGCTTGACCGGATGGCTTTTGCGCCGCCCGGGTCGCCGCGCGGTCTCGTCGAACCTTTCAACCTGACGGTCAAGGGCGGCGCTCTGATCAGCGTTGTGGGCGGCGTCGGCGCCGGCAAGTCAACATTCCTGCGCACGCTTGCGGGGGCTTGGCCGTCGCATGAAGGCGGCATCAGGCTCGGCGGCGTGGACATGGCGAACTGGCCGCAGGCAGATCGCGGCCGGCATGTCGGATACGTGCCGCAAAGCGTCCAGCTGTTTCCGGGGAGCATCAAGGAGAACGTCGCCCGCTTTGGCGTCGCCAACGATCAGGACATCTACAAGGCGCTCGAGGCCGCTGGCGCGGTGGAGACGGCAATCTCACTTCCCAACGGGCTGGATACGCAGATCGACGCGCTGGGCCACCCGCTGTCGGGCGGACAGGCCCAGCTGATCGCGCTTGCACGCGCCCTTTTCACCAAGCCTGTGCTTCTGGCCCTTGATGAACCTTCGGCCAATCTCGATCCGAACGCGGCTGGCAGGCTGATCGAAACCCTACAGACGGTCGCGCGGTCGGGAACCATCGTTTTCGCCGCGACACATGATATCCGGCTGCTCAGGGCGTCCAACAGCGTCCTCGTCATCGGGAAGCAGAGCGTCACGCGCATGTCGCCGTCCGAGTTCCTGTCGGGGGCGGGACAGGCGCCGGTCCGGATCGCAGCATCGAAAGGTGAAAGCCGATGAGCGGGAGGAAGACTGTGCCGACCGGCATTGCAGCCCGCGCGCTCGTCTGCGCGGTCGGGTTTGGCGGATTCTGCGCCTGGGCGGCGCTGGCGCCGCTGGATGAAGGGATTTCCGCATCGGGATCCGTCGTGGTCCAGAACGATCGCCAGCAGGTCCAGCACCTCGAGGGCGGGATCATCAAGGAAGTTCGCGTCAAGGAGGGCGATTTCGTCAAGCAGGACGACATCCTGATCGTGCTTCAGCCGACGGCCTCGATGTCGGAGCGCAACCAGATCATCGGGAGCCTCGGCCACCTGGAAGCCAGCCTTGCCCGGCTTCGAGCCCTGCGTGCGGGCTCGACGGAGATCGACTTTGCCGCGCTCCGCGCGCTTGAGCTGCCCAACGATCTGGAAGCTGAAATCGTCGCCAACCAGAACGACCTGTTCGGCCAGGAAAGCCGCGCCCATAAAGCATCGCGAGACATTCTGACCGCGAAGCAGAGCGCTGCACGAGCTGCAGCAGCGGCGCGACAGAATGAGCTGACCGCGAGCGCACGCGCGCTCGACGCGTCACGCCGGCAATTGGCTGTCACACGCGAGATGCTTGAAAAGCGCATGGCGCGCATCAACGAGGTCGAAATTCTCGAACGCTCGATCGCCGGGATGGAAGCGGAGATGGCGCGCCTCGAGTCTGAGCGCGCAGAAGCATTGGCGCAGGCAGCAGACTTCGGTGCGCAGGTCGAACAACTAGATATCGAGCGCGACCAGAAGATCGCGGCGGATGTCTCGGAGGTCGAGGTCGAGCTTGCGAGTGTCAGCGAGGGTCTGGATGCCGCGAATGACGTGCTTGGCAGAACGATCATCCGCTCGCCGAGCGATGGTGAGATCCTCAACCTGATGACGAAGACCGTTGGCGGCGTGGTGCGCCCCGGCGAGACGATCATGGAGGTTGTGCCGGAAAACGAAGAGCTGATCGCGTCGGTGCGGATCAAGCCGGTGGATCGGGCTTCCGTGCGGATGGGCCAGAACGTGCGCACGCAGCTAGTGGCCTACAAGGGCTGGCAGATTCCGCGCCTTGAGGGATCGGTGGTCGGACTCAGCGCCGATCTCAAGGTCGATCAGCAGACCGGTGCGCCGTATTACGAGGCGCGGCTGGCCATCCCCGGGACCGAGGCGACGAAACTGAACGGAGCGGTATCGGCGCCAGGCATGCCGGTTGAGGCCTTCATCTTCTCCGGCTCGCAGCGAACCTTCTTTGAGCAGGTCATTGCCCCGCTCTCGGAGTCGCTCTTCCGCGGCCTGCGGCAGTGACCCGGTTGGCCACACGAACGGCGCAGGTCTGCGCGCTGGCTGCTCTCCTCGCGAGCGCTGCGGCCCTGCCAGCGACAGGTCAGACGTCAACGGGCGCGGTTTGCACGTCGATCGACGAAGTCATCGAGATCGCGCGTCGGACTTCTCCGGAAGCCTCGATCGCTACGGCCAATGTCGACGCTCAGGCGTCGGTACTGGATGAGGTGCGCGCTGGCGGGCGACCACAGGTCCAGGCTTATGGGCGCAGCTTCTCCGGCGACTCGGAGCTGTCCGACACGCGGCTTTCGAACCAGGCGGGCCTTCGCGTGACGCAGGACCTTTTCGATTTCTCCAAACGGCGACTGCAGGCGGATGCCGCGCGGGCCGAAGTTCGCGCGGCGCAGGCTGTGGTCGCGCGCGCCCGCGATGAAACTGCGCATGTCGCGGCCGATGCGTATCTCGCATATCTCCATGCAGAGGCTCGCCAGCTCGCCTTGCAGTCCGAGCGCGACGCTCTCTCTGAACTTGCGGCCGCGCTGAACGATCTTTCCGAGTCCGGCGCAGTCACCGCGGACGAAGTTCGTGACGCCAATGCTCGCCTTGCCGAGGTCACGGCGGAGATTGCAACGCTTGGACTTACCCAGGAAGAGGCGCTGCTGTCGCTCGAATTCGAGGTCGGCCCGGTCGGGGTGGGCGCGTGCAGCGTTCAGAATGTTCGGAGCCTGCTGACCGGTTCGCAGTACACATCGCTGAACACCGCACGCACAGTGGAGCTCGCGCTCTCCAATGATCCCCGCATCAGGCAGGCCGATGCGCTGCTGGAGGCGCGCGACGCGGAGAAGGAATATGAGGAGCGCTCCAATCTACCCACCCTTCGCGCGATCGGCGCGCTTTCCTACGCCAATGACGATCTACGCGACGACTGGCGGTTGCGGGACCAGGTCGGGCTGGAGTTTTCGATTCCATTGGGAACCGGCGGCGCAAAAAGCGCGCGCGAGCGCGGCGCAGTCGCGCGGCGCGCCGCCATGCAGCGCGAACGCCAGCTGCTGATCCGGGAGATCGAACGCGAGGCCCGGCTTGCAGCGGGGGCCTACGAGGCGGGCCTGGGACTGACGCAGGCGCGTCAGGCTGTCGTTGATGACAAGCTCGCGCAGTTCGAGCTAGTTTCAGACGCTTTCGACCAGGGTTTCCGAACGCTTGAGGACATTGTGGAGGTTCGCACCGAACTCTCCCGCGCACAGCTCGACCTCTTGCAGGCCGAGTTCGCGATGTTCAATGCGGCTCTCAGAATGCGAATGCTGGCGGGCGACACACATTAGGCCCGGTCGGCGGGCATCGAAGCTGCTCAGCTTCTGCGTCGCTTCGGCCAGATGCTGGTTATGTCTTTCCTGACCCTTGTTATGGAGAGCCATGCGCCGGTTGCGCAGACAATGGTAGTCACAGCCAGCAGCAGCAGGACTGCGATATCCCAGATGGGCCGCTCTTTCAGGACCGGGAAGTCGAACGAGTGGAAACCGCTCTCAAGCCAGCGGTAACGTTTCTGCGTCGCGCCTACGAAACGACGGACCTCTCCTGAAGCCGGATCGATGTAGATGCGGCTTTTCTGCTCGTCTGCAAGCTGCACGCGGAGAACCGGAAGGTCGGCGGGCTGCTTGTGTCCGTAGTAGTAGGCATCCTCCGTCTCCAGCAGCTCCACCACGCCGGAGCGCAGCGGCTCCGGAGCATTGGCGACCAGACGGGAGATGGCTTCTGAACTGTAGTCTTCCCGGAGCCCATCCGAGCTATAGCGCCGGGATTGTCCGTCTCTCATCTCCGCGATCAGTGATGTCTCGCCAAGAAGGGTTGAGGTTCGGATCTGCACGACACCCTCCGCACCGGGGTCATCGGCAATCTCCTGCAGGATTGGGCGCACATCGCCCCAACTTGTCGGCGTCACGACTACCGAGCGATCGATCGTGGGAGGAGACTGGAACAGCCCCCACGGCGACATGGTCAGCAGCCCCGAGAACACCCACGTCAGCACGAGAACGCCCGCAAAGAACCCGAAGGCGTGGTGCCACATCCACATCGGGCGGCGGTATGGGAACCAGCGGCCCGATCGTCCGCGCAGTTTTGAGATGCCGACAACCAGTCCCGTTACGGTAAGGAATGTGCCGGCGAGCGCGAGCCAGATCACGCTCTGATACCAGAGCGGCTGGTTCTCGCGCAGGATCGTCGGATAGAGCCAGTGAGGCACCGCTCCGAACCAGCTGAGCCAGCGCTCGCTCAAGGTCGCGTGCTGGAACACCTCACCGGTCTGGCCGGACACGTAGACCCAGGAGCTGGCCGGGTCGGCGAATTTGGCGCGCCAGACCGGCGCCTGGCGCTGTGCGGTCTGCGCTGTCCACTGATCGACCCGGATCTGTTCGAGGCGCTTGATGTCGCCATCGATCTCATTGCCGGCGGCAAAGGCCGAGATCACACTGCGGACTTGTGTTTCGGCCAGCCCCGTAACGTCCTCGCCCGTGGTGATGTTGATCGTTCGTGGTGGTCCCCCGCCCTGCAGGCGCATGACAGGCGCGCCTGCGAGCATTTCGATCCGTATCGAGTTGATGGCGGCTGCATCTGGCAGGACGAAGTCTCTGCCGCAGCAACTCGATGGATCCAGCGTCTGGAGTCCGGCCATCCGTTCGGCGCGGCTGGCGTCCGGGAAGCCCTGATACATCATGACGAAGCCTGACAGGCACCACACGGTCATCAGGACGCCCAGCACGACGCCCAGATAGCGATGCAGGATCAGGATCGATTTTATAATCATGGTGCGTCAGGTCGCGCGGCCCGGGCGGTGGAGGTCGCCCGGGCCGGCCGGCCGTCCCCCACTAGAAGTCGTAGCTGTAGGTCAGGTGCAGGGTCTGTGGGACACCACGGTTGCCGAAATAGAACCGCTGCACGGCCAGCGTCGGGTCGGCGGCGCGCGCAAGGCGTGACGCGTCGGTTTCGCTGGACCCGGGGCGCGTGATGTAGTCCTCATCCAGCGCATTCTCGAGGCGGACCGTCAGCTTGTGCGTCTGTTCGGCATCGAGGAAATAGTGGGCCGCAAGGTCGATCACGACATAGTCGCCGTAATTCACATCGCCAAAGCCTGTGACGCTGGATATCTGCTCGCCGGTCCACAAGGCATTGGCGCTTGCGCCCCAACGGCCAGAACCCGGCCTGTAGGCGACACCAGCTTTTGCATACTCGGACGGGATGCGCTGGACGTCGACGGCTGGGCCGCCATTGCTCTCCTGCTGGGTTTCGGATTGGGTGTAGCTGACGTCGGCGGAGAAGCCGTTGCCGAAGTCTGCGTTCCCCAGAAGTTCGAAGCCATCGACGTTGACTTCGCCTGAAGCGTTGGCGGCGATGCGGCCGAAGTCCAGCACGTTGCGGCCGCGGAAGGGCTGGCTGGGATCAATCCCTAGCGCCTGCAGTGAAGCTGCATCGGTTGTCGCTACCGAACCGATGAAGTTGTCGATCTTGCGGTTGAAGTAGGTGACCTGCCAGCCGTAGACCACGTTGGATCCGTACTGACCGCCGAGCGAGAAGTTATACGATTGTCCCTCCTCGGCTTCGAGATCAGGATTGCCGAGGGTGCAGCAATCATCGATGCCGTAGAGATTGTAGGCGGTCGGCAGCAGGAATGACGTACCGATATTGCCCTGTGCGTAGATGTAGTCCGTGAAGTCGTAGCGGCCGGACGCGTTCCAGACGGTCTGCGATACGCCTCCGGTCTCGTTATAGCGGACGCCTGCTGCAAAATTTCCGTTCTGGATGAAGTCGTCGCTTGTGCGGAACTGGGCGAAGACCGCGTGGACGTCTTCTTCCTGGTTCTCGATCAGGAGAACGTCGTCGCGTCCGCTGTACTGCTGGAAGTCGTAGCCGACGACGTACTCGAGCGGTCCGCCCGGCGTGACCTTGGCGAGCGCGTTGATGCCCTTGTCTTCGAAGCCCCAGTACGTGTTGAGATCGACCACTTCCTGCTGTCCGGGCGAACCCACGACGTTGTTGATCGTCGTGTATTCGGAATCCCAGTCATGCCAGTAGCCTTTGACGAGGAATTGCAGCATGTCGCTGGGCGCATAGTCCAGCGCGAGACTGGCGATGTCCTCGTCCCGAACGTTCTGCGAGAATGCCGTGCGGGACACGCCGGCATAATCGAGGGCGGCGTCGGTATGGTGGTAGCGCGCATCCACGGCCAGATTGTCAGAGAAGTCGATGCGGTATTTCCCGCCGACCGTCGTGACGTCATAGCTGCGATCGAGATCGGTGACGCTGGGCTGGACGTTGGTGTAGGTGTCGAACCCTTCCGCCTTGTCCTGCGACAGGTAGACGACGAAATTGCCCGGACCGCCCTGCCCGCGCACATAAGCGTCGGCATGGTAGCCCTGATTAGTGTCGACCCCGACCCGGACCTGGCCGTCCAGCTCGTCGGTGTAACCGCGGGTGACGACGTTGATGACGCCGGCTGCGGCCTGTGTCCCGTAGAACAATGACTGGCCGCCCTTCAGGACTTCGATGCGCTCGATCATGCTGGAAGGCAGCGTGTCGGTCAGGGTGGTGTTGTAGAGGCGGTTGTTGATCCGGACGCCGTCCACCAGGAACAGCATGTCCTGGCTACGCGACCCCTGGAATGACACATCCATATAGCTGAAGGGGCCGCCCCGCGGCGTGATGTGCAGCCCGGGGATCTCCATCTGCATGGCTGAGCTGGCGTCGATGTAGGTCTTCTCGCGAAGCTCCTCGCTGTCGATGACCTCCAGGTCGGACCCGAACTTCTCGAGTTCCTGTGGCAGGGTTTCTTCGATTGTCTGCCCAATCACGACAACGGTTTCGTTAACCTGCGGATTGGGTCCGCCCTCCTGAGCATGAGCGGCTGCCGACATGACGACGGCGAGCGCTGTCCCGCATGCAAGTCGCCCCCAGACCGGTGAACGAAGTTCAACTTTACGCAATCGACTATCTCCCTGAATTCAGGCGGGCCCCGCAGATGCAGCATCGCCGCTCATCCCGCCGCGTTGTCGGGTTCTGTTTCGGGCATCGCCGGCGGGAAATAAGGTGAATTACCGTTACAAACGCCGTTACAACGGCTAACACCTGAAATATATGGAAAAAATGCGGCCACAGTTCACGCCGAGGAGGACTGGGGCGACGAGCTGTGGCCGCATGTTCAAGCAGCGACGTAACGCCCCATCGTAGGCGCTACGGCATTCATGGCGCGTTGCAGGTCGCCATGAGACAACAGGTTTGGCCGTGGGTTGCCGGCTCGCCTATCGACAGCAGAAAGGTAGCCGTCCGGGCGGCGACGCAGTAGGTCAATAACGGTTACAGAGGCATGATATAGGTTACATGCACACAAACGCGACAGAGCTGGAGGTCTCCCACGAGGCGCTGAATTCCGATGACAGCGCCGCCGAGATCGCTCGGATCCGCGAAAACAAGCTGCTCGGCAGAGCCGGCAGGCTGAGTGACCTTTTCGACTACCTTGTGGAGCGTTCGCTGAAAGATGAGCCGCCGAAAGAGGTGGAGATCATCGCGGACGTGTTTTCCGCACGAGGCGCGCCCGCACAGGACGACGCGGTGGCGCGGGTCTATGTGCACAGGCTCCGGAAGCGCCTTGAAGAGATCGCCGCCAAGTCTGGCGCAGCAGCCCCTGTCCGCCTTTCGATCCCGCTGGGAGAATACCGGCTGGTCGCCGAGCGCGTGCACCGCCAGTCGGCGAGCCGGGCGACGAAGCCTGACCTGCGTTCGACCCTGCAGGCTGCAGTGGAGTGGACCAGCCGGAAGAGAGCCATGGTTGCCGCCGGGGTCGTCTGTTGCCTGCTGCTGCTGGGCAACGTCGTCGCGTGGGGCCGGCTGGCTGGGCCGGGTCAGGCGAACGGGGAAGCCACGATTGCGAACTCGGCCATCTGGGCGCCGATTGCGTCGGGCGAGAACCCATTGCTGGTTGTGGTGGGTGATTACTACATGTTCGGCGAATACGAAGACCGGCTGTTCCTCACCCGGCTCATTCGCGACTTCTCGATCAATTCGAAGCAGGACCTCGTCGAGAGCTACCTGACCACCCCCGAGGCGTTCGACCGCTATGGGGATGTGGCCCTGCAATACCTGCCTACGTCGGTCGCTTTCGCGCTGGCGGACATCGCCCCGGTTCTCGCGGAGCGGAACGTGCGGGTCGCCCTCGCCTCCGAACTCACGGAAACGCAGCTCAGGGACAATGACATCCTCTATCTCGGTCTGATCAGCGGGCTGGGACGATTGAAGGGCCCCGTCTTTACTGGATCGCGGTTTTCGATCGGGGAAAGCTACGACATCATTTCGGACAATGGCGCGGACCGCACCTACACCAGCGAAGCGTTCGTCAGCGCGCCGAGCGATGCGATGTATCGTGACTACGGGCTGTTCAAGTCGTTTTCCGGACCCACCGGAAACCAGATCGTGGTGCTTGCCGGTGCAAGGGACACGGCCCTGATGGGATTGTCCGAGGCGCTAGTGTCTGAAAAGACGCAGGATGACCTGGCGGCAGCCGGTGCGCCGCCCCTGGAGACTGAAGCGCTGTTCGAGGTGCAGGGCCATAAGCACATCAACCTGCGGGCAAGGCTGCTTTCGGCCGGCGCGGTGGAAAGCGCCAAGGTGTGGTCCAGTTCGCCAGCCGACATGCCGGTCTTCCCGGCCCAATAGGCCAGTCCCGAACTGATCAAATGCTGGCCACTTGAGACCGCGAGCCGCCCTGTGAGGGCGGATACATGCCCCGTGCACTGCGCATTACGGAAAATTAGTGCAACTTCAGCGCCCTCCTAGCGTAAAGAGCCCTCGTCGCTCTGAACCCGGAAGCCTTAAATTGTGTCGGGCGGTGCGAGGGACGCAGGAAACCCCAACAGGCATCAGAAAGAGTTGGCGCGTAGCGTCGGCATGGGTGTTGTTATGCAAACTCCTAGGCTCTGGATCGCCATTAGCGGCGCCGTCGCCGTGTGTGCGGCGCTACTGGCTGTTCCGCTGTCTGCGGCTATCAATCAGGCAAGCGCTGATTCAGCTGCGCGCTCGCAATTCGCAATCGGGACAGACGTCCGGACCGCGGACGAGACCTTTGCGGCTGTCTCGAAGCTTGCGCGCGAGCTCAGCCAGCGGCCTTACCTTCCCGGATCCCGGAAGCTTCCTGCAGCCTTCGAGAACCTCGATTATGACGCCTACCGGCGACTGCGGCCCCGTTCCGAAGCGGCAGTCTGGAAAGGCGAGACGTCCGGCTATGAGGTCCTGCCACTGCCGCGTGGCGGGCTGTTCCGGTCAGCCGTGCAGATGCACCTCGTGGACGACAAGGGCGTCAAGCGCATCGTTGACGCCACGCCATATGTCGAGGCGACTGATTTCCCTGCGGCCACGCCAGACCAATTGTCGGCGCTGGGCTTTTCCGGCTGGCGCCTTCTGAAGGCGTCCGAAACCGCTTCGCCCGACGCACCGCCGGTTGGGGCTGACGAATACGCCGTGTTTCAGGGCGGGTCGTACTTCCGGGCCATATCCGACGGGCTGGCTTACGGACTGTCCGCCCGCGCACTGGCTGTCGGCACCGCATCTGCGGCAGGCGAAGAGTTTCCCGAATTCACCGCGTTCTGGATCATCAAGCCCGAAGCGGGCGATGCGGCCCCGATTGAAGCCGTCGGCCTGCTCGATTCCGAAAGCATCAGCGGCGCTGTACGGTTCAAGGTCATCGCCGGGGCGGCGACCGTGTTTGACGTTCAAGCCGATTTCTATCCGCGCAAGGAGATTGCGGAGGTCGGCGTCGCGCCGATGTCGAGCATGTTCTACCACGGCTCGGCGGACCCGAAGGTGGAAACCGCCGACTATCGTCCCGAGGTCCATGACAGTGACGGCCTGCTGATCCGCGCAGCATCCGGAGAACACATCTGGCGGCCGGTGACCAACCCGCGGCGGCTTGAGGTGTCGACATTTGAGCTTGGCGAGGTTGCGGGCTTTGGCCTGATGCAGCGCCGGCGCGACTTCGCCTCCTATGCCGACCTTGAAGCCGCCTACGAGCGCCGCCCTGGTCTCTGGGTCGAGCCGGTTTCCGGATGGGACGGCGGCAACGTCGTACTGGTCGAAATCCCGACCCGCGACGAGTACAACGACAACATCGTGGCGCTGTGGCGTCCGGCGGAAGTATGGAAGCCGGGCGAAAAGCGGAGCCTCTCTTACCGCCTTCACTGGACCGACGTTGCGCCAGCCGGACTGTTGGGGACCGTCGCCTCGACCCGCGTGGGCGATGCGCCTGCCGGAGCCGGCGCACAGCGGTTTGTCGTCGACTTCACGGGCGACGCCGACGCGTTGCTCGGCGACGACGTCACACTGGATGTCTGGAGCTCCACCGGCGAGATCCAGAGCCTGCATTCCACTGCGGCGCCCGCGCAGAACCTTCGCCGCATCGTCTTCGACCTTGATGCGAAAGGCGCGGATGTCGTCGAGCTTCATGCCGCGCTGCGCGCAGGCGATCGCCAAATTTCCGAAACATGGCTGTACCGATGGACGCCCGAGTAAAGACACACCCTACCCCGCAAGCAACCCGCCGCCGACGCCGGGCGACCCCGCCTCTGGCGGCGCTTGAGATGCTGCAGCAGCCGCTGGATGCAGTGCGCGCGCGCCCGCTCGTGCGCGAGCGCGATGGCGGCTATCGTGTGGGCGTCGTGCTGCTCGCAGCTTTCGGCCTCACGGCGTTTGCGTCGATGCAGATGCACGACCTGCTCAGCCCGTTCGGCGTATCCGCGCTGGAGTGGGTGTTGCTGGCGCTGTTTGCGCTCAACTTTCTATGGATTTCCGCCGCCGCTTCGACCGCCGCGATCGGCGCGATGGTTCTCCTGTTCGCCAGACGCCGCCGGGCTCCCGCAGCCGAACTCTCGACAAAAAGCCGGACGGCGATCGTCTTCCCGATCTACAACGAGGATCCCGCGGGGGTGTTCGGCGCGGCGGAGGCTGTCCTGGACGAATTGCATGCAGCTGGCGTGTGCGACCGGTTCGAGTGCTTTTTCCTGAGCGACACGAACAATCCTGAACGTGCGCTGGCGGAAGAGGCTGTGTTCAACGCGCTGCGTGAAGCGCGGCCGGAGCTGACCTTCCATTACCGGCGCAGGACGATCAACCGGGTGCGGAAATCCGGAAACATCGAGGATTTCGTCCACCGCTGGGGCGATCGCTACGACTACATGATCGTCTTCGACGCCGACAGCCTGATGAGCGCGGACGCGATCTGCGAACTCGTCCGGCGGATGGACAACCAGCCCGCGACGGCCCTGATCCAGACGCTGCCCACCCTGATCCGCGCGCAGACGCTGTTCGCCCGGACGCAGCAATTTGCGATGCGCGCCTACGGCCCGATCTTCGGCGCCGGCCTGTCGTGGTGGTCAGGCGGCGCGGGGAATTACTGGGGCCACAACGCCATCATCCGCGTAGCTGCGTTCGCCGCGCATGCCGGCCTGCCCGATCTTCCCGGCAAGGCGCCGCTCGGCGGACCGATCCTCAGCCACGACTTTGTCGAAGCGGCCCTCCTGCGCCGCGCTGGCTGGCGTGTCGAGATCGCGTGGGATATCGCCGGCAGCTACGAACAATCGCCGCCGACGCTGGCGGACATGATGGCGCGTGATGCGCGCTGGATTCAGGGCAACCTCCAGCACATCCGCGTGCTCGGCGCGCACGGATTTGACGGTTTGAGCCGCCTGCACATCGCTTCGGGCGTGATGGGATATGGCTCGTCGCTCCTCTGGGCGCTCCTGCTGATCGTCGGCATCGTGCTGGCGGCTGGCGAAGACCCGGGCCTCTCCTATTTCAGCGATGACAGCCCCTATCCGATGTGGCCGGTGAGCGACGCGGGCAATGGTCTGTCGCTCGCCCTGCTCACGGCGGTCGTCGTGCTCGCGCCCAAGTGGCTCAGCCTGCTGCTCTGGACAGCCGGGCGGCTGCCGGGTTGGTCGCGCAGCTGGCGCTTTCCAGTCGGGATGTTTATTGAACTGCTGCTGTCCGCCGTGATGGCGCCGGTGCAGATGGTGAGCCAGACCATCGGCATTGTCCGGACGCTCCGGGTCACGATGGCGGATGGGCCTCGCAGAATCGCGAGGGCGGACGATTCGACTGGGCAGGCGCGTTCCGCCTGTTCCTGCCGCACATGGCGATCGCTGCTGCAATCGGCGTCTGTGCCCTCGTGTTCGATGCGCCGGAACTTGTCTGGACGCTTCCCCTTGCGCTTCCCCTGCTGGCCGCGGCGCCGACGTCATTCCTGGTCGCCCAGCGTCTGTCGCCTTCGTCCCTGCTCTTCCAGACGATGCTCATCCCGGAGGAGCGCACAATTCCCTCCGTCCAGATCGCTTCGGAGCAGGCGCGCGGCCGTCTGGTTGCCTGCGACACGGCGAGCTTTCAGGACGCCGTGCAGTCCGAGGAGCGGTCGCGCTCGCGCCGCGACCTCGTTGACGGACACTGGCCGCTTGGCGCCGATGACGTTCACACGCCGACTGGACTGGTGCTGGCCCGGTTGGAACACGCGCTCAGGGACCATCGCCCTGTCGGCGCACTGACACCGGCCGAGCGCATGGCGGTGCTGAACAATCCGCGACTGGCCCGGCAACTGCGCAAGGCGACGAAGCAAACTGAATCCGCGCCTAAAGAGCCGGAAAAGGCGCACGCCTGAACTTGGTTGCGTGATTGCCGCTGGTCGACGGCTATACGAACAGGACAGCCCGCAGCGCATAGGCCGTGATCGCGACCGCCGCGCCGCTCGCGGCTGCGAGGCCCGCGAACCAGGTCAGACGCACCCACAATGGGCGTTTCACATCGCTGTCGTCCTCAGGAGGCGGCGCGATCGGGAACAGCTCAGGCATGGTAGCCATCGCCCGGCTTCACCTTCCCCCAGAACAGCGAATAGACGTAGATCGTGTACGCGAGGATGATCGGCAGCATGACGCCGGCGCCGACCAGCATGAGGCCCAGCGCGTTGTCTCGCGCCGCCGTATCCCAGATGTCGAACGAGAACGGCACCAGCCAGGGGAACAGGCTGATCGCAAGTCCGACATACCCTGAGAGAAAGATGCCGATGGCGAGAAGGTAGGGACGCCAGTCCGGTCCTGCGCTGTCTCCTCCGATCCTGAGCATGTCCCGCGCCAGCCATGCGGATAGCGCCAGTCCTGTGATCGGAACTGGGGAGAGCGGCAGGATCTTGGCGATCTCGATGCTCGTCATCGAGACGCCCCAGCGTTCGGTCACGCGCGGATCGACTGCGAGCGTCGCGACGCTCACAAGGGCGAAACAGATTGCGACCGCGACCAGCGCCCACAGGCCGAACCGCCGGGCCTTGAGCTGGAGTTCGCCTTCTGTCTTGAGGATCAGCCAGCATGCGCCGAGCAACACATAGCCGAACATGACCGAAACGCCGGTGAGCAGCGAAAATGGCGACAGCCAGTCAAAGGCGCCGCCGGCGTATTCCCGGCCCGACGTTTCAAAGCCGGTGATGAATGCGCCGAGGATGACGCCCTGGCTGAGGGATGCGGCCAGCGACCCGCCATAGAAGGCGCCGTTCCAGAAAAGCCGTGTCGGCTCGCGCACCGCTTTGTGCCGGAATTCGAACGCCACGCCGCGGAAGATGAGCGCGGCGAGCATGATCAGGACGGGGAGATAAACCGCCGGCATGATCACGGCGTAGGCGAGCGGAAAGGCGGCGAACAGGCCGCCGCCGCCAAGCACGAGCCAGGTTTCGTTGCCGTCCCACACCGGCTCGATGGTGGCGGTCATCATGTTCCGCTCTTCATCGCTGCTGGCGAATGCGCTCAACATGCCGACGCCAAGGTCCATGCCGTCGAGCAGGACGTAGAGCATCACGGCGATGGCGATGAGGAAGGCCCAGATCAGGGGAAGGTCCATCTCGCCTCTCCTATTCCGCCGCCACGATGTCTTCGGGGACGTTTGCCGGATCGTCGACCGAACCCAGCGGCGTGCCGGGCGCGCGTCGTCCTTTCTCTGGCGGCGGCGCAGGATCATCGCCGAACCCGCGCGTTGCGATCCGCGCCATGTACACGACGCCCGCCGTGAAGATAATCGCGTAAACGATCATGAAGACCAGCAGTGATGTCGCCACCTGTCCGGCTGACACGGGCGCCAGACTGTCCGCGGTCGAGAGATGGCCGTACACCGTCCATGGCTGGCGACCGACTTCAGCTGTGACCCAGCCAGAAATCACTGCGACAAAGCCAAGCGCGCCGGTTGGCACTGCGAGCCAGTGGTAGAGCCCCGGTTCGGCGATGGTGCCGCGCCACCACTTGAAGACTCCCCACAGCCCCATGACGAGCAACGCCATGCCGGCTCCGACCATGATGCGGAAACTCCAGAACACCAGCCACAGCGGCGGCCGCTCGTCCTCGGCGAAGGCGTCCAGCCCCTGCAGGTCTCCATGCGCACTGGCGAACAGGATCGGACTGGTGTTTGGAAGCGTGACGCCATCGAGCCCGCAGGCGTTGTCCGCAGGCCATGCGAACAGCACGGTTCCCTGCACTGGACCGGTTTCGCACCAGCCCTCGATCGCTGCGACCTTGGCGGGCTGGTATTCGTGCGCAACCTCGCCAGACCAGTGGCCGGCCCAGATTTGCAGCGGCATCAGCAGCGCAAGCGTGCCGGCGGCCATGCGCGTCTGCCATCTCGTCGGCTCCGAAGAGCGGCCGCAGATCATCTGCCATGCGCCGGCCGCAAGCACGACGGCCGCCGTGGTGATGAACGCTGCAAGCATCATGTGGACATAGCGGGATGGGAAGCTGGGATTGAAGATCACCGCAAGCCAGTCGGTCGCGTAGAAGTTCCCGGTCTCGGGATCGATCGCGAAGCCGGTTGGCGTCTGCATCCAGCTGTTCGCCGACAGGATCCAGAAGGCGGAAATGGATGTGCCGATCGCGACGGCGCATGTGGCGATGAAGTGAAGCGTCCGGCCGACACGGTTCCAGCCGAACAGCATCACGCCGAGGAACGTCGCCTCAAGAAAGAACGCTGTCAGGACCTCGTAACCGAGCAGCGGCCCCATGACCGAACCGGTCCTGTCTGCGAAGACTGACCAGTTGGTGCCGAACTGGTAGCTCATGACCACGCCGGACACGACGCCCATCGCAAAGGCCAGCGCGAAGATCTTCACCCAGTGGAGATAGAGCCGCTTGAAGACTTCCTTCCCAGTCCGCAGCCACAGGCCCTCGCACACCGCCAGAAACGCTGCGAGCCCGATCGTGAACGCGGGGAACAGGATGTGGAACGCGATGACGAACGCGAACTGAAGCCGCGAAAGGAGCAGAGCGTCAAACTCCATCGGGGATCTCCCTCTCCACTGGCAACGCTGCGAGTGTGCCCGAATCGTCCATGGCAATCGAGGTTTGGACCGCGCTTTCAGGTGCTACATATGATCACCTCTATCTGCGTGCGCAGGGCGACCGATCGGGCTGTCAGCACAGCAGCGCCTGATGCGGTCGCAGAACGTTACGGTTATCGCTCGTGACAGCAGCGTGCATGGAATTGGCGGCGCTGTTTACCTGCGCCATCTTGGACAGCGCGCGCGTTGTGCTAGGCATAGGGTATTGATGCTGAAGAATCTCGGGTCCCTTGAAGGATTTTCCGGCGGCGAGTGGTCGTCGATCATCGATTCTGCGCAGTCGTTCCGACGCGCGCTGCATCAGGCGCCTGAGCTGCCGTGGCAGGAAGTGGAAACCGCCAAGGCGATACGGGCGCGCCTCGATGCGCTGAACATCCCCTGGAAGGCATGCGCAGGGACCGGAACGCTGGGCTTTCTCGCGCAGTCGAAGCCCGGTCGCCGCATAGCATTGCGCGGCGATATAGATGCGTTGCCCATCGTGGAGCAGAACGATTACGAGTGGCGGTCGCAGCATGACGGCTGCATGCACGCCTGCGGCCATGACGGTCACACCGCAACGCTGATGGCCGCGGCGGCGTGGCTGAAGTCGCATGAGGACGCCCTGCCCGGCCCCGTGACCCTGCTGTTCCAGCCAGCCGAAGAAGGCGGGCATGGCGCCAAACAGATGATCGAGGACGGCGCGCTGGAAAACATCGACGCGGTGTTTGGGTGGCACAACTGGCCTGCGATACCCTTCGGCAAGGCGGTCTGCCCTGACGGCGCGGTGATGGCGGGGAACGGCACCTTCAACATCACGATCAAGGGCAAAGGCGGCCACGCGAGCCAGCCTGAGATTGTGCGCGATCCGGTGCTTGCCGCCGCCGCAATCACGATGGCGCTTCAGCAGATCGTTGCGCGCCGCATCTCGCCGCAGCGGCCGCTGGTCGTCAGCGTGTCGTCCATCGATGCGCCCAGCTACGACACGATCGTGCCGGAAACGGCGAGGATCGGCGGAAGCATACGGATCACGCATCCGGAGGACCGGGACTTCGTCAACGGGCTGATCGAACAGATTTCCAGCGATGTGGCCAGAGCCTATGGCGTCGAAGCCAGGACCGAAATCATTCGTCGTTACGATGCGACGATCAACGATGCATCTGCGGCAGGAGAGATGCGTGCAGCCCTGCAGGATGAGCTAGGCGCAGACTGGCTGTCGGAAACAACCGCGACGCCGATCATGGCGTCGGAAGACTTCAGCTATTACCTCAAGGAGCGACCGGGCGCGTTTGCGCTGATCGGGTCTGATGACGGCAACAATCATCACGAGCCGTGTCACAGCCCGCGTTACGATTTCAATGATCGGCTGATCCCTGTCGTGACGCGGCTTTATGCGCGTCTGGCCGGCGCGCCGTTGCCGAATTCAGGAGCCGACGAGACAGGCTGATCGCCGCACAGCAAAGGAGCGATGACGACATGATGGAAGTGTTCGAGCAGTGGGAATCCGATGTCCGCGGATACTCGCGCGCCTACCCGACCGTGTTCGTCTCCGCATCCAACGCCAGGCAGGTCGATGAAGCCGGCAAGTCGTATATCGACTTCTTCGCCGGCGCCGGCGTTCTGAATTTCGGCCACAACAACGAGCGCATGAAGGAAGCGATGATCGCTTTCCTTCAGGCCGACGGTGTTGCGCACAGCCTCGACATGGCGACAGCCCCCAAGCGCGATTTCATGCAGGCGTTCGTCGACACGATCCAGAAGCCGCGCGGCTGGTCCTACAAGATGCAGTTCATGGGTCCGACGGGCACGAACGCCGTCGAGGCCGCGTTGAAGATTGCGCGACGCGCAACCGGGCGACGCAATGTGATTGCGTTTTCCGGCGGCTTCCACGGCATGACGCTTGGCTCGCTGGCCTGCACGGCGAACTCCTATTTCCGCAACGCCGCTGGCGTGCCGCTGACGGATGTAACACGGCTGCCCTATGGCGCATCGATGGATGAGTTCTCGGCGCTCATGGACGATCCATCCTCGGGCATCGAAATGCCGGCCGCCATCATGGTCGAACCGATCCAGGCGGAGGGCGGTGTCAACGTCGCCACCGAGGAATGGCTGCACAGCCTGCAGGCGCTGGCGCGGAAGGTCGGCGCGCTGTTGATCTTTGACGACATTCAGGCGGGCTGCGGCCGCACTGGCAGTTACTTCAGTTTCGACGGTATGGGACTGGACCCGGACGTTATCTGCCTCGCCAAGGGGATCGGCGGCTACGGCACGCCGCTCGCGATGAACCTGACCAAACCCGAACACGACAAGCATTGGTCGCCCGGGGAACACACCGGCACGTTCCGCGGACAGGGCCTGTCGTTTGTCGCCGGACGCGAGGCGCTGCGCTACTTCGAGGACGACGCGTTCGGCAAGGATGTCGCGCGCAAGGGCGAGATCATGCACTCGCGGCTGCAGGACATGGCCAAGGCCGCGTCGAACTCATGGGAGGTCCGCGGCAAGGGCATGATGCAGGGAATTGACGTCGTGAACGGTTCGTTCGCCAAGGACGTCGCCGCGCGCAGCTTCCAAAATGGCCTGCTGGTTGGCCCCTGTGGGTCCGGGGGTCGTGTCGTCAAGCTGATCCCGCCGCTCACCATCCCGGATGACGACCTTCTGGAGGGCCTCGACATCCTCGAAGCATCGATCAAGTCAGCCGGAGCACATTAGATGAGACGTCGCGAAGACATGACTTTCCCGCCGGAAGAGTACGAGCGGCGCATATCCGAACTCCGCGCGCGCATGAAGGAGCGCCTGCTCGACGCGGTGATCATCTCCGATCCTGAAAACATCATGTACCTCACGGATTACCAGACGACAGGGTATTCGTTCTTCCAGGCCATCGTGGTGCCGCAGGACGGCGACTGCTGGATGGTGACGCGCAAGCTGGAGGAGTCGAATGTTCACGCCCGGACGTGGGTCGAACTGACCCGCCCCTTCAAGGACACAGGCGATGCGATCCAGACGCTTGTCGACTCGCTGTCCGAGTTCGGTCTGGCGAAAGGGACGGTCGGGTACGAGCGCAACTCATATTTCCTGCCCGCCTACCAGCAGGACCGTATTCGTGGATTGTTCACACAGGGCCGACTGATCGACTGCTTCGGGATTGTGGAGGAAGGACGGCTCTGCAAGTCGAAGGTCGAGATCGAGGCGATGAAGATAGCGGCCGCTGCTGCCGAAGCTGGCATGGAGGCTGGTATCGAGGCGGTCGAGGTGGGCGTTTCGGAAAACGAGATTGGCGCTGCAATCTCCGCCGCCATGTTCCGCGCCGGCGGCGAACCGCCGGCTGTCATGCCGTACGTAACTTCCGGTCCGAGAACGATGATCGGCCACGCGACATGGGAGGGGCGTATCGTCGAACCCGGAGACCATGTGTTCCTGGAGGTCGGCGGATGCTTCCGGCGCTACCACGCGGCGATGATGCGCACGGTCACGATCGGCGAACTGTCATCGGAGATGGAGAATGCCGAGTACAAGATGCTGCAGGCGCTTGAACAGCTGCACCGGGAAATCCATCCGGGACTGACCGTTTCCGATGCCGACAAGATTGCGCGCGACATCATCGCTTCCGGTTCGCACGGCGGAGAACTGATCACGCGGTCGGGCTATTCGATCGGCATCGCCTTCCCGCCGAGCTGGGACGAAGGCTACATCCTGTCGCTGATGCAGGGCGATCCCACTCCCTTGAAAGTCGGCATGACATTCCACCTGATCCCCTGGGTATGGGGCGTCGATGGCAAGCAGACGGTGGGGATATCCGACACCATCCATGTCACCGATAAGGGCTGCGAGTCGTTCTTCTCGCTTGAGCGACGGTTTACGCGGAAGCCCGCGCCATCGAAAGCCAGCGCCAAGCGTTCGGGCGGAAATACGAAACGGGCAGGAAACGGACACGCCGTCTCGACGTCGTGAAGGAGTAGATCAATGCTGACAGCCATCAACCCGGCGACGGGCGAAGTGGTTCGAGAAGTTGCGCCGGATGCGGATGCAGCGATCGAGGAGAAGCTTGCGAAGGCGCACAAGGCTTTTCACGCGTGGCGCAAGCTGAGCTTTGGTCAGCGTGCGGATATCCTGAAGTCTGTCGCCGTCTACATGCGCGCTAACATGGACGACATGGCCCCGGTGATGACCGAGGAGATGGGCAAGCCGATCAAGGAGTCGATCGGCGAGGTTGAGAAGTCGGCCTGGTGCGCCGATCATTACGCCGAACATGGCGAGTCATATCTTGCTGCCGTTTCGCTCCCGTCGGATGCAACGCGCAGCTATGTCCAGCACCTGCCGCTTGGGGTCATTCTTGGCATCCTGCCGTGGAATGCGCCATTCTGGCTCGCTTTCCGCTTTGCCGCGCCTGCGCTGATCGCGGGCAACACATGCGTCATGAAGCACGACCCTCACGTGCCGGGCTGCGCGCTCAAGATTGAGAAGGCGTTCAAGGAGGCCGGCGCCCCGGAAGGCGTCTTCCAGGCCCTGATGCTTGAGACGCCGCGCGTGGGAGCTGTGATCCGCGACCCGCGCGTGCGCGCCGTTTCCTTCACTGGCTCTTCTCGTGGCGGTTCAGCTGTCGCCGCCATCGCCGGATCAGAGATCAAGCCGGTTGTGCTGGAACTTGGCGGCTCGGATCCGTCGATCGTTCTTGCCGACGCCGACCTCGGGAAGGCGGCGGACGTGCTCACGCTGTCGCGCATCATCAATGCGGGTCAGTCCTGTATCGCGGCTAAGCGCCTGATCGTTGAGGCCCCGGTCTATGACGACATGTGCGGGCTGATGCGCGAACGACTGGCTGCGCTCAAGATGGGCGATCCCGCAAGCGAGACCACCCAGATCGGACCGATCGCGCGTTCGGAGTTGCGCGATGAGCTTCATCGGCAGGTTACCGCTACAGTCGATGCGGGCGCCAAGCTGCTGCTTGGCGGGTCGCCAGCGAACGGTCCCGGCTACTTCTATCCCGCGACGCTGCTGGCCGACGTTAAGCCGGGCATGTGCGCCTTCGTCGAGGAGACGTTCGGGCCAGTCGCTACGATGGTGAGGGCCGATGATGAGGCGCATGCGCTTTCGCTTGCGAACGACACGGACTATGGCCTGGCCGCTAGCATCTGGAGCGAGACGGATCGTGGCGAGAAGCTCGCCCGGCATATCGTGGCTGGTCAGGTGGCTGTGAACGGGATCGTCAAGACCGACCCGCGGCTTCCATCTGGCGGCGTCGGAAAATCCGGCATCGGCCGCGAGCTCGGTCCTCACGGCATCCGCGAGTTCGTCAACACCCAGCAGGTGTGGGTGGGCCCCGCCGTCGGCTAGCCCCCAGATATCTTCGGTATCAGCACGACTTCGCTTGAGTGCGCGATGGGTTCGGCGAAGGCGTCCTGAAAGATTTCGCCATCGATCGCGATCGCCATGTCGTCTTCGACCACGGCGCCCAGCCCGGGCCAGCGTTCATCGAGTTCCCTGATCAGGGCGCGGACCGATCCCGCCTCCACCTCGAACTCGGCCAGCCCGCCGGTCAGATCGCGGACCCGGGTCGAGATCGTCTGGACCCGCGCCATTAGTCGCCCTGCTCCATCGCCGCAGTAACAACCGCTGGCGATAATGGGAGCGATGTCATCCGCTTGCCCACGATGGCGCTTACGGCATTCGCGACGGCTGCCAGAGGCGGCACAATCGGCACTTCGCCTACGCCCTTGGCGCCATACGGATGTCTGGGGTTGGGCGCGGTCTCCACCAGAATGGTGTCGATCATCGGCAGATCGGAGGCCACGGGCATGCGATAGTCGAGGAAGCCCGCGTTTTCGAGCACGCCGTTCATGTTGTAGATGTACTCTTCATTCAACGCCCAGCCGACGCCCTGCGCAACGCCGCCCTGCAACTGGCCCTCGACGTAGGAGGGGTGGATGGCCCGGCCGACATCCTGTGCGGCCGTGTAGCGCGTGATCGTCGTCCGGCCGGTCTCGCGGTCGATCTCGAGATCGCAGATATGCACGCCGAACCCTGGCGCGGCGCCCTGGGCATTGATCGATACCTCAGCGGCAATGGGTCCGCCCGTCTTGGCGGATTTCGCCGCCAGCGACTGAAGCTTGAGCGGTTTGACGTCCTTGGATGGATCGAGGCAGTGCGCGGCGCCGTCGCGCCAGTCGACATGGCCGGCATCACACTCCCAGATTTCCGCGGCGCGGCGTTTCAGGTCTTCGACCACCTTCTCCGCCGCCTGCGTGACGGCCATGCCGGTCGCGAATGTGACGCGGCTGCCGCCCGTCGAGCCGGAAAAGCCGATGGAGGTCGTGTCGGCGACCGTGCAGCGCACGCGCTCGATCGGCAGCCCGAGCGTTTCGGCCGCCATCATCGCCATCGATGCACGCGAACCGCCAATATCCGGGTTTGATGACACAACGGTCGCGCCGCCCGTCTCGTCGACATGAACGGCCGCCGATGATTCCCCGCCGATATTGAACCAGAAGCCGGCGGCGACGCCCCGCGCCTGCCCGTCCGGGACATCCGACTTGTAGTGATCGCTGTCCCTGATCGCTTTGAGTGTGTCGATGAATCCGTCGGAATGGACCTTGGCGCCGTAGACCGTGACCGAGCCCTTCCGCACGCCGTTGAGTATCCGCAGTTCGAGCGGATCCATGTCGAGTTCGCGCGCCAGTTCGTCGATCGCGCTCTCGACCGCGAAGGCCGACATTGGCGCGCCTGGCGCACGATAGGCCGCAACCTTCGGGCGGTTGGATACGACATCGTAGGCGTTCAGCGCGAGGTTCTCGACATCGTAGCAGGCGAACGCGGTCATGGCGCCGAGATGGGCGGGCGATCCGGGGAATGCGCCTGCCTGGTACCGCAGGTTCATTTCGGCGGCGGTCATGCGGCCGCTCTCGTCGGCGGCGATCTTCACATCGATCGACGAACCGGATGTGGGGCCGCTGGCATGGAAGACTTCCTCGCGCGACATGACCATGCGCACCGGGCGGCCGCTCTTGCGCGACAGCGCCAGCGCGACCGGCTCAAGGTAGACTGTTGTCTTGCCGCCAAAACCGCCGCCGATCTCTGCGGGTATCACCTTGAGGTCAGACAATGGCAGGTTGAGGATCTTCGCGGTCAACGCCCTCACCAGGAACTGACCCTGGCTTGAGCACCAGACGGTGCTCTGACCGTCAGCGCCGTAGGACGCAACGCAGGCGTGGGGCTCGATATAGCCCTGGTGCACCGCAGCGGTCCGGTAGGTGCGCTCTATGACGTGGGCCGCCGATGCAAACGCAAACTGGACATCGCCGCGGCCGAACACCGTCTTCTTGGCGACGTTCGACGGCCTGGTCGGGGCAGGCGTCACGCCCTGCGTGATCATGTCGTCGTAAAGCAGCGGCGCGTCTGGCTGCATGGCCTCGTCGACGTCGATCACATGAGGCAGCACTTCGTACTCTACCCTAATGAGTTCGAGCGCTTCGTCCGCAATCTCGGGCCGTGTCGCCGCAACCGCAGCGACGGCGTGTCCGGCATACAGAACCTTGCCGTCCGCCAGGCAATTGAGGGCGACATCGCGCACGGCTGTTGCGCTTTCACCGGCTTCGATCGACTCGTTGTCCGCCAGATTGAAATCTGCAGACGTCACGACCGCCTTCACGCCCGCGAGCGCCTCTGCGGCGGAGGTATCGATGCTGAGGATCGCGCATGGGCGTGCGGGCTGCGCTTGACCCGACCGGTCAGCATGCCGGGCAGATAATGATCGGCCCCGAACATGGCGCGGCCGGTCACCTTGTCGACCCCGTCGGGGCGGTGCGGGCGCGTGCCTACGACCTTCAATTGCTTCGCGGGCGCGTGATCGCCATCGCTCATGCCGGTTGCCCTTCCTGTCTCAGGTCTGCTGCAGCAGCCAGCACCGCCCGGATCACCTTGTCGTATCCCGTACAGCGGCACATGTTGCCGGCCAGCCAGTAGCGGACTTCCTCTTCCGTCGGGTTTGGGTTCTTGTCCAAGAGCGCCTTCGCGGCGACGAGCAGGCCCGGCGTGCAGAAGCCGCATTGCAGCGCTGCGTGCTCGAGGAACTGGTGCTGGAGCGGATGGAGGTTCGATCCTTCAGCCATGCCTTCGATGGTCTCGATGCGCCGGCCCTCGGCCTCCGGCGCGAGCATGAGGCACGAACAGACGAGCCGCCCGTCCACGATCACGGAACAGGCGCCGCAATCCCCGGTGCCGCAACCCTCTTTCGATCCGGTCAGGTGCAGTTCGTCCCTCAAGGCATCCAGCAATGACTGACCAGAGCCTGCGAGAAAATCCACAGGCTCGCCGTTGACGACGGCTTCGACACGCACGCGACTCATTTGGAAGCCTCTCTTTCGCTATCGATGCGGCGCGGCGCGCCAGCACCGATGCGGTTCTGATGCGGTACTCCTTGGTCCCGCGCTTGTCGCTGATCGGATTGCAGGCCGCTGCGACGGCCGCCTGCATCTTCTCCAGAGCTGGCTCGTCGATCTTCGTACCGACGAGGGCATCGGCTGCATCGGAGACCAGCAGCGCTGTTGGCGCGACCGCTCCGACGCCGATGCGCGCTGCGGTGCATGTGCCGCTCTGGTCCAACGTAAGCGCCACGCCGGCGCCCACCACGGCGATGTCCATCTCAGTCCGGGGGATCAGGCGGAGATAGGCGTCGGCGGCGCGCGCGGCCGGCTTCGGCAGCCTGAAGGACACGAGGATCTCGTCCCTTGAGAGGGTGGTCTTTCCGGGACCGGCGTGGATTTGTTCAACCGGCGCCTCGCGCCTGCCCGCACTTCCGTGGATCACGCAGATAGCGCCTGCAGCGATCAGGGCGGGAACGCTGTCTGCCGCTGGCGATGCATTGCAGAGATTGCCACCAAGGCTCGCGCGGCCCTGTATCTGCGTCGAGCCGATCAGCCCAGCAGCCTCGACCACGCCTGGCCACGCTGCGCTCAGCGCCTCGTGCTCGTTGATCGATGCCGCCGATGCCGCAGCCCCGATTTCGAAGCCGTCGGCGGTTTCGCGGATCTCGGTCATCTCCGCAATGCGCTTGAGATCGATGATTGCCGCGGGCTTCACCCGGCCCGTGCGCATCTGAACCAGAAGGTCGGTTCCGCCCGCAAGCAGGCGCGCGCCCTCGCCGGCGCCTTTCAGCGCAGCGACGGCTTCATCAATTGTAGCGGCAGCTACGTAGTTCGGTGCTGGCAACCGACTCTCCCCGTGTTCCGTGGTGATAACTTAGGTGCGCGTCCAGCTGCAGCAAAGAGTGTTGCAGGAATTTCCAGCTGGCAGGCCGTTGAACGTCAATCGAAGAGCGCCGCCACTTCGTCTGCACGCACTTCCTGAGCGCGGCGCTGATTGACATAGCCCTTGTCTGTGATCTCGCCGGCATCCAGCGATGGCGGCGTCGTCAACACCCGGAACTTCTGGATTCGCCGCGATGAGCCGCCCTGCCTGGCGTTGAATGCCTGCAGCTTCCCATCGATTTTTTGCGACAGCGAGGCGAGCGCCTTGGCCATGTCGCCCCCGGCAGCTTCCGCCTCCGCTTTCACAGCCGCAGGCGAAGGCCAGACCAGCGCGCCGATATAGGGCTTGTCCTGACCGCAGATGACCGCATCGAACACCAGCGGCGCACAAGCCGCCACGACGGCCGGCCGCAGCGTACCGACTGACACCCAGGTGCCGCTGTCCAACTTGAAGTCTTCCGTGACGCGGCCGTCGAACACGACGCCTTTCTCGGGATGATCGGGATCCTCGAACCGCGCCGCATCGCCGAGACAGTAGAAGCCTTCGTCGTCGAACACCTCGGCGTTCTTTTTCGGCAGATCAAGATAGCCGGTCATGACGGTGGGACCCTTGATCCGAACCTCCAGCTTCTCTCCGACCGGCGCCAGCTTGAGGGTCAGACCCGGCAGCGGCAGGCCGATCATGCCAACACGCTCGATCAGCCAGTGCGTCATGGTGACGGCCTGGGTCTCCGTTGCGCCATACATGGTCAGAAGCGGGATGCGCTTGCCGGTCGAGGCGATCGCGAGCGCCTGAATCCGGTCATAGAGATCATCAGATAGCGTGGCCCCGCCATAGACGAGATAGAGCAGCCTCGAGAACACTGCGTCGCGCAGCGTTTCGTCCGCCTCCATGGCGTTCGCGAGCATGCCGAACGCAATTGGAGCGGAGCCGAAATACTGCGGACGCACGTCGCGCAGGTTGGCGATGGTCGTGTCGAAGGCGCCGGGCATCGGCTTGCCTTCATCGATATGGAACGTGCCGCCGAACTCGATCGTGCGATTGAAATTGACGTTGCCGCCAGAGATATGGCTCCAAGGCATCCAGTCGAGGACCTGGATCACGCCGGGATCCTCGATCGCGTCCCAGGCATCAAGCGCCCGGTATCCCGCAATCTGGGCGCACATCGCGCCTTGCGTTTGTGGTGTGGGCTTTGGCAGGCCGGTCGAGCCCGAGGTGAACAGGTATTTCCCCACAGACGCGGGCCCGAGCTTCGCCATGGCGGCGTCGACAGCTTCGCCCGCTGGCTTTGAAGCGAGCGTTTCCATGCTGATCGATCCGGAGTCTCCGTTCATGGAGATGACAGCGATCCCATCGAGCGGGAGCTGGTCCAAAGCCTTCTGGAACGGCTCCACCGACTGGACGAAGATCGCCTTCGGCCTGATCGCGCCGAAGCAATGTTTCAGCTTCTCGAAGTCGCTCGACATCAGTGAATAGGCCGGACTGATCGGCGTTGCGGGCGCGCCGATCCTTTGCGCGGCGATGCTGACCAGCGCGTGTTCGATCGAATTGCCCGACAGGATCATCAGCGGCGCATCGGGGCCCAGCCCAAGATCAAGAAGCGACTGCGCCATGTTGCGTGTCAGCTTCACGGCCTCGCCATAGGTCACGCGCAGCCAGTCGCCATGGCCAGGTTCGCGCTGCTTCAGCCAGGGGCGGTCGGGATGTTCGGCCGCTTTGTCATCGAGCAGGTGCGGGATGGACTGGGGGCCTGGCGGCAACTCGGCCCTGGACGAAAGATAGACCGTTCCGCCCTCGCCGCGCCGGACCTCGATGTCCGGTCCCTTGAACGGCAATGTCTTGAACGGCGGCAATGCGTCGCCTGCGGTGTCTGCGCCCGGCATGGCTCTCCTCCCTGTTGCAGCTCTTTCCGGCCGCCTCAGTCATCACTCTAACGCGGCCAACGCGGAAGGCCATAACCCGCGCTCAGGATTTCACCGGCTCCAGCCGCTGTTCGATCCGGCCGAAGATCGAATGACCAGCCGAATCCCTCATGTCGATCTCAACCGTATCCCCGGCCTGAAGGAATGGCGTTTTGGGCGCACCTGAACGGATCGTCTCGACCACGCGCAATTCGGCGACGCAGGAATACCCCTTGCCTCCTTCAGCAATCGTGCGCCCCGGCGAACCATCCGGATCGCGATTGGAGACCGTTCCCGAGCCGATGATTGTCCCCGCCGTCAGCGGACGCGTCCGCGCCGCATGCGCGATCAACTGTCCGAAATCGAATGTCATCTCCTCGCCAGCCTCAGGCGCCCCGAAAGGCTTGCCGTTGAGCCACGAGCACATTGGCAAATGCAGCTTGCCGTCACGCCACGCCGACCCCAGCGCGTCAGGGGTGACCGCAACCGGGGAGAATGCAGAGGGTGGTTTGCCCTGGACGAAGCCAAAGCCCTTGGCGACTTCGTTGGGGATCAGGTTTCGCAGGCTGACATCATTGCAAAGCATGACGAGCTTGATGTGGCCCAGCGCGTCGGCGACGGAAACGCCCATGGGCACATCGTCGACGATCACCGCAATCTCGCCTTCGAAATCGTAGCCCCAGTCGCCATCCGCGAAGGTGATCGGATCGCGCGGCCCGAGAAACGCGTCCGAGCCGCCCTGATACATCAGCGGATCCGTCCAGAAACTGTCGGGCACGTCCGCGCCGCGCGCCTGACGGACGAGCGCAACGTGGTTCACGTAAGCTGAACCATCCAGCCACTGGAAGGACCGGGGCAACGGCGAGGCGCAGTCATGTTCGTGAAATCGCTCCTGCGGCACCGACCCGTGGAGCAGGCTCTCGGCAAGCGCACGCAGCTTCGGTTCATTGCGGCTCCAGTCGTCGAGCGCAGCCTGAAGGGTTGGCGCGACGGTCGATGCATCCGCACACCAGGCGAGATCATCGGAGACGACGACGAGACGGCCATCACGGCCGGATTTGAGGCTTGCGAGCTTCATGGGCGCTCCGCGAATGATTCCGAGCTTCGCGCCGAATTTGGCCGGGGTCTAGTCGTGTTTGTGGAGCCAGTCGGCGTGGCGCGGCGCTTTCCTCGTGCGCGACCACTCTTCCAGCATGTCCGGCGCAACCCGCTTGAGCTCGGCGTACTGCTCCGGCGTGCCGGTGTTGCAGGCGATTTCCAGCCGATGGCCGTTGGGATCGAAGAAATAGATCGACTTGAAGACGCCGTGATTGGTCGGGCCGATCACATCGAGGCCCTCCTTCTCGGCGGCGGCCTTGGCCGCTTCAAGCTGATCCATCGTGTCGACCTTGAAGGCGATGTGCTGGACCCATTCCGGCGTGTTTCCGTCGCGCCCCATCTCGGGACTGTTCGGCAGCTCGAAAAAGGCCAGCACGTTGTCGTTCCCCGCGTCGAGAAAGACGTGCATGTACGGGTCTGGCGCCCCCGTCGACGGCACCTTGTCCTCGGCGATGGCTAGCTGGAAATCCATGCCCATCACGCGCTGGTAGAACTCGACCGTCTCCTTGGCGTCCTTGCAGCGATAGGCAACGTGATGAACGCCGCTGAGTGAGAACGCGCTCATGCTGTCTCTCCGACCTTGAGGACGCCGCGTTTCACCTGGTCGCGTTCGATCGATTCAAACAGGGCCTTGAAGTTCCCTTCGCCGAAACCGTCATCCTTCTTGCGCTGGATGAACTCGAAGAATACCGGGCCGATCATTGTCTCGGAGAAGATCTGCAACAGGAGACGCGGGTCGTCGTTCTCGGTCGATCCGTCGAGCAGGATGCCGCGCATCTTCA
This sequence comes from Hyphomonas sp., assembly GCA_017792365.1. Classification (GTDB taxonomy): domain Bacteria; phylum Pseudomonadota; class Alphaproteobacteria; order Caulobacterales; family Hyphomonadaceae; genus IH12. The sequence goes on along the minus strand of CP051229.1, from coordinate 235,973 downwards.
GATCGTTCACCGGCTCGCCATGGCCCGGCAGCCGTTCTTCGAGCATTTCGTAGTAGGTTTCAGGCGGCGGCGACATGAACGGTGTGCCGTGAGACTTGAGGTTGTCCCAGACCTCGATCAGGTCATCACAGGAGAAGGCGATGTGCTGGATGCCCTCGCCGTTGTAGGCGCGCAGGAATTCCTCGATCTGACCCTTGCCGCCCTCCGCCTCTTCATTGAGCGGGATGCGGATCTTTCCGTCCGGTGCTGTCAGCGCCTTTGACGTCAGCCCCGTGTATTCGCCCTTGATGTCGAAGTAGCGGATTTCCTGGAAGTTGAAGAGCTTCTCGTAGAAGTCCGCCCAGTACTTCATCCGGCCTCCGTAGACGTTGTGCGTGAGGTGATCGATCACTTCGAGGCCGGGACCCTTTGGGTTGCGGTCGACGCCGTCGATGTACTCGAAGTCGATGTCGTAGATCGAAAGGCCGTCTCCATAGCGGTCGATCAGATAGAGGATGGAGCCGCCAATGCCGCGCACGGCCGGCAGGTTCAGCTCCATGGGACTGGCCGGCACGTGGACCGGCTCGGCGCCCTGTTTGAGGACGTATTTGTAGGCCTTGTGCGCGTCCTTGACGCGGAAGCCCATGCCGCATGCCGAAGGTCCATGCTCGCGTGCGAAGTAGAAGGCGGGCGATCCCGGCTCGTAATTCGTGATCAGGTTGATGCCGCCCTGGCGCCAGAGTTCGACATCCTTGGAACGGTGGCGCGCCACTTTCGTAAAGCCCATCTTCTCGAACGCAGCTTCCAGAACGCCCTTTTGCGGCGCGGAGAACTCCACGAACTCGAAGCCATCAAGGCCGGCGGGGTTTTCAAGAATGTAAGGCATGGCTTGTCCTTTGGTTTTTATGCGGTGCGCGCCAGGTTGGGCGCGATCAGCGTGTCGGTTTCAATGCGCTGGCCGACGCCGATCTCGGGCTTGGTCGCCTCGGCCTTCAGGAAGGCGTCGATGTCGAGCGTATCCAGCGCGGCGAACAGCTCGTCGAATTCGTCAATCACGAAATAGGTCTTCTGATAGTCGTCGATCAGGTAGCTGGTGCGCATGATGCGTTCTCGATCGAACTTCACGCGCAGCGGGTCGGTGTGCTGCACAGAGTACGGCGTTTCGCCCGCAGACGAGAGAATGCCGGCGCCGAACGCCTTCAGCTCGCCCGCGCGGCGGATCAGACCGAACTCAACCGTGTACCAGTAGAGGCGCGCAAGATATTTTACCGCACCGCGCTTTTCCGCCTCCAAGCCGCGCTCGCCATAGAGTTGCAGGAAGTCGGCGAACACCGGATCGGAAATGATCGGAAGGTGGCCGAAGAAATCGTGGAAGACGTCGGGCTCTACGAGATAGTCGACCTCCTCCGGCTTGCGCAGCCATGACGTCACCGGGAAGCGGCGGCCTGCAAGATGCTTGAAGAATGCACCGTCCGGGATGAGCCCGGGTACGGCGACAAGCTCCCACCCGGAAGCGGCGCGCAGCCGTTCGCTTGCCTTGTCAAAATCCGGGACGCCGTCTGCGCAGTCCAGCTTATCGAGGCCTGCGCGGAACTCTGCGCAGGCATACCTCGGCATCAGGGATATCTGGCGCTGGAACAGTTTTCGCCACAACGCGTGGTCTGCGTCGGTGTACGCAGACCAGTCCTGCCTGATCGAAAAGTCATCGCGCGCGTTTGAATAGTCGCCCCGCAGCGCGGCGCCTTCGTGTGACGCAGTCTCGGGATTGAACACCTTGTTCATGCACTAACTATAGCTCGTCTACGCGGTTTTTCCCGGCTTTGTTCGCTAGGTATTCACGATAAAGCGCGCATATTCCCTATTCTGGCTATCTGTATTGGTGATTTCATGCGTTCACTGGACGAATTCGATCGCAAGATTCTTGCGCTCCTTCAGGAGGACGGGCGCATGCCCGTGGTGGCGATTGCAGAGGCTGTCGCGCTGTCACCGACCCCGTGCAGCCGCCGCATCAAGCGCCTCGAGGACGAGGGGTATATCGAGCGCTATGCTGCAGTCCTGTCGCCCAAAATGACGGGCTTCGAGATCGAAGCGTTCGTGCAGGTAAACCTGCAGGCCCATTCCGACGCCAACATTGAACGCTTCAATAGGGCGATCGCCGAGACCGACGCCGTCGTCGCCTGCCACGCGGTGACGGGCGATTTCGACTACCTCCTCCGCATCGTGGCGCACGATATGGAACATCTGTCCAATGTCGTTCTCAAGCGGCTCGTGCGCATTGACGGCGTAAGGGACGTGAAGTCGATCCTGGTGCTGGACACCGTGAAGGCGTCACACGGCCTGCCGGTCGGCATCGACTATTCGGCCGGTTGAGCCGCGAGCGTCTCGGCCTCGCGCTTGGGTTTGTCCTTCGGCGCCAGCAGCAGGTAGAGCGGCGGCGTGACGATGCGCGCGACCAGCGTCGACGAGATCAGGCCGCCAATGATCACCATCGCCAGCGGCGAATAGAGCGGCGAGCGATCCAGCACCAGCGGGATCAGGCCGCCGATCGCGGTTAGCGCGGTGAGCAACACCGGCAGGAAGCGCACCTCGCCAGCGCGCTCGATGGCTTCGCGCAACGGCACGCCCTTGGCGCGTTCCTGGTTGGCGAACTCGACCAGCAGGATCGAGTTCTTGATCTCGATCCCCGTCAACGCGATGAAGCCGATGATGGCCGTGAACGAGAGCGACTCGCCACCAATATACAGCGCCGTCAGGCCGCCCATCACGCCCATCGGGATCACAAACGCGACGACCGCAGCCGCCGCGAAAGACCCGAACTCCAACAAGAGAACCGCCAGAATCCCGAAGATCGCGATGAGGATTGCAGGACCGAGGCCTGAGAAGCTTTCGCTCTGCGCCTCAGCCTGCCCGCCGAACGCCAGTGTATAGCCAGCCGGCAGGGCCAGCGCGTCCAGCCGTTCGGCGACCTCGCCCGTCACGTCGCCCGTCAGGAAGCCGGGTTGCGTGTAGGCGGTGATCGTGACGGTCCGTTCACGCTGGAAGCGGTCAATCTGGGCCGGGCCTGCAGAGAGCGTGGGATCGGACAGCGCCGATAGCGGGACGGCCGCGCCCGACTGTGTCCAGACCTGCAGGCGCTCGATGTCTTCCATCCTGACGCCTGCGCCGCGCGGCGCCCGCAGGATGACGGGATAGGCGTCGCCGACGGGATCGCGGAAATCCGCCACCGTCGCCCCGCCGATCGCTATCCTGAGGGTCTGGTCGATCGCGCCGGCCGGCACGCCGGCAAGCGAGGCGGCCTCGGTGTCGATGTTGAGATCCAAATCGATCAGGCGCTCGGCCAGCGGGTTCACAATGTTGCGGGTGCCCGGAGTCTCTACGATCAACTGTTCCGCGCGGCTTGCGAGTTCGGTCAGCACGTCAATGTCCGCGCCGCGGATGCGCACCGCGATCGGCGCCTCGATCGGGGGGCCGTTCTCGAACCTGCGCACGTTGAAGCGCGCGCCCGGGAAGGCGTTCATCTTCGTGCGGATGTCTTCCATGATCGGCCGATCTTCCTTGCCGTCCCAGTGATCGAAGCGGGCGTAGATCTGACCGATCGAGGATTTCTGGTCGCGGGAGAAGACGTTGTAATAGACCATCGGGTTGTCGCGGCCCGAGTTGGAGAAGCGCCACTGGATGCGCGGTTCGTCCGCGAGCACCTGATCGGCATGACGGACGGCGGCGTCCGTCTCCTCGACCGACGCGCCTTCCGGCAGCTGCACATCGACGATGAAGTATGGGCTGTCGTTTTCAGGGAAGAGGCTGAAGCCCAGTTTCGGAACCAGCGTCAATGAGGCGCCGAACAAAGCAAGGCCAGCCAGGATCGTGAGACGCGGCATCTTCAGCGCCAGTTTGAGGATCGGCCGGTATACGCCGTGGATCGCGCCCATGGTCGCATCAAGGACGTAGTTCTTTCCCGGATTGCGCGACAGCATGCGGCTGGCGAGGAAGGGGATGATCGTCAGCGAGACAAACAGCGAGGCTGCGACCGTGCAGACCACGGCCAGAGGCAGTGAGCGGATGAAATCGCCTGCCCCTTCCGGCAGGTTCAGCAGCGGCAGGAACGCGAACAGCAAAGTCGCCGTACAGCCAATAACGGCCACGTTGATTTCGTTGACCCCGCCAATGGCCGCCTCGCGTCTCGGCATGCCATTTCGCAGGTGGCGGGAGATATTTTCGGTCACCACGATGGAATCATCGACAAGCAGACCAAGCGACAGCACGAACCCCGCGATCGACAGCTGGTTCAGCGAATAGCCCATCATCTGGATCGCCAGCAGACCCATGGCGAATGACAGCGGCACGGCGATCATCACCACCATGGACGCCCGGAACCCGAGCGGCAGAAGCGTCAGAAGCACAAGGCCGATGGCGATGGCGAAGTCGCGCCCGAGATGTCCAAGGCGTTCCGCAACGGTCTCGGCCTGGTCAAACCCGCGCTCCAGCCGGATCTCGGCGGGCAGCCTCGGCTCAAAGGCGTCGACCTGCGCCCGGATGCCGTCGACCACGTCGAAGACGTTCGAGCCGAGCTTTGCGCGCGCAGATACGAATAATGCGCGTTCGCCGTTGTAGCGCGTGATGTGCAGGCGCTCGTCATTCTCCCAGGCGACCTCAGCGACATCGCCTACGGTGAGCGTTGCGCCATCGACGCTGCGCAGCACGACATTGCGGATTTCATCGAGGTTCTCGAACGGACCGGTCGCTTCGACATTCAGGCGGCGCCCGCCGCTATTCATCGCGCCGATGGGAAGGTCCGCCCCCTCTCGCTGCAGGGCTTCAGCCAGAGCCGAGATCGGAAGCCGATACGCGGCCAGTCTTTCAATGTCGGCGGTGACGCGCACCTCCGATGGCGGCACGCCCCAGATTTCCGCCTGCTGCACGCCGCCTGCTCGCTCGATGGCGTCACGCAATTCGCGGGCGTAGGCCTCCATCCGCCGGTAGGAAGCGGTCTCGCTGACGAGCGCCATCTGAACTACGCTTGTTTGCGCAGGGTTTGCACGCTGGGCGCGCACCAGGGTCACGCCCTCCGGCAGGCTCGGCCGGACAACATTCAGCTCGCGAACGGTCTCGTCGTACTTCTTCTCGGGGTCAGAGCCGTAGATGAACTCGACGCCGACAACCGCAACGCCCGCGCTGGAGGTCGAGGTGATCTCCTTCACGTCCTCGATGCCGTTGAACGCCTGCTCCAGCGGGATCGCAACGACGCGCTCCATCTGCTCGGCGTCGGCGCCGGGCAACACCACCGCAACCGTCACCGCAGGAAAGCGGACGATCGGGTCCTCGGACTTTGGAATGGAGAAGTAGGCGCCAAGCCCCAGCGACAGGAGCATGCCGAACAGTATCAGCGTGAACTGCCAGCGGTCGACGAAAAAACGGCTGAAAGCCTGCATGGACGCCGTCCCTTATTCGGCGATGGTCACAGGATCGCCGTCGCGGATCAGCGCCGCGCCGCGCGAAACGACACGGTCGCCGGGCTCAAGACCCGAAAGAATGATGACCCCAGACCCATCGACGCCTCCGGTTTCCACCGCGCGGCGGCGGGCCGTACCGGTGTCGTCCACCACGTAGACCACGCCCTGGTCGGCGCGCGCGTCGATCAGCGACAGCGCCGGGATCCGGTATGACGTGACAGCCGTTTCGCCCACATCCGTCTCAATGGCGACTTCCGCAACTTCGCCGTTGCGCAGGCCATCTGCGCCAGCGATCGCGACCTCGACCTCGAACACACCGGCGGCGCCAGCGCTAACCGGCGAAATGCGCGCAACCTTTCCGACCAACTGGTCCCGATTGCGAATCCGGATTGCGGCGTCTGCGCCGACTTTTAGGTTTGCAGCTTCCGATGCGGTCACCGACGCGCGGACGATGACGCCGGCGCGGGCTTCTCCGAGCCACAGAACCGGTTCGCCGGGATTGACGACCTGCCCCCGCTCGGCCGAGCGGCGCAGGATCACGCCGGAGGTCGGCGCAGTCAGCACGACCCGGGTGCGCGTGCGCTCAACAGCAAGGCGCGCATTCTCGAGCTCCACATCAGAAACAGCGCCGCTTTCATGCAGGCGCCGCAGCCGCTCGTAATTCTGTTCAGCTGTCTGGGCAGCGATCGCCGCTTCGGCTTCGTCCGCGCCGACCGAGGTCCGGCGGAGTACGGCAAGCGTCTGACCTGTCCCGACATTGTCGCCGACATCGACCCTGACGTCCTCTAGTTCACCTGGCGCACCGAAGGACAATGCGGACTCACGCTGATGAGCGACGAGGCCGCTGGCCCTGATTGCCCCAGCGTCTTGTGCGGATGCGATGGTGAAAACCTGAACCGCTACCGGGGGCTGTTCCCGGGGCGGCGCTGTCTCCTCAGCTCCGGTGGCATCACACGCAACTAATGCGAGCGATGCGACCAGAGCGATGGCCAGTTGCTGGCGGACTGCTGACAGTCTCTTGTTCATGTGCCACCTAGGCGTTCGGGGAGAACGACTTGACACTGTCAAGCAATCTGACATTTGTCAACTGCACTAGGAGTCGATTTGAAAGACGACGTTCGCAGCAAGATTCTGGATGCAGGGCTTACGCTGCTGAGCGAGGGCGGACTGCAGGCGCTCAGCATGCGGGCGGTTGCTCGCATTGCAGGCGTCAGCCACCAGGCCCCGTACCACTATTTCCCGGACCGCGAGTCGATCCTGGCGGAAATCGTCAAGTCAGGGTTCGAGACGCTGCATCAGTATGAGGTGCGGGCCGTCGAAGCCGAGCAGGACCCGGTCAAGCGAACGAGCGAAATCGGCTGCGCGTATGTGCAGTTTGCGCTCGACCACCCCGCCCTCTTCCAGCTGATGTTCCGGCGCGAAATGGTTGATCTCGATAATTTCGAGGAGGCGCACACGACTGCGATCTCGACATTCGAGCTGCCGCAATCGGTGATCGCGGCAGCGCATGGCAAAAAGCCCGAAGATGCGCTGAACGAGACCATTGCGTGCTGGTCAATGGCGCACGGCCTCGCGACACTGATGCTGGAAGGCAAGATGCCCGAAGCGCTCGGCGAGACGCGCAAGGAGCAAGACCAGCGTGTGCGTGAAGTGATGGCGCTCTACACCAGCCGGTTCATTGCCGCGCGCTAGTCTTCGCGCCGCGCACCCGCCAGAATGCCTGACATGGCGTAATTCCCTTCGTGACACGCGTATTCGTGCACGGGTCCGGTCGCCGCGCGAAACACCATCTCCCCGCGCCATGGCTGGGTGTAGAAGCCCGGGTCATCAATGGTGAATTCATAGAGCAGCTCGTCGTCCGCCACCCGTGTGAAACGCTCGGTCACGAGTGCTTCTTCGGACAGAAACACCGGCTCGTAATTGCCATGGTCGCGCTTCCAGTTGCGCGTCTCGACCACGAGCGTGTCGCCATCCCAGCGTCCGACGCTGTCGCCCAGCCATTGCTTCAAGGGCGCCGGCTTGTGCGCTTCGCCCATGCGCACGATCCGCGCGTCGTGCATCATCTCGACGTTGATCACGACCTCTTCGTCTGTCTGCACGATCTGGTAGGTGTTGTTGTAGATATTGTTGAGCATTGGCGGTCCGCCCGAACCGCGGCTGCCGACCAGACAGCGGTCAGCGGGATTTAGCCCTTCGGGATCGGCATAGCCTCTGCGCGACAGGATTTGTTCGATCCGCGCCTTGCCCTCGTTCGATACCGGCATCTGGCCATTCGCGGGTTCGACAATCCATGACGACCGCGCTTCGCCTTTCACCACGGCGAGATTGTCGCCGACATTCAGCCAGTAATAGTTGTACCCGACGACCGCCCCGCCGGCCTCCGGCGCGCCCTCATCAGGGTCTGTGCGTGCATTGGCTGCTGCGGTCACCCGCGCCTGCATGCCCTCCATTCTTTGCCGGGCCTCGTCATCGACAATGAGCGGCATGGCCGGATCTGGCCGTTCCAGCCGTGTGAGCGAGGTGTTGGTCCAATCGCCATGCAGGTCCGGCCGGCCGGAGGCCGTGCGCGGCGGCGAATAGGCGCCGTCGTCTGCGAACGCGACCGGCGCGACGGCGGTTGCTGCGGCAAGAACGGAAATCGAAATCAGTCCGGAGATTGCTGTATTCACGGTCCTCGCCCCTCAACTTGCGGCTCAGCGGTGTTCCAGCACGAACCTGTGGCGGGTGACAACCATGACCGGCGCGGCAGCCTAATTTTCTCGATTGGCGCCTGACCAGGAGGCGAGATCGAACTTCGGATTGGGCCAGTCGTCTCCGATGTAGGCAGGCGCGGCCTTGCGCCCGATCTCCAGCAGCAACGACATGTTGTCGGGGTGTCCGTTTGCGAGCTGGTCGACGCTTTCGAGGACAGAATGATCAAGTTCGCGGTCCAGCAGTTTCTCGATCGATGTCCGCGCCAGTCTCTCGCCGCGCTTGGCGCGCTTTGGTTTGGATTCGAGTTCGACATCGACGCGCTGGAAATCCAGCATGGCGTTCGGCGATATGCAGACGCCGCTCATGTCGCCGACTTCGGAATTGATCGTCCACGGCCGGATCGATTCCGAGACGGCCTGCATCAGCATGATCGCCTGAACCTGCGTATCGAAGATCATCGAACGCAGCGCATTGACGCCGCGCATGCCCGGCCACATGCGCGCGAACTGCTTACCGTCGTAGGTCGGGCGCCTGGAACCGGTGCCGAACGACGCCATCATGAGGTTGTCCGCGCCTGACTTCCATCCGAACCCGTAGGCGGGGACAAGGGCGGTCAGCAGGAGCTGGACGCTGGGGTTGTTGAAGCCGCCAACCGCCCCATCGACGAAGTAGGCGTGCTCGATGGGCTTGTCCTTTGCGTTGTACTTCATGGGGACTTTCACCTCGTCGAAGAAGGTCGGCGCCGCCGCGCTGGCCATCACGAGGTTGATGAGCCGAAAGTCCTTGTTCGCGACTTCCCCAAGCGGGAGATCGGGAGGGTCAAAATACGGCGCGTGCGGATTGTTGGTCAGCACCCATGCGGACCCCGTATCGATGCGTTTTGCGTGGATCGCCAGTCCCGTCTTGAGTTGGCGGGTCCCGATCGTCTTCTTGCCGAGCACCGGCCACAGCGCCTTCTGCAGCGCGTTGCTGTCGTATTTGGACCCCATGAGATAGCCGTCGCCCTTGGTCTTGCCGAAGACCTGCGGGCCGAGCGCCTGATACATCTCGATCAGCTCTCCGACCGATCGGCCAAGGGCGAGGCCGGAAGCGATGATGGCGCCTGTCGAGGTGCCTCCGATGAGGTCGAAATAGTCGCTCAGCACCAGCTCGCGATCGCCGGAGCGCTTCCGGAGCTCCGCCTCCAGCACCTCCAGCATGCCCAGCGTCAAGATCCCCTTCACGCCGCCGCCGTCCAGCGCAAGGATCCGCTTCGGGCCCTCCTGCGGGTCCAGATGGTCATTCAGGGATAAAGACATCGCGCGCGTCCCGTTTGCCACGTCCTGGTGCGCGTCACCCTACACCGCGCACGGCGCCGCAGAAGGCCTGCAGCCTGAATTCCTCGGTGATTTTGCAAGGGAGATGGTGGGCAGTGACGGGCTCGAACCGCCGACATCCTGCGTGTAAAGCAGGCGCTCTACCAACTGAGCTAACCGCCCCAACGCGCCGATCCGACCGCCGGAGCAACGCGAGCGAAAGGCCTCTATCACGAGGAAACGCGCTGCGACAACGCCTGAGGGCGCATTGCGACAATGGTCCGAAAAGCGGATCGCGAGACTGAGAGAGCGTGGCGACGGCCTGTCCACCCCGGAGGGAGGCGCAGCGCGAACCACGCCTCCCCGGCCAACGGCCCAGGGTTGGGGGGACAGGCCGTTGACGCGAGGCAGGAGCTAGGTGGCGCTCCGACCGAAAGCAACAGTACGTAGCACTAGCCATCAACGGCAGATTGCCGCATGCCGCTGGGCTGATGTGCTAGCGGTCAGTCTGCGCTAGGAATTTCGCAAACTGCGGTGCGAGGAAAAAATTCAGTTGGACAGGTGGGACACCGTCATTCTTGGCGCGGGGGCCGCTGGCCTCATGTGCGCAATCGAGGCCGGGAGACGCGGCAAGCGCGTTCTGATTCTCGAAAAGTCCGCCAAGCCGGCGGAGAAGATCCGCATATCGGGCGGCGGGCGCTGCAATTTCACCAACCTCGACTGCGCCCCGAGCCGTTTCCTTTCCAACAATCCACACTTCTGCAAGTCGGCGCTGAAGCGGTACACGCAACGTGATTTCATAACGCGCATCGAGAAGGCTGGGATCGCCTATCACGAAAAGACGCTGGGCCAGCTGTTCTGCGACGGCAGCTCCAGAGAGATCATCGACATGCTGCTGGCCGACCTCGCCGATGCCGGCGGACAGCTGAAGCTCGAGACCGAACCCTCTCCGTCGAGCGCCTTGAAGACGGCTATAGTGTTCGCACGGTGCGCGACGCGTTCACCTGCAGCTCCGTCGTTATCGCCACGGGCGGCAAGTCGATTCCCAAGATGGGCGCGACCGGATTCGCCTACGACATCGCGCGACAGTTCGGACTGAACGTCATCGAGCCGCGCCCGGCGCTGGTGCCCTTCACGTTCACGGACCCGCTTATTGCGCCGATCGCCGAACTCGCGGGCGTTTCCGTCGACGCGCGCGCATCGTGCGGCAAGACTTCCTTCGACGAGGCGATGCTGTTCACCCACCGTGGCCTGTCTGGCCCCGCCATCCTGCAGATCTCCTCGTTCTGGAAACCGGGCGGAGAGGTGCTGCTCGACACCGCGCGCGGGCAGGACGCTTTCGCCCGGCTGAAGGCGCTGCGCGCAGAGCGCGGCAAGCTCACGCTGCCGATCGCGCTCGCCATGATCGTCCCGAAGCGGCTCGCGGCGCAGATCGCTGCACGTACGCACGGCGATGCTCGCCTTGCGGACCTGTCGGACGCCAAGCTGCAGGCCGTGGCGGCCGAGATCCACGCGTGGCGCGTCAAACCGAACGGTACGGAAGGCTGGCGCACCGCGGAGGTCACGGCTGGCGGCGTCGACACAGACGAGCTGTCCTCGCAGACCATGGAGGCGCGCAAGGCGCCGGGCCTCTACTTCATCGGCGAATGCGTGGACGTGACCGGTTGGCTGGGCGGCTACAATTTCCAGTGGGCGTGGTCATCGGGCTGGGCAGCGGGCCAGGCCGTTTAAGCGCAAACGCAACAATCTGGCCGGCGGCGGTTTCCACGGCCCCATGGCCGCCCTACATGGGACAAAGCAATTCAGCCGCCGGAGTCCCCCGCATGACCAAGCCCGACGAATATGTCCCGCCAAAGATCTGGGAATGGGACAAGGAAAGCGGCGGGCGATTTGCCAAGACGAACCGGCCGATCGCTGGTCCGACACATGACAAGACGCTTCCGGTCGGCAAGCACCCTTTCCAGCTCTATTCGCTCGGCACGCCGAACGGCGTCAAAGTCACCACGATGTTCGAAGAGCTTCTGGCGCTCGGCCACTCGGACGCCGAATACGATGCTTGGCTGATCAAGATCGGCGATGGCGAACAGTTCGGTTCCGGCTTTGTCGACGTGAACCCGAATTCCAAGATCCCGGCGCTGATGGACATGTCGACGAATCCGCCGACACGGCTGTTCGAATCCGGCGCGATGCTGGTCTACCTTGCCGAGAAATTCGGCGCATTCCTCCCAACCGATTCGACCCGCGCGGAATGCCTGTCGTGGCTGTTCTGGCAGATGGGCTCGGCGCCATATCTGGGCGGCGGGTTCGGCCACTTCTATGCTTACGCGCCGTGGAAGATGGAATACCCGATCAATCGGTTCGCGATGGAGACAAAGCGCCAGCTCGACGTGCTCGACCACCGTCTTGCTGACAACGAGTATCTCGCGGGCAAGGACTACACGATCGCCGACATCGCCACATGGCCTTGGTACGGCCAGCTCGCGCAGGGCAAGCTGTATGACTCCGCCGAGTTCCTTCAGGTTCACGAGTACAAGAACGTGGTGCGGTGGGCCGACCAGTTGAACGAGCGTCCCGCTGTCAAGCGCGGCCGCATGGTCAACCGGACCTATGGCCATCCCGCCAGCCAGCTGCACGAACGCCATGATGCATCGGACTTCGACACGAAGACGCAGGACAAGTTAGAACCGTCGGGCGAATAGCCCGCAGAAAGGCGCCAATGCCCCAGACCTTGCGAATTGATTTTGTTTCCGACGTCGCGTGCCCGTGGTGCGTGGTCGGTCTGCTCGGCCTGAAGAAGGCCCTGTCAAACGTCGGCGACGATGTTGCGGCAGATATCCATTTCCAGCCGTTCGAACTGAATCCGAACATGCCGCCGGAGGGCCAGAACACCGGCGAACATGTCCAGCAGAAGTATGGCGCCTCGCCTGAACGGTCGCAGGCGACACGCAATGCGATCCGCGACAGCGGCGCGGCGCTGGGCTTCGATTTCAACTATTCGTCCGACAGCCGGATCTGGAACACGTTTGACGCCCACCGCCTGCTGCATTGGGCTGCGGCGGAAGGAAAGCAACTCGAGCTCAAGGAAGCCCTGTTCAAGCTGACGTTTACTGACCAGCTGCCCAGCAACGATCACGACGCGCTCGCCGCAGCCGCCGCCAGCGTCGGGCTCGACGAAACCAGAGCGCGCGAAATCCTCGCGTCCGACGAGTTCACCAACGAGGTGCGCAACGACCAGATGATCTGGCGCTCGCGCGGCATTCAGGCGGTGCCGACAATCATCCTCAACGAGCGCTGGATGCTGCAGGGCGCACAGCCGCCGGAAGTGTTCGAACAGGCGATCCGGCAAGTGCTCGACGGCTCAGCCGAGGAAGAGGAAGAACCGGAAGACTGACGAGCTAGTCGTTGATGAAACGCCTGGCGTTCTCAAGATCGCATGGCAGCGGCGCGAACGTCACGCTAGGCGTGTGGACCCATTTGGCTTCGCCGCTCATCGGATTCTTGATGTAGTCGGGATCTGAAAGCTCGAACGCGTAGGTGAGGCTGGTCCTGTCTTCGTCCAGCGACAGGCGCTCTGTCAGTGTCTTCCGTCCGCCAGACGGCACGCCGAACCCCGTTCCTGTCGCGTGATCCGCAAATCGCGCCGTTTCGATCACCAGTGTATCGCCTTCCCAGCGCCCGATGGAGTGGCCCTGCAGCGAGCGTGCGACGCCTTGGTGCGAGTCGACGTCCATATGGATCGTGCGCTCCACGCCGTCGAACTCCCCGGCGATCAGGATCTTGTCGCCCGCGGTCCGGATGCGCTTGATGTCCGGCGACAGCATCATCGTCGGGGCGGTGAACGGTATGCAGTCGAGCCCGGGATGCATCGTCGTTTCATCGAAGGCTTCGATTGCGGCCAGTCCCTTCTCCGTCGCGTTGGCGCTGAGGCCGTCGGAATAGAATTGCGCGACCGCCTCGTAGTTGAGAAGCGTGGTCCAGACGCCATCCAGTCCGTCGGCTGGCGCCGCAGGCGCATCGCCCGCAGTCATCATCGCGCCCATCCACTCGTCCTCGCTGAACAGGGTTTCGTCAGCGCGTTCGAGCCGCGTGAGATACATCGAGTCCTTGTACTGGTTCCTGCCCGGATTGCCGATGGCGGTCACGACCTGACCGGGCTTCAGCGTTTCGCGCGACCAGCCATCGCGGCGCATCATCGCCGGGGGCCCGCCCTCGATCTCCCACTCGACCTTGTCTCCATTCGGGGCTGTCGCCTCGACGAAGACGTAGACATGAGGATTGGCCCACTCGTAGCGCGTGATCGTCCCCATGATGGTGACTTCCTGCTGGGTGTCGAAACGCTCCATCGAGTGGTGGGCCGCTGCTCCGAGCGCAAGGACGGGAAGCGTCGAAACGGCAATTCCGGCAAGCAGTGTGCGCGTGGCGATCGGCATCAGGAATTTCCCCCGAGCTATGCGGCGGCAAGGCAATGGACCCTGCACCGCAATTCAACATCCAACCGGAATTTATCGTTTTTCGATAATCTGTCAATGCGGCCGCGAAACGGCATTGCCCCGCTCAGACGACGTCGCGCACCGCCTCGTCGACCTTCTGGCCTCGCGCTTCCTGCGCTGCGCCCCTGGCGACCCGGCCCAGCGTCAGTCCCTGCACGATGATGGAGAAAAGAACCACCGCGTAAGTCGCCACGATGATGGTCGGTCGGGCATCGGTCATTGGCAGGGAGAGCGCCAGCGCGACCGATATGCCGCCGCGTATGCCGCCCCATGTCAGCAGCGGGATGGTTCCCTTGGGAAACTTCGCGGCGCCGGACGTCGAGAGCGCGAGGACGGGTCCGCCGACAGACGTCAGCCGCGCCGTCAGAACCAGCGGGATCGCGGCAAGCGCCAGCCAGAGCTGGGACAGGTTGAAGGTCAGGATGATGACCTCCAGCCCGATCAGCAGGAACAGCACGGCATTGAGGATTTCGTCGATCAACGTCCAGAAGCCGAACACGTACTGCTTGGTCTGCTCGCTCATCGCATGCATCGCGCCGGTGTTGCCGATGAGGATGCCGCAGACGACGACAGCCAGCGGCCCGGAAATGTGCAGCGAGTGGGCGATTGCATAGGTCGCAAAGACCAGCGCCAGCGAGATCAGGACTTCGATGACATAGTCGTCGATCCCTTTCAGGGCGAAGAAGGCGAGCCCGCCGGTGGCCAGACCCAGCATGATGCCGCCGCCGGCTTCGACCACCAGCAGTTCTGCGACGTGCAGGGCCGGCGAGGCCTCGTCTCCCTGATCGGTCCCAATGGCGAGCCCAAGAAAGATCGTGAACAGGACCACGCCGATGCCGTCGTTGAACAACGACTCGCCGGCCATGTCCGTCTCCATCTCGTCCGGCACGTTGGCGGTCTTGAGCGTGGACAGGACGGCGACCGGATCTCCGCGCGATCAGGGCGCCGAACACGAGCGCCCAGGAATAATCGAGCGGAAGACCGAAGGCCTGCGCCAGCAGCCACATGCCCGTCGCGACGATGACAGTGGACAGCGCCACGCCGATTGTTGCGAGCGCAGCGACGACAAAGGCGCGGTTCCGCAGCCTCCCGAGGTCGACATGCAAGGCGCCTGCAAACAACAGGAAGGCGAGCATGCCGTTCATGACGGTGTCGTAGAAGTCGATCTGCAGCAGCTCTTCCTCGAACACTTCATAGAAGCGCGTGTCGGGAAACAGGGCGTCAATACCGATCAGGGCGAGGGAGGCGCACAGCCCCATCACCAGCAAGCCGATATTCGATGGCAGCTTGATGAAGCGGTGATTGATCCAGGCGAAGGTCGCGGTGACCGTGATGATGGCCGCCAGCAACTCGAACAGTGTCAGCACGCCCCACTCCCGTCCGTCCAGAATCCTCGAGCCGACCTTGCCCCGTCGAAACCGGCGCCTGCAAGCTTAAACACTTGGACGAGCTTATCCACACAACGCCGTGTTCCCGGCGCAGCGCCGTCATTGTGTTGTCGCGATTGCCCTTTCATCTCGGCAGTACGCGAGGCTAGTCTCCCCGCCAGACTCGCGGTTGGGGCATGAGGAGGATCGCGTGCGTTTCGACATGGCGAAGAAGTACGTCGCTTCGGCGATTGCGGGGGCGTGCGCCCTGAGCTTGCTGGCCGCCTGTGGCGGCGGAGATGGCGAGGCCGAAATGGTCCGGTCGACTGACGGACCGCAGCTTGAACAAAGAAGCGCGAATGCGAGACGAGCCGGACAATCGGACGCCGACTTCGCGTTTGTCCGTTACAGTATCGATGTCAGCGGCGACCTGCCGCGCGCCTGTCTTGCCTTCTCTTCCTCGCTCGATCCGAACCGGGATTATTCCGGCTACCTCGACATTTCGCCCGCCACACAGACCGCGCTGAGCGTCGACGGCCCCAATCTCTGTATCGGCGGCTTAACGTTCGGTCAGTCACGCGACGTGACCATCCGCTCCGGCTTGCCGGCTGAAGACGGCCGCCAGCTCGACTTCGACGAGACGGTAGAGATCGTGTTCGGCGACCGGCCCGCCTATGTCGGCTTCAAGGGCGATGGCGTGATCCTGCCGCGGGTCGAGGCGGACGGTCTGGCGCTCGAGACCGTCAACGTCGACGCCGTGCGCGTGAAGATCAGCCGAGTGACCGACCGCGCGCTCGCGTTCAAGACGATCACCAGCGGCTTCTCTGCGGCGGCCGGGAATTACGGCTACATGGAATACGGCTCGGACCCATCCGACGTGATCCAGCCCGTATTCGAGGCGGAGATGGAAACGCCGGGCTCGCCGAACGCCGCCACCACAACGGTCTTCCCGATCGCAGAAGCGATCCCGCGGCTTGAACCCGGCGCCTATTTCGTCGAACTCGACCAGCTGGATGCGGGCGGCGACATCCCTGACAATGGCGCGCTGGCCAAGCGCTGGCTGATCATCACCGACCTAGCGCTCACCACCTACACCGGCGACAATGGCCTGTTCACGACCGTTCGTTCGATCCAGTCGGCCAAGCCGGTCCGCAATGTCCGGCTCGAACTCGTGGCCGCGAACAACCAGATCCTGGCGCGCGGCGAAAGCCCCTCGAACGGACATGTACGCTTCCCGGAAGCCGCACTGCGCGGCGAAGGTCCGATGGCGCCGCGTCTCGTGTTCGCCTACGGCCCCAATGGCGACTTCGCCGCGCTCGATCTCAATCGCTCGCCGGTCGACCTCTCTGAGCGCGACATTGGTGGGCGGTCGCCGGCGGGAGAGGCTGACGCCTACATCTATCTAGATCGTGACATCTTCCGCCCCGGCGAGACGGTTCACGCCACCGCGCTGATCCGTGACGCACAGGCGCGCGCGATCGAAGATCGCTCTGGCGCGCTGGTCCTCTACGGACCCAACGGCATCGAAGTTGAACGACTGCGCTTCGACGAAGCGCCCGAGGCTGGCTCCGTCCGTCACGATATCGCGCTGTCGTCCGCAGCGGCGCGCGGCGACTGGCGCCTCACTGCAGAGATCGACGGCATTGGCCAGATTGGGTCGACGCGATTCTCGGTCGAGGACTTCGTACCGCAACGCATCGGGCTTGAACTCGACGTCGACGAAAACACGCCGCTTGCGCGCAACCAGCAGCGAGCGATCGCGTCGAACGTGCGGTTCCTCTATGGCGCCCCCGGCGCCGGGCTGCCGCTCGAAGGCGAGGTGCGTGTCGAACCGGCGCCAAATCCCTTCCCGGATTACGCGGCCTATCAGTTCGGTCGCCACGACGAGACCTTCCGCGAACAGACCTGGATGCTCGACGAGGTCACGACCGATGGTGCCGGCAATGGCAACCTCCTCCTCGACGCACGCGAGGTCTCGCAAACGTCTTCGAAACCGCTGCGGCTGAGGACAGTCGTCAGCGCCATCGAACCGGGCGGACGCGCCGTGCGCGACGACGTCCGCATCCCGTACCGCCCCAACGACCGCTATCTCGGCGTCAAGCCGGCATTCGAGGATTCCGCGGCAGAAGGCCAAGCGGCGCGCTTCGATGTCGTGGCGCTCGACCGCAATGGCCAGCCACAGGCGGGTCGCGTCAACTGGCGGCTCGTCCGCATCGACTGGAAATACGATTGGTACCGGGCCGGCGGCGGCGACTGGCAGTGGCGCCGGTCGCGAAATATCGTCGAGGTCGACGAAGGCTCCGCCAGCATGACGGCAGCTGCGCCCGCGCAGATTGCGACACGCGAACTCGACTGGGGCGATTATGAGCTGATCCTCACCGAAGGCTCGACCGGCGCCGAAGCGTCATACGGGTTCTGGGCGGGTTGGGGCGGTTCCCCACAGGATGGCGTCGAGGCGCCCGACCGCGTTCGCCTTTCGATGCCCGATACTCTTCTAGAGGTCGGCCGGAATATCGAGATCGGCATCCTGCCGCCATATGACGGCGAAGCCGAGATCGTGGTCGCCGCGGAGAACGTGATCGAAACGCGCGTCGTGTCGGTGAAAGCCGAGGGCTCGCGCATCTCGCTGCCAGTCACGCGCGAGTGGGGCGCAGGCGTCTATGTCATGGCGAGTGTCTACACGCCCCGTGATCCCGTCGAACGCCCTGTGCCGCGCCGCGCGGTCGGGGTCGCGCACGTCGCCGTCGACATGGCGCCGCGCACGTTCGAGCTGTCGCTCGGGATTCCTGAAATCCAGCGACCGGGCGAGCCGATGGAAATCTCGATCGACGCATCGTCAGGCCCGGTACGCGAAGGCGCGTTCGTGACGGTTGCCGCCGTCGATGAAGGGATCCTGATGCTGACGGGCTTCGACAGCCCAGACCCGGTCGATTACTTCTTCGGCAAGCGCCGGCTGGGCGTCGCCCTGCACGATGATTATGGCCGCCTGCTCGATCCCAACCAGGGCGCGGCGTCTGCACTGCGGACTGGCGGCGACCAGATCGGCGGCGCCGGGCTTTCCGTCGTCCCGACCAAATCCGTCGCGCTCTATTCGGGCCCGGTCCAACTGGACCGGAACGGCCGGGCTACCGTCACACTCGACGTACCGGACTTCAACGGCGAGCTTCGCGTCATGGCCGTCGCGTTCTCCGAAACCGGGCTTGGCGCCAGTTCGGAAGCCGTCACCGTCCGCGACCCTGTCACCGCCGAGATGATCCTGCCGCGCTTCCTGTCACCGGGCGATACCGCACGGGTCACGCTGACGATCGACAATGTCGAGGGACAGGCGGGCCAGTATCAGGGCGCGATCTCAGCGACCGGACCGGTATCGGCCGCCCGCCAGAATGTCTCGACAACCCTCGCTCAAGGCCAGCGCAATGAACTGAGCGCCCAGCTCTCGGCGCCTACAACGGGGATTTCGGAGATCGAGCTTGGCGTGACCGGCCCGGGCGGGTTCGCCGTGACGCGCAGCTATCCGATCGAGACCCGGTCTGCATGGTTGCCGACCTCCTATGTCGAACGCCTCACTTTGGCGCCCGGCGCGACCTACACCCCGGCGCCGGATGCGCTCAGTTCCTTCCTGCCAGGGTCTGGAAACGTGCAGGTCTCCTTCTCGCCCATCCCTATGGACGCCGCAGCGCTCTTCGACTCGCTCGACCGCTATCCCTACGGCTGCACGGAGCAGGTGACGTCGCGCGCCATGCCGCTGCTCTATGCCAACCAGATGGCGGCGCTCGCAGGCCGTCAGACCGACGATGAAATCCGCACTAACGTGCAGGAAGCCGTCTCGACGTTGCTCAGCCGTCAGGGCGGCGACGGCGCCATCGGGATGTGGCGCATGGGCGATCGCAACGCGACGCCGTGGATCGGCGTCTATGCGACCGACTTCCTCGCGCGCGCCAAGGCGGCCGGCTATGTCGTCCCGGACGCCGCGATGGATCAGGCCTATGACGCGCTCGAGACGTTCGCGATCCAGGAGAACCGCTGGTCGACGGGCTATGACTTCGATGTCTGGACGTCTCGCTGGAACCCGGACACCGAACAGGCCCTGATGGACCGCTCGGTTGCATATGCCGCCTATGTTCTGGCCCGCGCGGGCCGCATGGACCGGGCCCGGCTGCGCTACCTGCACGACGAGCGGCTGCCGGGCATTCCAAGCCCGCTCGCCCGCGCGCATATCGGTGCCGCGCTCCACATGATCGGCGACAACGCCCGCTCGAACTCCGCCTTCAACCAGGCGGAGCAGGCGCTGGGTCACGAAAACCGCGGCGACTACTATCAGTCCGCCCGGCGCGATCTCGCCGGCGTGCTCGCCCTTGCCGCCGAGACCGACGATACGCAGCGGGTCGAGCGGCTCGCCCAGCGCGTGGGCCGCGACCTGCCGGAACCCGACCGCCTGAACACGCAGGAAAAAGCGTTCATGCTGCTTGCCGCCAACGCGCTTTCGGATGGCGCAACGGCTGCGAATGTGCGGGTCGACGGTCCTGCGCAGACCGTCTCGCAAGGCGGCGTGTTCGCACTCGCCGACGCCGAGCTGAGGGCCCAGCCCACCTTCACCAACGCTGGCGGCGGGCAGCTATGGGTCACGCGGATCGCCCGCGGCGCGCCCGCCAGCGCCCCGCCGCCCGTTGCCTCGGGCCTTGCCGCGAACAAGCAGGTCTGGACGCCGCAGGGCCGCGCTGCCGACGGCGCCAGCTTCCAGCGGGGCGATCGCCTGATCGTCGCGATCTCGGTCGCGGCCAATTCCGAACGCGAGACGCCGCTGATCCTGTCGGATCTCCTTCCAGCGGGGTTCGAGATCGAAGCCGTGCTGCAGCCGTCCGACGCCGGAGAGAGCGGGCCTTACGCCTTCCTCGGAGACCTGACCGTCCCCGACGTGGCCGAGGCGCGCGATGACCGCTTCGTTGCGGCGTTCGATCTCTTCGATCGCGAGTCCAAGACCGTCGCCTACATGGTCCGCGCAGTGACGCCCGGCGCCTTCACCATGCCAGGCGTGGTGGCCGAGGACATGTACCGGCCCGACGTTTTCGCCCGCACCGCGTCGCGGCAGATCACGGTGACGGCGCGCAACTGACCATGGCGGAGGCGGGCGCACACACAGGAACAGCGGACCGGCGGATCGCCCGCCTGAAGCGCCTGTTGTGGCCAAAGGAAAGGTGGCGTCGCGCCTGCGTCGGCCTACTCGCCGTCCTGCTGCCAATCGCGCTGGCCGACCTGATCTTCCCGCCGCCGATGGAGCGCGCGCGCCATGTATCGACGGTCGTCACCGCAAGGGATGGCGCGGTTCTGCGGGCCTTCCCCGTTGAGGACGGCAAATGGCGCCTCCGGGCGGACATCGAGACGCTGGACCCCGCCTTCGTACGCGCGCTGCTCGCCTATGAGGACAAGCGCTTCTATGCGCATAGCGGGGTCGACCCCATTGCGATGGTTCGCGCGGCGCTATCGTCCGCTTCTGCCGGCCGGGTCGTCTCTGGCGGCTCGACGATTACGATGACCGCCCGCCTGCTTGAGCCGCGCCCGCGCAATGTCGGCTCCAAGCTGATTGAGTCCTTCCGCGCCATGCAGCTGGACTGGCGCTACTCGAAGGACAAGATCCTCGAACTCTATCTCACGCTCGCGCCCTATGGCGGCAATCTCGAAGGCGTACGCGCGGCCTCCTGGGCCTATTTCGGCAAGGAGCCGTCGAACCTTTCGCCGGACCAGATCGCGATGCTGATCGCCCTGCCGCAATCGCCAGAAGCGCGACGTCCGGACCTGAGGCCCGATACCGCCATCGCTGCGCGCAAGCGCGTACTGGACCGGCTGGCTGGCGAGGGCGTGTTCGCCGCCGATCTTGCCGCAGAGTCAGCGGAATATCCCGCGCCTTCCCGCCGCGACTTTCCAACCCTCGCCTGGCACGCGGCCGAAACGGCGCGTGCATTGGGCGGCCGGAACCAGGGCGACATCGCAACTACGCTCAACTATCCGCTGCAGATGCAGGCCGAGGCGCTCGCCGCCCGCGCCCGCAGCCAGTTCGTCGACGGATCGCAGGTAGCGCTGCTGGTGGTAGACATTGCGACGCGCGATGTGCTGGCGTCCGTCGGCGCGGCGGACCGGCAGGCGCCTGGCGGCTGGATCGACCTCACCAACCGCAAGCGCTCGCCCGGCTCAACCCTCAAACCGTTCATCTACGGACTAGCATTTGATGACGGCATCGCCGCGCCGGCCACGCGCATTCAAGATGCGCCGCGCCGCTTTGCGTCCTACCGGCCTGACAATTTCGACCGCATGTTCCGGGGCGACGTGACGGTCGCCGAGGCGCTGCAGCATTCGCTGAATGTGCCGGCGGTGGCCGCGCTTGATGCGATCGGGCCGCGCCGCTTCCTGTCTTCGCTCGAGTTTGCCGGCGCACATCCATCGCTGCCGGTTTCGGCTGAGTATGACGATGGGCTTGCGGTCGCTCTGGGCGGCGTCGGCCTGACGGCGCGCGACCTTGCGGTCCTTTATGCCGCGCTTGGCGATGGGGGGAAGGCGCGACCGCTCAACTGGCTTGCCGACCGCCCCAAGCGGAGAAAACCTGAGCGCCCGCTCACCATCATGACGCCGGAATCCGCGTCCGAGATCATCGACATCCTGCGCCGCGCGCCCACGCCACAAGGGCGCATGCCTGCGCGGCTGACCCAGCAGGCGCCGGAAATCGCATTCAAGACCGGCACGTCCTATGGCTATCGCGACGCGTGGGCCGCTGGCGTCGGCGATGGTCTGGCGATTGTCGTCTGGACCGGCCGGGCAGATAGCGCGCCGCGTACGGCCACGACGGGCCGGGAGGATGCGCTGCCCATCCTGTTTGAAGCTTTCGACCTCGCCGCACGCATCCTGCCGAAGACCGCATCGGGTCCCGTGCTCAGGCACGACCTCCGCGACCGTCCGACACCGCGCCCGATGGCCTCGTTCGAATCTGACGCCCGCCCGCCTCAAATCCTGTTTCCGCCAACCGAGGCCGAGCTCTGGGTGGACGAACGGCACCGCTCATTCGTGATGGCGGCGGAAGGCCGGGGGCGGCTGGACTGGTATGTCGAGGGACGACCGCTCAGCCGCAACGCCGCCGGCGAGGCCGTCTGGTTTCCCGAAATGCCCGGCTTCTACAAGATCGCCGTCGTTGATGCGGATGGCCGCACAACACGATCCAGCGTTCGCGTCCGCACGCCCGAACAGTAGAGCAAGGCCCGCATTTCGCGCCGCGGGCTCGGTTATTACCCGTGTCGCTTACGCGCCATATCGACGAGGCGTTGAGTTGAGGGATCGCGCTCACCGACGGCGCCGCCAGCAATGGCCTCGTCCAGTTCTTCTGCCAGCACCTTGCCGCGTTCCACCCCCCACTGATCGAATGGGTTGATCCCCCACAGGACGCCGGCCGCAAATGTCCGGTGTTCGTAAAGCGCCATGAGCGCGCCGAGGCTTTCTGGCGAAAGGTGGTCGAGGATGATGGTCGACGACGGCCGGCCGCCCTCCATATGCATGTGCGGCGCGCGGGCCTCTGCCGTTTCCGGGTCCACACCCTGCGCCAGTAATTGCGCCTCCGCCGCCGCTGCGGTCCTTCCCGCAAGCATGGCTTCGGCCTGTGCGAATGCGTTGGCGAGAAGCGCCCGACCGCGCACCTTGTCGCCGGCGCCAGAATCCAGCGCGACCACGAATTCCATCACGCTCTCGCGCATGCCCTGGTGCAACAGTTGGTGAAACGAATGCTGCCCAAGCGTACCAACCGAACCCCACACGATGGGCCCAGTCGGCCCCACCAGCCCTCCGGGCTGATCGGCTGCTGACTTGCCGTTCGATTCCATTTCCAGCTGCTGCAGGAAATCTGGCAGCTTCGCGAGCCGGTGTGCGTAGGCCAGAACCGTGCGGCTCGGCACGCCGAGCGCCGTGTGCATCCAGACATCCAGCATCGCGAGCTTCGCGGGCACGTTGTCCGACAGCGGCGTATCGCGGAAATGCGCGTCCATGGCGGCAGCGCCAGAAAGAAATCCGGACCAGACATCCGCGCCGAGCGCGATCTGAAGCGACAGGCCTACATTGGACCAAACTGAGTAACGGCCGCCGACCGCCTCATCCATCGGGAAGATGCGGTCAGGCCCTGCGCCCCATGCCTGCGCCCGGTCAGGCGCGGACGATACCGCGGCGAGATGCCGGTCAGCCTCTTGAGCGCCCAGCGCATCCGCCAGCCACTCGCGTGCGAGGGCCGCGTTGGAGGCGGTCTCGGGGGTCTTGAAGGATTTCGACACAACGATTGCAAGCGTGGTCGATGGATCGACGCCAGCTGTCGCATCCGCGAAATCCTCGGGATCGACGTTGGCGCAAAAGCGGATGGTCGGACCCTCGGAGCCATAGTCCCGCAGCGCGTCCCAGACGAGACGTGGGCCGAGGTCCGAGCCGCCGATACCGATGTGGAGTATGGTCTTCACCTCGAAGCCGAGACCGCCGCTTCTGGCGAGGTCGGCGAAGGCCGCCGCCTTGGCCGCTGAGGCCCGCATCTCGTCGACAGCCGGCACGTCCTCGCCGCCGCCACGGAGCGCCCAGTGCAAAGCCGGACGGTTCTCCGATGCGTTGACAGGTCCGCCTCCGAACAGGCGCGCAATGCTGCTCGGCAGGTCCCGCTCCGCAGCAAACGCCTCCAGCGCTTCCATCGCCGGTTTGTCGAGCGGCTGCTTGCCGCAATCGACGGCGAGGGAGGGTGCGCGCCAGAACGCCGCGTCATCCGCTGCAGCGGCCATGTCCTTTAGCGAAACGCCAGAGACCCGCCCGGCCTGGGACAGGACTTTTTTCCAGCTTTCCAATGTCATAGCCTCCACAATAACGGTATCCAGATGTCGCGAATTGCGCGTTGCTTCGCCTTCGAGGCAACTCTACGGTCCCGGACATGAAAACAAAGTTCCTGTCGACACTCGTCGCATCGTTCGCCCTTCTCGCCGCCTGCAATGACGGCGCCCAGCCGGCCGCAGAGACCCCTGCCGCCGAAACCGAGGTCTCGTGGCCCGAAGGCGCGCCGCGCTATGCTTCCCGGGACGAGTTGCCCGCGCCGTGGAACGAGGCCGACCTCTCCGCCGGACAGGCCGCGTTCGAAGCCAATTGTGTACGGTGTCATTCCGTCAGTCCTTCCGTTCCCTCGACCCTTGGCCCCAACCTGCACGGCGTGTTCGCCAGGGCGCCCGGCGGCCTTGAATCCCACGATTACTCCCCGGCCATGGACGAGTTCGCCGCGACGACCGACATGACGTACTGGATACCGGAAGAGGTCGATGAGTGGTTGGCCAACCCGCGCTCATACCTTCCCCAGAGCGCCATGTTCTTCGACGGGCTGGCCGATGAAACGCAGCGCCGCGACCTGATTGGCTGGCTGATGATCGAAAGCTCGAAGTAGGCGTCAGAAGCGCCCCCATAGCGAAACGACGAAGCCGCTTTCCTGGAACGCGCCGGAGACTTCCTGCCGATAGCCCAGACCGGCGCTATACCGGTCGAAGTCCCTGAACAGCCCGGCCTCCACCTTTGTGGTCTTAGCGCCGTCGCCATCTTCGTTCCAGGCTTTCACCAGCGTTCGCCATCGCGGAGCGATCTCGACGCCCGCAGCGACTTCAACGAGGTTCCGGACGCAGCCTTCCTCACGCTCGCGCCGCGCAGCCTCGACATTCACGAATGCCTCGCGCCCCAAAAGGCTTCGCGAAGCGCCCAGCGCCGTGCGGGTCTCGTAGCCGAGGCCCTGGCAATCGGGTCCGTTCAACGCTTCGGCGCCAAGTATCGACGCCTTCACGCCAAACGCCCCGCGGTCGCCGAGTGCAAATGACCGCTGCACGCCGGCCTCCATGGCGAAGCGATCTTCCTCGATGACGCCATAGCGAAACTGGCTGGCGATCTTCGCGTTCAGCCCCCAGCCTTCGGCGAGGCCATATTCGATGTGCAGGTCGCTGGTCCAGTTCTCGCCGAACTCGCCGGTCTCGCGCGAGACATTCGAGATTTCTAGCCGCTCGCCCGGCGCCTGCACCCATGCGCCCGCGAACGCCTCTCCGCATCCCGCGGCGCTCACCGTCGCCATCACGCCGAGGCGCGCGGCTCTTCCTTTGATGTCCCCCAACAAATCCCCCCGTATTCGCCCTTATCCCACTAGGCGTCGTAGCCCGGCGACAGCCGGTCCAGCTTGCGGAGGCAGCCGGGCCAAGCCAGGCCGCCGCGCATGCCGCCGGCAACCTGCTGCTTCACCGTTTCCTGCGCTTCCTTCGGCGCGAGACGGACATTCTCCCGTCCACCGGCCAGCGCCATCACCTGCTGCTTGCAGGCGCGCTCAAGGAAGAAGATGCCCTGCCAGCAATCCGCGGCAGTTTCGCCGGTCGCAAGCGTGCCGTGGTTCCACAGGATCATGAGCTGCTTGTCGCCGAGATCCTTCACAAGGCGCTCGCGCTCCCCGAGGTCGAGCGCGATGCCCTCGTACTCGTGATAGGCGACGTGGGGCATCACGATCAGCGCGTGCTGGCTCAGCGGCAACAAGCCTTCCTTCATCGCGGACACCGCGATGCCGGCGTCGGCGTGAACGTGAAGCACGAACTTGGCGTCCTCCCGGGCGGCGTGGATGGCCGAATGGATCGTGAAGCCGGCCGGGTTAACGGCATAATCGCTCGGTTCCACGATGTTCCCGTCGAGATCGATCTTCACCAGCGAAGAGGCCGTGATCTCGTCGAAGAACATGCCGTACGGATTGATCAGGAAGTGATGCTCGGGTCCGGGAACACGCGCCGAGATATGCGTGTAGATCATGTCGTCCCAGCCATGCAGCGCCACCAGACGGTAGAGCGCGGCCAGTTCGACCCGAACTTTCCACTCTTCCGCGCTGCAGGTCTGACTCTTGCTGGCGGGTTTCACATCGTCCGGCATCGGGCTTCCTCCACGTCGTCTGGGTACGTCTTGAACGCCTGTTTACACCTGATCGACGCGAAACGCACGTCGCCAAGCCATTGATTGCGCTCTAGTCTGCGCCGACCTACGGAGACACCATGAGCGCCGACCGCCCAAAACTCCATTTCTGCGCCTCGCCGCGGTCGGACGCCCAGTCCGCCCTTGAGCGCATGACGCGGCGCTATGGGCAGGTTTCCGCAGGCGAAGCGGACGTCATCATTCCCCTTGGAGGCGACGGCTGGATGCTGGAGACGCTCCGTGCGCGCTTCAATGACCGCATCCCGGTCTATGGGATGCACCGGGGCACGGTCGGCTTTCTGATGAACGAGTTCAGCGAGACCGACCTGATCGAGCGGATCAACTCGGCCGTTCGCGCGGTGATCTATCCGCTTGAGATGCGGGCCCAGCGTCTCGATGGCTCAACCGAACTGATGCTGGCGATCAACGAGGTTTCGCTGCTGCGCCAGACTTCGCAGACCGCCAAACTCAATATTGTCGTCGACGGCCGTGAGCGCCTGCGCGAGCTTTCCGCCGACGGCGTTCTGGTCGCCACGCCTGCCGGCTCAACCGCCTACAATCTTTCGGCGCATGGTCCGATCCTGCCGATCGGCGCCAATCTGCTCGCCCTGACCCCGATTTCGCCGTTTCGCCCGCGACGCTGGCGCGGGGCCCTCCTGCGCCACGATGCGCGCGTTGAAATTATCGTGAAGGACGCCGAGCAGCGCAGGGTCGCCGCCTCCGCAGATACGCAGGAAGTGCGCGATGTCGAGCGCGTTTTCATACGCGAAGACCGCTCCAAACCGCTGACGATGCTGTTTGATGAGGGCCAGGCGCTGGATGAGCGCATCCTGCAGGAGCAGTTTTCGCTCTGATCCGCCCGCGGCAAACCACAAACGTTTGTTAACAGTACATCAGTGACAATGCATGGACCGATACCGCGCGCGGGTTCAGATTCGTGCGACCTGAAACTGTTTATGGGTCCGGAATGTCCAAGCAGAAGCCGATCGAGATCATCAATCCGCCGAACATGCTCAAGGCGAAGATCGGCGGCCCCATGCCCGCCCTCGATCAGCGCGCCATCGCCCGTGCGGAAGCCGAGCTGGAAAAGATGTCCGGCCAGTTCGATGAATGGATCAGGGACGAGCTGCAGAACCTGACGAGCGCACGGGATGCGTTCATGAAGGCCGGCGGCGGAGAGCAGGCGACGGCCGACCTGCATCGCCGCGCCCACGATCTCAAGGGCCTCGCGCCCACCTACGGCTATCCACTGATCGGCCGCGTCTGCAACACGCTGTGCAAGCTCACCAGCGATGAAACACCCAATATCCGTCCGCCGGCCGCCCTTCTTCAGGCCCATGTCGACGCAGTGCGCGCCATGGTCAGCGGCAAGATCAAGGGCGGGGATCACCGGTGGGGACGCTGCTGGTCAGCGAGCTAGAAGAGAAATCCTTCGAGTTGATCGATCAGGCCGCCGCCTGACCCCCTGTTTTTGCAGGCCAAAAGAGCGTTAACGCCCCTACGGCGATTTCAACCAAATGAGCCATCCCGACTTGGGCTGGACGAAAGCAAGGTCTGGTAAACCAGCGCCATAAACCAACTGGCGATCTGGAACCAACCATGACCCAAGCGCGCGCTTCCCACCTGCGTCTCGTGACGAACAACGAGACGATTGTCCCGACATCGCGCGAACTGCGCCTGCGCTTCAAGCACGTCGTCCGTCTCAAAGATGGGGCGTCGTTCGGCCTGCAGGCGGAAACCGACACTTCGTTCGAGGACGCCGGGCTCGACTTTGGCTGCAACTATTCCGAAGCCAGCGCGACGGCCGGCGAATGGCTCGGCAACCTGATCGAACGGACGGCGCGTCTTGCCCGCGACCTGGGCCACGACGCCCGCCCGATCTCCATCCTGGCCCCGTTTGCGGCCCTCACCGATCCGGACGCGCCAATGGCGGCCGAAGCCGGCGCCTATCGCGCGAACGTCCTGCCGCAGGAAATCCGCATTGATTTCGTGGACGCATCGCTCGCCACCCTTGAAGATCTGGCCATGGATCGCATCGAAGCGTTCCGCGCCCGCGGCTTCCGGATCGGCCTCGACGCCCGCAAGACGTGGCATACGCCGATGAGCGCCCGCGCGCGCATGACTCTGGAAGCGATCCTCGTCGATCCGCGCACGCTCAAATCGCAGGATATTCCTGTTTCGCGGCTGGAGATCGCTGCGGCGGAGGGCGTCGCCATTATCGCCCAGAATGCGAAGTGGCGCGATGGCGAAGAACTGGCCGCGATCGGCGTGAACTTCGCGGTTGCGCCTGGCGCCGACGCCTAGGCGGCCGGCGCGATCACGCCAGCGCCTCTGCCTTCTTCCAGCGCGTCGAGCTTCTCGAGCAGGTACTCAAGATCAGCCTTCGGGATAGCCTGGAAGCGCGTCAGTACGCGTTCAATCAATAACCGCCGGTGACGCTTGCGATCGCTGGTTGCGCCGTCCTGCTCGCTGAGGTGGTAGACCTCGATGGCGGTGCGAAACGCCGAGAACATGCTGGCGGGCATGCCGGCCCGCTCGAAAATCGTTTTGAGGCCCAGTGCGCCCGCGTCATGGATCATCAGCCAGGCCTTGGACCGCGGCACGCCGGCAAGTTCGGCGAGTGCGTGCTCGACGAACGGCATGTAGCCAAGGCAGATCGCCCGCATCAGCAGCGACGGCGTCAGGTGTCCGGTCAGGTGAAGCTGCTGCGCAAAGCGACCCGGATCGGTTGAAACGCCCGCCTGCTCGACAAGGTCCAGCGTCGCCCGTTCGCGTGCGCCAGTGGCGATCTCGATCGCCAGTTGCGGCGGCAGTTCGTGCGTATTGACCAGTCGGTCGAACAGCTCGCCGGTGACCATGCTGACGAGCTTTTCGCAGACGTGGATCGGCAACTCACTACGATTGATCAGTGCGCCCTTGACGCGATCGTCGTCCTCGAAGCGGTTGAGGACGCCGGAATAGGCATCGTCTGAGAAGGCTGCGCCCTCGTTCAGGGCGACCGCCTCCACCGCATCGCGGCAGCCATACATCGCGATCACCTCGGTCAGGCCGGAACTGACCTCAGAGCGATTGGCGACAGCAACCTGCTTGCGCGGCGAGCCCGCCAGGACGATCTCGACAAGGTCTTCCTCAGTGAGGACCGGCGAGTTTTCGAGAACGGGCGTCGCTACAGCGTCTACGTCGCGCGCCAGACGCACGGCGAGATCACGCGGCAGATTTGGCGAGTTCTGCAGTGTGACGGCCAGCGCCTTGCGGACGAGTTCGGCCGCATCATCGGCGAGGTGCTGGAGGATCTTCCCGGCGAATATCCGGTCCGCCTCAGACAGCTCCCGCCCGCCAATCTGTTCGCAGATCTTCTGTGTCGCCAGCGCGCGCTGTTCCGGGCTCTCGCCCTTTACCAATCGGCGGATGTCATCCTGGGTCAAGGTCGCGCGCATCGTCGCAATTGTCATGGAAATCGCCTGGAGTTTTCGACGCGGTCCGT
Source organism: Hyphomonas sp. (assembly GCA_017792365.1). Classification (GTDB taxonomy): domain Bacteria; phylum Pseudomonadota; class Alphaproteobacteria; order Caulobacterales; family Hyphomonadaceae; genus IH12. Next base: position 206,237 of record CP051229.1, on the reverse strand, counting down.
GTGCACCGATTCTCGCTTTGGCGTCTTAACAACCGTTTACCCGTAGGCTGCAACTCCGTCACAATCCGGCAAGGGCGCGCGAACCAAGGTCCGCCCTCAGGCATCGTTCTCTGAGCGCTTCTGGGCGCTCTCGGTCTGGATCTCGAACAGCGCATCCAGAAGGCTGGACGCCATGTGGGCCGCGCCGGCGCTGATCGTGAAGGCGGCAACCCGGCCAGCCGGCGCGATCGGCGCGCTCAGGGTTGCGGCTGCGACCTTGCCGGTGTCGGCCGCCGTCAGCTCGGCGCCGGTCAGTTTCTGGTAGAGCTGGCCCACCGTGAGCGACCTGCCGCCTGCGCCCTTGAAAACATTGGCGTTTGCCGCAGCTGCGCTCGGGAACATGTCTGCCGCCGAGCCGGGCGTGTTGTCGCGCGCCGCCACGATCAGTCTTCCTGCGTCGTGCGGCCCCATGAAATGGGCGGTGTAGAGCTCTGCGTCCGTCGGTGCGCGGCCGATCTTCTTCTCGAGGATACCCGCGTTTTCTCGCGCAAGCTCGCCAGCCATACGCGCCGACAGGTCAGGATCATTTCGCAAGGCCAGGATGTCCGCGCGCGACACGCCGCCATCGACCGAAATCTTGCGTCCTGACACGCTGATCGCATCGGCGGCGACGCTCAGGCCATGCTTTGCGCCATAGCGGTCGACCATCCGCAGCCAGGTTGAATCGGTGAACTGGAACAGGCCCGTCGCGCTGGACGTCGACGCCTTGGCGTCGGAGCGGAAGTTGCTCTCGCGCTGGGCCGTCTTCACGAGATAATCGAAATTCGTCCCGGTCGCCGATGCAGCGCCGCGGATGGCGCGCATGACGTCGGCGCGCGAAGCCGCCTGTGTCTGGGGATTGAGTTCGATCACGCGAATCTCCTCTCCCCAGCCTCGGACTTTCCCGGTTAGGGAGGGGTTAACGCCGATCCGTCACGCATTCGCGATACTCATCGCGAATCCATCCATCATGACGCTTGTGATTCGAGCACCTGCGAGGACCCCATGACCGCCCCTGTCGGATCGAAAGCCAACCCTTCGAAGTTCGATTGTTATCCGGATCTCGCTGAGGACGAGCCCTACTTCGTCATCCGCGCGGACGATCTCCTGTCCGACGCGCTGGTCGAGCTGCACGCCTATATCGGCGCCGGACAGGCGGGCGCCGCCCACAACAAGCTCGCCGAGATCATGGCCCTGACCTCCCAGCGTCCGCCGCGTCCTTCGGATTCGCCGAAATACCGGGAAACGTTCGCGATCTCGTCGGCCATGGAGAAGTGGCGCAACAGCCAGTAGCGCCATGAACCGGCTGGTCCTCGACGGATACGACCGCGTCGCCTCCGACCTGTTCGAGCGCTACGACGCGCTCGACACCCGCGAGGTCAATGCGCCGATCATGCACTTGGTGCCGTCTCCGCCTTCGCGCGTCCTCGATGTCGGGGCGGGAACAGGTCGGGACGCTGCGTGGCTGGCTGCGCTTGGCCACAACGTGGTCGCGGTCGAGCCCACGCACGGCCTGCGCGGGCGGGAAGCTCCGCTATTCGCAATCAGACATCGAGTGGCTGGACGACCGGCTCCTGAACTCGAAACGCTGTCTGGCCGACCCGACGTTTTCGATTTCATCAAGCTGACGGCCGTCTGGGCTCACCTGGATCAGGACGAGCAGCGCCAGAGCCTCGACGTCCTCTCCAGCCTGCTGGCGCCCGGCGGGGTGCTGGCCTTCTCGATCAAGTGTGGCGCTGCGCCCAGTGACCGTCCCGTTCACAAGGTGGAGATCGGCCCGACCATCGCGCACGCCCGGTCGCTTGGGCTCTCCCTGTTGCTCGATCTCGATGCCCCATCTGTCCAGCCCGCCAACAGGGCGCTGGGCGTCACCTGGACTTGGCTCGCGTTCGAGGCCCCGCTGGCCCAGTAATCGAACCGCTTCACTTGGGCCCACTTTCCTGCAAACATCACGACAGATGATCCGCCGCCAATGACGTGCGCGGGCGCAGTTTCCTCCCAGGTTTCGTCAGGTTCTGACAGGGGAAAACTGCATGTTTCGTTTCAGCCTTCTCGCCGCCGCGTCCACTCTCGCCTTCATGTCCTGCACGTCGTCGGTGCCCCAGATTGAAGAGGCGACTGCGGCGCCCCAGCCGATGGTTGCAGAGCCCAACCGGCCGGCGCCGCGACCGACTGCTGTCAGTGCAGACATCAGCGCGGGCGTGCAGGTCTATAATCAGTATTGCAGCGCCTGCCACAATGGCGGCGACGAGACCGCGCCCGAGCTGGACGCCCTGTTCGCCTTTGGCGCCGACCGTATTCATGCCGCGCTTGGCGATGGCGGGCTGATGGCGCTGCAGGGCGGCATGATCGACGAGGCGCAGGAAGCGCAGCTGGTCGCCTTCCTCACAGCGCCGCCGGCGATGCGCGCGCAGTTCGGCGAAGGCGACATGGCCGATCGTTTCCATCCAGACTTTTCCTATCCGGTGCGCCGCATCCGGGACGAACGCGACAGCGTTGGCGGGCTGCGGCCTCCGGCCTGGGATGCGCCGCCGGTTGGCGACGGGCCGTTCGAGCTGGAAAGCTGGGAAGAACGCAACCTCCAGATTGAGGTGGTCGCCAAGGGGCTCGCTGCGCCGCGCGCGCTCGAATTTCTTCCGAACGGCGACCTGCTCGTCACCGAGCGCGCCGGACAGCTCCGCATCATCCGCGACGGCAAGCTCGACCCAACGCCGATCAGCGGCACGCCGGCCTCAATTATCACCGGCACCGCGACTGGCTTCATGGATATCGCGTTGCACCCGGACTTCGCGACCAACCAGCTGATCTACATCTCGTACCACAAGCCGGTCTACGACGGCGCACTCGGATCCAACGCGATCTTTCGCGGACGGCTTGAGGGCGATCGCATCGTCGATGGAAAGGACATCTTCCTGTCCGACGATGTCGACGCGCTCTACTCGCGCCTGCATTTCGGACCGGACGGAAAGCTCTATGCGACCATCGGCTGCCCCGGTGTCGGCACCGACGCCTCTATCGGCCGCGCGCAGCACCCTGACGACTTCGCGGGCAAGACGCTGCGCCTCAACGACGACGGAACCGTCCCTGCGGACAATCCCTTCATCGGCAAGGAGGGCTACAATCCGGAAATCTACACGCTCGGCCACCGTGTAAATCTGGGTCTCGAGCTCAATCCGTGGACCGAGGAATTCTGGGTGTCGGAGCACGGGCCGCAGGGCGGCGACGAGGTCAACATCCTGCGCGCGACGCAGAATTACGGATGGCCGGTACTCAATGACGGACGCTACTACGCTGGCGGGCGCGTCTCGGAGGTCCTGTTCGAGGAAGGCATCACCCGGCCGCACATCTCCTACGTTCCGTCGATCGCCCCGGGCGGCATGCTGTTCTATACGGGCGACAAGTTTCCCGCCTGGCAGAAGAACCTCTTCATCGGCTCCATGCGCGTCGGATCGACCCCGCGCACCGGGCACCTTCAAAGACTGGTATTCAACGACGAGTGGGAAGTCGTCCGCCGCGAACAGCTGCTCGTCGATTTCCACCAGCGCATCCGCGATGTCGAACAAAGCCCCGACGGGTATATCTACGTGATGACGGACGAGGCCGAGAACAGCGTGGTGCTGAAGATATCGCCGAAGGACGAGTGACCCTCAGGCCGGCTTGTACCGAAGCGCCAGCGCCGACAGCAGCACAACGCAGAGCGACATCGCTCCGGCCAGCACCGACGTGCCGGTCCATCCCGCATACGCGTAGGCGGCGGTGCCGGCCCAGCTCGCCGCCCCGCCGCCTACGAACATCATCACGATGTAGACGGTCATCAATCGCGTGCGGGTTTCCGGCGGTCGGTCGAGAAACGTCATCCGCCCGGTAACGTCGACCGCAGGCCCCGCGAGGTTCATGATGATGATCGGTATGAGCAACACCCAGATGCTCTGACCGGACACGAACAACAGTGCGACGCCCGTCAGGTTGCACAGCGACAGGATGAACCGCGCCCTGCGCCCGCCGACCTTGTCCGCCCATGATCCCAGCCTTGGCGTCGCAAAAATACTGAACACCGCCACGGCCGCGAGGTAGCCGACTACGTCCACGCCATAGCCCATCTCCGGGCTCGTCAGGTGCAGGCCAATCCCCATCCAGACGCAGAGGAACACGCCGAAACTCAGCGCCTGGATAGCGCCCGACACCAGTATCTCCGGGTTGCTGCGCACAAGCGGGAAGATCGACCCCACAAGGCTGGCATAGCTTTGCCTCGGCCCTTTGTGCGGAGCGATCGCCTCGGCGCGCATCAGCCAGGGAAGCGCCACGGAGATCGCTACCATCATCGTCGCCGCCAAGATGTAGACAGCGCGCCATCCGAAATGCTCTGCGACAACGCCGGCGCCCGTACGCGCTAGAAGGATCCCGATGATGATCCCCGTCGTCAGCACCGCCGTCACGCGCCCAAGCCGCCCGGGCTCAACCCGTTTGGAGGCATAGGCGGGCAACAGGTAAGGCGCGATCGTGAAGAAGCCGAGCAGCGTCGACGCTGCGGTGAACAACCAGAATGACTGCGCCAAAGCCATGCCGACGATCGCCGCCGCCTGACACGCCACAAAGATGATCGCCAGCCGCCGGTTCGAAAACCGGTCGCCCAGTGGCAACAGAAAGAATATCCCCACGGCGAGCGCGATCTGGTTGAGCGCCGGCACAATCCCGATCATCGCCTCGCTGACGTCGAACGCCACAGCCACGCGCGCAATGATCGGATGGATGTAGTACGCATTCGCCGTGACGACGGCGATCGCCACCGCCAGCAACAGCACCTGATTGCTGCTCAAGACCGCCGGGGATGACGATCCATCGTCACTCATGGTTCACGGGTCAGGACCTGCTCGCGTCTAATAGCTCTTCGGCAAGCCAAGAACGCGCTCGGAGATGAAGTTCAGGATCATCTCACGGCTCACCGGCGCGATGCGTGCGATCATGGCTTCGCGCATGTAGCGCTCCACGTCGTACTCCTTCGCGTAACCCATGCCGCCGTGCGCCAGCACAGACGCCTCGCATGCGGTGAAGCCAGCTTCGGCCCCGAGATACTTGGCGGCGTTGGCTTCCGCGCCGCATTCCTGGCCGGCGTCGAACAGCTGCGCCGCCTTGTAGGCCAACATTTCTGCGGCCTTCAGCTCGGCCCAGGACTTCGCCAGCGGATGCTGCACGCCCTGGTTCTGGCCGATGGGACGACCGAACACGACGCGCTCATTGGCATAGGTGGCGGCGCGCTCGATGGCGGCGAAGCCAAGGCCAATGCTCTCGACGGCGAACAGGACGCGCTCGGGGTTCAGCCCCTGCAGGAGATACTTGAAGCCCGCGCCTTCTTCGCCAATCAGCGCTTCCTTCGGGATCTCGACGTTGTCGAAATACAGCATGTTACATTCGACAGCCTTGCGGCCCATCTTCGGGATCGGCTTGGCCTCGATGCCCTTCATGTCGGCGTAGAACAGCGACAGGCCTAGATACGGCTTGGCGCATTCTTCTTTGGGCGTGGTGCGGGCGATCAAGATGATCTTGTCGGCGCGCTGCGCGCCCGTCGTCCAGATCTTGCGGCCATTGAGGACGTAGCCTGAGTTGGTGCGTTCGGCCTTGGTCTCCAGGCTGGAGGTGTCGAGACCCGAATTCGGTTCGGTGACGCCAAAGCACATCTTCTGTTCGCCGGAGATGATCTTGGGCAGGTATTCCTGTTTCTGCTCCGAGGTGCCGAACTTCACGATCGGCTTGGCGCCGAAGATGTTAAGGTGGATTGAAGAGCAGCCGGTGAAGCCTGCGCCCGAGCGCGCCACGGTCTGCATCATGATCGAAGCTTCGGTCAGACCAAGGCCTGCGCCGCCGACTTCTTCCGGCATCGCAATGCCGAGCCAGCCGCCTGCCGCCATCTCCTTCGTGAAGGCTTCCGGCCACTCGCCGGTCTCGTCCGTCTTGCGCCAGTACTCAGCATCGAACTTGGCGCAGACCTTTTCGACCGCGTCCTTGATCGCTTCCTGGTCCTCGGTCATGGGCGCGATCTGGTGCATCTGGTCTCTCCGGAATCTCGTTTTCGTTCAAATCTTAGCCAAGCAGGCCGACTAGCGCGAGTGCGACGGCTCAACGCGGGATAGAAAGCGCGCGGGCGAGAGGTCGTCTTCGCCAAAAGGCGCCCTGCCGTCCAGTATCCTGTGGGACATCCATTCCGCTGTTGCGGGCGCCAGAAGCACACCATTGCGGTAATGGCCTCCGGCGACAAATACGCCGCCCACCGCCGTTTCCCCCATGACGGGCGCGTCATCCCCCGTTCTAGGGCGGAAACCGGCCCATGCGCCGATCTCCCGCGCCATGGCGAGACCGGGCAGCAACCGGGTCGCCCGCTCACGCAATTCGTCCAGCATGTCGCGGGCGACCTCAAGATCCGCCGCATCCGTCTGTGATGTGCCGCCGATCAACGTCGCAGCATGCTTGGGCACAACGTAGAGCGGTCCCGCACGAACCACATGCCGCGGCGCGCCGACCTGCGGCTCCAGCGCGAGGATCTGGCCCTTTACGCGCGACAGCATTGGCAGGCCGATATCGAGCGGCGCGCCGGCCTCATCGAAAATCCCGGCGCCTGCTCGGCTGCGCCGTGAGTGAGCAGGATCTGGTCCCACGCCTCGCCATCCGGGGTGACGAACCAGCCATTCTTTCTCTCGATCCGTACGACGTCCTGGCTGGTTACGATGCGTGCGGATACAGCCTGGAGCGCTCGCGCAAGCCGCGCCACCAACAGGCTGGCGTCGACCTGCATGTCGGTCTTCAACCACAGCGCGCGCCGCACACCGCCCTGCAAAGCGGGCTCAAGCGCCGCGATCCGTTCGCCGACCTCTTCGCACGGCAAGCCAAGCCGCTCGCAGGCGGATGCAATTGCATCAAGTTTCTCCGACTCAGCATCGTTGGTTGCGCAGGCGAGTGTTCCGTCCGCGCGGAAGCTGCAGCCGCCTCCGGTCAACTCATGCAGGCCGGCGGCGAAGTCGGGCCACAACTGCATCGAGCGTCTGGCGAGGTCCGCGTGCGGCTGCGAAGCATATTCCGGCGCTTCGTAGGCGAGGCCCAGCATGCCGGCCGCCCGGCTGGACGTGCCTGCGCCAGCCGCATCTCCTCGTTCATAGACACAGACGATCGCCCCGCGCCTGCCAAGCTCCAGCGCGCAGGAAAGCCCAATCACGCCGGCGCCAATGACGGCGATGCGCGGTTGCGAGAAACGATGTGAGACAGCCCCCTTGGAGCCGGTCGGAGAAACCATGGCTCTCTATAACGAGCCTTGGACCAAAAGGGTAAGTCGCGCCGCCGCCGCAGCTGCGAGAAGGGCTATTGCGGATTGTGTTTCTGACGGCGCCAGAACATCAGGAACTGGGCGGCCTGCCCGCGATCCTGGAACACCAGCCGACGCGCGCAGTCGCCGCCAGCATGGTCGGCCATCATCATGATGTGGGGCGGGTCCGAATCTTCCGATTCGTGGTCGTTTTCCATGATCCACTTGGTGAATGCATCGAGCGCGTTAGACAAACTCAAGACATCATCGGTCTGGTTTGCTCTAATCTGTACGACTACTTCACTCATTGCGCCCCCGCTCCAATGTGGACTTGCGCTTTAAGAAATCTAACTTTTGGACGCATCGGGGTCCAGAAGATCGACTTCCGCCAGATCGGAACGGCTGAGCTGCACCATCGCTGGTCGCTGTCATCGCCCCGAAGCGAGTCCATGAAGCAAACTTAATGCCGCAGCTGCGAACGTGTCATGCGGATTCCCTCAGGCGGCGAGCCGCGATCTCGTCAGCTACCCTGTTTGGGGGGCGGCCTTCGGATTCGGCCTGATCGAGGACTTCGCCGATCGTCGCGACCAGCCCCTGCACCTTGGTCTCGACCCATGCAGGATCGTAATTGCCGGAAATTTCCGCCGCGACGTTTATGATGCCGCCGCCGTTGATGACGTAGTCGGGCACGTAGAGAATGCCGCGCTGGTTCAGCGTTTCGCCCATGTCCGGTGACGATAGCTGGTTATTGGCTCCGCCTGCGATCAGCTTCACCTTCAGCCGGTCGACGGTCTCAGGGTTAACGATAGCACCCAGCGCGTTGGGCGAGAAGATGTCGGCTTGAACATCGTAGATGTCGCCCGGTTCGACGACTTTGGCGCCAGTCGTCCGCGAGATCTCGGCCAGCGCCTCCTGATCGACATCGGCGATGACGAGGTTCGCGCCCGCCTCCGCCAGCATCTGGCAAACGCGTCCGCCAACATGGCCGACGCCCTGTACCGCAATGGTGCGCCCGGTCATGTCGTCAGACCCGAAGCCCCGCTTGGCGGCCTCGCGCATGCCAAGGTAAACGCCCCGAGCCGTTACCGGCGAGGGGTCTCCGCTCGCCGCCGCGCCATCGTCGAGGCCCGCCACGAAGCGGGTCTGGGTCGCGACTTCCTTCATGTCGGACGGCGAGACGCCAACGTCCTCGGCGGTCCAGTACCGCCCTCCGAGCGTGTCGATGGCCCGGCCCAGCGCGCGGAACATTTTCGGCGTCTTGTCCTTGCGGGAATCGCCCCAGATCACGGCCTTGCCGCCGCCGAGCGGCAGGTCCGCCATGGCGTTCTTGAAGCTCATGCCCTGGGCCAGACGCAGGGCGTCCGTCACCATCTCCAGCGAGGTTCCATAATTCCACATGCGGCAACCGCCGCCCGCGGGACCACGCGCCGTCGAGTGGATGGCGATGATGGCGCGCAGGCCGCTATCGGGATCGTGGAAGTGATGGACGCTCTCGTGTCCAGCAAACGCCGGATTGTCGAACATGGCTGGGCTCCGCCACGCAGCACGCAGCTGCGGAAGGCGCTTTCATACGGTGCCGCCAGCAGGGTTCAAGCCTTGCCCGCAGGAATCTCTACAGTCTCTGGGTGGATCGATCAGGCCGGATCGTCGAACAGCGCGTCGTCGAGATCCAGTTCCATATCGGCGTCGTCGGCAGCCTCGCGGGCCGGTTCCGGCGCGTCCGCCTCTACAGTCTCCGCGATGTCGGGCGCTTCCCCAGACGCTTCCACTGGCGCCTCCGGAGAGGCTTTGGCAGGCGCGACAGCCTCATCCTCGATGACACCCGGCACGCCGCCCTTGATGCTGGTCCACAAGACCACCTGAAGCGCCCCGCGCTCGAACGCCTTCAGCCGCGCGCGCCAGGACTTCAGCTCCCACACGAGTTCGCGGAGAAACAGAACGCCCTGTCCACCCTCCATACCGGCCGACACGGTCTGCTCCAGCGCCGCGCCGAGTTCGGTCATGTGCGCGCGTGCGGTCTCGATCATCTGCGCGGTCAGGTTCGCCTTGCGAACCTCTCCGAAGCCCGCCTTTTCCAGCAGGGCGTCGACCTCGCTCTCTTCGTTCAGCAGCGGCTCGCCCCACGATGACGCGAAGGCGTGCTGGGCCTTTGGCGTCGTGCGCACCGTGTCGACGATCACCCAGCGCCCGCCATCCTTAAGCGCATGGTATGCGCTCGACACCAGCCCCGCCTTGTGGTCGGCGAAGGCAATCGTGTTGACGCTCGCCAGCGCTGCAAGAGACTCCTCGGGGAACGCCTTGGCGCGGTCGACGTCGTCGCTGACCACCGTCACGTCAGGCACTGCGCGGCGCACGCGCTCCAGCGCAGCGCTACGCCACTCGGACGCAATGAGTTTGCGGTCGCTGCGCTTGTTAAAAGCGCGAATGAGAGCGGGGTCTGCGCCCATCATGCCGACGTCGCCGCCTTCGAGCATGGCCTGCTCCAGCGCTTCGAGGATCTGATGATCGCTCGCGCCGGGACCGAAGCGGCCTACCCCCCACATCCGCTCAAGCGCCGCGATGCGCGGTCCGTCGGCATCCGCCTCGGCGACTGGAATGCCCGGTATCTCAAGGCGCTGGGCCGGCGCGCCTGACGTATCGGTTTCTCCTCCATCGCCAGAAGCGTCCGGCTCGCTCGCCGCCGACGCCGCCGCTCCAGCTTCACCGCCTTCGGCTTCCTCGGGCGCGGGCACATACTCATGGCCGTTCCACCACGCGCCGAAGCGGCCGGCAAATTCCTTGCGGCCGTGAGGGTCTGTCAGTTTCTTGACTTGCGAGAGCATGTCGTCGCGCGCCGGGTCCTGATCTGCGAATAACCGCCACGATTACCGGCGTTTGGTTAACATCACGCAGCACAAATCAGGCGATTTTCTCGCATTTGCGGGCTGTTTGGCCCTCAAGGGACTATTCGACCCACGGAAGCTCGGGCGCATCCGAGGCGATTCGCTGGCCATCGCTGCGCATGAAGGCCAGCACATCGCGCCAAACGGTCTCGGCCTGCAGATCATTCAGCAGCATGTGATACCCGTCCTGATAGTATGCCGTCCGGACATGATCCGGCAGGCGTTTCGCCGTCCGTTCAACGCCAGCCGGCAGGATGATCTCGTCGTTTGCGCCATACATGAACAGGACGGGCGTCTCGGCGCTGATGCGGGCGACCGCCGCGTCGGCCTCCTCCATCAGCGAGACAACGCCATAAACGGCGTCTATCCGCGTGTCCTTGAGGACGTTCTCGTCCTCCCACATCTCGATCAGCTTGTCGGTGTTGTCGGTCGGGGTGATCTGCACCCCTCTGGGCGGACGAACGATCCATCCCGGACGAACGTGTGCGCTCAGCCACAGCGACGCCTTGTAGAGCGCCGGCAGCGCGCCCCAGCCGCGCAGGCCGGGTGCGGACAGCGCCAGTATGTCAGCGTCGGGCGGATCGTCCGATCCGAAGGCCGTCATCGCCAGCGCCGCGCCCATGCTCTCGGCCACCACCGCGATGCGCGCATCAGGATGGCGTCGCCGCGCAATCTCGACAGCCGTCCGCAGGTCTTCGCGCATCACCTCATGATCGGGCCACACGCCAGGATTGGGCGAGCGGCCAAAGCCGCGCTGGTCATACGCGTAGACCGTCACGCCCTGCCGCGCCCACCATGGTCCCGATGCATTGAACAGCCCGGCATAGTCGTTCATGCCGTGGACGCCCACGATCACCAGTTCCTGTTGCTCATTTGCGGCCCGCGGGCCGGCGGATGCGCTGGCGAGCTGAACGCCCGCTTCAGGTCTCCACACTTTCAGGCCAAGCTTCGCCCCATCGAATGATGTGAAAACGCGATCGTGAAACCCGGGCGTCACCGCCCCAGTCGGGCGCAGCGCCGTCTGCTGCACAGGCGCGCACGCCGCCGCCAGAAGCGACAGAGCTGCGAGGAGCGCGGCAAATGGGCTCCGCACGCGCTTGCCCGCAAGACGCCGGCCGATGAAACTCTGGAACGTCCGCGCTATCTCGTTCATTGTCTTCTCGTAACGCACGGAGCTTTTCATGGCTGGCGCAATCGACCTCCTGATTGATCCCAGACCGCGCGATCTTGGCGGTTTTTCTGTCCGTCGGCTGCTGCCCGACGCCAGGCGACGCAATGTCGGGCCCTTCGTCTTCTTCGACCACCTCGGTCCGGCGAAATTCGGGCCGGGCGATGGCATTGACGTTCGCCCGCACCCGCACATCGGTCTTGCGACGGTCACGTGGCTTTTCGAGGGCGCGCTCGATCATCGCGACAGCCTTGGCACAGTCCAGACCATCCGGCCCGGGGCCGTCAACTGGATGACTGCCGGCAAGGGCATCTCCCATTCCGAACGCACGCCGCCCGACGAGCGCAAGCGCGGCCACCGCATCGAGGCCATCCAGACGTGGGTCGCCCTGCCCAAGTCGCATGAGGAGGTCGATCCCGCATTCGCGCACTTCCCGGCGGACAAATTGCCGAAAGCCAGCCTCGGCGGCGCAACCGCCACCATCATCGCCGGAAGCGCCTTCGGGCAGACATCGCCTGTCCCGTTCCCGTCCGGCATCTGCCAGGTCGTGGTCGAGGCCGAGCAGGACTGCACGTTCGAAACGCCGGAAATGCAGGAATGCTGCGTCCATGTCGTATCCGGCGAGGCGAAGATCCACGGACAGACAATCGGGGAGTGCCAGATGGTCGTGCTGCCGGACAGCCAGCGCGCCACCGTCGACCTCGCAGCAGGGACGCGCATCATGATCGCCGGCGGCGATAAGCTGGACGCCCCGCGTCACCTCGACTGGAACTTCGTCTCCTCCTCCAAGGAGCGGCTGGCCAAAGCGCGGGAGGACTGGCGCGCGTCGATCTGCGCCGCCTTCAAGGATTCGTGGTTCACCCAGCCTCCCGGCGAAGTCGCCTACATCCCCTACCCGTCCGACCCGGATCCCGATCCTGAAGACGTTCCGCCGCTCTAGCGGAAAGCGGGGGCTTGCGGGCGCGCCTGCGCGGGATAATGTGCCCTCGATTCAGTGATGGAAGGGCATATCATGACCGTTCGCATAGCGATGGGCGCAGCAGTCTTGGCGCTGGCCGCCTGTTCACCGACAGACGGCGCCACAACGGCCGATGACACAACGTCCACGGCGGCGATTGTCGATGCAAACGCGCCCGAAGCGGTGTTCCCCGACTCCACTGCGGAGATCACGGCGGCGGACATCGGCGCGCGCGTCGCTGAACTCGCCGACGACAAGTATGAGGGTCGCGGCCCGGGCACGCCTGCGGGCGAGGCTTCGGCACAGTGGATCGCCGACGAGATGGCCCGCATCGGCCTCGAGCCGGGGAATAACGGCAGCTACTTCCAGACCGTCGAAATGGTCGGCCAGACCGTCGATCCGTCAACGTCCAGCCTGACGATCACGGCGAATGGGGAGGAAATCCCGCTCGCCCTCGGCTCACAGGCCGTCTACGTCTCGCTGCACCAGGACAAGCAGAGCGTGTCGATCGAGGATTCGCCGCTCGTCTTCGTCGGCTATGGCGTCAATGCGCCTGAAGTCGGCTGGAACGATTACGAGGGCGTCGACGTCACCGGCAAGACGGTCGTGATGTTCGTCAACGATCCCGGTTTCATCACCAACGACGACAGCCTCTTCGGCGGCCGCGCGATGACCTATTACGGCCGCTGGACCTACAAGTACGAGGAAGCCTCCCGGCAGGGCGCCGCAGCTGCAATCCTGATCCATGAATCGGAACCGGCGTCATACGGCTGGGAAGTCGTGCAGAATTCCTGGACCGGCGAGCAAGCCAATCTGGTGCTGGCCGACGGCGGCGCCTCACGCACCCTCGTCGACGGCTGGGTCCAACTGGACGTGGCGACCGACCTCTTCAATCGCGCCGGTCTCGATATCGACGAACTGCGCACCGCCGCCAACCAGCGCGGCTTCACCGCCGTGCCGATGAAGGGCCTGACGGCGTCCGCCACGATCAACCAGAAAGTCGAGTTCCGCGACAGCCGCAACGTCGTCGGCACCCTGCCCGGCGCAGAGCGGCCGGACGAGCACGTGCTGTTCACGGCGCACTGGGATCACCTCGGCGTCAATCGCGACATCCGGGAGAACGTCGACAAGATCTTCAACGGCGCGGTCGACAATGCGACCGGCGTCGCGATCATTCTCGACATTGCAGAGAAGATGGCCGCCGATCCTACGCCTGCGCGCTCGGTGACGTTCCTCGCAGTGACGCTCGAAGAATCCGGCCTGCTCGGATCCGCCTACTTCGCGGACAATCCGTTCATCCCGCTCAACAAGATCGTCGGCGGCATCAACATCGACGCGGTCCTGCCGACCGGCGAAGCGAACGACATGGTCGTTGTGGGTTACGGCGCATCGGAACTCGAAGATCTGCTGAAGGAGATCATCGACGAACAGGGCCGGACCATCGTTCCTGATCCTGAACCGGAAGCGGGCTACTTCTACCGCTCCGACCACATCTCGCTCGCCAAGAAGGGCGTGCCGATGCTGTACGCTGACGCTGGCGTCGATCTCGTGGACGGCGGCGTTTCGGCAGGGATCGCCGCAGGTGAAGCCTATCGGCTGCGGGCCTACCACGCCGTAACGGACGAATACTCGACCGACTGGCAACTCGGCAGCCTCGTTCAGGTCGCAGAGACCGACTACGAGCTGGCCAAACGCCTCGCCAATTCCGACCAGTGGCCCGAATGGTATGACGGCAACGAGTTCAAAGCCACGCGCGAGGCTTCGCTCGCAGGCGAATAGGCAAGCATTGCTCTGATCCGGGGATGGGTGCGCCTGTCCCCGGACCAGCCTCAAACTGCGCTTTGCCTGTCACAAACTGCGGATAGCATGGGGAGATGTTTCACCGGTTCGCCCTATCCGCGCTCGTCATCCTCGCCGCCGCCTGCGCCAGTCAGCCCGTTCCTGTCGCCCCGGCGCCGCTCGCCGAACCGCAGACCATCACGCTCACCGGCACGGTCACGCGCGACGACTTTCCATCCTACCTAGAACTCCCCTTTACCGTTCCGCCCGGCGCCAAGCGACTGACGCTGAGCTATGACTACGAGCACAAGGGTGACGGCGTCACGCTCGACCTCGGCCTGCGCGATCCCGACGGACTGCGCGGCTGGAGCGGGTCGAACAAGACAGACGTCATACTCTCCGCCTGGGGCGCCACGCCGTCCTACCGGCCCGGTCCGATTGTGCCAGGTGAATGGACGCTGATCCTTGGCGTTCCCAACGTTCGTGAAGACCGCTCGTCCACCTACACTGCAACCATCACGCTTGAGCCGGACTTGTCCGGCGAAGCCGCCCTAGCGGCCGCTTCCCTGCGCATCAATGCCGGCGGTCCCGGCTGGCTTCGCGGAGACTTTCACGCCCACACCGGTCATTCGGATGGCGGATGCGCCCTCCCCGGCCAGCTTCGCGCACCCTGCCCGACCATGGCGAGCCTCAACGCTGCAGGGGAAGCCCAGCTCGATTTCATCGCCATCACCGAGCACAACACGCTATCCCACCTGTCCGACCTCATCGCGCTGCAGCCCGCGACAGACATCATCCTCATACCCGGCGCCGAGATCACCACGTTCGAAGGCCACGCGAACGTGTTCGGCATCGTCGCACCGCTGGACTTCCAACTCGGAACCACGCGCCTGCCGGGCACGGATGATTTGATCGACGAAGTCGCACGCCGCGGCGCGCTGCTTTCGCTCAACCATCCCGCGCTCCCGACGGGTGAAAGCTGCATGGGGTGCGGATGGTCGGCGGACACCGACTTCTCGCGGATCGAAGCGATCGAAGTCGTCAATGGTACGCTGGTCCATCGCGGAGCCGAAGAAGGCGCAATGTCTGGCATTCCGTTCTGGGAGGCGCTGCTCGACCAGGGCCACCGGATCACGGCGATCGCGGGCTCGGACAACCACGATCCGATCGACCGCGCCATGAGCCAGCCGCCGATCGGCAACGCGGCGACGCAGGTCTATGTCACCGAACGATCAACCCGCGGCATCGTGAACGGCGTCCGCTCCGGCCGCGCCGTCGTCGATCTGACTGGCTCCCCGGCAGCGCACTCGACCTCGTCTTCGAGGAGGACGGGCGCGAGGTCTCCATGGGCGGCGAACTGATGCTTGCCGATGGCGAGACCGCAACCGGCGTTCTCTCCGTCACCGGCATTGCAGGCGGTCGCATCGAAGTCGTCGCCTCGGGCGCCGAGGTGAAATTAGAAGCGGATGGGCCTTTGGCAGACGAAGCGTCCATCACCGTCACCGTCGTCGGCGCGGGCGGCTCAGGCTGGTTCCGGTTCAACGTGCGCGACAGCGAAAGCGGTCGCCTGCTTCTACTGGGGAACCCGATCTACGTCGTATCGAGCTGATATGGGCTTGGCCCGCAGGCCACCCAATGCAGCTACACCGCCCGTGACATGAAGCGGGAGAAGGGGTTCTCGACGTAACTACCGAACGGTCCGCAGAACGCAAACCCTTCGGATTCATAGAGCTTCAACGCCGGAACGAATGCGGGCGTCGACCCGGTCTCAAGCCAGAGCTTCGACAGCCCCCACGCGCGCGCCTGCGCAAGTACATGGTACAGCATCACGCGCCCGGCGCCGCGGCCAAGATAAGCGTCGGCCACGCGCATCGACTTGATCTCGCCATTGGTCTCGTCGAGACGCTTCAGGGCGCCCATCACCGCGATCTCCGGCCCGTCCCATCCCGTCCAGAAGGTCACGCCGGGCTGCAGCAGGCCGTCAATATCAAGGGCGAAACAGCTGTCCATCGGCGAGTTCTCATGCATGCCGCGCAAATGGCGGGCGACGAGCTCGCGCGAAGCGGTTTCTGTCAGATGATCCTGGCGGATAGCGAGTTGCATGATGCGTCGAACTTATCATCGGCGCGGATGAACGCCTCAAGAATCGACACGATAGCGCCTGCTGATTCATCCGGCGCCAGCAACGGGTGCAAATGGGTGCCCGCCAGCTTCTCCACTGGCCAGCCAAGCCGTTCTGCGACCATTGCGCTGTAGTCGAAGTATTTCGACGCCCGGATGTATCCGACCGGCTTCTTCCGCCAGACCGGCAGGCGGATCACGTCGTCGAACCATCTCGCCGGCAGGCGCGGAAGCCCGCGCATGAACTCGCGATGCAGGTCCGGCTCGGCCTCGAGCGCGGTCACGCCGACAGTCTCGCGGTTCGCCGGCGTCTGCCACCATTCATCCCACGGGGCCAGAATTCCGCTGTCCGACGGCAGGGTCCGGATCAGGTCCAGCAGGGCTCCGTCGGCCGGAGCCACCGAGCCGTCAGGCGGCGGAATGAAGCCGTCCATCAGGATCGTCGCCGTGACATTTCCCATCTTCGAAAGGGCGGCGGCCACAACCGTCGACGCGCTGTGGCCGACAACGATGAACGGGCCATCGCCATCGACTTCAGCAGCCACGCGCTGCGGCCACTCCCTCCACGGCGGGAAGTCATCGGCCGCGCGCCACACATCAGGGACCTGTGCGCGATGGCCCTGCTTTCGCAGCGCCTCAGCGGTCGGTCGCATGACCTCCGCGCCAACCATCGGACCGGGAATCAGAACGAAATCTGCCATTCGGTTCCGCTAGCAAAAGAAACCCTTCATAAAGGTTACCGGCCCCGCGACTTTCGTGAACCAGTATGTCGCGCCCTTCAGTCAGGCCTGAAGTCTCCCAGCTGCGCATCAAGGGCCCGCCTGAAAGCCGGCCGGGCGGTGCATCGCTGCACATAGGCCTCGAGATTGCCGTACCGCGCCGTCTCCTCGGGCAGGATACGCAGCACGGTCGACATGATCAGGTCTCCCGCCGTGAAGCCCTCGCCGTCGAGGTAGTCCTCGTCGCCCAGAGCCTTAGAGAGCCCGGCGAGCCGCTTGTGCATCAGTTCCTGCGCACCCGGCCGGCGGAGTTTCGCCCATTCCTCGCCAGCATAGAACAGATCGAGCAGAGCGAACGCGGCGACGTAGGGCTCGACGGAATTCAGCGCGGCGATAACCCACTGGCTCGCTTTCGCCCGCCTCGCAGCATTAGCCGGCAGCAACGCCTCCGACCGCTCCCCGATATACAGCACGATCGCGCCTGTCTCGAACAGGGTCAGATCGCCTTCCTGATATACCGGCACCTGACCGAACGGCTGCAGAGTACGATAGGCTTCGGTATCCTGATCGCCCTGTTCCAGCAGCCGGGCTTCGTAAGCGAGCCCCGCCTCCTCCAGCGCCCAGCGAACGCGCAGATCGCGGACCTGGCCCCGTGCGAAATCGGGAACCCAGGCAAAGGCAGAAATGGTGATCATGGCGCGGCTCAGTGCTCCATGATCTTTTCGAAACCGCCCATGATGGCGCGCTTGCCATCAAACGGCATCTCGATCGCGGCCATGCGCGGATCTGACATCATCCGGCCCATTCCTTCGTCGCGCTTGGCTTTGTCAGGCCATTCCATGATCGAAACGACGACGACCTCGTCAGGCTCGGCTTTCACCGCCAGCGGAAACGACGTGATTTCGCCTGCGGGGATGTCGTCACCCCAGTATTCAACCATGCGCGTCACCCCAAATTCGCGGCAAAGCGCGCCGGTCTTCTTCGAGAAGTCGAGATAGGCGTCGCGGCCATCCTTCTTCACTGACGCAATAAAGATATCGACATAGGCCATGCTCAGGTCCCCTTTCTGGAAAGTTCGGCCACGTAGGCCTCAATGCACTCAAATGCGCTCGTCCATCCGCCAAGATGGCTGTCGCGGCGCTCGACGTTCAGGAACGGCGTCTGGTGGAAGACCTGTTCGGTCTTGCCGTTGCGCTCGGTGAACGTGATCGTCACCAGCGTTTCATTGCGCGCCGACGGCCCCTCATCCCAGGCAAAGGTGAAGACCAGCCGGCGGTTTGGCGCGATCTCGCGATAGACGCCGCCGAACCAATTTTCCCCATGCTCCTCGGAGTAGATCATCGCGCGGTACGAACCGCCGACGCGGAAATCGAGTTCTGCCCGCAGGCAGTCGAATCCCTCCGGCCCCATCCATTTCCTGAAGTGCTCTTCCTCCGCCCATAGCGAGAAGATCAGCTCCGGCGGCGCATCGAACGTGCGCCGGATCAGCAACTCATCGTCGGCAAGTTGTGCGCTCATTTCCTTGTCCCTTTTTTCGGGGCCGCGCGAACATCACGGCGCTTCAACTCGTCGATGTAGCGGTCCATCTTGTCGAAGCTCCCGCCCCAGAAGCGGCGGTAGAAATCCAGCCAGCTGTCCACACGCTGCAGCGCATTGGGCTCCAGCTTGCAGGGCCGCCATTGCGCCTCGCGCGAACGCGAAATCAGCCCCGCCCCCTCCAGCACCTTGAGATGCCGCGACACCGCCGGCAGCGAGATGTCGAACGGCTCGGCCAGTTCGTTCACCGACGCCTCTCCCTCCGCCAGCCGCGCAAGGATCGCGCGTCGTGTCGGATCGGCCAGCGCCGCGAACGTCGATGAGAGATGATCGGTCTGCATCGCCTATCCAGTATTTAACTCTATTGTTAAATACACCGGTGATCACCCGCGTCAAGCCATGTTCGCAAAATCTCGTACGCGCCCGATCATGAGGTGCGAGCCCGTTCGGTGTTTCCTGCCGGCGCCGTATGGGGCAAGCTCCGCCAAAGGCGCGCGAAGAGACTGCGCCATGAGGTTGGATCATGCTCAATCGAGTGCGGCGCTCGCGCGCCGGTTTTTCACGCCGCAGCCTGCTGGGCGGCGCCGCCGCGTTGGGGGGCGTCACGCTGTTGCCCGGCTGCGCGACGGCGCAGACACGGCGCATCGGGCCCAATGATCGGGTCAACGTCGCGGCGATCGGCGCCGGCGGCAAAGGCGCTGACGACATGGCCCAGCTCACGGGTGAAAACATCGTCGCCATCGCTGATGCTGATTATGGCCGTGTCGACCGTTCACTGCGCGACCGCGACGGCAATGTGCGCCCGGAACGCGACGCGCTGAAGGCGGCCTATGACAAGGCCGAACGCTTCGATGATTATCGCAGGATGTTCGACGTCCGCTCCGACATCGACGCAGTGCTGATCGCCACGCCGGACCATCACCACGCGCTGGCCGCCCGCATGGCGATGGAGCGCGGCCTGCATGTCTACGTCCAGAAGCCGCTCACCTACACCGTCGCCGAGAGCCGCGTTCTGGCCGACCTCGCCGCGGCCAATCCAGGGCTGGTCACCCAGATGGGCAATCAGGGCCATTCCAGCGATGACGGCAGACGCGTGGTCGAGCTCATCCGCGGCGGCGCCATCGGCAAAGTCACGGACGTCCATGTCTGGACCAACCGGCCTGTCTGGCCGCAGGGCGTTGCAAAGCCTGACGCACAACCAGCGCCGGACAGTATCGACTGGGACCTCTGGCTTGGCCCCGCCAACGTCGACTGGGGCTATCACCCCGATTACGCGCACTTCAACTGGCGCGGCTGGGTGCCCTTCGGCACGGGCGCGCTCGGGGACATGGGCGCCCACCTGATCGACTTCCCGGTCTGGGCGCTGGAGCCGGGCCTGCCTACACGCGTCGAGACCCGCCACACGCTCTGGGGCGGAGACGATGATCCATGGGATGCCGAACGCCCCGAAGTGCTCACCAGCTATCCCCTCGCCTCCACCACCCACTATGAGTTCGCCAACGCGCCTGGCGGTCCGCTCGCGATGACCTGGTATGACGGCGGGCTGATGCCGCCCACGCCCCACAACCTGCCCGCCGACGTGGTCATGAACCCGGAAGGCGGCGTCATGTTCGTCGGCGAGGATGGATTGCTGCTCCACGAGACCTACGGCCTGAACCCGGTGGTCGTCGGAGAAGCAGCGCAGGCGCGCGCCGCCACGATCGCCCAGTCCCTTCCCCGAATCGAAGGCGGCCGGCGCGGTCACGAGATGAACTGGATCCGCGCCATCCGCGGCCAGGAAGAGATCTCTTGCCCGTTCGACGTCGGCGCGCCGCTGAACGAGACCATGCTGCTGGGCGTCGTCGCCATGCATGCCGAACGGCCGATCGAGTACGATGGAGCAGCCGGCCGCATCACCAATCTAGACGCGGCAAACGCGCTGCTGGGACGCGAGTACCGACCGGGCTGGGAATTGTAGGCAGGAGGCGAGCGCCAATCCGCGCCAGCTACATCCGCTCAGGCGTCTCGATACCCACGAGATGCAGCGCAAGCTCAAGCTGCTTCAGCACCGCCAGCGCCAGCGCGAGGCGCGAGGCACGCTGCGCGTCCGGCACGCCGTCCTTCAGGATCGGCGCGGCCTTGTAGAAGCTCGAAAACGCCTGCGCGAGATTATAGGCATGGTCGCAGATGATGTGGGGCATGCGCTTGTCGTAGGCGCCCGCCAGCGCATCCTCGAAGCCGTCCAGCGCCAGCGCCAGCGCGCGCTCCTCCGGCAGTTCGATGACGATCGCGCCGGGCTCCACGCCCTCGGACTTCGCGCGACGCGCCAACGCCTTCATCCGCACGGCCTGATACAGAAGGTAAGGTCCGGTCTTGCCCTCGAAGGCGATGAACTTCTCCAGATCGAACACGTAATTGGTCGTCCGCACGTTCGAGAGATCGGCGAACTTGATCGCGGCGACCGCAACCTTGTGGGCGATGTCCGACACCTCATCGAGCGAAAGGCTCTCATCGATCGATATCCCGCCCATCCGCGCCCGCGCCGCGGCGTTGGCCTGACCGATCAGGTCATAAAGCTTCAGCACGCCGCCTTCGCGCGTCTTGAAAGGCTTGCCATCCGGCCCGTTCATTGTGCCGAAGCCGATATGCTCCAGCGTCTCCTCGGGCATGTAGCTGGCCTTGTCGGCGGCGCGGAACACCTGCTCAAAGTGCAGCGCCTGCCGCTGGTCGACGACGTACAGCGTAAGCTGCGGGTCCTGCTCGCGCTTGCGGTCGAGGATCGTGCCGAGATCGGTCGTGTGATAGCCGACCGCGCCGTCACGGTTCAGCATCAGGAAGGGCGGCATCTCCTTCTTGTCGCTCTCCCGGTCCACGCGCACGATCCAGGCGCCGTCGTCCAGTTCGGCGATGCCGCGCGATTTCAGGTCCTCGACAATCTCCGGGATGAACGGCTCAGCATCGCTCTCGCCCTTCCAGAGATCGAACGTAACGCCAAGCGAAGCGCACTCGCGCTCGAGCCCGACGCGCGTCACCTCGCAGAAGTGCCGCCACAGCGCACGATACCCCGGACGGCCCGCCTGCAGCTCCGCTGTCGCCGTCCGCGCAAGGTCGCGCATTTCGGGGCGGTAGTTCGGGTTGGGGACCTTCTCGCCAGACGCAGGGTCCTTGCCGAACTCCTTCATCATGTCGGCATACCGCGGATAGAGCCGCTCGAGGTCTTCCATCGAGACCGGGCTCTCCTCCGGGAACGGCCCCTCCGCGCCCTCCACGAAGTACGGCAGGTCCGGCTGTTCCTCGCTGACGCCAACGATCAGGAGGCCCATCTGCAGGCCCCAATCGCCGAGGTGGACGTCAGACGTCACATCATCGCCGCGAAACCTGAACAGGCGCTGCAGGCTGTCTCCGATAATCGTCGCGCGCAGGTGGCCGATGTGCATTGGCTTGGCGACGTTCCAGCCGCCGAAATCCATCATCACCCTGCGCGGTGTCTCGACCATCTCCGCGCCCGCGCGTTCATCGGCCGCGATTGCGCCGGCCTGCTTGGCCAGCGCCGCCGCAGAAACCTTCACGTTGATGAATCCGGGCCCTGCAATGGTCGCGCTCTCGACAAGCTCGCTGGCGTCAAGCGCATCAGCGATCGGCTGGGCGATTTCGCGCGGATTGGCCTTGGCCTGCTTCGCCGCCGCCATTGCGCCATTGCACTGGAAGTCTGCAAGGTCCGGACGGTCGGACCTGCGCATCGCGCCGAGGCTCGTATCCAGCCCCTGCGCCGCGAAGGCGTCTCCAGCCGCCAGAGACAATTGGCGGGCAAGATCCATCATGTTCGTTAGCCCCAGTCTTGCGTCAGAATCTGGTGTGAGCGTCGGGTGAGGTCCGGCGCCGGACTATTCCCTGACCTGCATACGGAAACGCTTGCCGGCGCGATTGAACGCCAGCTGCTCCGGCGTCAGTTCGAAACCGACCAGCACTTCGAAGTTGGTGCCCGACACCGTCGAGGTCGCACGCGGGATCTCGATACCGCCAACTTCCTCGGTCAGCCGCACGACGGTTTCATCGGAATCGAACTTGGCGGTGATCGGCGTGATCTGCTTGGCCAGCACAACCCGGTCGCGGCGCGTGACGGCGACGAAGTAGCTGAAGGTCTTCTCCCGCCCGTCAGCCATCGGCCCGCGGCCGAACGCGAAGTCGATCTCGATCTCCATTGTGATCGGGTTGTCGTCCGTATAGCGGCAGAACCCGGAGACTCCCTCAATGGCCCCGGTCCAGGCGACATTCTCGTGCAGTTCCTCGCCCACGATCTCGACCTGGCGCTCGGCGTCGAACAGCACGCCAGCCACCGGGCACGGGCCGACATTTGGCGTTGAATCCAGCTGCTGGCAGGCCGACAGACCCAGCATACCGGCCGAAAGACCTGCCACAGAAAGAGTTCTGAACATACGCAACGGGCGAATCCCTTGAAACTGGGCGCAATCTGCGCGCTTTGGCTGCAAGCGCCAATGCCTTAAAGGCTTGCGCCGTGATAGCCTCAACCCCAGCCTACACGCAACGGCGCAGACCAGCCGTACAGACGCAGGAAAGACAGGCGAATTGAGCGACAATACCGGACTTCCACCACTTTCCATCCTCCTTGCGGCCCCACGGGGCTTCTGCGCAGGCGTGGACCGGGCCATCCACATCGTGGAACAGGCGCTCGGCAAGTGGGGCGCGCCTGTCTACGTGCGCCACGAGATCGTCCACAACGCCCATGTCGTGCAGCGGCTGGAGCAGATGGGGGCCGTCTTCGTCGAGGAACTCGGCGACTGCCCGACCGACCGGCCGGTGGTCTTTTCCGCCCATGGCGTGCCCAAGTCGGTCCCGGCCGAAGCCCAGCGCCGCAACATGATCTATGTCGACGCCACCTGCCCGCTCGTCTCCAAGGTCCATACCGAAGCGCAGCGTCATGCCCGCAACGGCCTGCACACCCTGCTCATCGGCCATGCCGGCCACCCGGAAGTCGTCGGCACGATGGGCCAGGTCGAGGGTGGCTCGATGACGCTGATCGAAACCACGGCCGACGCCGAGGCGTTCCAGCGGCCCGACGACGCCCGCCTCGCCTACGTCACGCAGACCACGCTGTCGGTGGACGACACGTCCAGCATCGTCGAGATCCTCCGCGCCCGCTTTCCCGACATCGAAGAGCCGCGCAAGGACGACATCTGCTATGCCACAACCAACCGGCAGCAGGCGGTGAAGGCGCTGGCCGAGCGCTCCGACCTCGTGCTCGTCATCGGCGCCGCCAACTCATCCAACTCGGTGCGTCTCGTCGAAGTCGCCGAACGCGGCGGCGCACGCGCAGCGCACCTGATCGCATCGGCCGACGACATCGACTGGTCTTGGATGGACGGCGTCACCACCATGGGCCTCACCGCCGGCGCCTCGGCGCCTGAAACGCTGGTGCAAGGCGTCATCAAGGCGTGCCGCGAACGCTTCGACGTCACGGTGGAAGAAGTCGTGACCGCGCAGGAGGATGTCGTGTTCCGCATCCCACGGGTGCTCGAAGGCGTCTGAACTCCTCGCTCAGAACCGCGCTCTGAGCGCCGCTGGCGTAACCCCAAGGACGACGCGAAAGGCCCGCGCGAGGCTGTCCTCCGAGCCGAACCCTGCCTCCTGCGCGATCGTCTTCAACGGCAAGTCCCCCGTCTCCAGCAGGCGCTGAGCGCACTCCACCCGGGCCCTTCGCACAAATGCCGCCGGCGTCGATCCAGCCTCACGCCCGAACGCGCGCAGGAATGTCCGTTCAGTCATTCCCGCCCGCTTCGCGAGAGCCGGCAAGCGCAGGTCGGCGGTCGGGTTCTCGATGATCCACGTCAGCAGGTCTCCAAACGTCGTGCTCTCCTGCTGACCCGCCGGCGGCGCTGTACTGTCGTTGACCGCCCGACCGCCTCAGGAACAGCACCATCTCGCGAGCGATCTGCGCCGCCACCTTGCGCCCGAGATCCTCTTCGACCATCGCCAGCGACAGATCGATCCCCGCCGTCACTCCGGCCGAGGTGTAGAAGGGCGGATCCACCACGTAGATCGCATTCGCATCGACGCGCACCTTTGGAGCCAGTTGCGCCAGCAGATCACACGACGCCCAATGCGTCGCCGCCCGCCTGCCATCGAGCAGCCCTGTCGCCGCCAGTACGAAAGCCCCGGTGCACACGCTTCCGATCCTGCGGATGCGCGCGGCACGCTCACGTATCCAGACTGGGAACTCATCTTCGAAAATCACCCGGCGCAGCCCGGCCTCATCCCCGCCAGCGACCAGCAGCGTGTCGATCGCCCCCCGCAATGACCCGATCGGCGCCAGATCAGACAGGGTCAGACCCGATCCGGTCCGGACGCTAGTTCCCCCCACCGCAGCGTGCACGACTCCATAGGTCCCGGGCCGCAGCAGGTTGGCGCGCCCAAACACAGAAGACGGTCCCGACACATCGATCGGCTCCACGCCATCAAACGCGACCACGACGACGCGCCGCCGCGGCCGCCCTGCTCGCGTGTTGGCGTTTTTTGCGGGGACTTTGTCATTTCCGCCATTCATGACCTCGGCAATACTCCCAACCTCCATTCCAAGCAACGGGAGCCGGGCATGAACCGCCGAACCTTCCTCTGGCAAACCGCCGCCACGACGTCCCTCGTCACTGCCGCCTGCTCAACCAAGCCGACGGTCGAGTACGCAGCGCATCCTGTCAGCGCCGAGGAGCATGCCGCTACGATCGCCGCCATGAAGCCGCCCAAACGAGCCCGCCCTCTGGTTGCCGTCCTGTGCGACAACCCTGGTTCGGAAACCACGGACCTCATCATTCCCTGGAGCATCCTCTCCCGCTCAGGCGTCGCCGATGTCGAGATTGTATCGACCGAACCCGGTCCTGTGCGGCTTGTCCCGGCATTGCGGATCAACGCGCACATGACGACAGCCGAGTTCGAGGCATCCTGGCCCGACGGCCCCGACTACGTCATCGTGCCGGCGTTTCATCATCCGAAGTCGCCCAGGGCGGTCGACTGGATCAAGCGGATGGCCGGCAGCGGCGCCTCAATCGTTTCGATCTGCGCCGGCGCGCTTACGGTTGGCCACGCCGGCCTGTTCGAAGGCCGGGCCGCGACAACGCACTGGTATTCCGTCGACGACCTCAGGAAGATCAGCCCGAACATGACCTGGAAGCAGGACCGGCGCTACGTCGCCGACAACGGCGTCATCTCCACGACCGGCGTTTCAGCCTCAATCCCGGTTTCCCTGGCGCTGGTCGAAGCGATCGCCGGAACAGAACGGGCGAACGAACTAGCCGCTGAACTCGGCGTCGCCGCCTTCGACGAAACACACGACAGCGCCGCCTACGCCAACGCAAACGGCTACATCGGTCGCGCCATCGTCAACGCCGGCAATCTGCTGGGCAAGGAAACCCATGCCATCGAAGTTGCGGACAACATCGACGAACTCACCCTCGCCGTCACGGCGGACGCATGGTCGCGCACGTACAGATCGTCCTGCGTTACGCTCGGCGACAAGCCGATGATCACGACGAAGCACGGCCTGCAAGTGATCGTCGACCGCACCAATCCACGCGGCCTCAATCTCCTTCCCACGTTGCCTGCCAAACCGGGATCGGGGATCGACACGGCTCTGGCGGGCATACATCAACGATACGGCCTCCCCACGGCCGCCTTCGTCGCCCTGCAGCTCGAACACCCCTGGCCGCCGGGTATCGAGCTCGTCAGCCAGCAAGGCGTATGAGAGCGCCACAACCCGTCCCGCAGGTTCAGCCGCTCATGTCCGTGACCGCCAATCGAACGGGGGACGTACGCGTCTGACCCGAATGCCTCAGCTGCTAACGTTGCGTCAGCCGCGCGTTGGACTGACTCAACTCGTGCGAAGTTTCGCGCGCCGCTAAGCGAGACATTAACGCTTTGTCTCTACGGTAATTTCTGAATCGTGCGCTTCCGGCAACGGACATGGGTGCGATGAGGTGGTGCGTCTCTTCGAGATGCTGCGCGCTTCGTCGTTGGAGATCGAATGGCGAAAGCCGGATCTTCCCTAACCCAGCACAAAAAAATCAGCGGACTACCGACGGCGAGAACAACAGGCGGACCAGTAAAATGGGACACAACTTGAGCAAGACGCGCGCGAACCGCATCGCCCGCCTCGCACGTCTGTGGCGCGACAAGCGCGGCGCTTTCGCCATGCAGTTCGCGCTCATGCTGATCCCCCTCGTTCTGTGCGTCGGCCTCGCGATCGATGGCGGACGAGTCTTTCTCGCCCGCTTCAATCTGGCGTCGGCGCTTGATGCGGCTGCGCTCGCAATGGGTTCAATGACTGACGACAGCGTTGATCTCAACGCGATGGCCGAAGTCTATGTCGCACAGAACTTCAGGATGCCCGATACTGGTACGGTCGCGCTGACCTCGACGCCGGAGACGATCACGCCATCCACGGAAGACATCACGCTCCGCGGTACCGTTGCGGTCAACACCTACTTCATGCCGCTCGCCGGGATCTCGACGGTCAACGTGAGCGCCGAAAGCGTGGTCAAGCGCGGCGGCGCCGATGTCGAAGTCGCACTCGTCCTCGATACGACTGGGTCGATGTCCGGCACGCGGATGACCAATCTCAAGAGCGCCGCGAACTCGCTCGTCAGCATCGTGGTCAATCCCGTGCAGACGCCATGGTACTCCAAGGTCGCGCTCGTTCCCTACGCCAACTCGGTCTATCTCGGCGCCAACGCCGATGCGGTTCGCGGCGCCCCGCCAGAAGGCGCCGACATCATCGCAGGCGTGGTCCCGCCATCGCTCGCGCCGATCATGAACGATGCATCGAAGGCCAAGAAGGCCCGGATCTATGCGGACGATCACGGCCTTTCGAACAACGACATCATCCGGATCGACGGCGTTCTCGGGATGACGCAACTCAATGGCGGCACCTACAAAGTCAAGAACGCCAAGACCAACAACTTTCGGATCAAGTACGAGGGTGGGCCCAATCACAACAAGTGGGTCAACTCCAAGTCCTGGTCGTCTTATATCGCCGGCGGGATCATCACGCCGCTGAGCGGCGGCGGCTGCGCCGATCCCTGTCTTGCGATCCTCACCGCGCCAAACCACGGCTTCTCGAACAATGACTGGATCCGGATCGAGGGCGCGAGCGGCTGGGGCGAGATGAATAACAGCGGCGACAGCGCCTGGCAGATCGAGAACGTCACCGCGAACACGTTCACGCTCAAGAACTCGGATGCGTCGGACTGGGGCGTCTACATCGGCGGCGCCAAGGCGTTCTGCACCACCCCCGGCTGCAAGTATCTGAGATACACGGCCGACAACGGCAGCACGCGCGTCAAGCAGCTCAGCCAGTGCGTTACCGAACGCGTCGGATCCGAGCAGTACACAAACGCGTCCTACGCCACCAAGGGCGTCGGCTATCACTACCCGTCCGGCGGCGGCAATCTGGCGTGCTCCACCGATAATCCGATCACGCCTCTGACGGCGAACTCCTCGACGCTCACAACCGACATCAACGACCTCACGACGGGCGGCTCCACCGCCGGTCACATCGGCCTTGCCTGGGGCTATTACGCGCTGTCGCCGTCCTTCAGCCCGCTCTGGCCTGACAGCTCGCAGCATCCCGGCGCGATCGGCGCGCAGGACCTTGTGAAGGCGCTGATCCTGATGACGGACGGCGAATTCAACACCGGCTATTGCAACGGGGTGATCGCGGCGGATTCCGGCTATGGCGGCAGCAGCAGCCACATCAACTGCGATGCAGAGAACGGCGGCGCATACGCCCAGGCGACGCAATTGTGCAACTCGATCAAGAGCGACGGCATCATCCTCTACACGGTAGGATTTGAGATGACCGCCGGCTCAACCGGCGCGAACTTCCTCGAGGGCTGCGCGACCGCTCCGGAGAACTACTACCTCGCGTCGAACGGAGCCGAACTCACCGCCGCGTTCAACTCGATCGCGAAGTCCATCTCCCTGCTGAGGCTGGCCAAGTAGCGCGCGCGAACGGCTGGAGACAAAACCAGCCATCCGCCAGTTGCGGTCAGCGGCCCGCCGAGGGCCGCTGGACCGTGTTCCAGCCGCGCTAGTCGCGCTCTTTCAAACGCGCCCCTGCCAGGATGCCGGCCATCGAGTAATTGCCTTCATGGCAGGCGTATTCGTGGACACGCCCACCTGTCGGGCGGAAGGTGTACTCGCCGGACCAGCTGGTCGTGTAATGGTTCGGGTCCACAACCTCGAACTGATACAGCAGCTCGTCGTCGGCAAGGCGCGTGAAGCGCTCCGTCACCACGCCGTCCGGCGTCAGCGGCGTGCGCGTGCGCACTGACTGAACCGGGTGAACGTTGCGGGTTTCCGCGACCAGCGTGTCGCCCTCCCACCATGCGACCGTATCCCCAAGCCACGGCATGACCGCATCCGGCTTGTGCGCTGCGCGCGCCGCACTGGCGCTGTCATGGATCGGGATGATCCGCGCATCATGAACCATCTCAACGTTGATCACGAGATGGTCGTCCGTCAGGTGGAACTCGTAATTGTTGTTGTAGAGCCCATCGAGCATCACCGGCCCGCCGCCGTCGCTCTGCGCGATCAGACAGCGCTCGCGAAGCGGCAGGTCTTCCGGCCCCGGATAGGCGCCGCCGCCAGAGCGATATTCTAGGCCCTCACGGATCGGCTCCTTGAGGCTCTCGGCGCGGTCGATGAACGGGATCCGCCCGTCGGCCGGCGAGGTGATGTAGGATGAGCGCGCCTCGCCGCGCACGCGCGTCAGCTCGCGTCCGGGATCGGTCCAGAATGCGTTGTAGCCCGCCACGCTGTTGGCGTCCTCGAATGCGCCAGCGTCGGGATCAGACGGCGCATTCGCCTCCGCCGCACGTGCGAGCGCCGCCGCCTTCATCGCCTCTGCGGTTTCCTGAGGGACGACCAGCGCATCGAACTGCTCCGGCCGCTCAAGGCTGGTGGCCGAAGCGTTGGTCCAGACCCCGTTCAGGTCTCGCGCTTCATCCGTCTCAGCGACGGCGGTCAGGCCAGCCCCAGCAACCAGTGCGGCGACACATAATGACCCTGCAGCAGCTTTCATGCGCGGACCTCCCACGTTTCAGGTTTTCGCAAAGCGTTATCCTACGCCCTCCAGACGCAGGGGCAACGGACGATTTCGCCGTTCCCCCGCGCCGTCGGTCACGTTCGCGGTACCGCGCGGAGCGCCCTACTCTTCCAGGCCGGCCAGGAACTCGAGAAGCAGCGCGTTCACTTCCTCCGCCTTTTCCTGCTGGATCCAGTGGCCCGCATCCGGGATCACCGTCACGTCGCGCAGGTCGGTCGCAACGCGCGACATGCTGGCGCGAAGCTGTTCCTCGTTGGCGCCGGAGATGACGATGTCATCCGCGCCAGCAACAAACCCGACCGGCATCTCGATGGTCGCGCCATCGAGGTTCTCCGTCAGCTCCCAGTTGCGGTCGATATTTCGGTAATAATTTACGCCGCCGCGGAAGCCTGCCTCTTCGAACTCGGAAACGAAGTAGTCGAGGTCTTCCTGCGTCAGCCAGTCCGGCAATTGCTGCGGCTCGCCCAGACGCGGCAACCAGCCCGTGTCGCCACGCTTGGGATCGGTGTGCTCCGGCGGGTTCAGCGGCACGCCCGTGAACGAATAGAGACGCGACAGGATCGCGCGCGGATTGGAATCATACTCGGCCTCGGCGACCCCGCCCGGCTCCTGATGGTAGAGGATATAGTAGAAGTTATCCCCGAACGCCGCCTGCATGCGCTCCAGCGGACGCTGTTCCGCCCGGCCGCCATAGGGCACGCTCATCGCGTACAGCGCCTCGAACCGTTCCGGGTGCAGCAGCACCGAATTCCACGCGACGATCGCGCCCCAGTCGTGGCCGACGATGATCGCCGTTTCCTCGCCCAGCGCATCCAGCAGGCCGACGATGTCGCCGGTCGTATCGATGATGTCGTAGTCCTCGATTTCCGGCGGCTTGTCCGACTTGCCGAAGCCGCGCATGTCCGGCGCGACCACGCGATAGCCTGCATCCGCGACCACCCGCATCTGGTGACGCCAGGAATACCAGCTTTCCGGCCAGCCATGCACCATCACGACGAGTTCGCCGTCCTCAGGACCGGCCTCGGCGATGCGCAGCGTGATCCCGTTCGTCTCGATCATCCGCGTGGCGAAACCCATCACCATCTCGGTCTCGGGCGCTTCCTGCGCGACAGGCTCCGCCGGGGCCTCTGTCTCCTGCTGGGAACAGGCCGACACCGCCAGCGTCGCGCCCATCAGCACGCCTGCGCCCGCGCGCATCCACTTGTGATTCAACATCCCCGAGTCCTCCAATCCTGTATCTGCAGACTTTCAGAGGTCGCCGCCCACAGCAAGCCTCAACTCCCCATCCTCAATGACCGCCGGAATCCACAGACGCTGGAGCCATCCGCCCTTGCGTCCGCCAAGGCCATCGAGTCCCCTCCCGGCATGCCGATTCCCGACCTCAACGCCGCCCGCGAGACCCTGTCACGCGTCTTCGGCTATCCCGAATTCCGCGGCCTGCAGGAAGACGTCATCTCCGATGCGCTTGCCGGCCGCGACGTGCTCGCCGTCCTGCCGACCGGCGGCGGCAAGTCGGTCTGCTATCAGATCCCGGCCCTGCTCCGCGACGGCGTCGGCATTGTCGTCTCGCCGCTCATCGCGCTGATGGCGGACCAGGTCGACGCCCTGAAGTCCGCCGGCGTCAACGCCGCGCGTCTCGATTCCTCGATGTCGCCCGCCGACCGCGACTGGGCGATCGATATGGCCGAAGCCGGAGAGATCGACCTCCTTTACGTCTCCCCCGAAGGCCTTTCGGCCGGCCTCGGTCAGCGCCTCTCGCGTCTCGCCGTCTCCCTCATCGCCATCGACGAAGCCCACTGCGTCAGCCAGTGGGGACACGACTTCCGTCCAGACTACCGCATGCTGTCGCGCCTCAAGGAGCGCTTCCCCGGCGTACCGCGCATCGCCGTCACCGCCACCGCCGACGCCCGCACCCGCAACGACATCATCGCCCAGCTCCAGCTAGACGAGCCGACGCTCCACGTCGCCAGTTTCGACCGCCCCAACCTCACCCTCGCCGCCGCGCCAAAGCCGCAGGGCCGCGCCGCGCTCATCCGCCAGATCGTCGACATCATCCGCGAGCGCCCCGGACAGTCCGGCATCATCTACGCGGCTTCGCGCGCCGGCACAGAGAAGCTGGCGGAGGAGCTCTCCGCCAACGGCATCGACGCGCTGGCCTACCATGCCGGGCTTGAAGCCGACGACCGCGCCGCCCGGCAGCGCCGCTTTCTCTATGACGACGGCCTCGTGATGTGTGCGACCATCGCGTTCGGCATGGGCGTCGACAAGCCGGACGTCCGCTTCGTCATCCACGCCGATCCGCCCAAGACGATCGAAGCGTACTGGCAGGAAGTCGGCCGCGCCGGGCGCGATGGCGAGCCGGCCGACGGCATGTGCTGGTTCAACGGATCGGACCTGATGCGCTTCATGGACTGGATCTCGAAATCCGACGCCGACGATGACGTCAAACAGGCGCAGACGACCAAGACGCGCCAGCTCTTCGCCTTCCTCAATGGCGCGGTCTGCCGCCGCCAGGCCGTCCGCCGCTATTTCGGCGAAGCCAACGCAGAGGCATGCGGCGTGTGCGATATCTGCGCGTCCGAAGACGCTGCGTTGCACGACATCACCAACTGGGCCCGCATGGCGACCTCCGCCGTCGCAAGGCTCAACCAGTCCGTCGGCAAGGGCCGCGTCATCAATCACCTGATCGGCGCCGCGAAGGACGAGCTCGACGAGCGCATGGCGGACCAGCCGACCTACGGCGTCGGCTCGGCGCTGTCCGCAAATGGCTGGCGCGCCGTGATTGACGAACTGATCCTCAACGGCCTTCTCACAGAGGGTGGTGAAGCCAACCGCCCCATTCTCAGGCTTGGCGACATGGATCGCGTTCGCGAAGTCTGGAAGGGCGAACAACAGGTCAACATGCGCGCCGATCCCGAAGCACGCGCCGCGAAATCCGACCGCCAGCGCGGCAGGCGCGCCGGAAAGGCCTCAGCCGAAAAGCTCGACGAGGCCGACCGCCCGCTCTTCAACAAGCTGCGCGAATGGCGCCGCGACCTCGCCTCCATGCGCGGCGTCCCGCCCTACGTGATCTTCGGCGACAAGACGCTGATCGCCCTCGCCCAGATCAAACCGGAAAACGCCGACGACCTCCTCCTCATCCCCGGCATTGGGGAGAAGAAGGCCAAAGAGTTCGGCGACATGGTGCTGGAGGTTCTCGGCGAGAGCTAGCGCTCGGTCCCCGGTCGTGATGCGTTGGACTGAATCCACGTCGCAATCTTCGCGGCCTTGCCGAGATCGCTTGCTGCAGACGCCGACGCGACCACATCCATGATGGTCACGCCCGCCAGCGAGTCGCGAAATGCCGTCTCCGCCGCGTAGAAACTCGCGGCAATCCCGCACGGCTTCCTGCATTGCGCCTTGGCCGCCCCACACGGACCATTCTGCCGAACTTCGGTGCACCGGAAGGACGGCGCGGCGCCTTCCACAGCGAGGAACACATCCTTCAGCGAGATGTCGCGGGCCGGTCTGGCAAGCCGGTATCCTCCCGCCGCCCCACGGACGGATACGACCAGTCCGGCCGAGCTGAGGGCCTGCATCTGCTTGGCCATATAGGCCGGCGGAACGTCGTGATAGGCGGCCAGAGCTTCGGCGGACAACGTCCACCCTTCCGGCAGCACCGCCAGCAACGCACAGGCATGCGCCGCCCACTCCACACCCTTGTTGACCTTCAAGACTTGACGCTCCGCTGTTTACGGATATTTTTTATCCGAATAATGAAGGAAGTGCAAAATGGCGATGACCCGCCTGATCCACCGCTCCACCGCCGCCCTGCTCGGGCTATTCATCCTCACCCATCTTATCGTCCACCTCTTCGCGCTCGCAGGGCCAGAGGCGCACATCGCTGCGCTCGACGCCGTCCAGTGGACCTACCGCAACCCGTTCGTTGAAACCCTGCTGGTCCTTGCGATCCTCACCCAGATCGTCACCGGCGTCCGCCGGCTCCGCTTCGCCAACGTGCGCGGCTGGGCGCTCGCACAGGTCATCAGCGGCAGCTACCTCATCTTGTTCTTCGTGCTCCACACCGGCGCCGCGCTCTACACCCACCACATCTACGGCCTTGAGACCGACTTCTACTGGTCGGCTGGATCAATGCATTTCGATCCCATCAGATATGGCTTCGCGCTCTATTATTTCGGCGCGATCGTCGCGGTGTTCACGCATATCGGCGCAGCCGTCCGCTTCGGATGGCCCGCCGCGCCGCGTCCGCTCCCCGTTGCGCTTCCCGCTTTCGGCGCCGGCGTTGCAGCCGCGATCATCGCCACATTCTGGGGCCTGCTCTACCCCATCGAAATCGGTCCTGAAGTCGAAGCCTACTACGAAACCTATTTCGGCATCTTCGGCGTCAGCGGCGGCTAGCGACTGATCGCCCCGAAGCGGATGAGGTCGCCTAACGTGGCCTCATCGACCATGTGACACTCTAGGCTATCCTACCCCCGGAAGGCGTCGCCGTCGCAATGGTCGAGCGCGCATGGCGCTGGCGTCGAGCGCCAAGACTTGCGGCTTGGAAAGCATTCACAGCGGGTGCGCACCGCTGATTAACCAACATCCTACCCGCCAGATGCGCCTCAGTCGCCGGATCCTTGGCTTACGCTTTGCATGGGTTCGGGGTTCGTAGATTTTTCCCGGGGCTTCTCGTCGATCCACCTGACGAGGGCGCAATGGCAGGTGAGACGATTGCTACTTAGCGCTGCGTACGCTTCCAAACGGCGACTTGCATCCAGCCTTTCACCCGAGACCTGGAGAAAGCGTGCGTGGGCCGGGTTGATCGCGATTGCAATGTTGATCGCTGCATCCGTCGGCTCACTGGTCGTCGGCTTCGAGATCGCATACCGCGACCTGCCGGGAAATGGACTGCTCAAGAAGATAGACCGCAAGGTAAGATACGTCGCCACAGGCGGTCCCGAGCGGCTCGACAATGGCGAGATCAACACCACCCTTCTGCGCCTTGTCGCCGACGTTGGCATTGTGGACGTCGAGGGAGAAAGCCTCGGGAGCTGGTTCAGCCAGAGAGGCGGCGGCCTGACCTCCTTTGGATCCGAAGTGCTGCTGTTGCCTTACGATGGGCAAATCCGCGCGGCGCGCTCCGGACGGGACATCTGGGAAACCGGCTTGCGGGTTCCCGATAACAACCGTGAGGCCTACCGGTCCCTCATCGACGACCCCGCATTCGACAACTTCCACATTGCCGCCGAGCAGCTCCGCTACAATGACATTCTCCACTATCAGAGCGATGTCGGTCGGGGTCTGATCGCGTCCTACACCGAATTCCACCCTGACGAATTATGCTTCACGAATACGCTTGCGAAGCTGGATGTGCCGCAGGCTGCGCAAAGCATTGCGGACATTCGCGCTGACGCCCGGGACTGGAAAGTTCTCTATCGCTCCAGCCCATGCCTGCCCCTGAAGGATCGCGACTTCGCGATCGAAGGTAACATTGCTGGCGGGCGCCTCGCCTTCGTCGCGCCGTCCACGATCCTGATGACGATGGGCGATTTCCATTTCGACAGCATGCGTCCGAGCGGAAACAGCATCGCCCAGGATCCAGACGCCGACTACGGCAAGCTGCAGGCCATTGACGTGATCACTGGATCGGTCCGGACAATCTCGAGCGGGCACCGCAATGCGCAAGGAATCACTGTCGATGCAAACGGTGATGTCTTCTTGGTCGAGCATGGGCCGCAAGGGGGCGATGAGCTCAACCGCGTGCGTGAGGGCGAGAATTACGGCTGGCCGCTGGAATCCTATGGGATCGCATACAGCAACAACCAGCTTCCGGAGGCCGCCAGTTTTGGCCGTCACGAATCGTTCGCGGCTCCGGAACTTGCATGGGTGCCGTCGGTCGGAGTCTCCGGCCTGACCACAATCGACGGCTTTCACGAAGCCTGGGACGGAGACCTCCTGGCGTCGTCGCTGACCGGGCAGTCTCTCTTCCGGATTCGGTTTGAGCACGGGAAGTTCGCGTACAGCGAACCGATCGCGATGAACACGCGGATCCGGTACGTGCACCAGCATACGACCGGTGAAATCGTGCTTTGGACGGATAATGGGAACTGATCTTCCTCAGGGCGGAGGACATCCGGAGCGAAGAGGAACCTCTCCGCACATTCGTGGCCGACTCCCATCTGGATTCACGCGCGGAGCAACAGCTGGTTTCCGCAATCACCCAGTGCGCGGAGTGTCACTCTTTCGTTGCCGGTGATGATCGAAAGGCGCCGAGCCTCGCCAAGGTGCACGGCGCCGCAATCGCGGGAACCGGCTACACGATGTACTCCGATGCGCTCACTGGGCACGGCGGACGCTGGACGAGCCACACACTTGGTCGGTACCTGTCCGATCCTCAGGCTTTCGCGCCAGGGACAAACATGCCGCCGCTGCCGAGCCAGGATGAAGAGCTCATCCACAACATCGTCGGATATCTGGAGTTCGTTGAAGCGCGGCTCTGATGGTGGGGCTTCGCCGAGTTCAGCCGGCGCCCCATTCAACGACCCAGCCTCTGCCACCCGAAGCCCTCCACGCCATCGACACGAAAATTAACGCTTTGACATGCACTCTGCGCGAAGTCTTCGTGTGTGCAGCGAAGCGGCGCATCAGCGACGCGAACTCCAGTTGTCGCAACCCTGCCTCTCCCCGAGACCCCACCCGGCTCATCACTTCGTGGATCGTCCTCCGCCTACCCCCGAATCCTCAAGCGATTCAGGGGACGAAGGCGCTTGTGCGTATGCAAGACGCCGCCTAACCCTCGTTGCATGGCCGTTTACACCGACATCGACGACGAAACCCTCGCGACATTCCTGTCGGAGTACGATCTGGGCGCCGCGCGCGCCTTCAAGGGCATCGCCGAGGGCGTGGAGAACTCCAACTTCCTGCTGGAAACCGAGACCGGCCGCTACATCCTCACCGTCTTCGAAAAGCGCGCGAAGGCGGAAGACCTGCCCTTCTTCATGAACATGATGCGCCACCTCGCCATCAAGGATTTCCCCGCCCCGCTCCCCGTCGAGGCGCGCGACGGCGAAGCGCTGCGCACCCTCAAGGGCAAGCCCGCCGTCATCATCTCCTTCCTGCAGGGCATGAGCCCGCGCTCGCCCTCGTCCAGCCAGTGCCGCCGCCTGGGCGCCGGCCTCGCCCGCTTCCACGCCGCCCTTGCCGACTTCGGCATGCAGCGCCCCAACGACCTCTCCCTGCCCACATGGCTCGACATGTTCGCCGCCCGCGAGGACCAGGTCGACCAGCTCGTCCCCGGCCTTCACGACCTCATCGCCGCCGATCTCGCCGCGCTGAAGGAAGACTGGCCCAAGGACCTGCCCAGCGGCGCCATCCACGCCGACCTCTTCCCGGACAACGCCTTTTTCCTCGACGGCGAGCTCTCCGGCGTCATCGACTTCTACTTCGCCTGCACCGACTTCCTCGCCTACGACATCGCGGTCTGTCTCAATGCCTGGTGCTTCGAAACCCGCGGCGAGTTCAACATCACCAAGGGTCAGGCGCTCCTCTCCGGCTACCAGACAGAACGCCGCCTCTCTCCCGACGAATGCGAAGCCATCCCCACCCTCGCACGCGGCGCCGCGATGCGCTTCTTCCTCACCCGCCTCATCGACTGGGCCGACACCCCGAAAGACGCCCTCGTCCGCCCCAAGAACCCGCTCGACTATGCCGAACGCCTCGGCTTCCACCGCCGCGCGAAAGGCATCGAGGATTACGGGGGATGACTGAGCCATCCACCCGCAGCGGCAAGGTCAGTCGCGGCGACGCATGGAGGCTTGCCACAGCAACGATTCTGGCGCCGACCATTGCGTGGGCGACCGGCTTCGCAGCGGTCAACGCAGCCTTCTACCCTGACGATCTCTCCTACCTCCGGCATGCAGACGTGGAACTTGACCTGAAACTCCGAGTACTTGCCCGGATGGTGACCGAACTCGTCCATCCCGGCGTCACCATCGCCCTGCCATTGAACCTTATTGTCGGCACGCCAACCTACCTTTTTTTCAAACGCCGCGGGCTGGTTGGCCTCAGACACGCGGTGGTCGGCGGGCTCGCCCCGGCGCTCGCCATGATACTCATACTCGTCCTATTCTGGTCGCTGGATCAGTTGTTGGCGCGCGCCCCAGACTGGAGCGCGTTAGGTTTCCTTGTATTTCTGACCAGTGTGCTCGGCGCAGCGACCGGCGCAATCTTCTGGCTCATCCGCCGCCCTGACCGAGACGAACCGCCAGCCCATATGCCGCAGTCGCCGACTGCATAAACTCTATCCACCACCTCGAAGCTTGTGACAGGCTCTCCTCATTGCTGGGGATGACGAACGGGGACAGGCGCATGGACGCCACAGCAACACGACCGCGCTTCAGCTGGTGGAAGCTTGCCCGCAGCTTCATCGGCCTGCTTCTCGCGCCAGCCCTCGGCGCGGTGATCGCGATCATGCTGTTCATGATTCCCGAATACGCGACCAGCCGCGAAAGTTTGGCCGACCTTCCCGGCGTTGCAGGGTTCGCCGTCCTGTTCGGCATGCTGTTCGGCGCCATCCCGGCGCTGATCATCGGCTGGCCGCTGCATCTCTTCCTTCTCAGCCGCAGGTGGACGTCGATCTGGGTCTATTGTGGGCTCGGGGCCGTGCTCGGTGTTGCCGCGGTATTCGTGATGGTTCCGATCCTGGAGTTTCTGGACTGATGATGATCCTGATGATGGCCGCGTCCGGCGCAATTGGCGGCGCCATCTTCTGGCTGATCCGCCGGCCCGACCGCGATGCAGCGCCGCCGCGGGATTGACGCTTCTGGCGAACTGCAACACTTGAGCTTGCCATGAGCGATGCAATCGAAATCTGGACGGACGGCGCGTGTTCGGGGAACCCCGGTCCAGGCGGCTGGGGCGTGGTGATCAAGCGCGGCGACGTCTTCACCGAGATGCATGGCGGGGAAAAGGCGACCACCAACAATCGTATGGAAATGCTGGCCGCCATCCAGGCGCTCGAAAGCCTGCCGGAAGGCGCCGCCGCCACGATCCACACCGATTCCAGCTATGTGAAGGATGGTCTCAACAAGTGGATCATCAACTGGAAGAAGCGCGGCTGGAAAACCGCCGACAAGAAGCCGGTCAAGAACCAGGATCTCTGGATGGCGCTCGATGAAGCGAACGCGGCCCGCAAAATCGAATGGCGCTGGGTGAAGGGCCATAACGGCGATCCCGGCAACGAACGCGCCGACGAACTTGCGCGGCAGGGATGTGACGAGGCCCGCCGGTCTTAGCTCTCGTCCAGCTCTCCCGTCATTCCGGGCCAGGCGCCAAGCGCCGCAGACCCGGAACCCAGTCCTCGCAGCAACTCTGCCTGCGGGGCTCCGACTCTCCGCTTCGCTACGCTACGACTGCAATGACAACCGGGAATGCTACCCGTATCGCTCCCTCAACCGACGAATGGCCTCATCCTGAGCCTGTCGAAGGTCGACGCCGGCTCCGCTAGGCAGGCTTCACCCGCAGCGACGTACCCTGCGCGCCGGTCACCAGCACTTCATCGCCGGCGTTGATCTCAAACGGATCGACCATAGGACCTGAGTCCATCACCGCCAGCCATTCGGTGTCGCCGATCCGCACCTTGCCGGCGCCCTGCTGGAACCGGCGGATCGCAACGCCCCTCTGGCCAACCATGGTCGACATGCGGTCGTTGAGATTGGGATGCGTCGCCACCACCTGTCGCATGCCGCGGAACACGGTGCGTCCCATGATGACCAGCACCACGGCCGCGACGCCGAAGAAAACCAGCTGGCCTTGCCAGCCGCCCATCTCACCGGGCGCCACGAGGCCGAACAATCCCGCAGCAAAGGCTGCAACCGCGATCCACAACAGGTCGAACGTGCCGACCATGATCTCGACGCACAGCAACAGGATGCCGACGCCCAGCCAGTGCCAGATCGTCATCTGTTCGAGGAGTGAGACGACGAACTCCATCCGCTAACTCCGCCTGCCCCAGGGCCCGCCATCATTGGATGGTGGCGGGGCGTCACCGCCTCCCGACGGCCGGCTCATGTTGCCGGTCAGCGCGCGGATGCCCTCGATGGCGCCGGTGATCCCGGCAAAATCCGCCGGCACGATCACGGTGCGCTGCTGGTTCGATGTCGCCAGCTCGGAAAAGGCTTCGACGTATTTCTGGCCGAGGAAGTAGTTGATCGCGTTCACGTCGCCCTTGGCGATGGCGTCCGAGACCATCGTCGTCGCTTTCGCTTCGGCCTCGGCTTCACGCTCGCGCGCCTCGGCGTCGCGGAAGGCGGCTTCACGCCGCCCTTCAGCTTCCAGGATCTGCGACTGCTTCTGGCCTTCGGCCTTGAGAATCGCTGACTGCTTCTCGCCCTCCGCCTGCAGGATCTCGGCGCGCTTCAGGCGCTCGGCCTTCATCTGACGCGCCATTGCCTCGGTGATGTCCGCCGGCGGCGTCAAGTCCTTGATCTCAATGCGCGTCACCTTCACGCCCCACGGCTGCGTCGCCGCATCAATGACGGACAGAAGCCGCGAGTTGATGTCGTCGCGGTTCGACAGCACCTGGTCGAGATCCATCGAGCCGACCACCGTCCGGATGTTCGTCATCGACAGATTCATGATCGCGCGTTCGAGGTTGTTCACCTCATAGGCGGCCGGCACGGCGTCGACAATCTGCGTGAACACGACGGCGTCACACGACACCATCGCGTTATCCTTGGTGATCACCTCCTGCTGGGGCACGTCCAGCACGTTCTCCATCATGTTCAGCTTGCGGCCGATGCGATCGAAGAACGGAATGATGAAGGCGAGGCCGGGCGACAACAGCCGCGTGAACCGCCCGAAACGTTCCACGGTGTACTGGTTGCCCTGCGGAACGACTTTTACGGAGGAAGCGAGGACGATGACGCCGAAGACCAAGACAAGCACCGGCAGCACAAGACCAAGTTCTTCCATGTCGTCCTCCCCTGACGAGTCACATACCTACCACATATAGATAGGCCCCGCCACGCGGCGCACAAGACTTGCCGCGTTGCAACGCGCTGTATTTCCGCGTGTTTTCGTGGCGTCGGGAGGGAAGCCCGCGCTGGGGTCGCCTTCTAGAGCTGTCCCAGCATGTGCTCGGCGCTGGAGACCTTGAAGTCGCCGCCATCCTCGACGTTGAGCTGTGTCACGACGCCGTCATCCGCGACCAGCGAGAAGCGCTTGTTGCGAAGCCCAAGCCCCGGGATCGTGAAGTCCAGCCCCATGTCCTTGGCGAACTTGCCTTCGCCGTCAGCCAACATCGTGACGTTGTCGCCGACGTCCTGTTGCTTGCCCCACGCGCCCATCACGAACACGTCGTTCACCGAAACGCAGGCGATCTCGTCGATGCCCTTCGCCTTCAGCTCGGCGGCCTTCTCCTTGAAGCCCGGCAGGTGCTTGGCCGAGCAGGTTGGCGTAAACGCGCCGGGCACGCCAAACAGCGCCACCTTCCGGCCCTTGAAGAATTCGGACGCCTGGACTGCGCCGGGCCCGTCCGCGCGCATCACGCCAAGCTTCGCTTCTGGAAGTTTCGAGCCGACTTCGATCGTCATGGGCGTGTCTCCGTTGGATGCTATTTGCGATAGGTCTAGGCCGAAGCAGGCGGCGTTTCGACCCCGCATTGATTTTTGCGAGGCTGACATAGCGCACTTGCCAGAGGCGGCAATCGGCCTAACGTGCAGCTCGTCGGCTCACAGGAGGAGGCCGGCCCCGAGGAGGCACAGCCACGTGGACGGCACGCTCGCCGGCAAGCTACTCATCGCCTCGCCCGCCATCGAAGACCCTCGTTTTCGCCGGCGGTGATCCTCCTTTGCGCCCACAACGAAGATCACGCGATGGGCATCATTCTCAACAAGGCGGTCGACGATCTTCCCCTGCCCGAACTCCTCGACCAGCTCGGGGTCGACGGCGCCGAGGCCCCGAACGGTCAGCACGTTCTCTCCGGTGGCCCGGTCGGGCGCGATCGCGGCTTCGTCCTGCACTCGGAAGATTTCGACAGCGAAGGCGCAACCCTCGCCGTATCCGAAGGCGTCTGCATGACCGCCACGCGCGACGTGCTCCACGCAATCACATCCGACAATCCGCCTGAATGCTTCGTGCTCGCGCTCGGCTATTCCGGCTGGAGCGCCGGCCAGCTCGAACAGGAACTCGCCGACAATGTCTGGCTGGTCGGCGACGCCGACGCCGGGCTCGTCTTCGATCACTCGTATTCAACCAAGTGGAGCCGCGCGCTTGCACGGATCGGCGTCTCGCCCGATCGCCTGCAGGTCAGCGGCGGCCGCGCCTAGGAGTTCATACATGATCCGCAGCCTCATCCTCGCCGCCGCCCTGTCCGGCCTGTGCGCCGCGCCCGCCTTTGCCGAAGACGCAATCAGCTTCCCGGAAAAGCTCGACCGTGACGACTTCCGTGCCGTCATCGCCGACACCGGGCGCGTCATGGTCGCCGGCCAGCCGTCCGAGTCAGCCCTGCGCGAGCTCGCCGCCAATGGCGTCACCACAGTCGTGAACCTCCGCACGCAACCGGAAATGGACAACCGCAACGCCGTGCCGTTCGACGAAGCCGCGCTGCTTGAGGAACTCGGCATCACCTACGTCCACATCCCGCTCGGCCGTCCCGACACGCCCTACACGCCCGCCGCCGTCGACCAGTTCGCCAAGGTGATGGAAGAGACCGATGGCGAGGTCCTGCTCCACTGCACGGTCGCCTGGCGCGCCAGCCACCTCTGGGCGGCTTACCTCGTGAAGCACAAGGGCTATTCGCTGGAAGACGCCATCGCCCACGCCGACGCGATCAACCTCAATGGATATCGCTCACCAGGCAAACAGCCGATCGAACTCTTCCTCGAACTCGAAGAAAAGCCGGAAGGCCTGGACTAGCGCACGGCAGACAACCGTTCGGCCGGAGCGCCTACTCCTGCTCTTCAGGCGGGCGGCCGGGGCGTGACTTGTAACGCGGGAAACTCCAGCCAAACCGCAGCGCGCCGCCGCGCACCAGGAATGCCGCAAGCACGCCTACGCCTGCCGCAATCGCCCTGTCGACGCCGAAATAGCTCAGCGCCGTATAGACCGCGGCGCCCGTGAGCGCAGCGGTCACGTAGACCTCGGGCCGCAGCAGCACTGACGGCTCGCCAGCAAGCACGTCGCGGATGATGCCGCCGACCGTCGCCGTCATCATGCCGGTCACCAGCGCGACAACCGGCGAGCCTGTCACGCTGAGGCCCAGCGCTGCCCCCAGCACCGAATAGGCCGCAAGCCCCACCGCATCGAGCCAGAGCAGCAGGCGATAGCGCGATTCAAGCATTGGCGCGGTGAAGAACACCACGATCGCCACCGCCACGCACACCAGCACGTAGGCAGGTTTCAGCGTCCAGAAGACCGGCGAGTTCAGCACAACGTCCCGAACCGTGCCGCCACCCATGCCGGTGATGGCGGCGAAGAACACGAAACCGATGATGTCCAGCTCCTTGCGCGAAGCGGCCAGCGCTCCGGTCGCGGCGAACACGGCCACGCCGGCATAGTCCAGCAACTGCAAGGCGTTCATGGGGTCCTCCGGGAACCGGGATACCGGACCGGAGACGGTACGGGAAGCACAGCGGCTAGCCCTTGTAGACGGCCACCTGTTCGGACGCCGCCAGCAGCGCCCCGTCACGGCTCCACAGTTTCAGCTCATGACTGAAATACCCGCCCTCGCAGCGGCGGCATTTCACATCCGACAGCACGAAGTCGGTCCCGACCCTCTCCAGCTCCTCCGGCGTCGCGTGAAAATGCACCGACATCGAAATCGTCGACGCCATGATCCACGGCGAGGTCTTGCGATGGAACAGAACGCGCGGCGGCGTCAGGTCCGCCATCGCCGCCAGCAACACGTTGTCCAGCGGCCGGCCATGGGCGTCACGCACCCAGGTCTGCGTCTCAGCCTTGTCGCCCTGATCCTTCAGGTTCAGCGGCGAAGCGGTGAT
The DNA here is from genome assembly GCA_017792365.1 of Hyphomonas sp. Taxonomy (GTDB): domain Bacteria; phylum Pseudomonadota; class Alphaproteobacteria; order Caulobacterales; family Hyphomonadaceae; genus IH12. The sequence goes on along the minus strand of CP051229.1, from coordinate 162,691 downwards.
CCAGCGGATCTGGAATTGCTGCAGGAACGGGATGGGCGCGGTGCCCTCCAGCAGCTGCTCCGCCTCCGGCGGCGGCACGTCCGGCATTTCGGCGTCGGTGAAATTCTCCGGCGCCTCGCTGCGCACGCCGTTCGTGATCTGCGCGTGGGCGCACAGGGTCTCGCCCTGCCGCAGCTCGGCGCGCCAGAACTGGATGCGCTTGCCCGCACGCAACAGGCGCGTACCGATCTCCACCGGCCCGTCCTTGATCGGGTCAAGATAGAGCATGGTCAGCGACAAGGGCGGCCCACGCTCGCCCGGCTCCCGCCGCACCGCCTCGATCAGCGCCGCCGCCGTCCACCCGCCAAAGCGCCCTCCCGGGTGCGCGTAATTCGGGTCCGCCTCGCCCGACCACTTGTTCGGGGCGTCAGTGTTCAGAACGATGGATTCGGCAAATGTGCTCATGCCGGTGGACTTAGGGGCGATTATCCTGCGAGGGAAGAGTCTGCCTACTTCATCATCCGATCGCTGAAGCCATGCAGTATTTATCCCCTGAAGTCATCGGATCGCTTTGCTAGGGATCGTCCGAGAACGACCGAAGAAGCAGCAACAAGCGCAACAGGCATACCCGCCAGCAACCCAACGCCTGTCAGCCCGCTGTTCGTCGTCATCACGGCCCAACCGCCGACGAAATGCGACCACATCTTAAATTCGCGAACCCGATTGAAGCGGTGGACCAGTTGGTCAGCATCTCTACATGCAGAATTGAGTTGAGCGAGGATCACCTCTAACTCGTCATCGGTGATGAGTTCCAAGTATCCGGGCTCTCTGAGCTCCTGCAAGGTGGAACGGCGTACCGACATTAGGGCATCGGCAATCCGCGCGGCGCTTTCGTCAGAAAGCCCAGCGTTCCGCAATTGATCCTGCTCAATCGACAAGAAGTCGACAAACTGTTCCCAGTTTTCCAACGCCTCCACGAGTTCGGGCGCTTGCTTCTGCGCGTCAGCGATCTTGCCATTCAGGATGTCGAGGAACTCGCGATCCTCTCGTATTGCCTTCAACGCCGTTCGCAGCTGACGCAGCCAAGCCTGAAGGACCTCAGGTGGAACAATCTGACCATGCTCGGAATATCGAACAAGCTCGTCGGTGATCCGGAAAAGCTGACGATGCTTCCTTCTAATCATTTTCCCCCTCCCAAGACTATTTCCCTACCACCAGCGCTCCGGCCGCGCCGTGAAACCTGCGGCTTCTTCCAGCGCCGCGCCGACCTTGAAGCACGCGTCCTCGTCCAGCGCCTTTGAGATCACCTGCAGGCCAAGCGGCAGGCCGTTCTCGTCCAGCCCCGCCGGCACGGACATGCCTGGCAAGCCCGCGAGGTTCGCCGTCACCGTGAAGACGTCGTTGAGGTACATCGCCACCGGATCGTCCGACTTTTCGCCATAGGCGAACGCCGCGCTCGGCGTCGCCGGCGTCAGCAGCGCATCGACCGCTCCGAACGCGCTCTCGAAGTCCTGCAGGATCTTGGTCCGCACCTTCTGCGCCCGCAGATAGTAGGCGTCGTAATACCCAGCCGACAGAACGTACGTGCCGATCAGCAGGCGGCGCTGCACCTCGGCGCCAAAGCCCTGTCCGCGCGTCTGCTCGTAGGTGTCCGTCAGCGAACCGGAGCCGGTCTGCCGCGCGCCGTAGCGCATGCCGTCATAGCGCGCGAGGTTCGACGAAGCCTCTGCAGGCGCAACGATGTAATAGGCCGGCAGCGCATACTTGGTATGCGGCAGCGATACGTCGACGATCTCCGCGCCCTGCGCCTTCAGCCAGTCGATACCCTTCTGCCAAAGCTTCTCGATGCTGTCGGGCATGCCGTCCATGCGGTATTCCTTGGGCACGCCGATCTTCATGCCCTTCACGCCCTTGCCGACCGACTTTGTCCAGTTGGGCACCGGCATCTGGAGCGAGGTGGAATCCTTCTCGTCCGCCGAGCACATCACTTCCAGCATGATGGCCGCGTCCATAACCGACTTGGCCAGCGGCCCTGCCTGATCCAGCGACGACGCGAACGCCACCATGCCATAACGGCTCGCGCGTCCGTAGGTCGGCTTGATGCCGACCGTGCCGGTGAACGCCGCCGGCTGGCGGATCGAGCCGCCAGTATCCGAGGCCGTCGCCGCAAGGCACAGGTCAGCCGCCACCGCTGTCGCCGACCCGCCGGACGATCCGCCCGAGGTCAGCTTGGTGTTGGCGCCTTCGCGCCGCCACGGGTTGGTTGGCGGGCCGAAGCGCGAGGTCTCGTTGGCAGAGCCCATCGCGAACTCGTCCATGTTGAGCTTGCCGAGCATCACCGCGCCCTGGTCCCACAGGTTCTGCGTGACCGTGCTTTCGTAAGGCGGCGTGAACTCGCCAAGGATGTTGGAGCACGCCGTTGTCCGCACGCCCTCGGTGCAGAACAAGTCCTTTACGCCCAGCGGCGCGCCTTCCAGCTTGCCGACCTTGCCCTTGGTCTTGCCAAGCTGCGCATCGGCCGCGTCCGCCATCGCCAGCGCCTTCTCCGCCGTCACGGCGACGTAGGCGTTGAGGTTCGGGTTCGCCTTCTCGATCTCGTCGAGGTGCGCCTGCGTGATCTCGCGCGAGGAGAATTGCCGCTTGCGCAGTCCGTCCAGCGCATCGGCCAGCGTCAATTGGGTCAGGTTCGTCATTGTTTGGTTCCAGCGAACGCGCCGCGCATGTCATGTCCCTGCGCCGCGTAGACTTCCAGCAAGCGGTCAAAGCTCGCGCCGTCGCGATGCTCCTGCACCAGTTGGTGCATCGGCGCCTCGGGGTCGGCATTCTTTGCCAACACAAGCAGGGGCGGACTGTCCGGCATCGGGAAGGCTGCGCCCATCAGGCCGAGCGTATCCGGATAGCCGCCGATCCGGTTCACCAGCCGCGCCGGGAACTGCACCGGCGGATTTTTCAGCTGCGGGCGAGGCTCGGCGACCAGCTTCTCGAAGCTCTCCTTCTCAACGCTCGCCCACACGACAAGCGGCGAGGCTGGCGGCGAACAGCCGGCGATCGGCAGCGGCATCACGCACCGGATGGCGAAATACTTGCCCTGCCGCACGGCGAACTCTTCCGAGAAGAAATCGCCGTCCGTGCGCAAATTCTCGTTCGGCTCCTTGGCCGGGGCGTCCTTCCAGTCCGCCGGCTGCAGGAAGGCGAGATCGATCAGGCCGACATGGCGCTGCCCACATGAGCAGTATGCGCCTTGCTCCATCAGCTGTTTCCAGCGCGGGTCCACACCAGTTTCCACGACGCTACCTACTCCACCACTTTCGGCACGACGAAGAAGCCGTCTTCGGTCTTCGGTGCGTTCGCCAGAACCTTGTCGCGGATGTCGCCGTCCGTGACGACATCATCGCGCATCGGCATGGCCATCTTCACCGGCGTGGTCATGGCCTCGACATCCTCGATGTCGACCTCGTTGAGCTGCTCGATCCAGTTGAGGATGCCGTTCAGCTCCTCGGCCATCGGCTCCAGCTTCTCTTCCGGCACGGCGATCCGCGCCAGACGCGCCACCTTCCGCACGGTTTTCTTGTCGACGCTCACGCCTGCCTCGCTCAGGTTGAAATCAAGGCAAATGCCCTAGACGCCCTTACCTTCCGCATCAAGCCGGTTCGGGCTAGAGCACCGCCATGCCAGAGGTTTCCCTGCATGATTTGCCCAAAACCGGGGCTTTGATGGGCGTCGACCCCGGAACGAAGACGCTTGGCGTCGCCGTGTCCGATGCGACTCGCCTCATTGCCTCGCCCCTGGAAACCATACCGCGCGGCAAGAAACTGCGCCCGGCGCTCGACCGCCTGTTCGCGCTTTATGACGAGCGCCGGTGCGTCGGCATCGTCTGCGGCCTGCCGCTCAACATGGACGGCACGTCCGGCCCGCGGACCCAGGCGGTCCGGGGCCTCGTCTACAATCTGTGCCAGGTCCGCGATCTCCCCGTCGCCTTTCGCGACGAGCGGCTATCCACAGCAGGTGTGGAAAGGCTGTTGATCGACGCTGATCAAACCCGCAAGCGCCGTGGAGAGGTTGTGGACAAGATGGCCGCCGCCTGGATCCTCCAGAGCGCGATCGACCAGCTGGCGGAAGGCTGAGTTCAATGGCCGTCATGTTGATCGCGCTTGCGCCAGTGTTTCTGGCGATCTTCACCGGCTGGCTCGCCCGCATCACCAAGATCGTTCCCGAGGCCGCCTGGGGCGGCGTCAACCGGCTCGTCTACACCGTCGTCGGCCCGACCTACCTGTTCCTGCAGGTCGCGCGTCGATCTCTCCTTCAACGACCTCGCCTATGTCGAAGCCGCGCTGATCGCTTTCCTGATCATGGGGGCGCTCGGCTTCCTACTGCTGCCGATCTGCGGCAGCCAGCGCAGCGCCTTCGCCTCCGCCCACCAGTCGGTGACGCGCTGGAACGCCTTCGTGCTGCTCGCCGCCTCGGAAGCGATGATGGGGCCGGAAGCCACCGCTCTGATCGCGCTCATCATGGGTCCGGCCATCCCGATCGTGAACGTCATGATCGTCTGGGTCCATGCGCGCTGGGGCGACGGCCAGAACCCATCCTTCATGGGGATCATGCGCAGCCTCGCGACCAACCGATGATCATCGCCTGTTCGGCGGGCCTGATCGTCAATTTCGCCGGCCTCGCGCCGGTCGGATTCATCGGCGATTTCCTCGACATTATCGGCCGCGGCGCCCTCGGCATCGCGCTGATGTGCGTCGGCGCCGGCCTCAACCTCACGGCGATCTCCGCCAAGCCGGGCCTCATGGCCGCGTCGCTCGCAATGAAACTGGTCGCAGGTCCCGCCATCTTCCTCGGCCTTGGCCTCGCATTCGGCCTCACGGGCGTCCACCTCGCCTGCATGGCCATCGTCGGTGCCAGCCCCTCGCCGCCCGCCGCCTACGTCCTGACGCGCGAAATGGGCGGCGATCCGCGTTTCATGGCGGGACACATCACCGCCTCCACCATCCTCTCGGCCCTCGCCATTCCCGCCGCGTTAGCCATAGCCAACATGCTCGGCTGACCGCCTGCCGCTTGCCTCGACTCACAGCCCACGCTAAAGCGCCAAAAATCGAGGGAAACTCCCGCATGGCGGACTTCGACTATACCTTCCCCCACAGGCACTTGCTGGGGATCGAAGGGCTGAACCGGCTCGATCTGGAGCTATTGCTCGCCAAGGGCGCCGAATACGTCGACCTCAACCGCCAGGCCAACAAGCACGCAGACGTTCTTGAGGGCCGCACCCTCATCAATCTCTTCTTCGAAAACTCCACCCGCACGCAATCCTCCTTCGAGATCGCGGGACGCCGCCTCGGCGCAGACGTCGTCAACATGTCGGTCGCGACCTCCTCGGTGAAGAAGGGCGAAACGCTCGTCGACACCGCCATGACGCTCAACGCGATGCGGCCCGACCTCCTCGTCATCCGGCACGGCTCGTCCGGCGCCGTGAAGCTGCTCTCGCGCAAGGTCGGCTGCGCCGTCATCAATGCCGGCGACGGCGCCCACGAACATCCGACACAGGCGCTGCTAGACGCCCTCACCATCCAGCGCCGCGTCGGCGACATTGGCGGTCTACGCATCGCAATCTGCGGCGACATCCTCCACTCCCGCGTCGCCCGCTCCAACGTCGCGCTTCTCAACGTCATGGGCGCGCAGGTCCGCCTCATCGCGCCGAAAACGCTCCTGCCCGCGGGCGCAGCCGACTGGGGCGCGGAAGTCTTCACCGACATGCGCAAGGGCCTTGAGGGCTGCGACGTGGTCATGATGCTGCGCCTCCAGCAGGAGCGCATGGATGGCGCCTACCTGCCTTCGGCTCGAGAGTTCTTCCACTTCTACGGCCTCGACGAAGAAAAGCTCGCGCTCGCCAAGCCCAATGCCTTCGTGATGCATCCCGGCCCGATGAACCGCGGCGTCGAGATTGAAAGCTCGATCGCCGACCACAAGACGCGCTCGCTCATCACCGACCAGGTCGAGATGGGCGTCGCCATCCGCATGGCCGTGCTCGACATCCTCGCCAATAACGTGCCCCAGGAGGGAGCGCGCAACCAATGCCCACGATCCGCATTCACAACGCACGCCTCCTCGACCCCGCCACAAGCCTCGATACGGCTGGCGGCATACTGATCGAAGACGGGGTCATCGCCGACGTCGGCAAGGATGTCGGCAATGGCAAGGCCGACGAAGTCATCAACGCCGAAGGCAAATGTCTTGCGCCGGGCCTCATCGACCTGCGCGTCAAGACCGGCGAACCGGGCGCCGAGAACAAGGAAACGCTCGAAACCGCCAGCGAGGCGGCGGCCGCGGGCGGCGTCACCTCGATGGTGGTGATGCCGGACACCGATCCGGTCATCGACACCGTCGCCCTCGTCGACTTCCTCAACCGCCGCGCCCGCGACACGGCGAAGGTGAAGGTCTATCCCGCCGCCGGCCTCACGCTTGGTCTTGAAGGCCAGCGCATGAGCGAGTTGGGCCTGATCCTCGAAGCCGGGGCCGTGATGTTCTCCAATGGCGACCAAGCCATCGCCGATGCCGGCGTCCTGCGCCGCGCGATGCAGTACGCCACCAATTTCGACGCCCTCATCGCCTGCCGCCCGGACACACATGCCCTCTCGCGCAGCACGGTTATGAATGCGGGCGCCTTCGCGGCGCGGCTCGGCCTCAAGGGCGCACCGCGCGAAGCCGAATGGATGGCGATCGAACGCGACTTGATTCTCGCCGAAACTACCGGCGCGCGAATCCTGATCGACACCCTGTCGACCGCCCGCTCGCTCGCCGCCGTCACGCGCGCCAAGAAGGCGGGCGTGCGCGCCGCCTGCACCGTTGCGGCCTACTCGCTCTATTTCGACGAGAAGGACGTCGGCAACTACCTCACCTACTGCAAGGTCTTCCCGCCCTTCCGCTCGGATGAAGACCGCCTCGCACTCATCGAAGGCGTCGAGCGCGGCGAGATCGACGCCATCGTCTCGCACCACGACCCCCAGCCGCCGGAAAACAAGCGCCTGCCGATCGAGGATGCAACCTACGGCGCCGCTGGCGTCGAGACGCTGCTGTCCGCGCTGACGTCGCTGGTCGCCGACGAAAGCTTTCGATGATGGCTGCGCTCAGGCCCGTCACGAGCGGTCCCGCAGATCTGCTCGGCCTGCCCCAAGGCCGTCTCGCCAAGGGCGCGCCAGCCGACCTCGTCCTGTTCGACCCGACCTACGCCTGGCACTGCGACCGCGACTTCCTGCATTCTCGCTCCAAGAACTCGCCCTTCGACGGCCGCAACCTCGAGGGTCGCGTCTTGCGGACATGGGTCGATGGCGTCACCGTCTTTGAACGCGCTAAGGAAACCGCCTGATGTCTGGCATCATCGACAGCGCGCCGTGGGTTCCGATGACGCTGGTCCCGGCGATCCTCGGCTATTTCCTCGGCTCCATCCCCTTCGGCCTCGTGCTCACCCGCATGGCCGGCCTTGGCGACATCCGCACCATCGGTTCAGGCAATATCGGCGCAACCAACGTGTTGCGCACCGGGCGTAAGGATCTCGCGCTCGCAACGCTTCTGCTGGACGCCGGCAAGGCGGGCATCGCTTACTGGCTGGCCGTCTGGGTCGTACGCGCGGTCTTCTCCAGCGTGGGAGCCGAAGTCTATGACGGCGCCGCCCACTCGTCGGGCCTGATCGCGGGCGCGGCCGCCTTCATCGGGCATTGCTATCCGGTCTGGTTGAAGTTCAAGGGCGGCAAGGGCGTTGCGACCTATCTCGGCCTGTTGCTCGGCGCCATCTGGCCCATCGGCGTCATCTTCGCGATCACCTGGCTCCTCATCGCAGCGATCTTCCGCATGTCATCGCTCGCCGCCCTCGTCGCGGTCGTGGTCACACCGATCGCTGCATACTTCGTACACACCGGCACGCTCGGCGAAGCCGCCAGCTTCATCCCCGGCTACATGACCGGCCCGACCTCAGACAGCTGGATCATCACCGCCGCCCTCGCCGTCCTCATCTACTACCGTCACACCACCAACATCCGCCGCCTGCTCAACGGAACCGAACCAAAGATCGGGCAGAAAAAAGAAACCAGCGACGCCCCGCCAGCCGCATAGCCGGCGCTTGCGGAAACCTCCCTTCCTGACGATAAAAGGAGAAATGGGGGGACATCAAATGCAGCCAAGGCCGCTCACGGGCGCAGAGCGCGCAGACTGGTTGCGCCTGTCTCGTGCGCCGAATGTCGGCCCGATTACGTTCTTCCAGCTCCTCAATCGCTTCAAGGGATCGGCCGCAGCCGCGCTCAAGGCGCTCCCAGATCTCGCAACAAAGGCCGGTCGCAGGCGCAGCCTGATCGCGCCGCCCGCAGCCGAGATCGAGCGCGAGATCGCCGCCATAGAAGGCCACGGAGCACGCCTCCTCGCCTCGTGTGAACCGGACTATCCCCGCGCCCTCGCCGCCATTCCCGCGCCGCCGCCGCTGATCTGCGTCAAGGGCGACGCCAGCCTGTTCCGCAAGACCGCCATCGCGCTGGTCGGCGCACGCAACGCCTCCGCCGTCGGCCGCAAGATGGCGCGCACGCTTGCCGCCGATCTCGGCGCCGAAGGCTTCGTCATTGCCTCCGGCCTCGCGCGCGGCATCGATGGCGAGGCGCATGAGGCTTCGCTCGCAACCGGCACGATCGCCGTGATGGCGGGCGGTATCGACAAGATCTATCCACCCCAGCATGACCGGCTCTACGACGCGATCGCCGAGCGCGGCCTGATCGTGACCGAGGCGCCGTTCGGCTACACCGCAACCGCCCGCGACTTCCCGAAGCGCAACCGCATCATATCGGGCCTGTCGATGGCGACCGTGGTGGTCGAAGCCGCCGAGCGCTCCGGTTCGCTGATCACGGCGCGCATGGCGCTGGAACAGGGCCGCGAGGTGATGGCTGTGCCCGGCTCGCCGCTCGATCCGCGCGCGCAAGGCTCCAACCGGCTCATCAAGCAGGGGGCCGCCCTGATCGAAACCGCCGCCGACGTCATCCGCCAGATGGAAGGTCTGGCGAGCCCGGACCTGTTCGAGCCGTCGCGCTCCGGTTTCACCCACGAGGCCCCCGGCGACATCCCTCCGGCCCTTATCGAGGCCGTGCGGAAGCCCTCAGCCCCACCCCGACGAGATCGCCCGCGCAACCGACGCGCCGATGCGGCTTGTCGTAGCGGCAATCGCCGAACTTGAGCTTGACGGCAGCGTTATCTCCCATGTGGGCGGAGGTGTGAGCCTCAGGCCCTGATCTGCGCAAGGCGCGGACAAACAACGGAAAACATTGTCATAATTTTGATTTGATCGGTGCGTAACCGGCGGCTCGATTGACAAGACAAGCGGTCCCACCCAGTTTCCGGCCCTCGCTGAGCCTCCCCAACAGACAAGGAACCTCAAGCAAACATGCAGGTCGTCGTTGTCGAATCCCCGGCCAAAGCCAAGACCATCAACAAGTACCTTGGCTCTGATTACAAAGTTCTCGCCAGTTACGGTCACATCCGCGATCTGCCCTCCAAGGATGGCTCGGTCGACCCGGATGCGGACTTCTCGATGGTCTGGGACATCGACTCGAAATCGGCCAAGCACGTCAAGGCGATCACCGATGCGGTGAAGGACGCCGACGGCGTCATCCTCGCAACTGACCCTGATCGCGAAGGCGAAGCCATCTCCTGGCACGTCCTCGAAACGCTGATGAAGCGCCGCGCGCTGAAGGACAAATCGGTCCAGCGCGTCACCTTCAACGCCATCACCAAGAAGGCTGTCCTCGACGCCATCGCCAATCCGCGCGACATCGACCAGCAGCTGGTCGACGCTTATCTCGCGCGCCGCGCGCTGGACTATCTGGTCGGCTTCAACCTCTCGCCGGTCCTCTGGCGTAAGCTGCCGGGCTCGCGCTCGGCCGGCCGGGTCCAGTCGGTCGCCCTGCGCATCATCGTCGACCGCGAACTCGAAATCCAAAGCTTCAAACCGGAAGAATACTGGGACATCGCCGCGAAACTCGAAGGCCAGAACGGCGCCTTCAACGCCCGCCTCGTCGAACTCGACGGCAAGCGCCTCCAGAAATTCGACCTCCCCAACAAGGAGAAAGCCGACGCCGCCCTCGCCAAGGTGAAGGCCGGCGCCTACACGATCGCCTCGGTCGAGGCCAAGCCGGTCAAGCGCAACCCGCCGCCACCCTTCACCACATCCACCCTGCAGCAGGAGGCTGCCCGCAAGCTCGGCTTCTCCGCCAAGCGCACGATGCAGACCGCCCAGAAGCTCTACGAGGGCGTCTCCATCGGCGGCGAGACCGCCGGCCTCATCACCTACATGCGGACCGACGGCGTCCAGATGGCCGAAGAGGCCTATGCATCGGCCCGCTCCTCCATCACCCAGATGTACGGTGCAAACTACGCAGCCGAGGGCGGTCCGCGCCGCTACACCTCGAAATCCAAGAACGCCCAGGAAGCGCACGAAGCCGTCCGTCCCACCGATTTTTCCCGCCATCCCAAGGACATGGGCTTCCTCGAAGAGGACATGCGCCGCCTCTACGAACTGGTCTGGAAGCGCGCCGTCGCCTCGCAGATGGCGACCGCCGTCATGGAGCGCACCACGGTTGAAGTCGCCTCGTCCGACGGCGCCGTCGGCCTGCGCGCCACCGGACAGGTCGTGAAGTTCGACGGCTACCTGACGCTTTACCAGGAAGGCCAGGACGACTCGGACGAAGAAGATTCAAACCGCCTGCCCGCGCTCAGCCAGGGCGAGAAGCCGAAGCTCAACGAAGCCGAGGCTGCCCAGCACTTCACCGAACCGCCGCCGCGTTTCTCGGAGGCCTCGCTGGTCAAGCTTGAGGAACTCGGCATCGGCCGCCCCTCGACCTACGCCTCGACAATCTCGACCCTCACCGACCGCGGATATGTCCGCCTCGAGAACAAGCGCTTCCACCCGGAAGACAAGGGCCAGCTGGTCACCGTCTTCCTCGAGAAGTTCTTCACCCGCTACGTCGAGTACGACTTCACCGCCTCGCTGGAGGAAAAGCTCGATCTCGTCTCCGACGGCAAGCTCTCGTGGAAAGCCTTCCTCGCCGAGTTCTGGGAAGCCTTCCACGCCCATATCGAGGGCGTCTCTGAGCTGCGCATCACCAATGTGATCGACGAGCTCAACGTCGTCCTCCATCACCAGCTCTTCCCGGAACGCGTCGACGATAAGACCGGCGAAGTTCTCGATCCCCGCGCCTGCCCCAATTGCGGCGATGGCCAGCTCAGCCTGAAACTCGGGCGCTTCGGCGCCTTCGTCGGCTGTTCGAACTATCCCGAGTGCAAGTTCACGCGTCCCTTTGGCGCCGACCAGCCGGGCGCCGACCTGCCTCCCGAAGGCAAGGAACTCGGAACCGATCCCGATACCGGCAAGCTCGTAACGCTCAAGTCCGGCCGCTTCGGCCCCTATGTCGAACTGGCGCTGGAAGAAAAGCCCAAGCGCTCGTCCGTCCCCAAAGGCACCGACATCGCCGATGTCGATCTCGATGCCGCCCTGCGCTGGCTCGCCCTCCCGCGCGAAGTCGGCAAGCACCCGGAGGACGGCGAACCAATCTACGCCAACATAGGCCGCTTCGGACCCTACGTGCAGCACCTCAAGACTTACGCCTCGCTTTCCGATCAGTCGGAGATCTTTGAGGTCGGTCTCAACCGCGCCGTCGACCTGATCGCCGAGAAGCGCGCCAACCCAGGCCGCGGGCGCGGCCAGGCCAAGCCGCTCAAGGAAATCGGCAATCACCCGGACGGCGAACCTATCAACCTTTTCAAGGGCCGCTACGGTCCCTATCTGAAGCACGGCAAGGTCAACGCGACCGTTCCCAAAGGGCAGGATCCGGAACAGATCACGCTCGAGCAGGCCATCGAGATCGTCAACGAACGCGCCGAGGCCACCGGGAAAAAGAAAAAAGCCCCCGCGAAGAAAAAGGCGCCTGCCAAAAAGAAGGCGACAGCTTCAAAGGCAAAGAAACCGGCGGCAAAAAAGAAGGCCGCCCCGAAAAAGAAGACAGGGGACGAAGACGCCCCTGCCGATAAAGAAGAGGCATGACCCCTAAGAAGAGTTCTGCGGCCCCGACGCGCCGCATGGTTCTCGATTTCATCGAGAAGCACCCAGACCGAGCGTCCAAGCGCGAAATCGCGCGAGACCTCAAGGTCGCTGCGAAACACAAGGTCGCGCTGCGCGACATTCTCAACGAACTGGAAACCGAAGGCGCCCTCGTCCGCACCGGCAAGCGCGCCTTCCAGCCGTCCGACAAGCCGCCGCCAACGGGCGTCGTGCAATTCGAGCGGCTGGATGATGACGGCGAACTGATCGGACGCGCCTCCGGGCGCGACGGCGTCTATGGCCCCGACATCTACTATCGCGGCGCCAAGGCGAAGGGGCGCGAGATCGCCCTCGCCCCCGGCGACCGCGCCCTCTGCTCGGTTGAGCAGGATGGCGAAGGCGTATGGTGGGCGCGCGCGATCAAGAAGTTCGATGCTCCGTCCGACACGTCGATCATCGGCGTCTACCGCGCCAACAAGCATGGCGGCGTGGTGGAACCCACCTCGCGCAAGGACAAGCACGACTTCATCATCGAGAAAGCCGACAGCCGCGACGCGCGCGACGGCGATCTGGTGCGCGTCCGCGAAAAGCGCGGCGGCAAGGCCTACGGGCCTAAGCGCGCAACCGTTGTCGAAGTCGTCGGCCACGTCGACGATCCGCGCGCCTCATCGCTCATCGCCATGCACACCCATGGCGTACCGGACGAGTTCACCGACGCGATCATCGAGGAAGCCAGAAAGGCCAAGCCGGCCAAGGCCCAGCGCGACGATCTCACCAAGATCCCGCTCATCACCATCGACCCGGAAGATGCGCGCGACCATGACGACGCCGTCTTCGCCGAACCGCACAACAATGGCTGGCGCGTCATAGTCGCGATCGCCGACGTCGCCGCCTACGTGCAGCCCGGCACACCGCTCGACAAGGAAGCCTACCGGCGCGGCAACTCCACCTACTTCCCGGATCGCGTGTCGCCGATGCTGCCGGAGGCCTTGTCCGCCGATCAGTGCTCGCTGCGCGAACACGAACTGCGCGAGACGTTCGCGGTCGAGATGATCTTCGGCAAGGACGGCCGCAAATCCTCTCACCGCTTCATCCGCGGCATGATGCGCTCCGCCGCAAAGCTGTCCTACCAGGAAGCGCAAGAAGCCATCGACGGCAAGACCAACGAGAAGACCGAGCCGCTGCTGGACAATGTCCTCAAGCCGCTATGGGCCGCCTATCGCGCCGCCGACAAGGCGCGCAAGGATCGCGCCCCGCTCGAACTGGATCTCCCGGAGCGCCGCGTCCGGATAGGGGAAGACGGCAAGATCGCCTCGATCACGATCCGCGAGCGCTTCGACGCGCACAAGCTGATCGAAGAGTTCATGATCCAGGCGAACGTCTGCGCCGCCGAAACGCTGGAGGCAAAGAAAGTCCCGCCGATCTACCGCGTGCATGAGGAGCCGTCCGAGGAGAAGATCGCCCAGCTCGGCACCGTGCTCGGCAGCATTGGCTTGAAATGGACCAAGGGCGAGAAGGTCACCGGCCGCCGCTTCAACAAGCTGCTCGAAGAGGCAAACGGCTCCGAAAACGAGCACATGATCCACGAGATGGTCCTGCGCACCCAGTCGCAGGCGCGCTACTCGCCCGATACACTCGGCCATTTCGGGCTGAACCTGCAGCGCTACGCTCACTTCACATCGCCGATCCGGCGCTACGCCGACCTCATCGTCCACCGGCAGCTGATCCGGGCGCTCGGCCTCGGCCCGGACGGCCTCACCGATCAGGAAATGGTGCGGCTCGAAGAGATTTCCGAACACATCACCATGACCGAGCGGCGCTCGATGGCCGCCGAGCGCGACGCCACGGATCGCTATCTCGCCCACTTCATGGCGGAGCATGTCGGCGCAACCTTCGCCGGGCGGATCGCGGGCGTGAACCGCGCCGGCCTGTTCGTCCGGCTCAATGACACCGGCGCGGACGGGTTCATCCCCGCAGCCCGCATCTCCGGCGAATACTGGATGCACGATGAAGCTTACGGCGCGCTCGTCGGCGCGGACAGCGGCCAGCGCTACGAGATGGGCATGCCGGTCGAGGTCAAGCTGCTCGAGGTCGCGCCGATCCAGGGCGGCCTGCTCTTTTCCATCGAAACTCCGCCAAGACCGCGCCGGCGCGACCTCAAGGCGCCTAGCCGCAATGGCGGTCGTGGGCCTAGAAAAGGGAACGGCCCGAAACGAGGCGGCCCTCCGCCCGGCGTCCGGCTGTCCAAGAAGAAGAGCGGCTCCGGCAAGACCAAGGGCCAGGCGAGCTACGGCAAGAACAAGAAGAAAAGAAGCGATGACGCGGGTATTCGATCCGACGACGATCCGGCGCAGAACCGGCCCATCAACATCCTCGGCGAGGATGACGTCATAAATGCGCAGACCCGCAACCAGCCGGGCCGCGCCCCGCGTCCGCGCGACGCCGCGACCCTGGTCCTCTACCGCACCGACGACGACCAGCCCCGCATCCTGATGGGCTGCCGCTCGAAGGGCCACGACTTCATGCCGGACAAGTACGTCTTCCCGGGCGGACGGGTCGATGTTGAGGATGGCCGCGTGACGACTCTTAGCGAGCTTCCGCGCGCCGAGGAGCAGCGGGTCCTGCATCGCACCCGCCGCACCCCACGCGCTTTCCCGCTGACCGCCATCCGCGAAACCTTCGAAGAGACCGGCCTCATCCTCGGACGCCCCGCCGACGCCACCCCGACGCCCCCTGCGTCGTGGGCGGAATACTTCAGCCAGGGCGTGGCTCCCTGCCTGAAATCCTATCGCTTTCTCGGCCGGGCGATCACGCCGCCGATGCGCCATAAGCGGTTCGACGCGCGATTCTTCATGGCCGACGCCACGACATGCCTGATCGATGACCGCCCTCCGGTCGACGGCGCCGAACTCGCCGACCTGCGCTGGTTCACCCTCCAGGAGGCCTCCGAGCTCGATCTGCCGAACGTCACGCGCTACGTGATTTCCGAGGTGGAACAACGCCTTATCGACAAGAAGCCGCTCAAGCCTTTCTTCCTGCGCTGGGCCCGATCGGGTCACATACGCGAGCGAATTGTCTAGAAAACACAAGCATTTGCGCGGCCCGCTTGACTTGAACCGGCCTGATCGTGTTTAAGCACCCGTTCCAGTTTCCACCGCCAGAGAAAAGGCGAGAGCCATGGCCAAACCAGCCACTATCAAAGTCCGCCTCAACTCCACCGCGGACACCGGGTATTTCTACGTCACGAAGAAGAACCCGCGCAGCCTGAACACGACGGAAAAGCTTGTCTTCCGCAAGTACGATCCGATCGCGCGCAAGCACGTCGACTTCAAGGAAGGCAAGATCAAGTAGGTCTGCCAAACCACTGAATTCAAAAGCAAACGGCCCGGAAGCGAACTTCCGGGCCGTTGTTTTTTACCGCTGCGCCGACGCCGCTCAGGCGTCGTCCGGCAGGGCATAGGCGATCACGTATCCGCCCTGATCATCGCTTGGCTGAGACGACCCGTCGCGCGGGTAAACAAAGCCCGGGTTCGGCACCACGATCACCACATACTGCTTGCCTGTGCTCGGCGCGATGTAGGTCATCGGCGTACCGTTCGCCGTACCCGGCAGCCGCTCCGACCACTTCACCTTCCCAGTACGGATATCGACCGCGCGGATGGTCGAATCCATGGTGCCGACCTGGAAGATCAGCCCGCCGCGGGTCGTCATCGTGCCGCCGTAGATCGGCGTGCCGACATGGAAGGGCAGGTTCGGCTGGATGCCGAACGGCGCCATTTCCCGCATCGTCCCGATCGGCCGGCTCCAGAGCAGCTTGTTCTGGTTGAGGTCGATCACAGCCATGCGGCCATATGGCGGCTCGAAGCACGGGATGTTCGTCGGGAACAGTCCGAACAGCTTCCAGTTCGACATGAACGGCGCCGTCAGGCCATAGCGGGCCAGCTCCGGATCCCACTCGCCCTGATCGGTATAGCGATCGGGATCGCGCGGCGCCTGCGCGCGTGCAGGCTGCGGCGGCGCATCATCTGCGCCCTCCTCGGCTTCATGCTCATCACGCGGCGGCGGCGCAGGACGGTTGCCTGCAAACATCGCCATGCGCTCGGCCGGCGTCACCATGACGATCCGGTTGCCCATCAGCATCGGCGTCGCGACCAGCAGGCCGTTGTCGACGTCCACCGAAACGCTCGGCCAGTTGAAGCCGCCAGCATTGCCCGGATACTGGAACGTGCCGCCATAGGTGGCCTCCCCCGTACCCGGTCCGCCACCGCCACGCATCGGCGGCGTGAAGTGACCCTCGTAGCGCATCTTCTTGTACTCGATCCGGCAATACAGCTGATCGAGCGGCGAGACGCCCCACATGTCCTTCTCCCAGCGATCCGGACGGAAGTGCGGCAGCGCCGAGAACGGTTGCGTTTCGGCGACCCATTCGCCCTCGATCGGGCCCTGCGGCACCGGGCATTCGCCACCCGCACGCGCCGGGGAGCCGTCCGGGCATTCCGTGGCGGGCCAAACCGGTTCACCGGTCCTGCGGTCAAGAACGAAGACTTCGCCCCGCTTGGTGGGCTGCACGACAACAGGGATTTCCTCCCCATTGATGTTCAGGTCCATCAGCGTCGGCTGCGAAGGCACGTCCCAGTCCCAGATGTCGTGGTGCACGGTCTGGTAGTGCCAGGCCGGCTCACCCGTCTGCGCCCGCAAGGCGACGACCGCCGCCGAGTATTCCTCGTCAAACGGACGCCGCTTCGCGCCGAAATAGTCGGGCGACGCATTGCCAGTCGGCGCAAACACCAGATCCAGCTCAGGATCATAGCTCATTGTCGACCAGACGTTGGGGGTGCCCCGGGTGTACTCGTCGCCCTCGTCAGGCAGGCCGTGATACCCGGGATTGCCCATGTCCCACGCCCAGACGAATGCGCCAGTGATCACGTCATAAGCGCGCAGCAGGCCGGAAACGTTTCCGAGTTCCTGGTTGTCCGTGACCCAGCCGCCCACAACGGCGACATTGCCCGCCACCAGCGGCATGGACGTCACCATGAACTGGCCGGTCGGCACGTCTTCGCTGCTGGCGCGCAGGCCCGACTTCAGGTTGACCTCGCCAGCCGCCCCGAAGCTGATGCAGCGGCGGCCGGTGATGGCGTCAATCGTCAGCAGCCGGGCGTCGACCGTGCCGGCGACGATGCGCTCACGGCACTCGCCTTCGTAATCGGCCGGGGCCTCGTAATAGCCCAGTCCGCGGCATGAACGTGCAAACGTCGAAGCACCCGAGAGATCGTCTCCGTTCGCTCCCGGCACGTCGGTCTGGGTGTCGTGTCTCCAGACTTCCTCGCCGGTTGCGGCATCAAGCGCGATGATGATGTTGCCAGCCGTACAGGTGTACAGAAGGTCGCCAACCATCAGCGGCGTATTCTTGAAGTCGAACGGCACACCTGTCCGGAAGCGCCAGGCTTCCTCCAGTTCGCCGACGTTATCGACGTTGACCTGCGTCACCTCCGCGAAGCGCGTGCCGCCGGGCGAATTGCCATACGCCTTCCAGTCGGTCACCGCCGGAGCCGACGCCACGTCGACGCGCGTGCCCTCTTCAACGCGGTATCCCTGCAGCGCGCCTACGCCGAGCAGCAGCACGCCGAGAACGCCTGCGCCGCCAACCCAGATGAGATCGCCGCGAACGGGCGAGGTTTCCTCATCGCCGCGCATGTAGGCTGAATACCAGGGCGTCACGAACCATACGCCGAGCGCCAGCCACAACCAGACACGCGGCAGGAGCGCCATGAGGTCGAAACCGGCCTCCCAGACCGACCAGACAACGACAACAAGCAGAAGCCCCGCGTAGATCCTGCCTGTCCACGGCTGACGCAATGCCAGCAAGGCGCCGACCGCGATCGCCACGGCCCCCTTCAGCAGATAGATCTTCGCCCCACCCAGGCTGATCAGCTCAATGCCACGAATGGCCAGATAGCCGCCGATCAAGACCAGCAAAGCGGCAAACGCCCAATTGGCGATCTTTGTTACTAGCGCCACGATTTCCTCCCGTTCGTCCGCGTGCGCCGCCAACCCGACCGCCGCAGATTTTGTAGCGGAGATTACCGGAACAATGGCTGACGTGAAGGGGCGCCCAGCGCATTACCCGCATATCAACCGCGGCCAAAGCGCCTCATACGCGAGCGAGCGGTTAACGCCTCCCCTAGAGAACGGGATTGGGCTCCAGAATGGGACGAACGGGGTTGGCGACATACTCGCCGTACTCCTCCTCGTCGTCTGATTCAACCAGCCGGACCTCGTACCCCCAAAGGTCGGCCAGATGCTGGACCACGCGCTCGGCGTCCTTGGGCTCCAGCACCACTCCATCGGAAACGAAGTGGCGCAGCTCAAGCCGGCGGTCTCCCGCCAGATCGACATCGATCACCTGAATATCCGGATCGCGCCGCGCGACATCATACGTGCGCGCCAGTGCGCGTCTCACTTCGCGATAGCCGCGCTCGTCATGGATCGAGCCCACGACGTACTCGTCCTCCTCCTCGTCATCCATCAGCTGGAACAGGCCCATCTTCCTGATGACGTGCGGCGACAGGTACTGAGACACAAAACTCTCATCCCGGAAGTTCGCCCAGATGTCCCGCAGGGTGCCATAGGCGTCGTTGTTGCCGGCGATGTCGGCAAACCAGGCCCGGTCCTCCTCGGTCGGCTCGGTGCAGATCCGCTCGATGTCCTGCATCATCGTGAAACCGAGCGCGTAGGGATTGATCCCCGAATACCGGCGATCGTTGTAGTCCGGCTGCATCACCACCGACGTGTGAGAGTGCAGGAATTCAAGGAACGAGCCGTCCGTAATCCTGCCCTGCTCGTGCAGCCGCGACATGATGCGGTGATGGACGAAGCATGCGCAGCCTTCGTTCATCATCTTGGTCTGGCGCTGCGGATAGAAGTATTGAGCGATCAGACGAACGATGCGGATCACCTCGCGCTGCCACGGCGCAAGACGCGGCGCGGTCTTCTCCAGAAAATAGAGGATGTTTTCCTCAGGCAGCTTCAGGATCGCCCGGCGGCGATCCTCGGCCGTCTTCTTGCGATCGCGCTTGCCCTTGGTCGGAACGGTCCGCCACAGATCATTGAACAGCGCCTCGCCGTGGGCGCGCCGTTCCTGCTCGCGCCTCTCCTCCGAGCGCAGGTCCATCGAACGCTTGCCGGGATAGCGATGGATCCCGTGACTCTGCAGCGCATGCGCCGCATCGACCACGCGCTCCACCGCCTCGATCCCGTAGCGGTCCTCACACTTGGCGATGTACGACTTTGCAAACGCCAGATAGTCGGCGATCCCGCTCGCATCGGTCCATTGCTTGAAAACGTAGTTGTTCTTGAAAAAGTGATTGTGGCCCATCGCTGCGTGAGCCAGCACCAGCGTCTGCATCGTCGCGGAATTCTCTTCCATGATGTAGCAGACGCAGGGGTCGGAATTGATGACGATCTCGTACGCCAGTCCCTGAAACCCCTTGCGGTACATGGTTTCGTTGCGCGCGAAATCCTTGCCGAACGACCAGTGCTTGTAAAAGAGCGGCATGCCGACGGACGAATAGGCGTCGAGCATCTGCTCGGATGTGATCACTTCGATCTGCGTCCGATAGGTGTCGAGGCCCAGCTCACGTTCGCCGATCTCCTGAACAGCCTCCGAAATGCGCTGGATGGTGGCGAAGTCCCAGTCGGACCCGGAAAACAGGAGACTGCCCATCGCGCCGTCAACGCGCTTGGCGGCCGGCGCCTTGCGGGACTTCGTTGAAGCAGTCGAACTGGTCATGGCGCCGTCGCCTTTGCTTTCGTGTCCTTGCGCGCGAACAGCTCTCTGAAGACCGGGAAGATATCCCGGCGGTGCCCGACGCGCCGCATGGCCAGACGCCCATCCGACCTGGCCACCTGATCATAAGCCCGCCAGAGCGATGTCGGGTCGCTGTCTGCACCCGATCCGCCGGTTTCGTCGTGGCTCACCTCAAGATAGGCATAGTACTGGCACAGCGGCAGGATCGCTTCGCGCAGCATCTGCACCGTGTGCGGGTTATCCATCGGCAGGTTATCCCCATCGGAGGCCTGCGCGGCGTAGATGTTCCATTGTGTCGGGGGATACCGGTCCGCCACGATGCGCGACATCGCTTCCAGCGCCGTCGATACCACCGTGCCGCCTGACTCGCGGCTGTAGAAGAACGTTTCCTCATCCACCTCGCGCGCCTCGTGCGTGTGCCGGATGAAGACGACGTCGACCTGTTTGTAACGGGTCTTCAGGAACAGGTAGAGCAGCGAGTAGAAGCGCTTGGCCAGGTCTTTCATGTGCTCGTCCATCGAGCCGGACACATCCATCAGACAGAACATGACCGCGCGCGCGACAGGCTGCGGCACCAGTTCGTGCCGACGATACCGAACGTCAATCGGATCGATGAACGGCACCAGCTTCTGGCGACGGCGCTTCAGTTCGAGCTGGGCTTTGGCTTCCGTCAGCGCGGGGCCGTCTCCCTCTTCCGCCTCAAGCTCTGCGACGCCCTCCTCCATCCTCCTGATCTCGTCCTGCGACGGACGGCGCAGGGCGATCCGGCGCGACAACGAATTGCGCATGGTACGCGACACGGACAACGCTGAAGGCGAGCCATAGGACCGGTAGCCGGCGCGTCGCGGAATCTGCTCCTCGACACCCATCACCTGCCGCTTGGCCATGTCCGGCAGCTCGAGGTCTTCAAGGAACAACTCAAGGAACTCCTCGCGGGACAGCACGAAGTTGTAGTCGTCCTCGCCCTCGCCGCTGTCGCTGGCGCCCGATCCGCCGCCGCTCTCGTCTGGGCGGTCAATGCGGTCGCCGCTCACGAATTTCTTGTTGCCGGGAAGAACGTACTCTCGATGCCCCCCATAGGGGCCAGGCCTGAACGTCGGTTCGTGGACGCCGTCCGCAGGCACCGTCACCTCTCCGCCCTCGCCCATCTCCTTGATCGACCTCTTGGATGAGGCCTCCCGCACTGCGCGCCGCACCTGCGCGCGGGCGCGGCGGATGAATCGCTGCCTGTTCGCCAGCGACTTCCCCCCAGGATCCCGTCGGCGGTCGATGATGTGCATTGCGCCTCAATCAGCTGGCCTGTTTCACCCGCATGTACCATTCCACCAGACGGCGGACCTGGCGTTCGGTGTATCCGCGCTCGACCATCCGCTGGACGAACTCGTCGTGTTTCTTCTCGCTGTCGCTGTCCTTCTTCGATCCGAAGGAGATGACCGGGAGAAGTTCCTCGACCTGCGAGAACATGCGGCGTTCGATGACTTCACGGATCTTTTCGTAGCTCGTCCATGAAGGGTTGCGGCCCTTGTTGTTGGCGCGAGCGCGCAACGTGAACTTCACGACCTCGTTGCGGAAGTCTTTCGGGTTGGCGATGCCTGCCGGCTTCTCGACCTTGGAGAGTTCCTGATTGAGAGCGCGGTCGAGCAGCTGACCGTGTCCGGATCCTTGAAGTCCTGATCCTCGATCCACGCGTCGGCATAATCGACATAGCGATCGAACAGGTTCTGCCCGTAATCGTGGTAGCTCTCGAGGTAGGCCTTCTGGATTTCGTGCCCAATGAACTCGGCGTAGCGAGGCGCCAGCTCGGCCTTGATGTACTCAAGATACTCAGCCTCCGTGTCGTCCGGGAATTGCTCCCGGCGGATCGCCTGCTCAAGCACGTACATCAGGTGGACGGGATCCGCCGCCACTTCCTCGGTGTCGTGGTTGAATGTGGCCGAGAGCGCCTTGAACGCGAATCGCGTCGAGATGCCCTCCATCCCTTCATCGACGCCAGCCGCATCCTTGTACTCCTGCAGCGTCCGCGCCTTGGGATCCACTTCCCTGAGGCTCTCGCCATCATAGACGCGCATCTTGGCGTACTGGTTGGAGTTCTCGTGGTCCTTGAGACGCGACAACACCGCAAAGCGCGCGAGCATCTCCAGCGTGCCGGGCGCGCATGGCGCTTCGGCCAGCTCTGACGTGCGCACAAGCTTCTCGTAGATCTTCGTCTCTTCGGCCACGCGCAGGCAGTACGGCACCTTGATCACGTAGATCCGGTCGATGAAGGCCTCGTTCGACTTGTTGTTCTTGAACGAGCGCCATTCCGCCTCGTTGGAGTGCGCCATCACAATGCCGGTGAACGGGATCGCGCCGATATTCTCCGAGCCGACGTAATTGCCCTCCTGCGTCGCGGTCAGCAGCGGGTGCAGCATCTTGATCGGCGCCTTGAACATCTCGACGAACTCAAGAACGCCCTGGTTCGCGCGGTTCAGGCCGCCCGAATAGGAATAGGCGTCGGGATCGTGCTGCGAATGCATTTCCAGCATCCGGATGTCGACTTTGCCGACCAGCGACGAGACGTCCTGATTGTTTTCATCACCCGGTTCCGTCTTGGCGATGCCGACCTGCCGCAGCCGCGACGGCTTCAGCTTCGCGACCTGGAACCTCGTGATATCGCCGCCGAACTCATCGAGCCGCTTCAGCGCCCATGGCGACATCAGCCCGCTGAGGCGCCTAACGGGGATGTTGTATTCCTTCTCCAGCGTCTCGCCCTGCGTCTCGGGATCGAACAGGCCAAGCGGACTTTCGAAGACAGGCGACAGATCGTCTCCGGCCTTCAGCACGTAGATGTACTGGTCTTCCATCAAGAACTTGATGCGCTCGGCCAGAGAAGACTTGCCGCCGCCGACAGGCCCCAACAGGTAGAGGATCTGCTTGCGCTCCTCGAGCCCCTGCGCGCCCTGCCGGAAGAATGCAACGATCCGTTCGATCGTCTCTTCCATGCCGTAGAATTCGGAAAACGCCGGGTACACTCGAATGGTGCGATTGGCGTGAATGCGACCCAGTCGACCATCCTTGGAGGTGTCGACCATTTCCGGTTCGCCGATCGCCGCCAGCAACCGCTCATGCGGTCCGGCATACATGAGCGGGTCGTCGCGGCAGCCTTCGAGATAGTCCGTAAGGCTCATCACCGTCTCGCGACGAGTCTCGAACGCCTTTGTGTAACTGTCGAAGAGGTCTTGCGACATCTTATCTCCCTGAGTGCTCAGCGCCGCCGTGAAACGAACGCTGGCCTAGAATTCGGCCCCCCGGCCTTCTGCCCTCTGCGAGATAGTCTCCCCTTAGTACGCTCCCTGAGTTGGTCCGGCTCACTCACCGGCACATCATAAACTGCACCCGCAGCAACATTTCTGCGCTCTATAAATGTCGTTCTGTTCGCTCACGAATGAAAGGGGTGAGCTGATCACAAACGGCAGTAAGCACGCAGCCAGTCATCAAAACATAAGCGCAATACCCTTCTGCGTCATGCGGTTTTCATGCGATCAGCTGCAGAACACGCACGTTGCCGTATGTCGTTGAAGCAGTGATCGATCTGCTGGCGCCCCGAAGCGCGAGCGCCAGAACAACCCCGTCCACGATTGACACACGCCCACGCATGCGCAGCAATTGATGCACGCACGCGTTGCGGCGCAGCGCAAACGGCAACCGCCCCGCGCTCGGCGAGCGCAGGGCGGCGTGCGTGCAAACAAGAAAACGCTAGGCGGGTCGGTTCCAGATCAAGCCTGTCGCGAAAGGCGCCGCACCGCTCGTCATGAACAGCTGCGCGCCTTCGGCGGGATTGTCCGTCTGCGCCGCCTGCCTGCTGTCATGCTCCACGTGCGCATCGTAGTCGGGCGCGTTCGGCCCCCAGCCATGAAAGGAGTTCGGAAAACCATCCAGCCAACGCGGATGATCGCGGGTCTCGACGTCCGCGTTCGGAGCGGAGATGACACCTTCGCCGTCACCGAGTTCGACGCCTGGCTTGGCTTCCTCCCGATAGTGGGCCTTCCCGGACACGGCGTCTTCCGGCTGCGGGCCATTGCCCCCAATGCCAAATCCGCCGCCGAAGCCTCCGGCGCCGCCAAATCCGAAACCCGCCGCATCGCCCTTCGCCGCATTGTAGGTATCGAGCGTGATGTAGGTTTCGCTGTCGCGTGCGTTCTGGTCATGTTGGGCCATATCAATCCTCCGATTTTCTCCACCCGTCGCAATCAGTTGCCGCGCGTTTGCGCTTACTGAGCCAACGTCCAGATTGCGCGTCAGTTGCAGCGCGCGATTCCTGGCAATGTGCGGAGACATGGCGATCCCGGCAGGACTTGAACCTGCAACCGTCCGCTTAGAAGGCGGATGCTCTATCCAGTTGAGCTACGGGATCTGCTCGCAGGGGTCATAAGGGGCTTCTACGCCCGAAGCCAGTACCGAACCGGTCGTTGGACGTTGACCCTGAAGAATTCGGTTTTCACAGTCACGACTTTCGACTAATCAGCGCCGCCACTCAAAAAGGGGCTACAGGCCGAAATGATCGAAGTCAGACAGTCCGCCATCCACGGTCGCGGCGTGTTTGCAGCGCAGAACATCGCCAGCGGTGCGAAGTTCCACACGGCGCACCTGCTCATATTCCCCGTTCCACAATATGACGCCCTGCAGGCTACGGTCGCAGCTCATTACGTTTTCCATGTCGCTGACGATCCGGATGGCAGCCCGCACACGATCAACGGCCTCGCAATGAGCCCGATGTCCTTCATCAATCACAGCAAGGCGGCGAACTGCTCCTTCGTCACCGACGCGGATGCGCAGACGGTCAGCTTCACCGCCCTGCGCGACATCCCGTCGGGCGAAGAGCTCACGATCGACTACGGTGATTTTGCCGCCCGCGCAGGCATCGACGAGCAGGACTGAGAGATCAGTGGGTCCAGGGTCGACGCCGGTTTGAAGCGAAGTTCTCGGCGTACGACTTGATGATCCGTTTCGGCTCGCGCGGCTCCCGAACGGTGAACTCGATCCCCTCGCGTTGGGCGAAAGCGATCGCTTCCTCCCGGGTGTCGAACTTCAAGCGCAGCTGGCTGCGGGTGTCATTGCTCGACGTCCACCCCATCAGCGGGTCGGTGGCGCGGCTGCCGACCGTGTCATATTCGAGAATCCATTCGCGCGTATTGGCCTTGCCCGACTGCATGGCGTTGCGTGCTGGTCGATAGATCTTCGCGTGCATGCCGATTCTCCCTGGCCCCGGCTCTCGCCAGCGCGCCATGGACATGCCTCTAATCGCGGCGCTTTTCAACCAGCCTGAAGTTTCGCAAGAGCGGCCAAGGCCTTGCGCGCCACCAGATCCGTCAGGCCGGGCAGCTCGCCGACGGTGAAATGCGCTTCCGGCGGCGTCGGCGCGCCAGAGATCAGGCGGGAAAAGTCGTCTTCGCCATGCATGCCCGCCCCGAAGAAAAGACCGACAATCGCATATGGCGAAGCGATTGCGCTGATCGCATCCTGCGCAAACGGCTCCTCCTCAAGGAATGCGGGCTGGATCTGCCCAAACCGCTTCTGCATCCCCTCCGCCACCCTGGCCGCAGCCCGCGCGGACGCATCCGACTTGCCGGACCCATGCGCCACCAGCACGACGCGCGGGTCCGCCAGCCTGCCCAGCAGCCTCGCCGCCAGATTGTCCGCCAGGAACACCGGGAATTCCGGCCAGAACGCAAGCGGCTCCAGCAGAAGCTGTCCTGGACCTCGCACGTGAGGCCGCAGGCGTTTCTCGAAGAAAAACCCGTCAGAGAACAACAAGGGCAGAACGATCAGATCCCTGCCGTCCAGTCGCCTGAACAGGGCTTCGGTTTCCTGCTCGTCGTTTACGCGCGTCCAGGTCACCTCAGCGCCGGGAACTGATGCGTTCACGGCCTCAGCAAGCGTCTTGAGGCGTTCATCGTCCCGCGCGCCGCCGCGCTCGCCGTGGGCGGCGAGAACGATTACCGGCTTTGATGGATCTTGTTCTTGCGCGTGCACGTCGCGGGTTCCCAATGGTCGGGGCGGCTGGATTCGAACCAACGACCCTCTGCTCCCAAAGCAGATGCGCTACCAGACTGCGCTACGCCCCGATCTTGAGAATGCGGGCGGGTTATAACCGAACCCGCCGGAAACAAAAGGCCGACCTCGCGCTAGTTTTCCTCTGGCGCCCAGTTGCCCAACGCCTCGTGCCTCACGATCGCGCCCGGCTTGATGCCCAGCGCGTCGGCCTGCCCGCCATTGATCTCGAGGAAGCCCTTCACGGCGAAGCCTGACTCGATCGTACGAAGCGATCCCGGCACGGCGTTCTTCGCGATCGAGACGACCGTCCCGTCCGGCGCGACGAACAGCATATCCAGCGGGATCAGGGTATTCTTCATCCAGACGCCCGCCCGCTGCGGCCGGTCATAGGTAAACAGCATGCCGCGGTCCTGACCCAGCTCTTCCCGGTTCATCAGGCCGAGGGCGCGCTCGTCGTCATCATCGGCAAGCTCGACCTGAAACTCGTGGACGGCGTCGCCGCTTTCGATCTTCAGCGGCTGGAGGTCCTGCGCGGCAGCCGTCCCGACGGGGGCGAGACACAGGATGAGGGCGGCAAAGAGCTTTTTCATGCCGCCTGAATACGCCCGCCCCGCCGCGAGGCCAAGTCCCAGAACACAGGTTGCACGGCTTAGCGCTGATCGGGCTGGCGTACGTGGACCACGTGCTCGCCCTTGGGGCCCTCAGCGGTCGCGCCCATCACGATCTGGCCGGGCGCGAGATCTTCAAGACCAGCCTGCCGCACGACCACCATATGGACGAAGATATCCTTGGCCTTGTCGGCGCGCTGTACGAAGCCGAAACCCTTGGTCCGGTTGAACCATTTCACGGTCAGGACCTCGAGCGAAACGTTCGGCGGCGGCGCAGTCTGATTCTCGTTTGCGGCGAGTTCGAGGATTTTGGCGACTTGGAACCCGCGCTCGCGGTGCGCGACATCGCAGACGATCCGCGCGCCTCTGCAGCTGCGTCACAACCAAACTCACGCATGACAGAGACATGCAGCGATATCGCCACTCACGCCGGAGGCGTCGTCCGCCTCTTCAGGCACGACGAAGCCATAGCCCTTCGCAGCGTCATACCATTTGACGCGTCCGATCACGCGGACCACCGACTCTTCTTCAGACATCGGCGTCACATCTTGTTGTTGTTCGTTCGGTCGCATCAGCCCCGACACTCCCCAGTGCGCCTGACCCTAACATGACACCCCGCGTCCCGCACAACCCACTGCGTTGCTTACTCACCACTGATTTATCCGTGTACGCGAGTAAAGCACAATTAGGCGAAGTTCCGCCCTTCCCATGATCAAAGACTCCCGTAAACCGCGAGCCCGCTCAAACATTATGCTGATCGCCCCGCGGCGCGAGTCAAAAATTGTCCGGTGTGGTCGGAAGGGCGCGCCCCACGCGCCAGTGCGTTGCTTCCAAAGGATTGTGGCAGGCCCTAGGGGAATCGAACCCCTCTTTCCAGGTTGAAAACCTGGCGTCCTAACCGATAGACGAAGGGCCCATCCAGTGGAGGGCGCGGATATATCCGCATGCGCCATCCGGCGCAAGGCCTTGTGAAATGCTCGGCGCGATAGCCTTCAGTCGGGCCCGGCTCAGCCGTCAGCCAGCGCCACATCGACAACTTCGAGCTGAACGGCTCCATTGCCGCGCCAGGTGTCCGCCCGCAGCCGCCCTGCGACGTGGAGCCGCGCCTTGGCCAGGATCGCCTCGCCGATCACGGTATCGGCGACCCGGAAGGCGATGGCGCGCAGCTTCGCCCCATCCTCACCGATCACCTCGAACGCCACATGGTTGTCGCCCACCTGCCGCGCAAAGCCCGGGGTGACGTTCGGCGCTGCAAACAAAGGCTCTGGCGCGCCCGATCCATAGGGTCCGACCCGCTCGATCAGCTCGAGCAGCTCGGCGTTCGCGGCGCGCGGCGCCAGCGCCCCGTCAATTTCCAGCACGCGCGCCTCGGCCAGCTCCCTGCGCGCGCCCTGCGTGTGCTCCTCCAAGAACGTTCTCAGCCCGTCGACCTGGTCAGGGTTGCAGCTGAGGCCCGCCGCCATGGCATGACCGCCGCCGCCGAGGATGACGCCCTGCTTCGCCGCCTGCGATATCAGATCGCCCAGATTGACGCCCGCCACCGACCGGCCTGAACCGCGTGCAACCGGTCCCAGATCCTCACCCCACCCGATCACCACCGCCGGACGATGAAACTTCTCCTTCAGCCGCCCCGCGACGATGCCGATCACGCCCGGGTGCCACCCCTCCCCGCCGGCGACGATCACACCTGCGTCGGGCTTCTCCTTCAGCCGCGCTTCGGCCTGCTGAGACGCAACCTCCAGAATCGCCGCCTCGACTTCCTTCCGTTCGGCATTGAGCTGGTTGAGCTTCTCGGCCAGCACCACCGCCTCCGCGCGATCATCCGTCGCCAGCAGTCTCGCCGTCAGCCACGGGTCTCCGATCCGACCGCCCGCATTCATCCGTGGTCCCAGAACGAAGGTCGCGTGATAGACGCTCTTCGGCGCTTCGATATTGGCGACCTGCGACAAGGCCGACAGGCCGACATTCTCCAGCCGCCCCAGCACCGCCAGCCCGCGCGTGACCAGCGCCCGGTTGACCGTCTTGAGCGGGGCCATGTCGCAAAGCGTTCCCAGCGCCGCAAGGTCGAGCCAGTTCATCGGATCGGGCAGCCCGCCCTCGGGCTCTATCCCGCGCTCGCGGGCCAGCCGGTTCAGCGCCACGACCAGCACGAACACCACGCCTGCAGCGGCCAGATGCCCGCAGCCAGACCTGCAGTCCGGCCGGTTGGGGTTCACCAGCGCACGGATCGGCGGCGTCTCCGGGTCGTGCATCAGGTGGTGGTCCATCACCACGACATCGAGACCGATCTCATTGGCGGTGCGCAGGGCGTCGATGGCGGCGGCGCCGCAATCCACTGTCACGACCAGTTCCGCGCCCATCTCCTTGAGCCGGCGAAACGCGCCCGGCGTCGGCCCGAACCCTTCGGCCAAGCGGTCGGGCACATAAAGGATCGGCTCGCTTCCCCACGCCCGCATGTACCGCGTCAGGATCGCCGAGGATGTGCCGCCATCGACGTCGTAATCCGCAAAGATCGCCATCGGCTTGCCATCGACGATAGCGTCCAGAATGGCGCCGGCGGCCACATCCATGTCCGCGAATGTCGAAGGGTCGGGAAAAAGCGCTTTCAGCGTCGGGTTCAGGAACAGCTCGGCGTCGTCAACACCGACATCGCGCCCTGCGAGCATGCGCCCGACAATGTCCGGCGCTGCGAGCCGGCGGGCCAGAGCCGCCGCCAGCGACTCATCCACCGCCCGCGCGCGCCAGCGGCGGCCGGATAGCGACGTCTCAACTCCCAGAAACGCTTCATCGACGCCGGACATTCCGGCCTACGTCAGCAATTCGCGCGGGATGCGCGAGTGAATGCGCCGCACCACGCAATCGTGCGACGTCATCACCAGCGAGAAGGTCTCGAACGCCGCCGCGCTGCGCGTCACGCCGTCCAGCAGCGTGCCGCGCGTGATGCCCGTCGCCGTGAACACCGCGGGTCCCGTCACGAGATCATCAACGCTGTAACGCTTCTGCAGATCCTCAAGCCCGATTTCGCTTGCAAGGCGCCGGTCTTCGTTGCTGCGCACAACCAGCCGCGTCTGCATGGCGCCGCCAACGCATTTGAGCGCCGCCGCCGCCAGCACGCCTTCAGCAGCGCCGCCCTCGCCAGCGTACAGATCAACGCCGCTGGACGGCAGCGCCGTCTGGATCACAGCCGCCACGTCGCCGTCGCCAATCAGGTTCACGCGGGCGCCCGCACGTCTCAGATCGGCAATGATCTTGTCGTGGCGAGGCCTGTCGAGGACGCAGGCCGTGATCTCGCTGACGTCCACCCCCTTGGAGGCCGCAAGGCGAATGGCGATCTCTCCGGCTGGCTCGTCGAGGTCGAGAATGCCGGGATCATGCCCGGGGCCGATCGCGAGTTTTTCCATGTAGATGCTCGGCACGGCCATGAAGCCGCCGCGCGGCGCCGCCGCGATCGTCGCGATGGCGTTCGCCTTCGCCTTCGCCGCAATCGTCACGCCTTCGATCGGGTCCAGCGCGAAATCAGCTTCCGGGTCGTCCGGGCTGCCGAATTCGAACCCGTCGGGCAGAACGTACTCGTAATCTTCCATCACGTCCGGATCGCCGACAACGACCCGACCGCGAACCTTGAGATCGTTGAGCGCTTCGCGCATGGCGAGCGCGGCGGCCCGGTCGGCAGCCTGCTCGTCGCCGCGCCCCACAAGCGCTTCAGCCGCGATCGCAGTCAGCTCGGTCACACGCACCAGCGTGTCGCCAAGTCCGGCAGCAGGCCAGTTTGCTGTCATTGGCTGCTCCTCAGCAGAACCGCGCGTTTGCGGCCGTATCGTCTTGTTCTCCGGTGTGAGATTGCCTCAAACCCCGCCCCAAGGCCACTTCCCGTCCATTCAGCTCCGCGTTTCGACGCGAAACAATCTCGGTTTGTCAGCAGCGATCGCCTGTTCTGAAATTGCAGCCAAAACACCCTCCAGCGTCGATCTCGACGTCGGATGCGTGATGAGCGCCACCGGCGCCGTCTCATCCTCGCCGGCCGAATCCTGAATGATCTTGTCGATCGAAACGTCGGCTTCGGCCAAGGCCTCGGTCAGAGCGGCGAACACGCCCGATCGGTCAGCAAGGCGTGCGCCGATGAAAAACGACGCCATGTCCTCGCTCGGCGCGCGCGAAGAGAATCTGCCCTCCAGGTCGCCAGTCAACTTGCCAAGCGGCGGACCCGACCGGCCCTCGAACAGACGCGCCAGATCGCCCATCACGGCGGCGGCTGTCGGCCCTGCGCCTGCTCCTGGGCCTGTGAAGGTCAGGCGGCCGATCGGCTCCCCCTCAACCACGACCGCGTTCAGGGGCCCGCCAATCTGGGCGAGCGGATGGTCCTTGCGCACGAGCACAGGCGCAACCCGGCACCCGATCTCGCCGTTCGCGCGATAGGCCTCGGCCACCAGCTTGATCCGGTAGTCGAACTTGTCGGCCAGCTGCAGATCCATCGCCTCGATGTCGCTGACGCCTTCGACAAACACTTTCGAGAAGTCCGGCTGCGCGCCGAAGGCGATCGAGGCAAGGATCATCACCTTGTGCGCCGCGTCGATCCCCGACACGTCGAGGTAGGGGTCCGCTTCGGCGAAGCCGAGGCGCTGCGCATCAGCCAGCACATCCTCGTAGGCCGCCCCGGTCCGCAGCATCTCCGACAGGATGTAGTTGCAGGTGCCATTGAGGATGCCGCTCACGCGGCTGACGATGACGCCTGAAAGCGAATTGCGAAGCGCCCTCACGATCGGCACGGCGCCGGCGACCGCTGCTTCGAACAACAAGTGGTTGTCCCTGCTTTCCGCCAACTTCGAGATTTCCAGTCCCCGTTCGGCGATGAGCGCCTTGTTCGCCGTCACCACCGCCTTGCCAGCCTTCAGCGCAGCTTCCACCGCCAGCTTGGCGGGCCCATCCGACCCACCGACCAGTTCGACAAGCACATCGATATCGTCGGCCGTCGCCATTTCCACCGGGTCGTCGAACCAGCGATAGCCAGATACGTCGACGCCCCGGTTGCGGCTGCGGCTGCGCGCCGACACAGCCGTAACCTCCAGCCGGCCCGGCAGGCGCAGCTCATCCTGTCGCTCAATCAGCTTCAGGAGGCCTGCGCCCACGGTGCCGATCCCCGCCACGCCAAGGCGGAGGTGCGTTTTGGGGGCATGGTCGATCATTCGGCTGCGGTCTTCGCTGCGTTGTGGCTTTCAAGGAATTTGCGAACGTTGCGCGCCGCCTGGCGAATCCGCTGTTCGTTCTCGACCAGGGCGAGACGAACATATTCGTCGCCGTGCTCGCCAAAGCCGGCCCCTGGGGCGACGGCGACATGCGCCTCGGTGATCAGCTTGATGCAGAACTCCAGCGAACCCGCGTCGCGGAACATCTCCGGGATTCTCGCCCATGCGAACATCGAGGCCTTGGGCGACGGGATTTCCCAGCCCGCCCTCGTGAAGGAATCCACCAGCACGTTCCTGCGCGAGCGATAGATTTCGCGCATCTCGTCGACGCAGTCCTGCGGGCCGTTCAGCGCAGCTGCCGCCGCGACCTGGATGGGCGTGAACGCGCCATAGTCGAGGTAGGACTTCACGCGCGCGAGCGCCGAAATCAGACGTTCGTTTCCTGCGGCGAACCCGATCCGCCAGCCCGCCATGGCGTAGGATTTCGACATCGAGGTCACTTCAACCGCAATGTCCTTGGCGCCCTCGACCTGCAGGATCGATGGCGGCGGTTCGTCGAAATAGATCTCGGTGTAGGCGAGGTCCGACAGGATCCAGATCTCGTGCTTCTTCGCGAAGGCGACGGCCTCCTTGTAGAAGTCCAGATCGACCGTCTGCGCCGTCGGGTTGGCCGGATAGCACAGCACCATCGCTGTCGGCGGCGGAACCGAATGCCGGATCGCCCTGCCAAGGTTCGAGAGGTATTCCTCCGGCGAGTGCGCCTGGACCGAGCGGATGGTCGCGCCGGCCATGATGAACCCGAAGGAATGCAGCGGGTAGGAAGGGTTCGGGACAAGAATGACGTCGCCCGGCGCCGCGATCGCCTGCGCGAGGTTTGCAAACCCCTCCTTAGACCCCAGCGTTACAATCACTTCATTATCGGGGCTCAGATCGACGTCGAACCGGCGCTTGTAATAGGCGCACAGCGCGCGACGCAGGCCCGGGATGCCGCGAGAAGCGCTATAGCCGTGCACGCTCGGCTTGCGGGCCGTTTCGCACAGCTTCTCGACAATGTGGGGCGGTGTCGGGAGGTCGGGATTGCCCATCCCGAGGTCGATGACGTCAGCGCCGCTCGCCCGCAGGGCCGCCTTCTGACGGTTGACCTGCTCGAAGACATACGGCGGCAATCGCCTGATCTTGTGAAACTCCAGTCGCATGATGCGTATCCATCGCTCGCCCACTCCGGCATAGCGGCAGGGGCGGAAAATTCCAATGACGCCAACAAAAAATGGCTGCTCGGTAAGATTTCACCGCTAATTGGCCGTTCCGAGGCTATTGCGTGTCGCTATCAGGCTCGGGTTCGACGGTGACGCCGGCGCGCAACTGCGCCGCCCTAGCTCGGATTTCTGCCGACGTCGGGACGACATCCTGGGCGCCCTCGCGCAGCGGCGCGGCGTCGGCCTGCAGCTCGCGCGCGACCACCTCCCAGTCAGCCCGCGGGGTAATCTCCTGGGCTTTCGGCACGGCATAGAGATCAGGGTAGCCCTGCCCCTTCACCTCTTCCGCCTTCGCCTCGAACCAGTCAGGCGCGACCACCGACCTGCCCATGAGATCGGCACACCCGCCCAGAAGGGCGAGGCCGGCGACGATCCCTGTGGCTATCCGTAGAGTCATCTTCAAATCCTGCCGCCGCGACTGTGCTTTCACGGCAAATCAGGTCTACCTAACCCAGTGTCGCCCCATTTGGCGAGAAGGTTATTCAGGATCAATCAGGGGCATGCGGACCGGGAGCGATGAACGGGGCTGACGACGACCACAGCGAAGACGGTGAAAGCGATCCGTTCGACATCTCGGAATTGTCGACGAAGTTCGCAGCGCTGAGCCAGGAGATGAGCCGGCTGACGCAGATGGTCGCCGGCGCCGGACCCAAGCGCCACGAGATCGCTGCAGCGTCCCAGGCCCTCCAGCGCATGTCGGACGCCTTCAGCAGCAATCCTGACGCAATGGCTGCAGCCCAGCACGACCTCACCGCCCGCCAGATGAAGGCGTTGCAGGAGGTCTCCCAGACGATGTTCGCAGGGCCGCCTGCGCCCGGCGACGATCCGGTACAGGCGCTGATCGCGGCAAACCCGACCCACGCCTTCTCTCAGGCCATGTTCAAGGCGCACGCCGAGTGGTCGGAACACCTGGCAATGACCGCCCCGGGTCTCACGCCGCTCGAACGGCGGCGCGCTGCCTACATGCTGCGTCAGGGCAATGCTGCACTTGCGCCAGCCAACACGCTCGCCAGCAACCCCCGCGCGCTCAAGGCCATGCTGGAAAGCGGCGGCCAGACAATCCAGCGCGGTCTCGCCAACCTGCAGGCGGACATCGACGCGGACCCGAAACGCCCCAGCCTCCTGCAGACCGACCCGGACGCCTTCAAGCTGGGCAAGAACCTCGCCTCCACGCCGGGCGAAGTCGTCTATCGCAACAAGCTCATCGAACTGATCCGCTACCACGCCTCGACCGACGACGTGCGCGAAGTTCCGCTGGTGATCTTCCCGCCGTGGATCAACAAGTTCTACGTCCTCGACCTCACCCCGGAAAACTCGCTCGTCGGCTGGCTGCGCGACCAGGGCTTCACGGTCTACATCGTTTCCTGGCGCTCCGCCGACCAGCGCACACGCAAACTGGACTGGAATGATTACATCGAGCTCGGGGGCCGCGCGGCGATCGACTGGGTGTCGGACGCGCACGACAGTCCGGTGAACACTGCAGGCTATTGCATCGGCGGCGCGTTGCTGTCCGTCCTCGCCGCCCGGCTCGCGCAAGAGGACGACGAGCGGATCGCTTCCGTCACCCTGATGGCGGCGCAGACGGACTTCTCCGAATCCGGGGACCTCGGCCTGTTCATCGACGACGAGACGCTCCCGGGCGTTCAGGACGTCATCGATGAAGCTGGCGGATTGATGCCCGGCGAAGCCATGCGCGACGCGTTCAACCTCCTGCGCCCCGAAGACCTGATCTGGCGCTATGTCGAGCAGCGCTATCTGCTCGGCGAGCCGCCGAAGGCGTTCGACCTGCTCTACTGGAACTCTGACCAGACCAACATTCCCGGTCCGCTGCACATGCAGACCCTGAAACGGTTCTACGTCGACAACGCGCTGGCCAAGGGTGAATTCGAGATCGCCGGGGATGCAGTCGATCTTGGCGCGGTCACCTGCCCGGTCTTCATCCACGCGGCCCGCAAGGACCACATCTCCCCCTTCCCATCCGTCTACAAAGGCGTCCACCTGTTCGGCGGCGAGGTGACGTTCATCCTCGCGGACAGCGGCCACATCGCCGGGGTGGTCAATCCGCCCGACGCCAGGAAGTACCGCTACTGGACCGGGCCCGGCACGCCCCCCAAAGGCCATACCGCATGGGAGGCCGATGCGGTGGAGCATCCCGGCTCTTGGTGGCCCGTCTGGGCCGACTGGCTCTCGGAATGGTCAGGCGACGACGTGTCTCCGCCCAACCCCATAGAGCGCGGCACGCCTGCGCCCGGCAAGTACGTGCTCGAGACGCTGAGCACCATTCGCCAGAAGGACGCCGGCTAGAGACCCGCCGCCTCGTCCAGCCCCAGCACGATGTTGAGGTTCTGCACCGCCGCGCCCGAGGCGCCCTTGCCGAGATTGTCCAGCACGGCCACGAGGCGCGCCTGCCGCGTCTGCTCATTGCCGAACACATAGAGCTTCATCCGGTTGGTGCCGTTCAGCGCCTGCGGGTCCAGCGCCTCGACATATCCGGCCGCGCCTGCGCGCGCCTTCTGCAGCTCAGCCGTCTCCTCGGCGCCCGCGACATTCACGAACGGCTCCGACTTGTAGGCGTTGGCGATCGACAGCCGCAGCTTCTCAACCGTTGTCCCGGTCGCCAGCGCCGACAGATGCAGCGGCACGTCCACAAGCATGCCCTGCGCATACGGCCCGACGGATGGCGAAAAGACAGGCGCGTTCGCCAGCCCCGAGTAGGTCCACATTTCTGGCAGGTGCTTGTGCGCCAGCGTCATCCCGTAGGCGCGGAACGGATCGCTCGCAGCCTTCTCGCCTTCGAACTCGCCAATCAGGCTCTTGCCGCCGCCCGTGTAGCCAGAGATCGCGTTCACGCTGACCGGATAGTCCTTCGGCAACAGCCCGTCCCGTACAAGTGGCGCGACCAGCGCAATGAAGCCTGTCGGGTAGCAACCCGGATTCGAAATTCGCTTGGCTTCGCGAATTGCGCCGCGCTGATCGGCGCCCAGTTCGGGAAAGCCGTAGGTCCACCCGTCCGCGACGCGATGCGCCGATGAGGCGTCGATCACAACGGTCTTCGCGTTTTCGATCAGCGCAACGGCTTCGCGCGCCGCATCATCGGGCAAGCACAGGATCACCACGTCTGCGGCGTTCATCTGCTCGGCGCGCGCAGCAGGATCCTTGCGAAGGGCCGCGTCGATCGATGCGAGTTCGATGTCCTTGCGGCCGGTCAGCCGCTCGCGGATCTGGAGGCCGGTCGTTCCCGCCTCGCCGTCGATGTAAACTACCTTGCTCATGTTGACCCTGCTATTCTGCCAATGGGCCGGAGTTGCGGAATGGTAACGTCATGGACAACCATGGCCAGCTAGCTGGTTGCAGGTTCGACTCCCTCCGGTCCACTTCTCCGTAAGCTTCAATGGAAAAGGGCGCTCCGGTTTCCCGAAGCGCCCTCATCAAACACGATTTGCGATGCGTGCTAGCGCTTCGAGAACTGGAAGGAGCGTCGCGCTTTCGCACGGCCATACTTCTTCCGCTCGACGGCGCGCGGGTCACGCGTCAGGAAGCTGTGCGGCTTCAGGGTCGCGCGCAGGTCCGGCTCGAAATTGACCAGCGCACGTGAAATGCCGTGACGCACTGCGCCAGCCTGACCGGAGAGGCCCGAGCCCTTCACGGTGGCGACGACGTCGTATTCGGTTTCGCGGCCGGCGACTTCAAGCGGCTGCTTGATGACCATGCGCAGAACCGGACGAGCGAAGTATTGCTCCTGGTCCTTGCCATTGATCGTGATCTTGCCAGAGCCACGCTTCAGCCAGACGCGTGCGGTGGCTTCCTTGCGGCGGCCGGTGGCGTAAGCGCGGCCGTGCTCGTCGATCTTCGGCTCGGCTGGCGTAGCGGAAGGAGCGGCGCCTGCGCCGAGGTCCTTGATGTCGTCCAGGCTTTCAACAGCGTCTGACATGATCAGGCGGCTCTCACGTTCTTGGAGTTCATCGACTTGAAGTCGACCGTTTCGGGGTTCTGGGCCGCATGCGGATGCTCAGAGCCGCCATACACGCGCAGTTTCGAGAACTGCTGGCGCGCCAGAGAGCTTTCCTTCGGCAGCATGCGCTTCACCGCCATCTGGATCGCGCGCTCCGGAAAGCGGCCCTCCAGGATGCGCTTCGGCGTGGTTTCCTTGATGCCGCCAGGATAGCCGGTGTGCTTGTAGTACACCTTGTCGGTCATCTTCTTGCCGGTGAACACGGCTTTTTCCGCATTGATCACAACGACATGGTCGCCGGTGTCGGTATGCGGGGTGAATTCGGCGCGGTGCTTGCCGCGCAGGCGCTTGGCGACATAGGACGCAAGGCGGCCGACCACGACGCCCTCAGCGTCGATCACGATCCACTTGTTCTCTACCTCACCGGGCTTTGCGGAATAGGTTTTCATCGCTCCCACACGGAGCCTTTCATATCTGTCTAATTTCGTCAGAGAAACGAAGGCGTGCAGCTACAGGCCGCCTACCCCTTTGTCAACTCGCCAAACCGGCTGAAATTGCCGGATAAACCATGTTCGCGCGCCGGGCTAGCCGACCGTTCTGGCGGCCTGCGCCAGCAGCTCGAACGAGCGCAGCCGCGCGTCATGGTCGAAAATGTCCGAGACGACAATCACCTCATCCGCCGCCGTCTCCTCGACAAGCACCGCGAGACCGTCGGCAACCCTGTCCGGCGCCCCGATGATCGACCGTTCCAGCATCTGGGACGCGTGCGCGCGCTCGGCTTCTGTCCAGTAGGTTCCGATATCGTCAATCGGCGGCTGGCTCAGCCCGCGCGTGCCCCTCAGAAGGTTGGCGAAGGACATCTGCTGGGTGGTCGCCAGCCTGCGGGCCTCAGCATCGGTATCCGCCGCGATGACGTTAACCCCGACCATGGCGTAGGGCCGGTCGAGCTGCTTCGACGGTTTGAACCGGCTCCGATACAATCCAAGCGCTTCAATCAGCGCCGCGGGCGCGAAATGCGAGGCGAACGCATAGGGAAGCCCCATCTCAGCCGCCAGCATCGCCCCGAAATGGCTCGAGCCAAGGATCCAGAGCGGAACCTCGGTCCCTACCCCCGGCACCGCCGTCAGCCGCTGCCCTGCCTCAGCCGGCCCCAGCAGCGCCTGAAGTGTCGCCACATCCTGCGGAAACCGCTCGGCGTCAGCATGCGAAGTCCGCAGCGCCCGCACCGTCAGCTGGTCGGTGCCGGGCGCCCGGCCAAGCCCCAGATCGATACGCCCCGGGTACAGGTGGGCCAGCGTCCCGAATTGCTCCGCAATCACCAGCGGCGAGTGGTTCGGCAGCATGATCCCGCCAGACCCGACCCGTATGGTCGAGGTTCCCGCCGCAATATGCTGGATCACCAGCGAGGTCGCTGCACTCGCGATGCTGGGGAAATTGTGGTGCTCGGCGACCCAGATCCGCTCATAGCCCCACTTCTCGGCGTGGACGCCAACGTCCCGCGCCCTGTCGAGCGCAATCCGCTCGTTTGCGCCTTCGGTGATGCGGACGAGGTCGAGAATGGAGAGCTTTGTCATTGTGCGGATAAGTTGGGGCCTGCCCCGCCCTTGCGCCACCTGCCCTCAGACGAGATTTTCTAATCCTTGGACGCGGGGATCGACCGCCAGCCGAACGTGACCGCGGCCAGCAACAGGGCCACCCCCAGCCCCTGATGCATCAGCGACAGGCCAAGCGGCGCTGCATTGACCAGCGTCACCACCCCCAACACCCCCTGCGCCGCCACCAGCCCGGCGAGAAGCCGCACCCCAAGGCCCTGAACGGTCCGGAAGCGCCAGAGCGCCCAGAAGCAAAGCCCCATCAGCACATAGGCCATGATCCGGTGGAGAAACTGCACCGTCGCTTCATTCTCGAACAAATTCCGCCAGAAGGGCTCCAGCGCCCACATCGCGTCGGGAACCACCTTCCCCGCCATCAGCGGCCAGTCGGTATACCCCCTGCCGGCGTCCAGCCCGGCGACGAGCGCGCCAAGCGCGAGCTGCACCCCGGTGACCCAGAGGATCACGTTGGCCAGCCCGCCAGCTTCGTTCACAGGCGGCCGCCGGCGGCCGCCCATCTCCAGCCAGAGCCAGAAGGCGTAGGCGATGATCAGCAGCGCCAGACAGAAGTGGGTCATGAGACGATAGGGCGCGACCGACACCAGCTCGGAATTGACCCCCGAGGCCACCATCCACCAGCCAATCGCCCCCTGCAGACCGCCCAGCGCAAACAGGACAAGCAGATGCGGCAGGAGCTTCGGCGTGATCCGCTTCGTGACCCAGAAAAACACCAGCGGGACAAGGAAGACGATGCCGATGACCCGTCCAAGCTGCCGGTGACCCCACTCCCACCAGTAAATCGTCTTGAAGCCCGACAGGTCCATGTCGGGGTTCACCTGCTGAAACTGCGCCGTCATGCTGCGATAGAGTTCGAATTCAGCGGCCCAGTCGGCATCGTTCATCGGCGGGATCGCCCCCAGAAACACCCGCCATTCCGTGATCGACAACCCGCTGTCCGTCAGCCGCGTCGCGCCGCCGACGAGGATCATCGCGTAAACCATCACTGCGATCACGAGCAGCCAGGCGCGCACCAACCCTGCGCCCTTGCTCGCAACCCACGGGTTCCCGGCGGATATGTCGCCTGCCGTCATCTTCATGGTTTGAGTATGGTACGCTCGATTACCCCGGAAAAGCGGCCGCAAGGCCGCAGCCCAAAGGTCCCAACGATGCGAAAGATCGTCGGCTCACTCGGAATTCTCGTATGGATCGTCGGCTATGTCGCGGTGGCGGCGGTGATCGGCGACCGGGTCGCGGACGAGCACTGGGCCTGGCAGCTGCTCTACTTCCCCATCGCCGGCATCGCCTGGATCCTGCCGATGAAGCAGGTGCTGCGCTGGATCCACGCGAAGGACGAGCCGAAGGACAGCGTCGACGAGGTTGAGGCCGATTCCTCAGCCTGTTCGCCCTCACCATCCAGCCGCCCGCTCCGCGCCTGCCGTCGCCACAGGTCCGCATAGACGCCGTCCAGCGCGATCAGCTGCGCATGGTCGCCATGCTCCACGATGCGTCCGTCCCGCAGCACGATGATATCGTCGGCGCCCGCCACCGTGGACAGACGGTGCGCCACCATCAGCGTCGTCCGCCCCCTGGCAGCCTCATCCAGCGCTGACTGCACCTCCATCTCCGTCGCGGAATCGAGAGCTGACGTCGCTTCATCGAGCACGAGGATGCAGGGATCCTTCAGAATCGCCCGCGCAATGCCGACGCGCTGCTTTTCACCGCCGGACAGTTTCACGCCGCGTTCGCCGACTCGCGTGTCGAGTCCGTTCGGCAGCCCGTCGATGAACTCGCCCAGCTGCGCCCTGCGCGCCGCCGACAGGACCTCCTCGTCCGTCGCGTCAGGCTTTCCGTAAATGAGGTTTTCCCGGAGCGTCGAATTGAACAGGACGACTTCCTGCGGCA
This sequence comes from Hyphomonas sp., assembly GCA_017792365.1. Lineage (GTDB taxonomy): Bacteria > Pseudomonadota > Alphaproteobacteria > Caulobacterales > Hyphomonadaceae > IH12. Next base: position 122,312 of record CP051229.1, on the reverse strand, counting down.
CGAGGCCAATCGCGTCCCGCAGGCTCTCCTGCGTCAGCTGGCGGACATTCTGGCCATCGACCAGCACCTCCCCACGCTGCGTGTCGTAGAACCGGAACAGCAGCTTCAGCAGCGTCGACTTGCCCGACCCCGACGCCCCGACGATCGCCAGCTTCTTGCCCGCCGCGACGTCGAAGGACACCTCCGCAAGCCCGCCTGTCCGCGCCTCGTGCGCGAAGGAGACATTGTCGAACCGGATGGCGCCGCCGGCCGGTTGAAACGCCTTGGCGTCATCCGCGTCTGCGACCTCAGCCTTCATCTCCAGCAAGCCGTAGAGCTTTTCGAGATCGACCGCCCCCTGCCGGATTTCCCGGAATGCAAAGCCGAGAATGCTGAGCGGCCGGTAGAGATTGCTCATGATCAGCACGACGGCGGCGACGTCGCCCGGCTGCACCTGCCCGTTGAAGCTCGCCATCGCGGTCAGCCCCGCCACCGTCGCGAGGCCCAGCGCCATGATGATGTCCTGGCCGGCGTTCAGCATCGCCAGCGAGCGCATCACCTTGACCATTTCCTTGTTATAGGCGCGCAGCGATGAATCGAACTGCGCGGTCTCGCGGCGCTCGGCTGCGAAGGCCTTCACGGTCTCGAAATTGGTGAGCGAGTCGACCGCACGGGCGCGAAGTTCGGTATCTGCTTCATTGAGGATGCGCCGCTGCTTCACCCTCATGTTCGTGACGAGACCGGTAAACACAGCGTAGATCGCCACGGTCGCGACGGCGGTCAGCGCCGCGAGCGGCGAGTAGCGCGTCGCCAGCACCACGGCCGCCAGCGCCAGTTCGACGATCGTTGGTCCGATATTGAAAGCGAGAAAGCGGATCAGGAAATCCAGAGCGTTCGCGCCGCGCTCTATCACCCGGTTCAGCGCACCCGACCGCCTTGTCTGATGGAAGCGCAGCGACAGGCTCTGCGCATGGCCGTACGCATCGACCGCCACGATCCGCTGCGCGTTCTGACTGATCGGGACGAAGATCGCATCGCGCAGGTACGGCAGGTTGGTCGAGAGGATCCGCGCCAGCGTCCACCAGACCAGCAGGAGCGCAACACTCGCCAGAACCGCATCTCCGGTGCTCAGCTCGTTGATGGCGTCGCCGAAGAACACCGGCGCGATGACCGCGAAGACCTTCGCCGCCAGCGTCAGGACGAGCGCCAGCGCCATCAGCGGGCGCCACTTCGCGAGCTCCCGGCGACCCAGAATCCTCGCGATTCGCGCCAGCGAGGCGCTGAAGCCGGCGTCGCGGCTTTCGATTTCATCGACGCCAGCGCTGTCTTGGGAGGTTCTATGCGGGACCATTTTGCGACCTATCTAGTGGCGCATGCGCAGTCACGCCAGCATTGCGGTCTTTTCCGATAGCGCGAAACAGCGCATCCTCGCGCGGAAAGGAACCTCCCATGAGCGGAATTCGGTCTGTCACCGTGTATTGCGGTTCGTCCAACACGGTCGATGCCAATTATCTCGAACTTGCCCGCGATCTCGGTCGCGAGATCGCAGGTCGCGGCTGGCGGCTCGTCTATGGCGGCGGCAACGTCGGGCTCATGGGACAGACGGCTCTGGCCGCCCACCAGGCAGGCGGCCAGGTGCTGGGCGTCATGCCGAGCTTCCTGAAGAGCGTCGAAGGCATTCTGGAGGAGGTCGAACACCAGATCGTGGAAACCATGCACGAGCGAAAGCAGATCCTCTTCGATGAGGCGGACGCATTTGTCGTGCTGCCAGGCGGCATCGGCACACTTGAAGAGGCGGTTGAGACACTGTCGTGGGCCAAGCTGTCACTGCACCGTAAGCCGATGGCCTTTCTCGCCCGCAATTCCTACTGGCGGCCATTCTTCCACCTCATCGACCACATCATCGAGGATGGCTTTGCGCCGGCGAGCTTCCGCGACCTGATCGCTGAGACCAATTCGCCCCAACAGGCGCTCGAGGCGCTGGAAGAGCGCTTCGTCGCGCTGGACTGATCCTCTCTCGGCGTTCGCCCCTTCGGAAACGCGACAGTTCCTGCATATTGCGGCATCCGCCCGGCCCTTCTAGGTTCCCGGTCGAATCTGCCTGCGAGTAAGCTGGCATTACGGGCTGAAACGGCCCCCTGGGAGGGATTATCATGCGTCTTTCATCGGTGTCAGCGCTGGCCATAGCCGTCGCCATTCCCCTGGCCCTTTCGGCCTGTCAGAGCAGCGACACCACGCCAACCACCGAGGCGCCAGTCGCTGAAGCTACAGTGGAGCGCGCCCTCGGCGCCGCAGCGCTGGACACCGAGCGCCTTCTGGCCGCCGATTCCGAGCCGGCATCTTGGCTCACTACAGGACAGAATTACTGGGAAGAGCGCTATTCCCGCCTGGACGAGGTCAACACGTCAAACGTCGCGAACCTCGGCCTCGCCTGGTCTGCAGACATCGATACCGAACGCGGGCAGGAATCCACGCCGGTGGTAATCGATGGCGTGATGTACCTCACGACAGCCTGGTCGATGGTGAAGGCGTATGACATCGCGACCGGTGAGGAACTCTGGGCCTACGATCCTGAGATCGACCGTGCGAAAGGCGCCGACGCCTGCTGTGATGTCGTCAACCGCGGCGTCGCGGCGTGGAACGGCAAGATCTATGTCGGTCTTCTGGACGGTCGCCTTGTCGCGCTCGACGGCAAGACCGGCTCCGTCGTCTGGGAAACCCAGACCACCGACACGTCGCTGCCCTACACGATCACCGGCGTACCGCGCATCGTCAAAGGCAAGGTCGTCATCGGCAATGGCGGCGCCGAATACCGTGTCCGCGGCTATGCAACCGCCTACGACGCCGAAACCGGCGAGCAGGTCTGGCGCTGGTATTCGATCCCCGGCAACCCCGCCGACGGCTTCGAGCAACCCGAACTTGAAGAAGTCGTCGACACCTGGAACGGCGAATGGTGGGAACTTGGAGGTGGCGGCACGATCTGGGACGGCATGGCCTACGACCCGGAACTCGACCTCCTATATCTCGGCGTTGGCAACGGTACGCCGTGGAACCAGAAATACCGCAGCCCGGGCGGCGGCGATAACCTCTACCTGTCCTCGATCGTCGCGGTGAAGCCGGATACCGGCGAGTATGTCTGGCACTACCAGACCACACCCGGCGAAACTCGGGACTACACGGCGACCCAACCGATCATGGTCACCGAACTCGACTATCCGGAAGGCAAACGGAAAGTCGTGATGCAGGCGCCAAGAACGGCTTCTTCTACGTCCTCGACGCAGCGACCGGCGAACTCCTCGGCCGAGAAATTCGCTCCGCTGACCTGGGCGACGCATGTCGACATGGAAACCGGCCGCCCGGTCGAAGTTCCGGAAGCTCGCTACGAAGTCACCGGCGTGCCGGCAATCGTAGCGCCTGCAGCGCTGGGCATGCACAACTGGCATCCGATGGCGTTCTCCAAGGACACCGGATACGTCTATCTCCCGGTCACCGTGTCGAGCTCGACCTACGCCAGCCCGGAAGAGTTCACCCCGAACATGGATGGCTGGAATACGGGCATCGGCTTCCGCGCCTCTGACGGCGTCGAGCCTGTGGTAGCGACGGGCGTCAATCCGGAACGCGACAGCTATCTTCTGGCGTGGGACCCGGTCGCCGCGAAAGAAGTGTGGCGTGTGACCAACGAGACGTACGGCCCATCCGGCACGCTCGCGACGGCTGGCGGCCTGGTCTTCTCGGGCAATCACTCTGGCGAGTTCGTGGCGTATGACGCGAAGACGGGCGAGAAACTCTGGTCGGCTGACACGCAGGCGCGCATTGTGGCCGCCCCCGCAACGTTCGAGGCGAACGGCGCTCAGCATGTCGCCCTGCTTGCGGGCGCGCGCGGGCTTCCACCGGAGCAGGAACGTACGAACCCGATCAGCGCCAACAACTCGCGCGTCCTCGTCTATCGCCTCGGCGCGACGGGTACCCTTCCGGCCACGCTGGAAGAAGCCTCCGCAGGCGCCTCCGGCTCTGATGGCGTGCGCATCAACCCGCCGCTGCTTGAGGCCAACAACGAGACCGTGGCGGAAGGCGAGCAGCTCTACGGCGCGAACTGCGCCATCTGTCACGGCCCGGCGAGCGTGCCTGCCGCCGGCGCGGTGGCTCCTGACCTGCGCTACTCAGGCCTCTTGGTCTACGATCGCCAGTGGGACGAAGCCGTACTCGAAGGCAATCGCGCACAGCGCGGCATGCCGGGCTTCTCCGCGACGCTGTCCGACGAGCAGTCCGAGGCCATCCGGCACTACGTGATCAAGCGCGCGAACGACGAGAAGGCCGCACAGGAAGCCGCAGCGAACTAGGCGGCGCCAAATCGCGATTGGAGACGGGCTCCCCACGGGAGCCCGTTTTCATTTCTGGCGGCGCTGCTAGGGTCTCGCCATGCCGCAGCGAAAGACGCCTGACGAATACTACGCCAAGGAGCGCCCGTTTCACGCGGAGCTCCAGAAGCTCCGCGCCGCGCTGCTGCCCACCGGCCTTGCGGAATCGATCAAATGGGGCGCGCCGTCCTACGATCACGAAGGAACGGCCGTTGTCGGGGTCGCCGCGTTCAAGAACCATTTCGCCCTGTGGTTCCATCAGGGCGCGCTGCTCGCGGACAAGAAGCAGGTTCTCAGCACCGCCGGCGACGGCACGGCCAAGGCGATGCGCCAATGGCGCATGACTTCCAGCAGCGACATCAAGCCGGCAATCATCCGCGCCTACGTGAAGGAAGCCATCGCACTGAAGGAGGCAGGCCAGCGCATCTCACCCGATCGCGCCAAGCCTCTCACGCTGCCGCCTGAGCTCCGCGCCGCTCTGAAGGCCGACCCGAAAGCCAACGAAGCCTTCGACGCATTGAGCAAATCGCTGCGCCGCGAGTACGCGGACCACATCGCATCGGCCAAGCAGGCGGCAACCAGGGACCGTCGCATCGAAAAGATCATACCGATGATCCGCTCAGGCGTCGGCCTCAACGACAAGTACCGGCGCTAGCCGGCCGCGGCCTGCTCCAGCCGCCACCGCGCCGTCTTGGCGCCGATCAGGACGAGCATCTTGTCCATCTCCGGGCCGCGCTCCTGATCGGTCAGCACACGCCGCAACGGCATGAACAGCTGCTTGCCTTTCCGGCCGGTCGCATCCTTCACAGCCGAGGTCCACTCTGACCGTGTCAGGTCCCGCCTCGCCGTCCGGAAACAGTTTCAGCGCCTCGCCCACGAACGCCTTATCTTCGTCTGACAGGTCCGGCCCAACCAATCCCTCGGCATAGACGATCGCCAGCCACACCGCCGCATCGGACACCGTCGTCAGGTTGGCCCGCACGACTTCCCAGAAGTCTTCCGTCGCCTCATCGCCATACGCCAGCTTCGCCAGCCGCGGCTTGGCCTCTGAAAACGGCATGGCGTGGACAAGCTGTGCGTTGAGGTTCGCCAGTTCCTGATCGTCAAACCGCGCCGGCGCCCGGCCAATCTTGCTAAAGTCGAACTCCCCGGCCAGCGCTTTCAGGTCCGCCCGGACCTCAACCGGATCCGACGTCCCGATTTTCGCCAACAGCGAGGAAACCGCCATCGGTTCGAGGCCCTGCTCGCGCAATTGCTGGATCGACAGTGAGCCGAGACGTTTTGAAAGCCCCTGACCGTCGGCGCCAATGAGCAGCGGTGTATGCGCCATCTCCGGCGGTTCGGCGCCGAGCGCCCGGAAGATCTCGATCTGAGCGCCAGAATTGGTGACGTGATCCTCGCCGCGCACGACATGCGTGATCTTCGCGTTGATGTCGTCGACGACGGACGGCAGCGTATAGAGGTAGGAGCCGTCCTCACGGATAAGGATCGGGTCTGACACCGAGGCCGTGTCGATCGATTGCTCGCCGCGAACCAGGTCGTTCCACACGGCAGGTTCGCCGGACAGCTTGAACCGCCAGTGCGGCTTGCGGCCCTCCGCCTCGAGCGCCTTGCGCTCGTCTTCGCTCAGCGCCAGAGCCGCCCGGTCATAGACAGGCGGACGGCCACGCGACAGCGCGATCTTGCGGCGCCGATCAAGCTCATCCGGCGTTTCGTAGCAGGGATAGAGAAGCCCCCTCGCCTTCAGGGATTCTGCGGCGGCGGCATATTCAGCCAGCCGGTCTGATTGTTTGAATGTCTCGCCCCACTCAAGACCAAGCCACTCAAGATCGTCGCGAATGCCCTGTTCGTACGCAGCCGTCGACCGTTCCGCGTCGGTGTCGTCGATGCGCAGGATGAACACCCCGCTGTGCTGCCTGGCGAACAGCCAGTTGATCAGCGCGGTCCGCACATTGCCAACATGCAACTTGCCTGTCGGGGATGGCGCAAAGCGAACGCGTGGGCTCATGGCGGGAAAATTCTCCAGACTCGCTCTTCACAGGGCGCGCTCAGCGCGCCCGCGAGGTGTACCGATCAAACCGGGGTTGGCAAGAAGCGCCTGCCAGAGCGATTACAGGGCGTAACGGCTCAAGCCGGATAAACATCCTGGCGCGCGATCAGAGCCATCGGAACCGCCTCAAAGATACGGGCGCCATAGTCGATACTGAACCGGTCCAGCCGGGAGAGCACATTGACGCCGACGATCATCGCGGGCTCATCGTCCAGGCCCCACAGCGAAAAGATCGGCGCGTCCGTGACCACGGCCCCGGCGTCCCGGATGATCACGTTGCCAAGCCTCACATCCGGCAGCTCATAATAGTCGCCAACCAGGACATGCCCCGTCACGCCGCGCACCGTCGCCTGATCCATGTGCTTGTTGCGCGGGTAGGCAGCGACCAGACGCTTGCCGAGCGCCGGGTTGATGATGCACTCGTCCGCCCCGGTATCGAGCATGAACGCTGCGCTCAGCTTGCCGATCCTGCCATCGATCTGAGCCAGAACGCCGTTGCGGATCGTGAGATTGGAACGCGAGCGCCGCCACCGGTTTCTTGCCGGGGATTCCACAGTCACCGTCCTGCCGGGAATGTCGAAGGTCAGCCTGCGTCCTGCGAACACATCGGCTCCAAGTATTCCATCCTCGCGCAGAAGATTCATGTCGCTCGCTACCGCCACGGTCAGATCGGTGCGGTCGACCGAGCCCGCCGTGAGACTTTTGACCAGGGCGAGCGGGAACTGCCGCGTTCCCGTCGTGCCGTTCACGTCCACCATTCCGGTATAGGGCATTCCCAGCGCATCGACGTGACGCTTTGCGATGACAGTCGTGTTGGCGCCCGTATCGACCAGAAAATCGAACGGCCCTTCGCCATTCAGCGTGACCTTGACCGTGGGCCGTCCATAGCGATCGACCCATGCGCCCATGACGTCGGTTTCAACAGCCCCTGCACTCGGAACGCGCGTGCCTGTCGTTGGGGGAGCAGATTGCGAATGAGCGAAAGGCGCGGCAACACAGCGCTGGCGGCGCCGCCCAGAATACTCGTCTGGTCTTGCTCGTGATCGGCATCGTCTATCCGGGTCACTGCATCACGCCCCTACAACGCGATCTTGCCGGATGATGGCCCAATTGAGCAGCCCAAACAACCTGAACCATCCGCTATCGGCAGATCAGGCCAGACTTGGGCTGGTTAGTGCGGGAGGAAGGACCTAGGCGGCTTCTGCGACCAGCGCGCCGCTTTCAACGCGCTCGGCGAGTTCGGCCGCGCGCGCGCCAACGCCGCCCGTGACCGGCGATACGCCGACGCCGCGAATGGCGCCGAGAAAGGCCTCATCGGCAGCTTTCAGAGGGTCCGGAAGGATGTCGGATACGTCGGCCAGAACCTCGTAGGGCGTCGTGTTCACGACCGTCCGTGTCAGGAAATCAATCTCGACGGCGCCGGACTTGTAGTCGATGCGCATGCGGCGCTCGCGGTTTCTGGCGCAGCGCGACGCTTCGAGCTTTGCCTGCCCCTCGCCGAAGCGGATGGTCGCGGACGCGTCGTCCAGCAGCCGGGTGTGCTCACTGCGACCGTCGCCGGTCACGCGATCAGCGCCACAGCCGAACAGCTCCGCCGCCAGGTCCAGATCGTGGATCATCAGGTCGAATACGACGCTGACATCCTCACAACGACCATCAGGCGACCTCGGCCCCTTGCGAACCGCGGTCAGCGACAGGGGACGCTCCGGGATTGCGAACAATCCCATCGCTTCGAAGACCAGACGTTCCGTGGCCCACCTGAAGAATGAGGCCGCGATCGACCGCCAGCGCAGCCAGCGCACGCGCCTCGACACCGCTCAGCGCCAGCGGCTTCTCGACCAAGGCATGGCGAGGATTCCAGCACCTTTCAAGCTTGGCGTGCGTGCTCGCAGGGGTCGCGATGACCAGCGCATCGCAAGCGTCGATCAGGGCGTCGAGGTCGTCAAACGCCTCTCCCGCGCCGATCCGATCGCACAGCGATGCGGCGAGGTCCGTCTGCAGGTCGAATACGCCGACAAGCTGCGCGCCCGGGAGGGACGCGAACTTCTGGGCGTGGTACCCGCCAAAAACGCCAGCCCCGACAACGCCGACGCGGATCGGCGCGGCATCGGCCTCGCGGGGGTCAAATTTTGGGGTACGCTGCAGCACTACAACCTCCACACGTCTTCACGTGACTGAGTTAACCCGCAAATGACCAAGATTGCTGCGGCGCGCAATATTTTGGGGGTTCAAAGATGGTTACGGTATTTTTCACCCCCATTTCGCCCGGGGGCTGGCCAAGCCCGGAAATGCGCGCAATAGCTGGGTTTTCTGAGCTTCGGAGCCCGCATGTCGACTGTAACAACCCGTGAATGGCGACTGAAATCGCGTCCAGTGGGACTGCCCAAGAGTTCCGATTTCGAGCTCGTGACGGCAGAGGCGCGCGAGCCCGCCGCTGGCGAAGTCCAGGTCCGAAATATCTGGATGAGCGTTGATCCGTACATGCGCGGGCGGATGAACGACGCCAAGAGCTACGCGGAACCCTACCAGCTTGGCCAGGCGATGACGGGCGGCGCGATTGGCGAAGTTCTGGCGTCCCAGCACCCTGACTATTCCGCTGGCGACCTCGTCCGCTCCATGGCCGGCTGGCGCGAGGCCTTCACCGCCAATCCGGAAGCCGTGGCGCTCGAAAAGCTTCCCGCCGCCAACCTGCCGCCGCAGGCCTTTCTCGGCGTCGCCGGGATGCCGGGGATGACGGCCTATGTCGGCCTCCTGCGCATGGGCGAACCCAAGGAAGGTGAAACCGTGTTCGTGTCGGGCGCAGCCGGCGCCGTGGGATCGCTGGTCGTCCAGATCGCGAAGATCAAGGGTTGCCGGGTCGTCGGCTCAGCCGGCGGTCCGGAGAAATGCGACTATGTCCGGTCGCTGGGCGCAGACGCTGCAATCGACTACCGCAAGGCCGGAGACGTGAAGGGGTTGATCTCGGCGCTGCGCGAAGCCGCTCCCAATGGCGTGGATGTCTATTTCGACAATGTCGGCGGCGATCACCTGACAGCCGCCATCGACGCGGCAAATCCTTTTGCGCGGATGGCCATTTGCGGAATGATCTCGATCTACAACGCAACGAAACCGCCGCCGGGCCCGCCGAACATGGCCATGATCATCGGCAAGCGTCTGCGCATTCAGGGCCTGTTGGTGTGGGATAACCGGGACATGCTGCCCGACTTTCTCCGCGACATGCCCCAGTGGATCGCCGATGGGAAAATCAAGTACGAGGAAACCGTCTTCAAGGGCATCGACAAGGCCCCGGATGCGTTTCTCTCCCTGTTCTCGGGCAAGAACACGGGCAAGATGCTCGTCGAACTCGCCTAGTTATCGATCCGGAAAGGCAGGTCGGAATGGCTCGTCTGTTCGACAGCTATGTCATCGTTGATTGGAGCGCCGCCTCCAAACCTTCAACCGGATCGGATTCGATCTGGATTGGCGTGCTGTCACCCGACGCGCGGCTCAAGCTCGCGTTCAAGTCGCACAACCCGGCTACCCGCGCCGAAGCGCTCAAGATGCTGGAAGACATTCTCGGTCGTGCGCTCCATCGCGGCGACCGCGTCCTTCTCGGTTTCGATTTCTCGCTCGGCTTTCCGGCAGGCACGGCTTCGGCCCTGGGTCTGGAGGGCCCGCCGTGGCAGGCGATCCGGCAATTCCTGCTGAAGGAAATGAAGGACAAGCCCGACAACTCGAACAATCGCTTCCCGCTGGCTGCGCGGATGAACCGCCTCATGTCGGGCGGGCCATTCCCATTCTGGGGATGTTCGAAGAAGGACGAGCTCACCACGCTGTCGCAGAAGAAGTCGCGCGAGCATGGTCCGGACGAGGTCGCAGAGTTCCGCCTGGCGGAACAGGCGGCGATCGATGCGGGCAAGGGCCGGCCACAGCCGGTCTGGAAAATCTACTATGCCGGCGCGGTCGGCGGTCAGACACTGACAGGCGTGCCTGCCGTCGAGCGTCTGCGCGAGAAGCTTCCGAATACGCGGATCTGGCCGTTCGAACTGCCGCTTGAGCCACTGACCGAAGAAACACTCGCAGACACCCGGATCGTCATCTCCGAAGTCTATCCGTCGATGATCCCCGCAAAGCCCGAGGGCGGCGAAACGAAGGATTCCGCCCAGGTTCGCGGGCTCTCCGCATGGTTTGCCGAGCTTGACGCGCAAGGAAAGCTCGGCGCGCTGTTCGCTGCCGGTGGAAACCTTTCCGATGAGCAGAAGGCCGCAATATCCTCGGAAGAAGGCTGGATTCTGGGGATATAGCCCATTTCCCGGGATATTTGCCCCGTGCACGGGGTTTACGAATCGGACCCCGATGAGCGTGAATTCCCTGTCGCCGCGTATTTTGGCGGCGAACAAAGCACGCCGCCATTTGGCCGGCAGGCCCTTCAGGAGGGAGCCATGAACAAGTCGGAACTCATCAAGCACGTCGCGGAATCGACGGACATGAAATTGGCAGAAGCCTCGCGGGTCGTCGAAACCGTTTTCGACACCATCACGGACAGCCTGAAGAAGCGCGAGCAGGTTGCTGTCGCCGGCTTCGGCACGTTCGTCGCCAAGAGCCGCGCAGCCCGCGAGGGCCGCAACCCGGCGACCGGCAAGACGATCCAGATTCCTGCGCGCACGTCAGCGGCGTTCAAGCCAGCGGCGGCGCTGAAAGACCTATAGGTCCGCTCATGAGCGCTCGCCTCCCGGACACTGTCCGGGAGGCGTAGCTGCGGGCTGCCTAGACCGCCACCGCGGATGTGGAGTTGTCCGCAGGCGGCGCGCCGGACCGCCTTCGCAGCGTCCACTCCAGCAACACGACCTGCCCGGCTCCAGCGACGCCAAGCGCGACCGCGATCCCCAGCATCACACCCCACACGCCCATGTCCCAGCCAAACGGCAGCGCGGCGTAGGCAGATAGCGGCAACATGATCCCCACGAACGAGCCGATGTGGACGCAGGTCGGCGCCCACACGATCTCGCGTGCGCGCAACGCCATCGCTGCGACCGCCTGCAGGCCGTCATAGATCGAGACGATCGCGCCAATCGCGATCGCGCCAGCCAGAACCGGCACAAGGTGGCCTGCAGCAGAGCCGACGTCCGGCGCGTTGAGGCCGACCTCCGCCAGCGGGTATCGCAGCAGGTACAGGATCAACGACAGGACAAATCCCACCGCGAGCGTCGAGACGATGCCCAGGCGCGATGCGTTGCGAATGCCCGACATGTCCTTGGTGCCGAAATGCTCAGCGACGCGCACGCTCGTGGCTGTACCAAGCCCGAGATAGATCATGAAGATCGCCCCGATGAACTGGATGGTCAGACCATAGACCGTCGCCGCATCGATACTGACGAGCGTGGCGATGACGAAGGTGAGGTTGAAACTTCCCCACTCGGCGACATTCGCGACCCCGGTACCCAGTCCGACCATGTTCTGGCGCCGGAACTCGTTGGGCATGGGCTTGCCCACGCGCTTGAACGCCGGCGTCAGCCATATGATCGGCGCGAGAAACAGCACAGTCATCAGGAAGCGCGAGATCGTCGTGGCCCACGCCACGCCAACGGCGCCATATTCCGGGACGACAATCAGATCGAAAATCAGATTGAAGACCACAGCCGCCATCGAAATCGCGGTCACGATGTTCGGCCGGCGCAGCGCCTCCAGATACATGGTGCAGGCGAGGCTCGCCATGTGGCCGATCAGGCCGTAGGCGAGAATCCGCGTGACAGCCACGGTGCCGTCTTTGACGTGGAGGTCAAAACCAAACAGGCCGAACAACGGTTCAGCGATCGCAAGGCACACACCAGTGGCGACAATCGAGAAGAGCGTCGCCACGAGCATCCCGCGCCGGAACACCCTGCCGCTCTCGTTCGCCCGGCCCGCACCGCTCAGCTCCGACGTGATGACCTGAACGCCAATCATGAGGCCCATGCCCAGCCCGAGCATGACGCCGAGCGGCAGCCATGCGTTCAGAACATACGGCAGCTGGCCATGCGCACTGCGCGCGAGCACGACGGAATCCGTCAGGCTCATCAGCATGAAGGTCGAGCGCGAGGCTGCGATCGGCATGGCGAGGCGCACGAGATCAAGCACCTCGCGCGGCTGCGCCCATCCTGGCAATTTTCCGCGGGTCATCGCTGAACCGTCCCCAAGTCGTCGCCGACCCCGTCCGGTCAGCCGGCCCGTATATGGGAAGCGGATGGACGCCTCAAGAAAATATCTGGCTGTTGGCCAAACCCTTCACTGGCGTTGCCCGATGGCAACGCCAGCAGATGGACTCACGCAGCGCGCTTGTCCGACAGCTTTTCAGCGATCAGGAAAGCCAGCTCCAGCGCCTGCTCGTTGTTGAGCCGCGGGTCGCAGTGCGTGTGATAGCGATCCGAGAGATCGCTCTCGGTCACCTCGTTCGAACCGCCGGTGCATTCGGTCACGTCCTGGCCCGTCATCTCAAGATGGACGCCGCCCGGGTGTGCGCCTTCGGCCTCGACGATGTCCATGAAGTCGCCGATCTCAGACAGGATGCGCTGGAACGGACGGGTCTTGTATCCCGTCTCGGTCTTTTCGACGTTCCCATGCATCGGGTCAGACGACCACACGACTTTCCGGCCTTCTCCTTCAACCTTGCGCACGAGCTTGGGCAGCCCTTCGGCCACCTTGTCCGACCCGAACCGCGCAATCAGCGTCAGCCGTCCCGCAATGTTGTCCGGGTTCAGGATGTCGATCAGTCGGATCAGCTCGTCCGCATCAAGCGACGGGCCGCACTTCATGCCTATGGGGTTGCGGATGCCGCGGCAGAACTCGACGTGTGCATGGTCCGGCTGCCGGGTCCGGTCGCCGATCCACACCATGTGGGCCGACGTGTCGTAGAACTCGCCCGGCCGCGTGGAATCCTCACGCGTCAGCGCCTGCTCGTAGCCCAGAAGCAGGGCCTCGTGCGAGGTGTAGAACTCGGTCTGCGCCAGCGCCGGCGTTGTCTCCGGCGTGATGCCGCACGCCGCCATGAACTCCATCGAGTCCGCGATGCGCGCCGCCAGGGCCCGATAGCGCTCTCCCGCCGGAGAGTTATCGACGAACCCCTGCATCCACTTGTTGATGTTCACCAGGCTGGCATAGCCGCCCTGCGCAAACGCGCGCAGCAGGTTGAGCGTCGATGCGGACTGGGCGTAGGCCTTCAGCAGGCGCTCAGGATCCGGCACGCGCGAGGCTTCCGTGAAGTCCATCCCGTTGATGTTGTCGCCGCGATAGGACGGCAGCGTCACATCGCCGATCTTCTCGACCGGCGAAGACCGTGGCTTGCCGAACTGCCCGGCGATCCGCCCGACCTTCACCACCGGTTTGCCGCCGGCAAAGGTGAGCGCCACGGCCATCTGCAAAATCAGGCGGAAGGTGTCGCGGATGTTGTTCGGATGGAATTCCTTGAAGCTCTCGGCGCAGTCGCCGCCCTGCAGCAGGAAGGCGCGTCCCTCGGCGACCTCGCCCAGGCGCGTCGTCAGCTTGCGCGCTTCGCCAGCAAACACGAGAGGCGGGTAGCTCGACAACTGGTGTTCCACGTCGGCCAGTTTCGCGACATCCGGATAATCATCCGGAATGTGCTTGGCCGGACGTTCGCGCCAGGAGGCGGGCGACCATGCGCCAGCTGATCCGCGATCCGTTTTCTGCGTGTCGGCCATGGCCTGACTATCCTCCGTTGTGCCGGTCTCTCGGTCGACGCCGCCGGCTCCCAGAACGTCTATCCGCCCATCGTCGTTCATGCCAGCTGCTCGGCGATCTGGACCGCGTTCAGGGCGGCGCCCTTCAGCAACTGGTCACCGGAGATGAATAGCGCGAGCGTATGCCCAGTCGGATCGGAAAGATCCTCGCGAATGCGGCCGACGAGGACATCGTAGATGCCCGAGGATTCAACGGGCATCGGGAAATGGTTCTTCTGCCGGTCGTCGACGATTTTGAGACCCGGGGCCTTGGACAGGATGTCCCGCGCCTCATCCGGCGTCAGTTTCTTATCCAGCTCCACCGTGATGGACATCGAGTGCGCACGGAGCACGGGCACCCTGACGCAGGTCACGCCAACGCGAAGCTCCGGCATCGCCATGATCTTCCGGAGCTCGGCGATGACCTTGGATTCCTCGCCATTGTAGCCGTCTGGTCCGACCGACGCATTGTGGCTGAACAGGTTGAACGCATAGGGATGCGGCAGCACGCTGGGCTCGAAGCTCTCGCCATTGAGATAGGCGCGCGTAGAATCCTCCAGCTCCTTCATCGCGGCGGCCCCGGCGCCGGAAGCGGATTGATACGTCGAAGCGATGACGCGCTTCACCCCGCCGGCCTGGTGCAGCGGCCACAGCGCCATTACCATGATCGCGGCGACGCAGTTCGGGTTGGCGATGATCCGGGTCTCGGGGGAGATCAGATCGCCGTTCACTTCCGGCACGACCAGCGGATAGTCCGGATCCATCCGGAAGGCCGAGGAATTGTCGACCACGACCGCGCCAGCGCGCGCCGCAATCGCTCCATACTTCTTGGAAATGTCAGACTCCGAGGCGAACAGGGCGATATCCACGCCTTCGAAGGCGTCCTCCGACAGCGCGGCGATCGTGACTTCGTCGTCGCCGAACTGCACGGTTCGTCCGGCCGAGCGCTCCGACGCGAAAACGCGAAGCTCGCCAACATCGATGCTGGACTTCTCAAGGCACCGGATCATCTCAGCGCCGACCGCGCCCGTGGCGCCAACGACTGCGACTGTCTTGCTCATCCTGAAGGTCTCCTCTCTTGAAGCCGGGAGACTGGGCGGGGGGATCGCGTCCCGTCCGGTCACCGGCGGGACTGGCTGGCGGGCCTAGCTTGCGGGTACAAGCTCACGCGCCATCCGCCCCGCGGGGCTAATGGTCCAATAAAAGCATTTGACAAACATGCTCGCCATGAGGCGCGCTTCTATGCACAAGCGCTTGCCACGTCAACGGCTCAGCTCCGCAGATCGACAAACGGCCATCGCCGTAAAACAGGCGGGAGCGCTGCAAGTGGCTTGCTTGTACTCGGTTATGCCCTGTGAAACTCTTCTGCGAACGCCGAGTGGGGAAGCCAGATCATGAACGAACTGCAGACCGAAATCGTCACCAGGGATGGCCGGGCCTCGACTTTCATCGTGCATCCCGACCGGGATGGTCCGCACCCGATCGTGGTTTTCCTCATGGACGCTCCCGGGATCCGTGAGGAGCTGCGTGACATGTGCCGGCGCTTCGCGTCCTGCGGCTATTACGTGATGCTGCCCAATCTCTACTACCGGGAAGGCGTCGAGGAACTCGGAAAGATCGATCCCGATCCGGAATCGGAGTCGCGCAAGCAGATGTACGACCTGATGAATTCGCTTTCGATCCGGATGGTTCTCGACGACGTCGAGGCGATGCTGAATTTCGCCGACGAAGAACCAGCCGCCGACACGGCTCGTGTCGGCGCCATAGGATACTGCATGAGCGGCCGCTTCGCAGTCTGCTGTGCGGAGCGCTTTCCCGATCAGGTCAAGGCGACCGCATCCATTTACGGCGTGAAACTGGTGACCGAGAAGGACAACAGTCCCCACCTTGTCGCCAGGGACTCATCTGCCGAGTTCTACTTCGCCTGCGCCGAAACCGACCACTGGGCGCCCATGGAGATGGTCGAGCAGATGAAAACGGATCTGGCTGAAGCGAACGGCGAAGTCGAAGTCTATCCCGGAACGCACCACGGCTTCGCGTTTCCCCAACGCCCGGTTTTCGACAAACCCTCCGCCGAAAGACACTGGGAGCGCGTGCTAAGCCTGTTCCGGCGGACGCTGAGCTGACCGAAAAGCACGCCAACGCTGGTAGATCGCGAACAAGTAGACCAGAAAGATCGCTGGCGATCCCAGAACTGAGAACAGGCTCAGTAGAAAAACGACCCGATAGGCCGCATCATCCGATGTGCCCTGATCCGGATCGAGCCCCGCCATGATCTCGAACACGGCGTGCTCGAGGTTCAGGAAACTGAGCGCCGTGACGATCAACGCCAGCGGCAACAGCATCGCGACCGCCGCCGATAACAGCGGCAGCCGAGCGGTCGAGGACAGGAACCTGCCATACAACAGGACCCGCCACAGCGCGACGATGGCGAGAAACCCGACATTGGCAGCACGCGCCGTTTCCAGCGACAGGAAGCGTTCAACTGGTATCGCATACAGGATCGCCGGCGGCGCCGTCAGCGTCACAAACAGCAACACATTTCGGTAGGTCCAGTTGGCGGGCCTCAACGGCTTGCCGATCGCCCACAGGACCCCAGCCAGAACCAACACATAGGCAACCGAACCGAGGCCGAGCGTCTGCCACAGCTCGGAGCGCGGATTGTCCCAGTACCGCCCGATCCCAGCGAGCCAGGTCACAACCAATCCGAACGCCAGATAGGCCCAGAATCGGTCGCGGACGCCGCGTCCCATCGGACGAAACGTTAGAAACCTCCACTGGTCGATCAATATGTCTCGAAGCGCCCCCAACCCCGTCTCCGTCAGTACTCGAACAGCTTCGCATCCCGCGCAGCGCGCTTCTCGGCCGCGGTCACGATATGCTCGACCAACGCCTTCTTCGTCGCGCGCGCCTTCAGCACACCAGACGGGTCGAGGTGATGCTTGGCCACCACCAGCCGCAGTTCTGGCGCGCTGAACTTGCCAACCTGCTTGCGGAAACCCTCCGGCGTCTCGTTCCGGAAGGCGATGAACGGATGGAAGTTCGCAACTGCGCTCTCAGCCTTGCGCCGCTCGACATAATCCTCGGCGAACTTGCCCAGCGCGTCCTCAAGCCGGCGCGCAAAGGCCGGGTTGGCTGCGGCCTCGGCCGTGACAACCTTGAACACCCCGCCAAGCGCCTTCTCGATCATACCAGCCCCACGCGCTCGGTGAACTCGCCCGCCAGCAGCCGGATGACCTGAGCCGACTGGCCGTATTTCTGGTCGATGGATCGCGGCTGGTCAGACCATTGAGCTGCGCGAGCGATTTCCTCGCTCTGCGGCACCTGCACGTCGAAGACGTTGAACTGATCGCGCAACAAGGCCGCCTCGCTCTCGTGCAGTGCGTTGGCCTGCTCGAACTTGGTGATCAGCGTCCAGATCCTGTCTTCGGTGAACCTGCGCTGCTCCATCGCGCGGACGGCGCGCTTGCGGAACGCGAAAATGCCCAGTCTCGAGACAAAGTCGGGGATCGTAGGGATCAGGATGAACTCGGACATCTCGATCGCGGCTTCCGCAAACATCGAGATCCCGGGCGGACAATCAAAGAGGACAAGGTCGTAAGAATCCCCGACGCTCTCGATCGCAGCGTTCGTCAGCCCGCCTAGCTTCCGCTTCAATCCCTCGATATCGAAGCCCTGCCGCACCCATTTCGCGAGCGCCTCACGCTCGATATAGCGAAACTCCGGCGTCGATATGAGCATGTCGAGGTTGGGAGCGCTGGTGATGTCGCTCACGCTCCTGCCGATCAGCTCGTGAAAGAACTTCGGCTCACCGCCGTAGACGTACTGGTTGAAATACGTGTCGATCGTCTGCCCATTCTCGCGAAGATCGCCCCAGCGGTCGAGGCCGGACAGCATCATCGAGACATTGGACTGGGGATCGAGGTCGATCACCAGAACCCGCAATCCTGCGTCGGCGGCCAGGCTCTCGGCGATGCATGCGACAGTCGTCGACTTTCCGACGCCGCCCTTCATGTTGACCACGGATACCGTGCGCGGCGCCAATTCGCATCTCCCGCCTCAGAACAGAAAAACGCCCAACCGGGGCGAGAAAACTCGTCGGGCGTTTCGTGTGTCAGGTCAAGTTGGGACCTGCGGATTGAGGCGCGATGAGCGCCTACTCCGCGCCCTCGATAGGCGGCGGCGCGGATTCGCCATCCTCATCGATGATCGGCACGGCGCCAGGCCCAAAGTAGACCAGCCCCAGCCGCTCGCGCTCTTCCTCGATTTCCGCCTGTCTTCGTTCGAGCTCGAGACGGCGCTCCTTGCGCTCGTTCACCGCCTCTTCCAGCTGTTGCATCGTTTCAGACTCGGCCCAATTGGGAATGAACCAGATCAGAGCGGCCACAGCGAAGGCGCCGACAACGATCAACAGCTCGAAAAACTTCCAGGACAGCTGGAACGGACTGTTCGGGTTCGAATGCGACTTGAAGACTTTCATGTCCACAATCCTACACTGTGTGTCAGGCGCGAGAAAGATTGCTCGGCAACCGCAGCTGCATCCTGCGCAGCGGGCCGGGCAACCCTTTAACTGGCCGATGCCAGTTCTGGCGGCTTCCACTTCTCACGCATGGTCACGAGTTCCTCAGCCAGCGACGGGTGGAGCGCGCAGGTGCGGTCAAAGTCGGCCTTCGTGGCCCCCATTTTCACCGCGATAGCAACCCCCTGAATGATCTCAGCCGCATCCGGCCCCACGATGTGCACGCCGACGACGACATTGTCCTCCGCCCGCACCACAATCTTCATCAGGACCCGCTCCTCATCGCCGGTCAGCATGTCCTTCATCGGCCGGAAGTTCGCCTTGTAGATATCGACCTTGCGGTACTTCTCCCGCGCATCGGCCTCGCTCAGCCCCACCACGCCGGCTGGCGGCTGGCAGAACACGGCGTGCGGCACCAGCTCGTGATCGAAGGTGGTGTCCATGTCCATGAACTCGGTCTGGGCGAACGCCTGCCCCTCGCGGATCGCCACAGGGGTGAGGGCTATCCGGTCGGTCACATCCCCCACCGCGAAGATGTGCGGCACGTTCGTGCGGGAATACTCATCGACCTTCACCGCGCCATCGGCCTTGGTCTCGACCCCCGCCTTGTCCAGGCCAAGCTGCTTCGTTGCGGGCGTGCGGCCGGTTGCGGCCATCAGCGTGGCGCATTCGAGGTGTTCGCCATTGGACAGCGTCAGCTTCAGTCCACTATCGGTCTTTTCGATATTCGTCGGCACCGCGTTGGTGACGACCTTCACGCCCTTGCGCTTCAGCTCCTCGTGCACATGGGTGCGCACATCGTCGTCGAAGCCGCGCAGCACGGTCTTCTGGCGATAGACGAGGCAGGTTTCGACGCCGAGCCCGCTCAGGATTCCGGCAAACTCAACGGCAATATAGCCGCCGCCCACAATCACGACCTTCTCGGGCAGGTCTTCCATCAGGAAGATGTCGTCAGACGTGATTGCATGCTCCCAACCTTCGCCTTCCTCAGGCAAAGATGGCGTGCCGCCCACCGCGATCAGGATCTTCTCTGCCGTGACCGTCTGACCCGACGGAGAGAGTTTCAGCGTATGCGGATCGACGAATTCCGCGCGTTCATCGAACAGCTTCGCGCCGGCATTCTTCAGGTTGCGCGCATAGATGCCTGACAAGCGATCGATCTCGCGGTGCAGGTTCTCCATGAACGCCCTGTGATCGTGCGTGGCGCCCTCGACGCGCCATCCATACCCCTTCATGGCCTCCAGCGACCGACCATATTCGGAGGCGTAGACCATATACTTCTTGGGAACGCAGCCCCGGATGACGCACGTGCCGCCCGGCCGATACGCCTCAGCCACGCCGACCTTCGCCCCCGACAGCGCCGCCAGCCGCGCGGCGCGTACGCCGCCTGAGCCTGCGCCTATGACGAACAGGTCGAAATCGTAAGCCATTACTCACCGCGTATCTGCGTAGGCCGGAAAATCGGCCGATCTGGCCCGTTATGTAGGCTGTAAGTTCAGGCGCGCAACCGCAGGCTGCGCGCGCCTATCGCTTCGCCAGCGGCCATGTCGTCGAAACGCCTGTGGCGGCCTCGCCCGGCGTGTCCTGGGCAAACGTGTAGACGGGCTGGCCCTTGTAGGCCCACATCCGGCTGCCGTCTGCGCGCCCGACAACGCTCCAGTCAGCATCGGCCCCCGTCTCGTCTTCGGCAAGCAGAGGCGGCCAGGCGCTCGCGCAGCGGTCGTTACAATTGGAAACGCCGGTCGTGTCGCGTCCGAATGTGTAAAGCGGCTTCCCGTCCGGCGCGATCCAGGCCCCTTCCGCTTCCGTCACCCCCGGCGGCGCGGCCAGCGCAGGCCCTGCGAGGAAGATCCCCAAAGCTAGAGCGCTCATGCACTTGGTTCTCATTTGAGACCTCCCTGTCTGCGCGCGAATGTGGCCCCAGCCTAACCAACCAGCGCCGGTCTCCTCAAGACGCGCACCCCATCGTCCTCGCCGATGATGACCGTCTCGGCCAGATCGATGAACAGCCCGTGCTCGACCACGCCCGGAACCATGTCGAGCACGGCGGCGAGGGTGTCCGGGTCGAGTATCGCCCCGCACTTCAGGTCGAGAATGTAGTGGCCGCCATCGGTCAGGAGCTTTTCGCCGTCCTTCATCCGCCAGCTGCTTGGCGCATCCCCATCTCCATCTCCTCGACCGCAGCGTGAATCTCGCGACGCGTCAGCTCGGCGGCGAACGGGTTGATCTCGATCGGCAACGGAAACCGGCCAAGCACCTTCACTTCCTTCGATGCATCAGCGATCACGACCATGCGCGCGGAAGCGTCGGCAATGATCTTCTCCCGCAGCAGCGCGGCGCCGCCGCCCTTGATCAGCCGCAGCTTGGAATCGAACTCGTCAGCGCCGTCGACCGTCAGGTCGAGCCGCTCGAGTTCGCCGGGGTCCACAATCTTGATGCCGAGCCCCCGCGCCTGCTTGTCTGTCGCTTCGGAAGTCGGCGTGCCGGTCACATTCAGTCCGTCGCGGACCTTTTCGGCAAGCAGTTCAACAAAGATCGCAGCTGTAGAGCCGGTTCCCAACCCGAGAACCATTCCGTCCTCGACCAGCTCCAACGCGGCAAGTGCGGCATTTCGTTTCGCAGCGTCGGACATCAGGATGCTCCTCAATCTCGACAATCCGTAAGGCGCCCCGCAGGTTGCCGCAATCGCCCTCGATCAGCGCTGTTGCTGCTTGGCGTCGACGCAGCCGCCGTCCATGTGCAAAGGTCGGCCCCGATCAGATGAATCGGCAGGCTTCCCGCCGCCGCAAAGCGATTACGGAGTAGATCAAATGCGCGCCAGAAGCCTAGCCATCGCCTGCGCGGCGTTCATCGGTGCACCAGCCGCCCTCTCGCAGAACGCGCCGGAACCGCCCACCGAGGCGCAACTGGAACTCATGCGTCAGGAAGACCAGCTCGGGCTCGAAACCTGCGGCGTGCCCCGCAACGCCAGTGACGACTACCGCCCGACCCCGCTTCTGGCTGACCAGACCCGCGCCCCGCGTGTCGCGACAGAGACTGACTACGAGGTCGAGGTCGTGGCGACCGGCCTGACCCACGCATGGGGTATGGCGTTCCTTCCGAACGGCAACATGCTTGTCACGATCAGGGGCGAGGGCCTTCGCACCGTCACCCCTGACGGCGTTGTCTCCGAGCTGATCGCAGGCACGCCGGAAATCCGCACACCGATCCGCCTGTTCGGGATGCACGACGTGATCCTCGACAAGGACTTCGACCAGAACCGGACGATCTACCTCGCCTATATCACCCAGGTCGACGGCGGCGCGCCGAACACCGGCTATATCGCAAGCGCCCGGCTGTCCGAGGACGAAACCAGCCTCACCGACTACCGCATCCTCAAGGAGGGTCAGTTCACGCCGCGCCGTATCGTGCAGGCGCAGGATGGAACCCTGATGGCCGTCACCGCCGACATCATCACCCCCTACGTCTCGGCCCAGTCGCTGCAAAGCGCGCAGGGCAAGGTGCTGCGCATCAACACCGACGGCTCCATCCCCGCCGACAACCCGTTCGTCGCCAATCTCGTCGCCGACAAGTCGATCTACGCGGTCGGTTTCCGCGACACGCAGGGCATGGATTTCCACCCGGAGACCGGCGACCTTTGGCTAATTGAAAACCATCCGCGCGGCGGCGATGAACTCAATCGCGTCGAGCCGGGCAAGAATTACGGCTTCCCGCTGATCTCGTACGGCCGGGACAATGATGGCGAATTGCTCAATGACGGGAAGACCCAGCAGGACGGCCTCGAACAGCCGGTCTACTTCTGGAACCCCTCAATCGCGTTCTCGGGGCTCGCCTTCTACACGGGTTCCGCCATCCCGGAATGGAAGAACAGCGCCTTCATGGGCGGCCTTTCGGGTCTCCAGCTCGTCCGGGTCGAGCTTGAAGACGGCCGGGTGGTCGCCGAGGAAAAACTGCTGCGCGACAGGTGCGAGCGGATCCGCGATGTCCGCATGGGCCCGGACGGCAATCTCTACGTCCTCACGGATGCGGAAGATGGGAACATCCTGAGGCTCGTCGCCGGCTAGCGATCCGCACAGGCAAGACACCGCGCCGCCAGTGGGTCGGCCGCCAGCCGGCCGGCCCCGATCGCGTCGCCGCAATCGACGCATTGCCCATATTCCCCGTCATCGATCCGCGCCAGCGCCGCGCGGATCCGCTGCCGCTCGAGCTGCCGGCGCTGCTCGGTCGCTTTCGCCATGGCCTGCACCTGCAGGGAATCCATCCGGGACAGGCGGCCGACGGACTGCTGGTCCAGCTCGACCGGCTTGCGGTCTTCCGAAGCCGAGGCGCCCTCTTGCTCCAAAGCGGTCAGTCTGGCGCCGAGCGCTGCGCGCAGCGCATCGAAATCGATGGCCACGACCCTACTTGCCCTTTTCGGGCTCGCCCCCGGCGGCGGCGCGCGCGCCCGCCGTCATCATGTTCATGAAGCTGTCCTGAACCTGTCCGCCCATGGAATACCATTGCTTGAGATAGAATTCCGGCGACACCAGCTCGATGTTCTGCTCGACCCGCTGCTTGACGCTTTCGACCAGCGTGTCGTTCAGCGCCGTCACATCCGGCAGGCCCAGAAATGCGCGCGCCTCTTCGGGGGTGCAGTCTACTGTGATGTTCAGCTTCATTCGGGGCCCTCGCGGATCAGGTTGTCAGTCGGCAAGCTGACATGACACCGCCGCATGGAGAAACGCAAACCGTGGCGTTGGGGCTAGATCGCGCCGTTCGGCTTCTTGCCGGATTCCTTGAGCGCCGTCTGCTGCTTGCGGAACTCGTCGCCCCAGCCCGGCTTGTCGATCTGGCGACCGCGGCCAATCGACAGCGAACCGCCTTCGACATCGACCGTGATCACTGATCCGGACCCGACATATCCGCGCTTGCCGACCCTGACCGGCGCAACCAGCGCCGAGTTCGATCCGATGAAGGCGCCTTCGCCGATCACCGTGCGGTATTTGAAGAAGCCGTCATAGTTGCAGAAGATCGTGCCGGCGCCGATGTTCGCCCCGGCCCCGACATCGCCATCGCCAAGATAGGACAGGTGGTTCGCCTTGGCGCCTTCGCCGACGATCGTGTTCTTGACCTCCACGAAGTTGCCGATGTGCGCATCGACGCCGATCTGCGCTCCCGGACGCAGGCGGGCGTAGGGCCCGACCACGGCCCCCGCTTCCACCTTGCAGCCCTCAAGGTGCGAAAACGCGCGGATCCGCGCGCCCCCGGCAACCTCGACCCTGGTCGCGAAGACGACATTCTGCTCGACCACCGCGCCCGCCCCGATCCGGGTGTCCCAGCTCAGGAATACGGTTTCAGGCGCCGGCATCGTCACGCCGTCACGCATCAATGCGGCGCGGGCTTGCTCCTGAAACACGCGCTCGGCTACCGCCAGCTCGGCCTGGGAATTGACGCCCAAAACGTCCCGCTCGTCGCATTCAGCCACGGCGGCCTTCAGTCCGCGCGCACGCGCCAGCTTTACGAGGTCGGTGAGGTAGTATTCGCCCTTGGCGTTGTCGTTTCCGACCTCGGCGATCAGCTCGAACATCAGTTTGGCCGGCCCCGCCATCACACCTGAATTGCACAGCGTGATCGCCAGCTCTTCCTTCGTCGCATCGTTCGCCTCCACGATGGCTTCGAGCGATCCGTCGGCGGCGCGCTTGAGGCGTCCGTACTTGCCCGGGACGGCGGCGTCGAACCCAAGTACGCAGATGCTGGCCCCCGCATCGAGCTGCGCGAACGCGCGTTCGCCAGCCTCGACAGGGATCAGCGGCGTATCGGCGTAAAGGACGATCGCCTGACCATCCTCGTCGGCCACAAGGCCGCGGGCTGCATCGACCGCATTGGCGGTCCCCAGCTGCTCGGCCTGAACACAGACATTCGCAGGCCCAACCAGCCGCCCGGCTTCGGCCTGCACGGCTTCGGCGCAGGGGCCCGCAACAACGATGGTCCGTTCACAGCCGAGATCGCCGGCCAGCGCGACAGACCACCCCAGCATGGATCGCCCGCCCACCTCATGCAGCACCTTGGGCAGCGGGGATTTCATCCGCGTTCCCTGGCCGGCAGCCAGAATGATTGCGATACGCTTGGTCATGGTCGGCTACTTCCGTGGAATCAGTTCAGGAACTGGTACACCGGGGACGCGCCCGCTCAAGTCGCCTTCTAGTCGGCTTGCTCCGTCAAACCAACCACGCGATTGATCTCCACTCATGCCGGCAGACACCAACTTTCCCGAAGCGGACCTTGATGGGTGCACCGTGGTGTTCGACCTCGACGGCACGCTGGTCGATTCGGCGCCTGACCTGCATCGGGCGCTCAACGTGGTTCTCGGCGAGATGAAGCTGCCGGCCGTGGAGCTGGCGGACGTGCGCCAGAGCGTTGGCCTCGGCGCGCGGCGGCTGATCGAACGGGTGACCGCAATGCACGGGGTTGAGCTTGAGGATGCCGAGCTGGAGCGGCTGACCGGCCGATACGTCGAGGTCTACGCCAGCGACATATCTGCGCTGAGCACGATCTTCCCGGGCGTGGTCGAGACGCTGGAATGGCTGAAGCGATGCAATGCGAAGCTGAGCGTCTGCACGAACAAGCGGACTGCACTATCCAGGCAGCTGCTCGGCGCGCTTGGGGCTGACCACTATTTCGCGGACATCATCGGAGCAGACGCAGTCGCCAACCGGAAGCCGCACCCCGACCACTATCGCGCCGCTGTTGCAGCGGCCGGGGGCGAGGTGGGACGGAGCCTGATGGTCGGCGATACCGACGCCGATGCCATTTCGGCGCGGGAAGCGGGCGCTCCCGTCGCGCTGGTGGAGTTCGGCTATACAGAAACCGCGCCAGCGCTTCTTGGCGCTGACGCGGTGTTCTCACACTACCATGAACTACCGGAAATTACGCTCCGGCTACTCCGCGTGGCTTAGCCGACGCCGCGCAGCATGACGCCTTCGTTGCGCCGCGCTGCCTGAACGTCCTTACGGCGTGGCGGCATGCCGTTGATCATGTTGGACCTGACATCGGTCCGGGCCGACCGCATGGCCGGTACGAACCCCGCGTCGACGAGGTTGATGTTCACGTCGAAGCCGCGCTGGGTCCAGTATTCCTCAATCTTGGCCTTCAGTCGGCGTGCGCCATCCTGGTTGCAAAAATCGCTGTTCATCACTCGCTCCAAACTCCAGACGGCTCAAAGCAAACTCGTGTTCGCCGCCTTGTCCGGTCCCTCGTTCGCCAGTCCGCTTTGCGTGTTCCGGCTTGAGAACAACCTATGAATCGCATCGCGGCTTTGCATGGAACAAACAGGGTATTTTCTGGAACAATTATGGCGGCCGCGCCTTCGTAAGCTGAACGCCTGTTCAGCCAACTGGTTCAATGGCCGGTGGATGGAATGGTGGGCGATGCTGGGATTGAACCAGCGACCCCTGCCGTGTGAAGGCAGTGCTCTCCCGCTGAGCTAATCGCCCGAAACCAATCAAAATGCGGAGCAGGTTGATAGGCGCGCCCCGCCCACGACGTGCGCATCCGATTTCCCATAACGAAACGCCCTCTCGCAAACGCGATTGAACGGCGTCTGGAATCTGATGGACACACCCAGTCAGCCCGTGAAAGGTTTGCAAAAACAACGAACACCTCGGGGAACATGCATGAGCCTGATGGGCCCATCTCAGATCACCAACATGGACGACGCCCGGAAACACCGGAAGTACGCCCTGTTCATTCTGATGATCGTCTACGCATTCAACTTCATTGACCGCCAGATTCTCAACATCCTCCAGACGCCGATCAAGGAAGAGCTCGGGATCTCCGACTTCGCTCTAGGCCTCCTGACCGGCACGTCCTTCACCCTGGTCTACGTCTTCGTCGGGATCTTCGTCGCGCGCATCGCGGACGCGACCAGCCGCAAGACGGTGGTCACAGCATCGCTGGCGATCTGGTCGGGATTCACGGCCCTCTCGGGCCTCGCGATGAATTACTGGCAGCTCTTGCTCTACCGTCTCGGCGTGGCCTTCGGCGAGGCCGGCGGCAGCCCGCCATCGCACGCCATGCTCTCGGACCTCTACGAGGAAGAGAAGCGGGGCCGGGCGCTCGCGATCTACTCGGCCGGCGTCTACATCGGCACCATGACCGGCTACGTCGCCGGCGGCTGGCTGTCCGAGGAATTCCACTGGCGCACAGCCTTCTTCGTCGTCGGCCTTCCCGGCGTCCTCCTCGCCGTCCTGATGTGGTTCACGATCCGCGAGCCTGTGCGCGGCCTGTCCGGCATCAAGCCGCCGACCGGCCAGCTGAAATTCGGCGAGTCCTTCGCCAAGCTGTGGTCGCTGCGCTCGTTCCGCTTCTACTCGATCGCGACTGGCGCCGGCACGTTTGTGACCTACGGCGTCGGCAACTGGATGGTGCCGTACCTTGAACGCTCTCACGGCTGGGAGCGCACCGAGATCGGCCTGACCTACGGCATCACCGCCGGCATCTTCGGTGCCGCCGGAACCATTGGCGGCGGCTACCTCGCTGACCGTCTCGGACGTGTCGACCGGCGCTGGTTCCTGTGGGTGCCGATGTGGGGAAAGCTGCTCTCCGGTCCCTTCTTCATCTTCGGCCTGCTCGCGCCAAACGGCTGGCTGGCGCTCGCGGGTTACGCGCTGGGGCTGATCTGCGCCTCGATCTATCTCGGGCCGTCCATCGCGATCACGCACCACCTCGTGCCGCCGTCCATGCGCGCGATGTCGTCAGCCGTGCTGTTCTTCATCCTGAATGCAATCGGGCTTGGCTTCGGTCCAATGCTTGTCGGCATCCTGTCCGACCACTTCACGGCCACGACCACCCTCGGGGCAGATTCCCTGCGCTGGGCGATGGTGTGCGCCGTGGCCGCGACATACCCGCTTTGCTACCTCTGGCACCTCGGCGCGCAGAACCTTCCGATGCACTTCAGGAACATCAAGAACGGCGTGGCCGACGAAGACACGGCGACCGAGGAGGCGCTCACCGAGGCGGGCGGCGGCGATGTCGGCCCGGCGCGCTAGCGCCGCGCACTAGTCTTCGATCGCTGCGTAGACCAGCTGCTGCATCTGGGGCCGGATCGGGTAGGCGCCGGACGGCACCAGCTGCGTCGCCTGGATCGCGATCAGGTCTTCCGCCGGATCGATCCAGAAGAACGTCGAGGCCATCCCGCCCCACGAATAGGTTCCCAGCGATGCCGGCTGCTGCGTCGCCACGACATCGGTCGTGACCGCCCATCCCAGCCCGAACCCGGAGCCGTCCATCCGCGCTTCGGAGAACGTCTTGTCGCCCATTTCCGCAATCGTCTTGCCGCCGGGCAGGTGATTGAGCTGCATGAATTCCAGCGTTTTCGGCGACAGGATCCGAACGCCGTTGGCGCTGCCGCCTTCCAGCAGCATCTGCGCGAACTTCAGATAGTCCGGGATCGTCGACGCCAGCCCGCCCCCGCCAGACAGGACATTCGGCTTTTTCGCGTACGTCGAGCCCGCGCCCTTCTTGTCCTGCAGCGTGACTTCGCCCGTGTTCGGGTTGCGGACATAGCAGGCCATCAACCGGTCGAGCTTGTCCTCGGGCACGTGGAAATCGGTATCCGCCATTCCCAGCGGCTCGAAGATGCGGCGACGGAAGAACTCGTCCAGCTTCATGCCGGATGCGACCTCAACCACGCGGCCGAGCACGTCTGTGGCGTTCGAATAGTTCCACTGCTGACCCGGCGAGAACACCAGCGGCGCGGTCGCGAGCTTCTTGCAGAACGCCTCGAGGTCGCCGTCAAACTTCGCGTAGTCGATGCCTTCCGCCCGGTAGTGGGCGTCAATCGCGTTCTGGAAAAGGAAGGCGTAGGTGAGGCCGGACGTATGGATCATCAGGTCATGAACCATGATCGGGCGTTCCGGCTTTTTCACTTTCATGTCGGCGGCCGTTCCGCCGTCATAGACCATGACGTCGGCGAACTCGGGGATGTAGCGGTAAAGCTCGTGATCGAGGCGCAGCCTGCCTTCCTCGAACAGCATCATCGCCGCCACCGTCGTAATCGGCTTGGTCATCGAATAGAAGCGGTAGATCGTGTCCTCGGCGATGGCTTCCGAACCGCCCATCTCCGTGGCGCCGTTCAGCGAGAAATGCGCGACCTTCCCGCCTCGCGCCACAAGCATCGCCATGCACGGCAGCTTGCGCCTCTCAAGATAGCCGTCGAAAAACCGCGGCATGCGCTCCAGCATGTCGGCATTGAGACCAACCTCGCCCGGATCGACACGTTCCATGCACTGGTGCTCCTGATTGTCCTGCAGGGGTCTGGACTAACGGTGTCGCCGCCCCAGCGCCAGTCCACAGGCTAAATCAATCGAGGCGCGTGTCCTCGTCGGCGTCCTGATCATGATCAGCATCGTGATCATCCACCGCCGCATCCTGCCAGGTGCCGCGCGCCGCGTTCTCCCAATGATAAAAGAACTCCAGCGGCTCCATGCCTGCGGCCGTGGCGCGATCCGCCAGCCCCTCTAGCGCACGGCTGGGCGAGCGGCGGTCATGGACCCCGCGCGTCAGGAAGTGCCGCAACAGAGAGCCCTTCCATTCACCCAGATCGCCAACCTGGGTCGCATAATAGGCCGGATCGAACCCGGACAGCGGCGACCAGCCCGCCTCTTCGCCCTCGAGCAGATAGTGGTGAAGCGGTTCGGCGTATCCGTCTGTCGACCCCTGCCATTTGTAGAGGCCGACGTCGAACACCCGCGGACTGACGGGACAAGCGACCAGCTCATCGTGCAGCGATCTGTGCAGCCTCACCAGGCGGGCGGTTTCGGGATAGGTGCGGATCCTGTCGAGCACTGTCGCCCAGAACGCACGGCCCTGGCGCTGACTTGGCTTGCCGCGCTCGACCCGCCAGACCGGCGCATCTCCGTTTGGCCAATCGTCATCGCGGCGCACCCGTTCCGGCCGGGAGAACTCAACGATCGTGGACTTCCGATCCTCATCATGAGCCGGAACATCCTCCCACTGCGCGGGTTCAGCGCCACGCGCCCAGCCGAAATCGGCCGACGTGACGACGCTTTGCCCGCCGGTCTCCGGTTCCGGCGTCGCCGTATCCGGATCGCCCTCGAGATCTTCTGAACCTGCTGGTTCAAGCATGTCCTCGAGATCGCCGTCCTTGAACGCCTGCTCAGCCTCGAGCGTATGCAACAGATGGAGCAGGCGCTTTTCCTGCGCAGCCACCTGATCAAGTACGCTGAACGACACAGCAGAGCTTGCAGAAAGCTCGAGCTCCGCCACCTCCGTTGCGAGTTCGAGCGGGTCCTCAACCAGGCCGGGCGTCAGCGCCAGGATGTCGCCGAGCAACCGGTTGTTGAAGGCCAGTCCGGCTGCAACGCGTGAGTTGAGACGGTCCTGCGCCCAGTGCTGGTTCGCAAATTCGTCCTTTGCAGCACGCAAGGCCTCCTCGTGCGCCGTTTCCGAAAGCTCACCACGGCGCTGTGTCCAAGTTTCGCGCTCGGCGCGCTCCAGACCAAGCCGTTCAAGCTCCTCGGCGACCTCGCGCGACAGATCCGCGGCGCGGCCATGCAGTTCGCCAGCCCGCGCCACGAGGTCCTCCGACTTGCCTTCGAAGGCCTCCGTGCGCAGCGGATAGGGCACCTCGGTCGAGACAAAGCCTTCAGGATCGGTGCGGAACCGGTGCAGGGCGTCGTGTGTCAGAGCGATGTGATTGGCGATCCCCTCCAGGCTGGCTTGCGCATCGACTTCCCGACACTGTGCGTCCACCACCTGCAGGCTCTCCGCCGAGAGTGCAGCGCGCAGGTCCTCGATTTCCTTGTCGCGCGCGGCGAGTACGGAACCCCTCTTCTCGATCTCGGCGCGAAGTCTCTCAACCTCTTCAGGCGCAGCCGCCTGCGACTGGAAGTCCGCAAACCGGCGTTCGAACTCGGCCTCACGGCCTTCAAGGTCTTTCGTCGCCAGCTCGCGTGCGCTCTCAGCGTCGCGAAGTTTGGCGAGCAGGTCGGCCGACAGCTTTTCGGCTTCCGTTTCTGCGCGACGGCGGCCAGCCTCCGCCTCATCCTTTTCCAGGACTAGCGCGGCGCGTTCGGAACGGATGCGCTCAACCTGCTCTTGGAGTTCTGCGATCCGCGCGTCGCGTTCGATCCGCCTCTCTTCAGCCTGCGCCTGCACGTCCGCGAGTTCAGCAGTCAGCTGTTCGACGCTCGCACGAAGCCGTTCGGCCTCGGCGTCCCATTCCGCTCTAGCTTCATGGTGCGCGGTTTCTTCCTGGCGGCGGCGCGCCTCGGCGTCTCGCGCGGCACTTTGCGCCTGGGTTTTGTCGCGCGTGAGGGCTGACAGCTCCGCCTGCATGCGCTGGATATCCGCTCGCATCGCCGCCAGAGACCGTTCGGCCCTTGCCCGCTCCTCATCAGCCGCCTCATTCGCGTCCCGCCAGCGCGACAGCGCATCGTCGCGCTCGCTCTCGGCAGCCTGACGGCGCAAGCTGACCGTTTCCAGCGAACGGCGAAGCTTGGCCTCCGCCCAGATGCGTTGCAGTTCGACCTGCTCGCGCGCCTGCACTGCCTGCGGCGAGGTTTCGGGGATGCTGCGCCCACGCGCATCGCGCCCGGCGTCGGCCCGTGCGAACATCAGGAAATTCGCATACCGAGACGAGCCGCCCAGCCATCCGGGTCCTTCCGCTCCATCATGGCGCGCGCGCTCGAACTCAAGCGCTGCGGGCGCGAACGCGCGCATGTTCTGGCTCGCCGCGAGGTCGACGATACGCGCTCCCGGGCGCGATCTCGGGCCGGCGGCCGGGCCTCGCCGGGCGGCGTCGAGAAGAAAAGGGCCTTGCCATTGCGGTCCGCGAGGCGGGCGAACAGCCTGGTGACAAACTCATCCGGGGCGTGGTCGAGAATGTCGCTCGAGAACAGAACGCTGCCCGGCGTGTGATCGAGCGCGTTGCCGATCTGGTCGATGACGGGATCGAAGAAGTGGGTGTTCCAGTCGGCGCCCGTCAGGCGCAGCGTCCGGCTCGCAAGCCCCCGTTGCCGGAAGGCCGCGCCCAGTACAGGCGCGCCGACGGCAAGCTCCAGAATTGGCTGTTTGCCGGCGGTCAGCGCGACGAGCCCGGCGAGACGGTCGCGCGCCTCCATCGGCGCTTCGTAGCCGCTGCGCACATCCTTGGCTTCATCGGCCATCGGCCAGTCATCTGAGCGCCGCCTGAGATACCCAAGCGATCGCTGCGGATCATCCAGCCGGTCATAGGTGAAGGCGTAGTCCGGATAGTACCGCAGGAACTCGAACACGCCCGCTCGAACCGTCGCGCCGCGTGGGCCGACGCTGTCAGCTGAAACAATCGTGCCGGCAGGCGCCAGCGCGCTGGCCGCGAGGCGAATGTCAGATGCCCGCGCATCCGCAGAGGACAAGCCTTCGACAAACGCCAGATCAAAGGGTTGCTCCCTCGAGCAGATTTCGGGCCCGGCCACGCGTGTGCCGGCGCGCTCTCCACGCGCATCGCCAGCGATGCCAGACCGGCGCGTGATCGTCTCCGAGAAACCGCCAGACACAAAGGTGACCCGGTCCTCGGCGCCCAGCGCGCCAATGAGCTGCTTGGCAAGCGTCCCGGCCGACACGCCCTTCTCTCCGGGCGCAGGCAGGTCAGGGTCGACGCGGATGATGCGGGCGTCGGGAAGGCCAACGCCAGCACCGCAGTCGATACACCGGCGCCGCCGCCAACCTGAAGCATCTTGCCCGGCTGACTGCATGTTTCGATGAGCATGGCGATGTCGGAAACCGAGATCAGATCGGTTTCCATGCCGGTCCCTGCAAAGTCGCCGGCCTCTAGCGCGTCCCTGACCGCCTGGTGAACAAGCTGTGCGACGCCGCGAGCATCTTCTGCTGCGGTTGTGTTCATAGGGCGCCCTGCAGTTCACATCCCATCTGCGTCGTAGGCCATCCGCTTCGTTGCACCGAACAGCCCCTTCGGGAGTACCCTCGCTGGACGTAAGGGTCGAGGCGACTCGCCTGATGGGCGGTGATGCAGGCGCGAGCTTGCTGAACGTGCATCCATCAGGGGAAATCTCCGCCTCGCCTGGACGTACCGCCTGCGCCGCGCGCCAAATCTAGCAAGAAGGAGGCCGCGCGATTGCCCGCGATGCGCGTGGGTGGCGGAGAGGAAGGGATTCGAACCCTCGAAGCAGTTGCCCGCTTACGCCCTTAGCAGGGGCGCGCCTTCAGCCACTCGGCCACCTCTCCAATCCCGATGAGCTAAATCAGGGAAGGCGCAGTCCTACCCGGAATCCGGCGCTGCGCAAGGACGATCCAAGGCTTATCGATGCCTGGCGGACGGCGCGCCCCTGTCGTTTTCGGCTTCGCGCGGTCCGACAGCATCAGTGAGGCGACCGCCAGATGTCGTGACGCCGCACGCGCGAATCGAAATGGGCGCCGCCACACCTGTCTAGCGGTCGCGCCCAGAGACGGCGTGCGCCTCGGCCTGCCCCGCCGCCGCCCTCAGATCCCCCTGTCGGCAGCGCACCAGCAGCCCAGCACCAATCCCGTCAATTTTGGGGCGCGGTGGGGCCGCCAAGGGCAAGTTCAACCCCCAGTGACCATCGCCGACGGCATCTCCAGCAAAAATTCTTTGCCGAAGCGAGTTTGATTGGATCGATGATGCGACAAAGTCACACCCCTACTCTGCTGCGACAAAAAGTCTGCAAGTTTCAGCATCTTAATCTGCGGAGCCGGCGCCTCGACATCGCTCGTCGAGCGCCCCGTTGGCTGAATGCACCGGCGCTTGCTGGGCTTTTGCGGCGGCGTCTCAAGATTCGGTGATTGACGCGTCGGCAGCCAAAGTGAAATGTGGCGAAACACAGGAATCGAAGCTCATACGGTTCCACAAGGGGAGGTAAATTATGAAGTTCTCACTGCGCGGCGCATCCAGCGCTGCGATCATCATCGGTATGTCCAGCGCGCTGCCCATGTGGGCGCAACAAGCGTCAGACGCCATCACCACGACAAACATTTCCGGCCCGCAGGAAGCGGCCGCTCAGGTCGACCAGACGGCAGCCGGTCCGGCGGCCCAAGGCGGCGCCGAGCGGGTCGTCGTTACGGGCTCGCTGATCCAGGGTTCGGCCGAAGACGCCGCTCTGCCGGTCGAAGTTTTCACCAATGAAGAACTGGAAGAGCAAGGCGCACCGACCGCGCTCGAGTTCGTCAAGAACCTGACTGCTTCCGGTCCGACCACGGGTGAAGCCTACTACTTCGGCGGCGCCGCCTCGACCGGTTCGCCGAGCTTCAACCTCCGCGGTATCGGCGCTGACAAGACGCTGACGCTGCTCAACGGTCGCCGGGTCAGCGAAAACGCAGCCCTGATCCCCTCGATCGCAGTGGCGCGTACCGAGATCCTGAAAGACGGCGCGGCAGTGACGTACGGCGCCGACGCGACCGGCGGCGTGGTCAACTTCATCACGCGCGACAATTTCGTCGGGCTTGAAACATCCGCTCAATACAAGTTCATCGACTCCTCCGATGGCGACTATGGAATTGCCGTTCTCGGCGGGTTCGGTGAAGGCGACACCAACTTCGTGTGGTCTGCCGAGTGGGAACACCGCTCGCGCCTGAACACGCTTGATCGTCCAGGCATTACCCAGCCATCGCTTGATTACGACGGCACAAACGGTGAAGTGGCCAACTCTGCCCCATGGTCGACGCTGACCAACCTGGCGGGCTGGCGTGCTCTTGGCGCGCGTCCAACGGCTCCAGACAGCAACTCATACATTGACGAATATGGGCCTGTGTTTGGCTTCGCCAGCGATTTTACGCCGGCTTCCTGTGGCGCCGTGGGCGGTATTTACGGCAACGCGTTCACCTGCTCGTACAACTACATCCCGTACTACAACCTGGTCGAAGATCAGGACACGTTCCGCGGATACGCGCAACTCAACAGCGTCATCAACGACAACGTCGAGTTCCACATGGACGCGGCGTTCGGCGTCGTCGATGTGCCGGAAGTCTACGGCTCGCCATCGCAGCCAGTCGTGCGCGGGCCGGCCCGCGACGCGGGTCTGACCCAGCAGTACTATGTGCCGCGTTCCAACCCAGGTTGGGATGAATTCGCCCAACGTTCGGGTCTGGTGAACAGCCCGTTCTACGGCGCGATCCAGGGCGCGACGCCAATCACCTTCCGTCCGCTGGCCCATGGCGGTAACCCCGTCCTTGGCGGTCAGGGCACGTTCGGCGTCCCGTCGCGGATCAACAACTCGGTCTGGCGCGTAAGCTCAGGCCTGAGCGGCGATCTGGCCGCAGTCGCTGATTTCCTTCAGGGCATCAGCTTCGACGTGGCAGCGACCTACAACCAGGCGAACTCGGAAGGCGACGCCGCGGACGTCCTGACGTACCGCTTCCAGGAAGCTCTGTCGGGCTTCGGCGGTCCGAACTGTGCTGCGGCTGACCTGAACCCGCTCCAGTTCGGCACGCAGAACCCGGCTGCCGCCGGTCAAAACGGTTGCCTCTACTGGAACCCGTTTGCGTCCAGCTTCCCGAACCAGCCGATGACGGGCGCAGAAAACCCGAGCTATGTGCCGGGCCTGGAGAACGATCCGTCGCTCTATAGCTGGATCGTCAACGACCGGTTCTCCGAAACGGTCACGAACAGCCTCACCATCGACGCTGTTTTCAGCGGCGAGACGGGCATCCAGCTGCCGGGCGGCAATGTCGCCTGGGGCCTCGGCACCCAATGGCGCCAGGTCGAACTGCGCGAGGTGGTTCCGGACGACCTGTACAACGGCAACACGCCCTGCCTGTGGCCGACGAGCTACACGACCGGCATCGACACGGATAACGACGGCAACTTCGAGCCGATCCCGCAGACGCCGTTCCCGACGTCCGATCCGCGTCACACCGGCTGCGCCGGCGGTGAGGGTCCGTTCCAGTTCTTTGGCATCAACCCGCCAGATTACGCGGACCGTCAGCAATTCTCCTACTTCGGTGAGTTGGCCATCCCGCTGCATGATCGTGTGAACCTCCAGGCGGCTGTTCGTCGCGAAGACTTCTCCGGCGGCCTCGGCGCTACGGTCTACAAGATCTCGGGCAAGTGGGACGTGTTCGGACCGCTGTCGATCCGCGGCTCCTACGGCACGAACTACCAGACGCCGCCGATCGGCCTGATCCCGGGCGAGGTCAACAACGTGGTCCGTTCTTACGACCGCGCCAACCGCAACTGGAAAGCCTTCCAGCTGACCACGCGGGCGGACGTCCAGGCGGAAGAAGCGACCGCATGGAACGCTGGCCTGATCTGGCAGTCTCAGGGCTTCTCGCCGGATCACGATTTCCGCTTCATCGTCGATTACTTCGACATCGAAACGGAGAACGAGATCGCGGAACTGGCTTCGCATAACCAGATCCTCGCGGCGTCGACCCTCTCGACAACCGTGGGCGGCTTCAACCTGATGGATTGCTCAAGCCCATTCATCAACCGCATCACCTTCAGCGACACGCCTCAGTCGCCTGGCGGCGCGTGCGTACAGGGCACGACCACATCCGACGCGTTCTCGGTCATTCGCTCGGAAGTCGGCAACGCGTTCGGTCAGACGACCAACGGCGTCGACTATCAGGCGCAGTACCGCCTCCCGGTCGGTTCCGGTGACCTGACGCTTGATGTCACGGCGACCCAAGTCACCGAGCAGACGGTGTCGGCTCGTACGCTGGACGGCATCGAGGTCGAAGCAGCAGAGGATCGCCTCGGCTTCCTCAACTTCTCGACCGTCGGTGTGCCGGTTCCGGAATGGCGCGTGAACTCCTACGCGGCGTTCTCCTTCGACCGCCACACGATCCGTGGCCAGCTGAACTACGTTTCGGCGGTTCAGGACGAGCGGACGGGTGTCCAGTACGGCGAGGAAGGCGAGGACTGGTACTCGCTGAACCTCTACTACCTGTTCGATGTGACCGACGATCTGCGCCTGTCGCTGTCGGTCGAGAACATCGAGGACCGCGATCCTCCGCCGGCTCAGATCGAGCTTGGCTACGATCCGCGGGCAGGCGGCAACGCCCTCGGTCGCACGATCGAGCTGGGTATCCGGAAGAACTTCTAGTCTCGACAGACTGGATCAGATCAATGGAACAGGCGGCTTCGGCCGCCTGTTTTTTTGTGCGCTGCAGAACGAAATTGACGTTAAGGAATTCTGCCCGAGACGCCCTCACCTGAAGGCGGTACACATTTCAGTGTTTCCGGGGTGTCCGGTTTGACCTCGCGCAAGCCGAGACCATATTCAAGTGGTAGGTAATACCCGGATTCAAGGAGGAGATTTCAGCCATGTCGAAACGCCCTCGCCGCTTCGCCGTTTCCATGCTGGCGCTAGGCGCCTCGGCCCTCGCGCTGGCCGCCTGTTCGCAGGAGCAGGTCAACGCCTCGTCCGCCGCCGAGGCGCAGACGCCCGCGGAAACCGTGACCGCTGACAGCGAAGTCGTCGCGGTCGGTGAAACCGTCGCCAACTTCAACCTCTCCGACCAGAACGGCGTCGAGCATGCGCTCTATGACTACAACGAGGCCGACGCCGTCGTGCTGGTGATGCAGGGCAATGGCTGCCCGATCGTCCAGAAGATGCTGCCGACCCTCAAGGAAGTGGCGTCCGAATACTCCGCGAAGAACGTCGACTTCCTGATGGTCAACGCCTTCATCCAGGACAATCCGGAGAAGATCAAAGCCGAGGACGAGAAGTTCGCCATCAACATGCCGATCCTCAAGGACGAGTCGCAGGACGTCAGCCGCTATCTCGGCGCCGTCCGGACGGCGGAAGTCTATGTCGTCGATCCTCAGAACTGGGAGCTGATCTATCACGGCCCGCTGGATGACCGGCTCACCTATGGCCGCGAGAAGGCCGTTGCCGACAACCATTACGTCCGCGACGTGCTGGACGCGATGCTTGCCGGAACCGAGCTGCCCCACCCGGAAAAACTGGAAGCCGACGGCTGCCTGATCAACTACGTCTAGAACGGACTGGCCGGCGCGGCCCAATCGTGGCGCGCCGGCCGCCGATTTCCATCAAATTCAGCCGGTCTTACTGAGCGGATATTGAGCTTGCCGCCCTAGCCTCGTCCCGAATGAAGGGAGGCCAGGGCCATGCGGCATACAGCTGACTCAACCACCCCGCGCGGCGCTGCCGCTGCTTCAGGGAGCGGGAAAGGCGACCTTACGCTGTCGTCCCTCGTACTCCCCGCCATTTGTGTCGACCTGTTGCTCCTGACGCCCGCAGTGTGGGCCCTGGCCCGCGCGCACGGCGTTGCGGTCTGGCCCGCCAGCTCGCCACTGGCCGCCTACTTCCTCCTCCTCCCGGCGGTGATCGTGACCGGCGCGTGGGCGGCGCACCTCGTCGGCTCAAGGCGCGACAATGCCTTCCTGCCTCACCTCGCGCGCACCGGGCTCGGCGCGGCCCTGGCCGCACTTGCAGCCACTGCGATCTTCGCTGTGGCCGGCGGGTCCATGGCTCAGCTGCCGTTGCTGATCCCCGCGGCGGGGATCGTGCTGATCGCTGCGCTGCATGCAAACTATCTCGGCGCGGCGCGCTCATTCATTCGCGCCGGGCTTCTCCAGCCGTCGCCGAAGACCACAGAGCGCTAGCGACGAACGCCGCGCCAGATCTTGTCGAAGAACATGGCGTCTCGCTGCACCCTGTTCATCACCACGCCGGTCACGCGCGCGCCGTGGTCTTCCAGCTGGTCCCGCAGTTCCGCAACGTCTTCCGGCGAGGTGTCGTCGGCGCTGGCGACGATGATGCAATTGTCCATCTGCGCCGCCACCGCCAGCCCGGCGGATGAGGTCTCCAGCGCCGGCGCATCCACGACGGTCCAGTCCGTCGCGCGGCGCACAGCCGCCCAGTAGGCCGGTTCCGCCGCAACCTGCAGGCTCTGTCTGGATTTCAGCGAATTGGTATCGAAGTGCGTGACCATCAGCTTCGTGTCGCCGACCTGATGCGCGGTGAACGCCCGCGGATCGACTTCAACCGGGCCATCTTCCGTCCGGATCGATACGAACGGGCGCTCGCGCAGGCACGCCGAATACGGCCTGCCCACGCCTCCATACTTATGACTCAGGTCGCCGACAGCGAACGCGTTGAACAGCCGGTTCCCGGCGACATCAAGGTCGATCAGCCAGGCTGGCCGCTGGACCCGCGTGGCAGCGTTGAGCGCCGATGACACAGCAAGGCTGGAGGTCCCATCCCCCTGCCGCGCGGCGATGAACATGACGATGCGTCCGCCATCGACCATTCCGGATCGTGATAGCTGCCGGTTGAGATCGGCGGTGTCGCTCTGAAGGTCCCGCACGCCCTCACACGTCCCTGACGGAGGCCAGCACGCGCAGGCCAAGCGTTCGTTCAGCTGCGCCCGCGCCCGGCATGCCGCGGGCGAGCCAGCCTCGGATCAGCCCGGCTGCGAGCGCCGCGATGCCGCCCAAAGCTGCGAACCACCCGACCAGATGCAGTCCCGGCCTGCTCCCGCCCACCAGTCGCGGGGCTTCAAGGATGCTGACCGTCTCGCGCACCTCATGTTCTGCTTGAACCTTCGTATCTGTGGTCGTCGGCGCCGCTTCGAGCGCGCTGCGGCGGCTCTGCAAGGCGCGCCATTCCGGCTCCAGCGCCGCGAGCGCACGCCGGGTTTGTTCGGCTTCCAGACGCTGGGCGTCCAGCGCCGCGTTCTGCCTGACGAGCGCCGCAACATCCGCCCGCGCTGTCGCCGCCTCGTGCATCAAATGTTGGCGAACCGGGTTTGGCCCAGTGCGGCGCCGATCGGCCGACAATACCTGTGACGGCCCCTCGCGCTCGTTCGCGATCTGGGCGTCCAGCTCGCGGACAACGGGATGGTCAGGGCCGAAGCGCGCATGCATCTGGTCTCGCTCGGAAGCCAGCGCGGCCAGCCGGTCCGTGCTGACGGTTTCGACGAAGAGCTCGATCTCCGCGTCTGTCTTCGCAAGCTCGGCCTCCAGCTCGCGGGCGCGGCCACGGGCGCCGCTCAGCGCAGACCGAGCGTCGATCTGCGCCGCCGCCACGACGCCGAGCGCTGCGTCGGCCGCGGCGATTTCCGCATCGAGACTGGTGATGTCATTCGCATCCATGAAGGCAAGGATCTGGGCGTTGACGTCTTCAAGCGTGTCCGCGCCCTCGACAGGATCGGGCTGGCGCGCGCCGCGCAGCGTTGCCGGTTCAAGTTTGTTCCGGTCGCTGATGTAGGCGCGGACATAGGCGTCGAGCGCGTCACGTGCGACATCGCCGTTCGGGTGTCCGTACTGAAACTCCACGGCTGAGGATCCGGTGACCGCGCGCACGACGATACGGTCGAGGAAGTCCCCTGCTGACTCACCGTGCTGCTCGGCGGGCTGCAGGAACGCGCCGCCGATCCCCGGCTCGAAGAAGCGGTCGGCGCCCAGTTCTGCGATGGCGGCCTGCGCGTAGGCCAGTGTGCGCGCGCGTTCGACCTCGGCCTCAGCGGATGCAGCGTCCGGTCTGATTTCCAGCCGCGCCGCCTCGCCCGGCCGCATCGTCATTGAGATGTCCGGCGGCGTCTCGACCAGTACGCGGGCGCGCGCGATCGCGTTGGCCGGGAAGAGTTGCGTAACCGCCAGGCCGATCAGGACGAACAGGAAAAACACGAGGAACATCAACAGGCGGGCGCGCCACAGGTAAAGCAACAGATCAAGAACGCCGAGACGCGCCCTGACCGGGCCGGGGCCGGATCGGGCATGTCCTGGTCGCGCTGGCTCGTGCCGGCTGTGATGTGTTGCGCGCTCGCTCAACGTCGCGAATCCCCGACGGTATGAACATCAGGCTTGGACGGGCCGCATTAAGAATGAATTAGCCAGACTTGCCAGGCCGCTAGCGGCGCCACGGGCAAGTATAGTTCAAGTATTGCATGAGGTCGCGGCGCTGCCGCCAGGATGCTTCAGCGCATAGCTCAGAACGCACGAAGCCGCGCCCGGCGAGAGGCGCGGCTTTGCGATTGGGGAGCGAGCCCCGGCGAGTGAGCCGACTTAGTTGGCCTTGGCCAACCACTGGCGAGCGGCTTTCAGCGCTTTCTTGATTTCGCGGTCGTCGAGAAGGTCGGCCATCTCCTCGCGGCAGACGCGGGCTTCTTCACAACCGCGGGCGCTGGCGAGATTGAACCATTTGTGCGCGGCGACGTAATCCACCGGCACGTCCGTACCGTTCGAATAGATCAGACCGATCCGGTACAATTCCTGGGCGTCCGACTGGGCGGTCAGTCCCGCCTCTGGCGGCGCCAACTGGATGTCCGCATAAGCCATTCTGGCATTCCTCAACTACACGCGGAGCGATCGGAGTTCTCCCGGTCAGCCCCACCCCACCATGTCGGTTGCCCGACCTTCATAGTATTCAAGCGCAGAACACTTGAACTATAGTTAATCGGCGGATTTTTCTGAAGTTAAGATGGAATTTATTTGGGTTTACGAGTCGTATCCCAAGTATTGATAATTGGTTCGACTCGACGACCAAGGTCAGTTGGTTCGCCGCTGCGCCCTATATATAAAGTGACACCGCACCCCACGAGCGCGAGTCCAGGGCCATGTCGCTGTCTGCAGATCTCTTCAAACCCGTGCCATACGAGTTGTGGCGCGACGATCCGACGGCGTTTGCCGATCGCCTTGGCGCCTCATTCCGCGAAACAGGTTTCGCCGTTGTCTCCGGCCACACGCTGGACGGCGCCACGCTCGACCGCGGCCTCGCAGCCGCCAAGGCCTTCTTCGCCCTGCCCGCCGACGTGAAGCAGAGATACTTCGTTAAGGGCGGCGGCGGCCAGCGCGGATATACGCCGTTCGGCATCGAGGTCGCCAAGGGCGCAACCGCGCGCGACCTCAAGGAATTCTGGCACGTCGGCCGCGAGCTGCCGGACGATCACCCCTATCGCGACATGATGGCCGCCAATCTCTACGTCTCGGAGGTCGAAGGCTGGAAAGACGACACCAACGCCATGTTCGCCGAGCTCGACCGTTTCGGCGGCGAATTGCTTTCCGCCGTGGCGCTGCACCTTGGACTAAGCAAGGATTTCTTCACCGATCCGGTAAGCAAGGATTTCTTCACCGATCCGGTCCGCGACGGCAATTCGCTGCACTATCCGGCGCAGCAGGAGCCGCCTGCGCCCGGTTCGGTCCGCGCCGGCGCGCATGAGGACATCAACGTCATCACCCTGCTGCTGGGCGCTGAAGAGGCCGGCCTTGAGGTGCTTCACCGCAACGGATCGTGGCTGTCGGTCAATCCGCCGCCCGGTTCACTTGTCGTCAATATCGGCGACATGCTGCAGCGCCTGACCAACCACGCGCTGCCCTCCACCACCCACCGCGTGGTCAATCCATCCAGGGAGCGCGCCCGCTATTCGCGGTATTCGACGCCCTATTTCCTTCACTTCCGCCCGGACTACGAGATCCGGACGCTGGCGAGCTGCGTGTCGGCAGAAACGCCCGACCGCTATCCCGAACCGATCACGGCCCAGGCCTACCTTCAGCAACGGCTGAAAGAGATCGGTCTGGTGATGTAGCCGCGGACGCCCGCGCGCGCAGGCGCGGGGTCGTCCAGACACGCCTTTCCAGTTCCCAGACGATCGAGGGCCGCGCGGTGCCATCGGGCCGGCGCGATATGGTGCGGCCGACCTCCTGAAAGCCGATCCTGGACAGCAGCCGGATCGAGCGCGTGTTGTCGAGCCCGGTCGTCTCACAGATCCGCTCGACGCCCAGACGGCTGAAGCACCAGTCGACGGCGGCCAGCGTCGTCGCGCCGCCATACCCCTTGCCCTGACGCTGGGGCTTCACCGCGCCGCCAAACTTGCAGGCGCCCCACTCGGCCCACAGCTCCACATCGAAATAGGCCGCAGCCTCGCCTTCGCTGTCGAAGGCGATGAACAACACGCCAGCGCCCTCTTCGCGCTCATGCAGGTGCCGCAGGATGAATGCCCTGACCGTCTCCTCGGTGATCGGCTGCGGCATGGTGTAGATCCACGGCCCCACATCATGATCGGCAAACAGCCGCGTCAGGGCTGGCGTATCCGACAGGCGCGCCACCCGCACATCGGGGATCCACCCCACAATCTCTTCTGTCTGCTGAACATAACGTCTGAGGCGCTGCGCCTCATCGCCGGACACCGCCACACGCGTCGCCGGCAAACTGTCGATCACTCTCATGCATCCGCTCCACACAACCAAAGGTTGTATGGAATGCGTTGCGGGGAATTGCAATCCTAGGTTGCGTTATTCATCGCCCGATCTCACCGGCCGCGCTTGGCCTTCACCTGCGCGCGCTTGCCCTTGGATTTCAGCCTTCGCTCCTTGGCGGCGCGCGTGGGGCGGGTCGGCACGCGGTATTTCTGGACCTTGATGGCCTGTTCCAGCAGCTCGACCAGCCGCTCGCGCGCGGCTTCGCGGTTGCGGCCCTGTGTGCGGTGGGCCTGCGCCTGAAGCACAATCTCGCCCTCGGCATTGATGCGGTTGGCGAGCCGGGTGCGGATGCGCGTTTTCTGGGCGGCGCTGAACGCGGCCGACGCCTCAAGATCGAAGCGCAGCTGAACCGCGGTCGACACCTTGTTGACGTTCTGCCCGCCCGGACCGCCCGCCGTTATGAAGCTCTCGGCGATGTCCGGCTCAAGGGCAGCCAGATCAATCTTCACCGCCATCCCCGTCCCGATCCAGCCGCGCCTTCAGACTGGATGTATCCCAGCGGCCGCCGCCCTCCGCTTGAACGTCTGCATAGAACTGGTCGACGAGCGCGGTCAGCGGCAGGCGCGCGCCGTTCCTGCGCGCTGCTTCGATCGCGATCCGCAAATCCTTGCGCATCCAGTCGACGGCGAAGCCGAATGCGTATTCGCCCTCCACCATCGTCTTCCAGCGGTTCTCCATCTGCCAGCTCTGGGCGGCGCCTTTGGAAATCGCCTCAATCACGCGCGTCTCGTCGAGCCCGGCCTTCTCCGCAAAGTGCAGGCCTTCGGCGAGCCCCTGCACGACGCCCGCGATACAGATCTGGTTAACCGATTTGGCCAGCTGGCCTGCGCCCGTCTCGCCGATATGGGTGATCTGTTTCGAGTAGGCTTTCATCACGGGCTGCACCCGCGCCAGCACCTGCGCGTCGCCGCCGACCATGACGGTGAGTTGACCGTTCTCCGCGCCGGCCTGTCCGCCCGACACCGGCGCATCGAGAAACGCCGCACCCGCCTTGGCGCACCGGTCGCCCAGCTCTCGCGCCAGATCCGCCGAGCCGGTGGTGTGGTCGACCACGACCATGCCCGCCCGCAGCTTGGGCTCAAGCTGGCGGAACACCGACCGCACATCGGGGTCGTCGCCCAGGCACATGAAGATGAACTCGGCGCCCGCCACCGCTTCGTCGAGCGGCTTGACCTGTCCGCCCTCGGAGACCTCGGCCCAGGCCTTGGCCTTGTCCAGCGTGCGGTTCCAGACAGAAACGCTGTGCCCGGCTTTCACGAGGTGGCCGGCCATCGGCCCGCCCATGACGCCAAGTCCAAGGAATGCGCACGACGATGTCATCTCTCACCCTCCTCTTCGCCTGTTAACGTGAAGAACCTGCCTCTGAAGAAGCCCAGCGCATCGGCTTGCGGCGCCGACCGGAACGCCGCCACGTCGCCAAAGATGACTTCATGATCGCCTTCCTGCTGGCGTGAACGCAATGTGCAATCGAGCACCGCAACCGCTCCGGTCAGCACCGGGGCGCCGGTCGACAGGGTTTCGATCAGATCATCAGGGATGATGCGGTCCCCGCGCGCCGAAAATCTTGGAACATGGTCCTCGAAATCGGCCGCCAGAATGTTCAGGGAAAATGCATCGCACTGCGTGTAGACTTCGAAGGCGCTGCTTGCGCTGGCGAGGCACCACAGGACGATCGGCGGGTCCAGCGACACCGACGTCAGCGAGTTGACGATCAGCCCGTGCGCGCGGCCCTGCCTGTCGAACGCCGCCGCAAGCGCCACGCCGGTGCCGAACCCACCGAGCGTCTGCCGATAGGCGTTTGAATTGAATGCGTTATCTGTAGCGCCGGGCGACATGAATACCTGAACTTAACCGAATTCTGCCTAGTGTTGGTGGTTGTCAGAAAGACTTCGCTAACACAATCCAGTTGGTAAGGCGCGCCTGCGAGATGAGTTCCAACGCACCTGTCGTCATCAAGAAGGTGAAGAAGG
Organism: Hyphomonas sp.; assembly: GCA_017792365.1. Lineage (GTDB taxonomy): Bacteria > Pseudomonadota > Alphaproteobacteria > Caulobacterales > Hyphomonadaceae > IH12. The sequence goes on along the minus strand of CP051229.1, from coordinate 77,567 downwards.
TCATCGGCGGCGGCCATCACGGCGGCGCGTGGAAGGTGGCCTATGCCGACTTCGTGACCGCGATGATGGCGTTCTTCCTTCTGATGTGGCTCATCAATACGACATCGCCGGAACAAAAGCGCGGCATCGCGGACTACTTCGCGCCAGCCAGCGTGTCGCGATCGCAGCAGGGGTCCGACGGACTTCTGGGCGGCACCGCATTCCAGGAAGACGGCGCGCGTTCATCCGGCGCCAACCGGGCGGCGCCTGCCGACAGTTCGCCGGAGAGCCGTTCGCGCGCGGCCGAAGAATCGGCGGAGTCGAGCCCCAGCCGCCCGACAGCTTCGAGCGATGCACTCTCGCGCGCGCTGGCGCGGCGTTCGGAAGGGGCCGAGTTCGAGAGCGCGGAAGCGTCGCTGCGCCAGGCGATGCAGGACATGCCGGACCTCGCCGAGCTGTCCAAGCACCTGATCGTCGACCAGACGCCGGAAGGCCTGCGCATCCAGCTGGTCGATCAGGAAGGGCGCGCGATGTTCGCCGGCACCTCGCCCGATCCGATGCCGCGCACGATCCGCCTCCTTGAAGCCATCTCCAGCGTTGTGGAGCAGCTGCCTAACAGAATCAGCATTTCCGGCCACACCGATACCTTGCAGCCCAGCCGCGCCGGGTACTCCAACTGGGAGCTGTCGGCGGACCGGGCCAATGCGGCGCGCCGCATCCTCGAGGAACAGGGCGTCGACTCCGACCGCATTTTCGAAGTCACCGGCAAGTCCTCGTCCGAACCCTTGTTCCCGGACGATCCCGACATGCCGGCAAACCGCAGGATCTCGATCATGCTCCTGCGCGAAGCGCCGGTGATGCCTGTTGATCATTCGCTGTAGCATGCACGCTGCTGCGCGAGCCCTCGCGGTCCGCAGTTTTGTGGTAGCCTCCGCCCATTGAAAACGGGTAGACACGAGGCGACATGAAGCTCGCGAGTCCACAGCAAGTCTGCGACACCGATTTCCTGCGCCGGATGAAGTTCTACATTACCTCTCCGCAACCGTGCCCCTACCTGCCTGACCAGATGGAGCGAAAGGTCTTCGCAAATCTCGCGGTCGACGATTCCGTTGAGCTTAACGATAACCTGACGCAGTCCGGCTTCCGTCGTTCACAGACCATCGCCTATCGTCCCGCCTGCAAGGCGTGCTCCGCCTGCCGCTCGGTGCGGATCGATGTCGAGCGCTTCGACTGGTCGCGCCGGTGGCGCCGCGTGATGAACCGCAACGACGATCTCGTGCGCGAGCCGACCAAGGCGACGGCGACGCGCGAGCAGTTCAGGCTGTTGAAGAAGTATCTCGACGGTCGTCACCCCGGCGGCGGCATGACCGACATGGACATTCGCGATTATGCCGGAATGGTCGACGGCAGCCCGGTGCGCACCGCCGTCTTCGAATACCGCGCCGGTACGGCTGACGAAGAGAAGACGCCAAAACTGGAAGCGGCCACGCTGACCGACGTGCTGCGCGATGGCCTGTCGATGGTCTACAGCTTCTACCGGCCCGAGCTGCAGAAGCGCTCGATCGGCACGTTCATGATCCTCGATCACATCCGCTTCGCCCAGAATTGGGCCTGCCTTTCGTCTATCTCGGCTATTGGGTGAAGAACTCGCCGAAGATGGGCTACAAGTCCGACTTCATGCCGCTCCAGACGTTCGAAGGAAATTCCTGGCGCGATCTGCGCGAGGACGAACTCTAGCGCGAGAGGCGCCCAGCCCGCCGGCTAGGAGGTCTCCTCGATCACCCATCCCGCATAGGCCGGATCGACGTGGCGCAGGTTCATCGCCACGATCGAGGGCACCTCGTAGGGGTGCTTCTCCCGCACGATCGAACAGACCGCCTCGAACAGTTCGACGCGCGTTTTCAGCACCAAGGGATATTCGAGTTCGCGATCGATATTCTCGTTCCACCTGAACACGCTGGCGATTGCGGGAAACACATTCGCGCACGCCGCGGCGCGCTGCTCGATGCAGGCCTCGGCAATGTCGTGCGCACATTCCTTGCTCGGACAGTTCACCCAGACATCGATGATATCGGACGCCATCGCACTTCTCCCTCTGCTGCGCACTCAGGCATGCAGCGAAGGTATCAGGAAAGATGCGGGCTGGCAGCTCGACGCGACAGGCGCAGGGCGCCGTCCGGTTCCTTTGTCGCCGCCTAGAACTTCACTTCCGGCGCCTGGTTGAGGTCCGCGCGTTGTTCCGGCCCGACGTCGAAGAATTCCCGGGCCGTGAAGCCGCCCATGCCGGCGACGACCGAATTCGGGAATTGCTCGATCGCTGTGTTGTAGTCGCCGACCGCCGAATTGTAGAAGCGCCGCGACGCCGCCACCTTGTCCTCGATGGCGGAAAGCTCGTTCTGCAGCTGAATGAAGTTCTGGTTGGCCTTGAGGTCAGGATAGGCTTCGGCCAGCGCGAACAGTTTGCCCAGCGCCTGTGTCAGCATGCCTTCGGCCTGCCCCATCTCCGCCGGGCCCTGCGCATTCTGGGCCGCATTTCGCGCGGTGATCACCTCATCCAGCGTCGTCTTTTCGTGCGCGGCATAGCCCTTCACCGACTCGACCAGGTTGGGAACGAGATCGCGCCGCATCTTGAGCTGAACGTCGATGCCCGAGAACGCTTCGTTCACCTGCTGGCGCTTCGCCACCAGCGCGTTATAGATGAAGATGTAGGCAAGGATCAGAACGATGATGATCCCGGCGCCAATCAGCAATGGCAGCATGGTCCGCCCCTCTCCCTGAATCGCCAATTTCGGCGTGCAAATTCAGACTACTATATGGGGCCGCATGGTCCAGCCGGTTTTCGACGGCTGATCTCTGCGCTTGCCGCGGAAACGGGACCTGCCAGAATGAGGCCTCACGGAGGACACCCATGGTTCGCAACCTGCACCTCGCCGCCCTTGGATTGACGCTTGTGGCATGCGCCTCACCCGGTACGGGCTGGACGCCTGCTTCGTGGGCTGCGCAGGCGGCAAAGGACTTCAACCAGGGCCCGTACGCATTTTCTGCGTCACCTTATGGCGCTGACGGCTTCAAGCTTACGCTGCGCCTGCGGCCTGACGCCTTCAACATCCAGAGTGTCGGGTCGCCTGACGACGAGGATCTCCGCGCCGCGGCCGAGGCGGCCGCGCCCTCCGGCTGCACGCTCAACAGCGTGTCGCGCACCGAGACCGGCGAGGCCATCGCGGACTATGACTGCGGATAACAGCGCGAGGTCCGGCGTCGCAATCCGGCCATCGCGCCTCGACGACATCGCAACGCTCCAGGCGCTCGAAATCGCGGCGGCGGAACTCTTCCGCGGGACGGGTCTCATCGAGATGGATGCGATGGACATCGTTGACCGCGACGCGCATCGCAAGGCGGTAGACAGCGGCATGTCGCTGCTTGCGGAGGCCGACGGCGTTCCGGCCGGTTTTGTCTTGGGCGAAGTGATGGGACGCGACGCCTGCCTGCATGAACTCGATGTCGATCCCGCGCATCAGCGAAAGGGTATCGGCGCCGCACTCGTTGAGGCGTTCTGCGCCCACTGCGCGGCTGAGGGTCTGGCGAGCGTCTACCTCAGCACGTTCCGGGACGTCGCGTGGAACGCGCCCTTCTATGCGCGGCTCGGCTTCAGGGAAATCCGCAAGGACGACTACCTGCCATGGATGCGCGAGATCGAGGCGCGACAGGCAAAGTCGCTCGACATCTCGAAGCGGCTCTTCATGCGGCGCGTGCTCTAAGGCGCGCTAGCCGACGAACTTGCCATTGCGATTGAACCCGCGCGGCGCCATCCGGCCGGCCTGCGCCCGCTTGCCGAGCCAGTCCCGCCAGTCATCATGCGTGATGTTGCGCCCGCCGCTGTCGACCCAGCCAAAGCCGTCCGCCTTGTTGAACGTGGTCGCATCGGCCAGGTCGCCATCGCGGTAGGCCTGCAGCTTGACGCCCTTGCCGCGCGACATTTCCGGCAGGTCCTTGAGCGGGAAGAACAAGAGCTTCCGGTTCTCGCCGATCACCGCTACGTGGTCGCCTTCAACGCCCGTGCAGATCGCAAGCTTCACGCCCTTGCCGCACGACATGATGATCTTGCCCTTGCGGGTGGATGACACCAGCTCCTCGTCGGCAACAATGAAGCCATAGCCCTTGTTCGACGCCAGCAGGCGTTTGACGCCCTCTTCCGGCACGAACATCTCGACGATGGTTTCGGAATCCGGAACTTCGAGGCTCAGGCGGATCGGCTCGCCGTGCCCGCGCCCGCCCGGCAGCTTGCCCGCGCCGATGGTGAACGCACGACCGCCCGACGCCATGAGAACGACCTTGTCCGTGGTCATGCATTCCAGCGCCATCGCGAGGTCGTCGCCTTCCTTGAACTTCAGGCTGTCCAGCTTCTGGTTGTGGCCGCGCAGCGCCCGGATCCAGCCCTTCTCGGACAGGACAACCGTCACCGGCTCCTTGACGATCAGGGCCTCCAGAGCCGCCTCGGTGTCGACCTCAACAGCCTCCTCGAAGCGCGAACGGCGCGGACCTTCCTTCGTGTCCGGCCCGAAGATGCCGCGCGCATCCTTCAGCTGCCGCTTCACTTCCGTCCACTGGCGGCCCGTCGACCCAAGCAATTGCTGGATCGTCTTGCGCTCTTCGGACAGCTCCTTGTGCTCGCGCTTGATCTCGATCTCTTCGAGCTTGCGCAGCGCACGCAGGCGCATGTTGAGGATCGCCTCCACCTGTATCTCCGACAGGCGGAACTTCTTCATCATCACCGACTTGGGATCGTCCTCGTAGCGGATGATGCGGATCACTTCGTCGATGTTCAGGTAGGCCTTGAGGAAGCCGTCCAAAATCTCCAGCCGCTTCTCGATCTTGTCGAGGCGGTGCTGCGCCCGGCGCGTGATCACTTCGCGGCGGTGATCGAGGTAGGCCCGCAGGATCTGCTTCAGGCCCATCACCTTCGGCGTGCCCTTGTCGAGCACGTTCATGTTGACCGGGAAGCGCGTCTCCAGATCGCACAGGCGGAACAGGCTGGACATCAGCACCTGCGGTTCGACGCTGCGCGATTTCGGCGTCAGCACGATGCGGACGTCCTCGGCGCTCTCGTCCATCGCGTCTTCGAGAAGCGGCGCCTTCTTGGTGTCGATCAGCTCCGCCAGCCGCTCCATCAACTTGGACTTCTGAACCTGATACGGGATCTCGGTGATGATGACGCGCCACTGGCCGCGGCCAAGGTCTTCCTTTTCCCAGCGCGCCTGCATGCGAATGCCGCCGCGGCCCGTCTCGTAGGTTTCGAGAAGCGATTCCGGCGGTTCGACGATCACGGCGCCGGTCGGGAAGTCGGGACCGGGCAGGATCTTCAGAAGGTCTTTCGTTTCGCAGCGCGGGTTCTCGAGCAGGTGGATCGCTGCATCGATGCACTCGCCGGCATTATGCGGCGGGATCGAGCAGGCCATGCCGACTGCGATGCCGGTGGCGCCATTCGCCAGCAGGTTCGGGAAGCCGGCAGGTAGAACGATGGGCTCGGAATTGTGCCCGTCATACGTCTCACGGAAGTCGACCGCGTTCTCGGCCAGACCGTCCAGCATCAGCGCCGCAGCGGGCGTCAGCTTGGCTTCGGTGTAGCGCATGGCGGCGGCTGCATCGCCGTCGATGTTGCCGAAGTTGCCCTGCCCGTCGACCATGCGGTGGCGGACGTTGAAGTCCTGCGCCAGTCGCACCATTGCGTCATAGATCGCCTGGTCGCCGTGCGGGTGATACTTACCGATAACGTCGCCGACCACGGTGGCGCTCTTCCGGAAGGCGCCTTCCGGGTTGAGGTTCAGCTCCCGCATTGAATAGAGCAGCCGGCGGTGAACCGGCTTCAGGCCATCGCGCACGTCCGGCAGCGCACGGGCGGTAATGGTCGACAGCGCATAGGCGAGATACCGGCGCGACAGCGCGTCGGATAGCGATTCCTCGATGACGTGCCCGGGATCGCCCTCGTCGATCGTGGTCTCGTCGCTCATGTCCGTTTCCTGCTCGTCCGCCCGAATGGGCCAGCATCGGCGCGCCCCGCCCGCGCGCGAATCACCTAGTGCGTTGCGCCGACAACTTTCCCGGCCCGTTCCAGCCGGTCAATCATCAGGCCGCGCGCTTCCGGCACTGGCCTGTTGAGATCGGCGAATAATCGCTGCGACAGAAAGTAACCTGTCAGCCTGAAGCCCGCCGCAATGTCTTCCGGGGCGGCCGGGATCGACGAATCGACAAGGAATTGCGGCAGCGGCAGAAGCCTGTCGAGGTATTCGCCCGCCTCGCTCCCGCGCACGGCCCGTCCGCTCTTGGGGCTGACATGGGTCAGCCCGTCCTCGGCGCCGGTCAATGCACACTTCGTCGTGTCGACGCCGAAGCCGAGCACCGACAAGAGGCCCATCTCCCACTTGATGAACAGCGCCGGCCAGATGTCGGGATCGCCCAACAGGTCGAGCAGCGTGGTGGCGCCGTCGAACAGGTCGGGCCGCGCCTCGCCCTCCGGCAACGCCTCGGCCAGCAATTCGGCGACGGCTGTCAGGGCCGTCAGCGCCCCCGCGTCGCGCATGTATAGCGCCGAGCGTTCACGTTCCGGTTCGGCCACCGCGAAGTGCCCGAGGCTGTCGGCCTGGCGCGCGCGCCACGTCACGCTCAGCGTATTCCCGGACTGCATCAGAGCGCGCTTCTTCTGGCTGGCGCCGCCATAGATCATGCCGCGCCGCCGGCCATGGTCACGGCCAAACACTTCGAGGATTGCGCCGGTTTCGCCGAACCGCCGCAGCCCGAGTGAAATGCCTGTATCGCTCCATTCCGCCATGCAGATGCCAATACGCCTGACTCGCGTTCGCGAAAAGCCAACGCTGTTATTTGAGCCCACTACTATTTTAGCCCGAACCGTTTCTTGTCGGCCTTGGACAATTGCCGCTTGGCGATCGCCCTGACGCCGAGGCGGCCATAAAGCTGCGCCGCCGGCAGGTCGGACAGGCCCGCCTCCAGCACCACATCCGCCTCGTTGGCCAGCGTGAGGCGGCCGAGGCGCACCTCCCACCAGATGTCATCCTTCAGGCGATGCAACTGTGTGCGCCGGTCGATCTCGCGCATGCGCCCCGCAATTTCGCGCGCCTCCTCCGCCGCCTTCTCCTTGCGCCGTCGCGACCAGGACCGGTAGTGCTTGTTCCGCTGCAGGATGCCGGTGCGCGGCTGCACGTAGAACTCGCGATACTCATGTTCCAGCGTGCGCTCGCCGCCCCATGGCGGCGTCGTCACCACCTCGCCCTTGCGCGTGCGCGTATGGATCGCAACGAAGTCCTCGACGTGGTCGCGCACGTGCTGCTGCACGGTCGAGGACGGCCGCAGGTTCTCCGCGATTTCGGCATAGACCTTGTTCCATGGGCGCCCGACCTGCTTGCCGAGATAGCGGCGCAGCGGTGCGAGGTTCTCATTCAGGCTCTTGGTGCGCGCAGGCTTAGTGCGTTTCGGCTTGCGTGCGCGCAGCGGCTCGTCGTCTTCGTCCAGCAACGGCTCGGACCGTCCTGGCGGCGATGACGCTGCATACGCGCGCCCGCGCCGCGGCCGCTCGACAATGACTTTCGACATGTCCTTGCGCATTGCGTCAGGATGCGCCGCCGTCCGTCTGCTGACAAGGCGCGCGCACCAAGCCAGTCAGCCGGCGGGGCAGTTGAACCCATCCGTCCTGCGGAAATTGCTGATGACGATCTTCGCGTAGGGCTGCGGCCAGTGCTCCGTGCCGACGCGGTTCGAGCCCACGGTGCAGACCGGGAACTCGGGCGCGATCTCTTCGCCCTCCTCGTTCACGAAATGCAGGTCGTAATCGAAATTGTAGTCGAGCCCGTTGTTGAACTCGAGGATCGTGCCGCCCTCGTTATTGAAGCTCATGGCGACCGCCACTTCCCCATCAACGCGCGGGATCTGGATGGCCCTGCCGTCGGCGACCGTGAGGATATGGAGATGGTCCGCCATCGGCTTGAAGGTGACCGCGCGGTCGACCACCAGTTCGATATGGTCAGACATCTCGCCATGTTCCGGCGTATGCGCGAGCGCAGCCGGCGCAAGAACCAGGGCGAGTGCAGCAAGGGCGTGTTTCATGTCGGCCAGTATCCGCACTGCAAAGTCCGCCCGCAAGCAGACTTCGCAGATGCTTTCGGATCCATTGCTAGGCGGACGCCAGCTGGCCGCGCGCGCGCTCGCGATACCGGATGCACGCCTCGATGAAGCGCCGGTACATCGCCGGGTCGACGTCTTCGCTCTCCACGCAAGGAAGCATCATGTCGCCATCCGTCGTGAAGTTGCCGTCCCAGCGCATCAGCTCTTCGTCTGACCATTCTGCGCGGTACTCACGCATCTTGGCATCCGGCATGGCGTCAAAATAGGCGCACAGGTTGATGCCCGCTTCGCTCATCTCTTCGAATGGCGGTTCGCCCTCGAAGTCCCACTTCGGCTCCGCCATTACGCCTGCTCCTTCACCCAGCCGTGCGCGTAGTTGGAGCGCAGGCCGCCATTTTGCAGGTAGGCTTCCTTGATGTGCGACAGCGCATCGGCCGGCAGCGCGTTGCGCTGCGCCTCGACATCGACGCCGTAAAGACGCGCCGCGTTGAGGCCGAGGATGTTGGCCTTGTCCTCGTCGGTGATCTTTTCGTAGCCGTACTTTTCGCAGAACTCATCGGAGATCTGGAAACGCTGAAAGGCTTCGATCGCCCATTGCGGGCTGCCCCACCACAGGCAGTCCGTGCCCCAGATGACGTGGTCGGAGCCATAGGTCTTGATGTTCAGACCCATGCCGTGCATCGCCATTTCCGGGTCCTGCACCACCAGCGTGTTGAAGAAGGATCCGACCTCCGGATAGACGTTGTTGACCTGCGGGTTGTTGCGTTTGATGTCCATCAGGATCTTGTGCCACAGGAAGTCGCCCGTCTCCGGGTTGTACTCGTTCATCTCCTTCCAGTTCTCGCCATCCGTCGCGCCGTGCTTCAGGGCCGAGTGGTAGATGATGAAGTTCACATCCGGATTGCGCAGCGCCGCCTGTTCGATGTCCTGCGGGTTCGCGAGGTGGCCGAGCGTCTTGGACTGGTAGGAATAGCCCTTGTGGACCGAGAAGGTCTTCATGCCGCGCCGGGCGCTTTCCTCGATGAACCATTGCGCATTGTCGTCGTCGCACTGGAAGCCGTTCCCCGTTCTGGCCGGGTCGGTGTGGCAGTACCATTTCCACGACGAGATGCCGTAGAGGTTCAGCTCGCGCTCCATCTGTTCGAGGGTTGCGGCCTTGTCGATCGTGTTGGTTTCGCGGTTCCAGTAATGGTTGGGCGCAAGGTTGCCCTGCCACAGCGCCCGCTGTGATTTCGCGACCTCGTTGATCTGCCGCCCGCTCTTGGACATCAGCCACGACGGCAGGATGGCGCCGCGCGGCGTGCGCTCGGCGTCGACCAGCACGCGGCCGTCCGGTCCGCGCTGTTCTTCCCGGCTCGGCACGCCGGAGATGACGATCATCGACGTCTCCGAGTCGATCAGCATCTCCTTGACGAAGTTCTTGAAGGAATAGGCGTCGACATCGTCCGACAGGTTGAAGCCCATGTTCCGCGCCGTTTCGGAATTGCGGAAGCCGAGCGGAATGCCATTGGAGAAGTGCGCCTGCACGTCCATGACGAAATACTTGCCCTTCTTGCCGCCGGTCAGCTTCGCTTCCACGGCCTCAGGGTCGAACTGCTCTTCCTCGGACACTTCCCAGACGTCTTTCCCGGCGACGCAGTTGGTGGCGAGAAACGCCGTCGCGATGCCCATCGAGGAGGCCATGTAAGACCGCCGGCTCATGCCCAGCTTCTTGGCGTTGCGGGTTCCCCACTCCATCGTGAGGTCTTCGATCTGCTTCTGGCGCTGGGTCTGCGGGCGGGGAATGAACTCCTCGTTGGAGACCACCTGGGTGGGGATCGGGCTATCGACGCCGCTGGCCTGGTCCTTGTCGCCCTTGCGTACCCACATGGTCTATCTCCCTCTGAATGCTGCGGCCTGTCACACGGCGCATGCCCTACGCTCTAATTGCCCAGACCAGCGGCCTGTTCAAGCGCATTACGGTTACGGGATGAGTTATGGCGAGTTCAGTGATGTCTCGCTGCACGAACTACATGTACCTCTGCTGGCAAGAGGCAGCTCAATCTACGCCCGCCTTTCGAACTGCCCACACGACAAGCGATGTCACGTAACCAACACCTGGCGCCAAAATAAGCGACAGCCCGCCAGTGACCAAGACCAGCGGTATCCCGAACAGTGTTCCTGCAAGCGCCCCAAAAAGGGCGTAGATGGGCCATGGCCACTTGCTTTTTCCATCTCGCGCCCTGCGTCGAGCAATGTACAGCGTCCCCGCTGTAACGATGGCCGAGACGACAAGAAACGTGACGAGAGATGAATATAATACGATCGCCTCAGCCCACACCGGTTGGCGGTCACTACGCGCAAGGTCAACTTGCAACAACAGCACCGGCGGAGCGAGCGCATATATCGTGGCGATCGCGAACAGGCCCCACCCAACGAAACGACGAACTGGACGCGGCCAGCTCCTGATCCCCTCAGCGAGGCCTCGGAACAAGTCCCCTATCCCCCATCGCTCCACTTCACGGAATAAAGGTCAAACCTCCGGTCGCGAAGGTTCTGCACCGTGCCCTCAGCGCGCGCCCACGATAGCGATGTCATGTCGAGATCGGCCATCGCGACCGTCTCGACGTTCTCCGTCGTTTCTGCCGCGATGCCATCCCGCGCAAACGGGAAGTCGCACGGCGTGATGATGCAGGACTGGGCGTAGTTGATGTCCATGTTCTCGACGTTCGGCAGGTTGCCGACATTGCCCGACATGACCACGTAGCACTGGTTTTCGATCGCCCGCGCCTGACAGCAATAGCGCACGCGCAGATAGCCCTGACGGTTATCGGTGCAGAACGGCACGAAGAGGATGCGCGCCCTCGTCCACCAGCCGCCGCGCCAGTTCGGGGAACTCGCTGTCGTAGCAGATCAGCACCCCGATCGGGCCGCAATCGGTCGGGATCGCCGCCAGCGTGTCGCCGCCCCGATGCTCCACCAATAGCGCTCCGACGGCGTCGGGTGGATCTTCTCCTGCGTGTGCACCGAACCATCCCGCAGGAACACGTAGGCGACGTTGTGAATGTCGCCATCGTCGACTTTGGTCGGGTGCGAACCGCCGATGATGTTGATGTTGTAGCTGATCGCCAGCTGGCTCATCTTCTCGACGAAGCGCGGCGTATACCGCGTCAGCTGCTCCAGTGATTCCGCCGGCGTCAGTTTCTGCTTCTCAAGCGCCAGCAACTGCAGCGTGATCATCTCCGGCAGAACGCAGAAGTCCGAGCGGTAATCCGAGCACACATCGACGAAGTATTCGATGTTCGACATGAATTCCTCGAACGAGGAAATCATCCGCTGCTGGTACTGCACCGTCGCCACGCGCACGGATTCCTTCAGGCCGTGCGGGATGTCCTTGATGGTCAGCGACTTGTCGGCATACGGGTTCTTCCAGACCATGTGGCTGGCATAGCCCTGGCTCGCCGGATCGTAGTCGATGTAGTTCTTCAGCACCCCGATCGGCTGGAACCCCGCCCGCAGGTGAAACGACACCACCGGATCGCTGATCTTCTTCTCGACCACGGCGTTCAGGTAGTCGACCGGATCGGGATACTGCTTCTTCTTGCGCGCCCATCCCGGCAAACGGCCGCCGAACACGATGCCTTTCAGGCCCTCGTTCTCGCAAAGCCGGATGCGCGTATCGTAGAGGCGCTGGCCGATGCGGAGCCGGCGGCGGTCCGGATCGACCGCTACCTCCATGCCGTAAAGCCACTCACCCTTGGGGTCGTGACGCGAGGCGTAGCCGTTGCCGGTGATTTCGTTCCAGGTGTGCTGGCGCATCGCGGTGGCTTCATCGATGCGGAAGCTCGCCGCGTAGCCAACAATCTCGCCATCGTACTCGACAACGAACTGCCCCTCCGGGAAGCTGGAAATCTGCCCTTGGATCATGCCGGTCGAACTGGCGAGATCCTCGCCGAAGGCGCGCTCCGAAAGACGGTAGATCCGCGGAACGTCAGCGAGCGTCGCCGCCCGCACCTTCAGCACGGACTTCTTGTTGTTGGACGCAGAGGACGAAGAATCGGGCAATGTAAACTCCAGTTTGCGCCGCAGCTTACATGACTCCGTGCGCCTCTGGAAATGGCGCGTAAGCCCGATTGCGGGGGTCCAGCCCCCGGCCGCAGCGGTTAAGCATGGGAAAGCCGGCTTTGCCGGCGGGTAGTTAGCTTGGCGCGGACGCGACTAGGCCGCCGGCAGCTCTCTCAGGACGTACTCGACCTGCGAGCCGCGCGCCTCGAAGGCGCATTTCACCCACCGGCCCTGATCGTCATACCAGAACGATGCGACAAGGTCGGAGGTGACGCGATAGTGCGTCGCCTCGATCGACTTACCGCCGACGCTGATCGTTTCGACGCCCAGGTTCTCAACTTCGATCGGAAGCCGTTCGCCCGTTTCGGTCGACAGCATCGCATCGCCGCTCATCTGGTTGATGTTCCAGTGCGATGACGGCACGAGGCTGTCGGGATGCACGCCGTTGAACGCGGGCCCTGCCGTGCGCAGGCCATCGGAAACGCGACGCACGGTGACGTCGGCCCAGTCGCCGCCCTCCTTCGTGCGCGCATCGACCGACTGAAGCTCCTGCCCGCTCCAGACCTCGTCGGCCTCGTGAACGTAATGGAAGACCCGCAGCGGCCCGAACTTCACTTCAAGCTCGATATCGGTCTCGACCTCCAGACGATCGCCGGCGCGCTCGAACGTCACCACGTGACTGCCGAACGATTTGCCATCGCGCAGCACGTCGAACACCAGCTGGTCGCCGGCTGCTGGGGTCCACTGAAAGCCGGTCTCAGCCGACGCGGTCGAGATCGTGGCGAGCGCGGCTGCTGAAGCCAGGCCAGTCGTCATGCGTGTCAGGATACTCATCGGGATGCACCTCCTCGTCTCCACTGGCCAGCCAGCCACGCCTTGAGGTCGACGTCCGGACGGCCCTTTGAAGTTGCAACAAGGCAGACGCAGGTCTCGTTCCCAATTGTTGCAGGCGCATGGCGGTCTCCCGCGTCGGCAAACGCCAGATCGCCGCGATGATATTCGCCCCAGTCGTCGGCGAAGGCGCCTTGCAGCACCACCGTCACATCCGACGCCCCATGGCTGTGGCGCGGGGCATGTTCGCCGGGCTCGAGCCTCAGAAGGGTCGCAGTCGGCAAATGGGTCGGCCGGGTCCGCACGCCCACCAGATTGCGCCGCCACTTGAGCGCGAGAAGGTCGGCGCTTGCGTAGTGCGCAATCCAGTCCGACCCGGATCGTTCAGCCGTGGCAATCTCGCCTTCGCGCTCGCCGGGATGATCTGCATCGCCGATAGCGGCGGCCTGCAACCGTTCGAGGGCCGCGCCTCCGATCACATCAAGCATGCGGGCGTTATCCGCGCCGTCATCGGACAGCGCGAAGTGAAGGCGGGCGGCGAGCCTCTCCCCCTCGGACAATCGACCCGCCGCAAAATCCGCAAGAAAAGCAGCGTATTGGTTGTTCTCGATCATGGCTTTCGTGTACAGCTTTTGTTCCCAGCCTTTACGGTCGAAAAGGCGCGCGGATCAGTGGCGCTCTCGGAGGTGAAGGTGAATGATGATGCGGAACGTGATCGATGCGATCCAATCTGCGGCGCGCCGCATCTACGGCAAGGCTGAATTCCTCAATCCGGGCCAGTCCGTGAAGGACCGGGCGGCGCTCGGCATCATCCGCGACGCAGAGGCTTCCGGTGAGCTCAAGCCCGGCGGCGTCATCGTCGAAGGCACCGCGGGCAATACCGGCATCGGCCTCGCGGTCGTCGGCAACGCGCTCGGCTACCGGTCCGTCATCGTCATGCCGCGCACCCAGTCGAAAGAAAAAAAGGACGCGATCCGCTCCCTGGGCGCAAAGCTCGTCGAGGTCGACGCCGTCCCCTACGCCAACCCGAACCATTACGTGAAGTATTCCTCCCGGCTTGCAGAAGAGCTTGCAGCCTCGGAGCCGAACGGGGCGATCTGGGCCAACCAGTTCGACAACGTCGCCAACCGCAAGGCGCACTACGAAACCACCGGCCCCGAAATCTGGGACCAGACCGACGGAAAGGTCGACGGTTTCATCTGCGCGGTCGGCTCGGGCGGCACGCTGGGCGGCGTGTCGATGGCGCTCAAGGAGCGCAACAAGAACGTCCGGATCGGCATCGCAGACCCGGGCGGCGCCTCGCTCTATGAATACTACAAGAACGGCGAGCTGAAGTCCGAGGGCACCTCGATCACCGAAGGCATCGGCCAGTCGCGGATCACGGCGAACCTTGAAGGCGTCGAAGTCGATGACGCCCGGCGCATCAACGACGCGGAGGCGCTGAAGCTGATCTTCGATCTCACGCTGGAAGAAGGCATGTGCCTCGGCGGTTCGTCGGGCATCAACATTGCCGGCGCGATCGAGCTCGGGAAGCAGCTCGGCCCCGGCTCAACCGTCGTGACGATCCTGTGCGATTATGGAAACCGCTACCTGTCCAAGCTCTACAATGCAGAGTTTCTTGCGGAGAAAGGCCTGCCGGTTCCCGACTGGTATGCCTGAGCCAGACCTGCGCGATGTCAGGCGAGCAAACGCGCCAGCAGATAGACGACGCCGGTCCAGAACGAGCCGCAGAATGCGAGCACGAAGACCGTCACCTTCCAGGCGGGCCATTTCTCGTCGACCATGCCGACGTCTGATAACGGCGTCTCGTAGTTCATCGGCTCGTCGTCCGCTTCGGAAGCCCCCTCGGGAACATGCGCCGTAGCTTGACGGTATCGCCCGTCAGCCATTGCGCCCGCCGCTGCGGTGCGCCTTCGGCTCGCACGTCGAATCGGCCGCGATGCGGTCAATTCCTTGGGGGTCATTCACACCTTCTCTTCCGGCGCCACCCTCGCAGGTAGCCGCTTAACAGCTAGTCAACGCGGATTGGCCGATTTAGTGGCGTGAATGGTGAAATCGGGGGATTTCTCATGAATTATGAGCAATGCTGGACAACTCGTCAGAGCCGTGCAGACGCCGATTCACCCGTGATGTCGGGGGATTTTGCTAGTAGGCGCCCTTGCCGAACAGGACGACCGGGACCGCGAGGAACAGGATCTTGATGTCCAGCCACATCGACCACTGGCTGACGTACTGAACGTCGAAGTCGATCCGTTCGTCGTAGCTCAAGAGGTTGCGGCCATTCACCTGCCACAGACCGAGAACGCCCGGACGGACGGCGCTGTAGAAGACCGAATCGTCGCCGTAGAACTGGGTCTCCTCGGCCGTGATCGGACGCGGGCCGATCACCGACATGTCGCCCGCCAGAATGTTGAGCAGCTGCGGGAGCTCGTCGAGGCTGCTTCTGCGGAGAAGCCTGCCGATCGGCGTCACACGCGGGTCGTGACGCAGCTTGCGATACTGGGCCCATTCGGCGGCCGCCACCGGATCGCGCGCGAGGAGGTCAGCCAGACGCTGCGCCGCATCGGTGCGCATCGTGCGCAGCTTGTAGCAGACGAATTCCTTGCCGCCGCGGCCGGCGCGCCGGTGTCCATAGAGGATCGGGCCGCCATCCGTTAGCTTCACGAGGAGCGCGAGAGCTATCAGGAGCGGGAAAGCGAAGATGATCGCCGCAAGGGCGAGGACGATGTCCATCACGCGTTTTGCGACGCTCGTGGCGGCGGTCGACACGCGGACGGGCCCTTGACCCTGCAGCTTCGCGTCGCCCTGAAGGCGAGCAGCCTCAACCGCTGTACCGTACCGCATCGACTTCGCACCCTGTGTGGTCATTCAGACCACCCGTCACGCAACATTCGCACCAACCTGCGGCGGATTTCGCTAACCATGCTGGTCCCCACCGCGCGGTCATTTCCCCACGATCCCCGTCGGTCCGTTCGCCCCCCAAACAGCCATCGCCTGCTGATTAACAACCGGGCGTGCGCTGGCGATTTTTAGGGACCCCACAAATCCTACGAAGTCGTAAGGAGTGCGATAAACCTTACCGGGGCGCGAAAAAAGGACCTTCGCCCCAGTGGGGCAGAAATGGTGAATGCCCGAAAAAATACACGATAATGGGCGAGTTTTCAGACAGTTAGCTGACAGGATTACGCGCGCGGGGACGTGTGCCGGGATCGGACACACCGCAGCAAGCGAGTTGGCCGCTCAGCGGCTTTTCACCTGTCGATTTATGCTGTCGCGCGACCAGACGGACAGGCGAACGTCGGCTTGCGCGAGCAACGCTGGGTAGTTAAGCGATCAGAAGAACCAGTTCACGGGAGACCGCCGCGCACCATGATCGCCCGCTTCAAGCCTGAATCTCCCATCGTCTCGGCGGAGTGGCTGCTCCAGCACATTTCCGCGCCCGACGTCAGGATTCTCGACGCGACATGGACGATGCCGGGCGCCTCGCCGACCGGCAAGGAACTCTACGAGAGCCAGCACATCGCCGGCGCGCGGCACTTCGATATCGACGACATCGCCGACACGTCGAGCGACCTGCCCCACATGCTGCCAAGCGCCGAGAAGTTCGCATCGCGCTCGCGGCGCCTTGGTCTTGGCGATGGCCACCGCATCATCTGCTACGACCAGAACGGCTATCTCGCGTCCGCCCGTGCATGGTGGATGTTCCGCGTGATGGGCCATGACGATGTGGCGGTTCTCGACGGCGGTCTTGCAGCCTGGAAAGCCATCGGCGGCGAGGTCGAAGACCTCCCGGAGCTGACCAGCACGGACCGGCATTTCACGGTCCGCCTCCGCAGCGACCTCGTTCGCGACAAGGCGCGCATGGAAGAGCTCGCAGCGGACAAGAGCGCCCAGATCGTCGACGCCCGCTCGCCGGAGCGCTTCCCGGGCAAGGTCGATGAACCGCGTCCGAACCTGCGTCGCGGGCACATCCCGGGCTCCATCAACGTGCCGTATGGCGATCTGATCGCCGCCGACGGACGCATGAAGAGCGCCGAGGAACTGAAGGCGCTGTTCGCCGAGCGCGGCGTCAGGATGGATCGCCCAATCGTCAACACCTGCGGCTCCGGCGTCACCGCCGCCGTGCTCTCGCTGGCGCAGGCAATCGCCGGACACGATGATTCAGCTGTCTATGACGGATCGTGGGCCGAATGGGGCGCGGTCGACGCAGGGCTCCCCGTCGAACAGGACTGAGTGAACCATGGCACGCGGCCCGCGCAGGACGGAGACCCGCATCGTCCATGCCGGACGGGACCCGAAGGTCGACAATGGCGGCGTCAATCCGCCGGTCCAGCGCGCATCGACTGTACTGCTCGACAAGGCCGAGGACATGTTCCGGCCGGGCGTGTGGACCTACGGCATCCACGGCACCGCCACGCACCGCGCGCTGAAGGCTGCGCTCTGCGAGCTTGAACAGGCCGAGCACTGTCACCTCGTGTCGTCCGGCCTGCTGGCCTGCACGGTCCCGATCATGGCGCTGGCCTCGCCCGGCAAGCACATCCTCGTCTGCGACAACGTCTATGGTCCGACACGCCGCTTCTGCGATCAGACGATGAAGCAATGGGGCTGCGAGACGGAATATTTCCCGCCGGACATCGGCGCGGACATCGCCACCATGATCCGGCCGGAGACCTGTGTCGTCTTCCTCGAGAGCCCTGGCTCGATGACGTTTGAAGTCTCCGACACCCCGGCCATTGCCGCCGCCGCGCGCGCAGCCGGCGTCGCCACGGTATTCGACAACACCTGGGGCGCGGGCCACTTCCACAAGCCGCTCGACCTTGGCGTCGACATTTCGGTGCAGGCGACCAGCAAGTATCCGGGCGGCTCCGCGGACCTGCTCGGCGGTTCGATCGTCACGCGCGATGAAGACCTTTCGGGGCGCATCAAGCAGGTCATCACCAATCTCGGCCTGTCGGTGTCACCCGACGACGCCTACCTCGTGCTGCGCGGCCTGCGGACGATGACAACGCGCATGGATCGCCATGACGCGTCCGGACGCCACGTCGCCGCCTGGCTAGCTGACCGGCCGGAGGTTGCGCGCGTGCTTCACCCTGCTCTGCCGGGTGACGCCTATCACGACCTCTGGAAGCGGGACTTTTCCGGCGCCGCCGGCCTGTTCGCCTTCAGCCTCGCGCCGCCGGCTGACACCAAAGACGTCAACGCGTTTCTCAATGCGCTGGAGTTGTTTGGTCTCGGATTTTCGTGGGGCGGCTATGAGAGCCTCGCCATCCCGTGCGATCCGCAGCTGAAGCGCACCAGCACCAGTCCGGACTTCGGCGGCAAGCTCATCCGTCTCAGCGTCGGGCTGGAAGCGCCCGAAGACCTGATCGCGGATCTCGAAACCGGATTCGCCGCGCTCGCCGCGTCACTCGCTGGCGACTAGTCGGCGCTGTAATACTTCGCGTACGCCTTGTAGCTCGATCCGGCGTAGGAATTGTGCGCCCGCTTGCGAAGGTCGACGAAGGTCAGGACGACGCCGGCGACGTTTGCGTGGAAGTCGTGCAGGATCTTGAGCGTGTCCTTCAGCGTGCCGCGCGGCGTGCTGCGCCAGCGGCAGGCGACCACCACCTGATCAACCTTCGAGGTCACGACGCGGGTCTCCGCCATCAGCAGCACCGGTCCGGTGTCGATGATGATCAGGTCGTAGGTCTGCTGCAGCATGTTCATCAGCGCATCGAAGGCGCGTGAGCCGAACACGTCGCGCGGGGTGTGCTTGCGATCCGTCAGCGGCAGGATATCCAGCCCGGTCTTGTCGTCGGTCATCACAGCGTCCGACAGGCGGGCTTCCCCGAACAGGTATTCCAGGAGGCCCGATTCCGGTTCGATGCCCGCAACTTCGGTCAGCTGCCGGCGGCGCAAGTCGCCATCGATGACAATCGTCTTGGTGCCAGACATCGAAGCCATGCGACCAAGGCAGTAGGTCATGCTGGTCTTGCCCTCCTCGGGCAGCGAGGAAACGATCGCGACCGTCTTTGCGGCCTTGTCGAGGTCGGCGAACATGATCGACGCACGCAGGTTCCGGAAGGCTTCGGCAAAACCGGTATGCGGCTTCTCGACGAGATAATCGGCCGGCGACAGCTTGCGCGCAGCGGCGGGCAGCAGCGGGATCTGGCCCATGAATGGCACGCCAGTCGCCTGTTCCGCCTCGTCGGGCGAAGAGATGTAATTGTCCAGCAGCTCCGTCAGCAGGCCCGCGGCGCCGGCGAGCGCGAGGCCGAGGATCAGGCCAAGCGCAAGGTTGAGCGGCTGGTTGGGGAAGCTGGGCTGCGCGGCACCGACGCAACCGAATTGATCACCGCGTCAGACTCGGTGATGCCGTCGAGCTGGGTCGTTTCCTTGAAGCGATTGAGGAATTCCTCATAGAGCGAGCGGCTCGCTTCCGCCTCACGCTGCAGCTCGGCCAGGGCGACGGCGTCCTGGTTGTTGCCGGTGAGTTCAGACTTGTGCCGGTCCAGCGCGCCCTGCAATTCGCCGACGCGCGCACGTGCGATCATCACGTCCTGTTCGAGCGACGACACGATCCTGCGCAATTCGGCGTTGATCTGGCGCTGCAGGTCGGCTTCCTCGTTCATGACGCGGATAACCTGCGGGTGCGCCTCGCCATAGCGGGTCTGCAGCTGCGCCTTGCGCTGGATCAGCTCGGTCTGCTGGCGGCGAAGATCGGTGATCGCGGCCGAGTTCAGCGCCTCGGCGATCGTATCGGCGTCGCGACCCGACGTGATCTGAGCGTTGACGTTCTGCAGCCGGGCCCGCTTTTCGGCGAGTTCCGACTGGGCCGATGTCAGCTGGGCGTTGGTGTCGCGGATCGCCTGCTCGGTCAGCGTCATCCCTTCGGTCGACAGCAGGCCGCTGCGCGCACGGTAGGATTCGACCTGGCTTTCGGCGTCGCGCACCTCTTCGCGCAACTGAACCACGCGTTCGTCGAGCCACTCGCGGGCGCGCCGTGTCGCGTCGTATTTCGTGTCGCGCTGGTAATCGAGATAGACCTGCGAGAGCGTGTTCGCGAGCAGCGCCGCCTTCTCGGGATCTCCGCTGCTTGCGCTGATCTCGATCAGGTAGGTCGCGCCGACGCGGTTGACCTCGAACGAACCCTGCACGCCAGAAACAACATCCTCGCGCAGCATCCTCGCAATCGCATCAGGATCGTCGGTGGTCTCGGTCTCATCATCGCCCCCGCCGGACAGCATGCCGGTGAAGAAGCTCAGGATCGGCGAAGGCTGGCTGGCCTCCTCTCCCGGCTCGACGAGCGTGTAGTTGAAGTCCGGATCGGCCATCAGGTCGAGACGGTTGACGACCTTCTCGGCTAGTGCGCGGCTGCGCAGGATTTCGACTTCGGTATCGAGAAAGGCGGTGTCCGCCGGCATGCCGGAGATCACCGAGCCGATGTCGATGACGCGTTCATCGCGGGTGTTCACGATGACGCTGGCTGTCGCCGAATAGACCGGCGTCAGCTGGAAGGTGAAGACAGCGACCGCAGCGAAAGTCAGGAGCAGGACGGCCAGCATGACGCTGAGCCGTCTGCGGATGGAACGGATGATCCCCTGAAGGGATGGACCTGCGTCCAGCCCTTCCGGCCCCGTGCTCTGCGCCGATGCGTGGGCGGACCCCGCATAGCTGGCAGACACATCAAGAGGATAAACCCTGTTCACCCGTTCACTCCGAACTCTACTACCCCGCGGTCGCCGTCAGACGCCTCAGGGGTACACGCGCAATTCCACGCCCAGAATGTTCTGGTCGAACTCGCGGCCGCTGTTCACGCCGGACGAGTCCTGGGTCCGGAACGTGTAGGTGGCGTTGATCCGCGCATTGCGATTCAGCTTGTAGCCAAGACCGCCGCCGAACGAGACGATCTGGTCTTCGCGATCGATTGGGACGACCGATCCGGGCGCGAGGCCAGGAATGCCGCCTTTGAAGTCCGTCGTGCTGGTGCTGGCTTCGCCGAACACCACCCAGTTGCGGCGGAGTTCGTGGTCCACGCGGCCGCCGAACTGCGTCAGGATCGCCGACGATGAACCGGTCAGGCCCGGGTCATAGATCGTGCGGCGGCCATCGACGGTCACCGTCGTCAGCTGCGTCGGGAACCAGAGCAGTTCGCCGTCGACGCTGAGACCGTCGGTGTTTTCAAGCGCTGAGTCGTACTTGTTCTCGTGGATGTAGCCGACCGCGATATCGCCGCGGAACGGCGCCGCAAGTTCGAAGCTCGCGCCGACCTGCCCGTTCAGGCGGGTCGCATCACGGTTGAAGCCCGCCGGATCGGTGGCGAGATCGTAGTCCAGCTCGGTGGCGCGCGCCTGCGCGAAGATCGCGACGTCCGGCGAGACGGCGTAGGAGGCGCGCGTGTAGACCGAGTTCTCGGTCACATCGCGGAAGTCGTTGCTGACGGAGGTCGGACCGCCGGGGTTCAGCGGATCCGGGATCAGCGGAACCGCATCCCAGTCTTCCTGCTCCGTGCCGACGCTCGCCTGCAGCTGGATGCGATCACGACGAAGGGTTCCCGACACCTCGGCGCCCATCTCGTCGTAACGCGCCGGTTCGGCGGCGTTGTTGACGGCCGACGGCGCATAGCGCTGTTCGGACAGGCGACCGCCATAGACGCGGCCGGCGGCAAAAGCGTTGCGGGTGATGTCGAGGCGGCCATTGGCGAAGGCGCTGTAGTCGGTGACGCTCTCGCTGCTCTCTTCGGTGTACTCGCGGTGATTGACGTTCACGCCGGCGCCCAGCGCGTGCACAGACCACGAGCTGTAGAGTTCGGCCGTCGGATTCAGCGTCAGGATCGTGTCTTCGGTGGTCGGCGTGTCCTGCGCGTAGATGTTGTCGTTGTACTCGGCGCCGACGCCAAGGCTGGAGTCGACAAAGAACGATCCGGCGCGCAGCGGCACGGGATCGAATTCCGGCTGATCACGCTCGGGGACCGGCGTGTAGCGTCCACGCAGGAAGGGGTTCTCCTGGCCTAGGGCGGGCGGCACAGTCAGGGCCGCCACGATCGTGCACAATGCAACTTTGTTCATGATGTCTGTCCTCATTCACCCCGAAAGGCGCTTTGCGCGCAGTACTCGCCCCGAGTGAGCAAGATTGGGGCCGTATCACCCAATCGGGGAACCTGATCGTCCCGCTTCCGTGAAAGCCGGGCAACTGTGTTTCGGGACCGATCTGCAGTCATGTCCCATTGATGGCGTATCATTGCGGTTAACGGCCCTCTCGGCGGCCGCGCATCATGTTGAGAGGCGGCGGTCCCGCCTCGAAAGACAATTGGTAAACGGCCGTCTGAGGCTCTGATTCGGCGCCTTGCGGGCCGAGAGCCAGGGTTGCTGCGATGAACTGGCGCTGCCGCGTCGCAGCTGCCCTAACGTCATCGCATGGCTCCGGCGACGCTGCGATAACCTCCAGCGCAGCCGCCAGATCATTCAGGCTTTCCCGGCGCGCATCCAGCTTCGCCTCGAGGGCGGCGGAGGTTTCCGTCGCCGCGCAGGGCAGTCCATTCACCAGTTCCGCTGCGACCCCTGTCGCATCAAATTCCGGTCGATCGCCGGCCTGACCATGCGCAGACGGCCCCGCCATGGTTAAGATCGACGCAAGCACAGCCACGTTCCGGGTGCGTTGTCCGGGCATGACCACCGGCTATCTCCCTCGACCGGCCCCAACTCCAGCCCACTCCATTTCCGTCGCGGCTGCTGTTGGGTCAACGCTGTTCGCGTTCTAGCAGGCGCCTTTCGCCATACACGCGGGAGGTTACGGGAGTCTGTGCGGAAGCGTTGAAATCTCTAGAAGAACCGCTCCCGAACCCGGATTGTGTCGCCCGGGCGCACCGGCGTGTTAACGGTCAGGTCAACCTCTCGCTCGGACGGCGAATCCACGCTCTTGATCAGCACGCGGCGCTTGTCGGCGCGATAGGTGAAGTCGCCCGCGCTTGCGATGGCGTTCATCACGGTCAGCCCCGAGGTGTAGGGATACTCGCCAGGGTTGTTGACCTCGCCCAGAATATAGAACGGGCGGTAGGTGATCACTTCGGCCGCAACCTGCGGCTCGCGGATGAAGCGGCCTTCGCGCAGCGCGTTCTCGATCTCGGTCTGCAGCTCGCGGATCGTCTTGTTCTGGGCATTGACCTCGCCGATCAGCGACATCTGGAAGGATCCCCTGCCCATCCAGCTCGTATTCGCCGGAAAGATCGGGTTCGCCGTAGACGTTGATCCGGACCTTGTCCCCCGAATCAAGCGTGTAGGCGATGTCCGCGGCGCGCTGCGCCTGCTGGACCTGCTGGACAGTCTGTCCCGGTTGGCCCGTGTCCACCGGGCCTGACGGCATCGGCGCCGTGCCGCAAGCCGCTGCGAGCATGCCGACGAGTGCGAATAGTACGGTCCTGAGCGCCATGATCATCAGCTCCTGTTCATCCGTGTCCGACGGCGTCCTGGGCAGACCCTGCCCCCGCCGTAATAAACTCTACCTGATCTCCCTCCAAGCGCACCGCTGTGAGTTTGCCGCTCAGATATGCGCCGGTGTCGATCCCGATCCGCCGGGAATCCTTGAAGGGTATCGTGGTTGGCGTATGCCCATGCACAATTACTGCCTCGTGAGGATTGCGGTCCTGCAGGAACTCCTCGCGGATCCACAAGAGGTCGCGCTCGGTCTGCTGGTCCAGCGCCACTCCGGGGCGGACGCCGGCATGCACGAACAGATAATCGCCAATCCGCACGCTGAGGTCGAGATTGCGCAGCAAATGCTTGTGCGCTTCGGGCATCGCCTCGTTCAGCTCGGCTGAGGCGCGCTCCCATTCGTCGATATTGGTGCGCCCGCGGGGCGGCTGCACCTTGTAGGAAACCAGCGTCTCGACGCCGCCATATTCGGCCCAGCGCGGACCAATGCCTGCATCGTCCATGAACTGCAGCATCGCCGCTTCGTGGTTCCCTTTCAGGAAATATGTCTCGTATCGGGACAGTCGCGGCGCGAGCAGAAGGTCGATCACGCCCTTCGACTGAAACCCGCGATCCACATAATCGCCAAGGAAGACCAGGATCGGGCGGCCCTCGAACCCGCCGCGATCGACATCCCTGTCGAGATCATCCAGCAGGCGCTCAAGAAGGTCGGCGCGGCCATGCACATCGCCGACAGCGTAAACGCGGCGTCCAGCCGGCACGACAGCGGTTCTCTCCCGCGCGATCACAGGTTTCGGGGCGTTGCGCAGGCGCGTGCGCGCGGCGGCGCTGTCGGCCATCCGGCCCCACGCCATCGCAGCGCGGTCGCCCAGATCTCCGAAGAAATCCGCCGTCTTTTCGCGCAGACGCGTTAGCGAAAAGTCCACCACAAACCTCAATCCACCCGGCCAAGCCGGACCCAGCGTTCCGTACCCAGTGCGCCCGACCGGCGTCCAGCGCACGACTGCAATCCATTTTTCGCGCCACCTGTGCGCCCTTTCGCCCTCAAAAGCGATCGCAGCGCCGTTTGCGATGCCGGGTTCGCAGCTTTCGGGTCCCCGCTGCGACTAGCATGAATGCCTTTCTAACGAGTTTGAAACTAAAATGAAAATGCTTCTGCAGCAGGGTCCTAGCCGCCCGCCTCCTGGGTTAACCGCGAGGCTGGCTGATACTTGGGCGCCCTGTCCTGCCTTCGCCTGACAGGCGTTCGCGCGTCCGCCCGGATCGGTCTGGCGCTTGCAGTCAAAGACGCCGATGACACACGTCGCCTTTTTCGGACACGACGCGCACGACGCCGCCGTTCGGCGGCGGGTCCAGGGATTCCGCGACGACGGCCTTGAAGTCACAGGCTTTACCATGCGCCGGCGCGACGATCCGGCGGCCGGATGGGACAATGTCGACCTCGGGCGCACCTATGACGGCAACTACCTCCAGCGCGTCAGATCGGTGTTTTCCGGCGCCGAACTGGCCGCCGCGTCCGGCCGGCTGGCGGATGCGGACGTCATCTACGCCCGCAACCTCGACATGCTGGCAGCCGCTTTCCTGGCCAAGCGCAAGCTCGGCCTGAAAACGCCAGTCATCTACGAATGCCTCGACGTCCACCGCCTGCTGACGCGCAACGATCCCATCGGCTTCATCTTCCGGCGCCTCGAAGGCGCGCTGCTCAAGCGTAGTCGCCGTCTCGTCGTGTCGTCACCCGGCTATCTCGAGAACTACTTCTCGCGCCGTCACAGCGGTCAGTACCAACCCGTTCTCGTCGAGAACCGGCTGGCAGCCGGAGCCGATTACGGCGACCGCCCAGCGCGTGCGGCCACCGCCTCTCCCCCCGGCGAACCGCTCCGCCTCGGCTGGATCGGCGTGCTCCGCTGCGCACGCAGCCTCGACCTTCTCCTCGCGCTCGCACAGGAGGCGGGCTCCGCCGTCGAGATCCACCTCCACGGCGTTCCGGCGCTGACCGAAATTCCGGACTTCCACGAACGGGTGAAGGGCGTCCCCAACCTGACCTTCCACGGCCGCTACAGGTCCCCGGAGGACCTCGCCGCCATCTATGCGCCGCTCGACGTCGTCTGGGCCGGCGACTTCATGGAGAAGGGCTACAACTCCGTGTGGCTGCTGCCCAACCGGATCTACGAGGGCGGCTATTACGGCGTTCCCGCGATCGCCCCTGCCGGGACCCAGACCGCCAAATGGATCGCGGACGCCGACGCCGGTTTCATCATCGAGGAAGACCTCGGCCAATCCCTGCCCGCCCTGCTGTCGCGTCTCTCGGCAGACCGCTCCGAGATCAGCGCAAGGCGCGCCGCCCTGCTGGCCTTGCCGGACGAGACGTTTGTGCAGCCCCCGGCCTGCTGAAGCAGATCATCGCGGACGCCCTCAATCCCGAAGTTGGGACGCCAACCCCATGACGATCCTCGCTGCAGGTAGCGGCTTCCTCCCCGCCGCCGGGTCCACGTCCGACCGCGTCCACAAGCGCGAACTGGCCGGCCCGCTGGGCGCCATTGCGACGATCCTGCTCGCTAACCTGCAGATGGCCGGCGCAGAACCCATACCGATGCTGCTCTTCTCCGGCTGCATGATCGTTGCAGCGATCGCATCCATAGGCCTCGCCCCGCCGCGCAGTCTTTCGGTCTCGATGGCGGCGGCGCCCCTCGCCCTGCTGATCTGGACGCTGGCCGGCTGGTTCGGCCCGATCGTGACGGCGGGCCCGGACGTCGCCGTGCTGCTCGCTGCGATGGGCGCATGGTCGATCGGATACCTCGCCGCCCGCACCCGCACGACCCAGCGCCTGCTCTGGAGCAGTCTCGTCTGGTCGCTCCTGCTCTACTGCGTCTGGGCGTTCTTCACCCAGATCAGCACCTCGCTGAGCGCCGCGGCCGACCCGCCCTTCACGGCCGGCCTCGGGTCCACGACCGACGCGGCCGTCCTGTTCGGCTTCGTTGCGCTGATCGGCTCCGCCCGGGTGATGCACGTCGTCAAGGAAATTGACGCCGCAGCGCTCTCGCGCGCCGAAATGATCGACCGCCTGATGCGCGACGGCCTCGGCGCCATCCTGCTCGTCGGCTTCGCCTTCACCTGCCTCTCGCTCACCGGATCGCGCGTCGGCGTCCTTCTGGCGTCATCGGCGATCGTCTTTCATTCCTGGTGGGACCTCGGCGAAATCCTGCGTCGCGACCACCGCAGCTCATGGGTCAGGGTGCTCGAGCGGCTGGCGCCCGTGGCCAGTCTCGCCGGCGTTGCCCTCGCGCTCTTCCTCGCCTTCTTTCACGATGAGTCCGTCGCCCCCAACACTCCCGGCGCGGCCGAGACCACCCACATCCAGCGTCTGGAAACCTATTGGACCGCCGCCCAACAGGCGCCGCTTTTCGGGCATGGGCTCGGCGAGATCGACACGGTCGCAGACCGGGCCGACAACCTCCATTCCTATGTCGCCCTCAGCGCCCCCGGCGACGCCCGCAATGCAGCGCTGAACTGGCTGGTGGAGACCGGCTACGCAGGGCTCGCGTTCGCCGCTTTTGTCCTGCTTCTCGCGCACATCATGATCATCCGCGTATTGCTCCAGCGGAAGGCGCCCCGCAGCCTGCCCCGCCTCGCCCTGATGGGGTCCGGCTTCCTGCTCCTCCACGGCATCGCCGACAGCTCGCTCGCCATACCGGCCCTGACGTGGACGTACGCGCTCATCCTTGGCTGCGCATGCGGCGTTGCGGCGGTTCATCACAGAAAAAAGCAGTCTCCAGCTACGTAATGGAGCCGATCGCGCAGGTAACCATGGAACGCGCTTGCGCCCTGCTCCCGATTGCTACAAGAGCAGGGTTCGCCGGACAGCTGCATGTCGGAATGCGGTTGCGAGACGGGAGTAGATCATGACTGGCGCCATCGCCGCGATTGCAAACCTCAAGGGCGGCGTGGGCAAGTCGACAACGACAGTCATGCTCGCGGACGGTCTTGCCCACTTCTACGGGATGAACGTCCTCGTCATCGACCTCGACCCCCAGGCCAATTCCAGCCAGATGCTCCTGACCGAGCGCGGCGTCCAGGCGGCCTCCGATCAGGGCAAGAGCGGACACCACCTGCTGGCCGAATTTGTCGCCGGTCGCGATGCGCAGGCCGGCCCCTACATCATCCCGAACGCCGTCACCCTCGAAGAGCTCCGCATCGACGAGGAACAGGACGAGCGCCGCGGCTGGATCTCGATCCTGCCCTCGCACCCCCAGCTCCGCTTGCGCGAACTCAGCCTCGAGGAAGAGTGGTATTCGCGCGCCGGCACGCCGACGACGCTGGCCGAAGCATTGGCGACCTACCTCAAGGCCGCGATCGAACCGCTGCTTCCGCTCTACGACATCATCCTGCTCGACTGCCCGCCGCACCTGTCGCCGCTGGCCCGCGCCGGTCTCGCCATCGCCGACGTCTACATCACGCCGACGATCGCCGACTCCGTGTCGACATGGGGAACCAAGCAATTCTCCGACTGGGTCGGACGCTACATCGCGCCCGACCTACCGGTGCGGAACTTCGTGCTGATCACACGCTTTCGCGACACGCGGTATGCGCGTCAGGTCGTGTCCGAATTGAGAGAGATCTATCTGTCCGATCGCTGGTTCGGACCGACGATTCCGGAGTCGGTGCAGATATTGAATGCGATGGACCGGGCAGCGCCGGACAGCTACAATACCCTTAGGGGAAAGTATGGGAGCATCAGAGGGGATGTTCGACGACTGGCTGAGAGGTTCACCGACTTCCTGAGCCAGAGAACAGGTGCGACATGGCAGAAGATCCGGGACTAACCGCGTCCGAATACCTCGACCGGTTCTTCGATGAACTGCGCGATGAAGTACGGGCAAATCCAAAATTCGCCTCTCGGGTGGTAAAGGCGCTGGGCGGCAACGTCATTTTCGAGAATGAAGCGCGCGCCGACGTCGCCAATCCCTACATCCTCGCCGCCAACGGATCGAAGTCGCAGTTCTATTCGACGTTCGCCTCGATGAAGATCGGCCAGATCCGCCAGGTGCTGCGCGACAACAACCTTGCGACCCGTCTCGACATGGCGGGCAAGTCGCCAGAACAGCTGATCGACATGCTGTTCGACCGCGCCTCGTCCAAGGTCAACGAACGCAAGAGCTCGCTGTTCTAGCCTGCTTCGGGTGCAATGCCCTGAATGGCTGCGCGATCTTTGGGCGCGAAGAGAAATTGGCGCAGAAAGCCCGCAGACCAGGCCATGTGCATCGTGAACGACGCAACGCCCGCGAGAAGTCCGCACGCTGATCCCATACTGAAGGCCACGGCGAGCGACGCTGCAGCCAGCGCCGCGATGTAGCCGGCCGGCAGAAGCAGGGTCCAGCCCGAGACCGGCGACAGCGCGATCGCCATAAGGCAGGCAAGGAACACCAGCGGCGGGATCAACTGGCGCAGGCGCGGCCAGCCGCCGTGCTTCTTCAGGTTGCGCGCACGCCCCTTGCCGTAATTGTAGTACTGGCGCGCGAGGCTCCGCACCGTGGCGCGCGGGTAATAGCCAATGCGAATATCTGCATCGAGATAGATGCGCCCGCCTGCGTCCGTCAGCCGGCGATCGTATTCGGCGTCCTCGTTGTGGGTGAAGCTGGCGTCGTAGCCGCCGACGCGATTGAACCAGCCGAGATCGAACCCGGCATGATGGCCATGGTCGACAAAGCCGGACTGCCGCCCGCCCCTGTGCGCCGATCCGCCAGACCCCAGCGGCGTGTCGACAATGTAGGCGTTGGCCTTCTGGAAACAGGTATCGCCGCGCGCGTCCATCGGCGTGGCGATTGAGGCGACGCCATTGGCGCGCAGACTGTCGGCGACATCCATCACGTAGTTTTCGGGGTAGACCGCATGGGCGTCGCAGCGCACGAGGATCGACCGCACTTCGCCATGTGCCCGCACGGCAAGGTTAACGCCCGCCGACTGCACGCGCCGCGGATTGTTGACCAGTTCGAGATTCCGATACTGCCGCGACAGACGCTTCACGATATCGCGGGTGCCGTCATTGCTGCCGCCGTCGATGACGACGACTTTCGCCTTGCGGATGCGTCCGTCGCCGGCGAACAGGGACTTGAGGCAATCCTCGATATGGGCCGCCTCGTTCAGCACCGGGATCGCCACGAGAACGTCTTCGCCACGCACGGCGCCGGCATCGGCCAGCGGCGCGGCGTGTTCGATTTCGGGTCGCGTGACGGTGTCTGTGGTTTCAACCATGGCGGGATCCGGCGTTTGCGCCTTTCCCTCGCAACATCCGCGCCTTTTGGGCCGCGAACGCCTAGAAACCGTCCTCCGCCTCGATCTCCCAGAACCGGACCGGCGTATCCACGTCTGCGCGATAGGCGTCGTAGGGAATGCCTGCGTTGTGCGCCTTAACCCTCATCTCGGCGAGGAATTCGGCGTTCCCGCCCGTCCAGCGCAGCATGTCGGCATGGGTAAACGCCGTCCTGCGGACGTCGTCGGGCATATGGTCCCAGTGCGCCAGAACATGGTTGAACCGCCAACGGACCAGCTCGGCATCGCAAAGCGGACAGGCCGCCATTGAGGCGCGCAGGGCATTAATGGACTCTTCGCCCGCCGCTTCGGTTTCAGACCCGGAGAAATACGCGATCCGCGCCCACGCAAAGGCCCGGTCCGGATCAGCCTCCACGGCGCGCCTCGCCGCGCGCAGCGCAAGCTCGCGCTGCTCCGGGTCAAGCAGCTCGACCCATTCGCCCAGGGTTTCGAAGTAGGCGCCCGTCGCTCCATCGGGCCACTCGCCGGCGACGTGCGATCTCGCCTCCGCGCGCGATGCGCCCACAAGCATGTCGGTCCTGAGGTGCGCGGATGTCAGATAGACGACGCCTGCAAGCCCAAACACAAACACGCCGAGCGCAGCAGCGCGCTTCGCCATGCCAAATCCGGCGGCGACGCGTCCCTCTTCTGTAACTTCGGTTAAGGCGGTTGGCGTGCGCGCGCCGGATGGCCGCGCGATCGGCTCATCCTGCTTGCGATCCGGTTTCGGATCGGGCTGCCGGGTCTCTTCCATCCCTTGCTCCTCCAGGAGCTTCACACCGCGCGCCGATGCAGGGACGGCGCTCGACCGGCCCCCGCCATTGTTCGCTGCGTCATGCAACGCCCGCGCCGCCCCGCGCGTTAACCGGGCACACCCCTAACCAAGGAGAATTACATGCCTACCATGTCAGGTCACACGACCGCGATCCGCGCTTCGAAGGTCATCGGGACCGAAGTGAAGTCGCCGGACGGAAACAGCATCGGCAAGATCGAAGACGTGGTGCTCGACAAGACGTCGAACGAGATCATGTTCGCGATTGTCGGCTTCGGCGGATTCCTCGGGATGAACGAGAAGTACCATCCGATGCCATGGTCGATGCTGGACTACGAAAAAGACCGTGACGGCTACGTCGTCAACACGACGAAAGAGCAGCTCGAAAAAGCGCCGGCCGATACGATGGACGAACTGACCAAGAATGACGGCCACGGCCTGCGCGAGCAGGTCTACGACTATTACGGCGCCCCCCGCTACTGGCAGTAAATCCTGAAAGGCTGGGGAATGAAAAAGGCGCGAATGGCGATCTGCCATTCGCGTCTTCAGTTTTCGTCAAGCTGTCAGTCGAGGATCAGGACGCCTCAGCCTCGGCCTCTTCCTCTCCGGCGTCTTCGTTCCACTCATAGATGCGCATGATCGAACACGAACCGCCAAAGCTGTCGTCGGTCACCAGCCGGTCGCCGCGCGACAGGCAGGAGCTTGCGCCGCGGCTGACCAGCCCGATGCTGGTGAAGGCGTTCTGCGGATCGCAGGTGCCGATCAGGTCGAGCTTGTAGTGATCGTTCACGCCCTTCTCGATCAGCACCGAGTCACGGCCAAGCTCGCTCCAGCTGCGGATCTGGCGGCTGAAGCAGACCTGCGAGACTTCCTCGCCCTGGCGCACGTCGACCTCGCCTTCGGCCATCTCTGCGCGCTCGCCCGTCGGCGACTGGCACGCGCCGGCCATCAGGATCGCCGCCCCGGAAATGATGTAAGCTTTCATGTGGCACTCCTTTGTTGCTGAGCATTAGGATGAACGCCGCATGAATGCACAGTGAACACGGCGTAACGCACCCAACCAACGCCCCCTTGCCCCCCATGTTGCATCGCAACTGTGTCCGCACCCGGGACCTGCGCCGTCCATGCGCCTCGTCGGCAGTTGACGCCAGCCTGAGCCCTGTCAGACATGCATGATTCCAGACCGGAAAATGCGGCCTGCGCAAAAGGACACTTCGTTGATCCATCCCGAGCTCACGGTGCTGATTCCCTTCTACAACGAGGAAGGAAACGTCCTGCCGCTGCTGGAAGAGATCCATCAGGCGCTGGACGGCATGGCGTTCGAGGTCATCTGCGTCAACGACTGCTCGGGCGACGCGACCGATGTGGAGCTACGGCAGGCGGAGACCCGCTGGGCCGATTCCGTGAAGGTATTCACCCACGTGCGGCGGGCTGGAAAGTCTGCTGCACTGTTCACTGGCCTCAAGGCCGCGCGGGGCGCCTGGACGCAGCTGCTCGACGGCGACGGCCAGAACGACATCGCCGACACGGTGCGAATCTGGAACCAGCAGATCAGGGATCAGGACACTGGCCGGCTCGGGATCATCGCCGGCAAGCGCAACAGCCGCAACGATTCCGGCTTCAAGTGGCTGCAATCGCGGATTGCGAACGGCGTTCGCCGTTTCGTCCTGCGCGACACCGCCACCGATACGGGCTGCGGGTGGAAGCTGATCCGCACCGAAGCCTTCCGCGAGCTGCCCTTCTTCGCATCGATGCACCGCTTCCTTCCGGCGCTGATCAAGCGCGCCGGCTGGGACATACGCGAGGAGCTGGTCAACGACCGCGCCCGCTGGCACGGCCAGTCGAAGTACGGCTTCCTCTCCCGCCTCGGCGCGGGCATTTTCGATCTCATGGGCATGTTCTGGCTGATCCGCCGCGGCGGATACGGCGTCGCCGCCGAATGGGACGATCCGCGCGCCTGAACTCGCTCAGTCAGCCTCGGCAGACCGCAGGGCGCGCGGCTTGGTCTGCTGAACCAGCCGGGCCAGTGCTTCGCGCTTCATCGGTTTCTGCAGCACGGACCGCGTACGCCATTCCGGTTCAAGACCGTCAGCGCCATAGCCCGTCAGGAACACGATCGGCACGCCCTCTTTTTCCAGCGCGGCAGCCAGCGGATACGACAGCTCGCCATTGAGATTCACATCCAGAATGGCGAGGTCGAAATCGTGCGCTTCGACGGCCTTGGCGCCCTCGTCCAGCGTGCCTGCGCCAACCACCTTGTGTCCCATCTCCTCAAGAGCGATCTCGAGATCGACGGCGACGACAGCTTCGTCCTCTATCACCAGAACCGACAAACTCATGCGCGCGCCTCCCGGCCAAGACCAATCAGGGCGCGCGACCGCGCCGGCTCCACCGGAGAGCGCAGCACCGCGCGCACCCCTTCTGTGTTGAAATCCAGATCGACATCGCCGCCGAGATCACGCGACAGGCTGCGCTCGATCAGCCTCATGCCGAACCCCGTCTCTTCGGGCCGCTCGACACTGGGACCGCCGGTTTCCGCCCATATCAGTTCCACCATTCGCCGCCCTTCCGCTCCGTCGTGCATCGCCCAGGTGATTCTGACGTGTCCCACCTCGCCAGACAGCGCGCCGTACTTACTCGCATTCGTCGCCAACTCGTGCAGGCCAAGCGAGAACGCCAAGGTCTGCTTGGGACTGAGCCACACGTGCGGCCCCTCCCAGTTCAGACGGTCGTGTTCACTGAACGGCTCCATCGCCCGCTCGACCGTGTTCGACAGCGTCGCCCCCTCCCAGCTCTGCGCCGTCAGAATGTCATGCGCCCGCGCCAGCGCGTGCAGCCGCGCCTCGAACGCCTGCCGCGCCTGCGCAGGATCTTCCGCCTTGCGAAAGCTCTGCGACGCCAGCGACTGCACCGTCGCCAGCGTGTTCTTCACGCGGTGGTTCAGCTCGTTGATCAGCAGGATGCGCTGTTCTTCCGCGCGCTTCTGCTCGGTGATGTCCGTGTTGGTGCCGAACCAGCGAATGATCTTGCCGTCCTCATCGCGGATCGGCTGGGCGCGCGACAGGAACCAGCCGTATTCCCCGTCCGCGCCGCGCAGGGGGAAGGTATCCTCCCAAGGCTCGCCGGAATCGATGTGGCGTTTGAACAGGTCGGTCACCCGATCGACATGGTCGGGATGGTGAATTTTCTGCCAGCCCCAGCCCTGCATCTCCTCCAGCGTCGTGCCCGTGTAGTCGAACCACCGCTTGTTGTACCAGTAGATCCAGCCCTCGCGATCCGTCATCCAGGCCAGCTGCGAGATGTTCTCCGCCATCGAGCGGAACTCTTCCTCGCTGCGACGCAACCGCTCTTCCATCCGTTTGCGGCCGGAAATGTTGCGGGCGATCTTGGAGGCGCCGATGATCTCTCCGGAGCCGTCGCGGACCGGCGAGATCGACAGCGACACATCGACGAGACTGCCGTCCTTCCGCCTGCGCACCGTGTCGAAATGCTCGACACGCTCGCCGTTGCTGATCCGCTGGAGGATCCGAGGCTCCTCGTTCATGCGGTCATCCGGGATCAGCCGCGTAACGGGCGAGCCAACCATTTCCTCGGCCGAGTATCCGAACAGTCGTTCGGCGCCGCCATTCCAGGTCTGGATGATGCCGTTGAGATTCTTGGAGACGATGGCGTCGTCCGACGACTGCACCACCGCCGTCAGCAGCTGGCTGTCCATCGCCATGGCGCGATAGCGCGCTTCGCTTTCCCGCAGCTTCTGCTCTGCGGCCACGCGCTGCAGCGCGAATTCAAGATGCCGCGCCACCGTTATCGCAAGTTCGATCTCTTCAGGCGGAAACTCGCGGGGGTCGCTGAAGTACATCATGAACTTGCCGCTCACCCCCTCGCTCGACATCAGGGGTACAAAAGCAAGCGACCGTATGCCTTCCGCCTTGAGGCCGCGAGCCAGCCGGATCGAACTCGGCGTCGCGCGTATCAGATACCGCGATCGGCTCAACCGGTTGATCGCCCTTGGCCCGGAGTGTGTCCCTCCGCCGCCGCGCGATACTCGTCCGACAGCCCGCGCCATGCGACGAACCGCATCACGCCTTCATTGTCGAACAGGAGGATAGAGGCGCGCTCGCAGCCGAGCGCGACTTCAATGACGTCCAGGGAGGCATCCAGAACCTGTTCGCTGGTCTGTGCGCGATGCAGACGATCCGTATAGACCAGCAGGGACGCCTGCACAGCGGAGCGCCGCTGCGCATCCCCGCCCCGCCCGGCGAAATCAGATCCCGGTGAACTCAATTCCCGTACCCTGTGCACCCACACCCTGAGGTGAAACTAACTCGGCAAAACGCGCGACGCGGGGCGCTGTTCCCGGGCAATGACGATTTATTCCTGTGCTTATGGCACGCGTCCAGCCAGCTCCTGAAGCGCGGGATTCAAGCTGACGGCGCGACGCCCGCCGGCGATCAGCGCGTCGATCTGGTCTGCGGGCAGGCTGACCGCCGTGGCCATCCCGCCCAGTTCGCCGCCCTCCACCTCCCCAAGGTCGTGGAACGAGATGACGTCCAGCATGACCTCAAACGCCCGGCAATCCCATGTTTCGTCCGCGCCGAGCCGCGCCGCCTCGTCCGCCGCGAGGCTGCAGCGATAGTCGATCAGCCGTCTCTCCCAGTCCGCCAGCCGCGCTGAGAACGCCTCCAGCGCCAGCCGCTTGGATGCGTCGATCGAGCGGTCGAGCAGCGCGCCAACGCTCTCCGGGCCCGTCGGCCCCCGGGCGTCCAGCGGCCATTGCGCCGTGTCCAGCGTTTCGGCGTTGACGACAATGAAGGTCAGCGACGACATCCGCACCGCGTCTTCGGCCGAGAACGGACCGAGGTCCCCGCCCGCCGCCTCGTCCATCACGATCAGCGAGGCGACGCCGAAATTGTCGATCACGCCCCCGTCCGCGACATGCAGGTAGCCAACCCGCTCGGGATCGCGCCACGCCCTCACCGCCCGGGCGGTCTCACGCGCCGATCGAACCGCGCCGGTCCTCGAGCAGTCGCCCGACCCATTGCGGCTCGCGCGCCGCGCAGCGCTCGTTGAACGACTTCAGCACGCTCGGGCGGAAGACGAGCGGCACAGCCATCGATGTCGCCACCGCGTCCGCGACCAGCACGCCGGACACATCAGAGCACAGCCCGTCGAAGAACAGCTGCGTGAAGGCGAAGGGCGCGCCGGTGAACATCTCCGTGCCGTTGATGACGATGCGCGGGCCGCCGCCCATCGCCACCATCGTCGCGCCGGCGAACACCTCCCTGTCCAGCCAGCCCGCGAGTCCGGACCGGTCATTGAGGCCGCCCTGCCAGAACCGCGCAAGATTGGTCGGCGACAAGAAGTTGCGCCGCAGCTGACTGTTCCAGTCCTTGTCCAGCATCGCGGGACGCAGCTCATCGAGCTGTTCGCGACCGTTCAACCCGAACCATGCCGCCGTCACCGCGCCGCCAGACACCGCCGTGACCAGCGCAACCTCATCGATCAGGCGCGCGCCATCGCGCGAAGGCGTGTCACGCAGCTCCTCCAGAACGCCTAATGAGAAAGCCGTCGCACGCGCGCCGCCGCCCGACAGCGACAGCATCACCACGTCGCCCTCGACCCCGAACCCCCGCGACCAGTCGTCAGCAATCTCAGCTGGCGCCTGCGCCACCAGCGGCCCGTTCACCGGGGTCAGATCGGGCGTCCCGGCGCATGCGTTGAGGCCCAGCGTCAGCCCGCCCGCCGCCAGCGCCCGTCGCCATGCGCGCCTACCGTCCACACAACCCTCCCAACCAAATCCTTGCCGCCCGCCCGGCCAGCAGACCTACCAGCCCCCGCCTCCGCCGCCGCCACCGCCGCCGCCGGACGATCCCCCGCCGCCCGAGCCGGATGATCCCGAACTCTTCGGCAATGACGAGGAAACGCCGGACGAGATCGAGTCGACGATCCCCTTCGTGGTCTGTCCGATCGAACGATAACTCGAGTAATGCCCCCAGGTCGGGTGATAGTTCTCCGCCTCCTGCGGCAGCATCTTCTCGAAATACTTGCTCCAGGGCTCCTCCACCCCAAGCGCCACGGCATAGGGCAGGAAGCGCTCGTAGCGCGCCTTGCTCATCATCGGCAGCTCGTCGCCGACCTTGGACGCGTTGAGCTGCAGCCGCTCCGCCGTGTCCATGTAGAGCTTGAAGCCCTCGATCTTGGTGCGCACGTCCTGCCCGAGGCGCGTCGGCGCCGGCATCAGGTACATGAAGAGCAGGTTCACACCGGCGAGCGCCGCCAACAGTGCGGTGTGTCCCCATGTCCAGTCCACCGCCTGCGAGACCGCGAGGAACAGGCCGATCACGCTCAGGAACACCGTCAGCAGCATGTAGCCGATGTTCCAGCGGAAATACTTGCCGCCGTACTTGCTCATGTGCGCCCGCCTGAACTTCATGTAGGCGCGCGTGAACCCGGCGTCGTACTTGCCGCCCAGCTCCCGCCTGTCGCCCGAGATGAACAGCGAGCGTTCCAGCGCCGCGTCATCGACCGGGATCGCTGTGTCAGCCTCAGCCTCTCCGCCGCCATTCGTGCGCTCCAGCACGGTTGTCTTGTCGCCCGTCGCATCGATCGTCAGCCGCCCCTTCACGGCGAGGCTCATCAGCGTCGCGATCAGGGCGCGGTGAGTGCCGGCGCCGCGGTGATAGACGTAATTCGTCGCCGCCGGCGACAGGCCTTCGGGCGGCTCATAGATCGGATAGATCGGCGGCTTGGGCGGATCGCGTCCCACCCGGTCGAAATTGCGGTACGACACCGCGCCGACGCCGATCGCCGACAGCATCAGGATGGCCATCGCGCCGTAGCGTTGCCACATCATCCCCGTCCGGTCGGACAGCGAGGGCGGATCGATCACGCCCTTCTGCATCGCCACCGCCACCGTCAGCCCCTCGCCCGCGCCCATCTCTCGTGTGGTCTCGAAGACATGCGTCGCGCCGCTGCGCGTGTGCCGGTAATCGTCGCCCGACTGTCCGAGATAGCCCGTGTACGCCGCATACTCCGTCGTGCGCGCGCCATCGGGCAGCACCACGCTCGCCCGCGCCCGCATGATCGGGAACGCCCAGTAATTGCCGGTCGCGTTCCAGTAGATCTCGTCCTGCGCATCGCCGTACCGGATCTGGTTCTTCACGCGATAGCGGATCTCGTAGGTGTAGATGTCCGGCTCAAGAAACCGATCCGCCTCGCCGATCCTGATGCGAAACGCGTTGCCGTCGGTTTCCTCGACATAGGTCTCGGGACGCCCGTCGCGCATCACACTCTCGACGTCGTAACTGTACCGGAAGACCCGATCCTCGAAGCTGTAGGTGTCCGGCAGGTCGCGGAAGATCCCGCGCCGGATCTGCCTGCCCTCTGCCGTCACCTCGATGCGCTCGGTCACGATCACGTCGCCATTGGTCTGCACATCGATCGTGACGTCGAACAGGTTGATCTGCTCGTCGGCGCTTGCGAACGGCGCGATCGCCGCAACAAGCAGCGCCATGCAGAGAAGTCGAAGCCGCGACATGAAGCTCATGCCGGTCCGTCCGTGAACTTCACCTCCGGCAGCGATCCGCGGTCTCGATCTCGAAATAATTGGCCTTCTCGAACCGGAAGGCGCCCGCCACGATGGAACTCGGAAAGCTCTCGATCGCGGTGTTCAGCTCACGCGTCGCGCCATTGTAGAAGCGCCGCGCCGACTCGATCTTGTCCTCGGTGTCCGACAGCTCGCGCTGCAGCTCCAGAAAGTTCTCGTTCGCCTTGAGGTCGGGATAATCCTCCGCCAGCGCGACCAGCCTGCCCACCGGCGCCGACAGCTCGCTCTCGGCCGCGCCGCGCGCAACGGCGTCGCCGCCGCCGCCGCCGCGATCGCCCGCTTCTCGGTGATCTCGGTGAACAGGTTCAGCTCGTGGGCGGCATAGCCCTTCACGGTCTCGACCATGCGCGGGATAAGGTCGGATCGCCGCCTGAGCTGCACGTCGATGTCCGACCAGCCGTTGGACACCATCTGCTTGCGCGCGATGAGCTGGTTGTAGAGGGCCACGCCGCCGACAAGGATCAGCAGCACGAGCGCCAGTACGACAAACACCATATCCAACCGCCGCTCCCCTCTACGTCCGGCGGTCATCATGACGCATTCGCGGACGGTGAAAAGGCCGCTCGTCCCCTCGCCGCGAGGTCATGGCGGCGAGGGGCTCAGGGAGGAAGCGCCCGGAGCACAATGCCCTCTCATGCGCGCGACACGGGTAGACGATAACAAACGCGACTGCAACGCATTTGCATAAATGTAATCTTGCGGCTCAGGAAAAAAGCCCGGCGTTTCCGCCGGGCTCAGTCGTACATGTTCTCTCGGGGAGGACATGATCTCATGCAAAACCGCCAGCCTCATCCAGGCTCGCCGAAACGGCGAACGCGAACAAACTG
This sequence comes from Hyphomonas sp., assembly GCA_017792365.1. Classification (GTDB taxonomy): domain Bacteria; phylum Pseudomonadota; class Alphaproteobacteria; order Caulobacterales; family Hyphomonadaceae; genus IH12. Next base: position 38,660 of record CP051229.1, on the reverse strand, counting down.
GCTAATCATCGACACCTGAAAACATACTGACGAAGCGCCCTGCTCATACGGGCAGCTTCTCCCCCAGGCGCGAATGAACTCCACTTCGCAGCCAGCATCCTGCACAAAGTTTGATCAGGATCAATACCGAGCGATTGGTTTGTTTTTTTCGACCCATGGCTTGCCACCTCACGCTTGCCGATCAAAACTACGTGAGGCACAGACCCGGGGATTTCGCGCTCCGTGGGTGGAGAGGCCGGTAGGGAGGAGGCTGTTGAGCGCTTCGCCAACATCCGCTGACAGCACAGACGTCGCTGAAGCAGACAGTAACGACGTCGAGGACAAGCCCCTCGGCCGCAACGCCGAGCGCGCCGCCGCGACCCGGGCGCGCATCATGTGCGCCGTGATCGACATTCTCGACCAGCAGGCTTTCTCCGCGCTCTCCAACTCCCGCATCGTGGCCAGCGCCGGCGTCTCGTCCGGCGCCGTCATGCACCACTTTCCCACCCGCGCCGACCTCCTCGCCGAGACCGTGCGGTTCGCCTACAACCGGCTGTGCGACTGGCGCGCCGCGCAACTCGAGACATTCGAGCCAGGCCTGCCCCGTTTCCGCGCCGTGATCGACCTCGCCTGGGCGACGGCGCGCACGCCCGAAGGGATCGCCGTCAACGAGATCCGCATTTCCGCGCGCTCCAACGAGGCCCTTGCAACCGCCGTGCGGCCGGCCCTGTCATCGATCGCAAATGATTATGGCCGCTTCATCGGCAAGCTCGTGCGCTCGGCGGGCATGGAGCCGACGCAGGAAGTTCAGGGCCTGTCGTCAACCGCCGCCATGGCGCTGCGTTCGCTGTCGATCGACCGCATGACAAACCCCAGCCCGCAGATGGTCGAGAACGTCCTCCTGTCGCTGCGCACGATGCGCGAGGACCTGATCGCAGCCCAGCTCGGCGAATCCGTCCGCATCGACCCGCACATCTGCAACCTGCCGACCCCCAAAGACCTCCGCCGCCCCGCCAGCGAACAGCTCCAGTAACTGCGCCAGTCGCCATGCGCATGCGCAGCCGACGGCGTCACACGGATACGGCGGCGTCCACCTTCTCCGCGTGCGCCTTGCGCAGCACGTCGACTTCTTCCTTCGAGCCCATCATGACCGCCACGCGCTGGTGAAGCTCGGTCGGCTCGACGTCGAGGATATCCTCAATGCCGTTGAAGGCTGCGCCGCCCGCCTGTTCGACCAGCAGGCTCATCGGGTTGCCCTCGTACATCAGGCGCAGCTTTCCCGGCTTGCTCGGGTCGCGGGCGTCGCGCGGGTACATGAAGACGCCGCCGCGCGACATGATGCGGTGCACGTCCGCCACCATCGCCGCCACCCAGCGCATGTTGAAATCCTTGCCGCGCGGGCCCTGCTTCCCGGCCAGGCAGTCGCGGATGTAGAGCATCACCGGGCTTTCCCAGTGACGCATGTTCGACATGTTGATCGAGAATTCCCTGGTCGCCTCCGGGATCGCCATCTTCGGCGCCGTCTCCAGCCATCTGCCGCTCTCGGCATCGAGCGTGAAGCCGGTCGCGCCCTTGCCCACTGTCACGATCAGCTGCGTCTGCGGCCCGTAAACCGAGTAGGCCGCGGCCTTCTGCTGGCGGCCCTTCTGCAGGAACGGTCCCACGCCGCTGCCTGCGCCGTCCGGCCGTTCGAGCACCGAGATGATCGTGCCGATCGAGACGTTGACGTCGATATTGCTCGAGCCGTCGAGCGGATCGAACAGCATCAGGTAGGGCGCGCCCGCGCGGTCCCCGAACCAGACCGGTTCGTCTTCTTCCTCGGAGGCGGCGCCCGCCAGCACGCCGGCGTCGCGGCACATCTTCAGCATCACGTCATTGGCCAGCACGTCCAGCGTCTTCTGGACCTCGCCCTGCACGTTGCCGGTGCCCGCCGAGCCGAGCACGCCGGCCAGCTCGCCCGCGCGCACCAGCGCCGAGATCTTCGCGCAGGCGCCCGCCGCCGCCAGCAGCAGCGTCTGCAGGTCCTCGCCCGCGCCGCTGTCCTTCAGCCAGGCTTCAAGGTCGCGTCTCATGTCTTGGTCCATCCCCTGCCGGAACGTTGCGTTTCACGTCTCCTAGCCCCTCAGCATCCCTCGTGCCAGTACTGGGGCCAGTCCAAGTCCAGACTGTGCGCCGGCCCGGGACCCATGTGCGTCAGAGCGCCCACCTCACGCGGGTTTGCGGCCATGTTATCTGGAAAAACAGGGCAAAACATGCTTACCTGCCAGCAGCACTGACCATCGAGGACACGCCATGCGCGCCCCTTCCGCCTTCGCCCCCGCAGCCCTGGCCGCCGCCAGCCTGATGCTCGTTTCGGCCTGCACCGCGACCAGCGGCGTCGCCCGCGAGCGCACCGAGCTCACCCCCGCCCAGATCGCCGAAATGGGCCTCGAATGCCGCCGCGAGACCGGCACCGGCACCAACATCCCGCGCAGCGTCTGCGCCTCGCCGGAATCCTGGGACCGCTACGAAGCCGCCACCAGCGAAGACACCCAGCGTCTCTTCGACGAACTCGGCAAGACGCCGAACGACCGCTTCAACAACCGCCTCGGCACGAACTAGCCGGCCCTACCCCGGCGCATGCTCGGCCAGCCACGCGCCCATCGCGGCGTGCACGGTCTGGATCGCCTTCAGCGGCCGCAGCATCACGCGAAAGCCGGTGATCAGCCCCTCATCGTTCCACCGCACGATATCGACGCCGTTGATCCTGATCTCCCCGATCTTCGTCTCGAACTCCAGCACCGCCGAGTTCGCCCCATACCATTCCTCGCGATAGGCGAAGTCCGGCCCGTTCAGCACGGCCAGCGCCCCGCGCAGATACCCCTCCGCCCGCGCCCGGCCGACCTGCGGCGTGTGCACCACCGGACTTTCGAACACCACGTCCTCGGCCAGCAGCGCGCCGATCTCGTCCGCCCGCCGCTCCAGCGCCACGCGGTGCCACTTGCGAATGATCTCCGGCGTCGCCGCCCCAGCCGTCACGCTCATGTCCTCGTCCTCCCTTGCCTCGCCGGCCAAGCTATCACCAGAAACCCAGAGCGAAACGCCCTCCACCGCGTCCCCCGCCCACTCTGACCCCGCTATCACCTGAACCGGACAACGCCACACTTCCACCGCGTCCCCCGCGAAGGCGGGGGCCCGGCCAGCCTGCGCAGCAGGCTTCTCATCGCCGCCCACCCCCACGTCGTCGGCCCCAAAGGACGCTCCCGCGTCCTGACCGGATCCCCGCCTGCGCGGGGAACTCGGAAGCTGAGTCTCGCCCGACCTACTCTGGTCCCGCCGACTCCCGCCCCGCTATCACCTGAACCCGACGGTGACCCATCATTCACCGCGTCCCCCGCGTAGGCGGGGGCCCAGCCAGCCTGCGTAGCAGGCTTCTCCCCGCGGAAGCGGTGGAGGAGGTCTCGCCACGTACCGAGTCCTCCACCCATTCATGGGGGGAGGTGTCGCGAAGCGACGGAGGGGGCCCGTCCTCCGCCCACCTACTCTGACCCCGCCTGCTCCAGCCCCGCCTCCTCCGCCCCAGCCTCCCGCGCAGCCCTCCGCTCCTGCGTCAGCCTCACCCCGTCGGGATGACCGATCAGGTCTTCATCCAGCCATCCCCGCGCCACCATCGTCCTGCCCAGCGAGCGCGCGAGGTCCTGCGGGGTCATCGGCCTCCCATTCCCAAGCCGCTTCCGCACCGCCTCCTGCTCGGCCCGGCGACGCGCTGCAAACGCGTCAGTCTCCGCCGCCTTCTCCGCATCCCGGCGCGCATCTCCGCCCGCTATCCCGGCGCCAGGCCCCAGCAGCCCCTTCACCCGCGCCAGCCGCTCCGCGATCCGCATCGAGCGCTCGGCAAGGTCATACAGCCCTTCCCCCATCAGCCGCTCCGCCTCGGCCACGGCGCGCTTGGCGAACGCCTCCGCGTCGACCTCCGGAACCGCCAGCTTCCCCCCGTTCTCCCGCAACAGCGCCACGCGCTCCTTCGCAGCCGCCGCCAGCGCCTCCTGCGCCGACGCCACCCGCTCGGCGTATTCCGCAGGCAGCGCGCCCTTCGACGCCTTGCGAAACTGCTCGCGCTGCAGCCAGTCGGGCCGCGCCAGAGGCGGCTCGCCCGCCTCCTCCCGCTCCAGGTCCTTCAGCCGAAAGCCGCCAATCGCCATCCACCGCCCGATGGTCGAGCGGTCCACATCCAGCGTGCGCGCCACATCGCTCACCGAATGTCCCTCACGGATCAGAGCCTCCGCATCACGCCGAGCCTCCGCCCATTGTCTCTGTGATCTCCAGTGTCCCATGCCGGGAGATTACGACGGGTCGAGAGGTGGGGGATAATTCGCACCCTATCCCCACGCCCGCTCATCCCGCCACGCCCGCTCATCCGGGCAAAAGCCGGGAACCAGCGCCTGCACCATCCGGTCGCCAACCGCCCGATACCCCGCCCGCCCGCCTCCTCTCATCTAGAGCAGAGGACGTTGTCGCGCGGGTTGGGAGGCGGGGGATAAGTTGGGGCTATGCTCAAGCGACACTTGGCCTTATGGGCCAAGCGCCAAGGGAAACGACACCTCAATCTGTTCGACGTCGTGAGCAATGTGCGAAAGCCGAGGATGTTGCCTCAAGTGTGCCTTCAACTCCTGGAGCACAAATACCGCCGCTTCGGTTAGCCTGACGTCGCGCTCTGGATTCTCCGCAAATTTGTCACCGTGTAGAAGATTGTTTCGGATCGTCCGCACCGCTTCAATGAGGGTAATGGTGGATTCAATCGTCTCCGCCACCGGGTTCGGTCGCAAGACCCTTTGGCCGTTACCAATCCTGACTGCCTCGAACTTTTTCGGCGGTGACTCTACGAGCCATTCTACGGGCTGCTTGCTGCTGACGGTTCTAAAGAATTCATCGCCGACATCCCCTGAAAAACCGTCCCAATCCACTACAGGCTTGCTCTTATCAGCAAGGAATCGGGCAGCCTTCAGCGCCTTCTCGAATGCCGCAAAATAGAGAAACATTTGCAAGTATACGGCGGCGCTGTCTTCGATGTTCTTCGCCATGGTTTTCTCCTGAAGGATGAATCCTAACTTAGATTCTCAGCTTCCTTATTCCTCGACTCTCAAGTTCTCTGTGGGATACGGGCAAGCAGGGGGCTGCCGAAGTGGAGTTCGGAAGACTGAACAACGGGCCGCGAGGTCTTTCGAGCGCGGTACTACACGACAACTCGGCTTTCATCGTGGCTGCGATGCTCGGCGCACTGATCTTCGTCGAGTTGTTCAAAGCTGCAGCCCCGCTCACGCTAGGAGTCGAGTTTTCCGATGGCCAATGGGGCGCTCTCGTAGTTGTTGCTGTTGGTTTTCCACCGATCGCGACCGCTATTTCAGATGCCGCGCTTCAAACGAAGCTTGATAGAGCGACTGCAGCAAGTTTCACCGCATTTGGATTGTCGTTGACGGCCTTTGCGGACTCGCTTGAAAGGTCTGTCGGTACCCTATTTGCGAACTCGACGTCCGATGTGTTCCGATTTGCGGACTCAACACTGCTTGGACTCGCAGTAGGACCCGAGGGGCTGAGCGACAAAACACTACCCACGTATGCGTGCATCGTCGCAGCTGGTTCGCTGGTTGCCTTGCTCGGCGTCATCTACTCCGCCATATCCGTTAGACAGCTGGATATAGGTCGAACCCGGCACCGCCTAATCGATCCGCTGCACTTGCTGATTGTGGCAAGCCTGCTCCTTAGTTGGAGTTTTCTCTCAAATACTGGCTGGAGCGGAATGGCTCAGCCGGTTCCCATGGCTAATCATGCGACCACCGATCCGGCGCTCTGGCGGCGAATAATCCTCGCCGAATTCTTTGCCCTCATCGTCTTGACAGCCATTTTGGTTATCGTCGGCACGAAAAGCGTCGCCAATTCTTCCCCGATCCGACTAAGCCTAAGCTCGTTTGCGCTACGAATAATAAAGCGCGCGGCTCTGATCGCACTGGGAGCGGCGCTCCTCTCGTTTCTTTCGATCGGTCTGTTCACTGGATTATCTGTCGCCCTAGATTTTCTCGTAGGTATTGGACAAGCCGGGCTTGGTTGGATCTGCAGCTTTCTCGGGGATCTGTGGGCCAACGTAACAAGGTCAGTCCACTTTTGGGCTGATCTAGCCAAACCGGCACCTTGGCCGCCCATCGCATGGGGCGGTGCGGGGATGATGCTGTCGTATTGGCTCCACAAGAGAAACCCAGCTCGTTCCGCCCTCACCAGCCTCCGAAACATGCTTCGGCGGCTATTTGACTCAGCATCCGATGAAGAGACGCCCAAAACACGAGAACCGGACGTGCCGGACCAAGCGGTCTTAATTTCGGAACTGCGGCGGGTCGGCTCCAGAACAGCACGCACGACCCAAAGCATCATCGCCACAATCCCAGCCTCGTATAGACTCCTCGCCTTTGTTTCGGCGGCTTGCATTTTGGATTTTCCGGATTTGTCGGCATGCTTGTAGCTTGGTCAGCGCGACCCGTCACAGTACCCGCGACGATATTTGTTCCGGACTCGCCGAAGCGTCGTTTTGAGCCGCCCGTAATCGCTACAGAGACGGTTCTCGAGGAGCTTCCACTGACCTGCGTCGCCGATCTGGCTGGCACCGAAGTGTTTTGGTCCTATCGATCCACTCGGTCGTTCGTCCTGCCCAGCCGTAGCTGCTGGCTACCCGGCATAGATTCTCCACAGTATATCGTTGCGATAGGTACAGCTTCTGCGGACGACCTGTCAGGCGCTGGATACATCCGGAGCCTTGAGCGTGGCCGTGCTTTGGCTGAACTAGCACAGCAATATCTGCCAGATGCCGTGATTATTGTCGTTGTCCTTGGAAGAGAACGGCTGAACGACGCCCCCTCAGTGCGCGACTCAGAACTCTATCAAACCGGTCGCCCAGCGCAGCTGCTGCAATCCAGCAACCGCACCCTAATGGCCATTGAAAACACCCCACTAAGAGCGTCGATTGAGGAGAACCTTACTCGCGCCGGCCTACTAGATCGCTACGAATATTGCGTGCTGCTCGAAACGGCGTTGCTACGAGACCACCCATCGCGCCCACTGAGGCCGGTTCAACTTCATGTACGTGGGGCTGACGGCGGCTGCCCTCACAACCCCAACTCCCCTTCCCTTAGCCGCTTCACCTCATCCCGCAGCCTCGCCGCTTCCTCGAACTCCAGGTTGGCCGCAGCCTCGCGCATGTCCTTTTCCAGGCCGTCGATGACGGCGGAGAGGTTGCCGCCGGCGGTGAGGTAGTCGGCGCCCTCTTCGGCTAGCTCCGGGGTGCGGCCGCGCTGGCGCCTGTTGGCGGCGCCGCGTCCCTTGCCCTTCGCCGGGCCCGTGGCGATCCCCTCCAGCACGTCCTTGACGCCGGAATAGACGGTCTTGGGCGTGAACCCGTGCTCCTCGTTGAAGGCGATCTGGCGCTCGCGCCTGCGCTGCGTCTCCTCCATCGCGCGCTCCATCGAGCCGGTGATCGTGTCGGCATAGAGCACGACGCGCGCCTCGGCATTGCGCGCCGCCCGCCCGATCGTCTGCACCAGCGAGGTCTCGGAGCGCAAAAAGCCCTCCTTGTCGGCGTCGAGGATGCCCACGAAGGCGCACTCGGGAATGTCCAGCCCCTCGCGCAACAGGTTGATGCCCACCAGCACGTCGAACACGCCAAGGCGCAGGTCGCGGATGATCTCGATGCGCTCGACCGTGTCGATGTCGGAGTGCATGTAGCGCACCTTCACGCCCTGCTCGTGCATGTGTTCGGAGAGCTGTTCGGCCATCTTCTTGGTCAGCGTCGTGACGAGAGAGCGGAAGCCGCGCTTGGCGACAGCCTTCACCTCGTCGATCACGTCGTCGACCTGGTTGGCGCCGTCGGCATAGACCGGGCGGACCTCCACGGGCGGGTCGACAAGGTGCGTCGGCCGGATGATCTGTTCGGTAAACACGCCGCCGGTCTGGTTCAGCTCCCACGGCCCCGGCGTCGCCGAGACGTGCACCGTCTGCGGCCGCATCTTCTCCCACTCTTCAAACTTGAGCGGCCGATTGTCCAAACAGGAAGGGAGCCTGAACCCATACTCCGACAACGTGTATTTCCGATTGTAGTCCCCCCGGAACATGGCCCCGAGCTGCGGAATGGTCTGGTGGCTCTCGTCGACGAAGACCAGCGCGTTCTCCGGAATGTACTCGAACAGCGTCGGCGGCGGTTCGCCCGGCTTCCGGCCTGTCAGATAGCGCGAATAGTTCTCGATCCCCGCGCAGCTCCCCGTCGCCGCCATCATCTCGAGGTCGAACTGGGTGCGCTGTTCCAGCCGCTGCGCCTCCAAGAGCTTGCCCTCCCCGCGCAGGAATTGCAGGCGCGCCTTCAGCTCCTGCTTGATCTGCTCGATCGCCTGGTTGAGCGTCGGCCGCGGCGTCACGTAGTGCGAGTTCGCATAGACCTTGATCTTGCCAAGCGGCTGCGACTGCTTGCCCGTCAGCGGATCGAACTCGACGATGGTTTCAACCTCGTCGCCGAAGAACGAGATCTTCCACGCCCGGTCCTCTTGGTGCGTCGGCCAGATGTCGAGCACGTCGCCCTTCAGCCGGAACGTCCCCCGCCCGAACGCCGCATCATTGCGCGTGTACTGCAGCGCCACCAGGTTCGCGGCGATATCCCGCGGATCGCGCACATCCCCTTCCGCCAGCTCGAACGTCATCGCCGTATACGTCTCGACCGAGCCGATACCGTAGATGCACGACACCGACGCCACGATGATCACATCGTCCCGCTCCAGCACGGAGCGCGTCGCCGAGTGCCGCATCCGGTCGATCGCCTCGTTGATCGAGGATTCCTTCTCGATATACGTGTCCGTCCGCGGCACGTACGCTTCCGGCATGTAGTAGTCGTAGTACGACACGAAATACTCGACCGCGTTGTCCGGGAAGAATTCCTTGAACTCGCCGTACAGCTGCGCCGCCAGCGTCTTGTTGTGCGCCAGCACCAGCGCGGGCCGTTGCGTCGCCTCGATCACCTTGGCCATCGTGTAGGTCTTGCCCGAGCCGGTTACGCCCAGCAGCACCTGGTCCAGCTCGCCGTCCTTCACGCCGGACACGAGGTCGGCAATCGCCTGCGGCTGGTCGCCCGCCGGATCGTATTTCGAGGCCACCCGAAACGTCTTGCCGCCGTCGAACTTGTCCCAGTTGCGCTCCGGCCGGTGCGGCGTCCAGCCCTCGCCGGCGCCCTCCGGCGGCTTCGGAATGAAGACAGCGGGCATTTCCTCAACGCCCTTTCGCGCCGTCTTCGGCGGCTTGGCGTCGGGTGATTTCGTCTTCACTGGGGATTTCGCGCGGGCCATGCCAGCCAATATGGGACCATCCGCCCGGCCTCGCTAGACGCCTACGACAGACTGCTGCCAGAATTGACGCCCAACCCGATCGCAGCTAGCCGCCCAGCTCATCTGGAGCCGGCAAATGAAACCTCGCGAAGTCATCGCCGCCGCCATGGCGCCCGGCGGCGTGGAGCTGCGTCTGATCCGCCACGATGGCGACTACGTCATCGCCCTCGACGCCAACGAACTCATGAGCAGCCGCCTCGGCGGCTCCGAGGAAGCGCTGGCGACAATGACCTGCGACCGCCTCAAGGCGGGGCCGGCGCCCCGCCTCCTAATCGGCGGATACGGCATGGGCTTCACCCTGCGCGCCGCCCTCGCCCGCCTTGGCCCGAAAGCACAGATCGCTGTCGCAGAACTGGTGCCCGAGATCATCGACTGGGCGCGCGGCCCGATGGCGGATCTCACCGCCGGCTGCCTGGATGATCCCCGCGTCGAACTGATCGCGGGCGACGTCGTCGACGAGATTGCAGCCGGCAAGGTGCGCTACGACGCCATCCTGCTGGACGTCGACAATGGCCCCGACGGCCTCACCAGCCCGGCCAACGACCGCCTCTACTCCTACGCCGGCCTCGGCGCCGCCCGCGCAGCCCTTCGTCCGCGCGGCATCCTTGCCATCTGGTCCGCCGCCCCCAGCGCGCCATTCACCCGCCGCCTCAACGACAGCGGCTTCAAGGTCGAACAGGTCACCGTCCGCGCCCGCGCCAACGGAAAAGGCCCCCGCCACACCATCTGGTTCGCCCAGAAGACCTGACGCCGCCCGCTCATTCCGCCCCTGCTGCCCCCGCTCATCCCGGCGAAAGCCGGGATCCAGTCCCAAGGACAGATCCGACCGCAGCCCGCCCATGCCGGTCCCGCACATCCCATCCCGTCATTCCGGCCGAAGCGCAGCGCAGAGCCGGAACCCAGTCCTTGGCATAACTCTGAGCGCTGGGTTCCGGGTCTGCGACGCTTCGCGCCTCCGCCCGGAATGACGGGGAATGTTGCGGGACAACCCGGAAATTATCCCCCACCCCGCCCGCCACACTACATTCCCCTCATCGCCGCCCCACGAAGGGCGGGTCCGGACCGACCGATCCGGGGCGGCGTGCGGCGGTCCTGAAGCGATGGACGGGAATAACGGTCCCGCACCGGCTTGAGGCGCTGGAGGTGTCAAAGGGCATCCGGGATACGGTGGAAATCCGCAGCCCCGGCTTGGGTAATCGTGAGCCTTGCTTGCGGAAGGGCCCCTGTAAGGACGCCGGACCCAGACGTCATCCCGCCGCGCGGGGCGCGACTTTCGCGTCCACTTGAAATCGCCGACTACCGGCACGACGGACAAGAAAGACGCGCCCCGCGCCCTTCATTTTCGTCTGGCGGTTTGATTCACGGTCTCGGGACTCCCTCGACCGATCAAACCGACCGATGCATGAACTGATACCTCGGCGCCTTCGGGCGACCGAGCTTTCGGCGCATGTCTCGCCGCCGCTTTCCCCGCGCAGGCGGGGATCCGGGCAGGACGCGCCAGCGTCCTTCTGGCGGAATGACGATCGCGCGGGCCCGCCCCGCGCCATCCTCGCGATGGCCTCATCCTGAGCCTGTCGAAGGACGAGGCCGGCCCACCGCCTTGAACCGCCAACCCGGCTGTGCGTTTATCGCATCAACTGTGCTGGAAGCTGCTGTTCAGCCGCCGCAGCGCCACAATTTTGCTAGGCTTCTGGGGCGATATCGCCGATCACAGCGCAAAACGAGATTCGGACCGGAGACACGTCATGCGACTTGCCGCACTGGCCCTTATTGCCGCCACAGCCATGCCTGCCGCAGCGCAGGAATGGAAAGACTCGCTCAAATGGGGCGATGGACGCGCCGTCCAGTGGCGGGCCCAGTCCGCACCGGCCTGCTACGGCTCGAACGTCGATCTCAAATTCGTGAACCAGTCCAGCCAGTCCGGCACCGTCACGTTGAGCAATCTGCAGTTCCGCTGCTCGAATGGTGAGCAGGCCACGACCCCGGCGCGCTCGCTCGGCCTGATCACCGCCGGCAGCGAGGCCGTCTCCGAAACCATCCTCTGCGCCTGCGCCGAAAAAGGCGGGGTCAGCGAGTTGCTCGAAGTCGAGATGGAGTTCGGGCTCGAGGGCGACGGGCGCGAGCAGCTTGCAAACGGCTGCCAGTACGTCGGCGGCTATTCACAAGGCAAACGCTCCGGACAGGGCGCCTTCTCCTGCCCCACCGGCTATCGCCTTGAAGGCTCCTTCCAGGATGGCGAGGCGCACGGCCCGGCGAAGGAAATCCTGCCGACCGGCCAGGTCTACGAGGGCGACTTCCGCAATGGCGTCCGCGAGGGCCAGGGTCGGATGAGCTATTCCGATGGCACCATCTACAACGGCGAGTTCAGCGACGGCCTACGCAACGGCACAGGCACGCTGAAGTATCCCGACGGCGCCGAGTATGTCGGTGAGTGGGTCAACGACAAACGCGTCGGCTACGGCGTCTACACGCCGTTCGACCGCCAGTGGACCTATTCCGGCGACTGGAAGGACGACAAGCGCGAGGGTCAAGGCAAGCTCGTCTACGCCGACGGCAATTACACTTACGAGGGCGGATTCCAGAACGACGTCCCGCACGGCAACGCCACGGTCACGTTCGGCGACGGACGGACGTTCGAGGGCGCCTACGTACAGGGCAAGCAGATCGGACAGGGCTCGCTCGAATTCCCCAATGGACGCAGGATCGTCGGCGATTTCGTTGAGCTGCAGCCCCATGGCCGCGCGATCGACACCTCGCAGACCACAACCTTCGACGGCGAGTGGAAGAACGGCTTGCTCGATGGGCGCGTCGTGATGACGGCTGCTTCCGGCGCAAGGTTTGAAGGCGAGTACATCCGCGGCAAGCGAAACGGCCCCGGGATGGAAACGTTTGCCGACGGCTCCGCGCGCCGCTGCAACTGGGTCGACGACGTTGCGCAGGAGCCCTGCACGCGGATCACGGTCGATGGCAAGGTGATCGAAGACCGCCGCCGCCGCTAGCGCCCGACGGTCAGCGTCGCCATCCGCTTCTGTGGTCGGAGAACTGCAGGATCTTGCGTTCAGGCTGTTCGCAGAACGGTTTCTTTTCCAGCTCGCTCGCCGGAATGGGCCGTGAATACAGATAGCCCTGCACGTTTCGGCAGCCGAGCCCCGCGAGGATCGTCGCCTGCGCTTCGTTCTCGACGCCCTCGGCGGTGATGTTCATCCCGAGATCACGAGCGAGGGTCACGACAGAGCGCACGATCGCCTGGTTCTCCGGGCTGGTCTCGATATCGCGGACGAAGCACTGATCGATCTTGAGCTTGTCGAACGGGAAAGCGCGCAGGTAGCTGAGCGAGGAGAACCCGGTTCCGAAATCGTCGAGCGCGATGCGCACGCCCAGCTTCTTGAGCTGGTGAAGCGTCTTCAGGTTCTGCTCGGTCTCGTTCATGAGGACCGTCTCGGTGATCTCGATCTCCAGTCGCGACGGATCGAGTTGCGAACTCGCAAGAGCGTTCACCACGGTTGGAATCAGCGACGGGTTCCCCATCTGTGTTGGCGACAGGTTGATGGCGACCGACACCTCGTCCTTCCACGCCGCCGCTTCCTCGATCGCCTTGCGGACCACCCACTCCCCGAGCGGCACGATAATCCCCGTCTCCTCGGCGCACGCGATGAAGGTCGCCGGCGAGACCAAGCCATGTCCCGGACGGTTCCAGCGCAGCAGAGTCTCGTACCCGGTCACCTCGCCGGTGCGCGTATCGACGAGCGGCTGGAAATAAAGGTCCATGTCGTCGTTGGCGATCGCACTGCGCAGCCCGGTTTCCAGCTCGGCGCGCGAACGTGCATCCTCGTCCATCGACGCCTCGAAGAACCGGGCGCATCCCCTGCCATGCGCCTTCGCCTGATAGAGCGCCAGCTCTGCGTTCTTCATCAGCACGACCGGCTCGACGCCATCATCGGGGGCCATGGCCACGCCAATGCTTCCGCTGATCATGATCTGGCGGCCATCCAGTGTGAGCGGCGCGAGCATCGCATCCGAGAGCACATCGCCGAGCCGTTCGGCTTCACTGCGCGGGCAGTCCAGCGCGAGCACGGCGAACTCGTCGCCGCCCGGCCGTACGATATAGATGCGGTCCTCAAGGCAACGCCGGAGGCGCTGTGCAACCGCGCGCAGCAGTGCATCGCCTGACGGATGGCCCATCGTGTCATTGATGGACTTGAAGTTGTCGAGATCGATATGGAAAAGCGCATACGGCTCGCCGCACTCCTCGTACCGTGCGGTGGCGGCCTCCAGTTTCTCGATCAGCATCGCGCGGTTGGGCAGACCGGTCAGATCATCATGCTGCTTGAAAAACGCGATGCTCGCCTCGTTGCGACGTTGCTGGGTAATGTCAGAGCAAACGCCGCGATATCCGCCTGTCGCCACCGGCTGGCCGGACATTGACCACCAACGCCGGCTGTCCGCGCTGTACAGCTCCACCACAAGGTCAGTGAAGGCGCGGCGCTCCGCCAGCACCTCTTCAAGCTCCCGGGCAGACTCGTCGGTCAACAGCGCCGCAATGTGCGCGCCCTCAAGCTGCGCATACGGAAGCTCCGCTGCTTCGGCGAACCGTTCTGACGGCTGAACGACGCAGCCGGACTCGTCCGTGCGCCACAACCAGTCCGCAGAGTGGGATTCAAAGTCGCTCAACAGCAATGAAATCGTCTCGTTGGACTCGGACAGATCGTTGGCGGCGATCTGGCGCTTCACGAGGTTGGCATGGTTCATCGCCGAGAAGCGCTGCACCGCCAGCAGACTGCCGATGATGATCATTGCACTTCCAAGGAAGGTCCGATCACCCGACAGGATCAGCGCCGCGAGGACGCCGAGAGTGATCAGGCCTGAATAGCCGAGCGCAGCGCGCGGAAAGCTCGCGTGCAGCAGCGCGCCAATGCACAGGACGCTCGTCGCGAGAACGCCGAGAAACCAGTCCCGGTCGACACTGGCCGACAGGATCAGGGCGACGAGAAGCACACCCCAGACTGCCCCCGAGATCACCGTGTGCCTTGTGGCCGTATACTCGTAGCGATGTAGGTCTTCCAGGGTCTCCGGCGGCTCCCGCGCACTGTCCCGCAGGCGCAGGACGGCGAGCATGCCGTTCGCCGCGCACCACATCGAGACGACCGGCATGGCCGGATCGCTCCAGAAGGTCACGGTGAGCATGATCGCCGCGAGCAGGCTGAAAACCGCTGCGATCGACGAGGTATGTTGGTAGCGCCGCAGGCGCATACGTCGAATGCTTTCAAGATACGCGGCGGGAACCGGTATCTCTCCTAGCAGCCATTCCCGCAGTTTTGCGGTCCGCATATCCCCGCTCCACCCCAACCCGAGCGCGCTGCAGACGAACCGCCGAAGCTGCCCTCGATCAGGAGCAACTTGACACATGACAGTCGATATTGAGCTAATACCGGCGCGGTATTGGACGGCTCGGCGTTAACTGCTCGTTGAGCAATTGGAGACGCGGCGTGTCACTCTGCTCCCACGATCGCCGCTACAGCGTCCAGCTCTTCATCCCTCGTGCTCCAGGCGCAGACAAACCGGTAGGAGCCGTCGGCCCAGGGATAGAAGCGTCCGCCTGCATTCGTCAGCGCCGCGACAAGTTCCTCCGGTAGACGGGCGAAGACCTCATTACCGTCCACAGGATGCACGAGTTCCCCGCCGCCGGCCTGCAGAATTTCGGCAAGCCTGACCGCCGCCCCATTGGCGCGCCGCGCGAGGTCTAGCCAAAGGCCGCCCTCCAGCAATGCGCACATCTGTGCAGCGATGAACCGCATCTTGGGCGGCATCAACCCCGCCCGCTTGGCTCGGATCTCGAGCTCCGCTTGCCGCTCGCGCAGATCGCCAAACAGGATCACGGCCTCGCAGCCAACCGCGCCGTTCTTCGTGCCGCCAAAACTCATCACGTCCACGCCAGCCCGCCAGCTGAGGCCGGCGGCGGTCTCTCCAGTCGACGCCACCGCATTTGCGAACCGGGCGCCGTCAAGATGGAGAGGTACGTCGGCAGACCGCGCGATAGCAGACAAGCCGCTGATCTGCTCGGCGGTGTAGGCCGTGCCCGCTTCTGTGAGGTTGGAAATCGATACGGCGCTCACAGGCGTTTCGTGGACAAACTCCCTCCGGTTCTGGTCGAGCCGCGCCGAAAGCGTTTCCGCAGAAATGCTGCCGTGATCCCCATCCACCAGCGCGAGCTGCCCGCCCCCGGAATAGAACGGAACAGCGCCGCGCTCGTCCTTCTCGATGTGCGCATCGCGATGGCAGAGCACCGCGTCGGTCGAGGGGCATAGCAGCGAAAGGCCCAGCGCGTTCGCCGCCGTCCCCGACGCCACCAGCCACACGGCGACTTCGGTCTCAAACACTTCACCCAGCAGCTCCCTCGCGCGCCGCGACCAGTGATCGGCCCCATAGCTCGGGGCCGACCCCTCATTGGCCGCCTCGATGGCGGTTATGACAGCTGGATGAGCTGCGGCGGAGGTATCGGATGAAAAGTCCATCTGAGCGGTCTGCTGTCATTCATCGCGTCAGGCAAGCTCGGGACAGCGATGCAGTTGCGATGGCTTCAATACTGTACCGATGCTGTGTATAAGTTTGGCGGCTGGCGAAGGTACTGGCCGTTACTAGGGGTTGGGGACAAGTGACCGCACCAGAGGGGGGTGCGCCTGCGACAGGGGCGCAGGCCGGCGCGCAGCTGCAAACAAGCGATCCCAACGCCACCGCGCTGGCGCTCGATTTCGCCTGCAACGAGCTTGCGCGATCCCAGCCGCACGCTTCGATCCGCGGGGGGCTCTATGAGTCTCAGCGCTGGGGGCTTTGGAGTTTCTTTGGCGCTCTCGCGGCGTTCGCCTACGCGGCGCCGGAGGATTTCGTCTCGGCGAGCGCGGTCGCCCTGTCGCTTCTGTTTGCGACGGTCATTCTTCTGCGCATCGCGGCGGCCGTCTACGCTCTGCTGAGGCCGAAGCCGACCGACCGGCAGACCAGAACGCCAGCCGACCTTCCCATCGTGACCGTGCTCATTCCTCTGTTCAGAGAAGCAAACGTTGTCGCAGCCCTGCTCGAGGCCATCTCAAAGCTGAACTATCCGGCAGACCTGCTCGACGTGAAGCTGTTGCTTGAGGCCGACGATCCAGAGACCGTCGCTGCTGTCAGCGCGCACTCGCTGCCTCCGCATTTCGAAGTGCTGATCCTGCCGCCCTGCCTCCCGCGCACGAAGCCCAAAGCACTTAACTTCGGCCTGACGCGAGCGCGCGGCGCTATCGTCTGTGTATTCGACGCCGAGGACCGCCCCGCGCCCGACCAGATCCGGCACGCCGCAGAGGCCTTCGCGCAGGCGGATGAAAACCTCGCCGTCGTGCAGGCGCCGCTCCTTACCTACAACGGGCGAGCATCCTGGGTCGCCGGCCAGTTCGAACTCGAATACGCCGCAAACTTCCTTGTCTGGCTGCCGTTCATCGAGCGCATGGGGTGGCCAATCCCCCTTGGCGGCACGAGCAACTACTTCCGCCGCGACTGGCTGGAGCAGGTTGGCGCCTGGGACCCCTGGAACGTCACGGAAGACGCCGACCTCGGTTTTCGCCTCGTCCGCCATGGCGGACGCGCGGAGATGATCTATCCGCCCACCATGGAAGAAGGCGTACAACGCATCGAACACTGGATGACCCAAAGGACGCGCTGGATGAAGGGCCACCTCCAGACATGGCTCGTATTGATGAGAGACCCGATCGAGGTAGTGAGGCAGCTCGGACTCGCCCGTTTCATAGGCCTCCAGCTCACGTTTGGCGCATCGCTCGTCACGGCGCTTGCGCATCTGCCGCTGGTCGCCTTCGTCGCGATCGGGCTTGTCCATCCAGACATCGACCTGGAGGGCTGGCACGCCACCCTCTTTGGTGTCGGCTACGGCAGCGTGGTCGGCGCAATCCTCGCGACGCGCGAAGTGCGGCTGGATTTCTGGCGCCTCATCACCCTGCCCGTGTACTGGCCGCTGATGTCGATCGCGATGTATCGGGCGCTTCTTGAAATGAAGACCAGGCCTCACGCCTGGGCGAAGACGCCGCATGGCGTAGGACAGCAACGCCCTGTGTGAGACTGACATTCTTGACCGGACTGCCCTGTACCGATAGCCGAATAAGCGCAACCAGAACACGGTGAGAAGCGATGGCCGATCTCGAAACCTTCCGGACCGAAACCCGCGCATGGCTCGAGGCCAATTGCCCGCCGTCGATGCGCACCCCGATGGTCGAGGACGAAGTCGTCTGGGGCGGCCGCGGCGAAAAATTCAAGAACCCCGAGTCCAAACTCTGGCTCGACCGGATGGCCGAGAAGGGCTGGACCGCGCCGATTTGGCCGAAGGAATACGGCGGCGGCGGCCTGTCCAAGGAAGAGAACATGGTCCTCGAGCAGGAGCTCAAGGCCATCAAGGCGCGCCCGCCACTCGCCTCGTTCGGCCTGTGGATGCTCGGCCCGGTCCTGCTGGAATACGCCAACGAAGAGCAAAAGAAGGAGCACCTGCCGAAGATCTGCCGCGGCGAAATCCGGTGGTGCCAGGGCTATTCCGAACCCGGCGCTGGTTCCGACCTCGCCGGTCTGCAGACGAAATGCGAGGACAAGGGCGATCACTGGCTGATCAACGGCCAGAAGATCTGGACCTCCTACGCCGACAAGGCCGACTGGATATTCTGCCTCGTCCGCACGGACACCTCGAAGAAGCACGAAGGCATCTCCTTCATCCTGTTCGACATGCAGACGCCGGGCGTCGAGCCAAAGCCGATCCTGCTGATCTCCGGCTCATCCCCGTTCTGCGAAACCTTCTTCACCGACGTGAAGGTCCCCAAAGGCAATCTCGTGGGCGAACCGGGCAAGGGCTGGGAGATCGCCAAGCGCCTGCTCCAGTACGAGCGCATCAACATCTCGAAGACCGGCTTTGGCTCCGACCGCAGCGCCGGGCTTTCCCTGCCAGAAGTCGCCAAGAAGTATGTCGGCGTGAAGCACGGCGTGCTGGCGGACACCGACCTGCGCGCGCGCATCACAAAGAACGAAATGTATTCCGACGCCTTCAACCTGACGATCCAGCGCAACGAGGCGCAGGCCAAGGCGGGCGGCGATGTCGGCCCGGCCACCTCAATCGTCAAATACGCCGCCGCCACGATGAACAAGGAAAAAACCGAGCTGCAGGTCGAGGCGCTCGGCCTTCAGGCGCTTGGCTGGGAAGGCGAAGGGTTCAAGCCCGGCGAGATTGCCTCGACCCGCGCAATGCTGCGCGCCAAGGGCAACTCGATCGAAGGCGGCACCTCAGAGATCAATCTCAACGTCGTCGCCAAGCGCGTTCTCGGACTGCGCGACCACCAGTAGTTTCGATTGCCGCTGGCAGGCGCTATCCGGCAGCCCGATCGTCGGACGCCTGCGCGTAGAGCCGGGCGGAGCTGCGCGCCATCCTGCGTGCGCGTGAACGGAACTGGCGATTCAATAGCGCAGCGATCACCAGCAGTGTCGCCAGCGCAAATGTCCAGGCGCTCACGAACCAGGCGAGAACGGGGATCGCAAGGAAGAACGCGCGAAGGCCATGGGCGAACTGCCCGGCGGCCTCGATGTTCATTTCGGCGGCGCGCGCGGCGATCTGTTCGCGGCTGCCAAGGTCTTCATCCGGCGTCGCGATCAACATGATGCCCGAGTAATTGTACAGCCGGTACGCCCAGCCGAACTTGAAGAAGGCATAGGCGTACAGCGCCATCAGCAGCCCCACCTTCACATAGAAGGCCGAGCGGTCGATCACGACGTGCACGAACGACTGCTCGAATGCGTTGATGATCGTGTCTGCCGCTGTCAGCAGGCCGAAGCCGGCGCCCACCGCCAAGAGCGCGGTAGATGCGAAGAAGGAATTCGACTGCTGCAGCCCGTTGATGACGTTGGTATCGGCAATCCGGTTGGAGCGTGTCGACATCACCTGCATCCAGTGCCGGCGGTGTTCGTTCATCGCATGACTCAGCGTTTGAAGCCGCCATTTGGAGACGTCGACCAGCCAGTTCAGCGCGCCCCACGCGGCGAGAAAGAATACAAGCGCCGCGCCGTCGAGGTATGACATTTCCCAGCTCTCCCTGGTCTGTACAGACCGCCAACCCTAGCGAGCCGGCTGGCGGATGACACCGGCTGCTAGTCCTTGCGGCGATACAAACCGGTGAACCGGTCTGCCAGGCGTCGGTCGCCTCGTCATACTGCTCGAAGTGCTGCAGCACGCTGCCATCGGCGTTCGGCGTCCACACGCCGCGGAATGGTGCGGTGGGCCCGCCGTGATTGCGGATCTCGCCTTCCAGCACCATTTCCCCCTCGCCGTTCAGGCCGCCGGCATAGTCGATCACCGCGCCGGGCGAGACCCAGATCTGTCGCCACTCTTGCGTGCCGGGATCATAGAAGTTGTAGCTCTGCCCAGTGCCGCCGCCTGCGTTGGTCCATCGCTCCACGATCAGGCATCCCGCCTCCTCGCTGCTGATCGCGTTCGTGCCGGCGACCTGCCCATCCGCGGCGCCGCCAACCTGCGTCACCTCCCATTCGCCAAGCCAGAAGTCGAAGTGACGGTATTCAGGGTCCTGACATGGGGCGGGACTTGTCTGGGCGAGGGCCTGTCCGGCCAGTGCGACAGCAGCGGTCGACATCCAGAGCATTTGGCGCATCATCTTGTCCTCCTGCTAGAGGCCCCAAGTCTCTGCATGTTCAGATTCAACGCGCAAGTCGGGACGCCGCCATCGTGAAGCTCCAGTTCTGGTTCGAATACGGTTCGACCTATTCCTACCCCTGCGCCATGCGGATCGAGGACTGCGCGCGACCGTACGGGATCGAAGTCGAATGGCGTCCCTTCCTGCTGGGTCCACTGTTCAAGTCGCAGCAGGGCATGAGCGACAGCCCGTTCAACATCGTGCCGCAGAAAGGCGCCTACATGTGGCGCGACCTCGCCCGGGTCTGCGAGAAACACGGCCTGCCACTCAACAGGCCGGCGACCTTTCCGCAGAACAGCGTGCTCGCGGCGCGGACAACGCTGACGGTGCCCCAGGTCTCGCGCGCCGCCTTCGCAAAGTGCATCTACCGCGCGAACTTCGTCGACGGCCGCGACATCTCGGACCCGGAAACGGTGCACGATTGCCTGATGTCCGCCAGTCTCGACGCAGACGCCTTTCTGAGCGCGGCGAACGAGAGCGAGATCAAGTCCCAGTTGCGGGAAGAGACCCAGACAGCCGCCGAATTCGGCATTTTCGGCGCGCCATCTCTGATTGCGCCAGACGGCGAATTGTTCTGGGGAGACGATCGGCTTGAAGACGCACTTGCTTGGACCGTGAACGGGACGCTAAGACCGCCGGAACAGAAGTAAAAAGAACCGGTACGGGGAGTCGCGCCATGGCGTTTGTTCTAAGCGAAGAGCAGCAGATGTTGCGCGACAGCGCGTTCTCATTCGCTTCGGAAAAACTCCCCGTCACGCAGCTCCGCGCCCTGCGCAAGGCAGGCGCCGCCACCGGGCACGATCAGGCTTCCTGGAAGGAAATGGCCGAACTCGGCTTTGCCGGCGTCCTGATCAGCGAGGCGCACGGCGGTTCTGATTTCGGTCATGTCGGCCTCGGCCAGGTTCTTGAGGCGCAGGGCCGGACGCTGGCCGCGACCCCGCTCCTTTCAACCGCGATGATCGGCGCATCCGCGCTCAATCTCGCCGGCTCGGACGCCCAGAAGTCGGAATACCTGCCAAAGATCGCCGCCGGCGAACTCATTACCGCTCTTGCTGTCGACGATACGCCTCACCACGACCCGGCGCTGATCTCGCTCAAGGCGGAAAAGTCTGGCGACGGCTTCAAGCTGACCGGCGAGAAGCGCTACGTGGTCGATGGCGCCGAAGCTGGTCTGTTGATCGTCGCCGCTCGCACGTCCGGCAGCGTCGGCGATGAAGGCGGTCTCACCCTCTTTCTCGTCGCGGCCGACGCCAAGGGCCTAAAGCGCACAGCGCTCACCACGCTTGATGCCCACGCCGCCGCGAACATCGCATTCGATGGCGTCCAAGTCGGCGCGGACGCGGTGCTGGGCTCCATCGATGGCGGCTTCGAACTGCTGGACAGCATTCTCGACCGCGCCCGCATCGGCGTTGCCGCCGAGATGCTCGGCGCCGCGGACGCCGCGTTCGAGATGACCAACGACTATCTCAAGACGCGCAAGCAGTTCGGCCAGCTCATCGGCTCCTTCCAGGGCCTGCAACACCGCGCCGCAATCATGTTCACCGAACTTGAGCTCACCCGCTCGTGCGTCGCCGCGGCGCTGTCGGCGCTCGACGACAAAGCCAACGACGCCGCCGAGAAGGCCTCGCTCGCAAAGGCGCGCGCCGGGGAAACGCTTCACCTCGTCAGCCGCGAGTGCGTGCAGATGCACGGCGGAATCGGCATGACCGACGAACACGACTCTGGCCTCTACATGAAGCGCTCGACCGTGCTTGAAGCGCTATACGGCGGCGAAAGTTTCCACCGCGACCGGTACGCGCGCCTCAACGGGTACTGATCCCCTCCAGAACACAGCGCAGACGAACAACCTGGGTAGAATGCAACAATGATCGAGAACCTCTTCAGCCTCAAAGGCCGCACCGCCCTCGTCACCGGCGGTTCGCGCGGCATCGGCAAGATGATCACGCAGGGCTTTCTGGAGTCTGGCGCGAAGGTCTACATCTCCTCACGCAAGGCCGAGGCCTGCGAGGAAACCGCCGCCGAACTTTCGAAATACGGCGAATGCATCCCGCTGCCGCAGGATGTCTCGACGGTCGCAGGTTGTCAGGAACTCGCCGGCAAGGTCGCCGAGAAAACCGGCGGCAAGCTCGACATCCTCGTCAACAATGCAGGGGCCGCATGGGCCGCCGACTTCGACGAGTTTCCGGAGCACGGCTGGGACAAGGTGATGAATCTCAACATCAAGTCCCCCTTCTTCCTGACGCAGGCGCTGCACGGCCCCCTCGCCAACGCGGCGTCGGCCGACCAGCCCTCGAAAGTCATCAACATCTGCTCGATCGACGGGATCACGCTGAACCCGCTCGAGACTTATTCCTACCACGCCTCAAAGTCGGGCCTGATTTACCTCACCCGCCGCATGGCCGCCCGCTTGGTGCAGGACAACATCGTCGTCACCGGCATCGCGCCGGGGCCGTTCGGATCGGAGATGAACCGCGCGGCGCGCGACAACGCAGAGGGCGTCGCCGCCCTCACGCCCTCGCGCCGGATTGGCGTCGATGAAGACATGGCCGGCTGCGCGATCTACCTCGCGTCGCGGGCGGGCAATTATGTCGTCGGCGACACGATCGCGGTGGATGGCGGACTGGCTTACGCACGCCTGCCAAGCGGCGGACCGGCAAGTCTGGACTAGATCCGCTAGACTGCGTTCGGCGGCAGGGTTGGACGCGTCGGCGCCAAAGGCGGCGGATTGTCGGCGCGCTTAACGCTTGCGCCTTCCCGTAGGATGATGCGGACGTTGCGGGCGGCGGGTCCGCCCATCTCGCCATCCGATTGCACCCTCGCGGCGACCCGCATGCGCGCTGCGTTGACGCCGCTCTCCACGAGCTGCCGGGACACGAGTTTCAAGCGCTCCAGCGCTAGGAACATGCCGGACTGACCCTCAGCCGGGTCGACCCACGCCACGACGTCGACGCCTTCCGCCTCACAGGCCGAGGCGAGGCCGCCAACACGGCCAATCAGCTCGACCGTCTCATTTGAGGCCAGAATCTCGCTCGGCGCGAAATACACCGAGACGGCGCCCGCCGGACATGTGTCGCTCGGCTCATCCCATGCGTCCGCCGACGCAGAACTGGCCGCTGCGCCGCTCAGCGACGCCGCCAGGATCATGATTTGCAGCAGCTTGCTCATTCGCGCCCGCGCAACTCTCCGTCAATTGACACGGCGATGCAGGTCCCGGGCCGCGCCACTCCCAAACTCCGCCAAAGTCTGACTGGCGACTAACCCGGCGGCAAGTCATCCATTGGTCGCAATCGGACTAGTCTATCCCGCTTTGGCCTCTAGGATGGCGGCAACGGATGGGAGGCGCCGATGAAGTGGGTGATCGGGGTAGTTGGACTGGTGGTCGCAGCGGCCATAGTGGCCGTCTGGCAACTGTCACCGCTGGCCAAGGTCGGATCGGCGTACTCCGCCAAAGCCGTCTGCTCCGGCGTGTTTGTCTCCGGCATGGATGCAGACCGCGTATTTGCCGAAGAGGTCGAACCGATCGATTCAGCGATGGGGCTCGTCGGCTACCGGGTAGATGAAGACGAGAAAGCGGTTCGCGCCTCCATATACGGACTGGGCGCCAGCACCGCGGTCTATCGCCCCGAAACCGGCTGCACCCTCCTCGCTGGCGGCGAACCGGATCCGGTCTCATCCGTCGGTAACGCACAGTCCTTTCAACCTTTGCCCGCGAAAGCTGCGCCGGCCGTCGCCGACGCAGACCTCGATGCGGCGATCAACGCCGCCTTCGAGGGGCCGATCAACGGCGGCCCGGCCCAGACGCGGGCGATTGTCGTTGTGCACGACGGCCAGGTCATCGCGGAGCGCTATGCGGACGGCGTCGACCAGCAGACCGCGCTCAAGGGATGGTCGATGAACAAGACGCTGACGGGCCTCGTGATCGGCATGCTCGTCGAACGCGGCTGGCTCGAGCTCGATGCGCCCGCGCCAGTCGAGGAATGGTCATCCGCCGACGATCCGCGCGCGCAGATCACCCTCCGGCATCTGATGACGATGACCTCAGGGCTTGGCTTCGACGAGAGCTATGGCGATCTCCAAAGCGATGTCGTCCAGATGCTGTTTACTGAACGGTCCGCAGCGGCGCGGGCCGCGGACGCCCCGCTCGCGCATGAGCCCGGAGTCCACTGGTCCTATTCCAGCGGCACGACAAACATCCTGGCGCGGATCGCCCGCAATACGCTCGACCAGCACGGCCGCTCCTGGGCGGAGTTCATGCAATCCGAGCTGTTCGCGCCAATCGGCGTCTCGACCGCTGTCATGGAAGCGGATTCGGCCGGAGACTTCGTCGGCTCCTCGTTCGGCTACTTGAGTGCGCAGGACTGGGCGCGCATCGGCATGCTGCTCAACAATCAGGGACGGGCGCCCGACGGGCGCCAGATCGTTCCCGCCGACTGGATCGCCTTCATGGCGACCGACAATGGCCGCTCGGAAGGTCAGTACGGCGCACAGCTCTGGTTGAACCGCAGCGACCCTGCTGGCGATGATCCGCCGATGGACGGTGTCCCCGCAGACGCCATGTTCCTGTCCGGACACGACGGGCAACTGGTCGCCGCCATTCCATCCGCAGATGTCGTCGTTGTCCGGCTGGGAGAAACCTCGACCTGGTCAAGGGAAGCAGGCGTAGGCGATGTCCTGAGGGCGGCGCTAAACGCTGCGAACATGGTGGGCCAGGAGGGACTCGAACCCCCAACCAGACCGTTATGAGCGGTCGGCTCTAACCATTGAGCTACTGGCCCGAAGCGGGCGCACCATACGCATATTTGGGCGGGGCGAAATCCCCCATCAGGAACGTCAGCGGAGACAATACGTTGGCCCCACTGAGATTTCGCGCAAGCGCCATTTCGCCGCCGCAATCACAGCGCGATCTGGCGCGCAGGACTCAGGAAAGGACGATCCTATGACTCGCACCGCCGGCGCACTCTGCGCCCTGCTTCTCGCCGCCGCCTGCGCCAGCACAGCGCAGACGCAGCCCGCCTACGCCCAGTCAAACTCGATGGGACACTCCATGAACGGCATCCAGCCCGAGACCACGATTTCCCTGACAGGCCATGGCGAGGTGAATCGCGAACCGGACATGGCCAGTGTGAACGTCGGCGTTACGATCGAGGCCGACACCGCCGCAGACGCGATGCAGCAGCAATCCGAACGAATGAATGCAGTGTTTGCCGCCGTGCGCGCCGCCGGGATTGCCGACCGCGACATGCAGACGAGCAGCCTCTCGCTGAATCCGGTCTACGACTACAGCCGGGACGACGGTCGCCCCCGCCTGCGCGGCTATAACGCGTCGAACCAGATCACCATCAACGTGCGCGACCTCGACAATCTCGGCGCAGCGCTGGACGCCATTGTGAAGGCGGGTTCAAACCAGATCAATTCGGTGCAGTTCAGCGTCGACGATCCGAGCGATGCGCTCGATCAGGCGCGCGTCTCGGCCATGAGCGATGCTCGCCGCAAGGCCGACCTTTATGCCGAGGCCGCCGGCTATCGCGTGGCGCGCATCGTCACCATCAGCGAGAACACCAGCTACTCGCCCCCGATGCCGATGATGGCGCGGATGGAGTCGGTCCAGAACGACGCCATGCCGATCGCGCGCGGCGAAGTCTCGCTCGCGGTCGACGTCAACGTGACGTTCGAACTGGTTCAGTAGCTGGTCGTTGGGTGGGCGGCGTCAGTTGACGCCGCTGACCTGCTCATTGCGGTCGTTCAGCATCACGACGTCCGGGGCGTGCTGCTTGGCCGACTGCTCATCCATCTGCGCCCAGGCAGCGATGATGACGCGATCGCCCAACTGGAAATGGCGGGCCGCCGCGCCGTTGACGCCAATGGTTTTCGATCCCCGGGGCGCTTCGATCGCATAGGTGGTGATGCGCGCACCGTTGGTGATGTTCCAAATATCGACCCGCTCGTGCGGCAGGATATTCGCCGCCTCCAACAGATCCTGATCGATGGAAACCGAGCCCTCATAGTGCAGATCGCACTGTGTGACAGCTCCACGATGGAGCTTGCCCTTCATCATGGTGAGGAACATCCATCCCCTCCAAAGCGCCGTTACCGGCAAGTTCGCGCCGGAAAATCCAGCCACTGATATGTGGGGCGTGGTTTCCCCGCAGTAAAGATATTGCACATGCGAAAAGCAGGCCGCCGGGGTATAGCGAGGTGGCATAGCTGCGTAAAGCGCTGGCTTGTACGCACTGAATTTGGGCGCCGCGCACGTCAAGCGCGTACGCGTCCTGACCATCGGGAGGCCCACCATGTCGCGCCGCTTTGAAATGATAGACGCCAATGGCTGTTCCATCCGGGCCGCCGTTGAGGGCGAAGGTCCCCTGGTCCTGATGGTCCATGGCTGGCCCGAGAGCTGGTACTCGTGGCGTCACCAGATGGGGCCGATCGCGGCCGCCGGGTACACTGCCGCCGCCATCGACGTGCGCGGGTATGGCGGCTCGTCCAAGCCTCACGAGATCGAGGCCTACACGATGGAAACCATCGTGGGCGACGTGCAGGCGGTCGCTGACATGCTTGGGGGCGGCGAAGCCATCCTGATCGGTCACGACTGGGGCGCGCCAATCGTCTGGAACTCCGCCCTCTCAGACCCCGGACGGTTCAAGGCGGTCGCCGGGCTGTCGATCCCCTTCATGGGTCGCGGCCGGAAACCGTTCATCGACATCGCCCGCGAGCTGTTCACCGATAGAGGGCTGTTTTTCTATCAGATTTACTTCCAGGACGAGGGCGTCGTCGAAGCCGAGGTCGAGGCCGACATGCGCATCGCCCTGCGCAAGATCTACTATTCGATATCTGGCGACGCCGAGCCCGGTTCCTGGCCGGTCGACAAGAAGCATGGCGCGCCGTTGCTCGAGGGCCTTACCGACCCCGACCCGTTCCCCGCCTGGCTGACGAGCGAAGATATCGATTATCTGGTCGCAGAGTTCGAGGCCTCGGGGTTCCGCGGCCCGATCAACCGCTACCGCAATCACCGTCGCGACTTCGAATGGCAGGAGCAGTTCGAGGGCGTCACGATCGACCAGCCCGCACTCTTCATCACCGGCGACCGCGACATGGGCACCAAGATGATGGGGCGCGACGTCGAATCGCGCATGCGCCAGCACGTGACGGACTTGCGCGGCTACCATGTGCTTGAGGGTTGCGGTCACTGGACCCAGCAGGAACGCCCGGCTGAGGTAACGGCGTTGCTGCTGGATTGGCTCAAGGGTATTTGAGGACAGCCCATTGACGCCGGGGCGTTAGCTCCGGCAGACCAATGAGGTATAGTGTACTTACTCGCGGGAGAGTGCGGTCCAAGGTTCTGGCCGCCGCCGAAGGCGCAACCGCCCCGGAAACGCTCAGGCACCAGGGACCGCGAGAAGTGAAGTAAACGCTGGAAAGCGCGGGATCCCTCCCGCCGCCGAAGGAGTAAACGCAGCTTCCGAGTGGAGATGCGCGAATCTCTCAGGCCATCCCGACAGCGGGGGCGTGGTTGCAGGTTGCAACCGGGCTCAACTGTTGGAGATATGGCTTGGCGCAAAGCGAACAAGTCACTGGAAAATCGACCCCGCTTACCGGGCTTCACAAGAAGCTCGGCGCACGGATGGTCACGTTCGCCGGCTACGAAATGCCGATCCAGTTTGAAGGCGTCATGGCCGAGCACAACTGGACCCGCCAGCACTGCGGCCTGTTCGACGTTTCACACATGGGCCCATCCTTTCTGGAGCTGAAAAGCGGCGTGGGCGGAGGAGAGGCTGCGCACGAGGAGATCGCAGCGCTCATCGAGACCCTCGTGCCCAGCGACATCGCCGGCCTGCCTCCCGGCAAGGCGCAGCTGACCGTCCTTTTGAACGAGCGCGGCGGGATCCTTGACGACCTGATCATCACCCGCCCCGCCGATCCTGCGCAGACCGGACGTCTCTACATCGTCGTCAACGGCGCGATGAAGGAACAGGACTGGTCGATCTTTGAGGACAAGTTGGCGGCGGAGTGCCGGCTGGAACGTGCTGACGACCGCATCCTGATCGCCCTGCAGGGGCCTGAAGCAATCGAGGTTGTCGCGGAACGATTCCCCGAAGCCCGCGATCTTACCTTCATGCAGTCCATCGAGATCCCCTTCGACGACGAGAACATCATTCTGTCGCGCTGCGGATACACCGGTGAAGACGGCTTCGAACTGCTGATCCCCGCCTCAACTGGAATCCCCTTGGTCGAAGCGTTTCTCGCGGATGGGCGCGTGCGCCCCATCGGCCTCGGCGCCCGCGACTCCCTGCGCCTCGAAGCAGGCCTCTGCCTCTATGGCCACGACCTCTCTCCGGACATCTCGCCCATCGAAGCTGGCCTTGCCTGGACGATCCCGGAACGCAGGCGCAAGGCGGCGGATTTTCCGGGCGCAGAGCGCATACTGAGCGAACTGTCTGGCGGCGCGAAACGCAAACGCGTCGGGATACGTCCGCTGGGACGCGCTCCGGCTCGCGAAGGCACGGAAATCCACGACACGAACGGTAAAAAGATCGGCGAGGTCACCTCTGGCGGTTTCGGCCCGACTGCAAACGGACCCGTTGCGATGGGCTATGTCGACAACGCGCACGCCCGCAAGGGAACACCGCTCCAGCTCATCGTCAGGGGCAAGCCGATCGAAGCCGAGGTCGCGCCCCTTCCCTTCGTCCCACACAATTACAAACGCTGAAGGCTCCAACATGACCGTCTACTTCACGAAAGAACACGAGTGGATTTCCGTCGACGGCGATGTCGGCACCGTCGGCGTAACCGCCTATGCCACCGAACAGCTTGGCGACGTCGTCTTCGTGGATCTCCCTGAGGCTGGCCGAACCGTCGATCAGAACGGCGAGATGGCGGTGGTCGAAAGCGTGAAGGCGGCCTCCGACGTCTACGCCCCCGTGTCCGGCGAGGTGATTGAATCCAACCCGGCCCTGACATCAGCGCCCGAGACGGTGAACGCATCTCCCGAAGCCGATGGCTGGTTCTGCAAGATCCGGCTCTCCGCTCCGGACCAGCTGGCGGGCCTTATGAACAAGTCCGCCTATGACGCATTCTGCGAAGGCCTCTGAACCATGAGATACCTGCCGCTAACGCCCGAAGATCGTCGGGAAATGCTGAACACGATCGGCGCATCGTCGATCGATGATTTCTACGCAGACGTGCCTGCGTCCGCGCGCCTCAAGCAGCCGATCGAAGGCTTGCCGAAGCACCAGGGCGAGCTGCAGGTCGAGCGCAAGCTCGGCAAACTCGCCGCGAAGAACCGCGCCGCAAGCGAGGGACCGTTCTTCGTCGGCTGCGGCGCCTACAAGCACCACATCCCCGCAACAGTGGACCACATCATCCAGCGCTCGGAATTCCTGACGAGCTATACGCCTTACCAGCCCGAAATTGCGCAGGGCACACTGCAAACGCTCTTCGAATTCCAGACACAGGTCGCCGCCCTGACCGCCATGGATGTCGCCAATGCGTCCATGTACGACGGCTCGACGGCCTGCGGCGAGGCGGCCTTGATGGCCTGCCGCATCACGAGACGGAAGACCGTGATCCTGTCAGGCGGTCTGCACCCGCACTATGCCGACACGACGCGAACGGTCTGCGAAGCGGCTGGCATCAAGGTCATCCAGATGCCCGCGGCGGTCGATGGCGAAGAAAAGACGCTCGACAAGCTGTCCGAAGACGTCGCCTGCATCATCGCGCAGAGCCCGAACGTGTTCGGTACGGTGACGGACCTCAGCGAAATTGCCGATGAAGCGCATGCCAAGGGCGCGCTGCTGGTCAGCGCTTTCACGGAGGTGGTGTCACTCGGAATGGTGAAGCCGCCTGGCGAGATGGGCGCCGACATCGCCGTCGGCGAAGGGCAATCCATCGGCGTCCCGATGGGCTTCGGCGGCCCGTATGTCGGCCTCTTCGCCTGCAAGTCGCAATATGTCCGGCAGATGCCGGGAAGGCTCGCCGGTGAGACGGTCGATGCAGAAGGCAAGCGCGGATTCGTCCTTACGCTCTCGACCCGCGAACAGCACATCCGGCGCGAGAAGGCGACCTCCAACATCTGTACCAATTCCGGCCTGTGCGCCCTCGCCTTCACGGCGCACATGACGCTGCTTGGCGAGAAAGGGTTCGTCCGCCTGTCACGCCTCTGCCATGACGCGACATGCGATCTCGCCGATGCGCTCGGCAAGGTAAAGGGCGTCAAGATCCTGACGCCGCGATACTTCAACGAATTCGCCTACCGGACGCCCAAGCCGGCGGCCGACGTCCTCGCGTCGCTTGAGAAGCATGGCGTGGTCGGCGGCGTGCGCGCCGCGCGCCTCTATCGCAAGGAGTCGCATGCGGATGACGTCATCATCACCTGCGCGACCGAATGCGTCACGAAATCAGACATCGAGGCCTATGCAGCCGGCTTGTGGGAAGCACTGAAATGAGCATGAACTCTCAAGGCCGGCAAACGCGCCCGACAGACGACCCGGCGACGACGCATAGCCTCGAAACCGTGTCGGGCTCTCGTGGCCTGCTGCAGCGTGAAGACCTGATCTTCGAGATCGGGTCGGTCGATAAGACAGGCGTGGATCTGACCGAGCCGGTCGGCAATCGCTCCCGGATTGGCGACGTGAAGCGTCAGGGTCGGATCGGCCTGCCCGGACTGTCTGAGCCGGAGGCAGTCCGGCACTATGTCCGCCTGTCGCAGAGAAATTATGCGATCGATCTTGGCCTCTTCCCGCTTGGCTCGTGCACGATGAAGCACAATCCGCGGCTGAACGAGAAGGTTGTCCGCCTGCCCGGTTTTGCCAACATCCATCCCTTGCAGCCACAGGCCACTATCCAGGGTGCGCTTCAACTGATTGATGAGCTGGCTGACTGGCTTTGCAAGCTGACCAACATGCCCGCCGTCGCAATGAGCCCGAAGGCCGGCGCCCATGGCGAGCTTTGTGGCATGCTTGCGATCCGCGCGGCTCTGGAGGCGCGCGGCGAAGCAGACAAGCGCAAGCGTGTTCTGGTGCCCTCGTCGGCCCACGGCACCAACCCGGCCACGGCGGCCCAGTGCGGTTTCACCGTTCACGAAATCAAGGCCAGCCCCGATGGGCGCGTCGACCTCGAGGACCTCAAGACAAAGATCGGCTCTGGCGATGATGTCGCCGGCATCATGCTCACCAATCCCAACACCTGCGGCCTGTTCGAACGCGACATCGTCGAGATCGCCGAACTGATCCACGAGGCGGGCGGGTATTTCTATTGCGACGGCGCGAACTTCAACGCCATCGTCGGCCGCGTCCGCCCGGGCGATCTCGGCATCGATGCGATGCACATCAACCTGCACAAGACGTTCTCGACCCCGCACGGCGGCGGCGGGCCGGGCGCAGGCCCAACGGTGCTTTCGGAAGCGCTGGCCCCGTTTGCTCCGGTGCCGTTCATCGTGAAGGGCGATGACGGCTATCGCCTCGTCGAGCACTCAGGCGAGGGTCAGGCGGCGGAGAGCCTCGGGCGCATGTGCGCGTTCCATGGTCAGATGGGTATGTTCGTGCGGGCGCTTTCCTACATGATGAGCCACGGCGCCGATGGACTGAAGCAGGTCGCCGAGGACGCCGTCCTCAACGCCAACTACCTCCTCGCCCGCCTCAAGGACGACATGTCGCCGGCGTTCGACGGCTATTGCATGCATGAGGCGCTGTTCTCGGACGCCTTCCTGAAGGGTTCGGACCTCGGGACGCTCGACATCGCGAAGGGCCTGATCGACGAGGGCTACCACCCGATGACGGTATACTTCCCGCTTGTCGTCCATGGCGCGATGCTGATCGAGCCGACCGAAACGGAGTCTAAGGCTGAGCTGGACCGGTTTGCGGATGCGCTCGGGTCTGTCGCGCGACGCGCCAAGGCGGGCGACGCTAGCCTAGCAACCGCGCCGCACCTCGCTCCGATCCAAAGGCTGGACGAGACCCAGGCCGCGCGCGCGCCTCGCCTGAAATGGACGCCGCAGGACGACGATGCACGCCAGGCAGCCGAATAGCCGCTACAGCCCTGCCCAGACTGCGATCCAGTATGTCGCCATGGAAGCGGCATAGGCTAGGCCGATCAGGTAGGTGAACATGAAGACGGTCCACTTCCAGGAGTTCGTCTCGCGCCTGACCGTGGCCAGCGTTGCGAAGCATTGGGGCGCGTAGACATACCAGGCAATGAAAGCGAGCGACATCGGCAGGGTCCACGCAGTCGCCAGCGTGACCTGCAGGGCCTGTGACGTTTCGTCGACATCTCCGCCGAGCGAGTAGATCAACCCGAGTGAGGATATCGCAGCTTCTCTCGCCGCCATGCCCGGGATCAGCGCGACGACCATCTCCAGATTGAAGCCGACGGGCGCGAAGATCGGCTCGAGTACCCGACCGATCATTCCGGCAAAACTGCCCTCCAGTCCCTGCCCGGTGTTGGGGAACGTCGCCAGGAACCAGAGCAGGACCGTCGTTGCGAAGATGATGGTGCCCGCCCGCTTCAGGAAGGCCCATGCCTTCTCAAGCAACCCGAACAGAAAATCCCTCGCCACCGGCAGCTTGTAGGTCGGCAATTCCATGATCAGCGCCTGCGTCGGTCCCTTCGTCGCGGTGCGGCGAAGCACGAAGGCGACCAGGACCGCGCTGACGATGCCGATCATGTAGAGCGCGAACAGCACGAGGCCCTGCAGATTGAAGGGGCCAACCATTGTTGCTGGGATGAACACGCCGATCAGCAGGGTGTAGACGGGAAGCCGGGCCGAGCAGGTCATCAGCGGCGCGACCATGATGGTCGTGATGCGGTCGCGTTCTTCCTCGATCGTGCGCGCCGCCATGATGCCGGGTATCGCGCACGCAAACGACGACAGCAGTGGAATGAATGCGCGGCCGTTCAGCCCCACGCGCAGCATCAGCTCGTCCATCAGAAAGGCCGCCCGCGCCATGTAGCCCGAGGCCTCCAGGAACAGGATGAAGGCGAACAGGATCACGATCTGCGGAAGGAAGACGACAACAGACCCGACGCCGTTGATCACGCCGTCGATGATGAAACTGCGCACATAGCCTTCGCCAAGGAATGGCTCGATGGTGGTCTGCACCGTCGCGAACAGCGCCTCTATGCCGTCCATCAACGGCGTCGCCCACGCATAGACCGACTGAAATACCAGAAAGAGTACAGCCATCAGCACCGCCGGCCCCGCAAGCGGATGCAACAGGATCCTGTCCAGCTGCCGCGTCATGCGGTTCATCGCCGGCTCGTGGACGATCACCTCATTGGCGATGTTGCGCGCCTGCTTTTGAAGGTCGGCCAGAGCCGACTGAGGGAGCGTTTCCCGCTTTGGCGTTTTCAGTCGCCCCGCCGACAGCATTTCATCAATCTTGGCGACGAGACCCGCCCGGCCCGATCGACGGGTCGCGCGCGTCGGCACGACCGGCACGCCGAGTCGCTCTTCCAGCTTGGCGATGTCGAGCTCAAGACCATCGCGCTCTGCAAGATCCATCATGTTCAGCACGAGGATCACGGGATGCCCGAGACTCTTCAGCTGCAGGACCGTATGGAGATGCGTGCGCAGGTTCGCCGCATCTGCCACCAGCAGCATGGCGTCCGGAGCCGGCGCGCCCTCGCGATTCCCCTGCAGCGCATCCAGCGCCACTCGTTCGTCCGTCGATCGCGCCTCCAGGCCATAAATGCCCGGAAGGTCGACGACATCGACCAGGGCTCCGCTTTCGGTCTCGAATCGGCCGATGCGCGTCTCGACCGTCGTCCCTGAAAAGTTCGCGGTGCGGGCAAGACCGCCCGTGAGGCCGTTGAAGAGCGTTGTCTTGCCGCTATTGGGAGCCCCGACCAGCGCGAGGCGCAGTACTGAAGCCGTCACGAAACCGGCTCCACCTGCACGAGCGCCGCTTCCCTTGTCCTGAGCGCAATCAGGGTCCGGTTCAAGCGGATCGACAGGGGCGCCCCGCCGAGCCAGCCGCGACCCATCAGCTCAACTTCATCGCCCTCGGCAAAACCGATTTCGCGAAGCTTCGCAACCAGCGTATCCGCATCGTCGTTGAACCCTTTAACCCGCGCGACGACGCCACGCGCAAGCTGATGGAGGGGGATGCCGGATACTGGTTTCATGTACTCGCTATATTGCGAACCGTTCTCAATAGCAACATCCCGCATATCGCGGCTGTTGGTCACAATCAGGTCACGGACAGCGCCGCCGCCTACTGGCGATCTCAATCCCCAACGAGTGAATTCCCACGCCCATCTGGGTCATGGACTGCAACCAGATGGCGGCCCAGTACGAAGTATCTACTTTAGGATTCTGGAGGAGTGGTAGCCCAATGAAGTTCCCCGCCCTGAAAGCCACGAGCGTGCTTTCGCTGGTTGTAATCGTTGTGGTGGCGGCGATGTTCGGTCAGGGCCTCCTGCACCGTGGTCAGTATCGGGCGGCTCCGGGCGCCCAGGCCGATCCTCCCTCCGCCTTCACCGAAGGCTCGCCCAACGTCGTTGGCGCCATGTTCTACTCGGCATGGTGTTCCGCATGCGCGCTGCTCGATCCGAAGCCCGCGACGTTGCCGCCGAGTTCGATGGAGAGCTGTGGAGTTCGTGAAGTTCGATTTCTCGATGGGGCCGACGGAGGAGTTACAACAACGCGCTGCGGCCCTCGATATTGTTGACACTTACGAACAGAACAAAGGCGCGACCGGCTTCATGCTGCTCGTCGATCGGCGCACCGATGAAGCGGTGTCGATGATCACCTCGTCGATGTCGAAAGACGAGATCCGCGCCGAACTGGATTCCACGATCGCCGAACTCGCCAACGAGAACGCGACCGCTTCCTAGTCTTCTAGAAACTTCACGAACACACGCTGGCCGACGAGGACTGGCGCCGCTGTCGCATCGACGACAACCTCCACGACCCGCTCATCCGCTCTCTGGCTCGGATCATCCGAACGCAGGCGGCGCGCGCCCATCACATCCGCAATCCGCATCACCTCGCCGGGATAGCTCTGGCTCTGGTCCGCTTCAGGCACGATCTCGACTTTCTGCCCCTTGCGGACCTCGCCGATCGACTGCTCCGCCACTTCGGCGCGGACGATACGCTGGGCGTCCGGCTGCAGCTGAAACATCGGCGTCACCTGCAATGTAGACGCGCCAGAGCCGGGGTTTGCATAGCGCCGCACGATCTTTCCATCCGTCGGCGCACGAACGATATAGAGCTCGAGCTGGTAATTGGCCTGCGCCAGCTGCGTGCGCGCGAGTTGCACCGAGGCTTTCTGTGCTTCCAGTTGCGCCTCGAGTTGGCGGGTCCGGTCGACGGCCTGCTCGTATGTCTGCTCGGACACGGCGCTGCTGTCGATCAGCCGCTTGAGGCGATTCTCTTCCCGGCGCGCCGCATCCAGCTGAACCTCGAGAATCGGCACCTGCGCCTCGGCCTGACGCAGCTGGGCGGCCGTCCGGTCCCGGCTCAATAGCGCATCTTCATCGTCCTGCTTGGCAAGCACCTGGTCCTTCTCGACCTCGTCGCCTTCCTGGACATAGACCTCGGTCACAATGCCGGGCGCGCGCGCCGCGATATCGACCAGCCCGCCCTCAACATCGACCTTGCCTGATGCGATCGCGGAATACTCCGGTCCCGCCAGCGTCGCAGAGGCTTCATCGGAGCCCGCCGAGCCGGCGTCCGCCCCGTTCTGCCCACAAGCGGCCAGCACCAGCATCGCAATGCCGCCGAGCGCTGAAGCTAGCTTTCCGGTTGGGGCTGTCATGAGCTCTGTTCCAATACTTCAGTGTGCAAAGTGGTTCGGATCGGCGTTGGTCGAAGTGATCAGGCCGTCCTCGATCGTGATGATGCGGTCGGCGTACTGGGCCAGCCGCACATCGTGCGTCACGCACAGCACGGTCGCGCCCTGCTCCTTGGCCGCCTTGCGCAGCAGGTCCATGGCCAGCTGCCCGTTCTCGCCGTCGAGCGCGGAGGTCGGCTCGTCCGCGAAGACCAGCCTTGGTTTCTTCGCAAGCGCCCGCGCAATCGCGACGCGCTGCTTCTCGCCGCCTGACAGTTTCTCCGGGCGGTAGTCGATGCGATGCCCCAGGCCCACAGCCTTTAGAATCGTGACCGCGGTCTCTCTCCGCTCCGCGCGCTTAACGCCGGCGAACTTCAGCAGCACTTCGATCTGCTGGCTGGCGGTCAACGCCGGAAAGAGATTGAAGCCCTGGAAAACGAAGCCGCAATTGCGCAACCTGAACTTGTCGATCTCGCCGCGCGACATCGTCCACAGATCCGTGCCCAGCGAAATCACCGAGCCGCTGTCGGGCTTCATCAGTCCCGACACCGCAGCCAGCAGCGTGGACTTTCCCGATCCGGATGGGCCCATGACCAGGGCGATCTCCCCGGTCTCGACCTGAAAATCGATCCCCTTGAGGATCTCGACGCGCGCCGGCCCCTTGCCGAACGCCTTGGTCAGACCCCGCGCGTCGATCGCAAGCTCCCGGGTTTCCGTCCGCGGTCTGGCGCTCTCCTGCTCTGCGCGCGGCGCCACCGGACGCGATATGACCTGTTCGTGCGCCGTCATCGCAGCAGATCCGCTGGTTCGCCCTTCTTGAGCGCGCCGAGCGTGAGCACGCCCGATCCGACTGCGATCAGGAGAAGGAGCCCTCCCGTCTGGACAACTTCGCTGACGCGATAGCCCATCGGGATGTTGGACAAGCTTCCCAGCCAGTTCAGCACAAGCATCGCGAGGCCAGCCATGATGAGTCCGGCGATGCCTACCCAGAAGGACAGTTCGATGATCACAGTCCGCAGGTTGCCCATGGACACGCCTAGCGCCCTCAGGCTCGCGAATTCCTTGATGTTCGCGAGGATCGCGCCGCGCAGCGTCTGCCAGGTAATGACCACGCCGATGAAGAAGCCGATCACCCTCAGGAACATGAGGATCAGTCCGAGTATCCCCTCGGACAGCGCATCGCGCATTGTCGCTTCGCGCAATTCCGGCTTCGTCCACGCACGGTACTGACCATCCGCCATCTCGTTGAGTTCGTCGCGAACCCGGTCCGCCTGCGAGGGATCCTGGATGCGCGCCATCAACAGGCCAAGCCGGTCGTCGTTGTACTGCCCCAGCAAGCGGTAGGTCTGACGCGACATGATCAGGTTGGAGAACTGGCTATTTGCATAGCCGTCCAGCAACAGCGCCACCCTCACCGTGCGACCATTCAGCATCGCAAGATCGCCGAGCTGGACGCCGAGGGCGCTCTGCGCCGACTTGTCGATCGCAACGTTGTACGGGACCGCCAGCGTCTGGCGCATCTCTTCGGTGAAGTCGGCCGGCAAGGTCAGCGCGTCTTCGACCGTGTCGATGACCATGATGTTGGTTGGATCGCCCTGCGTCGCGCCGGGTCCGAAGAACTGACCGAATCCGCCGGGCAGATCCGCGACATCGGTGACCTCGGGATGCTGGTAGATCAGCGGCATCACTCGCGCCGGCAGCGCATCTCCGCCGCCGCCGGGTCCACCCAGCGATTCGGCATCAGCTGAAAGCACGATGATCTGCCCGCGCGACTTGTCGATCATCAGCGTGAACGACTCGATGAGGCCGACGAACATGCTCGACAGCGCCAGCATCAGCACGCCGGCAACCGCGATCGAAATCACCGCGGCCATGTAGCGGCGCCATTCGTAGATCAAGGTGGAAAGAGCGAGGCTCATGTATCCCTGTCGAACGGTATAGGAGCCGCCCACACAATCCGGCAGACTGGTCCCACAAACTGATTATATATCGATAAACGATAACATCCGGTTACGCAATAGCGCGCCCGTGCGTGATACATAACATTGCTGAAAGCAAAGCTGACGAGCGCTTCACATCATTAAATGGGTTTGAGGCCGAAATCCGTCGCCTGAAACGAGAACAGCCCCGCAACAAGTGCGGGGCTGTTGTGGGTGCGGGGGCAAGATTTGAACTTGCGACCTTCAGGTTATGAGCCTGACGAGCTACCGGGCTGCTCCACCCCGCGTCACCGTCCGGTTGTGCGCCTGGGCACGGATTTCTCCGGCCCAAACAAATTCGCGGCCCACCGCGCCTGACGCCGAGGATCAAGGATCCGGACGTCCGCCCGTGCGAGCCGCGCCAGCACCCTCATCGAGGATGCAAGACTTGAGAAGGAGGCCATCGACCACGCCAGATTGCGCGGTTGATCCTTGATGTTCGGCTTTGCAGACCTGGCAGCGACCTACTCTCCCATGCCTTAAGACATAGTACCATCGGCGCTGGGGGACTTAACGACCGAGTTCGGAATGGTATCGGGTGGGGAACCCCCGCAATAACCACCAGGTCGACAAAGCCGAACAACCAACTAACTGACTAACGATCATGCCATCCGGAGACGAACCCGGACGAACAATGAATATTTTCGGGCGACATGCTCGTCGCCACGCATGGGTCTGGCTTGTGATCAAGCCGATCGAGCAATTAGTACCGGTAAGCTACACGCCTCGCAGCGCTTCCACACCCGGCCTATCGACGTGATCGTCTATCACGGCTCTAAGGGAATCCTAGTTTTGAGGTGGGCTTCCCGCTTAGATGCTTTCAGC